>JACJWE010000009.1 GCA_020637365.1 Acidimicrobiia bacterium | reverse complement strand
GGGCCAGACAACGAGGCCCATCTGGTGGGGCAGCAGACTCTGGATGTACGTAGCTGGGGACTGCAACCGCCCAAGTTCTTGCTCTTCAAGGTCTCTCCAGAGGTCGAGGTCGCCGTCGATCTCGTGGGTATTCCCGGTTGACTGGACGACACCCACCGCCAGTCTCTGGCCCGGTCACTGAAAATGGGCCGACACTACGGCGCTCCTGCGTCCTGATCGGCGACCGAGAGTGGTCGGTCATTTCAGCAGCGTTCTCAACCTGCCAAGACGCTGGCAGCCTCCGATCGGTCGCAGTTGGCAACAGCACATGATCTCATGTGGGGCCGAGGGCGGCGCTGGTGATGTTCTCCCGTCGCTTGCAGCACCTGGCGCGAGCGAGTGAAGCCCACCCCCGGGCGTTCGCTGCCGGTGTCGATGAGCTCACCGATTTGGCTTGCGACACCTCGGTCGAGCTGTTTGGCCGCCAGGTCTCTCGATCCGACGGTCTTGGGCCGCGATTCACAGGTACTTGACGTTGGTCGGATGCGCCGGACGGCGACCGCCGCCCACGCTCGGCGCTTGAACATCGCGACAGGCACTGAGTGTTTGCGGGATGCGACAGGCCGCCGGGCTGGTGCCAAGTATCGTTCGTCAGTGCCGCGGTGTGTGGCCGTTAGTGGAGACGTAGTTGTTCTAAGAGGTCCGCGGCGGCGGCGACGGGAGACTGGGTGCCGTTGGCGATGTCGGTCGCGGCGGCCTCGGCGCTGGGCGTCGCGAGAAGCGACCTGAGGCGCTGATCGATCCGTTGGTCGATCCGGCTGGCAAGCTCGAAACGGGCCCGTTCCACGCGCCGGTTGAGGATCTGACCGTTGGTCCTCAGCCACCGCCGATGCTCTGCGATTGCGTCGATCAGCTCAGCGATGCCGGTCTGTTCGGTCGCGGTCGTCGAGATGATCGGCGGTCGGTAGCCGTCGCGTTCCGCTCCGGTGACGTGGCTGAGGTCGAGCATCAACTCGATGTCGCGGCGCGTGTCAGCCGCCCCTGGGCGGTCCGCCTTATTGACGACGAACACGTCGGCGACTTCCATCAACCCGGCCTTGTTTGCCTGGACGGCATCACCCATACCGGGGGTGGCGACGACGACGGTGGTGTCGGCGATCGACGCGACGTCGACTTCGACCTGCCCGACACCGACGGTTTCGATGATGATCGGGTCATAACCCGAAGCGTCCAGCACGCGGACCGCACCGGGGATCGACAGGGCAAGACCACCAGCGTGGCCTCGGGTTGAGACCGACCGGATGAATGCGGTCGTGTCGACCGCGGCCATCCGCACTCGATCGCCCAGAATCGCACCCCCGGTGAGTGGTGAAGATGGGTCGACCGCGATGACCGCTGGCCGCCGACCAGCTTCGGTCAGGGCACGAACGACGCCAGCGACCAAGGTGGACTTGCCAGCGCCGGGTGCACCGGTGATGCCGATGACTTCGGCCTGTTTTGCGTGGGGGAACATCAGTCGAGTCACCGCGTCCGCGGCCACACCACCCTGCTCGACGAAGGTCAGTAGGCGCCCCACCGCACGCCGATTGCCAGCGAGGGCCTCCTCGACCAGCGCGCTTGGATCTGGAGGTGTCGGCGACGTCATCGCGGGTCAGCGTCGGGTGCACCGCCGGTCGCTCGGCGGATTGCTTCAACGACTTCAACGCTCGACGTACCCGGACCCAATACATCTGCGATGCCAGCGTCGAACAACAGGGCACGGTCATCGTCGGGCACGATGCCCCCTATGACGACGGGGATATCGATCCCTGCGCTTTCTAGCGCGGCCACCATCGCGGGCCCCAAGGTCAGATGCCCAGCGTTATGCATCGACAACCCGACCACATCGGCGTCTTCCTGTTCGACCGCTGCAACGATCGAATCAGTGGTTTGGCGCAACCCCAGATAGATCACTTCCATCCCCGCATCGCGCAACATTCGGGCCACGACACGGATACCCCGATCGTGGCCGTCAAGCCCCAGCTTTGCGAGCACGACGCGCACCGGCCGAACCTCACCATCCATGTCGACCACGCGTTGTGCAGCCAATCTCTTGCTCCCTACTTCGGTCTGTCAATCCCCAGCGACAGTGCGCAGAACCGTAGTTGCTTGCTCGTTTTTGCGCGAAGTTCGCCACGGTTGGGTTTGTGGACAAACACCCGAGATGTCGTTTGTGTTCGCCGGATACTCGATTTGTGCGATCAATCCTCAAGCAAGTTCAAGAATGCATCATGTCTGGCCGATGTGCGTGGTATGGATCAGCTAGCTCGTCCACGGATATCCAACACCTCCCCATATCTCAAAGCGAGATGGTTTCAAACACGAGGGGTG
>JACJWE010000008.1 GCA_020637365.1 Acidimicrobiia bacterium | reverse complement strand
TTGGGTGATCTGGGGGTTCGCTGCGGGGTGTGGTGGGCACCCTGGCTGGTGGGCGCCGGCCGCTTGCTCGTCCTCACCGCCGATGACGCAACCGCTGCCGGTCCGCAACGACCGCGGCGTGCTCCATGTTGGTCAGGTCAGGGCGACGTCGATCGCCGTGATGCGCAGCATGTTGTAGATGCTGGCGGCCATCGTGAACCAGGTGTTGTTGCGTTCTCGACCGATGTAGCGGAGTTGGTGCCCGCCAGCGATGGTCTTCATCCAGCCGAAGGGTTCCTCGACCCGGGGTCGTTTCGACTGGCTGGTCTTGTGGCCTCGGTGCCGGGTGGTCCGGCCGTCGATGGCTGAACGTCGGCCGTTGGTGTTCTGCGCGACGTGCGGTGTGAAGCCGAGGTCGCGGGTGTCGACCACGAAGTCCTTGGTGTCATAGGCCTTGTCCGCGCCGACGGTTCGCCGCCGCCGCGATGGGGGGAGCCGGCCAAGCACCTTCAACGCAGTGGCTCGCATCCGCGGTGGCGAGCTCCGCGTCGACGATCAACGAGGAGCGGTTCTCGATCAGGAGGTGCCCGGAGCAGCACAGCGTCGCGGCGGTGTTGCTGCTCTTGGGGAACAGGCGGGCTTCGGGGTCGGTGGTCGACTCGTGGGTCACGTTCGAGCGTTTCTGACCCTTGCAGTCTCGCTCGACGTTGCGGCCCTCGACGATGCCGCCGCTGGGCCCTGGGACATCCGGACTGTTGGGACCGGGCTCGTCGCTGTCGGGCTCCTCGACATCGTTGTCGGGCTTGGGTCTAAAGCTCTTATGCGAGGCCCATGCCTTCAACAGGGTCCCGTCGACGGAGAAGTGACCCGACGACGTGTAGCGGCGCAGCTTCGCCCGGGACAGGACCTGGGCGAAGAACTCCTTGGCGATGTCTTCGTTCAGCAGGCGCTTACGGTTCTTTGAGAACGTCGTCGGGGTGAACGCCGGTTGATCGATCCGCATGTCGAGGAACCACTTGAACAACAGGTCGTAGTTCAGCCGCTCGCAGAACGCCCGCTCTGAGCGGATCGAGTACATCGCCATCAACACCGATGCTTGCAGCAACGCTTCAGGCGGCACCGACGGGCGACCCTCGGTGGAGTACAGGCCATCGAAGGTGCCGTCCATCGAGGCCAGTACGTCATCGACCACAACCCGGATCCGACGGATTGGATGATCCGGCGGGATCAACTCCTCCGGACTCAAGGTCGTCAACATCGCCATCTGGGGATCCGGGGTTCCTCGCACCCCACCATTCTTTTCGATCCAACCCGAAAACGCGAGCCCACACCCCAAACCCGCTTTTTCAGCACCCTGCTAGATCCTCAAGGGTGACGGTGTTCCACGCTTCCGGTTGCTCGAAGCGTTCGACCAACTCCAGGTGCGGCCGCACCAGAAAGTTGTCGTGATTCATCGATGCCACGGCGCCCTGGAGGATCGCCGCAATGTCTACCTCTTGGTAGGAGCCGACTCGACTACATATCCCCAGCGGTGGAACCCACATCAGCTAGCAAACGTCTTTCGCGTGATCTACAGGCTCGGGCTTATCAATCGGTACGACATTGTTTGGGGCTATTCGGACTTAGCCGGTTTCGTTGGCACTCTTTTGGGTGCGTCCGGAAGTGCTACGGGTTGGTACCACTCGTTGCGATTGTGGTCGAGGGAAAAATGGCAACCGAGATCTGGTGGGCGACAAGCGAACCCCCGATATTTCGTGGCTCCGCTACTGAGTTCGGTTCAGCGCGAAACCGAGGCTCTCGATGTTGCCCGCTCCAACTTGGCAGAGACGGTCTTTCCAGACCCCAATGAGTTGTCCATGCTGCTCGAGAACGCCCCGTACGGTGCGGCCGATGCCTGGCAACAGCACCTGAATGCCATGGCGCGCCTGCACGCATCCACCCCTCGATCAGGCGACGTGGCGACCCAATTACAGGACTTCCAGACGCGGGTTGGGACGGCAATTAAACTGTTCGAACATCTGAAGACTGAGGGCATCGTACTTAGCGGGCAGTACCCCACTGCGCTAGCGACACTCCGGGAGTCGATTGATACTTTTGCTGAACTGGAGAACCTGTAGGCGGTCCCTCAGAGTAGTGATCGAATGGCCAGTTCAGAGACCCAAAGCTCGGCGCTCAGAGTTGTCGGCGTCGACGCTGGCGCCGTAGTGGTCTCGATCCCTCGTTGACCCAGCACCATCATGCCGATTCGGTTGCGATCCAACATCTTCCTTGGCACCCGGTGATGCGTTGTCGCTGGCATCAATAATGCGGCAGAATTGGCGGCCCAGCGTGCCCTTCGGAGCTGACAGAGCCCCGTACGCCAGTCTGCGATTTTCGCCTCTATGAGCAGAGAACGCGAGACGAGCCGAGGGAGGAAACGAAGTCGTCCTGAATCGGTTATCCAACCGATTTCGGAAAGGGTCCGGTGGAGTCTGCGTTCGTGGCTGATCGAGTAGCCGCTTCGGCGGCCCGCAGCTGTGGCCTCTAGAACCCGCGCGTGGGCCAACGTTGGCAACCGCAATCCATACTCTGCGCGGCGAAGAAGGCCCGACTTTGACGCCACCACTAAAAGGCCGTCGGGGCGCCCGGTC
>JACJWE010000007.1 GCA_020637365.1 Acidimicrobiia bacterium | reverse complement strand
AACGCTTGTCGGGTGGCGGATGATGGTGGCGATGCCGGTGATTGGCTTGTCCGTCCGGTCGCTGCTGGCAAACTTCAGCTGCCACGCGTCCACCCGCAAGGCCGTGCGCAGGAAGCGGACCTGGACCGGGCGGGTATCGATCAGTTCACCTCGTCGAGGCAGTTCCAAGACGCCTTCGTAGAAAGGGTCAGAGCGCGGATCGGGGACCGGCTTCAGGGCCTTGCGTCGCACCCAGATGGTGATTTGCAACAGCCGCTGCATCAACGCAGCCGCGACTCGACGGACGGGGCTTTCGATGTCGTCTCGACGCACCCAGCTGTGAGCCATGAAGCGCATCGTACGCCGCGGGCTGGCTCAGTGATGCAGCACTTGGCAGGCGTTCAGCAGCCTGGCGGGACCCTACTGGTTTCCGGGACAAACGCCATGGGGACCCGCTGGAACCGAACCTGAAGTCATCACCGTACGGTGAGGACGTAGTGCGCGCCAGGTTCCGTGACCTATCGCTGTGGAAACGATCGAATCGTGCCAGCGGAAGCCCTCAGTCGGATCGCTTCGTGGACCCGTTGGTCGATCGAGAGAACGTGGTTCACGACAGCTCAACCCCGGGAACGAGGTCTAGGGCCATTGCCGTCGCGCGGTGCGTTGGAGGTGGACCATCAAGATCGCCCATGGGAGCACCAAGATGAGGAACGATACGAACCACAAATTCGCACCAGGGTCGCCCTCTTTCGGGCTTGTCGCGGCCCTGATGAAGAGAAGCACCCAGGACAGGGCACCACCAACCGACATAGCGTCGGGCTCGACCGACTCAACATGCCGGAGCAGGACAGGCACTACAAAAGAGAACGGGGTCACGGCTGCGGCGATCAGTGCAGCATTTGCGTCTACCGGGTCATTTCCAACTTGCATCCATGGATCTGCGTGGAAGACCAGCAACCAAACCCCTGTAGTGCCAAGGGCACCAATGAGGAGCCACAACAGTTTCTTCATACGCATCAGAAGCGACTGTAGATCGCGTCAGCGGCTCGAACGGTTTCGTTAACCCCCGGCGTATGTTCGGCAAAGCCCGACGCGACTCCTGACTCGATCGTCAAGCGGCTCCGCACCGTCCAGGTCGACCCTGACGCCACCCTCGGGTTATTGCGCGAGTTCATCGTCAGCATCCCCCTTCTGGCCGGTCATCTCGATTAGGAGGTAACCATGTCAGTAGTGGAGGATCAGCCGAGGCGTACGCGTCGGTCGTTCACTGTGGAGTTCAAGCGTGATGCTGTCGCGATGGTGCTCGAGCAGGAGCGCACGATCGCGGACGTTGCTCGGTCGCTCGGGATCGTCGAGTCGAACCTGGGGAACTGGGTTAAGCAGGCACGGATCGATCGTGGTGAGCGCGACGGGTTGACGACGGAGGAACGCGCCGAGTTGACGCGGCTTCGTCGTGAGAACGCGCAGTTGCGGATGGAACGAGAACTACTCAAACGAGCGACGGCCTTCTGGGTGAAGGAGTCGGGACAGTGACCCGCTACAGGTGGGTGGCTGCCCGGAGGGCCGAGGGTTTCCCGACCAGGGACGCGTGCGAGGTTGCTGACGTATCGACGTCAGCGTTCTACGACTGGTGCGTTCGTGAGGCCGCCGGGCCAACGTCGGCGCAGCAGGCAGAGGCCGTGCTGGTTGCCGAGATCGGCCGGATCCACGCCGAGTCCGACGGCACTTATGGTGAGCCGAGGATGACACCGGAGCTGCGTTCGTTGGGTCACGCGGTGAACCACAAGCGGGTCGCTCGGTTGATGCGGTTGCACGGCATCGTTGGGGTCCACAAGCCTGCCAAGGTGCGTACGACGATCCCTGCGCAGGACGCGCCGCCGTTGCCCGATCTCGTGGGTCGACGGTTCGACCCCGGTCAGCCTGATGTGGCATGGGTTGGCGACATCGAGCGCCACGAGGCGCTTTCGAACCGTGCTGTGGTGAAAGGACACAGCTGCTGGTCCGTCGCAGCGGACTGGTTGAAGTTGACCGCAGCCTGATCCCAGGGACATGGGGGAGGGTGGTAAGCAGCGGTGACAAAGCCGGAACATGCCAGAACTGTCAGATGGTGTCGGGTTCGGCGAACGAGACGGGACGGTGTAACGGCAGTGAACCAGCGTATGAACGCCTCTCAAGAGAAGACCACCAGCTCAAACCTGACAGATGTGGGCTGGGTTGCGGTGCGAACCCGTGTGAGCGGGGAACTCCTTGGCTGGTTGATGTCGCCGGTCGGGAGGCCACGGTGAATGCCTGCGGCGTCGCCGTGGCGAGACCGCAGGGGCATAGTTGGGCGCCTAACCTGTCGAACGGTTTGAAAGTGAACGTGGGAACCAGCCGGTTGGTCCCCTCATCGGCCCGCTGCCAGCGGGTCGAAGGGAAGGCTTGTCGTCGGTTGATGCCGACCGGTTGGGGCGGAGGGGTCGTAGTAGTCCGAGGCCGGGAAAGCCGGTCACATGGCGAAGGACCCCAGTGTGTTCGCAGCATCAATGCTGACCGGGGAGGTCGCTGGTGAATACCGGCGCTCCGTGGCCCGACCTAGTTGAGGCCGAGTCGCGGGTACTTGTGATGCAGACGAAGTTGCACCAATGGGCGATCAGTGAGCCTGATCGTTGTTTCGATGATTTGTTCAACCTGGTGTATGACCCGGCGTTCCTCGTTGTGGCGTGGAGCCGGGTGCGGCACAACAAGGGTGCGCGAACCGCCGGAATCGATGGAGTGAAACCTAACTCGATCGTCTTCGGTGTCGAGTCGTTGCTGTCAGCGCTGAGAGATGATCTCAAAGCCCGACGGTTCCAGCCTCAACGGGTCCGGGAGAAGACGATCCCCAAAGCGTCGGGCAAGGTCCGCCGCCTGGGAATCCCAACTGTTTCGGACCGGGTCGTGCAAGCCTCGTTGAAACTGGTGCTCGAGCCGATCTTCGAGGCGGACTTCAAGCCATGCAGTTATGGTTTCCGTCCGAAGCGTCGGGCCCAAGACGCCATCGCTGAGATTCACTTCTTCGGATCACGCACCTATGAGTGGGTGTTCGAGGCCGATATCGAGGCGTGCTTCGATCAGATCGACCACACCGCTCTCATGGAACGGGTGCGACGTCGGATCGGGGACAAACGTGTAACGGGCCTGGTGAAGGCGTTCCTGCGGGCCGGGATCCTCGGTGAGGACACCAAAGCCCGCGAGACGATCACTGGGACACCCCAGGGTGGGATCTTGTCACCGTTGCTGGCCAACATCGCGTTATCTGTCCTGGACGAGCACTTCACCCGCAAATGGGAAGCGCTTGGACCGGAATGGACCCGTGCCAAGCACCGCCGGGCCGGTGTGCCAGCCATGAGGATCGTCCGCTACGCAGACGACTTCGTGGTCATGATCGCCGGGACCCGTGCCGACGCCGAAGCACTCCACGATGAAGTCAGCAGCGTATTGGCACCGATGGGTCTACGCCTGTCGGAAGCCAAAACCAAGGTCTGCCACATAGACGAGGGATTCGACTTCTTGGGCTGGCACATCCAGCGTCGAGCCCGGAGAGGCCAAAACGGTAAACGAGCGGTCTACACCTACCCATCCAAGAAGTCACTGGCTTCGGTGATGGCAAAGGTTCGATCGCTCACCGCCCGAGCGAAACATCGCACGCTTGGTGACCTGTTGATCTCGGTGAACCGGGTTCTACGGGGATGGTGCAACTACTTCCGTCACGGTGTCTCATCCAAGACCTTCGGATATCTCGACCATTTCACGTGGTGGAGGATCTTCGGCTGGTTACGGAAACGACACCGTGGCCTCAGTAAAGGAGCGTTGGTCCGTCGCTTCCTGCCCCGCTGGCAGGTCCGTGACGGCAACATCGTGATGTTCCGACCGCGAGATATCGCCATCGAGCGTTACCGCTACCGAGGCGCACGAATCCCCACACCATGGCCAAGCGAAACAACAGGACCGCCCCGCCACAGCGGCATGACACATGGAGAGCCGGATGCGGTGAGAGTCGCTTGTCCGGTTCGGAGGGCGGACCGCAGAAACCCACCAGCAGAAACGCTGACAGGGCGCTGCGGTCCGACCCCTACACCTACATCGCCACCGGCGAGGGCTGGCTCTACCTGGCGTCGGTCCTCGATCTCGGTTCGCGCCGCTGGTTGGGATATTCGATGGCCGATCACATGCGGACCGAACTCGTCGTAGACGCGCTCACGATGGCCGCGGGCACCCGGGGCGGACGCACCGACGGGATCATCTTCCATGGCGACCGCGGCAGCCAGTACATGTCGCACGACTACCGCCAACAAGTGGCCGATCTTGGGATGCTCCAGTCGGTGGGTAGAACCGGGGTGTGCTGGGACAACGCCGTCGCCGAATCAGCATGGTCATCGCTCAAACGCGAGCTGGTGCACCGCCGACGGTTCGCCACCCGCTTCGAGGCTCGTCAGGCGATCTTCGCATGGATCAACCGCTACAACACACGTCGACGACACTCGTCGCTGGGCTACACCGCTCCCAACGAATGGGAGACCAACTACCATCAACCCAAGGCCAACCCGGCCGCGTAACCAACGTGTCCGGCCAGCGGGGGGACACTCACCCGCAGCCTGGAACATCCCCGAAAACGGCCCCACCCCCGAATACGCCGAACGCGTGCTCAACTACATCCTCACCCTGCGTTCCGGACTTCTCAGGGCGGGCGTAGCGTTCGGCGTCGACAATCCCCGAGTACGGGAAAGTGCCGTCGCTCCATACACCGGGAGTGGAATCGATAGCTTTCTTGAGAGGCTCGATCACATGGACACTCGAGAATCTCAAACGAATGAGCAGTGGACCAGCATCAGCAAACTTGAAGTTCACGAGGTGGAGTACCTCGAAACGACGGACGGCCCTGCATGTTCGTTCGGGCAACGTTTCTCATACCCGAGACGGGCAGCCAGCCAGACCGCTGGTTTCGGCTGATCAGGAATGGACCAGCCAACTGGCTGAATCCCACCGGCTGGCGGGGAGATGTTGTCGTCCCCGGCGATTGGCCGGATCTGAGAGCCGTTTCGTGCGAGGAAATGCAGTCCCGATCATGAGAGGCCGGTCATTTGCACCCTTCTTCAAGCGTGCTCTGACGCTCATCACCATGAC
>JACJWE010000006.1 GCA_020637365.1 Acidimicrobiia bacterium | reverse complement strand
TGGTGTCTGAGGGCCCATTTGTTGTGGGGTCAGAGGTTGAGTTTTCGGTTGTTGTCCGTAATCAGGGAGAAGTCACCGCGAATCTGGTTGAGGTGACTGACACGTTCCCGGCGGGCATGTCACTTGCTGGGTCGAATACGGGTTGGGTCGATGGCGGCGACGGCACTGCGGTGTTTAGATCGACCGATCCCCTCGGCCCTGGTGAGACGCTGCGTATCCCGTTGTTCCTGGTTTTGAATGATGCCGGGCTGGGTGCGTACTCGAACCTTGCAGGTATTAGTGCTGATGATGGCGACGACAAGGATTCAACGCCCGGTACGGGCACGGACGATGCGGTTGTCGATCAGGTTGATGAGTCTGGTTTGGACGTTGATCAGGTGCCTGGCGATGAAGATGATTCCGACATCGCGGTGTTTACGATCGTGCCTGCGTCGATTGGTGACAAGGTCTTCTCAGACTTGGATGGTGACGGTATTCAGGATGCGGGTGAGCCGGGTATCCCCGGGATCATCGTGATCCTTGAACGGGTCGTGGATGGTGAGCGGGTTGAGGTTGCCGACACCGTCACCGACGCGAACGGTGAATACCTGTTCGATGGTCTGGAACCTGGCGACTATTCCATCACGTTCTTGCTTCCTGAAGACGCCGAAGCGTCACCAGCCGACGCTGGCGCCAGTGACGCCCTCGACAGCGACGGAGCGTCCGAAGGAACGGTCGTCAGGGATGGTGTGACCTATCAGGTGTATAAGACGATCCCGACGACCCTTGATGCTGGTGAGCAGGATCTCACGTGGGATCAGGGCATCGTTCCGGCAGTGGAACCAGCAGCTATTGGTGACACGGTCTGGTCCGACACGAACGGTGACGGCATCCAAGATGCTGATGAGCCGGGTATCCCCGGGATCATCGTCATCCTGGAAAAGGTCGTCGACGGGGAGCGGATCGAGATCGCTGACACCCTGACCGATGCTGACGGCAAGTACCTCTTTGAGGGACTCGAGCCTGGTGACTACTCCGTCAAGTTCCTGCTCGGAGCGGAGATGACGGCGTCGCCGACCGATACCGGTGCCGACGATGCAGCGGATAGCGACGGCACATCAACAGGCACTGTTGTACGTGATGGTGTGACCTATCAGGTGTACACGACGGTCGTGACCACCCTCGATGCGGGTGAACGCGATCTGACCTGGGACCAAGGTGTCGTTCCTGCACAGGATCCGATCGACTTGGCGATCACCAAGACCGTTGAGTTGCAGTCGGCGACGTTGGCCGAATGGACGTTGAAGATTGTGAACAGTTCGGACCGTCCAGCACTCGGCCCGGTCATCGTGACCGATCAGATGCCCGCGGGTCTGGTGTACACCGACGCGCAGGCTCCGGACGGTTGGGTGTGTGAACGCGACGGTCGTGACCTGCGCTGCACCTTTGACGCCGACATGCCTGCCCAAAGTGAGGCGACGATCGTCGTTCAAACGTCGATGGATGTGCCCGCAGGCACGAAGCTGACCAACAACGCAGTCGTGGCAGGCGCTGAATCCGAGACGGAGACGGGCAACAACGAAGACGAGGCATCGATCACCGTTCCCGACAAGGAAGCACCGCTTACCGACCTGGTGATCAACAAGTCGGCTCGAAACGCTGACGCAGCCGGAAACGTGATCTGGGATATCGAAGTGACCAACGTCAGCGACGTTGACGCCGAGAACCCCACGGTCGTCGACGAACTGCCAGCCACGCTGTCGTTCATGACGGCGGTTGGTGATGGCTGGGACTGCGCGGCTGAGGCTCAGACGGTGACGTGTAACGCCACCGAGGTGTTGAAGGCCGGTGACTCGGCAGCATTTTCGATCGAAACATCTGTGGATGCGGCGCCGGGTTCGGTGATCACCAACGAAGCGATCGTGTCGACAAAGACGGCGGAACGCTCCGAGGACAACAACGCTGACAGCGCCCAGATCGAGACCGCAGCCGGTTCGATCGACGACGGTTCCCCATCGTCGCCGGTCGCGTTTACCGGAGCCAACAGTCTGCGCTTTGCGGCATTGGGGGCCTTGCTCTTGCTCGCAGGGGTGGCCTTGGTTGCCGTACGGCGCAGGAAGGTAAACGGCTAAACCGTCGAATGGCGGGAGCGGGATTAGCAACCGCCTCCGCGGCACTTTGACAACCGGACCTTTCGATTGGGAGGTGATGCGGCGATCTGTGCGCTGCATCACCTCCCTTTGTGCGTGTCGTTCGGCAGCCATCTGCCGCTTGAGCCAAGCAGGGGTATCCCACCGGATTGGTTGATCCGGTTGCGCAGCTGGCATTGGGTGCATTGGTGGCCTGCGGTCAGGACGACGAAGCGGGTCCAAGCGACACGACCCGCGAGCACTCGCCAAGCGTCACGACGGTTCAGGAGAGGCGTGACCGGTTATAGGTGTTTTGGCTGACTGCTTCGCCAGGTAGGATGGCACCGCTCAAACCAATGACATTCGCTGTAGTCGTCCCCTTACCCCGGTGGAAAGGTCCCCGGTTCGGCGCCACGGACGTCTCGACATCGGGAGCCCACGATGGGTCGGCAGCTACGTTCAATCCGGGTCCTGGTCGGCCTCATGGCGCTGCTTGCTGTGCTGGTGAGCTGCGGTGGTGGCGACAGCAAGGACGATGCTGGGATCGCCAAAGAGGTCACCGAAGGGTCGCTCGTTCCTGGCGACGACGTGCCAGCCCCCGCAGGAGATGTCGTACTGACCATCACCGGCGATATTTCGACGACGAACGACGGTGACGCTCTCTCTTTCGACATGGAAACCCTCGAAAAGATCGGATTGTGGCGATACGAGGCATATGACGAAGTTGGCCTCGGAAAAGACGCCGTCTTTGAAGGTGTACTGATGTCGGATCTGTTGGACGTGGCAGGCGTTTCTGACGACGCCTCCAAAATCGCTGCCTTAGCCATCAACGACTACGCCGTCGACATTCCCATTTCAGATGTGACGGAGTACCCCGTTTTGTTGGCGACGAAGGTCGATGGTGAGCGTATGACGGTCGAAGAATTTGGTCCCCTCCGAGTCGTGTACCCGTCACTCGACTTCGACCTGGATTCCGCGATCTATAACGCCAGATGGATCTGGCAAGTAATCGAATTCGACATCTCCTAGCGCGCTCCGCGGATCGGGACTGCTCACTCGATGTTTCCTCGCTCGATTTTCACAGGTGTAACTTCCGCCCCCACCGCTTGGGCTGTGAGTGGACAGAATTACAGCCCGACCTCCCCGCAGCGCTTCTAGAACTGTGGTGAGCTCCTCCACACCGTTTCGGCGATGGGTCCGGCGCTCGAGCTGGCAGTTTCTGGCTCTTTTCGCGATCCTCCTCGCGGTGTGGTTTGGGCGGGCAACGTGGTCTCAGCTCGCCTCGCTGAACGAGAACGCCGCAACGACGAAGAACCTGATCAACGCCAATATCCGGACGGTCGCCATGGCCCAGCGCGAGCTGCTCCGACTGAACTTGGTGCTCCAATCTGACGATCTCGACATCGAGGAACTGGAACTGCACAGGGGGTTCGTCGGACAGCGAATGACCGAGGTGTCCTCGCCGTCTCGTATGGAGACGCTTCGATCTGCGGAACTCCTTGCAGAAACCCAGGCTGTCACAGCGGTTTGGAAGGAGGAGCTGCGGCCACTGTTGCTTGAGATTGAGGCAGATCCGGCCGCCTTCCCAGAAGAGCGTCTCAGAGCACGGGCCATTTCTACCGAACTCGAGTTGCGGTTGAATGAAGTGCTCACGGCAAGCGAACGCCGACGGCGGGAACTGGCGGGCGATACCAACATCATTGTCAGCGGCCTGATCGAAAGCACCCGCCAACTGCTCGTCGGCTTCGCAGCCGTCGTGACCGTGCTGGGTTTTCTGGCGGGAATCGCCATTCGAAACCTCATGCGATCCGAACGCGAAAAGGACGAGCATCGCCGCACCCTCGAAGCCCTCAATGCCGAGTTGCTCAAGTATTCAGATGTCGCGTTGCTGACCGAGAATCTGGTGATCATCGCCGATGCTGATTCTCGGATTGAATGGGTCAACCCTGCCTTCGAACGTCAAACCGGCTACAGCTTGGACGAAGCGCGTGGACACACAACGGCAAGCCTGCTCCACGGCCCCGACACAGATCCTGAAGTTGCCAGCTACATCCGAGATCGCATCGAGGAGGGGCGCGGATTCAAGCTCCAGATCCTGAATTACTCCAAAGATCAGAAGTCGTACTGGGTCGAGGCTGACGTCCGCCCGGTCACCGACCCCGACGGAACGCTTCGGGGTTTTGTCGGTGTCGAAACCGAGGTCACCCAGCAAGTCCAGGCCCAACGGCACTTGGAGGCTGCACGTCAAGCAGCGGAGGAAACAGCGCGAGCGAAGACCGATTTTCTTGCGACTATGAGCCATGAAATACGGACGCCGTTGAACGCGGTGGTAGGTCTCACCGACCTATTGCTCGATACCCAACTCGACTCTCAACAGCAGGAGTATGCGTCGGTGGCGCGAAGCAGTGGACAGCTGCTGCTGACCGTGGTGAACAACATCCTCGACTTCTCAGCCCTCGACGCTGGGGCGGTGACACTGGGGACCCAGCCGTTTGCATTGGACGAGTCGTTACGTGGGGTGGTCGACATGTTCGACCCACAGGCTCAAAGCAAAGGCATCGATCTGACCCTGAACCTGTCCGATGACCTCCCCAATCTCCTTGCCGGAGACGCGGGCCGGCTGCAGCAGATCCTCGTCAATGTTGTTGGTAATGCGGTGAAGTTCACCGACTCCGGTTCGGTCAAGATCGCCGTCCGAGCCGGTGGCGCCGTGCCATCGAGCCACGAAGTCGCCGACCAGCCGGGAACGTTGGCGGCATACTCATCGGCGAGGTTTTCAGCGAGCGATTCTTCGGAGCCCGACCCCTCGCAAACCGGCGCCGCGAGGGCGGAGTCGTCAGCCATCGTGGCTCGGGATGCTCTCGGAGTAGCGCCCGAAGACCACGTTCCGGACACGGCCGGCGAGCAAGAAACGCGTTGGGTTGAGCTCTCGGTGGCCGATACCGGCATCGGCATCGCTCGCGATCGGGTTCAGAGTTTGTTCGACCCGTTCGCCCAAGAGGACAGTTCCACGTCTCGTCGTTTCGGTGGGACGGGCCTCGGGCTGTCGATCGCCCGGAGTTTGGTGCTGTTGATGGGGGGATGGCTCGAACTGCGCAGCATCCAAGGCCAGGGCACGACGGTCACCTTCGCGGTGCCGCTCACCGCTGTGCCTTCGTCAGATCTGGACGTGTCACTCGCCAAGTCGGGTGCAGATGCCGAGACGAACGCGTTTGAGGGCCTTGGTGTTCTCGTGACCGAGGACGATCCCACCAGCCAACAAGTCGCCC
>JACJWE010000005.1 GCA_020637365.1 Acidimicrobiia bacterium | reverse complement strand
AGCGACGAAGATCTCGGCCCGACAGCAACGATCGCCACGTCACCGACAGCCACGCTCGCTACGAGTGCACCGGACGGCACCGACCCGACGGATTCCGCACATCCAACCTCACCCGCAACCATCGCCTACGACGACTCAGCCGCGGCGGAGTTCTGGGAACCACTACCCGAAGGCATGGACCCAGCCGAGTTCCAACCCGACTACCTCACCCGCGAAGAACTCACCAAATACCAGCCACTCCCCGACCCAGACCCCGCCGCCTGGGACATCCCCTCCGAAGGCATCACACCCGAATACGTCGAACGCGTGGTGCTCTACAACTGGACGCTGAGTGCCGCCATGCTCGACTACTCCGACCAACCACGCAGTGATCTGGAGCGGGCCTTCAACAGCACAGACACCATCTACACGACCGGGGCGGCTGATTCCCTCAAAGAAGAGATGGAATCAATCACCCAAACTGTCGAATCTGAATCAACCGGTAGGGCACGGGTGACCGATTTTGCGGTTCTAGAAATCCACCCGGCGTTGGTCACCAGCAGCGACTTCCCATGCTTTTCTGCGTTGCTCACCGACAAAGAAACCAATGCGGAAGGTTCCGTTACTATCCGTCGTTGGGTGGGGTTCGTCAGAGACGCCGAACCAAACTGGCTCAATCCCTCAGGATGGCGACTGTACGCCGGTTCTGCCGACACCGATGTCGGCGAGGCCTACGTTGACTGCAAAGCGGCGGAATCACGAGGATGAAGCGACCTCGTGGCGCCCGAACTGTCCTCGTCGTCCTCCTGTTAGCCGGTTCGGTTGCGCCAGCGGCCCGCGGCGGAGCGCTCGGACCCGATAGCGCATCACCTCGCCGCCAAGCGGCTGGACAAGAGCCCTCGAACGGAACAGGCGAACGCGAGATCGAAACGCGGGGCAGCGTCGTGGACAATGGAACGTTCAGAATCGACGCTGCCGAACGCACAAGCACGACGCAAGCTCCGGCAGCGGCCACGCCTGCGGCGACGGGTAACTCTTCTCCGGTTACTTCCGGCGGCGGTGGTTCCACTACCGGTTCGGGGTCCGGCAATACAACGGGATCGGCGGGCACTCCCACGAAGAATCGGACCGCTCCACCTGGTCAGGCCGCCATCCCCAACGGGCAGGTCGCAACCATCGGCTTCCGCTACAACCAATCATCCACACCACAGCAAATACTCGACGAATTGAACTACCAACGCATACTCCTCAACCGGAAATACCCAGAACACCAAGGCCCAGGCTACGAACAAGACTCAACCTTCATATACGGCACCGCTGGCGGACAATACCTACTCGCCGTCCTCCACCAAGTCGGACTCTTCCTGCCACCAGAAGACCCAACCAACACCCCAGGCCCAGCGACAGCCAACGACCAGCTCCAAGACACCCCAACCGAAGTCCGGGAAGCAATCACAACCTGGAGCCACCAATCCCAAGTCGCGACCCCCCACCCACACGTACAAGCAGGACGCGCCATCCCCGGCCTACTCACCTACCTCGAAACAGGAATGACGCTCACCACCAACGAAGTCATCACCTCACCCCTAGGACCCCTCACCATCAACGGAACCGCCACCCTGACCATCGACTGGGGAGACGGAGAAATCACCACCGGAATCACCAACCCCGGCGGCCCCTACCCAGACGGACAACTCACCCACCACTACCCAAACTCCGGCAACTACGACATCACCGTCACAGCCACCTGGATCATCAACTACGAACTCGCCGGAACCGTCGGCGTAATCCCGCTGGTCACCACCGGATCACTCCCCAATTTCCCGTCCGAGCACTCCGAGCCGTCGCACGCCCCGTCTAACACGACCAAACTGAGCACCCATTCATCCCGACGCCGACAACGCCCACGGCCACACTTTCGGCCGAAACGACACGACAGCAGAACGAGCGCCAAGCGACCAGTCGATCGCGAAAGACCACCGATCCAGGCTCCGCTCAAACGCCGAAACCACGACGGTCTGCCAGCAGCACGACCGAGCCTCGGACACCAAAACCCAGCGCAACGCTGAGGGACTCCCGCGTGTCGGAGGTCGCTACCGACACAGGAATCGTGCGCTGGCGAAGCGCCGGGCCCCAAAGCGCGTCGTCGCTGACCTGCTCTACCCGAAGCGGCCGATCGATCTCCTCGGCGGGTCGGTCGGGGCATCCCAACCAGTACCCACGCAAGCTGGCCGAACGGCGATGTTGAGTGGTCGGGGCGCACCACTCAACGCAGCGTGTCCGCCGTGCCGATCGCCTGGGGCCCCTGAACCGCTGGGCGGTCGCCAGGCGTCGATGAACTGAGTAGGTCGACTAATGCCGGGCCGAATGCGGGGCGAATGCACGGCCGAAACCGAGGTGGGCGGCCCACCGTCCAGGCATTACCCTCCAAGTCGGACGACCTGGCCTTGCTCGCGCACGCTGACTCGCAGCGACGGCCCACCCTGGAGGAACGAGCGATGACTGAGCAAGCGATAGAAGCGGATGAGTCGATGCAACCGCTCTTCACCCTGGCGGAGCTGGACGGTGCGGTTGGTCTGCTACGCGAGTATTTCCCGGAAACGCCAGCCATCCGCTGGCCGCTCTTGTCCGAATCACTTGGGGCGGACGTCGTCGTCAAGCACGAGAACTGCACCCCGACCGGCGCGTTCAAGGTGCGCGGCGGGCTGGTGTTCATGGATCGACTGCGACGACGACAAGCCGACCTGCGCGGCGTGATGTCGGCCAGTGTCGGCAACCACGGTCTGTCGCTGGGTTATGCCGGCCAGATCATGGGCGTGCCGGTCACGATCGTCGTTCCCGAAGGCACCGAACCCGACCGGATCGCAGCGCTGCAAGCAACACAAGCCAACGTGATCGTCCACGGTCACGACTTCGAAGCCGCACGTCTGCACTCCGTTGCCTTGTCCGAACGGGACGGCCTCGAACTTGTACCGCCGTTTCACCCCGACCTTGTGCTCGGCGTGGCCACCTATGCACGCGAGCTGTTCGACCACTCCGGCCCGCTGGACGCGGTGATCGTCCCCGTCGGGATGGGTTCGGGAATCGTCGGGCTCATCACCACGAGGGACCTGCTCGGCCTCGACACCCAGATCATCGGCGCAGGGGCCGACGGAGCTCCCACACAACGATTGAGTTTTGAAGCCGGTCGTGTCGTGCCGACCGAGACGGCCGACACGTTCGCCGCCGGTGTCTCGCCACCCGACAACCCGACCCGTTGGCCGCCGCAATTGTTCGTTCCGGAGCCGTTGACGTCCTGACGGTTTCCGACGACGACATCGCCGAAGCCATTCGTCTGCTGTGGCGCACCACCCACCATCTGGCCGAACCCGCCGGAGCCGTCGCCACCGCAGTGCTGAGCGAGCATCGCGATCGATGGGCCGGACAGCGCGTCGGCGTGATCCTCAGCGGATCGATCATGAACACCGCCCTCGCCGCCACCATCCTCAGCGGCGGCACCCACCAATCCGCCTAGCGCCGACCGCCTTTTCGTCCCCTCACCCCCGCGTTCGATCGACGCCTCCAGGTTGAGCCGCACCCTTTGTGGGTGCAGGTTGCACCCACGGTGCCGCTAGTCTGGCCACATGTCCAAAGTGATCCAGATTCGAGATGTTCCTGACGATGTCCACGCGAACCTGATCGCCGCTGCCGAAGCAGACGGCCTCTCTCTGACCCGATACCTGTTACGCGAATTGGGTGACGTCGCTCGCAGGGCGCAAACCGTCAGGGACAACTCAGCCGTGATTCTCGAAACCCAACACAAGGTGCGAGGCGGTGTCGGCCGCGAGACCATCCTCGCAGCACTACGCGACGGACGACCGTAGTGAAGGTCGTCGACGCCAGCGTCATCGTCGAGCTGCTTGTGAACGACCTGAGCCCGACGAAACTCGGCGACGAACCGCTGGCGGCACCCCACCTCATCGACAGTGAGGTCACCAACGTCCTGCGAAACCTCACCCTGCGGGGCGTGCTGAGCGAACGGCAGGGCGCCGAAGCCCTGGACGGCTTTGGCCGACTCGTTCTCACGCGGTTCCCCGCGGCATTCCTGCGGCATCGGATCTGGGCTCACCGACACAACCTGAGCGCATACGACGCGACGTACGTGGCGCTCGCCGAAACGATTGGAGCGACGCGCCTGCTCACCACCGACGCGAAGATCGCGTCGGCGCCCGGAACGACCTGTGAGATCGAGGTTTTGTGACAACCCGCCGGTTGTCGAACGACACCTCAGCCGAGTCGCGACAGTCGGCTAGCCGATAGCGACATCTCATAGGTGCCCGGTGTGTCCCTGCGTCTGGGCGCCGTGACCGAACGGACCGTCGAAGCTGATCTGGACGGACCGAACGCCACCGCTGCGGTAGCGGCGATGAACGAGTTCGCCGTCGACCTGTACCAGCAGGTCGCAGCAACCGAAGACGGCAACGTGATTATGTCGCCCCTATAGCGCCGCCTTCGCCCTCTCGATGATCTACGCGGACTGGCGATGCCGAAGTGGACCGCTCGCACCGACGTCAAGCTCAACGACGCATTTCAAACGCTCGGCATGCGCGCCGCATTCACCAAAACCGCTGACTTCTCAGGGATGGCTGACACCGACCAACTCGTCCTCGACACGGTCCAACACTCAGCGTTCATCGAAGTCGACGAAGAAGGCACCCGCGCAGCAGCCGCAACAGGCGCAGCGTTCGAAGAGACGTCGGCCACGACACCGATCGAGATCAACCGGCCGTTTCTCTACCTCATCATCGACCGGGAAGCCAGCACCTACCTCTTCATGGGCAGAGTCGACGACCCCACAACCCCGCCGAATAGCAATCGCACTCCACGTGATTGGAAGCGGGCTTGGTGGTGCCCCCTCGGAGCATCCAACAGAGCCGACGGACCACGACAACTCTCAACCCGTCGCTTGTGCCCGATTGATCAGAGTTTCTGCTCGAGGTCTGCTCGCAGCGCATCCAAACCCTTCTGGAGGATGGGACGAATCCGGGCGCGTGTTAGCGGTTCTGCTGTATCGGTAACTTCGTCGACCGAGAAATGCTCGACCACTAGGAGGGTGATCGGGGTGACACCACCTAGGTTCACTACCAGGTCCGCGGAGTGCGACGCGTCGGCGCGAAACCCGACGCTCACGACAATCTCCGCCGACTGAACAAACCTGTCATGCATTGGGGACTCGAGGCGCCAACCCCGAACCGGGACACGTCGATCTGCATCCCAGTTCCAGTTGGTTGCGAAGTGGGCGTACGGACCGTCCGGGGAGATGGGTTTCCCACGGCCGGGTGCCGAGCGTGATACAGGGATCAGTTTGAACGGACGGGGAATCGAGCTCTCAAGTGTGCGCATTTCGTCGGTGACCCACTCGCGGAGGCAGGTCGCTGCTTGAGGCAGTGAATCGTCGCCGAGGCGGTCTCGGCGAAGCTGTTGCAGACCGTCCCATCCTGTGTCCGCGGGTTCGGGTGGGCGCATTAAGCGTTCCGCGAGGTTTGCCGTTCGCAGGGCGAAGTCGACGATCAGCGGTCTGAAGTTGCCTCGATCGGCATGCCGGAGGGCATCCAGGTAGGCAGCGCGCTCCTCGTTGCTAACCCAGAGCGGCAGCGAATAGGCCCGCAGCAGCGGGATCGATGCCACAACGCGGGAGACCCGCCCATTGCCGTCGGAAAACGGGTGGATGACCGACAGGCCATCGTGCAAATAGGCAGATTGGGCGACCGGACTGAGCTCCGAAAACGCAGGTTGGCGCGCCTGCTCTACGAGTCGCGCCACCTCGCTTGGAGTCTGGAGAACCGGCGCGTACGAAAACCAGGACCCGTCAGTCTGATGCACATGGTTGGGTTGGTCCTTGTAGACCCCCCGGCTCAAGTCACGATCTTGAGGTCCGGCTTCGGTGTAGGCGACGTAGGTCGGCTGCGACCGGCACACCAGTGCGTGAATCTGGCGGATGAGCGATTCGGTGAGCGGCTGCTGCCCAGTCGCGACATCGAATGCGAGGTTGTATGCCTCCCGCTGGTCGTCGATCAGCGCCGTTTGATCGGTGGTCTTGTGTCGAAGACGTTCAACGTCGAACTGCGCCACGCCGTCGAGAACGCTCACCGTCACGCCAGGTTCAAGGTCGTACAGACGTTCCAATGCCCCGGTATCGAGGGCCGCCGCGTCGAGCGCGCGGCTGCGAAGCCCACCGGTTTCGGCGGGCATCGTGTCGGACCGTTCGGTCCATGCATTCAGGCGCTCATCCCAGAAGTGGTCGTAGTCGGCCGATGTCCAGCGGTCGACATTCTCAAACGGGGTGTAGCGACCGTCGAGAGCAACCACATCGTCGCGAAGCGCCGACAGCGTCTCGTCGACTGCGTCAGGTTGTCCGTCAGACATGGCCGTGCCTCCTTACGAACCCACAGGCTATTGCCCCGTCATCATCGTGATCATGGACCGCTCATGCGACACGCACATGCTTCCCGCATGATCGGCCCAACCCTTCGGTCAGTCAACTGCGGCTACATCGCTAACCGAAGGCCGCGAGACCCAGCTCTGTCGCGACGACGTGCAGGCGTTTATCCCGGGTCCAGAGTTTCGCTCCGTCAACCAGCAGAACCGACCCGACCAGGCCCGCATCGATCGGGTTCAGGCCGCGGCCCCAGAGCCGGCGCTCCTCAACCAGATAGAGCAACTCGGCATGTGCGAGGACGGGAAACTGGCGAAGGTTCGCCAGCAGCGAAAGCACCTCGTCGCGGTCCTTCAGCGACCCCATCGCAAGCTCTTGGATGACGAACGGGTGACAGCCGACATCGTCGCTGAGAAGGAGATCGACCAGCCTCGAGTCGCCCTTGTGGAGGTGGTCGATCCAGACCGATGAGTCGACCAGGATCACCGTGCGCTGGGTCGTCGTCGAGGGCTGACTGCGGCTTGTGGGTCGCTGCCTCCCAGCGCAGTCAGTCGACGCGCGCTTTCGACGCGTACCAACGTCTGCAACGCCGTCCTGATGAGCGCAGCCTTCTCGTGCACCCCACTGAGCTCGGCGGCCTGTTCGACCAGAGCATCATCAACCGTGATCGTTGTCCGCATGACATCTCCTCAAGCATCGATTGATGCGACACATGATGCCACAGTCGTCCCAGTTCTCCCGGCCGGATTCACCAGGCCTGCCGAGCCAGGATCGCAACTTTCCCCAACTACCGAACCTGAACGTCATCCGCGCCTGAGCAAGTGGTCCGCTTAGTGCTGGCTTGGGCTGCCGGCAGACTGACCCCCGCCGTCGAACTGACGACTGGGATCAGACTTCGCGATCGCGTCGCGAATGGTCGACCCCGGATAGCCGATCCGGTCGATCAGCGGACGCATCAGACCTGGGACCAGCGAAACGATGGTGTTGCGCCGCGGCACAACGATCACCTTCGAACGGCGCTCGATCCCCCGCACCACGCCATCGACGACGTCGTCGATATCGACCATCTTCCACAAACCGCCCGAGTTTCCGCCCCAAATGATCTGACCCGCAGGATCGGCATGCACCCCGTCGAGCATCGGTGTCTTGAAGAACGTGGGATGGACACTGCCCACCGTCACACCGCGATGCCGAACTTCCATCCGGGTTGCATCACACAGGGCCCAGACACCCGCCTTGGTGGCCGCGTATGCACCGTGCAGCGGCGTATGCACGAACGCCGCCATCGAGGAGATGGCGACCATGTGCCCCTTAGTTGCCGAGACATAGGGCAGCGTGGCTCGAAACGTGCGCCACACACCAGTCAGGTTGATGTCGATTGTCCGTTCAAAAAGATGTGGTTCGAGGTTCTCCATAGGAACGGTCGTACCGATCCCGGCCGCTGCCACGACGACATCGATCCCGTCGAAATGATCCGCCGCAGCGGTCACCGCATTGGTCAGTCCGTCAAAGTCGGTCACGTCAGCCGCCCAACCACGAGCAACTTCGGACGATCCCAGTTGGCCCGCCAGCCCGATCACCGCATCCTCGTCGAGGTCGAACAACGCCAAACGCGCGCCCCGTTCCCTGAGCCGGACAGCGACCGCTCGGCCCAGCCCGCCGGCCGCGCCAGTCATCACAACTGTTCGACCGGCAAGATTCAAGCGAGCCATCAGGCACCCCTCTCCGCGACGTCCACGCACTTTACAGATATGCACAGCTTGTTAAGAAGGCGTCGGCTCCGCAACCACGACGATGCCATTGGGTTCAGACCCGTTTCCAACCAGCTGCCCCATTGGCACCCTCAGCGACAGACCGATCGGCTCCCACCCGCCAGCCGAACTGGGCATCGTTCACAGACCGATAACGACGTCGATCAACTCACGAATCGCGCTCCGGACCAGGTGGCCGACGTTCCTACCTGTATGAGTCACGATCCGATCAACGCTGATAGTCAACCGCCCCTTCCCTACCTCATCATCGACCGAGGTGCGGGTACCTACCTCTTCATGTTCATGGGTCGAATCAACGACCCCACCACCCTCATGGAGTAGCCGATTTCATGTGCGGTTCGTCGGGCGCGATGAGAGCCACGCGTCGCAACTGGTCGGGGCGCACCTTGCGTTGGACCGGGAGGTCGGCAAGCATCGGCCGACGTGGAGATCATCGGGACGGGTTTCGGACGAACGGGCACGCTGTCGACACAAAAGGCCTTGGAGCTACTCGGTTTCGGACCCTGCCACCACATGTTTGAGGCGTTCAAACATCCGTCCCATTTCCGAGTGCTCGAACGACACCTGATGGGGGAAGCGGTCGACTGGTCCGAGATGTTCTCGGACTACCGCAGCCAGGTCGACTTCCCCGGCGCAGTCATCTGGCGCGAGCTGCTGGCGGCGTACCCCGAAGCCAGGGTGCTCCACACGGTTCGCGACCCTGACCGTTGGTATGACAGCACCTCATCGACGATCTACCGCGCACGTTCGGCGTTGGCTCCATGGGCAAGGCGATGGCTCCCCGTCGCTCGACGTGCGTTCGCGGTCAACGATGCACTGATCTGGGACGGCCTTTTTGCTGGCCGGTTCGAGGATCGGGCGCACGCCATCCAGACCTTCGAACGCCGAACGGCTGAGGTGATCGCTGAGGTTCCGGCCGAACGCCTGTTGATCTTCAACGTTGCCGATGGATGGGAACCGCTGTGTGAGTTTCTTGGGGTGCCGGTCCCGGACGAACCATTCCCACATCTCAACGATTCGGTGCAGTTCAAACGCCGGATATGGCTCAGTTGGTGGGGAACTCGAGCCCTGCCATGGGTTTTCCCGGTCCTGGGCCTCGGTGGTGTCATCGCAGCGTTCATCCGACGCCGTTCGCACGCGGCTGAGAGTCTCACCAAGAGCATCGTCGGCGGACCGCTGTAATCGAGGCATTCAATCGTTCTGACTCGCGTCGCCTTCAGGTGTGGTTCAAGTGGTGATGAAGAGAACCGACACCAGTTCGCGAAAGCCGGCAACCTGATCATCGACGCTGTCGTACCGTCCGCGAACCCCTTGGAGCAACACGAACGTGTAGGTCGCAAATACCGATTGCGCTAGGTCCGTCGCCGAATAGCGCCGGTCGATTCGCCCCGCCGCCTGATGACGAACGATTAGATCCGACCAACGTTCGATCGTCGACAGGACCTCAGTTGTGTACCGCTCGCCAGCGGAACCGGTCGAAAAGATGGACTCGCGAAGCAAATGCCTCGCAACATCGGCGTTTCGGTGGTACCACGCGTAAAGGACCTTCACCATGCCAGCGAAGTCGTCAACAGGGTCGTCGCTCATTCGATGTTGCGCCCACGCCGACTCGACGAGCTCAGAGATCTGGTCGGTGAACGCCTCAGTTGCGAGTTCAGACTTCGAGCCAAAGTGCATGAGGACGGTTCCGTGCGCAACACCCGCGCGTTTGCCGACCTCAGTGATCGTCGCGGCGTCGTACCCTCGCTCAAGCAGCACTTCCCGAGCCGCCAACCGGATCCTTCTGGCAGTCCGTTCTCGCTGCTCCGCTCTTGAACCCACGCCCACCTCTTGACTAACTTAAGTCACTGACTAAAGTCAGTGTTTGGGACATCGCATACCCCATCAGCATCGGAGAGAACCTTGCCGCGAACGACACCATTGTCTATTGGCGACCTCGATAGGCAGCCGCTGCAGATTACCGAAACCGTCAACATCGACGCAGAGCCTGAAGAGGCTTGGCAAGCCATCGCCGATCCCACAACTTGGACTCGCTGGTTCCCAGGCTTCAACGAGTGCCGAGCACTCGATGCCACCTCAGGGGTCGGAGCGACGCGCTTGGTCCACCAGGACCGATTCCGCGTCACCGAGCAGATCATCGCCTGGGAGCCTGGTCGACTGTGGGGTATGACGGTTCTCAGCATCAACATCCCCGTGTTGAGTGCCATGGCCGAAACCGCCACGTTGACACCCAACAACAGCG
>JACJWE010000004.1 GCA_020637365.1 Acidimicrobiia bacterium | reverse complement strand
TGTTTCGGACGTAGATGCCGTTCAGATCGGCAGGGATCTCGCCGATCACTTCCAAATCGGTCGCATCGACCTCGTCATAATTCGGCGTCCACGCATCATTCATGTACGGATGGTCGTTTGGCGAGATGGTGGGTGTAATGCGATCCACAAGCGTTGTCTGCACGGCGAAGATACTGACCGCCCACAGACACGCACATCAAAACGCGCCACCCCCAGGCCATCAACACCGGCCGACGGCAAACGGCCCTCGGGTTGGTGCCCCTCGGTGGACACCCTTTGAAGCGTGGTCCGCCCACAGTTCTGGTCAAGCAATCGCTTCCCGCACCAGCGGCAGCCTGCGCTGACGAAGCTCCGCGACCCACGCGCAACTATCGCTCAAGGCCTTCGGACCGGGGGCACACGCTGGTCGCTCCGAGGAAGGTGAAGACGATCGCAAGGAACGAGCGCTGCGCAAGGCCCTTTTGCGCCGAACCCGAGTTCGTGGTGAGCCCTGCGACAACGAACGTTGCGAGCGTCGGAGCGATCGTCAGGCGGGCCAGGCGGCGGTACCACCCAGGATGCTCGGAGCGACCCGCCGCGACGACTGGCAGCGGCGCCCACAGCACGAAAGTCGCCACGCTCGCCAACCCGTGACCGGCATCCGATGCGGTTGCGTTGGGGTCGGCGCCTGGCAACGG
Organism: Acidimicrobiia bacterium; assembly: GCA_020637365.1. Lineage (GTDB taxonomy): Bacteria > Actinomycetota > Acidimicrobiia > IMCC26256 > JAGNEX01 > JAGNEX01. The sequence continues at coordinate 62,163 of JACJWE010000004.1, read as the reverse complement.
GCACGACCGGTCGCTCACCTGCACGAACCCGGCAACAGCCGAGGTCGCTGCGGGCACTCGGCTCCGTGACTTGCCAGCGTCCAGCCCGCCGCTCGTCGAGGTATTGGTCCGATCGATCAGACGCGAAAATGGTTGGTGGCGGGGGCAGGATTTGAACCTGCGACCTTCGGGTTATGAGCCCAACGAGCTACCGGACTGCTCCACCCCGCGTCGAGAACTCAGACGTTATCGCGTGCCGCTCGGCCCATCCAAGTCGGTACCATATTCCCGGCCTGGCGGGCTCGAAGCCGTACGAGCGCTCCACATTGGGCCACCCAGACGCAAACAACCAGTCGTCCCCACGGCGCCAAAGGCTCCACATGTTGCAGATACCCAGCAGACGATCCGCCCTTCCCCGCCTTGCAGCGGGGGCCATCCTGACGTTTTCGCTGGTCAGCGCGTGCGCACCCCCAGATGACGAATCTATCGAAGTGCTCCCCACATCGGTGCTCGAAACCTCCGACACCACAGCGCTGGCTGCTAGCGCCTTCAACGAGGGCGCGGTCAACATCCCCGGAGCCGACCCGAACACAGGCATGGTTTCTCCGTTCGGGGACAACACCGACACCGCTTTGCCACCCGTCCAGAGCCCGGGGTTGGTTAACCGCGCACCAACGAACGTCACTTCACGGTTGACGGGCGGAGCGACCACCGGCGGCTCAACAACCGGGCGATCGACCACCGGGGGTTCGACCACCGGCACCGTCACCTCCCGAAACACCATCGCAATCAACAACACCTCGGGGGGATCAACCGGCGGATCGACCTCATCCGGCGGATCGACCACGAGCGACCCGAGCATTAGCACCCCGACCGGGGGCTCGACCAGTGGTTCGACCTCAGGTTCTGCCACCGGCAGTTCCGCTACAGGCGGCTCCTCCTCGGGCGGTTCGACGACAAGCGGATCGACCTCTGGCACCGCCACCAGCGGATCCGGCTCCACCGGCGGTGCCACATCGGGTTCGACATCAGGGTCGACCGGCGGCACCACATCTGGGTTGACGACCTCAGGCGGATCGACGTCGGGAAGCACGACAGGGCAAAGCAACTCAAATCTTCTCTACCCGGCTGGCGAAACCAAGGGCATCGTCTTTGGTCAATACGACGGCGGTCAGCTCAAACTCGATCTGATGCTGCCCGACACAGGCTCTGACTGGCCGGTCGTCGTATACATCCACGGCGGAGGCTGGTATGCAGGTGGCAACGGGATCCCCGACACGGGCCACCTACGTCGCCTCGTCGAGGACGGATTTGCCGTTGCCTCCATCGAATATCGCCTCTCCTCCGAAGAGATCTTCCCCGCTCAGCTCTACGACGCGGAACTCGCCGTCAGTTGGTTGCGCACCTATGCCGAGATGATCGGGCTCGACGCCGACAACATCGCCGTCATGGGCGACTCGGCCGGTGGACACATCGCCGCGCTGCTCGGCACGACCGCCTCGTCGTCAGATCCTTGGGCCGTGCAAGCGGTCATCGCACGTGCTGCCCCAAGCGATTTGACGTCCAACGGCGCATCGGACACCCCGAGCGCGTTGCTGCAGATGGAGACCCGCCTACTTGGCTGCGCCCCGTCCACTTGTCCCGACCGGGCACAGTGGGCCAGCCCCAATCTGCACGCCACGCGCAACGCGCCGCCGTTCCTGATCGAGCACGGCCTGAACGACACGGTGGTGCCGTTCGAACACGCGCAGATCCTGCAACAAGCGCTGACCAACGCTGGCGCCGACTCAACCCTCATCACCTATAACGGCGACCACGACGCGCCGGAATACCAGTCAGGCGCCGACTACACCCGCGTCCTGAACTTTCTTCGCCGCAACCTGACTTAGGTGTCATACCTAGAGGCCCCCCGGGAACCTGACCCACGCGAATGCTGCGGTCGGATCGGCGATCCGCACACCGACGCACCCTTGCAGCAGTCACCGGGCGCCTGGGTACACACTCGCTAAGCAGCACCTGGCTCGACCGGCTCACCCATGCGTGCCCGCCCAGGCCGACCCATAGACAGCACCAGCCCGGGAGAAATTCGCCAGTATTCGTCAATACCCCTGATGCACTTCTAGTGTGTCGGATCCATGATCAAACGAAACTGCATCAAAGTACTGATAGGCGTCGTCGCCGCAACTTCCATCGCCAGCTGCGGTGATAGCGGCGACCACGACGCAACACCGACGGCGACGCTCCAAACGACGCCGCCTACCGAATCATCGGTATCACCAACCACCGAACCTGCCTCTGGTCCGGCATCCACGGCAACCACCACCGCACAGATCTACGCCGGGACCCCGCCGCCAACGATCGTCTTTGACGATTCTGCCGCCCGACAGTTCTGGACCCCCGTCCCAGCTGGGGCAACCCCTGAGCAGTGGCAACCCGAATACCTCACCCGTGAAGAACTCACTCGGTACGAGCCGCTCGTCGACCCCGACCCGGCTTCGTGGGACATCCCACCAGAAGGAATCACCCCCGAGTACGCAAAACGGGTGCTCACCTACTTGCTGACACTGGAATCGGCCATCCTGAAGAATGCGGTGACCATCGGGCCAAGTGACCTCCGAGTGAGTAACAGCACCTTCGCCATATACGCCATTAGCGGGGAGGGCACCTTTGTGGGTGACTTCAACGAAAAGGTGGACGAGTTGGCCACTGGCGAGGCTCAATGGCGAACTCTTAGCGATGTCAGAGTTGAAGACATCGAGCAGACGACGATGCTCTCCGGCGAACTGCCGTGCATGTTCGTCCACGTCACCTATGCGCTCAGTACCGCTGGCGGATCATCTGCTCAGAACCAATGGTTCGCAGTCGTCAGAGATGCGACAGCCAACTGGCTCAACCCCACCAAATGGCGTCTTGCCACAACCGCACCGAACGATATTGCCAACCTCAGGGACTATTCCTGTGAAGCAGGTGACCCGACATCATGAAACGACTCCTTGAAATAGCGTTCTTTTCATGCCTCATGGTTGCGACACCACCCACAAACGCTGGCGCATCGACAGACAATATGCAGGCGTGGACCTACCCGCTCGTGCACCAGGTAGATCCGACATCCCCAACTCCAGACCCGACAAGGGCAACAACCCAGGGCTGGAACGAAAACGACAGGGTGATGATCAGGTCCTCCAACACCAGCGTCCAGCAGGCAACGCGAGTACCTACGGAACAGTTGGCAGGCCAAACCACGACGGTCACCGTTGCGTCGAAGAATGTTGCATTTTCACGAAGTCAGAACACTCTCCCGTCGTCAGAATCAGGACAGGCAACGAGCGGCAACACCGAGTCGTTCTCCGCTCCGCAGATGACCGCAACGGACCGTCTGACGCTGCAAGGCCTCGACAGCCTCGGCTTCGACCTCGACTACGGCTACCTCACGACGGGCCAAGGCATCGGTGACAGCCACTATACGGTCAATCGCCAGCTCTACGACTTCAATACCCTGAACGCCCTGCCGCTCCCGACCGCACCCGGCCCGATCACCGTCGGCGCAACCGCGCAACCCGTCGCTGCGAGCCAACCGCTCGACATCGTCACCACCACCGCCTGGAACTGGGTACACCAGACGACCGTGGCCACACCACAACCCCATGTACAAGCCGGACGGCATCCCTGGACTGCTCACCTACCTCGAAACCGGAATGTCCCTCGCGATGACCGAAACGGTCAACTCCCCTGCCGGACCGTTGTTCCTAAACGGAACCGCCACACTCATCGTCGACTGGGGCGATGGTGAACGGTCCATCAACGTCACCGACCCCGGCGCTGCCTACCCCGACGGCCGACTCACTCATCACTACCCAAACTCAGGCGACTACACCATCACGGTCACCGCCAACTGGCTCATCACCTGGCAACTCGCCGGAACCACCGGCGTCATCCCCATCCAGACGACCGGCACACTCCCCGACTTCCCAGTCCGAGAACTGAGAGCTGTCGCCAGACAAATCACTCGGTGACAACCGCCCAGACGTCAGAACGTCGAGATCGTCTCGTGCGCTGTGAGCGCAGAGGCGTCATGATGGTGGTCCGCTCAAACGGGGAGCACCGACACATGCAGGAACACGACGACCTGACCTTGGTAGCCGACGGGATCGACTTCGGTGAAGGGCCCCGCTGGCATGACGGACGGCTCTGGTACTCAGACTTCTACCAACACCGCATCTGCTCGATCGGCGTCGACGGCGACCGACGCATTGAATTCGAAGATCTTGCCGACCAGCCTTCCGGGCTTGGATGGCTCCCGACGGCAGCCTCCTCGTCGTCTTCATGCAGACGCGCATCGTCGTTCGGGAAGAAAACGGCATGCTCGTCACCCATGCCGACATCTCCCATCTCACCAAGTTCATGGCCAACGACATGGTGGTCCACGAGAACGGCAACGCATACGTTGGCAACTTTGGGTTCGATTTCGCCCACGGCGAGGCCTACCAACCCGCCGACCTGGTGCTCGTGCGACCAGATGGCAGCGCCGAAACTGCCGCCAAAGACCTGGCGTTCCCGAACGGCTGCGTCATCACCCCCGATGGCGGCACGCTGATCGTTGGTGAGACCTTCGGCTCGGGCTACCAAGCCTTCACGATCAACGCTGACGGGACCCTCAGCGACAAACGGCAATGGGCCAAGGTCGACGGCACGTTCCCCGATGGTTGCGCCCTCGACGACGATGGGGGCATCTGGTTTGCCGACGCACTGGGCGGTCAAGTGTTGCGCGTCGTCGAAGGCGGTGAAGTCACCGACCGGGTGGCCACCCCACAGGGTGCGTTTGCTTGCATGCTCGGTGGCCCCGACGGGGACACGTTGTACATCATCGGCGCCCCCGGTCCGACGCCTGCCGACGCCGAAGGCAAGGCCGCCGGAACTATCCACGCAGTCCCCGTCCCGCACCGGCACGCTGGCAACCCCTAAGCATCACCAACCGCCCCGCTCGACCGCTACAAACCTCCCTCGTCAGCTAGGAGCACATCGCCACATGGCCACCAAACCAGCATTCGTTACCGGCGCTACCGGATTCATCGGCCGGTACCTCGTGCCGCTGCTCGCCCGACGTTCCGACACCATCTACGCGCTGGTGAGAGAGGGCTCACTCGACCGCCTGGGTGAACGCATCGAAGAGTGGGGTCTCGACGGGCAGGTCATCCCCGTCATCGGCGACCTCACCCAGCCATACCTGGGCGTCAGCGACGAAGTGCGCCAAGAATTGCGGGATCAGATCGGCAATTTCTTCCACCTCGCAGCCATCTACGACGTCACCGCTGGCGCATCTGAACAGTTCGAGACCAACGTCGAGGGCACTCGGCGTGCGGTCCGCCTGGCCGAAGCGATCGAAGCGGAGCGCTTCAACCTGGCGTCCAGCATCGCCGTCGCCGGGCTCTACAAAGGTCTGTGGCGGGAGGACATGTTCGATGAAGCCGAGCGACTCGACAACAACCCCTACTTCCGGACCAAACACGAGAGCGAAGCGATCGTGCGCAACGACTGCACCATCCCGTGGCGCGTCTACCGGCCGGGCATCGTCGTCGGCAGCTCCAAGACCGGCGAGATGGACAAGATCGACGGCCCCTACTACTTCTTCAAACTGATCCAGAAGATCCGTGACCGGCTCCCCAAGTGGGTGCCGATCGTCGGTGTCGAGGGACGACCCATCAACCTGGTGCCGGTCGACTTCGTAGCCGCGGCCATGGACGAACTCGCTAGTCAGGATGGTCTCGACGGACAGGCTTTTCACCTGACCGATCCGAATGCGCAGAGCGTCGGGAAGGTCATGAATATCTTCGCCGACGCCGCGCACGCGCCGAAGTTCTCGATGCGGATCGATCCGGCGATGGCTGGCTTCGTGCCGGGCAGTGTCAAGAAGGCCATCCAGATGCTGCCGCCCGTGCGACACATGCGCGAGAACACGCTGTCGAGCCTGGGCATCCCCGACGAAGTCCTGACGTACATCGACTATCCAACGACGTTCGACAGCCGTGACACGCAACGGGCGTTGGCAGGCACAGGCATCGAAGTGCCACCGTTGGCGGACTACGCCTGGCGACTGTGGGACTACTGGGAACGCCACCTCGATCCCGACTTGTTCAAAGACCGTTCGCTGGCCGGAGCGGTTGGCGGCAAAACCGTGATGATCACTGGCGCGTCATCGGGTATCGGGCGAGAGGTCGCGCTCTCGAGGTCGGTAAGGCTGGCGGCACTGTGTTGCTTGTCGCCCGGACCAAGTCGAAGCTCGACGAGCTGGCCGATGAGATCATCCGGGCGGCGGCACGGCCTTCTCGCTGCCATGTGACCTAACCGATATGGACGACATCGACCGAATGGCCGACGAAGCGTTGGCCCAGTTCGGCAGCGTCGACGTGCTGGTCAACAACGCTGGACGGTCGATCCGCCGATCGGTCGCGCTCAGCTATGACCGGTTCCACGACTTTGAGCGCACCATGACGCTGAACTATTTCGGGGCCGTTCGGCTGATCCTCAAAGTGCTGCCGGTCATGCGCGAGAAAGGCAACACCGGCCACATCATCAACGTCTCCTCGATCGGTGTGCAGACCAATACACCTCGGTTCAGCGCCTATGTGGCATCCAAATCCGCGCTCGACGCGTTCAGCCGCTGCATCGCCAGTGAGATCGTCGACGACAAGGTCAACATCACGACCGTCCACATGCCGCTTGTACGCACGCCGATGATTGCGCCCACCAAGATCTATGACGCGTTCCCGACTATCTCACCCTCCGAAGCGGCCGAGATGATCACCCGAGCCATGATCGAGCGCCCGAAGCGGGTCGCCACACGCCTGGGTAACACCGGTCAGATCCTCTACGCGATCAGCCCCAAGTTGGTCGACTCGGTGATGAACACCGCTTACAAGCTGTTCCCCGATTCAGCCGCAGCCAAAGGCGAAGACACCGCCACCGACACCAAACCCAGCGACGAAGCCGTCGCCTTCGCCTACATCATGCGCGGCGTCCACTGGTAAACCGCCCTAGCGATCACGAGATAGCGCAGCTGGCGAGAAAGGCAAGCAAACTCGTCGCGTTTCGGGTGACGTAGAAGTCGACCATGGTGTGATTGAACTCAAGCTTCCTGGCCGCTGGCACGGATATTGCTTCGTACCCGTGCGCCATGAGATGACCACAGCACATCAGTCGGGCAGTCCGCTTGTTGCCATCGAAGTAGAACTGTTGGAGCGCCGCGAAGGCGAAATAGACAAGGGCCTGGTGATACGGCTCGGCCACCAGGCCGATCCGGTCAACACCGGCTTTGAAGATGTTTGTCAGATTGGAGCCGCCGACGCCGGCCGGCGGAGCAACATAAGTCCCGGCCTCGCCCAGCCTGACGGTCACTGACGAATCCGGCCCTCCCGCATCGCCTTCCCCACGAAAGTGGCCAGCTTCGAGAGCTTCGTTCGTAGCCACGGCCTCATGGAGTGCGTCAGACGTAGGCTTCGACAGCGTGAAGGTGTCGGACGAGATGAAGGAGCGAAGCAGGTTGGCAGCATCGGCCAACCGGAGCACCTGATCTTGTTCTGACAACCGGTGACCGCCGACGGTGATCCCGTCGAGCAGGGTTTGTACCTCCGGAAAGGTAAAAGTGTTTCCCTCCAGGACCGCGGCATCCCAAACAACCTCGGGGAGCGCTCGGGTGAAACGGAACAGCACGCGATCGGGACTCGTCCGAGATCCGACGGCCGGCAATTCGCTCCAACTGAATCCGAGAATGTCCGACGAGTTCACAAAACCACTCCGGTCCAGAGGACAACACGGCGACGGAAGCGTTGCACCGAAACGCTTATTGCCGAGCGATTGTAGAAGGCGACAGCGCCCAAGCGACCGGTCACACACGACCAGCCCGGTCAGCCGTCGCCTTCGACTACATCATGCGCGGCGTCCACTGGTAGACCGGCCCGACGATCACGAGATGGCGCAGTTGGCGAGAAATGCAAGCAAACTCATCGGTCTCAGGTGAGAGACCGCTCCCGATCTCAGAACCCCCGCGATCCGTTTAGTACATTCTCATAACCTTTTAATCCTATTCGCCGAAGCAAAGAGCGCCCCACAATGAGCATCGCCGAGCCGGAGCAGTCGACTGAACGAACCGTCCACGTTTCGCGTTTCTCAGTGAAACAACAGCTCACCCTGATGGTCAACCGCTTTCAGATCCTGGCAACCAACGACGACGGCACTGAGGAGTTGATGGCGTTCGCGAGCCAGAAGCGTCTGAGAATCAAGGAAGAGGTCAACTTCTTTCGGGACGAATCGATGTCGGACAAGCTCTTCTCGATGAAGTCCCGCAAGGCCTGGGATGGGAGCCGCACCGACATCCTCGACTCCCGCGGCGCCCAGATGGGGTGGTTTCAGCGTGACTGGGTGACGAGCTTGGCCCGCACGACGTGGCATCTGCGCTACGGAGCCACCCAGGCCGTGGGCAAAGAACGCAGTTTGGGCGTTGCGCTCGCCCGACGCTTCTTGGATACGCCGCTCGCCTACCACTTCGATTTCGTTAACACCGAAACGGGCGATCCGGTGCTGAGCGTCACCCGTGCGCGTTCAATGCGAGATGTCTATCTAGTCGAAGCAATCGATCGAAATCTGGACCACCGAGTCGCCGCGTCGATGGCGGTGGCACTTGACGTCTTCCAGTGCCGATAGCAACGGGCAGCCCGTTATCGTTGTACCGACCATCGGTTGCGCGAACCGAGCTTGTCCTCCGCATCGGGTCAACAGAAGCGTGCGGCATGGTGCGGGAGGTGCCAGATGTGTGGTCCGCTAGGTATCGGTCGGCAAGACGTTCTCGAAATGCTCGACGAATTGGCGCGACTGACGACACTGGCCGAGGGCAGCCCGCAGTCGTTTCGGGTGAGAGCCTATGAATCTGCCCGCCACGGCTTGGAGGGCGACGGCCGTGATCCGACGCAACTGTCGGCGTCCGAACTGACCGCCATCAGGGGAGTTGGCAAGTCCACGGCTGCCAAGATTCGCGAGTTTGTCGACACAGGCTCCGTCGCAAAACTCGACGGCCTTCGCGCCGAGTTCCCGCCGTCGGTCGTCGAACTCAGCCGCATCCCGGAATGGGTCCGAAAACGCTCAGGCTGATCCGGCAGCGGCTGGGAGTTGAGAACGTCGCGCAGCTGAAAGCTGCCATCGACGCCGAGCAACTCCAGACACTGCCCGGTATGGGCGCAGCCAGTGAAGCCAAGATGGCGAAAGCCATCGAACGACTCGGCTTGGCCAGCAAAGATCGCCGCACCCCCATCGCCAAGCTCTCCCGATCGCTCAAGGGTTGGTCGACTCGCTGCGGACGGTGGACGGCGTCGAGGACGCGGTCTGGTGCGGCAGCCTTCGACGCTTCGTCGAGACGGTCGGCGACATTGACATCACAGTGGCTTCGACCCACCCCGAGTTGGCGATGGCCGCGGTTCGAGCCCATCGAGCGGTCGCCGACATCGTGGTCAGCGGGCCGACGAAGACATCGTTCCTGACGACGACCGGCTTGCAAGTCGACGTGCGGGTGGTCGCTCCCGAGGCCTTCGGTGCGGCCACCTTGTACTTCACCGGCTCGAAGGCTCACAACATCGCCTTGCGGCAACGAGCCATCGACCGCGGCCTTCTGCTGAACGAATACGGCCTGTTCACGACCGGCGACGGGGACTCTCCTGGCGGACCCGAAGACCAGGACCGAAGCGGTAATGCTGACGACTCAGATAACCAGCTCGACCCAAACAACCCCAGCGGCGAAGTGCGGCGCACCTCGGCAGATGGTTCAGACGCAGTCGAGCAATCCAGTAAACCCGGCCAACCTGAACCCGGCCAACCTGACCCGGGCCACAGCACCCGTGGACGAGAGGCGTTCGGTGCACCCGTGGCGTCTCGGACCGAGGCCGATATCTACGCAGCGCTCGATCTGGAGTTCGTTCCCCCGACGCTGAGGGAGGGTAGCGGCGAGGTCGAAGCTGCTGCTCGGGGTGCGCTACCCAACCTGGTCAGCCTGGAGGACATCAGAGGTGACCTGCACTATCACACCGACCGGTCCGGTGACGGGCGCTCAACACTGGCCGAGATGGTCGAGGTCGCCGCCGTGCGGGGATACGAATACCTCGCCATCACCGACCACGGCGAAGACCTAGCTATCAACGGTTCAAACCGCGAGGAGATGCTCGCCCACTGCGACGCCATCCGGGCGCTACAGCCCCAGTACCCGCACATGACGCTGTTGTACGGATGCGAGTTGAACATCGGCCCAACCGGCGGGCTCGACTATGACGCTGACTTCCGCGCTCTGTTCGACTACTCGGTGGCATCGGTGCACTCCCACTTCGACCTCAGCCAGCGCGACCAGACCGAACGTCTGGTCGCAGCAATAGCGGACCCAACCGTGAATGCGATCGGCCACCTTACGGGCCGGTACATCGGCCGGCGTCCAGGGATCGAACTGGATATCGACATCGTTTTGGAGGCGCTCTACACCTTCGACGTTGCGTTGGAGATCAACGGCGCTCTCGACCGGCTGGATGCTGAATCGGCCGTCGTGCGGCGCGCCGTCGACCGGGGCGTGAAACTCGTGATCGACACCGACAGTCATCACGTCTCTGACCTCGTACGCATGTCCTACGGCGTCGAAACCAGCCAACGCGGCTGGGCACCCAAAGAATTGGTCGTCAACACCTGGCCCCGCGACCGATTCCTGGCCTGGGTTGGCTGAGTCCGGGCCGCTGTGGTGGCGCCCTCCTGGATTGATCGGAGCAAGTCGACGAAGAACTACCGTGTCTCCGATGGAGAGGGATGATCGAATCGCCGCCGCTCCGCTGGTAGCTGCGGCGGCTCTCGGCCTTGGGCCGTACGGCGGCCACGGGAAACCGAAATCGCCACAGACGGCGTTCGACGCCATGGGCCACACGTCACAAGGGCTCGCTCTGACGATCAACTCGGCCGGAGCGACTGCGATCACTCTGATGACGATCATCTCGGCGTTCGATGGCGGGCTCGACGGAGAGACCTTCGCGTTCCAAACCAGTGCCGCGGCCACCCACGACGTCGACGAAACGCGGCGACGCCTGTCCGACGCTGGCTTGATTGAGACCTCTGCCGACGGGACCGTACAGCTCTCACAGTGGGCGGGCCAATACATCGGCAACCCGATGCGCTCGCTCGCCGACGCACACGCAATCACCACCGACACCCTCGCTCAGATGTGCCGACTCCACGGCCTCACGGTCCCTTCACGAAAAGCAGAACGTGTACGGGCCCTGCGCAACCGCTTTGCGGACCCTGTGTCCCGCGCTGAGGTGCGGAGCAACCTTTCGTCGGCGGCCGCCGAACTCCTCGACCAGATCGTCGACCTTGCCGGTGTCGACACGATCGACGCCGAGGCTTTGGGACTGCAGACCTACCAGCTCAGGAACGTCGTTCCCTCGAGCTACGCAAGCAGATATTCCCGCCCGCTTGAAGAGCTGGCACCGCTCTTTGAACTCACCTCGTTGGGCATCGTCGGCATCGGGGAGTGGGATGACGAGGTGTGGTTGTGGGCCGAAGCCGTGCCGCTGCTCGATCGTGCCCTGGTGATCGACTGGCCGTCTGTTCCGACGCCAGATGTGACGACTCGACCGGTCGAACCGGCGAGGCTCCCACCGATCGTCGGCGCCCTCGACCGAGCTCTGTCGATCTGGCAGGCAACACCGCCTACAGCGCTCAAGAACGACGAACCTCGCCTGGCCAAGACCACGACGAACGCCCTCGCCAAGGAACTGGGGATCACTCCCCGGCGGCGGACTTGTTGGCCCGGGCTGCGATCGCGATTGGGCTACTGGTCAATCAGGTAGTTGGCACCACCGGGCGAGGCCGAAACCGCAAGGTACAAAGCGTGTGGACCGTCGACGAAGACATGCTGAACGCATGGCGTCGACTCACCCCGCTACAACGCTGGCTCCGTCTGGTGTCGGACTGGTCCCGGCCAGCCAGCCACGTCAACCAACAACTGGAAGCGAACCGCCACCTGGTGGTGTGGGAGCTCGCGAACCTCGCTGGCACCGATGGGTACGCCGATGAGGCTGCTTTCGCCCAGTGGGTCGAACACCGCTACAGCCCGATCGGCATCAGCAAGGCCGTCGACGATGCGCTCGGTGAGGCCCGGGCGCTTGGCATCGTCCCTGCGGACGGCCCGGTCGCGTTGACCAGCCTGGCCCGCGTGGCGTTTGAGCGCCCCGACGACCTCGACACCCTGTTTGCCGACGCTCCGACCGAAGTGTTCGTCCAGGGTGATTTCACAGTGCTGGCACCGCCGGGTTTAGACGCCGACGTCGAACGCCGACTCCGCGAACTCTGCGTAGTCGAATGCGACGCGGGAGCGCTGACGATGCGACTCGACGAGCAGCTCATTACCGGTGCTGTCCAACGAGGCACAACCGGGGACGAAATCATCACTTTTCTGGCTGGCGTCAGTTCGGTCCCCATCACCGACTCGGTACGCCATCTGATTGCCGACGCCGCGAAGCGCGCCGATCGGGTCGCTATCCGGTCGGCGGCGAGCGTGGTGATCTGTGAAGATCCAGCCGACCTCATGACGGCGCTCTCCATCAAGTCGGCTCAGCTGACCGCAGTCGCGGACACGGTTGCGGTGTCCACGTTGGATGCCCAAAAGCTCCGCAAAGCATTGGACCGGCGAGGTCTCACGCCCGTCATCGTCGACGCTGACGGTGACCGACCGGCACCGACCGGAGCGACCGACCAGGCCGCAGCGCTTCGTGCCCGCGCCGAGGAGATGCGAGTGATCGCCGACCGACATAACAACCCGAGGTTCGGCGATCGAGCACAGCTCCTCGAAAACGAAGCGGAAGCATTGACCAATTTCGATCAACGACTCGCCCCGGTATTCCCCCTCGCCTTAGTGCCCGCCATCACCAATTCTCTTGGTAGATAACCCACCGATGCCTGATTTCTCCAACCCGCTGATCGTCCAGAGCGATATGACCGTGCTCGTCGAAGTCGCGGCGCCGCGCGCCGACGCGGCGCGGGACCTGCTCGTCCGTTTCGCTGAACTCGAAAAAGCTCCCGAGCACATCCACACCTATCGGATGACCCCGTTGTCTTTGTGGAACGCCGCCGTTGCGGGTCTCGACGCCGATGAGGTCTGCGATGCACTGGTCGACTTCGCCAAGTACGACGTGGCTGAAACGGTTCTGGGCGAGATTCGCGACCTCATGGGTCGATACGGCCGGGTATGGCTGGACCGGATCGACGGCGACCTCCGACTCATGTCCGACGACGAATCCTTGTTGGACGAACTGTCCGCGACCCCGCCGATCCGCGAACTGCTGGGCACACGAATCGATCGACACTCCATTCACGTACGAGACGGTGACCGCGGTGCGCTGAAACAAGCCGCGCTGGAAGCCGGATGGCCGGTCGCGGACGAGGCGGGATTCGACGAAGCGGCCGCTATGGACGCCGCTTCAATGACGGTGAGCCTTCGCCCCTACCAGCATGATGCGGTCGACGCGTGGTGGCGCGATGGTGGCGATGACGGCGGGAGCGGCGTGGTCGTATTACCTTGCGGCGCTGGCAAGACCGTCGTCGCGCTGGAAGCACTATGCCGTGCGGGAATGTCCACCTTGGTCGTCTGCACGACGGTGTCGTCGGTTCGCCAGTGGATCCGCGAAGCTCTGTCGAAGACGTCGCTCACCACCGACGACGTTGGCGAATGGTCGAGCGAGCGCAAAGAACTCCGCCCCGTCACCTTCGTCACGTATCACTCATTGGCATGGTCGGATCGCAATGCCGAACCAGATGCGGAGCTGGAGGTGAGGCATCCAAACCTGGGGTTGTTCGACGCCCAGGGTTGGGGGCTCATCGTCTATGACGAGGTCCACCTGCTGCCAGCCCCGGTGTTTCGAGCAACGGCCCGTATTCAGGCGATCCGCCGTCTGGGCCTGACCGCCACGCTGGTGCGCGAGGACGGGCGAGAGGGCGACATCTTTAGCCTGATCGGACCAAAACGGTTCGACGTGGCGTGGTCGAGCCTTGAAAACCAAGGCTGGATCGCACCGGCCACATGTACCGAGATCCGCGTACCGCTCGCAGCGACCCGGCCGACCTACGCCCGGTCCGAACCCCGCCAACGGCACCGCATCGCAGCGACCGCCGCCGAGAAGCTACCCGTCATCGACGACGTCATTGCTCGCCACCCTGACGAACAGGTCCTCGTCATCGGCCAGTTCGTCGAACAGCTCAAAGACGTCGCGGCACATCTCGATGCCCCGCTCATCACCGGCAGCACCGGTCAGGCGACCCGAGACAAACATTTCGCAGCGTTGCGAGACGGCTCCCTCGACGTGCTGGTCGTGTCCAAGGTCGGCAACTTCTCGATCGATCTGCCCGAAGTATCGGTGGCCATCCAGATCTCTGGCCAGTACGGCAGTCGTCAAGAAGAAGCCCAGCGCTTGGGCCGCATCGTCAGGCCGAAGATGGATGGGCGCCAAGCCAGCTTTTACACCATCGTCGCCGACGACACCGACGAAGTGCGCTTCGCCCGCAACCGACAGCGGTTCTTGGCTGAACAGGGCTACGAATACCGAATTGAAACTGCGACCGCGTGACGCCAGCCGATCCTCAGGTCGCCTCCGACCCTGGAAAACGGTTTGAGACTGCGTCCTACGCGAAGGATTCGAACCAGTCGATCACGCCGCGCAGATGAAGAAACTCGATGAGTTCATAGGTCTTTGACTGCAGCCAGGTGACGTTGTTGGTCCAGAGCAGCCAGCCGAATCCAAACAACATCATCGCCGAGACGATGGTGATGGTCTTGGCGTGCCGCTTGAACCAGTCGAGCAACGGCGAGATCCGGCCGAAGGCTATGGCGGTCGCCATGAACGGCACCGCCAACCCCATCGAATAGACCAACAACAACATGCCCGCTCTGCCGACCGAATCACCGCCAGCGGCGATCGAGAGTACGGCCCCCATCGTGGGCCCGATACAGGGCGTCCATCCAAACCCGAACGCCGCACCAGCGATCGGGGTCGCGAAGGGCCCAAAACGTTCCAATCGGGGGTGGAAGCGACGTTCTTGCAGCACGGCCGCCGACGACGTGAACTGCATGTAGACCATGAGCACGGCCATGGTCATGACGAAGAGTCCCGACCATTTCGTGATGGTCGACTGGTTTTCCCGGAAGAAGCCGCCAAACGCACCCGCTCCCAGCCCCATGATGACGAAGACGACCGAAAATCCGAGCACGAACAGTGCAGCGTTGAGGACGACCTCGCGCCGGAACCCGCGACCGCCCTGTTTGAGTTCAGAAACCGAGACGCCGGAAACGACCGAGAGATATACCGGTACGAGCGGCAGGACGCACGGGCTCAAGAACGAGAACAGGCCTGCGAAGAACGCGCGGCGAAGTACGACACATTTTGAGAAGTCTGCGCCAACACCATCGAGTCCATCGGTCTCCGATTGTTCCACGTCGTCGACCAAGATCATCGACGGGCCGACCCGACCCCTTAACCGGCAACCGTCAGAATGCAAACTGCCCATCGGGCGGTTCGAGTGGGAAGTATCCAGGCACATGCGCCGGTGGCGAATCGAGGTAGACCTTTGCTTCAGGTGCACCGCCGAACTTGCCGTGTGACCACCGAATCTCGACGTGGAGCGCCAGCTGGCAGGATGCGCCGTCAGACATCGTGTAGTCAGCGACCAGATTGAGGCGAGGCTGGCCGGCTTCGACTGGCACGACACGAAGACCACGAAACGTTGAGACCTGGTGCACATCCCAGGGCGTGCCGATACGCAAACGAACGGGACGGTTGCTGTGAGCGGCAGCCGACTTCCCTGAACTGCCGAGGATGAAATACGGAGCGGTGCCGATCCGCAACAGTCTCCACAGAAACCGTTCGCGTTGGCGCCCCTTGAGCGGACCGAGGCGATCGTTGAGGCGAGCGGCACTGTGACGACTCACGATCGCCGACATCTCGGTGTACGCGGCGGCCAGGGGCGGTGGCAGCTCTGAGCGCGGGAACATCTTGCTCGCCGCCTTCCGCTGTGCGACATCCATCTCAGCTGGATCGGCCGGCAGCCCCTCGACGGTAGCGAACTCGCGCATCATCGCCCACAGATCGGCGTACGCCTCGGGTGCGACAAGGCGGAACCAGTCACCTGCTTCGGCCGCATGCTGCCTTGTCAGGCTTCCTTCGAGGAGCCCATCGATGAGCGCGTGCGGTGAATGATTTCCCAAAACCTTAGAACCGTATTTGCAGCTGACGGGTACACGTGATCGACGCGAAGATCGACCGGCAGCGGCGCTGGTACCGGATCCTTGTGTTCACCCTTCCATTCGATGACGCGCTCCGCGCCCGCGAAGACCGTCTGCAGCGTCGAGAAAGGCCCGACCGTTCACAAATGCTGTCTCGAAGTCCGCCTGCATCTCACCGGCTCCGCGGGCGATGCTGAGCGCGTTCCACTGCTCAGCGCTCACGCCGACAATCTCCGACGGTGGGCGAGCGAGACCGACATCGACCGACCCAGCGCCCGTCATCCCGAGCGCGGTGGCGAGTTCGGTTTACCAGGGTCGTCAAACGTGGCACGTGGGCGCGGCCCTTTCGATCAGCACGAGCGACATGATGTCACGTCCGCCTCAACGACTTGTCTGCTGAGGATGGCCGAAACCTGACCCGTCCAGGCCTACGCTTAGGGCCCGCAACCGCCGGGTGCGCGCAAACAAACGCGCCCTGTTGCGGTTCGGCCACACCGAGCTCGTGAGGCATCTGCCCCTTGCTGTTTCCCACCATCACATATGCGGTCTTCTTCACCATCGTGCTAGCTGTGAGCTGGGCGATGTTGGGTCATGCCCGCGCCCGCAAGGTGTTTCTTCTCGCCGCCTCGTACATGTTCTACGGGTGGTGGGACGAACGCTTCCTGCTGTTGCTCGGTGGCTCGACGCTGATCAACTTCGTCTTGGCGAAGGGCACCTACCTCGCCGAAGAGCGCTTTCGCTTCAGACTCAAGAAGACCCTGGTCATCACCGCGGTCACCGTCAACCTGGCGCTCCTCGGGGTGTTCAAGTACTACGGGTTCTTCGTCGAATCAGCCAACGAACTGTTCCATTCGCTCGGCTGGGACGCGACCATCAACTACAGCCAGCTGGTGTTGCCGGTCGGGATCTCGTTCTTCACCTTCCAGGCGCTGAGCTATGTGATCGATGTTTCCCGACGAGACATCCCACCCGCCGGCCTCCTCGATTTCGCCCTCTACCTGTCGTTCTTCCCTCAGCTCGTCGCTGGTCCGATCGTGCGAGCGAAGGACTTTCTGCCTCAGCTCGCCAAAAGCCCCGACCCACGAAAAATCGAGATAGGGCGCGGGTTTCTGCTGATAGCGGGCGGACTGTTCAAAAAGGTCGTCATCGCCAACTACCTCGCTACCCACCTGGTCGACGACGTTTTCGCGCTGCCCGACAGCTATTCGGGTTGGACGGTGCTGCTCGCGGTCTACGCATACGCGGTGCAGATCTATGCCGACTTTTCGGGCTACTCCGACATTGCGATCGGCTGCGCGTTGTTGCTGGGCTATGAGTTCCCGGACAACTTCAACGCCCCATACCGGGCGTTGTCTCTCCAAGACTTTTGGCGCCGCTGGCACATTTCACTGTCGACCTGGCTCCGTGACTACCTCTACATTCCCCTCGGCGGCAATCGAAAGGGTGAGCGCCGCACCTACATCAACCTCATGATCACGATGCTTCTCGGCGGTCTCTGGCACGGTGCTGCGTGGACTTTCGTCGTCTGGGGAGCGATCCATGGCGGCGGATTGGCGATCGAACGCTATGGGGCTGACCGGATCTCCCGTTGGCGGGCGAACCGGGCCGACCCGCTTGGAGCGCAGCCCGAGCGCGGTGCCGTCGCTGAGGAATTTGCTCAGATCGGCTCAGCAACCAAGCGGGGCATTATCGACGGTTTGCGGTGGTTCGTGGTGTTTCACATCGTGTGTTTTGCCTGGATCTTCTTCCGGGCGGACTCCTTTACCACCGCTGGCCAGATCATCGGCAGGATCGCGACGGCCGCGCACGGAACCGTCTTGTCCGACCCTTGGTTCCCGGTTGCGATCGGGGGCGCCCTCACCGTTCAGCTCGTGCGTAGCGGCCTCGGCGCCCGGGCATCCCGCTGGTTCACCGCATCGCCTGCCGTGCTCCAGATCGTCGTCGTCGCAACCGTCCTACTCGTCATCGATTCCCTGGGTCCCGAGGGTGTCGCACCGTTTATCTACTTCCAGTTCTGATGTCGGGCCCACAGCATCCAGACGACCTCAATCGCCCACATCCCCAGATCGGCGGACCCGACGCGCCCGATGACGTCTTCGAAGAAGACGCCTTCGACCGTCCGACTCCGCCCGCACCAGGTGTCGTCTCACAACCCAGCGTCACGCCATCACCGGGCTCCGCTGAGACTGACAAGATCCCTCAGGGTGGCCCGGCTGTTCCGCAGCCGCCAGCGGCGCCGGCCCCACCTGCCGGAGAACGCAAACCAATCGAATTCGAAGCGGTACCAAGCCCATGGAAACGGCGCGGCTCGTTGTGGAAGCGCCGCAACGTCCAGACCGATGACAAGGCCCAATCACCCCGGGTCCTGGAGATCAGCGACGGTCAAGCGTCCGCGGCTACGACCCCGATACCGGATTCCCCGACGTCGTCGGACGTGGGTGTTCAACCGTCAACCCCAACCTCGGAAGAGGCGCCGCAGCCACGCAGCCACGCCGGACCAGCCACGCCGGGACCAGCCACGCCGGGACCAGCCACGCCGGGACCAGCCACGCCGGGACCAGCCACGCCGGGACCAGCCACGCCGGGACCAGCCACGCCGGGACCAGCCACGCCGGGACCAGCCACGCCGGGACCAGAAACGACTCCGGGACCACCTCCTGCATCGACGGCCGAGCAATCCTCACCGCATGGTGTCGCACCCGAAGCCTTCACGCTTCGCACAGGCGCGGAACCGGCCTCGGAACCTGGCGTTGAAAACACACCTCATACAGCGCCTCCGACGCCGCTGATCTGGGGTGGCAGCACGGCGCCGTCGGTTGCGCGCAACGCCGCCGACACGGCATCGCTTCAGTCAACCGCTGCGGACGTCGCACCCCCTGGCACACTCGACTCGCCGGCCCCCCAGATCCCGCCGGGTCAAGCACCGCCGGGCGAAATCCCACAAGCTCACACCCCGACAGACAAAGTGCAGGTCCCCCAGGCCGACCTCAACCCTCGGCTCGAACACACGCCAGCGACCGATGAGCAGACCGACGCCGCATTCGGCGTCGGCACCGCACGGCGAACGATCCTGGTGACACTGATCGGCCTCATCCTCGCGGCCCTTCTCAACGCTCAGTCGATTGCAGACACTGCCAACCGCCAGCCGTACGGATGGCGACATGACTACGCGACCGCCGTCGCCGACCCACTCCTCGACGTCTCCGACGCGATGAAGCTGACACAGCCCAGGATCTGGATCGACGACCTCCTCAACCGAGAAAACGATCCCAACCGGGCGTTCCGAGCCGACGGCGACCTCACGATCGACCAAGGCGATATCGCTAGTCACGTGCCCGACGAAGCGCTTGCCGACACCACCTCGACCACGGTGAACCCCACCACCACGACGTTGCCGTCGAACCGCACGATCTATCCCGGAGATCCGCTCCGAGTGTGGGTTGGGGGCGACTCCCTTGCCTACGAGATGGGGATCGGACTCGACCGCACCAACATGCCCCCGTGGATGAATGTCACCGTCGACTCGCGCCATTCCACCGGTCTTACCCGTCCAGACGTCTTTGACTGGGTGTCCTATTTGACCTTCCAGATCAACTCGTTGCAGAGCGAAGCCATCGTGTTCACCGCTGGCATCAACGACAAACAACCAATCCTGGTCAACGGCCAACCAGCCCAGTGGAACACACCGGAATGGCGCGCTGGATACGCCGCACGCATCCAGATGCTCGTCGACGGCACGCGCGCGCAAGGACGTCACTTCTACTGGGTTGGTCAACCAGCGGAACGCCGGGACAGCTACACCGAAAACATCGAAGTGGTCAACGAGATTGCACAACAAGTTGCCGCTGGCGATCCGGATATGACCTATTTAGATGGCTGGGCGTTCTTCACACCCGACGGCAAGTTCGTGTCAGACCGCACCAATGCGTCGGGTGTCGAACAGGCCGTGCGCCGCTCCGACGGTATTCACCTGACCTTTGATGGTGGTGAACAATTCGCCACCGTCGTTCGCGACCACATCATGTTGCGCTGGCCGGTCGATCTGAACGCGTTCAGCCCCACAACCACCGTGTCGGACACGGCTTCCACGACAACGACGACGGACGATGGCTTGATCATCATCACCCCGATCAATCCGGCGGCCACGACAACGACGACGACGGCAGCGACGAACACCGATACGAGCCGCTAGACACCCCGAGGGGTTGGACTCGTGACCCATTCGACGAGCGACACCTAGCCCAGCGCCGCCCGGATGGGCAGCACCCTGTCGAACGGCCACTCCGCCTGGCACCATGCGATCGCTGAGACAGCGGCGCTCCGCCGGTTGGCCGAGGCCGATCAGGTCACAAGCTTCCGACAACAGCCCCGGCGATCTGAGCATGCCCCGCCGCGGTCGGATGTCCCGAGAAACCCAGCTGCTTGACCAGCCCGAGGATCCACGGGTCACCTGTACACACCTCGTGGCCTCCCACGGTCCACCCGACATCGACATAGCCGATGCCCGCAGCATTCGCCGCGCCCGCCATCGTGGCGTTGGCCTCGGCGAACCAGGCACGGACAATGCCGAATTCGCCTGAGCTGAAACCCGGGGCCTGGTTGCAAGGTGCAACCGCGCCATCGGTGATCAGCGGGTAGCTAACCGCCAGGATCGTGGCATTCGGCGCTGCGGCACGGATCTGATTGAACAGCGCCGCGACCTTTGGCTGCACGCCGCCGATCTGAGTTCGTAACGGCTCAAGGCTGCAGGAGAGCGCGATGCAGGTTGCCATCTGCCCGCCGACTCCGATCGAGGTCACATCGTTTGCCCCAATCGTCACCGTGACGAGGTCGGTATCCGCACCGAGAAGGCTCAGGTTCCCGGCGACATCGCCGGTGCGATAGCCAGCGCATCCGTTGTGGACGAAGTCGACGTCATAGCCCTGACCCGAGAGCGCCGCAGCGACGCGAGACGGATAGGAATTTGAGCTGCGATAACACGCCGCACTCAGATCGTCCGGACCCGAACCCGATCCAGCGGAGTACGAATCACCGAAAGCGACATACCGGAACGGACCACTCGGCTCGGGTTCCGGCTCCGGCTCGGGTTCTGGTTCCGGTTCTGGTTCCGGCTCGGTCACCTGGTTCGGCGGTTCGGTCGCAGCGGGCATCGTTGACGACGGTGCGGTCGTCACGGGGCGGGACGGCTGGGTCCCGCCTGCAGTTGGCTGGGGGACGTTGGGGGCAGGCTGGGTCGAAGCCGCGGTGTTGCCAGCGGAACCGCCGCGGGTGGTTGACGAAGCCTGTCGCCCGGTCGGCGAAGGTGCCGCCGCAGCACTCGAACCTGTCCGCTCCGTCGGGCTGGGCACATCCGATGTCTCGGTCTCCGAGGTAGAGGCTGACACCGAGGTGGTCGTGGACCCGAGGTCGATGACGATGGTGGATGCGTCCTGTATGGGCGCTCCCCCGGCGATCGGCGATGACGTTGCCGAGTTCACGGCCTCACTGTCCGACCCGCTTGCGCATCCAGATGTCGCCAGCAACGCTACGGTCACGCCGGCGGTGAGAAAACGCCTGACACCGGCGCTGGCCACCCCGGCGCTCATGGCGGCGGCAGCGCCCGCTGTACGGGACGAAAGAGGGGTCGTAATCACGGGCACACCCTATCTGCGCTCCCCGTCGCTGTGTGCCTACGACCAGCGGGCGAACCGATAGGGAACGCATGATTTATCTCGGTGCTATCACCTCGTTCGAGGTGGTTCACCCAGCCAGCACTGCATTGCGTCGACCGACACACGCCGGGTTGATCCCGTCGCCACCGCTGGCTGGCATCGGTCACCGATGCGGGCGCGCGCTCGCCAGCCTCTTGACTACCGCCTCGCACACCCGAACCGCACGAAGGCTGGCCGAAGTAGCACGAGGGCGCAGCCACTGAGAGTGGTCACGCACCAACGGTCTGACAAATACTCGTTTCTTGTTGCGTTAGCCATCGGAATTCAGGAATCAGCGACATAGAATCCGGGCGCTGAGGTCTCGCTCCTCGGTGTCACAGTACAAATGACTCCCACCGTTCGCGCGACCGACCCCGTCTCGCGAGCGTCTATTGCATCGTTTGTCTCGAATATGTTCATGCCGGTAAACAGATCGTCAAACGACAATGGAACGCCAGGTTCACAACACGCCACCTCGTAGCCAAACCGCTGGTTCCGATGCGACCACAGCACATGGGCCAGCGTCGGACGCTTCCTCGCGAAACGATGGTGACGCAACCCGCCCGATGGCATCCCTCGCCGAGGGCAACGCGCCAGGCCACTCCACAAAGGACGGTACGGGACACGCGAGCACGAATCCCGAGTCGGGATCGACCGGCACCGACTCAGATCTCAGCCACGACGACATCCTCGTCGAGGACCTTGCCGCAGAAGGCGCTTTCGACCACCAAACCGGAACGTCGCCAGGCGAGGATGGCGAACCGCACTGGGAGACACAACTTTTCGAAACGGCTACCGTCGCCAACGGTGTGCGCGAACTCGGTGGCGGCTCGGTCAGGATGGTCACGCTCGGCATCTTCGCTTTGGCCGCCGCGATCGCTCTGGTTCTCTACTTCGCGAATGCGGCGTCGGAAGACGTCGCGCGCAACTCCGTCGATCGGACCGCTCCCCTCCCCGATTTGGTCGGAGATGACGAGTCAGCGGCGGCAGAGACCCTGGACGCAATGGGCGTCAACCTCGACGTTGAACGACGACCACACGCCGTGGTTCCGGCGGGAAAGATCACCGAACAGGATCCAGAGGTCGGCGCGCGGGTCGCCCGTGGCGAGACCGTCACCCTGGTGGTCAGTTCGGGGCCAGCAGAACGCCTGGTCCCCGATGGACTCATCGGCGCGGACCGAGCGTCATCGGTGCGGTTCGTCTCCGAGCTCGGGATCGATACCGACGTCGTCAAGATGTATTCGACAAAGACCCCGGCCGGCTTGGTGGCAGCGACCGTGCCCAAAGAGGGCGAGCCTCTGCTGAAGGATCAGACCCTCGAGCTCCAATTGTCCATAGGCCCGGCACCGGTTCGAATCCCCAGCGTCATCAACCGTCAGTACGGCCAGGGCGAGGAGATGCTCAAGCGAGCGGGCTTTGATCCCCAAAAGGTGTTGCTACCCAATCCAACCGCACCGCCAGGAACGATCTTTTCGCTGTCACGGACACCGGGACATACCGCACCCGACGGGTCCCGTATCCAGGTGTTCGTGTCCCGAGGACCGGCAAAGAACGTTCAGGTCGATCCCAAGCTCGCTCCGATCGCGCCGCGCACGTATCTGGTGCCTCCAACCCTTCCGCCGGTGTTGGTCGACCCGAACGCGACTACCGTGCCGGCCGCGCCCCCCGTTCCGACGCCAGCGCCACCGGACCCGGCAAATACCGCACCCACCACGGCGCCGCCCTCGGTGACACCACCAGCGCCAGCGCCAACCCCGACGACGACGGCTCCGCCCGCGCCGCCGTCCACACCGGCGCCGAACCCCGGGACGGTTGCGATACCAAATGTCGTCGGAGCGATCGATGTCATCGCTCGACCAGCGCTCGAAGCCATGGGCTTCCAAGTCGTCATCCAGAACAACCCAAACGGCAACATGGCCCTAAACCATCAGGTGATTGCTCAAAGCCCTGCCGCTGGAACACAGGTCCCACCGGGCACAGCGGTCACGTTGACCGTCGCCATCTTCCAAGCGGGCGTCTGACCACAATCATCTGCTGGGCTCACCAAACTGGTCGGACGAGCCCGGGCGGCAGAATGGCGTTAGGAGCCGCCTCCGCGCACCTTGTTCCAGTTCGGACGCAGCTCTGCAGGGATATCACGACGAAGTGGATTGGTTTTGTCTCGCTCACTCAAAATCGGCGACGCGTTCGGAACATCAAGACCCAACTCGGGGTCGTTCCAGAGAACGCCGAGTTCATCCTCGGGGTTGTAGTAGCCGTCGACCAAATAGGTGATCGTCATGTCGCTGAGGGCGTAAAACCCGTGAGCGACACCGGGCGGGATATACACGCATCGATGGTCAGTACCCGAGACCTCCAACATCTGGGTAGCACCGTCGGTCGGTCCCCCTCGCGCAGGTCGTGGAGCAACACCAGCGCCCGCCCAAAAGGTACATACCAGTAGTCGGCCTGAAATCGGTGGTAGTGCAAACCGACCAGGCAGCCTTCGCTGCGATCGGCCCGGTTGGCCTGGATCATCTCCACCGCCCCGGGGATCCACTCTTTGCGGTATGTCTCGACGAACTGGCCTCGTTCATCTCCGAAAATCTGCGGAGTAACGATGTAGACGCCATCGATCAGTTCTGAAGGTGCGATATCAGCCACACCAAGATGATGGCCGACGCCCGCCGACTTCCACCAATGGAGCGCTCGGTCGCGAATCACGAATCGGTGGGGTTACCTCGGTCGACCGGTTGGGATCAGCTGGTCGCTCAGCACCATGAGCGCTCCCAACGGGAGCCCGACAAGCACCGCCAAGGTCCCATTGGCATCTTTCCCATCGGCCCCAGCAACGATCGCGAGACCGATGAGAACGGCGTTTCTGGCAATTTGGGGCCACCCAATACCGGCTCCGGATAGCTCCCCAAAACACCGACAACCACCGCTGGCGGAACCGAGATGTGTAAAGAGCCACATGGTCATCGCTACAAACAGCAGGATCGCTGTCGCGGACCCAACCGACGGAACGATCAGCAAGAGCGCTGCCACCGAGAGCTCACACATCACTAGAACCCCCGTCGAGACCCGCGGCGATAACCCGAGAATCGTCGGGTCTGACCGTTTCGGAGGGGTGAGCAACTTACTCAGCGCCGCGACGACGAGGACCGCAACCACCGCGACGCGTGCAGCCACCACGAACGTCTGCGCCATTCCCGCCGCCGTCGGTGCGCTACTGGGCGATCTGAGCGTAGGCGCCGCGGAAGTAGCACAGCGGCGTCTCATCCGCTCGCATGAGGCCGAGCGCCCGGACGGTTCCGACGACGATCACGTGATCACCGCCGTCGTATTCGTGGGTGATCTCGCAGTCGATATACGACATCGCCTCATCGAGGATCGGCGCACCCGTCGCTTCGGTATGCCACGCCACGCCCTCAAAACGCTGGTTTGAGGGGCCGACGAATTGAGCCGCTGCAGGCTGCATGTCGAGGGGCAGAACGTTGACCGCGAAATGGCCCGCGGCCTGGATCGCTGTCCAGGTCTCGGACGATTTGGCGGCACAGAACAGTGCCATCGGCGGCTCGAGGGACACCGAAGAGAACGAATTCACCACCATCCCCACGGGCGTATCTTCGTGTGCTGCGGTGACGAAGGTTACGCCCGTTGCGAACGTACCGAAGGCTTGACGCAGGTCTTTGCTGTCAAAGGTGTCCACTGCTTCTCCTCAGTGTTGTGCCGCACGCGGCGATCCGGTCCGGTAGTGGCCTAGCGGGCGGCTGATCATCGAGATCGCCGACCATCGAATGTCCCGCATTGTGACATACGTCAGGCCGCTCCCAAGTCCAGTGTGGAACGCGTGAGGAGGTGGGCCACCCAGGTCTCGTCCTCGCCGGCGTGACGATGCTCAGCGACGAAATCGATCGGATGGTATCCGGTCAGGATGTCGCCGAATATGCCAGTGGCCCGGCCAGGGCCTCGTCTTGCGCTGGCACGGCTGGGTCCGCAGGCTCTGTCGCAGAAAGCACGCCTCGGGAGGTCGTCGTGCTCGACGCGGCTGGCGTCGCTGCATCGGGTTCTAAATAGACGCGCATCAGTTCGGCGGCCGCGAACACCTCGATGTTGAGCGCCGTGGCCATGTCATGAGCTTCGTGCGCCATCGAATCGATCTGCTCGTCGTCGTGGTGCGGGTCATGGTGGAAGAGCGCCAAACGCTTGACGCCACCCTGTCGAGCCACCTCGACCGCATAGCGATGAGAGCAATGACCCCAATGACTGCGCTCGCGTTGTTCGCCGACGGTGAACTGGGCGTCGTGGATGAGCAGGTCGGCACCGTCGACAAGCTCGAGCACCTCGGCGGGAACAAACTCCTCAGGATCGTCGCCCGGACCGTGATCGGGGATGAAGGCGACCACAACACCCGCCGCTTCCACTCGATATCCAAGGGTGGGGTTTGGGTGCCGAACGGTTTGGGCCGTCACTCGCGCGCCCGGGATCGCAAAGGTGCCGGGATCAACATCGTGAAAGCGAATGTCGCCTCGTAGTTCGGACGGGCGGATCGGAAAATAGGGGGGCTTCATGAAGCCTTCCCACACAGTTCCGAGCTGACCTTCGGGGTGCCGAGGACCGAACACATCGATTTCGGCCCCTGGTCGGTCGACCGGACGGAAGAACGGCAGCCCTTGCACATGGTCCCAATGAAGATGTGTGACCAGGGCGGTGCCGATGAACGGCGCCGACCCGAAGTCGTCACCATAGACCCGTGCGCCGGTTCCCAAATCGAGCAAGATCGGGGGCGCGTCCGGCACTCGCAACACAACGCACGACGAGTTGCATCCATAGCGCATCGCGTCTCGCCACGAGCACGGGGTCGACCCACGCACGCCGTAGAAGGTGACCTCCATACCAGCTCCGAAGCTCATCTGACTGTCGAAACCACCGATGGTACCGGTAAATTCGCAGCGACGAAAGGGGGAAAAATGGCGGGTGACACGCCTGTACCCGGCGGCTCAGCGCAACCTGTGCAGCACGATCCGGCCGGTCTTCTGGTCAGCGTCGTCATTCCCGTCTTCAACAGTGAAGGCATTGTCGCCACGACGATTCGCAACGTCATCGACGTGTTCGAAAGCCATCCGTGGCGCTACGAAATCATCCTGGTCGATGACGGAAGTGCCGATCGCAGTTGGGATGTGATTGAGCAGGCCGCTACCGCTCATCGGCATGTGCAGTCGTATCGACTGCTCAAGAACTACGGCCAGCACGCCGCCAACCTGTGCGGGCTCAGAGCCTCGCGCGGCGACTTTGTCGTCACGATGGACGACGATATGCAAAACCCTCCGTCGGAGATCCCCACGCTGGTCAACGCTGCGCTCCAAGGACACGACGTCGTCTTTGGGAAGTTCCGACACAAGCAGCACGGTCGTTACCGGCGGGTCGGTAGCCGACTCATCGGCGTCATCAACCGCAGAATCTTCGGTCAGCCCGACGACCTGATCGTCAGCAACTTTCGGATACTCAATCGCGATGTCGTGGACCGAATCTGCTCGGCACGAACAGCATTCCCCTACATCACGGGCCAAGCGCTTCTCTACAGCCAGGATCGCGCCAACGTCGATGTCGACCATCACCGTCGAGAGATTGGTTCGTCGAACTATTCGATCGGTCGCATGCTGAAACTGGTCGCCCGAATCACGTTCTCGTACTCTTCCTACCCGCTCCGACTCGTGTCGCTGTGGGGTATGACGGTCGCAGCGTTCGCCTTTGCCCTCAGCATCGCGATCATCGCCAAAGCGTTGGTCCGCGGCAACCAAGTCGAAGGGTGGGCATCGCTCGCGGTCATGATCTCGTTCTTCTCGGGCATCATCATCGCAATGTTGGCAATGATTGGCGAGTATGTCGTGCGAGCTTTGAACCAGCTCTCGAACGAGCCGTACTACGTTTCTAAGCACGTGGGTACCGAAGCGTCGACCCACGATCATCCCACCCACGCAACAGACGATGGCTGTGAGCCACCACATCGATGAACCACCGACACTTGTTCTTGATCGGCGCACAACGATCTGCATCCACCTTGTTGGCTTCCCTCCTCGACCAGCATCCCCAGATCGACTTCATCAAACCTTGGCGACCTGAGCCCAAGGCCTATCTGGGTGATCCCATCGACCACGACGAATATGACGCTCGATGGTTTGCGCGGTTTCAACCGAGCACGGTCTGGGCGGAGAAGACAACCAGCTATATGTCAAACCCCGCCGCGGCAACCCGGATGGCGACTCAGCACCCCTCAGCGACGGTCGTCGCCATCCTGCGAGAGCCGGTCGCGCGCGCCATCTCCAACTTCAGGTTTTCCGTCGATAACGGCTTAGAAACCCGACCAGCGGAGGTCGCCCTCGACCCTGATACCCGACTGGGCGCAAGGGACCTTGGGATTTCCGCGCACCCACACGACTATTTGGGACGAAGCCGCTATGTCGAGGCGTTACAACCGTGGGTGAACGCGTTCGGCCACCGCAGCGTCCACCTTTTCTTCACCGAAGAGATCGCCGCGTCAACCCATACAGCGAGGCGACTCTTTGACCAGCTCGACATCGACAACCGATTCCGGTGGACGATTCCCGACGACCCTATGAACGCCTCGACCAGCTCATCGCCCGAGCTATCTCCGTGTCTCCTCGAGCGGCTCGCTCACTACTTTGCGCCCTGGAACGCAGCGCTTGCCGAGTGCATCGAACTCCCCACCGCATGGGCTGAGGGTTCATGAGCAGGGTCTGCTGATCAGCGCTGACACACGCCCCAGCGAGGTCCGCTTCGTTCAGCATGCGGCCAGCGCTGCGAGAAATGCTTCGACCACGCGATCTGCTTGTGATTCGGACAGATTGTTGTAAAACGGCAGCCTCAGCAGCCGACCGGCGACATCGTCGGTGACCGGACACTCACCATCACCGTCGCTCACCTCCAAGCCATATGGCGAACTATGCAGCGGCACGTAGTGAAAGGCTGAGGCAACGCCTCGAACACGCATTCCGTCGATCACCGCATCTCTTGTCGCTCGGTCCGGCAGGATCACGTAATACATGTGGTAGGCCGACCGACGATCTTCTGGAACGACCGGAAGGCTGTAGCCGCCGTCGCGTTGACCCCCCTCCAACATGACCTGATAGCGCTCGAAGACGACCTTGCGTTTCGCCAAGATTTCGCTGCGGCGTTCGAGCTGACCGTAGAGAAAGGCCGCGAGCATGTCACTCAAACCGAAGCTCGACCCCGTGTCGACCCAGGTGTGCCGATCCACCTGACCCCGCAAAAACGCGCCTCGATTGGTGCCCTTGTCGTTGAGGATTCGCGCTCGTTCAACATCGCCCGGTCGGTTGACGACCAGCGCTCCACCCTCGCCGCACACAAAGTTCTTGGTCTCATGGAAACTGAGGGTCGAAAAGCGTCCGAACGAACCGAGCGGTTCTCCTCGATAGCTGCCAAAGAGGCCGTGCGCGTTGTCTTCAACCACATCGAGATGTGGGAGTCCTTGAGTCGCGTTGAGAATGTCCTCGATGTCACATCCCACGCCGGCGTAGTGCACGGGAACGACCGCTCGAA
This sequence comes from Acidimicrobiia bacterium, assembly GCA_020637365.1. GTDB lineage: Bacteria > Actinomycetota > Acidimicrobiia > IMCC26256 > JAGNEX01 > JAGNEX01. The sequence continues at coordinate 32,643 of JACJWE010000004.1, read as the reverse complement.
CGCTCCCGTCCAACAACGCTTCGAGATGGTTGGGGTCCATGCCGAACGTGACCGGCTCGATATCGCAAAAGCGAATCGTCGCCCCCTGGCGAGCAAACGCCAGCGCCGTTGACACGTACGTAAAGCTGGGGACGACCACGACATCGCCAGGTTCAATGCCAAGGAGGAGTGCGGACAACTCAAGTGCGTCGGTACACGACGTCGTCATCACGACGTCGGCAGCTCCATGTGCGGCGCCGAGCAGCTCGCTGCATTTCCTGGAGTACTCACCAAGGGCCGACAAGTGCCGCTGGCCAATGGCGTCGTCGAGATAGGCAAGCTCATTACCTTCTAGCGAAGGCTCACTGAGTGGAATCGTTTCCGTCATGAAGCGCTCTCGTCATCGGCTGTCGTTTCGCACCGCTTCAGCGAGCGCGTACGCAATGATGGCACGGTCCACGACGACCCGGGAATACGCATTTTGTACGCGTCCTATCTCGACCAAGTTGTTCGGAAAGTCTGGCCAAATATGTGGGAGGCAATCTCGCATCTCTAAACCAATCGGCAACACCTGGAGTACGAGTTTCGTCTGTCGAACCTGATCGGGATGAGCTCGGAACGTCTCACAAGTCCGCCGTTGTTTGCCCTCGACCGGAGCGGGGATCCACGCCGTTCCTGGGGCAGTCCCGTCGAGCGCGTAGACCAGTCCCGGGGCTTGAGAGAGCGCGAGGATCGGGTCGTCGGGGCTCAACGTCGTCGTGTCAGCGACCAAATCAGCCAACTCCTGGAACATCTCCGCGCTCGCCTGATCGACTCGAATTCCGTTGAGCGGTCCAACGCCTTGAACCGAATGGGTTTGCTGGAGCAGGTCGGTAGGTACCCGGTACGGGTCAAAAACGGTTCCGTAGGTGGCATAGGCGCCACCTGCACCGCAGAATGCGACGATGACGAGAGCTGCACCGCTGTTGCGGAGGAAACCCGACTCGATTAGCACAGCGAGCGCAAGCGTCAGAGCGACCGCAATTGGTGCCGCAGCGTGGGAGGTTCTGCCCAATATCGGGCTCAGCGAACCGACGACCGACGCGCCGACGGCCGCTACCGACAACCACGCCAGCGCCACCGCACGTGTGACATCGACGCGGGTATCGCCATGGGCATCGCCACCCGCACCGGCATCGGCGTGGGTGCTGGCCTGTCGGCGTGCTAACGCGATGACCGTCGCTGCGCCGAGAATCAACCCAACAACCCAGTCGACCCGCTCCATGTAGCCCTGCGCCGACCCATGGCCGCGCCACAAGATGGAGACCACGCCGACGGCACCGACCAGGCCCAATAGCAACCGTGCAGCCCTACGAGACACCCGGGATTGAATCAAGAACACCAAGCCGACAACGCCGACAGCGAGTCCGACCCAGCCGAACCCGAGGCCTGCAAATCGTTTGATGTCCGCCAGATAGTCGCTCATGAGACCACCCGGGTTATGTGCGGTTGAGTCCGATGCGGTACGAGCTGATGAGAGCATCGCATCGAGGGAGAACCACCGCCCGACAAAGTCCTGTGCCGTCAGCACGATGGTCGCCGCCGCTGCCATCATCAAGACGCTGACGTTGACGAGGCCACGTCGCCACGGCTTCACAAAGTACAGATGGGCAACGGCCAGCACACCCGTCATGAGGACTGCCGTTGGCCACCTCACGAACAAATGAAACCCCAGCAGAATGCCGGTGAGCACTGGTGCCACCAACGCACCCTGGTGGCCGACGGAGCGACGGACGCGAGAGAGCGGACCGTTGGTTTCCTGAGCACCCGTAGTTTCCTGAGGACCCGTAGTTTCCTGAGCACCGGGGCGCTTGCCCGCTGGAGCTCGACGCGCGCGCCGGGGACCGATGGCCCAGAGCAACAACGCGATCTCGAGAGCGACCAGGGACGCGTTCATGTTGATGTAGGAAACCGTCGGACGAGCGACGCCGTAAGCGAGCGTTCCGGTGAGGATCGAGAACGGAACGGTCACCTTCCAATCGGCGATCCAGACATGGCGCTCAGAAGTAGCCACACTCGGCGTACGAACATGGTGGCTCAGCGCCAGCCCGAGAAGGCCACAGCTCGCGATGGTCATCACGAGTCCCAGCAATCTCCAGCCCACGATCCCCAGGTGCCTTCCGCCGGAACCCAAAGTGGCTACCAGTTCAAACTGGGTCACACCCGGGATGTTGGCGTGAGGTTTGGACAACTCCAGCAGATACAGACCTTCATCGGTGATGTCGAAGCCGCGGCGAACCGCCCAGAGCTGTATCGCCACCGTCATGGCGAGCGTCAGCCACAACAAGATAAGAACGATGCGGGCGAGCGCCGGTGCCGGTTCGCTATCGGCCGTCGACCTCCGCTCAGGCTTCAGCACCCCGCCACCGTGCGACTCCTCGCGATGTTTCGGGCAAAGGCAACGTGACGCGGCAGTGCCACCGCCCGACGCGGCAACGACTCCAGCAGGATCGCGTAGGAGCTGCGCCTGCTCGACGACTCACCGACCTTTGTATACATGCGCTCATACCCCAAAGCGTCGAGGTCAGGGCCTAACACTTGCTCGACCAAGATCTGATCGGGCTCAGTCATCTCATGGCGAAAATCACGAAGGTCGGCCGTCACCGGTCGGCGGATGTTCTGATGGTCCTCGGGAGAAGCCACCTCGGAGAGCAACCTGTCGGCTCGCGTCTCGAAGCTCAACATCACCGGATTAAAGCTGATGCCCCCAAACCCGCAGATCTGGCGAAGCTCCCCTTCGGGGTCGGCGATCAAATCCTCGTAACGAAGCTGCATATACCGACTCGGTGGAAGCGTGGAACCTTGCGCGATTCCTGAGCGCACCCGTTTGGCCCAGTAGCGCGTCGCCTCGCCCACCGACACCGGCCCCCAACCGGCACGTGAGACGAGTGAGAGCGCAACGTTGCGGGGATCTCTGATGATGTGAACGAATCGGGTCTCAGGCAACAACGCTGCGATCCGCGAGATGGAACGAACATAATTGGGCGTCTTATCGACATACCTGGTCGCTTCGTGAACCGATGCGTACCCGGCGTAGATGCGTCGTATCGCGTCCGGCAACGAATCTGCGCCCGCCGTCCATTCCGCCAACGCCCCGTCGGGGATATCCCACGTACCGAGCCGACCGAAGCGTCCCAGGTCGGTGTGGAACACCGCTTCATTGAAACCACCGAAACGCTGATAGCGCCGCGCGATGCGCGACATCGGGGCGATGAAATGCGACTCGCCCGGGACCGCAACGCCTGGATGAGCATCCAGCATGGCTTTGAGCAGGGTGGTTCCCGATCGTTGACACCCCACAACCATCAGGAACGGCGGCATGGGCGTCTCCTTGATCGCGAGGGCTACGACGCCTCATGCGCCGCGCGCAGGCTGTGGCCGGACACAGCTGATCATGCACTGTAGTGCTGTGGACGAGATGGGAATGCGGAGTGTCGAGCACGGGTTAGGGCAGCTCGACGTTCGGGCGGAGGGTTACGATCAAACGATGACACAGGCACTCGGTGACGAATTCGAACGGGTGACGATAGCCACCCCGAACCTGAGTTTCGAAGCGCTCGCAGCGGGACCGCTCGACGGCCCGGTCGTCGTCGCGCTTCACGGTTTTCCCGACCATGCCTTGACCTTTGTGCCCCTCATGGCCGACCTCAGCAAGGCTGGGTTTCGGGCGATCGCACCGTGGATGCCCGGCTATCACCCCACAGCTGTCCCCGAAGACGGTGACTTCTCACTCGGAGCGCTGGCATCCCACGTCATGGCGTTGATCGACGCCGTCTCCCCCGACGCGCCGGTTGCACTGGTTGGACACGACTGGGGTGCACTGGTCGGGTACGCGGTCGCCGGTTGGAAGCCGGAACGCCTCACCCATCTGACCACCATGGCCGTCCCGCATATGGCGACCATGATGATGGCGATGATGGACCCGGCGCAGCTCAAACGGTCCTGGTACATGTTCTTCTTTCAGCAGCCGACCGCTGAGTTTGTCGTTGCGGCGAACGACATGGCACTGATCGACACCCTCTGGGCGGACTGGTCACCGGGTTTCACTCCGGAGACAGGCTTCGTTCGGTCGCTCAAAGAGTCGATGGCCCCCGCCGACAACCTCACAGCGGTCCTCGGGTACTACCGAGCGATGTTCAACCCCACCGTCGCTGGCTCAAACCCCGCGGCAGATGCGGGCGCCCTCGGCGCCATCGACGTGCCGGCGTTATACCTCCATGGCGTCGATGATGGATGTATGGGTGTGGAATCGGTTGATGAGGGTGCCCTAGGAGGTCTCTTTCCACGGGGTGTCGACGTGCGGATTCTCGATCGGGCTGGACACTTCCTGCATCTGGAACAGCCCGATGATGTCAATGCGCTGATCCTCGACGCCCTAGCTCGAACAGGTTGAACGGGTTGAACAGGGCACACGTTTCGGCGGACACGCGCCCACGCCCGCTAACACTCAGCCCCAGCACACCCGGCCCCAACACACCCGGCCCCAGCACACCCAGAATCGGGAAGGTTTTGTGAGCTTTTCACCTCCGTCACACGCGTGGCGTCAAGACCCGAAGGAAGTCAAAGGTCAATCGGTCGATCGGGCCATGGTACGGCGCGTCTTGGCATTCACCATGCCGTACAAGGCCCAGATCATCCGCTTCTTGATCGCGGTCGTCATCGGGTCGTTGTTGGCGGTCATCCCGCCTTTCCTCTTTGGACACCTCATCGACGATGGGATTCAAAAAGGCGACCAAGGTGTCGTCACCAGACTCGCGCTGCTCGCGATTGTCGTGACGGTCGCGTCGATGATCGCGAGCCTCGTGCAGCGCTTTTACTCGGCTCGCATCGGCGAAGGTCTCATCTTCGATCTGCGCGTCACCGTGTTCGACCACATTCAACGTCTGCCCCTGGCCTTCTTCACCCGTTCCCAGACCGGGGCGTTGGTGTCGCGCCTCAACAACGACGTCATCGGCGCCCAACGTGCGGTGACATCGACCTTGTCGACGGTTGCTTCGAACTTCTTTTCCATCGTCGTCACCGTCCCAGCGATGCTCTTGCTCGATTGGCGGCTCACACTCATCACGCTGGCCGTGTTGCCACTGTTTGTGATTTTGGCCCGGCGGGTTGGCCAGCACCTCGCCGGAACAACCCGTCGTGGGATGGAACTGAACGCGACGCTCAACACCATGATGACCGAACGCTTCAACGTGTCCGGCGCTTTGTTGGTCAAGCTGTTCGGCAGCCACGACACCGAACGCGATGAGTTCGCTGGCAAAGCCGAACAAGTCGCTCAGGTCGGCGTCGAGACGGCGATGTACATGCGCATCTTGTTCGCAGCGATGACGTTGATCACCGCGCTTGGGACCGCGTTGACGTACTGGTTCGGCGGCAGATTCGCGATCCAAGGGACACTGCAACCCGGTGACGTCGTGACCTTTGCCGCACTGGTCACGCAGGTCTATCGACCGCTCAGCGAAATCACCAACGCTCGAGTTGAAGTCATGACCGCACTCGTCAGCTTCGATCGCGTGTTCGAAATGCTCGATATCCCGAACCCGATCGATGAACCCGCTCAGCCAGCGGCGATCGACCACATCGACGGGGCTATCGAGTTTCGAGACGTGAGTTTTCGCTATCCCAAGGCTCAGGACGCAACGATCGCTTCGGTCAGCGACGTTCACGAGCCCGAATCCCTCGTCGAGGACTGGGCGCTGCGTCATGTGTCCTTTACCGCAGCGGCGGGCGAAACGGTCGCCTTGGTCGGCCCATCGGGCGCAGGAAAATCGACGCTCACCAATCTGCTTCCGCGGATCTATGACACGATCGAGGGAGAGGTGCTGGTCGACGGGCACGATGTCCGCACCCTGTCGCTTGAACTGCTCAGAAACAACGTCGGGGTGGTCACCCAAGACCCGCACTTGTTCCATGACACGATTACGAACAACCTGCTCTACGCCAAACCAGAGGCGACAACCGAAGAGATCGTCGAAGCATGCCGCAAGGCGCGCATACTCGACCTGATTCGTTCACTACCCAACGGCTTTGACACCGTCGTTGGAGAACGCGGCTACCGCATGTCGGGGGGCGAAAAACAACGGTTGGCGATTGCCCGAGTTTTCCTGAAGGACCCGGCAATCGTGATCCTCGACGAGGCGACATCGCACCTCGACTCAGAGTCCGAGGCGGCCATACAAGACGCGTTCGAAGCGGCGCTTGACCAGCGCACCAGTCTGGTCATCGCGCACCGACTGTCGACGATCGTCAATGCCGATCAGATTCTGGTCGTCGTCGACGGGCAGATCGTTGAACGAGGCACCCACGAAGACGTGCTCGACATGGCCGGCGTCTACGCCGATCTGTATCAGACCCAATTCGGTGGACGACGTCTGAGCGGCGACAACGCTGCGCCTGCCGCTCCAGCCGACGGACGCTAGCGCCTCTCACCTCAAACCAGGGCTATTTCTCATCGAGCGGGTCGACGTCGAAGCGAAAGACCGCTGGCAGCGTTTGATCATCGTCCTTGGCGACGAGGTGGTTGATCGCCTGAGATGCTTCGGCCTTGAGACGCACTCGCTCGCGGGCGCCGAGCGGACGGGTGGTTCTGAACCGAACGTGTGCCTTGACGATGTCATCGTCGCCGACGACTTGGACCCGTTCCACGCCGAGGACCCTGGTCAGGTCTTGCCGCCCTGCCAGATCGTTGAGCACCTCGCGGATCGGTTCGGATTCGACATCGGCGGGTAGTTCCACTTCGACCGCTTCGATCACCGCCAGCTGTGAATGATTGACGATCGAGACGATCATGGAGTGCCCAAATGACGCCCGCGATGTGTCGGCAGCTCGCAGATCGGTCGTGAAGAGACCAACCCGTTCGACCTGACCTTCGAGCGGGTCGCCTTGGCTCAGCACGACGGTGATGAAATCGCCCGCGCCGTATCGATCTTCCAACAAGATCTGGAGTCCCACGACATATTCACGGATGATGTTCTGAGCCCCGAAGGCCAGCATTGCGCCCAAAAAGCCAGCACTCGACAAGATCACACTGGCGTTCATCTCCAACACTTGCAGCACCACACCACCAGCGACGATGAACACCACGATGCTGTAAATGTGCCCAAGCGCCCTCGATGTCGCCTCGATCCGCGATGATCGGCGAGATTCGGCCTGCTCGAGGGTTTCGTTCAGGAGCCGAGGGGTGCGCGTGCGCCATGGGCCGTTACCGATCCGGATGGCGCGGTTCACCAGGTATCGGACGATCGAACGTATGACTCTGGTGCCGATCCAGCTCACGAGGACAGCACCAAGTAGCACAGCGAGCACGAGAGCGGGTTTGGTAATCCAACCCGTCACCGCGTCGGTCGCTGCCTCCCCCGCGGTCTCTCCGTCCGAGGTGACCTGGGCCAAGATCGCTGAAATCACCGATACACCATATAGTCGTCACACTTCCCCGCCGGTGTCGACCCTGGGCTGAAGCGGGGATGCGCCTACGATTACGCCCCAACTCTTCCCCTCGGGGCGGCACGGCTCTCGATTGGAACGGCACCTTACGGCCCAGCAGGGCCACGTAGTACGGGAACGAGCAACTCCATGGCCGACGATCTCGATTTTGATGAGCTATTCGACAACGATGCGCGGGACTTCGATCCGGCATCGTCCCCCCTGGGCTCACAAGACGATACCGATTTCGACGACGACTTCGAAGACCAATTCCGCTCCAACGGCGAGAAGACCGCATTGATCGACCTGAGTTCCGACCCGTTCGAAGACCGTTCCGATCGCTTCGACGACGAAATCGGCAAGGCGGTCGGTGAAGGCAAACAGCGGCGCTCACTCTGGAGGCGCGGTCGATCCAACCGGTCGCGCCAGACCGAACCCGAGGGCTCGGACTTCCCAGACATCCTCGCCGACCCTCAAGAGCGCTCATTCGACGGGTACGGAGACCTCGCAGAAGACGACGTTGACGAAGAGCGAGACATCGATGAAGTTGCTCTTGGGACTCAATCCGATCCACCCCCCGATCCACCCCCCGCTCCAGCCCCGCAGAGCGTTGAATCGGACAGCCTCTTTGACATGCTCGACGACGTCGAAGAATTGACAGAGGCCGAACTGGTCGCAGTGCTGGCGGGCCTCGAAGACGACGATGAAGCGCCAGAATCACATGATGACTGGTGGGTGGATGCCGAGGTCACAGCGGAGGCTGACACCGACGCGAGATCGGCGCCACCTGCGGATCTGTCAACCGACTTGGGGCACCACGATGAGCCACCATCGACAGCGACGCCCGAACCGGCCGCCGACTCGAACGAGCTAGCGGGCCCCTCCTCGTCCGGCGGTGACACAGGGTCAGGTCCGACAGCACAAACCGAAGACGACGCATCGCACTCAGACGCGACGCCAGGCGGCCACCAGGAATCCGTCAGAGATCGAGCAACCCCGATCTCTGAGGATGTGGCGGCAAGTGCGACATCACCCGACACCGCTACTCAACGCGACCACGACAGTACCGAGTCGCCCATGTCGCCGACCCAGACGGCAGTGTCCGCAGGAAAGCGCTATGAGACGCGTTCGTCGAGAGATCGATTCCCGCTTAACGTCGAACTTTCTGAAGCGGTCTCCGACCTCGTCGAGCGAGCATGGTCGACGGGGCTTGGACGCTTCGTGTTCGTCGCTTCGGACAACCATGTGCAGCGCCGGGCGCTGATCGAATCAATCGGCGCGAAATATCGAGGGCGAGACGATCTGCCGACCATCAGCGGCACGGTGTCCGACGGCGTTTTCATCGGTGACGGGTCGCCGTCATCGGAAGCGCACACGCTGATGCGTCAACTCACCTCGCTGATCGACGAGGGGCTCGACCCGTTCACATCGCTGCTCACCGCTCTGATCGATTTGAACTCATCGAGTCAAGCCCTGGCTCGATCCTTGATCACCGCGGGCCAGCCACAAGATGTGCTCTCCCTCATTCGGGTACTGCTGCTCGCGGCCGCTGGCGAAGGACCGGTCGTCCTCGCTATCGATCGCGCCGACCGTTCCTTCGGCAACTGGTGGCACATTCTCGCCCCCACCCTCGCATCCGACGCACTCGAACGGCACCCGATCCTTGTCTTTATCGGTATCGACGGTGCCCCGAGCGCCAATGCTTCACAGCAGGGATTTCCGCCCGAAGCAGATGTGGCATCGCGTTTGGTGCTCGACGGCAAAGCGGAGTGGTGGGCGGTCGCCGCACTTTCGAATGAAGACATCCGGCGCTGGACCGGCTCCATCGCCCGAGATGTCTTGGACCGGTTGGTTATCGCCGGTGGGCGTGAAAGCCGCGCGACCGCATCGATCTGGGAAACGTGGATCTCTCGACACTGGCTGACGACCGCCAAAGCGGACGGCCGTTGGGTGGTCTCCGCCTCGACAGCGATCGGCGATCTTCACAGTCCCGAACTACTTCCCGACGTCGACGGTCAGCTCGCAGCCGCAGCGGCCATCATGGGTGCACCGTGGAAGCCGGACGTCTTTACCGAGGCTTTCGGTGTCTCCGCCGAGGCGATGACGCGGGTTGCGGGTGACGGGCACCCCTTTGCCGAGCCCGTAGTGACCAACGGCAAGGACGCCCACCAAGGCAACGCCGATGTCCGCATCGCATCTGACGCTCTGGCCGCAACGCTTCGCTCTGGCGTCTCTCAAGACCAAGGGCGCGACCTTCTTCACACCCTGTTGAACGCCTGGAAACCCGATGCGACCGCAACGGGCCTGTCCGAAACGCACGACCGAGCCCGACTCGCCCGCACGATCGCCGAGCCAGCCACGGCCGAGGCGATCGAAGGCGACGCGGCCCTCAGAGCTCAGAGCTTGATCGCACCGATCGAAACGGGCTTCTACCTCGCCCAGGTCGGGCAACAAAGCGACGCTCAGCGACACGTCGCGGCGTCCATCGCCCTCGAACGGGCGAGCCTCGAAACAGCGGCCAGCGCGAACTACGAGCGAGCGCTCGAGATCGCGAACGGTGCTCGTTGGCACGCTGGTGCTGCGCAGCGCGCTGACATCGAAGCAGGATCACTGGCGACGATCGCTCGCCTCACGGTCCGGATGTTCGATCTCCAACCTGTCGATGGGCTCGTAGAAGAAGCTCACGACAATGCCGCGAACGCTTTGGAGATGGCGATATCCGCGGACGCTACCTATCACGCCGCGATCAGCAACCTGGTGCTCGGACAGATCGCACGACGGCAGGAACGACTCGACGACGCCGAAATTTCGTTGCGGACGGCGCTGGATCTGATGTCGACGTCGACAACAGGGCAGCCGTCCACCGAACAAGAATTATCGGATCGGGCCGAGGCAACGTTTGAACTCGCGCTCGTCCGCTGGGCTCAAGGAGCACAGAACGATGCAGCGGCATTAGCCGCCGATGCGCTGGAGGGTGCCGACCACCTCAACGCCGCTCAGCGAGCACCCCTGCACCATTTGCTCGGCGCTGTTGCTCTGCACAACGGTGACTCCGTCGCAGCACGCACCCACCTCGAACAGGCACTCACGCTGCGCGAACAAGTCGGCGACGAGGAGGGTGGCAGCGAAACGCTGCGCCTGCTGGGCATCGTGGCGTCGCGCTCAGGCGAGCGCGAACAGGCAGACGCCTACTTCGCTGATGCCGCACGAGTCGCACGGCGCGTCGCACGGGGTTCGGACCTTGAAGCGTTAGCAATTGCCGAACGCGGCGAACACCTCGTTCGCTTCGGCGACACCGATGAGGGCATCGGCGCGCTTGAAGCAGCTCACCGAATGGCGCAACGACTCGACGACACCGAACTGCAGACCCGGGTCGGTTCACAGATCGTTGACGCCCTCATGACGCGTGCGGCCAAGCGCCGCAACACCGAAGGCGACCAGGCAGCGATCGATTCAAGCCGCAAAGCTCTCGAATACGCGCGGGGCGTCGCCGATCCACAACGAACCATGCTGGCGCTGATCGAACTCGCCGATACGCGTCTGGCCCTCGACCAACTCGACGCCGTCGAACCGCTCATCGCCGAAGCTCTCGAACTGACCGAATCGCGCGGGGATGCCGAACGCCTCGACCACGCTCGAGCGATGGCCGCAACGCTCGCACGCCGGCGTGCGACGATCCTTCTCGCAACGCCGGCCGAGCCAGGGGTGCTCGACGGAGGGATCGAACAACGAGCTCGAGCGCTGGCGTTTGAACGCCTCCGCGGTGACAACAGTGCGATCGCCCTCGATGGCTACAAACTGGCGCTCCTCTATGACCAACGCGGCGACGTCGACGAAGCCGAAGCGCTGCTTCGGGAATCGCTCAGCCTGTGGAGCACCGCTGGCGACCAAGCAAGTGCCTCGCAGGCGATGCAGCGCCTCGCCGAGATCTCGCTCGCGAAGGGCGATCTCGACGATGCGGAACGGATGCTCACCGACGCGTTTGAGATTCGCCGCAACTTCGATGACCAAGTGCCGCGCATCGAAACCCAGACCGCCATGGCGCAGGTATATCAGGAGCGATACAACCGAGCGCTCGACGCGGGCGATCTGAACGAGGCAATCTCGAACCTTGAACGCCTCGCGGACATTTCCGGTGAGATCCGCGACGAGGAGCGCATGGCCCAAAGCCTGCACGAACTCGGCTCGCTCCAGATGCGATTGGGCGACGATATCGCTGCTCAGATCGCGTTCGATCGCGCCGAACAGCTCCGCATTTCGCTCGATGACGAGGTCGGGTTGCGAGCGACCCGGCTCGCACAGATCGACCTCCGTCAGCATCGTGCGAGCCGGCTCGCTGCAAGTCTCGAACTCGGTGAGGCGGCTACTGCCACGGCAGAGGGAATCGCCATTGCCGAGGTGCTTGGAGATAAGACCCAACAGGCCAATATGCATGCAGCGGCCGGAGCGATCGCCAAACAAGCTGGCGATGATGGTGCTGCCAGAGTTGAATACCGCCAAGCCGCACAGCTGTTCCGCGATGAAAACCGTCCGGGTCCCAGCGCGCAGGCACTGCTCGAAGTCGGCCTGATCGAGCTTGCCGATGACGATCTCGATAACGCTGAGCCGCACCTCAACGAAGCCAATGAGCTCGCCAAATCGGCTGGCGTTCACGCGACGATGGCCTCGGCCCGTCATGCCCTCGGCGTCGCCGCCGTGAGCCGCGGCGACCGAGACGGTGCTCAACAACAGTTTGAAGCCGCTCTGGAGATCCGTCGCTCGATCGGCGATAAGGGGCCGATCGTTCAAACTCTGACGGCGTTGCGGGTCGTCCTCTTTGAGAAGGGCGAAAGTGCCCTTCGGGGCGGCCGTTTGGAGGTCGCTGGCAAGGACCTGGAACGTGCGCTCGAGATGGCCCGCGAACTGGGCGACGCCGAGGCCACAGCGGACGCGTTGCATTCCCTCGGCGTGTTGAGTCTGCGGCGGGGTAAGCCGACCGACGCGCAGTCCTATCTCACCGAGGCGCTCAGCATCTCGAAAACTCTGGGCAGATCGGCGGACATGGCCGCGACCTATCACGCGCTCGGCGACCTGTACCTGCGCGTTGGCCAGTTGACCGATGCCGAACGAAACCTGGAAGAAGCTCTGCGCATACGCCGCGAGCTCGATGACCCGGAGCGGACCGCGGACACCCTCCACACCTTGGGTGTTCTGCATCTCAATCGCGACGCCGAAGACACTTCGGAGGGGTACTTCGCCGAAGCGCTTGCTCTCCGCGAGAGCATCGACGATACGCGCGATGCTGCGACCACACTCCATGCATTGGGCGCTTTGCACGTGCGTAGCGCTAAGGCTCGTATGACCACCGACCGGCTCGGTGCTCGTCTGCGCCTCGAACTCGCGGAACAACGCCTCAAGGCCGCGTCTGACATCCGTCGCGAGCTCAACGACATCCGCGGTGCGGAACAAAGCGAAGGACTCATGGCCGAGGCGCGCACCCTGTTCGACGACGCCCAACCCGCTCTACCCCGCTAGCGCACAGGTCACAGACGCCGCGCACAAGACCGGTACATCGGCTCCGGTGAAACGGCATCGAAGGTTGTCACGATGACAGCTCGTCCGCTGTTTTGACCGGCACCGGTCTCATCGTTGGCGGCAGCGACCTAACATCACCTCACCCGCTGCATCAGAGGGCGCTGTAGCGAGAGAGGGACGAGACATGACATCGACACAAGCGGCGATGCTGCGGCTCAGCGAAGCGGTCGGAGCTGCAAACGTGAGCTCGGGCGCCGACATCAATGTCGACGACACCCACGACGAAGCGTTGGGTTTGGTTCCGGGTCACCCGCTGGCCGTGGTACGCCCAGCAACCACCGACGATGTCGTTGCCGTGGTCAATATCGCAACCGAGTTTGGACTGCCGATCACGGCGCGGGGTTCCGGAACCGGGCTTTCGGGTGCTGCGGCCGCACGTGACGGGGCACTGATCATCGCGTTCGACCGCATGAACCGTGTGCTCGAAATCGATCCAGACAACGGTGTCGCCGTCGTAGAACCCGGTATCACACTTGCCGAGCTCGACGAAGCGACCAAAGAAGCTGGACTGATTTACCCGATTTCACCCGGCGAATCGAGCGCATCCCTCGGAGGCAACGTCAACACCAACGCCGGTGGTATGCGAGCCGTCAAATATGGTGTGACACGCCACCAGGTGTTGGGACTCGAATGCGTTTTGGCGTCTGGCGACGTCATCCAGACCGGCGGCAAATTCGTCAAGGCGACGTCCGGATATGACCTCACCCAACTGATCGTCGGGAGTGAGGGCACCCTTGCACTGGTGACGAAGATCGTGTTGAAACTCGTTCCACGCCCTCGTTCACATGCCGTCATCCTCGCCCCGTTCCTCACCCTCACGTCCGTGAGCCAGGCGGTTCCTAAGGTGGTGATGTGCGGGGTTGGGCCGTTGATGCTCGAGTACCTCGACATGATGGGGATGGCAGCGACCACCCAAGGCGCTGGGATGGATCTGGGCATCCCCGACGACATCAAAGAACAGGCACTCGCCTATCTCGTCGTCGTTCTCGAGGGTAATGATGACGACCGAATTGGCGATGACGCCGCTCAAGTCGCCGAGGTCCTCTCCAATGCTGGCGCCCTCGACGTGTACATGCTGCCGGTCGCACAGGGACGAGAGCTTATCGACGCGAGGGAGAAGGCGTTTTGGACGGCAAAGGCACATGGGGCCAACGACATCGTCGACGTGGTCGTGCCCCGAGCGTCCATGGGCGACTACGTCGAAGCAGTCGCCCAGCTCGCGGCGCAAAGCCAGGCCCTGGTCGCCGGTGCTGGCCACGCTGGCGACGGCAACGTCCACCTGTCGGTGTTTCAACCCGACCCCGAAAAGCTCCATGTCCTGATGATGGACATCCTCGCAACGGGGGTACGGCTCGGGGGCGCGATCTCGGCAGAACACGGTATCGGTGTGGAGAAAAAGCCCTATTTCATGGCTCTGGAGGACCCGGTCAAAATCGATCTCATGCGTTCGATCAAGAAGGTTTTCGACCCCGACTCGATCCTTAACCCGGGCGTCATCTTTGACCTGGCCGACTGATATCAACGATTGATGAGGTAAGACCATGAACGGAGCACAGTCACTCATTCACGCACTGGTCGATCACGACCTCGACACCTGCTTCATGAATCCCGGCACGTCAGAGATGCATTTTGTTGCGGCACTCGACGACGTTCCTCGAATGCGCAGCGTTTTGTGCCTTTTTCGAAGGAGCCGCCACCGGCGCCGCGGACGGATACGGACGTATGGCGGATAGACCCGCAGGGGTGTTGTTGCACCTCGGTCCAGGACTCGGCAACGGACTCGCCAACCTGCACAACGCCCGACGGGCGCGGACGCCCGTGGTGAACGTCGTCGGAGATCACGCGCTGACCCACGCTCGTTTCGATGCACCTCTCCAAAGCGACATCCGTGCGGTAGCCAGCAACGTCTCAGGTTGGATCCGCACATCAACGGACCCCCGGACGCTCGCCGAAGACGGTGTATCCGCGATACAGGCTTCGCTGGATAACGGGGGTCAGGTCGCCACCATGATCCTGCCCGCCGATGTGTGCTGGCTCGATGCTGGCGACCCCGCCAGGCTTCCCGAACTGAGGAAACAGCAACGACCTGGGCGGCCTGACCGCATCGAAGAGGCCGCCGCACTGCTCCGCTCGGGGGAACCATGCGTCCTGCTGGTAGGCGGTGCGGCATGCCGTTCGCAATCGCTCAAACTCGCATCCGCGATCACTAACGCGACAGGAGCGAAGCTGCTCGGTGAGACCTTCCCGAGTCGACTTCAACGGGGCGCTGGCGAGGTTCCGCTCGAACGGCTTGTGTACCTCGCTGAGTTTGCCGAGATGCAGCTCGCCGGAGCCCAGCACATCATCTTGGTCGATACGTCGGCGCCCGCAGCATTCTTTGGCTACCCCGGGCGCGACGGATCGCTCATACCCGACGGCGCAGACATCACCGCGCTGCTCGAACCCGGAGAACACACCCTCGGTACGCTCCAGACCCTCGCGGGCCTGCTCGGGGTCGACGAGTCAGGCGCCACTCTGACGCCGTTGACGGTGCCCGACCGTCCTACGGGCGCCTTAACCGGTGAAGCGATCGGAGCGTCGATAGCAGCGACCATGCCCGAAGACGTCATCGTCGTCGACGAGGGCAACACTTCAGGCATCTGGATTTCAGGCGCCACCGCCGCAACGCCGCGTCATGATTGGCTCACCCTGACCGGTGGCGCTATCGGCTTCGGCATCCCTGCAGCGCTCGGCGCGAGCCTGGCAAGTCCCGGTCGGCCTGTTCTCAACATCGAGGCTGACGGATCAGCGATGTACACGCTGCAGGCGTTATGGAGTCAAGCTCGTGAGGGTACCAATGTCACCACGCTCATCATGAACAACTCGTCCTACGCCGTCCTGAACATGGAATTAGCCAAGGTCGGCGCAGGTGAGGCAGGGCCGCGGGCTCAAGAAATGCTCGATCTTTCCGGACCCAACCTCGACTTTGTTGCACTCGCCGAGGGACTGGGTGTTCCCGGTCGGCGGGTCGAATCCGCTGAGGAGCTCTGCGCCGCTCTCGACGAGGCTTACCAAGTAGATGGCCCACATCTCATCGAGGTACCGACGCCGCCTCTGATGTGAGAGCGGGTCGATCCCCCTGGGACATGACCGGACCGCCGATCCGCACACCGACGTGGAGCAGGACAGAGCTAGAGCGCACCGGCGATCGCTCGTGCCCGCTGCGCGAACATCTCGACCGAGACGTGATCGCAGTCGGTGAACAGGCTCGACACGTTCGACTTCGGTGCCCACCTGGTGAGGTCAGGGTTGCCGGTCTGGCCCTGTGACATGCCCCACAAGTTCAGATACAGCACTCGATCACGAGCTGCTGCGATATCTGCTTGGATCTGGCCGATCGTCATGAACAACGTGTTAGCAACGACCGGGTCGGTGCTGCCGACGCTGCTGTTCAGCCAGGCTCGGCAAAGGAACGACTTGTCGAAATTCAAAATGTCGTAGCCAGCAAAGACGATACGGACATCGTCGCGAATGCCGAGGACTCGATCCACCACTTTGGAGAGATCGGCCCGGATCTGATCAGCGGAACGGCCGTCGCGTATGTCATGTCCGCCCAGCGACAGATACACGACGGAATTCGCCGGAGCCACGCGCACCGTCAACGTGAGGAGTCCAAGACCACGGATGTCACTTGATGCCCAGCTGTGCGCCGAGCTACCGGTGATGGAATCCAGGTTGATGGGGACGTACCGCTGTGTCACTGCGCCCATGGTGGTCGCCGTCCAGCCCGACCATGAATCTCCGGTGGCGATGAACCAGGGACGCGCAGCGGCACCGGCCGAAGTCGTAAGCGGCAACGACAGTAGGCATGCGAACAGGGCCACCGTGAGAAGGCGGCGAAGGGGCGCTGTCATGGAATCTCCCGAGCAAATCAGACGAGGTATGGGCAGGCTCGTCGTGTGGAGCCGTCCGATGGGTGAACTGCCAGGCTCCGTCGAGGCCGCAATCTACATGTCAGGACCGTGCGCTTGGTGAATGGCCGTGTTCATTCAGTGGTATCGCTGCTGGTAGACACGCCCGGAGCGTAGCGAGATGCGATCTCGCTGGTGATCGCATTGGCAGCAGCGATGTCGCTCAGCATCGCGGCGCTGTCCCGAGGTCGGCGAATGAGACCGGGGTCGTCGTGGTCCACCCGGACCATGCCAAAACGCTTCGCAAACCCCTCGCGCCATTCGAAATTGTCGGTGAAGCTCCAATGCATGTAGCCGCGCACATCGGCACCGTCTCCGATCGCGGCGTGCATCGCTGCGAGATGCCTGACGATATAGCTGCGCCGGTCAGCGTCGCCAGAGTCGCAGCAACCGTTCTCGGTGACGTAGATCGGCGCATCGAACGTGGCAGCGACGTGGTTCAGTATCGCCCGGAATCCTTGGGGGTACACCTGCCAACCCATCTCGGTGACGGGCACGCCCGGCGGCGCGGCGAACTCACCCGACTTGACGTTGGCAAGCGTCGACGGGGCCAAACTCACCGACACTCTGGTGTAGTAGTTCACGCCCACAAAGTCGTAGCTACCCGCCAGCCCGTCGATGGTGCAGACCCTGCCGGTAAGGCTCCGGTACCGTCCGGTCTGCAACGCCCTATCCCAAGCCCCGAAGGAGCAATAGCGGACCAACCGGCATAGCGCCCCCTCCAGCGAACACGCCGGACCGCTCGTGTGGTAGGGCTCAATGAACTGGTACGCCGTGGCGACGCCGACTTGAGTTGGACCACCGTCTGGGGCTTCAGGGACCAGCTCGTGGATGGCGTGATAGGCAACCGTATGTGCCCGAAGCAGGGTGACGAATACTCGATGAGCGCTCCGGGGACTACGCCTCATGGGCGGGTGGTACCCGATCAGATTGCCCACCAAATACGGGACACTGGGCTCATTGAGGGTGATCCACAGATCCACATATGGCGCCAGGGACGGAACAACGAACCGGATGAAACGCTCCCAATGAGCAACGGCATCCTTCGCCAGCCAGTCGCCGTTGTCGGCGAACCACTGAGGCACCACCCAATGGTTCAGCGTGAGACACACCTTCACCCCCCGGCGTGAGAGGTCCGCGATCATCTCGACATAATGCGCCAACGCCACCTCATCGAAGCGACCCTGAGCGGGTTCGATCCGAGCCCATTCGATCCCCAGGCGGAAGACGCCGAAACCCAAGTCTTCGACCAGAGCATGGTCCTCGGGCCAGCGGTTCCAGTAGTCGACCGCCCGGCCACTGGTCGTGCCATCGTCGACGAGGCCAAGCTGTTCCCACTGCCACCAGTTGGAGTGGATGTTATTGCCCTCGACCTGGTGGCCCGCCGTGGCCGCGCCCCAGAGGAACCCGTCGGGAAACCGCAGATCTCCTGGCATGGTTCCCATCAGGCACACCCGACACAGAAGCGCGCCGCATCGACCGCCGTCCACACCTGGCGCAGGCCGGTCAACGCGGTCTTTGCAGCCCTGTTCGAACCCCATATCGCATCTGAATCGCCCTTCGTTCCCACCCATAGGACTCTGGGCAGCCTTCTGGTCACCGTGCACATCGCCACCCTGATCCTAAAACGTTCTAAGGGCCGCCCTCGGTTGAGGGCGGCCCTGAAACGGTGTCTCTACCGCGGCGGTGTCTCTACCGCAGCGGATCATCCAACGCTGTGGTCGGTCTATCCAAATGCCTCGGCGAGCTTGGTCTCAGCGTCCTGGTCGAGGTTGGATGCGATCAGCTCGGGGTGCAGGCTGGCGAACTCTGGCTCGACGCGGTCGATCACGGCGTTGTCGCTGAGGAGGAACAGTGCCGAGGTGCCAGGCGTCACCTTGGCCTTGACCCTGTCGATGAAGTCGTCGTCGATTCCTACGTCGGAAAGGGCGCCGGTGAGCGCGCCCGTCGCCGAACCGATCACGAGGCCCAGCAACGGCATGAAGAACAACAGTCCGAAGAGCATCCCCCAAAATGCACCGTCGAGGGCGCCGAGCCCTGCGAGGTTGTTGAGTTGCTTCGTCTTTGGACGCTTTGCCCCTTCTTCCCATGACACCATTGCAGCGTCACGGATTTGGATGAGCTCTTGACTTTGTAGGCTCTCAAGCTTGTGGAGCACTTCGGAAGCCGTGTCGGGGCCTTGGAACTTCCAGACGGTAAGGGTTGACATTGACGATCTCCTCGAGGTTCTACGGACGAAAAAACGATATTTGAACAACTTGTTGAAGCAGCCGCTGGCGAGTTGATCGCGACCGGCCCACGCGCTACCGAGGGGCCCTTCACCCTGCGTTGAGCTGGCGGATAATCCGACGATTGGCAGGGTTGAGCTCGGCGTTCGCTCGGGGAGCATACAGCCCCCCGAGCCTGCGGGTCGCCTGCCACCGGCATCTTTCTACCGTTCAAGCCAACCGTCTCGATCTGCGCGATGATCCGGAAATACGGCGTTGGTTTGGACGACCCGACGGCGGTGAGCTACAGGTCAGCCCCTATCGGCTGACCCTCTAAGTGAGAGATCGCGAGGGGTCACATGGACGTCGCACTGAGCAAAGTGCTCCAAAACGCAATCGGGGTTGCCATTAGCCCTGTTCCTATCATCGCGATCGTCCTCATTTTGCTGTCGAAAAAACGCATCCCCAACGGGTTCGCATTTGCGTTTGGATCGCTTGTTACGCTGGCGGCCACATCGGCAATTGCCTTTATCGCCAACGACGCAGCGACCGGAAGCGACTCGAGCGGGGGACCCAGCATTGTTCAAGGCATCGTCGGCGTGCTGTTCCTGTTTATGGCGTACAAGCAATGGTCGGCCAGACCGAAGCCGGGTGAACCTGGCACGCTCCCGGGTTGGATGGAGTCCATCCAAACCATTACGCCACTGAAGGCATTCGGGCTCGCTTTCCTGATCGCGATCACCAACGTCAAGAACATCACCCTGTCGATCGCGACAGCTTCTTCGTTGACAACCGCAGGATTGACGACATCACAGGAGGTCTGGGCGATTGTGATCTTCGTCGTTCTCGGCAGCGCATCCATCTGGTTGCCGGTAGTCGCGGTCGCTATCGCTGGCGACAAAGCAAACGGAACGCTGACCGACATGCGGGACTGGCTCCAGCACAACAACCATGCCGTGATGACCGTACTGTTCCTCCTGCTGGGTGTGCAGATGATCTCCAACGCCCTCGCCGCCTGATCAACTCCAAGAACCACGTCAAGAATCAGGGCTAGCGTACGCTTAGGCGCCCCGATCATGGAATGAAGGGAATCTCCTCCGTGTACCAATGGTCCGATGAACACCTCATGCTTCGCCAAGCCGTTCGAGATTTCGTCGACAAGGAGATCGTCCCCAAAAAAGAAGAACTCGAACATGGCGATACACCGCCCTATGACGTCTTACGGCTCATGTTTTCGACCTTCGGCATGGACACCATGGCCCGTGCCGGATTCGACGCGCGCATCGCCCGCGAAGAGCGAGTTGCCGCCGGCGAAGAACCGTCCGACGACAAACCGTCCAGAGGTGGCACCGATGCCGCCTTCACCATGCTGCCGATCATCGAACTGTGCCGACACTGCCCAGGAATGGTGACAGCGATGGGCGTCTCGATGGGTCTCACTCCATCGGCGATCATGGCAAAGGGCACCATTGCCCAGAAGAAGCGCTGGGTGCCCGAGCTGCTCACGATGGAAAAGATCGGCGCATGGGCAATCACCGAACCCGGTTCGGGATCCGACGCCTTTGGCTCGATGCGCGCGACGGCCCGTCGAGACGGAGACGAGTACATCCTCAACGGATCAAAGACATTCATCACCAACGGCCCATACGCCGACACAATCGTGTTTTTCTGCAAGTTGGACGAGGGCAACGACCTCAAAGACCGCAAGATCCTGTCCTTCGTCCTCGACTCGGGGATGCCGGGTCTCGTCCAGACCAAGCCCATGCGCAAGATGGGGATGCATTCCTCACCGACCGGCGAACTCTTTCTCGACGATGTCCGGGTTGGACGCGACCGCCTCATCGGCGAAACCGAAGACGTCTCCAAAGGCGGACGCGAAAGCGCCAAAGCCACCTTCCAACAAGAACGTTCAAGTGTCGCAGCGATGGCGTTGGGAATCATCGAACGTTGCCTCGAGCTCTGCACGCAATACGCCAAGGACCGGGAACAGTTCGGGCAGCGGATCGGCGACTTCCAATTGATCCAACAAAAGCTCGCATACATGGAAGTCGCCCGCATGAACGTTCAGAACCTCGTGTTCCGAACGATCGAAATGGCCGCCGCTGGCGAATCGATGACCTTCGCCGAAGCGTCGGCCATGAAGCTCTACTCCGCCCAAACCGCCGTCGCCGTGGCACTCGAAGCGGTACAGCTCCACGGAGGCAACGGCTACATGGCCGAGTTTGAAGTGGAGCAGCTCGCCCGCGACGCCAAAGTGCTCCAGATCTATGGCGGCACCGATGAGCTGCAGACGATCGCCATAGCGCGCGACCTACTCAAATAGCCCGTGGCCGGTTTCGTATCGCGATAAGAGCGCCCACTCGTCCTGGTTACTGAGCAGTAAAGTTAGGGGGTACTCAAGTCGGCTCGACGCTGCTCTGCTCTATTAGCCTCTCGACATGACTTTTGATCTCGCCGCTTCAAC
This sequence comes from Acidimicrobiia bacterium, assembly GCA_020637365.1. Taxonomy (GTDB): domain Bacteria; phylum Actinomycetota; class Acidimicrobiia; order IMCC26256; family JAGNEX01; genus JAGNEX01. The sequence continues at coordinate 11,011 of JACJWE010000004.1, read as the reverse complement.
CGCCGCCGTCGAAACCGCCGAATCCTTCATTGCGCAGGCGACCGCGCAACTCGCCTCGTACACCGTGGTAGACGGGCGCATGTCGGTTAAAGACCTCGACAAACACCAGGTCTTCGCATACGACTTGGCCCATGCGGCCGCTGGCGTTGCTGGGTGCCGTTCGATGCTCAGATACGCGACCTACGGCGACTTCGAAGCGAAACTGGCAGGCTTCTATATCGCTGAGACCATCGCAGATCTCGTCAGCAGGATCATCGGCCGCGAAACTGAATGGGGCGTTTCGGCCAGCGCGCTCAGTCCGGCTGCCGACTACGTCGAGCACTACCGATCCAACGACTTCATCGAATCGTTCTATCCAGAGGTGATCAGTCATCGAGGTGGTGACGCTCACCTCGACGACTCCTTCGAGCTCGTTCAAGACACCTTCCGGCGGTTCGGCGACGACAAGATCAAGCCCCACGCCGAACACGTACACCGCACCAACGGCGACGTACCGCAAGAAATCATCGACGGACTCGCCGAGATCGGCGGCTTCGGCCTATCGGTACCTGAAGAATACGGCGGCTTCGCCGACGGCTCTGAGAACGACTACATGGGCATGGTCGTCGCCACCGAAGAACTCGCCCGAGCCTCCTTGTGTCTCGGGGGATCGCTGATTACACGCCCAGAAATCCTCACCCGAGCACTGGTCAAAGGCGGCACCGAAGAACAAAAGCAGCAGTGGCTCCCCCAGATCGCTGCGGCCGAGGTCTTGAGCGCTGTCGCAGTCACCGAACCCGACTACGGCTCTGATGTCGCTGGTGTCAAGGTATCCGCGACACCAACCGACGGCGGGTACCTGATAAACGGCGTCAAGACGTGGTGCACGTTTGCCGGTCGAGCCAACGTGTTGATGGTGCTCGCCCGCACCGATCCAGACCGTTCAGCCGGTCATAAAGGGCTGTCGATCCTGCTCGTCGAAAAGCCGGTCCAAGACGGCCACGTCTTTGAGTTTGCCCAAGACGGCGGCGGCAAGATGGAAGGCCGAGCGATCGACACGATCGGCTACCGGGGTATGCACTCCTATGAGGTCGCCTTCGACAACTGGTTTGTACCCTCCGACAACCTCGTCGGCGGCAAAGGTGGCCTCGGCCGCGGCTTCTACCTCCAGATGGAAGGCTTCGAGAACGGCCGCCTCCAAACCGCGGCACGAGCCGTCGGTGTGATGCAGGCGGCATTTGAGGCCGCAGTCGAATATGGCGACAATCGGATGGTCTTCGGCCTTCCGGTGTCTGGATACCAACTGACCAAAGCAAAGATCGTCCGCATGGCTGCCCTGATCCAAGCTGGCCGACAGTTCGCATATGACGTCGCCAAAATGATGGCGGCCGGTGAAGGCCTCCTCGAAGCGTCGATGGTCAAGGCCTACGTCTGTAGAACCTCAGAGTGGGTGACCCGTGAGGCGATGCAGATTCACGGTGGAATGGGATACGCCGAGGAATACGACGTCTCCCGCTACTTCGTCGATGCACGCGTTCTGTCAATCTTTGAGGGCGCCGACGAGACCCTGTGTCTCCGTGTGATCGCGCGCAGACTCGCGGACCGGGTTAAATAGGGGCGCACACGGCGGACTCGGTCGATACCTTGGGGCGCCACCGACACCCTCATCTTCTGGAGAAACGCAATGATCAGCCGAACAACGGCATCTCGTCTGGCGCTCATCGCAGCGGTTGCATTGTTACCGGTTTTAGGCTGCTCATCGGGATCTGATGGCGGCGATTCACTCTCTACAGAGGTCATCGAAGCCGGGTCCGGCGCTCAGGAGTTGCGCTATCAAGCCAACCCCGGCTCGACGACACAAGCGGTGGTCGCACAAGAAGATGTGGACACACAACGTCTGGCGGGAGACAACTTCAGCAACTACCCGCTCTGGAAAGCAAACGTTGTCACCAAAGTCGACTCGCCCACCGAAGTGCAGATCACTCAGAAAGACATGGCCGTCAATTCGCCCGATCTTCTGACTCCCGAAGAAGGGTTGCAGTACTCCCAGGGTATCGAGCAGGCTGCGGCACCTGATATCACCCTGACCATCGACGACCGCGGACTGACCAGCGGCGCGTCCGGCGATGCAGGTCGTGCTCTGAGCCCCAGTTTTGACCTGTACAACGGGTTCGTCGGAGCGTTTCCGCTGCCGGTGCTGCCGCTCCCCTCAGACGCCGTGGGCCCAGGGGCTCGTGGCGGGTTCACGGCGAACAGGGCATCCTCGGCGGTCTTCGCGACCTCGACATCGAGGTGACGCTCAACGAGACATCAGGTACCTCACTGAGCGTTTCCTTCGAGGGCGAGATCGGCTCCGGTGGCACAAAGATCGACCCGACGATGATCGTGCCCGGTAACGAAGCGATCGGCGACCGCAACGAAATCCGCTCCGCATCGGCGACCATCACCGGCAACGGCACATTCGACTTGAGCACCGCATCGTGGTCGGACCTCGAGTACAAGACCACCGGCACTCAGGACATCTTGGCGGACCGCGGCCAGGAAAGGGTGGGCGTGCGCACCGACCTGTCGGTGACCGGCACGCTCGGGCCCGCTGCGGTTGACTACGTCGAAGACACGCCTGCAGCTTCCACATCGACAACCCTCGCAGATACGTCCGAGGACGGCACGCCAGGCGCTACGTCGCAGCCGAGCGACCTCCCCACCACAACCGCGGCTTCGACGGTGAGCGCCGAACCGACAACGACCTCGGCCGCCCGAGGCGCGACCACGACTGCTGCGGGGGAATGACCCCTCGGCATCTCACCCGACAGATGTCAAGGTTGACTATCGGGGCACACCGACACAGCGCCTTTATGTGACGGCGGCCGACCTGACGCCCCAGGCATGCTGTAGTGCTCGTTCACGCGGTACTGGCCGCGGGCTCTTCAGCTACGAGCCGCGGCGCTCACCGGGTCTCTTAGGTCGCCGATAAACAATTCAAAGGATAGGCGGACTCAGGCGGTCCGCCACCGGCGTTTCCACAGATCGGGCGGTACTGTCGCAGGTCATGGCCGACTCCCACCGAAACGACAATCCCGCGTCCGAGCCCGAAGAGGGATCTCACTCCACCGGCGATCCCCGACCGGCCACATCGGACCCAGACTCTGGCCAACCCCCGGAGATGGATACGCCCGACTCAGCCCATGCCGACGCACATGGCGACGTTGCAGCGGACGACCCACCGACCGAAATCGGACCGTCAGAGGACATCTCGCCAATGGAATCGGCACATCGCACGTCGAGAAGCAGTTGGTTTGGACTTGTCGTCCTCATGCTGGTGCTCGGGCTCGTCGTGACGGCCATCGTCGCTCTCAACCGAGACGACGCGTCCGACGATGTCGTTGGAGACACCGGTACTGGCGCCACCGAAACACAGGCCGCACGAGAAGCGCCACAAGACGGCAACTCGAGCGCCGCCAACGGCGGATCGGCACCGGATCAGACGCTCGCACCTCAAGGACTCCCCTACATCCCCCCGCAGTCCGACTGTCAACAAGATGTTTCGATCTCGGTTGCGCGCATGTGGAACGAAGAAATACTTGAGGGCATCCGCCGCAGCTTCCCGAACCCGCCGGTCCACGCGCGCAACCTGTACCACCTGTCCGCGGCGATGTGGGATGCATGGGCCGCCTACTCCCCCGAGGCACACGGCCTCTTCGTCGACGAGGATCACACCGCCGCCGATATCGAAGCAGCTCGAAACGAGGCCATCAGCTACGCCGCATTCCGGATCATCGCGGACCGCTACGCCACATCGTGGGGCGCGCAAGACACCATGTTAGAAATCGCCCGCATGATGTCGGACCTGTGCTACGACGCCGGGCTCGATATCGTCATCGGCGACGAACCCTACGCGGTCGGCAACCGCATCGCGGACACCATCTTGTCGGAGAGCCGGCTCGACGGCTCGAACGAACTCGATGGCTATGCCGACCCCGATTATGAACCCTTGAATCCTCCTCTGGTGCTCGGAGCGAGCGGTACGGATCTCGTCGACCCTGACCGGTGGCAACCCCTTCAGTTCGACGTGCCTGCCCAAACCCAGCATGGCCAAGCGCTGAGTTCGCAGCTCCAGACGGCGATCGGCACGCACTGGGGCTTCGTCACACCATTCGCGATCCCAGCCGACCCCGACTTTGGGAACCCGATGCATGCCCCCGGTCAAGCGCTGTTCGCCGACGCGGCGACCCGAGCCGAATATGTGGCGAATGCCGTCGAAGTCATCCGATTCTCCTCAAAGCTCGGCGTCACCGACGACTCCGAACTGATCGACGTCTCACCCGGTGCGCTGGGCAACAACACCGTCGGCAACAACGACGGGACAGGCCATAGCGTCAATCCCGCGACGGGCGAACCGTATGAACCAGATCTGGTACCCGAGGGGGATTTCGGCCGAGTTGTAGCCGAGTATTGGGCGGATGGTCCCAACTCAGAAACGCCGCCGGGTCACTGGAACACGATCGCCAACATGGTCGCCGACAGCCCTGAGCTAGAACTCCGAATCGGTGGGCAAGGCCCAGAAGTCAACCGTCTCGAATGGGACGTCAAGATGTACATCGCCGTCAACGGCGCGGTCCACGACGCGGCCATTGGCGCCTGGGGTTCCAAGGGATTCTTCGATTCCGTCAGGCCCATCTCGATGATCCGATACCTCTGCCAACGAGGGCAGTCGAGCGACCCGTCGGCAGCGTCGTATGACCCCGAAGGCATCACGCTGGAAGACGACCTCATCGAGGTGATCACCGAGGAGTCGAGCGCTCCGGGGGAACGACACGAAGCCCTTGCCGATCACATCGGTGAGATTGCCGTTCGATCCTGGGCCGGCTACCCCGACGACCCGCTCAATCAGTCCGGTGGTGTGACCTGGATCCTTGGCGTCGACTGGGTGCCCTATCAGCAGCGGTCCTTCGTGACACCGTCGTTCCCGGGATATGTATCGGGTCATTCGACCTTTAGCCGGGCAGCCGCTGAAGTGCTCGCCGGTCTCACCGGTTCTGAGTACTTCCCCGGGGGGATGGGGTCGGTGGCCTTTGCTCCCGGAGCGTTGACCTTCGAGGCAGGGCCGGTCAATGCGGTCACATTGGAGTGGGGCACCTACTTCGACGCATCCGACCAGGCCGGCATCTCGCGGCTGTACGGCGGCATTCACATCAGACCCGACGACCGCGATGGTCGGATCATGGGTTCTGAGATCGGCCAAACCGCCTGGGCGAAAGCACAAACACTCTGGTCGTCCAAGTCGCCGAGCTAAGCGATACGCTTGGCCGCCGATGCCCTTTCGACGCCGAAACACGAAACGTTCCGTCACCGCAGCGCCCGATCCTGGGGCGTTGTCCGAGATCGCAGACGGCATCTTGGTGTGGGGCCATCCGGTACCTGGGAATGGTCGAGCCAACTGCGGCGTTGTCGTCGAAGATGACTGGTTGATCGTCATCGATGCTGGCATGGTGCCGTCCCAGAGCGCCGCGTTCTCCAAAGCGCTCAGCACCTTTGGGCGACCGATCCGTCATCTGGTCCTCACCCACGCTCACATCGAACATTGCGGCGGCACCGCCTCGTTTCCTCTCGCCGCCATCTATGGTTCGCCAGCGACGAGTCAAGCCCTCGACCTGCCACCGTCGATCGCTGCGTATCAGGCATTCATGCCCGACTACGCCCGAGAGCTCGCCGGTTTCGCCGACCACCCACCGCGGCCTGTCAGCCATGTCGTCGACGGTCCTGCTCGCTTGTCGAGTCGGGTTGAGCTGCTGCCAGCAACCGGTCATACAGCTGGTGATCTGATCGCACTCGTCGACGGCGACGCAGTTGCGTTTACTGGTGGACTTATCAACAACGGCGTCGCACCCCTCGGCTTCCAGAGCCTGTTCGAAACCTGGGCTGGCACCGCTCGGCTGCTGGCTGACCTCGCTGACCTCGTCGTCCCAGCGGAAGGTCCGCCAGGACCCGCCACGGTCGCCACCATCTTTGCCGACTATCTGAGCGCGTGTCTCGCTGCGCGCGGTGATGTCGCCGCGTTGCAACCCGGACCTTGGGACGAGTGGGCCGAAGCGCAGTTCCGCAATCGGGTCAATGTTGAGCGCGCCCAGTTGAGTGCGACCGGCTCCGTCGCAATCTCGCCGACAATGCTGCGGGCATTGGGTGTGCTGTGAGCACTCCAAACGGACTGACTCGTCCCGAGCGGCGGGCGTTTCTTGGGGTGATGCAGCCTGGCGACGTCGGCGACGACTGGCTGCTCAAGGTCGGTGTCGAACAGCCTGATGAGACGCCCGCCGAGCTGCTCTTCGATCGCTGCTTCCCAGAGGAGGCGAACGATTGGCCCCTCGTCGCAAGCGCCGCGAGTGAAATCGCGTCAGGGCCCGAGGAGTCGATGCTGTTCGGATTCAGCTTCGTGTTTGAGAGCGCATCCGCAGCGTCGGATCCGTTTGAGTTTCTCGGCGGGGAGACCTTTGCAGCGTGTTTCATTCAATCGATAGCCGACGACCTCGCCCTCGACGAATCGGGTGTAACGCAACTGGTCGCGACGATATCGGCTGGCACAGCGCCGAGTGACGTCTCTGGCGATTCTTGGACGTACTACTCGGGATCACTCGCAGAAGAAGAATACGAACCTTTTGCTCGGCTCGGCGCCCTCGTGCTTCGACATCGAGAGGTGGTTTCGCTACACCTTGGGGCGAGCGGACCAACGCCAATCGATGTCGGCGTGTTCGACAGGCTCGGTCGTGCTGTGCTGTCGAGGTTGGCAGCCGATGATCGCTGACGCTCACAAGAACCTCAACCCGCATGTGTCACGACGACCGGAGTTGATCGGAGCCGCTATGGACCTGCCCTCGTTCCCCTCCGCACGACGATCACGGCTGCGCGCAGTGCGCACGGGTGCAGCGACGATACTGGTCGTGGCCTGCCTCGCGTCCGGCGTGAGCGCCTGCTCCGATGTTGACGACACGCCGAACACCCAATCGGAGACGTCGATGTCAGGCGCGGACAGCGACGTTGCTTCCGAAGCTGGCTCAGGTCGCAGCGATGAACGTCCACCCAACGCCGACGGCGAAATCGGCAACTGCGCTGACACCGACGTCTCATTGACGATCCCCGATGCCGGAGTTGAGGGACCGCTCGCTGTCCAGAGTGCCCAAGCCATCGAAATCGCTGATGGGGCGGCGTACACCCTGTGGCTCACCGACTTTCCCGTCGATCCGTCAACCATCGACGGCCTGTCGTCGGCACCAACGACGGCCGACGGCACAACGCTCAGCATCATGTTGACCGTGTACAACGCCCCACCGGACCCGCCGATCGTCAGACAAGGTGACGTTGCACCGGCGAGCACTGACTTTGGCATCCTTGTCGTGAACGCGTTGGCCGTCGTCGCCGGTGTCGACTTCAACGACAGCACGGGGATTCGCGGTGATCTGATCGTCGACAAGATCACCGACGATCAGATCTGCGTCACTCTCGACTACTCCGATGATCAGAAGTCGGCGGTTGGAACCATCACTGCCGACATCGTTGCCCGACTTGCTCACTGAGTACTGACATAGGTCCGCTCGCCCCGAGCGGTGTCGACATCGACGCCATGATGCCTACGCACATGTTCTCGTTTGCCGGCAATGACGGTTCGCCCCCCAGCGAGGTGGTCCACGGTGCGACGTCACGGTCCGTGTCTGAGTAGACATGGCGGGCGCAAACCGCCATGTCGGGCCGAGCGGATGGGCTAGGCAATAGCCTCCTAGCCGCGGCTCATGCTGCGAGGCGGGAAGCACACCAGCCAAGCAGTAGATAGGTCAGTCCCTAACCGCTGACGCTCTTAGGACGTGCCAATGGTCTTTTCGAGCATTCCGTTCCTCTTTGCTTTCCTGCCGGTCACCGTCATCTGCACCGCATTGGCTCCCGCGCGCGGCCGCAACCTCGTCCTCCTGGCGGCAAGCATCGTCTTTTACGCGTGGGGTGGTGGCGGTTTTCTGCTCGTCCTGGCGCTCTGCATTGCGATCAACTACGTAGCTGGCCTAGCCACTCAAAAGGCGCTCGACGCGGGGGAAGTTGACCGCCGAAAACGCATCGTCGCATGGGCTGTTGTCGCCAATGTCGCGATTCTTGGCTGGTTCAAGTACGCAAACTTCGGCATCGCTCAGCTCAACTCGATGAGTGGTGCCCTGGGCGTCGGCGCGAGATCGGATGGACCGATATCGCGCTCCCGATCGGCATCTCGTTTTTACGTTTCAATCGATGAGCTACGTATGTGATCGACGTGGGCCGCGGTCGCGGGACCGCCCTGAAAAAATCCCCTCGATTTCGCTCTGTTCGTTGCGTTGTTTCCGCAGCTCATCGCCGGTCCCATCGTGCGGTATCACGAGATCGCTCAGCAGATGCTGGTTCGGCGCATGTCGAGCGAGCGATTCGCTCAGGGATCCATTCGTTTCGTGTGGGGCCTCGCCAAGAAGGTGCTCGTCGCCGACGTCGTCGCCAGTGTGGCCGACGCTGCGTTCGCGATCCCGGCAGATGAACGCACTTTCGCCACCGCCTGGCTTGGCCTGTTCGCGTATGCAGCGCAGATCTACTTCGACTTCTCTGGCTATTCAGATATGGCGATCGGGCTCGGCACCATCTTCGGGTTCGACTTCCGGAAAACTTCAAACGCCCTATTCGGCCCTATCGATCACCGACTTTTGGCGTCGGTGGCACATCACCTTGTCGAACTGGTTTCGCGACTACCTGTACATCCCTCTTGGGGGTTCTCGCGGCACGGAAAGTCAGACCCGCCGCAACTTGATCATCGTGTTCTTGGTGACCGGACTGTGGCACGGTGCCAACTGGACGTTCATCATCTGGGGCGCCTACCACGGCGCGTTCCTGCTCATCGAGCGGGCCACAGGCCAGCGGGCGTTGATCCCCGACCACACCGCCTGGTTCCGTCGGGCGTACACATTTCTGGTGGTATGCGTTGGTTGGGTGTTCTTCCGATCCCTCAACATCGGTGATGCGTTCAGTTATCTAGAGTCGATGGTTGGCCTGCACGGCTGGTCCGGCCTGTCCGCCACCGTCAAGCTGGTCGCCGACCACCGCACCGTTGCCATGCTCATCGTGGCCGCGTCGACGTTGGCCTTGCCTCAAGACTGGGTGACCGGCATGTGGTTAACCGAGGCCCGACCAAATCCTCGTGTGACGATCGCACGCTTTGCGACGGTCACCGTGCTGTTCGGGCTGGCAGTTGTCGCCGTCATGAGCTCGTCGTTTTCGCCCTTCCTGTACTTCCAGTTCTGAACTCAAAACGCGCCACGCTGACCGCCGAGGTTCAGTGGACAGGAACCGACTCGGCGGTTGCTGTTTGGGCGGACTGCTCGCCCGACCTCCAGCATCGAATTGGTCGGCTACGTCCCGGCCCTCCCAAACCGCTTAGGTCAGGCACACCGCCGCTTCGGTACTCGAATCGGCCGGGAACAGCCCTGCCTTGGCCAGCATGCCGGGCGCTGGGTGGGCGACAACGCCCTCGAGCCAGGCGGTCAAATCGATAAGCGCGCCAAGGTCCAGGCCGGTGCTGATACCCATGCCTTCAAGCATGTAGGCGGTGTCTTCGGTCGGGATGTTGCCGGTTGCGGCTGGCGCGAACGGGCAGCCACCGATGCCTCCAAGCGAGGCGTCGATGACGCTCACACCCGCTTCGACGGCGGCCAGAACGTTGGCCAAACCGGTATTGCGGGTGTTGTGAAAATGGCAGCGCAACGCAATGTTCGGAGCGACCTCTTGGGCGATTGCGATGCGCTCCCGCACCATGTTGGGAGTAGCAGCGCCGATCGTGTCCGCGAGCGCAATCTCATCGGGTGCTGACTGCGCTACGGCCTCGATGACTTCTCGCACGCGGGCCGCGCTGACGGCACCTTCATAGGGGCAGCCAAACGCTGCCGAGACGGTTACCGAACTGAAGAGTCCCGCATCCCGAGCCGGTCCTGCGATATCGGCCCACGTGTTGACCGACTCCGCGGTTGGCATGCCCTGATTCTTTTGAGAAAACGTGTCCGTGACGACGACGACCGAGTTGACCTCGTCGACGCCCGCGGCGAGCGCCCGGTCAAAACCGCGGCGGTTCAGCACGAGGCCGATGTAGGACACGCCGTCGATCCGCGGGAGGCGAGCCATCACCGCTTCGGCATCGGCCATCTGCGGCACCCGCTTGGGATTGACGAACGACACCGCCTCAATTCGGGTGAGACCGGCGCTCACCAGCCGGGTGATCAGCTCCACCTTGTCGGCGGTCGAGACCATGGCATCGTCGGATTGCAATCCATCGCGGGGCGACACCTCAACAAATGTGACTTGTTCGACGGCCACGTAACTTCTCCCGAACTTCGTTTGTAAGGAGTATCGGATAGGGGTGACGCTCGTAGCTTAGGTGTTTGGTGTTGAACGTCGGTGAGTAGAACGGCGGTCCGACGAACGAGTTCGTCGGCCTTTCGGGTGGAGTACTGACGGTGTCTCCTGATCGACTAGCCGAGGTTCTTTGGTGATGGTCGCTGCCATACTTGACGTACCCTAAAACACCGACGTGCGAGAGCGCGTCTGCCGACGCTGGCATGCGCCGCGATCCACCTTCGAGCGAGCTCACCTGGCGGCGCGCCGCAATCATCGTTCGCATCCCACCAAACGACACTGGACACACCTATGCAGCCGTTAGACGACCTACGCGTGATCGAGATGGGCCAGTTGTTGGCAGGTCCCTACTGCGGGCAACTGCTCGCCGATTTTGGTGCCGAAGTCATCAAGGTCGAACAGCCCATCGTCGGCGATCCGATGCGAGAGTGGGGGCGCGAGAAGTCCGGTGGGCAGTCGCTGTGGTGGCCGGTCGTCGCCCGCAACAAAAAGTCCGTGACGGTCAACCTGCGCGAGCCCGAAGGCCAGGAGCTGGTCAAAGACCTCATCGACTCCGCCGACGTGTTGATCGAGAACTTCCGCCCGGGCACCTTAGAGCGCTGGGGTATGAGTTGGGATGAGCTGTCTG
>JACJWE010000003.1 GCA_020637365.1 Acidimicrobiia bacterium | reverse complement strand
CGCTGCTTCGCTCAGATCGTGCATCGCTGCGATGGACCTGGACGCTCCTTGCTGGCGAACCAGGCATCGAAGTGGTCCCGGTCGGCAAAGGTGAGCAGTGCCGCGGTCTCGGGCTGCACGCTCTCGACCGCTGGGTGGAGTTCGCCTGAGACACGGTGGTCAGCGTCCGAGCAGGTCGCTCCACCGCATGCCGAGGAACGGCACCCGGCCGGCGGTGAGGTCGGTGAGCTTGGCGCTCATTGCGGCATGCACGCGCCCGGCGAGCTCCTCGGGGCCCTCGTCGGGCCCGGCGACGATCGGGTCGAGCACGGCGGCGCGCATCTTGGCTGGCAGCGGGAGGTACGGGAGCATGCCTGCCACTCCGACGCTCAGGCCGTAGGGGACCGACAGGCTGATCGGGAGGGTTTTCATCCTGGTCAGTTGCGGGAGTCCCAGTGCCTTGGCGAGGCGTTGTCCGTCACTGAGCACGAACAGGGTCTCGCCTGCGCCAGAGACGACGATGGGGATGATCGGGACCTCGGCCTCGAGGGCGATATTGGCGTAGCCACTCCGCCCGCCGAAGACGATCTGGTTCCGGTGGGCGAAGTCCTTGCCTGCGTCGAGGTCTCCGCCGGGCATGACAAGGACGTAGTGACCAGCGGCGAGGCCCTCGAGAGCGGCCTCTTTGCTGGCTGGACGGAACCCGGCGGGCTCGAGGATGGGGCCGACGCCGAGTGTCCAGGCGAGCTGGTGCGTCAGCACGGTGATTTGGGAGTTCTCGCTGGGCCGGAGGCGGTTCGCGAGCGCGGCGATCGTGAAGGCGTTGAGGTCGAAGATCCCGCCGAAGCCGTGGTTGGCGACGATGAGCGCCGGGCTGGGCGGAAGCTCCGCCGGGCCTTCGTAGTCCAATCGTGTCCATCGGGCGACCGCTTCACCGACGGTGGTGAAGAACCGCTGGATGGCGGCGCCCTGGGCGGTGATGTCGTTCATGTCTTGTCGTCGAGGTGTCGGGGTGCCCGGATCAGCACCGCCACCGCGGCAAGGGCCAGGACGACGCCGATGACGGTCAGCGACGCGGTGAGACCGTCGATGAACGCCACTCGAATGACCTGGCCTAGCTGTGCGGCGGCGTCAACTTGCCCGGCCGCGGCGAGCCGGCGGGTGACTTCGATGCCGCCAGCGGCGGACTCGCGGATTGCTTCGACGGCTTGGGCGGGGAGTTGCCCGTTGTCGGCAGGCAAGGCGTCGCGGTAGTGGCTGCCGTAGACGGAACCCATGACGGCGATCCCTATCGCCGAGCCGATCTCCCGCGTCGTGTCGTTCATGGCCGAGGCGACGCCTTGACGGTCACGGCCGAGCGATCCGGTGATCGCGCTCGTCCCGGTGGAGCTGGTCAGACCGATCCCCAACCCTGCTATGAGCAACCCGACGAGGAACGGTAGGTACCCCGAGTCGACGTCGAGGCGGGTGTTCAAGAGCATCCCCGCGGACATCGCGGCCAGGCCGATGGCCATGACCCACTTGAGGCCGAGCCGTTCGACCAGCCAAGGGGTCAGCTGCGCGATGGGGACGACGACCACGGCGACGGGCAGCAGGGCGATGGCGGCGCGGAGGGGGCTGTAGTCGAGGACGAGCTGGAGGTACTGGAGCCCGACGAAGAAGAAGCCGAAGACCGCCATGAACTGCACCAGAATCGTGATCGCTCCGGCCCGGAACCCACGGAGGGCGAAGAGCCGGGGGTCCAGGAGCGGGTGGTCGTTGCGGAGCCCGGCGACGACGTAGCCGACGAAGCCGACGAGGGCGCAGCCGAACCCGCCGAGAGCCATCGCGTGGGTGAAGCCCTTCTCGCTGCCTTCGATGATGGCGAAGACGAGGCCGCCGACGCCGATGGCGAGGAGGAGCCCACCGACGACGTCGAAGGGGACATGCTCCTCATCACGGGTCTCGGGTGCGAGCTTCCAGGCGCACAGGCCGACGACCAACGCGGCAGCGCTCGTGGCGAAGAAGATCGAGTTCCATCCCCATCGTTCGAGCAGGCTGCCGGAGACGAGCAAGCCGAGGACTGCTCCGGCGGATGCGAATCCCGACCATGTCGCGACGCCCTTGGCGCGCTTCTCCGGTGGGAACGCTGCGGTGAAGGTGGAGAGGGTGCCCGGCATGATCATGGCGGCGCCGGCGCCCATCAAGACGCGCCAGAGGATGAGGGTGTGCGTCGTCCCTGCGAGTGCGGCGCCCAGCGAGGCAGCACCGAACACGGCGGACCCGATGAGCAGGAGTCGCTTGCGGCCAACTCGGTCGCCGAGGGCTCCGAGGGGAAGGACGAGCGCGGCGAGCGCCACGGTGTAGCTGTCGGCGATCCAGGTGAGGTCGGTGTTCGACGCGCCGAGATCGACGGCGAGGTCGGGCAGGGCGAGGTTGATCGCCGAGACGGTGCCGACGACGAGGACGAGGGCGAGGCACATCGAGAAGAGCACGCCTCGGTGGCTCGACTCGGTCGCAGGGGTTGTGCTGGTCATGTGTTCTCCTTGGCGAAGCGGGGCAAGAGCGTCTCGGCGGTGCCTCGGTCGATCTGGTGGCGGGCTGTGCTGTCGAGGTCGTAGGCCTCGTAAAGGGCGGCCATGCCGGCGACGGCGAAGTCCGGGGCGTAGGGCCAGTCGCTGCCGTAGGTCACCTTGTCCGGTGTGGTGAAGGCGAGGAGGCTCGGCAGTGCCGAGGGCGTAGTGGATAGGGCGGTGTCGAAGTAGTAGCGGCCAAGGCGTTCGAGGCCCTTGAACAGGTCATCACCGCCGGCTGCGACGGCGAACCGGAAGGCCCCGTAGGGGATGAACCCGCCGGCGTGGGAGAGGATCACCTTGACGTCTGGGCAGCGTTCGAGGGTGCCGCTCCGGGCGAGGTTGATGGCGGCCCGGGTGGTGTCGAGGAGGAAGTCGGCCATGTAGGCGGGGATCCCGTCGAGCGGCGCCAGCCCGGGAGGGTTGTGGGGTGCACGAACGCGACGCTGCCTCGGCGTTGGAGCTCGTCGAAGATTGGGTCGAAGAGCGGGTCGCCCAGGTAGGTGCTGCGGTGGTTGGCGAGGAGGATGACGCCGTCGGCGCCGAGCGTGTCGAAGGCTCGGTCGAGTTCAGCGAGCGCGCCGTCCACATCGGGCAGCGGCAGGGGTGGCGAAGAAGCCGAAGCGCCCCGGGTGGTCACGCACGATCTGGGCGGCGTAGTCGTTCACCTCCCGTGCCATGGACCGCGCCTCGGCGTCGTCGCCGAGGTGGACGCCGGGCATCGAGACCGAGAGGATGGCCGTAGCGACGTCGTGGCGGTCCATGAGGAACAGGGCGGCTTCGGGGTCCCAAGCAGGGATCTCGCGGCCGCCGGGCGTCGAGGCCCTTGGCGGTGAGCCACTCGGCGAAGGCGGGTGGGACGACGTGGTGGTGGGTGTCGATGCGGCGGGCGGTGCTCATCGGAGGAACTCCCGGACGAGGTCGCGGAACCGGTCGTGGTGCTCGATCTGGAGCCAGTGGCCGGCGTCGTCGATGATCTCGAGCGTGGCGCCGGGGATGGCGTCGGCGTACCAGTGGCCGCATTCGAGGGGCATGAGACGGTCGTCGCGGCCGTGTACGACGAGGACGGGTTGGGTGATGGTGGCCATGGTGTCCTTTGAGATTGGGAGCGGGTCGCCGGCGAAGGCGAACGTGGCGCGCAGTGGGATCGTTCGACCTCGGGTCGGCTGGCGCAGGCCATCCGCTCGGCGGCGATGCCGTGGAGCTCGTCGCCGAGCACGGCGGGGTCGAACACGAACTTGGTCATGAGGTCGGCCATGGCCTCGACGGTCGGGTCCTCGTAGAAGAGGATGAGCGACACCAGCTCGGGTGTTGGTGGGACCGGTGCGCCGCCGGTGCCCATGAGGACGATCCGACGCACGCGTGCCGGGTGGGCGAGGGCGAGGCACAGGCTGATGATCCCGCCCATCGAGTTGCCGACGAGGCTGACCTGGTCGATGCCGAGCTCGTCGAGGAGTGCGATGAGCGTGTCGACCCGGTAGGTGGTGAACGGACCGAGTCCTTCGGGGGCTGGGTCGGGGTGGGTGGAGTCGCCGAATCCGATGATGTCGGGGGCGATGTTGTGGAAGTCGCCCTCGAGGTCGTCGAGGAGATGGTCCCAGTTGGTGAGGGCGGTGACGCCGGGGCCGGAACCGTGGAGCCACAGGATGGGTGGCTTCGACGGTCGCCCGATGCCGACAGGTGGAACGTGACGTTGCGGCCCGTCCGGTCAGTGACGGTCAGGTCTCGGGTGGTGATCATGGTCATGTGTGGTCCGTCCAGGAGGCGGGGCGAAGGATGCCGGGGAACAGCGGCGGGGACGGGGCCTCGTGGCCCCAGTGGCTCATCGCATCGAATCGCACGGTCTCCCAGTCGTCGGGGTCGATCAGGCGGCCGCCGGCCCCGTACTCGATCTCGAAGCCCGAGGGCGTGCGGACGTAGAACGAGAACATCTCGTCGTTGGTGTGCTTGCCCAGGGTCATGGCGACAGGCACCTGGTCGGCCCTGGCTCGGGCGTAGGCGCGCTCGACGACGTCGGGGTCGGTCACTTCGAGCATCAGGTGGTGGAAGCCGACCATGCCGGGCACGGTCGAGAACGCCAGGGTGTGGTGGCGCTGGTTGCAGTGCAGGAACCGCACGAACAGGCCCATGTCGATGTCGTCGCTGTGCCCGAATCCCATGGCCCCGACGTAGAAGTCGGTGGCGGCGTCGAGGTCGGGGACGATCAGCACCGCGTGGCCGAGCCCGCCCTCGCCGGTGACGAACCGGACGCAGTCGGCGCCGGGCTGGAACGGCGTGGCGCCGATGTGCGGCCCGTGGGTGAACTCGTGGCGGAAGCCGAAGGGGTCGAGGAACCAGGCGACATCCTCCACGCCTCGGATCGCTGCCAGGGCCACATCTCCCCCATGGACCTCGCAGCCCGCCGCGGCGATCGCCTCCGTGGCGCGTGCTAGCCCGTCGGCACTGCCGACGTCCCAGCCGAGGTAGGCGAGGTCATCGGCGTCGCCGGGGTGGATGGTGATGCGCCAGTCGAGTTCGTCGTTGCGGAAGCGCAGCGAGCCGTCCGCCATCGGCGACAGGTTCGAGGGCGAGGAGGTCGGGCCCGAACGCCCGCCACCGTTCAGCGGCCGGGCTCGTGACGCCGATGTAGGCGAGCGACTGCACGATCGCGCCGGTGCTCACAGGACCATCTCCGGCTTG
The DNA here is from genome assembly GCA_020637365.1 of Acidimicrobiia bacterium. Lineage (GTDB taxonomy): Bacteria > Actinomycetota > Acidimicrobiia > IMCC26256 > JAGNEX01 > JAGNEX01. Next base: position 356,827 of record JACJWE010000003.1, on the reverse strand, counting down.
TCGGTGCCCAACAGCGCGCCACCGACGGCCTTGGCGAGCGGGTCGGGCACCAAGAAGGCGTGGCCGAGAGCGCCCTGGACATCCTGGAACCGGGACTGCAGCGGGTGGTCGAGAAAGAACGATCGGCCCGAGGCGGCACGCATCAGGTCGGCGACGGCCTGGCCGACGAGCTCGCAGCCGCGGTTGAGGTTCCAGCGGTACCGGCCACGGTCCTCCATGGACGGGGTGTCGTGAGCCTCGGCCCGGGCCTGGAGCTCGATCGCAGCGCTGCGCATCGATCCGATGGCAGCGTCGAGGGTCCACGTGGAGTCGGCCAGGCGCCGCTGGGTGAGGGTCGTCGGCCAGCCGGATCCCCGGCGGGATGACCCGTGCTGCGGCCTCGGTGGTCCAGATCTCGATGAACCCCTGCGCCGACCCGAGGACGGACGCGGCGAGCGCGGCATTGAACACGACGGACCAGGGAGGCGGTAGAGCGGGCCGGGGTTCACGTCCTGTCCCGACAGCGGGGCACCGAGGGCATAGTCGACGTGGGACTGGGACCGGTGCTCGGGAACGAACGCCGCCTCCACCACGATGTCCTTGGAGCCGGTGCCCTGGAGCCCTGCGACCTTCCAGGTGTCCTCGATGCGGTACTGGCCGGGGTGGAGCAGGAACGACCGGTACTCCGGGATTGGGGCTCCTTCGGCGCGCACGACGGCGCCGAGGTTCACGCCCTCGCAGTGGTCGCAGCCCGAGGAGAACGACCAGCGACCCGAGACCTCGTAGCCGCCGTCCACCCGGATGGCCGAGCCGGTCGGGTTGTAGGAGGACGAGTGCATCCGCTCCGGATCCTGGGCCCACATCTCCTGCTGGGTCTCGTCGGCGAACAGGGCAAGCTGCCACGGGTGGACGCCGATGACGCCGGCGACCCAGCCGGCCGAAGGTGAGGCGGCAGACAGCTCGACGATCGCGTCGAGGAAGTCGACGAGGGCACCTCGCCACCCCCGAACCGGGCGGGCTGCAGCGATCGCAGCACTCCGGAGGCCATCAGCTGCTTCCAGGTCGTGTCGGGAAGCCGGCCCAGGGCCCGCCCTCTTCGTCTGCTGCGGCCAGCTCCGCCGCAATGGCCCGCACCTCATCGATCAATGCCACGTTGAGATCCCTCTTGCTATTGGAACGATGACTACGATAAGGTCTCCGGAGTCGGGGGTCAAGCAGAACCTCCGAGCGTGAGGGGAGACCACCCATGACCATCGATGCCGACCGGCGGGCCCAGGCGGCTGCAGCGCTCGCAACCGCCGAGCGCGACGCCGCACCCATCCCGCCGCTGAGCGAGACCTACCCGGGCCTCGAAGCCTCGGGCGCGTACGAGATCCAGCTGGTGAACATCCGCCGCCGGAACGCAGAGGGCGCCGAGGTGCTCGGCCACAAGGTCGGTTTGACCGCCACGGCCATGCAGGAGCTCCTCGGCGTCGACGAGCCCGACTACGGCCACCTGCTCGACGACATGGTCCACGCCGACGACGTCGAGCTCCCGATCGTCCGCTTCTGCGCACCCCGCATCGAACCGGAGATCACCTTCCGCCTGCACTCGCCCCTCACGGGGCCCGGCGTCACGGTCGAGGATGTGCTCGCCGCCACCGACGCCGTCATCGCCTCGCTGGAGATCGTCGACAGCCGCGTCGCCGACTGGAAGATCACCCTCGCCGACACCATCGCAGACAACGCGAGCGCCGCCGGCACCGTCCTCGGCTCCACGTGGGTCTCCCTCGACGAGGCCGGTTCGCTGCCCGACATCGTCTGCGAACTCCTCGTCAACGGCGAGGTCGTCTCCACCGGCACCGGCGCTGCCGTGCTGGGCCACCCCGCCCAGGCGGTCGCCTGGTTGGCCAACACGCTCGGGCCGATGGGCATCACCCTCGAGGCCGGTCACCTCGTGATGCCCGGGTCCTGCACCTCCGCACCGTTCCTGTCCGCCGGCGACCACGTCGAGGCCCGCTTCAGCGGCCTCGGCACCGTCACCGCCAACTTCACCTGAGAGCACCCATGTCCACGACACAGAAGTGGCCGGTCGCCATCATGGGTTCCGGCAACATCGGGACCGACCTCATGATCAAGGTGCTCCGCAACGCCGAGCACCTCGAGATGGGCGCGATGGTCGGTATCGACCCCGACTCCGACGGACTCGCCCGCGCCGCCAGGATGAAGGTCCCCACCAGCGAGCGATGGAGTCGAAGGACTCCTCGGCCTCCCGAACTTCGACGAGATCCGCCTCGTGTTCGACGCCACCTCAGCTGGCGCCCACCTCCACAACTGGGGCCTCCTGGAGCCGACCGGCGTCAAGATGCTCGACCTCACCCCGGCTGCCGTCGGGCCCTATTGCGTTCCTGTCGTCAATCTCGACGACCACCTCGAGGAGCCGAACCTGAATATGGTCACCTGCGGCGGGCAGGCAACGGTGCCCATTGTCGCCGCGGTCAACGACGTCGCCCTCGTGTCCTACGCCGAGATCGTGTCCTCGATCTCCTCCCGCTCGGCCGGGCCGGGCACACGGGCCAACATCGATGAGTTCACCGAGACCACGTCCAAGGCTCTCGAGGTGGTCGGCGGTGCTGCACGGGGCAAGGCCGTGATCATCCTGAACCCGGCCGAGCCGCCGCTGCTGATGCGCAACACCGTGTACTGCCTCGTCGACGGTGAGTGCGATCACGACGCCATCGCCGAGTCCATCCACGCACAGGTCGAACGGGTCCAGGCCTACGTGCCCGGCTACCGCCTCAAGCAAGACGTCCAGTTCGACGTCCACCAACAACACGATCCCTCCACATCCCCGAGACGGGGAAGTTCTGGGGCACCCGAGTCACCGTGTTCCTCGAAGTTGCGGGCGCTGCCCATTACCTCCCGGAGTACGCCGGGAACCTGGACATCATGACCTCGGCTGCTCTGCGGACCGCCGACAAGATCGCCTCGACCGCCGGAGCCTTCGCATGAGCCCGCAGCTGTACATCTCCGACGTGACCCTGCGCGACGGCATGCACGCCATCGGCCACCAGTACACCGTCGAACAGGCCGTGGAGATCGCCAAGGCCCTCGACGCTGCCGGCGTCGACTCGATCGAGGTGGCGCACGGCGACGGCCTGTCGGGCTCATCGTGCATCTACGGCTTCGGTGCCCACACCGACCTCGAGTGGATCGAGGCCGTCGCCGCCAACGTCACCAACGCCCAGGTCGCCACCCTCCTCCTCCCCGGCATCGGGACCGAGCACGACCTCCGCAACGCCTATGCGGCCGGCGCCCGGATCGTCCGGATCGCCACCCACTGCACCGAGGCCGACATCTCGGCCCAGCACATCGCCGCCGCGCACCCTCGGCATGGAAACCGTCGGCTTCTTGATGATGAGCCACATGACGACCCCCGCCGAGCTCGCCGTCCAGGCCAAGAAGATGGAGTCCTACGGCGCAACGTGCATCTATGTCGTCGACTCCGGCGGCGCCCAGCTCATGGGAGACATCGCCGCACGCTTCGACGCACTGCGCGACATCCTCGATCCGACCACCGAGCTCGGCATGCACGCCCATCACAACCTCAGCCTCGGCGTCGCCAACTCCATCGTGGCCGTCGAGCACACGGCGCCACCGGATCGGCGCGCCGCTGGCGGGCATGGGGGCCGGTGCGGGCAACGCACCGCTCGAGGTATTCATCGCCGCGGCGTCACGGCTGGGCTGGGACCACGGCTGCGACCTGATCGCCCTCATGGATGCCGCCGACGACCTCGTCCGACCTCTCCAGGACCGGCCGGTCCGCGTCGACCGCGAGACCCTCGCCCTCGGCTACGCCGGCGTCTACTCGAGTTTCCTGCGCCACGCCGAGCGAGCCAGCGCCCGCTACGACATCCCCACCGTGGAGATCCTCTTGGAGCTGGGCAAGCGGCGCATGGTCGGCGGCCAGGAGGACATGATCGTCGACGTCGCGCTCGACCTGATCGGAGAGAGGGGCGCGTCGTGAGCGACGAGACCTTCGATGTCGCGATCATCGGCTACGGCCCGACCGGCGTCACCGCCGCGAACCTCCTCGGCGCCATGGGCCACCGGGTCCTGGTGGTGGAGCGCGAGGCCGACATCTACAGCCGAGCCCGGGCCATCTCCACCGACGAAGAGGTCCTCCGCATCTGGCAGACGACCGGCTTGGTCGATCGGCTCAAGGAGGACATGCTCCCCGAGCGGACCACGGCTTTCGTCGACGCCGACCAGCGGATCCTCGGTTCTGTCTACCCCGAGTCCAAGGGCCACGGCCACCCGCCGCAGAGCTTCATCTACCAACCGGCCCTCGAGCAGGTGCTCCGAGATGGCGTGGACCGCTACCCGAACGTGGACATCCGCCTGCAGCACGACTCGCTCAAGGTCCGAGACACCGGCGGCGTCGTCGAACTACTCCTCCACGACATCCGCCAGGACGCCCTCGTGCATGCGAGCGCCCGCTACGTCATCGCCTGCGATGGAGGCTCGAGCCCGACACGCGGCTCCCTGGGCATCGGCTTCGACGGCACGACCTACGAGGACCGCTGGGTCGTGATCGACACCAAGATGAAGAAGGAGTGGCCCAACCACGACTTCCTGCGCTTCCATTGCGACCCCGCCCGACCAGCCGTCGACTGCCCCACCCCCCTCGGTCACCACCGCTGGGAGTTTCCCATCCTCCCCGGCGAGGATGAAGCGGCGCTGGTGAGCGATGAGGGCGTGTGGCGCCTCCTCGCCGGCCACGGCATCACCCCCGACAACGTCGACATCCTCCGCGCCGTTGTGTACAGCCACCATGTTCGCTTCGCCTCGCAGTGGCGCCGCGGCCGCATCTTCCTCGCCGGCGACGCCGCCCACGTCATGCCCCCCTGGATCGGCCAGGGCATGGCCGCCGGCGTCCGGGACGCGGCGAACCTCTGTTGGAAGCTCGACGCCGTCCTGCGCGGCCAACTCGATGTCGCCGTCCTCGACTCCTACGAGACCGAGCGCAAGCCGCACGTCCGTGAGGTCACGAAGCGTGCCGTCCTCGTCGGTCGCATCATCACCCACCGGCGCACCCGAACCGCGAAGCTCCGCGACCTCATGCTGCGGCTCGTCAACCGGTCCCCGCGGGTCATGATCGGTGTGCAGGGGCGCCTCTGGATCCCCGACGCCAACTACGCCGACAGCTGGAACGGCGGCCGGAGCCACGACGCCGTCGGCCACAAGATCCCCCAACCCACCGTCATCGACGACCACGGAATGGACCGGCTGCTCGACGACGCGCTCCCCAGCGGTTGGGTCATCCTCCACACCGGGAACGCCCCCACCGATGCCGCGTGGAACGCCACAGCGACGGTGATCCGGGTCGCGGCCGCCGGGGCGGCGCCCGCCGAGGGAGCCGTCGTCGACCGGGACGGCACGCTGCACGCCTGGTTCGACTCACACGGGGCGGCCACCGTGGTGCTCCGCCCCGACCGGTTCGTGTATGACGCGACCGCGGAGAGCGCCCTCATGCCCTGCCCGCTGCGACCCATGGGAGCGGTGGCCTGATGCGCGCCGACACCCACCTTGACGGGATGGTCGAAGAGTTCGTCGACACCGGATCCCACCGCATCTTCGTTCGCCGGCTTGGCGACGGCCCCCCCGTCGTGCTGCTGCACGGCGGCGGCCCGGGCGCCGATGGGCTGTCGAACTACCGGCGCAACATCGCCACGCTGGCCGACTCCTTCACCGTTCTCGTACCCGACATGCCCGGCTACGGGCAGTCGTCGAGAACGCTCGACGCCAGCGACCCGTTCGGTTCGCTCGCCGAGGCACTGCGGCAAACGCTCGACCACCTCGGCATCGAGCGAACGCACCTCGTCGGCAACTCCTACGGCGGCGCCTGTGCCCTCCGGTTGGCACTCGACACGCCCGACCGTGCCGATCGCATCGTCCTCATGGGCCCGGGCGGCATCGGTACGACGCGCCGGCCACCGACCGCGGGGCTCAACGCCCTCCTCGGCTACTACCGGGGCAAAGGGCCCAGTCGAGCCAAGCTCGAATCCTTCATTCGCGACTACCTCGTCTTCGACGGGGCATCCGTCCCCGCTGAGCTGATCGACCTCCGGTACGAAGCGTCCGTCGACCCTGCGGCGGTCGCCGACCCCCCGCTGCGCCGCCCGAGCGGCCCGTTTGCGCTCCGCACCCTCTGGCGCATGGACCTCACCCGGGACCGCCGCCTCGCCACGCTCAACACCCCGACCCTCGTCGTCTGGGGCACCCACGACAAGGTCAATCGGCCATCGGGCGGACCGCTCCTCGCATCGATCATGCCGAACTGCCACTCGCTGCAGGTACCCGCGGCCGGGCACTGGGTGCAGTGGGAGCGCGCCGAGGAGTTCAACGCCATCACCACCACCTACCTGCAGGACGGCTGGCGATGACTGCCAGCAGCGCGACCGCCTCGGTGTTCGGCAACGTGCAGCTCGGCCACCTCGAGATCGAGTCGAACCACCTGGCCGATTGGCGCCGCTTCCTCGAGGACGGCATCGGCATGCACGTCGAGCATGCGAGCCACGACGAGCTCACCGCCCGCATCGACGACCGACCCGCCCGCTTCCACATCCGGCGCGGCCCGCGCGAGGACGTGACCGCAATCGGCTGGGAGGCAGCAACACCTGAGACCTTCGACACCGTCGTGGGACGGGCGTCCGATGCCGGCGTACCCTGCTACACCGCCGGAGATGTCGAGGCAGCAGCGCCCACGCATCGCAGCTCGTCCGCATCCCCGGTCCCAAGGGCCTGCCCCAGGAGCTGCACGTGGCAGCGAGAGTTGCGGCCGGGCCACTCAATGCCGCCACCGAGTTCGTGGCCGGCGCCGGTGGCATCGGCCACGTCGCGCTCACCTCCAAGAACCCCGCCAAGCTCCGCAGCTACTACGCGACGCTGCTCGACGCCCGGCTCACCGATCTCATCGACGAGTCCATCCAGGGCGTGAAGCTCCGGATCCGCTTCCTCCGTGTCAATGAACGCCACCACTCCGTGGCGGTCGCCGCGACCCGCCCCCTGGGCCTCGACCCGATCCGCACCCGGGTCCAGCACGTGAACTCCCAGGTTGCGCACCTCGAGGACCTCACCGCATCACGTGCGCGCCTGCTCCAGCTCGGCTTCGGCATGGCGCTTGAGGTCGGCCAGCACACCAACGACCGCGAGCTCTCCTATTACGCGATCACTCCATCCGGTTTCGAGTGGGAGGTCGGCTGGAACGCGCTCACCGTCGACGAGGACAGCTGGGCTCCCACCCTCCACCACGGGATCTCGACCTGGGGTCACCACCCCACGATCGGTCTCGGCGGGAAGGTGCGCCAGGCCAGCTCCGCGCTTCGATCCCTCGCCCGCCGCGAGATCACCGTCGAACCGCTCTCGACGTCGGACGTCGCAGCCGACGAGGCAGCGATCGACAAGGTGCACGCGCTCGCCCCTAGGCTCGAATGCCGACAGAGGAAGGACCCATGACGACACGGACCACGCGAGCGAACGGTCGAGCATCCCGAGCCGCCATCCTGGCCGCCACCGCCCAGATCGCCGGCGAACGTGGCTACGAGGGCACAAGCATCAAACTCGTCAGCGAACGCTCCGGGCTGCCGGCCAGCTCGATCTACCACCACTTCCAGAACAAGGACGACCTCCTCGAAGCCGTCATCAACGACAGCTTCACCGACTGGGTCGACGCCATCACCTCGATCCCGACCAGTGCACCGGAGATCGAAAAGGACCCCGAAGCCCTCTTCGTAGCGTCCTACCGGCACGCCGCGGAGGAGCTGGCGAAGTACCCCGACTTCCTCCGCCTCGGGCTCATGCTCATCCTCGAGCGACGCCCGGAGGAGCCCGGTGCCCGTCGCCGCTTCGCCGCAGCGCGGGCAGAGACGCTCACCCGCCTCACGGCCACGTACCGGGCGTTCTTCTCGGGTCTCGACGACGACGCGATCCGCCGGCTCACGACCCTCTCGCTTGCGGGGTCCGACGGCGTCTTCGTCGCCCGACGCCGAAGGCAGGACATCGTCGAGGGCTTCGAAACCCTGGCGTGGGCGGTCCTCGGCGCGGCGCGGGCATGGGCTGGTCCGGGGCCACTGAGCGGTTTGGCCATTCGTCACCCATCAGAGTCGCCGTTCGTGGCTGACATGGTCGAGAACGAACAGGCTCAGGGCAGATCGGAGGGGTCCCCTTCCACCCTCACACCAGCAGCTCCGGCACATGGCGACGCTCACACTCGAGGTCACGGAGGCGGGCTCGAGCGCTGGGAGGAGCCACGATGTCCTTCGGATGCCGAAAAGCTCACAGAAATCTCACGGACCAGCAGGAATCAGTGGGGACAGCGGGGAACACCGGCAGCCGCCACAGCGGTTGACCAGCGATTTCGCGCGATTTCGCCTGGTCGTGGCAGATGGTCCCAATGTGCTCATAACCCGAAGGTCGCAGGTTCAAATCCTGCCCCCGCCACCAACCATTTTCGCGTCTGATCGATCGGACCAATACCTCGACGAGCGGCGGGCTGGACGCTGGCAAGTCCACGGAGCCGAGTGCCCGCAGCGACCTCGGCTGTTGCCGGGTTCGTGCAGGTGAGCGACCGGTCGTGCCCGTTGCCAGGCGCCGACCCCAACGCAACCGCATCGGATGCCGGTCACGGGTTGGGGAGCGTGGCGACTTTCGTGCTGTGGGCGCCGCTGCCAGTCGTCGCGGCGGGTCGCTCCGAAGCATCCTGGGTGGTACCGCCGCCTGGCCCGCCTGACGATCGCTCCGACGCTCGCAACGTTCGTTGTCGCAGGGCTCACCACGAACTCGGGTTCGGCGCAAAGGGCCGTGCGCAGCGCTCGTTCCTTGCGATCGTCTTCACCTTCCTCGGAGCGACCAGCGTGTGCCCCGGTCCGAGGCCTTGAGCGATAGTTGCGCGTGGGTCGCGGAGCTTCGTCAGCGCAGGCTGCCGCTGGTGCGGGAAGCGATTGCTTGACCAGAACTGTGGGCGGACCACGCTCAAAGGGTGTCCACCGAGGGCACCAACCCGAGGGCCGTTTGCCGTCGGCCGGTGCTGATGGCCTGGGGTGGCGTTTTGATGTGCGTGTCTGTGGGCGGTCAGTATCTTCGCCGTGCAGACAACGCTTGTGGATCGCATTACACCCACCATCTCGCCAAACGACCATCCGTACATGAATGATGCGTGGACGCCGAATTATGACGAGGTCGATGCGACCGATTTGGAAGTGATCGGCGAGATCCCGCCGATCTGAACGGCATCTACGTCCGAAACACCGAGAATCCGTCCACGACTCGATCAGGGGTGTACCACCCTTCGCCGGCGACGGGATGCTGCACTCGATGTTGTCTGCACAACAGGACAGCAACGTACCGCAACCGTTTCGTGCGAACGGCCGGTTTCCTGGCAGAAGCTGAGGCTGGGCACGCCTTGTGGGCAGGGCTGACCGGTAACCGAGGTCGCAGCCTCAGGGTTGAGGAGCCGCGGCGATATGAAGGACGCCTCATCGACCGATGTGGTGGTCCATGCGGGCGAGATCATCTCGACGCACTACATGTGTGGTGAGGGTATCGTTTCGATCCGGCGACGATGAACCAGCTCGGTACCGCCGGTTGGGTTCCTGCCCAAGGCGTGTCAGCTCATCCGAAGGTCGACCTGGCCACGGGCGAGCTGCTCTTTTTCAACTACAGCAAAGACGCTCCGTACATGCACTATGGCGTCGTGGGTCCCGACCGCAGGCTCAAGCACCTGATCCCGGTCGAGCTTCCGGGGCCACGCCTGCGCACGATATGGCCTTTACCAAGCGGCATTCGATTCTGGTTGACCTGCCGTACTTTTGGCACGAAGAGATGATGGAGGCAGGCTTTACGTCCCGACATTTCATCCCGACCTACCGACTCGTTTCGCTATCGTTCGCGCTTTGGGTCGGCTGGCGAGATCCGCTGGTTTGAAGCTGACCCGACCTTCGTTCTGCACTGGAACAATGCCTATGAAGAAGGCAACGAGATCGTCGTGGACGGCTACTTTCAGGAGGATCCCGACCCGGCGCCGCTCGAAGCCGATGGGCGTGACCCTCGCCTGGGCAAAGTGATGGCTGGCCTGGACGAACATTCATTTCGTCCAAAGCTGCATCGTTGGCGTTTCAACATGGACACCGGCCTGACGACCGAGGAGCGGCTCGATGACCGGCTCTTGGAGTTCGGGATGTTCAACCAGCGTTTCGCTGGGCGGAAGAACCGCTACACCTATTCGACGACGACCGAGCCGGGCTACTTCTTGTTCAACGGATTGGTCAAACATGATCTGAGTGATGGCAGCAGCGTCGAAGTCGGCTTCGGTGACAACCGGTTTGGTAGCGAGGCACCGTTTTGTCCTCGGATCGGTGCCACGGCAGAAGACGACGGCTACCTGGTGTCATTCGTCACCGACATGAACGAGCACCGCTCTGAATGTGTGATCCTCGACGCCCGTGACGTGGCAGCCGGACCGATCTGCCGGATCTTTTTGCCCCACCAAATCTTGAGCGGAACCCACGCGACGTGGGCCTCAACCGACGAGATTGCCGCTGGCTAGTCGTACCGCTGCGCTGCTTGCTACTGAAGTAGGCTCAGGGTATGACCATCACAAAGAAGCGGAAGCTGTCGATTTCTCTTGACGAGGATCTTGTGGCAGAACTTGAAGCTGGTGGTGAACCTGTCTCGGCGCAGGTCAACGCGGCGCTTCGGGTTGAACTTGAACGTCGCCGCAGGGCCCGTTTGCTCGTCGAGTTTCTCGACCGGGTAGCGGACGATGTTGGGCCTGCTGACGAAGCTCTTGTGGGTCGGTTCGAGGAGCTGTTGCGGTGAGCCGAGCTGTTGTCCTTGATTCTGAGGCACTGTCTCTCCTCGCACGGGGTCGTGGTTCGGGTTTTGAGACGGTACGTGCGGCGTTGGAAGCTGCGCGGCGTTTGGGACGTGATGTGGTGGTGCCCGCGGTGATTCTGGCTGAGCTCTATCGAGGACCTGGGCTCAATCAGGTGGTCGACGGGTGCCTGGCTCGTGAGAGCTTTGTCATGGTTCGTGACACCGATCGCGATTTCGCCCGCTTCGTAGGTGGGGTGCTCGCTGCTGCCGGGGCGGGTTCGGCCGATCTTGCCGATGCCCATGTCGTTGCGGCCACGGTCGAATGGGGTGGAGGTGTTGGTCTCGCGGGAGACGATTCCGATATGCGTCGACTCTCAAGCTCGTATTCGAACGTTGACATCGTCCGGGTCTGATTTCGTTCATAGCCTCTGAGCTGCGTCTTGGAACGATTCGGGGTCGTGGACTTCGAGGACGGCTCTCGCGAATTCATGATGCTGGAGGTCGAGGACGACGAGTTGGGTGGTGCTGCTGCCAGCGCCCACCGCCCAGAACTGTTTGCCGGGCACTCCGCGTCCGAGCATGGTGCCGACGCGTCGATGGCCTGGTCGTTTCGATCCGTCGTGCGTTCCCCAGCCAAAGGCCCGGTGATCGATGAGGAGTTCGAGTGCCGCTCGATCGGCGAGCCGGACTGCGGTGATCGTGTCGGATTTGAACTCGATGGCTCGTCGCCAGTTCAAGATCCGGTCCCAGCCGTTGAGGACGACAAGCACTGAGTCATCGCGGATGGACACGGCGCATGGGGTTGGTGGCTATTCGGCTGCGGTGGTTGGGTCATCGACTCGGCCCATGAAGAGGTCGTATTGCGGCCATCGGCGCCGCCCTCCAGCGACCGTTCGGTGACGTCGCCATACCGCAGCGACACGCCTTCAACCGACGGCCTATCGCTCGATGATCCGTCGGGTTCGTCCGTCGATCCGCATCCCGCGAAGATCGACGCCATCAAATGCTTCTTCGGCGGTGTTCGCGTGGAGGATGTCCTGCGCGGGGACTGCGGTGATGGCCGCGTCGAGCGGAAAGCGGTGCTTACCGCCATGGACCAGGTTGAGCCACATACGTCGAGATGATCATTGAAATCCTCGCACGTTGCGACAGAATTTCAATGATGCGCCTACCTGCGGGCTTGACGGCCTAACGGGCCGGACGGCCTTGTCGGGCCTGACGCTTGCCAGTTGTGACGAGCAGGGTGTGGATGACGACGGCAGGGAGTCGGCTGAGGAAGTCGACAATCTTGGCGTCGGTTCCGACGAGAACCCGTCGGCGGTTCTTGAGTACTGCGTCGATGATGACCTCGGCTGCGCGGCCGGGGGTGGTGCGGGCGATCTTGTCGAAGCGTGCCGGGTCGGCGGCTTCGCCACGGGAGCGGGCGTTGCGGACGATGTTCGTGCGGATCCCGCCAGGGTGGACGGTCGTCGCAGACACCGGGCTTCCGGCGATGTCGAGCTCCATGCGCAGCGCATCGGTAAAGCCCCGCACCGCGAACTTGGCAGAGTTGTAGGCCGACTGGCCCGGCACGCTGATCAGACCGAACACGCTGGAGATGTTGACGACATGACCGTCTCCGGAAGCTTCCAGGAGCGGGAGGAACGCCTTGGTGCCGTAGACGACGCCCCAGTAGTTGATCGACATCAGCCAGGCGATGTCATCGATGGAGCTCGATGCGACGTCGGCGATGAGAGCGACGCCGGCGTTATTCACGATGAGGTTGACCTGGCCGTGTTCGTCGGTGACGGATTGCGCCCACGCCTCCACCGCGCTGGCGTCGGTCACGTCTACCACGCTTGAGGTGACCTTGACTCCGGTTCCCTCAACGAGGGTGACGGTCTCAGCGAGTCCGATCTCGTCGATATCGGACAGGGCGAGGTGGGTGCCTCGGCGGGCCAGGGCGAGGGCCAGGGAGCGTCCGATGCCAGAGCCGGCGCCGGTGACGGCCGCGACCTTGTCGGTAAGGGTTTTCATCTCAGGCGGGCTCCAGGTCTGGGTTGCGAGCCGGTATCGGCACAGGGTTGGTGAACTGCATGACACGGTCGTTGAGGTCGCTGCGTTTCATGGCGCGGTAGTCGCGCAGGTAGCTCTGATGTACCAGCCAGGGTGCCTTCGATCCCTGTTTCGGCATGCGGTCCGCGGCCCGTTGGATGTAGCCGGAGGCCAAGCCGAGCAGCGGCTGGTCGGCGAGTGATGGGTCGTCGTTGACAGGGGTGCATTGGCGCAGGCCGGTGTCTCGGAGGTGATTGAGCAGCCGGGTGGTGTAACCACAGGTGAGCTCGGCCTTGAGGGTCCAGGATGCGTTCGTGTAGCCGATGACCAGGGCGAGGTTCGGGACGCCTTCGAGCATCATCCCCTTGTAAGTGAGCCGGTCTGTCACCTTCACCGGGACGCCGTCGACGCTGAGCTCGGTGCCGCCCAGGAAAAGAAGGTCGAGGCCGGTGGCGCTCACGACGATGTCGGCATCGAGGTGCTGCCCGGACCGGAGGCGGATGCCGGTAGCGGTGAAGGTATCGATGGTGTCGGTGATGACCGAGGTCGAGCCGTCACGGAGGGCGCCGAACAGGTCACCGTCGGGCACGGTACAGAGCCGTTGGTCCCATGGGTCGTAGCTCGGGGCGAAGTGGCGGTCGATATCGTAACCATCGGGAAGTTGGCGTTCGATACCCCGACGCAGCATGCGCTTGACGAGGTCGGGGCGACGCTGACTGAGTTGGTAGAAGCCTTGGCTGCTCAGAGCCAGCGCCCACCGTACGCCACCATCGCGGTAACGGGAAGGGAGGATCTTCCGAAGCCTTGACGCGATCGGGTTGGTGCTCGGCACCGACGCGATGTAGGTGGGGGATCGCTGCAACATGGTGACGTGGGCGGCTCGTCGAGCCAAGGCAGGCACCAACGTGACCGCGGTCGCGCCGCTGCCGATGACCACGACCGTCTTACCGTCGACGTCCAGCCCTTCGGGCCAGTGCTGGGGGTGGATGAAGGTCCCCTGATAGGCGTCTCGGCCCGGGAAGTCGGGTTGGTAGCCGTGGTCGTAGCGGTAGTAGCCGGTGCAATTGATGTAGAAGCTGCACGTAAGGGTGGTCCGCTCGCCGCTGACGGTGTCCTCGACGGTCACCGACCAGCGGGCGTCTTCGGTCGACCAGTCCGCAGCGATCACGCGCGTGTCGAAGCGGATATGGCGGTCGATGCCCTCCTCAGAGGCGGTCTCCTGCAGGTAGGCGAGGATGGTCTCACCTTTGGCGATCGCTTCGGGTCGCTTCCACGGGCGGAACGAGTAGCCGAACGTGAACATGTCGGAGTCCGAGCGGATTCCGGGGTAGCGGAACAGGTCCCACGTGCCACCGAGGGCTTCTCGTGCTTCGAGCACCGCGTAGCTCGCCCATGGACAGTCGGTGCGGACGTAGTGGGCCGCGGCGATGCCGGATAGTCCGGCCCCCACGATGAGGACGTCGAGGTGTTCGACGTCGGATGGGCTGTGGCGGGTCATGTCGGGGGAGGGGGTGGCGTTCATGCTGCGGACCTGGTGAGCTTGTCGTTGAGTTCGCCGTCGGTGCCGAACAGGATCTCACGCCACTGATCGACGAGCTGGTCGGTGTCGTAGTCGTCTGGGTGGAAGTTGGGCCGGTCGTAGTCCTTGAGTTGCTTCCACAGCGCTCGGTTCCACAACGGTGAGCGCCGGAACCGCCAGAGGCTCTGACGAAGGGCTCCGCGCCGGTGCGACGCCGGGTCGAGCAGGACCGCGATGGCGACCTGCAGGACGGTGGCGGAGACGAACATGAGGCGGGTCTGGCGCATGGCCCGCACTCTGATCTTCTCCGATCCTCCAATCGCCCGGTAGACGTCGAAGGCGACGGCCTTGTGCTCCGCCTCCTCGAGGGCATGCCACACGAACACCTGACGAGCAGCGTCGTGGCCAAACATCGCACGTGCTTTCGGGTCGCGCAACAGCAGCTCCGCGAGGGTTGCGGTGAAGTGCTCGAGCGCAGCGGTCACGGCCAGTTGGCGCTCCTCGCTCATGACGCGTTGCTGCAGCTTGGTGAAGAACTTGGTGCGTCGTTCAGAGAACTTGGTGTGGTAGCCGAGGGCATCGAGACGATCGTTGAACGAGCGATGGACTCTGCCGTGCATCGCTTCTTGCCCGATGAACCCGTTGACCTGGCGGCGCAGGTCCGGGTCGGTGACCTGGCTGCGGTAGTTGCGCACGGACGCGACGAAGAAGTCTTCGCCGTCGGGGAAGACGCCGGAGAGAGCGGCCGCAAGGTGGCTCAGGATGAGGTCACCGTCGGCGGCGAAATGTTTGGGCATGTCCTTGAGCACCTCGTCGAAGGACATCCGCCGAGTCGGCACGTCGTGTGAAACGTTGCTCGTCTGAGTCATGTCGCTGCTCCTGTGAGTCTGGGTGACGCTGTGGGTTTGGGTGTCCGGTCGACGGCAGTCACGGCCGCGACCGCAGCGACGACCGCCTCCGGGGCCTCCAGTGGCACCATGTGGCCGATGCCGTCCAGGAATGTCATCTCGGCACCCGAGATCAGGTCGGTCAGGGCTCGGGATCGGGCCGGGGTCGTGAAGCGATCGTGAGAACCGACGACCACGCGCGTTGGGACCGAAACCTGCCCGAGGCGATCGCGGTACTCCATGGCGCTGATAGCCACGAGGCAGTCGGCCCTGGTCGATCCCGGGGTGGCGACGATGGAGTCATGGAGGACCTGGAAGTGTGCGGGACCTGCGCCGGGGCCGAATGCTCGGCGGACCCGTCCGGGGGAGCGGGCCGCGAGGCGGGTGGATGCGGCGTCACCGATGATCCGGTGGGCCAGGCGACGAGGAATGGTCAGGCGCGAGAACCGCGCTGCGGTGGCCACGAGCACCAGCCCCCGTATGCGACCCAGCACTTCAGGGTGAGTGGCGACGAGTCCTTGTATGGCCATGCCGCCCATGGAGTGGCCGACCAGCACGGCATCGGTCGCGCCGACGGAGTCAAGGACGGCGAGCAGGTCGGACCCCAGGCGGTCCGTGGTCAGCAGATCGGAGCCGACCGTCGATGCTCCGTGGCCCCGCTGGTCGTAGAGCACGACGCGGTAGCCATCGGCGACGAGGGAGTGGGCGACCGCCGCCCACATGGTGTGGACACCCATCCAACAATGCGAGAGCACCACGGTGGTCCCTCCGTCAGCGCCGGCGACTACCACCTCGATCGCAGCGCCGTCGTCGGTCGTCAGCGTGACCCGCTCGGCGTCGAGGCCGTCGAGGGTGGCGAGTACTGGTTCGTCAGCGGTGGGAGCGTCCACCGAGGTCTGGCGGCGGGCGAGCGCGAGTGTGAGGGCGAAGGTCGCGAGCGAGGCGCCCGCGACCTTGATACGTGGATTCCGGGAAGGTACTTCGATCATGGAGATAAAATACCGGCTGGCCGGTATTAGGGCAACTTGTTCGTAGGTTGTCCGGTGGCAGCCCGTACGATGGGCTGGCCGCCGCCGAGGAGATGTTGTGGGTCGCAAGTCAGGGGTTACGCCGGAGGAAACACGAGCACAGGTGCTCGATGCTGCCGCCCGGCTATTTGCGGAGCAGGGATATGAGGGAGCGAGTCTGGCTGGCATCGCTGCCGACGCGGGGCTGAGCAAAGGGTCGATCTACGGGCACTACGCCACGAAAGCCGAGCTCTTCTTCGCCGTGGTCCGAGAGTTCGGTGAGCGTGAATTCGGACTGATCGCCGAAGACCCAGACGGGGAGTGGTGTGCGCCGGTTGATCTGGAAGACTTTTTGAGTCGAGCAGGCGCGTCCTACGCGCACCCAAACACGCCGCTCGCAGCGTTGATGATGGAAGCCGTGGTGGCGTCCCGGCGTCACGACGATGTCGCCGACCTCATCCGCACCTGGCTCATCGAGGGCGAGGGGCGTATGGCGGCCAGCATCGAGCTCACTCAACGTGAGGGGACGACGGTCCCGGACGTCCCCGCTGCGGAAGCCGCCCGATTTCTCACGATGGTTTCCCTCGGTGCCCGCATCGTCGGCGCGCTCGACATGCCATCGGTCGACGAGAAGCGGTGGGTGCAACTGATCGACCAGCTCCTCGATCCTCTGCGCTCCGAGCCCCAGACCCCCCGCTCCTCTCCCGATGGTTCTGAGTCATCGACGCCATAGCGCTTCTTGGTTGACGGTGGCGATGATGGGTGGTCACGTCAACCTTCCTGGAGGTCGGTAGGTTCGGAGGGGTCGAAGCGTCGCTGTGACCAGGGCTGCACCTGAACCCCGCTTATGTGGACGTTGTTTACATGGGGGTGATGTTTGAAGTAAGCTCCGTCAACATTGCGCACCCGCGACCAGCCGGGTCTGCGCATCACACAAGAGTGCGGAGAGAAGATGAGCGATGTGTCCCCCGAAACTCAGCAGTTCGAAGCGCCAACCCTCGAAGAGGCGCTCGACCGGTTGGCCATGCCGATGGTAGAGGCCATGCGGACCCAGCGGGCGGTGCGGCGCCTGCGCACCGACCCGGTCGATCTCGAGCTGATCTATGAGCTGCTCGAGCTGTCGCTGAAAGCCCCGACGTCGTCGAACACCCAGGACTGGGTGTACATGGTGGTGACGGGACGCGAACAGAAGGAACGTTTGGCCCGGCTTTATCGGCCGCTGTTCCGATCATTCGAGCCGATCGTGCGTCGAACGGCCAAGACTGAACAGGAGCGTCGGACGCTGGGCCCTGCCAAGTGGCAGATGGAGAACTTCGCCGATATCCCCGTGTTCGTCATCCCCTGCTATCGCAAGGGCCTCAAGCATCGTTCGGTCGGCTGGCCGCAGCTTTCGGTGTCATCGTTCTACGGCTCGGTGTACCCCGCAGTCCAGAATCTGCTCCTGGCGTGCCGGGCCGTCGGCCTGGGGGCGTCGCTGCAGACGCTGCCTATCTGGATCACACCGATCGCCTCGCGGATTCTCGGCCTGCCACGGAACCTCGAACCCGTGTGCATCATCCCGATCGGCTGGGCCAAGGGCAGATACGGCCCGACCACCCGACGGCCAATCGAAGAGATCGTCCACATCGACCGCTACGGGAACCAACCGCCCCGCCGCCCTCGCGCCTGACATCGCGGCGGCCCGCCCTCCCGCCTGATATTGCGGCACCTAGCGTCGAACGCCCCGTGTCCTGCTAGTGAAGCTGTTGCTGCCAGTCGGCTGGTACTCGGTCGCGCGGGGCGGGCGCGCCTTGGCTCGCCGGACGGGAATCCGGCGGCGCGAGCTGAGGGCCGGTCGCATAGGTCTGGCGTTCGTAGTCCCAGAACCAATCTTCGCCGGGTTCGTAGCTCTGCATGTATCGGTGGCCGGTCGAACGGAAATGTGCGGTTGCGTGCTGGTGGGGTGATGAGTCACAACAGCCCACGTGTCCGCAGATTGCGCACCGTCGAAGGTGAAGCCACCAGCCATCGGGGAGCGCCAAACACTCGACGCACCCTGGTCCGCTGGGCGGAATCGTCGTGTCGATATCGGACATGTCGGTCACCTGAACTTTCCTATGTGTTGCTGAGGTGGGCGTGTCGTGGTGGGCGTGTCGAGGAACGATGTTGTGAGCTGCGGTCGACGCGGGTTGGCGCGACGTAATCGGTGGTCGACGCCTCGCCCGTGGGCGTCTGACGATCCCGTGTTCGAGCAGGTCTCGTCATCGACCGAAGAGTGTATTGCCCAATTGCTCGTCGTCATACCGGCAAGCCCTGAAAGTCGCTCGCCGTCGAATGAGGCAGGGGCGGTCCCCACGCAAGGTGATTGGTGGTGCTTGTGCTCGACAGCACTTCACCCCTCGCATAGCTTTCCGATGGTCTCACAAACTCTCGACGGTTTCTGACTAACGAACGGCGCTGGCGGTCTGGACGACCGCAAAGGGAGTGATGGGCGATGAGCGACATCACCGAATCCGAGATCGCAACACTCAGCGACGCTGAGCTCGCGTCTCGAGCCTTTCACGGCGACGCACCGTTCCAACGCACAGGTGCACCCGAACCGAGCTTGCTCCCGTTCTTGGCCGACCTTTGCCCGCCGGAGTCGATCGCCGACATCTGGTCGGCTGCCCAGGCGACCGGTCGGGGATCCGGGCAGAACGTTTGGCCTCAGGTCTACGAATCGACGGTAGCCGCACTCGTCCGTCGTTTTGACGATGACCAGATCGCACAGTCGATGCCGAGAAGCGATGCGCTCGTCGAAGCGCAGGTCTACAGAGTGGCGGAGGTTCACGACTCTCGAACCGGCCTGCCTCCCGACCTGCGCTCCATATGGGCGTTGCGGGAGAAGCTCGATCGTTGGCAGTCCGACGAGGTGGTGCGCGATCTGCTGGATGCCAAACTCCTGGCGGTCGACTTTGACCGGGTCCGGTTCGAACGACTCCTCCATCGCCCAGACCTGGACGTGGCGCCCTGGCGGAAACGGTGCGCCTTCTCTGAACGTCGCCAACCGGATTGGCTTCCTGCCGGACGAAGAACGGGTCCGCCGCTTCCTGACCGGTGGTCGCACTCCGGTGACCTCGCCCATGTGCTCCCTGCCGCAGACAGGACGGGGTACTCCGACCTGATCGAAGAAGCGGTCGGGAGCGCTGGTTCCTCGACGATGAACCTCCACCGTGGTGGTCAGCAGCAGCCATCTCCTGGATGTATCCGTATGTGCCACACTTCTTTGGCGCATGACCGACGGATCGACGATCGGTTTTGGCGGCCGCACATCGAGCCGCCCGGCGGCTTCACGTTACGGTGGCGACGACTCCTGATGCGGCTCTTCGTCGATCGCATCCACTCCACCGACACTTTGAACGGATTCGAGAACCGTTCACGACGGACTTTGGTGCCTCGCCGGGTGCTCGACCTGTCCGGTCACCCCATTCCGCCGCAGCCGAGATGCAGCCGAAGAGGGCTCCTGAGCCGTCTGCAGCTGGTCCGTCAGTCGCCCGCCGGGGTCGATTTCGCTCCTGACGCGATGGAAGCAGAGCCGCAGACCGCTCGCGAGAGTGACCTCGGCGTCGAATTGGGTATCGACCTAGCTCCTGGCGCGCTTTCGCCCAGCGCGGTTACCGAATCCGGGCCCGACACCCGACGGGGCCCAACCGACAGCGGGCAGAGACGCGACCACACCGTCGACGACCGTCGGCTCGGCGTCACACTTTCGGAGGAGGTTCCACTACGCGCCGGTAGCGAGGTTCGGCTCGACGTCACCATCGCGTTGCCGGGAGTCGCTCAAGTCGTGCTTCAGCAACCGGCGGGCATCGCCTTTGATCAATACCAGGACAAGCGGATCTTGCCGGTGCGCTTCGTCGGAGCGGGCATCGACCAAACCGAGTTGATGGAACTCGACCGAAACCCGCTTGTGTCAGGGCAGGTCGGGTTCCGGTTCACACCCGATGAAGGACGATTCGTCGGGACGATCATCGTCTACGACGAAGCGCAAGCGGTAGCACTCCAAGCGGCCGAAATCGCCGCCCCCGTGATCGCCGAGGGTGCGGCGGCCCCCGTCGATGACGAAGCGTTCAGCATCCGACTGATCGACGTGTCGTCTCTCGGGCTCAACGAGTCGCGTCCCGGTGCGACGCTCGTCGCGACGTCTCACGATGAAGTGTTTGGACAGGTCGCCGATATCAGCCTTCCGGTGTCGACGAGCGGTGTGATCGCCGAAACCGGCAGCATCGTGGCAGGCCTGGTTAATGCTGGTGAATTGCGACTCACCACGGGAACACCTATTTGGGAAACCATCCTCGTCGCGGCCCAACTCGGAGCCGATCTGCGCGTCGGGCTCGGCGTCGACCTGCTCAACGATGTCGACCACATCCAGATGATCTCGTTTACGACACAGACGGTGTTTCCACTCGACCTCATCTATGGAGGGCCTCGCCCGGCGGACACAGCCCAGCCGTGCATGTCCTGGCGGGACGCCAACGATGGGGGTGGCTGTCCGGAATGCGGCACGCTCGACCCCGTTGCGGCAGAGAACATCGTCTGTCCGCTGTGGTTCTGGGGGTTGGGCAAGGTCATCGAACATCATTGGCCCGAACCCGACTCGAACCCCGAATGGATTGCGCGGGTCCATCGCAGCGACGTTGCAGGCACGGCCGTGCCGCTTCGTAACGTCATGGCTGCGGCGTCGCGACTCGTTGCTCAGGGCCTGCGAGTTTCAGATGCGAGTACGGCGCTTGCGCTCTTGCCCCAGCCTGTTGGCGGGACGACGACCATCGTGGAGAACTGGGCCGACTGGGAAACAGAAGTCGCTCGATGCTCCCCATCGGTGCTGATCGCCATTGCGCATCATGACCTCGTGCAGCGGGCCGGAATAGCGGTCCCGATGCTCGAGATCGGTGGTACGAGCGTACGGCCAGGGCAACGGCACATTCGGGTTGTGGGCGACGATCGCGGTCCGCTGGTGATGTTGCTCGGTTGCGATACCTCCCTCCACCACGGGGGAATCCTGTCGTTCGCGTCGCTGCTGCGGTCATGTGCGCCCGCGATCGTGTCCTCGATTGGGGAACTCATCGCTGAAGAGGCGCCTCAGATCGCACAGGTTCTGTTATCGGAGCTGATCTCTTCGGCCCAGGACGGCCGCACCCTTGGCGAGGCGTTGCGCGACGCCCGACGGCAGCTGATGAGCGAGGGCCGGCCGGCTGCTCTTCAGCTGGTCCTACAGGGTGACAGCGAATGGCGGATGGTGCCATGACAGCTCAGGGGCGTTGAGATGGCCAGTTTTACGGTAGAGATGCTCCAAGCTGAACGTGGCGACTCAATCCTGATCGAGTACGGAGCGGATGACACACCTACGAACCGCATCCTGGTCGATGGTGGCCCGGTGAACGGCGGGCACTACCGGCAACTACGCGAGCGGATTCAAGGGGTGCCGACGCGCGACGACGGACGGCGATTCATCGATCTGTTGATCATCAGTCATGTCGACGCGGACCACATTGAGGGCATCGTCTACCTGCTCCAGGACGACGAATTGCGCTGCCTGTTCGGAGACATCTGGTTCAACGGATGGAAGCACTTGGCAGACATCGATGAACAGACCAGGGCGGACCGGCTCGGAGGCAAACATGGCGAGTTCCTGGGGGCGCTTTTGGAACGCCAGGGTCGTCCGTGGAACCAACTGGTCGGTGGAGGGCCCGTGTTCATTCCCGGCGTCGACGGCATTGTCTCCGACGCCATCGACGACGACTCGGAAGATCGCGATGCGATCGCCCCTCTACCGGTGGTCGATCTAGCAGGCGGGATGAAACTCACCGTCGTTTCGCCGACGGTGAGCAAGCTGCAAAAGCTTGCCGCCGAGTGGCAGGCTGAGGTGAAGGCAGCCAATTTCGAGCCTGGCGACTCCAGCGCGGCCTATGAAGCGCTCCAAGAGATGTGGTGGTCGCGTCTCACGCTTGGTTCGGACAAGATCGCTGCGTCACCAGACCGGAGTGCCGCTAACGGTGCCAGCATCGCCGTGCTTGCAGAGTTTCACGGACGCTCGGTTCTGCTCGCTGCTGACGCTCATGACGACGTGCTGACGGCGAGCCTGCGACGTCTCCGCGCCGAACGGGGCGTTGACGGTCCGCTGCACATCGACGCTCTCAAACTGTCACATCACGGCAGCAAGCAGAACACGACCGACCAACTGCTGGACGAGGTGCGCGCCGATCATTATCTGATTTCGACGAGCGGTGATCGCTTCCACCATCCCAACGCGTTGGCGATCCGGCGCATTGTCGACCGGCATGCCCAGGACGGACACGATCTCGCGCTCCTGTTCAACTACGAACAGGCCAATACGGTGGCCTGGCGCAACTCGGTAGCGGACTGCCGCTTTGGCGACGACGCGGTTCTACATCTCTCAAAGGTTGCATAGGTCGCGTCGGGACAGCGGCGGGCTACTGCTCGTTTCTCTGGCGCACCCAGCCAGATGGCCGAGCGCCCGTTTCGCCGCGTTCTGACCGCCGCCGTCAACGATCGAGATGCCCGTCTGAGCGGAGCGTGTAACCGACGAGATGATTATCCCGATACCGCGCTGTTGTATTGCTCGTCGGTCACCGGCTCCATCCAGGTAACGTTCGTCCCGTTGAGGGTCTCTTGGATGGCGACGTGGGTCATGGCGCCGTTCGGCGTGGCGCCGTGCCAGTGCCGCTGATCGGCGGGGCAGAGGAGGATGTCGCCGGCTGCGAACTCCTGCACCGCGCCGCCTTCGAGCTGGGTCCAGCCGACACCGTTGGTCACGACCAGCGTTTGGCCGAGCGGGTGCGTGTGCCAGTTGGTGCGTGCGCCGGGTTGGAACGTCACGACTGCTCCTGTGACGCGGGAGGGTTCGTCACGGGCAAACATTGCCCGGATCGTCGCTTTGCCGGTGAAGAAGTCGGCGGGGCCCTCGATCTCGTGCTGGGTGTCGATGGTCAGGATCTCGGTTGTCGGTCGGGTCATTGTCGTCGTCCTTGGATGGCGTGCTGTGATCGTTACGTTCCCTGGGCACATGAAGGTAGGTGCCGGCCTGGCTCGGTCGGTTCAAGAGCCGGAGTACACGGGGAAGACGCTGGCGTCGCCGTAGTTCTCGATCGGCTCCATGTTCGTGAGGACATCCATATCCTCGTCGGAGATCTCGAAGTCGACCTCGGCATTGGTGCGCATGTGCTCTGGGTTGGAGGTCTTGGGTAGCGGCAGCAGTCCGAGTTGGAGCGTGTAGCGGATCGCTAACTGGGGCACCGACACGCCATAGCGGGAGGCCATGTCGGCGAGTTGGGCGTTCTTGAACAGCTCGCCGTGGCCGATCGGCGAGTACGCCTCGACGACCATCCCCTTCTCACGGGAGTATCCGATCAGCTCTGTCGGTGTGTTGGTGACGTGTGCCAGGATCTGGTTGACCATAGGAGTCACCCGGCAAGAGTCGATCAGGTTGTCGATGTCGGCCGCCTTGAAATTGGACACGCCAATGGCTCGGAGCTTGCCTGCCTCGTAGGCCTCCTCGAGCGCCCGCCACGCCTCCCGGTTACCTTCGAAGCAGCGGTCCTCGCCGCCGAAGGTCGCCCAGGGCTGGGGGCTGTGAATGATCATCAGGTCGAGATGATCGAGGCCAGTCCTCGCGAGCGAGCCATCGATGGACGCGACAGCCTCGTCGTAGGACTTGATCTCGGCCGCGAGCTTCGAGGTGATGAACATGTCGTCGCGTGCGACGCCACTGGTGCGGACACCCTCCCCAACGCCAGCTTCGTTGCCGTAGGCCTGGGCCGTGTCGATGTGGCGGTAGCCGATCGCCGCAGCGTCGCGGACAGCTTGGGCGGCGTCGTTGGTGAACCATGTCCCCAGGCCGATCTTGGGGATCTCGATGCCGTTGGACAGGCTGTAGGTCTCGTTCAGAATCATGTGGTTGCTCCAGTGACGCGTTCGCGTATTTTCCGATCTTGATCCCGCTACGGTCCCAGCACAGTGTGTCATACCCTGCTTGAACGGGGTGACGGCGGGAGCCGCTGCCGAGACGTTGAGGTTGAGCTGTTGAGCCGGGTCATGTGCGCGGCGTCAGGCAATGTCGCGGCGGACTGTTCTGGCGTACCCAGAGGACAAGGGGAGCGCGATCCAGAGGATTATGGAGAATGCGATTTGGGGGACGTGGCCCGCCCAGTCGTTCTCGAGGATCCAGCTCCAGGTGGAGATGTCGATCCAGTTAGAAACGAAGTGTGACGTGGTGCCGAGGGTGGCAAAGGTTGCGGGGAGCACGAACTGGGCGGTGATTGCTGCTGCTGAGTTCTGCAACAGCGCGCCCAGGGCGACGCCGGCGAGGACGTTGAGTAGGACGAAGAGCAGGTACCCAGCGATAACGCCGATGGACAGGTTCGCATCGACTACGTTTCCTGACGCCGTAGCGATGCCTATGCCAGCGGTGGCGACCGCAGCTCCAAAGATGGTGCCACCGCAGGTCAGCAGAACCGACACCGCCAGTTTGGCGTTGAGGACTCGTATTCGGCGGGGTTCCTGGGTGAAGGTCGTGATCGTGGTGCCTTGGCTCCATTCGCTGGTGAACAGCAGTGTCGCCACGACCGGGAGCAGCACGCTAAGGCCGAGAGCGGCGCCGACCAGGTAGCTGCCGTAGGTGTGTTCGAAGTCGGGTGCCGCGAGGGGTACCAGCAACATCGCCGTCGTCGACAACGCGACGAGGGTGAGCAGCCATCGCGCAGCTCGGGTGTCGGTGGCTTTTGTCCACTCCACACGAACAAGGCGTATGAATGGGATCGGTCGAGGTCGCGAAGAGATGGCGTCGACGGCGGCGGTTCGGGTCGTGAGCGAAGCGGTCATGCTGCAGCGTCCTTGCTTGACGTTTCACGGGCGGCCTCGACGCCCAGGTCAGCGTGGGGATTTGAAGCAACGCGGGTTGGGTCAACGCGCGGACCTCCTGTCGCTCCGTGGTCGGTACCGGCCGCAACATCGGCGCCCGAAGTGGTGCTGTTGCTGGCTGTGGTGACGGAGAAGAACAGGTCTTCCAACTCGTTGCTCTTGGAGTGTCGCAACTCGGTCAGCAGTACCTGGTGGTCGTGGGCGAGCTGTGCCAGAACTTCGGTCGTCACGTGGCCGCCGGCGGTATCGACGGTAAAGGCGCCGTCCGGGCCGGTCACATAGTGGATCCCCGCCGTCATGAGTGCCTCGGCAAAAGCGAGTGGGTCGAGGCTGGCGACGATGATGGTCGAGCTGGCCAGCAGTTCATCGAGTCGACCAGCGGCGACCACCGTGCCGCCCGAGATGACGACGAGGTGATCGGCCGTGGCGTGCACCTCGGCCAACAGATGGCTGGATAACAGCACCGTGCCGCCATCATCGGCAAAGTCGCGCAGCAGCGTGCGCATCCATGCGATGCCTTCGGGATCGAGCCCGTTCGCTGGCTCGTCCAGGATCAACGCCGCCGGCTCACCCACCAAGGCCTGGGCGATACCGAGGCGCTGACGCATCCCCAGCGAGTATTGCCCGACTCGCTTATCGGCAGCGTCCGCGAGTCCGACGAGGTCCAGCAGGTAGTCAACTCGCCCTTGTGACACACCACACATCTGCGATGCGATCATGAGCGTCGATCGCCCGCTGCGCCCGGCATGCATTGCGGAGGCGTCCAGCAACGTCCCAACAATCTGGCCGGGGTTGGGCAACTCGACGAACGGTCGCCCGTCGACGGTCGCCGTCCCCTGATCAGGACGTACCAGTCCGAGGATCATCTTGAGTGTGGTGGACTTGCCCGCCCCGTTCGCGCCGAGGAAACCGGTGACAGTCCCCGGCTCACAATGCAACGAGACATTGCTCACGACTGGCGTGGTGTTGTAGCTCTTCGAAAGAGCGGTCGCTGTGATCATGACGTCAGTTTGAACTCGCGATCGCGTCGCACGCATCGGGTGGACGGCCACGATCACCGGTCCGAAAGGACACAACTCTGTCGGACGAGCATCGCCTTTCGTCGGGTGTGGCGCCGACCTTCGTCGCTATCGCACGACCACCAAGAAACCGTAGGCTGAGACCATGTCCTGGTTACGGCGATCGCCAGTTCTCGACACGGCCACGGTACGACCAGGCCTCCGCGACCGCGCCGGTTGCGATCATGAAGCGTTCAACAGCGCGCAACCCCGTAGCACGCGCAGGAGGCCGGTCGACGACCTGGCCGGCGCGCGGCCTCCCGGCGGTGGACCTCCAAACGTGCCGGTCGATGTCAGAGAGCACCGCTGGCTGGTTGACGTCGCTGCCTTTGTGTTTGCAGCGGTCCTCGGAGCGATCGTGTTGAAGATCGCCGTCGACGACCCCACCAACAACATGACCGAGGGTCGCGCCGCCTTGGACATCTTCCTGGGATTGTTGTGCTGCATGTCATTGTGGGGGCGGCGCCGCTGGCCGTTCGGAGTGGCGCTGCTTTGCGTGGTGTTAGGCGCGTTCTCGACGTCCAGCACGGTCGCCGGGCTACTCGCCCTGACTTCTCTGGCTGTCTACCGCCCCGTCCGCCCCGCGCTCGTCGTCGCCGCGTTGTTCGTCCCAACGGCAGTGGTGTGCTCGATCTGGCTCGGGCGACCCAACACGTGGTCGGTGTTGTTGCCGACCGCAGCACTCGCTGCCGCCGCAATCGCTTGGGGCATGTACGTCCGCGCTCGACGCCAGCTGGTCTCAACGTGGCGTGAACGCGCCCAACGTGCCGAAGCCGATCAGGCCCTCAGAGCGGAAAGCGCCCGACTGGCCGAACGCACGCGCATCGCCCGTGAGATGCACGACGTGCTCGCCCATCGCATCTCGCTGGTGGCGCTGCATGCGGGCGCCCTCGAAGTGGCTATCGACCTGCCGCCGGACAAAGTGCGCGAGAGCGCTGCTTTGCTGCGTACGACGGCGCATCAAGCGTTGGAGGAACTGCGTGATGTCATCGGCGTGCTACGTGAAGATCCTGGCCAGCAGCGGACGTCGACGGCACCTCAACCGACGCTGGCCGATATCCCGCGCTTGGTCGAAGAAACGCGCCGTTCGGGCGCACAGGTCGATCTTGAGATGCAGGTCGACGGTTCCGACGCCGCGCCGGGCCCTCTCGGCCGGGACGCCTATCGGATCGTGCAAGAGGCGCTGACCAACGTCGGCAAACACGCTCACGGCGCCAAAGCCCAGGTACGAGTGGCGGGCGCCCCGAACCACGGCCTGCACGTCAGCGTCCGGAACCGTGCCGTGGCGCCTGTGGCGGCTGATGAACGATCGGTCGTGTCTTCGCAGCCCACCGACACCGCCAACGGGGGTCACGACCGGGCAGCATTCGGCACCGAGGAACGTCCCGCGGTGCCTGGCTCGGGCAGCGGTCTTGTGGGGCTCCAAGAACGGGTGACGTTGGCCAACGGTGTCCTCATGCATGGACGGGACGGCTCGGGTGGCTTTGTGGTCGAGGCGGACCTGCCGTGGTGAAGGTTCGGGTGCTGCTCGTTGACGACGATCCGTTGGTCAGGGCGGGTCTGCAAATCATCCTGTCGTCGTCGGAACAGCTGGACGTGGTGGGCGAGGCGGCTGACGGTGCTGAAGCTGTCGCTGCGATACACGAGTGCCGCCCCGATGTCGTGTTGATGGACATTCGGATGCCCGAAATGGACGGCATCGCCGCAACGTCGGCCATCCGAAGCCTTCCCAACCCGCCACACGTCATCGTGTTGACCACGTTCCAGGCCGACGATCAGGTGCTCGGTGCACTTCGAGCGGGCGCCGACGGCTTTCTGCTGAAGGACACGCCGCCAACCGAGATCGTCAACGCCGTGCTGCAGGTAGCCGCGGGTGAAGCGATGCTCTCCCCGTCGGTTACGCGCACGCTGCTGTCTCATCTGGGCAACGACGAACTGGCCGATCGCCGCAAACTTGCTGCTGAACGACTGACGTCGCTGACCGATCGAGAGCGTGAAGTCGCTAACGCGGTGGGTTCGGGCGCATCGAACGCTGACATCGCCGCGTCGCTGTTCATGAGCGAAGCAACCGTCAAAGCCCACGTCTCCCGCCTGCTCACCAAACTCGGTGTCAGCAACCGAGTCCAGGTCGCGATCCTCGTGCATGACGCCCAGCGCTGAGCGCGACACTTCGAGACGATCCAACGTCAGAACCTTCGGAGCCAAACTCACGATACGAGCATGATTCCGGGCGAAGCCATTCTGCAAACCTTCCGCTGTTGCTGCACCAGATGGTTGGCGGTCCACACACTGCTACCTTCCCGACATGGAGATGTCTCAGACCTTGCAGCGAGAGCGTTCCGTCAGTGGCGCTCGGCCACACCAGATCGGTCGCAACCGCTCCCAGCGGCTGACCGATGTGCGCGTCCAGGCGCAGTGGGCGTCTCACGAACATGTCGCGTCGGCTTGTGACGGAGCGTGAGATGGGTGGCCATCACGACCATGACCACGGTGGTGGGCTCGCTCGGGCAGGGGAGCGACATAAGGGTCGTTTGATCGCGGCGTTCGTCTCGATCGGTGGCTTCTTCGTCGTGGAGGCCATCGCTGGCGTCTGGACGAACTCGCTGGCGTTGTTGTCGGACGCGGGTCATATGTTCACCGATGTGATCGGCATCGGCATGTCGGTCGCTGCGATCCAGTTGGCCTCTCGATTCGAGCGTCGTAACTCGGCATCGAGTTCCGCGCATACCTTCGGTCTCTATCGGCTCGAAATTCTGGCGGCGTTTGTAAACGCGCTGCTGCTGTTCGGTGTTGCGATCTGGGTGGTCGTCGAGGCGGCTCGTCGCCTGACCGAGCCCCCCGAGATTCTCGACGGGCCGATGCTGGTCGTCGCCGTGCTCGGTCTGGTCGTGAACCTGTTGGCGTTTGCGCTGTTACGACAGGGTTCCAAAGAGTCACTCAACGTTGAGGGCGCATATCTCGAGGTGCTCGCCGACACGATTGGATCGGTGGGAGTGATCCTCGCTGCCGTGCTGATGCGCGCCTTCGGTTGGGCATGGGCAGACCCGGTCATCGGTGCGGTGATCGGTCTGTGGATTCTGCCTCGGACCTGGCGTCTTGGGCGACGAGCGGTTCGGGTGCTGTTGCAGGCTGCTCCCGACAATGTCGACATCGACGCAGTTGTGACAGATCTGTCCGGCATCGACGGCGTCGTCGATGTTCATGACGTCCACGTGTGGACACTGACCTCTGAGATGGAAGCCGCATCCGCTCACCTGATGGTTGGTGCAGACGCCGATACCCACGCCGTGCTCGACGATGCGCGACGTCTACTCGCCGACAAGTACGGGGTCGAGCACGGCACGTTCCAGATCGAACCGGACACCCATGTTGGCTGCGCTGAGATGACCTGGTAGGTGCCTACAGATCTGGGGTCAGGCGTTCGATGCTGCGGGCGGCCGCGACGCTGGTGGTGTGAGGGGTGACCTTCGAGAGTCGGATGATGCTCCGGACGAGGACGACCACCGGATCGTCAACGGAGCTGGACCAAGGGAGGCCCGCCTTGATGACGAACTCGTCGACGGCTGCGGCAAGGTCAGCGCGGATCGAGACCAGTTCAGCGATGTCGTGCGCGGCCAAGGCGTGGAGCAATTCGCCGGGGCTCGCAACGGCCGGTTCCTTCGCAATGATCCAATCTGTAGTTATTGGCCCTAGAGCGGCCTCCGCCCTGTGGGTAAGGTCCTCAGAATGGACCAAGGTTGAGGGGCGATGGGTTCGGAGATCGGTGGTCATGCGGTCCAGTATGAGCCAATCAGGCACCCAAAAATAGAGCCAAGGTGATCCAATTGGATGAACTTCGAAACCGAATCCGGCCCAATTCGACGACATTGGATCCCGACCGGCTGGCCGGTCAACTCGCTGATTGGGCGGCTCAACCCGGGGCGCTCTACGCAAAGCTTGCTGATGCGCTGGCTGATCTGATCGCGACTGGCGTGTTACGGGATGGCGAACGGCTGCCGCCTGAGCGGACGTTGGCCACCACCCTGAGCGTGTCAAGGGGCACCGTCGTTGCCGCGTATGACCGTCTGCGGGAAGTCGGTCTGGTGAGTCGGGTGCAGGGGCGGGGGACGACGATCACCGTCAATCACGCGGCGATCGGTGCTCGGTTGGAGCGACCCACGGCCGAACCGCTGATCCAGCCGGGGTCGACGATCGACCTGTTGATCGCGGTCCCACAGCTTCTGCCCCGCGCCGCGTCGATCGCCCGAAGTGTCGACGTGTGGTCGAACGCGGAGGCGTTGGGAAGCAGTGAGCCGACTGGTCTTGATGAGCTTCGTACGGCGATCGCCGAGCTGATGACGGCCGACGGGTTGCCCTCGACACCTGACCAGATCGTGGTGACCGCCGGTGCGCAGCAAGCGATTTCTATCGCTACGTCCCTGCTGGTCCGCCCCGGTGATGTCGTGTTGTGTGAAGAGTTCACGTGGCCCGCGCTGGTCGACGCGATCCGGCGCGCCGGGGCGAAGGTGGTGGGGTTGCCAATGGACGACCACGGCATCATCGTCGATGAGCTCGAAGGGGCGATCCAGCGATTCCGTCCCAGCTTCATCGGCCTCAATCCGCACCACCACAATCCGACATCGACCTGTCTGCCGCCGGCACGTCGGGCGGCAGTGATGCGGCTCGCCGCCGAATATCGAGTCCCGGTCGTCGAAGATCGCGTCTGGAGTCGGCTCGGCTTTGCGGGGGCGATGCCGCCTCCGCCGTTGGCCGCGCTTGATCCGGGTGGATCTCATCTGGTCATCGATTCGATCAGCAAGGTGGCGTGGCCGGGGTTTCGTGTCGGCTGGATCCGGGCCAACCTCGAAGTGGTGAACGATCTGCGGACGACAAGAATGCTGTTCGACCTGTTCTCGCCGCCCACAACGCAGCTCCACGCGACGGGCGTTCTTGCGGACCTGGACGCCGTTGTCGCCGACCGGATCGCACAGTTGGGGAGCGACACCAGGTGGCGGTCGACGCGGTCGCCGAACATGCGCCCACGTGGAAAGTGGGGCGGGCTCGCGGCGGTCTCGTGCTGTGGATCGAACTTCCCGAGATCGGCTCGCCGGACAACCCGTACTCACAGAACCGCGCGTCGCGGTTCGCTCAGTTCGCCCGACGCTTTGGCGTGTCGGTCGGAACCAGCCGTGAGTTCAGCGTCGAGCCCGGCTCCGACGCGCACATCCGCATCCCGTACACGACAACCCCGGACCGTCTGGAGGAAGGAATCGCCAGACTCGGCGAAGCCTGGACCCTCTTCGTCGACGCCAACCAACTAAACGCCTCCAACGGGCCTCCACTGCGCACGCCGGCGGCATAGAAAAAGATCCGCCCCGTTTGGCGTGGCTGGCGACCCCATTCGGATAGACAACGGGAACGCCGTGAACTCGACCGGGCAGCGGTCTTTCCCGAATTGCTGGTCGCCAGACGGCGCCGAGTCTGGGGCAGCGCAAGCGCGAACGCAGCGCAAGGCGAACACGGCCCAAGCACGAACGCGGTGTCTCAGGAGGATTGATGAGCGGTAGGGCGAGGACCACGCCGTGGGGCGGGCGCAGAAGCGATCTCCCGACCCAAGCTGGTCGGGATGCGGCGGATGACGAGGCGCGAGTCGAGGGGTTGCGTGAACTCGTTCGTCGACTCCGCACGGACGCTGGCCTAACTCAGACCGAGCTAGCTGTTCGAATGCGGACTACCCAGTCCTCGATAGCTCGTTTGGAGCGCGGAGGCACACGTCCAACGCTTGAAACCCTGGAGAAGGTGGCCAGGGCTGTCGGCGCAGACTTAGTGGTGGCGGTGGGGGCAAACCTGGCGCGCCAGGGGACGATTGCCGAACTCCAAAGCCGCGGCTTCGCAGTGGTTCGCCGCGCGACACGTTTTTCATAGACAGCCGAACTGGCGACGACCGACGTTTGGCTGCGGGAGTCGGGGAGCGGGCGGTCGAGGCATCGGTGCTCTCGGCGGCTCGGCGGCTCGGCGGCTTGGCGGCGTTCGGGGGCGGTTCGGTCTGGGGTCTGGGTGTCGGTCTGGGTCTGGGTGTTTCAAAATGCCCGTTTCGGATATAGCTTCGAAGCTATATCCGAAAGCAGTGAATCGCCACACCAGTAGCGGTCGAGCGCCTGTTGACGCGGCGTGCCATTTCCATCCAGCTCGCTAGGGTTCCGCCTGTCTGCGGCAAGCCAGGGTTGCCGGCCACTCAGTGGTGCTGGCGTGTCCGAACGCCATGGGGTCAAAGGTCTTCACGCGATCGTCGGGCGATCCTTTGGTCAGGACTTCCCCCAACTCGGCGAGTTGGCTGTCGCTAGCGGAAGGTTCGTCGAGCTCATTCGCGTGCAGCTGGACCGCCCCTTTGAGGTTGTACGCGTGGGGTGATGCCCGTACGACCTACGGATGGTCGCATATCCGAGAGTCGTCACAAGTGGCGGGTGTCAAGGTGGCAAGTTCACGACTTGGTTAGCCAATGGTGCGCGTTTTGCCATCCAATCGTTGCGCGAGGTTCGTACCGTGCGACCCATGACACGACAACCACACACCTCGAAACGGGGCTGGTTCAGCTCGATCGCACTCCCCGTTATCGCGCTCACCCTGGCAGCGTTGGCCACCATCGCTGCGACGACGCAAGTTGGCGCAGCGACCGACGACGAACCGGAGTTCATTGGCCGGTTTACCTCCGATCCGGACGGCACCAGCGAGGGGCGCGCCGAGATCGTCTCCTACGATGCCGACTCAAAACAGCTGTTCATCACCAATGCTGAAGCCGACACCCTCGATATTGTCTCTCTGCCGGACTTCGAGTTGGTCAAGCAAGTGAGCATGGAAGAGTGGGGGGCTGGCCTGAACTCGGTGTCGGTCTCAAACGGCGTTGTCGCAGTCGCCGTTGAAGCGGACCCGAAGAGCGACCCCGGCTCGATCGTTTTCCTCGACACCAACGGCAGCTACCTGTCAAGCGTTGGGGCCGGAGCGCTTCCCGACATGATCACGTTCACCCCGGACGGCGGCAAGGTCGTCGTCGCGAACGAGGGTGAGCCAAACGACGATGAATGTGGCCCCGACGGTGAAGGGTTCGCCGTTGATCCCGAAGGGTCGATCACGGTCGTCGACTTTGGGCAACCCATCTCGGTAGAAGCCGCCAAAGAACTGACCGATTCAAACGTCCACACCGCGTCGTTCAGCAAGTACAACGATCAAAAGGAGGCCCTCCTCGATAAGGGCATCCGCATCTTCGTTCCTGGCGCAACCGTGGCTCAGGACCTTGAACCTGAATACGTGGCCGTCTCACGAGATTCGGGTACCGCGTACGTCACGCTGCAAGAGAACAACGCCATCGCTGTGGTCGACCTCGCGTCAGCCGAGGTGACCGACCTGCTGCCGCTCGGCACCGTCGACTTCAGCACCGCGGGTCACGAAGTCGACCCGTCCGACAAAGACGACAAGTTTGAGCTGCGTTCCGTGCCCGTGCAGGCGCTGTTTTTGCCAGACGCGATCGCCACGTTCTCTTCGGACGGCACCGCCTATTTGGCTACGGCAAACGAAGGTGACTCCCGCGACTACGACTGCTATTCAGAAGAGGTACGCCTCGGCGATCCGGCTGACGAAGGTGGTCTGGAGTTCCCCGCTGACAGCGAACTTGCAACCCGTACCGCCGACGAAGCGGACCTGGGTCGGTTGTTGGCTACCAACGCCTTCCCGTACTCCGCCGACGAACCGGAAACGGTCTATGCGTTCAGTCCGCGCTCATTCAGCATCTGGAGCACCGACGGAAAGCTGCTGTGGGACTCCGGTGCCGACATGACCCGGCGAGTCCTCGACGACCCGGTCCTCGGCGAGGGCTTCCAAGGTCAAACCGGTTTCGACGACGAAACCGAGAACTGGACCGGCTGGGAGCCTGACTCACGCTCCGACGACAAGGGAGTGGAAGCCGAAGCGATCACCGTGGGTGAGATCTGCGGCGTGCAGCAGGCGTTCATTGGTTTCGAACGGCAGAGCGCGATCGCACAGTACGACTTGTCGGATCCGACCTCGCCTGCTTTTGTCCGGTTCATCAGTTCAGCGAACTACGACTGGGAAGGATCCGAGCCGGGTAGCCAGGTGATCGACCCTGAAGCGGCTGGCGACATCTCGCCAGAAGGCGTGATCTTTATCTCGGCTGAGGACAGCCCCGACGGGAGGCCGTGGGTAGTGGCCGCTCACGAACTCAGCGGATCGACCGCAGCATGGGCGCTGCCAGCAACATGCGACTCGACCACAAATGCCTCAGAGACTGGCTCGTCAGTGGCGACTCCCTCGACGACGACACCCGACGTCAACAATATGGCGGGCCACAACACGAGTCCTTCATCGACAGGCTCCACCGCTGCCCAGGCATCAACCGAGGAAGGAAGCGGTGACACCGCGACCTCGAACGGCGAAACGAGCGACACGACAGCAGCGTCGTCCTCGAGCGTCGTATCGCTGGCCGGGTCTGGGTCAGAGCTTGCCCACACCGGACCCAACTCAGGTTGGTTAGCGCTGATCGGCGCGGGTTGTGCGCTGTTTGGGCTGCTTCTGGCGCACCAGGGTCGCGATTCGACACCGATCGTGGGCGACGAGCTGTAGCCCCCGACAACGCCGCTTCAACGGACCGCGGCGGTGCCATTTGTCGAGCTGATCGAGGAGTGATTCCAGGCCTAGTGATCGGTTCGGGGTCCTGTCGGCTCAAAGGTCAGGTCGATGTCACCGAAGTTTGTCGTGAGGTTCAACATGAACGGCATAGCCGCCAGGAATGGCCCGTCGATCAGAGTGTCCACGGGGCCTGCTGCTGGCATGGGAACAGCAGGTGAACTCATTCGGGAAGCTCGGCATGCAGCGGGGCCGCCGCCCCTTTGTGGTGTTGTCGCGGCAGGCAGCGATCGACCGGCTGGGTCGAGCGTTGGTGGCGCCGTGCACCACCAACCTTCGGCGACTGCCGAGCGAAGTCGAGTTGGACCCGGACGTCGACCCCATTCCACGGCACTGTGCGGTCGATATCGATTCCATCGAGTCCGTATCGAGTAAGCACATCTACATACGCTGATATGCTCGCCTGATGAAACCCACGAAGAAGCGACTCACGATCACGGTCGACAGCGGCTTGGCTCAAGCAGCCGCCGACGCAGTCAGAGCGGGAGATGCCGATTCGGTGAGCAGCTGGGTAAGCCTTGCCATCGATGAGAAAGTCCAACGCGACCGCTTGATCAAGAATCTCGGCGCTGCCATCGCTGACTTCGAAAGCGAGTTCGGCGAGATCACACCCGAGGAGATAGCGAAACGCCGTCGGGCCGACCGCCGCGACGCCGTGGTTGTCCGCGGCACCGAACCGAAGTCGGCATGACGTTGATTCTGGACGCGGGGGCCTTGATCGCGCTCGAACGCGGCGATCGGGACATGTGGATCCGCATCAAGGCAGCCCACGAAGATGGAGCGCCGCCGCGGACCCACGCCGGAGTGCTCGGTCAGGTGTGGCGCGGTCATCCGACGCAGGCACGGTTGGCCAAGGCCCTGGCAGGCATTGCGATCGCACCTTTGGACGAATCCCTCGGACGCGCTGCGGGCAAGCTCTTGGCCCAAACCCGCACATCGGACGTGATCGACGCCGCGGTGATCGCGATGTCCTCCGATGGAGACGAGATAGCGACCTCAGACCCTGGGGACCTCGTCGCGTTGGCCGCCGCGAGCGGAAGGTTTGTCGAACTCATTCGCATCTAGCGCTCGTACGCGGAGCAGTACGAGGAGACGCCCTGTTGTCTGGGCGCGTCACCGCTCTGCGGGGACGAGTGCGTAGAGGCTTTTGGAGAGCTGCAGCACACTGCCGTTGTCGGCGAGCGCCGCAGTGCGGTGTCGGGTCGCTTGATGTGGAATGTAAAAGCTGCAATGCCCGCAAAAGTCCGGTGGAGCGTTTCGTGTTCCGATCGGCCTGGTGCAATCTGTAAACGCTGCAATGCCGGCCTCGGGGTCACTCTTCGAGCTGATCCAGAAGTGACTCGAGGTAGGGGAGAGCGGCCTGGTCTTTTGGGCGACCTGCGGCCCGTTTGGAGTCGATCACGGCTCTCAGGCTGGCGACCCTGACGATGAGGTCGTCCGCGATTGGGACGTCGATGGCATCGCGGTTCCAGGCCTCGTGGTCGGTTCTTGGCCCGGCTGGCTCGAAGGTGAGGTCGATGTCGCCGAAGTCGGTGGTGAGGTTCAACATGAACGGCATCGCCGCCAGGAATGGTCCGTCGATCGGAGCCTCCACTGGGCCGGCCGCTGTCCGAAGCTTCGCGTTTAGCCCACGGAGGGCCGCCCCAAGGCGGTCGAGGTTGTCGGGGTCTCTACCGGGCACGATGTCAATGTCCGCGGTGGGAAGAGGCGACCCGTGTATCACGCTGGCGAAGCCGCCGATGACGACGTACCGAACGTGGGCAGCGTTCAACGCTCGGCAGATGGGTCGGGGGTCGAACGTCACGACTTGCGCGCTGCGTCGGCCGCCTGGCGGATCTCGGTCCACACTCGGACCTCGTCAACCAGACGTTGGACCCGCTCGGCTGGTGAGAGCCGCAGCCGCTCGCGAAGGTCGGTGAGGTCGACGCCGCGTGCGTCTTCTACAGGAGAGCGAACCATGAAACACGACAAGTCGGCCGTGGCTGAGGGATTGTCGTTCGTCGGAAGGACCTGCTGAGCATCGGCCATGGCCGGATTTTACCTGGGTGGTTATCGGCTGTCGCCGACGCGCCGACGACCTCCGGGGTTGGGTTTGTCGACCTTGCACTCGAGATTGGCGGCACCTCGCGTGAAGCCCGCGATCCTGCGCACGGAGCGGGTGCCTCACTGAGGGGGTCGCGACGATGTTGGCGGTGTCGAAGATTGGTTGATTGAAGTGAATGGGCTCCTGATCGGCGTCGAGTGCCCCGAAGCACGGCGTTGAAGACAGCGACATCATCCAGGCCTTCAGCAATCCGATTCTCGTAGAAGAACTGGACGGGGGTTTCACGATGTTCGTCGGAGGCGAGAGCTCCGTCTTGCCATCGCCGCTCGAGCCGATGCCGAGCAGGCACTCGCGGACGCAGTCGAAAAGGCACGGGGTAGCGGCCATCCTTGGGCGTCGATTGGCGCCATGGTCGGAACATCGGGTGAAGCTGCCCGCCAGCACTACGCCCGCGCCGTTCGCCACACCTGATCATGCTGACGACCCTCCGACCGAATGCAAAGGTGGGTGCTCGACTGACCGGTCGCATTAACTCGAAATTCATCCCAGGTTTCGGATCGGCAAGTTGCGGTGTCGGTGTGTGGGCGATCCTTTAGCTGTCGCTGGGCTGGCCACAGCGAGAAGCGGTCACATGTCGTTTTCTGATGCGGTGTTGCGAATAGTCCAGGTTTGGGGAGCGATTGTCGTAGGGCGCTTCGCTGTGCAGCGATTCGTCGGTTGGCGTCGCGCCAGAAACTGAGCACCTTCGCGGCCTCTGTCGGTAGATGAGGTGGACGTGCGAGTCGTTCGCCCCGACGGTGGGATCTGGTCGAGGCGATGATCCTGCCGCTCTTGCCGAGCCCAGCGCCGTTCGACGGTTTGAAAACGCCGTCGGTGGAATCAAGAACTCTTCCGTGCCGTCGCTGGTCGCCTCTGGCACCTCGGCAGGCTTCGCCAAGATACGTGACAGGGTGCGGGCCGTTTTGAATAATGGGACGACGGGAATACACGCAACGCCGCGACGATGCGGTGAGCTCGGCTGCAGGCAGCGCGTCACTGAAACAATGAGCCCTGTGTGCCGCCGGATGGTGGCCAAAACACGCCCAGGATGAGGAAGTTCCACGGGCGCTGTTCCATGTTTCCTACGAACAGGACTGTGTCCCTCGTCGGCGCCCACATCTCGTCGACGAACTTTTGCCTCATGAGATCTTGCCAATTCGGGCGCCGGCGCACGTTTCGAAAGAGTGCACTCGCCTCCCAGTCGACGATTGTCTGTTTATGTCCCTTACAGCCGTCGGCAAGGCAGCGGTAGCGGTATCGGAAGCGCCAGGGGATGACCTCGAAGGGCGCCTTCACCGCACCGGAGTCGTCGAAGAGGGACTTCCGAGCTGTCATTGCCTCTGCTCGTCGACGCCATTCGGAAACCTGGGCTTCGTCGCGCTGGCTGATGAGGAGTCCAGGTTGACCGGCGACTCGAACGACGGCGAGTGAAGGGGTGTCGGGGCCGGATCCCAATCGGTTGAGGGCAATGAGGTCACACATTGTTCGCTCACCCAGTTCTGCGACGCGGAGACGGCGATCCGACCACCGATGATCGGTACCTATGGCCTCGCCCAATCGTGCAGAGCCTTCAATTGGCGTCCACGATTCGGGACGCCTGTCCGAAGCCGGGCGGAATGCCTTGACCTCGACTTCCTGGTACTTGCGGAACTTCTTGTCGTCGTCCAGGTCTCGGAACGGAACGGGGTGTAGTCGGATCCACCTGGGTTCGTCGAGGTCGATCGCTGCGACGCACATCGTTTCAGCCAACTGCCTGGTCAAGACCGGTGCTGCCTTGACCAAGATCATCAGCCTGAGCGCTCGTTCCTGTGGCATTTTGGTCAGATCGTGACGACGGCAAGAGTGGGGTTGATGCTCTGCGCCTCTTCTGTGATGCAGGACCTGTGACATTTCGTATGGTCCCGCTCGAAACACAGCAGGGCAACGCGGGTCTGACTGGCGAGTTCTGCAACCTGGTTGAGGGCTGTCGAGGCGCCGTTGCTGAGATGCTGTCGATAGCGGTTGCGGGCTTCTGGGCTGCCTTGGCGAAACGGGTCGCGATTGTCTTTCGGGTTGCCGAGGTCTCTTTCGTGGCGGTATGCGATGCCAGCCGTTGCGAGCGCGCCGGATAAAGCAGTCTTGGAAAAGCCCTTCTTGCGTGAGATTGCGTTGAGGCGGACGTCCACGAGAGTTTCGACGCCTGCGGTTACGAGAAGTCCGACGAACTCGTCGATGTTGCGCTGCTCGTAGCCGATCGAGACGATCGCCTGGTGTTCTTGACCATTCTCCATCGCCTCATGGTACGCATCGGCGCACGGTGACTCGGGTTTCACCCGAGAGCCGAGTTCGGCGACGGGCACCGTTCTGAGATGCCCCCGGTCTGTGTGCTCGGGTCCAGCCCGCCCGACTAGCTGCAGTCATCGCCGGTCAGTGGGCAGGGGTACTCCCGGGCGGCCCAGCGCTGGACCCGGTGGACGCGACCAGTCGGATGCGCGCAACTACCGCGTCTTGCTTGTCCACGGTGAGGGACTGGTGCCGTTCTCGAACCGGTCGACGCCGCTTGCAGACAGGCAGCATCGAGCCTTGGTGCTCGTTGAGTGGGCCCCGGTTGGTGGTCCAGTTGTTATGCGAGTTGTGGTTGATGTTGGTTGGTACAGGCCCGCTCGAACTCGTCTGGGGTGAGGAGCCCATGCGCGTGGTGGGGCCTGTTGGTGTTGTAGTCGATCCGCCAGTCCTCGATGAGTACTCGGGCTTCAAGAAGACTGTCGAAATGCCAGAGGTTCAACAGCTCGTCGCGGAACTTCCCGTTGAACGACTCGATCCAGGCGTTCTGCCACGGTGATCCCGGATCGATGATGAACACTGCTTTAACGTCGTTGCTGACACACCAGTCAGCAACAGCTTGAGCAACAAACTCGCCGCTGTTATCAAACCGCACAAACCCCGAAGCACCCCCCACCCCGGCGAGCTGGTCGAGGACCGCGACAACACCATCAGCATCGATACGGCGTTCCACCCTGATCGCAAGGCATCGCCGGGTGTATTCATCGATCACGTTCAGCATCTTGATCGTCCGCCCATCAACAGTCGTGTCGAACTGGAAATCAAGCGCCCACAACGCGTTCGGACAGATCAACGACATCACCCCAACCCGAGCACCGATACCGGTGAGCCGCTTCTCAGATTTCTTCTGGGGAACATCTAGCCCTTCTTCTCGCCATAACCTGCGGATCTGCTTACGGTTCTCCCGGTAGCCGAGCCGTCGACGTTCTTTCCACGCTCGACGCCATCCCCACCGCGACCGCCGTTTGGAGAAGTCGCGTAACCATCGACGCAACGCCACTTCCTGGTCGGACGGTTCAGACGCTCCTCGGCGTTGAGTCGAACGATGCTGGCCAACAACCGCACATGCTCTGCGTTCTGAAACCCCGAAACGGCGTTGACACATGCCAACCGCGTCACGACGCCGGTTCGGGGTTAGAAGTTTCCAGTGATGAACTGGGGACATGGCGGGCAGCGGTTGGCTGTCTGACCCGAGAAGTTTCTGACGACCCCGGTTGGGGTGTGTCTTTCAGCGGACCTGTCGACGGTCACCGTTGCCCGCCATGTCCAATATCGAACCCGTTGCCGGGTCCGGCTCCATCGTGACCTGATAGGAGCCCGTGCTCAAGTGCCTCATCACTGGACTGTCCGATCCCGGCCGGTCCCGTCAACAGAGCTTTTGGAGGAGAACCCGAGTGGATCCCATCAACATTGTGGGCGGTGTAGACACACGCTGGGAGTCATCAAGCCGCCGTCCTCGACACGACAGGACAGCAGATCGGCACCCAATCGTTCCCAGCGACAACCCCCGGATACCGGGCGCTGGTTCGGTGGATGGCCAGCCACGGCACCATCGTTCGTGTCGGTGTCGAAGGAACTGGCACCTACGGCGCCGGACTCACCAGAGCGCTTCACCAGGCAAACGTCGTAGTTGTGGAAGTGCCCCGACCGAACCGGCAGCTGCGCCGATCCCAAGGCAAGTCAGACCCGATCGACGCGGTCGCTGCAGCGAGAGGGCCTTGGCCAATGACGGAACCGTCATCCCAAAACGACAGAACGGACCAGTCGAGGCGATCCGAGCGTTGAGAACTGCCCGACTCGGAGCAGTCAAAGCCAGGTCGGCTGCCACGAACACGCTCCGATCGATGATCATCACCGCGCCGGACGAACTCCGATCAAAGCTCCCGTCTGCGGGGCTTCCGAACAAGATCATCAACGCCTGCGCCGGCCTCAGACCGGACCCTGACCGGCTCAGCGACCCCACCCAAGCCTCGAAAGCATCGCTGCGAAGCATCGCCAAACGGGCACAGCATCTGGCCGACGAGATCCGGATCCTTGACGATCAGATCGATGCACTCCTCACCCAGACAGCCCCGACCACCCTGGCCGTGTTCGGGATGGGTCCTGATACCACCGCAGCTCTTGTCGTCACCGCCGGGGACAACCCGGACCGGCTCCGCTCGGAAGCCGCCTTCGCAAGGCTGTGTGGTGTCGCGCCGATTCCAGCATCCTCAGGCAGGACCACGCGGCACCGGCTCGACCGTGGAGGGGACCGAGCAGCCAACCGGGCACTGCACATCGCAATCATCGTTCGTATGCGCTACTGCGAACGAACACGCGCATACGTCGAACGACGGACCGGCGAAGGGCGAACAAAACCCGAATCATCCGCTGCCTCAAAGCGCTACCTCGCCCGCGAAGTGTGCCGCACCATCCGAGCCGATTACGCCGCCCTCCAAACCCCAATTTGATCTATAGGAGCGTCCGACGCGATCTCCTTAAGCATTGCCTTGTCGAGTTCTGCTTCCGCCAGCAACTTCTTGAGCCGACCGTTTTCGACCTCAAGTTCTTTGAGGCGTTTCACGTCATCGGCTTTCATACCGCCGTACTGAGAAACCCACCGGTACCAAGTCGATTCAGCAATCACGAACCGTCGACACACCTCGTCAAGGGGAATCCCCTCACCCATTAGCTTGTGACCCTCCACGATCTTGCGGATGATCTGGTCAGGCGTATGCCGCCTCCGCTTCTTCGAACTCATCGTCATGGTGTCCTTCCCACCCCGACCGTCGGGGCATCAGACTCCCATAACTCCTGGACCACTTTCCGGGGGTCACGTCACGTTTGACATTGACGATTGATCGATCGAGTCGCGGGGTCAGAATGGTTCCCTTCTTGAGCATGAAACCTCGGTAGCTAGCACGCACCATTGTTGCCGAGGGGCACGAATCTCAAGTAAATACTACGGTCCTACTATTATCCGTGAATTTCACCGACGTTGGAGGTTGTAATGGCCGCAAAAACCAATCCGTATCACCTAAACAAACACCGCGATCAGCTCGTTCGATATCAGAATCACGCACTGCTGCATTCATGGGGAAACATTGTCGAGTGCGACGGCATCCCATCTCAAAAAATGCCGTTCGATCTGCTTTGTCCCATATGTCTGACTGCGACTCATGCCGACGAAATCACGTTGGACCACGCTCCTCAACAGGCTTCTCAGTCTCGCTTCGGCGACAGGTACACGGTCGTACCTGTTTGCCGTCGGTGTAACACGAATTCGGGGGCGACGTACGAAGGTCGGGCCGCAGAGGCTTGTTCGCGGTTCAGCAACCAAGATCGTAAGTGCGCCCGACATAGCCCAGGGGATTGGTCATTAGACGAAGCCAGTGGGCTGTACCTTCCGACCGCTCGCCAAAGCAGGAATTGTTGCGATCTGAAAACGGCCTACTTGCTTGCGTTCCAAGCATTGGGGTACTCCTGGGTGCTGACGCGGAGGTTGGATGGGCTTCGCAGTGCGATCGTCGAAGGACTCGATTCCACTGACTGGGTCTCCTCTTGTTTGGAGCACCACAACGTCGCTCTTTTCGTGAGAGAGCACTCCCACCCATTCCCTCATGTCGAAGTGAGTGGGCGTGGGTACTCAGTGCGACTTCCTTGCCACGATTCTCCCGCCGACCTTGGGCCCAGTCTTGGCCGCGAGATGAGAGGTGAAGCTTTCGCTATCCGCGTTCCTGCAACAACCTCTTGTAGCGCCGTCAAGGTTGCTTCAATAGATTTTCCGGGTACAACGCCAGGAAAGGCATGGGACGGGGGGGCGCTGCATAAGTTAGATAGAAGATGCACATGCGCGGCAGGGCATCACGTGGCTAAAGCACCCGTGGCTGAGCGTCAAGCTTTGATCGCGCAGGCATTCTTTGATGAGATCGTGCTGGCGGCCTGACGGACTTTTCAGTAGTGAGTAAGAACTGGCTCGGGCTCGGCCGATGCGGCCCGCCGGATGGAATCGATGCCGAATTCGGGAGTCCCGACGAAGAGTCCAGCGGGCATGTCTGCCCAACACACGGCACAGCAGAGCGAGAAACCCCGATTGCTGCGAATCATGGAATAGCAGCGCCCGCGGAAGGCGAGGTGGGCCCTTTGGTGCCCAGAGCGCCGCTGGCCGTGCATCTCGCGTGACTCGAGCCATTTCAACGTCCCGCGACCCCATCATGTTCTGTTCACTCGGGCGCTGAACATGCAGAATCGTCGTTCTCGTCGTCCCCCTCTCGGTTGCCTTGGGGCTCGTACCCCTCGGTTATCTCGGTCTCGATCTGGCGCAGTAATTCTGTAATGAACCGGGATCGTGTCCGCCCCCACTGATTAAGGAGGTTGCTCACCCTTTCAACAAACCGGTCCGGTTCTGCGAGGTGCGCCGCGTCAGTTTCGAAGACGGCTTGAGACAGTTCGTACAGGTCGCCGAGCTCTGCTTCGTAAGCACTTTGAAGACCGATCAAACAGCGTGGGTCCGCTTCCGACACCGACTGCAAAACACTGAGACTGACAAGAAACTCTCGGCCTTCTTCGAAGCCGAAGAGGACGGGCTTGAAACGGGACGTCTGGCCAGCGGGGTTAAGACCTATGGAGCTCACGATATTGCGGTTGGCAAGGCCGATTGCCTCGAGCATCAGAATGCCGCTGAGATTGGTTTCTGCGTCCACAAATTCCTCGAGCGCCCCTGCGACTTGCTCTGCGCGCGCCTGCTGAAGTGAATAGTTGTGTTCCGCAAGGACCTCGTGAAGGTTTGCATCGAGTTGTGGCTGGATCAAGATGTACTGACCGACTAACT
The DNA here is from genome assembly GCA_020637365.1 of Acidimicrobiia bacterium. Lineage (GTDB taxonomy): Bacteria > Actinomycetota > Acidimicrobiia > IMCC26256 > JAGNEX01 > JAGNEX01. Next base: position 312,700 of record JACJWE010000003.1, on the reverse strand, counting down.
GTGTTAGCAAGGAGAGCAAGACAACCATTGTGGGGTACGCAAAGTACCGTACGAAGCTCGCCAACGACCCGGAGCCCTCGACGAGGCCGCTGGCATCTCCATCTGACTTGGATTCGCTGGGGCGCAAATGTGGCGGTTCGCACGTTGGCTCAACACTCGTCGGTGAGGGGTCCAACCGTTGTCCTCCGCGCGTTGGTGAGGGTCATTCCGACCCACACGGGGATGATGCAGCGCAGGACGATGCCAGTTCCAGGCCACAGCTATTACATGCTTGTAGTTACATGAAGTCAGCCAGGCATACTAGCATGCGCACCCCGCCCTAATAGTGGAACGGAGAGCTGAATGAAGGGGAAGTCGCAGTGGCTCGCCGTGCTAGTCGCGGCGCTTTCCGTACTGCTCCTAGTTCGGTCGTCGCGGCCAACGCAAGCGGCCCTGGGTCCTTCCTCGCTGATTGACCCGTCGGGGTCCTTCCTGACAACGACGAGCGTCCCGGCACCATCGAGCACCGGTTTCCGATCACCCACCACCCAGGAAGCTAGCAGCGCGTGTCATCTGGACTATAGATGCGATACCGCGCCACCGACGGTCCCTACCGCGCTGCCGGCGGCTCCCGAACCGTCTTGGGAGGATATTTGTGGGCTTGGGCCGGAGCGCGTCGACGAGCTTGTTGCTGACGTGAAGGGCGCGCCCCACCAGGCCACCGCTATTCGTCGTGAGGCTGAAACGTTTGGCGCCAAAGAGATAGGGTGCCCTGTGGCCGCTGAACTGCAGAGGTTTGGAGGTCCTGGGGCGGTAGCCGTCTGGTTCGAGGGAGGCGACGCGAAACGAGCCATTGCGGTATCGCCAGCATCGACGGAAGAAGACGCGACAGCCCAGATAGTGTTCGGAATTCACTACACGTGGATCGACGATGCGTTTCGGAGTGGGGCCATCGCAAACCTGGGTGAGCCGTTGGCACTGGCGGGTGCATCGACCATTGTTGTCGCCGATCCACGCGGACACTGCGGCGTGCTGGTCGCTCCAAACGGTGCAGGGGAGACTTGGATTGAGCCAGAGCAGCTCATCCCTTTTCTTGAACACCTAGTACGTCGAGACTTGCGGGTAGCTGAAGGCGAACTGCAATTCCAAGATTCGTTCACCGCAACATGGCGAGCGGCTGGTGAGCTGCCCCGGACGGAAGTCCAGGATTGCCCTCTCGTTCTCGTGCAATCGACTCTTGAGCAGGTCGGCAAAACGCCTCCATGGTGACGGGCCCCTTGTCGACTGCAGTCGCCGGTACCTGGTCGCCGTCGAGACCACTTCACTTGGACGAAGTGACGGTTGCGTGACTGCCGGAAACTGATCCAGGTGGCGTGGGCACCATTGATCTCGGTCAGTGTTGATGTGAGGCAGGTTGCGGACAACCGTCGTGGTGTGGCGCGCGGCGTGTCGATGATTTGCGGAACCGCTGTGACCGCTTCACCACGACCGAACAGATCTTTTTTGGGGTTCAAGGCCTTTGGTCGCAGCCGGAGCGCCTTGTTAGGGGTGTTCGGAGCGACCAATTCGGTGTGGTTTCTCGCACATCCAACTCGGTAGTACACAGCGGACTCTGTGGCATGGGTCGTCATCCGACGTTACAGAAAGGTGAGGGGCGGTTTCGCGTCGGTCGTCCCCGACCTGACGCTCGGCTTGAAAGCCGCCCTCGGCGCCTATTGCGAGGTGCGACAGAGCTGACCGTCGACAGGCTTGAACAAAGTGCTCGGCGCGCCTCTTTGGGCCGAAGGTCGGGCCCGCCTGCCAACGGTCACGCCATTTGTGGAGCTACTGGGCTCCCGGCGGTTGGATCACCAGGACTTCCGCTTGATCAGTTCTTGTGAACGGACTCTCTGCTTTTCGGCCTCCGCGCTCGATCGGACGGAAGGCGGAGTGACGTCGATGCAATCTTTCGCGACCAGCATTCGCCACCCCTGGTCCAGAAGGTCCGCAATGACCGCATACGCAGCTTCTTTGGCGGGATCATCGAACGGTTCCCAGTTGCAGTTCACGGATGCAGAGCCCTCGATGGCCGTTGTGCATCAGCGCGAGAACTGGCGCCAGTCACCGGGCGTCCATCCGGGTGGTGCTCCGAGGCTGAATGGATTTTTTCGTACCCGACAACCGACGCCTTCCTCGCTCTCTTCGACCTACCTGGGCGACCAACCTTACTGGGATGTCCCCGCTAACCCCAGCTTGGTCGAGACGCAGGGTTAGGTCTCGAGATCACGCCGTAGCAGCACAAGTGATGGACGAGACCGACGCCACCCTCGCTCAGGCCAACCCCGAGCAGTCCGCCCGCCTGATGGAGAGGCTGTTCGGTGCTGAAGCGACCTGGTCGCTGCCGGTTGAACAACTGATCGCCGGTGAGGGAGCGAAGTGGTCGAGTGCAAGACCAGCGCACGCTGGGATACCGAGGGTCGGGTGACCCGCAGGGCGCCGGCCGTGATCACCGAGGCGCTCGCCGGGTTCGCCAACTCCAAAGGCGACCCAGTCCTCTACGAGCGCCTCCCGAACTCGACCCCGGCCATCCCGAAAGATCAGATCGACGCCCTTCCTCGCCGACCGCTTCGGGTCGACAACCCCTAACGATTGACCGGCAGGCTGAGTTCCGCGCCCCACGTTCGCAGCCAGCTACAGATCGGACGCCGGCTCTGAGACCTGCTCGGCAGACGCCGTCCGTGTCTCAGCAGGGAACCCGGCCGTCGCTGGTTGGGTGCCACCCTGATGGTGGTCTGGAGCGCTCGGTCCTGCCGGAAGGCGTCAGCGGCGAGATGCGAGCCATGCAGCTCGAAGCACTCGGAGGGGTGCTTGGTGATCTTGAGGGTGAGCTTGCCGAGTTGACGCCCTTCACGATGCCACGCTGATTGAGGCCACCGACATTGGACAGTTCCCGACACGTTGATTCGAGCGCGGACCGCACGTGGTCTGAGTCAGCGCGAACTCGCTGATCGCCTCGGGCTCGCCGAGCGAGCCATTCGGTGCTACCAGGCAACTGACTATGCCGGTGTCAGTTTCCGCACGATTGGCCGAGGATCGCCAGTGCCCTCGCCGTGACGGTCCACTACGACGTCCGCCTCGGACCCGCGCCGTAACGCCTCCAGGTCAGACGAACGGTTCGCTCGCGCAGCCATCGGGTCGGAGGTCTGGAGCGAAAAGTAGCTTGCCCCAAATCTGGTGGCTCGCCCGCTGGCGTCTGACCGGTACCGGCTGGTCGGCGAGGCGATCGCCTAACTTCCGCGGCGGTCTCACATTTCATCGGCTTGGCCCGCGGTTCTTGGTTGACCGCGTGCTCCCGGGTCGCTTGTTACCTGGGATGCGTAACGCGGTAGCGGGCTGCTCCGATCTTCATATCGCTCTCGCCTCATGATGAGTAATGAGTAATAGTTGGCGGTCGTGTGGGAAATCGAGGTCACCGAGGAGTTCGAGATTGGTGGGAAGGGCTGAGAGTTGATCAACAGGAGGCCGTGACGGACCGGGTTGCCTTGCTCAGTGACCGGGGGCCCGATCTTGGCCGCCCCGTCGTTGATCGGATTCAAGGATCGCGACATCGCAACATAAAGGAGTTGCGTGCGAGCCGGAACGGCGTCCTGCGGGTCTTGTTTGCCTTTGATCCACGGCGGCAGATGATTTTGTTGTTGGGTGGCGACAAGTCGGGTGAGTGGAACGATTGGTACCTGTGGGCCGTTCCTGCCGCGGACGACTTGTACGACGCCTACCTTCAAGAGCTGAGCGGGGAGGGACTTCTCTGATGGCTCGAAAGAACTCCAAGGAACTCCGGCGAAGCGTCGAGGCTCGCCCTGGTGCGTGGCCGCGCTTCGGGCTGAAACCCTCGAGGAGATTCGGCTCTATGACTTGCGGCATGCAGAAGCGGTGAGCCAGATCGAGTTGGCTGGTCGGCTCGAGGTCGCCCAGGGTGGAGTCAGCAAGTTTGAGAATGCGAACGATGTCCGTGTCTCGACTCTGCGTGACTATCTGGAGGCGCTCGGCGCACGTCTCGAACTGGTGGCTGTGTTCGATGACGGAGATCGCCGCGTACCCGTACACCTCGGCAAAGAGTCCGCCGCGAAGTAGAGCGCACTGAACTCGCTCGCTGCAACCCGCCAACCTGAAGGTGGGACTTCTGATCGGCGCCGATGAACTCGATCTGGACCGGGCCGGGCCCCAAGGCCAGGTAGACCCCTTCCACGCTGACCTTCTCGACACTTCAACCTCCACCGATGGCTTGCCCGCCTGATTCCGCGTCAGGCTGGAACCGAAAGTCACTTACAAGTCCGTCGCCAGTTCTAGGCGTTGTTCCGCCAAGGTCGTTGGCGGGCCTGGAGGGAAGCGCTACCCGGTGGTGGGTTGCGCAACACGGACCAGAGAGCGCTTCAGTGCCGGGACGATTCCAGCGAGCACCAAGAACGTTAGGGCGAAGAACGTTGGTCGGCACCAGAACCTGGCGCCACACCGTTCCCGTAAGCGCACCGACCTCGGCTTGTTGAAGTGCGGCCAGCAGGGCTGCGGGTTGAATCGGGGGCATGTAGGTCGGTGTGCGCGGCTAGATGTAGGCCGCTGAGTCCAGCTGGTCAACGAGCCTCAAGACGTCGTCGGTTCTGCCAGCGGCAATGCGGTCGGCCGGACGTTCGCCCTGAAGCAACGGATGGGGGCTGAAAATCCACAACTTTGCCTCGTCGGCGGGGTAATACTCGGACAGCTGCGCTACCAGCCACTCGAGGGAGAGAATCCGTTCGAGATAGCGGGACTGGGGCGAGGACTGGCCGTTGCGCCACCTGGAGATGGTTTGGGGCGTTGTGTCGATGAGGTTGGCGATGTCGCGTCCCGAAATGCCGCCATCGTGCTGGATGGCAGCAAGACGCTTTGCAATGGCGTTCGTCATTGTCTGAACCCCTCCAAAATCAAGGTCATGCGCGCTGGCATACACAAAGATGCCATCAAATAGATAAATAGAATGGGCGAGGAGCTTGGAAGCGTTTGGGCGCTTTCCCGGCTGAAGAAGACGAACCCACGAGTACTGACGTTCTGAGGGCAGCAATGAGCGCAAGTGACCTCGAATCGCTGTGGTTGACCGGCCAACGACGCTGGTACTCAGGCCGTTGGCTTCGAGAGACTGCCGGTTTGTGGGGGCCGCTCGGATTCTCCACCGCAGCCGCCGTCGCGGCGAAGCGCGCCGACGGTTACTCGCATCGGGCTGACCATATAAGCGGTCTGGCAGCGAAAGGTTCTCCATCGGCGAAGGTGATGGTGCCCGGCTTTGCTGTGTTGGCTGCAGGGCAGGCGCTTATGCCGACCCCGTCGCTGCGGTTGAAGCGAATGATTCGAACCGCGGCGGCGACGTCTGCCGTCGCCGGATTCGTGCAGGTGAGTGACCGTTCGTGCCCGTTGCCGGGAACAGATCCCAACGCAACCGTGTCCGATGGCGGTCATGCGTTGGCGAGTGTCGCGACGTTCGTGCTGTGGGCGTCGCTGCCAATCGTCGCGGCCGGTCGTGAAGAGCACCCCGGGTGGTATCGGCGCTTGGCTCGCCTGATGATCGCTCCCACCCTCGCAGCGTTCGTCACCGCAGGACTCACCACAAACTCGGGTTCGGAATCAAAAGGCCTCGCTCAGCGCTCGTTCCTTGCGATCGTCTTCGCCTTTCTCGGAGCGACCAGCGTGTGCCGCCCGGTCCGAGGGTCCCGAGTAGAGGCAGGGCGAGCGTCACAGGGCTTCGTGAACGAGCGTGCATCCGGTGGACACCTGCAGAGGTCTATGCGGTTCGACTGGTCTTCGGCTCAGCGAAACTTACCCTGTCGTGCTCGATTTACCGGAATGCGGGTTGACGCGTTCGGTCTACGTCAGCGCCGAGGTTGGGCGGTTTGATCGTCCCGTGGGACGGGTTCGTCGAGCCGTGTCCTGATTCGAACATCCGTTTTATCGGCGAATACCCTGCCCGATTGTGACGACAGGAAAATGCATAAAAAGCGTTTGCGGTTTGGCGTTGCTGTTGTTGATTCTGCCGTTTGTGTCGGCGTGTGGGTCCGGTCGTGAGAAGGCCGACGGGCCGACAGCGACGGTGGGTGGTGCGACTGCGACGTCGGTGAGCGAGTCAGCCGACGATCATGCTGGTGATGGTTCGTCGACGGTGACGTCCCGGTTGGCGGGTCTGGAAGGTACTGGCGGCGATTCGCCGGTCACGACGCCTCCGACGATCGTCTTCGATGATTCTGCGGCTGCTGCGTTTTGGCCGACACGGCCCGAGGGCATGACCCCTGCTGAGTTTTCGCCGAACACGTTGACTCGTGAAGAACTCGTGCGTTACGAGCCTCTTCCTGACCCAGATCCCGCAGCGTGGGACATCCCCGCCGAAGGCGTGACCGAGGAGTACGCCGCCCGGATCTTCACCTATGTTCGAACGCTGCAACTCGCCATCTTGAAGGTGGGAGTTGTGATCGGCGCCGACGATCCCCGCGTCCAGGGGGTTGTCCCCGGACCCTACGCAGGTCGAATGCAAGATCAGCTGAGGATCGAACTTCGGGAGGTGCAGGCGGACGCGGACCGAGGCGGTGTCAACTGGAGCGTTCTGGTCGGGGACCCTGGGGTCGAGGTGGTCGACGATGTGGTGACCGTTGATGGTTATCCGTGCGCCTATTTGCACTTGACCTATCAGACCAGAGGATCGGCCGACGGTGAAGTGCTCAACCTTGATGAGTGGGTTGGGATGGTCCGCGACGCTCCGCCGAACTCCCTCAATCCAAGCGGCTGGCGCCTGACCTCGATGAGCCTTGAGGATGATGGAACAGCGCGATGCATCACACAATGAGGTGTTGCTGGAGGCTGTGGTCGGGTGGGTTTCTGGGACTTCTCCTCATGCTGGTGGTAGCGAGCCCGACCAGCGGGGCCCTGAGTGCGAACGGTGCCATCCGGCCTCTGGATGCCCAACGTCAGGCCGACGAACGTGGCGGCGCCATAAGGACAGACTCAATAGTGGCGGGTTCAGGGGACACGGTCATGGCGGAGGTCGTGACCGTTCCTGGCCCAACCACGGCTACAACGGCGCCGCGGCGGTCGGTTGTGACGAGTCCGCCGACGACACCTCCTCCCGCTACCCAGGCCCCAGTGACGAGCCCGCCCACGGCCGGGGCGTCGGGTGGTGGTGTGGGTGTGAGTGAGCCGTTTCGGCCTGATCTTTCGGGTGGGGTGACGTCAGAGCAGATCCTGGCTGATGGCGCGACCGGTGTGGGTGCTGGCATTCCTGGAGCTTTGGGTCGAGCCGCTGCGTCTCTCAGAATTGGGTTGTGGCCCACCGACCCGGGCGCAGGTCAGGTGCCGGCGCGGCCGGTTGCGGGGCCGCCGCCTCCGCCGGTTGAGGTGTCAAACGCGGTGACGGCGTGGAGGTATCAAACTCGGGTTGCGACGCCTCAACCGTTCGTCCAGGCGGGTCGTGCGATTCCCGGTCTGCTGACGTATCTGGAGACGGGTATGGACTTGACGATGAATCAGACCGTCGAGTCGCCCGCTGGTCCGTTGTTGCTTCATGGGACGGCGACGTTGACGATCGATTGGGGTGACGGAGAAACCGATGTGGGGATGGCCAATGCCGGTGGGCCCTATCCCGATGGGCAGGTGACACATCACTATCCGAACTCGGGTCTGTATGACATTACGGTGACCGCGAACTGGCTTATTACCTACAACCTCGCGGGCGCAACAGGGGTTATTCCGCTGCAGACCGTCGGTGTCCTACCCGAGTTTCCCGTGACTGCGCTTCGAGCGGTCGCCCGACCCATCAACGAGTAGCCGCTGGACCGTTGGGATTGACCGACTTCGGTTTCGGGGCCTTGGTCGCTGAGCGGATCGGATCTGATGATGGTCGAGCTGGGGCACAATGGCGTCTGCCGACCAAAATCTGGGTATCTGCCAGCAGATTTGTGCCCGTACGGGTTTCGTTCGCCGGAACTGATATGGCAGGCTGGCGCTCTGAACCGATCACTCCGGCAGTGCTCATCGCGGAGTCCACTTGGACTTGTGACACGCCGGACCCCACCAAGGTGCCCAAGCTGGCGCCAACGTGACTGGAGAAACGACATGACGAAACGAACGTTGAGGACCTTCTGTCTGCTTGGCATGTTTGCCTTGGTGTTGGGCGCCTGTTCTGTGCCACCGCCCAGCTTCCATTTTCCAACCAAAAACCAGGCGCCGACTGCTGCCTTTTCTTGGAGCGGGTCGTCGAGCAACGGTTTTGGGGTCATCTTCGACGGGGGCGCATCGCTCGACCCTGACGGCACCGTCGTTGGTTGGAGTTGGGACTTCGGCGATGGGGTGACGGGAACGGGTGCGAATCCCACCCATATCTATAACGCGACAGGCAATTACACCGTCACGTTGACCGTGACCGACGATGACGGCAAAACCGCAAGCACAACCGAAACGGTCAATCTGTTCCCTCCGACCGCGAGCCTTTACACCTACGCTGGAAACGGTCTCTCGTTGAACTTCTCCGGAGGGCTATCGAGTGACCCCGACGGCAGCATCGTTTCGTGGCAATGGAACTTTGGGGATGGAACGACCGGCACGGGCGAGAACATCGGTCACCAATTCCCCGACTACGGCAACTACATGGTCACCCTGACCGTGACTGACAATGCCGGTCTGATCGATCATTCCACCCAATCAGTCCGTCTCCGGGCCCCGCGGTAGGCGGCGACAGGGAAGGTGACCAGCGCAGGACGCTGGTCACCTCCGATGGTCGCCTGACGAACGCGGCCAGTGCTCAAGGCCCGGCAGATGGTTCGGGGGTCGAACGTCACGAGCTGCGGCTACATCGGCTGTGCTCTCAACGCTGTGCGCGACAGGTCTGTCCTCAGTCCCACCCGCTGCTCGGCTTACGCCGTCGGCGGGCAGGGAGGGAAGGGGTACCTGGTGGTTCCAGGCGAACGGTCCGTTTGCCCAGCCACCGGGACGGAGGTCTGCTACCCGGAGCAGCTTGACTGAAATTTGGTAGGTCACCCGCTGTCGCCCGATCGGTACAGTTCGCTGGCGGAACCATTCGGCGTAGGCTCCGGATGGTTTCTCAACTCCTTCAGAGGCGGATGCATGCCACGCTCTACCCCCACATCGAAATCTCTCACCGGCCATGGCCCGAAGCCGCGACGCCATGCGCGGACACTGCGGTGGGTGCTAGGAGCCGGTTTGGTGTCGCTGCTCTTGGCCGCTGGCTGCTCATCGGACGACGATCCGGTGGCGGGTGATTCAGTGGCGGGGGCTCGTCCAGCTCATGGGATGACACGTTCTGCGCCGGAGTGATCGACTACGCCCGGAGCGCGGAATCTCAGCAGGTCCCTGACGGTATGAGCCGTGACCAAGTGGACGCTGAGAAGTTCGGGAAGTGCTCGCGACCGCTGACGGCACCGGCGGTCAGCCTTCCTCCGAATACGTCGAGTCGGTCGAAGCGTTTCGAGACGATGTAGCTGCAGCGGACCCCAACATGGATGTGTCGAATCCCTTCATGGCGACCAGTATCTGCAATGACGCTGTGGTCGATTGGGTCCACGGTGACCGGTTCATCTTGGATGCGGCCCCCGAGGGGTTCGCGATCTGCTCGGCGACGGACCTTGACGTCATCGCAGGAATGATGGACTCCGAACCTCCAGAGCAATCAGACCTGGTGTCCCTTTGGGGTGAAGCCCCGCTCGACGACGTAACAAGCGGTTTGGCGGTGCTCGTTCAATCACCCCAAACAACGAATATCGTCGTGCCCACCGACGTTGAAGAAGGACTCATAGCGGTGCGCCCAGGCGCTCAACCCGACGTCTTCGAGATCGAGCTGACGTACCCAGAGTCGCTCGCCGAACCGTCCGATGCTGTCGGTGATCTCGTACTACCGAACGATCCGAACCCCGAATCTTCGTTCGACAAGATTGACGCTGTCGTGTACCTCACCGTGTTTGGGGCGGATGAGGAAACGGCGGTCAACATTGCGGAGTCGGTACGGATCGCAGATGGTGAACTGAGCGTGACCTATCCGGGCTTCGAGCCGCTGGTACCGCCCAAGCATGTCGGATTCCTCCTCGGGGAACACTGGATGATCATGGTGCAGTCGCAGTCAGAGGGATCATCACCATTGGGTCCGCGGATCTCACCGTCGCAGACGTGCAGGCGATCTCGTCGGTCAGCGACTTTGTGGACGGCGACGTTCTGCTACCTGACATGTCGGCGGGCGAAGACTCCGACGAGTTAGCGACGACTCAGGCCGCGGGGTTTGCGCCACGATCTTTCGAAGCCGACGGGCATCCCGCATTCTTCCTCGGCGACGGCTTGAACGCCGTGGCCTACATCGACATGGGGGAGGTCACCGTCCAAGCGACAATGATCGGTGGCCTCGAAGAAGAACGGGCTTTTCAGACGCTCCAAGCGGTGGCCAAAGGACTCGAGTCCGCGACACCCGACGGCTGGCTGACCTTCGTCAACCAGTATTGGGGTCGGATGAACAGTCAAGATCCAGCATCGCCGTGCGCAACACCCGGCCCCGGTTCTGGCCCACCCAACCCACCAACGGCCCCGACACCGATGAGTTCGCCGAGCGCCGATCCCTCCGGCGAGGCTCCCAATACTGCCGTGCCGGCTACACGACCCGTTGGGACTCTGCCGGGCCCCTGAGAGCTGTGCCTTGGTGCCTCACATCTCCGGCGACGCGTGAGCTCCGTCGACCGGGCATTCGAAACGGCGGTGTTGTCTCGCCTGGGGGTCATGGGCGCCCTCGTGACCTCGGCCGCTAGACGTAGACGGCAAACCGACCGCGGCCGCCAAGCTGCCGAGTGCGACGAGGGCCGCGTTGATATACATCGCCTGGCGAAAGCCAGCGTTTAAAGGCCCCGCCTCACTCAACGCAGAACCGGTCAACCCAACGAGTGACGGTACGGCGGCGATGCACATGAGTTGCGCGGTCCGAGACACGGCGTTGTTCGTTCCTGAGGCCGCTCCGGCCTTGGCTGGTGACACCGACCCCAACGCCGCGCTCGTCACGGTCGTCACGCTGAGCGCCAGGCCCAGTCCGAACACCAAGACAGCGGGCAACACATCGGTCGTGTAGTCCGCTGCTGGGCCGACCCTCCTCAGCAGAACCGTTCCTATCGCGATCAACATGGTGCCGACGGCCAAGGGCCATCGAGGTCCGACACGCTGGTTCAGGTCGCCAACCTTCGGGGACAGAAAGAACATCAAGACGGTGACCGGGAGCATCGACGCGCCCGCGGCGACCGGGCTGAATCCCGCGACCACCTGCACCTGAATCGGGAGCAAGAAAAAGACCACTCCCATGCCGCCGTACACCAGAAAGGTCACCAGGTTTGCCGTTGCGAAGACCGTGCCTTTGAACAAGCCGCTCGGCAGCATCGGCGCCCTGAGACGTGGCTCCCAGAGCATCAACGCAACCAGTGACGCTACCGCCAACGCCGCCGCAGCGAGGTCAAGCGTTCCCCATGAGTCCTCCGGCCCCTGAATGAGTGCGTATGAAGCGCTGGCCAGAAGGCTGGTCGTGAGGAATGCCCCCACCCAGTCAAGGGGAGCGTTGCGAGCGTCTGGATCGTGTGATTCGGGGACGCCGAAACTGGCCACCACGGCCACCAGCGCGATTGGGATGTTGACCAGAAAGATCCATCGCCACGAAACCGCCACGAGCAGGCCTCCGATCAGCGGTCCTACCGCTGACGCAATACCGCCCAGGCCTGACCACTCACCCACCCCCCGTGGACGATCCTGGGGTCGGAGTGTCGCTTCGATAATCGCAAGGCTGCCGGGGGTCAGCAACGCCGCGCCCACTCCTTGCAGCAGACGGGCAGCGATGAGCACGGTGATGTTGCTGGCCAGCGCGCACAGCAGCGACGTAACACAGAACCAGGCCACCCCAATGCGGTACACCCGCAGACGACCGAAGCGGTCCCCGAGCGAGCCTCCGATCAGGATCAGCGACGCCAGGGTCAGCAGATATCCGTTGATCACCCATTGCTGTTCGCTTGAATTCGCGCCCAGTTTGGTGGCCATCGTGGGCAAAGCGACGTTGACCACCGTTGCTGTCAGCTGTGCGACGGCGGACCCGGCCACCGTCGTGAGGATCAACAGTCGTCCTGTTCGCGACCCGAGCGCGACCAGACCCGGTACGTTTGAATCGGATTGATTCATCACGAGAGTTTTGCAGTTCAGGACGCCGCACGCCTCCGATTCGTCGCGGAGTCATCCGCGTCCCTGCGGCAATGCTACGACGGGAGCGGATTAGATCTAAATCTAGATGAGGTCCAGAAAAGTGTGCTATGGTCTCGGACATGTCAGTTGAAGGTCGACAAGCGCTTCTGCGGAGCCACGGATTGAACGTCACCGCTCAGCGTCTAGCGGTTCTTGAGGCGGTGGAGCAGAGTCCGCACTCCACGGCCGACGACGTGCTCGAGGCGGTGGAAAAGTCGCTCGGTGCCGTATCCCGGCAAGCCGTGTACGACGCCCTCACCGCCTTGTCGGTGAAGGGTGTGATCCGTCGGATTCAACCCTCGCGTTCGCCCGCCCGTTACGAGGACCGCGTCAACGACAACCACCACCACATCGTGTGCCGAACATGTGCCGCGATCGTCGACGTCGACTGTGCGGTCGGCTACCGCCCATGCCTGGAAGCCGAGGACTCTCACGGCTTCCAGATCGACGAAGCCGAGGTCATCTACTGGGGTGAATGCCCCCCCACATGTCAGCAATCCTCCTCGCCGAGTCGCTGAATCAGCCACCGACCATCGAACAGAGTCCAACGCATTGGGTCCACCGGACCGTCCGCCGGTGGACCACTACGAGCCCCAAACAAACCTCGTTAAACCCGCCCCGCAACGACCCACGTGTTTCATCCCAACCCACCGAACAGGGAGCAGTCCACCATGACAGACCACGGCGTTATCGATATCGATCCACCAGAGAATCCAGGTAACAGCACGGGCGGGTGTCCAATCGCCCACGGTGCGCACACCTCCACGGCCAGCTCCACAATGGACTTCTGGCCCGAAGCCCTAAACCTCGACATCTTGCATCAGCACGATGCGAAGGTGAACCCGATGGGCCCCGACTTTGACTACAGGCAAGAGGTCAAAACCCTCGACTTCGACAGCCTGAAACAAGACCTCCGCGAGTTGATGACAGACAGCCAGGCGTGGTGGCCAGCCGACTGGGGTCACTACGGCGGCCTCATGATCCGCATGGCATGGCACGCAGCGGGCACCTACCGGGTCGCCGACGGACGAGGAGGCGGCGGCACCGGCAACCAACGCTTCGCGCCTCTCAACTCGTGGCCTGACAACGTCAACCTCGACAAAGCGCGTCGCCTGTTGTGGCCGGTGAAGAAGAAGTACGGCAACAAGATCAGTTGGGCCGACCTGATCATCCTCGCTGGCACCATGGCGTATGAATCGATGGGCCTGCCGATGTACGGCTTTGGATACGGCCGGGTCGACATCTGGCACCCCGAGAAGGACACCTACTGGGGTTCGGAACGCAAATGGCTCTCAGGCGCGGATCGCTACGACGCCGACGGCGACCGGGAGTCGCTCGACAACCCCCTCGCCGCGGTGGTGATGGGGCTGATCTACGTCAACCCCGAAGGTGTGAACGGCCAACCCGATCCCCTCAAAACCGCCGAAGACATCAGGGTCACGTTCGGGCGTATGGCCATGAACGATGAAGAAACCGCAGCGCTCACCGTCGGCGGCCACACCGTCGGCAAGGCCCACGGTAACGGCAACCCCGATGAGCTCGGTCGCGAACCCGAAGCCGCACCCGTCCAAGAGGCCGGTTTCGGGTGGATGAACCACACGAGCCGTGGCATCGGCAACGACACGGTCACCTCCGGCATCGAAGGCGCGTGGACGACCGAGCCGACCAAATGGGACAACGGCTACCTCAACTTGCTGCTCAACCACGACTGGCATCTGGTCCGCAGTCCGGCCGGTGCTCAACAGTGGGAGCCTGTCGATCTGCCCGACGAACTCAAGCCTGTCGACTCCGAAGACCCATCGGTGCGCCGTAACCCCGTCATGACCGACGCCGATATGGCCATGAAGATGGACCCCGGTTTTCGTCAGATCTGTGAGCGTTTCGCCGCCGACTTCGACTACTTCAGCGATACCTTCGCCCGGGCCTGGTTCAAACTGACCCACCGAGACATGGGGCCAAAGGCCCGGTACCTCGGCCCCGACGTACCCGACGAAGACCTCATCTGGATGGATCCGGTCCCGGCCGGAAGCACCAGCTACGACATCGATACCGTTAAGGCGAAGATCGCCGACAGCGGTTTGAGTATCGGTCAGATGGTCGCGACAGCGTGGGACTCGGCACGTACATACCGTCAATCCGATATGCGTGGCGGTGCTAACGGGGCTCGCATTCGCCTCGCGCCACAAAAGGGCTGGGCTGGCAACGAGCCCGAACGGCTCAGCAAGGCGCTGGAAGTCTACGAAGCAATCGCGGCCGAGACCGGCGCATCGGTCGCCGACGTGATCGTGTTGGCCGGTGGTGTCGGCATCGAACAGGCCGCCAAAGCTGCTGGCCACGACGTGTCGGTACCGTTCTTACCAGGCCGCGGTGACGCCACTGACGACCAGACCGACGCCGAATCGTTCTCGTGGTTAGAGCCCCTCCACGACGGCTACCGCAATTGGCTCAAGGACGACTATGTCGTATCCGCGGAAGAGATGATGCTCGACCGCACCCAGCTGATGGGCTTGACCGCGCCCCAGATGGTGGCACTGGTCGGCGGCATGCGTGTGCTCGGCACCAACCACGGCGGTTCGAAGCATGGCGTCTTCACCGAGCGGGAGGGTCAGCTGACCAACGACTTTTTCGTCAACCTCACCGACATGGCCTACACATGGGCCCCTGCCGGTGACGGCACATACGAAGTTCGTGATCGTGGGACGGGAGCGGTGCGATGGACCGCGAGTCGGCTCGACCTGATCTTCGGATCGAACTCGGTGCTGCGGTCCTATGCCGAGGTGTATGCGCAGGACGACAATGAAGCCAAGTTCGTCGAGGACTTCGTCGCTGCCTGGGCCCAGGTGATGAACGCCGACCGCTTCGATCTGGAGTAGTCCGACAAGCTATCCAAAGCCAAGGTCAACCATTGATACAAGTTCGAGGGGTCCGCACGATGTCGCGGGCCCCTCGCTCGTGTCTTGCCGTAGACGGGATCGACCGCCGTTGGCCGGGCGCTACCCTCCAACGATGCGACTGATACACCTGACATTGATAACGCTCGCTGCTGTCCTGATGGGCTGTGGTTCCGATGACGACCCCGGTTCGGCGGCAAATGCCCCCACATCGGTGACCTCCGAGCCATCCGCGGTGACGCATGAGGCGTCGACTACCGCCGCCGACGGATCTGGCGACACCGGCTCAGGTGACGACGGCTCCGGTGGGGACGGCTCCGGTGATGTCACCGAGAAATCCGGGGCGCCCACCGTGCCCGACTCTGTCGCGGGTTCGGAAGGATCCGTTGCCACGCCCCTTCTCGACAACGCCATGGCAGAGTTGGAAGTCCCTCTCGGCGAATCTTTGACCCCCGAGACGGTTTCCAACCTGTTCCCATGGCCCGCGGATTTTCCTCCGACCGAGGGGCTCATCGTGGGGACTCAACGGTCCTGGGAACGTGACCACGACTCGGTGGAAGAGAATCGCCGGATCGGCATCGACGAGGCTGCCACCGCTCAGTCGCTCGACGCATATAGCGAAACGATCGAGGCTGGCGGGGTCTGGAGCCGGGCATCGACCCAGCGTCAGAGCTTCCTCACCGATCTGTATACCAACGACGCGGGGGACCGGATCGTGCTGAGTTCCAAGACCGAACTTGAGCCCGGTGTGGCTGGTCTGACGTATGAACTCGAGCCCGCCGCACCCGATGCTCTCACGCCCCCTGAGTGGGTCGGTGCGCTGCCTGCACCCAACGGTGGCGAACTCGTCGAGTGGGTGGAGGGCGTCGGACCGGTCCAGGACGCGTTCAGCGCAGGTGATCCGGCGGGATACGTCTCGATCAGGATCCGATACGACGACCAGGACCGTGAACCGCTCGTCGAACACCTCCAAGAGGTTCTTGGGTCAGCCGGTTTCACCGTGACCGACACGATGACGCTCGACTCCTGGACAGCCGACGTCACCACCGACGGGTGGAGTGGTCAGGTCTACGTTGGCGAGTGGTCATCCGGTGAGGATACGGGTCAAGACGTCGTGTGGGCCCTGTCTCGAACAACCTGAGTGCCTGACGCTCTGACCGGCCGTCAGTGGCGGCGACGTCCATCGGTCAAGCGAAGCCCGCCCAGTGCCAGCAAGCCGACAGCCAAAAGCAGAAACCCGCCAGCTGCCAGCGCATCGCTGCCAGCACCTGTGAAAGCCAGCGCACCTCTGACCTGGGGCGGCGGAGCGACGCCTGTTCCTGGGGTGTTCGGGCGGGCCGCTTGAGGGTTGCTGGCGGCTTCTTTTTCAGGGGGTGTCGATGACGATGATGCTGCGGTTGAGGCGCTCGATCCCGGAGTCGACGTCGTGCTGGCATCGGGCGTCGACGTGGACGGTAGCGCCTGGTTGGTGAACGTCACGACGACCCCCTCCGCACGCCGGTCCAGAGTCACGATGACGTAGTCGTCGGTGGTCTCGATGATCTCGCCGCCGACGATGGCGACATCCGCTCGCTCATAGCCCGCAGCGGCAGCCTCCTCGATTCTGTACTCACACGTCTCGCCCTGATTTGCTGCCGCCCAGACGTCGGGGATCGTGACTTCACCGAGTTCGTCGGCAGTGACTTCGAATGGTCCGGCACCGCCGTCACACTTGTCGGTGATGCCCTTGACGCTGAAGGTCCAACCGTCGCCCGGCCCTGATGCGGTTCCATCCGCGTCGAGCAGGTCCTTCTCGATCGTGAGGTCGACGGTCTGGGGCGAACACAGGCCGATGAGGTCGAGGACCATAGCGATGCCGTGCGCCACCCCGTTGACAGCGTTGTCGATGTTGAGGTGCACGAAGATCCAGTTGGCGAAGCTCTCCGCGATGCCGCCGACATCGAGCCAGTTGATGAACTCGGCCATGAAGTTCTGGACATCGATCAGCGGACCGATGTCGGGGATGAAGAACCCGACGAGCTTGATGAACGCGTCGTTGATCAACTCGCCGAAGTTCGATTCGTCCAGGATGGCTTGCAGCACGTCGCTCGTGGTCGAGTCATAGTTGGCGAAACCAGCGCAAAAGTTGAGGCCGTCGGCAATCTTGCCCAGATCGAGACTGATGACCCCGATGATGATCTCATCGATATTGACGTTGTCGACAATGTCGTCGAAGAGCTGACCCGTCGGGTGCGACAAGCAAATATCGTTCAGCGCGTCGCCGACGTTGACACCCGCGAATGACCCAACGCCGCTGAGTAGTCCGCACACAGCTTCTTGGACCTCGGTACCGTTGGAGAGGAAACCGTCGATCAGACCGTCGACCGAAAAGCCATCGATGTCGAGCGTGTCGCACAAGAACGGCCGGAACCAGTTGGTGACCACCGTGTCGCACCAGTTCTCCCAGTCGCCCTCGTCAGCTCCCGCGGTCGTTCGCGGCGCGAGGGTCGCGACCAAGCTCAACACCAACGCGACGATGGTGAGCTTCACAGCTGAACGGTGGGGGAGTGCGGTCCTCATCGGGTCCTCCCGGCGGTTTCCGGTGGCGTCGGCACGGTTAATGGCAAACGCGTGTGGCCATTGGGGGCGCAGTGTAGGGCGCCGTCGGCTCCCGATCCATGCCCAAAGGTCACCTTCTCGCCTGTCGCCTCAGCCGGCGATTCGCTGGGTGACTTGGCCACTACTGCTCGTGTGAATTGCTGTCGGTTCACGCCGCCGAGACCTCGAAAGGACTTCCGACCGGCCGGGCCTCCCAGGCGCACATGGCTCTGCACGCACTCGATCCCGCTGCTGACGACCCGACGCACCCAGATGCACAACCCAAGGTTCCCCAGGTTGCTCCCTCGCCGCTTGCGCCCGTGGTATCGGTAGAGTGGCGAGATGGGAAAACCGACACGATGGGTGACCGACACCAAAGATGGGCACTCAAACTGGTACATCGAACGCTTCCGGGAGATGGCAGCAGACGGGACCGATTTGGGTGGTGAAGCCAGGCTGATCGACGCGATGGTCCCACCCAAGAGCCGAGTCCTCGATGCTGGATGCGGGCCGGGCCGGGTGAGTGCAGTGCTGCACCATCGGGGCCACACCGTCGTTGGGGTCGACGCCGACCCAACCCTCGTCGCCGCGGCTCAAACAGATCACCCGGGGCCCACATGGGTGGTGGCCGATCTCGCCGAACTCGATCTGGCCTCACTCGATGAACCCGAACCGTTCGACGCAGCGGTACTTGCCGGAAACGTCATGCTCTTCATCGCGCCCGACACCGAGGTTGATGTCCTCAAATCGGTCGCTCGCCACGTCAAAGAGGGCGGCCCAATCGTCACCGGCTTCCACACCAACCGGGACCTGTCCCTCAACGCGTTCGACGCTGCGGTGGCGGCAGCTGGACTAGATATTGAGCATAGATTTGCGACATGGGACCTTCGGGCCTGGACCCCGGCTGCTGATTTTGCGGTCACCGTCCTGCGCCACGCGTAAACGCCTCGACGTGCGCGGGTCCCGCGGCTCAAGGGTCGCGCCCGGCAGCATGAGCGTGCGGCGTGTGTGTCCTGAGCCTGCGATGTGCGTATGAGGTGGGGGTTGGCTCGGAGGAGCCGCGCCACTACCCTCCAATGGCATGGCTCAACCAATGAATGATCATCGATACGTCACCCGCTCACCCAAGGTGCTACTGGCGTTGTTGGTAACGCTGCTGGTTGTCCTTGCTTCCTGTGGGGGTGACAGCGACGACGATGCCGATGCGTCAACCAACGGTGCGGATGCGGCGGCGACCGACCTCGACGACGATTCGTCGGGTGATTCGGGCGATGGCGGCGATGCGGACGGTGAGTGGACGGACGCCGATTTCGAGCGGCTGGTCACTACGACGGTTGACGGCTACACGCTCGACTCGAGCAGCGTGTCCGAGTACGGCAATGCGACCGTACAGTACACACAACAAGGTGCAGATGGCGATGACCCCCTCACGGCGGTCGTCACATTCACGAACTGCGATCCGTTCACCTGCGTAGATCTTGGGGCCGAGCTCACCGAAGAACAACGCACGAACATGCGCAGCGTGCTTGCCCCCGTTCACATCGACAACCCCGATCTCGTCGAAGAGGTGAGCACTGAACAGGTCGACGGCAGACCGGCATTGGTCGCCTACTACCGCAGCTTCGTGGAGGACGGCGGCTCCACCGCCACCGCAAACACCTACCGGATGACCACCCATGACGACCTGCACCTGATCGCGATCACGGTCACCCCCGATCTCAGCGCAGGAGTTCAGGCCGACAGCGCCGAAGAACTGGAACAACAGATGACGGCCGACGACGCTGCTGCGGTTGCGGCCGACATCCTGGACGCGTTCTCAAACGAACTGAGCTAAAAGGACCGGCGGATAGGCCGGGCCGTGGCCCCGAGCGGCCCGCAGCGCAAGCTGCATGAGCGGGAAACACGCAACCGACCATCAGCCAGGTCCGTCCCCACCTAAGCGGCTGCCCCAAGCAACCGCGCAACCGAGGTGAGCGCGGTTGGCCACCGGACCGGCGCGTTCAGGGCTCGATCATGGTCAAGGGCTCGAAGCGTTCACGAAGGGCCGCCGCATCGAGCCCAAAGTCTTCGGGTGCATAGCGGTGGTGTCCGTGTTCGTGTCGCGGGTGAGTCCGGTGGTACGAGGCGACAAAGGCACCGATGTCGGCGACTTGTTCCATCCCGGCTGCACGGTAGATGCTCTTCAACGCTGCGCCAGGGTCAGCGACGAGCGATCGGTAGGGCAGATCCAGGACCGTCGCGTCCTCGAACGCGGCGGACTCGCGGAAACGCTGCGCCCGGGTGAGCCACCGCTCGGTTTGTTCGGTCTGGAACCTGCCCACATCGAAGGGGTCGACACGGTCGCTGTAGGTAGATCGAAACACGGCGAACAGGCTCGATCCCGAGGTGATGGTTTCGGCGATGTCGCGGTGCAACACCACGACCACGGCACCCGGAAACGCTCCGGCCAGACTGGAAAGTTCCGCGATGTGAGGCGGGGCCTTTAAGACCCAACGCCTTCCGTCGCCCCGGTCGAGCGTCTGGAGCACCGACCTGTAGCGCTCATAGGTCGGGTCGAGGTCTTGTTCGGCGAGCCAGCCTGAATACGACTCCAACCGAGTCGTTGCGGAGAACGCCCAGTTATGCATGTCGGTGCCCATACCCAGACCGCATTCTTCGGGCAGATCAGCGCCCGAATCGTGGATACTGCGCAGATGCGGGTTCAACGCATGGAGGCCATCGTGCGCGGCGGCACTGCCACGAATGAGCGTCGCGCTCCGGTCATCGTCAACCCCGTGAAACAGCGTCGGGGCCGCGAGTTCTGCTGGCAGTGGCGCACGCAGACGTGGGTCGCTGGCGAGCAGCCGAAACAAGAACGTCGTACCGGTTCGCCAACCACCCGTAATGAATATGGGCGGCGCCATCGGCGTTTCGGCAACCGTTCGATGCGTCGACAAGAACCGGGTCATCGCCGCCCCGGCACGTAGCCGAGAGACGGCCGTGCGTGCAACCATCGCCGTGCCCAGGGCGTTGAGGTGACCGTCGACCGCCGCTGAATCGAGGTAACGGTCGAGGGCTTCGCTCCATCCGGGCGAGAAATCAGAGGACGACGCGCCCCGAGCAGTTGCAGCGGCCACGATGGCCTCGGCCTCTAACCGGTAGCGGTCGGGTCGAGCGATGCGGTCCGCTTCGGCGGCTTCATATGCCGCGGCGGCGAGCTTGGTCCGGGGCGCCGGTTGCCACATCGTCATATCCTCCCGCGCTGCGTTGAAGGACCCTCTGGCTCAACATGGCCGGACACACCGAAATGCACGTGGCGATCGCGGAGTCGATCGATCTTGTGAACCTCGACGGTGGGCAACAGCGGCTCTGTCTCTGGCTGAAGAAACCGAAAGACGAACAGCCCACATGGCCGACCTTCGGTATCGAGCCAGTGGGCTGTGTCGATGCGGGGATCTTGAGCTGCCAGGACGATCCGGTAGCGGTCGCCTGGTCCGGTCTGTGGGCTGACGTCTGGTGCCGCCACCGGGCGTTGCCGGGCAGTGCTTGACCGGTCGCGGGTGCCGACGCCGCTCATGCTGACCGGCCGGTGCCGGTAGTCAAGTGAGTTGAGCCAACGCGAGTACAACACCGCGTTCCAGTACCGGCAGGGAGGCAGGATCCCATCGATCACCAGTGCTTCGTCGTCGCTGAGCAGCCACGATCCGCGGAGATACCGAATGCCTGGCTCGGTGAACGCCGCGCCACCGGTCATGGCGGTCCAGTGACGAATCGTATTGGGCTCGGCCCGGTCAGCTTTTGTCGATGCCCGCCACACCGCAGGCAACATCGACATGCCAGAACCAAGCCGACGGAGTCGCCGATTGAAGCGGGCAACATCGATCGCTGGCGGGACGGGCGTCTCGTCGATCGGCTCGATCCGGCACCACCCTTGCCCCGCTGGAGCGCCAGAAGAGCCAGAAGAGCCAGGTTTGCCGAACGTCTCGGGGTCGGTCGCTTGCGGGTCGGGCGGTTCGGGGACGGTCGTTTCGCTGGCGGCATGAAACTGCCGAACCCACAGGGTGTTCGCTCCTTCGGGGAGCACGAGCCAATCTGTGCCGTCGTCGGGCGGCTCGGCCGACAACGTCACGACAAAACCTCCGTCCGTGCCCAGGGTCATCGAGTCGCTGTCGATCCGTGCCTGCGCGTTCGCATCTAACCCGCCGGAACCTGCCGAGGAGTACGCGGTGATCGACTGGTATACGGCGTCGCCCAATGAGCCGGTTACCCGATATCTACGTCTCCCGTCGATGTCTGCGACCCAGTAGCGAAAGTCGGGGTTGTCCATCAACATCTTGTGTCGCCAACCATTGAACGCTGTGAGCTCAGGGGCGATCCCTGTGTCGCCTTCAAAGCGGCCGAGTTGATTGCTCAGTCCTCGTATCAGGGCGCGAACGCGCCGGCCTGTTCGTTTGCGTCCGCTCCCGTGACTATGTGGCTGAGCTGGTCGCCCGCGTCGGTGAGACCAGCGACGAACGCTTTCCACGCGTCGGCGGGGTTCGCCCTGGCGTCGGCAGGGTTCGCCGCGGCGGTCTGAGCGTCGTCGGATGCTGTTAGTGGTGCAGGTTCGGCGAAGAGCTGGTGCTCCAGCCAGGCCACCTGGTCGATCAAGCGTCGCGATGTGTAGGTATCGGGATCGGCAAGGTGGAGTCTGACCATCTCGTCCGCCATCGCCTGGAGCATCCTGGCGGTTAACCCGTGATCGGTCTGTCCAGACGCCGCGCCGCCTGTGCGGCGGTGAGCGATCGCCGATTCGTTGCGACCGCGGATGAGCGATCGACCGGTTTCCAGGTTTTCGGTCAGGCTAGGGGGTCCGACGTGGGCCGCGATGAGGAACATCCGCCATGTCTTTGGGTCGGCGTCAACAGCCTCCAACACCGTCGACATTGCGTCGCTGAGCGTCGGGGCATCACTCGAGGTCACTTGCTCGAGCGTCTCGGCAACGCGTTCGGTCGAACGTGTCACCAGCGCTTCGAGCATGCCGTCCAGGCCGCCAAATTGTTGATAGAGCACGGTCCGTGTAACGCCCGCGCTCCGAGCCACGTCATCGATCGACACGGCGCCGAAGCCTTCGCGGTCAACGATGTCAGCGCACAGGTCGAGCAACTGTTCCCGTCGTGCTTCGTTCGACATTCTGCGGCGCGCTTGCGAAGGCATGGTGAGCAACTTACAAGTTGTAAGATGCTGGATGCAATCGTTGCTGTTCGGCGTCGAAGCCGCTGATCGATCCCTCAAGTTGGTCCGGTGTGCGGTCGATGGAACGCTGAGGCGGCGTCGTCTATCGACGGGCGCGACAACGCAACGTTGATCTTGGAGTTGGGAAGTCGGTGAATGGGTTCTCCAGCACGGTCGATAGTGTCGTCGGCCTGTTTCATGCCACCGCCGTCAAACCGCGGATGTACGCGATCTGCTAGGCCGGTTCGGTCGCGGTAGTGGACCGAATACGTGTCGTTCCGGCAAGGAAGGATCCCGATGGGGACCACGATGACAGACGGGTTGAGCCACCTCGAACGGCTCGAAGCCGAAAGCATCCACATCATTCGTGAAGCCGTCGCCGAATCTGAACGGCCGGTCATGCTGTACTCCGTCGGCAAGGACAGCGGGGTGATGTTGCACCTGGCGCGTAAGGCGTTCGCTCCGTCGCCACCACCATTCCCGCTGCTTCATGTCGACACCACGTTCAAGTTCTCCGATATGTATGCGTTCCGTGATCGGATGGCCACCGAGTCTGGGATGGAGCTTCTGATCTGGCGCAATCCCGAGGCCGAGCGGTTGGGGATCAACCCCTTCGAACACGGTTCGTCGGTGCACACCGACATGTGGAAAACCGAGGGTCTCAAACAGGCGCTCGACAACTGGGGTTTTGACTGTGCGTTCGGCGGAGCCCGACGCGACGAAGAGAAATCGCGTGCCAAAGAACGCATCTTTTCGATCCGCTCTGCGCAGCACCGGTGGGACCCTAAACAGCAACGCCCCGAGCTGTGGCGGCTCTATAACGCCCGAAAAGCCCCGGGTGAATCGGTTCGTGTGTTCCCCATTTCCAACTGGACCGAACTCGATGTGTGGCTCTATATCCACCGCGAAAACATTCCGATGGTTCCCCTCTATCTGGCAGCGCCACGCCCGGTCGTGGAACGGGATGGAACGCTGCTGATGGTCGACGACGACCGCTTTCCGCTGCTCGACGGCGAAGTCCCCGAGATGCGCAGCGTTCGGTTCCGCACCTTGGGCTGTTACCCGTTGACCGGCGCGGTCGAAAGCACCGCAGACACCCTCACCGAAGTCATTCAAGAGACCTTGTTGACGGCCACTTCGGAACGGCAAGGCCGCACGATCGACCACGACGCTTCGGGTTCGATGGAAAAGAAGAAGCAGGAGGGCTACTTCTAATGGCTCACACGACCGACGCCCTGCTCGAATCCGACATCGAGGCCTATCTCACCGCGCATGAGAACAAGTCGCTGTTGCGCTTCATCACATGCGGCAGCGTCGACGATGGCAAATCCACTTTGATCGGCCGGCTGCTGTACGAAACGAAGCTCGTCTTCGAAGATCAGTTGGCAGCGCTGCACGTCGACTCGCGCAAGGTCGGTACCCAGGGCGGTGACCTCGACTTTGCGTTGTTGCTCGACGGCCTTGAGGCCGAACGCGAACAAGGCATCACGATCGACGTCGCGTACCGGTACTTCTCAACCGAGAAGCGAAAGTTCATCGTCGCTGACACCCCCGGTCATGAGCAGTACACGCGCAACATGGTCACGGGTGCCTCCACGGCGGACCTCGCCGTGGTCATGATCGACGCCCGCAAGGGAGTGCTGACCCAAACCCGTCGGCATTCCTATCTGGTGGCGCTGCTCGGCATCGGGCACGTCGTCGTCGCCGTCAACAAGTTGGACCTCGTCCACTACTCACAAGAGGTCTTTGACCGCATCGAAGCCGACTACCGCGCGTTCGCCGAGCAGATCGGTATTGCCAACGTCGTGTGTATCCCGATGTCTGCGCTGAAGGGCGACAATCTGCTCGAGCGCAGCGCGAATACGCCGTGGTATAGCGGACCATCGTTGATTCCGTACCTTGAAACAGTCGAGGTGGACGGCCCGGCGGGGGAGCGACCGTTCCGTTTTCCGGTCCAATGGGTAAACCGGCCCGACCTCAACTTCCGCGGCTTTTCGGGGACTGTCGTCGGCGGCGACGTGAGCCTGGGTGACAAGGTCCGGGTGCTTCCTGGCGGTCAAACGACCAACGTGTCCCGCATCGTTCTGGGCGAGACCGAACTCGACTCGGCGATCGAAGGACAGGCCGTCACGATCTGTTTGGCGGACGAAATCGACGTCAGCCGTGGCGACGTACTGGCAGCGGCAGACCGCCCGCCCGAGGTCGCGGACCAGTTCGAGGCGCACATCATCTGGATGCACGAGCACAAGATGGTTCCAAGACGCCGCTACCTGGTCAAGATCGGTACGCGAACCGTCGGCGCGACGATCGACACCCCCAAATACCGCGTCAACGTCAACACGCTCGATCACATTGCGGCCAAATCTCTTGAGCTCAACGAGATCGGGGTCGCCAACATCACCTTTGACCGGCCGGTCGCGTTCGATCCCTATGACGAGAACCGGGACACCGGTGGGTTCATCATTATCGATCGGCTCACCAACGCAACCCTGGGTGCCGGACTCCTGCACTTTGCGCTGCGCCGCAGTCAGAACGTGCATTGGCAGTCCCTTGAAGTCGACGCGCAAGCACATGCTCGCCTGAAAGGTCACGGTCCCGCAGTGCTGTGGTTCACGGGGCTGTCGGGAGCCGGAAAGTCGACCATCGCGAACCTGGTCGAGAAGCGCCTGCATGGCGACGGCGTTCACACGACGTTGTTGGACGGCGACAACGTGCGTCACGGTCTCAACAAAGACCTGGGCTTCACCGAACAGGACCGGGTCGAGAACATCCGTCGCGTCGCGGAGGTGAGCAAGCTCATGTTCGACGCGGGCCTCGTCGTCGCCGTGTCGTTCATCTCGCCCTTCCGGTCAGAACGTCAAATGGCGCGATCGATCATTCCCGAGGGCCGCTTCTGCGAGGTCTTTGTGGACACGCCGCTCGCCGTCGCTGAGGAACGCGACGTCAAAGGTCTGTATCGAAAAGCGCGTGCGGGACGTCTGCCCAATTTCACCGGCATCGACTCTCCCTACGAAGCGCCCTGAGATCCAGAGGTGCGGATCGACACGACCGAACTCGATGCTGAGGCAGCGGCAGAACAGGTCGTCGCCTGGCTTCGGTCGGCGGGCATCGTCGAATAGGGACGGACCGTCGAAAACCTCGCTCGCCGCGTGGAGCTCCCCACGCCCTGATGAGCGCGTGCAAGTCAGCTGCTCGTCCGACGTTCGGCTTGCTTAACAATTTGGGAGACGCGTAGCCTTCACCACCGTGATGGCCAACTTTCTCATCGGGCTGCGAGAAGGCCTTGAGGCCGCGTTAGTGGTCGGCATTCTCGTGGCATATCTCATCCGTACGGACCGTCGTGACCTTCTGAGATGGGTCTGGTACGGCGTGGCGCTCGCCGTGGCGATTTCGCTCGGGTTCGGCGCACTGCTCACCTATGGCCCGCGCGGTTTGTCGTTCGAAGCGCAAGAAGCACTGGGCGGTGTCCTGTCCATCCTCGCGGTTGGCTTGATCACGTGGATGATCTTTTGGATGGCCCGAACAGCGCGAACGCTCCGCGGTGAACTGCAGCACAAACTCGATCTCGCGGCGGCGGCTGGCCCGACATCGGTCATGGTCATGGCGGTTTTGGCAGTCGGGCGTGAGGGCCTCGAAACCGCCCTGTTTCTCTGGGCGGGTGCCAAAGCGGCGGGAGAGTCGACCGATCCGTTGCTCGGCGCTGTGCTCGGGCTCGCCGTCGCTATCGCACTTGGATTCGCCATCACCAAAGGTGCGGTCCGGCTCGACTTGGGCAAGTTCTTTACCTGGACGGCGGTACTGCTCATCTTTGTCGCTGCCGGGGTCCTGGCCTACGGCATTCACGACCTCCAAGAGGCCGGAGTTCTGCCGGGACTCAACTCGCTCGCCTTTGACGTCAGCGAGCAGATTCCCCCGTCGAGTTGGTACGGCACGCTGCTCAAAGGCACGCTCAACTTCTCGCCCGCGACGACCTGGCTTGAGCTGACCGTTTGGCTCAGCTACCTGGCGGTCGTCTTGCCGATGTTCTCCCGCACCGTTCGCCGTGCCAACGACCCAGGGTCGAGCTCTTCTGCCATGACGGCAGTACCCGCCAACCGGGGCGCACCCGTATAGGCGTCGTGCTGGCGCTACTGGCTCTAGCTGCACCTTGCCTTTCCGAAAGGACCACCTATGAAAACCCAACGCCTTGTTTCGCTCTGCACTGCCGTTCTTGCGGCGGGCGCATTCACCGCATGCACCGACAACGACTCGGCGAGCGGCGATGCCATCGAAGTCACGTCGACCAATGATGAATGCATCGTGTCGGTCGAAGAAGCGCCGAGTGGCACGTTGACATTCAACGTCAGCAACGAGGGTGACAAGCCGACCGAGTTCTATCTGTTGGGTTCGGACGAACAGCAAATCGTCGGCGAGGTTGAAAACATCGGCCCGGGTCTCGAGCGAAAGATGGTCGTCACCGCGAGCGAGGGTGACTACTTCACGTCATGTAAACCGGGAATGACCGGTGACGGAATCAAGGCACCCTTCACAGTGACCCACGGTGACTGAGATGCCGTCCGGGCGCTTGTTTACGATCGTCCGGAGGGGTGACGAGAGTGCCGATCAACCCAGGAGTATCCGCTGAATCCTGGCGTTCCGCCAAGAAGCTCCTTTTGCCCTGGACGGCGTTTACCGCATCTTCAATGCCGTGCTGGCTCGCGGCTCGTCATATTGCTCGACCCTGCGAGAGTCGGATTAGAAACGTTCGGGCACCATCGACTGCTCGTCGAACGGTGGTCGCAGATACTCACCGGGCTGCCGGGGCGGTAGTTCGATCTCCCGCGATGTCAGGTCCTCGTAGGGGATCACGCTCAGCAGGTGACTGATGCAGTTGAGGCGGGCGCGCTTCTTGTCGTCGGCTTCGACGACCCACCATGGTGAGAGTTTGGTATCGGTGTGGTGGAACATCCGGTCTTTGGCGCGGGAATAATCCAACCAATGGGCGCGTGATTGCAGGTCCATAGCAGAGAGCTTCCAGCGTCGTTCCGGGTTCTGGATGCGCTTGACGAAACGTCGTTCTTGCTCGGCATCGCTGACTGAGAACCAGTACTTGATCAGGATCATCCCCGAGCGGATGAGCATGTTTTCGAACTCAGGAGTCGAGCGCAGAAACTCGTGGTACTCCTCCTCGGTGCAGAACCCCATGACATGTTCGACCCCGGCGCGGTTGTACCAGGATCGGTCGAAGAGAACCATTTCGCCACCCGCTGGAAGATGGGGGACATATCGCTGGAAGTACCACTGGGTCTTTTCACGTTCGGTGGGCGTGCCGAGTGCAACTATCCGTACCGTTCGCGGATTCGTGCGTTCAACGATTCGCTTGATCGTGCCGCCTTTGCCAGCCGCGTCCCTGCCTTCAAATAGGACGCAGACCTTCAGCTTTTCGTGTTCGATCCAGGCTTGCAGCTTGACCAGCTCTCGCTGAAGGACAGCCATTTCCGACTCGTAGGTGGCCTTCGAGAGGGCTCTGCGTTTCGTCGCCATGCTCGTTCCTCGGTGAGATGAAAACGGGACCGTGTCGTGCCGATTTGGGGAACCCACGACGAACGGTTGGATCTGAAATGCTCGGTTGCCGCAGCTACTGGGAGAAGCGTCCCAGCCGAATGCGTTCAGCCTCCATCAGCACCTGTTCTTGGGCTCCATGGACGACAATCTCGGGATCGGGCACAAAGTCCAGATCTCGGCTGCGTCCCTCATAGTCAACGGAGTTGAGGATGACCTTCATCGCGTTGAGTCGTGCCTTGTGTTTGGACTCTGAACGAACGATGGTCCAGGGAGAGGCGTTGGTGCTCGTCTTTCGAAGCATCTCGTACTTGGCTTCGGTGAAATCGTCCCAATGCTCCTGAGCTTGGACGTCGATCTCGCTCAACTTCCATTGGCGGAGTGGGTCGGTCTTGCGGCGTTCGAAACGTCGCGCCTGCTCTTCTTTCGTCACCGAAAAATACAACTTCACCAGGATGGTTCCGGTCCGAACCAGGTCCTTCTCGAAACCGGTGACACCTTTCATGAACTGCTCGTATTCGGCATCGGTGCAGAACGAAAAGACCTTCTCAACCATGGCTCGGTTATACCAACTCCGGTCGAAGAGAACGATCTCGCCACCGCGGGGGAAATGAGAGATGTAACGCTGGAAGTACCACTGAGTTCGCTGTTCGTCGTTGGGTTTGCCGAGTGCGACCACCCGATAATGCTTTTCATTCATATAGCGGGTGACCCGTCGGATGGTTCCACCCTTTCCTGCGGCGTCACGACCCTCGAAAAGGACGATCATTCGTTGGCGTGTCTTTTCCAGGTGCGCCTGCAACTTGAGCAGTTCTACCTGCCAGGCTTGGAGTTCACGTTCCCGGTCGCGGCTGCGGATGGCGCGCACGGCGCGTGCCGGGTCAGCGGCGACGAGCTCAGCGACCGCCGCCGGAAGATCGACGGTGACGAGCTCGTTCTGATCGTCGCCGCGGGTCATTTGCTTGTCGGCGAGATCGTCGGCCATCTCGTATGCGGTATTTGAGGCCTTAGCGGACGTGGGGGTCGTATTCGATGGGGACATCGTCGAAAGCCTCCTCGGCATAGCGCGGCTCTGCATGGGATGAGACCGTCTCCAACGATGTCGGCTCACCACGCTTTGAGGTGCGCGAGCACCTACAACTCGGGGCGTGCGAGCGCTGGCGGCACAGTTCCGTTCCCTCAAGGAACCGTATCCCGTTGTCAGGATTGCCTTCAAAGGGTGCAGTACCCAAGGTGACCGTGGTTTCCAGCCTCCGGGCGTCGTGCCCTGGGGGTGGGTGTGAATCAGTCCTCGGGTGCCGACTGAGTGGGCGGGTTGCGGAGAGCGGGGACCGCTTCAGATCCCGATGGGGGACTGCCGAACGCCGCAGATCCGGTCAACCTGTCGATAGCGGAATGGCCGCTCTTCGCGGTGAGCGCAAGGTCGAGGAGCAGCGGCAGAAAGAACGCGAACGCCGACAGTCCGACTTCGGTCGTCAGAAGCAAACCGCGGAGAAGAGACCTCGTCCACGACAATGTTGCTGTGCCGTCAGTCGTTCGAATCTGAATCCCCATGGCGGCAAGACCAAGGGTCTGTCCCCTCGTGGCGTATCCCACCGCCAGGTATGCCGTGGCGATCCCGCCAGCCGCGACTAAGCGCAATATGTCCGAGCCGCCCATCGTGTTCTTGTACAACGCGGTGACGACGATCCCCATCAGAAGACCATCGAGAACGAATGCTGCAGCCCGCTCACCGATCGGGGCGGCGGTCGCGCCCGTCAAGGCCGCTCGCGTGCTAGCAACCCGCTGCCGGGCATCGGACGCAGCGTGTGCGATCCACAGTATTGCGGCAGTCGGCACCGCCGCATAAGGGATCAAAAACACCGCAAAACCCTTGTCGTTGTCATCGGAGTTCAAGAGGATCCGGCCGACAAGCACGGAGACAAGCAGCAGGCCGCCGGTGACCAGCATCCGCGTTCCCGGTCTCCTCGCCACCGCGATCGCCCAGACAGACGGCAGCCAGACCTCCGCCGCGAGGAACGCCAGCGCACCCCATTCGAGCCCGGTGGTCGGTTCGCCATCGGAGGCCACCTTGGTCCAAGCGATCCACAGGTGCAAGACGACGATCAGCAGCGGCACGAGTCCGGCGACGAACGGCCCGGCAGGGCTCGCGATGAAACGTTCGAGCCGTGATTCGAAAGTCGGCGGGGGCGTGTTCACGGGATGTAGTCCAGACGGGGGCGACCTATTCGAATGCGCGTTCGCACCCTACCAGTCTCCAGTTGGATGTTGTCAGCGTTTACCCAGCCGAGGCGCGTCCAGCCAGGGAGGACGGATCAGGGGCGCAGATCGGCGCGGCGGAGGAGCTCGGCGTTGGCGGCGACGATGATGGTCGACAGGCTCATGGCGATCGCAGCGGCGGCAGGAGGAACGGTTACCCCGGCAAACGCGAACACGCCCGCGGCCACGGGGATCGCAACGACGTTGTAGGCGGTCGCCCAGATGAGGTTCTGGATCATCTTGGAATAGGTGGCCTTGGAGAGTTTGATGACGCTGTTGACTCCTCGCGGGTCGCTGCTAGCGAGCACGACGTCAGCGGATTCGATCGCCACATCGGTTCCGGCGCCTATGGCAATCCCGACGTCCGCACGGGTGAGTGCGGGGGCGTCGTTGACTCCGTCGCCGACCATCGCCACCTTGAGTCCACGCTGTTGGAGGGCGTCGACCTTGGCGTCCTTGTCTGCGGGGAGCACTTCTGCAAACACCTCGTCGATGCCCAGCCGGTTGGCGACCGTGCGCGCCACTTCGCTGGAGTCGCCGGTGATCATCATGACCTTCACGCCATCGGCGGCGAGCTCCCGGACAGCGTCGGCGGATTCAGGTCGGACCTGGTCAGACAGGGTGATCCCTCCGATGATGTGACCGTCAACGATCACCCAAATCACCGAGCCGCCCTGGGCGTTCCAGTCGGCTTCGGTATGGGCGAGCGACGTTGGGGCGTGCAGATTGAGCTTGCGCAAAAGGTTGGGCCCGCCCACTTGTACCTGCCGTCCGTCGACGACGGCCTTTACCCCCAGGCCCGGCATCGTTTCAAACTGGTGGGCGGTTGGCACGTGACCAACGTGGCGGCCAGCGGTCACGATCGCCCGCGCCGTCGGATGTTCACTTTCTGTTTCGGCGGCGGCTGCGGTCAACAGCATGTTGTCAGCGGCGGTCTGTTCACCACCCCGTGTGGCCCCGGCGCTCGCGCTTATGTCCCCGACTCGGTGGTGAGCGTCGCCAGCGTGTCCGGCCCGCGCTGCCTGTTCGGTACTGGTCGTCTGTCCACCGTCCGCTGCGGGTTCGACGGCGGCAAAGTCCGAAACGGTCTGTTTGCCTTCGGTCAACGTGCCGGTCTTGTCGAAGAGCACGACGTCGATGGTCCGCATACGTTCGAGCGCCAGTCGACTCTTCACAAGGATGCCAGCTTTTGCCGCGATCGAAGTAGAGATCGAGATGACGAGGGGGATGGCCAGGCCCAATGCATGCGGACACGCGATGACCAGCACCGATACCCCCCGGGTGATGCCGTCTGCGGGTTTGCCAAGAGCGGTCCAGACGATGACGGTCAACAACGCCGCACCCGTCGCAACGTAGAAGAGCGCACCCGCCGCTCGATCGGCCAGCGCTTGGGCTCGGGAGTCCGACGTTTGAGCGTCGGCAACCATCCGTTGGATGCTGGCGAGTGCTGTGTCATCACCGATGGCATCGACCCGGATGCGCACGGAGGAGTCGCGAGCGATGGTGCCGCCGACAACGCGATCTCCGGTTGTGCGCCGGATCGGCCGGGATTCGCCGGTGATCATCGATTCGTCGAACGACGCGTCTCCCTCGACGATGGTGCCGTCGGCGGGGGCGCGCCCGCCAGGCCGGACCAACACGGTGTCGTCGACGGCGAGGGTCGACACCGGCACGGTTTGGATGCGGTCGCCGACAATCTTTTCGGCTGTGTCGGGGAGCAGTTCGGCCAGGGCTTGCAGGGCGCCTTGAGCCTGACCGATGGCCTTCATCTCTTGCCAGTGGCCCAACAGCATCACGACGATGAGACCGGCGAGCTCCCACCAAAAATCCATGTCGCCGATGCCCAGCGATGAGGCGATCGATGCCCCGTAGGCGACCGTGATAGCCAGGGAAATCAGGGTCATCATGCCCGGCTGACGGTCGTGTAGCTCGACTCGAGCCCCTTTCAGAAAGGGTTGCCCGCCCCAGAAATAGATGATGGTCCCAAAGATCGGTGGGACCCACTCGGTCCATGCCCCGTCGATGGTGTACCCGAACCACTCCTGGAACTGCTTGGAGAATATGACGACGGGGATGGAGAGGGCGAGGTTCCACCAGAACAGTCGTCGAAACATCTCTGGCGAGTGCCCTGCGTGTTTGTCATGCCCGCCGGACATCCCCGACATTCCGGGCATGCTTGACATGTCGTGCATGGTGTGAGCGTCGGTTGCGTCGGAGGAGGATCGATCCCCGCCTGCAGTTCGGCCGTCGGACTCCACGTGCATGCTCCCAGTGTCGGTGGCTCGCGTGTTGTCGGGCTACCGGCTTCCGGAAAACGTGTCAAGGGGGCGGGGACGAATCTGACCGGATAGCCGATTCGCTCTGATCGGCTGTGGGTCGGCCAGCAGACGGTTGGTGACTACAAAACCGCCGATGGCGTTCAAGTCAGGCGGGTGAAGCAGGACTCAGCACAGGTCTCCGGGAGAGTCGGGGACGTCGACGGCGAGCTCCTTGAGGGCTTGCAGCGGCACCATGTCGAGTACCGCTTCGTTCGTCGCCGCCAACACGACGGGGGCGGCGACGCCGTCGTTGTACGCAATGGCCCAGTTCCTGGCGGTGACGCACCACCGATCGCCTGGGCGCAGGCCCGGAAAGCGGTACTCGGCCATCGGTGTCGACAGATCGTTACCGATCGATCGCTGGTGTGCCAAGAACTCCGATGTGACTACGGCGCAGATCGTGTGTGCACCTTCATCCTGCGGTCCGGTCGAGCAACACCCGTCCCGGAAGAATCCGGTGAGCGGGTCGGTCCCGCACGGTTCGAGCTCGCCGCCGAGTACGTTTCGTTCATTCATCGGGCTCAGTCTGGCAGATTCGTGCAACTCTGCCGAGAGCGTCATCGCCAACGAGAGGGCCCTCTCAAAGTAGCTATTGCCCCTTGACACCCCAGCACGCGAGTGGAACTGTTCCGCGGCGGCATTGAATATAAGTGCCAGCCCAGGCTGATGAGCCTGGCGGCTTACCTTCAAAGGAGCACCCCTCATGGGTGAGAACTCAGACAAGATCGTTGGGCGTGTTAAGCAAGCAGCAGGCGACCTGACAAATGACGACGACCTCAAAAAAGAGGGCGAATCTCAAGAAAACGCAGGCGTCGTCAAGGGCAAGATCGACGAGGCGGCCGACAAGCTCGATGGGCTTGTGGACAAGGTCCGCAACAAGATCGACTGACGCCCTTCTAACCATGTCGAGCCAAAGGTCCATGTATCAAATGTTTGGTACATGGACCTTTGTGCATTGCCGGAGACAATCCCGATGACCGGCACCCAGATGCCGGACCCGAGTCGTGGTTCGGCCCTCATCGCTGAAGGTGGCCTCGTTGCTGATGAGCAGGTGTGGGTAGGCGCGACCGACAGTCCGTTCGGTCCCCTCTTCCTCGCGGTCACCGTTCGTGGTGTTGTTCGCGTGGGGCTCCCTAATCAGTCCTCTGAGGCTCTCGTCGATGAGCTCACCGCTGCGCTCGGCGCGCAGGTCATCGAGTCCTCCGCGGCAGTTCAGGCTGCGGCTCGCCAGGTGGAGGAGTACTTCGAGGGTGGCCGTCAACGTTTCGACCTCGAGCTCGACCTTCGCCTCGTCGACGGCTTTCGGCGCCAGGTTGTCGAATATCTGCCCAACATCACGTTCGGCGAGGTGGCCAGCTATGGAGATGTTGCGTCAGCCCTCGACAACCCCAAAGCGATGCGGGCCGTAGGGGGTGCATGCGCCCACAACCCGGTCCCGCTGATCCTGCCGTGTCATCGTGTCGTGCGTTCGGACGGATCGATCGGCCAGTACGGTGGCGGGACCGACATGAAACGCTGGCTGCTCGACTTCGAACGCTAGCAGCGGCATCGGCACGACACCTAGCGAAAGCTGTAGCGGATCGGAAGGTGTTTGACTCCGCTCACGAAATGGCTTTCGGACCAAGCCGGGTCGCCTGCCGCTTCGATCGTGTCCACCTCGTTCAGTAAGCGTTTGAGAAAGGTCCGCAGTTCGCGCCGAGCAAACTGCGACCCGAGGCAGAAGTGCGCGCCGACACCAAAGGACAGCAGCCGATCGATATCGGGCCGGTTCACGTCGAAGCGCATCGGGTCGGCAAACACCGCCTCATCGCGATTCGCTGACGGGTAGCTCAGCAACACTCGCCCGCCTTCGGGGATCTCGACACCTCGAATGCTGGTCGGCTCGGTCGCGAACCTCATGAAGTGGCGAACCGGGGTCGTCCAACGGACTATTTCGTCCGCTGCCCGAGCAATTGCGGTGTCATCAGCTCCTCGTAACGACGCCCACTGTTCAGGGTGGTCGAGGAATACCTGAAGGCCGCCGGACAGGGCAAAAGATGTCGTGTCGTGGCCCGCGGTAGCAACGAGGATGAAGTACCAGAGCCGTTCGGCGTCGCCGATCGGGCAGCCATCGACCTGACCGTTCGCTATCACGGTTGCCAGGTCATCCGCGGGGCACGCTCGGCGGTCGGTCGTAATCTCATTGAAGTACTGGACAAAGGTCATCAACGCTCGTCCAGCTCTGATGAGCGGGTCGCTGTCGGCACCCATGAACTCGGGGTCGTTCGCTCCAAAGATGCCCTGAGTGAGTTCGAGCATCAGCGGCTCATCGGACTCTGGAATGCCGTAGATGTCCATGATGACCCGGAGGGTGTAGGGCTGGGCGATGTCGACGGCAAAGTCACACTCGCCGTCCAGCTCCCTCATGCGGGCGATGAAGAGGTCGGCGATCTCGTCGATTCGGTCTTGTCGGGCCCCGACCGCCGCAGGTTTGAACCAGTCATTGGTCACCCGTCGATGTGCGGTGTGTTCGTGACCGTCGAGCTGGACGAGTGAACGCGGCGCGAAGGGGGTCGCCACCATCTCGCGGCTTTCGAAATCGGATGCGAGTACCGACAGCGTCGTGTTCTTCCAGTGGGCGCTGTCGCGCGACACCGCGAAGATGTCCTCGTGGCGGGTCAACGCCCAAAAAGGGCCGAATTCTTCGTCTTGAACCAGCAACACCGGGTGGTCTCGGCGGATCTCAGCAACCTCCTGGTGCCAACGGTCCATATCGGCCCATCGGTGAGACCGGTGGAACAGACCGCCCGCATCGCTGGCTGGCCAACCCTCGGAACGAGATGGGGTCGCTGTAGAAGCGTCGAGAGTGGAGGTTGCGGGCGGGGTTGAAGTCGTTGAAGCTGACACGAACGTCAACTTAGGGTCAGATGCTCGATCGCTGCAACGCGGCTGGTCACGCCATTAGCTGGCTTCCGCTGTTTGGCTGCGCCGGGTCTTCGCTGCGTGGGTATACGCGCTCGCATCGGTTTTGTACTCAGCGTGGCCGTAGTTGCGGAGCCGCTGGCGGAGCGTCCACGTGATTGCAGCGTCCACGCCTGGTCTGAGTGGTGGGATCTTGTTCAACAATTTCGCGGCCTCGATGCTGCCAAAGACGACGGGAGCAACCGCTGCCACCCTGACTTTGTCTGCCGTCGTGAGGGTGACGCCCATCTCCTTGGCGCGTTCCGCGTCGCCATTCAGGAATGCTTTGATAAAGAACGCAGTGCTGAAGCTCCGTTCGAACGATTCGCCGATCTGGTTCATGATCGAGTGGTTGGGGCGCAGATAGGCGCGCATCGTCGCTCGGACGAGCTCACCGCATGTGGCGTCGTCGTACCCCTTGCGCAGCGTCGCCGCGCGAGCGATGAACACTTTGAACAGTCCGGACGGATCGGTGGGCAAGAGCTCTTCGGGCAACCCCAGTAGGTGGCAGCGGTAGCGCGCCATCTCGACCTGTGCTCGCTCCGAGTATGTGTAGTCGCGCTTTTCTCGCTTGGCGTTGCTGGCCAGCAGAAATGCTGAGATCAGGCCAGCGGGCATCTGATCGATTTGGGGGATCGGGATCCCGAAACGTGTCTGGTCCCATTTGGTGCTCCGCCGCAGCGCGTTGTAACGCACCATCGAGTGCATGAGGCGCACCATGGCGGCCGCCTCAAACCCTGGGCCGTCTCGGCGCATACCGCCCGGCAGTACCGTCGTGGCGAAAAAGCTCGCGGTCTCGTTCACCCGCCGTGCCGCCCGCTTATCTGACAGCGAACCGGTGATCGCCATGGGCAACGCCGCGTATTCGTTGATAAAGGTCGCCAAGAACGCGCCGCGGATGCCGAATGGTGCGCCTAAGGCCGAGACGATCCGATCTTCGCGCGCGCCGTCTTCGACCATATCCATGTCGATCCAGTCGGGGACTTCTTCCATCGACCCGATGAATGCCGCGAGCTGCGGTGGAGCATCGGCGACCGAATCGATGCCGGTCCGACAAGCCTGACGCACCATGTCGATCGTCTGCTGCATGCCGAGTTCTGGCATCAGGCACACATACGCGCCGCATACGACGTCACCCAGCATCGTTGTCGTCGTCATCAGCTCGACCAGGTCGTTGTCAGCTAGCAGGCCTGCGCGAGAAATGCGAGCCGAGGACGGCAAGTCGGATTCGTCGTCCACGCTCAGCGCGAGCCGTTCGGGGATCATGTCGAAGTCGATGTCGCCATAGAGCTCTGGCAGATCGGTGCTTTGGCGACGACGTACGCGAGCCTGCAAGGTTTCAATCGACATCGTGGGTTTCACTTTCGTCCGGTCATTCACGTCTTCGCCCGGAAACGCCTGAGGTTCTCTGGGCGGGCGGCGCCCTCGGGTAGGGGCTCAGCGAGCAACACCGACCTGGGGGAGGGGGTCGGGGGCGGACGCCGTGACCTCGGTGACGCCAACTCGGCGGAGGGGCGCCGGAGCGGGGTTCACCGCACGCTTTGATCGTATCGGTGCATCGCCGCGGTCAGCCGCTCCAGCAGGTCTGCCAATGCAACCTGCTCATCGGACGAGAAATCGTCCAGCAGCGCCGTGATCCACGCGGCTTTGGCCTGCCGCAAGCGTTCGCTGACGTCTTCACCCCTCCCGGAGAGCACTAATAGGTACGCCCTGCCGTCGTCCGGGTCGGTTTGGCGCTCGACAAGATCAGCGCTTACCAGGCGCGAGATCTGACGGCTCACCGTGGAAATGTCGAGTCTGACGGCCTCTGCGAGCGCCGACATCCGTATCGGTCCGAGTTGGGCCAGGCTGGCGACCAGCGTCGCCTCTGAGCGCTCTATATCGGTGCCGGCGATCTCATTGATTCGTCGATTGGCGCGCGGGTCGACCGACCGGCGGACTAGCGCGATGAGCGAGTTCTGTATGCGGTCGAGGGGCTCGCTGGGCGGCATGGGGGCCGGGGAGGAAGTCACCGCAACATCCTAAGAAACTTCAAGTTGGTTGTACCAACCAAGTTAAAGGTATCGTTCGCGGATGAGTACGACCGGCACCGACAAACCCGACGAAGCGTCTGCCACAGAGCCCCAGGGGCCAGACGAGGTCAGCTCTGACGGGCCAGCCGAATTCAGCAGTACGTACCGCTGGATCGTCATGGGCGTCACGGTGATCGCGACCTTCGCAATGGTCCTCGATACGACGATCGTCAACATCGGGCTACCGGCCATTCAACGAGAATTCGGGTCACCCGACAGCGCTGAACTCGGCAACATCGAATGGGTCCTCACGGCCTATTTGGCTGCCGTTGGTATCGGTCAGATGCTCACCGGGTGGCTGACCGATCGCTTCGGACGCAAGCGATGTTTCGTCGGCGCGTTTGGCACGTTCACCGTAGCGTCCGCGCTCTGTGCTTTGGCGCCCACGCTCGGCTTCCTCGTTGCAGCTCGGATCCTGCAAGGCCTCGGCGGAGGGCTGCTGATGCCGGTCGCGATGGCGATGATCTACGCCTTGTTCCCAGCATCTGAACGTGGGCGAGCTCTCGGCATGTTCGGTATCGCCGTCATGGCGGCCCCAGCGATTGGGCCCGTTCTCGGCGGTTGGATCACGTCGTCGTTTGGATGGCGTTGGATCTTCAGCGTCAACGTCCCGGTCGGCCTGATCGGTGTGCCGCTGGCCATCGCAATGCTGCGCAGCGATCCTGGCGATCCCAAACGCGAATTGGACACCGTAGGTCTGGTGCTTTCGACCGTGGGTCTCAGCCTGTTGATGATCGGCTTCGCCCAAGGTGAGAAGAGCTGGGTGTCGCTGACCACGATCGGCTGTCTCGCCGCGGGTGTTGGCCTTTTGGTCGCCTTTGCATTGCACTCGCTGAGAACTCCGGTACCCCTTGTCGAACTACGGGTCTTCGCGAACCCGGTCTTTAGCCTGGCGATGGTGATCTTGGGGTTGATGGCTGTGGCGCAATATGCGCGGCTCGTCTATATCCCCTTGGAGCTTTCTCATATTTGGGGATTGGCCGAAAGCAAGATCGGTCTCGTCATGTTGCCCTCAGCCCTCGGAATGGCGGTGACGATGCCGATCGGGGGGCGGATCGTGGACCGGCTCGGTGCCCGCATTCCTGTCGGGGTGGGTTGCAGCATCTTTGCGTTGTCCTACCTGGGCTTGGTGTTCTTCGTGTCCGAGGGTACGTCGCAGTGGGTCGTATCGGGATGGCTTGGACTTGGGGGGCTGGGTGGTGGACTCGCCATGATGGCGCCCAACATTCAGGCGCTGAACTCGGTGAAATCGTCCCTTGTTTCCCAAGCCACCGGGCTTTCATCGGTCACCCGCCAAATCTCTACAGCGGTCGGCGTCGCCGTGTTGAGCTCGATTTTCGGTTCGGCCGTGATGAGCGCTCCCGGTGGACGAAACGACATCGGCCCCTACCGTTTGATGTTCATGATCGGAGCGGCGCTGTTCGTGGTCTGTGCTGTTCTCGGCCAATTCCTGCCGAACCGTACCCGTGCGCGCGAACTGCAGCTCGACCGCCAGGCCGAGGCCGAAGAGTTCGCATTCATGGCCACCGAGGTGGGCTAAGACGCCAGGCTGTTCCGCCCCCAGGGGACCGAGGCTGCTGCGCGCTCGCTAGCTGGGCGCTCGCTAGCTGGGGTTGATGGCAGCGCCGTCGGTCAACCATGTCCATGGTTTCGGGCCCTTGGTGTACCGGGCGCCCGAGCGCTCGATCACAAAGCCAGCGCGTGTCACCAGATCGATGGGGTCGCGGGTCAGGTGGCAGCCGTCAGCGACGCGCACCTCGATGGGATCGAGGCGACGTTGCCACTTCGCGACCGACTTATCCGGCGACAACCCGTGTTCGAGAAAGTGGAAACGCCCGCCCGGTTTGACCACGCGGCGGAGCTCGGCGAGCGCTCGGTCAACATCGGGAATCGTGCACAACGTGAAGGTGCACAGTGCCCCGTCGCAACTGTTGTCGTCGAGCGGGATCGACTCGCCATCGAGCCCGACGTGGCGGACCGGGATCCGCGATGCTGCGATCCGCTGTGCCGCCAGCTTCTGACCGGCGGCGGCAGGTTCGACCGCCAACACGACATCGACGTCGTCAGGGTACGCGGCCATATTCAGGCCCGAACCAAACCCGATCTCAACCACCGTTCCCGAGAGGCCAGCCGCGGTGCGTTTGCGCCATTTTTGCAGTTCGCCGGTACCGCACATCTTGTCGATCGCCCGCGGCAACAGCCGTTCTCGATACCAACCCATTGCGGTTTCTTCCAATCGTTTGAAGCGATACGAGATGCGCTCAGCTACCTACAGCGCTTCCGGGTCCATCCCGGTCTCGTCGGCGGTCGCGAGTGGTGTGCAGATCACCACCGGGATCTCCCGCCCTGCACGCCGTTGATAGGACGCGTAGTTCCGATACTTCTCGGTGATGATCGGCCAAAGTTTGGCGCGCTCATCGGGAGTCGCCGTCCGCGCCAGCATTGGTGTGGTCACGCCCCGATCGTGATCTCGACGTCGGGGTTGGCGACCAGATTCTTGTACCAGATCGGATCGTCGGGGTAGCCCCTTCGACGCGACCAGTATCAGCCGATCACCGTCTTGTAACGGAGTGGACAGCAGCGTTGCGCGGCGTTGGCCAGACTTGCGCCCAATGGTGTGTAACTCGAGGAGCTGAATGCCTCCGGCGCGGTGGGGAAATCTGCCGCCGGTCACCGTGAGAAGAGCTCGGTGTGTGCCTTCAAGGGCCATATTGCCGAGGGCGATCACGCGTGTCTTGAGATTCATGGATGCCTCAAGTCGATTGAGTGACAAAGCGAGCTCACGTTAACAGGGCGCGAAAGCCGCTGGTCGGCCTGCTGCGGCCCCTGATCCACGATCCAGCGGGGTCCGAGTAACGGCGCCTGAGCAACTCACATGGGGTCGGGGCAGGACGTTTGAAAGAAAGGCCCTCGGCGCCGGGAGGCTGGTGCCGAGGGCCCATCTGTAGGGGAGTTCTGTTGTGGTCGTTCAGATCCTGTTCAGTGGGCGAAGGTGATCTTCGGAAGGACCTTTGCCAGACCCTTGGGCATCCACCATGCCTTCTCGCCAAGGATGAACAGCACCGCCAGGACCAACAGGAGGCGGACGACGAAAGCGTCGAGCAGTACCGCCGTACCAAGGATAATGCCCATCTCCTTCATGGGGAGCGTTCCGGCAATAGCGAAGGTGAAGAACACTGCCACCATGATGCTCGCAGCAGCCACGATTGGTTTGGCGGTGTGCGCAATCGACCCGATCACCGCTTCGTCAGGGGTCGCCCGAGCGCTCAAAATGTTCACGTGTGGATGCGAGCAAAAACACGGTGTAGTCCATCGAGATGGCGAACACCAGAGTGAAAAGAACAGAGGCGCCCACGATGTGAGGTATCCCTGGCTCTCAAATCCCATGGGATCGGCAAGCCAGCCCTCTTGAAAGGCTAGGGCGCCCACTCCAAAGGCAGCGCCGACCGAGAGCAGGTTGAAGATGACGCCGACCAGCGCGATGACGATGGCCTGCAACGCGATGATCAACAAGAGGAATCCCAGTAGCAACACGACACCCATGACCAAGGGCGCCTTACTGCGGAGTGTGTGATCCAGGTCGGCATTCTCAGCGACGGGGCCGCCCACGAGCACACCTGTGGGCATCGCGTCTCGCAGTCTGGAGATGGTGTCGAGTGCCTCATGAGAGGATGGGTCGTACATACCAACGGCTTGAATCATCCAAGCGCCTTGTGCACCTTGCTGTGCGGGGAAGGCCATGGCGATGCCGTCGGTCGCGGTGACGAGCTCGGTCACGTCGTCGGGGTTTCCGTCGGCGGCACGATCACTTGATCGGGCCGGGACCTCCCAGGCCGAAGGAAGCGGCAAGGAAGTCATAACCCTGGCGTGCTTGTTCGTCTTCGGACAGCATCGTGATGCTGGGCATGCCCGTTTCTAGGTTGACCAGCGGAGTCGACAGACCGATGAGGGCGGCGATGGCGACGAACGCAACCAGCACCTTATGTGCCTTGATGCGTTCGGCCATACGTCCAAACGCTGGGCTGCGGTGATCGCCCGAGTTGCGCCAAGGAAGCCCGAACTTGTCGATACCCGGGCCGAGCAACGCTGGCAACAGTGTCAAGGCGGCGAGCAGGACGAAGCCAACCGACAACATCATTCCGGCCGCCATCGATCTGAAGGCCGGGATCGGGACGAGTAGCACAGCGGACAGCGAAATCAAGACGGTGATACCCGAGAACAACACCGCCTTACCCGCAGTATCCATCGTGACGCCAGCGGCATATTTGGGGTTGTTCGGCGTCGCGTGGAGGGCCGCTCGGTAGCGGGTGACGATGAAGAGGGCATAGTCGATGCCCAGTGCAAGCGCGAACATCATGGCGAAGTTCAGAGTCCACACCGACAGGTCGGTGATCTGGGTGATACCGAAGAGCACACCCATCGAAGCGAGCAGGCCAGCGGCGGTCAACAGCAGTGGCAGACCCGCTGCGGCGAGTGTGCCAAAGGCCAAGATGAGGATGATGGCGGTGACCGGCCAGGTCAACATCTCGGCCTTGCGCATCCCCTCCTCATTGGAATGGTTGAAGTCGCTCCAGAAGGCCGGTGAACCGCTGAGCGCGACGGTGATGTCACCACCGCTATCGGTCGTTGAGAGTGCTCCGATGTCTTCGCTCATGCGGTCGGCGGCGCGGACCGCTTCGGTCGGATCGACCAAGGCTCCGGCCTGGATCATGACCGTTTGTCCATCCATCCCGGGTTGGGCGGGCATCGCTCGACCGAACGCTTCTTCGCTGTCGATGACACCGACCGCTTCCTCGATGACCGCCTGAAACGCCGGGTCGTCATAGGGCAGTGAATCGCTGTGGATGACCACGGCGGCTGATTGGGATGACAGACCGCCGAACTGTTCATCGATGATGTTGCGCGCGGCGAGCGAGTCGCTGCCGTTGACTTCCCACATCGCTCCCGACAGTGCGCTCGGGAGCTTGGGGGCGAAGAGTCCCAGTGCGATCGCGACGATTGCCCATGTTGCCATGACCACCTTGCGGCGTTCGTGGGCCCACTGTCCGAGGCGGGCGAGCGGTGAGTGAGCCGCGCCCTCGCCGGTCGGCCCTTCCTTGCTCGGGTCACTGTGTCCTGCCGGTGTCGGGCCTGTGCTGGGGAACGCCCGGCCGACTCGGCTCGTTGGTCATCCGAGCCAGTCTGGGGTGGCCCGGTCGTGGTGCTTGAACTCACTTTGGTTGCTCCTCAACGATAAAGCGATGTTACGAACGTGAATGGGTGTTTGGCTCGTGGGCGAGCGGTGCTCGCTGGTGGGTGGAGTCGACCGTGTGTGGCTAGACGGCGAAATGTCGTGCTTCGTCGGCGACCTGATGTCGCAAACGGTCGCAGACGATCGAGCAGATCGGCATGAGCGAGGGGTCGGTGACCGAGTAGTAGGCGGCCGTACCCTCGGGGCGTCGGCTGACGACCCCAGCGTTGGCCAGAATGCGAAGGTGTTTTGAGACGTTGGCCTGACTTGAATCCAAGCGCTCGACGAGGTCGCCGACATTCATCTCGCCGTCATCGATCAGCACGCGAATGATCGAGAGGCGGGTGGCGTCACCGAGGACGCGGAATCGTTCGGCGACGTATTCGAGCATTTCGGTCGGGAGGGCTTCCGGCATAAACATCACTCTATAACCAGCGAGCGATTAAACGCCAACTCGCGTGTCGGGGCGTTCTCGGTCGGGTCGCCCAATCGTCCAGATCGAGGCTGCGTACTCCAGTGTCGATCCGGTGAGCGGCGTCGTCGGCAGTTCCAGGAACCGGGGAATTTGCTGTGACGACGCTAAACGTAGCGTAAAGCTACGGGGCCGACGGTCGGGTTTGGTGTGCTCGGTGGCATACCTCCCATAGGGTCCGGTGTCTGACCAGCAGATCTGCGGGAGGCGCCCCGGCCAGGGGTTCACGTCTGCTGGTTGGAGAGGAGCGTGGTGTGTTGCTTTGCTTAGAAGACCGGCATCGGCGAAAAGGCTTGAGTTCACAACCGGGTTGGCTGCTGATGTGTGCTGCTCAGCTCGCTCTCCTCGTCCTGTTCGCGTCTGCATGCTCGAGTGACTCAGAAGCGGGTGAGGGCGCTACACCGCAGGGATCTGGTGATGCGGTGGGTCCGTGGGTTTCCGCCTACTGCACCACGGCGCGCCAGATCGCGACAGATGACGCGTACAGCAATGAAGACTGGGATAGCGATGCGGCGTCGATGGAGGTCCTGTTTAGCCCTGAACAGATCAGCGACATCCTCACCGCCGCGGATGAGACCGGGGCGGACGTGCCCGAGGAGTACCAGGACACGGTGCAGTCGCTGCGTTCGGCCGTCGCTGACGATGATTCCGACTATCCGTCGCAGGCTCCGCTAGCGGTGTGTTTTGACTACTTCCTTGGGCAGAATGAGCGACCGACGCTCGACCTCCCTCTCACCGACTTCCCTGACGCTACGTTCGTTTGCGCCATGGACGCGTTCCTCATCTTCGAAGTCATTTCCTTCCGCAACTTGCAGTCGATCGCTGGCACGATGGACGGCACGTCTGTGTGGTCTGACAACGAGGACCTCGACATCGAAGACGGCACCGTTGTCGTGGTCGAGTCCCCGCTCTTTGGGATCGACCCGCCGGCTGGCTGGCTTCACGCCTTCGAGGTCGAAGAGGGTGATTCGGCAGACAGTTGGTCGGCGTCGGTTTCTATCCTTGATAGCGATGCCATGTTCCTGGCGGGATCTGCATCAGGGGTCACCGTTGACATTTTCGGAACGGATCGTGAAGCGGCGGAGGACATCGTCGCGACGATGAAGGTCGAAGACGGTGCGATCATCCTGGATGACAACGCGTTTCACCAGGTCGAACAGCCAGCCAACGACCTGATATCGATGCTTCCCACCGGAACTCTCATCGAGCTGGAAGCTGGTGAACTCGGCATGGTCTCCCGCTTCAACACCCCCGTG
Organism: Acidimicrobiia bacterium; assembly: GCA_020637365.1. GTDB lineage: Bacteria > Actinomycetota > Acidimicrobiia > IMCC26256 > JAGNEX01 > JAGNEX01. The sequence continues at coordinate 267,714 of JACJWE010000003.1, read as the reverse complement.
GATCTGGTCATGCTCCAATGGAAGCTGGATGGAACGTTTTCGGAAGAACCGGTACAGGTCGGCAACCGCGACGGCTTCGTTATCGACGACGACGACGGGATGATCATCGTGTGGGAAAGCGGAGATGACTCGACACTGATGCTCAGTGCCTTCAACTATCCCGGTGAGCCCGCAGAACTTATCTCCGTTGCAGAATCGGTTCGGCCAGCCACTGTTACGGAGTGGGCGGACCTGCTGGCCAGCACCGACTGCCCGGACGACATGACAGGGCTGGACGACACCGAAGGGAGTCTCTAATGGCAGGCCAGAAACCACTGACTTTTGGGCCCCGAACGTGGTTCGCGTTCGCCATGCTCGCGGTCCTCGTCGCTGTAGGTTGCTCGCCAGCGGACCCAGACGCAGGAGCTCAAAGCGTCGGAGAAGGTGGTGCGGGGGTCTCTGTGGGCAAGTGGATGGCAAACTACTGCTCGACGCTGGGGGACGAAGTGGCCGAAGCCGGCTACGTGCCCAAGCGTGTCGCTGATAGCGATCAAATCGAAGCAGCCTTGGAAGCCGCCGACGGTTCGGGAGCAGAGGCTCCCAAGGCTTACGAAGACGTCGTTCAACAGCTGCGCGATCAGGTCGACGGGGACGACCGGGACACCACGCTCCAGGCGCCGTATGCCATGTGCTTTGAGTACTTCGTCGGAGCCTCGCAGCGCTTTGGCGTCGACGACGGCGATGTCGAAGTGCTCTGTTCTTTGGACGTGGACCTTCTGGACGCGGTGACCTCCCGCGACTATGTGGACGCCACTTTCACTGATCATCGGGAGACCTCGTGGTGGGTTGACCCGGATGAGGATGACCCGTTAGACGGAATCGTCGTCAAGGCCGAACAAAGTCCACGGACGCCACAGGAGCTACCCAAGGGGTGGCAGGACGGTCTGCAGGTCGTGCAGATGGACACCGACGAGTTCATTGCGATTGCGCCGTTTCGCGTCGATGAGAAGGGCCGCGATGCGACGAGTGCGGCAGGACCCATCAGCTTGACGATCTTCGGAGGTGACCGTGACTCTGCCTCAGAGATAGTCGATGGCTTGGAGTACGCCGACGGCCATCTAGATCTCAGCAGCGCTGGTCTGTCCGCATTCGTACGGCCGCACGACTTCGCCGAAGAAGTGCTGGCCTGGATGTTCGTCATGGATATCGGCGATGACCACATCATGCTGGTCCAACCGGGACTCGAGGATCTGGATGAGTTTGCCAGGTTGTATCAGACGACCGATGTCGAGGGCGGTGAGGCTACGACCCCAGAGGCCGTTGATGTGAATGGTCGAGCCGGGTATCTCGTGGGAGCGGCAGACGACCCGGCCCTGATCGTCGAAGTCGGTGATTCGGTGCTGCTACTCACAGCACCCAACTTCTCTGCGTCTCGTCGGCAGCTCTTTGATGCTGTTGAGTCACTTGTGCCGTTTTCACCAGAGCAGTGGAGCGAATATCTGTCAACACACAGCGTTTGCGAACTCTAAGGCGGCGGGATACGTCGACATAGGAGAACCCCCGGACCGGCCAAGTGTCGGCTGGCGACATCTCGGCGGTCCGGGGGTTCAGCCTCGGATTATGGGGCGGTCGGCAAGCGGTCGATTTCGCCGATCGCCCCACATCCCGAGTTCTCGGCGAGCGGGCTAGCTCGCTGGCGTAACCGCAGCGCTATCGCCCAACTGGTGGAGCAGGTTCTCGCCTTCGACATCGAGGTCGGGGAGCCAGTTCAACCAGTTCGGCAGCCACCAACCGGCCTTGTCGAACAGCGTCATGACCGACGGCACGATGATCATCCGCACGACCGTGGCATCGATGAAGACGGCCGAGGCGAGCGCAACACCCATCATCTTGATCGAGCTGTCGTCGCCGAGGACGAACGCTGCGAACACCGAGATCATGATCAAGGCTGCGGCTGTGATGACCCGTGCCGACGATGCCACGCCGGTGAGCACACTGCCACGGGCGTTGCCGGTGCGGGCGAAGTCTTCCTTGATGCGGGACAGGATGAAGACCTCGTAGTCCATCGAGAGACCAAACAAGATGCCGAACATCATGATGGGTAGGAAGCTGACGATCGGACCGGTTTGTTCGACTCCGATGAGATCGGCCAGCCAACCCCACTGAAAGATCGCAACGACGATGCCCAAGCTGGCCCCGATCGACAACAAGATGGCGATCGCGGCTTTGATGGGCACGAGGATTGAGCGGAACACGATCAGTAGCAACAAGACCGTCAGACCGATGACGACCGCCATGAAGGGCACGAGGGCATTGGTCATCTTTTCGGAGATGTCGATGTTGACAGCCGTCGGCCCGGTGATCGCCGCGGTCGCACCTGTTCCGTCGACGACGGGCGGAATGGTGTCGTCGCGCAGTTCGTGCAACAGGTCTTCGGTCTCTTTGCTGGCAGGGCTGCTCGCTGGCACGACCGAGAGCAATGCGGTGTCGCCAGCAGGGTTCACCACGGGTTGACCGACCGAGGCAACGTCGTCGGTGTTGGCGATAGCAGTTCCAAGAGCGGCCACCGTCGTCTCCGCATCGCCGCTCGCGTTGCTGAGATCGACGACGACGGTCAAGGGGCCACTGAATCCGGCGCCAAATCCTTCTTCGAGGATGTCGAAGGCCTGACGTTGCGTGGTGTCTTCGGGTCGATTGCCATCATCGGGCATCCCCAAACGCATCGAAGCGAGTGGGAGTGCCATCAGGGCGATGATCGCGATGCCCCCGAGAAGGAACATCCAGGGGCGGGTCGTCACCGTGGTTGCAAACTTGGCTGACCAGGTGGTCGAAGCGTCGGCACCCTCACCGGTCGAAGCCTTCATACCGGGGATCGTGAATCGGTCGATGTTGCGGCCCGCAAAGCCGAGAAGTGCGGGAATCAGGGTGATGGCCACGAGGACGGCGACCATGACCGATGCCGCTGCTGCGAGGCCCATCACGGTGAGGAAGGGAATGCCTACCACCGACAGTCCGCTGAGAGCGATGACCACCGTCACGCCAGCGAACACCACAGCGCCACCGGATGTGGCGTTTGCACGAGCGGCGGCTTCTTCGACGTCGAGCCCTTCTTTGAGGAATCCTCGATGCCGAGTCACGATGAACAGGGCGTAGTCGATACCGACAGCGAGTCCGATCATGGTAGCGAGCGTCGGAGCGGTCGATGACAGGTCGATGTAGGCCGACGCGATGCTCACCGACAACAAGGTGATAGCCACGCCGATCAACGCGGTGATGAGCGGCAGGCCCATGGCGACGACCGATCCAAAGCTAAACAGCAGGACCACGACGGCGACCATCAGCCCAATGGCTTCAGATGGCGGGTGCTCTTCGGCGACGGCAGCGTCGACGGCGTTGCCGCCAAAGGCGAGCTCGACGTTGTCAGGGGTCGCTTCCTCGATCGTGTCGAGAACCGCCTGCACCTCTTCGGGCTCGATGTTCATCGCGTCTTCTGTGAAGCGAACGGTCGCGAATGCGATGCTTTCATCATCGGAGACGGTCACGATCTCGTCGGCGTTCTGATCGGGTGCGACCCCCGGCAATGTGAGCGACTTTTGGAGGGCCGTTTCCATATCGGCGACGACTCCGGTGAGGCTGGGATCGGCAAATGTCATGCCGTCGGGCGCTTGCACCGCGATGCGCGCAGTCGAACCAGATTGACTTCCAAAACGGGAAGAGAGCAGTTCGTTGGCTACCTGCGATTCGGTTCCGGGGATCGAGAACTCATCGTTGGTGCTTCCCTGCGCGGTCGTCGACCACACGATGGCGCCGATGAGGATCGCGACCCACGTCACCAAGACCAATCGGCGCCTGCTCGCGCTCCAATGTCCAAGTCGGTACAGCATGGATGCCATGTTGAACTCATCCTTCGTGGTGCAGCGGCGTGCCATCCACGCCGCAAACTTGCATGAGACTGCAAAGTTACAATGCTGCGCATAGCAATGTTGCATCAGGCTGTAAGTTTCCATCTGTCTGCAAGTATGCGGATGGGTGTATGGTGGCCTCGTGGCAATGGTCGAGATGGGCGCGAGCGACAAGACAGAGGCAGGTGACGAGATGGGACTCAGAGAAAGGTCTCGGGCTCGACGCCGAGCGGCAATTCAACGCAGTGGCATGCGTCTATTCGCAGAACAGGGATATGACTCGACGACTATCGCCGACATCGCGCATGCCGCTGAGGTCTCGCCGCGCACGGTTTCGCTGTACTTCCCGACCAAATTCGACATCGCGACGTCGTATCTCGACGAGGCGTTCTCGCGCCTCGCTGAGCGAATGGAACAAGAGGGTCCCGACCATCGATCGGCCGTCGACGTGATCGCTCAATGGCTTCGCGATGAACGCTCTGACTACGCCGACCTGTTTGCCCTGCAAAGTGAGATGGGGCACGCCAATGCGCAGCTCCGATCACCCGAGACACCCACGACGGCCGCTGCAACCGAGCGCCTCGTGGTCTGTCTCGCGACCGATCTTGGACGCGAACGCGATGACGCGACCGTTGAGATCGTCGGGTCGGCGATCGGTGGAGTGATGACCTACCTGTCCGAACTCGACATGTCTCAGCCGGACGCAGGTGAAAAGTTCAGCCGTGCGCTAGAGATTCTCAGAACCATGCTGGACTCGTGTCGGGCCTGACCAAGTAGGCGAGCAAGCGGCACACTTCGCCGAGCAGTCGGTGCAGCGTGCGCTCGTGTGGCCGACAAACTCAACGCTCAGTCAGCCGCCGTCGCGCTGTGAGCCCGACGGGGCTGAGTCGCTGTCGGCGTCGCGGTTACGCGGGTGATGGCGGGAGCCGCGATTCGTCGGGGATATGGGGGTGATCGGTGCGACCACGCTTCAGTTCAAAGAATCCTGGCGTGTCTGCCATCGCAATGAAGCCGTCCCAAAGCGCTGTCGCGTGTTTGGCATCGGGGAGTTCGGTGATAACCGGACCAAAAAGTCCCACCCGGCCAGCGCTTCCATCCAGAGCGATCACCGGGGTACCCACGTCGTTGCCGACTAACGCGACGTAAGCGTCCATGTCGGCGAGGATCTCGACATCCCAGGTGTCATGGTCGGCGGCCGCCGCCAACGAGGGGTCGATATCGAGGGCTGTGAGGATGGGGGCGATCTCGAAGTCGAGTTCGTGACGGTTGTGGATGCGGCGACCGAACTCGGTGTAGAGCGCCCCGATCTTTTCTGCCTGGCCGTCGGCCTTGACCGCCATGACGACCCGAAGCATCCGCAGGGTCTTCTTGGTCGGTTCGTAGAACTCGTTGTCGGGGTGCTCGGCCATATTGTTCTTGTAGTACAGGCTGATGGCGCGCCAGTTGATGTCGAGATCTCGGCTGGACTTGATCTCTTCGATCCAGCGGGATGTCACCCAACAAAAGGGGCAAGCGGGGTCGAACCAAAAGTCGATTTGCACGTCGTCCTCCAACAGCCATGACAGGCGGTACTCCGGGGGCGCTACCGTCGTTGCGCCGGTTCGGAGCGTACCGGCGCAACGGGCGGTCAGGCGAGCGGGGCAACAGCCAGCTACGGCGTGTACTGCTCTTCGATGTAGGTGACCGCGCCGTCCTCGACCGTAACCCACGCTCCAGGGTTGAATTCGCGATCGTCTCGATCAGCATCCCAATCCGCGTAGGCGATGGTCTCGGCGGTTGGATTTCCCGGCTGCGGCAACCAGGTGACCGTCGCTCCGGCGGCAACGGGTACCGGCCGGGTCAGCGTCGTGTCGTTCCGAACGTAGTAGTCGTTGGGCGGAGGTGACTCTTCGCCGTCCTCTGCCGCTGCCTGGGCAGCAGCGGTTCCGCTGAACCAACATGCGACATCGAACTGGATTTCTTCGTCGTCGGCGCCCTCGACGAACCCAAACCAGCGGCCATCGCCGAGGGGACCTTCCCCTGGGGTACAGCCGGATCCGTCGGCACCGTCAGCGGCGGTCGACGCCGTCGAGGCTGCGGTCGTGCTGGAACCTTGGTCGAGCTTCGATTGCGTCGTTGTAGATCCGTCGTTGGCGGCAGCGTCCCCAGTTTCGACGGTGGTCGTGGCATCGGCAGAGGCGCCAGCAGCGTCGGACTCCGCCGACGTCGTCGTCGCATCGTCTGCGTCAGCGACCGTCGAAGTGTCGGTAGTTGACGCGTCGGTGCTCGAAGCGTCTTCGTCATCGCCGCCGCAGCCCACCAAGGCCATACAAATCAGACCGATGAACAGCAGTAGTGCAGCGGCGTGGAACGAGCGGTCGAACCGCCGAGAAGCTTTGAAAGGTGTGTGCATCGGCACATCATTCATCAAAACGTCGGAGCGCGAATGATGGCTCGAGAAAATTTTCCGAGCCATCATTCAAAACCGTTGAAAACACTGACCAAAAGGGGTTGTCACCTAGACAGCGACTGGGGCTAGGTCGACTGCGTCAACTCACACAGCGGTGTCGTTCGACGCGACGTACTCGGGTGCGAGTTGGGTCTGGTCGATGAAGACGCCGATCGAGTCGTCGTCGCTGCCGCTGTCATCGCCGCTGTCTTCCTCTTCCCAAACCTGCTCGGCACCCGAATGGCCCGCTTTGAAGACCGCTAGGGTCGATATGCCCGCGGTGAGTAGAACGAGGACCATCAGAACGGGGCGGACCCAGGTCGGCAGCCCAGCGGTGGTCTGATCAGACGCCGCCGCCCGCTGCTTGCGGCGCTCGAGAAACCACGGGATCAGCGCGTACGCGAGCAGCACGAGGAAGAACACCAACGCCATGTTGCGAGCTGCCTCACCCGCCTCGGCGTGATCGTGAATGCCACGCACCGCATCCAGACCTTCATTGCGACGGATATCGCCTTCGAGCTCTTCGCCCGACTGGGTGGCGAGAAAAGCTCCGATGGTGCCGATGCCGCAGATGACGACGGTCACCCACCGGTAACGCTCGTACCACGACGTTCGCAACAGCAACAAGACCGCCGCAACCGCTGAGAGCGGGAGTAATACGACCGGAAGGTGGACCACCAAGGGGTGAAGCGGAAGGCCGCTGATCTCATCCATATCAAGCTCGCATTTCTATGGCGGCGCGCCGAAGCAGCGTCGAAGTGTGTTTGGGCGACGTGGGGAAGAACGGGAATGACCCTCCGGCGCATGTCGACACGCCGATAACGAAGTTCATATACCCAGCAGAACCGCGAGGTTCGCGATCAGCCAGGCGACGAAGAAGTCGATCCAGTAGTCGAAATTCGACGTGAGAGCGCCAAGCATGGCGAAAAGATCCGACACCAACGAACCTCCCAGGTCAGGTCAGCACCAGGTGCCGACAACATGATTCCGCCGATGGTTCTACGCCTCGGCCCGGGTCTGCGTCAATGCACGTGACGAAAAGTTCACTACGTGATCGCTGTCGCCCTTCCAGGTCACATACCCGGGGATGCGATCGCGTCGAGCTCCGGCACCGGCGGTGACGTGATGACGAGTTGGTCGTAGGGGCCGTTGCGAAGCGAGATCACATATCCGGGCCCGTTGCGATATGCGGCGACGAACGACTTCAACCCTCGACCCCTCCAACGGCCAAGGGAAATTGCGCCGGGAAGGCCGGTGCCGAGCGCTCGAAACCCTTGTGCCGACCGACGCGCGTTGGGGACGTAGTCGACCCTTTCGATCGACGTCACGGGCACTGCCATGTCGCCTTTGAGCGCTCCGACCTTCTCCCAGGTCGAGAGCGAGACGTGTAGGTCACCAGAATCGATGCGGAGCGTTGCCATGTGTCACCTTTCCTGTAGCGGCTGATGTGCAGCCGCGATGCTTACAAAGCGCGTTGCCCGTGTGGCCGCCAAGCGGTCACCCGACGGGGGTGGGTTCTGGCAGCGTAACCACCTCGATATCGCGGTCCACATCAGCGACTTCATACGGGAAACGGTCGACGTCGACGCCAAAAGCGAATCCTTGTGGCTGTCCCAGAGGAACGAAGAAGTCGTCGTGGTGTGTGATGACGATTTTGTGAGGTGTGAGCGCTCGAAGAATCCTGCGGGTGTAGTCATCGGTGAACTGCCGGCCAGCGACACCGCAGAGGAACACGTCGATGTCGGTGTCTTTGATCTGATCCTCGATGAGGTCCGCCGAACCCTGGTGAAACAGGGTGAACGGCGCCGCGTTGGTCTGTACCGTGATGCGGATGCCCCATACGTCGCCGCAGTTGTACGCGTTGGCGTGCAGTCCCGACAGATGCTCACAGGTGATCTCGCCGCCGTTTGGCACCTTCTTGCCGAGTAGCAGCTTGGAATGCTGGCTCGGTGTGAACGCAAACTCGAAGGGTCCAACCGCATAGGTCTTGTGCGGTTCGACGACTACACCTTGATGATCGATGCCGTGTAGTCCGAGGAGGTGCCGCGCCGCTGTGCCGCCATACACCGTGGCCCCGTCCCGCCGCGCGATCGCCGGGGTGTCGACGGCATGGTCGAAGTGTGTGTGGCCCACAAGCACCGCGTCGGCGCGCGGCAGCCACGTGTTGACGAGGTCAGAGTCGGGGAGAGCGGGCTTGCGCTTGAGTGATTGCCCGAGGGTGCTGCGGCTCACGTAGGGATCGATCAGGATCGTGGTGCCTTGGTAGGTCAACGCGAAACCAGCAACCCCCAACCACCGGACGTCGAGGCCCGGCGGGAGGCCCCAGCCATCAGACCTGACTCGAAGGTCCTCAACGGTGGCTCGGTCGTGGATGCCGTGTGTCTTGCGGGTCCGTGCGTACCCGATCATGTCGGCGAGGTGTTTCATGGCAGAGGTCATGGCGGCCTTAGGGTCGATCGGTATCGGGTGTCCGAAATACTTCCGCGTGTGCGTCGTTCAGGCACGAATTGCCCGGGGCAAGTGTCGGTGTGTCCACTGACCCGGCCTCGGCGGTATGACGCGCGCATCGGGTGTGTGAGGGGATCGTGGTCCAGAGGCTGTGGAACCGCAAGCCGGTGCGAAGCAGCGTTGGCCCACAGCGTTAGGGTGAGGTTTGTCATGCCCCATGAGCTAACAGAGAGCGTGTCCCATATGAAGTTTTCCAAGATCAAGCTTGCCGTGTTCGCCGTCGCGGCCTTGTCGTTTGTGCTCGTCGGCTGTGGCTCAGACGATGCCGACGACGACGCCACCGACTCCTCGACGACCGCTGCAGCCGATCCATCGACGACCACCGCTGCGGTCGGTGACGGAATTGCCGTGAGCGACGCGTGGACCCGGATCCCTGTCGATGGACAAACCACATCGGCGGTCTACGCCAATCTGACCAACGGTACCGACCAGGCGGTCACGCTCGTATCGGCATCATCGCCCGTCACCGACAGCGTCGAGCTGCACGAGACGAGCATGGGGGCCGATGGGCAGATGCAGATGGCCGAAAAAGAAGGTGGCTTTGAGATCCCCGCTGGCGGTGAACTGGTACTTGAGCCGGGCGGGAACCACATCATGCTGTTGGACATCGACCCGGCCACCTACCCCGATTCCGTCGAGGTCACATTGACCTTCGACGGTGCTGACCCGATCACCTTTGACGCCCCAGCCAAAGCCATGACCCCCGATGCCATGTCTGGAAGTTCGATGGCAGGCGACATGGATCACAGCGACATGGGCTCCAGCGACATGTCGAGCACGACCGTCGCTGAGGAGATGTCAGCGACGACGATGGGTGCCGACGATATGTCGTCATCGTCGACGACCACCACGACCCCGTAGCAGCGTCTTTGCTCGCAGCGTTTCGAGCGCCGGTCACCGAGCAGGTGGCCGGCGCTTTTGTATTCGCCGGGTCGGTTTCAGTTCTTGCCGTCTGCTCCGCTCGTGTACGGCATGGTGATCTTCGCGTTGTTGAGCGCTTCGAGTGTTGCTGCGAGCGCATCGCCGCGGATGAGGTTGCGCTCGCGACTCAGCGGTTCGTGCCAAAAGTGCACCCTCAAAGTCATCCACTCGTCGTCCATTTCAACAGCGAAGACTTCCGGGTCGGGTTGATGGTGAGCTCGATCCACGCCGCTCACGGCGGCCGATGCGAGTTGGCGAACCTTGTCGAGGTCGGTATCGAAGGCGACGTCGATGTCGAACGTTGAGCGGCGTGTCGCGTTTGCGCTGATGTTCTCGATCGGGTTCTTGAGCACTTGGGCGTTCGGCATGAGAATACGCACGCCGTCAGAGGAGCGGATCACGGTGTAGCGGAGCTGGAGTTCTTCGACCGTCCCCTCCACACGGGGGCTGGCGACGATGACCCGGTCGCCGGGCTGGAACGGGTTCGAGAAGCCCATGATGACGCCCGACGCATAGTTTTCCGCAATGTCTTTCAGCGCAAAACCAGCGGCCACACCGGCAACACCGAGGCTGGCGATGAGCGGGGCGAGGTTGACTCCCAAGAACCCCAGAGCGGTGGCGATACCGATAATGACGATGACCGCGCTGGTGATCTGCGCCGAGATCTGAACGGTCGAGGCGACCGATTCGGCCCTGTGGGACCAGCGCATGATGAGGCGCCGCAGAAGGTACGCAAGCCCTCCGGTCACGGCGAGAGTGATGAGTGCCGCAACCCAATTGGACGGGTCGCTCCAGCCATTCTGGACGACCGTCGGTTCAGCTGTTGCTGCCAGAATCAGAGTGTTCATGTCGTTGTGAGAAGGTGTGGTCTGGTCGGATCGGGCAAAGCCTTGGGTCGAAGACGCCCCTCATGGAGGGTGGCCCCGCTAGGCAGACAACTGATCTAGCCGGAGATGTCGTCGAGTGCGGTCACCTTGCTGGGGCGAATCTCCACGACGACCTCGCCAACTCCGCCGTTGCGCTGGCCGAATTCTTCGGCGCGTTCGGCGCCCATGTATCTGCCGCCAAGTTCGGTGGCGATTGCCCGGACGTAATCCTCGTCGGTCGCAATAGATGCGATCCCTTGGATGCGCACGAAGGCGTATGGCGGTTGCTCGAGGTCGACGAGCAGGCAGACCCGCGGGTCGACTGCGATTGCGCGGGCCTTGGCAGAACTCGCATCGGTATTGAACCGAATGATCCCGTCGTCACCGTGTTTGAACCATACCGGGGTGATCGTCGGCTGTCCCGATGGCAGGTTGACCGACAGCTTGCCGGTGCGGGTACCGCTGTTCACGAAGTCGGACCATTCCGAATAACTCATCTGTTTCACGACATGAACTCCAACGCTCGGCGATACGGCACCAAAAGGTCACTGCGGGCTCGGTGTCGTGGGTCGTCTTCCCGTCAACCCCATGCGCCCGAAGCGTAATCGCCGGGGAGAGTGCTGTCTCCGGGGTGGAGGTATCGACGACTTCGGCCGGTTGCATCACATGTGTTCTTTATTCCTTTTCACTGGGATCCTTTTGGGCTGTTGTCTCACATGGCTGTAGGCACTAGCGTGGCCGCGATCGATACGGATGTTGTCAGCATTCGGGCTGGGCTCAGGGACGGGTCCAGCTTGATCGGCTCCGAGGGACCGGGGTCGGGGGGCGCCGCTGAAGGAACACGGCGACCTCTGGGGGCAGGAAATTTTAGGGGGGGCCGCTATGTCGGTCAGACGTGGGCAAACGTCGCGAGGTCGTGCCGTCTCGCGGGTCTTGACAACTGTCGGGGCGCGATCGTTGTTGTTCCGATCGATGATCGCCGCGCTGTTGATGTTGGCGTCGCTGTTGACCTTGGTGGATCGTGCCGGGGCCGCCTCGGTCACCGTTTGCAACTCGGGTCCGCCAGCGTGTGATTTTGCGACCATCGCTGCGGCTATCGCCGCAGCGCAGCCAAACGACACGGTCCAGATCGCTGCAGGCACGTACGTCGAAGACAACATCCTGATCAACAAACCGCTCAAGATCGTTGGTGCGGGGGAGGGCCAGACCATCGTCTCGGGTGGCAGCGTTTCGAGGCCCCAAGGTCAGTACTACCTGTTCAACATTGCCATTCCAGAGACCGGCCCCGCCGGCCCGATCGAGATGTCGCAGATGACGCTGCAAGATCCGCCGATAGCGCCCAACAGCGTTGGCACGCTCCAAGCTTTTGGGGTACACGCAAACATGAGCGTCGCGACGACCCCCGTCACCGAAATCAACCTCCACAACATGACGATCTATGGCGGCAACAGCCTGGACAACCGATCCTGGTCGGTGTACTTCCGTGCGCAGGTAAGGAATGGTGTCGCCGTGGCGGCGCCGCCCGCGATCTTCGACCAGCTCACTTTGCTCAAGAAGTCTCGTCAGGGAATCCTGATGGAGGACTGGCGTGCCCCGGTCACCCTGACGAACTCAACGATCGATCGAGCCCTCGACCCCGTGAACTCATATTCGGACTTTCTCGCGCAGAGCACGCTTACCTATCGCGAGACGAATCCTGGGCGATATACGGCGCCTTACACGATCTCGGGCAACACATTTGAAGGCAGCGGTATCTGGATGTCGGGGTGGTATTGCACCAAATGGCCCGACCCCGGTGACCCGAGGCAGGCCGGTTGGGATCAAGTCATTATCGACAACAATCGGTTCAGCGGAATGCTGAACCGAGACTCCGCCATCAACCTTGGCTCCTCCAGCGGGTGTTCGTTCAACTCTGATGCTGGCGCGCAGGTCAGCAAGATGGGTTCGGTCACGATCACCAATAACGTCATCATGGGCGACGGCTCACAGCCTGATATCAACGCGATCCGGCTGACCGGGCTGATGGACGATGTCGTTATTCAGGACAACAGTGTCACCGGTACCCCGAGGGCCGTTCACCTCAGGGCCGATGCATCGGGGTATCCGCAGTCGGTAACGGTTTTTCGCAATCGCCTGATCGCCAACGTTCTCGGTCTGTTCAACGAGACCCCGTCCAACGTCACAGCGCTCGATAACTGGTGGGGCTGTCAGCGGGGGCCCGATTCGGGGTCGAAGTGGTGTTCAGCGATATCCAGCACGGCCGGCGGTTCCATCGACGCTTCGACGTGGCTGATCACGACGCCCAGCCTTACATTGCTGACCGACCTGACCGGCACCGGTGATGCGACCTTGTCCCTGCGCAATGACGGCGCCGCCGTACCACTGAAATCGGACAACGTCTTTGTGTTTGATCAACTCCCGGCCGCGTGGCTCAACTCCCCGGGAACAGTCGATCCCACGACAGGGGTCCTCGACTTCGGTTCCTACGGCCTCGTCTATGACACGCCAGCGGACACCGCGGTGACGGTCACGCCAGCGCAGTCGTGCGGTCTGTATTGGACCATTTTGGATTCGGTGCCTTTGGCGACGAAAACGGTGACGGGGGAGCCGGTCCCGACCTACTGGTGTGTCATTGCGACGGGGACGGCATTCACACAGCTGATCGTCCCTGAAGTGCCAGCGGTCTCCTTCGCTCTGGTCGACGGCGCTTTGCCAGATGGGCTGACCCTCGACACCGAGTCTGGCCTGATCGCTGGGACCCCCACCGAGGGCGGTGTGTTCCCGTTCTCGGTCGAAGTCACCTATCCCGACGGCTCGACCAGTGTCTTGCAGTTTGACTATCTGGTGACGGACCCGCCGGTGATCACGTCCGGTCCGCCGCCAGACGGCTCGGTCAGTGCGGCGTACTCGCACACGGTGGCAGCGGTCGGAGCCCCCACTATCACCTATGCGATTGTCGACGGAGCGCTGCCTGACGGGCTGACCCTCGATCCTGCCACCGGCGAGATTTCGGGGACTCCAACCGAGGCCGGTACCTTCACCTTTTCGGTACGGGCAACCAACGACTACGGCTCCGATGTCGCTGCCTATTCGGTGACTATCGGCGATCCGCCGGTGATTACCTCGGGTGAGCCGACCGACGGGGACGTCGGTTCAACGTATTCCCACACCGTCGCTGCTGACGGCGCGACTCCCATGACGTTCTCCATCATCGCGGGTGCGCTACCCGACGGGTTGTCGCTCAACCCGGCAACCGGGACCATTTCGGGGACGCCGACCAAGGATGGTGCATATACCTTCACGGTCCAGGCTGAGAACGAGTTTGGAACCGACACCGCCGAGTACACCATCGTGATCGGAGATCTGCCTGTGATCACCTCGGGCAACCCTCCCTCGGGTGTCGGTGGTGGGGCATATAACTTCGTCGTGACCGCTGGCGGCGCGGATCCGATCACCTACTCGATCGTGGACGGCACCCTCCCGCCCGGGCTCACTCTCGATCCGGAAACCGGGGTGTTGTCGGGCACGGCGACCCGTCCCGGCACGTATACCTTTACGGTTCGTGCCGAAAACGAGTTCGGCTTTGATGAAGCGACCTACACCGTTGTGATTGAGGCGGAAGCGACGACGACCACGGTGACCGCATCGTCGACGGCGTCCACTACGTCGCCGGGGGTGGGTGCGACCTCAGTGCCGCCCCATCGGGCGCGGCCACATCACTATGACGCTCCCGATGTCAACGTGGCCATGAACCCGGCAAGTCCGATCGTTGTGGGTTCACCGCCTGTGCCCGCATCGGCACTACCCGCGGCCGTGTCGGCGTCTAGCCCATCGGCGACTGTCGCCGGTACAACACGTGACCGCGGGGCGAGGAGCGTTGCGTTTACGGGTGGCGGGTCTGCTCGGATGCTGCTGCTTGCGGGCATCATGCTGCTCGCTGGTGCTGGCCTCATCAGCGCCGCTGTACGAAAGCGCTCTCGCGCCGATCGATAGGTACGACGTCCGATTCAGTGATATGTGCCGCTATTCGCTGCCGACACACAACCGCCGCTGCAAAGTACTGGCGCGAAGTGTCGGCGGCGAGGGCATCCCACGTTGCGGCTATCGGAATAGGTGATCGCAGGCCTGATGGATATCGGGCCTGAGTGTGATACCTCTCTGACCTTGTGTTGGGCTGACGCGCTGCCATAGAGTCCCCCAAACGAATGGCGTTAGCTATTCCTGTAGGGCGCGCGACGTGGCGCGCCTGGCTTCCCCAGACCCGGACCATGTCCGGGCAGCAAGCCGTTCCCCACGCTAAGAAATATTGAGTTACGGACTCATTGGGGGAAACAGGTGGAGACCACCGGTTGGGCTTTTGGTCGTTCGCGGCGTTTTGGCGCTGTTCAAGAAGTACGGGGGCCGTCAGGGCGTCGGTCCTCGTGATGGTGTTGATCGCAGCGTCATTGTTTTGGGTAGGTCGTGCTGACGCTGCGACGCTTGCAGTATGTCCCTCGGGGTGTGCGTATTCGACGATTACGTCGGCGGTTGCAGCTGCTGCCGCCAACGACACCATATCAACGTCGGGGCGGGCACCTACGTCGAGGACAACATCCTCATCGACAAGCCGCTCAAGATCGTCGGCGCTGGTGTGGGAGCCGTCACCGTCACGGGAAACAACCGCGACGTCGGCTCGGCCGACCTGTACCAGGTCTTTGATATTCGCCCACCGGCATCGGGTCCTGCGGGCAACATCGAACTGTCCGGTATGACGGTCACCGACCCGCCGTTCCGTAGCTCGGGCGTGAGCGGATTCAACACCTCGTCTCTGGGCATCCGAATGAGGGCGTTGACGCCGACGACCCCGTCGCCCAGATCGTGTTCACCGACATGTTCATCACAGGGCGCAATGTTGTGGGGACAGGACTGCGCAGCGACGCACTCTACGGACATGTCGGCGGCCCAATCAATGGCGTCGATCCGGTGCCTCCGGCTCTGGTCGTCGACAACACGCGCTTTGGGTACCGGAGCCACAACGGTCTGCTGCTCGAGGACTGGAACGCCCCGGTCACGGTCACGAACTCGTACTTCGAGCGGGATATCCACCCGACGAGTTCGTACTCAGACATCTTGATCCAGACGACTAAAAACGAAACGAAGCCGAACACCTTCCCCAGGTGATTCAGAACAACGAGATCCACGGCAGCGGCGTGTGGTTCTCATTCTGTGCGGGCGGTAGCAACCTCACCCGCTACACCTGGGACGACATCCAGGTGCTCGACAACGTTTTTACTGAGATCGCCCAACGAGACGTCGCCATCAACATCGGTGGCGACTCATGTGCTCCTGGCCAGGCCACGAGCGCTGGCAACAACGTCACCACCGCGACCATGGGCGACGTGGTGATCACTGGCAATGTGATCGCTGCCGACGGCACCCAGGCCGACGTCAATGGCGTGCGGGTGATCGGCCCAACCCGGTCGGTGCTGATCGAGGACAACAGCATCACAGGGTTCCCTGCAGCGGTGTTGCTGCGCCAAGATGCTGTGCTTGGTGCACCCGCGGGTGTGGTCGTGCATCGCAACAGGCTCATCGCGAATGTGTTGGGCGTCTCGAATACTGCGACCTCCGATGTGTCAGCCCTCGAAAACTGGTGGGGGTGTCAGAAGGGCCCTGATTCGGGATCGACGTACTGTTCGGAGATCGGCAATACCGGGGGCGGGTCGGTCGACGCTTCAACATGGCTGATCACGACCCCGCGGCTCACCCTGTTACCCGATCTGACCGGTGACGGTGATGCGACCTTGTCGCTGACCAATGAGGGCGTGTCGGTACCGTTGGCAGATGACATGGTGACCGTCTTCGACGGCCTCTCGGCGGCGTGGGCCAATACGCCCGGTTCGGTCGATCCGTTGGCGGACGTTCTCGACTTCGGCTCCTACGGTCTTGACTATGGCACTGCGTCCGACACCGCGGTGACGGTGACACCCGCATCGTCCTGCGGCGTCTACGTGACGACGCTGGACGCCGTGCCGCTAGCTGAAGGACAGTTCGTCTCCGAGCTGGGTGACACGGTCACGGGCGAGCCGGTACCGATCTATTGGTGTGTGATGCCGACCGGGGCATCGTTTACCCAGTCGATCGTCTCCCCAGATGTCGTGGCGAGCTTCGCGATCGTCGACGGCGTTCTGCCTGCTGGGCTTGCGTTGGACCCCGCCTCGGGAGTCATCACGGGCATTCCGACCGAGGACGGCAGCTTTCCCTTCACGGTCGAAGTGACCTACGCCGATGGGACGACAGATCTGGTGTTGTTCACCTATTTGGTGGTTGATCCGCCGGTGATCACGTCGGACCCGCCAGCTGACGGCACGGTCGGTACGGCCTATTCACACACCGTTGAAGCGTCGGGTGCGCCCACTATCACATACTCGATCGTCGGTGGATCGTTGCCACCCGGTTTGACGTTGGATCCTGCAACCGGTGTGATCTCGGGGACCCCAACGGCCGACGGCGTCTACACCTTCAGTGTGCAGGCAGAGAATGACTACGGTACCGATGTTGCCGAGTACACGATCACGATTGGTGATCCGCCGGTCATCACGTCGGACGATCCCGCAGACGGCCAAGTCGGGGAGTCGTATTCGCACACGGTGACTGCCGATGGTGCTGGCCCGATCACTTTTGCGATCGTGTCGGGTTCGTTGCCGCCGGGGTTGACGTTGGATCCGGCGACCGGTGTGATCTCGGGGACCCCAACGGCCGACGGGGCCTACACGTTCACCGTCGAGGCGACGAACGAATACGGCACGGATTCGGCGGAGTACACGATCGTGATTGGCGACCTGCCGATTATCACCTCAGACGACCCGGCGGACGGTTCGGTTGGAGGGGCGTATTCGCATCTCGTCACCGCTGGAGGGGCAGGTCCGATCACGTTCTCCGTGGTCGATGGGTCGTTGCCGCCCGGTTTGGTGCTCGACCCGACGACGGGATTGATTTCGGGGACGCCTACGGCGCCAGGAACCTATACCTTTACGATCCGCGCGGAGAACGAGTACGGCTACGACGAAGCGACCTACACGGTCGTCATCGATGACGCCGCGACCACCACCACGACGACCGCTGCCGGTGGCTCGACCACATCCACATCGGTCTCGAATGGGACAGGCAGCACAGCGACGCCGGCGACACCTTCGGGCGGTTCGGGTGCGGCCCGTCCCGGATACCGTGCCCCCGATGCGGTCGTCAACGCGGCATCGAACGGCGTGATCGTGTCTGCTGGTCCTCCGCCGCCCGCGTCCACCCAGCGGTCGACCGATTCCTCCTCGGCGGTGGTCCGCGGCGCGTCGAGCAATCGTTCGGTGGCCTTCACCGGATCCGGTTCTGCTCGCCTCGTGCTCGCCTCTGGATTGATGTTGCTCGTTGGAGCATTCTCCGTTGCAGCGGCAAGCCGTCGTCGTCGCCAGCACTAGCCTCGACACAAGTACACATCACCGATGACTAACGGGGACGCACCGTCGCAGGTGCGTCCCCGTTGCGCGGTGGCGTTCGATTGCGCGTTTGGGGCTAGCGAAATTCAAACAAGTTCGTCCACCCGCCGTACCCACCGGTGTGGGTTCGCTCGTTGCAAACGCTGCCGATCACCGGTTCGTCTTGTCCTGCTCTGTCGAGCGACCTACCATCGGCGAAGCAGCGTGAGTCGCCCTTCGGTGCCCATAGACGGGGCGGATGGCGGACATGTCCCCAACCTGGTGTCGGCGTTCTTGGTCGATACCTGGCCGGACTTGTCCCGGTTATTGAGGTGCCACGCCAAAAAATGGGGAGGGCTCCGACATGCTGTTTCGTCCAGACGGCTACGACAATGCCGTAGCAGGCGCAACCGACACAGGTTCGGCGAAACGTACGGGCTCGGCTGTCAAAGCTGCGGCCGTCGCACTACTTCTTGTCGTGTTGTCACTTGCCTTGGTTCAACGCGCTGGAGCCGCAACGCTGACCGTTTGTCCGGCAGGACCGCCAGCATGTGACTACGCAACGATCCAGGCAGCAATCGCCGCGGCCGCTCCGAACGACACGATTACCGTCGCCAACGGCACATACGCCGAGACCGGCATCCTGATCAATAAACCACTCACGATCATCGGCGAGTCGCAGGCCGGGGTGATCGTGACCGGAGGCAACCAGGTCGGTTATCCCTATTGGGTCTTTCGAATTGAGCCGCCCGCCACCGTCCCCGCTGGTGTCACTGCGGGCGACATCACGATTTCCAACCTGTCGATCGTTGAGCTGCCGCGCACAGCACCTTCAGACCCAATCGGGGTTGGAATCCTGATGAAGGAGAATGCGGCGACGACGCCGGTGCCCCGCATCGTGATCAGCAGCGTCTCTATCGACGGAGGTGATCCCGGCGGAGACGACACGCGCACCTTCGGTATTTGGGGATCGATCGCCAACCCGACGGCCGGCGTCCAAAAGACACCGCCGGAGTTGGTGATGGACGATATTCACATAACGAATCACACGAGAAACGGTGTCCTGTTGGAGGACTGGGGCGCGCCCGTCACGCTTACCAACTCCACGTTTGACCGGGCGTTAGACCCCAACCATTCACGGTCGGATTTCATCGAATTCAACTATCACGCCAAGACGGTGATGCCCAATAACCATCCCCGCGTCGTACGCAACAACTCATTTGAAGGAAGTGGCGTGTGGTGGGGTATCTGCTCGTATAACAGCACCGAGCTCAACGTCAACGGATATACCAACATCCTGGTGGAAGACAACATTTTTTCGGGTGTGATCAAAGGGGACACGGGCATCAATGTCGGGGGGAATGCCTGCAGCTCGACCGGGATGACGTCTCCCGGGGCCGACCTCGCAGATGCGACGTTTGGAACGGTCATTATCCAACGAAACACCGTTGAGGGCGATGGCACGTCGACCGAAACGAATGGTATCCGTGTCACCGGGCCAACGACCTCTGTGACGGTCCTCGACAACAGCGTGACGGGCATGGAGAACGGGATATACCTACGGACCGACACTGGCCTCGGCAGCCCGTCGGGCGTGGTCGCTCAGCAGAATCGGCTGATCGCTAACTCCATTGGGTTGTTGAACGAAAGCAACTACCCGGTCGACGCCACCAAAAATTGGTGGGGCTGCCAAGACGGCCCTGAGTCGGGATCGAGATGGTGTTCGCCCGTGGTCAATACGGGCTCAGACCCGATGGTCGATGTATCGACGTGGCTCCTGACCACTCGAACGTTCGCGTTGAACAACGACTTGACCGGTGACGGCACTGCGACGCTCCGCCTCCTCAATACGGGCACCGAGCTTGACCTGCCTGCGATATTCGACGGTCTTGCGTCGACGTGGCTCAATGCTCCTGGGACGGTCACCCCGACGACTGGGACCTTGGACTTTGGGCTTGCCGAGGACACCGCCGTCACCGTTCCCGATGCGCAGTCATGTGGGATCTACTGGACGGTGCTCGATCAGGTGGTGCTGGCTGATGATCAGATCGTGATGCCGCCTGGCAACACGGTGACGGGCGAACCGATCCCCACGTTCTGGTGCGTGCTTGCAACAGGCACCGACGCCAATTTCGTGCAGACGATCGACCCAGGCCTGCCCGCGACATCGTTTGCCGTTGTGGATGGCGCCCTGCCGGAAGGACTGACCCTCGACCCGGTCTCTGGCCACATTTCGGGTATTCCGGCCGACGCGGGTGTCTTCCCGTTCTCGGTCGAGATCACCTACCCGGACGGAACCAGCAAGGTGCTGGATTTCGTGTACGTGGTGACTGCACCGCCGGTCATTACGTCCGATGCGCCGGGGGACGGCTCGGTGGGGGAGACCTATGAACACCTCGTCACCGCCACTGGCGCTCCGACCATCACCTATTCGATCGTCGATGGCGCGCTTCCCGACGGCCTGAGCCTCGACCCGGCGACCGGCAAGATTTCTGGTACACCGACCGAAGTCGGAACGTTTACATTCTCGGTGCAGGCCGCGAACGAATACGGGACCGATGTCGCTGAGTATTCGGTCACCATCGACGATCTGCCGGTTATCACATCTGGTTTGCCGTTGGATGGCGATGTGGGCGCCAGCTACTCCCACCAGGTCACCGCCGACGGGGCCGGGCCGATTACCTATTCGATCGTTGCGGGTTCGCTGCCGCCCGGGTTGACCCTGAACGCGACCACCGGCGTGATCTCGGGGACGCCGACCACCGACGGTGCGTTCAGTTTTACGGTTCAGGCTGCGAACGCATCGGGCACCGACACTGCGGCATACACCATCGTGATTGGTGATGAGCCGGCGATCATCTCGGGGAGTCCCCCCGCTGGCGTCGGTGGCGAGCCGTACTCGTTCACGATCCAGGCCGGTGGCACAGACCCGATGACCTACTCGGTGGTTTCTGGCGTGCTGCCCGACGGGTTGACGCTGAACCCGGCCACCGGCGTGCTTTCGGGGACCGCCACTCGACCGGGTACGTATACCTTCACGGTCCGAGCAGAAAACGAATACGGCTACGACGACCAGACCTACACCTTGGTAATCGCTGAGGACGCCTCGGCGACCACCTCAACGACTTCGACGACCGCCTCGTCAACAACAGCGACGACAGGCGGGAACGGTGGAGGTGTGCCGACGACAACGCCGACCGGGATGAGCGGCGGGCCTGGTTCGCTATATCGAGCGCCAACCGTCTCGGCGAACGCACAGCCTGGCGCTGCGGTACCGACCATTGCTGAGCCGGTAGCCTCGCCGACGCCGCAGACGACCGCTGCGCAAGTCCGCTCGGGAACCACGACCCGTCAAGTGGCCTTCACCGGAACGACCTCTGCGCCGCTGCTGTTGACCGCTGGCTGCATGCTCTTACTCGGTGCGTTCGCCATAACCGCCTCGGTCAAGAAGCGCAGAAACTGAGGTGTCATGGGGCTGCTCGTCGGTGGCGAGCGGTTGACCGGCGACCAACAGCGCCGCCATTCCCGTCGACCGAGACGGGGTTGTCGCTGCGTTACTTCAACACCTCACGGCTCACATCATCGAGTGCGTTGTCGATGGGGTCGTGTGGATACACGGTCCGCGCGACGACGACGGCCGCGAGTGCGCCGACGATCTGAGCAGCGATGAAGGCGGGGGCCGACGCGGGCGCAATGCCGGTGAAGGTGTCGCTTAAGGTCCGTGCCGCCGTGACCGCAGGGTTGGCGAAGCTGGTCGACGACGTGAAGTAGTAGGCACCAGCGATGTATCCCCCCACGGCAAACGCAGCGGAGTGAGCGCGCCCCGAACGAACGACGGCAAAGATGACCAGTACCAGGCCAAACGTTGCAACGGTCTCAGAGAACACCAGCTCAGCAGCGCCGCGATCGTTGGACGAGAGCTCGATGACCGGTAAACCAAACATGGCGTTGGCGACGATGACGCCGAGTATGGCGCCAGCGGTTTGGGCGGCGACGTAAGCCAACGCCGCGCGGTTTGAAAGCGCCCCGAACCGCGCCGCGGCCAGCGTGACCACCGGGTTGAAGTGGGCGCCCGACGCAGGGCCAAAAGCCAAGATCAGGGCGACTAATGCCGCCGCTGTTGCAAAGGCGTTCTGCAGCAGGATCAAACCCTCGTCGACGCTCAGATTCTGGGCCATGATGCCCGATCCGACCACCGCTGTGACCAGTGTTGCTGTGCCAACAAACTCGGCGGTCAACTGCGCCCGCGACGCTCCGGTCGTCTCGCCGTCCGACGTCACATGGCCTCGATTCCAAAGCCGCGCATGAGCTCGATCACGCGTCTGCCGATGTCGTCGCGCACCCGCCGAACGAACTCGATTGGTTGACCGGCGGGATCGTCAAGCGCCCAGTCCTCATAACGCTTGCCGGGGAGAACCGGACACGCGTCGCCGCATCCCATCGAGACGATGACATCGGCCATCTCGACGTCGTCGGAGGTCCAAACTCGTGGCGTTACCGAAGCGATGTCGATGTCGACCTCTGCCATGGCGGTGACCGCCTGAGGGTTCACGGTGACCCCAGGGCTTGAGCCTGCGGAAAACACCTGAACCCGATCGCCCGCAAGATGGCGCAGCCAGCCGGCCGCCATCTGTGAGCGGCCAGCGTTGTGGACGCACAAAAACAGCACCGTCGGCTTGTTTCGCTCCGGGCTCATGCTCGAGCCTCTGGGTCGGGTCCGGGCGCCGAGACAGCCGCGTGTTGGGGTCGCGGGATGAGAACGTGGCCGAGTTCGGTGAGACGATCGGGCTGAAGGCTGAACCAGGCCCATTTGCCACGCTGTTCGCGTGTGATGACGCCGGCTGCGGTGAGCTGGGTGAGATGGTGGCTGATCGTCGGCTGGCTCCGGTTGAGTAGGTCGGGGAGGTCGCAAGCACATACTTCGCCCGTTGTGGCCGCGGCGATGATCGATACAAGGCGCAGCCTGATGGGGTCCGCGAGGGCTTTGAGCAGGTCAGCGAGGTTGTCTGCCTCTTGCTGTGAGAGGACGCCGTCGTAGATCTGCGCACAGCACTCCTGGTCTGACGTCATCCGGGAACCCTTTCCTTGTATCAACGTATTGACGAAGTTCGATATGAGGATCTATTCTCTTCCTATCACATCGATCGATATCGATTCGACGCTGATCTATTTGAAGTCGTCGGTCTCGACGCAACCGGAAGGAATCTCGTATGCGTTTGCAGCTTGCCTTGAACGTCGATGACCTCGAATCGGCAGTTTCGTTCTATTCCAAGATGTTCGGGGTCGCCGCTGCCAAACGACAGCCTGGGTACGCCAACTTTGCTATCGAGGATCCACCGCTCAAACTGGTGCTATTCGAAGGTGCCGGCGCCGACGGTTCGATCAATCATCTCGGCGTCGAAGCCGACGCCGCGTCCCGAGGTCACCGAGGCGCAGGCGCGGCTCACCTCAGCAGGGTTGGCGACAACCGGTGTTGCGGACACCACATGTTGCTACGCGGAAAAGACCGAGACGTGGCTCGAAGCTCCAGACGGCAACCGTTGGGAGTGGTATGTCAAGAACGCAGATGTCGACCAGGCGTCTATGCAGTCACAAGCCCCCACAGATGGCTGCTGCACACCGGGTTTGGAGAGCGTCTCGATCGTTCCGAAAAACGCAACCGTCTCATCCGTTTGACCGGTGCCCTCGGTGGGCTGGCGGATAGCCCGCCCGTGGCCCGAGTGACCCGCAGTGCAAGCTGCATGAGGGGGAAATACGCAACCACGCATCGATCAGGTGCGTCCCGATCCGCTGTGAACTGGTGCGTGGGCTTCCAGCCCGGGTGTGACCCACCCACCCGCTGACCGTTTAGGAACGAGGCTTCTTATTTGCCTTCTTCTTGGGGCGCGGTGCGCCAGCATTGGCTTTGGCTCGCGCTGAGCCCTTCTTGTTGCGGTTCGCTCGCTTGGGCTTCTTCGGGCCGCTCGGCCGGTTTGCCCCTCCGGCTCGATTACCGCCGCCGCTGCTGTTTGTGGTCGAGTTCCGGCTCCTGCTCGAGGACGTGCCGCCATCGCTCCGGTCTCGATCGGAGTCGTCGCGGTCGAAGTCCTGGCCATCAAAACGGTCGCGTTGAAAGCGGTCGGTGCCGGATCGGGCGTCACTGCGTCTACCGCGAGGAGCGCCTTGACCGTTCATATCCGATTTCGGCCAGTTGTTTCGGCCAGCATTGCGGCGTTGGCCGCCGGGACCGCGCGATCCTGGACGGTCCTGGCTCCGGGCATTCGGTCGGGAATCCTCGAAGGAGTCCCGAGCCGTTCCGGTCCGTTTGTCGCCTCTGCGGTCGCCGTCAGGACGTTGGGCGCTTCCGGTGGGGCGCCCTCGATCACTGCGTCGGGGGCGGTCCCACGCGCGCTCGGAGCGACCGCCTTCGTCGCGTCCGTCGTCGCTGGATTGGGCGAACGAACCGCGACCATCACGTTGGCCGCGATGCCCCTGCCCGTTTCGTTCGTCGCGCTCCCAGCGTCCGGAGCGTTCCCCCCGGTTTCCTCGGTAGTCCGGCCGAGCGTTGCGGTGGTCTTGTCGATCGCGACGCGAGTCGGACCGGTGGTCTCTGTGGGATTCTTGTTCGGCGTCCCAGTTCGAACGGTCTCCTTGGCCCGACCGCCCATCGTTCCGACTAGGCCGGTCGTCTCGGCGGCTAGAACGCTCGTCATTCCAGTTCGGCCGGCCGTCTCGCCGGTCGGAACGTTCGTCTCGCCATCCTTCACGGCCGTCGCGACTCCGGTGGTCACGGGTGCCCCGCACGTTGCCTCGCCCTCGGGGCTGGTGATTTCTGCCGTCGCGGCCCCTGCCGTCACGGTCTCGACCATCCTGATCTCGGCCGTGTCGCTTCGCTCCCTGACGACCACCCTTGCCGTGGTCTCTGCCCTGGCGGCCGCCGCGATCGGTGGTGGGCGCGTCATCGACAACCGTTCTGACGACGTCATCGGAGCCCACCGAATCCACTGCGGCGTCGGTGATATCGAAGGTGATATCCGCGCTCCGAAGTAGGCGTCGCGCCTTTTTGGTCTGGTTCGGTTCGATCAACGTGATCACGGTGCCGCTCGCCCCGGCGCGCGCGGTGCGTCCTGAACGATGGATGTATGCCTTGTGGTCTTCGGGTAGGTCGTGGTGCACCACGCAATCAACCCCGTCGACGTGGATCCCCCGAGCGGCGACATCGGTGGCGACCAGCACCGCGCTGCGCCCCTTCTTGAATGAAGACAACGCACGGTCACGTTGGGATTGTGACCGTCCGCCGTGCAGCGCTACCGCCGGTACCCCCTGCCGTTCCAAGCGCTGTGTGACCTTGTCGACGATGTGCCGTGCGCGGCAGAACACGACGGTGGTGGCGAATCGTTCGCTCAACGAACCGACCAGTTCGGTCTTGGCCGACTTGTCGACGCGCCATGCCAGATGCTGCATCGAAGTCATATCTGGTTCGGCCGGCCCGACTTCGTGGCGGATCGGGTCGCGCTGGTAGTCGCGTTGCAAGACCGCTATGTCGCCGTCGAGCGTGGCGGAGAACAACAGCGTTTGGCGATCGGCGTTGGTCAGGTCGAGCAATGCCCGAACCTCGGGCAAGAAGCCCATATCGGCCATGCGGTCGGCTTCGTCGATGACGACGATCTGGACTCGATCGAGGCGAATGGCGTGTTGGCGTTCCAGGTCGGCCAGACGACCGGGGCAGGCAACAGCGATGTCGACGCCCCGCCTCAATGCCTGGCGTTGGGTCTGCATGCTGGCGCCGCCATAAAACGCGTGGATCGTCCGTCCCCAGGCCTGTGCGAGTGGGCTCAGCTCTTGGACGATCTGCTGGGAAAGTTCGCGCGTGGGGGAGAGGATGAGAACGGTTGGGCTTTTCGGCTTGGCGGGGACCGATCGAGCGACGACCGGTATGCCAAAAGCGAGGGTCTTGCCGGACCCCGTCGGGGCACGAACGGCGACATCCGCGCCGTTAAGGGTGTCGACGATCGTGCTCGCTTGCACGTCAAACGGGGTGTGAATGCCGCGCGCACTCAGGGACGCGACGAGATCGGCGGGTACGCCGAGATCTGAAAAGGAAGGCACTTTGGCTCCAAAATCGTAGGAAAAAACACGGGCCAGAACAGCGACGCAGTGGGTCCGCTGAAGATGAAACGTCTTTCGGGGGTAGCCCGCAATAATCCGAAAAGACAACGCTTGGTGTGGCATCACCTTCGCTCGACCACGTGTGGTTCGTTGAGCGCGAGGGCTAGGTCTATGGATGCCAAAAGCGCAGGGAAGCTGCCAGTGTAACCGTGGGCAGGCTCAAAAGCTCGAAACCGTGCCGAAGGTGCGTTCAACGCTCAGAAGTTCAACAATCCGTTACCGAGTGATCAGCGAACGAGCACCCGGGCTTCGCTGCCAGTTCGTCCGCTCCTCTTAGGTTTGCCCCCATGGACAACAATGAACCAACCCAATCCTCTGCCCGCCCCTTGCGCTCTGTCATGGATGCAGAGCTTGCCCGCAGGACCGTGCTCAAAGGCGGTGTTCTAAGCGCCGCGGCCTTCATCGCTGGTGCTCCGGCGCTGCGCCCTTCGACAGCTGGAGCCCAGACCGGTGAACTGATGGGAAGCTGGGCGGGCATCCCGACGTCGACCGCTGACACGGTCGTCGTCCCCGAAGGTCATCGCGCTCAACCGTTCATTCCTTGGGGCGCGCCGATCAACCCGTCCGGTCCCGCGTTCGAACAGGATGCGACCAACACCTGGCAGGACCAGGTCCTCCAGATGGGTATGGGCCACGACGGTCTCCACTACTTCCCGATCAACGGGTCGTCGACGCACGGCCTGTTGGCGGTCAATCACGAATACACCGAAACGGCGCAACTTTTTCCAGACGGTGACGCTGGCTGGAACCACGATAAGACCCTCAAAGAGCAGGCCGCTCACGGCGTCGCCGTCGTCGAGATCAAACTCGGTGCCGACGGCAACTGGACCACTGTCGAGTCGACCAAGGCCCGCCGCATCCACGTCAACACACCGATGAAGTTCGACGGCCCGGCCGGTGGGCATCGCCTGTTGAGTACCGAAGCCGACCCCGCCGCACTCAACCCGGTTGGCACCATCAACAACTGCGGTAACGGCTACACCCCCTGGGGCACATACCTCACGACCGAAGAAAACTTCAACGGCTACTTCTGGGACGAGACCGAGGGTGCAGCCGACACCATCTCGGAAGAACAAGCCGCGATCAACAAGCGCTATGGCGTCGCGGGACAAGGCGCTGGCTACAAGTGGGCGACGACCGACCAACGATTCCGCGCCGATCTGGTACCTCAGGAACCCAACCGCTTTGGCTGGATAATCGAAATCGACCCGCAGAATCCATCCTCGGTGCCGGTCAAGCACACGGCGATGGGGCGCTTCAAACACGAAGGTGCCGCACTGCTGACCGCTGCAAACGGATCAGCTGTCGTGTATATGGGCGACGACGAGCGCTTTGACCATATCTACAAGTTTGTCTCTGCACAGCCGTGGAAGTCAGAGGTTGCAGCGGGCCGGAGCCCCCTCCAGGAAGGCACGCTCTATGTCGCCCGCTTCGATGAGGGCGGCAAGGGTGTCTGGCTGCCGTTGACTCAAGGGACTGGCCCGCTGACCGCCGAGAACGGGTTCGCTGACCAAGGTGACGTGCTGGTCAAGACGCGTCTGGCTGCCGACGCTGTCGGTGCGACACCGATGGACCGTCCCGAATGGACGACGGTCAACGAGGCGACCGGTGAGGTCTTTTGCACCTTGACGAACAACACCAAACGTGAAGAGCCCAACGCTGCCAACCCCCGGGTCAACAACGAGTGGGGCCACATCATCAAATGGAAAGACGACGGCGACCCAGCGGCGACCACGTTTGACTGGGACTTCTTCCTGCTCGCTGGTCCCGGCGATGGCGTCGACGGCTCAACGATCAAGTCTGAAGATCTCTTCGGCTCGCCCGACGGTCTGTGGATCGACCCGCGTGGCCGTATGTGGATCGAAACCGACGGCGATCAGCCCGATGAGTCAAACAACCAGATGCTGTTGGCCGATCCCGCCACGGGTGACCTCAAGCGCTTCTTGACTGGCCCCGTCGATTGCGAAGTGACCGGTCTCACCGCGACGCCGGACGGCACCACGTTGTTCGTCAACATCCAACACCCGGGCGATTCGGGTCCCGCAGACAACCCGACCGAAACATCCAACTGGCCAGATGGTCCCGGTGCCGGACGGCCGCGGCCAGCGACGGTGGCTATTCGACGGGTCGACGGCGGTGTGGTGGGCAGCGATGGCCCGGGTCAAGCTCCGGACACAACGGCCACGGGCGCATCGACGTCGGTGCCGGTCCATCAGGCGGGGGACAAGCTCGCATTCACGGGAACTGGGACGACCAACTTGGCAGCCGTGGGCGCCTTAGCCGCCGGTGCGGGTGCGGCGCTTCTGCGTTTCCGCAACCGGAACGTCGGGCCCCAAAGCGCTGATCGCGGGGATGTCGAAGCGTAGGTCTATTCGACGCCTTCGACCACCGCCTTCATGCGGTTGAGGGTCGTCAACATGCCGTCACGGTTGGTCTTTGAGCGAAATCTTCCGGCGAGAGCCCAATACATCTTGTTCAACAAGGTGGGCTCGAGCTGGAAGGATTCGGTCACGTCGACGCCGTCCTCTGTGGCGGCAAGTTCGTATCGCCAGTTGTTGACCCGCCGGTTGCCGACCAGCACGGTGAATCCAAACACCGTTTTTGGCGTGTAGTCGGTGACCTCACAGGGAGCCCAATATGTCGGCCCCCGTCCATTGCGCTTGACATGTCCTTTGAAGCGGGCGCCGACGGCCGGTCCGGTTGCCCCACCCATCCACTGGGCTTCGAAGGTTTCGGGGCTGAATTCGCCGATCCGAGTGATGTCGGTCACGAGGTCCCACACCTGGTCGGCGGAAGCATTCATATGGACGGTTACAGAGTCACGCATGCCCCCACACTATCGAGCACCGTTGTTCATCCGATATGTGAGCGGCGCGTCACTCGGTCCGCGGTCTCAGAATGAGCGGGTTTGGATGGGGATCTCAGAGGAACGTGGTCGGGTTCTGACTGCCGATGGTTTAGGGGACTCGATCGGCTATCTTTCCATGATCCGATTTTGTGGCAACCGAGGAGGGCCGATGGCTCTGCAGCCGTATCTGTTCTTTACCAACACTGCCAAAGAGGCGATGACGCGTTACCACGAGATTTTCGGGGAACCCTTGAGCTCATGACGTTCGCCGACATGCCAGACACCGAAAGCGCTCCGCCTGGAGTCAGTCCCGATGGGGTCATGCATTCAGCGCTGATGTTCGGCGACGGCGACGTGATCTTGGCCTCGGACGACCCCTCCGGCGACGGCGCGGGTGTCAAGGGCGCGGCGCTCACCCTGATGCTCGCCGACCAAGACGAAGCGAGGCGGCTCTTTGACGCCCTCGCCGAAGACGGTGTCGTCCACATGGAGCTTGCCGAGACGTTCTGGTCGCCGATGTTTGGAAGCCTGGTCGATCGCTTCGGGGTGAGCTGGATGATCAGCGTCGAGTCCGAAGGGGAAGCGTCGTGAGGATTGTGGTGAGCGACTTCATCAGCCTCGACGGTGTCGTACAAGCGCCGGGGGGTCCGGAAGAAGACACCGATGGCGGTTTCGAGTTTGGTGGCTGGTCGATGCCCTATTTCGACCCCGAAGTGATGGGCGGCTTTATCGACGAAGCCAGCCAAACAACGGACGCATTGCTGTTCGGGCGCCGCACCTGGGCGGCGATGGCGGGTGCGTGGCCCGATCGAGATGACGGCACCGACCCATTTGCCACGCACATGAACCAGGTCAAGAAGTACGTCGTGTCGAACACTCTGACCGAAGACGACCTCACCTGGAACAACTCACACCTCATTTCGGGTGACGATCAGATGGCGCAGGTCGCGGCGCTGCGTGAACTCGATGGTGGCGACATCAGCGTCATGGGTTCACCCCAGCTCGTTCGCGCCCTGGTTTCAGCGGAATTGGTCGATGAATACCGCCTGCTGATCGAACCGGTCTTGCTCGGCGGAGGAAAGTCGATCTTCCCAACAGCAGGCGAACGCCGCCCGCTCGAACTCATCAGCGTCGCAACGGCGCCAACCGGCGTGGTGATGTGCGTGTACCGCCCGGGCGAGACCCCACCGATGCCCGTGTGGGAGTAGGGACACCAGACCGATGATTCGCCGTCAGGGTTCGAGCTGCACAACGCCGGTTTAAGGTCGCTGTATCTGGCGAGTTGCTCGCGGATGGGATCCAAAGCTCGACACCTCGGCGGACACGAACAACCTACGCTTGGGAGGCTCCGGAAGGATTTCGTTTGCAAAAGAGTTGGGAGCGGACATGAAGATCGATATTTGGAGTGACGTTATTTGTCCGTTTTGCCTTCTCGGCAAGCGTCGTCTCGACGCCGCCCTGGCAGGTTGGGAGCACGCTGGCGATGTCGAGGTCGTCTGGCATTCCTTTGAGCTGGACCCGAATGCACCCCGTGACTTGGGTGGGACACTGGTCGAAAAGATCGCGAACAAGTATGGGGTCAGCGTCGAGCAGTCCCGCGCTTCGCAACAAGACATAGCGCGGCAGTTCACCGAAGTGGGCGCGATCTTTGATTGGGAGCGCGCCAAGCCGGGGAACACCTTCGACGCCCATCGGGTGTTCCATCTCGCGGTTGAGCGCGGGTTGGGCAACGAGGTGATGAGCCGGTTCATGACCGCGTACTTCGCCGAAGGCGCCGCGATCGGGGAAGTCAAAACGGTCCAACGCCTTGCTGTCGAAGCTGGTCTGGACGCTGATGAGGTCCGTTCGGTGCTTGACGGCGACGCGTACGGCGACGCGGTGCGTTCCGACGAGCTTGCGGCACGGCAGATGGGGGTGAGCGGCGTACCGTTCTTCGTCTTTGACCATCGCCTTGCCGTCTCGGGTGCCCAACCCGTCGAGGTGTTTGTCGCGGCGCTGAACCAAGCGTGGGATACCCAGGTGTCGGTGCCGACGCCGTTCACGTCAGCGGGTTCGACCGGGGAGGACGATGCAAAGGTATGTGGGCCCGATGGTTGCGCCATCGACGACCCGCGGCGATAGGCATACTCACGGTTCGGCCGGCCGACCCCCGGGTCAGCTGGCCGAATAGCTCGTCATGGAAAGTGACCCCATCGTGCAGCCGTCGGTGATAACCGACGCGGTCTTACCAGCGGCGGCGATCGCTCCCGCGACGTAGAGCAGCGGAAAGAAATGGTCAGGCGTGGGCACCGCATAGCGGTAAGCGTCGTGGTTGGTCAGCTCGACTATCCGGGACGGGTCGGCTGTCATGAGCTCGGTCGCTGCGGCGTCGAAGGCGACCGCCCAGTCGGCTCCGGAGTCCGGTCGGCCCCAATCCATCAACCCCAAGTTGTGGACGGTATTACCGCTCCCCAAGATGAGCACACCCTCGTGACGCAAGGGTTCAAGGCGGGCGCCGACCTCGAAGTGAAAATCGGCCGCTTGCGTCGCATCGATCGAGAGTTGCACGACAGGCACATCGGCGTCGGGGTACATGTGGGCCAAAACGGACCAGGTACCGTGATCGATACCCCACGAACCGCCGTCACCGAGGACTTGAACGGGCGCGAGTAGCTCTCCGACCCGCCGAGCGAGCTCGGGATCTCCGGCAGCGGGGTAGTCATATGCGAACAGCTCGGGCGGGAACCCGGCAAAGTCGTGGATCGTTCGTGGCTGCTCTGATTGAGTGACGGCGGTTGCCCCAACAAACCAGTGCGCCGAAACCGCCAAAATGGCCTTCGGCTGGGGGAACGACGCCGCCGTATCGGCCCACGCCTCGGTCCAGCGATTGAACTCCAGGGTATTCATGGGGCTGCCGTGCCCGATGAACATGAATGGCAGCGCTGGCGTGCTCTGGTCGTTACTCAACATTCAGGCCTGACATCGTTGAAGCTGATCGGGTTGACGCGGATCGGGTTGACGCGAACCGGCGGGCAGAACATAGTCCCCACCGATGGCTGCGGGTAGGCGGTCGCCTCGAACCTGCCACCCGGGGTTTTCAGAAGCGCACGTTCTCAAACCCGAGCCGCGGCGATGATGGCGGTGGCCGTCTGTCGCGCTCGTTCCTCCCGGTTGATCCGACAACAACGGCCCAGCGGTGGCCTCACGCCTAAGATCGACTTCTTCGTGCAGGTGAGTCTCAGCCATTCCTGCCGGATGTGAACGCCAGACCTACAAGGATCACATTGTCCAGCGACGCCGCCATAACCCTTGGGGTCCTCGTCGCCGTGTTCGCCCTGCTGGCATCCGACCGGCTGCCCCCATCGGGGGTGTTGCTCGGCGGTTTGGTCGCCCTCATCGTGACCGACGTCATCGATCCCCAAACCGGCGTGTCTGGCTTTTCGAATCCCGCACCTCTGACCGTCGCTGCGCTATATGTCGTCGCGGCGGGGGCACGACGAACGGGTTTGCTCGCTGGGTTGACCGGTCGAGTGCTCGGCGGGGACGGTGGGCGGGCGTCGCTCATTCGGCTTTGTTCACCGGTCGCTGGCCTCTCCGCAGTGTTCAACAACACGCCGCTGGTGGCCATGCTGCTCCCGGAGGTGTCCTCATGGGCGAGGGCGAAGCGCCTGCCGGTCTCGCGGTTTTGATGCCATTGTCGTTCGCGGCGATACTCGGTGGTGTCATCACGCTGATCGGCACATCGACCAACCTGGTCGTTTCTGGCGTGTTGGAGCAACAAGGGTACCGGCCCTTTGGGCTGTTCGAACTCACCCCCATCGGTCTACCGGCAGCGCTTGGCGGGCTCGTCGTCCTGATTTTTGTTGCGCAACGCTTGCTGCCCGATCGTTCGGATCCAACCGAACAGGCTCTCGAATCACTGCGCGACTTTGCCCTGCATCTCGAGGTTGCGAGCAAAGGGCCGTTGGTAGGCCAGACGGTGACCGAGGCGGGGTTGCGGCACCTCTCCGGTGTGTTCCTGGCCGACATCGTTCGTGATGACCGACACATTGGCCCCGTCGGTCCGCAGGAGGTGCTCGAAGCCGGCGACCTGCTGATATTTGTTGGCGATGTCACCGACGTTCTCGATCTTCGTGCCCGCTCTGGCCTGATCGTCCCCAAAGACCAGGCCGCCGTGCTCGAATCGGCGCGCGAACCGCTCTACTTCGAAGCGGTCGTCGGCCGCGAATCACCGCTCGTCGCCCACACTTTGAAAGAGGTCGGCGGCCGGGACGGTTACCGGGCTGCGGTCGTCGCGATCCATCGGGCAGGTGAAGCCGTTGGAGGAAAGCTCGGCGACATTGATCTGCGCGCAGGTGACACCCTTGTCCTCCTGGCTGGCCGTGACCTTCAGGAGTCTCGACGAGCCCAGGAAGACTTCTTGGTGATTTCGCCGTTGGCCCATACCGTGCCGGTGATATCGCGCGGGCCTCGGTGGGTCGCGCTCGCCTTGGCCGTGTTCGTCGTGTGCGCGTCGCTGACCTTGACCAGCACGCTTGAGGCAGCGCTGCTCGCAGCGGCGATCGTGGTCGGTGCTCGGGTCGTGACCTACTCCGAGGCCAAGCGTTCCATCGATCTCGATGTCGTGTTGATGATTGCATCGTCGCTCGGGATCGGCTCGGCGGTGGATTCGAGCGGGTTGGCTCGAGACATCGCCAGCCTGCTGACCGACAGCCTCGGCTTCGCGGGCACGTTCGGTGTGATCGCAGGCATCTTGTTGACCACGACCATCCTGACCGAGATCGTGACCAACAACGCGGCCGCGGCGGTTGTGGTGCCCATAGCGATCCGCGCCGCCGATCAGATGGACATGGACTACCGGGTTATGGCGGTTGGGGTCGCGGTCATGGCGTCGGCATCGTTCTTGACTCCGATCGGCTACCAAACCAACGCGATGATCTATGGGCCGGGCGGCTACAAGTTCTTTGATTTCCTCCGTGTCGGCGGACCGATCAACATCACGTTTTTGCTGGTCACGACGGCCATGGTGTCATTGCTGGGGTAATGGATGTTCGACCACCGATTCACCCGATGTGTGACCGGCCTCTTCGCCGCAGGGGTCCTCATCGGTGCGCTTGGGTTGATCAGCTGTTCCGAACCAGCACGCCAAGGCAGCGATCCGACGCCGTCGGCATCGGACCGAGGTGATGCGGCCACGGTCCCAGGGTTGAGGTCCGGTCGGCTCGACGTCTTTGCTGCAGCTTCCCTGACCGATGTGTTCACAACGATCGAACCAATGGTTGCCCGCCGGTTGCCCGGGGTGGATCTCGATGTCAACTTCGCAGGATCCTCGACGCTTCGCGAACAGATCATTGCGGGGGCACCCGCCGATGTGATCGTGTCCGCGAATCGTCAAATCGTTGACGACCTCGTCGACGGCGGTGCGATCGACGGCGCCCCAACCGTCTTTGCCGTCAACTCGTTGACCCTGGTCGTCCCCTCCGGCAACCCCGGCGAGATCTCGAGCCTTGACGATCTCGAACGGAGCGGCCTGTTGGTGGGCGTGTGCGCAGCGGCGGTCCCCTGCGGGGTTCTAGCGCAGGAGTATTTCGCAGCGCGGGGTGTGACTCCCTCGATCGTGACCGAAGAACCCGACGTTCGGACGCTCCTCGCTAAGGTCATCTCGGGTGAGCTCGATGCGGGGTTTGTCTATCGGACAGACGCCCTCGCCAAGTCCGAAGCTGTTGAGGTGGTCGAGTTGCCCGAGATCGCCGAGATGACGACCGAGTACGTCGCAGCGCGGGTCGCGCAGTCGACACATCCGGACGCAGGTCAAGGGTTCATCGAGCTGCTGAAAGACCCGCAGGTACAAGCCATCTTGCTGGATCAAGGGTTTGTGCTGCCGTGAGTGACCCGCCCAACGATCAGCGGTTACACGATGCCGATATCGGTCCACCCGGTCTGGGTGGGAGCAGCGCCGGTACTGCTCGGCTCCGCGACGACGATCTTCCCGTCCGCCGCATCCCATCGAAGAGGCCGCCATCGGTACTGGTGGTTGGAGCGGTCATGGCCGTCTCGTTGTTTGTCCTTCCGCTCATCGCCTTGGCCAGCAACGCGCCGTGGAGCTCGCTCGGCCAGATCTATACCTCGCCCGTCGCGCTTGATGCGTTGCGGATCTCGGCGATCGCCTCGATCACCGCAACGCTCATCTGCGTCGTACTCGGTGTCCCGTTGGCCTTCGTCCTCGCCCGAACCGATTTCCCCGGCCGGCGGATCGTGAGGGCTTTGGTGGTGTTGCCCATGGTGCTCCCACCGGTCGTCGGCGGGACCGCGTTGCTGTTGGCATTTGGTCGGCGCGGCATGGTTGGAGGACCGCTGTACGACGCGACCGGGCTGTTGTTGCCGTATTCGATGTGGGGTGTGGTCCTGGCGAACGTGTTCGTTGCGATGCCGTTCCTCGTCGTCACCGTCTACGGTGCGCTCAGGGCGCTCGACCGGCGGCCCGAAGCTGCTGCGGCGACACTTGGCGCATCGGAGGCATACATCTTGCGGCGGATCACCCTGCCAGCGATCGCCCCATCGGTCGGGGCAGGTGTGGTGCTGTGCTGGGCCCGTGCGCTCGGTGAGTTCGGCGCCACCGTTACCTTCGCAGGCAATTTGGAGGGGCGCACACAAACATTGCCCTTGGCGGTCTTTGTGACCCTCGGCAGCGATCGCGATGGCGCTGTCGCCATCAGTCTGATGCTGGTGGCGGTCTCGGTCACGGTGCTTATCGCCCTACGCGAACGATGGTGGGGCCAGCTATGACAGCGGGGCTCAGCGCCGATTTCATGGTCGTGCGGTCTTTGTTCTCGGTGACTGCGGGCTTCGAGGTCGCTCCCGGTTCCGTTCTTGGTCTCGTCGGATCGAACGGTTCTGGCAAGTCGACGATCGTCGAGGCAATCGCCGGGTTGCTTCCCGTGTCGAAGGGCTCCATCGGGTTAGAGGGAGCGCTCCTGGACGACGCGGCCACCGCCACATTCGTCGATGCGCGCCACCGACATGTCGGGGTCGCGTTTCAAGAACCGAGGTTGTTCCCTCACATGTCGGTGTGGGAGAACGTTGCGTTCGGTATCGACGCACGGTCGAGGAGATCTCAGAGCCCATGGCGACCTCGACGGTCCCAACAGGTGCAACCTTCAGGCAGCACGGTTGACCTCCGATCAATGCGGCTTCGGGGGCAGGCGGCAGACCACATCTGGAGCCTGATGGAGGCCTTTGGGCTTTCCGAGCTGGCCGCTCGACGTCCCACATCGCTCTCCGGAGGCCAGGCTCAACTGGTCTCCCTGGTACGTGCGCTGGCGTCGGAGCCGCGCCTGTTGATCCTCGATGAACCGTTCTCCGCGATGGATGTAGACGTGCGGTTCAACGTCCGAAACCAGCTCAGCGACTGGCTGTCGAGCTTTTCTGGTCCGACCGTGCTCATCAGCCATGACGCCGGTGACGCGTTCGTCCTCGCCGACCAGATCGCTGTGCTCGAAGCTGGAGCAATCACTCAGAGCGGCACCCCCGATGACATTCGCAGACGACCGACCACCCGCTTTGCGGCATCGCTCGCCGGAACCAACCGGGTGACCGTCGATGCCAACGCTGGGGTGTTGTCCATTCCCGGATCACCTCTGACGTTGCTGACATGGGACCACACCGCGGCCGGTCAGGTGGTCGCCACCATCCCCGCAGAGGCGATCGCCCTCTATACCAGCCAGCCGGCAGGCAGCCCAAGAAATACCTGGTCGACGACGGTCGAGTCGATCCAACAGATGGGCTCGGTCGTGCGCGTGGGGCTCGGCGTGCCGCTCGCTTTGGCGGTCGACGTGACGCCGAGCTCGGTCACCGAGCTGGGGCTGGTACCGGGATCTGCGGTGTGGGCATCGGTCAAAGCAACCGAGGTCAACATCGCCGATGGGGTGAACATGTGACCCCGGTGGGAGAACGCGCGCGTCTCGATGTCCAGCATCGCTGCACGCAGTGTCGCGCGGTGAGACCCACGCGAGGGAGAACGCGTGCCCCACGTCCCGATGTCTGCCGTCACGACGCTCGGTCTGGGGTGATCAGGCCCAGGCGTGCCGCGCGCAGGTCGGGACCGAACCCCGGTCAGGAGACGGTTGCGGCCCCATCGAGGTCGACCGCCGCTCCAACGAACTGCGCTTGATACAGCCGGTAATACGCGCCCTTTGCAGCCAAGAGTTCGTCGTGTGTGCCCTGTTCAGCGATCTGGCCGTTCTCCATGACGATGATGAGATTGGCGTCGCGAATGGTTGACAGCCGGTGAGCGATCACGAAGGAGGTCCGGTCGCTCCGCAGCGCCTGGGTCGCCTCCTGGACGAGCCGCTCGGTCCTCGTGTCGACCGAACTCGTCGCCTCATCCAAGATCAGCAACTCTGGGTCGCTGATGAATGCTCGAGCGATGGTCAGCAACTGCTTTTCGCCAGCGCTGATATTGCTCGCCTCATCGTCGAGCACGGTGTCGTAGCCCTGGGGGAGAGAATGCACAAAGCGGTCGACGTAGGTCGCTTCGGCAGCTCGGTGGACCTCGTCGATCGTTGCACCCGGTTTGCCGTAGGCGATGTTGTCCGCAATGGTCCCCGCGAACAGCCAGGTGTCTTGAAGGACCATCCCGCTGCGGCTCCGCAACGCCTGCCGAGACATCGTGGCGATATCGGTACCGTCGAGCAGGATGCGGCCGCCGTTGAGTTCGTAGAAACGCATGATCAAGTTGACCAGCGTCGTCTTGCCAGCTCCGGTCGGACCGACGATCGCCACCATTTCGCCGGGTTCGACCGTCAGGTTGAGGTGTTCGATCAGCGGCCGGTCAGGTACGTAGGAGAACGTGACGTCGTCAAATTCGACGCAACCCCTCGACACCTGGTCCGCTCCGTCTTGTGCCGGTTCGGGGCTTTCCTCTTCGGCGTCGAGTACGGCGAAGACGCGTTCGGCCGACGCGACCCCGGACTGCAGGAGGTTTGCCATCGACGCGACCTGCGTG
Source organism: Acidimicrobiia bacterium (assembly GCA_020637365.1). Classification (GTDB taxonomy): domain Bacteria; phylum Actinomycetota; class Acidimicrobiia; order IMCC26256; family JAGNEX01; genus JAGNEX01. The sequence goes on along the minus strand of JACJWE010000003.1, from coordinate 229,683 downwards.
AGCGGTTGGGTGAACTGCCGGGAGTAGATGATGAAGGATTGCACGGCGCCCAGGGTCATCGCACCCGTCGCGACCCGCCAGCCTCCGACCACGGCGACGAGCACATAGTTGATGTTGCCCATGAACATCATCATGGGCATGATCACACCGCTCGCGAACTGAGCCGAGCGGCTCGCTCGGTAGAGCTTGTCGTTTGCCTCGGCAAAGGTGGCGTCCGCCTCGTCTTGATGCCCGAAGACCTTGACCAGACTGTGGCCGCTGAAGGACTCTTCGACGACGGCGTTGACCTCGCCGGTCGAGGCCCATTGGCGCATGAAATACCCCTGGCTGCGTTTGCCGATCTGGCCGGTCAGCACCATTGCCGAAGGGATCGTGACCAAGGCGATCAGCGACAGGAGGGGTGAGATCCACATCATCATCGAGACCATGGCGATGACCGTGATGACCGCGGTCAACAGCTGACTCATCGTCTGTTGCAGCGATTGTGCGACGTTGTCGATGTCGTTGGTAGCTCGGCTGAGGAGCTCACCGCGAGGTTGGGTATCGAGGTAGGGGAGCGGCAGGCGGTGGAGCTTCTCTTCGATCTCTTCACGCAGGTGAAAGATGACTCGGTTGACCGCTCCGACCATGATGCGGTTTGCGATCCACGCCAAGAGCGAACCGGCGGCGTAGAGCGCGAGCGCCAAGAGCAACACGTTGCCGATCGCGCTGTAGTCCATACCTTGTCCAGGGACGAGGTGGGGCATTTTTGCGACCATATCGGCCAGATCGCTGTTGCCCGCGGCGCGGAGTTGGTTCGCTGCTTGGGCAGCGGTTTCGCCGGCAGGCAGTTTGGCGCCAACGAATCCGGCGAAGATGTAGTCGGTCGCACGTCCGATGATGCGCGGGCCGACCGCTGACAGGGTGACACTGACGACGGTCAAGAACAGCGCGACCGACATCACCTTGCGCTCGGGGCGCATACGACGCAGCAGCCGTCTTGCGGTGGCGCCAAAGTCAGCGGATTTCTCGGTCGGCATCCCGACCCGCATGTGTGGTGGGCCCTGTTGTGGTCGGCTGGCAGGTCCGCGTCGCTCAGCCGCTGCCTTGTCTTCGTCTGACATCACTTCGGGATTGCTCATCAGGCGGCCTTTGTTTCGGTCAGGGCCTGAGATGCGACGATCTCGGCGTAGGTCGGACAGGTCTCTAAGAGCTCGTCGTGTCTCCCTTTGCCAACGATCCGTCCATCTTCGAGGACGATGATCTGATCGGCTTCGACGATGGTCGAGACCCGTTGTGCCACGATCAACACGACGGCTTGAGCGGTGATCGGTTCGAGGGCGGCTCGAAGGTTGGCGTCTGTCTGAAGGTCGAGGGCCGAGAATGCGTCGTCGAAGATGTAGATGTCTGGTCTTCTGACGACCGCTCGTGCGATAGCCATGCGTTGACGTTGTCCACCCGACAGGTTGGAACCACCCTGAGATACCGGCGCCGCCAGACCCTCAGGTTTTGCTTCGACAAATGGTCGGGCCTGCGCGATCCGGAGCGCATCCCAGAGTTCATCGGGGGTCGCGTCAGGTTTGCCGTAGCGCAGATTCGATTCGATGGTTCCGCTAAACAGGAACGGACGTTGGGGAACGAGTCCGATCGTCCGCCACAGATCGTCGAGGTCCGCGTCGCGTACGTCGACGTCGCCCACGGTGACTCGCCCCTCTTTGACGTCGTAGAGCCGAGGCACCAGATCGATGAGCGTGGTTTTTCCCGCACCGGTCGAGCCGATGATGGCGGTCACTTGACCGGGCCGAGCGACGAAGTTGATTCCTTCGAGCACAGGGTCGTCTGCGCCGGGGTAGGTGAAGGTGACGTTCTCGAATGCGACCGCCGCAGGCCCCTTGGGCAGGGCGATGGGATGAGCGGGTTCTTTGACGCTCGGCTCGGTGTCGAGCACCTGCATCAAACGGGTTGCGGACACCGCAGCTCGGGGGACCATCATCGACATGAACGTCGCCATCATCACCGACATCAGAATCTGCATGAGATAGGACATGAACGCGGAGAGCGCACCGACTTCCATATCCCCGCCAGCGACCCGTCGAGCGCCGAACCACAGCACGGCGACCGTCGATGCGTTGAAGATGAACATGACGATCGGGAAGGCCATCGCCATCAGGTTGCCGACGGTGATCGCCGAATCGGTATAGGTCTCGTTCGCCTGGGAAAACCGCTTTTCTTCGGCGTGCTCGCGGGTGAAGGCGCGCACGACTCGGATGCCGGTGATCTGTTCACGGAGAATCCGGTTCACCTTGTCAACCGATGTCTGCATGGTCTGGAAACCGGGAATCATTTTCCGTGACAGCATGCCGACCGAGACCGCCAACAAGGGCACCGATACCGCGACCAGCCAGCTGAGCCCCGCGTCTTCACGAATAGCCATCGCTATTCCGCCGACCATCATGATCGGGGCGGTCAGGGTCATCGCCAACATCATGTTGGTGACGAGCTGCACCTGCTGGACGTCGTTGGTGGTCCGCGAGATCAGTGTCGGGGCGCCGAAACGGGCGACCTCTTGGGAGCTGAACGACCCGACCTTGTGGAAGAGGTTCTTACGCACGCTCTGAGCCATACCCGCAGACGCGGTCGATGCCAGCCAGGTCGCAACGATCGATGCGGTGATTTGGACGAGCGACACCAACAGCATGATGCCCCCCATGCGGATGATGAAGTCCGTATCACCCTTGGCGACACCATCATCGATGATGCGGCCATTGAGGCTCGGCAGAAACAATGATGCGATCGTCCCGACGAGTTGGAACACCACCAACGCGGCGAGCACCCAACGGTATTTGCGCATATGAATCCGGAGGAGCCGGATGAGGTCACCCAACATGTAGGCACTGTCCTTTCCCCAACCAGGTCGATGCGCGGGTGCGCGATCGCCGCAAGGCAGGGCATCGGACCGGTCAGCTTACGGCGTGAGCGCGGGGCATTCCGAAGGATCGGGAAAGTAGTGCGTTCATGCGATTTGTGCCGTATGGTCCTGGTCGACGGTGGCTTGCCAGCATGTCGGAGCCGCCCCTCTACCTGCTTGGATGACCGTTGAGGAAGCTTGGGTCGTCCATTGAGGGGTCCGAGGTGGCGGTACACCCAGGTCGGGTCGCGTGCCGTCCAGGAATGCCCGGAGAACACGCATTGGAGGTGTGGTGTCGCCCCGCAAAGAAACAGCGTTCAAACAGCGGTCTGTAGGCGACTTAACCTCGCGCGCAACCGGTGCGCTGTCTCCAAGAACGAATGTGCTCGCGGGATTGGCGGTCTTTGCCGTCTTGGTTCCGACGGCGCTTGCATATTCGTCCATCGTTGGCGTCGAGCCAAACGTTGGTCTCATCGGCGTGCCGCTCGCATTGCTCGGCTACGGAATTTTCGGCGGTTCGAAGGTGGTCGTCGTCGGCGCTGATGCTGCGGTGTCGGTGTTGGTCGGCTCGGCCGTCGCGTCGTTCGCCGGTGAATCGTCAGCGAGCAGCGTCGTCATCGCCCTTTCGCTGATGGTCGGAGCGCTCTACCTGTTGCTCTATCTCTTCAGGTTCGGCTGGATCGCCGATCTCGTACCGACACCCGCGCTCAAGGGCTTCATCCAGGGTCTCTCCATCGTCACGATCCTGGGCCAGATCCCCGCTCTGCTCGGTCACCCGAGCTTTGAACACAGCGGATTCTTTCGTCGGATCATCGAACTTGGCAGCTCACTTGGAGACATCGACGGTTCCTCGGCCGCTTTGGGTGTCGCTGCCTTGGCGGTGCTGTTCGGCCTGAAACGTTTTGTTCCCCGAGCACCAGCAGCGATGGTTGCGCTCGTCGCTGGCGGCGTCGCGGTGGCGGTGTTCCACCTGGCCGATCATGGGGTGTCGGTGGTTGCCGAACCGGCATCGCTGCTGAGCGGACTCGGTTCGGACCTTTCGATCGATGGCGCGTTGCTGTCTGGTCTGTTGCCGGCAGCAGCGGCGATTGTCGTACTCGGCTTTACCGAAAGTCTCGGCGCTTCTCAGATCGTGTCCGATCAGGTCGGCGAACGGACCCACCCCAATCGTGAGCTGCTCGGTCTTGGTGCTGCAAACGTTGCGGTGGGCGTGGGTGGCAGCTTCGCGGTGACCGGTGCCCTATCAAAGACGGCGGTCGCGGTCACGAGCGGTGCCCGCACAAGGGTCGCGAACGCCACGGCAGCGGTTCTCGCGTTGACCGCAGCGATCTTCCTGCGCCCGTTGTTTGTGTACCTGGCTCAGCCCGTGCTCGCCGCCGTGGTGATCTGGGCCATGGTCGGGATGATCGACCTTTCCTACCTGCGTGAGCTGTGGCGCAAAACCAAACCTGAGTTCTTCGTGGCGCAATCGGCATTCTTCGGCGTTATCGCGTTCGGCGTCATGCCCGGTGTGTTGATCGCGACGCTTCTCGCGTTCGTGTTCTTAGCGCGACACATCTCGCGTCCTCCAGTCGAACTTCTCGACCGGGACTTGTCAGGCCGTTGGAAGGAGATGGCCGCGGGTGACGTGCCACGGCATCTGCCAGTCGGTCTCTACGCAGTGCGTTTTGAGGGCCCGCTCGTGTACGTCAACGCTCGAGCCGCCACCGAGCAACTGTCCGTGCTGGCTCGCCGTCCCGACTGCCGCGCCGTCGTTCTGGATGCAGTTTCGGTGACGGCCGTCGACTCGACAGCGATCAAACAGTTCGACGGCGCCGTCGCCGACATGCGCCGACAGGGTCAGCAGTTCTGGATTGCGGGTGCGGACGAGCGCGTCGCGACACACTATCGGCGCCTCAGCGATGACCGGACAGTCCGAATGTTCGCGACGCTCGACGACGCACTTCAGGCATATCTCGAGTTATCGGCTGATGCCCCCGAGAATCCTCCAGCCAACAGCTAATCGCGCCGTAGCAATCGGGTTCGTCGCAGCGGAGTGCCCGTCGTCCAAACGCAGACGGTCATACCGGGACACCTACCCGCCGCGTGGCGCTGCCACAACTTTGACGTTGCCCATTGCGCTGTAGCCCATACCTTGGAATGCTGCTTCCCGCACGGGAAAGAACAGGATTTTCCCAGCTCGGGGCAGGTGGGTGGTTCTGGCGCACATGTCGTTTTTGAGCGCCTCTGATTCCACAACCCGCGACCATCAAAGGAGCGACCTTGAGTAACAAGCAACCAAACATCCTCGTCATCTGGGGTGATGACATCGGCATTTCGAATTTGTCGTGTTACAGCGATGGTCTGATGGGCTACAAGACGCCAAATATCGACCGAATCGCATCAGAAGGCGTGCGTTTTACCGATTACTACGGTGAGCAGTCATGCACAGCTGGGCGTGCAGCATTCATTACCGGGCAGTCGGTGATGCGGACGGGGATGTCCAAGGTGGGCCTGCCAGGGGCCGATGTCGGGATCTCCGCCGAAGACCCAACCATCGCGGCGGCCCTGAAGGAACAGGGCTACGCAACGGGCCAGTTCGGCAAAAACCATCTTGGCGATCTCGACAAATATCTTCCGACTCAGCATGGTTTCGAAGAGTTTTATGGGGTGCTGTATCACCTGCCCGCGAATGAGTTGACCGAGACTCCCGATTATCCGGTCGAGATGGCCAAGGAACGCGGGTTCTATCCTCGCGGTATCGTCCACAGCTTTGACGATGGCCGCGTCGACGATGTCGGCCCCCTCACTACCGAGATCTTGAAAGACTTTGACGATGACGTCGTAGACCGCTCCATAAACTTCATGAAACAAGCGGTGGAAGACGACAAGCCTTTTTTCGTCTGGTGCAACACAACCCATATGCACTACTTCACCGTGACGAAGCCGGAAAGCGTTGGTCAGGCAGGACGCTGGCAGTCGAAGTACCACGACACGATGATCGATCACGACAAGAACGTTGGGTCCCTACTCGATTATCTGGACGAGGCGGGTCTCGCTGAGGACACGATCGTGATCTATTCGACGGACAATGGGCCGCACGCGAATGCGTGGCCTGACGCAGCGACGACACCCTTCCGCAGCGAGAAGGACACCAACTGGGAAGGTGCATTCCGCGTGCCGTGCGTTGCGCGCTGGCCACAGCAGATCCCGGCCGGGTCCATCAGCAACGAAATCGTGAGCCATTTGGACTGGTTCACGACCTTGCTGTCCGCCGCTGGCAGGCCCTCCATAGCCGAAGACCTTCGGGCAGGCGCGACCTTGGCCGATCGTGACTACAAGGTCTATCTCGACGGAGTCGATCTTCTCCCGCACCTGACCGGGGAGTCTGAGTCCAGTGGCAGGACGACGTTCTTTTACATCTCCGATGATGGCGACATTCTCGGAATGCGCTGGAACAACTTCAAAGTGGTGTTCATGGAGCAGCGATGTGAGGGCACCATGCTGGTGTGGCTCAACCCGTTCACCGAGCTCCGTGCTCCCAAGGTATTCAACCTTCGAACAGATCCCTACGAGCGAGCCGATTCCCAGTCCAATCTGTATTGGGAATGGTTGATGGCGCACGAATACATCGTCGAGGTCGCTCAGAGCGAAGCCAAGCAGGCGCTTGCCACATTCACCGACTTCCCGATCCGTCAACGGCCGGCCAGCTTTTCGCTTTCCAAGGTTGTTGAGAAGCTGTCGAATGGGCTCGGGAGCCATTAGTCCGACGGCGTCACACAGGGCCATGAATCAGAGGCTGGATGACTACCCCGGTGACGTGGGGTCAGCCAGCTGCTCACCGTCATGCAATGCTGGCCTGGGCGCCCCACGCCCGGGCCAGCGCTGTACCCTGCCCGGTCGGTACCCAACAGAGGCCGATTCACTTGAGGACCCACACCCCGGCGGAAGAAGTAGCGATGGTTCACACACGTCTCACCGAGCTCGTGGCGATTCCCGGTGGGGAGTTTTCGATGGGATCAGACGACTTCTATCCAGAAGAGGCGCCGCAGCATAGGGTCAGGGTCTCGTCGTTCCGACTAGAACGGCACCAGGTGACCAACGATCAGTTCGCCGACTTTGTCAGCGACACGGGATATGTCACGGTCGCGGAGCGTCCACTAGATCCAGCCCAGTATCCGGGCGCTCCTATGGAGAATTTGGTTCCGGGATCGCTGGTCTTTTTTCCGACCCCGGGGCCGGTCAATTTGGCGCACCTGTCACAGTGGTGGGCGTGGACCCCCGGCGCGTATTTGGCCCGTCCAGAAGGGCCGCGCAGTTCGGTCAGCACGCGAAGCGATCATCCAGTCGTGCACGTCGCATATGAAGACGCTGCCGCATATGCCGAGTGGGCAGGCCGCGAACTGCCAACCGAGGCCCAGTGGGAGTATGCAGCCCGGGGAGGGCTCGACGGGACCGCCTACACCTGGGGAGACGACGAACTCGTCGACGGTCGTCGCATGGCCAAATATTTCAAGGGATCATTTCCTTGGAAGAACGAAACGGCCGACGGGTTTGAGCGGACCGCTGCAGTGGCCAGCTACCCGGCAAACGGCTATGGGCTCTTCGACATGGCCGGCAACGTCTGGGAGTGGACACAAGATTGGTACAGCGAAGAACGCGGACACGCGGACAAGCCGGCCTGTTGCGTGCCATCCGATCCGCGCGGGCCCGATCGTGACGCGTCGTTTGACCCCGCTCAACCCCAGTTCGATATTCCTCGCAAGGTGATCAAAGGTGGATCGTTCCTCTGCGCCAACGAGTACTGCCGGCGATATCGTCCGGCTGCTCGAAGAGGCCAGATGATCGACACCGGCATGAGTCATGTCGGCTTTCGCTGTTCGACGCCGGTGTAGGACTGATCGCCGGACCCGGCGGTTCGGATACACAACACGGACACACAAGGTGGGAGGGACGACAACGGTCGTCCCTCCCACCTCCCGGCAGCGCGAAGACCGCCCCCATCGACCAGCGCGCCGCTGGCAAGCTCAAGCCGCCGCGGGCTCGAGTGCCAGTTCCAGGGCCTGGCTGACGTCGGATACGAGACGGATGTCAACCGCATCACGGACATCTTCTGGGATGTCGTCGATGTCTCGACCGTTTGCTTGAGGCAGCAGCACCGTGGTGATGCCAGCACGGTGGGCCGCCAACACCTTTTGTTTGACGCCGCCGATCGGCAGAACCTTGCCGCCCAGCGCTACCTCGCCTGTCATAGCGACATCGGAGCGCACCTTGCGTCCCGTCAGCAGGCTGACTAGAGCGGTGGTCATCGTGACACCGGCAGAAGGTCCATCCTTGGGGATGGCGCCGGCTGGGAAGTGGACGTGCAGCCGCTTGCCTGTCGGGAAGGCGACACCGAGTCGTTCAGCTTGTGAGGATACGAGCGAGCGCACGATCGTCGCCGACTCCTTCATCACGTCGCCGAGCTGGCCGGTGAGAACCGCCTCACCATCACCGTCGATGAGGGCTGTTTCGACAAACAACACATCCCCGCCCGCTCCGGTGACCGCGAGTCCGGTCGCTATGCCGGGACGGTCGATCCGATCACGGGTTTCTTCCCGCGGGATCGGCTTACCTAGCACCTCGTCCAGATCGTCGACGTCGATCGTGACCCGCGCCGCGACCGTGTCGTCGCTCTGGTGGGCGGGGTCCTTATCGCTTGCCGAAGAACTGTCCGAAGCGTGCTCAACGGGGTTCTCATCGGCGGTCGCGATGTCTTTTGCCGCTCGCCTCAACGCCTTGTCGAGGAGACGTTCGAGTCGTCGCACCCCGGCTTCGCGCGTGTAGTCGGCAGCGATGCGCGACACGGCGTCGGGTGTGATCAGTACCTCGCCCGACTCGAGTCCGTTCCGGACCGTCAGCTTGGGCAGCAGATGATCGCGTGCGATCGCCGCCTTCTCGTCGTCGGTGTAGCCATCGACGACGATAACTTCGAGACGGTCGAGGAGCGGTCCAGGAATTGAATCGAGGACGTTCGCTGTCGCGATGAAGAACACGTCGGACAGGTCGAGCTCAAACTCGAAATAGTTGTCCCGAAACGAGTGGTTCTGGGCCGGGTCGAGCACTTCGAGGAGGGCAGCGGACGGATCGCCCTGCCACCCTGAGGAGACCTTGTCGATCTCGTCCAACATGATGACCGGGTTCATCGAGCCAGCTTCAAGCAGTGCGCGGACAACCCTCCCCGGCCGTGCGCCAACGTAGGTGCGTCGGTGCCCACGAATCTCGGCTTCATCGCGAATGCCGCCCAGTGCCAGACGCACAAATGAGCGTCCCAGAGCCTGAGCAACCGATTCACCGAGGGACGTCTTGCCGACGCCCGGCGGGCCGACGAGGGCCAGAATCGCGCCCCGTCGCTCACCTTGTTGTACGCCTCGGTCGCTGCGGAGCTTGCGCACGGCGAGGTGCTCGATCAGTCGATCCTTGACGTCATCAAGTCCCGTGTGGTCGGTGTCGAGGATCTCGCGTGCCTCGGTCAGGTTCAGCCGTTCGTCGGTGTAGTCGTTCCACGGCATCTCTAAGACGGTGTCCAGCCAAGTACGAATCCAGCTCGACTCCATCGACTCACTGCCACTGCGGTCGAGGCGATCGATTTCCTTTTGGATGGCCTTGTCCACCGTTTCGGGAATGGGATGTTCGGTGTGGGCGCGCAGCGCTTCGAGCCGTTCGGCATAGGAGGCCTCATCGCCGTCGAGTTCGCCGAGTTCGGCTTTGATCGCCGCTAGTTGGCGTCTGAGGATCGCTTCGCGTTGGCCCTTGGACAGCTCTTCGGTGACGTCGCGACTGATCTTTTCCTTCATCTCGTATTCGGCGAGCGCTTCGCGCACCCAGGCGGTCGCGAGCGTGAACCGTTCGGACAGCTCGACGGTTTCGAGAAGTTGAACGCGCCGTTCGTGGGAGAGCTCAGGCCAGTAGGCGACCGAGTCGGCGAGGGCTTCCATTTCGCTGACCGGCCGAAGCGCCGAGGCCAGGCGGCGTCCACCTATTCGCTCGAGTAGCGCTGTGGCCGTTGCGCGATACAGCTCAGCTTGTTCGGTGAGTTCTGGGGTCGGTGTGCTTTCGGGAAGCACCTCAGCATCGACCCATAGGACGTCTGAGATCGTCGTGTGGCCAGCGCCGATACGGGCTCGTGATTCGGCGCGAATCGTGACGACTCGCTGGTCCGTTGAGGAGCTGTTGTGATCGTCGTCGACGATTGAGGCAATGACGCCAACCTGGGCGTAACGGCCAGAAACCTGCGGAACGAGAAGCACCCGTCCATCGACCGCTTCGTCAAGGGCACGAGTTGCTTCACTAGAACCGACAGACACCGTAACGACCATGTCCGGAAAGATGACCCCGTCGGGAAGGGGGACAACCGGCAGGCTGTTGACAGAAGTTGTGGTCATGGTGACTCCGTTTTGCGGCCCCAGCTCGTAGCTTCAGGGCACTGTTCCGTAATCTGAATTACGCGTAATTGTGAAATCGGCCGCATCAACCCCACCCCTGCTTGCGGTATTCCGAACTTTCTTGACAACCCCGGGGAGGTCACGCCGTGGCCGGTAAGCGGCAAACGCCAAGTCGTACCGAAGTGAAACGTTGGCTATGCGACGCCATACCGGCGGATTGGTTTCAGCGTGCGCCGCGTGTGCTGGTGGATAAGGACGAAATCCTCATCGTGGGATCACCTTCGTCAGCATGTTGTCGCTCGACGCTGCCGGCAGGTGCGTCGACCTCTCACGTTGACCACGACCAGCACTCGAGCGCGGCGCTCCACGACGAAACCGGTCAAGGCCGCCACCACGACCACGACGCACCACTCGGCCCTGAGGAGGCATCGAGAGCAGCACGAGCCTTCGCCGACTACACCAAGGTCGAGCGGGCTCAGATCGATCACGTCGCGCAAGAGCGTTGGTCTCGCACGGTTTCTTGGACTCTCCAATTCGCTGATCACCGTCACGCGATCAACCAGGCGGCGCTCCCGGTGATGACGCGCCTGACCTTCGAGCAACGCGCCGCCCTAGACACCCTGGTCGATGGCGGGGTCGTCGGCAGCAGATCCGAAGCATTGCAGTGGTGTGTCGATCGTGTCCTGAGCGACCATGCCGCATGGATCGAGGACCTGCGCGCGGCAATCGAAGCGATCGCCGCGGTCAGAAGCGCCCCCGGCGCGCCCGATGGCACCCGGTAGGGGTAGCGTCGCTGAAGAGCCGATCACTCCTGGCGAGCGGTGAGGCCACCCCGACCTCGACAGATCTGGTGTCACCGATGGACGCACAACACCGAAGCGGCCAGGCCGGCCGACCGACCAACGATCGAGCGGCCCAACGGGCAACCGACCACGATCCCGAGCCCCAATCACTTGCCGAGGTTCGCTCACAGCAGCGACAACACAGCGACGACCCACCGCGACACCCCCCCTTGAGGGCGGCCCTCCTGATGATCGCGGTCGTCGCGGTCATCGTGTTGCTCTCGGCAATCGACCTGGTTCGATAGCGTCCCGGTATCGCGGGAGGGCCTCACCGACACGGTTTTTACTTGTGAGCCTGTCCAGCCCCACTTGGTCAGGACTGGGAGGCCCGGCGGAGGCGGGGCCGTGGCCCGAGCGGCCCGCAGCGCAGGCTGCATGGGCGGGCAAGACGCAACCAGCCAACCGCCGAGTCAGCCTCTATCCGCTCACCTGTTAGGAGCCGTCAGATGCTGGATCGGCCGGGCTCGGCGGGCGATCGTCGATCCACTTTTGGGCGGCAGCGATTGCTCGTCGAGAGTGGTCTTGCCCACATGCTCATCGCCAGAAAAGATGTGGTCGCTGTTCATGAGCGTGCCGATGCTGCTCGCAGCGAGTTCGTGTTTGATCGTGTCGGAGTCGGTGACCAACATGAGTTCTGAACCAACGGTATTCAGACGCCGCGCATACCGATGCAGCGCATTGGACAACGTGCTCCCGATGTTTTCATGCCCGCGTAACCGCAGCACTACGACCGAATCGCCCGAGGTTGCAGCGATGTCGGGAAGCGCCTGGTCGAGTAGGGGCGCCGTCGCGAAAAAGAGACTCCCATAAGGCTGGAGAACGACGACTTCGCCGCCCGGTAACACCGCTGGCGGCGCCACTTCTAACACATCATCACCATCGGCGATCAGGCGACGAACAGAAAGGTGTTGTGACTGCTGCATGACAAAGAGCACACCCGACAACACGACGCCGACCAAGACCGTGTACTGGAGTGGAAGCAGCAGGCTCAACGCAATCGTTGACCCCATCGTTACCCGCTGGGGCATCCCAGAACGCCACACGGCTCGTACATCGTTTTGATTGATGGTCTGGTACCCAACGATGATCAACAATCCGGACAGCGCTGGCATTGCCGAGTTGTTGACAAATCGGCCCAAGGCGACGATGACGATCGCCGACGTGATCGCCGTGAAGATCTTTGCCATGCGCGTCGCGGCGTGACCCTGAACCAAAATCGACGTCGATGACATCGAACCGCCCACCGGCATCCCACGAAATACGCCAGCAACGATGTTGCCGATACCCTGGCCAACGAAGTCGCCCGAAGCATCAGGGATCGTCCCATCGGGGTTCGGCGCACTAGCACTCACTGCCGCGCCCTGGATCACGCCGACGAAGGCCAGCGAAATAGCTGGCACTAGGAGGTCAGGGATCGCACCAAAATCGGGGAGCATCGGGGTCGGAAGGCGAGACGGCACCACAGCAACATCGCGCAGATACTGAATATCGAGTTTCAAGAGCGTGCTCAACGCCGACATGATGATGATGGGCAGGACGAGGCTGATCGCCCCTAGCTTCATACGCTGCATCAATACGGTCAGCGCAATACACCCCAGAGCGATGGCCAGGGTGGTCAGATCGATCTTCCAGAAATGCAACGTCAGATCGAACAGTCGCGCGAGATGGGTATCGCCTTTCGCTGCGTAGCCGGTGATATCTGGGAGCTGCCCGACGGCGATGCTCAGACCGACACCGGTGACAAAACCCACCAAAACGGCGCGTGAGACGAACCGGAGCGCAGCTCCTGCCTTGGCGAAACCGAACGCGATCATCACGATGCCGGTCAAAATCGACAGCATGAAGAGGGCTTTGCCGGGATTGTCCGCGTTTTGAATGGCCGGGACGTCGGTGATGATCGCTGCCATCGCGCTCGTCACGCCCACGGTCATCGTTGGCGAGGCGGTGAAAAGTGCTGCGCCCGCCATTCCCATCATGTTGCCGTAGAGCGCATAGGTCGGGTTGACGTTTGCGATGAGCCCCGACGTGAGTGCATCTGGGACGCTCTGCGCCCCCAGCACCGTCCCGGCCACGACATCTTTTTTGAGATTGTCTTTGCTGAACCACCGCTTGTGAAAGTGAACGTACGTCTCGAGTTTGGGCCAAGCCACTAGTCGCCACCTCGGTGCCGGTCTCGCCTACCTGCCACATGGGCGGGGTCGTCGCGAACGCCCCGCACACCCTGCTCGCCAGCGTCTCAGCACCGCTGTGCATCGAGGTAGCGAGCAAAGAGCCTGGTGGGCAAGGTATCGCGCCCACCGACCCCGCTCGCCCCTGCCGAACAAAATTGAGGTCGCCACACGATGTACAAGCGTTGACGGTCCGCAGCGCAGCGAACCGTCAACGCTTAAAACGCCGCGGTGTCACGCCGGCGCAGAGGCTTATTACGTTGGCAATTCGGGTTGCAGCGTCGAGAACGTCGCTCCCGTCGGATCGGCAAGCACGGTGATCCGACCAACACCGGGAACATCCATGGGCTCAGACATCACTGAGCCGCCGTTCTCTTTGACCAGAGCAACCGTCTGATCGGTATCTGACACGGTGAAGTACACCGCCCAGTGATTGGGGACAAGACCCGACACCTCGGGTGGCATGTTCATGAAGCCGCCCCAACCGCCGTTATCGCCACCCTCGATCACCCGGTAGACCCCGATCGGGCCCATGTCCTGGTCGTCGTAGGTCCAGCCGAACAGTCGGCCATAAAACGCTGCCGCCGTTTCAGGATCATTGGACAGGTGCTCATTCCATGACCATGTGTTGGGCTCGTTGCAGATCTCCGAACCCGGGTGTTTGTGGGGCTCCCAGACGCAGAACGCCGCGCCGGTGGGGTCGAGGAATACCGCCATCTTGCCCGAGTCCATGACCTGCATGGGTGCCAAGACGACCGTGCCGCCGTTTTCGGTCACATCTTGGGCGGTCTTGCCCGCATCGAGCACCCGGATGTAGGTGTTCCACGTCGATGGGTGGCCGTCGTGTCCTGGAGGGATTGATCCGCCGCCGCATACGTAATGACCGTTGAGCTTGAACATGTTGTACACATGGTTGCCGTCGTCGTCGTAGCTCGGCTCGACCTGCCAATCGAAGACGGCTTCATAGAACTTGCTCGCCCGTTCGACGTCGGTCGACTGAAAATCGACCCAGCACGGCGACCCGGGAACATGTGATTCAAAAATCGGCATTGATGACCTTTCAGGATGAGGAACGTGCCCCGCGATGCAGGAGCGAACTAGCCGACCGTACGGCCCAAAAATGCGGCGAGTTGGTCGGCGTTTGTCGCACCGTCAGGTGCGTCCTGCTCGAAACCAAAAATGCTGCCTTCTTCGCTACGGAAGGAATCTTGAATCGACATGCGAGCCCCCATCAACAGCATCGCCGCAAGCTCGGGATCGAGGTCTGCGTCTTGACCCGTCGCGACTGCCAGGTCCCAGGCGTGGGTAAACGTATCGGTCGCTACCAAGCCGAGCATCGCGATGGCAGGCATGTCGCCAAAGCCAGGGTTGACCGTGCGGCCGAGCGCTCCGTCCTCGCTAAAGGCTGCCAAACACGCGCTAGCCGCATCCGCGAACGCGGCGTTGAAGTCGCCAGCGGCAGATCCCTCACCGGTCTCGGTCATCTCCACTCCTTGCACAGCGCTTCGCCCCCAATGCTGGGCACCCACCAGATGGTCGATCAGCTGGCTCACCGTCCAGGCGTCGCAGGGTGTGGCGTTGTCCATCTGGTCAGGTTGCACATTCGCGATGATCTGGGTGGCGACACCCTGGGCGCGTCCGAGAGTTTGGGGATTCATTACCGGCTCCTTGGGCCAAGCTGAGTCGCCCCGCATTCGGAGGCGCGTCGACACTTTAGGAAACCGGTGTGACAATCACACGGCGACTGCGTCGTCAGCACATGGAAACCGTGTTGAGAGCACATGGCGATCGTGTCGTCAGCGCACGGCGATCGATCGATGAATGGCACCCCGGGGCCTTCGGGCGGGCAAGCGTGCGACGAGGCAGAGGACGACGGCGTCAGCGGTCGGATCGCGGATCGGATCCAGATCGGTGGTTACGCGATGAAGTATTTGGCCTCGGGGTGATGGCAGATCAGCGCGCTCGTCGACTGTTCAGGGTGCAGCTCGAACTCTTCTGAGACCTTCACCCCAATCCGTTCGACATCGAGGAGCTCGGCGACCTTGACCTGATCGTCCAGGTCTGGGCATGCCGGATATCCCCACGAGTAGCGGCCGCCTCGGTACTGCTGTCGAAAGAGACCGGCCAGCGACGGGCCATCCTCGTGCGCGAATCCCCATTCTTCTCGAATACGGCGGTGCCAATACTCCGCCAACGCCTCGGCCATCTCCACGCCCACACCGTGAAACAGGAGGTACCGGGCATACTCGTCACCTGCAAAGAGAGCCTGCTCATAGGGTGTGATGTTCTGGCCCTGTGTGACGACATGGAACGCCGCGTAGTCGGCGTCACCCGAATCGACGGACCGGAAGAAGTCCGAGATACACAAAAAGCGACCCTTCTGCTGGCGGGGAAAGCTAAAGCGAAGTCGCTCCGTCCGCCGGTCGTCATCGGACCAGATCACCAGATCATCACCATCCGCGTTGGCTGGGAAATATCCGTAAGCCACCGCTGGCACCAACACGTGCTCGCGCTGAGCCTCACCGAGCACATCGCGCAGCGTGGGGCGGATTCTGTCCTTGAACTGGGCGTCCGTTTCACCGCCCTCGGGTCGGTACTGCCACTGGTTTCGGAACAACGCCGTCTCGTTGATATACGCAGCGATCTCGTCGAGTGCAATTCCTTTGACGATCCGCGACCCCAAGAAGGGGGGTACAAATACTTCGTTGGTCGCCGAAACATCCGAACGCGCAGGCACCTCAACCGTCTCGGTCGCTTCGGGCCGTGCAGACTTGCGCTCTGGCAGTTTTCGCCCGCCCAACGCCCGCCCGTAGTCGGCATCGAAATCGCCTGTCCGCAGCGTCTCCATGACTGACAGGCCCTCAAAAGCGTCCTTGCCGTAGAACACACGCCCCTCATAGATCTTGCGCATGTCCACTTCGACATAGGTCCTGTTGAGCGCTGCGCCGCCCAGTAACACCGAGACCCCACTCATACCTTGTCGGTTGAATTCTTCGAGGTTGTCGCGCATGATCAGGGTCGATTTCACCAACAGGCCCGACATGCCCACAGCATCGGCATCGAACTCTTTGGTCTTGGCGATGAACTCGTTGACCGGCACCTTGATGCCGAGGTTGTGAACCGTATAGCCGTTGTTGGTCAAAATGAT
Source organism: Acidimicrobiia bacterium (assembly GCA_020637365.1). Classification (GTDB taxonomy): domain Bacteria; phylum Actinomycetota; class Acidimicrobiia; order IMCC26256; family JAGNEX01; genus JAGNEX01. The sequence continues at coordinate 213,235 of JACJWE010000003.1, read as the reverse complement.
GTCGACCAGGTTCTTGCCGATGTCGTGAACATCGCCCTTCACCGTGCCCAAGACGACGACGCCTTTACCTCCTGCAGCGCTTTGCTCCATATGAGGTTCGAGATGGCCTACGGCGGTCTTCATCGTCTCGGCAGATTGGAGAACGAACGGCAGCTGCATATCGCCCGACGCGAACAGCACCCCGACGGTCTTCATCCCAGCGAGCAGAATGTCGTTGATGATCGACAGGGCGTCGTGATCGTTGAGCGCTAGGTCGAGGTCGTCTTCAATGCCGTCGCGGTCCCCGTCGACAATTCGTGCTTCCAGCCGCTGTTCAACCGTCCAATCGGTCCGGTCTTCTTTGACGGCGTCGGTCAGGTCGACATCATCGAACAGCTCGAGCAACGTCGTCAGCGGGTCGTAGCCAGGCTCGCGACGGTCATAGATCAGATCGAGGCACACCTTGAGCTGATCCTCGGGGATCTTGTGAGTAGGTAACACACGTCCGGCATGAACGATTGCCGAATCGAGTCCGGCCTTGATGCATTCGTGCAAAAACACGCTGTTCAACACGGTGCGGGCTGCAGGCTTCAATCCGAAGCTGACATTGGAAACGCCGAGGGTCGTAAAGCTCCCCGGCAGTTCTGTCTTGATGCGCTTGATCGCTTCGATCGTCGCCAAAGCGTCGCCCCGAAGGTCTTCTGTACCAGCCCCCAACGGGAAGGTGAGTGCGTCGAAAATCAGGTCGCCCGGTTCGAGGCCGTAGCGTTCTTGGGCCAGGTCGTACATTCGCTTGCACGTGCGAAGCTTCCAGTCGACGTCGCGGGCCTGGCCCTCCTCGTCGATGGCCAAGCAGATGACCGCCGTGCCGTATTCGGCAGCGAGGCTCATGACACGATCGAAACGGGTTCCGGGCTCTTGGCCCTCTTCCAAGTTGGCCGAGTTGAGGATCGGTCGACCACCGATCAGGTGCAGTCCGGCTTCCATCACCTCGGGTTCGGTCGAGTCGAGCACCAACGGAATCGGGATCTGGGTGGCGAAGCGTTCGACGATATTGGCCATATCGACCGTGCCGTCGCGCCCGACATAGTCGACGCAGACATCCAACACGTGCGCTGATTCCTTCACCTGATCCTTGGCGATCTGCAGGCACGTGTCGAGGTCGTCGGCAAGCAAAGCCTCGCGAAAGTCACGTGATCCATTGGTGTTGGAGCGTTCGCCGATCACCAAAATACTGGTGTCTTGATGCAGGGTCACCGGTGAGTAGATCGACGCGACCGACGGCTCATGTTCGGGCGATCGCTGCGTGGGTGGGCGCACGCCAATGCGGTCGACAACAGCCTTGAGATGGGCGGGCGTCGTGCCGCAGCACCCGCCGACGATGTTGAGGCCGAAGTCGCTGACGAAGCGCTCATGTGCGTCGGCGAGTCCCTCAGGTGTCAGATCGTAATGGGTGTGTCCATCGACGATTGACGGCATCCCTGCATTGGGTAGGGCGGACAAGAACGTCCGTGCATGTTGGGATAGATGTCGGAGATGTTCGGCCATCTCGTCGGGGCCCGTTGCACAGTTCATGCCAATGACGTCGGGTCTCATTGGTTCGAGGGCGGTCAGCGCAGCGCCGATCTCGGTGCCCATCAACATGCGCCCCGTTGTCTCGATCGTGACCTGCACCATCAGCGGAACGTCGCGGCCGGTGTCCTTTATCGCCCGGCGCGCACCGATTAATGCGGCCTTAGCTTGGAGCAGGTCGTACACCGTTTCGACCAACAACACGTCGACACCGCCGTCCAGGAGGCCGCGGATCTGGGTGGTGTAGTCGTCTCGGAGCGCTGCGAAGGTCGTATGTCCGAGCGATGGCATCTTCGTGCCCGGACCGATTGAGCCGATGACGTAACGGCTGCGGTCGGGAGTCGCAAACTCGTCGGCGACACCTCGGGCGAGCTGCGCGGCCGTCGCCGACAGGTCATAGGCCTTGTCGGCAATGTCGTATTCGGCCAACACGCTTGCGAAACTGCCGAAGGTGTTCGTCTCAACGGCGTCGCAACCAACTTCGAAGAAGGACCGGTGCAGCCCTGCGATGACGTCTGGTCTCGTCTCGACCAAAATCTCGTTGCAGCCCTCGAGATCGGGCCCGCCGAAATCGTCCGCCGTGAGATGTTCATTCTGAAGATTGGTTCCCGCCGCGCCGTCAAAGATCAACACGCGGCGGCTGAGGGCATCAAGAAAGTCGCTCATCGAAGGACAGCCTACGGCTTTACCCACCCGCGCCGTGAAGCAGGTTTTTCGGTGCTGTACAAGCTGCCGATCCGCACACCGACGTGTGAGTGTCCAACGCCGCCTAGGTCATGTCGACGTTGCAGTTGGTCTCGATGACGGTGGCGATGTAATCCAGAGCGTCTTGGAACATTTGTTCGGTGATGCCAGCAGGTGGCTCGGACGCCCCGTCGGCGACCGCTTCAGCGGCCGATGCGACGATGTCAAACTGGGTGTAGGCCTCCGATGGTGCCAGTTCAGCGATATCTCTGTAGGCGATCGCAACCTCCTGCGGATCGCTGCTGTCCAAATCGGCGTCATAGGACTCCACGATGTCGCAGAATTCACTGCTGGTTTCGACATCTTCGGGGGCCGCAATGGACACGTCATCACCCACATCATCCACACTCCCACCCGCGGTGCATGTCGAGTCTTCGAGCGACTCCAGCATGAGCTCGGCGGTACGGGTCTGGGCATCGAGGTCGGCGAATCCGTCGCACACCCTTGCGGTCAACTCGGCCTGATCGCAGCGGAGCCTCACGGTGCGCTGATCGAAACCGGTATCGTCGAATTGGCCGAGCGTTCCGATAAGTTCCTCTTCGCTGAGGTCTTCGGCTTCTTCGAGGTTGATTTTGTTCAGTCGATCGATGTTGTCAGCCACCATGGTGACCAGGTAATCCGCCATTCCTGCGCACGTTTCGATGTCGTCGAATCCCGCGAGTTCGTCGGCCGACGGAGCGTCTCGGTCGGTACCCGATTTCTTCTCGTTGCCATCGGTATCGGCGTCGCCCTCTTCGTCTGGGTCGGCATCGTCTGGGTCGGCGTCAGTCGATGTGGTGTCGCTGTCGACGTTGGCATCGGCCTTGTCTTTGGAAGCTGCGTCGGTGGTTTCAGGAGCGTCAGACGCTTTGGAGTCGCCCGATACCGTGGTGTCGGTATCGCCCGAAGCATTCTCGCTGTCCGACCCGCATGCTGATAGGGCGGCGAGTGCCACCACCAACACAACGATCAATCGCTTCATGTCAGATCCCCCTGGCGCGTGGTGCCGCTGCACCAGCATTGGGAGAGGCCGCGAGGAATATTCACGCGAGTGGCATCTCGGGATGTCGCAGTCGCTTGAGACCTGTCCAACGCCGGTGCTGTGGCGAGATACCCGGAGGATAGCAATGTCGGAGGAGCCTGATTTGCCTTTGCGACGAAATGTCTTTTCGGTAAATCGACCGCCCGTTATTGCCTATTCGTCGTTTTTGACGAGTTGACCGAGTATGTGGATCTGTTGGTCGCTCAACGAGTCAACCCGGTCTCGGACTTGGCGGACGGCGGCGCCGAGATCTTGTTCGGTCGCCCTCAACCACTGCTGCTGCATGGCGGCGGAGCGTTCGATCTCGTCGAGGCGCGTCGGCAGGTCGCTGCGCCCGGCGGCGTCGTCGAGGCGGGCGTGAAGGGTACGAATCCAGTCGGTCAAGTGCTCGATGCGGTCTTCGAGACGCGAAATATCACCCTTGACCTCCGCGACGTGACGTTCGTTGGCGAGGACGGCTTGGGCGAGCATCATGTCGACATCGTTTTGATGGTGGCGTTCATGGAGGATCGTGCGACCAGATACCGACTTCATCACGGTGCCGACCTGACCGAAGCGGGCGTCGCCATCGCCGCCGGGACCGCGGCTGATCAGAGCCCCAGCCTCGGCGATGAACTCCCCGGCTGTCTTAACCGCAGGCACTGGAGGCTGGGGCGATGAAGCTCCTGAAGCGTTGTTCATAATGTTGCGAATCTCTCTCAGTCGGCGCGACATAAAGCCGCGCGCGCGGGGTATGCCGTGTTCTGCCAGGATCTGAGCCCGCGCCGTCGTTGCCCGATCCTTGGCCCGTTGCGGTTCGTCGAAGACGCGCCTGATGAGCGCTCCGGCCACGGCGACGTCGGGCTCGGCCCAGTCGGCGGTGATGGGGTAGGGGCCAGCACCGAAGGGCACGGGCACGAGCGTGTAGGGCACGAGCAGGCTATTGGCGTCGTCCATGAAATCGAGGTTGCCCGAATACCCGGTCGCGATCACCGGGACCGCACGGGCCATCGCCTCGGCGAGGGTCAGGCCAAACCCTTCAGCTCTGTGCAGCGACACGTAACAGTCGCAGTGCGCGATCAACGCCTGTTGGAAGGCGTGGTCGACATAGCCGTCGCGGATCTCAATGTCATCCCGACCGGCACACGCGGCCAGCAGCCGGGCGTGATTCGCAGGGTCGATGTCTGAGTTGATGGTCTTGATGACGAGTTTTGCGGCACCGTTAGCTTCGGGAAACGCTGCAACAAACGCTTGGACCAGCCCAATGGGGTTCTTGCGCTCGAATACCGAGTAGTAGTCAAAACAGAACAACACGGTGAACTCATCCCCGAAGCCGACCTGGTCACGGGTGAAGGCGGGCGCTTCGGGCGTTTCGATAGGCAGCGGCAGGGCGAAAACAGGCACCTTGACCTTGTCGGCGATCGCTTTGGCGGAGAAGGTTGAGTTGGCCCACACCTCGTCGAGGAGGTCGGCGGCATGTGCCATGTCGTCGGGGAACTCGTCGACTTCCCACGCCCAGAATCCGATGTTGTAGTGATCCTTGGTCAACCCGGGTGGGACATCTGCAAAGAACGAGGGTGTCTGGTCGGCGTTCACCGAGATCAGGTTGATGTCGAAGATCGGCTCCTTGTGACCGCGATCGGTGAGCGGTACCTGCTGACGACTCAAAATCTTGCGGTAAGGCAGCACCGAATAGGCCGTATCGGTGGTGCGTAAGGCCTTGATCAGCAGGCGAGCGTGTTCTCCTGTGCCGCTTTCGGCGAGCACGTATCCGGTGAAGTTGACGCCCGGTTTGAGTACTTCTGGGGCGTAGGTCGGGACCGAATGAGGGCTCAACGCTGGCATGAGCACGGGTGGGACGGCAGCTCCTTGCGGCCCGTCGACGGTGACCCACCGCAAGAAGTCCGAGACTCCGCCGCTCAGCCCATAGGGAATGTGGGCTTCGATATCGGGCCGAGTCCGGTAGAGCGAAGCCAGATATCGCGTGAGTTCGGGCACGGGAGCGCCCGGTTCTTCTTCGTTCAAGAAGGAGACGAATGCCTCGGGATCGTGATCGTCCCACGGATCGGGCAGCCCCAGACCGTGATCTTCACGCCCCGTCGCGGCGGCGAGATAGGCGCGACGTGCGGGGCGGTCGATCGTCAGGCCGGATGCCGAGGTGTTGTACGGGTAGGCGTAGGCCTTGACCGTGTCGTAACCGTTCTCCAACAGCAGTTGACCGTATTCATGGCAGAGGCGAGCGATCCCCGGGTTGTCGTCGAAACGCACACGGGGGCGGGTCCCTGAGTGCTTGGAGTAGACGCCCGGCCGGTCGGGTGAGTAACCCGAGAAATGAAAAAACTTCAGAGGATCGCCGTCGACGGTGTAGCGGTCGAGGTGCCAATCGACGGCGCGTCCATCGGCGTTCCAGTAGGCGACGTTGTATTGGGGATCATGGACGATATGGGTGGGCCAAATGCCTGGCACCCAGTCCATCCAGCGCTGGTCCACAAAGCGAGCGCGGGGCAGGTCGACGATGCATTCTCGGGCGAGGCGTTGCTGCCAAAAGTGCAGCATGTCGAGGCCCTTTTGTCCGACGGTGCAGTATCCCAGGTTGTAGATCCCAGAGAACATGATGTCGGTTTCATCGGGTTGCAAACCGTCGCGTGGCATCGGTCTGACGCAGTGGGGGGTGAGCACGATGCCCGTCTCGACCGCATAGGTGTCGAGTTCGTCGAGGGGTGCGAACACCTGTATGTCGGGATCGATATAGGAGATCGCGTCGCCCTCCTGGAGGAGGCGTTCGAGCAGCCACGGCTTGACCGCTGTCGCGAGTTCCATCACGTCATAGATGGTCCGCATCACGCGCAGTTCATCGGGGGCGATGCCGATGTCGTCCGGCTCGATCAGAACGAATGGCTCCCACCGGTTGCGTAGTTCGTCGTCGGGGTCGAGCACCAGGCTCCAGAAGGTCCCTTCTGGGTGATGCTGCATGAATGAATGAGCGAGCACCCGCGCATGGGCCAAATAGTTACGAGCAACGATCGTGCATGCGTTCAAGCGGAACTCCTCGTACGGGCTCATCCCGTGCCCTCGTCACTCACACCGAACCGGTTGGCCATACCGACCAATATCTTCCCGGGGACGTCGCTTCGTCGCAGGCGTGGCGGGCGTCAGTCAAGGCTGGAAACCCCAATGGTACGGCCCTTTGGGTTGCTGAACCCATTCTGGACAGCAGACCACCCGTACCTGCCAGATCCGATCCCTCAAGTGAGTGTGTCAGGGCTACCGCCCGACGCAGCGACGCGGCCGACGAGTGGGAGAGCGACGCGGTCGAGAAGTCGGACAGCAACGCGGCCGAGAAGTGGGGGAGCAACGCGGCCGAAGCTCCGACAGGTGCCTCCCCATGCGGTGAACCTCATGGTCGGGCCCGCTGGTGCGGTGCGCCGCTGAGGTCGTGAAGTGCCGTGCGGTGCACCGGCGAGGCCACAGATGTGTGTCTGCACTCTGCGCGTACCGCTACGGTGATCGCCTGAGCCGGGTTCGGGCCTCGACGGGTCTGTCCTGCCGGTACGCAACATGACATGTGTTGTCTATGCGCCCTTTGGCCTTGTGTCAGCGCATTCACAACGCTCGACCGAGGAGCAACCCGAATGCTTACCGTCAACCAAATCGATGATCTGACCCGTGCGGAGTCGCCGGTCGTGGCCCTCGCCGTCGGGCCCGACGGTACCCTCGTGGGCCCGGTCGCTCAGATCCCTGAACGGTGGGCACAGCGGGCTACGGAGTTTGTGAGCAACGTCGAATGGAAACCCAAGCCAGGCGCGGTCCGCTTTGTCGATGGGATCGGCGATGGCCTTGTGCTCTGTCTGGTCGGGGTAGGGGCGCCGACCTCCGCATCAGACGTCGGGCAGATCGACCGGCCAGGCGGCGACCAGCCAGGCGGCGACCAGGCGGATGCTGCTGGTGGACCACACGATCTGGAACTGCTTCGTCGAGCTGCGGCCACGGTGGTCGCTCGTTGCCAGCAGCGGACATCGGTAGCGCTGGCGATTGCATCCACCGAGGACGAGATGGTGGCTTCGATCGAAGGCGCCCTGCTGGGTTCATATCGCTTTGTCGAGTTCAAAGGCGCTCTGACGACTCAGCCTGCACCCCAACTGGCCTCCATCGAGGTACTGACGCCCGTCTCAGACCGGGGCGCTGAGGAGTCACCCCGCGACCGGTCTTCGTGGACGGTCGACAACGCAATCGCTGCGTGTCAAGCGACGATACAAGCGCGGGACTGGGTGAACGCCGATGGCGCGTCGCTACCGCCGGAGGTCTTCGCGGACGCAGCCCGCGAGCTGTTGGAATCCGCCGGCTTGGCCGTCGAGGTCTGGGATGAGCACCGACTAGCGTCCGAGCGTTGTGGTGGCATCCTCGGCGTCGGACAGGGGTCCAGCCGTCCACCACGACTCGTTATTGCGTCCTACGAGGCACCAAATCCTGTGGGTTCGGTCACCTTGGTCGGCAAGGAGTGACCTTCGACAGCGGTGGACTCTCCCTCAAGTCCGGTGAAGGCATGATGACGATGAAGTGCGATATGGGTGGCGCCGCGGCCGTCATTGCGGCACTCGCGATCGTCCCGATCGTCGCACCAAACCTGTCGGTACGGGGGTTATCCCGATGGCTGAGAACCTCCCCGGCGGCCGAGCGATCCGTCCGGGAGACGTACTACGCACCCGGTCGGGTGCAACGGTTGAAGTGCTCAACACCGATGCCGAGGGCAGGCTGATCCTCGCGGACGCGTTGACGATCGCGAGTGAGGGGGAACCCGACCTCATCATCGACCTCGCGACCTTGACCGGGGCCTGCATCGTTGCGCTCGGACCCGATATCGCTGGTGTGATGGAGGTCAAACAATCCGCTGCCGCCGATCTGATTGCAGCGGGGGACGCAGCGGGTGAAGCCTTCTGGCAGCTCCGTTGCCAGCTCGGTACCGCAGTTTGCTCGATTCGACGGTGGCCGACCTCCGCAACATCGGAACCAACCGCAACGGTGGCACCCTCACCGCTGGACTGTTTTTGTCATCCTTCGTCGGCGACCACTGCTGGACCCATGTCGACATCGCTGGACCCGCTTTCGTCGACAAGCCGAGCGGGTATCTTTCCGCAGGTGGGACAGGTTTTGGTGTGCGGACGTTGGCGCGTGCGCTGAGCGAGTGGTCCGCCGCGGGACAACTGCCTCACTCAGCGGATCGGTAGCGTCCAGCAACGCCGAAACGTCACCCGCGTGGCCAACCACACCAGGTCGCGTGCTGCTGTGCGCGATTGCCCAAAGCAGCACTGTTCCCTTAAGAGATGCGGTCTACGGGGTGGCTCGGCGTCGTGAGGCCTCACCGTGCGCCTGTCAACGTGGGTTCGCGAATCGAGCGCGACGTGTCGGGGACGGTGATTCGTCGAGAAAAGTCGGTAAACGCCCCCGCCGCGCTCAACATGTCCGCTGGTCTGCCGATACCCTGGAGTGAGTTGACGTGTTGTGGAAGACCGGTACTTGAGAGGACTTACCGATGTTGGCGGCGCTTTCGGTCACAAACTTGATCATTGCTCTTGGGATCGTCGTGGTCCTGGGGGCGGTTCTGTGGCTGCTCGATCATCGGACATCTGAATCTGATGACGATAGCGGTGCGCTTGAGATGACCGATTCCATCCCCGTACCACGCTGGTTCGAAGACCACCGCTAACCGGCAACGTTCCGTCAGCATAAGAACGCATCGCCCCTCAGGGGTCCTGCGGATAGGGCCGGGCGCCCCGAGTGGCGCGGCCCGAGCGCAACTTGCATGACCGGGCAATACACGACCGGGCAACCGGCATGTCAGCCCCTAGCCGCTGACCCTCTCACGTCGACGACGTTGGCTGACCGTTCGACCAGCGGACACAAACGCTCCTGTACAAAAGACTTCGGTACAAAAAGAACTGCGGACCGAGTGGGTCCGCAGTTCTTTGTTGTCTATGAGTAGGTCAGGGGACTGGCAACGATCGTTGCTCGATCAGCCGACAGGCTGGGGGATCGGCGGCTCTTTGACGTGTGGCATGCACAATTCGTCGTACTCGGCGATGACGATCTCGGACCCTTCTGAGCAGGCCGGGCAGTTGGGGTCGCGGTGCACGTTGAACACCTGGTACCTCTGCTCCAGCGTGTCGACCGCCAAGAGCCGGCCGATCAACGGGTCGCCCAGACCGAGCAGCACCTTGATCGTCTCCAGCGCCTGGATCGAGCCGATAATGCCCGGCAGGACTCCGAGCACCCCGGCTTCGGCGCATGAGGGAGCGAGTTCTGGCGGTGGCGGTTCTGGAATCATGCATCGGTAGCACGGCCCGTGGTACGGGTCGAAGACCGTGACTTGCCCTTCGAAGCGGAAAATCGAACCGTGAACGACCGGAATTTGTTTGAGCAGCGTGGCGTCATTGAGGAGGTACCGGGTCGGGAAGTTGTCGGTGCCATCGACGATCACGTCGTAGCCGTCGATGATGTCGAGGACATTGTCCGCGCCTAAGCGTGTGTCATAGGTCTCGACGACGAGGTCTGGGTTGAGGCCCTGCAGGGTCAGCTTCGCTGAATCAACCTTGCGCATGCCGACGCGGTCGATGTTGTGGAGCACCTGTCGTTGCAGGTTGGACTCGTCGACGACGTCCATATCGACGATACCGAGCGTGCCCACACCTGCTGCGGCGAGATAGAGCCCGGCTGGTGACCCCAGGCCGCCCGCTCCGAGTAGCAACACCTTTGAGTCGAGCAGTTTGAGTTGACCTTTCTCGCCAACTTCGGGCAGCAGAAGGTGTCGGTGGTAGCGGTTGCGCTGTTCAGCCGACAGGGTTTGTGGGATTTTCCACGGACGCCCTTCGTTCTTCCACTTGCCAAAGCCACCTTCCATCGAGGTGACATCTTCATATCCGAGCATTTGCAGCGATTGGGCCGCGAACGCCGATCGAGCTCCGCCAGCGCAGTACACGACGATAGGTTCGGCCTTGTTGGGGATCTTGTTCTCGACTTGGGTCTCGAGGACTCCGCGAGCGATGTGGAGAGCGTCGGGCAGTGCACCTTGCTCATACTCATCGGGTTCGCGCACGTCGAGAAACAAGGCGGAACCAAGTCGCTCCTGGGCGTCGTCGGGGCTGATCTCGACGATCTGGCTCTTAGTTTCCTTTAGTAGGTCACGAAAGGAAGGCATCTTGTAACTCTCTTCTGCGTCGGTCGCTGCTGGATCGGACGTGACGTAGGTCTGGGATGAACTGGACGTACGTTCAAAAGCTTACCGATTTGGTCGGATTTTATGAACCCGGGCGTACGGACAATTCTTCCCGTCCATGGGAAACCCCGTCAGCATCGCCGAGCACGGCCGAAGCAATGGCGCTCAGGAGCGGTCCGAGCCGCGCATGGCTGACCTCATCTGCTGCCGAGTCGTAAGCGGTGCGCTCACCGTTGGCGACCACCAACTTTGCTCCGCTACGCACCGCGATCTCGGGGAGGGCCGCCACCGGGTAGACGGTCAGTGACGTGCCCAGTGCGAGGAAGAGGTCGCATCGTTGAGCGGCTCGATGCGAACGCTCCAAGTCCTCGGCATTGAGCGACTGACCAAACGAAATCGTGGCCGATTTGAGGATGCCGCCGCACCGCAGGCACGGCGGGTCGTCTTCACCTGAGTCCAGACGGTCGATCACCCGCTGTATCGGTCCGCCGTTTCCGCAGCTCAAGCAGGTAAATCTCTGCACGGTCCCATGAATCTCGACGATGTTGGCGGCCGGGTAACCCGCGGCTTGGTGGAGGCCATCGATGTTCTGTGTGATGAGCGTGGCCAGGTGTCCCGCTGTGGCGAGCCGGGAAAGTGCCCGGTGACCGGTGTTTGGTTGGGCGGAAGTGAAGGTGCCGTCGTATCGATGCCGCCACGCCTTCTTGCGGATCTCGGGATCGGCGGCGTAGTAGCGGATGTCTGAATACTTCTCGGCGTCTGGATCCTTGGTCCAGACGCCGTCTGGACCTCGAAAGTCACGAATCCCCGACTCCGTTGAGAGTCCGGCACCGGTCAACACCACGACATGATGTGCGTCGCGGATCAGCTGCGCCACCCGCCGAACAAAGCCCTCATCGGCAGCCCCGAGCACGTTGGATCGCGATGGGTTTGCGTCCGGCTCTGGGCGGTTGGGCTCTGGGCTGTTGGGCTCTGGGCTGTTGGGCTCTGCAGGATCGTTGATCATGACCAGAGGTTAGGTGGCTGGTGTCAAACGCGTGACGCACGTCTCGGCCTCCCGGCATCACTCCTCGCTGCGTCCTCAGTTCCGTCAAACGGGGCCGAGGAGTGACGAAATCTCGTCCTTGCGGCTGGAGCGCCGGACCACCGAGCCGCGCATCGACGTTAACAGCACCCACCGAGGTCGCCTGCCCTGGTGGAGCCCGCGTGGTGATGGCTGACCGGATCATCGGCGCAGGGCTGGTGATCGCCAGCCCAGTCGCGTCCGGTGTAGGGGCGTCCTACTGCGGAGCGCGTCGCCTGGTCGGTGGCGGCGGAATCCGAGGCGGCCGACGGCGATCACGCAGTTCAGGTCTCAGACCCAGGGGTGCCGGGCGGGTCGCCGGTATGCCTAGGGACGGTGCGGTGTCTTGGCTGGGACCGTTGACCGCTGGAGCCTCATCGGCGCTTGGGTCAGGTGTGGGGGTCCCGCCGAAGTCGATGTCGCTGTCGGGCGACGGGCCACCCGCTCCCACCGAGACGAGGACTTTGGTCTCGACCGGTGGCTGCACCAGGTCTGGATCCGTGGGCTGATCCGCCCTGGCGAGAAGGGCCGAGCTCTCGGCGGCTAGAGCGAGACGGTGGCGTTGGGCCGCCCATTCGACGGCTGGACGACATGCGCTTGGCGGAAAACCTTGTCCGAGCAAAATGCGTTCGACGTGATCAGAGAGTTCGCCGTTCTCGATGAGGATGAATGCGGTGCGCCGAGCTCGACGGATTCGATCGTCGTCAGCATTCAGACGGCTTGGCTGAGCATTCCATGCGTCTAATGCGCTCAACGAAGGTTCGGGCAGACGACGTATGTGGCGCTGCGTAACCGGGGGGACCTTGGGTCGTACCGACCAGATGTCGGTGTCGGGATGGTTATGAGCCAGGTCGAACTGCGCCAGGCGCGAAAAGCTACGCATCAACGGTGAGTTTTTGCCTTCGCGCGGCCCGAGCCCTAGGGCCTGTGCCGTCGCTGCAATCGGGATGTTCAGTTCTGCACCTCGACTGGCGTCGAACTGCGTTGACAAGTGCCGGAGCAACAGCAGTGAGCTCGGTCCTAAGGTCGGGAGCCAAAACTGCTCGGCGTAGGTGGATCGGGGGTCGTAGCCGTGTTGGGTGACGACGGGGTCATCCCACAGGCGGACGATGAGGGCGGCTGGCATGTTGCCTCCAGAGAGGTGACGGCGCGCATTGGCTGCGCCGAATCTGCGTTGGCACTATCCGAAGTGCGATCTGGGCAACGTAGCATGAAATGCATTGAAACGCAATAGTGGGATATTTGGGTTATGTCGGTTGGCGACTCGTGAGTTGTTGGAGAACTTCGCGAGCTGCTGAGCTCGGTGTTCGTTCGCCTGACGTCACGCGCCGTTCGAGTTCGGCGATGGATCGAGCGAGTTCGACATCTGATCGGACGAGGTCGTGCCATCCGAGAGCAAGCTCGCTGGCGAACCATTCTTTGGCTTGCTCGCTTCGCGATCGTTGGATTTCACCGTTGTCCGTTCCGAGGACGCGAAACCGTTCGACCTGTTCGATGACATTGGCGATCGAAGCGTCGCGAGCTGAGGACGTGACGACTTGCGGCGTCCACCAAGAACGCTTCGGGCGCATGAGCGACAGTGCGTGGGCGTAGTCCGATGCGGTGGTCTGCGCCTGACGAGCCATCTCGCCGTCGGCCTTATTGATGACGATGATGTCGGCGAGTTCCATGACGCCGCGCTTGATGCCTTGGAGATCGTCACCTCCCCCAGGAGCGAGCAGCAAGATGAAGAGGTCGACCATTGCTTCGACCGCTACCTCGGACTGTCCGACGCCGACCGTTTCGATGATGATCGAATCAAACCCCGCAGCCTCGCACAGGGTGATGGCCTCGCGGGTCCGCCGCGCGACACCACCCAAGTTGCCACCCGATGGCGACGGACGGATGAACGCGGCGTCATTGCGTGCGAGGCGCTCCATGCGTGTTTTGTCGCCGAGGATTGAACCGCCCGAGATCTGGCTTGATGGGTCCACGGCGAGGACCGCCAAGCTCTGACCTTGTTCGATCCGGTCCATGCCGAACGCCTCGATAAACGTCGACTTGCCCACGCCTGGCGTGCCCGAGATCCCGATCCGTAACGCACGCGGCTCATGTGTTGACAAGCGTTCGACCAGGGCATCAGAGCGGGATCGATCGGCCACCCTCGACGACTCGACCAGGGTGATGCCACGAGCTAATGCCCGCCGCTGTTGAGCAGCGATACCCGCGGCAAGCTCGTCGACGAGTTGGTCTGGGGACATAGGTTCTGCCGTGCCCTAGCTGTTGAGCACGCTCAGAACGGTTTGGGCGGCATCGGTGATGCGCGTCCCCGGACCGAAGACCGCGGCGACCCCAGCGTTGTAGAGCTCGTCATAGTCCTGCGCTGGGATCACTCCACCACAGACGACGGCGATGTCGTTTGCTCCCTCATCTGCGAGCGCTTGGATGAGTTCGGGAATCAGCGTCTTGTGTCCGGCGGCTTGACTCGACACGCCGATGACGTGGACGTCGTTCTCGATGGCGTCACGGGCCGCCTCTTGTGGAGTCTGGAACAGCGGACCCACGTCGATGTCGAACCCGAGGTCGGCAAAACCGGTAGCGATGACCTTGGCGCCTCGGTCATGACCATCTTGGCCGAGCTTGACGACGAGCATGCGCGGACGACGGCCGTGCTCGGTTTCAAAAGCGGCCGCCGCGTCGCGTAGCGCCTGGTAGTCGGCATCTTGGTCGTAGTGGGAGCCATAGACGCCCGAAACTGAACGTACGGTCGCCGAATGGCGATCGAACACGATTTCAATGGCGTCAGAGATCTCGCCGATGGTCGCGCCAGCACGGGTCGCGTCGATTGCCAAAGCCAGCAAATTCCCGGTCCCCCGGGCCCCGTCGGTGAGGGCGTTCAGGGCGGCGGCAACAGCGTCGGCGTCGCGGTCGGCCTTCAGCTTGTTCAGGCGTTCGATCTGAGCCTGCCGTACCGCGCGGTTGTCGATCTCTCGGACTTCGACCTCGGGCTCGTCGTCGAGTCGGTACTTGTTGACACCGACGATGACGTCGTCGCCACGATCGACGCGGGCCTGGCGGTGTGTCGCAGCTTCTTCGATGCGCAGCTTTGGCATACCCGACTCGACCGCTTTGGTCATCCCGCCGAGCGCTTCAACCTCGCTGATGAGTTCCCACGCGCTTTCGGCGAGGGAGTGGGTGAGATTCTCGACGAAGTAGCTACCCGCCAGCGGGTCGATCACGTGTGGGATCCCGGTTTCCTCGGCCAGAATGAGCTGGGTGTTGCGCGCTATACGAGCGGAGAATTCGGTGGGAAGGGCAATTGCCTCATCGAAGGAGTTCGTGTGGAGACTCTGGGTGCCGCCCAGGACAGCTGCCATCGCTTCGTATGCGGTCCGGACAATGTTGTTGTACGGGTCCTGTTCGGTGAGGGAGACCCCTGAGGTTTGGCAGTGCGTGCGCAACATCATCGATTGTGGCTTCTGGGGGTCAAACTGCTTCATTACTCGGTGCCACAGCAGACGGGCAGCGCGGAGCTTGGCGACTTCCATGAAAAAGTTCATGCCGATGGCGAAAAAGAACGACAGTCGCCCAGCAAAGGCGTCGACGTCGAGACCGCGGTCGAGCGCAAAACGAACGTATTCGAGGCCGTCGGCGATGGTGAACGCCAGTTCTTGGACGGCGGTCGCTCCAGCTTCTTGCATGTGGTAGCCGGAAATCGAGATCGAGTTGAATCGGGGCATCTGCGTCGAGGTGAATTCGATGATGTCGGCGACGATCCGCATGGACGCAGCAGGCGGATAGATGTAGGTGTTGCGCACCATGAATTCTTTGAGGATGTCGTTCTGGATGGTGCCGGCAAGCTGATCGGGTGTGACGCCCTGACGTTCTGCGGCGACGACGTATGCAGCCATGATCGGGATGACTGCGCCGTTCATGGTCATCGACACGCTCATCTGATCGAGTGGGATGCCGTCGAACAAGATCGCCATGTCTTCGACCGAGTCGATCGCTACACCGGCCTTACCCACATCGCCGACGACTCGAGGGTGGTCTGAGTCGTAACCACGGTGGGTTGCGAGGTCGAAGGCGACCGAGAGGCCCTTTGTCCGGCATCGAGCGCCTTGCGATAAAACGCGTTGGATTCTTCTGCAGTCGAGAACCCGGCATATTGGCGGATGGTCCACGGACGGTTGGCATACATGGTCGCCCGCGGCCCACGCAGGAACGGTCCGAAACCGGGCAGGGTGTTGAGGTCGTCGAGTGCCGCCAGGTCCTCCGCTGTGTAGAGCGGTTTGATGTCGAGTCCTTCGGCCGTGTGCCAAGTGAGATCGGAAAGTTCGCGTCCCCGCAGCTCGCGGTTGGCGGCCGCTTCCCAGTCGCCCAGGTTGGGGTGTGTGTGCTCGGTCACGTTGGCTCCTCATTCGACCGCATCGAGGGTCGTTTCTGTCACAGGCGGATAGAACGCGTTCGCGCAAAGGGTACGTGAACCTACAAAGCGGCCGTGGAACCAGGCGCCGCACGGTGTGGATGTCTGTCTAACCAGCTCGGGGGAAGTCGAGCGGTTCGGGACGCCGGGCGTTAGCGAGCGTTGCCCGCAGGATTGCTATCTGACGGCGATTCTCGGCGAAGTCGACCGGCGGAGCGGCCTCGACGTCTGGCTTGGCGACATGACGATCAACACGGTCGCCCGGGACCAGGGTGAGCGATGTTTGTGCGGTTGTGCGTCGCTCGGAAGCATCGCCGGGCTGAACGCCGCCGGGCCGAACGCCGCCTATGGACCGGTCAGGCCTCGTGGACATTGACCGGCCGCGGGTCAGACGTGGTGCTGGCCCTTGTTGCTGGTCGATGTCGGGGATGAGTTGGAGTTGCTTGTCCATGTCGATATCTTGCCGACAGGGTGTGACAGCGAAACCTCGACGGGCACCCGAGCGAGGCGAAACGTCACAAGATCGACCACTCCGGCGTCGAGAGTAGGCGGCAATCACCCAGAAATAGGGCGGTGTCGACTCAAAAACAACTGTCAACCAGATGGGCGGAAGTGCCGAAGATCAATAGCATGAACCTTGTGCATTGGGATCGCCACCGTCAGAAGGATCGTTCGCGGCTTCAACGGTCGCTGCTTCGCGACTATCTGAGTCACGACATTTATCCCTATTCGCACTACTACCGGCAGTTGCTCGACAGCGCCGGGATCGAACCGGACACGTTTCGTGAGGTGGCCGACTTTGGTCAGCTCGCCCCGACAACCCTCGGGATCGTTCAAAGCCAGCCGTGGAGCTTTGTGCTCCGACCTGATGAGGACACCATTGCGCAGTTTGGTGATCGCAGGCTGCTTCGCCAGGCGGTCTGGGCACGTGTGCGTGGCAGGGGTGGGGCCTTCAACAGGGACGTCATCGACCCCTCCTACAAACCGGTGCAGTGGGTGATAGCGGGCGGACTACCGATCGGCTCATCACAACAAGATGTGGATCGACTAGCCACCGCCGGTGAACGAGCATTGGCGGTGGCTGGTCTGACCCGCGACGACGTGTTGTTGAACCTGACATCACCGGACCCGACGTTGGCGTACCTCCAGCTCAGCTGTGGTGCGCTGCATTCGGGGATCTCGTCGCTGACCTTGTCGACCGAGATGAACCTCGACCTGATTAGTGCAGCGGCGCCGTCGGTGGTCGCGGGGCCAGCGCGCACCGTCTATGAGGTGCTGACCAGGCTGGTCAATGCGGGTTTGCGGTTACCCGAACTGCGGCGAGTCGTCGTTCTGGGAACCGTCTTAGGAGCCGATGCGCGTGCGACCCTCGCCAACCTTGCGTACGCGGTGTCACACAACCAGGTCGACGTCTTAGCGATGTGGTCACCAAAAGGGTCTCGGGCGCTGTGGGCCGAATGCGACGCTGAGCATGGTTTTCACACCTACCCCGACCTTGAATGGGTGTACTCAATCTCGGGTGGTGCCAAAGCGTCAGCGCTCATGTGGACATCGTTGGCATGGCACGGAACAGCGTTGATGTGGCTGGAAACCGGTCTGTTTGCTCACATCGATGAACGCGACTGCCCACACTGTGGGCGCAGCGTCCCTCGGGTCTTTCCGTCCGCGACGCCGGTTCGGACCAATGCGTTGGCATCCCAAGGAGCATTGCCGCGAGGCTAACCGGGTGATCTATCTCGACCATGCGGCGACGACGACGCTGCGCGATGGAGCCCGTCGCGCCCTCGAACGCTCGCACGCGCTCGCCCCCGGAAACCCCTCGGGTCAACACGGCGCCGCGCGGTTGGCGAAGTATGCGCTCGAAGAGGCGCGGGAGGTGCTGGCCGAGCGGGTCGGCGCTCGGCCCGATCAGGTCATCTTTACCGGCGGTGGAAGCGAAGCGGACAATCTGGCGATCCTCGGAACGGCCAGGGCATGGGCTGAGGGCAAACGGATTCTGGTGTCCGCTGGCGAGCATAAGGCGGTGATGTCGAGCGCGGATCTCGCCATCTCTGAATGGGCGCGTCTGGACGGGGCCTCGCGATCGCGGGCGGTGGGAGTCGAGCGTTCCACGGCGACACGGGCTGAACGGATTGCGTTGAAGTCGAGCGGGCACGTCGACCTCGACGATATGTGTAGACGCCTCGGCGCTGATGGAGAGGTCGGGTTGGTGTCGGTGATGGCGGTCAACAACGAAACAGGCGTCGTCCAACCGACGTCCGCGGTCGGGGAGATCGTGCGCCGCATGGCGCCACGAGCGGCGCTGCACATCGACGCTGTACAGGCGGCGCCGTGGAACGATCTGGCTCCGATCGTCGAGACAGCCGATTCGGTTGCTATCAGTGGACACAAGTTTGGTGGTCCCCAGGGCGTTGGTGCTCTCATCGCCCACGACCCCCGACGGCTCCGCCCCTTGATCGTCGGTGGGGGACAGGAATGGGGCGCTCGTTCAGGAACGCACAATGTAGCGGGCGTCGTCGCCATGGTCGCCGCTCTTGAGGAGACGCTCGAGCGGCGTGCCGACGAGGCTGTCCGGATCGCCGCGCTAGCCCTGGAATTTCGCCGTCAGATCGAGCGCCTCTGGCCAGCGGTCATGTGGAACACCGAACCCGAAGAGACCGTACCCGGGATCATCCATCTGCGACTTCCGTCGCTGCAGGCCGAAACCGTTTTGGCGATGTTGGATCATGTAGGGGTCTGCGCCGCTGCGGGGAGCTCATGTCAGTCGGGTGCGATGGAACCGTCCCATGTCTTGATGGCGATGGGCTTTGGCGCCGAACAGGCCAACGAATCCATCAGACTCTCGTTAGGCTGGGACACTTCGTTCGCCGATATCGACGGAGCGGTTTCGGCACTCGATGCCGTGATCTCCCAACTTGGGGGACTGGGCGCGGCGGCCTAAACCAACGCTTGGCCCACGACGGTCGACCCAGGAGATCCATCGAGCGACGAGCCCCGTCGAGCCGACGACAGCGACCGATCAGCTTGGCGAGCTTGGCCCGGTTGGTTCAACGTGACGAGTCCGTACCGCACGCAACGCCCTCCCGCGCCGCTCGCACCAGCGACGACACGCAACAACCGAGGACCTGGTCGATGACCACTCAGCCACCTGCAATCGACAACCGATGAGAGTCCTGGTCGCCATGAGCGGTGGGGTCGACAGTTCGGTGGCCGCGGCGCGTCTCGTCGCCGACGGCCATGAGGTGACCGGCGTGACCTTAAAGCTGTGGGGTGGCGACTCTGATTCAGGCTGCTGTTCGGTCAGCGACGTTGAAGACGCTCGGCGGGTCGCAGCACAGCTCGATATCCCGCATTACGTCTTCAACTTCGCAGACGACTTTGACACCCACGTCGTCGAACCGTACGTCGCGGCGCACCGGGTCGGTCAGACGCCGAATCCTTGCGTGGAATGCAATCGGCATATCAAGTTTGCTCGTCTATTCGAGCGAGCCCAACAGATGGGGTTTGAGCGGCTCGCGACCGGACACCACGCCCGGATCAGCTCTGATGGGGGTGTGTTCCGCCTGCTCCGCGGCACCGATCCGGCGAAAGACCAGAGCTACGTGCTCTACATGCTGACCCAGCGCGAACTGGCTCAGACGTGGCTGCCGATGGAAGGGCTGACCAAAGCCGAGGTGTATGACGAGGCCGCTCGACTCGGTCTCCGTACCGCAGCAAAGCCTGAGAGCATGGATGTCTGCTTCATCCAGCGCGGACGCCGCGCTGATTTCCTGGGGGAGCGGATACCGATGACGCCGGGTGTGATCGAAAGCACCGATGGCTCCGTGCTCGGACATCACCAGGCGCTCGAAATGGTCACCATTGGCCAGCGGCGAGGCCTGGGTATCGCTGCGGAGGGTCGCCGCTACGTCATCGATATCCGACCAGATGAAGGCAAGGTGGTGCTGGGCACCGAATCCGACCTCTTGGTCGATTCGGTAGAACTGCGCGACCTGACATTCACTGCTGCGCGCCCGACGGGTCGGACGATCACCGCACAGTGCCAAGCCCATGGCACGGCACATGCGGCCACTCTCGACGGCTCGACCGTCCACTTCGAGTCACCAACCCAGCGGGTCGCTCCCGGTCAGGTCGTGGCCATCTACGACGGGGACGAGTGTCTTGGAGGCGGCATCGTTGCTCGCTGACCACCCGCCAAACGCTGGCAGGTGTGTCTGGTGGCGGGCCGGAGACCAAGGCGTGCTCTCAGTCCACGTCGGGCGGTGAGTCGTCGGTGAGCTCGCCGTGTTGGCTTAATTCGGCGTCGACTTTGTCGGTGCGGAGGCGGTCGATCTCGCGCAGTACGAGTTTGTCTGCAATCCATTCGGGAAGCACGGGGAAGAATCGCGATACCACCCGAGCCTGGAACGGCATGCCATAACGGGCGTTTGGCGACCCGGCGGTTGCCGCGTGCTCGATGGCATCTGAGACCTGCGATGGCTCAATGCCCTTCTTCGCAGCGATGCGGCTGGCAACGAGCATCTTCTTGGCGCGCTCTTGATAGCGTACGGGCAGGTCAGGGATGGTGTTGGCGTTGATCGTCGACTTGGACCAAATCGGTGTTTTGACCTGTCCGGGTTCGACGAGGCAGACCTTGACCCCGAACTCTTCAACCTCGCGGCGAAGCGTGTCTGTGTACCCTTCGAGGGCGAACTTGCTGGTGACGTAGGCGCCCATGAAGGGTGGAGCAACCCTGCCCGACGCGGAACCGACCATGATGATTCGCCCCTCGGCTTCGATGATGTGGGGCAGACAAGCGCGGGTTACCCGGTGCGTCCCCAGAACGTTCACGTTGAGCTGATGGGAGAGGTCATCGACCGTCAACGTTTCGATCGGATGGGGCACCGCGACGCCGGCATTGTTGACGAGCGCATCGATGTTTCCGCCGCCGGCCTTTGCGACCGTCGCGACGGCGGCTTCGAGCTGCTCGTCATCGGTGACGTCGACCATCACAGGAGTGAGTCCATCTCTCTTGACCGACAGCGCATCCTCGTCGGTTCGGACCCCCGCAAAGACGTCAAACCCGGCGCTGGCGAGCCGCACGGCTGCGTCGCGTCCGATCCCTGTGGATGCGCCCGTGATGAGCAGGACTGGTGACATGGTGAACCTCGATTTCTTTCTCATGGACGACCCTGGACCCCCATCGCACCCTGTTCCTGAGCGCTTTGAGTCGATGCTGTGTCCCCGTGCCGCAGGCTTCTACATGCGTGTGTGTTGTCGGTTTGTACCCGAGCCATTCGCGGGCGTTGTCCTGGCGGGAGAGGTGGGGGCCACCTTGTGGGAAGGTTGAGAGGCTCTCCCGGATTCCCGGCATGTGTACACAACGCGATAAGCGTTGGGGAGTTTAGGCGGGAATGTGGCCAGCTAAATGCGGAGCCACCGCTGCCCGCCGTCACGGTTCTCAATGCATCGGGGTGCAGATGATCCGAGACCTCACCTATATGCCGAATCTGGGTGATGCCCGAGTGTTCGTGCGCGACGTCGGGCCCGACGATGGGCCGGTGGTCATCGCACTTCACCCCGAACCCGGAGATGGTCGGCTGTTTGAAGGTCTGGTCAGCCGGATCGCTC
This sequence comes from Acidimicrobiia bacterium, assembly GCA_020637365.1. Classification (GTDB taxonomy): domain Bacteria; phylum Actinomycetota; class Acidimicrobiia; order IMCC26256; family JAGNEX01; genus JAGNEX01. The sequence goes on along the minus strand of JACJWE010000003.1, from coordinate 191,652 downwards.
CAGAGGTTCGTTGCATCGTCCCCGATCTGCGGGGTCATGGTCGTTCCGGTAAGCCCCGTGGGGACTATTCGGTACCCACCCAGACCGCAGCGGTGATCGCCGTACTCGATTCGCTGAGCATCGATCGGGCTATCTGGTTGGGGTGTTCCTATGGGGGGATCTTGTCGATCTACGCGGCGATCCACTACCCCGACCGGGTGGCGGGTTTGATGCCGACCGGTACCAATGCCTTTGCCGGCTTCAAGCTGCCGCCCCCAGCCCGCTTACTCGCCTCCGGAGCCGGACGTTTCTTGCGTCCGATCGTCACCAAAACGCTGCTCGCCCGTTCCTATCGCGAGCAGTACGCGCAGCCAGACCGGTGTCCACCCGCACGAATCGATCATCTGTACGACGAGTTTTCGCATCCCGACAGCTACTGGACGATGTGGCGGCAGGCCAACCAGATCGACTGGGGGATCTCCGAAGCGAGGCTGAGCGAGATAGCGGCCCCCACTCACATCGTGTGGGGTCGCCAGGATAAGGCGACGCCAGCCGATGACGCAGCGCGCCTGATGGCGGCGGTCCCCGGCGCCACCCTCAAGGTCATCGAGGACTGTGGTCACTACCCGCCGATTGAGCGCCCAGATGCGTTCGCTCCAGAGGTTCGATCGCTGGTCGCTCGGGTCGCGGCGACACCTGTCTGAGGTTTGCCGACCGACATTGAGGTGCAACGGTATTCCCGGTGATATCCACCTGAAGCTTCCACCGCACACACCTGCTCTCGGCGCGCTCCATGTGACAGCACGACGGTTTCGTGCGCACTGGTACGAACGGCCGCTAGCATGCACGCACTTCGTTTCCGTGACACCCCATTCAACCCTGATACCCCCACAGGATGAGTGCTTTGGTGGTGGACCACGGCGAAGAGCCGTATTGCTGCATCTCAGGATGTTAGGGGACTCAACATGCCTTCAGCAGCTGCCTCCCCGACGTGGCTTACGTCGGATGCATCTCGTCGGACCGATCGTCGTGGAGACGACCTCTTTGGCGTTCGACTGCGCAGTACCGGTATCGCGCTTCCGGAGACCCGCCGGACCACCGATGAGGTAATGAACGCCACCCGGCACAAAACGGGTGTCAAGCTCGCCAAATTGACCGGTATCCACGAACGCCGGGTGGTCAGCCCAGGTGAGGACAGCTTCGTGTTGTCGGTGAAGGCGGCTCGCGACGCGATGAAGCGAGCCGATCTACAAGGTCATGAGATCGACTGTGTCATCAACTGCTCGATCACTCGGTACAAGGGCCGGCGTTTCTCCCAGCGGTTCGAACCTGCGCTCAGCCTCAGCTTGAAGCAGGCGATAGGCGCTGCGAACGCTCTGAATTTCGACGTTCAGAACGCGTGCGCGGGGATGTTGACCGGCGTGTTCTTGATGAACAACATGATCCGTCGAGGCATCGTCAGACGGGGGCTTGTCGTCAGCGGTGAGCACATCAGCGGCCTTTCCGACAACGCGTCGCAACATGTTCGCCACGTGCTCAGCCGAGAACTCGCGTCGTTGACGATCGGCGACTCGGGCGCAGCGGTCATCCTGGAGCGCTCCGAGGACCAAGATGGTCTCTTCAGCGCCGGTATCACCACGCTCGCCGCACATTCCCGGCTCTGCCTCGCATACCCGAACAAGTGGGGTCCGGGTCACCGTATGTTCACCAAGGCGCGCCAGCTCCACAAGCACGGCATCGCCGCGACCGCTTCTCTTCTGAACGAAGCGCTCGACGACGCTCAGCTCGAACTCTCCGAAGTCGATTGGGTGATCCCACACCAAACCTCGAGCCGCGCGATCCGTGCGGGTTATCTGAAGGTGGTCAAGGAGCAGGGCCAAGAGCCCGCCAATTACGTCGACAACCTGGCGGAGTTCGGGAACACTTCCTCGACGTCACACTTTGTCGCGTTGCACAAACACTTGTCCGAGCGACGCTTCAAGGAGGGCGAATCGGTGATGATGATCGCCCAGGCATCCGGCTTTGAGCTGGGGTATTTCGTTTTTCGAGTCGATGAGTTGGTGGATTTGTATGGCAACGATCATTGAGGGTGTGGCGAGCGTCAAAGCCAAGAACCGGCTCCGCACCGAGGGCGCGCTCAAACTGTCGGTGAAGGCGGGACAAGCCGCTCTCGAACGCGCGGGGCGTGGTCCATCCGACGTTGGGCTGTTGGTGAACGCGGGGCTGTATCGCGATGACAATCTGGGCGAACCTGCCATGGCCGCGCTCATCCAAGAAGACCTTGGCATCGCGCTCGGAAACCTGCCGTTAAACGGCTCGGGTGCATTCTCTTTCGACCTCGCGAACGGCGCTGTTGGCGCTCTGAACTCCATCGCCGTCGTCAGCGGCTTCCTCGAAACGGGAGCGATCGACGTGGGGTTGGTCGTCGCCGGAGATTCAGATCCGGACCCGATGTTCAACAAGAACATTGAGTTCACCAATATGGCAGGCGCTGCCGTGCTCGGCTGGGACGACTCAGAAGCTGGCTTTGGCGAGTTCATTTTTCGCACCTTTAGCGAGTTCGAACCGCTCTTTGAAGCGCGTCTGGAGTGGTCGAAACACGCCGTTCCGACGCCGCCGTTGGTGCCGAGCGGTAAAAACGTGATCACGGTGACCGAGATACCCGGGTACGTCGAGCAGTCGATCGAATGCGCATATCAGACCGCAATGGACTATCTCAGCGCTCAGGGTCTTACCGCTGCCGATGTCGATCTGTTGATCGCCGCGCATCCCGACCCCCGCGTGGCAGATGCCGTTGGGCAACGCATGGGTTTGGCGTGGGACCGCATCAATCACCTGGACGAATCGAGTCACGGTGCCCACACCGCAGCGCCGCTCGTCGCACTCGAATCGGCTGTGGCGAAAGGTCGCCTGCTTCGCGCCGACACAGCGCTCGTGGTCGCGGCGGGTAGCGGGATCACCGTGGGGGCATGTCTCTACCGTCCGTAAGGCGACCGACGGCGCGTCATTCCTTGGGCGCCCTGCTTACGGACGGATTGCAATCTTTCCGTGTTGGAGGATCCTCAAGGTTTCGCCCGGCTGGCTGACGGCAACTAAGAGGTGGTCAGCGTCGACTCGCTCGGCCTCGCCGCGGCTGCGCCGCATGAAGGGCAGCGGAGTGGCCAGTTCGAGCAGGATGACACCTCCAGCATGTCCGCCTCGTCCGTCGAAGGTTGCGTCGCGGGTGAGTTCGGGGGATTTCGGGTCAGGCGTCCAGAGCCCTGCGGAGACGATATTGGCTCGCTCCATCAGCACCGGGTCGGTGACGGTCCATAGATCGCGGTACAGGACGCCCGCTGGCACCATGACGATCCAGCGTTGGGTGAGCGCGTACATTGCTTTGGCCGTGATGTAGAGCAGACCCCAGGCAATGACGGTCACCACAATCCCTGCAATGGTGTGGCCATGAGCGATGAGTAGAGGACCTGCGAGGAAACCGGCGGCGCACAGAAGCGTCGCTAGCGGAACCGGAAACGCCGCGACGGCGACCGGCGTCCTCAACATCACCCGGAGCTCATCGCCGTACGCTGCCACGTTGACAAAAGCCATCGAGACTGCGGGCATCAGCGAGATACCGAGCACCACCCCTGTATGAACCAGTGTGATCAACGCCAGAGGCGTGTCGATTCCAGGAGCGATGAGGGCGGTGGCGAACAAACCTGTCGCGGCGCCGAGGCGGGTAACGACGATGCCCCATGGACGTGGCACCAACAGGGCGAAGAGTCCACATGCCCACGGGATCCAAAACTCGGCCTGGGCAACGATCTGGGCGGCCTGGTCCCAGCTGTCGCTACGTTCAGCGACCGCGCTGCCAAGGGTGAGCGCAAGGAGCGCCCAACACACTCGGAGGACCCAGATCGTTGTCATATCGAAGCCTTCCTGCGTAGCAGATGCCGCCCGCACAATCCACCACAAACCGCGTTCTTTGGGGTGTGAAACGGACTGAGGATACGATCGAGGGAGCCCGTGCGGCCGTTCGTATACTACGAGCGCATGACCAAGTCACCCGCCTCGGCCGCGTTGTCGCCAAGCAATCGTCGCTTGGGGTTGCGTCCTGGCATGGCGACCGGTATCGGCAGTTTGCCTCATGTCGACCCGGCGGGCGCCGTGGCCTTCTCCTTCGAGCATGTCCCGCAGCTGCCGTTTGCCCCGCAGATGCCCTATTCACATCGCGACGCGACCATGGTCCGCCAGTGGCTTGTTGGCGTCGACGGCATCGTCGATGTCGAGGGTGGATTGCTGCGCGCTGCGCATCTACCTGATCTGACGAAACATCCCGTCCAGATCGACCCGGTGCGCCACCGTGGGTTGTTGGCGTTCCTCCGCCATCTCGAGAGCCTCGATCAGCCGCCGCCACTGGCCAAAACCCAGATCACCGGTCCGCTGACGTTGGGGTTCGGGCTGATGCAGGGCGGTACCGAACCTCGCGTTGCCTTCGCGAGCGCGGTGGCAATCGCTCGTGCTTGGGTGCGTCAGATCATTGCGCTTTTCGAACGATATGCACCGGGCGTGCGGCCCCTCATCATGTTGGATGAACCGTCGTTGGTCGCGTGGGCCGATGCCGACGGTCCCATCCCGTATGAAGCCGCTGTCGACGCTTTGTCGGCGGCGCTCGCTGTGGCCGAAGCCGACACCGGCGTTCACGTATGTTCCGGCGGCAACCGACGTATCGCATTCGAAGCGGGTGCCGGTGTCGTCAATTTCGAAGCGACCGACGATGTCGTCGAGGATTCGGTGTATATCCGCCGCCATCTCGAATCCGGTGGATGGATCGCATGGGGCGCTGTCCCCACGACCCGTCCCCTGGGTGAACGGCCAGAGCCGTTGTGGCGTTCTCTCGTCTCGTTGTGGTGTGACCTGGTCGCTCGCGGATGTGAGCCGCGGAGCCTGCGTGAACAGGCGCTGATCACACCGGTCTGTGGTCTTGCGGGACACGGAGTGACACAGGCGAGGCGAGTTCTGCGACTCGCTAACGAAGTCGGCCTCATGGTCCACGCTCAAGCGGTCGGTACCCGCTTGACCATCGGCGCATAGCGTCTGTACAAGGGTCGCCGTGACCGATTCAGCAGATCGGGAAGCCCAACTCTCCGGCGGAGACCTCGCTCTCCGCGCGCAGCTGCTTCGCTCGCAGATTCGTCAGCACGAGTACCAGTATTTCGTGCAAGACGCCCCGCAGATTCCCGATGGTGATTTTGATGCGTTGGTCGGCGAGCTTCGTTCGATCGAAGCAGCGCACCCGGAACTCCTCACCGAGGACTCCCCGACGCAACGGCCTGGAGGCTGGGCGTCGAACACGTTCCAGAACGTCACACATCGCGTTCCGATGCTGTCGCTCGACAACGCATTCGATGATGAAGAACTCCGGTCATGGGGTGGGCGTATCGATCGGATCATCGGCGAGGGATATGCCGCAACCATGGCGCTCGTCGGCGAACCCAAGATCGACGGCCTCGCAATCTCGCTGACCTACGAGCGTGGTGTGCTCGCCCGTGCGGCGACTCGCGGGGATGGCCAAGTCGGTGAAGACGTTACCGCAAACGTGTTGACGATCGACGCGATTCCACATCGGCTCGACGGTGATGACATTCCTGAGCTGATCGAAGTGCGCGGTGAGATCTTTATGCCCACCGCCGCGTTCGTCGACCTCAACGAGCGTCAGGCCGCGGCGGGGATGCCCCTCTATGTGAATCCAAGGAACACCGCGGCTGGGTCGTTGCGTCAACTCGATCCGGCGGTCACGGCGAGCCGACATCTGTCGGCGTTCTGCTATCACACCGGCGCCATCGTGGGCGGGCCCGTTCTGACCGGCCATGCCCAGATGCTCGACTACCTCCAGAGCTGGGGGCTGCCGGTGAGCCCCGAGGTGCGGACGCTCACCGGACTCGAAGAAGCGGTCGGGTTCGCCCACCACATGCTCGAACTTCGCCACGATCTGAGCTACGAGATCGATGGCGCCGTGATCAAGGTAGACAACCTTGCGTTACGAGAAGACCTCGGTTTTACCTCACGCGCCCCACGGTGGGCCATCGCGTACAAGTTCCCCCCTGAAGAGAAATCCACCCGCCTGGACGACATCATGGTCAGCATCGGCCGAACCGGTCGAGCGACGCCCTTTGCGGTTCTTGAACCGGTGTTCGTCGGCGGATCGACCGTGTCGATGGCGACCCTGCACAATGAGGATGAGGTCGCTCGCCGGGATGTGCGTCCGGGCGATACCGTCATCGTCCGCAAGGCAGGCGACGTGATCCCCGAGGTGCTCGGCCCCGTGCTTTCGGACCGCCCCGACGACTCGGTGCCGTGGCAGTTTCCCCGGCATTGTCCAACCTGTGGCGAACCCCTGTCCCGACTCGACGGCGAAGCAAATACCTACTGCACCAATGCCACATGTCCTGCCCAGCGGGTTCAACGTATTGCATATTTTGGGTCGCGCAAGGCAATGGACATAGAAGGCTTGGGGGAGCAGACCGCTCACCTCATGGTGTCAGCGAACCTTGTGACCGATGTTGCGGACCTCTACTACTTGACCCGTGACGACGTGCTCGGACTCGCTGGCTTCGGTGATCTTTCGACGGATCATCTGCTTGCAGGGATCGAAGCATCCAAGTCGCAACCACTCGACCGAGTGTTGGTGTCGCTCGGCATCCGCAATGTGGGCCCGACGGCGGCACGCGACCTCGCGGCTCGCTTCTCCTCGATGGATGCGCTGCGACGTGCGTCAGACGATGAGCTGTCCTCGGTTGACGGCGTCGGCCCCACGATCGTCGCGTCCCTGCGTACCTTCTTTGACGGGACCGAGAATGCGGCGATGCTGCAGCGCATGATCGACGCTGGGGTCAACATGGCAGCGGTCGCGGTCGACCAGGTCGGCGACGAGTGGGCAGGACTGAGCTTTGTGGTGACGGGGACCCTGTCGGATATGAGCCGCGACATCGCTCAGGAACGGATCGCTGCGTTGGGCGGATTGGTCAAGAGCAGCGTGTCACGCAAGACCGATTTCGTGGTCGCTGGCGACAATGCGGGTTCGAAACTGACCAAGGCGCAAGAGCTCGGCGTCACCGTGCTCGACGATGCCCGGTTCCATGCAGCGTTGGCTGATCCGTCTGTGCTGGTCGGGGAGTCGGACTGAGCACTCAGACGGCGTCAGGCGAGCCAACCGCAGGCCGCCCGATCGCCGTCTCAGGGAGTGATTAGGCGCCACCCTTAAGTTCGAGCTCTTCGACGGCATCGATTTCTGCGTGGTCGCCCTCGACGTTGAGGTGAGGAAGGATCTTGTCGAGCCATTTGGGGATCCACCAGTTGCGATCGCCCAACAATTGCATCGTCGCGGGGACCAGCAGCATCCGAACGAGGGACGCATCGATCAGGATGGCGCTGGCGAGGCCGAGGCCGAACAGCTTGACGGTCCGGAGATCCTCGAGCATGAAGCTCCCAAAGACCACCACCATGATCAACGCTGCAGCGGTGATGACTCGAGCCGTCGCCGCGAGACCGTCGGCGACCGAGTTGGTCGAATCGCGGGTGCGGTCGTATTCCTCTTTCATCCGAGAGAGCAGGAACACCTCGTAGTCCATCGAGAGTCCAAAGAGGATGGCGAACAGCATCATCGGGATGAACGGTTCAATCGGACCTGATTGGGACAGGTTCAGAAGCGACTTGCCCCAACCCCACTGGAACACGGCGACGACGATGCCGTAAGCGGCAGCGATCGAGAGCATGTTCATGATGACTGCTTTGATCGGCACGAGCAGCGAGCGGAACACCATCATCAGCAACAAGAACGACAGACCGAGGACGACAGCAAAGAACAACAGCATGCGCTCGGTCATGTAGTCCGAGAAGTCCTTTTGCAGGGCCACCCGACCGGTAACAGACGCCGTCAGATCGGTTCCTTCGAGGGCTGGCGGAATGATCTCGTGTCGAATGTCGCTGACGAGCTGTTCGGTCTTGACGTCCTGAGGGGCGCTTTCGGGGATGATCGCGATCAGCGCCACGTTTGGGTCGGTCGTACTCGGAATAGCCGGGGTGACCGATGCGACGTCAGGTGTTTCGCTCAGGGCGGTGTACAGCGGCTGAGATCCGGTGGCGATGTCTTCTGCCGAGGAGCCCTCGAGCACGATCAACAGTGGGCCGTTGAAACCCTTCCCAAAGGCGTCGGCGATCATGTCGTAGGCGCGGCGGGTGGTGGTGTCGGTGCTGTAGTTGCCCTCATCGGGGAAGGCCATGCGGAGGGAAAGCACGGGTGCGGCGAGGATGAGGAGGATGAGAATCCCGCCGATCGCTGCTGGCCAGGGACGGTGTTGGACGATGCGGCTCCAGCGGTACCACACGGTTTCCCGCAGCGGCTTCGGCGCGGGTCGGGGGACCGAGGTGCGCAGCTTCTCGACGAAGAAGCTCGCCGCGAAGATGGCGACGAAGATCAAGGCCCCAAACGCGGCGAGGGCCGGCACCTTGATGCCGACGCCCAGCAGGCCGATAGCAGCACCCACCGCCATGAGGAGTCCGCGCCATTTGGTCACTTCGACGCGCTCGCCAGCAAAGCCGAGCAATGCAGGCAGCAGGGTCACCGACGCGAGCATGGTGACGGTCACCGTCAACGCTGCTGAGATCCCCAGTCCTGAGACGAACGCAAGTCCGATGAGCAGCATGCCGAGCAGCGAGACGACTACGGTGCTGCCCGCGAACAGCACGGCGCGGCCCGCGGTATCGACCGCCATGATCGCTGACTCGCGCGGGCCGAGGTCGGCATGGAGACCTTCCCGATGTCGCGTGACGATAAAGAGGGCGTAGTCGATCCCGACCCCGAGCCCGATCATCGCACCGATCGTGGTGGCGAAATCTGGAATCGTCAACAGGTTCGAGAGGATGGCGCCCAACGTCAATCCGGTGGCGACACCGGAAACGGCTACGCCGATGGGCAGACCCATGGCAAGCACCGAACCGAAGCTGATGATCAAGATGATGATGGCGAATGCCAAACCGATCATCTCGGACTCTGGCGGTTCGAACTTGGCGAATCCTTCACCACCGATTTCGACGTCGAGACCGGTCATTTGGGGTCGGTCTTCGTAGAGCTGGGCGCCGAGCTCGCCGACCGCTTGGGCATCCGCTCCGAAGTCGACGTTGACCTCGGCGTAGGCCGTCTTGCCGTCAGGAGCGATCTGGATGAAACCTTCCGGCCCGTAGGGCGAAATGACCGACGACCATTCGGGCTCATCTGCGATGGCGAACAACTGCTCCATCGCTTCGCGCACGTCGGGGTCGTCCACACCTTGTTCGGCGGTGAAGACGATTCGTCCACCCGTCCCCGTCGGACGGTCCGAGAAGTGGTCTTCGAGCATCTCGATTCCGTGTCCCGACTCTGAGTCGGGAACTTCGAGCTCATTTTTGTAATCCGCCGGCCAGATGTTGGACAGCACCACGATCGCGGCGATTCCGACCACCCAGAGCCCCAAGACCAGCTTGCGTCGGTCATAACAGAACGCGGCGAATCGCTTCATTATGCATCTCCTCGGAGCGATGTGGCGTCAATCAGAGGTCGGAAAGGCGCCGCTGCGCGCCAGCCATAACTCGGTGGCACGCGCATTTTCAAGAGAGTAGTGCGGGTGGCAACTGTCGCGAGCAACCGGCACATCCAAATTTGCGTACATCGTTAGTCGTGAACTCGGGGCTGCTGCACGGCAACAGTGGGCTACTGCACCCGGATGGTCCAGGTGAAGTTGCGCAGCTCGGACTGAGCCTTGGCTTCTTCGAGTTCAAGAGTTTCGTCCCAGAACTGAGCGGCGAGCACGATGGTTGCGCCTGGTGAAAACGACTCGAACTCCTTGTCGGTGCCGGGCCGGAAGATGACCTGGCCCAATGACGCGACTCGGACTAGTTGATCGTCGGGTATGACCTTGCCGTCGATCAGCAGCATGCCGGTGAAACCGGGTTCGAGGACGAAGCCAACGTCGTCGGTTCGCTGAATCTGAGATCCTGGCGGCGGGATGGTGCGCTCGAGTCCTTCGGGCAAGGTCATCTGATCTTGGGCGTCGGTCGCCTGCATGACGGCGGCGACGATCAGCCCCAAACCGAGGACGACGCCCGCGGTCATGAGTCCGGCGCGGAGGTGATCTCGGAACGTGCGCCGACGCCGTCGCCGCGAAGGTGAGGAGCGACGCCTCTCCACCGATGTCGTCGAGAGAGCGTCTGGCGTTGCGTTGCGTGTGGGTTTCGCGGGTGGTTTCGCCGACATTCCGGCTCCTCGCTCGATTCCTGGTGGGCGCTCTTGAGCAGAGTATTCGCGCTCAAATCCAACACCACTACTCGTTGCAGTTGATAAAGTTGTGGAAGTTGTGAAATCTGGGGCAGGAGTTCTACCTCGGCCCCACTCTCAGCGTCGAGTTCCATCATCCGATACCACCCAGAGAGTCTTTCTGGGTCGACCCGCTCAGATATCAGCAATCTCGAGGAAGCGCGATGTATTCAAGCGGAGTAACAGATCTCACCGGCAAAGTCCTTGCCGGCAGGTACCGGTTGACCGCACCGATCGGTACCGGCGCATCGGGACGCGTGTACATGGCCGACGATGTGCGGCTCAAACGTCGAGTGGCGGTCAAGGTCCTGCACGCCGCCCTCGCTGAAGATCAGGGCTTCCTCCGTCGCTTCCGGGCAGAGGCCCAGGTCGCAGCCTCGCTCAATCACCCCAACATCATGACCGTCCACGACTGGGGTGAGGACGGGGTGCCCTTCATGGTGCTCGAACTGCTCCTCGGTGGTTCGCTGCGAGCGCTGCTCGACCAACAAGAGAAGTTATCGGTATCGCAGTCGGCGACGATCGGGCGGGGCGTCTCGCGCGCCTTGCGCTATGCCCATGCCCGTGGTCTCGTCCATCGAGACATCAAACCCGCCAACCTGCTTTTCGACGAAGACGGCGAAGTCCGCGTCGCCGATTTTGGTCTCGCCCGCGCGCTCGCCGAAGCGAGCTGGACCGAACCGACGGGGACCGTACTGGGCACCGTTCGCTATGCGGCACCCGAACAGGCGATGGGCGTTCCGCTCGATGCTCGGGCCGACCTGTACAGCCTGGCGTTGGTGATGGCCGAGATGGTGACGGGCAGAGTCCCACACGCTGCGGAGACGCTGCTGGGGACATTGGCTATCCGCTCGGACAAGGGGATCCACGCCGTCCCGGCGATGGGAATCCTCGGCCCCGTCCTCGAACGCGCTGGACATCCCCGGCCCCAAGACCGCTATCCGGCGGCAGCGGCGATGGAACGGGAACTCAACGCCGTTCTTACCGAGATGGAAGCACCCGAAACGCTACCCCTGGTGGGGATCCGGGAGCTCGTCGACCCCGACCCGACCCACATCCCCGGCAAATCCGGTGAGCTGAAGCGCTACAAGGCCTTCGAAGTCGACCTCGATGTGGTCGCTGCGGGGGTAGCGCTGGCGGTGTAGCCATGCGCGCGGCAGATGCGCGGATCGTCGCTGCCGACGTCTCCGACCTGCCTCGCGACGCTCGACTCGGCGGTGCCAGCGACACAGCATCCCCAGGTGTCGATGTTGCAGGTGACTTGGACGGTTCGACCCCGGCGGTGTGGACCAGGAGGGCGCTGCAGACGGGCACGTCGGTGCCTCAGATGCTGCCGCCGCCGAGGTTGGTGGGCTCGGCGCCGAACATGTCCAAACATCGACCGGGAAAGGCGCAATGGAACGGGCCAAGGCCGACACCGCGCCGAAACCGAACGTGATAGCGCTGCGGCCAATCCCCATGGTGGGACCAGCGTGGCGAGTGCCATGGCCAGTTTGTCGACTCGCACAAAGCGCATCGTGGGTCGACGCCACAAAGACGCTGGTGGGACATCGGAAGATTCCGACCTTGACTCGGCCGCAAGCCTCGCGACGGAGCGACAACCAGAACCACAGCCGCAACCCGACACGTCGCTCGACGGACGCAAGCGCGTCATGTTGGGGACGGCTGCCGCCGTGGTCGCGCGTTCCTGGCGACGGCGGGCATCATTGCGATCACCTTGATGCTGCTCAAGCCCAATAACGTCGAAGTGCCGAGCCTCGAAGGCCTCAACGCCGAACAGGCCGCTGCCAAGGCCGAAGAGGAAGGTCTCGAGGTCAATCGGGTTGAGCAGCCAAGTCTCGACGCCCCGCCGGGGACGGTTATCGGCCAGACACCAGCGCCCGGAGCCTTCACCAACTCGGGGTCCGAAATCAAGGTCGTGGTCTCTTCGGGACCGCCGATGGCGCCGGTCCCGGCGATCGTCGGTCTCGCCAGCGGCCCAGCATCCGAAGCGCTGAGCGAAGCCAAGCTCGAAGTGGTCGTCGCCGATCGCGTCTATAGCGCTTCGGTGCCCAAGGGCTCAGTCGTTTCGGTCGACCCACCCGTGGGTACCGAAGTCGCAGAAGGTGAGGCCGTGCAGCTCGTCGTCTCAGACGGACCCGAACCGGTGGACATTCCTGCGGTCGCCGGCAAGAGCGAGTCCGAAGCGGTGATCGCCATGGACAACATCGGCGTCGAGACCACGATCACCAGAGAGTTCAGCGACACGGTAGCCAGCGGCGTCGTCGTGCGAGTGTCCGCAGATGGAGAAACCGTCGTGCCGGGCGATACGGTCACACTCGTCGTCAGCAAGGGACCCGATCTGGTGACGGTCCCCTCTTTGAGGGCCAGACGCAAACCGAAGCCGAAGGTGCCGCCGAGGGCGTGGTCGACCTTGAGGTCAACACCTCACGGGGACGCAACTTCGTCTGGCGACAGGACCCGGCAGCGGGTACTCAGGTGAAGCGAGGAACGCTCGTTACGATCTTCCTCTAAGAACGGTGCGGCGGTCCTCAACCCGCCCGCGATGGGGTGTCAATTGGGGACGTTAGAGGATCGGGTCATACTCATCACCGGTGCCGGTGGAGCGATGGGTCGTGCCTACGCCGCAGAACTCGTCGGCCACGGTGCCCGGCTCGCCCTCGTCCAGGTCGAGCCGACCCGAACCGAGACGATCGAAGGCGTTCGCAGCGCTTCGGAGCTCGCTGATGAGATCGATCCCGGATCGGGCGGGCACCGAACGATCGGCATCGCCCTCGATACCGGTCACTGGGCCGGGGCTCAAGAAGCGATCGATCGGACAGCCGCGGCGTTTGGCACGGTCCACGGCGTCATCAATGCCGCTCGAACCGCTGCGCGCGACCGGCTCATCATGCGAACCGACGAAAGCGACTGGGCCGAAATGATCCGGGTGCAACTGACCGGCACGATGGCGATGATGCATCATGCCGCCCGACTCTGGGATACAGAGTCTCGGGCGGGTGTTCGCAATCGGCGAACCATCGTCAACACGGTCTCGACCTCGGGTCTGCTCGGGAACGCTGGACAAGCATCGGCGGGAGCCGCCACAGCAGGCGTTGGAGCGCTGACCAACATCGCAGCCCAGGAGTTTGGACGCCTCGGCACAAAGGTCAACGCCGTTTGCGCTTTGGCCCGCGACGAGGTCAACGCACAGGAGCACGGATTTGTTCAGATGGCGCAGCCGACCTCTGGATCAGATGATCCGTGGGATCCTCGCCACACCGCGGCCGTCGTCGCATACCTGAGCCAGCCGTACCAACCGTTCACCGGATCATCGTTTTGGGCGCACGGACGCGAAGTGCGACGCTTTCGGGGCGGGGCGATGTCCGAACCGCTTGGTCGGTCCCTGAACTGGGACCTCGATTCGCTGAACCAAGCGATGCGCGGGTTGCTCGAAGACGGTGAAGAGGCTCTCGACGGGTGACCGGCACCGACGCTGAACGGTCAGACCGCCACGCAGATGAGCCAAATCCGCAGCGATGGCGGATCTTGCTCGTCGTCTGCTCCGGATTGTTCGCCACAGGGCTGACGATCACAGCGCTGACAGCGGCGGCTCCATTTATTCGAGATGAGTTCCAGACGACCCGCTCGACGGTGTCGTGGGTGGTCACCGCCCCGTTCTTGTTGCGAGCGGTCTTTGTCCCGGCGTTCGGCCGGGCATCCGATATCTGGGGACATCGGCGTACCTGGCTGGGCGGCTTCGCGGTTACGGCATTTGCGTCCTTGGCGTGCGGGTTTGCGCCAAACGTCGGCGTGCTCATCGCCTTGCGTTGCATCGCTGCGATCGGCTCAAGCGCGGTCATGCCCTCAGCGATGGCGTTGATCGTCATCGCCTTTCCCGAAAAGGAACGCTCCCGAGCATTGGGTTGGTGGTCGGCGACGACGGCGTTTTCGCCCCTGCTCGGCGTCATTCTCGGCGGTTTTGTCGTCGATGTTCTGAGCTGGCGTTGGTTGTTTTGGGGTCAGTTTCCCTTCTCGCTCGGAGCGCTGATGTTGGGCGCTGCCATGCTCACCGAGACCCCGCGCAAACGGGACGCGAGTCTCGGGTGGCTCCGCGCCGGACTGCTCGTCACCGGGCTGAGCGCGCTGCTGTTTGCGATTTCCCAGGGGGAGGTCTGGGGTTGGAGTTCTGTCCCCGTATCAGCCGCCATCATCGGTGCGCCCATCGTGTTAGCGCTCTTCGCGAGGCTCGACGGCGCCAGCTCCGAACCGTTGCTGCCACTCGGGTACCTCAAGAGGCGGCCCTTCTTAGGGGCGTCGGTCGCCAACTTCTGGGCGATGTTTTGCTACATGGGAGCCTTTTATCTGGTGTCTGAAATGCTCGCCGACGTCTATGCATATAGTCCCGCGGAGGTGAGCCTGGCCGTATCGCCCCGCGCCGCGTCGCTCGGCATCATGGGGCCGATCGCTGGTGGCCTGATCGCACGCTACGGTGAACGGCTGATCGGTGTCACCGGGATGGTCTGCATCACCGTGTCGATGTTCGCGTTGGCCGTCATCGAACCTGGATTCGCATATTGGCAGTTGCTGCTGGGGCTGATCATCGCCGGTTTTGGGCTGGGCATGATCTCGCCCGCGGCGGCCAGCACGGTCGCCAACGAGACCGATGCTGGCGATTACGGCGCAGCGTCGGGGATGCTCTCGACGGTTGTGGCCTTCGGACAGTCTGTCGGAATCGCCGTGCTGACGGCCCTTGTCACCATGCACGCGCATCACGCGGATCCGACACCGGGCGACTACTCGTGGGCGTTTCAGGTGGGCGGATGGCTCTGCGCGATCGGGGTCGTCGCAGCGTTCTGGTTGCCCAAAGGCTTGGGGAAACGCCCCCGAGTCGCGACTGTGGCGCAGAGCCCCAAGGACTCCACGCCACAGTGAATCTATTGAGGCCCCTCATCGCAGGGAGACCAGCGATTGGTTCCTCAGGGTGGCGGACCAGATCGTCCGCCGAGGCGACTACTCGGTGATCTCTTGCAGCTTCTTTTGAAGCTCGGGGTCACCGGCTGGACCGCCACCCGAAGCCTGCATGGCCATCAGCTTGGTCATGTCGCCTTGAACCTTGATCTTGCCCTGCATGAACGCCTGCATTCCGGCAGCGGCGTCGCCCGAGATGAACACGGCCTTGGCTGTGTCGTAGTCGGTCGTCAAGGTCAGGTCTGCGTTGTCGGCGTGGCCCTTGTCGAAGTGAGGGGTGCCACCTGAGCTGCCGATGTGCAGCTCGACCGTGCCGTCAGGAGCGCCACTGACGACGAGGTTGGCCGTCATGTCGCCAACGGGCGAGGCTGGGATGTCGCCGTGCTCGCCGAGGGTGTCGTGAACTGCGGTGAACCAGTCATCGGAAAGAAATGCGTACTTGGCCACTGGGCCCTCCATGAGGATTTGTGAGTCCCTGGGTTGGGACGGTGATTGCTGACTCGCATGTTGCGGCGTTGCCCGGACGCTTCAGGGGAGCGGCCGGCATCTGACTCGCACGACCGGCTGGGCTTGACCGCCGGGTCAGTATTACCCAACAGCGGCGCCCTGTCCAGCGTCCATTCGTCGGGTGTCGACCGGGTCGACCCGTTGGATTATGTCGGCGATTTCAGAACGATCCGCGGCCACGCAGTACAGCACGGTGCGCCCTGCCGCGCGGGCGGTGGCCAGATCGGTGGAGGGGCCGACGCCGGTACGTTGGGCCTCCAAAAGCGCCGACACGATACCGAGGACGGCTGCGGCCAGGGCGTCGGGTGTGTCGTCACTCCGGACACTGCCGGTGGCCTGGCCAGCGGCGAGCAAGCTCGCGGTATCACGGTGATGGATCCGAGCTGTCTCGAACCGCGTCGCTCGAAAGACATCGTTGCCGACGGGTTCCATTTCGAGCACTGTCGTGAGCCGAGGATGCAACTGCAGAAACTGGATCGTGGCAAGGACCCCGGAATAGAGCCGCTCGAGTGGATCGCCATAATCGACGATCGCCTCCATTTGACGGAGCTGTAGCTCACGCCGTTTCGATTCGGTCAGCTCTCGAAATAGCGCCTCTTTGTTGGGGAAATACCAATAGAACAGGCCTTTTGCAACGCCGGCTGCTTCGACGATGTCGATGATGCGGGTGGCTTCGTAGCCGCGCTCGTTGAACAAGCGCTCCGCGTGGGTCATGAGTACACGTTTACGTGCCTCTCCCTGTTCTGTCAGCTGCCGGTCGGGCTCTGTCATGTGGTGAATTGTGAACCGAACGGCCTCTGATCGCAAAGCGCTTCGGTGTCTGGTGGTAGGCGTCGGAGTGTGGATCGGCGTTCCAGAGCGCTGGTCGATCGCTCCACGGACCCGAGCCAGTCCACTTCATCGGACGGCTTGTGAGTCCGCCCGCAGCACCGCCCGCCTGAGTTTTCCGCCCGGCGTTCGGGGTAGTGGTCCCGGCCATGCCCGAAGTTCGCGGGGAAGTTCGGCCGGTAGGAGATGCGGCGACAAACGGGCGCGAAGCTCCTCGATACCGAGCGACATCTGGTCGGCCGGGATGTAGGCGACCACGCGCTGGCCCCACAGCTCGTCGGGTATACCGATGACGCCGACGTCGGTGATCTCGTCGATCCGAGCGAGGGCCTGTTCAACCTTGTCTGGTGAAACGTTGACACCGCCCGTGACGATCACATCATCGTTGCGCCCCAGGACCTCCAGGCGAGCGTTTGTGATACGTCCAATGTCGTCGGTGAGAAACCATCCGTCCCTGATCGCGGCGGTGGTGCGGTCGGGATCCTCGAGGTAGCCGTCCATCAATGTCGGCGTGCGGATCTCGATCCGAGACTCGTCGCGGCCGTCACCGAGCCGCATCGCGACGTCGGGGAGCGGGTAGCCGTCATAGATGACCCCGCCCCAGGTCTCGGTCATTCCGTAGGTCGCGTGGGTTCGGGTCTGGGCTGACGCGGCTTGGAAGAGCTCATGAGGGATCGCCGATGCTCCCAACAACAGCCCGTTCCAACCCGAGATGGATCCCTCGGCAAGGACCCGGGTCGCTTGGGTCGCGACGAGCGAAACCCATCGATTATCGCCACCGGACAGGCAGCGGCGCGCGTCGAAGGCATCGTCGATCTTGAGGTCGGTGCCGCACAGCCACGTTCGAGCGACGATCGACAGGCCCGCGACGTGATGGAGCGGCAAGCAGCAATACCAGTTGGCTCGACCGGTCACCGCCATCGTCAACGTCACCGCAGCGCGCAGTGACGCGCGGCTCAGAACCACCGCCTTGGGGTCGCCCGTGGTGCCCGAGGTAACGACGACCGCGACCACACGTGACGGATAGGTGCGCGCCTGGGTGCGCTGTCTCCAGAAACCTTGGCTGAAGATCTCGTGTGGCCCCAGGCGGGTGAGGAGCGGCTTCAAGCGTCCCGTCGGCGTCCGTCCGTCGAGTACGCAGACCGCATCGCCAAGTCGCCAACGGTGGACGATCTCGCGGGCCAGCGTGACGTTGCTGGCGCCGTCGTGGGTGAAGAGAACCGCAAGTCGGCCGGTACCGGGCGGCAGATCTGCGGGTTCGTTCAGATGGCTCCTGTCCAGACTTGAGGTTGAAACGCTGCCTGAAGGGGAGAGATGGTCGGTCGGGCCCATATCTGGCTACGGTAGCCAGGTCATCGCGCCCTGGCAGGTTAGAGAGGACCTCATGACCCCGTCCGACCCAACAACCTGGCCGCACTGGAAGATCTGGTGGGAAGGAGCGCGACCGCGCACACTGAGCGCCGCTATCTCGCCGGTGCTACTGGGCACATCAGCGGCGTGGGCACATCGGTCGCTCGGCTGGGTGACCGACACCGAGGATGCCTCAGGTACTGGCCCCTTCGGGCTGGCTCGTGAGTTCTGGCAGACAGCGGTGACGCCGCTCCACCTGTTGATCGCGCTCGGCGCGCTACTCGTCGCACTCGGGCTTCAGATCGGGACCAACTATGCAAATGACTATGCCGATGGCGTCCGTGGCACCGACGACGACCGGGTGGGTCCGTTGCGTTTGACGGCCTCTGGTCTGGTGCCGCCGTCGGCGGTCAAACGAGCCGCAATCCTCAGCTTTGGTGCCGCAGCGGTGGTGGGCGCGGCGCTGTCTGTATTGGTCGATTGGCGCCTACTCGTCATCGGTGCAGCGGCCTTGGCTGCCGGGGCGCTGTACACAGGAGGCCCCAAGCCCTATGGCTATTCGGGGTTCGGCGAGTTGATGGTGCTGATCTTTTCGGCTTCGTGGCAACAGCAGGGTCGTTCTACCTGCAGAGTCTGCGGATCGATGGAGACGCCCTGTTGGCGTCGTGCGCTGTGGGCTTTCTGGCCGTGGCGATCATGTTGGCCAACAACATTCGCGACGTCGCTGGTGACACGGTCGCTGGCAAGAAGACATTGGTCGTTCGGATCGGTGAAGGACCGGCCCGGATGTTGTTCGTCGCCTGTTACGTGGTCGCCTTTGTCGCTGCGATATCGCTGGTTTGGCCCAGCGCCGTCGGCGTCATCGGCCTGGCGGTGTTGTTTGCGTTGGCGTCGCCGATTCTGCGTTCGGTCCTCGCCGGAGCGACGGGTCCCGCACTCATCCCTGCCCTCGTCAAGACCGGCATGATGCAGATGGCCGTCGCCGTCGTCAGTTCGGTAGCGCTGCTGCTGTGACGTTGCCAAACCCCGAGGATCTTCGCTGGTATGTGGTGCGGCTCGACCTGACCGATCAGATCGGTATCGTGACGAGTCGTACGATCGCCCTGACTCAAGGGCCGTTCGGATGGGGCGAAGCGGCACCCCTCGTCGGGGCTGATGACCGATCCTCCGCGGCGGTCCGGGAGCGTTACAGGGCACTGCGTACTGCTATCAGCGCAGCTCACGGTCCCTGGCCACTCCCGGTACGGCAATCGGTTCCCGTCAACGCGACCGTACCGGCGATCGCGCCGCCGATCGTCGAGTCCTATGTCGAACGCCATCGGCTGCACGAGTATCCGGCGGTCAAGGTCAAAGGTGGCGACGCCGATACGGTCGATCGTGTCGCAGCGATGCGTTCGGCGCTCGGTCCCCGAGTCGCAATCCGCGTCGACGCCAATGGAGCGTGGACACCGAGCGAAGCGGGGCACATGCTGCGCCGGCTACAGCACTTTGACCTCGACTACGTCGAAGACCCTGTCGCGTCGATGGCCGACCTGTTGGACCTGCGGACTCGCCACACCCGGGACGGTGTCCGGCTTGCCGCCGACCAGCTGGTACCTGACGTTGCAACGGCGCGTCGGCTTCGTCAGGAGCGTGCGGCCGACGTCCTCGTGATCAAACCAGCGCTGCTCGGCGACTTCGACACGGTCCGCCAGATCGTTGAGATGGTCGGGCTCCCCGTCGTCGTCACGTCGGTCCTGGGGAGTTCGGTCGGACTGAGCATGGATGTGGCGGTCGCGTGCGCTCTTGCCAACCTCTGGGGCCCATGCGGCCTCAACACAGCGGGGTTCTTGCAGGAAGACGTCACATCCGACCGCCTGCTTCCGTGGTCCGCATCGATCGAGCCTCGCGCCATAACCCCAGACCCGTCTGTACTCGACCGAGCTTCGACCGACCCGACCCAACTGCGTCACCTGGGCGTGCTCCCGCGCCGCGCATGACGCGCCGCGCGACGCTCACATGATGACCGTGCCGAATAGCTCAATCGATGTGCGTCGCAGTTCCACGACGGAGGGTCGCCACCGGTCGTCAGCCGACGAGGCGAACGTGTCCAGACGGACGGATCAGCGTGGGGGAGTTCGCGAGAGCGTCGACCAGATCCAGCGGGCGGTGCCTTCCGGGTCGATCAGCGGAAGTGCATGTGAGCCGGGGAGAATCGTCGAGCGGGCGTGACCCCTCGCCGCAAGGGCGCTGGCGATTCGGCGGTACGTGGTATCGGCCAGCCCAGCGAGATAGCTGGTCGGAACTTGGCCGACCCCGGGTTGCTCCAAGGCGTTTGGTTCATCAGCGACGGTGGCGCTTCGCAGGGCATTCGCGAGCGAGCGGCCATCTTGACCGAGTCGCGCACCCATCTGATCGTTGAACCGAGTGAGGCCATCAAAGATGGGTCGCCGCACCCACCAGCGCATCCACTCCGCGAGTTCGATGCGGTCGAGTCGCTCGGCGAGAACGTTGTCGGCCGCCTTTCGTTCGCGACGTTGCTCTGCTGAAAGGTCGCCGGGGTGGGCGCCGATCAGCAACAGTCGATCACCCGGCCGGCACCACCGCTCGGCGCTCGACCATGCCAGCCGACCTCCCATCGAGTAGCCAACGACGACCACAGGGCGATCCGTGCCTCGCTGCATCGGGGTATGGGCACCGTCGCTGACGCGGTGCCGGGAGCGATCGATGGCGGTAGCAACCCCGGCCGCGCAGCTCGCAAAGTCGACGGGATGTTGGAGCGGCGGCGACTGGCCATGTCCGGCGAGGTCGATACCGGTGATCGAGTGCCATGGAGCGAGGCCACGAGAGGCGCAGCGCTTCATCAGATGGTCGACGACCGGTTTCCACATGTCCGAGGTCAAGGTGAATCCGTGCAGCAGCACGAGCCGAACGTCTCGGTGCTTTGAGTCGGCCGCCTGCTGCGAGAGGTCGTGTATCGCCAGTTCCACGGCGATGAACATAACGCCTGTCCGGCGCCGTGATCGATGGTGTTTGAAGTTGGCACTCGGCTGGCGGCGATCATGGAATGGTTTGGCAGCCTTGAACGCGAGCGAAGGTCACCGTTGGAAGAGCACCTGCCCAAGTTGGAGCCACCGACCAACCTCGATGCGTCGACGAGCCTCGCAGCGGTCCTGTGGGCTGAATGGGTCCGCTGCGGTCTCCGCCACGTCGTCGTGTCACCCGGGTCCCGCTCAACACCGTTGACGCTGGGCGCCGCGGCGTGCGAAGGCATCGAGGTGCATGTTGTTCTGGACGAGCGTTCGGCTGGCTTTTTTGCCTTGGGTCTAGCCCGCGAGTCATCCACCCCGGTGGCCGTGGTCTGTACCTCAGGTAGCGCCGGAGCGCATTATCTCCCCGCCGCTTGGGAGGCGCGTATGGCTCGTGTGCCGTTGCTGTTCTGTACCGCTGACCGTCCCAGCGAACTACACGATGTCGGCGCGCCTCAGACCATCGATCAGCGTGACCTTTTTGGTGGAGCAGCGTCGTTTGTCTCCACCATGGACGCCGATGTGTGGCACGCAGCATCACCGAGGGTCGCCACCAGGTATTGGCTCACCCACGCCGATCGCATGTGGGCCGAATCGGTCAGAGATGGCGGCCAGGTCGTGCATTGCAACATCGGGTTTCGCGAGCCGTTCGTGCCATCAGCGGCCGGGCTGGTGGCCGGTGCCCACTGGGCAGCGTCGCTCGGAGATCGTCCCGCGGTTCGGACCGTTTGGGGCAGGCGCGCCCCCACAGGGATCATGGAGGAGATCGCTCGGGGATTGTCCCAGCGTCAACGCGGCGTGATCGTTGCGGGTTGGGGTGCCCAGCATTGCTGTGCGGAGCTTCAAACCCTTGCCGTGTCGCTGGGCTGGCCGATCCTGGCCGACGCTATTAGTGGGGTGCGAACGACGAATTCCGGTGTCGTCGCGGGTTACGACCTGATCGTGCGGGCGGTGGGAGACGACCCGACGTGGCGACCCGATGGGGTGCTCCGCATCGGCGCTGAGTTGACCTCGAAAGCGGCCAACCGCTGGCTCGCTGACGCGAATGTGCCGACCGTACACATCGACGGACTCGCACTGTTCCAAAACGCGACCCGTCAAGACTGTCTTCAGATCTGTGCCGATCCCGCTGATGCTCTCAACGAACTCGTCGTCCTCCTCGCCGAAGGCGATCGGACGGACAGCGTTGAGCGACAGGACTGGTTGGAGCGGTGGACAACCGCCGACCGCTCGACCCAGCGGGCACTCGACGCGGACCTTAGCGACGATGGCGCTCTCGATGAGCCTTGGATTGCGCGCACGGTTTCAGGCGCGGCGCCCGAGCCTGGTTCGGTCATCGTCGGCGCCTCGATGCCTGTTCGTGATGTCGAGGTATTCGCACGGGCCCGCGATCACGTTCGGGTCGTGTCGGGGCGCGGAACGAACGGCATCGACGGATTCATCTCCACCGCTTGGGGGCATGCGGTCGGCAGCGGCGAGCCAACGATCGGGCTCTGCGGCGATCTGACATTCCTTCACGGCGCCGGTGGCTTTCCGGTGCTCGAGCGTCTCGACGGGGCGGGGGACGGCTCTGCCAATCTGACCATCGTCGTCATCGACAACGATGGCGGCGGCATCTTTTCTCACCTTGCCCAAACCCGGTTGACCGACCTGTTCGACCGGTATTTTCGAACACCGCCAGCCGCGAATGTCGCCGAGGTAGCGGAGGGCTATGGGATCCGTACTCGGCGTGTCAGACGACGGGCTGAACTCGTCGACGCGGTCCAAGAAGCGACCGCTCGAATAGGCATCGACGTCATCGTCGCCACGGTGACCGAGGAAGATTCCCGGCAGGCTCGTGCGCGCGCCGCCGCCCACGTGGCCGACATCATCGCTCACCAGCATCCGGGTTGACGCCGACGCCGCCAGCGGTCGCTTCTGCGCCAGCCGACGCCGTCGGAAGGGGTCTCTGCCTGGAGCGATCGGCTCGCGTCGGGCGCTGTTAGGCGACGGCGGGCATCTGGACGCCGGTCGGGATCGTGACCTGCGAACACGCGCCCCAGATCAGGTTTTCGCCGACCGGAATCAGGTCGTCGAAGCTGTCGAGCGGGCCTGAGATCAGCCGTTGGCGCACGATCCCATTGAAGGCGACGAGGGGCCGCGAGGACTCGATCAGCAGTTGGTGGTGATAGGTCGTCGCGCACCTGAGCAGCGACGTTGAGGGGAACGGACACTTGCTCCGCCAGGCTTCGAAACACCTCCCAACGTCGCCTGATCGCGGCGTCGCCAGCAGCGAATGCCTCGATCATGAAGAGTCGTGCGAAGGAGGGCTCATCGACCATGGTCTGGAGGTAGCTCGCGATGCCAGCGCGGATTTGTCCTGCGGCGTCTGGCTGCTCGTCTGCGTCCAAGATGACCCGAGCAACCATGATGTCGACCGCGGCAAATGCCGTCAGGAACGCATCGTCTTTGTCGCGGAAGGTGCTGTAGAAGGTCTTTCGCGAGACACCTGCGCGATCGATGATGTCTGCAACCGCGGTATCTGCATACCCCAGTTCCGAGACAGCGTCCGCGGTCGCGACCAACATGCGGCCACGCTGTGACGCTTCGACGACCGACCGTGATAGACCGTGTCGTCCCCGAGGCAACGGCGCTTCGGGATCCCAATGGTTGAGGTCGAGACCTTCCACGAGTTGCGCGACGAGCGGAAGCCGCCCCGAACGCGCGCTGGCACCGGAATGAACGGCCGCAAGGCGTTTATCGGTTGATACCGACATATGTTTCCCCTTTGACCCACCCGCTCAACTCCCCGATGGTCGAGCGGTTGGATGCGGGTCATGTTAGGGGAAATCTGCGCTGGGCGAAACAGCGCGTTCGCGAAAGAAACCGGGAAGCCGTCGGTCAGGTGTCGCCGGCGCTGGTGTCGAGAGCCGTCCGCATGATCTGCAGCTTTTGTTCGGTTTCGACCCATTCGCGTGTCGGATCTGATTCGTCGACGATCCCTGCCCCAGCAAAACACACAACCCGATCTGAACCGAGCAACGCACTGCGCACGGCGACGGCAAAGCGCCCGTCCCCGCTCGAGTCCATCCACCCGACAGGTCCCGCGTATGGGCCTCGTCCATCGGGTTCAAGCTCGGCGATGGCCGCCAGAGCAAGGTCCCTTGGATGCCCCGCAACCGCACCCGTTGGATGTAGCGCGGCGACGAGTCCCAGCGCGCGGGGAGGATCATCCTGGGGGAGTTCGGCGACGACGGTGGTCGCCAGGTGCCGTAACGGGCCAGCGTCTACCTCGACGGGGTCGGTCGCGTCGACGCGGACAGCGACGCCGCGAAGCCGGTCGAGTAGCGGTCCGACCATGACG
This sequence comes from Acidimicrobiia bacterium, assembly GCA_020637365.1. Taxonomy (GTDB): domain Bacteria; phylum Actinomycetota; class Acidimicrobiia; order IMCC26256; family JAGNEX01; genus JAGNEX01. Next base: position 167,357 of record JACJWE010000003.1, on the reverse strand, counting down.
GTGTGCTCATGGCGATCTTTGGGGGTCATCGCCCCGTTGTCGAGTGGCGCCGAGTCGTCGGCTTGCCTCGCGTCGCTATCGGTCGGCTCATCGCTCGTGGCGGGGCGGTCGGCGTCTGGCGCCGGCCAACTGGTACCTGCCATCGGGCGACAACGAGCCAGACGGCCTGTTCGTTCGACGAGAAGTTCGGGCGTGGCCCCCACAAAGTTCCCGGCACAGAACACGTACGCGCCGGGATTGTCCTCGACCAGCGCCCGGATCACCGCGCTTCGTGTCGGTGGAGCGGCCATCACCTGGCTCGACGTCCGTGCGAGCACGACCTTTCGAGGGGCGTGGCGTGAAGCCGTTCCTGAGCGGTGCGGACCATGGACTCCCAGGCGGTTTGATCGACCGCGACCCGGTCGTCGGTGGACCACCACAGCTCGCTACCCTCGAGCGATGCGCTGCGGTCTTGTGCAGAGGAATCGAAGACGATTTCACAGCGCCAGGTGTCGCCGTTCCGGGTCGTGCCAACGGTTACTTCGGGGATGACCATCGTTCCCGGAGTGTGACGATCAAAGGGGATGGCACCGAGGGCCCTGGGCAGTACCCGGGAGGTAACTCGACGACGCCGATCGTCGACCGTGATGGAAGCCAGTGTGGTCGCCACGATGTCGTCCAGCCTCGCGAGGCGGCCGATTCCAGTCGGGACAGCGATGATCGCCGCAGCGCCGAAACCCATCACCGTCTCGGTCTCGTCAGACCAGTACCACACGAGGTCTGGGCGATCGAGGAGGCCGTCGTCGGGAGCGCTATTGGTGATGAGTGCAGTACCTGCGCTCAGCAGCGTTGTCATATCAGCTGCCGGATCGGGTGCCGACCAGGAGTTGGGCAATCCCGCCGCTGAGTTGCCAGTGAGCGATCTCTGTAAAGCCCGAGGCGTACAACATGGACACCAATTCGTCGCCCGGCGGCAGATACGAGACCGATTTGGGCAGGTACTTGTACGCGCTCCGATCCGAGAGCAGTCCGCCGACGAGTGGGACCACGTTGTTGAAATACATCTGATGCCCAAATCGCATGACAGGGTTTTTGGGCTCAGAAACTTCGAGCAGGGCAATCCGGCCCCCTGGACGAACGACCCGGGCCATTTCATCGAAGAACGGTGGGAGCGACTCGAAGTTGCGCAACGCGAATCCGCAGGTCAGGCCATCAGCTGAGCCATCGGCAAACGAAAGTGCAAGGGCATCGCCGCGCACCAGCGGACCGGCGGTGTGGGCATTCTGGAGCATCCCCTGGGAGCGGTCGATGCCGATGGCTCGGTAGCTCATCGCTTCGAGGTCGCGGCATAGGTCGCCGGTTCCGCACGCCACGTCAAGAATCGTTGAGTACCTGGGCAGCCCCAGTGACCGGACGGCTTGGGCCCGCCACGCCACATCCATCTTGAGGGTCAGGATGCGGTTGAGGCGTTCGTATCGGCCAGCGATCCGGTCGAACATATCGTCGACCATCTTGACCTTCTGCTCCCCGGTGGGCAGCACATCAGGTTTGTTCGCCATGGAAGTCCTCGTCGTATGGGACGCAGTCGCTGGTCGAGACCGGGTCGATCGTGGTGATGAACGGATGAACCCGTAGGCGGTCCGTTTGCGTCGTCTGGCCCGAGACTGCTCCGTCGGTTTTCTGGGTCCGCCCGGCGCTAGTCCAGAGTTCGGTGCTCGTCAGACCAGGTGAACCTGAAAGATCGAGTTCACGCCGGTCATGCGGGCGTCGCTAAGAGTTCGGGAGCTGGCACCCGCAACTGTTCCAGTACGTGGCGGGCCACATCTTGGAACGCCTGGACGGTCGGCTCATGAAGCACCTCGCATTGGGTCAGAACGTGACAGGCGAGTTGAACTTGCTCACGCGCCATCTCGAATGCGTCGCGAATGGCAGGAGACGCGACGACTTTGACCCGTGCCTGGGCGGCGATGTCGACCGTCATCGGCTGGTCGAGCAGGAGTCGAATCTCGTCATCGGCGCCCATTGCCTTGATGACCGGGATCGAAAAGACACCTTCGAGGATGTCTTTACCCGCTGGTTTGCCGAGGATCTCGTCGGTGGCGGTCAGATCGAGTAAGTCGTCGACGATCTGAAAGGCCATGCCGAGGTGGTGGCCGTAGTTGGCGAGCGCGCGATCTGATCGGGAGTTCCACCGGCCTCGTAGCCGCCGAGTCGGGCCGAGGTAGCCAACAACGCTGCGGTCTTACCCGCGATCGAATTGAGATAGGCGTCTTCGCTGCGTTCGACGTCATACATGGTGCCGGTTTCAAGCATCTGACCGTCGCACAAGGCGGCGAGCGTGTCGGCCATGACTTCGGCTTCGTACTGACCGAGGCGTGCGGTCATCTGCGCTGCCAGAGCGAGCAAACGGTCCCCGGCCAAGATCGCCGTCGGATTTCCCCAACGCCGATTGACGCTGACCGTGCCACGGCGCGAATCGGCTTCGTCGATGACGTCGTCGTGAAGCAGCGAGCCGATGTGGAGCAATTCGACCGATGCTGCTGCAGACACGACCTCGGCTGTCGCGGCGGAGTCGCGGTCGTGGGTCACCGCCTGCGCGGCAACGATGGTCAAGGTCGGGCGCAGGCGTTTGCCGCCAGCGTTGACCAGGTGGCCGAGGGCCGGTTCGAGAAAGGCGTTGCCGACATTAATGCTGTCCTGCAGCGCTTCTTCCACACGTTCCAAGTCACTTGCGAGGGTTGGGGTTGCAAGGAACGCGTGAATGCTCATCGCTGTATCTCCGGCTCCTGAGCGCCCTCATCGCTGACCGATAAGTGGAACTCTTCTTCTTGTTCGGGATGATCGAGGCTGAACATCTGCAGGATGACCTCGCGTTCGCGGCCGCCGTCCAGCTCGATCAGAAACAGCCGCTGCCATCGTCCGAGGGCGAGTTCACCGTCGATGATCGGGATCGTGACCGATGGGTTTCCGACCAGCATCGATCGCACGTGGCTGTGTCCATTTGGACGTTCGTCGGGGGTGAGGTTCTGCCAGCGCCGATCGAGATCGTCATGTGCCCAGTAGCGGTCGCGGGGCGTCAGACGTTCGACGGTTGTGCGAACGTCTTCTTGGTAGCCCTCTTCGTCCTCGTTGATCGTCAGACCACACGTGGTATGGCGGGTGAAAATCACGATGTTGCCGTGAGCGGGTTTGTGGCGTTCGATCATGTCGAAACAACACTGCGTGATGTCGACAAAATCGGTGTCGGCCGTCGTTGAAATAAATAGTCGAGCTACTCGTAGGCGGGGGAGCGCATTGGACGGTAGAACTACCGGATGATCGTGCACATCGGTGATGCGCGGTCCGGCGATCGTTCCTTCGGGACCCATCGTTGGTCAGATTCCTTTGGTAGATCGATAACGTCGTTCGCACTCGCTGAGCATGGCCCAGTGGAGCAACGCTGGTCGGTCGGCACCTCCAGGTGGTGATCCGCCGAGCGGCCAAAACGACCGAGTGCGCAAGATCGTATTCGGTGCTGGCTAGCGGTGACGAAGCTTGTGGCCATTCTTGGAGGCAGCAGCCCCCGCCGAGGTATTCGCGCGCCCTGGTAAGGTCCCGTCATGCGCCGACCAATCTTTGCCCTCACCATCGTCATGTTCATCGCACTCGTCGGGTTTGGCTGTTCCAGCGATGACGACTCAGGTTCTGACGCTTCGAACACGACCTCTGAGGGCGCGTCCGATTCCGATGACCTCGCTGGCCCCGACGGGTCGGACGCGGCAGGGTCTGGCGATGGCTCAGCCTGTTCTGCTGAGACGGCCAACGAGATTTCCGACGAGCTCGACGACAGCTTCTCCTTCGTCGACGGTACGGTCGACGGCGGGACGGGGTTCTGCTCGTATGCCGACCAAGACGGAAACTCGGTCATCTTGGTGGTTGCCCCGGCCGGAAATGGTCCGTTCACCGAGGCGGGTGACAATCCTGACGAAATCGGCGCGGCGACATTGTCCGGGGTTGGCGATCAGGCGTTGCTGACCCGCGACGGCATCGTGTTGGGCGTTGCTGGCCAGAGCGAGTTTTCGGTCCAGGCGGTGATGAGCAATGCCGATGCCGAGTCCGGGGCCATCAAATCAGCCCAACTGCAAGACGCGATCGGCAACGGGTTTGAGTTGTACAACGGCGCCCAGGACGACGCGGATGCGGCGATCCAGGTCGCCGAGTTGATCGCCCCCAAGCTGTAACGCCTCAAGGCCGTTCGGGCGCAGAGTCGATGCGGACGAGCCAGGTCGGCAACGCGCAGAGCACCCGGTATGAACCGTCGATCGGCACCGTGCCCAGCTCGCGCGAATCGGTGGTCGAGAGAGAACGGTTGTCCGACAACACCCACATGCGTCCGGTTTCGGGTATCCGCTCCACCCGTTTAATCAACCAGAAGCCGGGTCGTAGCGGGTGCTCAAAGATTCTGATCTGACCCGGTTCGGCGGTGCCACGGCGGGTGGCGATCACCGCTTGTCCACCGACCAGGGCTGGTTCCATCGAGCGATCGGCAACGACAAAGCGGCGGAGCTTGAAAGACCGTGGCAGCAAGGTTGATCCTCAGAGACTTCTTGTCGCTCGGAGGGTGCTAACCCCTCAGAGACTTCTTTCCGCAGTGTAGGGTGCTTGGCCGCGCCCATATTTCTCGTGACCAAGGAGCCACACATGCTGTCGTCCCTTTTCTCTGGTGCCGAAACGGCCCACGCTCACTGTGACCTGTACTGCGGGGTATACGACCCGGCTCAGGCAAAGATCGAAGCGCTGTCTTGTGTCAAGACCGCGCAGAAGTACCAAGAATCAGAGGACGACGCGTTCCGCACGCGTTGTGTCTTCATCAAGGAAGAGTGCGCTGAACGCACCAAGCATCACCTGATGGTGCTGTGGGCCGACTTCTTTGCACCCGCACACTTCGAAGAGTTCCCTCAGCTTCACGACCTCTTCTGGAAGGCGACCCACCAGGCGGGCGAGGTCAAGAAGTCGATGGATCCCGCCGTGGGTGAGCAGCTCATTGCCTACATCGATGAGATCGCCGACATCTTTTGGCAGACCGACAAGGGCAAGCAGATGGGCGTCTACCCACCCGCATAGTCCGAGGTCTATGTTCTGAGAACATGCTTGGCCAGCCCCTGGGATCTTCTTGGGGCTGGCCAAGCCGCGTCTCTTCGCCGAAGTTCGTCACACCGAGGACTGGAGTACCGCCCAGGTCATGCTGTTCCCAACCGCTGCGTTCGCCGCATTCTTCGCAGTCGTGTACTGCGGGCATTGGCTGTTGCGTCGGTATCGGTTTGGATGGCGCTACTTCATGCTGGCGGCCAGCATCTTCTTTTATGGGCAGTGGAACTGGCGTTACGTGCCCCTGCTCATCGGTTCGGCTGTGGTCAACGCGTTCTTGGCTCGGACCGTTATCGAACATCTCGGGCCCGATCGGTCAAAAACCGATCTGTCTAAACGGTGGGTCCGGATCGGTGTCGCCGCAAACCTCGCCCTGCTCGGCTGGTTCAAATATGCGGGGTTTCTCTCTGAGACCCTGATCAATCTCGCCAACGCCATCGGCTGGCACCTCGACGCGACGCCGCTGACGGTGCGCCTGCCGATCGCCATCTCGTTCTTCACCTTCCAGGGGATGAGCTACGTCATCGATGCTGGTCGGGGAGAGTACGGCCGGCCGGCCCGTTTGCTGGACGTCATGCTGTATATCTCCTTCTTTCCGCATCTGGTCGCGGGGCCGATCGTCCGCCTCTCCGAGTTTCTGCCCCAACTCGATCGGCGTCCCAGGACCCTCGATGTCGGTCGGGCGACCCAACTGATTGCCGGGGGACTGTTCAAGAAGGTCGTCGTAGCGTCGTATCTGGCCGACGTGATCGTTGACAAGACCTTTGCGGCGCCTGCGCATGCTTCCGCGTGGGAGGCATGGCTCGGCATGTATGCCTACGCAATCCAGATCTACGCCGACTTTTCTGGGTACACCGATATCGCCATCGGGATCGCGTTGCTGCTGGGCATCAGCTTTCCACAGAATTTCGATTCGCCGTATCGCTCGCTGAGCCTCCAAGACTTCTGGCGTCGGTGGCATATGACCTTGTCTCGCTGGCTGCGCGACTACCTCTATATCCCGCTCGGGGGAAATCGCCACGGATACAACCGCACGCTTGTCAACCTGATGCTGACCATGTTGCTCGGCGGTTTGTGGCACGGCGCCGCATGGACCTTCGTGATCTGGGGTGCCATCCACGGCGGTTGGCTGGTGGTTGAACGCATCGTTACGAAACGTTGGCACGAGTACCGCCAGGGTGTTCCTCTGCTCGATTCCCGTGTGTCTCAGGTTCTCCGGTGGACCGTGACGTTTCATATCGTGTGTCTGGCTTGGATCTTCTTTCGGGCACCGACCTTTGGGATCGCGACCGAGTATTTGGGTGCGCTGTTTGGTCCGCTCGGCTCGGTTTCCTTCAATCCCGTGCTGATCGGCCTTCTGATCGGTGCCGTCGCGGTCCAGTTCATGTCGCGTGACCAGTCCCGCCAGTTGCAGCGGGCATGGTCTGAAATGCCCCCCATCTACATGGGTATCGCCTTCGCACTGGCATTGACCGTCATCGACACGCTCGGACCCGAGGGTGTTGCTCCGTTCATCTACTTTCAGTTCTGATATGCCACCCGACGACCGGCAAGACCGTGAACGAGCTCCTGTTGAGCGAGCCTCTGCTGAGCGAGCCTCTGCTGAGCGAGCCTCTGCTGAGCGAGCTCCTGCTGGCCGAGCTCCTGCTGGCCGAACCCGTGGCGAGCTAGCCGGTGCTGGCCGAGCCTCCGCTGATCGGGACGGCGCTGACCGGGACGAGCTCGGTGGCAACGGGCTTGGACGGCGCGACCGGCGCGCACGGCGAACGAGTGAGGGGCGCTCGAAGCGCGGCCTTGATGGAGAGCGCGTCGGCGACGCTGACAGCGACACCGAACCGTCACGCCGCCAGCGGACGCGCCGGGCGGAAGCGTCGTCGGGTCGTGTGGATTCTGAGCGAGACGGCCTGGGTCGCCGCGCGGAGGACTCTGCCGAACGACAGCGGCGTTCCAGATCTGGCGCACCTTCAGGCAGGGTGAGGTCCCAGCGGCCGCGTCCGCAGACAGGCGAGCGAGAGCGCGATATCGGCTCCGGCGACGAGCGTGGACGCGGTCGAGACGCCGGTGGGCCGAGTTTTGATCGACGCCGTAGCGTCCAGCAACAGGGCTGCTCCCGCGCCCACCCGGAGAGCTGCCCATCCGGGAACAGCCCGGTCGGCAACGGTCAGTCCGACAAGAGGAGGCCCGAGGCATTGTCCAGCGCCCCTCAGCGCGTGCGCAGTTCGAGAGGGGCCGTTCGAGCCGGGGAGATCGTGGCGATGCGCTCGAACCCGAAGGTCGTCGTCGACGTCGTCGATTGAGTCAAGAGACCGTTGGATCCACGGGCCGGGGGCGTCAGCAGCCGTCCCAGAGCGACAAGATCGCGGAGCGCCGCATTCCGCGACAGGGCAGTGCTCGAGCGCAGAGCCCCGCCCAGAATCTCGGTGAGGACGACCAACTGCGGCGTACGGCGCGATGGAGCGATGACGGAGACCGTCGGGAGCAGCCCAGGCGTGCTCGTCTCCCTGCGGATACAGCGGGCGAGCCCACAGTTCGTCGTCCAGGACGCCGTTCCGACGTCCGACTCGATTCCGAGCTAGCGGGTTCAAGCGCACTTCGAAGCTCGCAGACTCGACGTCAACGGAGGCCACCAGGTTCATACACCGAGGATGGAAGGAAGCGACTGACCCATCAGCACGCGTTCGTGGTCGGCTTCGTATCCCTCACGCTGGCCATGCTGCTCAACAGCGGGGCGCTGCTCAACGGCGCCGAAACCAAGCCGTTCGGAGCGAGTCGTGACCGGTCGATGGGGTGGTGGGGTGCAGTCAACGATGTGGCCAATTTCTTGAGCCTTAATCGGCCCCGCGACGGGTTGGCCGCCGCACTGGGACACGACGCGGATTCGTCGCTCGATCCAACGCGTTCGTTCGCCGATTCTGATCCAACGTCGACCCAGCAGGACGTGACCACGCAGGTCACGGAGCCAGGAGTCCGTGAGCGAGTCATGGAAACGACGACCACCGTGCCCGAACGTGTCGAGATTCGCCGTGGCACGCAGGAAGATCCCCTGCGCGTCTGGGTCGGCGGCGACTCGATGAGCAAGGACGTCGCTGCGTCCTTTGCCCAGCGCGTCGATCCGCTCGGTCCAGCGGTGGTCGACACCGAAGGGCGTGTTGTCTCCGGCCTGAATCGGTTGGATTATTTCGACTGGATCGGCAGACTCACCGAACTTGCGGCCCAACCCTATGACGTCATGGTGGCGATGTTTGGGGCGAATGATCTCCAGGGCATGCAGGTCGGTGATGAGGTCTTTGAGGTGCTTTCCGACGGTTGGAAGAAGGAGTACGCAGCACGAGTCGGTGTGGCAATGGACCAGCTGAGCACCAATGGCCGAGTGGCGTACTGGATTGGTTTGCCGCCGATGCGCTCACCCGAATTCAACGCCAAGGTCCAAGAACTGAACGAGTTGATCGAAACCGAGGCTGAGAAGCGTCCGCGCGTGATCTTGCTTGACACAACGCCCCTCTTGGGGGACTCCGGTGGTGCATACACCGAGTTCGGTCCCGGTACCGACGGTGAGTCTCACGAACTCCGTCAAGCCGACGGCATCCATCTGTCCTTGTGGGGCGCCAACCTGGTGGCGGACGCCGTGATTGACAACATCGTCGAACACCAACCAGCACTGCCGGACCCAACCACGTCGACGGTGGTCGCAGCCCAAGCCAAGGCGGTGACTACCACCACGTAGTGCAATTTCTGTTCTCCCCGCGGACACCCCGGTGCCCGATGGCCTGTTGCGCGATGGCGTCGTATCGCTTGGTCGCATCAACCTTCCAAAAGCGCAGACCCGGGTGGTTCTCCGAACTCCGGAGCTGGGGGCTGGCTCACAATCTGCTATTGACATTTTGCCAATAGGGCGCGAAGATGTCGCTTCCCCAGTTGAACGGGCTGACACCGAGTCAGGGCAATGCTTCGGTGTCAGCCCGTTATTTTTTTCAAGCGTCAGACCGACGTTTTTCGATGTGACTCGAACGACTGTCCTGTGAGCGGTCCGACGTAGAGGTCTTCGTTGAGCAGATGTAGGAAGGTGAATCGCTGCTCGGGGCGGAAGACCAGATGCCCGTCACGGATGATGTTGTCGGGTGCAATGCCCATCGATTCGGCGTATCGAGCGATCTTTTCGATGCTGACGTTGCGAAGGTGATCGCTACGTTTGATGTCTCGCAGCCGGCGCCACGTTCGCGAGTCGCGCAGCGCCACTTCGGTCAGCGCAGCGCTGTCGGAGGGCGACATGGGAATGTACGCCGTAATGCCGGAGATCCACGTCGCGATATGTCGATTGACGAGTCCAGCCTCTTTGAACAGGCGTTCGAATTGGCTTTGATTCAGGATCGCTGCCCAACCCGGACCCAGCACCAAGTCGAAATCGTGAGCGAACGCAAAGACCGGATCATCGAGCTTGGCGAGACGTTCGCGTCCGACAGCGAGAAAGCGTCCTGCTCGGTGTCTCATCTGGGGGTTCGTACGTTTGACGAATAGCAACCGTTGCCCATCGGAGTCGCCGAGGGTAACGCCGTATGCCGCGATCGCCAGATCTAGATCGGCGGGTGAAGTCGGAGCGAGCGACGCTGGCGGCGCTCCGAGTTCAAGGATTGGTGCGAGCTCTTCGATGGTGGGTTCGTCGCTCACCGAGAAGTACTCGCCCTGTCCCAGTTCGGCTGTCGCTGCATACGCAATGCCATCGGCAGCTGCGATCCAGTCGCGCGTTTGGCGGCACAACTGTCGAAACGCCGCAGCCGCTGCGCGGTCGAGCGGCAGGTGTGCGACGTTCGTGGATCGTTCATTGAACCGGCCGACGGTGAGCATCAGAGATTGGTCGATAACCGCGTCGATCTGGTCGACGATCGCGGGTTGCGCTCTGTGGGCACTGAGCTGCGTCGCGACCTGTTGGGCGGTGACTGTGAGGGGCACTGCGGTCATGGTGTGGTCCTCTGCGCTCGATCGATGAGTACGTTGGAAGCGATTCGTACGCTCCGTTGTGGTGTCGTCCAGTCCGCGGGATCTCGGCGGGTGATCAGGTAAAACGAACTGTTTGCGCTGGTCGCAAAGAAGATGCGGTAGCCCGTCAGGTAGAGCAGCGGGTTGACGTAGACCTGTCCGGTCGCGACGTGAACATGGATAATGAGCGCCATCACCGCCGTCGTGATCACCATCTGCTGGCTTGCGTGGGGGTCCTCGATGAGTACTGCCAAAAGATACGCCCCGATGTGTCCCAGGATGTCGCCGGACAGATCCTCGATGTCGCCAAAGGAGTAGCTCTCGGCATTCGCCGTTCGCACGATCAATGCCGCGAGAACCATGATCACGACGCCTGCGATGGCGGGGACAGCAAACAACCACAGCCAGCCGGTACCCCGGGATCGGTAGGCCATCAACGCGAGGGCGGGGGCAAAGGCCGCCAAGCCCAGTTCGATCCGGCTTCTCAGGCTTGCCCGTCTGGGCGGTCGCAAGGTCACACCGTCACCTTACGGACTGCCTATGACAACCTGCCCTGGTGACGTTTCAGTCGGCCACCGACCGCGAGTTGCGTGAACCGTGAGAGCCATTCGTCATCGATGGCAAGGTGTCTGACCCACACACAGCCCAACGGGAGTACAGCCCGACGAGGCACGAGGCGGTGGGCACGTTCTTGGTGTTTGAAACCACGAACGTTGAAAGAAGAGAGCGGGTGACGAGAAGAATCGAACTTCGCGTATTCAGCTTGGGAAGCTGATGTTCTACCATTGAACTACACCCGCGGAGGGGCCGTCACTATAGCAACGTCCCGGCGGTTCACTCGATGTAGGGGGCCGGTTGATAGCCTCCCGGAGCGGTCCGACAGCCGCTGGCGTAGCGGCGTCCTTAGCCGCTCTTTTCAGCGCCTGATCAAGTCTTTTGGGAGTTGCGGTGATCTTGTCCGACGGAACCCTGCGGGCACATCTTGCTTCGGGCAAGATCATTATCGACCCGCTCGAAGCGGATCAGATCCAGCCTGCCAGCGTCGACGTGCGGCTCGGGTCGTCGTTCAGGGTCATCCAGAACCACACGGTGGAATGCATTGATCCCTATGATCCGCATCCCGACCTGACCGGCCTGGTAGAAGTCGCCGATGGCGACGCGTTCATCCTGCATCCCGGTGAATTCGTCCTCGGCTCAACCGTTGAACGCATCGCCCTACCAGCCGATATCGTCGGGCGGGTCGACGGCAAGTCCAGTTTGGGGCGTTGGGGTCTGCTGATCCACGCAACCGCTGGGTACATCGACAACGGTTTCGACGGTGAAGTGACCCTCGAACTGTCAAACGTCGCCACATTGCCGGTGAAGCTCTGGCCCGGTATGCGGATCGGACAGATCAGCTTTCTCATGCTCGACAGGCCCTCTGAACGTCCCTACGGGCATCCCGACCTCGGCAGCAAGTACATGAACCAGGCCGGTCCGGTAGCGTCGCGTTACTCTGCCAATGCTCAACCCGATTCTCACGGTGAGGATGTCCTATGAGGATGCCCGGACCCGCGGGACGATCCATCGGCGCCGGGCAGGCGACACGATGACACTTCCCTGAGCCGCCGTTCGCTCCGCGATCTCGTCCGGCAGGGCTACCCCAGAAGTAGGCCGCAGGACGTAACGGTGGTCGCATCATCCACGTCGGTGATTTCGAGTACACCTGGCGCGGACACCCACGTTGGCGGTCGACCACCTAGTACACTGCCGCGCGCTACCCAGCTCGCTGGAAGGAACCTGTGAACCCTGTCATCGGAATCTTGGCCGTCGTTGCCCTGATTCTGCTCAACGGCTATTTCGTAGCGGCGGAGTTCGCCTTTGTGGCGGCTCATCGCTCGCGGCTCGAAGACGAAGCGGCCGAGGGCAACGAACGCGCCGGTCGCGCCGTTCGAGTCCTCAAGCAGCTGAGCTTCATGCTCTCAGGAGCTCAACTCGGTATCACCGTCACGTCGCTCGTGGTTGGTTTCATCGCTGAACCGACGCTGGGGGCCGCTTTGGAGCCGCTGATGGAGCGGATCGGCGTGCCCGAGGGCAGCCGGGCTGGTGTCGCGTTGTCGGTCGGTTTCGTCGTTGCCACGGTCGCCCAAATGGTGATTGGCGAGCTTGCGCCAAAGAACCTGGCGATCGCTCGCCCTGAAAGCACCTCGGAGCGCACAGCGGGCTTCATGTTGATCTACCTGCGGCTCTTCCGTCCGTTGATCCGCCTGTTCGACAACGCAGCGAACCGCCTGCTCAAAGCTGGTGGTGTGGAACCGACAGAAGAAGTCCAAGGCGCTGTCTCGGCCGAAGAGTTTGAACACATCGTCGAGGCGTCGGCCGAACGCGGCGAGATGTCTCAACGGCACGCCGATATCGTCGTGCGAGTCAGCAGGTTCCGGACCCTTCATGCCCGAGATGTCATGGTGCCCTGGAACCGGGTGGACAAGCTGTCGTCCACGCTTCGCTGTGGACAGGTGGCCTGGTCGATCAAGGAATCGACCCATTCACGGCTCCCGATCGTCGACCCCCGTGGACGGGTCGTATCGGTCTTCCACATCAAAGATGTGCTGAACATGACGCCGCGTGACGCCAACCGCCCTATCACCAAATTCGACCGTGAACCGCCGGTCGTCCCCGAGACCGCAACCCTGTCCACCGTGCTCGAGACACTGCAGCGCAACACGACCGAACTTGCCTTGGTCTCTGACGAGTACGGCGCACCCGCCGGTATCGTCACCCTCGAAGACCTGGTCGAAGAACTCGTGGGCGACATCTCTGACGAGTTCGACGACGAGACCGACGCCCCCAGCATCGACCGAGTCGATGAAGGTACCTGGCGGGTGCCCGGCCAGATGCGAGTCGATGAGGTCGACGAGATTACCGATATTGCACTACCCAACGACGATGACTACGCGACCATCGCGGGCCTCGTCCTGAGCCACCTAGAACATATGCCGACGGTCGGCGAGTCGGTCGATATCGGAACCGATCGCCTCACGGTGGAGGCGATGGACGGTTGGGCCATCACCGTTGTGCTCCTCGAAGCCAACGTCAACGACATCGATGATGACCAGGCGCGCGTCGCGGAGGATGAGACGTGAGCGCAGGCCCGGCCCTGCTCGTCGGTTTGGCGCTGCTCGCGGGCAACGCCTTTTTCGTCGCCGCTGAATTTTCGTTGCTTGCCGTCCGCGAAAGCCGTCTCGAACAGCTCTCGGCGGAGGGCTCTAAACGTGCGGCCTCAGCCCTCGCGGGCAAAAAGCAGCTGTCGCTGATGTTGGCAGGCGCTCAGCTCGGGATCACGATCTGCTCGCTGCTGCTCGGTGCCATCGCCGAACCAGCGGTCGTTCACCTGCTCGAAGATGTCATCAAGCTGGCGAACCCGCCCGAGGCGCTGACCCACACGATCGCGTTTGCCATCGGACTAGGAATCGTTGTGTTCCTCCATATGGTCGTCGGTGAGATGGCGCCAAAGTCGTGGGCGATCGCCGATCCCGAGCGCTCCACCATGATTCTGGTGACGCCGTTTCGCTTCTTTGCTCTCATCGTCAAGCCGATCATCGCATTGCTCAATTGGATGGCGAACGTCCTGGTACGCATGGTCGGTGTCGAACCTCAGGACGAACGGGCGATGGCACATTCCGCAGGCGACCTGCTGTTCTTGTTGCGTGAATCAGCAGATGCAGGTTCGATCGGTGACGACGAACGAGCGCTGTATGCCCGTTCGATCAAACTGCCAGAGATCGACGCCGCAGATGCGATGGTCCCGCGCCGCAAGGTGGTGTACGTCACCGTCGACCAGACCGCGACCGATATCGCGGACGCAGCCAGAGAATCGGGTCGATCACGGTTCCCCGTCTGTGAGGGTGACCTCGACCATGTCGTCGGCGTCGCGCATGTTAAAGACGTGCTCGCCCTGCATGAGTCCGCTTGGGACGAGACGACCGCGGTCGAACTTTCCCAACAACCATTCGTGACCCACGAACATAAGGCGCTCGAAGATCTGCTGGTCGAGATGAGGGCACGCCGCCAACACTTGGCGATCGTCGTCGATGAACACGGCATCGTGACCGGCATCATCACCCTGGAAGACGTCATCGAACGGCTGATCGGCGACTTCTATGACGAAAGCGACACCGGCACCGAAGTGCGTGAACGTTTCGATGGTACGTGGGACGTATCGGGTGATCTGAGCGTGAGTCAGTTCACAGAGCGGACCGGTATTGAACTTCCCGAGGGCGAGTGGTTAACGGTGGCCGGATTCGTTATCGATACCCTCGACCGTATTCCCAAAGTCGGTGACGAAGTCATCCAACCCGGTTTCAAACTGCTCGTCCGCGGCGTCGACAATTTCGCTGTGACCGACTTACGTCTGGTCATTCAGCGCCCTGAGCCGACTGCGGAAACCGACGAACGGCTCGAAACTGCCGATCCGCCAGCCACGTAACGCCGACCGCTGAGGGGCCGGTCGCGGATGGGTGATCGGGGAGTACCGTGCCAACGGTGCGGGTCGAAGGTGCTCACCACCAACCTCGGCGACTGGTGTCAAACGCGCCCGCACGTCTGACGTCCCGGTATCAGCACTCGCGTCGTCCTCAATTCCACGATTACGCGGGTAGTGACCTCTTCCTTGCGAGTGGCGCGCCGAGGCCTCGTCGCTTTCGGCGATGCGGGTGACGCCGGTGAGGCCCATCGCTACTTTGAGTTCGGACCGTAGCGTTGCCAACATCGACGCGACAGCTGTCATACCGCCTGCGGCGACCGAATACGCCCAGAGCCGACCGATCATGCATGCGTCAGCGCCGCTGGCGCATGCGCGCAACACGTCGGTGCCGCTGCGGACACCCCCCGTCCATCAGTACGGCAATGCGGCCCCGAACGGCCTCAGCGATAGCGGGCAGAGCGTGCAGCGACGCTGGAGCACCCTCGAGCTGGCGTCCTCCGTGGTTCGACACCACGATGCCGTCGGCCCCGCAGTCGACCGCCCGACGCGCATCATCGGCATCCATCACACCCTTGAGGATGAGCTTTCCCGGCCAATTCTTGCGGACCCACGCAATGTCATCCCACGTGACGGTCGGGTCGAACTGTGCGTCGACCCAGTCCTTAAACGCTTCGGGACTTTTCGCTCCCGGTACGGCGTCTTCAAGGTTTCCGAAGGTGTGAGGTTTGCCCTTGATCGCCACATCGGTGAGCCAGCGGGGATGGGTTCCGTAGTCGAGTGCCCGGCGTGCCTTCACCAAGGGGGAGGCCGATCCGACCATGCCGTTTTGGGTATCGCGGTAGCGGGCACCGACCACTGCGAGGTCGACGGTGAGGACCAACACGGGACATCCTGCCCGCTGCGCACGCGACATCAGTCGTTCGGCATAGCCGCGGTCACGCATGACATAAAGCTGAAACCAGAACGGCGCCGTCGTTGACGCTGCGACCTCTTCAATGCTGCAAATCGACACCGTCGACTCGCAAAACGGGACGCCCGCACGTTGAGCTGCGCGTGCTGCTTGGACCTCGGCGCGCTGTGCGAACATGCCAGCCAGACCGACGGGTGCAAGCACCACCGGCAGATCGAGGTTTTGTCCGAGCAGTTCGATCGACGTGTCACGCTCGTCGACATCGACGAGTACACGTTGACGCAAAGGCATCGCATCGAATGCTGCGGTGTTGGCGGCGAGCGTCGCTTCTCGACCAGCACCGCCATCGAGATAGTCGAAGAGTTGACGCGGCAGGCGTCCCCGGGCGCGCTCGCGGTAGTCCACCGCTGTTGCTGGTACGAGATGCAGTGGTCGATCGGGCCTCATCGCAAGAGTCTAGGTGGGACCCGTGGCCGTGGCCTGGGCGGCACGCGGTGTTCGCGTCAACCGCCCAGAGCATCGGTTTTTATTCTTCAGGTGCGGGCGACGGCGATACCGTCACACCGGCGGCAGCGAGAGCCGCTTGATCGGCATTGTCGAGCGCTTCGAGCAAGATGGCCGACAGGTCAGAGACTGCGACTTCTTCTTCTTTGCCTTCGGCCTTCACGCCATCGTCGAGCATGACCATGCAGAACGGGCATGCCACAGCGATGCGGTCGGCCTTGGTCTCGATGGCCTCTTCGGCCCGGTCGACATTGATCTTGACCTCGGTGTGCTCTTCCATCCACATTCGAGCACCACCAGCACCACAGCAGCGTCCCCGGGTTCCGTTCCTCGGCATCTCGACGACTTCAACGCCGCCAATCGATCCAATGATGTTGCGCGGCGCCAGATAGATGTCGTTGTGTCGCCCGAGGTAGCAGGAATCGTGGTAGGTGATCCGCTCATCGAGTGTTGCTCCGGCCAACGACAGCTTGCCGTTGTCGACCAGCTCGCTCAGCAGCTGGCTGTGGTGGACGACCTCGTAGTGGCCATCCCAATCGGGGTATTCGTTTTCGAGGGTGTTGAAGCAGTGCGGACATGACGTGATGATCTTGGTCACGTTTGAGCTGTTGAGCATCTCGACGTTCTGCATCGCCAACATCTGGAAGACGTACTCGTTGCCGGCACGTCGAGCCGGATCCCCGGTACACAGTTCGTTCGGTCCGAGAACCGAGAAGGACAAGCCTGCTCGTTTGAGCAGTTTCGCCGTGTCCGCGACCGTCTTTTTGCCTTTGTCGTCATAGGCTCCAGCACAGCCGACCCAGTAGAGGTATTCGGTCTGAATCGGGTCGCCCGGTTCCAAGACGATGACATCGTCGTCGAGGTTCTTGGTCCATTCGAGACGGTCGGCCTGGGAGAGCCCCCACGGGTTGGACTGGTTCTCCATCCCTCGAAACGCTGAGCCCAACTCGGTCGGGAAGTCTGACTCCATCAGGGTCAAGTAGCGGCGCATGTCGAAGATCTTGTCGAGGATCTCGATGTTGACCGGACAGATCTCGTCACATGCCTTACACGTCGTACACGACCAAATTTCTTCGGGGGTAATCAGTTCGAATACCGAGTCTGCGTCGACGGTGACACCCGCGTCCATCCCGACCGGCGGGCTGACCACCGGGTCGCCCGTGGCAGCCATCACCTGGCCGACGTTGAGGACGATCTTGCGGGGGTCGAGGGGTTTGCCGGTGTTGTTGGCAGGACACACCGACGAACAGCGGCCACAAACCGTGCATGCGTCGGTGTCCATCAACTGCTTCCAGCTGAAGTCTTCGATCTTGACCGCACCGAAGCTTTCGAGCTCGGTTTCCATCATGTTCGGTACGGGTTTCATCGCGCCCTTGGGGCGAGCGCGGTCTTTGAGATACATGTTCATGGGTGAGGTGAACATGTGTCGAAGCTTCGTGGTCGGCAGGATGACCAGGAAGGACAAGAAACCGATGAAGTGCACACCCCACAAGAGACGGTGGGTGTTTTCGATGGTGGTCGGCGCAAGGCCGTCGACCATGGTGGCGATTGGCCAGCCGATGATCGACCACTTCTCGAACTCGGGCATCCCGTCGTGGGCGATACGGAAACCTTCGACCAAAAAGCCGGTGACGCCGATCAACAAGAAGGTGCCCAAGATCACTGCATCTTCGGGCTTGGTTTTGGCCTTCAGTCGGTATGGTCGCTGAATGTAACGACGCACCATTGCCCACACGATGCCGATCAAGAACACGACACCCATCACATCCGCGGTGAACGCATACCCCTGATAGGTGCCGCCGTGCAGAAACTTGAGTGACGGCGGGACCTGGTGGTTGACCTCGAGAAGAATCGTGGCGCAGAAGAGGGCGAGGAAACCGAAGTAGATAAAGGAGTGCATGATCCCCGCAGCCGGGTCACGCATGAGGGTCTGCATCCAGACACCCGCCCGGTAGTCCTCGGCGCGGCGCTTGGCGTTGGCTTTGGTGGTTCGGCGATGGGCGATTTGGCCGCGTTCCCAGTTCTTTGCACGGGTTGCTGACAGCCAGCCGACCAAAACGCCCGCGACCGTCATGAGCGCGTAGAACGCGAACTTCACGCCGCCCGGAATGTTGTCAAAGACGTGCCGCTGTACGGTTGCATCGTCGTGCCAGTTGACCTCGAGGGGCACCACGCCCGACGCGATCGTGATGAGGGCAAACGCAAACCCTGCAACTAAGACGATCAGATGCGGCTTCGGAGTGCGCATTGAGGCTCCTGGTCGTAGTCGAAAGCGCCAAAATCTTGGTCGATAGGCGAGCACAACGGCGCGTCTGCCGTTTCGACCGGCGAGAACTCGGTCAGTACGTTGCCGTCACGCTGCGAAGGGCGCAGGTCGCACTCGGCCCATCGCAGGAGGACGATACCCGCACCAAGGTTTGTGGCCCAATTTTGACGGGGGTCGCGTGCCCTTGAGAGGTGACGCTGTGCTAACCCGCCGCCTGTTGTGACGGCTGTAGGGGAGCCGTTGAGATCGTTCGCAGCGCTACGGGTGGAACGACCCGGTCCGGGCCGCTTCGATGCCCGCGGTCAACAACGCCACCGATGACGCTGCCACCGGGATGTCCCCGGCCAATCGCTGGGCTGCAGGGCTCATCTTGTTCCAGGTCTTAGCCACGATCGCGACGACTCTGGTCGGATCGGCGCCGTCGCTGAAATCGCTGAACTGACTTTCTAGAAACACCAGACAGGCGCAGTCTTCAACGCGCTGGGAATCCAGGTCGGATGCGAGGTTGCGTCGGAGCAACAGACGTTGCACTTCGGCGATGGACTCCTGGCTCCATCCCAGCTCCGACATCACGACTCCAGCCGCGCTGGCCTGGCGCTGCTTCTGTTCTCGTCGCCAACTCAGGTACCCACCGCGCCCTGGGGGAAACTCAGAGCGCGCTAGTCGCCACCGGTCGATGTGATGCGCACGGACCGCAATCTGTAGTTCGGGCGACGCATCGGGCTGAAGCAGGCCCAACCAACGGCTTGCCTCACGACCCTGCACCTGCGCCATCGGACCGTTAAAAGGGCTACCAAGGCTGCGGGGATCTTCGGCGTTCCGGTCATCGATGGCTGCCAGAGTGTCGCTGAGCAGCCCCGCTGGTGTCCTCAGGTCGCGCATTCTGATTCGCCGACGCTGGCAGCGTACGGCCCGGTTTCATCAAAATCGACGTAGAAGTCAGGGTTGTTCGTCGGCGTGGGGAACTCGGCGAGGTCTTTGAGCCCCTCAGCGATTTTACGAGCGCCGCCGACCCGGTCCATCCAAGAACGGAACGATTCGCCCGATTCGCGTTCCTCGTCAAAACGGGCGACAACACGTGCCGCTGCCTCGGGTGCAGCTTTCGCAGGAAGGCGCAGCGCTCGATCACCAAACTCGATCTTTTCACCGCCCACATAGCCGCCGAGCAGCATCTGGTAGCCGGGTGCGCTTTCGCCGTGGGCGCGACGCTCAGCACCGGAGAAGCCGATGTCGGCAATGTGGTGCTGACCGCAACTGTTGGTGCAGCCAGAAATGTTGAACCGGACGCCAGCGACCTCACCGAGGCCCTGGTCCTCCAGGGTGTCGCCGATCGCCTTGGCGAGTCCCCGTGATTGGGTCACCGCCAGGTTGCAGGTGTCGGCGCCCGGGCACGACACGACATCTCTGGCTAGTTCTGCGCCAGGCTTTTCCATACCGAACTCTGCAAGCCGCTCAAAGAGGGGGCGCAACTGGTCTTCGGTCAACTCGCGCAGCGCCAGGTTCTGGCGGTTGGTGATGCGTACCTCTGCGCCAAAGTCCCGTTGGATCGACGCGACTGCACGGAACTGAGCGGCGGTGAGATCCCCGAGCTGCGCGTAAGCGATGGCGGACACTTTGCCGTTCGCTTCGCCTCTGATGACGTTCGCTGATTCCCAGCGTTTGAAAGGGTCAGAAGACAGAAGTTTGACCTCGGTGCCTTGGCCCATCGGGGTGGCTTCGACGCTGGTGGAACGACCGGCGGGGACGTCGCCGTGTTCGATAACCGGTAATGGAATCCCGCCGGGGTACGAGGAGGACGCGGGGAGGAAGCGTCGCTGTTTGAGAATGCGAGATTGCACTTCTTCCCAGCCGAGCGTGTCGATCAGCCACTTCATACGCGCACGGAGTTTGTTGTCGCGGTTTCCGGCCTGATCAAAGACGCGCAGGATCGCTTCCATCGTGGGCAACAGCAGCTCACGAGGCGTAAAGGGCTCCAACGCCAGCGCCGGATGGGGGTTGGCGCCCAAACCGCCGGCGACAAAAACTCGGAAACCTGCTTCGACCTGACCGTTGTCGCCGATTCGTTCGGTGGCGATTACCCCCACGTCATTGAACATCGCCTGGCCACAGTCGGTGGCGCAGCCAGAGAAGTTGATCTTGAACTTGCGGGGCATGCGCTGGGCGATTGGATTGCGGAGGAAGTGCTGGACCGCCGCTTCAGCCCATTGGGTGACGTCGAGAATCTCGTGTGGGCAGGCTCCTGCGAGGTGGCACGCCTGTACGTTGCGTACGGTGTCGCCGCACGCTTCGCGTGTCGTCATCCCAACCGAACCCAGGAAGCGCATGATTTCTGGGATCTTGTCGAGCTGGGCATAGTGAAATTGGATGTTCTGCCGGGTGGTGATGTGTCCCCAGCCGCGCGAGTACTCCTCGACGAGATAGGCCAGCATGTCGAACTGTTCGGGCGTCATCGACCCGTACGGGATCTTGACCCGCACCATCTGGTTGGGTTCGCCCTGCCGCTGACCGTAGATGCCGTTGGTGAGGCGGAACACCCGAAAGACGTCTTCGTCGACCTCGCCTGCCAGGTAGCCGTTCAGCATCTCTTCGAAACGCTCTATGTCGTGTTCGATCGCCGGATCGGATACAGCGGGAACCGGTCGTCGCTGGCTCGTGGCTGGTGTCGGAGTGAGATCGGTGATGGCCATGAAGACTCCATGGGGGCCCTAGGTGGCCAGCGGCTCGATTGCTGACCGGGTGAACGTTGGTTGTCTGGTGCCCGCTTATGCAGCGGCCCGTGTCAGGGGTCGCTGCGGGCTGGACGGGTCAAAGTTCCGGCGTGTCTGCCGAGCCTTTCATGACCGGACATAATCCCGACCAAATTTGTCGGATTTATCCGGACGATACTGGCCCACGGCTCGCGCAAACAAGCCATTGTCGACCTTTTTGGTCGGGTTTTGAACCCGGCGAGGCGGGGTGCGGGTTTCGGCGCAGTGGCCACAGGGCCTCGCGTCGGTGGGTCGGCGGCACTCGTTCGCTCCGCTCACGCTCGCGGCCACCTCGTTCGTCTGATGTGAACGAAGGTCGTCAAACGTCAAATCTGTGCGTGAGGGCTATGACCTCCCCAAAGTACGCCTTTGGCGCGGTGTGAGCGTCCTGAAACACGCTCGAAACATTGCGATAACGCTCTGTTTACGAACAGCGTTCTTGAAACATGTTTGTAACCGTGGTGTGCTCCTTCTGAAAGAAACCTCGTCGACATTCTTGCCGTTCATACCGTTCCTGGACGAGGAGGAAAGACGTGGAACCCACCGGCGTTGATCTAGTCAACAACTTGTGGATCTTTATTGCGGCAGTCTTGGTGATCTTCATGCAGGCTGGCTTCATGTTGGTTGAAGCCGGACTGACACGAGGCAAGAATGTCGCCAACATTTGTATGAAAAACATGATGGATTTCTGCTTGGGGGCCATTGCGTTCTTCGCTGTTGGCTATGCATTCATGTACGGCTCCGGCGGCATCATAGGAACTGAAATGTTCTTCTTATCCGGCGTCGACTTGGCGGTATTCCCGGGTGACGGAGGACTGCTGCCCGGCGTCGACTTCTTCTTCCAGCTCGCGTTTGCTGCTGCCGCAGCGACGATCGTGTCCGGCGCTGTAGCCGAACGCACCAAGTTCGTTGGGTACATGCTGTACTCGCTCGCGATCACGGCCTTCATCTACCCGGTGTTCGGTCACTGGACGTGGGGTGGCGGCTGGTTGGCCGAGATGGGCTTCCACGACTTTGCCGGTTCGACGATCGTGCACTCCACCGGTGGTTGGGCAGCTCTCGCAGGTGCAATGTTGATCGGTCCCCGCATTGGAAAGTACGGCCCCGACGGAAAACCGCGGGCCATCCCCGGCCACTCGATCCCGTTCGCGATCGTCGGTGTCGTCGTCCTGCTCATCGGCTGGTACGGCTTCAACCCTGGCTCTGAACTGGCCTTTGACGGTGCCGTGCCCGGTATCGCCATCACGACGACGCTCTCCGCTGCGGCCGGCGGTCTGGTTGCGATGATTATCACCTGGATTCTGGGCGGTAAGCCCGACGTAGCGATGACCGGCAACGGTGTACTCGCCGGATTGGTCGGGATCACCGCGGGCTGCGCGTGGGTCGACCCGTGGGCCGCCATCGTGATCGGCAGCATCGCCGGTGCGCTGGTGTACTTCTCGGTTCTCTTCTTCGATCGGATCAAGATTGACGACCCGGTCGGCGCGGTTTCGGTGCACGGTGTCTGTGGTGCCTTC
Organism: Acidimicrobiia bacterium; assembly: GCA_020637365.1. GTDB lineage: Bacteria > Actinomycetota > Acidimicrobiia > IMCC26256 > JAGNEX01 > JAGNEX01. The sequence continues at coordinate 144,871 of JACJWE010000003.1, read as the reverse complement.
GGTTCGCTGGCCGTTGGACTGTTCGCGAGCGAAGGGCTGATCGGCAGCTCGGACTACGGGTTGCTCCTGGGCGGCGGTGCTGGTCTCCTGATGGACCAGATTGTCGGCATCGTGGTCAACTTCTTGTGGGTGTTCGGGTTGGCGTTTGCTCTGTTCTTCGCATTGAAGTCCATGAACATGCTCCGAGTATCTGAAGAAGAAGAGCTTGAAGGTCTGGACATCGCTGAGCACGGTGTGCCTGGATACGGTGAGGCTGCGCTTGCGTAACCGCTGATTGGAAAGATTGTTGAGTTCGAAACGCAGCAGTACGGATCCTTACGGAGGAATCATGAAGCTCATCACTGCAGTAATCAAACCGCATATGCTTGAAGAGGTAAAAGACAAGCTCAAGGCTGCGGGGTTCAAGGAATGACCGTCACCGATGCCAAGGGTTTTGCCCGGCAAGGTGGGCACACCGAGACGTATCGTGGTGCAGAATACCGAATCGATTTTGTTCCTAAGGTCAAGATCGAGGTGGTTCTCAACGATGCCGACTTGGACAGCGTGCTGGAACTGATCGCCAATACCGCGAAGACCGGCAAGATCGGTGACGGGAAGATCTGGGTCACCAGCGTCGATCAGGTGATGCGGATTCGCACCGGCGAATTGGACGCCGACGCAGTCTGAGGGTTCAGGGGCTCACCGGCCCCGCTAGGTCGCACCTCGTGTGCGTGTAGCGGTCCGGCGCCTCTGGGAAGCCCTCGTCACTCGGAGGCGCCGGTCGCGCTTGCTTCGGATCCTTACACACTCAAAAGAACGGTTGTCCCCTGGTCGCAGGTACGCAGACCAGGGGACAACTTCTTTCCGCGTTGGCTCACGCAGCCGTCGAAACCCGAACCGCGATTTCTGCAACTACCGCTGGTTGAGTAGTTGGTCACCGACCGGTTCGGCACGGGGATGCGGAAAGGTTCGTGTCGTCGTGTGTATCAGCGGCCATCTCTGGCTCCGACCGATGTGCGACCTCGATCAAAGGCGGTCGTCGATGCCGGGGCATTCGTCGCCAGGTCGGGCGTGCGCGAGTCTTGGGGCGAACGATCATCGCGGTCGTTGCTCTATGCCGGAGGAGGCCCGATGAAACGTCAGGATAAGGCCGATCAGATCGGACTGATTCTCGATGACCTGTACCCGGAGCCGCCGATTCCACTCGACCATTCCGATCCGTACACCCTCCTCGTCGCGGTTGCTTTGTCGGCTCAGACCACCGATAAGAAGGTCAACGAAGTCACACCTGGTCTGTTCGCGGTTGCCTCGACACCTGAAGACATGGCGGCGCTCGAGCCAGAAGCTATTCGAGAGCTCATTCGTGAGATCGGTCTCGCCCCGACGAAGGCCCGCAATCTGTCGACGATGGCACATCAGATCGTCGATGCGGGCGGCGAAGTGCTCGCCGACTGGGACTTCTTAGAGGGCCTGGCCGGGGTCGGCCACAAGACAGCGAGTGTGGTGATGTCGCAGGCCTTTGGTTTTCCTGCGTTTGCCGTCGATACCCATATCCATCGACTGGCGAGCCGTTGGGGGCTCTCCGACGGCACCTCGGTTGAAAAGACCGAGCGCGATCTCAAATCGGTCTTCCCGGAATCGACGTGGAACACGCGCCACCTCCAGATCATCTACTTCGGCCGCGAATATTGTCCGGCCCGCAACCATGATCTGGCCGTATGCCCGATCTGTTCGTGGGCGGCGACCAAGAAGCGGATAGCTGAGGAAGCCCGGGGAAGGCGAGTGAAACCAACCCGTCGGTAGATCCCGGTTGACCGACCGGCCACCTGGCGACCGGTCGCAGCGCTCGGTCATGTCTGGCGGGGCGAGGGTGAGCGCGAGTGGGTCCTAGACTCACCCCCCATGTCAGCAAAGATCACACGTGAAGACGTCGCTCACGTTGCCGCCTTGGCCCGACTCGACGTCACCGACGACGAACTCGACCGATTCACCAAGCAGCTCGACGCGATTCTCGAACACGCTGCCTCGGTCGAGGCACTCGATATCGATGGGGTCAAACCCACCTATCACCCGCTGCCGCTCGTGAACGTCTTTCGCGATGACGTGGTGCGGCCAAGTATCGAACGAGATGCGGTGCTGTCCCAAGCACCTGAAGCGGAAGACGGTCGTTTCCGTGTGACCCGGATTCTGGACGCGGAGTAACCATGACCGACGCCATCACCTCTAAAACCGCGGCAGAACTGGCCGGAGACTTTCGCGACGGCACGCTCAGCGCCAGTGAGATCGTCGACGCACATCTGGACCGCATCGAGGCCCTGAACCCCGAACTCAATGCCTTCTTGTACATCGACGCCGACCGGGCGCGACGGCGCGCTGCCGACCTCGACGCCGTTCGGGCTGCCGGGAATGAGGCGGGGGCCCTCGCCGGCGTCCCGATTGGCCTCAAAGACCTGCTCTGTACGGAGGGGATCCCCACCACCGCTGGCTCCAAGATCCTGAAAGGTTGGCGCCCGCCCTATGACGCAACGGTCGTGAGCCGTCTCGAGGCTCAGGGGGCTATCAGCCTCGGCAAGCTGAACATGGACGAGTTCGCCATGGGCTCTTCCAACGAGAACTCCGCCTATGGCAGCGTCAAGAACCCGTGGGACACATCCAAGGTGCCCGGTGGGTCCTCCGGTGGTTCCGCGGCAGCGGTCGCCGCTGGGATGGTCCCGCTCGCCCTTGGATCCGATACGGGCGGATCGATTCGCCAGCCTGCGGCGCTGTGCGGCGTCGTCGGGGTTAAACCGACCTACGGCCGCGTGTCTCGCTATGGAGTGATCGCGTTCGCTTCGTCACTGGATCAGATCGGCCCATTCGGACGTACCGTCGCCGATGCCGCGTTCATGTTGGAAGCGATCTGGGGTTACGACCACTTCGATTCGACATCGATCGAGGAGCCCCCAACCCCGGTCGGTTCGGTACTTGACGACGGTGTCCAAGGACTGCGCGTCGGCGTGATCTCCGAGCTCGCAAACACCGAGGGCCTGCAACCTGAGGTTGCAGCGGCCCTTCAGCGTTCCGCAGGCCAGCTCGCAGCCGCCGGCGCGATCGTTGACGAGGTCAGCGTCCCGTCGATCGAATACGGCCTATCCGCCTACTACCTGATCGCTCCCGCCGAGGCGTCCTCCAACCTTGCTCGATACGACGGCATCCGATACGGGTTGCGGGTCGAAGGGCCCGATACCGCCGCGACCAACCGCCTCACGAGGGCGGCCGGTTTTGGTGACGAGGTCAAACGACGGATCATGTTGGGTACCTATGCGCTCTCCGCCGGGTACTACGACGCGTTCTACGGCAAGGCCCAACAGGTGCGCACACTGATCATCGACGACTTCGCCCGCGCCTATGAACGCTTTGACGTGCTGCTGAGCCCCACCTCTCCGACGACGGCGTTCGGGCTCGGCGACAAGGTCGACGACCCGCTCGCGATGTACCTCTCGGATGTATGCACCATCGCGACCAACCTCGCCGGGGCACCAGCGATGTCGGTGCCGGTCGGCAAAGACGCGCATGGATTGCCCATCGGCATGCAGATCCTCGCGCCAGCGCTCGGCGAGCGACCCATGTTTCAAGCTGGTGCTGCACTAGAAGCCGCCGCTTCATTCAACGCAGCAGAAAAGACCGGAGGGGCACTGTGACCATCGCTGAGGCGACGACGGTGATCGATGGCTGGGAGCCCGTCATCGGTCTTGAAGTTCATGTCGAGCTCAAGACGGCGACCAAGATGTTCTGCGGCTGCCGGAACGAGTTTGGGGGTGCGCCCAACACTCACATTTGCCCGGTGTGTCTGGGACTGCCCGGTTCGCTCCCGGTACTCAACCGGCAGGCCGTCGAGTTCGCCATGCGCGTGGGGTATGCGCTGAATCTCAACATTCCAGAGCGGTCGGTCTTCCACCGGAAGAACTACTTCTATCCGGATATGCCAAAGGACTTCCAAACCTCGCAGTACGACGAACCCATCACCGAAGACGGCTGGATCGACATTGAGGGTGTCCGTATCGGCATCGAACGTGCCCATCTCGAAGAGGACACCGGTAAATCCACCCACGTGGGAACGTCGGGGCGGATCCACGGAGCCGAGTACTCGCTGATCGACTACAACCGAGCTGGCGTGCCGTTGCTCGAGATCGTGTCACGACCCGATATCCGCTCAGCGGCTCAGGCCCGCGCGTACGTCGCCGAGCTTCGAGCCGTGCTCTTCGCGATCGGCGTCTCCGACGTCAAGATGGAAGAGGGCTCGATGAGGGTCGACGCCAACATCAGCGTCCGACCCGTCGGCCGCGAACGCTTCGGCACCAGGGCCGAGATCAAGAACATGAACTCGCTTCGATCCCTCGAACGGGCCGTCGACTACGAGATCCGGCGACAGATCACCGAACTTGAGTCGGGGGGCACGATCGTCCAAGAGACCCGCCACTGGAACGAGGACGACGGACGCACACACTCGATGCGTTCGAAAGAGGGCGCCGACGATTACCGCTATTTTCCCGAACCCGATCTGGTGCCGGTCGCTCCGAGCCTGTCTTGGCGCGAAGAGGTCGCGGCGCAGATGCCCGAACTACCCGCACAGCGGCGTGCGCGGTTGGTTGAGCGGTGGGGGATCTCCGCCGATGACGCGGATGTGCTGGTGGCGGTCGCTGGGCTGGCCGACTACGCCGAGTCAGCGGTGGATGCGGGGGCCGATCCGGTCGAGGTCACCAAATGGGTGACAGGCGATCTGCTGGGCCGAGCCAACGAAAGCGGATTGAGCCCAGCTGAGTGGAAGGTCACACCGCACTATCTGACCGAGACGCTCGCGCTCGTTGCCGATGGGACCCTGTCTCGGAATCTCGCCAAAACCGTGCTGGACAAGGTCTGGGAATCCGGTGACGCGCCGTCGGTGGTCGTCGACCGCGAAGGTATGGCCCAGGTCAGTGATTCCGATGAGCTCGGAGGTCTCGTCGATGCCCTCTTGGCAGAGCATCCCGACGACGTCGTCCGCTACCGAGAAGGTGACGAAAAGAGCCAGAAGAAGCTGTTGGGCTTCTTCATGGGGCAACTGATGAAGCAGACCCGCGGACAAGGCAACCCTGGAGTGCTCAACCAGCTCTTGCGCGACAAGCTGAACGGCGCGTAGAACCCAGGGGTACCTCCAGACGACCAAAGGCGGACGATGCCGAGCGGACCGGGTGGGTTGAGATCTCGACTGAAGTTCCCAAAGCGCAACGTGTCGACTGCACACCCGTCGTTCGGCGCGGCCCGCGGCGATGTTGCGGCCGACCCGAGCCCATCTATTGACGGCGACGACGCTCGGGAACCCACGCAAGCCGACCTACCCGACACTTCGGTCAGCTCACCACACGTGCCGTCGGCAATGGCGGCCGAGACGTCGGTTGCCAGCGGTGCAGCGGCCGGAGACGGCGCCCCCGCTATGAGTGGCGCCGCAGTTCCGCATGGTGCAGCGGCGCGGGGACGAGACGCTCCGATCCGCAGTTGGATGATCACCAAGTTCTCGCGTTTTCACGGTTGGCTCTACGACCGGACAGACGGCCGCGTCGGCGGGCGTCTGATCGGGCGAGACATGGCGCTGCTGTGGCACACGGGCAGAAAGTCAGGCCGAACGTTTCGCACGGCGCTGCTGTGCGTTCCCGATGGGGACGACATCATGGTCGTCGCCTCGTTTTTCGGCAATGCTCAGCATCCCCAGTGGTACCGCAATCTCGAAGCGTCACCGCACTGCGTCGTCCGCTACAAGCGGTGGAAGGGCGCGGCCATCGCCCGAACGTGTCACGGTCAAGAGCGTGCTGAGCGGTGGCAGCGTCTGATCGACCGGTGGCCAGCGTTTGAGGGATACGCGTCTCAGACCGACCGAGAGCTCCCGGTCGTCGTGATCAAGCGAGCCGAAGACGAGCGTTGAGCTGTCGGCGGTTCGGCCGCATCTCGACGCGTGACTGATGCGTGCGGTTTACCTGACCGTTTGCGGGCGGTTCACCGGGCGGTTTGGGTGAGGTTTACCTGACCGTTTTGCGTGAGGTTCAGCGGGCGGTTTGGGTGAGGTTCACCGGGCGGTTGTCGTGAGGTTCACCGGGCCGTTTGGTTGTGTGACCGGCTTGGGTCTTGGGTGGGCCGTCGGGCGAGCAGCGAGAACATCGTGGGTTGCCCAAATCGATTCAAGATGCCGCGTGTTGGCGCGTAGCGGGCGTCGACCGTGCGATCGTGACTCAAGACGGTCAGCCCAGCGTCGGTCAAGATGTCGACGAGCCACACGTCATCGAGTCCGCATTCGGCGTGGAACTCTGCGGTCGCGCCCAGCGTGTCACCGTTGAGTGCCGATTCGTCCACACGTGGGCCGCCCACGTGGGTGCTCGCGTGAGCACTGTCGACATGAGCACTGTCGACATGAGCACTGTCGACATGAGCACTGTCGACATGAGCACTGCCGACATGGTCGCTGGCCCCTAGACGCCTCGTGCCGCTGCTATTGCGGACGGTGGTCTCGACGGTCCCGCTACGGAAGCGTCGCCGGAATTTGCGCATGAGACCGGGTAACGCATCCTTGGGGTGGCTGCGGATCTTGAAGGCGCAATAGTCGCCCTTGACCGCCAAATTGGTCAACGGTCCGTGTCCCGCACTGAGCGTCGGGTCAAAGATGCTCAAGAACACCCCGCCGGGCGCGAGGACCGACACCAGCTGACGGACGGCGCCTTCGACGTCTTCCAGGTGATGGAGTGCTGAGGAGATGGTCACGAGGTCAAATGACCGATCGGCGTCGGAGAGGAACGACCCGAGTTCGGCACATACAGCGCGGGGTGGGTTCGTCAGGCCGCGTGTTTTTCGTTCCATGATGGCCAGTAACTCAGGGGTGATATCGCATGCGGTCACATCGCACCCTCTGGCTGCAAGCTTGACCGCGACGTTGCCGGAACCCGCACAGGCATCGAGCGCACGGGGTCGCTCGTTACCCGAACGCAAGGCGATCAACGCCTGCGCCAGGCGAGATTCGAGATATGCCTGCGCATGACGGTCGGTGACACAGGTCTCGGTCGTCTCATATCGCAACGCCGTCTGACCGTAGTAGATGCGATTGGCCTCGGCGACGATACCGGTCGTGCCATGTAGAGCCTGGCGGGGTGTCTCGGCGAGGTCGACATCGTGAGCCGTCGACCGTCGGCCGGCCTCATCCCCGTCGGACGCTCGGCGGTCGACCAACCCCGTCCGAGGTGGGAACTGTTGGGACGTTGCAGGCGTGACGGCTGAACCCACGGTGACTCTCCTGTTGACGCTGACAACGGGCCCTGACGTCTCCTGAGCTCCGCCACGACCTTTCGGCGGTTCGGCACGGGTGGTGCGCCCCTGCGACGCGAACGACGTCGGCGCTGTTGGGCCCGCCAACGTCGAGGGTCCGGATGGGTGACGCCCCGACTCGTGCTGTTCACCACCGAGGTTTGCGGTCGGCGCGGTCGGCGATCGGCCCCTCAGAGGTTGTGGCGGGTCTGACGCGCATCTGTCGCCGAGGGGACTTGCCCGCCACGGAGTACGACATTATTGGCATCGACGGAGGTGACGCGGTTCGCTGTGACGGGGTTTAACCAAGCTGGCCGATCGGATCGCGCGGCGGCCAGCGACATCGAAATCTGGTGTGATCTAAAGGCTAAAGAGGCAACTGCTGATGCCCGACGTGGTCGGCGGTGTTCGTCAACTCCAACGGATGCCGAGCCGAGCCATTAACTCAAAGAGCAGCGGGATCGGCAGTCCAATCACGTTGGAAGGATGGCCCACGACACGTGTGACAAAGATCGAACCGATCCCCTGAAGCCCATATGCACCGGCCTTGTCGAGCGGTTCACCGGTCGAGACGTACCAGGCGATCTCCTCATCGGACATCGCCCTGATCGAGACCATCGATTCGTCGGCAGACGACACCAGCGCGCACGTCGCTTCGTCGCAGTAGCTCAGCGCGATACCGGTGAGCACCCGATGGGTCCTACCTTGCATCGCATGCAGGATTGCTGCTGCATCGTCGGCATCGGTGGGTTTGCCGACGATTGCGTCGTCCAACACGACGGTGGTATCCGCCGCGATCCAAAGTCGGCCCGTGCCGCTTGGGTCTGTGTGGCTTGGGTCTGTGTGGCTTGGGTCTGTTGTGCTCTGACCGATGCGAGGCCGGGTGATCCCGCTCCGGTTGGGGCTGGGTGTGCCGCTGTCGGGAGGAACGACGGCCGCCGCCTTTTCGACCGCGAGTCTGGTCACGTAGTCGCGCGGTGCCTCACCTGCTTTCGGGGTCTCGTCGATACGTGGGACCACAACGCTGAACCGCAGTCCGAGCCCCGACAGGATGTCGCTGCGGCGAGGCGAACCGGACGCTAAAACCAGCTCGATCATCCGGCCGTTCTCGGTGAGATGAATGGTCACGACGTCAGCCCCCCGATACGACGACATCGGCTTCGCGTCCCGGCGGCAGGTCCGAATCGAGATGCTCGAGGAAGCGCTGCGGAAGGGCGACCGGCCGAGGACCCCCCGAGTGACTTCGTACCACGCGCAAGGCTTCCAACGGATAGCTGATGCTCTGGTCGATCGGCGCCAAGATGCGTGCGATATCGGTGGGATGGTCGACGGTGTTCATAGCGGCGCGAACGGACCGCCCGACCGGGAGACCAGCGAGATACCAGTTGGCATGTTTGCGGAACAGCTGGATCCCCAGCTGTCCGCCGAACCACTCGTGAAGAAGGGTGGCGTGACGGGTCATCGTGGCAGAGATGTCCGCAACGGTGGGCGGGGGTGGCGGTTCGTCTCCCGCAAACACGGCGTTCAGGTCTCGGAACAGCCAGGGTCTGCCCAGACATCCGCGTCCCACGACGACGCCATCGCACCCCGTCATGCGCATCATGCGCAGAGCGTCCCACGGTTCGAAAATGTCACCGTTACCAAAGACCGGGATAGTGGTCACCACACTCTTGAGTTCCCCCACCGCGTTCCAGTCCGCGCTGCCCGAATACAGCTGATATGCGGTACGGGCATGCAGCGCAACGGCCGCCGCCCCTTCGGCCTCCGCGATCCGACCAGCGGTGTTGCTGGTCAGCAGGGTGTCGTCGATACCTTTGCGGAACTTGACGGTGACCGGGATGTCCCCGGCTGCGCTCACCGCTGCGCTCACGATACGGCTGAAGAGGCGAGGACGCGCGGGCACTGCGGCCCCACCCCCGTTTCTGGTGACCTTCGGGGCGGGGCAGCCGAAGTTCATATCGATATGGTCGACCCGGTCTTCTGACACCAAGGTGTGTATGGCGGTCGATACCGACTCGGGATCGGTGCCGTAAATCTGCAACGAACGCGGGTACTCGTCATCGGTGAATGATGCGAGTTTCAGCGAACGTCGGTGCCCTTCGGCGAGGGCGCGCGCATTGACCATTTCGCTGACGTACAGAGCGCCGCCCATCTCGCGGCAGAGGCGACGAAACGGTGCGTTGGTGACACCTGCCATCGGCGCCAAGATGACCGGCGGGTTCAGTTCGAACTTGCCGATCCGCGGGGTCGGGAACTCACCGACGGCGGCGGGGGTCACATCGGCGTTGAGCTCTGATCTCATATGGGTGCGTTCACTCATCGGTGTACAGCTTGTATCCGTTGACGCGAACGAACCGCATCGATCACTCCTGAACCTTGTGTCGGGTCGATCTTTGAGTGCGTGGTACCCAGCCCGATCTTCGTAAGCGAAGTGCCGGTCTGATCTTCGTGAGCGAGGCGTCGGGTGTCGCGGTGTGCGCGGTGCTCGGTTATGGTGGGTGACACGAGCGTCAGGTTTGGGGCCTACGCCGAACCAACGAGGTCCGCATGGCTGTTTCTGCACCCGATGTTTCGCAATCGTCACCCGACGATGAGAGCGATGAACCCCATTGGAGCGCCTATCTGGTCCGGTCCGCTCAGCGCACCGCCCGTTACCTGACGCCGACCGCTCCGTTCGCTGCCCGTTCGGGTCCTCGAGTGCGACAGGCGGCCGACGCGATACCAGATCCGGGGCTTGGTCCCGGGGCCGTGGCCAGTGTGGCACTCGACGAGATCGCCATCGCCGCGTTCCAGATGATTCGCAGGATGCCCGCACGGTCCGAATGGGACCGGATCACCGTTGAAGTCGAAAGCGCCCTGAAGCTCTATGAGCGGCGTGGTTGGCTCACCCATCCTCGTTCGATGCACGACGACCCCGGCGCACCGACCCATCCGCGGCTTCGGCGCGCAAAGAGGCGTTCGGTTCAGGTCTTGAGCTTTCCGAGCGTTTGGCGGCCCGCCGAAGGCGAGATGAACGTCGAGCGTTGGACACGCGTTTGGGAGAATTCGACGGTCAGGGCATTGGTGCATCGCCATGACGACCGTCCGCGGCCCTGGGTGGTGGCGATCCACGGCGCTGAGATGGGGCGCGCAGCGATCGACGGGTGGATTCTTCGGTCGGACCGCATCTTCAAAGAACTGGGCTGCAACGTCGTTTTGCCCGTGCTGCCGTTCCACGGTCCTCGGCGACCCAAGCGGTATGCCGCCGGACCTGCGTTTCCATCGCTGGACATGGTTGACAACGTGCGTGGGCTCGCGCAGGGGCTCTCCGACCTGCGAGCGACCATGCACTGGGTTCGGTCACAGGGAGCGACGGCGATAGGGGTGGAGGGGATCTCACTCGGCGGATATATGACGTCGCTGCTCGCATCCTATGAAGACGACATCGACTGTGTGATCGCCGGTATGCCCGCCGTCGACTTTCCCGCGGTGTTTCGGCGCAATGTTCCCGAGGAGTTCAGGCAACGGCCCGAGTACCGGCTGCTCGATGATCCGGCAGCCCGCCTGCACCGGGTCGTTTCGCCGCTTGAAGTGACGCCCCTTGTCTCTCGGGACCGGAGGTACATCTTCGCCGGATCGGCGGACCGGCTCTGCGACGCGGTCGACCAGGTCGCTCGTCTACGTCAACATTGGGACGCTCCCCAAACACTGTGGTACCCCGGGGGGCATATGACTGGGATGATGCGCCGGGATGTGTGGCATTTCATGCGATCGGCCCTGACGAGCCACGGGGTCTGCGACGGCCGCCACTGAATCGTCAGACGACCGCACCAGCCTGGTCTGTGCGGTCTCCCGATGCGGTACGAGCGCGGCCGCAACGTTACTTGCGGCGTCGCCGAGCGCGGCCTGTGATCTGCTTGTTCGGCCGACCGCCTGTCGGTTTGGAGTCCGAAGACCGCGACCGTGATGAACTCGATGTGCGCGACGACGATGGTTTTGGCACCGGTGTGCCAGAGCGTCGCCCGCTGGGACCTGGCGGGAGGGACGCTCCACGTTTCAGGCTGTCGCTTTGTCGACTGCTCCCAGCCGAACGCGATCGGCTCTGCGATCGGCTGGGTGAGGATTGGCCGCGGGAGCGTGAGCGGCCAGCGATCACACCGCCAAGAACGCCGCCGAGCACCGAACCCATACCGCCCCGACTGCGACTGCGGCCTCCCCCTGATCTGGTGACCTTGTCGAGCATGTCGCCCATCGTGTCGGAAAAGTCGAAGCCGCTACCTCCCTTTCCGCCGGGAAGCGAGATCGAGCCTTGGCCGAGATCGGTCATACCGCCGCCCCCATGGGACGTGGGCGCCTGAGGCGCGGGAACCGCCCGCCCGCCAGCGTTGATGGTGCGTATCGGCGGCATTTCGCCCTTCTCCAGGGTCGCCGCACACGATTGGCAGACAGGCACCTCGATGGTCTGCCCGTTGCTGAGGATCTCCGCGGTCTCAACGACGTTGCGATGCGACGGGTCAAAGAAGCACACCCGGCTGGCGGCGGTCGGAGCGTTCGGCACCTTCTTGCCGCTGAGCAGGGCGGACGTCGCGTCGAGGTTCCAACGTACGATCCCGAGCTGTTGGGACACCGCTTCCAGTTCGGGCAGGGTCTTGGCCTTTTCGAGTCGATCCTGCGCATCGAGAAATTCCACGTTCGCGTCGGAGTAGTGCTTTTCTGCCGCGGCGTTGTCGGCGATTGCAACGGTCGGTTCGAGTTCGACGATCTCGGTGGAGATCGCGCTGATGAGCGATCCAATCTCGTTGCGAGCTTCTGCGACCTGTTCGAGTTGGCGATCCTTGTTCTTCTTCTTGCCGCGCCGCATGAAGAGCCAGATGCCGACGCCGATAGCGGCGATCACGAGGATGAAGATCAGCAGGCCACTTCCTCCGGAGGAATCCGAAGTGCGCGAGGAGCCGGTCGAAGTCGGGATCTGGCTTTGGGCTTCACCGGGGGAGTCGCTCGGCCGTGGGACAGGTGCCGTCTCGTCGAGCCGGGCCGCGAATGCTGTCCAGCTCTGGGCATAACCGTCGTCGAGCGCGTCGTTGGCAGCGTCGAGTGCGTTGCCTACTTGGGTATCTGAGTAGATCGTGCTGACGCCATTGACGTATTCGTTGCTGATAACGAGGATCGATCCCGGATCCCGAAGTTCGTTCATGACGTCGCGGCCAAAGACGTCGCCGCCTTGCGCAGGCTCGTCGGCCAGCACGACGAGGAATGTTGCTGCGCCGGCCTCGTTGATCGCAGCACCGGCGGTTTCGATGTCATCGATCTGGCTGGAGAGATCGATGCTGTCGTCGATGTAGTACCCGCGGAAGTCGAGCTGGTCTGCGACATCGGAGGGGTCGGGTGTCTGGCTTTGCGTGCCCGTCTGCGCTCCGGCGGACTGCGTTGGCATGACGAGATTGGCAAGACCGAAAATGCTGGCGAGGACGATCAACAGCGCGACCGCCGCGGCCTGGGTCATGGTTGGTCCCGTCATCGTCCACGTCTGGTCTGCGGCGATGCGTTGCGGCCACGAGGGCCGTGTCGAGGGTTCGAGTGCCCCCTGACAGGTGGTCGCTGTGTGGTACGAGCTGCCGTGAACGGCTTTCATAGTGTCCCCAGTGGTCAACCGACGTTGAAACCGTATTACAGGCCGTTGACCCACGACGTGGTACGAGTGTCAGGACGGCCCATGTGTTCAGGTCGCGGGTGTGGCTTTCGTCGTTGTCAGCCGTCGCGGTCCCGCGCGTCGAACGACGGCACTGCTGGTCGTCGCAGCGCCGTTCCATGATCGGTAGATGCGGTAACGGCAGCGTAAACACGCGTTCGGAAGAGCAGAGCAGATTAAGTAAACACTAAGGAGCAGGCGGTAACGGCGCACTTCCTTCTACCGTGCCCACGTCTGAGGTGGTGCGTCACGGACTTCCCGTCGCACCGACAGAACCCAACAAGGAGTGCGCATCATGGAATTCGTCATCGGCTTCATTATCGACCTGGTCATCGGTTACCTCGGTGGCCTTCTCTCTGACCTTCTCATGGGCCTCATCAGCGGTCTGCTGTAGGGAACCGCTCATAGGTCCGTCGTTCGCTTGCGGGCGACGGCTGGCTCTGGCCAAGGCCCCGCGGTGCGCAAAAAGTGGCGTCCGTCGGGGCTTTGTCGCGTCCGGCCGCCGTGTTGACCATGTGGACGGCGGAGTCGATGTCTGTGCTGGGCGCCCCATCAGTCCTGGCCTCGGCCGCCCCTCGCCTCGGCGCTGACCCCCACCGAGCCTTCCTCTGTGGGACGGTCACCGTGAAGCCGCTTGTCGTGAAGCGGCTTGGCCGTGAAGCCGCTTGGCCGTGATCGCCCTGCTTAGCGATGATCCGGCTTAGCGATGACCCTTGCTCGGCGATGCCCCTTCTGGGCTGATCGCCGCTTGGCCGTGATCGCCCTGCTTAGCGATGATCCTGCTTGGCGATGTCCCTTGCTGGGTCATGACGCCGCTGGGTCATGACGCGGCTGGGCCATGACGCCGCTGGGCCATGACGCGGCTTGGCGATGAGCGCGGCTGGCTGTGGTCCGTGGGCATGGACGCGGACCGCTTGTCAGGCGCACGTTGAAGTGCGCTGGCCTCGGGGGGTCAGTGGGCGCAGCCGCAACCTGATCCGCACCCGCCTGACGGGCGGGGGGCAGTCGGGGCGGCCTGAGCAGAACCCGTCGAACTGAACACCGATAGCAGACGTACCGTGTCGGCGTGGCCGACCGGACATTCGGCGGGAAGGTTCGCCTCTGACATGGCGCGGCGCTGCTCGAAGGTCGAGCCGCAGGATCGGCATCTGTACTCATAGACCGGCATCGGTCCTCCTCGTTTAGGACTCACATGTAGGTGCCTGGTGTGCAACGCAGGGCACTTCTCGACGTCTCGGCATCACCACTCGCTGTGTCCGCTGGTTCTGCCAAACCCGGCCGAGGAGTGGCGAAATCTCGTCCCAGCGACTGGCGTGCCGCACCGCCGATCCGCAAACCGCCGCTGAACACCACCCACCGAGAACCTTGTGAAGGCGCCGTAGCGATGTGACCGCCAGCCGTTAGCCTCGACCGTCTTGGTGCTGAGCGGCGCTGAGCCACTCACAGAATCGATGCCACCTTCGGGCCGGGCTCGGAGACCAGCACTGTTTGCGCAGAGCCAGGGCAACCCATGACAATGACAGAGTTCAGACGCCGAGTTGGCCTTCTTCCTGAGATCACAGTTCTAGGAAGCAACCTTCGGCTCGAGTATCTACCGGACCGCTGCAACATAACCAACTTTGAGGACGCTGATGAGCGACATTAGGCCGGGAACAAAGCTCACCGGGGCGCAGGCCTTGATCAAGAGCCTTGAGTGCGAAGGCGTCGATGTGATCTTCGGCCTGCCGGGTGGTGCAATTCTGCCCGCGTACGACCCGATCATCGAATCTCCGATCCGTCACATTTTGGTGCGTCACGAACAAGGCGCTGGACACATGGCCGAGGGTTATGCGCACGCCTCGGGACGACCCGGCGTCTGCATGGTGACCAGCGGTCCTGGAGCGACCAACATCGTCACACCGCTCGCCGACGCGTATATCGACTCGATCCCGATGGTGGCCATCACCGGTCAGGTCAGTCGGGCCGGTATCGGCACAGATGCGTTTCAAGAGGTCGACATCACCGGCATCACCATGCCGGTAACAAAGCACAACTGGTTGATCCGCAGAGCTGCCGACATCCCCACCGTGATCAAAGAAGCCTTCCACATCGCCACGACCGGTCGGCCCGGTCCGGTCCTCGTCGATGTTCCCAAGGACGTGCTGACCGAAACCATGGAGTGGTTCTGGCCCGACGACGTCGATCTTCCCGGCTACAAGCCGACCTTGAAAGGTCACCCCAAGCAGATCAAGCAGGCGGCCAACCTGATCGCTTCTTCGCAGCGGCCCGTTATCTATGCAGGTGGGGGGATCCTCAAGGCCCGTGCAGCGGAGGCATTGCGCGAGTTCGCCGAGCTGACCAATATTCCTGTGGTGACGACCCTGATGGCTCGTGGAGCCTTTCCTGACGGGCACCCGCTGCATCTCGGCATGCCCGGTATGCACGGCATGTACAGCGCTGTGACCGCGATGCAACGCTCCGATCTGTTGATCACGCTCGGTGCGCGTTTCGATGACCGAGTGACGGGAAAGCTCGATGCGTTCGCTCCAGATGCCAAAGTCATCCACGTCGATATCGACCCGGCCGAACTCGGTAAAGTCCGCCAACCCGACGTACCGATCGTCGGCGACGCTCGCGTCATCATCGAAGCATTGATCGATGAGGTCCGCTCGGACCACACCGGTGACGATGCGGTTGATCGCAGCGACTGGCTCGAAACCGTTGAGGCCTGGAAGACCGACTATCCCCTCCGCTACACACAAGAGCCCGGCGGACCGTTGAAGCCGCAGTTCGTGCTGGAACGGTTGAGGGATCTGAGCCCCGCGGACACGATCGTTGCTGCCGGGGTTGGGCAACACCAGATGTGGGCCGCACAGTTTTGGCATTTCACCGAGCCATACACCTGGATCAACTCGGGGGGTCTGGGCACCATGGGCTTCGCCGTACCGGCCGCGATCGGCGCCAAAGTCGCCATGCCCGAGCGGACGGTGTGGGGCGTCGACGGTGACGGCTGCTTCCAGATGACGGCCCAGGAGCTGGTGTGTGCTGCCGTCGAACAGATCCCCGTCAAGATCGCGATTTTGAACAACTCATATCTGGGCATGGTTCGGCAGTGGCAGGAACTGTTCTACGAGGAGCGCTACTCCGAGGTCTACCTGTCGCCGGATCTGCCCGACTACGTCAAGTGGGCTGAGTCGATGGGGTGCGCCGCATTCCGGTGCGAACACCCTGACGATGTGGACGCGGTGATCGAAAAGGCCAATGCGATTCACGACCGCCCGGTCGTGATCGATTTCCGCACCGACTATCGGGAAAAGGTGTTCCCGATGGTGCCGGTCGGCCGGTCAAATGACGACATCATCCTCGGACCCGAAGAGGCCTAGAAGTGCAACATCACATTCTGAGTGTCCTGGTGCTGAATCGCCCCGGCGTGCTGACTCGCATCGCCGGACTGTTTTCTCGCCGGGGTTTTAACATCTTTTCGTTGGCGGTGAGCCCCACCGATGATGAGCGCTATAGCCGCATGACCATCGTGGTCGATGTTGAATCCGCACCGTTAGAAATGATCACCAAACAGCTCAACAAGCTGGTGCCGGTGATCAAGATTTCGCATCTGGCGCCGGATCATTCCGTCGAGCGAGAGATGATGCTGATCACCGTGAACGCTGATCTTGAACAGCGTTCCAAGGTCATTGAGTTGGCCAACCTGTTCGACGCTCAGGTTGTCGATGTCGGAACCAGTTCGATGATGCTGATGAGCGCCGACCACCCCGAGTCGCTCGATACGCTCGAAACCCTGCTCGAACCCTTTGGCATCACCGACGTGCAACGAACCGGGCTGGTGGCTCTTCCTAAGTTGGGAACGACCCCGCGCCAGCTTCGGGTCGCATCGGCTTCGGTGACGGGCGGATAGCGCCCATTTAGACGTGGGTCATACAATCTTGCCCGGTGTGCTGCGCTGGCTTGCCCGGTGTGCTGCACCGGTGAGCGCCGCTGGGTGCGGCATATGACCTTTTCTTGGCTGCGCGTTCCAACCCGGATGTGGCCAACCCATCTCAGTAACCAAACAAGGAGCCCACAATGGCTGCCAACGTCCTCTATGACGCCGATGCCGACGAGTCGTTGATCTTTAGTCGAAAGGTCGCCGTGATCGGCTACGGATCCCAAGGCCACGCGCATGCGCGGAACCTGGCCGATTCCGGTGTGGACGTACGGGTGGGGCTTCGAGAGGGCAGCGGCTCATGGGAAAAGGCCGAGGCCGCCGGATTGCGCGTCGTCACGGTTGATGAAGCCTCCGCTGAAGCCGATGTGATCATGATTTTGTTGCCCGATACCGAACAGGCTCGGGTCTATAAGGAGTCGATCGAAGCCAACCTCACCGATGGTGATTCGCTCGTTTTTGCTCACGGTTTCAACATCCACTTCGGTCAGATCCAGCCACCCGAGGGCGTCGACGTGTGGATGATCGCCCCCAAGGGTCCCGGCCACCTTGTCCGTCGCACATACGAAGAGGGTGGCGGTGTGCCCGCCCTCATGGCGGTCGCAAGCGACGCGACGGGCAAAGCCCGCGATCTGGCACTTTCATACGCTCGGGCGATCGGCGCCGGACGTGCAGGCGTGATCGAGACCACCTTTTCCGAAGAGACAGAAACCGACCTATTCGGCGAGCAGGTCGTGTTGTGCGGCGGTCTGACCGAACTGATCCAGTCGGGTTTCGACACGCTGGTCAACGCTGGCTACCAGCCTGAGGTCGCCTATTTCGAGTGCCTTCACGAGGTCAAGTTGATCGTCGACCTGATCTATGAAGGCGGCATCGCCAACATGCGCTTCTCGATCTCGGACACCGCCGAATATGGCGATCTGACCCGCGGTCCACGGATCATCACCGACGAAACCCGCGCCGAGATGGCCAAGATCCTCGGCGAGATTCAAGACGGTGAATTCGCTCGCGACTGGATCCTCGAAAACCAGGCGGGCCGTCCTCACTACACAGCGCTGCAGCGCAAGGGTGAACGTCATCCGATCGAAAAGGTTGGGGCCAGGCTGCGTCAGATGATGCCTTGGATCGGCAAGGGCAAGGACCGTCCCCGAGACATCTCGGGTGGATAACACCGAGCAGTGATGGAGCGAGGGCGGTCCACCGTGAAGGTTGCATTTCTCGGCGCTGGTCTGATGGGCGCTGGCATGGTCAACAACCTGATCGACGCCGGTCACGATGTGGTGGTCCGCTCTCGTACTCCTCAGCGCCTCAAGGACTCGGGCTGGACCGTCGTCTCCGAGGTCGCCGACGCGGTCCGTGGTGCCGACGTGATCTGCTCGGTCCTGCCTGATAGTCCCGAGGTACTCGCCGCGATCGAGGCCGCGAGAGCGCATTTGGCACGGGACACGGTCTGGATCGACATGTCGACGATCGCCCCTGCTGCGGCGCGGTCACATCACGAATTGTTGGCTGGCCATGGGGTTGCGTATCTGGACGCGCCGGTCTCGGGCGGCCCGACTGGTGCCGCGGCCGGAACCCTCGCTATTTGGGTCGGTGGCGATCGCGCCGCGTTTGATGCCGTGTACCCCATCCTTTCGGTGATCGGCCGTCCCGAAGCGATTACCTATGTCGGCGGTTCGGGCGCCGGTCTCGTCGTGAAGGTGGTCAACAACTACCTCGCAGCCGCAAATCTGGCTATAGCCGCTGAGGGTATGGCAATGGCTGCCGCCGAAGGTGCCGACATCGAAACCGTTCGCCGCTGTGTGAGCGCCGGATCGGGAGCGTCCTGGCAGCTCGACCGCGGCCTCGACAAGCCACTAGCGGGGGACATCACCCCAGGTTTTCGGCTTGCGCACGCGATGAAAGACATCCGTATCGGGCGCGAGCTCCTCGATGGCGCCGACCTGGACATGCCGCTGAACCGGGCGGTGCTCGATCGGTATACCGAGGCGCTCGACGCCTACGGACCTGACGTTGACTGGGGGGCGGTCGGCCTCCTGGCCCTCGGCGATGGTGGTGGCGAGGCCGATCCGAACTGATCGCTGTGACCGACGACGTCGGCGTTGTCATTCCCAGCCTCGGCGACTCTCGGATTCGACGGTTCCTGCACGTGGCCGGGCATTTCGGTTCGAAATTACGTTCAGTCCGCGGGCGGTCCGGTCGATACAACGCCCATGACAGTTGTCGGCACAAACCCCGCGAACGCCGATTATCCACGCCACGGTAGGGGGAACTCGTTAACGAGGAGAAGGGGAGTGGCTTGAACACACCCTCGAACGGTCCCCAGCACGACTCGGTCACATCAGGCGCGAACAATCCATTCGACGCGCCCAAACAAGCTGGCTCAACAGACACGGCGGAGTCCTCCTGGCTTCCTGCGGGCCTCGCCATGCACTTCAGCGAAGACCAGCTCGCCGAGTCCACAAGCTCGCCCGCTACGGGCCAGTCCCCGCCCGCTTCCAGCGTCGCGACCATGCTGGCAACAACGGGCCCCACGGAGAGTCCTGGCGCGACGTTCGCTTCGGCCGCGACCGCCGCATCGGCGTCGGGTCAGACGCAGTCGAGCGGTGCAAACGCCGCCGAATCGGGAGTAGTTCGGTCGACCGAATCCGAGGCATCAGTGGCGCGAACCGACCGCCCCGACACGATTCCACCGTTCGAACCGGCCCCCGCCGAACATTCAGAAGCGTTGCTGTCCCAACTGCGCGCCAGCGCCGATCACACGAATGCGTCGTCAACCCGTTTGGGTATCGCCGTCGCAGCTCTGGCCGGGCTTGGAGCAGTCTTGCTGGGCGGTAAAGCGGCGGCGGCGGTGATGCTGGTTGCGACGCTGGCGACCATTGCGCTCGTCCTGGTGCGGGTGGGGTTGACCAGCCTGTGGGTTCCTGTGGCTTCTGGAACCGCTCTGACGGGCGCAGCGATCGCCATTGGACGTCTCAGAAGCGACGATGCTCTATCCGGGCCGGTGCCGCTGATCGCCGTTGTCGGCGTGATCGCGGTGACCTTGCTCGGCTGGTCGATTCATCGGATCGGGATGGTTGCCGATGCCGGTCACACCAAGAGTGGACGGGCCAACGCCATCCTGGTCGGTCTCGGCTTGATCATGACGGTCTGGGGGCTGGGCTTTCTGGACGTATCGGGCGACGACCCTACAGATCAGTGGTGGTTGTTTGCGTGGGGAGTCGCTGCATCGATCTGCGCGGCCTGGATCGTTCGCCCGGTGCTCGGTGCGCGTCGACTTCCGTCTGCGCGGCTCTGCCTCAATCTGGGTGGCTTTGCGATCTGCGCGGCAGCGGCGTTGGCGGCCCCGCAACTGCTCGGCGATCTTTCTACCGGGTTCGAGGACGTGGCATTGACCCTCGGATTGTGCCTGCTGATTGTGGCGGCTGCGGGCGGCTCGATCCTCGTCGATGAGGAGGCCGACGACACCGATGCGGCGCGGTCGCTGCTGGAGCGCTCGTGGTTGGTCGTCATGCTGGTCGCCCTTGTAGCGGCGCCACTCGCAGCGATGGTCGCGGCGGAGCAATCGGTTTCAACGTCTGGTCTGCGGATTCTGTTCGCTGGCTGGGCGGTGGCCAGTATCGCGGTCGTGTGGGCCATCGTTCGCGCCCGCCAGGCACAGCTTGAACGCACGCCGCTTCGCGATGGTGAACTCGTCGCGCGACTCGTGCGGGCCAACTCCGCTGAGGACCGCGCTGGAGCGCTGCTCAACGCTGTTGACGACACCATTGGTCAGCGCGACGGCAAGGTCCTGTTTGTGACGCAGGTCGACGGTGGGTACGCGGTGACGGCGTTTCTGGATCGGTCGGCTCCAGAGCGGGTCACCGCGGTTCGGCACGGCGCCAGCATCGAAGCCGAACACCTCGACGCGCTGAAGGCTCACGAGGTCGTTCGTTTCGACCGCGGAGAACTTCCCCTCGACGCCCGCTTTCGGCAGGCGAGTGGCGTCGCGGTCTCAAACGGGGACGCACCGTCGTTTGTTGCGCTGGCACAGGCCAGGCGCATGTCGCGCTCGGATCGTGCTCGACTGGCGACCGTCGGTGCCGCAGCGCGTGAGACCGCAGCGATCCTGGAAAGTCAAGCATCCGATGCGCGAGCCCGGGGTGAACGGCGTTTCCGAACGCTGATCGAACACGCTCAGGACATCGTCGCCGTCGTCGATGAACAGGCTCAATGGAATTTTGTTTCACCGGCTGCTGAGCGTCTGCTGCGCAGTTCAGGGAGTCGTCTCGTCGGCCAGCAGTGGCTGGCATCGGTTCTAGAAGAGGACCGTGAACGCTCAGCCCAGTGGCTGGATGCGGTCCGTTCGGGGGAGCCTCCCTTGAACCTCGAGGTGCGTTTGCTCGATGCCAGCGGTGTGGCGCGTTGGTTCGAGATCTCGGGGCTTGATCTTCGGAACGAACCCGAGATCGGCGGCATCGTCCTGAACGCGCGTGAGACCACGCTGCGACGTCGGGCCGAGGCGAAGCGACTCGCTGCCGAGGCCCGTTTTCGTGCGCTGGTACAAACATCTGGCGACGCTGTCGGGGTGCTTGACGCCGAAGGGCGACTCCAGTTTGCGAGCAGTGCGGTGTCGTCGGTTCTTGGAGTGGATCCCGCTCGGCTGGTGGGGCGCCATCTCCGTGAATTCGCAGGCACGATCGTCGATGCAGACCGCGAACTCCTCGTGGCTCTGAGCCGGATCGGACGAAGCGACTCGCCGCCAGCCGACGACGGAGCCGAACGCCGCGGTGAACTCGTCATCCGAACAGCGGATGGCGAGGTGAGGGTGCTCGACGTGTCGGTGCAGGACGAGCGCAATGTCGAAGCCATTCGAGGTTTCGTCATCGCCGCCCGCGATGTCACGGGGCATCGCGCACACGAACGCAGTACGGCGGTGATTGGCCAGGTGGATCCCGAAACCGGTTTGGCGACACGGGCGGCGTTTGGGAGGCGCGTCCTGCAAGCGGTTCAAGATCTCGGCGATTCGGCGGCCGTCGTCGGTGTCGCGGCTGTCGAGTTCGCTGGTATTTCCACCCTGGATGAACGCCTGCACGAGGGCGCGGCCAATCGCACAATGATCGAACTGACCCGAAGACTCCGTCCGATGCTGACACCTCGCGACGTCGTCGCCCGGGTCGGTCGTGACACGGTCGCAGTGCTCCTGGTCGATCGCCATGCACGTGCAGTCCAAGACCTCGTGCCCGAGATTCGTCGGGTGCTCTCGGATCCGGTCGTGGTGCGAGGAGCGCAGGTTCGGCTGCATGTCTCGGTCGGTGTCGCCATCGACCATGGCCGCGGCCAATCCGATCCGCTGACCTCGTATCAGCGGGCGATGAACGCCCTCGAAGCAAGTCGTCAGCGCGGCGGTGAGACCCAGATTGGCTACGCCAACGAACCGTTCGACCCCGCTTGGGGTGAGCGGCTGACCCAGGCGCTGGACCACAACGAGTTTGAGGTCTGGTATCACCCGGTCGTCGACATCGCTACCGGTCAGGTCGCTGCGGTCGAAGCACTCGCCCGTTGGCGTCACCCCGAACGCGGCGTGTTGACGCCCGCCGATTTCTTCGAAGTCGTGTATCGGGCCGGCTTTATCGCCAAGCTTGGAAGCTGGGTGAGTGCACGGGCCGTACGCGACCTTTCAGCGTTGATCCGCCGAGGAGCAAACATTTCCTTGGCTCTCAACACATCTGAAAAGGAACTGCGCGATGTCGCCTATGTGCAGCGTCTCGCCGACGCTCTCGCCGAGAATCAGTTATCGCCGTCCCGACTGATGATCGAGGTGCCAGAGCGGGCGTTCCTCGCTGCTGACCGATCGATTGGACCGGGGGTTCGGCGACTGCGAGCACTCGGTGTCGTGACGGCCCTCGACGATTTTGTTGGTGGACCCGAGGCTTTGGCCTATGCGCGCCAAGCGGGCTTCGACGTCGTCAAGGTCGACCGCCGTGCCGTGGCCTCAGGGGCCGATGCAACAGATGCGACCAGCAGTTCGGCCGCCGGTCGTTCAGGCGATGGTGCCCGTTCGGACGCGGTGTTGTCGAACTTGATGGCCGCCGCGGCCACCGCAGGCATCGAGATCATGATCGAGGGCGTCGAAGATCAAGGTGAGCTGGCGACACTTCGGCGTCTCGGTTTGCGGCACGCTCAGGGGTACCTCTTTGCCAAGCCAATGCCACTTTCGGATCTCATCAATGCGCTCCAGAACTGGCCCGGAGCTTCCGCCACCGTCGACCATGCTGCACCCCGTCTGGGGTGAACGCCGCTCTGGGATGGCGGGATGTCGGGAGGTAGGGAAGGGTCCCGGCACCAACTAGCCGCCATGTTCTCGGGCCCCGCCCTTCCCCCGAGAGTGGCGACATCTGGTCTTTGTGACCCGCCCGCCAGACCGCTGATCAGCGCTTCGACGTTTCGAGTTGCGCGGTCCATCGATGTGGCGCGTCCCGGTCTCACCGGCTAACTAGACACTCCAGGGCTGCGAACACACCGCCAGGTCCCGCCGAACACACACCCAAAATCGACGAGCAGCGTGACGAGTTGCACCCCTGCTGTGTCTCGAAGGGGTGTCGGTCGTGGTCACCTTCCGAGGACTGATGGGCTGGGACGGATGGTCGATCAGCAGCGACGTCGATCAGCAGCTAGGTCGAGCGGCAGCTACTTCGTCGCGCAGTGATAGAGCTTGCGGGTCTCTGAGACCTGGACGACTTCGACGATGTTCCAGTGTCGAGCGAGAAGTGCTTCAAAGATCTTCTCGTCGTAGTCGGCGTGGATGTCCGCGTCGGTCTTGTTGGCGCTGATGGAACGAACCATCGGGTCGTCGCGGTTGGGAAACTCGATGACGAGGTTGGTGTCCATATCAGCAAGCCAACCGAGGTAATCGGTCATTGGAATGTTGCGTCCGATAACGATGTGGTGCACCACGGCGAGAGCCAAAACCAGATTCGGCTTTGCCCGTTCGACGATATCGGGACGTTCCTTGCCGCGAAAGCCTAGGCCGGGCGACGGGTCGGCCATATCGAACACGATCGGCGTGATGTTGGTCGACCCTTCCGAACGCAATGTGCGGAACAGCCGCTCGACGGTCAACTCGTCAACATCCATCGCCAGTACGAAATCGGCATGCTGTGATGCGATCCGCGAGAAGTAGCCGTCGTTACAGCCGACATCCCAGGTGATTCCGCCCGGATGTGCCGCAGCGGCCCGATCGACAAAGGGTCCTTTGACTTCACGGTCGGCAGCGACGTGACCACACTGGTTGTAGTCCGCCCACTCGCTCCTGGCTTGCTTCCACTTGAGGCGTTCGACGGTGTTGCGCAGCGAAAGCGCCTGTGAATGAAGCATCTTTTGTGAGAACCGTCCCTTGACCTTGTTGCTGGTTGGGTTGTCGGGGTCCTCTGGTTCGGCTTTGCGCTCCTGGCGAGCGTTCATGAACACATTGATGTTGGTGCCGCGTCGCAGGCGGTCGCGGAAACTGAGCATTCCCGCCATGTCGGTTGCGGTGATGCCCTCGAGGCTGCCGCGTAGGAACGGCCGGAATCGCACGTCCTTGATCGCTTGGAGCATGAGGGGATACAGATTCAGTTGCAGGAACTGGGTGTACCCAATCCAGGGCCGAGGCTCGTCGAAGGACTCAAAGGAGCCGACGTCGATGAAGGCTGGATTGACGCCGTTGAACTGGACGTTGTACGGCGTTCCGTCCTTGAGGATGAAGCCGTGTTCGATGCAACCGACCAGCAGATCGAGTTGCGTGAGTGCTGTCGCTTTCAACATGGAAAACGACCACTCGTAGGGGTACGTGATCACCGGGATGCGCTGGTGGCGCATGAGTCCGGCCCAGTTGCCGGCGGGCATGTCCACCGTGGCCCGATCCACCAGTTCGGTGCCGATCACCTGACCCGAATCGAGGAATTTCTGAAAGAACTCCATCTCGGATAGTCGCCGGTAGTCGCTGAGACTCCGCTCGCTGAGAGCTCGATAGACCTGCCCATCGGCATAGAACACACGGCTTTGTGGGTCCCGAAAGGAGCCGGTATCGGTGGCGACATTCATGTGGTGTACTCCCTGATTGACATGGGGTTGAAGTGGAGACCCCATAAAAGTCGCGGGCGCTTGAGGCGGCGCCCGCGACTTGAAAAAAACTATGAGCTTCGCTGTAGGCGTTTGGTGTCAAACGCGTGGCGCAGGTCTCGGCGTCCCGGCGTCACCACTCGCGGCGTCCTCAATCCCGCTATTCGGGCTCGAGGAGTGACGAAATCTCGTGCTTGCGACTGGCGCCTGGGACCGCCGATCCGCATACCGACGTTCGACACCAGAAACCTAGAGACGGTCGTCGAGGCCGTCCTTGTCCTTGCGGAACGGCGACAGGATCTTGTTCTTGATCGACGAGAAGAACACGCCGATCATCGCGAGCCCACCGAGGATCGCTCCGACGATCATGCTGCCCGAGTTGGCATCGAGGTAGGCGAATCCGGGGAACGCAAAGAGGAGGAGTGCAAGAAACAGCCCACGAGCGACATTGTGACGAACCGAAACCATAAAGGGCCTCCAGAGAGAGACGGCAGCCCTGAGGCGTGCCCAAAGAGTGCAAACCACAGATCATACCGAGGTCGTTGCTAAGGACCGTAGCGCTCCGCACATCTTGGCCCTCGCTGATTTACGTAATTGAAGTATCGGAACCGTTTGACTCAACCTTGAACGACAACCTCAAAAGTTTTCGGTTGTACTCAAACATCACTCTGAGTGGTGACCCTGCGCCCTGCGCGCTGGGCGGAGTCGCGGCGCAGCAGCGGTCGCAGGCGGGGTGCCCGGTGCAGGGAGTGAGCAGTGTTGAGAGCAGCGCCCTTCCGAAGGGGTGTCACAGGGAGTCTGGTCGTTCGAGCAGTCCCCTTCGCGGGGCTGGGAGTGTTGATGAGCGTGTCGATGTCGTAGCCTGCCAGCCCAAGAACGGGGGGCGGCCCGTCGGTGCTCTCCCATGATGTTGAGTCTCGACAACCGCACCAGGATGTCGGCTACTCAGGTGGTGACGCGACATAGTCGGATGCCAGGGCCATGACAGGAGCGGCTTTGACCAACCAAACGGCTGATAGCTCGGTCGCCTCGACCGAAACTGGCGGTTTGATGCCGACCAAAGCCGACTGGGGTCTCGACGGAAACTCCCTGTCGGATGGCTGGTACCGGTTGGCCTTGGCGGGTGCGGTCGGCGTGTGTCTGGCCGGTTTGGCCTTGATGCTGTACACGCGTTCAGAGCTGTGGCTCGATGAGGCACTGAGCGTCAACATCGCTCGTGTCCCGCTGTCGGAGTTGCCCCAAGCACTGAAACTCGACGGCGCGCCGCCGCTCTACTACATAGCGTTGCACTTCTGGACGGCGGTCGTTGGCGAGAGCAACGTCGCGATTCGGAGCCTGTCGGCGCTGTTCATGGTGCTCGCAGCCCTTCCGTTGTGGGCGATCGGACGACGGCAAGGTGGACGCTTCGTCGGTCTGGCGACGGTTCTGGTGTTTGTCGTCAACCCCTTCGCTGTTCGCTACGCGACCGAGGCACGCCAGTACTCGCTCCTGGTTCTGTTATCCGGGTTGGGGTATCTCGTGCTGGTCCGGGCCCTCGAAGAACCATCGATCCGGCGTCTCGCTGCGGTCGCGGCGGTGACCGCAGCTTTGATGTACACCCACTACTGGGCGATTTCGCTGTTGATGTTCACCGGCGGCGTGCTGGTAATGATGGCGGTCAGGGCCAAGGGCGGCACCCCGCTCAAAGTGATCGCAGCCATGTCCGTGGGGGGTTTGGCGTTCATTCCTTGGCTGCCCACCTTCTTCGATCAGATGGCGCACACCGGCACACCGTGGGGGGAACCGAGCCCGATCTTGCCAGCCTTTCTCGTGACCCTCACCGACTATTCGGGAGGTCTCGCCGGTGGTGCCCGAGCCACAGACCGCTTGTTGTCGATGTCGATGATGTTGCTGATCGTCCTCGGGCTGTTTGGAATGGCGATCGACACCAAGCGCATCGAGATTCGGCTTGGCTTTCCCCGTCGTGGCGCGGGCGTGCTCGCGATGCTGTTCGGCGGGCTGGGCCTGGCGTTGCTGGTCGCTGCGGTCGGAGGTTCGGCGTATCAGACCAGGTATTCGTCCATCGTGTTCTTTGCATTTCCGGTGCTGGTGGCGACCGGTTTCATGGTGATCGGTTCAGCGAAGGGGCGGATGATCGTCTTGGCGATCTTCCTTTCCGTCTCAGCGCTGAGCGCTGCCCGAAATGTGACTTTTCAGCGCACCCAGGCTGGGGTAGCCGCCGATCGCATTGCGGCTGCCGCTCAGCCTGGCGACATCATCGTGTATTGCCCCGACCAGTTGTCCGTTTCCGTCGACCGTCTTCTCGACGATGATCTTGAACAGATCACCTATCCGCCGACCGACCTCATGCCGCAGCGGATCGACTGGGTTGATTACGAGATTCGCAATGATGCACTCGCCGAGCGGCGCGAGATTGACCCAGAGCAGTTCGCCTCCGATATGAGCGCGCTCGCCGGAGAACATCACGTGTTCTTGGTCTGGCAGGGCGGCTACCGGACCTATGGCCAATACTGCGAACGAATCCGCGACCACCTGGCGTTGCTTCGGCCGCTGCCAGACACCCTGGTCGTGACCGACCCCCGGTATTTCGAACGTCACGACGTCACCCTGTTCGGCCCGGTGCGAACAGATATCGCTCCCCCTCAGCCATGAGCAACGAGGCTTGGGCTGGGGGTTCTACCGAGGAACGCTCGGTTCGGACCCGGTTGGCCGGGGCCGAAGCAGCAGGTCTCGGGACGGCTGGGGCGCGGCTGGTTGGTGGCGGTGTGGTTGGGGCGGGGCTGGTTCGGGAGGGTTCATCGGCTGACGATTCAGTCGGGGTCGAATCGGCTGGTCCTGGTTCGGCTGGTGGTGGTTCGGCTGGCACCGGGTTGGCTGGTGCTGGTTCGGCTGGTGCTGGTTTGGCTGGTGCTGGTTTGGTTGGGGCGCGGCTGGTTGGTGGCGGTGTGGTTGGGGACGAGCGGGTTCGGGAAGGTTCAGCGGCGAGTCTGTCGGCTGGATCCGAGCGGGTTGGATCCGAGCGAGCTGGGTCAGAGCGAGCTGGATCAGAGCGGGTTGGGTCCAAGTCGGGTGGGGGCGGTGCGGTTGGGGACGGTGGAGTCGGGGACGGTCTGGGCCTCCCATGGCGATCATGCATGCAGATCGCTCTGCTGCCATGGCTTGTCACCCGCATCCTGTCGTTTTCGACGTTGGTCGTCGTCCGAGCCTCGGGGTCCGAAGGGATCCCCACCGGCACCGGATTCTTGGACGGGCTGCTCCATTGGGATGGACAGTGGTATGCCCGAATCGCCGAACACGGGTACCAAGCGGCGGGCGCTGAATCCTTCCGCTTCTTCCCACTCCTCCCGCTCCTCGGACGCCTGTTCGGATCCGGGATCGGCGCCGATGTCGGGGTTGTTATCGTCGCCAACCTGGCTTCGCTTGTCGCACTCGCCGTCATCGTTCGTCTCGTCACGTCCGAAGGGAGAAGCCCCCGGTTCGGCATGTTGTCCGTTTGGGTCGTCGCGCTCGCTCCGCACGCGTTCGTCTCAGCGATGGGCTACGCCGAACCGCTGTTCCTCTTCCTGAGCACCCTGTCGATCTATCTGTACCGCCGGCAGGCCTGGTGGGCGAGCATGCTCAGCGGGTATTTGGTCGGGCTCACGCGCCCCTTCGGCGTGTTGGTCATGGTGCCTGCCGCGGTCGAGGCACGTTCCGGATTCTTCGCCTCGGACGGCTCAGGTCGGCTCGCCCGTGTCGGTGCAGTCGCTGCGCCGTTTGCTGGTTTGGCGACCTTCTTGGTGTGGTGCGCCAACGCCGCTGGCGACGCGTTCGCGCCTTTCACGGTGCAGCAGGGCGAAGAGTTTCGGGGCGGGTTCGTGGTACCGGTGTGGCGGATCATCACGGGGGTCGGCGACGCCGTTGGAGGTTCCGGCATCACCGCTGCACATCTGGTGTGGCTCGCCGTGTTTGTGGTCGCGACGATCGACGTGTTCAAGCGCTGGCCGGTGTCGTTTGGAGCGTTCGCGCTGG
Source organism: Acidimicrobiia bacterium (assembly GCA_020637365.1). Classification (GTDB taxonomy): domain Bacteria; phylum Actinomycetota; class Acidimicrobiia; order IMCC26256; family JAGNEX01; genus JAGNEX01. Next base: position 115,907 of record JACJWE010000003.1, on the reverse strand, counting down.
TGGTGCTGCTCACGGCGACTTCCAGCGACAACCTTGATGGGCTGGAGCGTTACCTCTGGTCGGTCATCCCCATTCCGTTGGGTGTCGCCGATGTATTGGCGGGATTTCCGAGGGTGCTCCGACGAGGTGTCTTCGTGGCGAGCGCTGCAGCTCTCGTCGTGTACGCGGGTTTAGCTTTCGACGGGCGTCTCGTGCCCTGAACCGGCTGATGTTGAGCGGCCTGGTGTTGAGCGGGCTGATGTTGAACCGGCTGGTGTTGAGCGGCCTGGTGTTGAGCGGCCTGGTGTTGAGCGGCCTGATGTTGAGCGGCCTAATACTGGACCGGCTGATGCGGAACAACTCCAGTGTGGCTGTGTCGTGAGCTCGGGTGGTTGGTGATTGTTGGGTGTTCGCCTGTTGGCGGGCGGTCGGTGAGTGTGGCTGTGTCGTGAGTTCGGGTGGTTGGTGATTGCTGGCCGTTCGCCCGTTGGTGGGGCGGTCGGTGAATGTGGCTGTGCGATGAGTTCCGGTGACCGCGTGTCGGCTCAGGGAGGCAAGTGCCAGAGCGACAGAACACAGGGCGATCACTGAGCTGCCATTGTCGGTGTTCGACTGTCGGTGTTCGACTGTCCGTGTTCGACTGTCCGTTCTCAAATCTCAGAGAGCGGAGGGATCAGGATCGGTGGGGGGGGTGGTGGCCCGGCGGGAAGCTTCGGGCCATCGCCATCGCCATCGCCATCGCTCACGGCCGCGGTTTCGGCGGTTTCGGTTTCGCTTGTCGATGTGGTGCCGATCTGAAGAATCGGGTTCGGCAGGGTATCTGGATGGTTGTTCTCCTCGGCGTCGATCACCTGCAACGTATCGACACGTCCGGTATCGCTTTCACCATCGGCGACGCTGCTTCTTGCAGACCCGGTGCTAGCCGTCGACGGCCCAGGCAACGTTGAAGATTCGCTCAGGGGCGGTCCGCCAGCGACGGGCAGACTCGCCATCCTGCGCTTCTTGATGCGCCGGTGGACCCGGACGCGCGACTCCCACAATGCTGAGGCGGCGAGAAGGGCGAGTGCGACGTTGGTGAGCCAGTTCGCAGATGGAAATCTGGTCGGCCAGTCGAACTGTGCAGGGTATCGGTTGATCCACTGAGCGATGATGACCACAGCGGTGGCGCCCGTAAACGCCACGAGCGCAGCGGCGGGGAGCAGACGGGGACGGACCAAAATCGCCGCGGCCACCTCGATGGGGAACGCGACCAACACGGCGGATGGCGACAGGAACACCATCAACACCAGGTTGAGGAGTAGACCCAGGGCGATCAGGGCGCGATCCGGCCGACCTCCCACGGTGAGGATCGACGCCCACCTGACCGAACGGGACTCGCTGACACTCGCGGCCGACACCAGTGCGCCCGCAGGCGTACGGTCACGTCGCCGATCCCATACGAGCACGCCAATCGCCACCAGCGCGCCGATTGCTGACAGCGCCAGAGCACGGTCGACCGTTCGTTGCGGCTTCCACCCCATGTCGACAGCGATGTCTCCTTCGCCGATCGTCGCCGGGTCAAGGAGCCAGGCATTAGCGAAACCGTTCAACACGACCGGTTCGCCCAAGTCGAAACGCGCTCCGTCATTGATCGCCGTCGCCGACCATCCCAGGTTGTAGGACTCGCCCAAGACGATCCAGGTGGGTTCAGAGATCGTGGTCAGCACAGTGTCGTGATCAGAAGAATTCCGGGTGAGCTCGACCGGGAGATCGGCGACGCGTGCGCCCTGGCGGTCTGTGGCGGACAGGTCGGGGGCAGATCTCTCCCGGTCGGAGCGCAGCCAGATCCGATCGAGGTCGATGCCGGTGTCTTCGCCCGCAACGGTGACTAGTTCGTGCGTGCCCGCTTCCAGGGTGAGATTCGTGCTCGCGCCGCATAGAGCGACGCTCATCGGTTCCAAGGCAACGGCGTCGTTGCCGTCACCGCTGATTCGAAGGTTCAGGGGTCGGCCGTCGAGGGTCGCGAGGTCATTCCGACATGTGTTGACTCGGCTGGGCGGGGGGAGAGGATCGACTCCCGTCATCTGGATTTCGGCGATTCCCATGGGGAACCAGACTTCGAGCGGCGACTCGGTGCCCTGAGATTCGACCGGATCGACATCAGAGAAGCTGAAGCGCAGTTCGTGTAGCGGTATTTCCCAATCCGGCTCGACGGTCCGCTGCATGAAACCCTGGTCGAGTTCTGAATCCGTTGGAGGGTCGAGGTCGAACGTCGCCGATCGCGACACCACCTCGTCGCCGCTGGGCCCACCCGTGTCCACGCTTGTGGCGGGCTCATCGGAGTTGTCGGAGCTGTCGGGGCTGTCGGGGTTGTCGGAGTTGTCGGAGCTGTCGGAGCTGTCCGGGTTTTCAGAATCGTCGGCGCCGTCTCGATCGTTCCGGTCTCCCAGGACCTCAAGGGTGACCTGACCGGGGACCGAATGCCGCCATCGGTCAAGATCGTGAACCGGATGCGTGCGGGGTTGATCAGATCCTCGCTGCCGTACTGGAGCCACACAGGATCGTCGAAACCGCCGCTCACCGGGGTCCGAAATGATGTCTGCCACGCCGTCGCCAAGTCCCCATCGAACGCAGCATGGGCACGTGATGCGATCGAACCGGGCAGCGAACCCGATGACGCCGCCCCGCATCGTCGGGGATGCCCACCAGCAGGTCGATCGGAACTTCACCCGCCGAAGGTGAGAGCCGCGCCGCGCCCTCAACAGCGAAGGCTCTCCTCGTCGACCGAGAAGCGCCGGCGCATCGCGGCTTCCTCCTCGGGATGTGTCACCTCAGCCTCGTTGCCTCGACGTCTTGACATCAACACCGAAAACGCCCCGACCTGACGTCCCAAACGGCCGATGGTCTGCTGAGGCAACACGGTCCACTCGACCGTCGACGGGAGCCAGCGTTCACCCTGACCGGATTCTGAAGGCACGCCGATCCTCACGTCGGCAAACCCGACACCGGAGTACCGGCGATAGTCCAGCTGCTGGCCCACGTTCGTGTCTTCGATCAGCAGCTCAATTCGTGTCGCCCCTTTTTGCGTAGGGAAGCGCACGATCTGCCCGACCCGAAGGCGACTCGTCCGCTCCAACGAGATCCTGCCGACGAGATGGTCGTCGATGCGAACTTCGAGGCCGGTGATCCACCGGTTTCTGCTGCCCGACAGCGGTTGGATGAGGTGCAACGCCGACACGTCGGTCGGTTCGGCGAGGTCGATCACGAGACGCTCGCCGATCGCCGGACCAAAAGCATCGACCCGCCAGGCGGTGTCCACGTCGTTGTCGACGGCGAGCGCGGGGCGGTCCCCGGGGGTGAGCGAGACGACGTTGCCATAGTCGGATGCCTGAATCTGGCTGATGGGGCCGTCGAATTCGGTCACCGTCATGTCGAGGTCGTCAGGAGCGGGCCAGCCGCTCGTCCCGGGGAGGCGCGCATCGGAGGGGTCGTATTCCAGCGGCTCTTCACCGGCCTGTTCGGTGTAGCCGGTGTTGTCACGCACGCTTCCCCAGCGGCGCCCTTGACGACGCAACGAGTCGCTGACCACCAGTTCGGCTCCAGAGCTGACGGCCTGGCGGAGCGCGTCGTCGTCGACCGCGTGGCTATAGAGCACCAACGGGTTGCGATCGAGCGCCCCTTGAGCGGCCAGGTCGACGATGCCTTCCCCTGCTCCGTCGAGCACAAAACCGCCGACGGCGGGCACAGCGGCATGAATGTTGCGAGCGTTGTCGACGTCGACGGTAAAGACCGCTGGCACATCGTCGGAACGACCGAGATCGCCGAGCTCGGTTTCGTCGTGCCCTCCCAGGCGGACGTCCGCGGACAGATCGACGTCGGTTCCAAAGTCGTGTCGATCGGATAGGTCCACACGTTCATCATCGAGGTGTGCAGAGAGCACCTCGGGGCGTGGCGTGCCGTAACGTTCGAAGGCGAGATCGTTGCGCACCAACAACGTGTCCGCGTTCATCAACGCTGCGAGCGGTCCGATGGAGTCCCAATCGACGACCTGTTCCTGGAGTCGACGGTCTGCCGCAGCGAGCAGATCCATTGGATATGACCCGCCCAGGGGGATCAGCTCACGGGCGACCGTCGCTCGATCTGTGAGTCCTGGAGTCACAGGATCGACGGTGTTCCCCAGCGATAGGAGGCAAAATCGATGCCCGGCAGTTCCCAGACACGCGTATCGACGTCGCGCGAGATCGAGTCTGCGGCCGCCGTCCAATACGGGGAGGTTCTCTGAGCGCTGCAGTTCGCTGCCGACCATGTCGCCTGTCCAGAGGGATGGTTGCGCAACCAGGGCTAAGGCGATGACACCGACACCCGCAAGACGCGCGCTGGCGTGCTCGGCACGACGAAGCCGCGTCGCCTGGCGCACTTTGCCGTCTGCTGCGCTGCGACCAGCATCTTCTGGATCTGGATCGGTGAGGGATGCGGCCTGCCGTTCCAGTCGGCGACGTGCAAAGACATGTGACGTTCGGTCAGCGAACGCCGCGACAGACGCGCCGCAGAGCAGCGATACGGACAAGGCGACCAGCGGTACCGCCCTGGCCGTTGAACGGAGCGCGAGCACCGCGTCGGAATCGCGGCTGGCGTCGATGAACATGTGACCGGCCAGTGTTGGGCTATCCCAGGGATGCGCGCCGACAGCGACGACAGCACCGCCGAGCATCATCCACAGCAGGAACCCTCGCTCAGGGAAGCGGCTAAAGGTTGCGCCTGCCAATGCGATCAGCACGATGCCGAACGACGCCGCGATGAGCCAGAGGTGTTGTGTGTAGTCGACGGCCGGTTCGATCCAGGGGCCGAGGTTGTCGTTGCCGTAAAAGAACCAGTAGCCGAGCCCGCGCATCACTTCTTGTGCTGCGGAACCGACCGAGACGGCCTGCAGCGTTTCGGTGAAGCCGACGATCGGCACACCAAACCCGCCTTGGACCATCAGCCCTGCGAGGGACCAAGCCGACGTAGCAAAACCGAGCAGCGCCGTCGGCCAAAGCGCCTTCCACAGGCGATGGCGGTTCGTCTCGCCGAGCACGATCCAAGACCACAAGATCCACAAAAGTGGACCGATCAACACATACAGCAAGCTGGTCAGGTTCACTGAGCCAGCGGTGGCGACGATCAGAGCGATCAGCGATGCCTTCCACCAGCGCGGCCGCACCAGCGCACTCGCGGTGAGGGCGATGAGCCAGGGGAGTGCTGTCCACGGCATTAACAGCGCCGAGATTCTCGCTGCGTAATGCAGGGTGTAGGGGCTCAGCAGATAGACGAACGCCGCAGCGGTAACCGCCCAACCGCGATAGCCGCGGGATCCCATGAGGTAGCGGACCCCGAGGCCAGCGAGAAAGAGCAATGTGCCGAGCCACAGGCGTTGCGCTACCCAGTCGGGCACACCCGAGGTGTCGAACAGCCAATACCAGGGGCCCATCGGCCAGAGGTAGCCGATGTTTTGGTGTGTGACCGTGCCCATCCCGACCGACGGGTCCCAGAGGGAAGGTGCCTTGGCGAGGAGTTGGCCCGGATCAAGGTAGAGGTACTGCTTGGTGTCGGCGGGAACCATCCCGGCGTGGGTTGCCAACAGCGGCAGGTAGGACACCACGGCCATAGCGACAACGTCGAGGCGGCCCCCCCAGTTCTTTTTCCTGCTTATGCTGCCTTTTCGAGTCGCGGAGGAAGCCCGCCGAGCGGGCCCTGTGGCTTCAGGGACGGAACGTTTCGCCAAATCCATGGGGGCCAGAGCATACGACCCTACGTTGTCGGCAGTACATGCGGTCGACAAATGCCGCTGGGTGGACGTGGTGGCGTCACGGCGAGGCCGCTCCGGTGTTTTACCCCGGGGTGTTGTGCTTGCGGGGTGTTGTGCTTCTCGCCTCCGGTCGCGGGATGGGTCGAGTTCTACGGCGTGGTGCGAATCGGCGGTTCCGGCGACAGTCGTTGCGAGGAGAAGCTGCTTCACGTGAAGGATCAGGGTCAGGCATACACCGATCACATGAACGATCGGACCGCCTGACCAACCAAACTCAGGAATCAGGGTCAGCCCCAGAGTCGGATTGCATCGGTTTCGCCCGGCTCAGTCTGTGCCGATCTCGGATTGGCCGATACGATGCCGAATCGCTTTCTGGAGCGGACTCGCTGTGAGGCGAGTCCGCGATCAATGATTGACCGATAGCGAGACTCGGGGATCTGCGTAGCCGACAGGTAGATGCAGCCTGCGGCTGTGGTCGCTCTCGTCCCCAAACGACCGAAAGTCTTTTCAGCCCGCGCCTGAGGGTGGCGCGTGGGTATTGGTTGGGGAACTACAGATGACTTTTTCGTCCGACAAGGTCGATGTCGCCATTATCGGCGGAGGGCCAGCCGGTCTGACTGCCGCTTTTGAGCTGATCAAACGACCCGAATTTCAAGACGGCACCAAAACAGCGGTCGTGTTCGAGTCCACCGATGTGGTCGGCGGAATCAGCCAGACGGCTGAACGCGACGGCTGGCGTTTCGATATCGGCGGCCATCGATTCTTTACCAAGGTCAAACCGGTCGATGAGTTGTGGGATGAAATTCTTGGCACCGAGGACTTCATGTTGCGGCCTCGGATGAGCCGTATCTATTACCGCGGCAAGAAGTTCGACTACCCACTCAAGGCGATGAACGCTCTCAAGGGTTGGGGCTGATCGAGGCCTTCCTCTGCGTCTTGTCCTACCTGTGGGCACAGGTCCGGCCGCCGAAGGATCAGACGACCTTCGAAGGTTGGACGACCGCCCGTTTTGGTCGTCGTCTATACAGCATCTTCTTTAAGACCTACACCGAGAAGGTGTGGGGTGTGCCAGCGGACGAAATCCAAGCGGATTGGGCGCGCAGCGGATCAAGAACCTGTCGTTGTTCAAAGCGATCCTGAACGCGCTCACCCCCAACAGGAATCAGAAGGACATCACCAGCCTCATCGAAGAGTTCAAGTACCCCAAGTACGGCCCGGGGATGATGTGGGAGCGTGCACGCGACAAGGTGGAAGCCGCCGGGATTCCCGTCGTCATGAACACCGAGGTCGTCGGAATCCGCCACGATGATGGGCAGGCGACCGCGTTGGTGTTGCGCCGCGACGGCCAACAGTTCGAGGTTGCCTGTGACAACGTCATCTCGTCGATGCCCTTCTCTGCGTTGCTGCGCGGTATGAACCCGGCTCCACCAGCCGACGTCATCGCTGCGGCGGACGGGTTGGGGTACCGCGACTTCATGACCGTCGCGTTGGTCGTGCCCGAATCTGAAGGATTTCCGGACAACTGGATCTATATCCATGATCCCGGTGTCGAGGTCGGTCGGGTGCAGAACTTTGGGTCATGGTCGCCCTACCTGGTCAAAGACGGAAAGACCTGTTTGGGACTCGAGTACTTCGTTACGGAGGGCGACAAGCTGTGGACGTCCGCTGATGACGATCTGATCGAACTCGGGAAAAGAGAGCTAGAAACACTCGGGCTCTCTAAAGCGCAGTACTGTGAGCAGGGTTTTGTGGTCCGGATGCCCAAGGCGTACCCGATGTATGACGGCACGTATAAGGCCAACGTCGAGACCATGCGGAAGTGGGTGGCAGACAATGCTCCCAACGTGTGGCCGGTTGGTCGCAACGGCATGCACCGCTACAACAACCAGGATCACTCGATGTACACGGCCATGTTGACCGTCGAGAACATCCTGGGTGAGGCCGACCACGACATCTGGTCGGTGAACGTCGAGGCCGAATATCACGAGGAGAAGGTGGGCGATTCCTCCGAGTAAACATGCTCCGCTGATCGGCAATCCCAAGCGGGTTGCCACCCCCGCCGCTACGCGCGTCGGGGATCGGTCGGTGACGCATCGGGGGCCCCGGCCGGCTCCAGAACCGCCATCGCTTCGGCGCTATGTACCCGGCCTCGGTGGTGTTAGGGCCTTGGCGGCGTTTGCCGTTCTCATCCACCATGTGGGGTTCTCGACGGGTGCCACGTTCCGCAACTCGTTCTTCGGGCCGATCATGGGTCGTCTCGACGTTGGCGTCGCGGTCTTTTTCGTCCTGTCGGGCTATCTGCTGTTCCGGCCGTTCGTGGCCGGTCTCGCGACCGGGCGGATGCCCGGCACGTGGCGCTCGTACTTTGTCAAACGCTTCGCCCGGATCTATCCGCCGCTCATTCCGGCGTTGATCGCGACAGCTGCGGCAAAAGATGTGCTCGACATGTCGCCGGTGGAATGGGTGGTGCACGGGACTTTGCTCCAAAGCTTCGTTCCCGACTGGGTTTTCGATGTCATGAGCCAGGCGTGGACGCTGACTGCTGAGGTCGGTTTCTATCTGCTGTTGCCAGCATTTGTGGCGGCACTGGCGGTTCGCTGTGAACGTCTGCCGGTTCGCGAGCGGCTGAAGACCGCGAGCAGGTGGAGTCTCGGACTTGTGGTGCTCAGTTGGCTGTTTAACGTCTTGATGTTGAACAGCGGCTGGGAACATCGATTTCTTGGTGTCATTTGGCTTCCGGGGCAGCTGGACCAGTTTGCGCTGGGAATGTTGATTGCTGTTGCTGATGTCCGAGGGCAGTTCGACCCGTGGTTCAAGGCGCGGCTTCGCAGGGTGGGCTCACCCACCGTGGTGTGGTGGGGGGCCGCCCTCGCCGGGGTCTGGGCGATGTCGGAGTTCTTTGATTTTCCCGAGGCGCTGCAGGAGACCTCGGGGCTCAACTGGGCGGGGATTCATGCGCTGAGGTCGCTTGTCGGTTTGCTGATGGTGGCGCCGATCGTCTTTGGTCCCCCGGGGGCAGGACCGATTCGAGCAGCGATGAGCAGCCGGATCGGTGACTGGCTCGGCAACCTGTCCTATGGGATCTACCTGTGGCATCTGGCGATCCTCGAGTTCGCCCTGGATCAGATGGGTTATGAGCTGTTTCAAGCACCCTTCTGGCCGGTGCTCGGTGTCGTTGTAGGGATCTCGATCATCGTGGCGGCCGCGAGTTGGTACGGGTTGGAACGGCCGATTCTGCGCTGGGTCGGATCCTCGAGCGCGAGTACCCACACGGCGACGCCCGACACCGATCTGCGATGGGCGCATGACCCCGCAGGGATGGGCGGCCGCGTTCTCGGCCCCGAATATGGGGGTGTTGGCTTGGGGCATGACGATGATGGGGCGATGTTCGGGGACAACGCGGTGATCGTCCATAGCCGCCCTCCGGGACCTGATCACTCGCCAGCCGGTGTCGACGCCTCCGCGCAGGTGCGAGGAACGGCGGCGGATCTTGGCGCTGGTGCTGACCCGCGTTCCGCTTCGAACATCGGTGCGATGTCTGGTTCTGGTGCTGGTTCTGGTTCTGGACCACTTTCTGGTTCGCAGTTCGCAGCGGAGAGGGGCGGCTCTTCGGTCGGAGCGACTTCACCGCCGAGAATGTCAAGTACCCAGAGCGGCGCCGCACCGGTGTCGGCCTCAACCAACAGGGTGGAGACGCGTCGATCCTCGACTGCGGGGAGCCCGGAGCCGACCCGCCAAGAGCGCCGCAAAGGTCAGTCGAAGTCGCGCCGACGGCGCAGGTGACTACTGGCCAGCAGGCTTCGGACGCGCTGCGCATGTCTTGACGTCCTGGTATCGCCATTCGCATCGTCCTCTGTGTCGCTGATTCATGTGTGCGGGGCGGCGACGTCTCGGTTGTTGGCCCAACGCCCGCGATGGGAACGACGCCCCTGATGTGATCGACGCCCGCGATGGGAACGACGCCCCTGATGTGATCGACGCCCGCGATGGGAACGACGCCCTTGATGTGATCGAGGTGTTTAGTGCGTTTGCCGCGATCGGGCGTGCGAGGCCTGCGGTGTGGTTGAGCGGGTTGATGTGTCTGATGTCGGCCATCTTGTCTGGTGCGGCCGATCTGGTCTGATGTAATCGTTGCGTCAGATGTGCCTGATGTGCCTTGTGTCTCCGTTGCGACTGGCGATCTGTCCTGATCTGTCCGTCCGACCTGTCCGCGCCCGTCCGACCCGTCTGATCTGTCTGACCTGTCCGACGCGCCCGTCCGACCTGTCCGATCTGTCCGACCTGTCCGACCCGTCTGGTCTGTCCGACGTGTCTCGTCTACGACGTGTCCGACGTCTACGACGTGTCCGACGTCTACGACGTGTCCGACGTGAGCGACGCGCTGATGCGTTTGCGGTGATCGGGCGTGCGAGGCCTGCGGTGTGGTTGAGCGGGTTGATGTGTCTGATGTCGGCCATCTTGTCTGGTGCGGCCGATCTGGTCTGATGTAATCGTTGCGTCAGATGTGCCTGATGTGCCTTGTGTCTCCGTTGCGACTGACGTGCCTGACGCTCCAGATGCGCCGTCCGACGCGCCCGACGCTCCGGATGCGCCCGACGTGCCCGACGTCTGCGACGCGATCTACGCCCCTGATGTGATCGATGTACCCGACGCGATCGACGCACCTGATGCGATCGACGCGATCGACGCACCTGATGCGATCGACGCGATCGACGCACCCGACGTGTCCGATCGACGCGTCCGACGTGTCCGGTGTTCCTGACGCGTCCGACGTGTCCGGTGTTCCTGACGCGCCTCGGCGTGTCCGGTGTTCCTGACGCGTTCGGCGTGTCCGGTGTTCCTGACGCGTTCGGTGCGATCGACCTGCCTAATAATGGATAGGTCCGATGACGAACGCTCCCGATACGCCTGATGTGTCGACCGTCGAGCCGGATACCAGCCAGGAACAACGCACACGTTCGTCGGCGGATTGCGTCTGCCCGCACGATCGCCGCCCGTATCGTCTCTTTGGCGATATGGCCAGGGGCGGCAGACCCGCCTGCTGAACGTCCACACGTTCGTCGGTGGATGGTGTCTGCCGCAGCGTGCTCGCCGACGTCGGCGGTTGGTTTAGGGCGACGGTCCCGGCTGGTCGGGGGTGCGGCGTGCCATTGGTGGTCGCGGTGGGTGAGGTTCCAGCCACCTTCGTGGATCATGTGGTGGTGTGCGGAACAAACGAGGGCGAGGTTGGCGAGGTCGGTGGGTCCCGCCTTGCTCCATGGTTGAAGGTGGTGGGCTTGACACCAGTTCGAGGGAAGGTCGCATCCAGGAAAGACGCAGTGCCCGTCGCGGTGTTCCAGAGCGGAGCGTTGTGCACTGGTTGCGGTGCGACGCATGCGTCCGACATCAAGGACGAGTGATTTGCCGCCCATCACCGTGGGGATAATCCCCGCGTCGCAGGCGAGGCGACGTACTGTCGCAGCGCTGAGCGGTACGCCGGTGGTTGTTTGAGACACGTGAACGCCGCGTCTGGTGGCTCGTTCGAGGTCGCCGGTGAGGACATCGAGGTCGCATCGGACATGTAACAAGACCTTCCCGGCTGGACTGCCTTGAATGGTTTCGCTGCTTGCGTTTGGCTGCGGCCTGTTGGTGATGAGGTGGGCGAGAGCGTCCGCGTGGCGTTGCGCGACTGTTGATGCCGGGCGTTGACGTCTGCTTTCGGCGTTGAAGAGGTCGTTGGCGATGCCGGTCACAGCTCCTTCGATTGTCGAGCCGGTCTCGGGGTCGAAGATGCCGGTCAGGCTGATCGTGCCGTCCTTGTTGTGGTGAAAGTTGACGCGGCGTCGGTCATGTTGGGCGTTGAATCGGGCTGATCCATCGTCGGGGTCGTGCGCGACGATCCAGTTCGAGATCTTGCGGGTGAACAGATCGATGGACGTGTCGGATCCGGCTTTGGTGAGTTCGTCTTGTTCGGATTCGAACGCTTTGGGGTGTGCTTGTTGTGCTCGGAGGAGCTGGTGGAGATGTCCCTGGGTGAGGTTGCCGTCTGCAAGGTGGTCGACAGCGTTGGGCAGATGTTTTGCTTCTTTAGCGAGGATCGATTGTCGTTTTGCTGCAGTGCCTGAGAGACCGCCGTCGGTCTTCAGGACTTCGATGACGTTGACGCCGCGTTCGGTCGTTTGTCGCCGTGCAATTTCGCCGTTGACCTGTAAGGACGCGGCGTCTAGCGCTCCTTGAGCGGCCTTGAGGTTGCGCACTGACGCGCGCAAATCCTCCAGCGAGGCATCCGCCAACACGACCGGTACAGCAAACTCGATGGTCCGCACCCGCCAGACACCACCTCGCGCATCCGATCGACCAGCAGAGCGCCCAGCAGATCGAGCGCTTTCAACTCGGTGACTGCCATTAACCGGATCTGCGCCGGACGAACGAGCAGCGATCGGCCCCTCGGAAGCCGCCCGATGATCGGAGCTCGTTGGATCGAGCCCGGGTGGACGATTGGATCCGGGGGCGTGGTGAGCGGTAGTCGGGCCAGGAGTGGAGGGATGATTGGAGCCGGGTGGACGATGCTCGCCGGGTGGATCGACATGGGTTGAGAGGTCAGCGCCGGAGGAATGATCGGTGATGGAGGAGGGGCAGGGGGGGACATCGGTGCCGGACGAACGTGCAACAGCCGCGTGCCGGTGTCGGACGGAGCATCGGACTCAGCTGGACAATCCTCGACCGTTCGCTCAGCACCCACCAGCGACTGGGAATCAGCCGGACAATCGGACAAACCATCGACCAGCCGCTCAGAAATCAGCCGGACCGACCGGCCGCTCGGCGCCAGCCAGCCGCTCGGAATCAGACGAACCATTCCCGACCGCCCGCTCGGTACCAGCGTTTCGCGCAGCTAAGGCTTCGCCCGCTGGACCATCTGAATCATCCGCATTTTCAAACAAAAATGCACGCCAAGACCACCTCGACACAAGAAACGTCAGGCAGCCGCAAGGGCGCACAAACCAGAACCACAGACCAAACAGCCAGCAGACCGGTACCACAGAGAAACTGAGGCCGCTCCGGAACATTGGACCGACTGGAAGAGCAGCGACGTGAGCATCCTACCAAACAGGTGTTCGGAGTCAAGTGTCGGGATCGGGAAATCAGCTTCAGGGCGCGGTCAGCCAGTCCTCGCATAGATCGGCATGCTTCGGCACCGCCGAGACCGGCAACGCCCATCCCAGCGATCTGCTGATGGGCCACAGTCGTCGATGTACCTGCGGGCTCGTACCTGCGGGCTCGTACCTGCGGGCATGCACCCAGATGGCTGATGTACCTGAGCCGTGAGGTCATTGACCAGCGCCGTCGCCTGTTCTCAGGTGATCGGTGTGGACCATCGAGCCCGCCCTATCCTCCTACGCTCCCCGCCTAAGCACGGCCTCGGCATCCACCCCAGACCGCCACTGCTGTTCCAGTGTCTTGGCAGGTCGTTCCGCCGTGACATGGAAGGCACCCCAACACGATGGTCGCTCAAAGCGTGCGAACACTTCGGCGGCTCCGGGCTTCGCCCGCTCAGGTCAGCACTTTTACCAGCCATTGTTGGAGTGGTGCGCTTGGTCGAAGACGTCGAGTCGGTTGGCAGGTCGTTCCTCCGCGACGTGGAAGGCACCTACCAACACGGTGGTCGTGCAAAGCGGGCCCACACGTCGGCGTCTCCGTCCTTGATCGTGACGGAAATCGCTCGCCCATTTCGTCAGGGTTCGGCGCTCCCAGGACACGAGGGGCGGCTCCGGGCCTCGCCCGCTCAGGTCAGCATTTTTACCAGCCATTGTTGGAGTGGTGCTGCTTGGTCGAAGACGTCGAGCACTGTTGGCAGCAGTTCCGGGGAGCAGATCACTTCTGGATCAACCGGCTCGGTGGGATGCGCATAGAGGCTGTTGAAGCGCAATAGCCGCTGACGGCTGTGTTGAGCGTCGTAACCGGGTGGGATTCGCTTGTAGTGTTCGCCGACGACTTCCCAACCGGGGGACGCCTCGACGCGATCGACGAGCTGTTGCAGTTCCCCTCCGGTCGTTACGTTGTCCACAGCCCTTCGGTATGCGGCGAGCTGCGGTTTGTCGAACCCAAACATGCCTCCCATCAGACGCAGACCGGACTCTTCGAGCTGGAAGCCGAACCCGGGCCGGTTCATCTTCTTGCCGTCACCTTGCCACCACATACCCGACACGCTGGTTTTGTAGGGCGACTTGTCTTTGCTGAAGCGGGTATCCCGATGGATCCGCATCAACGACCCGGAACCGTTTGTTCGGGTATCGAACCGGATGTCGGGAATGCGCTGCTGGAGTCCTTCACCGACGGCGACAACGAAGTCGACCGCCGGTGCAAGAACGACGTCTCGGTACCGGTCGCGGTTGGCCTCAAACCATTCCTTGTCGTTGTGAATGGTGAGATCAGCCAAGAAGTCGAGCGTGTCGTCAGAAAATCCAAGAAAGCTCATGAGCGACCACCCTTCCAAAGCCGACGTTGCTGGGTCCAGTCCCGCCCGTGGGCCGTCCAGGGGCGATGTCCCGTTTCAGCGATCGTCCTTTGGTCGCTTTGCGACGATCTCGCCCGGGGGGCTCGAGCTCGTCCAGGTGGCGGGCACTTTCCGTGTCGTGGTCGAGGTCTGACTCGTGTCGTGAGAGCTTGTTCGGCAAGGGGTTGAAAGCTTCGGCCGCCTTGGAGAGGACACGGTTGCTTTGTGGCGATGGCTGGCAGGGGGGCGAGGGGGAACCATCCGTTGGAGGACTCCGATCGGCGCTTCGATGTCACAGGGTGTCGGTAGGTTGATCTCATGCGACCGGCCGCACCTATCCGGAACGGTGCTGCTGGTCCGACCTACTCGCGATGGAGCCGCTGAACAGCTCTGATGACATCGCCGCCCGTCATGTCCAGGTCGCCCCAGACCTGCAGCCAAGGACTCTCCATGCCGTATTCGCTCTGCAATCAAACCACCGTTTCCGAGCTCTCCAATGACGACATCACACGCGCTCTTGCCCGTATCGCGATGTGGGATCCGTGCATCGCGCTCGACGCTGAGCACGTTGTTGCCGAGTTGTTGACGGAGGACATTCGACCCAACCTGTCCCAATCTGTGCTCCAGGACTGGCTGTGGGAAAGGCTTCCCAATGCCTTTGTCTCGAACGCCATTCATCTTGCAAACGCCCACGCTTGGGCGGCGGGCGCGCTTTTTGACGAGCTGGGTTTGGCTCGGTACGCCGCCATTTGCGTGTCAGAGCAGACCGCTCAAGTGTTCGAGGCGTGGGGCAGATCGACCCGCTCGGGAACCGCCGCGTACAACAGGGCTGCTGACCGATCTGGCGTGAGGCCGCGCGATCTCATCGATTTCCGTTGGAGCGTCCTGCCGTTCGGGCAAGAAGCCGCGGCCTACCGTGCTGTCGGACAGGCGCTGGAACGCGCTATTTCGGAGTTCCGGCTGCGTCCCGGTGCTCGGGGCTGGCGTCGAATCCAGGCCAACATCACATCAAACGTGCTCGATAGTGATCATCCGACCATGCCAGGACAGTCATGGCGCACAGCGGTCCTCACCGAAAAGGTGGCCAGTTGGCTGGCGGCGGCCGATGAGCGGGCACCGAGGTTGGCCAGGGCGCGGGCCTCGATCGCAAACCGCCTCTTGCATTGGCCCGCAGCGCCGAGCGATGCCGCCGAAGTCGTCGGGGCGTTGCAATCCTTTCTGCTGGACTGGGGTGATGAACGTCCGGTGGCGAACACTTTTGGGGTCTGCGGGGATGCTTCGGCGACCGGGGGAGAGGCCGGGTCGTCGCGGCTGGCGCGGTACCGGGAGTCCCAAGATGGCCCGCCTGACGTGTTTGACGAAGCCGCTGTCTCTGATGTGGTGCAGTGGATGCAGAAGGCCGGTGCGCTCAAGCGGTACAAACAATCGTTGAGATGCACGCCCCGAGGCCGCAACATGCTTGTCGGGCCGAACTATGCCTGGCGAGTGTTGGCAGAAAACTTGGGCGGTTCAGGGTGGGCGGGCTTCGTGGCAGAAACGGCCATCTTGTACTTGGCGGTCGAAGGTCGCGCTGTGCCCGTCAGCGAAGTCGAAAGTTTTGTGCAGGCCGCGGCCGCCGAGATGGGCTGGCAGGCGGTTCGGGCGGGTGGTCAACCGCCGACCATGAAAATGGTGCAGAACTGTCTTGCAGAAGTCGCACCGATCTGGTCGATAGTCGGGTTTGTCGACGACGACACCGCGTCTGGCCGTCGCACGTTCTCATTGACCTATCACGGTCATGCACTGGCGGTTGCCTTTCTTCATTACCGTGCAGTCGATGGGTCGAGGGGGTGATCATGACTGCTGCCGGGCAGCGGAGGACTGCGGCGCGGCGGACAGCAGGGGGCGAGAATGGCACGCTAGGCCGGGGAGAGGGCGCGACGGGCGTCCTCGCCGACTCCGGGTCGCTGTGCCATCATCTGGCGATGGAGACGAGCACTTGGCCTCAACTCACGGTCGATAGTTGGACCGCAACTCGCGACACGCTGCACATGTGGCTCCAGATCGTTGGCAAGATTCAACTGGAATCGACGCCGCTGATCAACCACTGGTGGAACGTGACTTTTGAGGTAAGCGCCCGAGGTTTGCGTACCCGCACGATGTGGCAGGGGGACGCCGCGTTCGACGCCGAGTTCGATTTCGTTAATCACGAACTCGTGTTTCGAACTGTTCGGGGTGATTCCCGATCGATCGCTCTAGAACCACGCACGGTCGCCGACTTCTATTCCGCAACCTTCGGGGCGCTGCAGTCGTTGGGAATCCATGTCGACATTTCGGCGACGCCAAACGAAGTGGCTCCGGCGATAGCGTTCGCCGAGGACACAACACACCATCACTATGACCCCGTGGCGGTACACGCGTTCTGGCGCCAACTGGTTGCCAGCGCGCAGGTCTTCCAAGAATGGAGAGCCGGTTTTGCCGGCAAGAACAGTCCTGTAGCTCTGTTCTGGGGTTCGCTCGATCTGTCCAGCGTGCGCTTTTCGGGTCGGGGAGCGCCGCCGTACACCGGGACGCCGCCACCTGCGTGTGGCCCCCAGGTGATGGCAGAGGCCGAGTCTCGCGAGAACGCCGCCGCCGGTTTCTGGGCAGGTGGATCAGATGAGGGCTCGTTCTACGCATACGCCTACCCGTCGCCCGACGGTTACAGCGCTGGCAAGCTTTCCGCGGGGCACTTCGACGAGACGCTCGGCGAGTTCATCTTGCCGTACGCCCAGGTCAGGCAAAGCAGCGATCCACGATCCATGGTGCTGACCTTCCTGGACGAAACCTACGCATTGGCCGCTGACCTCGGAAAATGGGACCGTTCCCTGCTCGATATCGATCCCGACCGCTTGGCTGACGCTCGGCAACGCCGTTGAGTTCTTTGGGGTGGTGAGCCCGTTTGTGATGTCGGGAAGCGCTGCTGTGGGGCGTACCTCTCGGCAGCGCCGTTGAGTTCTTTGGGGTGGTGAGCCCGTTCGTGATGTCGGGAAGCACGGCTGCGGGGCGCACCTCTCAGTAACGCCGTTGAGCTCATTGAGTGGTGAGAGCGCGGGCGCCGGTCGCGGTCGTGTGTGGCTGGCAAGGTCGACACGGCGGCACAGCTTTCGCTGCGCCGCCGGATCGTCAAGCGATGTTCAGACTACGCGGCTTGAGAAACAGACTCTCCCGCTACTGGCCCGGTGTTGATGTCTTTCGATTGCGCGCCGACGATGCGCGCGGACCGAAAGCGTGCCGGCGATCAGGAGTGTGCCCGCTGCAGCGAGGAGCCAAGCGATCGACGTCCCGGTGTACGCGACCGACCGATTGGTGTTCTGCACTGGCGGTGCAGCGATTGCAGGGTTGGTGATAGCGAGCCGTGGCTGAGTCGTCGGCGTGGTGGTATGCCCCGATGGTTGGGTAACGACCGGTCCCCGCTTGATGCTCGTCGTTGACCCACTCCCGGCGCTCGTCGAGGTCGACGCGCTCGGATCAGCCTTGTTCGAAAACACCGCCTTCGGGGTCGTACCGGTCTTGGTGACCAGGTTCGCCTTCCTGCCCGCAACGTCCACGGTGCCGCCGTCGCTCGCGGTGATGTCGGTCAGTGTCCAGCCTTGGTGGGCTGCCTCGGTGATCGTGCAGTCGGCGCCGTTGGGGATCGCGACGTTGGGGATCAAGCTCCCTGCCCCGTTGGCGGTCGTGACGTTGATGGTCTGTTCGAGGACGACCTGATCAGCGTTGGTGCAGATCAAACTGAATTGGAACGTGCCATCCCCCGCCGTCGGTCTGCTTGTCGATCTGTAGTTGAGTGTCGGTCGGCTTGTTGGTGAAGGCCACAGCCGACACGGCACCTGCCTCGACCGTCGCTGTCGCCCACCGTTCCTCAAGCGAGATGGTGTCGCCGGTGATCGCCATCACTGTCCAACCGTCTTGGGTTGTTTCGGTGATCGTGCACACAGGCCCCGGCAGGGATCAGGCCAATCGGCTCAGAGACGGCGGCAGTATCGGCCGTGGACGCGTTCACTGTCACCGTAGCGTCGAACACCGTCTCGTCGTTCAGCGCACAGTCGACGTCAAAGTCAAAGCTCCCAGTGCCGCCCTGAACCGTCTTTTCGATCGTCAGCTGACCGGCCGCGTTGGTGGCGGTGATCGTCTCGAGGTCGACCTGGTCAGCGCCCTCTTTGTCGGCGATCACAACACCGTCACTCAACCCGATCTCGCTGGTGGTCCCGGTCGCACCGTCGGTGTCGGCATAGGTCACGGCATACCCGTCTGGCGGATCTTCGACCGCCTGACAGGTGGCACCGATCGGAAGATTCTGGATGTGCGCAGTCTGACCAGGAACCAGATTGAACGCATTGGTTCCCGTGCCGATAACCGTCTCGGTGTCGGGCAGATCCGCAGCGTCAAGGATGTCGTCGGCGAGCACGTCGATCGCCGTTGGGTTGGTCGGGTCAGCCGTGTTCGGGACCGTGCATTCGATGGTGAAGGGGAACGCCACGTCGCTCACGTCAACGCCGTCAGGCACATCGACGGTTTTCGTCACTTCAATCTCGGTTGTTTCATAGAACCCGAAGTCGAGCGTGTGATCGTTGGCCCCCGGCCCACCGATAGTGACTTGAGTCTCGGAGAAGCCGCCAACACCGAAGCCTAAGACGTCACCGACGACACCGTCAGAGTCGCGCAGATTGGTGGGGTCCTCGGTGCGATGGTCGCCGCCGTCGGTGTTGGTCGTTGTATTGACCACGTTCGGTACGGTCGCGGTGTAGCCAAACAACGGCCCACCTTCTTCGTAATCCGCGGGATTATCGAGGCGAACGGTGTAGGTGGCTCCATAGACGAGCCCACCGATGACTTCACCCCACATATCGGTGTCATCTCCGAGGGTTGCGCCTGAGGCCTGGTAGTTCGGGGCGTCATCGGCCAAAAACAGGTATTGCCCGTCGGCGTCGGTGACGGCGGTTCCGACGAGAGAGCCCCGACTGTCGTACAGGTGCACGGTCACGCCAGCAATCGGCCCCTCGTCCGGGTCCTGAATTCCGTTCGGTAGTCCGTTCTCGTCGAGGTGTCCGTCGTACCAGACGTAGTTGCCGATCTCGACTGGAGCCGGAGCACACAACGCCTCAATGTCGTTGATACCCCCTGCCTTTCCTGGATAGGCGGAGTTTGGAGCATTGTTCGGCGACGTGTACATCTGGAGGGCCCACTCCCAATCCCCGGTCAGATTCGAGAGCACTCGGATGCCGCCAGCTTCCGCGGCTCCCCCCTGGATGGGGTCAAAGACCCCAGAGATCGCCTGATTGGTGCCTGGCACGATCTCAAGTCCGCCCAGAGAAGTCTCTTCGTGCCCGGCGCAAGGGAAGATAAAAGCCCGGTGGCAGAATGCGTCGCCCAAGTAGAACTCAGCGCCACCCGGGCCTTCGTTTTGATTTTGATCGGGAGGCTGCGACCGCACGGATGTCCTCGCCCCGCACGAACCATTGTTCTCCAAGGTCCAGGTCGTGCTGCCCGGCGCGTCGAGACATGCCCGAAGGGTGTCGCCAGCGGGATGTGCCGATCGCCCGTCGACACCATCAGGGTTGAAGGTGTTGGTGCCCTGCTGGTCGCCGAAACGATCACGAAACCCCAGGACGAGGTCACCGTTGTCGTCGAATTCAATGTCGGAGAGCATCGGTTGCGGCATCGCTGCTTGTCCGAACGAGTTTTGCCCCGATGGGCTCCAGTCGTCCTGCCATGCCATCCACTCCGCCCCGTTGCCGTCGGTCCCGCATGTCGAGTCACGGACGTCAAATGCGATAGCGCAGCCTCGATCGTAAGCGAAGCTGCCCGCGGGCATGGTGAACACTTCTGTGATCGTGCTACCCAGTGGATCAAACGCGTAGATATGCGCCGCGAGATCTGTTTCATCGCCAGGTTGGGCAGAACAGATGCCTCCGATGTAGACGAGACCGTCGTGGACCGCGACTGCAAATGGGCGCCAAGGCGCGCTACCCGCATTGCCCCCGGTGCATGGTCCGTCGCCCACCATCTTTGTAGCGACGAGCTCGGTTGGCGTCCCGGTTGCTGTGTCGACAGCCCAGAGGGACTGGGTGTTCATATTCATCGCATAGAGGGTTGAGCCATCGTCTGAAATGTCGATGTCGCCTAACCCAACCTTGCCGACCTGAGCAAAGATGTCGTAGGTGTCATTGGTGCAACCGAAGTCTGAACGCCAATCGGTGCCGTATGGGCTCGTCGGATTGGCGCTTACCGCGTGGTCGTAACAGCTTCTGTCTATTTGTCCAGTGTTCGGGACGACCGCGAACGCTGTGACGCTGTTGGCGTCGAGGTCATACGCGTAGATCGTCCCTGAATCATCCCATCTGTTGTTAGGATTTGAAGGGTTGTCTTCAACGCCGTCGGCGCCATACCCCAAGGGCTATGGCGCCGCACGTATGCGCCGAGGTACTCGATCCGCTCCTCTGGATCCCAAGCCAGTCCCCAGACAGAGCCGACGCCGTAGGGCCGCTCAGGTGTCGCAGCCGAGGGAGTCGGGTCGTCCGTTGTCTGCACAACAGCGTCGAGAGCAGTGTTTGGGTCGTACTTGTAGTTCACAAGCGCAGCGTCGCCATTGTCGGACCACCACACCGAGCACGTGGTGCCAACATCGATGTTTGCAACACCGGTGTCGTCTTGTTGACCGCAATAGTCGTTGGGGTTGTTGACGCCGATTTCAATTCCACACGGGTCGTTGCCGTCGTCGGGCCGGATAAAGCTCACCGTGGTCGGTGTCGTCTGACCGAAGGCACCTGCTTCGAGCCAGTCGGGGATGTTGGTGAGCTCGATGCGCACACCCATTTCGTCGTAGCCAGCCGGATAGTTGAGCGACCAGGTTCCGTCGGGCGCCACCGTCGTGGTGGAAACATTTCCCGAACTGTCGTAGGCGCTGATAACCATGGGCGTGTCGCCAGCGATACCCGTCCGGACACCGTCTTCGCCTGGCTCACCCGGGTCGCGGTAACCATTGGCGCCGTAGTCCCGGAAGACGGAACCTTGGAGGTCGGCGCCGCCTGCGCAGCTGCCCACGGCCTGGGCCCCGGCCGGTCGAGGCGTGGAGGGCATCGCAACGAGTAGGGAAGTTGCGATGATGGCGCTCAGCAATACGCCAACTCGAGTCGATCGTTGACGCGCGCCGCGTCCCAGAAAGGTCGCCGCGAGGGTGCGGGGGTGATACATGTCAGCCTGCCTCGTTGAATGAATCACGGATGAAGTTGGCGGCAACGTACACCTGCCCGGTGGCAGTTTCATCAGGCTTTACGGTCAGCTAACGGTGTTCGGTGACGCCACGGGGAGGGGAGGGTCGCCGTCGGGACTTCGGCACAGGCCACACGTGAAATGGGGGTGTACGCCGAGACCGCCCTTGGCTCGGTGGGCGGAGTTCGGTAAGTGCTGATCAGCGACTTGTGGCCGGTCGAAACAGCGATTGACCCAAACGTCCGGGCGTTGTTCCCGGTGTCGCCCAGCGGTGGCTTGGTCAGTCGCCTTTGCCGCAGTGGCGACTTTCAACTCCGTTATCGTTCAGCCAGCCTGCAAATGCTTCTGATAACAAACCTGATCCGCGGTCGTTCAAGTGATGTGTGTCCCAGAAGTTGGCGGGATCGCGTGTCAACTCAGAAAAGTCTGCGACCGGTACACCCCGTCTTGATGCCACCTCGATGATGAGGGACTCGGCCCGGTCGATGTCGCTTTGGCCGTTTGGATGCAGCGACGCGAACTGTTCGGTCGTCGGTGGGATCAACACGACCGCGTCAACGCCATGCCCGGTCAGATCGTCGAGCAGTCCGCCCAGATCGGCGACCTGGGACGGGTCGATCTCCCACTTTCCGTTAAACAGCGATGCCATATGAAACGTCATCATTCGTTGTTCGTCCTCCGTGCCGATCAACGACTCCCCGGTCTGAGCATGTCCGAGAGCGTCGAGTTCGACCGGCAAGGTGTCGTCACGAAAACGCGGGGGAGCGGGTTCGCCCAAGAGCAAGGCTCGCCACTCATCAAAATCGGACAATCGGGAACGCTCCCGGAACAAGACGAAATGCCGTGCTGCCCACCGGTCCGCGTTGGCGAGCGCGCCTTGGCGGGTCGCGAGGGCGTGGTCCCACTGACGCTGCGAGGCGGCGAGCGCGGCTGACGTCGAACTGAACGACACCGAATCGGCTACGACCACGACCGTCGCCGGGTGAAGATCGGGAAGCACTTGCTCGGCCGTCCACTGACGATCCATCGACATGAGCGACCCGAACTGAGAAGCGTTGTAGGCGCTGTGCAGCCAGGTGTCAGCGACGAGCAGGGTCGGGTCGATGCCGAATGCGCCCATCGAGTTGCCGACCACCACCAGGTCGACGCATCCGCCCGCAAGCGTTTCCATCTGTTCGGATTTGGTTTGTGCATTGATGTTGTGAAAGGCGACAGGTTCGCTCATGTGAGGAGCGATCCGTGAAGCGACCACGCTCGCGAGAACGAGAACCGCTCCAATCACCGAAATCTTGAACAGGTAGAACGCCAGAACCGGGGCGGCCGGTCGTCTGCGTTGGTGTCCGCGCTTGCGTCGGTCGGTCGCTGCTGGAGGGCGGGGGGTGCGGCGATTCCCGTTGCCCGCGCTCGTCACGGCGGCATCGGCTCCCGACACCCCGGCCGGTTCACCCTCGGTCGCCCGAGCTCCGCCGACACCCGGTTCCGTCGATCCCGGTGCGGCTGATCTCGCCCGCTCCCTAGCGTGGCGTCGCTCAGCTCGTGACATCGATTCGCCGCTCATCGAATCTGCCAATCGTCGAGGAGCATCTCCGGGCCTTCCTGGCCCAGCTCACCGGCCGGTACCCCGGTCGTCACGGGATCTTGAGGCGCGTGACTGCCCGGGTGAGGTCCCACCCGAGCAGCGCGGGGTGACACGTTGCTGGTCGCCGAGATGTCGGTGGGTGTGACTCTCGGTGCCCCGACGGTCGTTGCCCCGGCGGTCGTTGCCCCGGCGGTCGTTGCCCCGTTGGTCGTTGCCCCGTTGGTCGTTACCCCGTTGGTCGTTACCCCGTTGGTCGTTGGCCCGGCACTCGTTGCGCGGGCAATCATCGGCTCTGCAGCGGTTGGTGTGACGTCGGCGGACCAGGCGCGCGTCGGTACAGGCCAGGTGAGCGCCACGCGTGTCAGCACAGGGAGAGCCATCAGAACTGGAAGTAGAGGAACGGTTCGGGCATGCCGCCCGAAAAGATGATGATGGCCACGATGATCAGGCCATCTCGGACGTGCCACCTCCATGTCGCAGCGATACTGCGATGTCGACCCAGAAAGCCACCCGGACGGTTGAAGGCATGTTCGACATGTGCATCGTCGTCATGCCACAGCTCGTCGCCGCTGCGTGCAACCGCACCGGACGCGTCAAAGGACACCGCCGATGCCGAGACCAGCTCACCCGCCCGCAACCGACGGGCATCTTCGAGATGGTCGAGGCTCAACAGGTGCCGATCGATCACGATCACCGCAACAAAGGCATAGACCAAGGTCAACACGTGTGCGGTGTTGATCGGTCCGGGAGCCAGGGTGAACAGGCCGTGCCACACGTCCATCGCTTGATCAAAGCTGTTCGCTCGGAAAAACACCATCGGCGCGGCGAACGCGACAAACACCCACACCCGACCAGTCGCACGTGCGGCGACCCCGCGCACAGCTGGCCAGCTGATGGCTCCATCGTTCAGCACAGCGGCGTGTCGAGCACCGCCAGGCGCCAGGTCATAGGGGGGCGGTGGGGGACGGTTGAACCGCCGCCGAATCAGGTCTTCGCTCAACACCAAGACCCCGACCAGGAAGCCCCAGATGACGAAGTTCCACGTCGCCCCATGCCACAAACCAGACAGGGTGAACACGATGAGGACGTTACGTGAGCGACGCCAGGTCCCGCCCCGATTGCCGCCCAACGGAATGTAGACGTAGTCGCGAAACCAATTCATGAGCGACGCATGCCAGCGACGCCAAAACTCGGCCTGACCATGTGAACGAAACGGCTGAGTGAAATTGCGCATCAGGTCGATGCCGAGCAGTTTCGCGGTCCCGCGGGCGATGTCTGAATAGCCCGAAAAGTCGCCATAGGCGCCGATTGCAAACGCTGCGACCCCCATCGCCAGCGTCGTCCAGCTATCCGGTGCGGGAAACACCAGTACCCCGTCGGCTGAAGACGTGGTGTTGGTGAACGCGTCCGTGACGACCCGCTGGACAACGTCGGCGATGGCGATCTTCTTGAACAAGCCAATGAGGATCAGGTCGAGGCCCTCTCGCACCATCACTGCCGGTACCCGTCGCGGCAGATCCGCAATTTGGGGCAGCAGACGTTCGGCGCGTTCGATCGGGCCGGCGACCAACTGCGGAAAGAACGACACATAGGTGGCAAACACCAAAGGATCGGCGCAGGGTTCCAGCCGTCGCCGGTAGACGTCGATCGTGTACGCCATCGACTGAAAGGTGTAGAAGCTGATGCCGACCGGCAACGCCACACGTAGCGCCCAATCGGTACCGGAAAAGCCGATGCGCTGCAGCACCGTTTCGAACGATCCGAGAAAGAAGTTGAAGTACTTGAACGACCCGAGGATCACAAGGTTCACTGCAATGCTGATCAGCAACAGTCGTTTTCGGCGCACCGGGTCGTCCGTCGCTGCAACCATGCGGGCAACCTGATAGTCGACCGCGGTCGAGGCCACGATCAGAAACAAGAATCGCCAGTTCCACCATCCGTAGAACAGGTAGGACGTAGCCAACAACAGCGGCACCCGAAACCTGGCAGGGAGGGTCCAGTACAGCGCCAGCACCACCCCGAACAGGGCGAAGAACTCATAACTGTTGAAGGTCAAGGTGCGCGCTTGGGTCTGCGAGCGACGGCGAAGAGCACCGGTGTGGTCGGCTCGATGTCCTCTGCGATGAAAAAGTCGGCATCGGTGATGCCGGTCGAGCCGCCCGAATAGCGGTCGCCGAGAACCCGGTACACCACCTTCAAACCAAGTTCATAACCCTTGATATACCAACGGCGCGGCAGCTTGTGGCGCAGGTCGAATACATCGATTTTGAGGATCTTTTCGCCTGTCGCTCGCCTCGCAAAAGTCGTCTTTGACCGCCTGAGAAGCGTCCATGCCGAACACGGTGACCTCATCAAAGGCGCCGGCGAGCATACGCGCCAAACCCTCTGGTTCGAAGAGATAGACGTGGTACGGGTTCTCGAAATCCGCTGGTTTGTTCGGCGTCAACACAAACGCGGCCCCCCGTCATCTGCGGTGAGGCGAGCGAGTTCAGCCACGTGGCCCGAAGGGTCGGTGAAGTGTTCGATGATGTGGGACGAGCACACCGCGGCCGCGCATCCGGTCGCCAAACCAGTGCCCGCTCCGTCGGCCGCTATGAAGCTGACGGCTCCGGGTGTGCCGTGGCTTTGCTGTGCAGCAACTGCCGCGCGGGGACGAAGTAATCGACTCCGATGACGAACCGGTCATCGCCGGCCAGGCGAACGGTTTCGTCCCCAACGCCACTGCCGATGTCGACGACGACGCCCGCGCTCTGGAGCCGGTCGATGACCTCTCGATATCCCGCGCCGTGGAGCGCCAACAACGAGTCGGGTGTGCGTCCTTGGATCGGCCGCTCACCGGTCAGTTGCGAGCCGCGACGTCGCTTGTCGCGCCACTGCCGGACGCGCCCCTTCATTCGGGCCACGCGCCGCCGCCAGCAGAGATCGCGAGATCTTGAGCGGAGCCGTCCCTGACCGTCCACCGGTTGATCGATTGCATCGGGGCAGCATTCCACACATCTGAACCGTTCTCAGATCCCCTGGCTGCGCTCCCGATATCGATGCTCGAACAGGAACAACGCTGGTCGGTGTTATATCCCTGGCCGAGCGCTTGGCTGCCTGCTCCGTGGGACCTGCCGGGGCATGCCGTTTGGGGCCTGGTTTGACGTGTGTTTGGTGTGTGAAGGGGCAGGCACAAGCACACCACGCGCCGCTGCATCGGTCGTCAGTCGGTTCGTTCGTCGATGGGTCGCGGATTGTGATTGTGTTTCGGCGTTGACACGGTGCGCCCTGCTCGGGGGCTGGGCGAGCACATCGGGAATCTTTCGCTGGTACTGGGCGCGCGCCCATGATGGGGACACGGGGGCTCACATCGGCGGGATCGGCGTCGGTCCAGATCCACGTCGGGGAGAATACTCACATCATGTCAGGGGAACCGTCGCTGCGAGAGCGAGTGTTGGCTTCGCCGTTGCGACGCATTCACATGCTCGCATGGCGCGATTTGGACGATCCCGAAGCGGGTGGTTCAGAGATCCACGCGCACGCCATAGCGTCGCGTTGGGCCGCCGCTGGCCTGCGGGTCACGATGAGGACCTCATACGCTGCGGGCCGTTCGCAAGACATCGAACGCGACGGCTATCGAGTGGTGCGCAAAGCTGGCCGCTACCTCGTCTTCCCCCGGGCGATCGCGTCTGAAATGGCGCGCCGTATGGGTCCGAGCGACGGTCTGGTCGAGATATGGAATGGGATGCCGTTCTTCTCACCATTGTGGTATCGGGGGCCCCGTATCGTGTTGCTCCACCACGTTCATGCCGAGATGTGGCGGATGGTGTTGCCCGCCAGCCTCGCTCGTGTCGGCGAGCTGGTCGAGTACCGCGCAGCGCCACCGGTGTACCGAAACACCGACATCGTCACGTTGAGCCGCTCATCGCGCGACGACATGGTCGAACAGCTCGGCTTCGATCCAGGCCGTATCCACGTCGTCAATCCCGGTATTGACCAACGCTTTCGACCCGTTGGGGGCGCGTCCTCAGTCGGCACCGAAGAAGGCCGCAGCCTGACCCCGCTGGTCGTAGCCGTTGGGCGCCTTGTCCCCGTCAAGCGTTGGGATGTTCTGATCCGCTCGCTGGCGGCGATCAAACCCCAACACCCCCGGCTCCGGGCCGTGATCGCTGGTGAGGGCTACGAACGTGAAGCGCTCCAGGATCTGCGGGCAGAGCTTGGCGCTGACGACTGGCTTGAACTGCCGGGTCGGGTGAGTGACCAACGACTCGTCGAGCTGTACCAGCAGGCGTGGTTCGTTGCGTCCTCCTCCGTGCGTGAGGGGTGGGGTATGACCCTGACCGAGGCTGCTGCATGTGCGACGCCAGCGGTCGCGACCGATATTCCAGGACATCGCGACGCGGTGTGTGACGGTGTGACCGGGATCCTCGCTGGATCATCAGATGATCTTGCTGCGGCGATGGACGAGATGATCGCCGATTCGGGGACCCGCCACACCATGGCAAGAGCGGCCTATGAGCAGTCGCTGAGCTTCTCGTGGGACACCGCTGCTGCCGACATCTTTGCCACCCTGGACGAGGCGCGTCAGCGCCAGGCGCGAGGGTCATAACAACACGCTAAAAATCTGAAAAGAAGGTTGAGCGACTGTTAAACGCCCAGCGCGCGCACCTCCGGGTTCGTACCCTGAGGTTTCGATGGCTGCAACGTTGCTGAGCGGTGCCTTTGAGGGCTTTACGACCGATGAGTCGTTGCGCGCTCTGTGCGTCAAAGCCAGCGAGGGAGACGTCGAAGCGTTTCGTGGGGTGGTCACCGCGAGCTGGGGTGACACCGCCGATGTGCTCGCGTTGGTCGTCGGGCCCGGGGCGTCAACCGCCATCGCCGATCAAACGATGGTCGAACTTTGGGCCAACCGGCGACGGCTTGCGGACCCGGGACGAGTACCGGCCCTGATCCTCGGTCTCGCCCGCAAATGCGCTGATGAAGCAGGTTTCAAACCGACCTCGGTCGCGTATGCCGATGCTGGCGCGACGAGTCGGTCCGCTGCTGGCACACCGTCGGCTTCGGAAGGTGGCCCATCGGGAGCTGACGTTCGCGTTGCAGCCCCCATGGCGTTCGAATCCGACGACGCTGGTCTAGGCGGTCAGCCTGATCGTTCACCTGCGGATCGAGCGTGGCTCGCTGCAGACGTGCGCGATCGCTGGGCGATGGTCTTGTCGTTCGCACTGGCACTGGATGACAGCACCCTCGCCGCGGCCACGAACAACAGCGCATCGTTGGTGACCCGTCGCGCGGAAGGCGCCGCTGACGACCTCGACCGCAATGCGTCGACGTTGGACACGGTCTTTGCGTTCAAATCTCAGAAGCAGAGCCAGGGTCGTCGCGCCGATCCCTGTGAACGTCTGTTGGCCCGTTGGGAACAGCACCGCGACGAACCTCCGGCGAAACGGCTCGCCGCCGTCAACCGTCATGTGCGCCACTGCTCGAAATGTTCATTGGCGTTAACAGACGCCAGCGGCTTGTCGGTCATGGCGGCGCTACAGCGAGCGACCGCGGCTGAGAGTTCAACAGCGTGGCTTCGAATCGCGCCCCGACTGGACGGTTCCGTGCGTCCCATCGGGCGGGTGCGTCACCGCATTGCGATGCTCTACCCCGTGGCGTCGCGACGCGTCGCTGGATGGATCCCGGTGGCGGCAGCGACCGCAGCGATGCTTGCCCTTGTGGGTTTCATATGGCTCCGTCAAGACCCGGGCCAGCCTCCGCTCGTCGCGATCGATCGAACCGCCATAGCAGAACCGGCCGAGGCGCCCAGTCCGCTGCAGCAACCCGCGTATCTTGCCGAAGGCGCCGGTCAAGGCATAGATCCCGCATCCACACTTCGTTTGCCGAGCCTCGTGAGTCCGACCGCCCTCGACGAACTCCTCGGTGGATCTCTGACCGGCTCTCGACCCAGCTTGGTGAATCCCCGATCGCTGGCTGCCTCGGCCTCACCACGGTTGGTGAGCACACCGAGTGCTGCGAGTCTGCGTTCTGCCCTCGGCGTCTCGACGGCATCAGCGACGACCCGATCGACGACCCGGTCGACGACTCGGTCGACGAGCGTCAACACCTCGGGGGGCCTCTTCTCATCGGTGACCACAGTGTCGCCGCCACCGCTTTCCTTGCAGACCGTTGCGGGAGTGACGACGAGTTCGAGCACGGCGCCGACGACCTCGACCACCCTGCCGATCGGGGTTGACTCCACGTCCAGCACGGTCCCCGCGGTCACGAGCAGTTCGAGTTCGACCACAGCGCCGACGTCATCGAGCTCTTCGAGCAGTTCAACCTCGTCCAGCAGTTCTTCGAGTTCGTCGACGAGCTCATCGTCGTCCAGCTCGTCTTCATCAACCTCGAGTTCGTCCACGACCAGCTCGTCGACCTCGAGCTCCTCCACGACCAGTTCCTCCACGACCAGTTCGTCCACCAGCTCCTCGACCTCGAGCTCCTCCACGACCAGTTCGTCCACCAGCTCCTCGACGACGCTTCCCGCTTCAACGACCAGCGGGCCATAACACGGTCACCGCTCCGCGATCTGGTCGGCTTCATACCGCGTCAGGTTTGAGTCTCACGGTGAACGGACATAGCGCCTGGCTCGCTCTGCGAGCGCCGCCCAGGATGCTCCCACAGCGATGCACACAAGCACCATGGTCGGCACGTGAAACCGGGGTGTTCCAAAGGTGATCAGGGGAGCGGCGAGCATCAACCATCCCGCGATGACAGCGCTCAGGGCCGTGTGAGCCCGACGCCTCCATAACAACAGCGTCCCTGGGACAGCGCTGATCAAGAGCATCCAGTAACCGATGTTTGCTATCGCTCCCAGCACGCTTCGCTGCCGCTCGGACAAGAAGACGTCTTGTCCCCAGGACTGCGCGGCGTCGAGCCCGTCGGTGTCGTTGCTCATCAGCGCCTTGGTGCGATCCCAGATCAGCCCGGGTTGCCGCCCCGGGTTCTCGCGCATCCATCGTGTTGCCTTGTCTCGCAGTGAGTCGTTTCGCCACGACTCGAATGCCGGGCGATCGATACCACCCTCCGCCTGGACCCGCTCGACTTCTGCGAAGCACCAGGGGAACAGACCAAAACCGCCTGTCGCATCGGGATTGTTGCCGATGCAGAGGTTGTCTCCGGTGTTCGTCGACAGCGTCCAGGAGCCGAACGCCGCATGGTTGCGGGCCGCCCACGGCATGAGGACCACGCCGCACGCCACGCAGACGATCGCAGCGCTGGCCAGGACGGGAGCCACCAGCTGGCGCCAGCGGTTCGGCGGTTCTGCCAGCAGCACGGCCACCGCTGGTGCCAAGGCGAGGGGGAGTCCAACGGGTCTGGTCAACAGCGCAAAGCCTGTCAAGACACCAAAACCGGCGAGCCGACCGATCGTGGCCCGTTCAGCCGTCGAGGTCCACCAGCGATCCGGTAGGACGATCAATGCTGCGACGCATAAGGCGATGAACATCGTCTCGCTCAGCAGCGGTGCGGTGTGAAACACGGCGCTCGGGTACAGCCCAGCGGCGATCCCAACCGCAACAGCCGCGCTCGGAGCGAGCCATCGTCGGCCAAGTTCCATCAAACCGGCGACGGTCAAGGTGCCAAGAATGCTCTGGAGGATCGCGCCCAGGACGGCTGTCGACGTAGTCACACCCACCGCGTCGGCCAGATAGCGAAGGCTGGCAAGTACCGCGGGGTAGCCGATCGGGTAATAGGCGGTCGCACCCGCCGGGATGTCGGTTCCGCCTGGGATGGTGTAACCGTCACCGTCGGCCATGATCTGCGCGAGCCGCTCATATGCCGACGGGTCGTGGAGCCCGACCGGCGTGCGGGCGGCGACGACACACCATGCAACGCGCACGATGAAAGCGACCCCGATCACGCCGAGAACGCCTCGTCGCCGCCAAAAGACGCGCGCGTCAGGGTCGCTCATGCGCGAGAGGATCGGTGCCCGGCTCGCCAGCGTCGGATCGGCATGGGCAGCGAGACGACGGTCTCGACGCGACGATGACAGAGCAGTGCCTTGGGGTGGGTGTTGGCGCTTCACGCGCCGCCTCCGATCACCAACCGCGCATATCGACCGGCCACACGTCGACAATGTCATCACCGTCAGCGACATACATCCTGTCGTGGCGTGCGATGGTCGGATCGATATGGCGAGGCCGAATCTTGATGCGGTCACCGTAGGCGACGGGCGACGACGGTATGAAGGTCACATGCTCATCTGAATAGAAGAAGACCTCATGGTCGTCGACGGTCGGCACCCCGGCGTCCATCCCTAGTGCCTTCAGCCCGCAGTCACCGACCGCCCAGCCCTTCTTCGAGACCGAGATCACCGTCGATTCGATATGGAGACCCGCAAGGAACGGGAGTGCCAGCTCACCGTATTCGCCGTCCATCAGCACATATGACCCGGCCTGGATTTCGGTACAGGCGGTGTTGAGGTCAAACGTGCCGGTTCCGCCGCCGCTGATGACGTCGCCACCAACGAGCGCATGGGCGCCCAACAGCAAGTCGGTCGCCGTTTGGGTCGTCGCCGATCGCTGTCCACGGTCGACGATGTGGACGGCGTGACCTTCGTATCCCATGACACCGCGGACGGTGAGCCCAGCAGAGCGCGCCTTGTCGGCCAACCTTCCCGCATCGTCAGGGTCACAGCCGCACCGCGGTGTGCCGATTTCGACATCGATCAGGACCTCGCGAACGCCTGCGGCTGCTGCTGCATCGATCGTCGCGTCCGAATCGACCGCGGCGGTGATCCGTGCGTTGTCGATCGCTGCCAGGCGTTCGTAGTCGGCTATCTGATTGGCGAGCAGCAGGTCATCGCCGAGCCCGGCGGCCGCCATGACCTCAACTTCGCGAACCGTCGCACATGTGAAACCTCGATGTCCAAGCTCTGCCTGAAGCGCTGCGATCGCGGTGGCTTTGTGCGCCTTGACGTGTGGGCGAAGGCGGTCACCCGGGAGGTGCTCAGCCATGGTGTTGAGATTGGTGTTAAGCACGGTGAGATCGGCGACAAGTGCAGGTGTTGGTATGTCTTGGAGCTTCACGGGCAGCGATTGTACGGTCATTGTCGCCAAACCGGTAGCCCGAAGGAAACGGCGGGCGGATACCGTTGGGGCCGTTCATGGGGCGGTTGCGTGAACAGCGGCGCTGTGCTGACGGTGCGGCCTAACCGACGATCCGGCGCCGCCAGATCAACAAACCCTCTGAGTGGGAGATGCGGGTTGCCCTCAGTAGCGAATCGTCTGATCAAGATCGTTGGCCTGGTCACCGTGTGCCTGATGGCCGTCGCTTCATGCAGCTCACCGGCTCCAACCGATACCACGCCGCGGATCATCGTGACGACCAACGTCCTGGGTGCGGTCGTGAGTCAACTGGTCGACGGCGAGGCGGCGGTCACGATTCTCGACCAGCCGGGTCAGGATCCTCACGCGGTCGAGGCGCCGCATCTCGAAGTGCCCGAAGCCCCGGTCCTGGCCGTGGTGATGAACGGTGCCGGTCTCGACGACCGATGGGATGAGTATGTCGAAAAGCTTTCGCCGGCGGTGCCGGAACCGTTCGTGGCGATGGACTCGGTGCCCGGGGCGCTCGATCTGGTGTTCACAGCTGAGGCCGACGGCGCGATCGGCGTCGAAACCGCTCCTGCGGTCGAATCCGGCGAGGCCACCGTCGCGACGCCCCCGCCCTCTGTCACC
This sequence comes from Acidimicrobiia bacterium, assembly GCA_020637365.1. GTDB lineage: Bacteria > Actinomycetota > Acidimicrobiia > IMCC26256 > JAGNEX01 > JAGNEX01. The sequence continues at coordinate 83,187 of JACJWE010000003.1, read as the reverse complement.
GCCGCTCCAACCACGACGGCACCGAACGGCCCGTCGTCGACCGTTGTCGGATCCGACGGTGCAGGTTTTGGTGTTGAGTCCGCCGGGCAGCCCTCGACGACCGTGCCCCCAACTCTGCCCGGAGCGACGACGACCCTGGATGCCGGTGAGGCGTCTCGGTCGACCGACGTGACGTCGCTCACAACGATGCACGTCGAGCCCTCGACATCGACCACGACGTCGGTTAGATCGGGTGGCGAGGGCGCGCCGATTCCCTCCGTTCTCGACCCACATTTTTGGGTCGACCCACAAAAGATGGCCGCGGTCGTCCCGACGCTGGCGAGATTCTTGGGCGAGGCACTTCCCGAACAACGCGACGCCATCGCCACCCGAGGCGCCGAACTCGTCGCGGCTCTCGTCGCCGAGTCGGCGGATTGGGAGCAGCGCTTTGCGGTGATCCCGCCGTCGCGACGCAATTTGATCACCGATCATCCGTCTCTGGGTTATCTGTCGGCCTACGACCTCAAGACTGCTGGTGTGCTGTCGGTCGGACTCGGCGGTGAGCAAGCGGCTCGCCAAGCGGATGCAGTGTCTATGTTGATGGCCGGACAGGAGCTGTGCACGATCCTGTTGACCGACCCCGAACAGCGCTCGGCTGCTGAGCGCGTCGCCACGGCGGTCGGGTCAAATGTCATCGTCCAGGAGGTCGGCATCCGCCAGCCTCAAGGTGATCTACTCGACTTTTATCGATTGATCGCCGACTCGATCGTGGCAGGCCTCACCACATGCGGCAGCGCCAAGGTCGAGGAGTAGCTCGATGGTCGAACGGCAAGGATGCGCCATGTTGACTATGTCCGCCAACGACGTTCCACAAGACGCCAACCGACGGGTGAGTGATCTGAGGAAAGGACCGAACGATCAGCGACACATGGATCCACATATGGATCGGCAGCGGCAGCGGCGGTTCGGCATTCGCCGTGCGATGGCGGGTTGCGCAGTAGCCGTGCTGGCGTGTGCGGCCTGTGGCGCCGAAGAGACAACCGAATCGAACGCATCGACTCGGCTATCGGAAACGACTGAAACGACGGTTATCGTGAACGAGACCGCGCCAGTAGCCGGTGCTGGTGGGCCTTCGTCAGATGCGCCCGCTGAGCCGACCTCCGATGAGTCCAGCCCAACGGGAGGCTCATCTGACGGTGGGACTGGGGACGACGATCCCGCATCATCGGGAACCGACGGTGACGTCGACCTGCCCGATGGTGAACGAGTCGTTGTCGATCATGTGATCGATGGCGACACGCTGAAGACCACCAGCGGTGAGCGCGTCCGCCTGATCGGCATCAACACCCCCGAGGTGGATGGCCCATATCGCGACAGCGAATGCGGGGGGAGCGAGGCGTCGACGTTTACCAAACGGATCCTGCCGCCGGGCACAGCCGTCGTGTTGGTCGACGACGTTGAACGATATGACGATTACGACCGCCGTCTGGCCTATGTCTATCGGGCGGACAACGGATTGTTCGTGAACGCCGCGATCGTGCGCGAAGGGTGGGCAGAGGCTCGAAGCTACCGACCGAACGTGGCGATGCAAGACATCCTCGACGACAGCGAGGACTATGCCCGACAGCGCGATCGCGGTATCTGGTCAGAATGCGAAGGTTGATCTCGGAGCCGGTGAATCGAACCTGAACATCGCACCGGGCGCCAACCTCACCGAAGGCGCTCGTGAGGTGCGTTAACGCAGTGCAGCGAGCGCCCGACGCGGGAAGGTCCCGACACCGGTGTTGGGCTGGAAGGCGACGGCTGCGCTCCCGAGTTCGGCGAGGTCTTCAGGACTGAGGGCCAGATCGGCGGCAGCCACGTTGTGTTCGAGTTGAGCGACCGAACTCGCTCCGGGGATCGCTACGACGTTGTCGTGGCTGATCACCCACGCCAGCGCGATCTGGGCCGAGGTAGCGCCATAGCGCTGCGCGACCCGCTCGAGGGTCGCCAGCAGCGGACGTGCAGCTTCGAGGTTCTCGGGGAGGAACAGAGGGTTGGCGCGCCGCATGCGGTCTTTTGGCAGCCGTGCCGCACTGTAACCACCCGAGAGCAGGCCTTGAGCGAGCGGGCTGTAGGCGATGATGATGCGGTCATATGCCCGGGCATAGGGCGCGAGTGCCTTCAGGGCGCCGCGGTCGACGAGGTTGAGGCGCACCTGGTTGCTGATCACGGGGATCCCGGCGGCCTGCTCGCTCAACTTCCATTGTGCAAGGTTGTAGTTGGACACGCCGAGGTGCGTGACCGCACCGTCCGCGACGAGGTCGACCATACCGCCCATGATGTGACCGATCGGCAGGGTCGGGTTGGGTGCATGGACTTGGTAGAGGTCGATATGGTCGACGCCGAGCCGTTTGGCAGATGCCCGACCCCTCGAACGGACCCAGGGCGAGAACGGGACGATAGGCGTCACCTTCGTGGCGATGAACGCCTCGTCACGATGTTCTTTCAGTACGGGCGCCAAGATCCGTTCGGACTTCCCAAAGCCGTACAGCTCGGCGGTGTCGATGAGATTGACGCCGAGTTCGAGGCCGCGTTCGATGATCTGGGTCGCGGTCTGTTCGGAGTAGTCGGCGCCGTACCCCCATTCGACCGAGCCAAACTGCCACGTGCCGATGCCGATCCGTGAAAGCCGAACTCCCGCCGCTTCGACATAACGCATGAGGCCACCTGACCGGGTTGATCCAAGAGCGTCCGGGAAGAGACACCGGCGCTCGCTTCGCAGTATGGGGGAGGTCGATTCGCCGACTTCCTGCGGTCGAATCGACCGCAACGCTAGCGCCCAGCGTGCCCGCGGGGTCGCTACGTAACGCCAAGACCACCACCTGTAGCATGACCGGCCGTGCTGTTTCCCACGGTCACGTTCGCCGTGTTCTTTTCGGTGGTGTTTCTCGGCCATCGACTGCTGCTCGGGAATCGTCGCGCCTGGACGTGGTTCATGCTCGTGGCGAGCTACCTGTTCTACGGGTGGTGGAACTGGAAGTTTTTGTTCCTGATCTTCGGCTCGTCGATGATCGACTATCTGGCGGCACTGAAGGTGCATGCCAATACCGACGACAAGCTTCGAAAACGGTGGCTCGCGCTCTCACTCACCGCCAACCTGTCGATCCTCGGATTCTTTAAGTACTTCGATTTCTTCGTGCTCGAGCTCGCCAACGGTCTGACCCGGCTCGGTATTCACAACACCCTTGAACCGCTCGGCATCATCCTCCCGGTGGGCATCTCGTTCTTTACGTTCCAGTCGATGAGCTACACCATCGACGTCTACCGACGGCGCCTCGACCCGGTCCGCTCGATCCCCGAGATGCTCGTCTTCGTGTCGTTTTTCCCTCAGCTGGTTGCCGGACCAATCGTTCGGGCACGCCTGTTCCTCGACCGTCTGCATGACCCAGCGCCGCTTCGTCCGCTCGATCCGACCAGGGCCTATGCGCTGATCCTGGCGGGTATGTTCAAAAAGCTCGTCATCGCGGACTTCTTGGCGACCGAATTGGTCCAGCCCGTCTTCGCCGCGCCCGGCAACCACTCGCCGCTCGAAGTCCTGTTGGGGGTCTACGGCTTCACCGTTCAGATCTACTGCGACTTCTCCGCGTACTCCGATATGGCGATCGGCATCGCGATGCTGTTGGGCTTCCAGTTCCCGATCAACTTCAATCGGCCGTTCAAGGCGGTCTCGCTCCAGGACTTCTGGCGCCGTTGGCATATCTCGTTGACGTCTTGGTTGGGTGACTACCTCTACGGGTCCCTCGGTGGATCGACCAAGGGCGTACGGCGCACGATGCTCAACATCATGTTGACGATGCTGTTGGGTGGGCTGTGGCACGGTGCCAACTGGACCTTTGTCCTGTTCGGCATCATCCATGGAACCGGTCTGATCGTCGAGGGGGCGATCAGGGCGCGCGAGAAGGCCGGTCGGCGCGGTTTCATGTCCACCGCATGGCACTGGTCGGCCGAGACGCCGGTCATCAACCTCGTGACCTGGCCGCTGCGGGTACTGGTCTGTGGCACATCGTTTCTGTGGCAGCCGCTGGCAAAGTTTTGGGTTGGCGATGACTACGACCACCCGCGATTGCTGCGCCGTGCGGTCAGGACCGTGGTGATCTACCACTTCATTGCGTTCACCATTACGCTGTTCAGGGCGCAGTCGATCGGCCGTACCTGGGAGATCTGGGGTCGTGTCAAGGACCTGGTCGTCCAGGCTCTTCATGTCGATATCACAGGCGCGGCGGTCTCAAAGACCGTCCTGTTGGTGCTGGCATTTGGTCTGTTCATGGACGGCATTCCGTCGGGTTGGTTCCGTCGGGTTGGCGTGCGCTTCCGGACTCTGTCGCCGATTCCACAAGGCCTGTTGCTTGCGGGAGCCGTCACCGTTATCGACGCCGTAGCCGTCCAGGGCGTCGCACCCTTCCTGTATTTCTTCTTCTAGATCACCGAGTCGGACCGATGGACGAACAATCCAAATCGCAGAGTCCCGGTGAACGGGACGACCACAGTGACGGCACGATGAGCCGCGCCGAACGCCGACGGCGCGCGGCGGAGTCTGGCGGTGACACACCTACCCAAGCCGCCGATGGCGTCGACGATCAGCGGGTTGGTCAGGGAGATGAGCCACGTCGCTCGCAGGGTGGCCAGACGAGCACTGCCTCCAGGACGGGTGACGCACGCTCGGACAGGTCGGCTAAGAGGTCGTCGGGCTTCCAGCGGTATGCCGACGCCAAAGAACTTGCCGAGGCGGGTTACGCGCCTCAAGAAGGATTCCCCGGCGTCGATGAAATCTTGTCGGGTGTTGACACCGGAACGGGCGGTGATGCCGCCACGCCTGAGCAGGCTCGCCGCGAGGTCAATTCGATCATCGTCGTGATCGCGGTCTTCATGATCGTTGGTGCGCTGCTCAACGCAACTTCACTCAAACGAACCGCCGACAACTACCAGTTGGGCTGGAAGCGTGATGTCGGCCGGGCCGTCGCCGATCCACTCGACGATGTGTCCTCCAAACTGGGCCTGAACAAACCCCGTGACGAACTAGCCGAGGCCATCCACGGGCCCCCGCCGTCGGAAGACTTGTGCTCGGTGGCCATCGAACCTGGACCCGACGACGACACTCCCGAGCCTCGGATCGCCGAGATCTCGAGCGAGGACCCCTTGCGTGTGATGTACGCGGGGGACTCGATCATGGAGGGACTCGCTCCGGTTCTGGACGCAGACCTGAAAGACAGCGGCCTGGTGACCTCTGCCCAATCGACGAAGCAGGGGTCGCAGCTGTCCTCACCGGCTCAGTTGAATTGGTGTGACGAGGTCGAAAAGACCTTTGTGGCGTTCGAACCTGACGCCGTCGTCGTCGAGCTTGGTGCTGGTGACTTTTTCCCATCGATGGTCGATGGCGAAATTCTCGAGCCTGGTATCGACGGTTGGGAAGAGTGGATGACGGGGCTGGTGGACGGGTTTGTCCGCAAGCTCTCCGAGACCGGCGCGCAGATCTATTGGTTGAGCGTGCCGCTCCTCAAAGACGACAAGGATGGTGTGGGTCGCGACACCTTTGATCGCGTGCTCGAGACGGTCGCAGATGACTGGCCCAACCTTCACTACGTCGACATCGCCGGTGTAATCGGCGGTGACGGCACGACGTATAGCCCGACGATCAGACAGGCCGATGGTCAACTCGTCGAGGTCCGCACAGCGGATGGCATCCATCTGGCCCCCGCCGGAAACGCTTTGGTCGCAGATCTGGTGACCGAGGTGTTGGCCCAACAGTGGCCACAACTTTCGCCTGCCGGGTCGTGACCAGGTCATGAGTCCGTCGGATGCGCCGGCGCCGCAGGGTACCCACGCCCATGTCGATACCGGTCCTGGCGTCGAGGACCACGACGGTGGTGCGCATCCACCGACTCGACATCACGTCGGCGCGCTTGTCGTCGTTGCGGTGTTTTGTCTGTTCGTCTCGGTGCCGCTCGCCGCGTTGGCGACCGGACGGCGCGCTCAACCGGTCGAGAATCGGGTGGCTGCGGCCAAACCCGCCATGGGACTCACCGATTGGCTCGACACCGGCCACGGCGCTGCATGGAACGCCTACCTCACCGACCACATGCCGTATCGCGACACCGGGATCCGTTTGGATGCAACCGTCGATTATCGACTCTTTCGCGACAGTCCGAATCCCGAGGTCGTGGTCGGCAAGGGCGATTGGTTGTTCATCGACGAGTCGATCGTTGGAGGTTGCGGTGAGGACCCTGCAGCGGTCGTCTCGGGTATGGACCTGCTCGGCCGGATGGCCGCCGCCGCCGGGGTGCCGATCGTCATCATCATTCCCCCGGACAAGGCTGCGCTCTATCCCGATCGTTTGACGGGTCACAGCGTTGAACGGTTTCGGTGCGCCAAGGGTTTTCGAGACGCCCTCGACGACGAGTTGTCGACCATCGCTGCCGGGGCGGCGACACTGAGCGTCTGGGACGACCTCGAACGTTGGGTTTCGGGGACGGTGCCGAGCTACCTGTCCGACGATCCCGCCTGGATCGACGCGCCGCTCGTCTATGACGGTGATACCCATTGGACGACGGTTGCGGCCTTGACGGGTACCTACGCCACTGCTCAAGCACTGTCGGATTTCACGACGGGCTCAGGGAGCGGCGTGCGTTCGAGCTCTGGGGCCGTTCAGGGCGACGTTGCCGTCGCGGCTTTTCGCGGCGCCAGTCTCGACGGTGAGGATCGAAAGGTTGAAGATCTTCGGACGCTGATCGGTCTGCCTCGGACGGTCACGGCTCCCCGGGCGGATCTGGAGATTCCAGGCGCACTCGCGCTCCGCTCGGTCGACCTCGAAGAAGCACGTGGGAGACAACCTGGCGCGACCACCGGTACGTCACCTGCCGACCAAGCCGGTCTGGCCGACCAAGCCGGCCAAGACGGTGACGGTCAACTCGGGGCGCTCCAGGCCGCTGGATTTGATGTCGGCGCCGACCCGTCCAAGGTGTTTCCCATCGTCGACGGGCAGATCGAGCGGGTCGCTCCTTACGGCGACGCAGCCGCTTACCTGGCTCGGTGGTACCGCCATGGTGGCGAGGGTTTGATCGAGGGTCGGACCGTGATGCTGGGTGATTCCTTCATGGAGGTCGCTTCGGTCAACCAGGCGCGTCTTTTTTCTGACATCGTCATGTCGCAGTGGGCCAAACTGGCCAATCCGTGGCGGCTTGAAGCGGTCGTCGCTCAAGCCGATCAGCTCGTGATCGAAGCCGCAGAACGCCGTGTATATGAGACCCTCGACCCCCAGTCCGCCCTGGTTCGCTTGGTCGTCGGCGGGTTGGTGGACCGGGTGGAGTCGATCGACCTGCTGAGTGACCCTGAAACCGAGCTGGACCGGATGACGCGTGTGGACGACGGGGTCGAGGCGACCGCTGACGACCCGCAGCTCCTGACCGGCCTGCTGCCGGAACCGTCGTCGGGAGCGCGGCGCTTCATCGTGATGCAACTCGAATCGATAGACGCAGCGGGAGCGCCACAAGAAGACGAAGCGGAGGTGTTCTACAGCGTCACACCGGGTGAGTTTGATGCCGAACAGCACCTGCTGCAACCCGTTCCAGCGACGGCGTCGACAGTCATCTTTGAGCTCACAGGGCTCGAAGCGACGCATCTCCGAATCGACCCGTCCGGTGGCGCCGGAGCTCGCGTCGCCAGCCTGCGGCTCCTAGATTTGCCACCGACAACGTTGCAGTCGGCCGGGAAGGAGGGAAGGTGAGTACACGTCTCGTCGTCGGGTACGCCGTTGCGTTCCTCGCCTTTGTCACCCTTCCACTCGTCTTGTGGCTGGTCGGCGTCCGGTCCGAACCAGATCCGCTGGTTGGGCGCACCGAAGTTCCTGAACTCTCCCTTGAGAACCTGGCAAATGGTGACTACACACAGGCGGTCGGCGACTGGGTGACCGAACAGTCGCCGCTGCGCAAGTGGGGCGCTCGTGTCGAGGCCTGGGTCGACATTGGCGTGTTTGGTGATTCGGCCAATCCACATGTGGCAATCGGCCGAGATGACTGGCTGTTCTACAAGGACAGCCTCGATCTGCAGACCGGTTGCGAAGGGGATTCGCTCAATTTCCAACCCGATCAGATCGTCGGCACCGTGTCGTTGATCGCCGACGTTGTCCGCGCCTCGGGCAGGGAGTTCTGGTTCACCGAGGTGCCGGGCAAATCTCAGGTGTATCCAGACAAACTCACCCACGTTCTGACCGAACTTGGTACGTGTTCGCGCGAACGCCGGACGGCAGTGAGGGATCAGCTTGCGAGCTACGACTGGTATGTCGACACCTGGTCAGCCGTTGACGCCTTTGTCGACGGCGGGCCGCCGCAACCGCTGTACTTCCCTCAGGACACCCATTGGACGACCCGGGGCGGCGCGGTGTTGACCGAACAAGTCGTGACCGCCGTACAACCCGGACTGTGGGACCCGTCATCGTTGCGGGCGGACGGCACCGATCAGATCGTTGCCAACCTCGCCTACCAGCTCACCCGTCGCGCTGCGACTAACCAGGCAACACACTGGAGGATCGAGCGAGATGGTGTCCGGGTCGTGTCACAAGAAACGATCGGAAAAACCTGAGAAGGGGAGTTGGTACCCGAAGAAAGCTCAGGAGCGATGGAGATCGACTCCCAAACCGGGCAACTGCAGCGCACGGGTGAATGGGTGATGATCGACAATCGGCCGGTGCGGGCCTTTCAGACATCGAGCGCTAGCGCCGAGCTCATCCCGGATCGAACCCTGCTCATTCATGACTCGTTCTCGTGGTTTGCCATGGCCCAGATGCCGTTGTTCTTTGAGGAGCTCACCATGGCCAACCTCTACAACACCTTCGATACGCCGTGGCTTGCCGAAGGCGTCAGAGACGCCGAACGCATCATGATCGAGATGGGCGAGGAATACGTTTGGGATTACGTCCACGCTGGAACGCCCTTTGTTGCCAAGGTCATCGATGGGGTGAGCAACACGTTGCCGTCGGTGGCGATCCCCGCCGACGGCCTGGTCGAGAAAGGAAAGATCCACGCGGTTGGTGACGGTGGCGATAGCTGGACGATCGACGACAAATCGGGGTCGCTCGAATTCAGCGCCCCATCTGGTGCGGCCGATCGACGGTTGCTGATTTTTGATGTGACGACGCCGCAAGAGACCGTCGCGCAAATGTTCGACGGCACCGACGGGGACTTTCCCGTCGAATCGGTCCAACAACAAGCGATTCCTGCCGGAACGCACCCGGTCGTCTTCGATATGACAAGCCGCGGGCCGCGCTTCCGCCTGGAGCCAGGCAAAGAAGGTGGCGTCGAGATCTCGAACGTCCGCATCATCGACATCACCGTCGGCACACCTCCAAACGATGCCAGCCCGATGGATGCTGGCCGAACCGATGCTGGCCGAACCGATGCAGGCCGAGCCGACAGTGGATCGGCCGACCCTGGCACGACCGATGCGGGCCCGGACGCCCTGGGATCAAACGACGACCGGCCGGTGAGCCCGACGCTGGCTGATGACACGGCCCACGACGGCACCGCTCGATGAATCGCACCGGCCAGGTGATCTTGGTGGTCGCGTTTTCGCTGTTCTTGTTCGCTCCCCTCGTCGCGCAGAGCGCAGGGGTCGAGGGGAACAGCTGGAGCTGCGCAATCTTGCCGAACCTCCCGAAGTGTCGCCATCAGATCTGCTCGATGCCTCGACATATCGCCAATTCTCGGCGTATTTGACCGATCACATGCCGTTCAGAATCCCGGCGACACGGGCCGAGGCGTGGGTCGATGTCCAGCTGTTTCATGACCCGTCGCATCCCGACCTCGTCTTCGGCACAGACGGTTGGTGGTTCTTTGATGACTACCTCACGCTCGGCTGCGATGCACCTGTGGACGCTTCGTTCATCCGGCATAGGGTCGATGCGCTGCAGGCCGTCACCGAAGCATCTGGCCGGCAGTTCCGTTTCATCGTCGCGCCAGGCAAGCCCGCGATCTATCCCGAATACCTCACCGACGACCTCGTCGAGCGGAGTCAGTGTTCGATCGAGCGTCGCACCCAACTCCAAGCAGCGTTGCGCTCAGATCGGTCGGTGATCAGCCTCTGGGACCCGCTCCTCAGCGAGAAGGCCAAGATTGCAGACGACTCGCCTGAAGCGGCGCTGTACTTTCGTCGCGACACCCATTGGACGCCGCGTGCGGCGTCGGTCATGGTGCGCGAGACGGTGAACTCGCTGTCGCCCGGTCTCTGGGATGACGATGCGCTCGTCCAAAGGGGCACCGACAAGATGTATGCCAATCTTCGTTACGCAGCAGGTCTACCCGGTTATGACGACGCTGATCAGTGGGTCATCGAACGTCCTGGCGTCACATTTGAAGCCGTCGACGAATACTGGGTGGATGCGACGAGCGATCAGCTGCAGACACCGGATGATCCGACGCCGCAGTGGCGGATCGAGGACGGTGGGACAGAGCTGGTGAGGACCGTCGACTATCCGGAGCTTGACTTCCACCCGGTGATTCGGGTTCGGAGCGCCGCTCACCCAGGTGTGGAGATGATCCCGGGCAACACCTTCATCCTGCACGACTCATTTGTTCGGTCATCGATCTGGATGTTCCCGACATATTTTGAAGACACAACCTTTGCGGTGCGCTCCTTGGCCTACAACTCGCCGTGGTTGATCGACGGGCTCGCCGATGCCGATACGTTCATGTTCGAAATCGCAGACTTCGGTGTGTGGGACGAGTTTCTTGACTCGTGGCCGATGCTGTCGCGCTCGGTCGAGGCCTTCTGGCCCGACTTGGAGCGTTACGTGACGCCATCCCAACCCGACACCTCGACCGGACTGGAAGTGCTCGACGGGGGAGGGTGGCGCTCGACCAACGATGACCCACAATTGCAACTTGCCCCGTTGGCCGCCGCCGCTGATGACGCCTACCGTTTGGTCGTGCTCGACGTCTCCTCCAACGCCGCTTCGACGGCAGAACTGTTCTATGCCGCCGCAGGTGAGACCTTCAACGCCGACCAGCGCCTGACTCAGCCCGTCGAATCGGGCCGCCACCGAATCGTCTTTGATCTGTCAGCGGTCGCCGATACCAGCGACGGCGAAATATCGCTTCGAATCGATCCCGCTCAAGCCGACGGTGTCACGGTGCATGCGATCGATGTTCTGGATGTTCCTCGATGAGCGGTTCGTTCAAAGATGATGGCGATGTCGGGGACCGCCGTTCCCGTCGCGCCCGCCGAGAACAGGCACAGCCGACGGATCGGCCTTCGGTCGATCGCTCAGGGTCGGTCGCTCAGGGCGATCGGTCAGGGGTCGGTCCAGTCTGATCGATCCGAGGGTGGTCGACCTGGGGTGATCGAGGGGTGATCGATCCGGGGGTGATCGATCCGGGGTTCGGTCAAAGGCTGATCGATCCGAGGGTGATCGATCTGGGGTCGTGGTGATCGATCCGAGGTTCGTCGTGACGATCGATCTCGTCGTCGTCGTCGTGCTGCAGGCGGCGAAGTGGAACGAGGCGTTCCAACCGATGGAGAACTGTTCGCAGCGGGCGATGACGACTTTGGTTCGTTTGACTTCGGTGAGAGCGATGGTGAGGGGAGTCTGTGGGGAACCGCGCCACGTCGTTCTGCTCGTCGAGCGGATGCCGGTGGGCTGGCCAGATCACTCGCTGATGACCCGTTGCGCTCGGCAACCCGCTTGCCGCCTTCTGGATCTGCTCAGTCCGGTCGGGCCCCCGACCCCGAGCGGAGCGTCGCGGGATCACGCCGAAACAGACGGTTGGGTAGCTCGCGAGGGTCCGACACCGCCGAGAGCTGGGACGGTCATCGCGGAGAACTTCGACCTCGTGATGGTGTTCGTGACGGTGTTCGCGATGGTACGGCCGGGCGATCGCCGCGGGGCCGCAGCGGTGCTCGAGTGTCGGCGGCTCGGTCTGCCCAACGTGGCCCTGCACCTCGTCGCTCCTCCTCGACGACCCGACGGGACGCAGGCGGACCCGGATCGTCGCGACCAGGTGACCGGAGCGGTCCGATCGTCGCGGAGCTCGTCGACGATGAGCCTCAGCATCCCCGTGTGATCGTCGGTGCGTTCATCTTGATGATCGCTGTGCCGCTGGTTCTATTTGCCTTGGGATTTCGTGCATCTGACAACGAGGGTCGAGTGCTCGCGGCCCGGCCCGAATTCGATCCAGGCGAAATGCTTGATTCGGCCTATTACCGCGAGTGGTCGCGGTACTTGACCGACCAGAATCCGCTGCGGCAACCGGCGGCCGAGTTCGCGTCATGGGTGCAGGTGGACATCTTCAATGAGTCGCCATCGGGAGCGGTGGTTATCGGTAAGGACAACTGGCTCTTTTTGAGCGATGAGGTCTCAGCAGGCTGCAAGGATGAAGGCGTGTTGAGCCTGCTCGAGGCGAATCCGGGGGCCGCCGCAACGCCCCGATCGTTCGCTCGCCTCGATGAGATGATCTCGGTGTCGGACCGCCTGAACGCGTTGATTACCGGTACGGGCAGGACGTTCCGCCTGGTCGTCCCCCCATCGAAGGTTTCGCTCTATCCCGACCAGCTGCCCAGCAACGTGAGGAACGACGCTGCATGTGCTCTGGCCGTAGCCGATGACCTCGCAGACGATTTGGATGCGCGCCCTTATGGCGTCGATCTGCTCAGGCCGCTCCGCGCCGAAGAGGACGATGCCGGTCTGGGTCTGTATCACTCGATGGATACGCACTGGACGACGCACGGTTCCGTGTCGATGGTGGAACAACTCGTCGACAGCTACAACCCGCAACTCTGGCAACCTGACGCCGTCTCACAGATCGGGCAGGACACCATCTTTGCCAACCTCGCCCGAGTGATCGGCCGCATCGCCGACGAGAAGACGCCGAGGTACCGGGTGAACCGCCCTGGTGTCGGGATCGAAGCGGTGAACGCCTACGAGCTCGACCCGGCCACAGGAAATCGGACGTTGATACCCGCCACCGAGCGAGTGCCAGCGTTCGTCTTGGCACCTGACAAATCAGAGGTCGCACGCCAGGCCGCCTACTTCGCGATGGGAGCGACCCCGGTCCGTGAGTTCATCTCGGCGCCGAGCTCACCGAATCAGGTCATTGCGGGCGACACCTTCATCGTTCACGACTCATTTTCGTGGATGGCGATGGATCAACTGCCCGAGTACTTCGCCCACGTGACCCTTGGTTACCTCTATTCGGTGCAACAAGAACCCTGGTTTGTGACAGCGCTCCAGGAGGCCAACAACGTCGTCGTCGAAATTGGTGAGCCGAGCACCTTCGCCTTTTTGCGGGATGATTCCAGCTTCCTGAACGGCTTTTATGACGCGTTCGTTCCCGACTATCAAGGACAGGCGATCGAGATGGCTTCGCTCACCGGTAACGCCGACATCGAAGCAACCCAAGGTGGCTGGATCACCGAGGGCGACGATGGCCAGCTCGTCCTGCCGGTGAAAACCCAGGTTCAAAAGGGGATGCGCCCCATTCTGACCGTGACGCTCAACAGCCCCGACGCGACGTTCGCATCGGTGTTCGTCGGCGACGGCCAAGGCTGGAACGCCGATCAAACGGTGTCGCGCAACATCATCGCTGGGGACCAAACGGTCACCTTTGACCTGGGCGACTTTCCTGCCGGACTGTCACTGCGGTTTGACCCGGCCGATGAGGCTGGTGTCAGCGTCACCGCCATGAGCATCACGATGGTGCCCGACGGAACAGCCGAGTAGCCAGCCCTATTCGCTAGCCCCGTCCGGGCATGCGTACGGCATAGTGGCCAGCTCGACCTCGATGCCCGACGCGGGGGAATGATCCGGTGCAGCGCCCCGTAGGAATGTCATCGCGTCGATCGGTGTGGTGTCGACAGCGAGTTGGGGCATGGCCATACATTCCGGCACCGCCAACATGTGCCACTGGCCAGCGAGTGCTGGGATGATCCGCCCAGGACGAGCGTCGTGGTGCAGGTCGGCGTACCAGGGGTCAGACTTCCACAGCGACGCAGCAAGACCGCCGTTGCGATCCTCGACGTCGGGCCAGCGCGCCAGCACGATGTCATCTGGTGAGGCTTGTTCGATCAGGGCGGTGAAGTCTGCGACACCGTCGTCATCGGTCTCGACGGATCCGACCTGTCCGACGTCACCGCATTTGTTATCGGAGCGCTCAAAGAGCACCCAGTGGCCAGCCTCGTTGATCGGTTCGAATGCGCAGGCCAATTCCAGGAGCACCGCGGGTGACTCGAAGCGCGCGATCCGGTCATCGACGGTCACGTTCTGGCGCAGAACGTAGCGGGGGCCTTTGTCAGCATCGGCGAGGCGGTCAGCGTTGCGGTCATCGAGCGCCGCGCTGTAGGCCTGATACTCCTGGTAGATCGGTAGCGGGTCCCATTTGAACTCTGGGAATGCCCACGCCAGCGCCGCTTCTTGTGGATCGATGTGAACCGTTTCGCCGGTCAGCTCAGCAACAATCTCAGCGCTGAGTCCGTATGAACGGGCTAGTTCGGTGCGGCTGGTGTCCATCAGGTCGACACGATCGACGGTCAGCCCCTTGATGGTGTTCTCGGCGAACGACGTCTCCCACGGCAGGACGGCGCGGTCCCACTGCTTGTCCGGGCCTGGGGGCAACACCACGAGCCATGCCGTGATGCCCAAGGCGATCGAGGCGGGAACCGTGTAGCGCAGCATGGTGCGATGCCAGAACGCCAACAACACCAGCAGGGTGGTGGCAAAGAATGCTGTGGCGTGGGCGTCGTGTCGCACAAAGCTCCACGTACCCATGATCGCCCAGTGGACCCCGAGGATGGTCAACACCGTCAACCGCAGCACGGGCGCATGGCGCCGCAACCGTACATAGGCAATCGCCCCGACGATCGCGACGGTCAGGATCGCGGCGGGAATTTGCCAGCCTCGTCCCGGCTGCGAGATGCCCATAGCATCGCCATATCCAGCGCTGAGTTGGGCCGATACCCGGATCCATTCGGGGATGTGAGCAATGTTCTGACCGGCGATGGTCCACCACACGACGACCCCAAGTGCCCAACTCGTGGTGAGGATCGCTCCGTTGCGTAAGGCCCGGCGAACACCGCCGTGTTTCCATCCGAGACCGACCGCCATCAGCCCTGCAGCGGCCGCCGCGTTGATGCCGTCATTGATCTTCATGGTCAAGATGAGGGAACACAACAAACCCGTGGCGATCAGGCTCGCTGCGGTGAAGCGTCGTTCGTTGATGACCTGTGCAATCGCCCAGGCAACCACCATGGTGGCGAGGATCGCTGCCAATGCGGCAGACGGCAACATCAGCTGAGCGCTGAACCGCAGAATGTAGAAGGTCCCGATGAGGGCGAGTGGCCATGCGGCAAACCTGCGGAGCACTCGCGCTGAGAAGTAGCCGAGCAGTCCGTGTGTGCTCAGCACGGCGATGACCGATGCGACACCGGTGATCGTGTAGTACAACCGTGGCATTCCGAGAAAGCCCCAGGGTCCGTAGGTAAAGACCACATCGTTGCCGTAGGACAAGCCTCGACGGGCGATGACGTGACTCGCGGTGACCCACGAAATATCGAGGCCGCCCCAATGTCCGGCGGGGTCAAATCCCGGTGTGAGGTCGAGGATCGGCCAGGTCGCGACGCACGCTACGAAGGCGATGAGTGCGGTCACCTTGGCGTTTGGCCGGCGCCGATCCGTTTTGTCGCTGGTGTTCGCAGCGGCGCGAGTCTTGGGTGCCGGTTTGGGCTGAGCGGTCAGATCGGGGATCGGCCCAGTTGTCTGTTCTACCGGGGACTGGCCTGGCGAATCGGTCGACGCGCCGGTCGCGTGGGGTACCGGGATGTCGTCCGCTACGTCGTGGGCAGTCGCCGATCCCGATGTGAGAACCGCTGGTCCATCGACGGTGGCAGCGTGTGGCTGCGGGCCCAGGGCTGCTGCGTCCGGGCCTGGTCCGTCCGGGTCCGGCGCGTCCGGGTCCGGCGCGTCCGGGTCTTGTCCGTACGGGTCTCGTCCGTCCTGGTCCGGTACGTCCTGGTCCGGTACGTCCGGGGCTGGTCTGTCCGGGTCTGAGGTTGGAGGTGGAGTCTCAGAGTCCGTTTCGTCGGGTTGTTCCGACACGGTGAACTAGCGGGGCATCTTGCGGAAGAGTGGGCGGGGCAGATGTCGTATGACCGAGAAGAGGGGTCGCATAACCCGAGGCGACCAGACCATCTCTTTGCGCTTCTTGAGGCCGGTGACGATTTCTGCCGCAACCTTGTCCGAAGTCGTCGAAAAGGGGGCGGGGTCCATACCGGTCGTCATCTTGGTTTGGACGAAACCTGGCCTCACCACCATGACGTGGACGCCAGAGCCTTGAAGAGAGTCGCCGAGCCCTTGAGCGAATCCGTCCATCGCTTGTTTTGAGGAGCCATACATAAAGTTCGCTGCCCGCACGCGCTCGCCAGCGACCGATGAGATGAAGACAACATCGCCGTGGCCTTGCGATTTCATCGTTTCGGTCAGGGGGAGCGCGATCGAAACGACGCCGGTGTAGTTGGTCTGGGCAAGGATGCGTGCTTCTTCGGGGTCGATAGGCCCAAGGTGTTCGGTTCCGAGCAGGGCAAAGGCGATGATCGCACAGTCGATGTCGCCGACGTGCGCAGAGATCTCGGCGATCAGCAACGTGTGCGATTCGGTGTTTTGCGCGTCGAACTCCCAGAGCGAGATGTCGTCGACGCCAAGGTCGGCGAGTTCCGCCTTTGCCTCTTCGAGCGCGCTCAGTCGACGCCCAGCGAGAGCGATGTGGCGCAAACGGCCCGGAGCGGCGAGCTGGCGAACGGTTTCAAGTGCGATGTCAGAGGTGCCTCCAAAAACGACGACGCTCTGATATGCCCCCAATGAATCCCGCATCGTGACTCCCATCGTGACGGCTGCGGTCATAGACCTCCGTCAGCCTACGTGACAGTTGTCACAAAACCTGTTTGGGTTCTTCCGCAGCTCGCCTCGCGAACCGCCGGTCACCACCCGCCAGCTCCCGCTCATCACCACGATGGCTGTACCGCGCTTATGGGTGGACCCAGACCGCCGAGCCCATCGGCAACAGGTTGTGGTCCCAGATCATGTTCATCGCAGGGTTCGAAACGCGGGCGCATCCGTGGGACGCGGGGTGAGGTGG
Organism: Acidimicrobiia bacterium; assembly: GCA_020637365.1. Taxonomy (GTDB): domain Bacteria; phylum Actinomycetota; class Acidimicrobiia; order IMCC26256; family JAGNEX01; genus JAGNEX01. The sequence goes on along the minus strand of JACJWE010000003.1, from coordinate 66,055 downwards.
AATCGACGAGGAGCCGTGCACCGCATAGCCGGAGTTTGTGAAATAGCGCGGTCGCCAGAGCTTTCCGAGGGGAGCGACCCGCATCCCGTTGACTTCGCGCACGATCTTGAAGTCGCCGGTCGGCGTACGCGCCGTCTTCCATTGGCCGCCCGAGTAGTAGCGCTCGCCGTTACCAGTTGACGTGTTCAAAGCGACGACGACGTCCTGACCGCGGATGATGAATAGGGTCTGTTTGCCGAGGTCGATCTCGGCCTGATCGCCGGTGCGTCCGGGTGTGGGGCGTCGAGCTTGGCTGAGGGTCTGACGGTCATCGGTATTCAACACGCCGGTCCGGGGTAGTCCCTGGACCTTCTGAAACGCCCACACGGCCTGTTGGGTGAGCGCACCGAAGACGCCGTCGACGATGCCGAGCCAGTAGCCCCGCGACGACAGTTGCTGCTGGGCGGTCGCGACCTCGGCGCCTTTGCTCCCTACCCCAAGGGTCCCACCCGGAGGCTTTGGGGGAGTAGCGACGCCTTTGAGGGCAGCCCAGGTGACGGGGCCGACGATGCCGTCATCGGCCAGGCCGTTGTCGTCTTGGAACTCCCGTACCGCATGGTCGGTGCGAATGCCAAATATGCCATCTGCGGGGCCGGGGCTATAACCGAGGAGCGTCAAACGCTGCTGCAAGGTTGTGACCGGCTCACCCCGGTCGCCGAGTGCGATTAATGGGTCCACTGTTTCCTCACAGGGGTGTGCCGCACCACCTGCCCAAAGCCGCACCATTGTCGCCAATATCGCGCTCTGTGTCTACTGACTGTCCATTACTTCGGTAACGGAGCTTGTGAGGCTGGCCTCGGCGACTCGAGAGGCCACTTGCGAGCAATCGTGGAGGTATCGATCGCCGTCGGTCGTGATGGCCAAGGCGATGTCGTGTCCACGATCTCGGCAAGGGTGAACTAGTACGGCGTCATACTATTTGGTAGCGTACGACTTGATGGGTAGGTCCGACGCTTCTGTGCAGCCGTTTCCGTTGCTTGAGTCCTCGATCGAGATGACTGCACGTCAAGTTCGCCGAGTGCTCGATCGTCGATTGATGTCTGTTGGGTTCAATCTGACCCAGGCGCTCATCCTCCAATACGTGGTCTCAGAAGGCGCGCTCAATCAGACTGCGTTGGCCACGTTGCTCGGGCTTGGTAAGGCCGCCACGGGCACCGCGATCGATGCTCTCGAGCTCAGAGACATGGTGGAACGAGTACCCGATCCTGACGATCGGCGCGTGTGGCTCGTCACGGCACGGCCCGAAGCAAAGCGTTACAGCGGGCTGATCGACGACGTGGTGCGCGAGTTTGGGATAGAACTCCGCACGGGCATTTCTCGAGCAGAACGTCAAGCCCTGGGTGCAACCCTCAACAAGATGCGTTTTAATCTCGACCTCATGGAGTCAGCCGAACGTGCTGGGAGCGTCGAGATCGAGTCGAACGGGCTAACCGCCCAGATGACCACGAGATCCTCTGATCCCACCGGGGGTCAGGTAACGGCCGGAGTTGATCCGACCGAGTAACAGCGGCGGTTGCAACGCCGCCAAACACAGACGGCCACTTGGCCGGACAACTCTAAGGAGCAACATGGAGACTGCAGTCATCGTTGATGCCGTCCGTACCCCGGGCGGAAAGCGAAATGGCTCGCTCAAAGATTGGCACCCCGTCGATCTGCTTGGTCACACGTTGAAGGCCATTGCGGACCGCAACAACCTCGACCCTGCCCTGGTCGACGACGTCATCACCGGTTGCGTTATGCAGGTGGGGGAACAGTCCCTCAACGTTGGACGTAACGCCTTGCTCGCGGCTGGGTGGCCCGAGTCGGTTCCGTCGACCACCGTCGATCGTCAGTGCGGTTCGTCGCAGCAGGCGATGCACTTCGGTGCGCAGGGCATCATGGCCGGGCAGTACGACATCGTCGTGGCGTCCGGTGTCGAGTGCATGACACGGGTGCCGATGGGCACCTCGGTCATGGGCGGCAAGATGGGCCTTCCGTGGTCGCAAGCCGAGATGGACCGTTACGCTGACCGTGGTGGTCTGGTGTCCCAGGGCATTAGTGCTGAGATGATCGCCAAGCAGTGGGACCTCACTCGTGAAGACCTCGACACCTTTGGTGCGCGTTCGCAAGAACTCGCCGCTCGCGCCGTCGACGAAGGTCGTTTCGACCGTGAAATCATCGCTGTTCCCGTCACCGACGAGGACGGCACGGAGCGCATTTTCGACACCGACGAGGGTATCCGCCGTGGCACGACGGTGGAAACGCTCGGCAACTTGAAGCCAGCGTTCGACGAGAACGGTGTGGTCACCGCCGGTACGTCATCCCAGATCAGCGATGGTGCCTCGGCCGTTCTCATCATGAGCGAGTCCAAGGCAAAAGAACTGGGCTTGACCCCTCGCGCTCGTTTCCACGCATTTTCGGTCGTCGGTGTGGACCCGGTCACGATGTTGACCGGCCCGATCCCGGCCACGCAGAAGGTACTTGAGCGTGCGGGTATGACCGTCGACGACATCGACCTGTTCGAAGTCAACGAAGCCTTCGCCCCGGTTGTGCTTGCTTGGGAAAAGGAACTCAAGCCAAACATGGACAAGGTCAACGTTAACGGTGGGGCAATCGCGCTGGGTCACCCCCTCGGCGCTTCGGGCACCAAGCTGATGGCGACATTGTTGTGCGAACTTGAGCGCACCGGTGGCCGTTATGGCCTCCAGACGATGTGTGAGGGTGGCGGTCTCGCCAACGGCACCATCATCGAGCGCCTCGGCTAGACCCGAGCTCTTCGACCGAATTGTTTCTGTGGGGGTCGGTCGCCGGTGACGGCGTACCGGCCCTCCAGCACTTATCAAAGGATCAGAAATGCTTGACGTAAATGGAGCATCAGCGATCGTGACCGGTGGTGCATCCGGTCTGGGTGCCGCCACCGCACGCCTGCTGGCTGGCAAGGGTGCCAAAGTCGTGCTCATCGACATGAACGAGCAAAAGGGCGAAGAAGTCGCCAAAGAGATCAACGGCGCAATGGTCAAGGCCGACGTGTCCAACGCCGAGCAGGTCCAGGCTGCGGTGGACGCCGCATCCGAAATGGGCCCGCTGCGTGCGGTCGTCAACTGTGCGGGTATCGGCTGGGCCGGTCGCACGATCAACCGTGACGGCAGCCCGTTTGACCTCGACATGTACGAGACGGTGATCCGCATCAACCTCATCGGCACGTTCAACGTGATCCGCTTGGCTGCTTCCGCGATGTCCAAGGTCGACCCGCAGAACGACAATGAGCGTGGTGCCATCGTCAACACGGCGTCGGTTGCGGCGTTCGATGGTCAGATCGGCCAGGCGGCGTACTCGTCCTCCAAGGGCGGCGTCGTCGGTATGACGTTGCCGGTCGCTCGTGACCTCGCAGCGGTGGGTATTCGCGTCAACTGCATCGCCCCGGGTCTGATCGACACGCCGATCTACGGTCAGGGTGAGGCGTCGGAGGCGTTCAAGGCGCAAGTTGGGTGAGAGCGTGTTGTTCCCTCGTCGTCTTGGGCAGGCTGAAGAGTTCGCCACGTTGGCGCTTGAGTTGATCACCAACTCGTACATGAATGCCGAGACGATTCGCGTCGACGGCGGCATTCGTATGCCACCTAAGTGATGTAGGGGAGCGATCATGGCTGATGAAGTTCTTGTAGAAACGAAGGGTCGGGTGTTGGTGATCACCCTCAACCGTCCTGATGCTCGTAACGCGATTAACACTGGGCTTGCTCAGGGTTTGACCGCTGCGTTGACTCAGCTTGAAGAGGACCCTGGTCTGTCGGTCGGGATTTTGACTGGCGCTGGCGCGGGTTTCTGTTCGGGTATGGACTTGAAGGCGTTCTTGGTGAGGGGCCGCCTCAAGGGTTCCAGCAGGTGATTGAGCGGACTGGGTTTACCAAGCCGTTGATCTGCGCCATTGAAGGGTTCGCGATGGCTGGCGGCCTGGAGTTGGCGTTGACGTGTGACCTGATCGTCGCGCCGAATACCGCCAACTTGGGTATCCCTGAGGCTGGTGTTGGTTTGTTTGCTGCTGCTGGTGCGTTGCTGCGTTTGCCTCGCCGGGTGCCTTATGGGGTGGCGATGGAGATGGCGTTGACGGCGGAGCCGATCGGTGCTGTTGAGGCGAATCGGATTGGTTTGGTCGACAAGTTGGCTGAGCCTGGTTCGGCGGTGGATGAGGCGTTGGTGTTGGCGGAGCGTGTTGCGAAGAATGCTCCGTTGGCGTTGGCTGCTTCTGCCTATATTTTGCGTGAGTCGCAGGGTCGTACCGAAGAGGAGTTCTGGAAGTTTCAGGGTCCTCAGATGGGTAAGGTGTTCTTCTCTGAAGACGCGAAAAGAAGGCCCCCGCTCATTCGCTGAAAAGCGCGCCCCAACTGGCAAGGCAAGTAGCCAGATTCGCCCTCCCTGCAGGGAGCGGTTAGGAAATACGAATAGAAGCGCCGGGTTGAAGCTGTTCGCTTCCGCCCGGCGTTTCTCTTTGGTACGTTGTGTGCTCGCTCGTGACGTGGTTAGTTACAGTATTGCTCGATAAGGCTCCGCCCAGCTGTCCCATGATTCTCGGTATAAGGCGAGAATCAAGCGGTCGAAGAGCTTGCCCCCGTGGAAATCGTGTTCTTTCAGGCAACCTTCGATGACGAATGGTCCCAGTTGGGTGAGTCCGATTTCGTCTTCGTTGTACTGCGGAATCTCGACATATAGTTTGCGGTACGAGGTTGAGTTGAACAGGTAGTCGATGAAGAGAAACATGCCTTCATGCATCTCGCCTTGGGGTTTGCGATCTGAACAGCGCAAAAATCCGATGTAGCAGTGGCCCAGGTCTGCCTGGTCGGAATAGGCCGCAACCAAGCCATAGGTGTGACTATCCCGGCCTTGCACCAAGTATTGAGCCTTCGTCCCGGCAAAGAGTGACTGTACGAAGTAGCTGAACTCGGGCGTTGTCCCTCGATATCGCCAACGGAAGCTGCTTCGAGGGTCTAGCGATGCGCGATACAACGCGCGATATGCCTGCTCTTCAAGGGGAGCTAATGAAACCCGGCCAACGGTAGTTTGTGCACGGACGCGATTGCGTTGGAAACGATCCAGCAGGTCGACGGCCTCAGCTGCCGTCAGCTGGGACGACAGGTATTGGAGACAATCGTCGCCCCATTCGGCCGCCACCGCTGCGAACAACGCTGCCACCCCGGCATCGCCCAGCGCCTCGCGGACCGTATCGCCATGAGCATGCTCTAGTGCGGCTTTGGCCTCGTCGACCAGGTTTGATACGAGTGGGTTTTGCGGGGGATCTCCGGTTCCGGTGGCTAGTCGGTAACTGGCGGGAGCATCTAGTCGCAACGGTCAGCCCCTTTGAACTTGCGGACGAGATCATCGTCGCAGTCGTCACGAATAACTTCCCACTGATCTAGGATCCACCCGCCAGCGGCGCGGCTAAGCGTGAGGCGAACCCACCCACCGATGGGAATTGCCGAAGCCAGTTCTTCCACCTTCGGCCCGCCGAGCAGCGGGTACTCCTCCTGCGTTGTGGGGTTACAGGGCCCGTCAATTCTCAGCAAGTGATATGTCGTTAGGCAGACCCTAACTTCTCCGCTGGGGAGAACGTCGACGGAAGTTTCGATTTCCTGTCCATCTAGGGCCTGTGTCAATAGCTTTTCCGTTCCCGCTTGTGGAGTGTCCGTTTCCTGGGTCTTTGTGCACGCGGCCAAGGGAAAGAGCAAGAGCATCAGCAATACCCGTAAGCCGGATCTATGACTCACGGCGCAAACATCACTTCGACATCAAGGGAATCTTCAACTTTATTGATCCAGCTGAAATATGTCACGGGGTTCGTTGGAGGTGTACAGACACCTCCGATGGGCACTTGGCCACCTTGCACGATTCCGTATGCTCTTTGAGTATCCCTTGAGTAGACGGCGTCGCCGCTATCTCCTTTGCAAGCCAGCATTTCGGCGGCTCCATACAAATTCCGCGCGTTGTCTTTCCAGTCGCCGTCATGAACGAAGATCTCGGTGACCCTCCCACAAGTGGGCCAGATCCAGTTCAGGTGGCGCTCCATCCCTAGACCGCCGTGACATACCAGTGCTCCAATGAGTGAATCGCCAGGTGTATTGATCTGTCGAGTGATGGGGAGCGAGTCGGTGTAGGTTTCTCCGTTGATCACGGCTGTTTTTCCCCAGCGCCGGACCATCGGTTTGACCTTCCAAAGGGCGTTATCCTCGATTCTTATTGCTGCGGCGTCGACACCGAGCCCTTGGTTAACGATAGAAGCAGCCGTAAAGCTGATCCGGACATCATTGTGATGCCATACGCCCCGGTTGCAGTGTCCAGCGCTGAGAATTCCTGGACTGCCGTCGGCGAGGGTGATGGCAAAGCCTAGGGTGCACTCGTAATTGGTTTCTATGGCTCCGCGTAGTGGGATGCAATCGTTCGAGGTTGCTTGTTGGCACAGCGCCATTGGGGTTGGACGGCGCGCCAACTCTTCGGTGTCGAAAAATTCGAGGCGGGCTGCTTTGCCGCCAGCAGCTTCGGGAAGAGCTTTCGGCCCTGACAGGGCGGCGGCCGCGATTTCGGCTTGCACAGTGCCGTTCTCTAGAACGACGACAACCTGGTTTGACGGTATGTCGATTTTTGTCCGCCAGAGGCCGTCGCCGTCGAGTCGATTTTCCTGGATGAACGCGCCCCGTTCTTGTGGCGGGACTGACTGCACCTGTGTGCGGATTTGCTGGCCGATGCTGGTCCGGAGCTGTTCTTCGGTGCGTAGGAGGTCTTCAAGGCTTCGATCGACGGTGTCGATTTTGACCCAGTTGGGGGCTTCCCAACGTTGAGACGCTGGACGGCGGCCCGCCCTTTGACGGCGATGTGTACCGTTCCTCCGTCGTCGTAGTCAATCCATGCGCCAGCCCAGCTGGCTTTCCCGAGCGTGGCGCTGGTCTCTTCGGCGAGGATCTCGGCCTCTTCCTGCCGGTCGAGGATGGCGGTCATCGTTTCGATCGACACGTCAAACTTTTTGGCGAGTTCCTCGACCCCTTCGGGGTCCACCGGTGTATCGCCTTGGGCAAGGTCAGGAGATGTGGTCGCTGGTTCTAGACCTGTTGTGGGGGGGAGCCTCTTGTCCAGCGGCAGTGGCGGGCAGAAGAAGAGCGCTGGCGGCGGAGGTTGTGAGGACCTTCTGGGTGAGCTGTTTCACGGTCAAACCTTTGGTGCAGGGGTGTTGCCGAGCAAGGTAGCGGATGTCGACCGCGGCTACAAGGGCGAGTTCGCTTTGAGGGAATCGAAAGTGTCAGCCACGACAACGCGTCGACAAATGCGCGTTTTCGGTTGCTCGACCACGTTGACGGCCCTCGGCAGACCCTGAGGCGTCCTGTCGGGGAGTCGATCCCGAGCTACTTTCGGACGAAGTCCACGTTTGTCTGGCCCGTCACGATCGTGAGCTTGTCGCCACCGACCTGGTAGCCGCAGCCACCGTTGGAGATGCAGCTTGCGACCTCGAGGATTTCGGCGTTTGGCTGGGCGCAGGCCGGTCGAGGATCGCCGGTCCTGGCCTGGACGCGAAGCGTCTTGATCCGACCATCCGCCGCGGTGAAGGACCACGCCTCGTGCGCGCCGCATTGGGGACCGTGTTCGTCGACGACAACGAGGAAGCGGCTGTCCCTTATGACCTCACCAGTATCGGCGTCTACGAGCGCTGGTCGGACCGAAACGGTCAACGACCCGCCATTTTCAGTCAGGGCGCTTTCGTTTGATGAGGTCCAAACCCACTGGCCGATTAACTGGGCAATCTCATCGGGAATGTCGGCGGGCGGCACGTAGATGGTTTCCCTCGCTCGATGTCTGGGATGAACACCGTGGTCGGCGATCCTGATCGCGGCGCAACATGCGATGCACGCCCGGTTGTCAGTGGAGTGGCGGCAGTTGTGTCGTTGGCCGGTTCGCTGGTGGTGGGAAGCGGGGAAGGCGGTGCATGGGGGTGCTCCTTGAATTCGTTTGCGTGCCGCCAGCGAAGGTAGACCGTTCTTGGTCGGTTTTCAAGGCCGTAGGTGTCCGATCTGATAGTGACGCAGATTCGGATCCAGTGTGGACCGAACGACGGGCAGTGTGCGGAGGACTTCATGAGCGGCACGGTTTCCCTGCTTTTGGACTCTATTGACCAATCTTCGCCCGGTTCCGTCGAAGGTGGAATTCGGAATCTGATGTTTGGTGGCGACCGCGGCGACGACCTCGCGGCTCTAGCTCACTCGACCAACTGGGGCGGCGGTAATCGCTGCCTAACTTTCTCTGTCTACGGGACAAATTGGTCTTCTTCGACAAGCCAACGCGATTGCATCGAAGAGTTCAGTGATTAGGCGTCTCCGGCTAGTGCTCGCGTTGGCTGTCACCGCGACTGGTTGTGGCGGCACTTCCGAACCGACGCACGCGGCTTGTCCGTTGGTCGGCTCTGCGACGAGGTTGCCGGTTTTCGACCGCGCGGCGAACGCTGAAATCCTTGAAAGCGCTGCAGAACTCCAGGCAGCGGCAGCTCCAGCAATTGAGACAGCAGCAGCAGAATTGCTCCTTGTTGACAAGAAACTTGTCCAGCTCTCCGAGCGGGCAGCTCAGTCGATGACCCTTCGCAACGAAGAGAGTGGCGACATTGGTGAACTGGATCTGAGGCCTCTTGAGGACTTGCAGAAGAACCCAGAGTTCATCCGCCTCAGTTCCGAACGGGGCGCTGCGGTGGACGAGATACGGGGCTGGGCGGAGGCAGAATGCTGATAAAGGCTGACGTCGGCGAGGTTGATGCTCTCTGCCCAGGTATCGTCCGATGCCCCCTGTTTCGTTTCGTTGGCCGGACGCTGCCAGCATGGATGCGGGGTCGGCGAAGCAGAAGTCCAGACCCGCAGCGCGGGCCTCTCGCTCCTTTGGGGATCGGGGCCGTAAACAATCGTCAAGGGCCGCATTCAAAACTGAAAGCTGGAGTGTTGCATCAAGCGGCACTCGAGGTCACGGAGTTGCCCGGCGCCCGAATTTCACGACGGGTGAGTCATCTGGCGTGATCGAGATCTCGTCCGCGTCGAGCACGTAGGGACAGCCGGTAGGTAGACAAGCGGAGATTGCGGCCAGGGAATTGTCGGTGGGCTCGCAGGCCGGTAGATCGACACTCTCGCTTGCGGGTCCCTCTAAGGACCGAATGACCTTCTCGCCGACACTGATCTGCCAGGCCTCTTGAAGCCCGCACGCCGTGCCTTCCCGGAGTAAGAGCATGAGCGAGGGTTCACTGACCGGATGCAGTTCTCCAGCGCGTCGGTAGCCGTCGAACACGGTGATCTCGAGCGCCGGGCCTGAAGAGAGTCCGTGGGCCGACTGATCAATGCTTGGAATCAGGTACCAGGTCGCCACTAGCGCCTCCTCCAGCGGTTCTAGCTGATACGTAACCGCCACGGTCGTTCGCTCGATCTCGCTTGTTGTGGTCTGCATTTGTTGCGGGAGCGCGTCGCGGGGCGACGTATTCGATGACCCCGTTCGTTTACCGCAGCCGAGGAGCGTCAGGCAGACAACAGCGGCGGTCAAAGCCATGTGAAACGAACGCGGCCCTCGACCCAACATCGAGCACCTCGGCGCTTTTGCCCTCAGCACGGCGTCATCTGGCTGCAAACGGACCAGTCAGCCGGGATGCTTCGCCACGAGACAAACGTTTGGCTGCCTGAATGACCAGCCGTCAGTGTCGCCGCATACCACTCCGTGCCGTAGTACAGATAGCCGCCTCCACCACTGTCGCCGCCCTGACTGACTGAACCGCTAACCCGGTCAATCCAGAATCCCTCTCTGTTTGCCCCGGTGGGGCATTCCCCGCTTGTCCCCAGGTGGTTGAAAGTAGTTTTTGTCCCGATCGTTCCGATCTCGTTGGTGTGCTGGCCCACCCGTATGAGCCATTGGCCGTTGTAGTGGCCACCTGCGACATTCCTGACGTGGACCCACGAGCCAGTTGGGTGCTGAAATACGTCTTGGACGTTGTTGGACAGGGTTACGTGCGTCTGACTTGAGACCCCGTATCCCTTGGCGCCATTCAGCAATCCGACGGTCATTGCTCGATTGAGTGCCAGGCCAATTTCTGATTCCGAGGTGTTGAGTTCTGAGCGCGACAAACCTCCGACAACAACCTCCACGGAGCGTCCGACGGCCTTCTCGAGGATGCCCGGGAGTTCAGAATCTGGGTCGGTGATTCGGAGTTGGATCCGGAATTTTCCATCGGTCAGAACGCGGAGATCGCCGTAATCTGGATCGTCTTCGTGGGCCATGACGAAGTCGAGGATGGGTCCGCTTGCGTCGAATGAAGCTCTGGTGTCCTCGGGTGTCATGCCCGATGCTTTCGACACTTCGTCCAGCAGTTCAGGCGTGGCGCCGGTGATTGGTACTTCACCTCGTGGCCTAAACCGTCGGGGTTGTTGTCCCCCCCGGTTCGGCCGCAGATGATGCGGCCAATGGGATGAGTAGCGAGCAGAGGGCGACCAGGATGAGGGGGAAGCGGGGAAGGCGGTGCATGGGGGTGCTCCTTGAATTCGTTTGCGTGCCGCCAGTGAAGGTACCTCGCTCTTGGCCGGTCTTCAAGGCCAGTTGCGGTCCAGCTTGAAGCGGGCCTCGGTTTGTCAGTCGCGCTCGTGATCGCCGGCGGTGCGAGCTTTGCTCTTCTCGCAAGGACGCGAAAGCAGGCCCACGCTCCTTCGCTAAAAAGCGCGCCCCAACTGGAAAGGCAAGTAAGGCAGTTCTCCTTCCTTTCCGGGAGCAGATGGGAAATACCAATAGAAACGCCGGGTAGAAGCTGTTTGTTCCGACCCAGCGCTTCTATTGGATCTTTACGCGCTGGCTCGTGAAAAAGAGGGTCTTCAGAGAATTTGTCGATAGGGATCGGCCCAGGTGTCCCACGATTCTCGGTATAAGGCGAGGATCAAGCGGTCGAACAGTTTGCCCCCGTGGAAATCGTGATCTTTCAGGCAACCTTCAATGCTGAAAGGTCCTCGTTGGGTGAGTCCGATTTCGTCTTCGTTGTACTGTGGAATCTCGACATACAGTTTGCGGTACGACGTTGAGTTGAACAGGTAGTCGATAAAGAGAAACATGCCTTCGTGCATCTCACCTTGAGGTTTGCGATCTGAACAGCGCAAAAATCCGATGTAGCAGTGCCCCAAATCAGCTTGATCGGAATAGGCCGCAACCAACCCATAGGTGTGATTATCTCGACCTTGAACCAAGTATTGGGCCTTCGTACCCGCAAAAAGCGACTGCACAAAGTAGTTGAATTCCGGCGTGGTTCCTCGATATCGCCAACGAAAGCTGCTTCGAGGGTCTAGCGAGGCGCGATACAACGCACGATATGCCTGCTCTTCGAGGGGAGCTAATGAAACGCGACCAACGGCCGTTTGTGTACGAACGCGATTCCGTTGGAAACGATCCAGTAGATCGACGGTCTCAGTGACTGTCAGCTGGGAAGACATGTACTGGAGGCAATCGTCGCCCCACTCGGCTGATACCGCAGCGAAGAACGCTGCTACCCCGGCATCACCTAAGGCTTCGCCCACTGTCTCGCTAGCAGTGCCCTCCAGAATAGACCTAGCGTTGCTGACCAGAGCTGAACCCATTAATCCCTCGTTTGGTGTTCTCTTTTGGTCAGCATGGAAGGGTCGGGATTGGTTGGCTCTAGCTGCATAAGTCTGCGGCCTTCAGCACCTCTACTATGGCCGCATCGTCGCAAAAGTCTCGGATGATGCCCCAGTCGTCCAACGTCCAACCGGCCCGAGTTTCGCTGAGTTTGAGAGCGACGTCCCCTCCAATGGGAAGAGCTGCTTTAAGGCCGGCGACTTTGGGACCCAAGAGCCTGGGGTTTTCCGTATCACCTGGCGGTGCGCCGCATTGTGGTTGGACGCTGGCGAGGATCTCGGCGGATAGGCACGCGTAGACCTCGCCCACGTCGTTGACGACCACAAACGTGACAATTTCCTCACCGCTGCGGGCGCGTTCAGTGAGCGTCTCTACCGTCGTAGTGGTTGGGCCTGTCTCCATTTCGTTTTGCGACTCACTGCAGGCGAATAGAACTAGGAGCAGCAACAGGATGCTGGGGTGGTTTTTTAGCTTCATGGGGCCAGCATGACATCGACGTTGAGGCGGCTCTCGACTCTGTCTATCAGCTGAAGTACATCCGGGGATTATTGAAGTCAGTACAATCGTTCTCCGACTGCGTGGACAATTGTCTTTGGAGTGCGACCGCCGCTATCTCCCCGGCGCAAAGAGGGTTTTGCGGTCCTTCAACTCCCTCTCGGACGTAAACCTGGAGGAGGCGGCCACAACCCACGGAAGTCCCTCTGACTGCGAACTGCTGGTCGCCGGGTGTATTGTTTGTGAAGATATGCGGTACGCATCGTCATAAATATTCCAGTCAATGACGGCGGTGCGACCGGGGCGTCGACGTTGAGGCGGGTCGTTGACAGACTGCCGGACCGATGAGAACGTCTATGGTCCCGAGCCGCAGTGCTCCGCGGTGAGGATTCCGGCGCACCGTCGGCGAGGCGAACGGGGGAAACCCAGGGTGCACGAATGGTTGGTTTCTATCGATCCGCGGAGGGGGACGCAATCGTTGTCGGAGGGCCAGACGCACCCTGAGGCGGGCGTTTGGCGTACGGCCGGTTCTTCGTCATCGAAGAATTCGAGGCGGGCTGCTTTGCCGCCTGCGGCTTCGGGGAGTGCTTTTGGGCCAGAGAGCGCGGCGGCTGCTATTTCGGCTTGTGCCGTACCGTTTTTGAGAACGACGACAACCTGGTTTGACGGTATGTCGATCTTTGTCCGCCAGAGGCCATCGGCGTCGAGTCGATTCTCTCGGATGAACGCGCCCCGTTCTTGTGGCGGGACTGACTGCACCTGTGTGCGGATCTGTTGACCGATGCTGGTCCGGAGCTGTTCTTCGGTGCGTAGGAGGTCTTCAAGGCTTCGATCGACGGTGTCGATTTTGACCCAGTTGGGGAGCTTCCCAACGTTGAGACGCTGGACGGCGGCCCGCCCTTTGACGGCGATATGGACCGTTCCTCCGTCGTCGTAGTCAATCCATGCGCCAGCCCAACTGGCTTTGCCGAGCATGGCGCTGGTCTCTTCGGCGAGGATCTCGGCCTCTTCCTGCCGGTCGAGGATGGCGGTCATCGTCTCGATCGAGACGTCGAATTTCTCGGCGAGTTCCTCAACCCCTTCAGGGTCCACCGGTGCGTCGCCGCCCCGGCAAGGTCAGGAGATGTGGTCGCTGGTTCTAGACCTGTTGTGGGGGAGCCTCTTGTCCAGCGGCGGCGGCGGGCAGAAGAAGAGCGCTGGCGGCGGAGGTTGTGAGGACCTTCTGGGTTAGCTGTTTCACGGTCAAACCTTTGGTGCAGGGGACGTTGCCGAGCAAGGTAGCGGATGTTGACCATGGCTACAAGGGGACTTTCCTGTTGAGGGGAATCGAAAGTGTCAGCCACGACAACGCGTCGACAAGTGCGCGTTTTCGCTTGCTCATCACGTTGGCGGCCCTCGGCAGACCCTGAGGCCTCCCGTCGGTGGGTGGTTCCCGACTTCCTTTCGGACGAACTCCACGTTGTCTGGTCCGTCGCGATCGTGAGCTTGTCGCCGGCGATCTGGTAGTCACAGCCGCCGTTCGTGATGTATGCGGCGACTTCACGACAGCGACTTGTTCAGCAGCTGCGTTGCAGCGTGGACGACGGCGAACTGCGAGGAATCGCGCCAAGGGGGCGACGATCCGCTAGCTGTTCCTCTGCGACTTACGGCGCTGAACGCGGTCGTCGGGGGTGAACGGTGGGTCGAAGCTGGATGCACCGGGATGTCGGCACACCGAGCGAGGGTGGAAAAGGCTGAATCGGCGTGAAGTATCGCTGCTTCGTGGCGTACGGCGACCGCAGCAATAAGGCAGTCGATCAACTTTCGAACGGTCTCGCCCTGTGCCCGGCAAGTTCGGAAGAGCATCGCAGCGGTCTCGTAGTCCTGGGGTGTGGTCGACAGCATGGTCGCTCGTCCGAGCAACCCTCGAAGCTGGCCGAGGTGCCGCTCGTCGCGCCCCCTGCGAGCACCTCCATCAGCACTGCGTCACACACCGCGAGGTCGTCATCCAGCAGGCGATCCAGCGCCAAACACACGTGCGAACCCGTATCGCGGAGGAACTCAACCCAAGCCGAGGTGTCGACCAGGGTCACGCACGGCTCCCACGCATCTCGTCAAGGTCGCCATCCCAGCCGCTGCCCCTGAGGCTTCGAGCTTGTTTTAAGCCGAGAGGCTCGAACGCGGCGTACCGCAACGCCAGGTTGACGGCCTCACGTTTGGTCGTGACATGGAAGCGGCGCATCACCAGGTCGCAAAGTTCGTCGTCGATGTCGATCGTCGATGTCGATGTTCAGTTCGCGTCGTCATGGCACCGCCGCGCTCTCCACCTTCCGAGAAGTGGTTAACGACACCGCACAGCATTCGGACATCGTCAGGTCCCTACCAGCCAGCAATCGCCGGGGTGGTCAGCTCTCCCGCTCGGCCACCTTCCTTGACGAAGTGGTTAACGAAGGGTCGGCTGATTGCGTCGCATGGTGCTGCTGCCGGTTCGCCGCGCGGCTCCATCCGGATGGTGATCAGCCGGTGACCAGGTCGGACAGCCTCTTCAGAGGGATGGCCAGAATGACGTGGTGTGGCCTTGGGGCCTTGCGATCAGGTCCCTTTCCTTCACGCTCGTCTGATCTGTCTGGACTCGACGTGGTCTTGACACCCCCAATTGTCTTAATTGTCTCTCACTCATCTCTTGACTCCCCGACCCCAGCTCAAGCGCTACTCGACGCACGATATCCAGGGCCACCTTGTCACGAGATACCAGTAGAAGACTTCGCCTACACGGTTCCTGATTCATTACCCCACTAGTCAGTAGGTATCCGATGCATACTCCCCGTGACCACGGATCACTTCTTCAACGAGGTTGTTCCTGGTGGCTGCTCCTGGTCGTCGCTCTGGCAGGCGCAGCCGCCCTCGTTGGTTGTTCCTCGTCGCCAGCAAGTTCTGAGGCGGCCGCTTCCGCCGATGGCGCGGCGTCACTCTGGGTCTCCTTATCGGGTGACCAAGGGATGTCGGGCCAGCTACTCGTTGCTGATCTTGGCGAAACGACGCCTCGTGCAACGGGGACGACGAGCATCGTTTGGGGTTCCGTCGTCTCCGTTGAACCAGGGCCGGTTCCTGAGCTGTCTGAGGATGGGGTGGCCACTGAGTCGATCAAAGCTGGGTCAGACGACTCTATGTGGATCCACCTGATCGTCGAGGTGAGAAAGTCGATGGGTGATGAGCTTCCCAGCCGGATCCGCATCGAGACGCCGCGCCCGCCAAGGCTGTCAGCATCGGAACTGAGCTTGTTGCAGGCTGGCGACTTTGTGGGTGTCTTGGTTCCTGTCGAGAGTGTTTTTGAGGATCGGACCGATATTGCGGAGCAGTACGGTCGACTGTGGCAGGAGCCGGTGTATCGAGTGTTCGCCAACGCGTTATTTACAGAGGCGCCTGAGAAGGGCGCCGCCTCCGGTGCCGGGGATGAGGATCTGTATCTTCCGCAACCGGGCCAGATTTATGGCCCCTTGCTCTACCCAACCGATTACGCGATGCTCCTCAAGCCCCTCACGACCGCAAACAACGGCAAACCTGTGCCGACGCTTGACCAGCTTTGGGGCTACCTCGAATCTGCGAACAGATAGGGGCGCGGCGAGCGTCCGTTTGCGACAAACTGGGCGCCCTTGGCGGGTTCATGCGTTGCGCGTGTGACCTTGGTGGACATTCCAACGTGGGGGGCCTTCCTCCGAGGCGCGGGCTCAGACATGCATGTGAGCCGTGCATGTCGCACGTTTGCTACGATCGTCGCATGACGTCTGTGGCCTCGAGAGAACTCCGTAACGAAACCCGTGCGCTCTTAGAGCGGGTCGAATCGGGTGAGGAGATCACCATCACTGTGAGTGGACGTCCGGTGGCCCGATTGGTGCCGCCCGACGTTCGGGAACGGTGGATGAGTCGGGCAGCGTTTGTCGCTCTCATCACCAATGATCAGGCAGATCCGGGACTTCGAGCCGACCTGAGGCGGCTGGCTCCTGACACGACCGATGACCTAACGGAATGACCTCCCGTGCAATCGCCGACACGTCCATCTTTATCGCTCAGGAGTCTGGTAGAGCCCTGAACACCTCGGCTCTTCCCGAACAGATGGCCGTGAGCGTCATTACGATCGGCGAGCTGCGAGCAGGCGTGCTGGCGGCTACCGACGTCGCTACCCGCGACCGACGGCTCCGGACGCTCACCGCAGCGATGCAGACCAACCCCATCGAGATCGACGTGTCGATTGCCGAATCGTGGGCGACGCTCAGGGTGACGCTGCGGGAAGCGGGACGTCGAATGCCGCTGAACGACTCATGGATTGCGGCGACCGCGATGTCGTACTCCGTTCCGGTGCTGACACAAGATCTTGACTTTCCGACACTGCCCGGGCTTGATGTGATCCACGTTTGATGGCCGGTGTTGTGCCGTTTGAGCCGTCGGCCGGGGTCGAGATAGGGCGCCAGCTCGAGCGACCGGCAATACAAGCGGGATGAACGGGTGAAGCGCGCACAGCGTATATCTCTGGAAGATCCGTAGGATTCGGAGTGTCGACATGACCTACTTCACAAGACTGTTCCGCAGGGTGTGGCACATGTCGCGTGTTTCACGATCGAGGCTTGTTGCAATCCTCGGGTTCGGCTTGCTGGCAGTCGCGGCATCGTGCGCTACGGGTGAGGATGCAACGCCTGCTGCTGGCAGCCCAAATGCATCCGAGACGTCGTCATCCGTAGCGAAGTCTGGCCCAGAAGTACCTCCCACGGGTGGTGATCAGAGTCGCGGAGGCAAGGTTTCGCCCGCTGTGCTCCATGACGTTTGTGAGGTTATGCATCAAACGGTCTACCCAATGTGGGCGAATACCATCACTGGAACAGCGTTGCGTCTTTCGGAAAAGACACCTGAGCGATTGGAAGAGATGCGAGCATCGGATTTGTATACCTCGGGGAGTCTATGCCTTCTTGCTCCCGTGGCAGTTAGAGCAGCCCGGGGTACTTCTGGTCGACAATGGAGAGATGCTGGACTACGTGAGCCCAGAAGTGCTGTCGACTGAAGTTGATGACCTTCTCGCTCGTCTGCCGTCCAGTGATTCGGCCATGAAGGGCTTGCTCGAGGAAATGCGTTTGAGCATCCCCTTCTGGCCGGTCATCTCGATTAGGAGGTAACCATGTCAGTAGTGGAGGATCAGCCGAGGCGTACGCGTCGGTCGTTCACTGTGGAGTTCAAGCGTGATGCTGTCGCGATGGTGCTCGAGCAGGAGCGCACGATCGCGGACGTTGCTCGGTCGCTCGGGATCGTCGAGTCGAACCTGGGGAACTGGGTTAAGCAGGCACGGATCGATCGTGGTGAGCGCGACGGGTTGACGACGGAGGAACGCGCCGAGTTGACGCGGCTTCGTCGTGAGAACGCGCAGTTGCGGATGGAACGAGAACTACTCAAACGAGCGACGGCCTTCTGGGTGAAGGAGTCGGGACAGTGACCCGCTACAGGTGGGTGGCTGCCCGGAGGGCCGAGGGTTTCCCGACCAGGGACGCGTGCGAGGTTGCTGACGTATCGACGTCAGCGTTCTACGACTGGTGCGTTCGTGAGGCCGCCGGGCCAACGTCGGCGCAGCAGGCAGAGGCCGTGCTGGTTGCCGAGATCGGCCGGATCCACGCCGAGTCCGACGGCACTTATGGTGAGCCGAGGATGACACCGGAGCTGCGTTCGTTGGGTCACGCGGTGAACCACAAGCGGGTCGCTCGGTTGATGCGGTTGCACGGCATCGTTGGGGTCCACAAGCCTGCCAAGGTGCGTACGACGATCCCTGCGCAGGACGCGCCGCCGTTGCCCGATCTCGTGGGTCGACGGTTCGACCCCGGTCAGCCTGATGTGGCATGGGTTGGCGACATCACCTACATCGCCACCGGCGAGGGCTGGCTCTACCTGGCGTCGGTCCTCGATCTCGGTTCGCGCCGCTGGTTGGGATATTCGATGGCCGATCACATGCGGACCGAACTCGTCGTAGACGCGCTCACGATGGCCGCGGGCACCCGGGGCGGACGCACCGACGGGATCATCTTCCATGGCGACCGCGGCAGCCAGTACATGTCGCACGACTACCGCCAACAAGTGGCCGATCTTGGGATGCTCCAGTCGGTGGGTAGAACCGGGGTGTGCTGGGACAACGCCGTCGCCGAATCAGCATGGTCATCGCTCAAACGCGAAGCTGGTGCACCGCCGACGGTTCGCCACACGCTTCGAGGCTCGTCAGGCGATCTTCGCATGGATCAACCGCTACAACACACGTCGACGACACTCGTCGCTGGGCTACACCGCTCCCAACGAATGGGAGACCAACTACCATCAACCCAAAGGCCAACCCGGCTTGTAACCAACGTGTCCGGCCAGCGGGGACACTCACGTTCGGGGTTTGAAGCCAGCGCGGAGACCCAAAGAGCCCCAAAATGCTCGAGTTCTGGGAGTCGCCGTTGCTTCAACAAGTTAGTGAAGAGAACCCGAATTGGCGTTGTGCCGCCACTCTCCCCAACCCCCATTCTGCGACTGCGACGATCGCCGACTATCTCCGTCCCGGTTTGAAGCAGCCGCCAGAATTGCCGGAAGAAGCGAATGGACCTCGCCCCTGACGCGGGCTGAGCACATGGATGTTGCTGGCCGGCGGCCCGCACGGCATCGTTGGACGCGACGTGGGGCCCCACGGAGAGTTCCGCCAGGGTGATGGCGGTGATCAGTGGGTGGTCGGGCAGGACGCTCGGTCCGTGATCTGTCCGAGCAGTAGCAGCGTGCTGGTATCGAGGATTCCCGTCGGGTAACGGGCAGGTGCTCTGGTCGATGAATAGATCGACGTCGCAGCGAAGGGCCTCGGGGTCGACAGGCGGTAAGTGGCGTCGGGCGGTGACCAACGCAACTCGATGAGCGGGCCGCTTGGGGAGCGGTGCCAATTCAGCGACCGGCTCCCCCGAACTTGTGATGACGATTCGTTCGCCGCGAGACGCCCGCTCCACGGCTGCGCCGCCGTTGTTTCGGAGTTCTGGGATGGATACGGTCGTCATGAAAAGAGCGTATCGCTGGTGATGCGCCGATCCTTGCGGGGTGGATGGCGGCGTGAAGAAGTGACCACACGGGTCAGGAGGGTCGGTGAGGCTGGGTCACGAGCACGAACGTGGCGGTCGGCCGATCAGACCGCGACGATCTCGATCATCTTGCCGAGCGACCGGAAATCGTCTGGGTTTCGAGTGTAGAGGGGTAGGTCTTCGGCTGCTGCCACCGCAGCGATCAAGAGGTCGACTGCTCTGGCTCCACGCGGTTTGCGGCCTGCCTCGAAGACAGCGGCAAAAACGCGGCCGTACGCACGAGCGGCGTTGACGCCGAACGGGATCGGGTCGAATGTAGCTTCAAGTCGTTGGAGTCGGTCTTGGCGTCGACCGCGTTCGTCTTGATCTGTCGTGGCGTGTGGGCCCGCGGCGAGTTCGGCCAACGTCACCGCGCAAATTGCCACCTCGATCGGCAGGGAGTCGATCGGAACGCGTTCGAGATCGATGACGACGGAGGTGTCGAGTAGGCCGCGTGGATGACGCTCGCTCCTAACCACGCGGCGTGGGGTCCTGGTCAACGACTTGGTCGAGGTCGTTTCGTAAGCGGTCGAAATCGACGCTCGGAGCGGACTCGAACATTTCGACGGCCGCCTCCGCCCTGATGAAACGCCGCCGGTGCAGCGGGCTGAGTTCACCGATGGGTTCGCCGTTTCGGGTGAGCACGAACGTCTCTCCCTCCGTCAAAGCGCGCATGATTCGGCCGCTGTCATTACGAAACTCTCGTTGGCTGATCTCAGTCGTCATGCCGAGACCGTAGCACGCGGTGCTACGGATGTTCGCCCCTTCGGTCGCTTGTCTCCTCAAGCGGCCCACTTCCATATCCGTCCTGTCTTTGTGGGAGGCGTTTTCATCCGTACGTTGGCTTGACGAACCGGGTGTCTTGGGGGAGGCGCCCCGGATGTAGCACTTGTGCTAGGTTGCGGAGATGTTGCGAATCGGGCTGAGAGAGCTGCGTCAAGACGCGTCCGCGTGGGTGCGGACGGTTGAACAGGGCGAAACGGTTGAGGTCACGGTATCGGGGCGCCCAGCTGCCCGGTTGGTGCCGGTGGCATCTCGCACATGGCAGCGTTGGGACGCGATCGCTGACATTTTCGACGGGGCAGTCGACGATGGGTGGCAGCGCGATATGGCTTTGATCGATGGTGAAGTGGTCGATCCATTCGGCGACCGGTGAAAGCGGTCCTCGACACGAGTGTGTTGCTGCTCGACGCGCCCGAGACCTTGGACGGCGAGTTGGCGATCAGCGCGGCGTCCCTCGCCGAACTTCATTTTGGTGTGCTGGTGGCATCCAACGCGAAGGTGCGAGGCGCGCGACTGCTGAGGCTTTCCGCTATCAAAGGTCGGTTCGACCCGCTGCCGATAGACGACGACGTGGCTGCCAGCTACGGGCTGCTCGCGGCGGCAGTGGTTGAAGCGGGTCGACAACCGAGAGCGAGAGTCTTTGACTTGCTCATTGCGGCCACAGCGCACGCGCACGGAGCATCGTTGTACACGGCCAATCCCGCGGATGTCGCGGGTCTAGAAGATCTCGTCCCGATCATCCCGGTGCCCACTTCGTGAAAGCAGCCCGATACTTAGCGGCCGTGTTCGTAGCGATCAGAGCGAACGTGGTGGTGATCGACGAGGCGGTGTGCCCACCTCGGAAGTTGAGGCGCGTGCTCGTGTCACGCGTGACCGTGACGACTGGCCACCCGTTACGTGCCCGCTCGCACTTGGCGGGGCGATCTGGACACATGTTTGCGATCTGTTCAGTGCCGGGGTAGCGACGTGGACGACTCCAACATTGCAAGGGGTGGCTGGACCGCACGGCTCGCTGGGACGCTGGGCTGTCAACCGCTCAAAACCGCCTTTTGCCCGAGCCGGCCGACTATGCAACGTTGCTCAAGCGCGCTGTCGCGGCCACCAGAGGAAAGGGCGGTTGCAACTTTCTTGACCAGTTGTGGGCCGCTCTGGAATCCGCAGACCCGGAACTATCGACCAGGATCGAACCGTTTCGGTCAGACGGCGGGATCTTTCGAGCCTTTAGTCGCGAGGGGGACGGGGCATGCTGTTCCGTCGAAGAGAAACTTCAGTCGGCGGTGAAGTGCCCAAGCCAAGACGGCAATGCTCGCGGCCGCGAGGATCGGCTGGAGTGGCGCCCACAGATTGGTTGCTCCCGATGAACCGACGGCCAGAACCACGAATTTGTTGCACGTCGGGCAGCCGACAGCGAGGGTGGTGAGTAGCCCGCCGCCAGCTGCGGTGCGGAGCCCTTGTTCGTCGTCGCTGGCCCCGCCCTTCTCGGGGCTCAGGTAGGTCGCGGCGATAAGTCCCATCAGCGCCGCCGAGATAATCCAGGTTGGGTAGCTCCACCAGGTTGCTGGTGTCATGCGGTCGAAGATTGGCGTGTTCACGATCGCAGTCGGGACGCCAGTGATGATCAGGATGACGAATGCCGCGAGAGCGAACAGGGCAATCTGTCGCGGCGTAGCGAGTAGCTGGCGAACGTTGGTGAGCGTCACGTGGTGCATGCTACCGGCCTGGCGGTGGCGGCGGTCTCAGACATGCTCGATCGGTCAGCGTTGCCGGCTGCCGGCTGCCGGCTGCCGGTTGCCGGTTGCGGGTTGCCGGTTGCCGATCGCCGGACGTGTTGGGGTTGAGGAGGATGGGCGAACTCATCTCAAACCGATCACGCAGCTGCTGGCTTCCATGCCAAGCCTACGAACCGACCGTCCACGTCGGGGAGATTGATCTTGCTCAATGGGGAACGGCCGTGGGCGTCAACTGAACGTGCCAAGCAAGTGGATTCCAACTCGGGGAGACATGTACTACAATGCAGCACATGTCTCGAGTTGGAATACGAAGCCTTCAGCAGAACGCGTCGGCCATCGTTGGGGAGGCGGCTTCGGGTGAGACGGTGACGATCACCGATCGGGGCAGGCCCGTCGCCCAAATGACCCGAATTCCCATGTCGCGCCTCGCTGCGCTGATCGAAGCGGGGGACGCCCGACCTGCCCGCCGCGATCTTGGTGATCTGCCAGCTCCTGAGCCTGGTCCCGACCTGTCTGAAGCGCTCGAACAGATGCGCGGTGACGAGCGGTACTGACGTGGCGTTCTACGTCGATACCTCAGCCTTGGTGAAGCTCGTTGTCGCAGAGCCAGAAACGGACGCCTTGAGGTCGTGGATAACTGCTGTCGAAAGTGGGCTGGTCGCTAGCGATCTCGTTCGGACCGAACTGCAACGCGCTGTGCGGCGAGCGGTTCCAGACAGGGTGCTCCTTGCCCAGCAGGTGTTGGATTCGTTGACGCTCATTGGCGTCAGAGCGTCTCTGTTCAGCCAGGCGGGTCGGCTGGGACCCCCGGGTTTGAGGTCGCTGGACGCTATCCATTTGGCCGTTGCTCTGGATCTCGGCGATGACTTGGACGCCGTGGTGACCTATGACGCCCGATTGTCGGAGGCCGCTGCAGCCAACGGTGTGGCAGTCGTTGCGCCCCGGTGAACAAGGTGGCCTCGACCAGTTGTGGGGCCGGGGGCTGAGTTCGGTCGACGCGGCGATCTTGGGAACCCGAGACTTGTGTCGCCGTTACATGCTCACCGGCAACGATGTCCCGGACGCGTATCTTGCCGCGCTCGCTATCGAGCACGGCGCAACCTGGGTGACGTCGGATCGAGGATTTGAACGGTTTCCGTCCCTGGCGGTCGAGGACCCCGCCGGGTAGCTAATCCCAGCAGCTTCGGATGACCACCCTGCAGCTTGTTGCTGCCAAGTCCTCATGACATGTCCGCCTAGTCATCCCGTAGGGTTGATTCGGGTCGAGTAAATCGTGAGAACATGGGTCATGTCGATGGCACCGCTACCCGACGCTGTTCCTGAGTTTCGGGCGACCGCGCGTCTGCGGCCATCTGGACGCCCAAAGGGCGCCTTCGCGGCCGACGTTCGCCGTGTGTCCAACTTGCGCAACACCTGGACCGTGCTCTTTGCCTGGGTGCAGGTGGTCGTGCCCATCGTGGTGGCGGTAAACATGCGCAATCCGCTGGTATGGGTGGTGGCGTTCCTGCTGGTCGGGCGGGGTTTTGCACTGCTGGCCATCCTCGGACATGAAGCCGCTCACAAGTTGTTGTTCACATCGCGTTTTTGGAATGACAACGTCGGCAAGTGGCTACTTGAAGCACCAGCGTTCGTGCCGCTCGAGGTCTATCGCTACGTGCATCTGACACACCATCGAGACGAACTGGGCGCCACCGAACCCGACCTTGGGTTGTATGCCGGGTATCCGGTGAGCGGGCAGTCCTTTCGTCGGAAGCTGCGGCGAGACGCGACCGGCGAGTCGGGTTGGAAGAACCTCAAGCCGCTGTTGCAGGCGTTGGGTCAGCGTCCGCCGAGGCGTCAGATTTGGGAGATCGCCCTCGTCCAGATGGCGATCTTCGGTGTGTTTTGGGCGGTCGGCTGGCCGCAGCTCTACCTGTTGATGTGGTTGCTGCCGTGGATGACCGTGTGGCGCGTACTCAACCGGTTGCGGGCTATCGCCGAACACGGCGGTTTGGCTGCAAGCGACGATCGTCGGCTCACATCGCACCACATGAGACAGTCGGTGTGGGCGCGGTTTTGGATCGTGCCGTACAACACAGGCTGGCATGTTGCCCACCATGTCGACACCGCCGTGCCGTTTCGCAACCTGCCTCGTTTTCACCAGGCTTTGGTCGACGACGGATGGTACCCCGACACGCTGACGTGGACCTCCTACACGGCGTTTTGGCGGACTGCTTCGGGCGCCCGTTCGTTGCCGCCGAACCGCGTGGGGGCGTCCCGTACGACTTGAGCACCGGCAGTTCGCTCAGCCGTCAGGAGGGATTGGCCACGAAGCGATCGATGCTTTCAGCAACGATTTGGTCACCCCGTGGGCCTGTTAGCTTCGGACGATGAGCACTTCGACGGTCCCCGAAGTCGAACACAACGACCGGTTTTTCCTGCGGGGGCGAGACTCGTGGCGGGCACCTTGGGCGGATTACCGCTGGTTGCGAGATAACGATCCTGTCCATGTGGTCGACGATTCCGAATACGGCCGCTATGTGGTGCTGTCTCGATTTCAGGATGTCTTTGACGCCGTGCGAGATACTGGGCGATTCTCGTCCGCCCAGGGTTTGACCCTTGATGCGGATGTGATGGCGTTGTTCGAGGGGCGGGCCGCGCCGATCGTGATGATGGATCCACCCGAGCACACCGAGATCCGGCGCTTGGTGTCGAAACCGATGACGGCAAGCGCGGTGGCCCGCTTCGAAGGCGAGATTCGGTCGTTCGTCGATGGTTGTCTGGACCGAGTCGCGGACGCAACTGCGCAACACCAGGCCGTCGACATCATCGACCTATTGGCCAAACCGCTGCCGAGTTTTCTGGTAGGCCACTACTTGGGGGTGCCAACGGGTGACCAGGCGAGGTTCGACGGCTGGACCGACGCGATCGTGACGGCGAACGCCGAGGGCGACCCGTCGAGAGCCACCGCCGCCTTCGCCGAACTCTTCGGATATGCGGGGGAGCTGATCGAGAGGCGACGGCGCGAGCCGGGTGATGATTTGGTCTCTCAACTGGTGTCCGCGGGTTCGGTCGACGGTGACTGGATCGTCGGATTCGTCTTTACGATGGTCGCTGGCGGCAACGACACGACGACCGGGCTGCTGGGCGGTGCACTTGAGTTGATCGACGGGGCTCCGGGGGAGCGGGCGGCATTGCTGGGCGATCGCGAGCTGATCAGGCCCAGCGTCGAGGAGTTTCTGCGCTTGACGACGCCGGTCCAGAACCTCGCACGTACCGCCACCGAAGATGTCGAAATCGCTGGCGTGCCGATAGCGGCCGGGCAGCGCGTCATGTTGCTGTACGGGGCAGCGAATCGAGACGAGCGCGAGTTTGGCGTCGATGCTGAGCACCTGGACGTGCGGCGCCGCCCGGCTCGGATCTTGTCGTTTGCCTATGGGGCGCATCACTGTCTGGGTGCTGCGTTGGCGCGCCTTGCTGGTGGGATCACGCTCGAGGCCCTGTTGGACCGCTTCCCCGACTTCACTGTCGACGCCGCGGCCGGCCGCTTTGCGCCAGGCCCGTTTGTCCGCCGCTACGAGTACCTGCCATTTGCCCGGGCGTAGGTAGGCGGTTTCAAACGCAGGGCGCACCTGTCGACGCCCCGGCATCGCCACTTGCAGCGCCTTCAAGGTCGCCCTTCCGACGCGAGGAGTGAGGAGGTCCCGTCCGTGCGACTGGCGTCAGGCAACGCCGTTTCGCAGATCGATACTCGTCGCCACCTCCTGAGAACGTTGGCCGTCATGCGGGGAGCGTGACCGAGGGCAAGGGCCAGCCATGACTTCGGCGGCACCGGGATGTCGGGCTGTTCCCCGCAACCTTCAGCGTGTGCCTTGGTCGGGTTGCGGGTGCCGGTGTCCATCAGCATTTCTGGACCCGCTGCAGCCACCCCTTGTCAGCTAGAACGCCGTACCATGAAGCGCCGCGTTGTCCACGTCGCGAAGAGGACGAGATGTTTGAAGAACTGCCCGTCATACCGGAGGTTTCAAGGACCTGCCCGGGGAGCTGGAACTTGGAGGCTTTTCCGTCTCGTTGAGTGTCGCAGACCTGGCGCGGTCGAAGGCCTTCTATGAGGCACTTGGCTTCGTCCCGACCGGTGGCGCTGAAGAGCACAACTATCTGATCCTCAAGAACGGTGAGACGACTATTGGTCTGTTTCATGGGATGTTTGAAGGCAACATTCTGACGTTCAACCCAGGCCTCACAGCACGCATGGAACGCGTAGAGCGGTTCACCGACGTTCGCGAGATCCAGGCGACGCTGCAAGAACGCGGGATCGATTTGGGTGAACCGGTCACTGATGAAGCTGGATCGACCGGGCCCGCGCACATCACCTTGACCGATCCCGACGGCAACGCGATCTTGATCGACCAGTTCTTCTAAGGCCGACCAGTTCAGGGCCTCGTTACCTCGAAGTGGCGATCAAGCGTCCGATGCCAGCGGTTGCTCGGCAGATCGGGGCGGAGAGCGGCCAGGCCGGTGGTGTACTTCGAGATCCTCGTCGGGCGACATCTGGCCTGCCAAAGCGCTCGATCGACTGCGGAGGGCCGACCTGCTGATTTGGTTTCGACGATGATCTCTCCGCCGAGGTGAGTCGACGCGGGTTGGTGAGCGAATTCGAGATTGCCCCCAACCCCGAGATTGCCGCCAAATCCGAGACTGCGGTCGACGCTAAGACTGCCGCCAACCCCGAGACACCCGGCAACGCCGAGATAGTGGGCGTCGATGGTGACCCGGACCGATGATTGGGGTAAGAGAAGCGTCGCCCGGCGGTAAGTCGTGACGAAACTGGGCTGGAGAGCGTCAGCGGCCGACGCGGACTCGTTGACGTCGGCTGCGAACCGCCGGACATGTCTGAGGTGTGCCTTCGAACAGTTCGGCGAGCTCGGGGACCTCTTCGGTCGGCTCGCCGAGTGCCGAGACGAACGCCACGAAAACCCGGTTGGAGACGGCCAGAGCGTTGGTTCGTTGGAGGACTTCTTGAGCGTGTTCGATCGCGCTAGAGAGCACAAACCCAGACAAGCTTTGCCCGGTGATCGCCGCAACGTGGCGGAGCGCCTCTTCTTGTGCAGGAGCGAGTCTGAAGTTGAGACGTCCGGTCAGAGTGTCAGTCATGTACGTACCCCACGCGTGCCGGATGCTTTTGCTGAGCACGAATTGGTGACCGGCTGCGGCTTTCTGAAGGGTGGCAAGCGCAGGTCAGAGCGCTCCTTTGATGTCGGTTTGAGAGAAATCGTTGCCCTTGAAGAGCAGTGGGACATCGGCGATGCTGGCGGACGCATATGCGAGGCAGTCGCCGAAGTTCAGCGCTGCTGGATGACGGCCTTTGCCGAAGCGTTTCCATGCCGAGATCGCAACCGATGCGTGTTCCGCGTCGACCGGAACGATCAGGTCGACCTCTTCTTCCAGGATGAGTTCGAGGTCGCGGGCGGCGTCGGGTCCTTGACGTGCTTCGACCACCATGGTCGCTTCGACGACCGAGGCGGCGGATACGAGCGCTGGCGAGGCGGCGAGGACTTGGGCGTGGCGTTGGGCGTCGGGTTCTCCGAAAACGATGCAGACCAGTGACGAGGTATCGACGGCGATCAAGATGGAAGCCCGTCATCGTCGTAACCCAAGATTTCGTTTGCTGACCGGTGGTCGATGAATGCGCGTGCCCGCCCTCGTTCGATGACATCGGTCAGCACGTTCCGTTGAGCCCTGCGGTTCCGCTGTTGCACAACGGCAAGCTGGGCTTTGATCGCTTCGCGCACGGCCACGGTGATCGTCTGTCCTGTTGCGGCAGAGAGCTCGCGGGCGAGACGGTCGGTCTCTTGGTCTTTAATATTCAAAGCCATCGAGGAAGATTATCAACCAGATTTCTTCCTGTTTAGGGAGAAAGAGCGTGTGTTTGGGTCGCGGGTGAGGGTTCCCGACTCGATGGTTCCCGGCTCGATGGTTTTGGTGAAGGCGTCGCGATCTCGTTCGAGCAGGGGAAGGACGGCGAAGGTGTTGGTCGCTTGGCCGGTAGTGGTGTGGACGGTGACGGGTTGTGTGTCTTCGGCGAGGCGGATGGTGATAAGGCGGTGGATCCGCTCGATGACGCCCGGACGGTCCAAGAGCCAGTGCGGTGCGGAGCGCCACAGTTCTGTACATGAACGCGCTTCCTCTCGCCGAAGTACGAGCGAATCTGTCGAAGTTGGTCGATGGTGCCGTGCGGACGCATGAGCGGATTGAGATCACTCGCCGAGGGCGACGTGCTGCGGTGCTGTTGAGCGCCGAGGATTTCGACTCGATCATGGAAACTTTGGCGATCCTGAGCGATCAGGCGCTGCTGAGTGATCTGTTGGCAGCGGAGGTCGATGTGGATAGCGGTGAGGTTTTCACTCTCGATGACGTCGAGCATGCGATGCGGGCCACCGGACGTTTGCCTCGGTGACGCCGTATCGCGTTGAAGTCAGCGCATCTGCGAAACGGGCGCTGACTGACGGACTGCCAGAGGCTGCCGCGATTGCGTGTTAGGAGTTCATCAAGGGGCCGCTTTCTGAAAACCCGCATCGCGTCGGAAAGCGTCTGAGGGGCCCGCTAGAAGGTTCATATTCGGCTCGTCGCGGCGAGTTTCGAGTGATCTACCGGATCTGGGATGACCGTGTGGTGGTGCGCGTGATCCACATTGCCCATCGAAGAGATGCTTACCGGTAGAGCGCGAGGTGTCAGTGCCTGCACCCGGGTGGCGGTCGGGTGACGCCGGATGCTTGCATCGCTGCCGCGCCGGTCTCGTCTGCCCGTAACGATCGTGCTGCGTTGTAGCAAAACGCCGGAGGCTGACGGCGATCAGACCCGACCTACAAGCAGGCTCAAGGGGGCTGCTGCATCTTGTGTGAACGGTGAGGGCTCGTCTACCTGGCGGCGGCACCGCTACGCCCGCGGTGGTGGATGGTTGGCGCGTTGGGGATGCGTTTCGGTCTATTGATTTACCCATCGAGCTGGTTGACGGGGCGGGCGACGGCTCGTATGGCGCGGACGGGGAACGCTGGGAGGGTGCCGGTGGTTTGGAGCGGGATGATGCCGATGGTGCCTGCGAGGTTGTAGTGGATGGTCCAGTTGGCGGTGACGGTGATGTCGTAGTCGCCTGAGTTGGGGTAGTGGTGGGTGAGTTGTCCGTCGGGGTAGGGGGCGCCGGGGGTGGTGATGCCGGTTTGGGTTTCGCCGTGTCGCCCCAGTTGATGGTGAGGGTTGCTGTGCCGGTGATGTGGAGTGGGCCTGCTGGTGAGGTGATGGTGTCGTTGAGGTGGAGGTTCATGCCGGTTTCGAGGTAGGTGAGGAGTCCTGGGATTCCTTTGCCTGCTTGGACGTGGGGGTTGGGGGTGGCGACGGTTGTTTGGTGGGTCCAGTTCCAGATGGTGTCGAGGACGATTTGGGGTGGTCCACCGGGGTTGATGTTGGAGACGGGTTCCGCGGCGGGTGGTGTTGCGTCGAGTTGTGCCCAGTGGGCGCGGGCGAGGGCGTAGAGGTCGGGGAGGTCTTGGTTGAGGTCGTAGAGCATGCGGTTGGCGGTGTAGTTGGGGTCGTTTGATAGTCGTGCGATGACGCCCCATGGTTGGTCGAAGGCGATGTCGTTGAGTGTTCGTGTCCAGAGTTTTGTTCGGCTTGGATGCGTTGTTGTTCTTGGGCGTAGGCGATTTGTTCTGCTGTCAGCGTGGTCGCCTGGTTTTGGGTGGTGTTTTGGTCGCGCGCCGACGTTCGTGTTTTGCCCTCCTGACCCGGATTGTTGGCCGTCGTTGTTCGAGTTCGAAGTCTGCTGCCCAGAGGTCGAATTGTTCCGCTGGCTCCCGTTCCCGCCGCCGGAAGTCGAACCCGTGAGGTCCCAATTGAGGTTGTCGTCGCGGGTGCCGACCTGTAGCTCTGGTTGGATGTCGCTGCGCGGCGGTGGGGTCGCCTGGCGGTGGAGGCTCGGAGTCTCTTCATGGGCTCCAACAACGTTCGCTGCTACGACCGCGCTCAGGGTGAGCAAGAACAGGATCAAGAGCGTGCCGGTCGTCCTGATCGTCTTCCTACGGCAAGTTGGCTTGATTTGGGTCACTGGTCCCCCATGAGTCGCAGGAGATGCTGGCTAAGTCCGGCCAGTCGCTGGGGGCGGTGAATTCCTCCCTCCAACCAGTGGGGTTTAACCAGTTGACTACGCCATCGCGGATCACGGTCACCCATTGGTCTCGGTATTCCGTTGCGCTCTCGCGAACAGATGCCTTGGTGATGTGCACAAACATGCAGGGGTAGCGCCCGCTCCGACCTCCTGAAATTGCACTTCCTGCACCTGAAGATCGGTGGTAGTGCTCCATTCGCCGTAGAAGACCACATGGTCGCTGGCGTCTTGATCGATGCCGTCGAGGAAACTGTCGATCATGGCTTTTCGGAATGGCGCGACTGCACTGTCTCGAACCCGAGGATTGTCTGCGCCAAGATCCGCTGCAGCTTTCGCCAAACCCGATCTGAGTGCTTGGATGTAGTTGAGGACGCGAGCGGCGTATTCGGGTGTGGGGCCGTTTTCGGGGATGTTCCAGGCTGCTGGGTCGGGGTCGGGGAGTGCGACGTATTTGGTGATTTCTTCTCGGGTGAGGTATTTGGGTGAGAAGTCGGCGGGGTCCATGCCTTCGGGGACGGGGTCCCAGAACGGGGCGGCTGCGGAGTCGTCGTAGAGAATGGTGGGTGGTGTGGTGATGACGACCCCGCCTTGGGGCATCGTCCCGGTGATCTTGTTGCCGGCGAGGGCGGTGTCGACGGTTGTCGTGGGCTGTTGGCCGTTCTGAGTCGTCGTGTTGCTTGCGTTGGCGGTGGCCGTCTCGGTCGTGTCGCTGGAGCCGCCGCATGCGGCCGCGACGGTTGCCGCGAGTAGACCGATGAGCACCCACCACAAAGTACGTTTTATGTTGTTCTGTGTAGTCACGGCGCTGAAGCGTAGTGAATGGGGTGGCGAGCGATCGAATAGTTCGCGATTGCCGTAATCTCGCCCGAGCTCGGCAGCACGGGATCGGCGGGAACCTTCGGGGGTGTCCTGTCTTCATGCTGCCCCGTGTTGCGAGTCCAGCGCCGTTGGGGCGTTGCAGTGGAGCGAACCTTCTCGCAGCGTTCGAGCAGAAAGCGTTTGCAGAAGCATGTTTTACGCGAGGGCGCCGCACGGTCGAAGGCCCCTTTGAGGGCGCTGTTCGCCGCAGCGTGGAGCTGGGTCCGTGACTTGGTAAGCACGTCTCGCCGAGGGGTATTTACTGGAGTAACGGGCTCGATCCGTGGAGTACCTGGCTCGGGTTTAGGCCTTCGGTCGGTCGAGCCGGTAGGCGGCTCTGACCAGCCAGGCGAGGGTGGTAAGCAGGATGACGCGTTGGAGGATGCCGTAGACGGCGGTGCCCCAGGCGAAGGGGAAGGCGGCGCCTGCGATCACGACGACTGCAGCAGCTGCGGCTGACCAGGGCCGGTCGGTACGCTGGGGGCCTGTCGCTGCGGTCAGCACCATGCCAGTGAAGATGGCGGCGACGCCGATGACCGCGGCGGCGACATGGAGTTGGCTGATGGCCGTTGCTGGCACATCGGGAGGGTCTTTTGGGGCGATCCCAGCGACGATCGCCGCGGCGCCAGCCAGAGCGATCAGTCTGCGGATTGCTCGAGGGTGATTGGCTCCGGAGCGTGGGGGAGTGATGGCTGCGCTGAGTGTCGCCGCGCCGAAGACGACCAGACCTGATCGCACGAGCCATGCCCAGGGCTGTCCGGGGGAGGCGAGCCGGCTGATGGTGTCGTAACGGTGGTCGTATCCGGGGGTGAAGGCGCTGGCGATGAGGATGGCGACGGCGAGTATCACCGCGCCGACGCCCACCCTCGTCGTCAGGCGACCAGCCCGCTTGCCCGTCGTCACACGGTGTCGGCCGCCCGTCGCGTGGCCGTCGCCACTGCCAGCGTTTCTCTTCAAGACGACGGCCCCGGATGCGCCGACTGCTTGGACGGGGGAGTGCTGTTGTCGGTCGTCCTGTTTGTTGATGTGCCGGGGTCGTCGGTGTTGTGGCCAGTCGGCTTCAGGTCGTTCGGCTTCAGGTCGTTCGTGTCCTCGGTGTTGTCGGGTGGAGGAGGGGCGAGGCGGAGGTCGATGAAGAGGCCAGCGAGGATGCCGGCGATCGTGTTGGTGACCAGGTCCCATCCGGTGTTTTCGTATCCGCCGACGTTGCTGCCGTCTTGTATGAGCGTGGCGATGAATTCGATGGTCTCGTTGAGGGCTCCCAGGCCGAGCGCGGCCAGCACCGTGACGGTCAGCAGCGAGCGCCGACCCGTCGCCGTGTAAACGTCTCCGATGACGAGTTCCCAAATCACCAGCGCTCCGACGAGCGTGCCGAGCGAATGGCCGAAGTGGTCGAACTGGGTGATTTCGGGGCCGAGCGATGCGTTATAGAGGACCCCGTCGCCGACTCGGATCAGCCCACCGCTGAGGTGCACGATCGCGGCAGCGGTGCCCGCCCAGACGATCGCTTCGGGGATCGGTCGGGTTCGGACGACCAGAACCAAGGTGACCAGCAGGATGATGGTGACCACGTACTGCCCGGTGCTCGCCACATCGTGGACGACGCCGTGCACGATGAACCCGACCAGAACGAGGACGATGATCGCCAGCGCTTGCCGTTCATACGCTGCCAGTGGCGGTCGCTGTCTGGTTGGGGGGAGGGGTGCTAGCGGGCCTTCGTGGAGGTCGACGTCACGACCAGGCCGCCCGCCAGCAGGTAGCCGAACACGCATCCCGCCATGGTAGAGGCCGCCCGCTGACAGGGCCCCTGAAATTGAGGGTGACATATGGCGCCAACGGGACGGGAGTGCCGCGCCGTGACGATGCAACGCTCCCACATCAAGCCATGCGACGACCTCGTTTCGGGGGTCGGGCGTCGCACGCTCTGAAACCCCACCGCAACTGTGTGTGTCTGAGACGTTATCGACTTCCCCAAATCCCGCCGTCTGGGCGGCAGAGGAACCGAGGGGCTCCTCAGGAACACGTGGCTGATCAGGCCGCGTATCTGATGCGGCTCGTTGCTCAACTCGATGACCGTGCGACCGATCCCAATACTGCGGCGTACCTTGGCTTGTTGGATCGAGCCCTTGAAGATCGAATCCTGACGCAGGCCGAAGCCGAGGTCTTAGCAGCGACGGCCGAGGAGTGGGGCCTGGCCCCATCCGTCATCGAGCAGGCCCACCAGGACTATGTGCGAACCCTCGTCGCGGCAGCAAAGGCTGATGGCGTGGTCACCACGGCCGAACGGGTTGACGTCGAGCGGGTCAGCGCTCTCCTCGGGCTCCCGATCTCATTGCTCGACCGCGAACTCGCGCAACGGCATCGGCCGGTCCCGACAGCGGCCGCACCGACCCTCGACTCTCTCGTGGGCCTGTCCGTATGTTTCACGGGTACTCTGCGTAGCACGCTCGACGGCCGCCAGATCACCCGTGCGGTCGCTCAGCGACTTGCCGCCGAAGCGGGGCTGGAGGTCCGTGCGTCGGTCACCCGCGATCTGGATCTTCTCGTCGTCGCTGATCCCGACACACTCTCGGGGAAGGCTGTCAAGGCTCGTCAGCGCGGCACTCGAATCATTTCCGAAGCTGCGTTCTGGCCCCTCATCAACATCGCGGTCGGGTAAGGACTGGGAAGGCAGGGCGGTCCGCTCCTCGGGAATGCACCTCCTGAGATCGATGCACCGTTGAGTTGCCAACTCTGCTCTCGTCCGGGAAGGTCGAGGAAGAGGCGGCCGTTCTACGTTTCGACAGCCGAGGTGTCTGTCGGCCCGCTACGAGGCCGATCGTCGAAGACGTGGTCTGTTCTCGTTTGGTGTTGGCGTCAATAGACGATGTCGAGGGCGTAGCGGATCGCTTGATCGAGCTGAGCGCGGGTGATGTCGTCCAGACGTCCAATCGGACGGCTGTCCAGAGAGCCGATGGGCAGGGTGACGATGTTGTCGCACTGCGCGGCACAAGGTTCGGGCAGACCGTGTTCGGGGCCGAGCAGTACCTCTGATTTGATGCTTCGGATGGTGCGTGAGATCGGGACGCAGGTAACCGACGTCAAGACCGGGATTGCGGCGTCGCGAGTCAAGATGCACATAGGTCGGCGACCCGCTGGGGGGCCGAGGTCGGCCCAGAAGATGTCGTTGCGTGCTACCACTCGGGCACGGTTTCAGCTGCTAGGCGCCGTGCGGACAGGATGATGTCGGGGTCCGGGGGGTTGGTTGTGTACGCGGCGACGAGTTCGCGGTCGGCCGCAGCGGTTTGTTCGGCCGCCAGGACGGCATGGGCGCCTCGCCGGAGGAGCTCGGATCGGTTGGTGTCGGTTTTGGAAGCGAGCGCATCGAGCCGAGCCACTAGCTCATCGTCGAGTTGTACAAGAACTTGTCGTCGCGCCATGACCAATATGGTAACCCATATGGTTTGCTCCCGCGGGGCCATCAGCGGAGCGAACGGAGTCGCCAGACCGCTCGTCTCACGAACCGGGCAACCTTCGTGCCCCCAGTGTCCTCGCAAGTCAGCTGACGCGGCGTCGTGAATCGGCTTGACCCTTCTTCAAACCGCGCAAGCAGGTTGTTGACGTCGAAACCGAAGTCTCGTCGGGGCAGCTCTCGTATTGTTCACTGATCTCAACGGTGGATCGTGGGGCCCGGAACCTTCCCGATGTGGATGAAGCCGAGCAGGCCGTCCTCGCGATAGCGGCCGGTGAGGTCGACGAAGCATGGACCGCTCGATGGTTTCGAGATCGAATTTGATTCCCCCGAGGCCAGTGAGCCGACACACACCGAGCGGCTCTCGGAGGATGGCTTCACTGGATTCCACTTCTCAATGGCAAGGGCCGTTGTCAGTTCGGCGCGCTCAGGTGCCGGGGTTGAGGTAGGCAACTAAGAAAATGGCCCCGAAGAACGGGAGCACATACATCCAGTACCAGAAGACGTAGGGCCACCGGGTTGCGAAGATGTACACGCCGTAGAGAGCGAGGACCGCAGCCCCGACGAACATGCTGAGCGGACTTGCATCCGACGAAGTACTTGACGCTGTGCCAGCCGGGTCGTGGTTGAGCGCCGCGATGACGAAGATGACAGCGCATGACCACACGCAGAGGGCGTCGAAGGTGCGGATGATCCGTCGGCGATGTCGCGGTTTCTTGCTTGACTTGGTCGACGGCTGCGGTTGTCCGTTGGGCTGGAAATGGGCGGCCTGTGGCCCAGCGGGCGATGCCCCGTTGACGGCTGGCGTGTTGATGGGGTGGGTCGCCGACGAGGGTGCTTGCCACAGGACTGCGTTTCCACGGACCGGCGAATTGACCTTCGTCGTCTGAGCGAGTGGCGACGGCGGCGAACCGCTTTGACCGGCAAATGAGGGTTGGTTTCCCGGCGTTCCCGCCAGTTGAGGATTGCCCGGTTGGGGCGCGCAGCAAGTGGACCGGGACGAGCAAAAACACTTGGGATGTTCTGAGCCGGAAGGGCTATCTGATTGGCTGCCGCTGCCCCGCAGCCGACGGGACCTGCCGAGGCGTTGTTCGCCCAGTTCGGGTGAGGCGGCACGGCGCTGGGGGAACCCCGTAGGTTGGTGTGGCGGACCGTGGCGACATCCGGACGGGTGCTCGCGTGGCGCCTGGCGTCGGTCGCACGCCCGGCGCTGGTCCGCGCCCCCGCCGACGAGCGCAGCGAGAACATAGGGGGAGCGAGGGCGTGGTTGCCCTGTCCAGGGTGCCGTACGAGGTGACGGCGGCGGGACATGAGGGGCGGCGGGACATGGTGGGCGGCGGGACATGAGTGGGCGGCGGGACATGAGTTGGCGGCAGCGCATGGCCTGCTGCTGGCTGGTAACCATGTGGTGCCTGGTTGAAGTACGGCGGGGCGTTGGTGCCGGGACCTGAAATGGGCTAGCGGCGCTGACCGATGGTGCGTGGCGGTTGCGGGGACGTGCGACCCGAGGGCGCCACTGCTGAATTGGCGCCTGGCGGCGGGGCCCAAAGCTGTGGTGGCCGGCAACGTTGCTGTGGATCGCCTGGGGGTTCGTTGCCGGTGCGCTGGTGTTCTGTGGAGGCCAGCCTTGTTGCGGTGCGAGGGTCGCGGCATGGGGGACACCTGCGGTTGGAGCGATCGGTGTTGGGTACGGCTGGGCCGTATGCGTGGAATTCAAAGCCTGAGCCGGTGGCCTGAGCCGACCTGTGCCAACCAGCGGCGGTGGGGGAACCCGATCCATGCCGCTCTTCTCTAGCTCAGATGGTCGTTGGACGCAACCCGTCAATCTCGCCGCCGAGCGTCGAGACCAGCGGAAGGCCCGGAGCGGGTGGAACTTGCTGAGTTACGGGTGGTCCCAGGTAGCGCAGTATCGACCCCAGGTCGCGGTGTGGTCGCTTGAGTGAATCCGGAAACACATGGTCAGGGTCTGGTAGGTCTCCATGATCTCGTCAGAGCTGATGATGCAGCTCTGAATCTTGCCGTCGTCGACCCCCTGGGAGAGCAAGAAACTCCTGCTCATCACAGCCGCCTTCGTCTTCGGTGCCGTCTAACCGCGCACCTCGACTGCTGACGGTTTCGAGCACATAGTCCGACGGTGGCGAACAACTGGTGAACTCGACCCGGAACTTTTGAACTCGACACCGTCCTCTTCTTCAGTGCCCACGTAGGACTGGACGTTTGCGGGTGTTGCGGCATAGCCACATGGCTCGGTGGTCGGTGGCGCTGGCCGTGTGCCGACCCTGGCGCCAGATGTGGTGCTGGTCCCGCTGTCAGGAGGTATGGACTGAGTTGGGCTCTTGGCACGCCGGTCCGCAGATGCATCATTGCCAGAGGCGGAATCGATTTCGGAAGTTGTCGCGACGGCCGCCTTGCTGACCGCTGGCCGATCGCGGGTGTTGCGGGCCAGGAGGAACCCAACACCAAGTCCGATGAGCGTCACCAATAGCACAGCGGTCACCACATGGTTGCCGTGTCTTCGCTGATCCGCTGGATACTCGGGGCGGCGGCGGGTCATCGCGCCGGTCCGGGAGACGCAACGGTCGTGGTGCGGCCCCTGGGCCAGAATCGTCGCCGAAAAAGATCGGGTGTCGATCGAAGCGACGCGACGGCCATGTCAGGACAGGGGCGTTAGAAGCGACTAGCGGAGAGGACTTTGCCACGGACTGCTAGGGCCGACCCGGCCAGCAGCCCACCGCCAACGACGACGGCCAAGAAGATGAAAACCAGAACTCCGACGCCGATCCAACCAAGCACGATTCCGGCCGTGGCGAGCCCGCCGCCCTGTTCGCGCCCACCAGACTCGGCGATCTGCCTGCGAGCCATGTAGCCAAAGATGATTGCCAGGACCGAGCCGATCCAGTAGAGCCACAGGATGCCGAGCACCAGCGATGCGATGGCCATCCCATTGGTGGTTGGGTTGGGCGGCTGCCACGCATACTGCGGGTAGTTGGGGTACTGGGGCTGGCCGTATGGCGGGTAGGGGTTCTGGCCATACGTTTGCGGGGTTGCCCTGCCGGGCTGGCCAAAGGACTCCACCGGCGGCGGTCCAGACGGCGGTTGCTGGGGCCATTGCTGGCCCTCAGCGCCGGACCCGTAGGGTCCCTCAGGGCTGTTCGGGGGCGTGAAGCTCACGTCGTATCCCTTTCGAGAACATCCGCATCAGCCGTTGAGCGCATTGACGCTCATATCAGGCAGCAAGCCCGAGCAAGAGGAAGAAGCAGAGAGTAGCGACGCCGATCCAGCCCAATACGATGCCTGCGGTGGCGAGCCCTCCGCCCTGCTGAAGCCCCCCAGACTGAGCGATCTGCTTCTTTGCCGTGTAGCCGAAGATGAGGGCGAGAATCGATCCTAGCCACCACATCCACAAGATCCCCAGCACGAGTGACGCGATGGCCATGCCGTTAGTGCTGGCGCTCGGCGGCTGCTGAAGATATTGGGGTTGGCCGTATTGCCCGTACGGGGGCTGGCCCTGCGTTTGGGGTGGATAGCCCCCAGGCTGGGCTGGTTGGCCGAATGACTGCACAGGCGGTGGGCCTGATGGCGGCTGCTGTGCGCCGTAGGGGCCGTTCGGGTTCGGTGGGGGCGGGTAGCTCACAGCGTTTCCTTTGATATGACAACGTGCGTTTTAGGCGGGGTTGAACGGCGTCAAAGCTATCGCCTCCAGGCCAACGTCGCCAGATCTTGTGTCATGTCGACCGTGATTCCTGCACGACCTGCGCCAGGTGGCGAGACATCCGGCGTTCCAAAGTGTGGCGTCGTCCGCTGGGAGCCCAGGTCTCAGTAGGTCAATGACCAGAGTCGGAGGGTCCCGTTGGACCCACCGCTGGCAAAGCGTTTGCCGTCCGGCGACCAGGCGCCCGATGTGATCCAGGCGTCTGACACCGCTACTTGGAAAGAATCGTCAGGGGAAAGCCGCGGGTCCCAAAACCGGATGCTCCGATAGCTGGTCATCGCCAACATCGAGTCGTTGGGCGCCCAGCTCAACGATGTTGCGCGATCTTCTGGTGGCCGTGGTGCGTCGTCATCGACAGGCCAGGCGGCTTCGGCGACGAGCTCATAGTCGCGGGTGGCCCATACGCGGACCGTTCCATCCTGATACGACGTAGCGATGCGTGGCCCTGCGTGGGACCACACGATGTCCTGGCCTGGTGATTCTTCGATCGAAATGCCGTGGCGTTCGGAGCGGCCCGAGACGTCGGAGACCTGCGAGTTGCCGTTGGCGTCGAGTGAAGCCAATAGAACAATGCTCGGGCTCCATGCGATCGCCCTGACGGGAGCGTCGTGCTCAGAGCCGACGATGACCTCTTCCTCAGTGGCGACCTTCCAGGCTCGAACGCTGGTGTCCTGGCCTGCAGACGCGATCAATCCGCCGTCATGTGACCATGCAACCGCGTTGACGGAGTCCTTGTTGCCGGCCAACGTGGTGAGCATCTGCTGAGTCGTTGGGTCCCAGATTCTGACGGCGTCCGCGTCGGCGCTCGCCAGGCGCGACCCGTCCGGTGACCATGCGACGTCTCTCACCGAACCGCCACCTCGACCCGGTGTCAGCTTGGCGACCTGGTTGCGTCGGTCCGGTGCCAACCAGAAGGCGTTGGCGTTCCAGACGCGGAGCGAACCGTCCATGCCGGCCGTAGCGACCCGACGACCATCGGGTGACCAGGCGACCCGACTGATCGGCCCATCGTGACCGGCGAAGACGTCCTTCGTTCGGAGCTGCATGCCCCAATAGCCGACGGCGAGTCCACCGACCGCTACCACCGCCCCGCGTTTCAAAAGTCGCCGTCGTGTGTAGCGGCGCCTGGGTGAGGGGTGGTCCTGCAAAGCTGCGCTCGGCGGCGCGCCGGTAGAGACGGTCGGCCTGGTCGGGTCGGTTGGTATCGGAGCGGCGGTTGTTGGAGTGGCGATTGGGGTGGCGGTTGTCGGACGTTGTTGACCCGTAGGCGGCAAGGTCGGCGGGGGCTGAACCGACGGCCGTTCCGCAATCTTGAGCACGAACGACTGCTCTCCCGTCGATGGATCGACCGGCACTTCTGCGGGCGGCCGCGAAGTCAGGAGTAGCTCGTCAGTCACCGCTTCAGTCGACTCATCAGCTGGGTCAGTGGCGCCGTCGATCGCGCCCATCTGCTCGTCGCTGCTCATCGTCGGTGAGCCACTCTCGATAGGGCCGATTGGCTCAGTTCGAACATCTGGTCAGGGCTGTGTCGACGACCCATTCAGACGCCGCGGACATCCGTATCGAGTCGTCCCCGTAGGGGTCGGTCAGGCGCTCAATGCCATAGTCGCGTCGGACTCTTCATCTTCGAAGGCGGCTTCGCTTTCGAAATCAATTTCAAGCATGCCGTCCCCTGCGATGCCTAGGTCGCTGGCAACGGAGGTCATCAGGTCAGCGTCTTCTGCGGGAGCGAAGCCAGCTACTTCGGCCAGAGTTCTCGACATGGCTTGGAACATCGCAGCCGTGGCATCAAAACGATCCTCGAAAGAGCCATCGCCTCCTCCTCGGTCGCCGGATTCTCAAAAGCCGATGCAACACCCACGACCGTCTGGAAGGAGAGGAGCCACGACGCGAACGACGCGCTTGGGTCACCGGCGAGTGCTGTACAAAACGCCACATCCAGCGGGTCAGCAGCGTCTGTTGGAGCGAACGCACATGCTGTGCGCAGCGAAGGTGAAGTCTATGTAGGCCCAGAGGAGCTTGCTCTCGACTCCAACGGCGGCAAACATGGCTTCAAATGATGCTGCAAGGGCTTCGTCCTCGCTCATATCGGCCAGGTCAGCGTCGAATTCATCCATGAACCGCAGACTTTCGGCAAATGCGTCGTCGAGATCTTGTGCGCGCTTGGCCAGGGGATCAGGCGGCTCGGCGTCCACGACGGCTTTCACTGAAGCCATCATTTCTTCGTCGACAGCGTCTAGCCCTGTGGCTTCCGAGAGCTCATCGTTCTCATCGATATCATGTGAAACCTGCGCACGCATTAGCCCGCGACTGACTTCAAGCGCCGGGCCGCAGTAGGCGGGCTGGTTGTCGAAGTCGACGGTGTGAGTCGGCGCAACCGATGTGTTGGGCGTGACCCCGATCGGGATGAGGGACGCTGCATCGATCGAGTCGACGAAGTCTGCCGTGCCGCCTCCTCATCTACTTTGAGGAGCTGGCCCGAAGCGCCTGCGTTCGCTGATCGATAACCAGGCGTCACCATCGACAACTCTGAGGTCGAATCGGGGTAGTCCACCTTCAGGCAGGCCTATCTTTCTGCTGGTTCCGTCGTCGAAGTTTGCGATGTTCTGGTCGTGCGTCAGTGGGTATCGGTTCAGTGTCCCGCCGGCCTCGTCGGCGTCGGGACTGCGAAACATGATGAGTTCGTCGGCGGTCGAATCGATGCGGAGAAGGGCCTGGTTGCCTTGATCACTCTGGTCAAGACTGACGAGATCGTCGATCAGGATGCTTCCGGAGTCGCCGTCGTAGACCTGCAGCGCTGGGTTCTGGCTTTGAGATGCCCAGGCGACCACGACGAAGTCCTCGGAGCGGATGGCTGAACTCACCCAACTGTCGTCGGGGACGTATTCGAATAGTTCGGTCTGTTGACCGGTTGTGGCGTTGATGTCCATCACCGTGTTGCCGTACTCGATGCCGCCGTCGACATAGCCGAGGTTTTCATGTTCGCCGTTGGCCGCCGACTCCACGTGGTTTCCAAAATGATGTGGTAGTCGTCGCCGACGAGCGTCACATCATGGATTCGCGCGGGCTCGATGCCTTCGTCCGCCTTCCAAATGGTTTGAAGTTCATCGGCGAGCAGGGCGACATCGTTGACGTTCTGTGGGTCTGCGGCACCACCGGTCTCCGGAGACGGCGGTCTTCCTGTTGAGTAACGACCCTCCGGTGGGGTAACGGTGGTGTTGCGAGGGGTCATGAACACGAGTGCGCCGTCGTCGGTGGCCACAGGGTTGGTGCCGGGCACGACGTCAAGGTTGAGGGGGGTCAGCACGCGGTCAACCTGTAGGTAGAGCCCATCGCCGACGACTGCGACGGTCGCGCCTTCTGGTGCTTCCTTCTTATCCCAGGTACCGACGGTT
Organism: Acidimicrobiia bacterium; assembly: GCA_020637365.1. GTDB lineage: Bacteria > Actinomycetota > Acidimicrobiia > IMCC26256 > JAGNEX01 > JAGNEX01. The sequence goes on along the minus strand of JACJWE010000003.1, from coordinate 24,751 downwards.
CGATCGGCGACCGAGGTGCCTCGGCCCGGTGATCCGCTGTCACGATCAAGAACAAACTGCTTGACGCCGATCCTCCTGCGAACAGGGCGATGACCACCACAACGCCAATGAACATCGGCTTTTTGCTTCGTCTGCCATCGCGTCGTGTGCGCAGCGGCCGGGTTTGGGGGTGCGCCGCGCCCGGGATAGCCCTGCGGAGGGTAGCCCGCCTGTGGGTAACCTGCGGCTACGTGGGTAATCCGCCTGTGGTGTAATCCCCTGTGGATCGGTCGCCTGTGGGTAGGCCTGGGGGGGATCCCTGGCGGTTGCCTGGGGTGGATACGCCTGGGTGGGGAACCGATGGCGGCGTGTATGCCTGGGGTGGGTAGCCCGCCCTTGGGTAACCCTGTGGTGGATAGCCCGCTGGGGGTGGCCCGTGCGTGGATCCGGCAGGTTGAGGGTGGCCCTGGGCTGGGTAACCCTGGGGTGGGCTGGCATCTGGCCGAAAAATCTGGCGGCCACGGCGGGTGGCCGTGCTGCGGTTGAGTGCTCGGCGGCAGAAACCCTTGCCTGGCCCAGGCGGCTGAGGGGGGTGGACCATCGTGCGGGTTGGGGCCTGCTGCCGAGCGCCCTGTGCCGGATGGGTTTACAGCTTGCGGGTAGCCTTCGTGGCGTGGGTCTCCGGGCCCATATCCAGCTGGTTCGTGGCCCAGCAGGCCCGTAACCAGTCGGTTCGTATCCAGCTGGCCCAAAACCAGTCGGTTCGTGCCCGGCAGGCTCAAATCCAGGCGGGGCCATACCCGGCTGGTGCGTAGGTGCCGTCGTGCCCGATCCTCTTGGGATCGCCGTTGAGGCGCAGGCCTTGTTGAGGGGGTTCGCGACCATCTGAAACGGGCGTGGGATTGGGGATGCGGCCAAGGTGCCGTGACCGGCTGAGACGTCCGCTTGAGTATCAGCGTCCGATTCTTGTTCCTGTTTCGTCGCCAGGCTGCCAAGCTTCCACCGGAGTGCGCTCCCCGGCTGACCGAGTCGATCGAGCACCACCTTCGGCGGGCCCGATGGCCTGCGGCCGCCCTGTGGCAAGCTCCGCAACCCTCACTGCGCCGCTCCCTCCACCAGCCTCGCTTCACACTGCCGACAGAACATCAACTGGGTCCGCTTCGCTTGTTTAAAGCAATGGTCGGCGGCCATGTTGCTGCTGCTTTCTGCTTGCTGCTGCTGCGGTTTCTGCTTGTTGTGCTGTGGTTTCTGCTTCTTGTGGTGTGTGGTTGCGTTGTTGGCTCGGTTGAGGGCGCTTTGGGCGTCGGTGGTGTGTTCTTTGCGACGGCGGGGATGTCTTGTTCGAAGCTTTGGGCTTTTGTGAAGGCGGCTTGTTGTGCGTTGTCCTCGCTGCGTTGATCTCGGCTTGTGTCTCTTTGGTTTTGGGCTTTCTTCGGCTTCGGCTTTCTCGGCTTCGGCTTTCTCGGCTTCGGCTTTCTCGGCTTCGGCTTTCTCGGCTTCGGCTTTTTCGGCTTCGGCTTCGGCTTTCTCGGCTTCGGCTTTTTCGGCTTTCTCGGCTTCGGCTTGTTTGGCTGCTGCTGTTGCTGCTTCTTGGGCGGTTGGTGCTTGTTCTGTGTTTGTTGCGGCGTCTTAGCGGTTTGGGTGTCGGCTTCGGTCGGCGAACTGTTGGGCTTGTTGGGTGAAGGATGCTTTGGCGGCGATGTTGGCTGCGGTTTCTGCGAGGGTTTTGGCTTTACATTCGATGGTGGCTTGGTTGGTGCAGTTGGTCTGCTGGCTGGCTGTTGTTCTGGCTGCGGCTGCGTGTTGACATGGGTTTGTTCTGGTAGCAGTCGGGTTGCTGTTTGTAGGGTTGGTGTTCAGCGCCGGTGAGTCGGGCGAACACGGCGTGGTTGGTGGCTTTGTGCGGACTGTGACGGCGTTGAGTGCTTCGTTGAGTGCTGTGTTTGCTGCGCCGATCGCGTCGTCGTTGGTGCTTTTGAGGGTTTCGATGGCGGTGCTGAGTTCGGTTTCGGCTTCTGTCTCTGCGAGTGACGTTGCTGTTAGTGCATTGCTGGCGTGGGCGTTGTCAGCCTGTTCTTTCAGCTCGCAGCGCGACTCAGTCGCCGTCTGTCGAATAGACGGACCGCTGTGGCCGTCGGTCGTTGATTGGCAGCTACTGAGGGCTTGCATCGGCTCGAGATCGTCGAGTTCGAGGCTGGAGCACTGCCGTGTCTGAGTCGGATCTGTTGACCACACGCTGTCCCACCGACCCATGCTCTGGTCGGTCAGGCCACCAGCCAACAGATGGACGCCGGAATCCAACGGTACCCCTGTGTCAAAAGTCTCGCCGGGGTCGGGCGGCGCAGGAGCGCAGCATGGTCGCTGGGTAGACAATCTCGTTGGTCCTGCGGTTGGCCAGAGGTGGACGCTGCAAGGAAGCTGAGGACGCTGGCGCAATCTGGTGTGCGAATGAGGGTCCCAAATCTTGCCTGGCTCTGCCGTCGGAACAGCACGGGAACGGTTCAACCGAAGCGTCTTCGCCGGGTTGACGGTCCAAGTTTCCCAGGAGTGACCGTGGCGGCCAGGTTCCACCTGAATCGGGTTCGTGCTGTCGATCCGGTGCGTTGACGAGCAAGTTTGTGATCAGGTCCCGAATGGGCGGAAGGACGCCCTGAATGCTTCTTCCATGACGTGGCGACGAAGCGTCCTGGTGCAGGTGCACTCGCCAGCCTGGTCAGATCCGTTGAACGGCAAAGTCCTGTGCCGACTCTGGACTGAGAGTGGGGCAGGGCTGATGGACGTCTGCTCCCTCCAGGCCCTCTGGCTGGACGTTCTGACCTCAATTCAAAACGGGACGCCACAAAATCCGGGCATTGAACTGGTTGGCACCGGTGTGGTGCGCTCGCCGTGTCATGTGGATTCCCTTTGCTGTGTTGACAGAACGATGATGTCAAACCTCCGCAACTGGCAAAGCAAGCACAGCAATCATGTTCGAACCCCGTCGAGACCCGCGACAAGTCGAATGACGGTCAACCTGTGACGGGTTGATTGCTGGGGTTTTCAGGGTTTGGTTTGAGCGGCCCAGGGCGCACCTGTAACCGGGTTCTGTGGCTGCTTTCTTACACTGAGGGACTGTCGTTCTGGCCCTCAGAGATGCTGCTGCTTGTTCGGCTGTGGCTGCTTCTGTTCCTGGGCTGCGGTTTCTGGTGTGTTGTGCTGCGTTGTCTGCTTGTTTGCTGCGTTTTCTGCTTGTTGTGCTGCGGTTTCTGCTTCGGGTGGTTTGGTCGCGTTGTTGGGCTCGGTTGAGGGCGCTTTGGGCGTCGGTGCCTGTGTTGTTGCCTGTTCGATCTCGGCTTGGGCTTTCTCGGCTTCGGCTTTCTCGGCTTCGAAGGCGGCTTCGGCTTTCTGTCTCGCTTCGGCTTTCTCGCGCTTCGTGTCTCTTTCGGCTTGGGCCTTTGCTTCGGCTTCGGCTTCTTCGGCTTCGGCTTCGGCTTCGGCGGCGGCGGCTTTCGGCGGCTTCGGCGGCGGCTTCGGCTTGGCTTCGGCTTCAACAGGCGGTTGCTGCTTGTTCTGCTGTTTGGGCGGCGTTCTGCGGTTTGGGTGTTGGCTTGGTCGGCGAACTGTTGGGCTTGTTGTGTGAAGGATGCTTTGGCGGCGATGTTGGCTGCGGTTTCTGCGAGGGTTTTGGCTGGGCAGGCGGGGTGTCGCAGTTGGTTGTGTTGTCGTCTGTTGTTCTGGCTGTTCTGGCTGCTGCGGCGTGTTGACATGGGTTGTTGTGGTAGCAGTCGTTGCGGTGTTGGTGAAGTAGGGGTTGGTGTCAGCGCCGGTGAGTCGGGCGAACACGGCGTTGTTTTGGCTCTTGTGCGGTGGTGGACTGTTTGGAGTGCTGTGTTGAGTGCTGTGTTTGCTGCGCCGGGTGATCGTCGTTGTTGTTTTTGGGTTGTTTCGATGGCGGTGTTGAGCTTCGGTTTCGGCTTGTGTATCTGCGTGTGACGTGCTGTGAGGGCGTTGTCGGCGTGTTCCTGAGCTCGCAGCACGGCATCCTCAACTCGTGGTCGTCGACATTCTTACGCCGGTGCCGGAGGTGGCGGTCGACGAACTCGTCGTTGAGGATTTCTGGTCGCGCCGGAATTGGCTAGCCACTTGCGGCCGTCGATGGCTGCGAATCGGCCTGGCGTGGCGTGGTCGCCGTCGTTATCGCTGTTCTGGACGAAACGGCGACGGCGGCGATGAGCAGGAGCGCGACCGCGAAGACGATGACGATGGCGCCGACGTAGGTGGGCTGGGTGCGGGGGCTGAGACGGTGGGGGTGGGTAGCTCATAGGATATCGATGGCGATCTCGTGCATGCCCTGGATGTTGTTGGGCATCGACAGCGACGCTTGGCCTGCCGATGCACGCTGGGACGACGTCAAGATCGACCGGGTCAGCTCCGGATGCGATGTGGCTGAGCACCGTTCGAGGGTTCTCGCCACGATCCGCTGCGTATGCCTTTGAACGTCGCCACCCGAGCGATGGTCGCCTCTGAGCCTGGCCGAAGCCGAACGCCACGATGTTGGGTCGCAGCGGAAACTGAGGGCCGGTCAACGCAGCGTGCCACTGCTCCCAGCCGCCAACGGTCGGCTGTCCATCGGAGATGAAGAACACTGCGGGTCGATACACCTGCATGCCGTGCTGTTTGAACCACTGCACGTCGTGGGGATCGCCTGATAGAGCAGTTCGAACGCAGCGGCATAGTTGGTGCCACCCACCGGCTGGAGTGTCGGCATATGCGACACCTCTAACAGGTCGGACAGCGGAAGAAGCATCTCGGCCTCATCCGAAAAAGCAATAATGCCGAATCGGGCAATGTCTCCGACGATGGGGTCTTCTTGAACCGCAACCTGCAGAGCGGGTAGCTCGGCATTCAAAGCCCCGATATAGGACTGCATCGACACCGACACATCGATTACGACATAGAAAGGAAAAATCGGGTAGCTGTCCACGTGCATCCCTCTGCTTTGGGCCGAAATGCCGCCGATCATCAACCGATCTGGCTGGCCTTAGTGGCCCTGAGGCCCAAAATGATCGCCCGGGCCGGGCTGAGAGCCAGGCGGCGGGGGCGGGGCCACACCCCGGGCCGCCCTGTGGGCCCGGCGGGAAGATTGCCCTGCGGGGCATTTGGGTAGGGCCCGGCCTGATAACCCTGAGGTGCACCGTAGGGAGGTTGTCCACCCGGGGTGGCTGCCACCCAGGGGTGGTGCCTGACCTGGTGCGCCTGGCTGTCCAGGGTACGGGTTGTTGCCGTACTGGGGCGGGGGCAGCGGCGCTGAATCCCGGCTCGTTGTGGCGAACCCGTAGAGGACCGCACCGCCGAACTGTGCCCCGGCGCCGATGAAGGCGATGAAGATGCCGATGCCGCGGTCTAGATCGTTGTCTGCCCCGACTCCCAGGCGAATGGCGACCACTCCGAGAGCTAAACCGGCGGCAAGCACCACGATCGCTGGAAGCGAACTGCCGCCCCAGCCTGGGCGAACCTGCACCATCCCGAAGTCTCGAACCAGCACGATGACCGCGACGGCGATGCACGCAAGCAGCCCGATGGCGGGTCCGTCTCCCGTCTTGAAGCCATTGAGGCTGACGTCATAGTCGGAATTCTTAAGCCAGGGCAGAAACATCGCAAGTGCATAGACGAGTGCCCCGCCGAGCATGAGCGCTTTGGCCTGATCGCGTTGACTCACGTGCTGTCCTCCTGATTGTCCCCAAAGCCGCACTCTGGCTGTCCTGAGGACAAAGAAGAAGACGGTGGGGATGTCTCAAAACTATTGGCGGCGGAACGGTACCAAGAACGCAAAGCCCGCGCCAACGTCGTGACAAAATCAGGTCGACGGCGCATGCGATAGTTCGCAAAACCTCGGCTGCGTCAGCCCCATGCGCATCAAATACAGCATTCGCATCGTTGTTTGGGTCTCAAAGTGGAGTCTGGTACGTTGGCGCATTCCGAACGGCCCTGGGCGCCTTCGGGACCTCCACGACCGCCCAACAGGTTGCGCATTATGCCCGTTGATGACCTATCGCTTGACCCCAGTTGGATCGCACTGTGTGCCATCGCCACGTTCGTCCTCTGGGCAATTTTCGGACTCGCCGCGCAATCGGCTCGCGGCGCTGCTCGTCAGCTGCCTGGGTGCTCTGACGTCGGTTGTCCTGTTCGCATTAAGCAATACCGGCTCCAGCAACTCCGCAACCCGTTGGGTCGTCGGAGCCGGAATCGCGGTCGTGGTGGTGGCAGTCGGCGCCGAAGCGCTCTTCGGCCGACGAGCGGGCCCGAACGGTTCGCCGCACCCGATAGCAGCCATCGCCTCCACCCTGCCGTTGTTCGTACCGCTCGCCGCGTTGGCGGCTTTTCCGGGCAACACCTCCGGGTCCGGCTCTCCAGGTGGCTCCTCGGTGCTCGCGTACGTAGCGATTGGGTTTTGGCTGCTCGTCCTCCTCTTTTTGATTGCAGGTACCGACATGTTGAACTGGCGACCAGTTTCGAATCCGGTGGCCCAAACGGGGGCGGGTCGCGTCGCGACCCGTTCGTGCGCCAACCACTTCCGAGCGACGGCCGTCGCAGGACCGGGCAGATGCTTCCGCCAGATGCCGCACCCGTCGGGGGTGGCGAGTTAACCAATCCAACGCCACGTTCCGGCGCTCGACGTATGCAAGAGCCAGCGCTGCCCGCACAACGCCCCGACGCGGGTGTTGCCGGTTCGCTGGGCGGACTCGCAGACGAGCTTGCGGGGACCGAACCGGAGTACCCGGTTTTCTCGGGAACACCCGGAAAGATCAATGACCAGATGGGTTCTCAAACCTTTCCGTTTGTGCCAGCCAGGCAGTTCGACGGTGCCGAGGTGGGGCGACTATCGCTGAGGGCCGCTTCCCATATCGGCGCCAACCATCAGCATTCAGGAATCGCTCGTGAAGACGACTACGCGTTTGCCAGGACCGACGACGAACAGTTTGTTGTCGCTACCGTCGCAGACGGATTGGGAGCCGCTCAGGCACGCTTCTCTCATATGGGTGCGTATTGGGCGAGCCGCTTCGTCACCCGGCGCTTGATCGCCCACTACGAAGAACACCGCAACTGGGACATCGAGCCCACAGACGTCGCAGCGAAGGTATCCCAGCAGATCATGAAGACCGCGGGCATCCTGGTTGGTGACGACACCCCAGAGTTGTATTCGACGACCTTCGTCAGCCTGATCGGCCGGGTCGAAGACGCAACCTTCTTTGCGTTTCGAGTCGGTGACCCGACCGTGATGATCGGCGTCGACGGTTGCTGGCACGACATCTTTGGCAGCGGTGGTGACGACGGGACCCTGGTCTCGACCGCGACCGACGTGATCCCGAGCAACAATCCGAAGGCGGCCAGGAGGATCTGGGACAAACCGGTAGTCAACGCTCCCGTGTTACTCATGTCCGACGGGCTCTCGACCGTCCTTGAGCGTGACGGTGCCGCCAGCCGCGAGCTGTTGACGGCGCTAGCTCAGCCGCCCCGGACCCTCGACTTCATGAGGATTCTGGGGTTCCGTGAGCGCGGCGCGCATGACGACCGCACCGCCATCGGTCTGTGGTGGGGATGATATGAACCTGGACCGAATCCGTCGCATCTTCGAGCGAGAGTGCTAAATGGACGTTCTTGCCCCCACCGTCTACACCAACGACCTCGGCCCCATCGGTGACGAGCTCGGCGCAGGTGGTCAGGCCACCGTCTTCAAGCTCACCAACCACAGCGGACTGGTCTATAAGCGTTACCACGCTGGCCTCACGATTTCTCCCGCAGCGCTCGACCAGTTGGTCACATTTCGCCGGTCCACCATCAGCGACTCGGAACGCCAGTTTTTGGATGCCCGGGCTGCATGGCCCATTTCGACCGTTCGAGAAGGTGCTGCCATCACTGGCGTCGTGTTGCCCCTGGCGCCCGCAAAGTTCACGGTTCGCCTCAAATCGGGCAACGAAAAGCTGCGCGAACTGCAGTTTCTCTATATGGCGTCACGGTCAGAAAAGCTGGGGATAGGCCTGCCCAACCTTGCTCAACGAGTCGAGATTCTGCGCAACTTTGCCGAGACCTTGGCCTTCTTCGAGCGCTACAACATCGTTCATGGCGACATTTCGCACGCCAACATCTTGTGGTCTGACTCTCAAGACATCTACGTCTTGGACTGCGACGGTGCAGGCCTCGCCTACCAACAGCCAGCGCTGCCTCGGGTGAGCACACCGCACTGGACCGATCCGCGGGTCACCCGCGGTGAAGTGCCGTATGCGGACGGGGCGAGCGACCGTTATGCGATGGGGTTGTCGGTGTTGCGCTGCTACTACCGCATTCGCAGCCACGTCGCGCCGGACGCTCCGTCGTTCACCGTGCCCGCGACCCCGAAGATCTCCAGTGAACTGAGCACCGCTATCGGGCGAAGTCTGTCGAAAGAACATTCACGTCCGACATTTGGCGAATGGTCTGACCTACTCGACCGGTCGTTGCGAGAGTTGCGTGACCCAACCTCAGGTTTGGCGATCGCCAACCGGCGCGAAGCAGGTCCGGCCCCCGCACTGGTCGGTGCCGCGGCCGGAGGGGCGGCGCCGCTGCCGTCGGGACCGGCCTGCCGACGGTGGCCCAAGCAACGGGCAAGAAGCCCCCAAAACCGGGGCCGTCGCGCCCGTGCCCAGCGGGTCGGCCGCAGGGTCGGCATCCGCATCGGGTCAGACGAGTTCGCCGCCGACGATCTCACAGCCCTCTTCGGCTTCCCCCGGCTCGGGGAACCTGCGGAAGTTGATCACCATCGTCGCCTTCCTCATCATCTTTTTGGTGGCGGTCGGTGCAGGATTCCTCGCATCTCAGGGCGCCCTCTAAGCCCCTCACTCGCCCTCAAAGCATCCAACTCGATCAACGATGCGATCCCTGCATCCCCCGTTGCTGGGAGCTGTTCAGAAATCGATGGACTCTGCTATGTCACGAGCGAGCTGGTCCGACTGACCGACCGAAGTAGTCCTCACGGTGATCGCGAAGTAGTCGCCGCGCGTGCGCCAATACATCGCCACCATGACCTCGCCATCGTCTTCATAAACAGCGAACCACGCTGCGTCGTGACCGCTGATTACGGTTTCTCGGGGGCCGAGATCGACGCCACCGTTGCGGATTTCGGCCATCTCGTTAGCGAGTTGGATCGGTGTTGTCGATTCGCCGCTGTCAGGTGTGTACTCGATCACGATCACGTGACCGTCGAGTTCCCATCCCGATCTATACGTGAAGCTGTCCTCGTCGGGGTTGTATTGGCGCACTGTCTCATTCTGTGACAACACCCTGCGATGCGCTGGGGTATCGGTAATCGGCGGGATGGGAATAGCGTCACAAGGCAGGTACACGGCGTACAGCTGTTGAACCCACTGCGACCAGCCGTTTGGGGCGCCACAAAAGTCATCGCTCGAACGGCTACTTCGGGGATCGCTCGACGAACCAGCGGACTGTGTCGCGGGCGGCTGGGTGGAGGGCGGCTGGGTCAGAATCGATTGACTCGTCCGCGACACCAACACCGTCGTCGGTGTCTCGACTGGCGGTTCGGTCGGCTCGGTGGTCGTCGGAGCCTGCCGGGTTGTCGTCGTCGAGACCACGAACTTTGCCGTCGCCACCTCACGGTCGGACTCACTTGACAGCGTTGCAACCTGCCAACCGACGACGAGGCCGAGCGCGACTACCGCTAATCCTCCAATGATCAGTAGGGGCAGGCGGAAACGTGGCGGCGGACTCGGCGGAGTTTCATCCCACAAGGTTGGTGACCTCGCCTGTCTCGAGGCTGATACTGAAAATCTGCGGTGACGCTCCATCGGTGACCAACAGATCGTCGCCCATCACGGCAAGCGCTGCGGGTCGCACATCGAGCATGTCGACCTCTTGGTCGCCGAGGTCGATCGGCTCGCTGACATTGCCGGTCAGCGCATAGATGCGCCCATCCAACGCGTCGCTCACATAGATCGTCCCGTCGTGAGCAGTCAGCGCCCACGGGGTGACCTGATCCCCGGCGTCGTCCCTCAACGCGTGCGCGCTGACGACCTCGCCGGTGTCCTGGTCGACCACGAGCACTTGGTCGTTGCCGGGGTCGGCGATGTAGAGCTTGGTGTCGACGGCCGCGAGGGCGCCTGGCCAGCCGATCGTCGACTCCGCTCCGCCGACCGACAGCGAGAACGCCTCGATCTCGCCGGTGGTCAAGCTGACCCTTCGAACGCGCGTTTATGAGGCACGTCGCTGATGAAGATCCAGTCGTCGCCGACTGCAACATGCCAGGGTGACAGCGATGCCTGTGTTGCCTTCAGTCCGTCGCCAGCATCGCCCTCAACCCCGTTGCCCGCCACCGTTCGTATCTCGCCTGAATCCAGGTCGATAGAGCGAAACGCGACCGGCATCGGAGTCAGCGACATAAAGGATCTCATCCGCCAAGTACAAGCTGCCCGGTGCGACGAGCTGTGCTTCAGTTGCTGACCCGCCATCACCCGAATCGCCGGCGGTACCGGTGCCAGCGAGCATCGACGCCTTGTGCGTTTCCAGGTCCATCCTCCAGATCACATGTGCTTTGCGATCGCTGACATAGACGACCGAACCGTCGGTCACGATTCCCGCCGGGGTCTGAAAGCGCGCAGCGGAGATGTCGATTCCGGGTGCGGGAGGCTCGCTCGCGTCTCCGTCGTCGCCGGTTGTTGCACCCTGAGCGTTGGCTGACCGGTCCTGTGCCTCCTCAGCGGCGACGTCCGCCGCTGAGTCGCCGCCTTCCCCGATGAGGTAGAAGCCGCCGGCCGCGAGCAGACCGACCACTGCCGCGATGCCGAAGATCTTTGCGACGGGTTTGCGTCGAGCTCGTTGGGCGCCGGTGGTCGAAGCACTCTCCTTGTCAGGGCGTGAGTCGCTAGTGGCCACCTTGGTCGCTTTGCCAGCCGTCGCTGGGGTTGGTGCGCTGCGCGACGACTCCGACCCGCCCCCGTCGGCTGGCGGCGCGTCGGATCCGCCCAACCCGTCGATCACGATGTCGGCTTTGTCGAATCGCTGGGTGAGCCGCTGATCGGCCTTGTGGCGTCGGCGAGTCGCTCTCGGTACCTTCGCCGCTGCCTCATCCCCCTGCCGTTCGGCCTGGTCCGCAGCATCTGCGGGTTCTTGGTCGATCGCCAGATCGAGCGCATCTATGGCGATCTCACCGCTTTGTGAGCCCCTCCTACCGGTCTCGTTGCTTTCCGCGGCGGACTCGCTGATAGCCGTGCCGTCGGCGGCAGGGTCAGCGGAGCGATCGCTTTGTGCCGAGGCTTCTTCAGCAAGGTCGATGTTGCTCGCGGTGTGGTCCTCTGGGGCTGGGAGTGTTGTCGGTCCTGGGTCAACAGAGCGGTCAACCGGGCTGGTTGTTTCGCCGGTGCTGGTCGCATCGCCGGGGTCGCCTTCGGTGTTCGTCTGGTCGATCTGGATCACGAAGCTGTCCGCCGCTATCTCGGGCGCGGCGTCTCTTGCTCTGGAGGGCTCCGGCGATCCGTCTCTACGCGCAGCTTGGCTTTGCTTCTTGCGGGACCGGCGTTTCGAGCGGCCCTTGCGACGGCGCCCAGACCGCTGGGACGCCGGTGCCTCGACGTCGGTTTGCAGAATCTGGTCGAAGGCCTGCTCGACGTTGTCGACCCATGGCTCGGGCGACTCGCCAGCATCGAGCACGGCAGGTGCATCGCCCTGCTCGTTTGCGACTCTGTCAGGTGCCGCTGTGGCGCCGTCCATCTCGCCGTGGTGAGCCGCGGGGCTTTTGGTCTGACCTGGACCAGTGTGCGTGTCGGGGTGCCTGGGGGCCTGAGGTGCGACCCGCTGGTTCGTGGGCATCTCGTCGATCAGCGCCGGTTGCCGTTTGGTCCGTCGGGCCACCCATGTTGGGTGCCGAGAGCCCGGGTTGCTGGTCGCGTCCCGGCTTGCTGTTGGCGGGCCGATGGTCGGTCGGTCCAGGCCGCGCCGGGGTTTCGGAGCGCCCTCCGGTTCGGTCCGTTGAACGGGCTGCTGGCTCGGCTCGCTTGCGCTGCGCACCGCCCGTTCGGAGTCGCGGGTCTGGAACACTTGGGATTTGGTAACAGGGGCGCCTCGGTGAACCGATGCCTCATTTGTTGGGTCATCGCCTCGTCGCCCGATCGCGGTTTCGTCGGCTGCGGGTGCCCAGAATCCTGAAGCCGGAAGGCTTCGAGATCGGTGGTTTGGGACGCATCGTTAAAGCTCAGGGGTCTGGTCTCCGACCCCATTGGACCGGATACCGGCGGTGGCGGAATGGCCGAAGTCCTGGCCGCTCGGCGAGGTCTGGGTGCCGGATAACGCAGCTTCACGTCGCCAGCATGAGGCGGCGGCGGTGTGTGTGAGGGCAGTGCAGGCGCATACGACGTGGTCGGGGCTTGTGGAGCCTGTTGTGAAGCCGGGTTCCCTCCCGCTGGGTTGGGGGCAGGCACTCGGTTGGGTGGAGGCGCTTGGAAACTCGTCGCAGGGGCGCCTGGTGGCGTGGCTGGCTGCGGGGTGGGGAGCCGCCGGGCTGCATAGTGCGGTGGCACCGGCGAGGCTGCATAGTGCGTAGGGGCTGGCGAGGGATGTTGCAAGACGGCGTCGGCGCCTGAGGTTGTGGGGGATTTTGTCCGTAAGCACCCTGATATTGACCTGGTTGGGGCCACCCGGTCGGGGGCCATCCGGTTGATGATGCTGGTGCCCGACGCCGTGTTGCGAAGGCGGTCCAGCGGGCTGTTGGGGCGACTGAGCACCCTGAGGCGTTGGAAGCGCTCCCCGTGGTTGGGAAGGTGTGGAGTGTTGCCCGGGGCGCTGCGAACGAGAGACGGGGGTGGCGGAATGTTTGGCATGATCTTGCGCCGGTCGCGGACATCACGAACCGGTGGTTCGGCTGCGGGCGTGTCGTCCCAACCTGGACGACCGCTCACAGGAGGGGCACCCGACCTGCGTCCGGGGCCCGGGCTCCCCCGCTCCTGCAGGCCCGAGGTGCGCCTCCCCGTTGCTTGGTAGCGGGTCCGATCGGCCAGCGGGGGAGTTCGTGGGGACGGAGTCGCTGGCGGCCCCCGGGTCGATCGGAGGACGGGCTGTGTCGTTTGGCCAGCCCTTGTGGCGTTTGGCCTACCTCGCGGCTGTCACTCAGGACACCAGCACTTTCGATGCGGGCCACGTCGCTGGGCATCGACTCGATGGCTGAGGGTCGGACGGGCGGCGGCGAAGCAACCTCGCCGCGTTGCCGTGACGATCGCGGAATCGGCGGTCTTTCTGGCGGAAGGTTGTGGTCCGCGGCGGCGCGTTCGTCGGTGGCATGACCGTCGGCGTATTCCTCGATCGGTGCAGCTTCCGTGCCCAACTCGGCCGTCTCTGATCGGGCGCGCGGGTTAGACAGAGCGAACCGGAGGAACCGAAGGGCTCCGGCGCTTCTTGCCCGGCCCTCGTCCCGACCTCGATCCGAGCGACGCCTTACCGGCTTGAGGGGGTTCGACACGCCACCGCTGGCTGACGCGGGTCCAGCGCCGAGAGCGCGTCCTGCAGAAGCCGTTGAGCGTCGGGAGGCAGGGCCTGCTGGATCTCGGTTTCGGTGGCTGGAGGGTTGCGTCGCAAACACGTGTCCACCACATCGCGGAGGTTCGATGGCAACCCATCGAGCCGCGGCTGTGCCGAAGCGCTTCTTCTTCGCTGGCAAAAATGTCGAACCCGAGCACCGAGAATGCGACCACACAGCCAAACGCCCACCAGTCAACCGGTGCCTTGGTCTCTTGTTCAAAAAGCGTTGTCGCTGAACGTGGCTCGCACGCTGATGCGACCGCGTCGCTCTGATCCGCTCGGGCGATCGGTAGCCGAGGGACCCGATGTTCAAAGCCGTCTTGGTGATGCGGTCGGCCTGTTCGTGAAAGCTGATCCCGAAGTCGACCAGATAGGGGCCGATCCCCGGACCCAAGAGAATGTTTGCCGGGTGAAGATCTCGGTGTACGACACCGCGTTTGTGAATCGCCGAAAGAGTCGTGAAGAGCTGGTGGGAGAACACCGCCACGTCTCGGTCATTCATCCTGCGCCGGTTGCCGACGACCCGTTCATGCAGCGATGGGCCATTGATGAATTCAAGCGCCAACCACGGGCGTTCGGACGAGGACACGCTGTGTCCCAAATAGGCGGGTACGCCCGAGACCCCCGACGCCACACGCTGGAGTTTGCATTCCCGCTCAAAACGCGAGCTCCAATCTTCATCCGAATCAGGGGCCGTTTTTCGGAGGCAGCGCCAGCCATTTGATCGCGACGGTGTGGTCGGTCGTTCGGTCTTGCGCCAAATAGACGCGGGCGAACCCGCCAACGGCGAGGAGCTCGAGTACCTCAAAGCGGTCATCGATCAGATCGGGCGGTTCGGGGGTGACAGTTCCGTGGGGCATGGTTCATCTCTTCGGTGGGGAGGTCGAGAATGCCTTCGACCAGAGAGCGTATTGAGGTGCCATTGTAGGTGGCCGTGGATGGCGCGCTGACCAACGACCCATATGGCGGTGATGAGTAGCAGTTGCTAGCGTCACCACACGTTTGATGGTGCCCCCACTGCCGTCCGTTCTGCTCATAGAGCTGGCTCGCACATGGGGCTTGTGAAAGGTCTTGCTGTGCGGATAGGTCGGCGACAACGAGCCACGGAACAACTGGTTGACGCCAGTGACGACGTTGCTGCCGTTCACCACGGGGATTGCCGAATGTGCTCGATGCGGAGCTGGTCACAGCAGTATTCGGAGACCAACCCGCCGAGTTGAGTGAGCGGTCGACCGAGCCGCCCATGGACAAACTGCCCGGTTCTGAAGCGTCGTCGAACGCCGAAGCTGACGATGTGCGTGCCCTTCTCCAGAGCGTCCTTGCCGAACAGCGCAGCGACAAGCAGCAGCTCCAACAACTACGGGCTGATCTGGTGGACGCCCGGCGGGCACTCGCAGATTTGCAGGGGCGTCGCGCCGGCGTTCCAGGGCTGGCAACGTCCGAGACAACAGACGGCGGCTCGTCGGGCGCCCCTCAGGCCAACAAAACATTGCACACGCAGGTCCGGTCGGGGGTTCGCGTGTAATGGTCGGGGCGCCGCCATTAATCGGCACAGGACGAGCCCAGGTAACTGCAGGCAACCACGCCGTGCCGCAGTCGTCCCCGTCGACCAACTCGGGGCTCCAAACACCTTTGGGGACCACGTCCCCCGCTACGCAGACCTGGTGGCGTGCGCGGATTTACCGTGTCTCGCTGGCAATAGCTCAAGGCATCGTCTATCTGCTTCTTGTCATCTTCTCTCCGTTCATCCTTACCGTCTGGCTGCTCAAGCGGATCTTTCGGCAGCTCAAGCTCATCTTGTGGCAGATGCCCAAGGCGGTGGGGGGCAAGGTCGCTTCGTTCGCTCGATCGCTCGCGGCCCGGGTGCGGGCGCGGCGGCTGAAACGAGCATCTGCGGTTGCGTCGGGTCCGCCGCCATCAGCATGGTTGGGCACTCGCCACTTTGCGGGGATCGCCGTTGCGCTCGCTCTCATCGGGCTCGGTGTCGGCCTCGCTATCACTGCGGCAACCTCCTGATCGTGGCGCTCATGCGACTGACACCGATCGGGTTGCCTCGCCGAGGGAATGATCGAAAGCGACGGCTCATGGACTCGGGGGCGCTGATGCATTGGAGTCCGACGGGCGCGATCGAGTCAAAGGGGACGACGTCGTGACAAGCATCGCCGCCCTCTCGGGGCGACCAAACCTCAGAAGCGAGCCGCGCAGAGGAGTACCGCGTTGAGTGGGGACAGGTTGAGTGCGGACGGGCCGAGCAGAGAGGAGCTTGGCCGGGATGAACTCGAGCAGGGGGAGTTAAGTGACCACCATCCGGCGGGACCTGGCCCGGTGGAGGTTGGGCGCTCTCAGATCGATGTCGCGCTCGTCACCGATCCCGATGCTCACGCGGGGGAGTTGCTCCGTCAACTTCGGCTGACTCAAGAGCAGCAACGTCAGGATCAAGCCGCCTTGCGTGATCTGCAGAACGACCTGCTGACTACCCGACAGGCGTTAGCGGATGTTCAACGGAAAGCTCGCCCAAAATCAGCGAACCCCAGTATCGGTGGGCCGCCACCCGTCGGCTCGATGGCCGGTGGGGCGTCCGTGCATCCGGCACCGCACCACGGACAGAACATGTCGACAGGGGCCGCGTCGGGGGCCGGTGCCGGTGCGGGGCCTTCCGCTGGTAGCCCGGGTGCCGTTTCACCCGCAACGGCGTCCGGCGGGGCACCGACGGCGCCTCCACCTGCGAAGAGGCGACTCACCCGTCGACGGTTCTTCAAGATCGCCGGTGGTTTGGCGGCCGTGGGGCTCGGAGGTGGATACGTGGCTTCCCAGCTCCAGACCCGCGGTGTTCTTAAAGGTCACGAGGGTCGCGTCCGGTCCGTGTCCTGGTCGCCAGACGGTCGCAGCTTGGTGTCGGCAGGACAAGACTCTGTGGTGCGGATCTGGGACATGACGGTGCCGTGGTGGCGGCCGGATAGCCAGAATCTCAAACGCGAAATCGATGCCCCTGATCCTTATGAAGAACTCATCACGATTCGGTGGTCGCCCGATGGCACGCGGATCGCTGGCGGCGGGTTCGCCAACGACATCTGGGTGTGGAGCGCCACCACCGGTCAGCATCTACACAGCCTTGTTGGACATAGCGCCGCCATTCGAGCGGTTGCCTGGTCGGGCGATAGCCAATATCTGGCATCCGCCAGCGACGACGGGACCTTCCGCGTGTGGAGCGCATATACCCGTGAAAAGCTCGACCGTCTTGACACCGGACCGGGCGGCACTGCCGTCGCCTGGTCGCCAAATGCGGGTCGGGTGGCGTTTGGTAACAGCCAAGGCGCATTTGGGCTGTGGCAGTTGGGGGTGGAGAACCAGATGTGTGGAGGAGCCCCAACGATTCCTCGAAGGTGGTCGAGGTGGCGTGGCACGCAGCTGGCCCAGAGTTCTCAGCCGTCCGTCGCAGTGGGTGGGTTCCAGTCGTTAGAGTCACAGACGACGATTTCATAGGTAATGGAGCGAATCGCCAGCCTGCCGGGCTGCCGCATGGTCGCCCAACGATTCGTTGCTCGCAACCATTGATGGTGGCCGCTACACCGGAGCGATCGACATCCGAGACAGGGGCGGTTGGGCAGCCTCCTCGAAGAGCTTGTCGAAGAAGCCGCTGTCTTTGGCATGGGCGCCCGATGGAACCAAGTTGGCGGTCGGTATGGATGACGGTTCCATCGAGATCATCGACGTGCGTTACGGCGCGGGTGATGTGACCCTCGAATAGATGTGGAAGTATCACAACAATTCCTCAATGAAACGTGATCCCCAATGAGCGACGCCCCCCGAATCACCTGATCCTCAGGATCTTCCCGAACCCGATCAGCTGGGTGATGGCACCCCAACCGCGTCTCTTCCGCCTGGCGCACACGACGCGGCCCGAGAGGTGGCCGATTCGTTCGTAGCTTCCGGAGTCGAACGACCGCTCGGACATGCCCGTCGACGTCGTGGACGGACCCGACAGCGACGAATACGAACATGTTTCCGTCGCTGGCGAGGAGCGGCAGGACCGTCCGGTCGAGACGGTGGGCTCCGCCGGTATGAATCACACCCACCTCGTGGTCGACACGCTGGACGTTCCAACGGATGAGACCTATCCGCCGCCGCCCATCCCGCCTGCGGTTGACGTGGGTGAAGGCGTCGCGAGCGACTCGATGGTGTTCAGCGAGTACCCCGCCGAACCGGCCTACGAACCGGCCCCTGTAGACGAGACCATCGCGTCCGTACCGCCTGTTATGCCCGGCTCGGTTCCACCGGTCATGCCCGGTTCGGTCCCGCCGGTCAGGACCCGCGCGACTGAACAGTCTTATATCCCAACCTTCGACGCTGAGCCACAGCAGCCCAAAAAGGGTCGCAAACTTCTCACCGGGCTGGTCGCCGTGGCGTTGCTGTTGGCAGGGATAGCGGTCGGTATCGGAGCGCAGTCGGCGTTGACGTCGAAGAACGACGATGATCGTGAAGTGGTCGCTGCGTCAGACTCAACCCGCCGCGCGCACCAACTCGGTCACCACTCCGTCCACCGACCCGCGACAACGGCGCCACCCCGGACGAATCCGCCGACCACCGATCCACCGACCACCCGTCGGTCGACGACGACCAGGCCCCCAGGACGACGACCACCTTCAATCCGCTCAACGATCCGTCCCGAAACTGGCAGTATCTCGACCCGGGTGATGCGTTCAGTATCTCTGAGTCGGCCGCAGGTTCAACGCTTGGAGCAATCGCGCAGAGTGACTACGGGCGGATCGAGTCCAACGTGAGCGGCTACTGGGTGCCGCAGATCAGCTCGAAGTATGCCGGTGCGTTCATCGACGGATATACCTGGGACGACAACGACATCTTGAACGACCATCTGCAGTTGCGGACCAGTTGGGGCGACCCCGTCTACCTGCTGCGTTCGAGTGAATGGGCCTACGCCGATGACCGCTTCTTGGTGACCATCGTCGGTATTCCTTACACCAATCCGACGATGCTTTGGCGTGGTGCGTCACCCATAGCCTCGGTCCTGATGACTGCTACGCCAAACGCATCTATCACGGTGAGCGTCAAAGCGGCGACACCAAATACCAGTCCTGAACAGGGGCAGGGGGTCTCGCTGCTGGGGGTGTCGTGTGTCGTACCCAAGGGCGCCGCCGTGGCGTCGAGCTGTCAGCGCCGGGTGTTGTCTGCGCGGACACGAACCGATCAGCCGACGCCGATCAGCCGAACCGCAGCCCCAGGCGGGAGACGGCACTTTCAAGGACTTGAATGCCAACAGGGGCGGCGTCGCTGCCGCCGCCGAGCTTGCTGCCCTTGTCTTGGGTGTCTTCGATGACGGTCACGACGACGACGTTCTCTTGGTCGTCGACCAACTCATCTTCAGGGATCACGCTAAACAGCACCGTCCAGGCCACCCTCCGACCCTCACCAACCGTTCCCTGAGGGGTCCCGGTCTTGGCGCCGAAACTGAGGTGGCTGCGGCCGATTGAACTCGCAGTGTGGTTGCGTTTCTTGCAGGGCAGTGCGGAGAAACGCGGCGCTGTCTTCTGAGATGACATCTTCAAGCCATACGGACGGCTCGTCGGTCTCGAGGAGGAGCGGGTTGGGGGCGTCGCCGTTTGCAGCGATACTCGAAAAGAGTGACGCCATGAACAAGGGCGTCACCCTAACGTCGTTGTCGCCGATCACGTTGTATGCGATCGCCGAATCTGCCATCACGGCGGGCCGTGGAAAGTGCGGTTCGGCGGCGGGCAGCGTAAAGGGAGTGGCGTGTTAAAGCCCATCTGGTCGACCTGCTGCTGCAGGCCGTCCGGCCCGATACCAGTGACCGTGTCGTTGCCAAGAACCATCTCAACAAATGCGATATTGCACGACCTGGCCAAGATGTCGGTCAAGGTTCCGCCACATGACCCGCCCCCAGCATTGTGAATCTCCCCAGCGCTGAGGTCACAGGAGGTGTCGCCGGGTGGGCAGTGGCCGAGGTTCTCAGGCAGAAACACAGATTCTTGTGGGAACTCAAAGTCCTGATCCAGCGTGCCCTGGTCCAGTGCAGCTGCCAGCCAGAAAGGTTTCAAGATCGATCCGGGCGGATACAGAAAATTGAATGCCCTGGCTTCGAGCACATGGTCGCTGGACGCTACGAGCCGTTCCAGTTGTGCCACGGCGACTCCGCGCTTTTGTCGACCCGCTGACCTCGCATGAGACGACCTCATCATCGAGGACGCATTCAGCTGCGTTTGTGGCGACGTCATTGGGGTCAAATGATGGTTTGGACACCATTGCATAGACCTTGCCTGTACTCGCACCCATCACAACGACTGCGCCGTCTTGGTTCGCATCGCTGAGCGCGTCCCGCCGTCTGCTGCAGCCCATCGTTGATGGTCAGCTGCACCTCTGGCAGAGGCGGGTCAGATTCGTTCACCGAGCCACGGCGAGAATGGTCGGTCATGCTGTCGTCGAGCACGTCTTCAAGCCCCGCGTCGGCGCCATATGGCGTGATGTACCCGGCGATATGGGCGTACAACGGGCCTCCTGGATATTCGCGGTGCCAATACGCATCGCCTGGATCGCTCTTCTTTCGGACTCGCTCGTCTCCTCATGAGCGCTCGCTTCGTCGACGACCGCCGTTGTGGTGGAGTTGGCCGCCTCGGATGCGTTTGTACTGTCTGGGGTAGTCGTCGTGGTGGTGTTGTCTGGTTCATCGGTTGTCCAAACCGACCGCGATCTCGGCGTCGTTGGCCGAGCGGATCGTGGCGCGATTCTCACGAAACTGAAGGCGTTCCGGACGTTCGCTTTCTGACCCAAAGACGACCTGCACATCTTTTGATGACGTTGCGAACAGTGCAGCGTGGCCAAACTTGCCGATCACGGCCAAGAACAGGGCAGCGAACGCGACACCGAACAGACGTGACATGCGGAAGGCGGGTGGAGTAGCAGATCTCATCGCCAGCTCCTGTAGTTAGCCGAGGCACTAGCGGCGGAACTGCCCGCAAAGATCAGCCCGAACAAGACCGACGCTCCCAAGATCGACATGGCGCCTCGCGACATGAACGGCACAGGCAGTCCGGTCAGAGGTAGCAGGGCCGAAACACCCGACCCGACGACGAACACCTGGAACAGGATCGTCACGCCAGCAGCGAACGCGACCGTCGACAGGAACCGCTCGATCTGGGGGTCTTCATGCCGAAGTTTGCCAGCGGCAGAAACCCCGAAGATGCCGACCGCCGCGACCGTCATCAAAAAGCCCGCCACCCCAAGAACCCGAACTCTTCACCGACGACGACCAATACCAGGTCTTTGTTGACCTCGGGGGTGACATCGACGGCCACACCGTTGCCAACGCCGACCCCAAACAGGTCGCCGCGAGACAACATATGGAGTCCGTTGTCGAGTTGTGTCGGTCGCCCGTCAACCGGTGGCTCAAACTGGTGGGCCCAAGCATCGACCCGGTTGGAAAATTGGGCGGCATTGGCGAAATGAAAACCTATGACGAGCGCAAGTATGAAGATGGGCACGCTCGCCATAAGAAAGAACCCGCGTTGGGTCGCAAAGGTCACGGTGCACACCGCGGTCGCAAACAGCACGACTGCGGTACCGAGGTCGCGGTTGATCGCCAACAGGCCGAGGGTGGCCGCGCCCGCTGCAGCCAAGGGAAGAAGATCCTTGAGGGGCGGACGTCGAATGGAGTCGTCCCATTTGTGGGCCAGGTGTACGTCGCTGAACCGTCGCAGACCGGGGATTTCGGTGAAGCGTTTACCGAAGAGCGGTACCGCATCTATCCGAAGCAGGAGCAGACGATCGCTCAAGAACACGCCCATGAACAAGATCAGGCAGACCCGGGTGATTTCACCAACCTGGAGGCTCAAACCGCCGAGCTGAACATCGATGTATGCCCTGTTGACCGGCTTGCCTACAAGGCGGGGAAGCACGAGCAGCCCGGCCGTGGCGAGACCGAGTATCAAGGTCAGCTGACGCGAATGATGTGCGATGAAGCGAACCGTAAACGGTGTGCTCAACCCCAACACGATGGCAACCGGAATGACTATGAAGTTGCTTTGGGCATCGGCTGGGTTGATGTTCCACAGGGTGATCCACCCAAAGACCGCCCAGGTCAGCACCGCTCCAAGGAGCGAGCCTGGAACGCCTGGAATGAAACGGGTGACGATGACGGTGATGGCGAAGACGAGCGCTGCGCCGATGCCGATCATCGGAACAGCACTGGTCAGCTCCGGGTCGGTTGATGCGAGAACCAACACGATGAGCGACAGAACGAGGATCGGCCACACCACCGGGAACGTCAGGAGATAGAACACCCAGTGGAAGAAGCTACGAAAGGCCGAGGGGTGCTGCCAGCGGATGCCGCGGTTGGTGCCAGCGCCTGTGGCCGTCCGCGAAATGGCGCTTCCGCCGGATCTGCGAGGGTCATGAGCGCGCTCGAAAGCGCCAGCAGACCAATACAGGCCAATGCGATCGACGTGGCGACGTCGAGGACCTTCATGTCAGGCGCCCGGTCTGCAGTAGAGCGTCGCAACGTCGGCGAGTGTCACCGTCGCAGCGGATTGCGTCGCGAAAGGAACGTGTGGAGCCAGTCGTTGACCATCGACCTTGGTGCCATGCGTCGAGGGTGCGCCTCCATAGCCGTCCGAAATCTGCAACGAGTCGCGGGTCGCCGAAATGGTGGCATGACGGCGCGACACGCGGTCAAGGGTGCACCGTCCCGAGACTTCTCGGGGATCTTCAGCTGAGCTGATGTGTCTCGGCCGACCACCACTTGTTGTCCCGGGCTGATGACCATGTGAAAAAAGTCCGAAGTGATCGTCCACGCTCCACTCGGTGCTCGTCCCTGTTGAGATCCGCCGTGCATTGTTTGAGCTGGATGTGACAGCTGCCCGGGCGACGGCGGAGGTGGAGGTGGAAACGGTGTACTGGCGCCGCGACCCGGCTGAGGTGGGTAGCCGACGGGGTGATTGGGATAGCCGACCGGCGGTTGTTGCTGGACCTGATGTCCCGCTGCCGGGCGGGCCGCTGCAGACCGCCCCATCCCCTTCTTCCCCACGGGGGGAGGACTGCCAAGGGTCGGTTTACTTGGTGTCCCAGGTGCTGGCGGTCGTCCTAGTGGTGGCGCGGGCGCTGGCCCTGACGGGTTTGCTTGCTGTGGCTGAGGTCGAGCGAACCCGTCAGATGAAGCAGAACGGGGCTGGTGATCAGCGCCCGGTCCGGTATGAGTGGCGGCATTCGCGCCAGCAGGCTGACTTAGGTTCGCTGGTGCGGGCTGGGGGTTGAACCCGCCGCCTGGCATCCATGAACTGCGACCCTCTGCCGATGAGCCGCCGTCAGACCCGGGACCGGTCGAGCCTTGTTGCTCGCTTTGGGTTGCCTGCGCACCCTGGACAGATTGGTCGGGAGTACCTGATGTTGACGAACCGTTTGACGGCGCTGCTTGAGTGTCGTGTTGGAAGTGCTGGGTCCGGCGTCCGAAATCGACATCAAGTTCGAGGCCGTTGACGTCGTCTTCGACGTAGTTGACGGTCATGGCCGACATATCGCTGCTCGAAAACACGCGTGATAGTTCGTTCTTGATATCGCGCGTCGCTCGGTCTTGATGTTGAGAATCGCTCAGAATGCTGGCGTAGTGATCGGAGTATCGAACCAGCAGCAGCGTGGGTGATACGTACCCCGACAGCGAGCGGTGCCGGTCTATTTCCTTGACAGAGCGGCGGATGATTTCACGTTCCGCTTCAAGGAATCGCTGTTCGTGAGACGGAAGGCGCTGACCCGTCGAGTTCCGCTGGACCAGCACGACCGCAACCACACCTGCGACCGCCGCAAAAATGAGGATATAGATGGAGGGTTGGGAGTCGGCCAGCATCACCGTTGGGAACCCGCCGTCGCGGCCCGGGAGTCGAACTGGCCGGTCTTCTGTATGGAGCGCTTGTTGTTTGTCATGGATCCAGGGTCTGGTCGGTCAGGTTTGGCAGCCGGTCGCTGCCCAGATGTGGTCGACGGCATTCTCAAGCCGAGTTTGTGACATCTGGCCCGAAGCAACCGCTGTTTGAATGGCTTGTTGCGCGGCAGCGGAGTGAGCGTCGGACGCGAACAACGCCACGTCAGCTCCAGCGGCGATCGCCCTTACCGCTGCCTGAGCGGGCGAATAGCGGCTGGTGATGGCCTTCATGCCACTCAGGTCATCGGTCACGACCAACTGGTTGAAACCGAGGTCGTTGCGAAGGTATGCGTATGCCGCGGGGCTGACCGTTGCGGGCTCGCCGCCGGTGAGTCCCGGCACCTGGAGGTGGCCCATCATCACGGCGGTTCGGCCGGTCAACAACTGGCGGAAGGGCACAATGCTGGTAGCGATCATTTCGTCCCATGGGGGAGTGGTCGCCGGCCCGCGATGGGTATCTGACGAGAAGCCGTGGCCTGGAAAATGTTTGAGTGTGGGGATGACGTTTTGCGAGCGGAGGCCTTGCGCGAACGCTCCTGCACGTTCGACGACCTCTTCTGGAGTGTCGCCATAGGAGCGATCGCCGATCACGCCTTCACTTGCTGGGGAGCGGATGTCAACCACGGGCGCGAAGTCGATGTTGACGCCGATTTGCGCGAGTTGTTGGCCACGAGTTGTCGCGAGTTGCGCGATGTTCGCGGCCGAGCCCTGTGCGGCCGGCGCTGGCAGCGCCCCGAAGATGTTCTGGATGCCTTGAACGCGGCCGCCCTCATCGTCGATGGCGATCAAGACGTCGAAGTCGTCTTGGATCGACCGGAGGGTCTGCCCTTGACTGTTGTTCGGATTGCCGCCGACAAAGAACCCTCCGGGTCGTCCCGGACCGGAGAGACGAGCCCTGGCCTGGGGTAGCTGGTCGGGAGTGAACCCGGGCATGATCACGAACGCCGCCATGTCGGCCACCGATGTTGGTTTGTTGGCGCATACACCGGCCGGGCTTGGAGCGGGTGGGGCCGTCGGGTCCTCTGGTTCTGTGCTGAGTCCATCAACTGCCGTGGTTGCTGCGGATGAGTCCCCAGTTGTCGACAGGTTTTCACTGCTCTCTTTGTCGTTGCCGTTCGACGCTGCAGTCGTGGGCACTGGTGCGCTCGTACTTGGCCCGCTCGCTGACATTGCCGGGGAGTAAGTGGAGGCCTCGGCCACGCCGGTCGACGCTGGCGTGTCCCACGGGAGAACGGTCGGCTCGGCCGCCGGTGTTCCGACTTGGGAGGTCGGCACAGCGAGCGGGGGCGTGTG
>JACJWE010000002.1 GCA_020637365.1 Acidimicrobiia bacterium | reverse complement strand
GGTTTTACCGGAGGATTGCATGAGGTCCCAAAGTGGCTGAACGCATACGAAAGCATCGATCGCCAACGGGCAGCCACGAACGACATCACAGATGACACCAGGAGTGCGATACGCATCTCTACCTGCATATACATGGCTAGGACTCAAGTAGCGAAAACGACCGCCGAGACGCCAGACTCGCTGCTATCTGATGAAATTGCAGTTCGCATAGCGAGCATCCCAACCCGCATCATGTCAGCTGCAAATCAGTGCTTATCGCCATCACATAGAGCCCCGGTGCAATTCATACACAGAAATGGCATGCTGGTGCGATTATGCAAGAGCATCGTCTTGCTCACGTTTACAGTCGATCAAGCTGCGCAGGCAAATATCAAGAACCAATACCCCAAAACCGGCTTTTCTCAGCTTTTACTCAAGATCGGTCAGTCCATGGATGGCATGAAAATGCGGCTAAAGTACTCGATGAGCACTGCTTCGGTGAGTGCAGGCGGGGCTTGATCGAGCAAGGCGTTGATCTCGGCCGTTTGTTCCGGTAGTTCACTGTCGCCAACGCCAAGACCTGCGCCCTGGAGCAGGACATCGAAGGTTCCCGCGTCGAGCGCCTCGGGATCAATCGATGCCAGCAGATCCCTCAACTCCGGATCCGCGACCGGCGGACCATCGGCGCGCAACGCGTCCACCTCCACCTCCAAGTCGGTCAACATCGCCTGCGTCTGGTCCAGGCTTGATGGTCCGACCGAGAAGTGAACGTTTCGTCGACTGCCAGCCATCGAGAGCTGGGGCTGGATATACCAACCCCTTGAGCGCATCCGGTCTGCAAGTTTGAACACGTTGATGGTGTCCGAGCTCACCGCAACCAAGGACGACTCGGGGCGTCCCATCACATCGAGTCCATCGATCGCCTCCACGCCGTCCACAATCGCACGGGTGGCTCGCAATGTTCGTTCGAAAATATCGAGATAGCCGTCGTCCCCAACATGGTTCAGAACGGCCCAGCATGCTGCCACGGGGCCGCCCG
Source organism: Acidimicrobiia bacterium (assembly GCA_020637365.1). Lineage (GTDB taxonomy): Bacteria > Actinomycetota > Acidimicrobiia > IMCC26256 > JAGNEX01 > JAGNEX01. Next base: position 1,301,411 of record JACJWE010000002.1, on the reverse strand, counting down.
ACTTCGAGCTCTGGAACGCGGTGTTGATGATGGTGTACCCGGTCCAGTCAGCACAGGCGAAGAACTGGTGTTTGCGCACATCGTTGTCGCGGTAGAGAACGACCGATGCTCCCTTAGGAGCAAAGCCGTACTTGTGAAAGTCCATCGAGATCGATGTGACACCACTCACCGAAAAGTCGAAGTCGGTAATCGAGGCTCCGAGTCGTTGGAAGTAGGGCAACACGAACCCGCCGATACAGCCGTCCACGTGGCAGAGGATGCCGCGACGTTCGGCGACCGCCCCGATCTCGGCAATGGATCGGTGACCCCGTGGGCATAGCTCACCGCGGACCCGACGAGCATCACGGTCTGCTCGTCACACGCGGCGTCCATGGCATCGACGTCGGCAGTCCAGGTGGCCGTTTTGACGGGGACGGTCCGTACCTCAACCCCGAGGTAGTGACCGGCCTTGTGAAACGCAGCATGCCCCGTTGAGGGAATGACGATGTTGGGCTGGTCTACCCCACGGACACGGCGCCCCCAATCTCGAGCAGCTTTCACCGCCAACACGATCGATTCGGTACCACCACTCGTAAAGGTTCCACACGACCCTGCCGGACCGCTGAGATGGGACAAGGCCATCGCCACCACATCGTTCTCCAACCGCAGCAAGGATGGAAAGACGGTGGGATCGAGGCCATTTTCGTGCAGCAGCGCGGTGTAGGCCCGTTCCCCGACCTCGGCTACATCGGGCCGTCCAGAGTCAAAGACGTACGCCCATACGCGACCGCCTTTCGCTGCGAGATCGTTTGATCGGTAGGAATCTAGGGTGTTAAAGATCTCTTCGGACGAGCGTCCACGTTCTGGTATCCCCAGCATTTTGCCTCCTCATTCTTCGGTCGATTCTCCGTTGCGGCGTCGTCGTTCCAACAGCCTCAGCGTGAAGCACCCCGCAGAGAATGCACCCAACCAGACGACCTGGCCCGATGGCTCCGAGCGGATCCATCGATCATTGCGCCAGCAAGCGCTCCCTCGACACGGCTTCGCTGTCCGAACCTTCCCCCATACCCGGCCAGGCGCACAAGCGACGACAACAACAGCAACCATCGATACCGCCGCGACATGGCGGTGAGCTAGGTCTTGGCTCTGCCACCTACAATGCGCCGCCAGGCACCCCCCCGTCTGAGATCGACCCCGATCGGTCGTCTTGAGGTGCGCGGTCGTTGAGGAGGAAGCGGTGGGCTACGTAAACGATGTGACGTCATACATGAATCAGGTGGCCGCTCGAGCACTGCCGGATCCACCCCCGATCGATGAACTCCCCGCCGAGGTGTTCACACCCCGCCATGCGCGTGTGTTCATCGACGCTGCGGCACCGCATACGACGATGGGTTCAGATCTCGAAGGCCACACCCGGTTTCGCTTCCCGAAGAGGGCCATCTACCGCGTTTCTCGTCTCTTCATCCATCGCCAGGTCATGTTCAACGAAGCAACTCTTGGGGCTCTGCGCAGCCTCGATTTCTCCGTGATGAAGATCGAGCAGAAGGCGAATCGAGCGGCGACGGCGATGGCCGCCGTTGAAATCGCGCTCCAAGACACCGTCAACGACCTGGAAACCCGCATCGAACGACTCGAGGAAACGAACGCCGAGGCCGCGTCAGAACTGACAGACGTCAAAGAACGACTGAGTGAGCTAACACGCCAGGTCGAGTCCCGCTGAGGGGCGTCGAGCCTGCCACCCGAACGTCCACACATCGACGATACCGGCACTGGACATCCAGGCCATCAGCCCGAATGCGACACCTATGCACATAGCGATCGTGAAACCCGATTACGGCATCACCGGCGGTTTCGAACTGGTTTTGGGCCATGTCGAAGCGGCCCTACACAAGGCGGGGCACACCGTCGAGCGCATCTCGGTCGACATTTCGCAGATGGAAACCGACCGCAACGCGTTCGGGGTCTACATCCCCTACTGGGTGTATAAGCAGAGCTTTGAGTACTTCCGATACGCCGGATTCATGCACGCGTTCGAACAGATTGACGTCTCCCGTTTCGACGCCGTCATCCCGACACAGCCTCCGAGCTTCGCTGTCAAACATCCCAGAAAGCTCGCGCTGTTCTACCACCACCAGCGAATCTTCTATGACCTCTCCAGCGTGTACGTCGAGTCCGGCCTCGGAGACCCAGAAACACACCAATTGGCTCGCTATTTGGTGCACAAGATCGATCAACCCCGCCTCGAGGGGGTGGCGGGATTTCTGACGCCGTCCGATACCGTTCGCTCGCGACTCGCTGGGTACAACCGAATTACCGACAACGTGTACCCCTTTTTGGCAGGTCCAGGCTTTGACGCTGCAACGGTGGCAAGCGCGGCGCAACTGACGTCATCAGATCCGACCGAACGAGGCCACGTCCTCCACGTTGGGCGCCAAGAATTCACCAAGCGCCACGAACTGCTGGTTCACGCCATGCAGTACCTGCCCGACGTGACCTGTCGGATGATCGGAGATGGTTCACGTTTGCCGTGGGCCCAGTACCTCGATGCTGCGTTCAAGAACGGCGAACTCGACCCCGATCGCGTTGGCCCTTATGACCTGTGGCTCAACCCCGGTATCGGGCTTCCGCCCCTGCCGCCCCATATCCCCAACCGGGCCGATCCCCCCAAAGATTCAAACGTCGTGTTCCACTACCGGGTCTCAGATACCGACTTGAAGCGCTGGTACAACGATGCGCTGTGTGTCGTCAGCCCCTCCTATGAAGAGGACTATGGGCTGACCGCCATCGAGGCCATGGCCTATGGCAAGCCGGTGATCACGTGTCTCGACTCGGGCGGATTGGCTGAGACCGTGCAACACGAGGTGAATGGGCTCATCGTCGAACCGACGGGCCAAGCCATCGCCGACGCGATCGACCGCCTCCGTACGGACCCCGACATGTGTGCCGAACTGGCGCGGAACGCGCGCCTGCGCGCCGCGGAGTACACCTGGGAAAGGGCGGAACAACAATTGCGCTGCGCACTCGACGCGGTGCTGTCGCACTAGCCGATGGGCACCGACCTCCTCATCGGCATCATCTGCCCCGCCGACCCGGGCGGGGCGCGCGGAGGCGCCGAATCGGTGTGGACCGGACTCGCCGACGCGGTGAGTCAGTTCACGCCCCACCGGGCCGAAATCGTGTCCGTACCCTCACCCGAATCCAGCTTTTCAGACATCATCAGCTCCTATCGACGGTTCGCGGAGTTGGATGTGTCGCGGTTCGACGTCGTCATCACATCGAAATATCCCGCGTGGATGATCGAGCATCCCCGACACATCCTCTACATGTTCCACCCGCTTCGCGGGCTCTACGACGAGTTCAGTCGTCTCGATCTCATGACCCGGGCGCTTCATGGTTTGCCGCGCTGCGACCCGCGCCCCGAACGCGGTCTGGCCGCACTGCAACAACAGGCAGCATCGCTTCGTTCACACGCGGATGCCGTGGCCCTCCTCGATGGACTGACCCAAGCCGTTGAGCAGTACGGCCCCGACCATGAAGCGTTTCGCTTCCCCGGAGCTTGGGTACGCGACATCGTCGTGGCATTGGACCGGGTCGCGCTGCGGCCAGCGGCCGTCGTGAAACACGCCTGCATTTCCCGCACGGTTGCAGAACGCATTGGCTACTTCCCGCCTTCGGTCGTGCCCGAGGTCATCTACCCGCCATCAGCTCTCCAGGGGTTTCGCTGCGAAACGGGTACCGCGTTTTTCACAGCCAGCCGACTCGATGCACCCAAACGTCTCGACCTCCTTATCGAGGCAATGGCGGTCGTCGAATCCGATATCGAGCTGCGGATCGCCGGCACGGGACATCAAGCAGACCGCTTGGCAGAACTTGTAGCGGGTGACCCCCGAATCACGCTGCTGGGTCCGATCGATGATCAGACCCTGCTGAGCGAGTACGCAACCGCGTTGGCGGTGCCCTTCGTGCCGATCGATGAAGATCTTGGGTTGATCACGCTCGAAGCGATGGGGTCATCCAAACCGGTGATCACCGCCGAGGATTCTGGTGGGCCGTTGGAGTTCGTCGTGAACGAGGTCAACGGTCTCGTCACACAGCCGTCTCGTTTTGCGCTTGGGACCGCGCTTGATCGTGTGGCGAAGAACCCCGAGCTTGCGGAGCGATGGGGTCGTGCAGGCCGGTTGCGCGCTCGCCGAGTGACCTGGTCGGCGTGTGTGCATCGCCTTCTCGATGGGGTGATCGGTCCCGCAACGAACCAGCCCAGAGCCTCGGCAACTCAGTCCGGAGACAGCCGCGCCCCACGTTTGCCCATGGTCATGTTGCAGACGTTTCCGGTCTATGACCGCGCGGGTGGTGGGAAGATCCGAGCCCTGGAAATCGCCCGACACCTCGCCAACGGTCGACGCGTCGATCTGGTGACCCTGGCCACGCCTCATATGCGTTCGGGCACCTTCCGGCTAGCCCCGGACCTCGTCGAGTTCGCTGTGCCGCAAAGCGAAGAGCATTTCCGGGCAGAGATGGAGATCGATGCACAGGTTCCGCTTCCGATCACCGACATCATGGCAACCGAGCTCATCAGCCTGACACCCGCATATCTCGACCAACTCAAGAGCAGCCTCACCGGGGCGGGTGCTGCGATCCTGTCGCATCCGTATCTGCTGGGCGCTCTCGACGCGGTCGGCTGGCAGGGTCCCATCCTGTATGAAGCACAAGACGCCGAAAGTCACATCAAAGACTCGGTGCTGCCCCAGACCCCGGCGGGAGATCGCCTCCGGGCCATCACCCGCTCGGTAGAACGTGCGGTGGTAGAGCGTGCCTCGCTGATCACCACACCCTCAGACGCCGATCTACATACCCTGATCAAGATGTACAACATCGAGCCTTCAAGGGCCACCGTGCTTCCCAACGGCGTCAACTGTCAAGAAATTCCGTTCGTCACGGGACAGGATCGCCGCGACCACCGCCGCATCTTCTTGCGTCGTTGGACCTCGGTCAGCAACGTGCTCGACGGTGATCCTCACGGTGAAGAACGTGCTCTGGCCCTATTCATGGGGTCCTGGCACGACCCCAACATCGAAGCAGCCCAACACGTGTTCAATCTCGCTGCTCGTATGCCCGATGTCGTGTTTGTGTGCGTCGGGAGTCACGGCGACACGTTCAACCAGTGGCGGACACCACCCAATGTCGTACTGACATCAACGGTACCGCAGGTCATCAAAAACTCGTTGCTCTCCGCCGCGGACGTGGCGCTCAACCCCATGCTGTCGGGCGCGGGCACCAACCTGAAGCTCGCTGAATACATGGCTGCGGGTACGCCGATCGTCTCCACCCGCTTCGGGGCACGAGGGTTTGAGGTGCAGGACGGAGTCCACCTCCACCTGACCGAGATCGACGGATTCGCTACCGCTGTGAGGCAGGTTCTCGGCGATCGTGGACGCGCCGACGCCATGGCCCACAGAGCGCGAACCCTGGTCCAGCGGCGCTATGACTGGTCGGTTGTCGTGGGTCAGTACGCCGATGCTGCCGACCGAATCATCGCCTTGTCGGCGCCGGACCGCCACGGAAAGCTTCACCGCTAGTGTCAGCCCCGTCCGGCTGTTCCCCACTGGAGGTGCCCCATCGAGCCGGTACTCGACGGGGCACGCTTACGTTCTGACCGCACATGGCCTACGCGGCCGGTTCGACCAGGTGGCTACTCCGCTGTGTTTCTCAGCGCCGTTAGGCGTTGCGTCGCGTAGTCGAGGTCACGGCGGCGGCGATCGAGGCTAGTGCGCAACTCGTCGAGGGTCGCGTCCGACGTCGTGCGCCGTACTGCACCACCCGCGCTTCGGTCTGGGTCACCGTCGAAAGATGTTGTCTGATGCGCGCCACCGCCAGCGTCGAGTTGTGTGTCCCGCTGACCTGCGGCGTGAGGAGCATCTGTCCGCGAACTCGCAGCGCTCAGATAGGCGCTAAGCGCCCCGCGTAGACCGGCGATGGCGCTACCCACACCGCCGAGCGCGGTTGCGGTGTCGGTGTCGGACGCATCGTCGGCCAGATTCCCGTGGATGTTTCGAGTTGAGCAAGGTGCCATTGCAGAGTCGAATCGACCGAGGCGAGCTGGCCGGGATTGGCGCTTGCAAGCACCTTTGAGACCTGCTCATCGGCCCATTGAGCCTTGGTCACGACATCGTCGATGCCGCTCTGAGTCTGATCCGCTTGGGCATCCTTTGCGGCTTGCTGGCTCTGGTGGCGATCCGATGCCGCCGACAGCAGAGCGACAAAACCAAAGATGACCGCAGCGACGACGAGCAGGCCAACGATCGGAAACCCGTTGTCGGAGGATCCTGAACTGTCCGATGAACCATTCGACGCTGCTGGCGCGGTCGAATCCGACGCTGCTGGCGCGGTCGAATCCGATGACCCCGAATCCGATGACCCGAATCCGATGACCCAGCCGACGGCAGAGTGACGTCCGGAAGCGACACGTCTGGCACGGAAACATCGGGAAGGGACACATCGGGGAGGCTGACATCGGGCATGCTCACGTCGGGTAGAGACACGCTCACATCGGGAAGCGTAACGTCGACCGATGCCCCGTCCGCGCTGTCGCTGCACGCTCCGAGTAGCACGATCATCGACAGCGCTATAAGTGCGGTGAGCCGCCACCGCAACCTCGGCCGCTGTTGGGCGACGAGATCGGCCGACCCAACGGTGTGCTCACCCGATGCGCGGGCCAGATCGCGCGTCGCCACGGCTGAGCCGGTCATGACGCGCTCCCATCGTCGAAGTCGGAGCGGTCGTCCCAACTGGATTGATCGGACCTTTGGGCGGATCCCACCCGGGTGGAGCGCGTCACAGGTGGACCAGAGCTACCCGGTGTGGGGTAGTTCCCGGCAGCCTCCTGCATCCCGACGACATCGGGAAGTCCATGATCGTCGCTCGGCTGCCACTGCGTCCGCGCCTGTTCATAGGCGCGCTGACGGTCGGACAGTCGGTCCTCAGCGTCCATACGGCGAATTCGCCGGTTGATCCAGTGCAGAAGCGACGCACAGCCAGCAAGGAATAGTCCGTAGACCACCATCGCAAACAGGATGCTGGTATCAAACACTGACGACACGACACCAGCGCCAGCTTCACCCAGTTCGACCTGATGAAACATGCCCCGAAACGGGGCCATAGCGCTGTCGAGACTTCGGTACGCCCAGCTCACAAAGGACGACGACGGGTTGGCACCGGTCAGCAACAGGATGAATCCCAAAAACAGGATGATCTCAACCGCTACGAGGTACCAATAGATGACGATCGTGACGACCTTGGAGATCAGCCACGCCATCCTCCCGTATTCGTCGTTATGTGATCTGTAGTCGGGCATGCCGACACTCCTTTCGTCCTTTGTCAGGAGGGCACCCAGGACCCACGGTGAGATCCAGGACGTCCAGACACCCACCACGGGAGGAGGCCAATGTCGGCACTCCTCGGGTCCGCATTACTGAAACCGCTGGGCGCGGCGTGGCGAATCGGCTGGGCCTGTTGGTCCCGGTGAAGCCGCTGAGCACCCTGTGAAGGGAATGTAGCCAAAGGACAACCTCACAACCAGGGGCGACGCACAATCTTGGGCAGTGACGACGATACGAACGTGCGATTCAGCACCCGGTGTCTGCGAACCAACACGCAATAGCACATCAATCACCCCAGTCCACCCTGGCGCCGATCGCTTTGAGATCTGGTCGGACCGCCGCATAAACGGCCTGATAGCGGTACCAGGGGATGGTGTTCCAGGCGTGATGTATCAGGTGGTAGTTCTGGCCCAAAAGGGCGATGTTAAGCGCCCTACTCGGCAACGCTCTGGTGTCGAAGTAGCGCTCGGTCGAGTCATAGGGCTTATGCGGCAGTAGGTCGAAGGCGAAAGTGAGGAACGCAACAGCGACAAAGAGCGGCAGGATGCCGACGATGACCACGGATCCGAAGTTGCCCGAGATGATCGCAGCGATCAGACCGGCGATCAGCGCGATATCGATGACGATCTGGATCCAGAGATGACGGCGGGTCTTGGCCCAGCCCATCTTGTAGTAGCGACCGCGATAGCTCCACAGCGGACTGACCAGCCACGCCAGTCGCAGCACCGAGGGCTGACGACCCACTTCATAATCGGGATCGACGATGGGGTCGTTGGTGTGGGAATGGTGCTGGGCATGACATGTGCGAAACGTATGGGGCGAGAGCGTGAGGCTGAGGGCGGGCAACCACGCAACGGCATCGTTGAGGGAGCTGTTCTTGTGGGCGACGCGATGGGAGGACTCGTGCATGACGGTAAAACCAACGTAGCGGCCAACGACGCCGGCGAGGATTGCAAACGGGGCGCTGATCCACCCGACGAGATACCCGCCAACCGAACCGGCGGTGAGGACCACGAACACGATGAACAGCCACATGGTGGGATTGGCCCAGAGCGCAAGATCGGGCGCCCCTCGCAGTTCCCGGGGAGGTTTAATCACCGGTTTAGTCGAGCGGCCGTTCGCACGCGCCCGTCGACCGAGAGCCGAGCGGACATCTGGTCGATGTGCCCTCTGCGCAACGGACCGAGTCGCGGACTGAGTCGCGGACTCGGTTTGGCGTGTACGCGGAGCGTCGAGAAGGCGTCCATCCTCGCTCATCGAAGTGCTGCGTGCCGGAAGACCGGTTGGTGATGAAGTTTGTTCAGCCATGCGCTCACTTTACAACTTGGTGCTCAGTTGTCAAGTAGAAACCTTGTGGGCAGGACAAAACGACGACCTTGACCCCCCGCCATGAGAAATTCGTGACCCGCGCACCGCTCCCAAGGTCAAACAAGGGTCGCCAGAACGCCACGGCACTACGAAGGGGGCCATGTGAGCGACATGTGGATACCTCACTAACGGATACCCCAAAACCCGCTACGACGACAGCGACCCGTTCAGGGCCACGGCCCCGACGCGTCGCTCGCCCTCTGGAGGCACGAATATGAGCGTTCAAGATGTCCTCAACTCCCTAGAACCCACCGTCGAACAGCTGATGGACCGGCATATGCGAACGACCAAGGAATGGTTCCCGCATGAGACCTCGCCATGGGCACTCGGCATCGAGCTGGACTTCACCGAAGACTGGGTTGCCGAGCTCTCCCCCTTCAATCGGGCGGCTCGCAGCTCGTTGTACGTCAACCTGCTCACCGAAGACAACCTGCCGTACTACTTCCGAGACATCGACGACATGTTCGGGCCAGACGGGGCATGGGGCGCCTGGAGCCGTCGCTGGACGGCCGAAGAAGGCCGCCACTCCATTGCCATGCGCGACTACATGATCCTCACCAAGGCCGTCGACCCCGTCGAACTCGAACGGGCACGCATGAACCAGGTCGGCAAAGGTGAGGTTCCGGCGCCCGACAATGCGCTTGAAGCCTTGGCATATGTCGCGATTCAAGAGCTCGCGACCCGGATCGCCCACTTCAACACCGGCAAACACCTCGACGACCCGGTTGGCTACGAGATGCTCAAGCGGGTGTCGACCGACGAGAACTTCCACCACCTCTTTTATCGGGACCTGGTCTCGACGACCCTAGAGATCGACCCTGGCGCCATGGTCCAGGCGATCGCTGCCCAAGTCGAAGGCTTCGCCATGCCAGGCACGGGCATTCCGGGCTTTGACCGCCATGCCCAGATCATCGCCCGAGCAGGTATCTACGACCTGACCGTTCATGTCGACCAGATCCTCAAACCGTTGATCTATCGCCAGTGGAAACTCGACACGCTCACCGGACTGACCCCCGAAGCCGACCAGGCACGGACCAACATGTTTGCGTTCATCGACGCGCTCGACGAGCTGGCAATCGCTCAGCGCGAAAAGTCCGCGGAACGAGCGGCCGCCCGCGTCTGATCCGACCGCGACATCACGGTCCACCCGCGTCTGATCCGACCGCGACATCACGGTCCACCCGCGTCGCGGTCGGCACGCAGAACGGACGTCACTCAATCAGTCTGTTGGTGAGCCTCCCGATCAGACCTGAACGTCCGGGGAGCACCCTCGTGAGAGCGCTCACCAGATGTGCATCTGGGCCTACGACGACTCGCGCACGGTTCTTGCGGATGGAGCGCACGATCGCTCGCGCCACCGAATCGGGTGACCGCATCACCATGGGCGCCAGCGCAGAGTTCCCGAGCTTGGCGAGCCGGGCACCCTGGGAACCGCGCGCGCCAGCGGTGATGTTGGTATGGATACTCCCCGGAAAAACGGCGGTGACGCCCACGCCCGAGGTCACGAGTTCGCCTCGCAACGATTCGGTCAGTGATCGCACCGCTCCCTTCGTCGCCGCGTAACTCGTGTTGTGAGGCAGTCCGAGCAGACCGACCATGCTGGAGAGGTTCACGATGTGGCCCTCACCAGCCGCAAGCATCTGCGGCAAGAAGGCTCGGACACCGTTGACGACACCCCAAACGTTGATGTCGAAGATCCATTCAAGGTCTCTGTCTGACTCCTCGATGAAGGAGCCAGCCGAGGTCACCCCCGCGTTGTTGACGAGAATGGAACAACCGCCCCACTCCGTCGCCACGGATTCAGCAAGGCTCAGAAATCCGCCGCGATCTCGCACGTCCAGGCCGTAGGAAGCGCCGATCCGGCCGACGCGGCCTACCTCACCGACGGTCGATCGCGCAGCGCCCTCATCGATGTCAACTGCGACGATGTTGCAGCCAGCTTCGGCAAGCGCCAACGCCGTCGAACGCCCGATACCGCTACCGGCACCCGTCACGACCGCAACCCTGCCGACCAGGTTCCGCATCAGGAGCCTTTCGAGGACGACGCTTGGCCGTATCCGGGATGATCGACGGCCAGATGGTCTGCCACCAGACTCCACAGCGCATCGGTATCGACGTCGCGAAGCGGTGAGCGTTCGATGAGACCGCACCACTCCTCATCACCGGAGACTCGAAGCGATGCCCAACGATTCGCTGCTCGATCAGCAATGTGATCTGACAAGGCATGTTCTCGTTGAGCGATGGCCAACGCATTGCGAGCAATCCTGAGCTGCCAACGATCACGACCCGAGACACGCTCGCCGAGGCTGGCTAAATAGTCGGCGACGAGCTCGCTCAGACCGTGCTGTTGGCCAGGAGATTCCAGGGAGTCGAGCCGTCGATGAGGGGCGGCGAATTCTTCAAGGGTGCCGGTTCGTCGCCAACGATCGGCATGACCAATAGCGGTCAGTGTGTCGTACTCGGCCTCAGCAAATCGCCGCCCGACCACAGCGAGTTCCAATGCTCCGGATCCTGCGAACGGAGCAGCGAACCCCATCTGAGCGCAGATGACCCCCCAGCGCAGGTTCGCAACGACCTCCCACCACAGCAATCGACCGAGATCGATCGGTTGACCACCCGCCGCCGCATATGCATCGAGCAGTTCCTGTCGACTACCGAGGCCGCCCGCTGAGGCCGGTGAACCAAATCGCCACGGCGTGGCACAAAACCACCCGAGGTCGAGGGCCGGGTCGCCGACGTGGGCAAGTTCCCAATCCAGAACCGCCGCCAACCCTTGGGCATCAAAAATCAGGTTTCCCAAACGAAAATCGCCGTGCACGAGGGTCCGACCTGTTTCGGGTGGCCGGTTCTCGGCGAGCCACCGGAACGCATAGCAGAGGACCGGTTCATGGCGTTGTAAGTCACTCCACAGGTGCTGCTGCACGTCGAGCGAATCTTCCACCTCTGGCAAGAAACCAGCGACCGCGTCGAGGTCTGTCCGGTGAATTGCCGCCAGCGCATGCGCACAGTCACGGACGCCCACATCCCGAGCCTGCGCCAAATCCGGATCGCGCAACACCTTACGGGCGATGGTTTCACCGTCGATTGCCTTGGTGATCACAAAGTCACGTCCGATGGGTGACTCGGCGTCCCCCATGGCCACCACCGATGGCGCTTTCACCGCGGGGTCGACCAGCGCGTCGAGGAGCTGACCCTCCCGCAGACAGGAGGACAGCCGTGGATCCGCACCCAAGCGCGACCGTTGCAGGATCAGACCAGCCGACTGGGTGGTCTCATCCGTCGACGGCGCCGCGCCTGCAATCGCCACCCTGAAGGTCTCCCTATTGGTTCCCGCGCTGAGGCGCTGAACCCCCTCGATTCGAAAACCGGTCCAACCAGCGGTGGTCAACACCTCGGTGAGTTGACCCGCTATCTCGTCGTTGCTCACTGGTCTCGCTCTCATTGCAGCTACCCCACCGTCGTTCGCCCCACGATTCAAGGCACGTCGGGTCCGACCGGACGTCCGTCCACGATCTGGTCGAGGTACTCGCTCATCCCAAGTCCGACTCGCCCGTCGCACGTAAAGCGAGTCATTGCTTCGGTGATACGAGTGTGGAGCTGATTGCCCTCGGGATCGGTCCGGCGGTGCCGCAGTGGAATGAGCGACAGCACCTCACCGTCGACCACGTACTCGCGCTCGTCGGTTCGAGCGACGCAATGCAGCGACGTCTGGTAGAAACGATCGTCCCATTGGGAATCGATCGTGACATCGCGAACGATGTGGTAATCGCCATTTTCCAGCACCATTCCAGTCGTTCCGACGTTGCCGCCCCGACCTTGTGTCGTCAGCATCATCGCAAAATCTTCACCGAAGGACATGGGCAACCATCGGTACCACTCGATCGCCTGCCAGTGACGCGGTCCCCATGACTTGTCGCGCAGGCCAACCCCGTTCATCGCCAAAGTCAGGCCTTCAACGGTGATCGATCCCTCGGTGGCGATGTGCTGTTCGTAGTGGGCACGAGCGAATGACGCATCGGGATCGGTGTCGAGGTCGCTGCCGTCCTCGTTGACCGTCCGGCCGCCCCACATCGGTGAAACACCCCGAATATCGAGTGTGACCTGAGCTGGAACAAACGGATTGGTCTTGAACGCTTCGCGCGGGTTGGCCATCTGAGATGGGTCCTCCAGCAGGCAGACCTGACCGTCGTAGCTGAGGTGGAGGCGCTGAAACGGTTCGACAACGTCGATGCTCAGTCCGCCAGCGTCCATCGCCATATTGGTCGTGATCTCGGGGCGGCCGAACATGAAGCCGACACGCCCATCGGGCAGATAGATGCAGACCGAAACCTCGGCATAGCCCTCGTTGATGCGGTTCCCGATGCGGAACCAGGCGCCATAGCGCTGCGCGAGGTCGAAGGTGTTCAGGTACATCGACTCGTTGTAGTTCGACGCGGCCTCAGGCTCGTGCGGGTACTCGTCTTCGGGTTCGAGGAGGAACCGCTTTGTGGAGGTCTGTTTCATTCCGACAACCCTTTCGTGGTGAACGCTTCTGGTGACCTGGTGGCGGGGATCTCGTTCGGCACGGCGGCACTGCAGCGAGTCAAACGCCAGTGTCTCGGACGCTCGCCGGACCTTGGCACGTTAGCGACGATGAGGGGTGAGGGGGTACAGCGTTGCGACATCGTTCCAATCGCCCGCCTCGCCCCGGGTGTCTACGACCCGTCGGCGGTGTATCGATCCTCCAAAATCGTCCGAAGGTCGACGTGGATCTTGCGCCCGAGGGCCGTGGACAGCTCGTTTGCGAGCTCCTGCACGCTCGGCACACCAGACTGCGTACCCGTGATGACGACGGTCGCGTCGTCCTCGGAGAGAATCACCCGTTCGAGGCGGTGCGTCGAGGACTGCTTCACCCAGTCTTGTGCGACATTCTCGGCGCGCGCTTGGCCAACAAGGTTTGCCGCCGATCGGCTCCCGTTCAAAACGAGCATTCCCGTGACCACAGCGGCGGCGAGCGCAAACCCGATCGCTGCAGTACGCATCCGGTCCTTCGTTTCGGCGACGCGGTGCAGGGGCGCCACACCGGTCAGGATGAACATGAGTCCGCCGACGATGACGATCGCCAGGGCGTTGGTTGCGAACAGCAAGAGCGCGCCGGTACCGCGACCCCAGTCGCCCTGAGACCAACAGATTCCGGTCACGGCGAGCGGCGGAACCAGAGCAATCGCCACCGCGACGCCCGGCAATGACCCCGAACTTTCTTTGCGAGACAGGCTGAAGGCGCCAGCGCCACCCGCGGCGACCGCGATGAACAGGTCGATCAACGTTGGATTCGAACGCGATGCGATCTGAGAATTGTTGACCGTGTCAATCGCTGTCGGAGCGATGAGTGCGGTCACAAAACCGATACCGACGGCGACGGCGATCCCCCCCAAGACCAGCGTTCCAGCGCTCCTGAGCCGCTTTGGCCAACCCATCGTCAGCGTGATCGCGGTGGCCATCAGCGGCGTCATCAAAGGAGCGACCAACATCGCTCCGATGACGACCGCTGTTGAATCGCTCACAATCCCAAACGATGCAATAACCGATGCGAATCCCATGAGCACGTAGAACTGGCGAGTTTTGGCAGCGCCCTCGCGTCCCTCGAACAACACGTTGTCGTAAACGGCCCGTCGGTCCGCAGCGCTTTGGGTCCGCGCGTCGAGCCATTGACCGACCAGACCCGCCAGCGTCGAATAGTGAACCGGCGCTTTGCGTTGAGGGTCGAGCAGAACGATCAGCGCCACGATCGCCAGGCTGGCCCAGCCAAAGGCAACCGCTCTGAGCACGAAAAAGATCAAGTTCTCTGCGAGAAGCAGAAACATGAGTCCGACGATCAGAGTGCCGACCCCCAGCGCGAGCGCTGTTGCCACACCCGCGGAACGGTAGATGGGACGTATGCGCATCGCCCCGAACACCAGCACCAGACCGCCGAGGGCACGTGCCGCGGTCTGGGGTGAATCGCTCCCCCAGACGAACAGGACCACCCCGACCACTATCCCCACGACTCCCCAGGTCAGCGGTCGTGGACGGCCGTCCTCAGAAGCGGCGAGGAGCACCGACCCCGCCCCCATCCACGCTACGGCGATGCCAACTGTTCGCGTCACGGAAGGTCCGCTCGGGTTCGGCCAGATCAGAATGCTGGCCGACAACAGGAGAATGCCGACGCAATAGATGAGAATCCTCATGCCCCACGGATCGGCGGCCAACCGACGGAGCATCATCACGGCGCCCTGGACGCCCACAGGCATTCCCTCATCTGCGATGTCGAACAAGTTGGTCCCGTCAGGCTCACCGTCTCCTTCGGCGGCGTCACTCCTCGCCTGGGCGCCCTGGACCTGGTCACCATTGTTATGTGACCCCGGGCCTTGTGAACCCGAACCGTGCGCCGCAGCACGTTCCGACCGGGGCGATGTCGAAGCGCGAGCGTCGGAGCCTGCAGCGTCAGCATCCCGCTCGTCGCTGTCGGCACGAATGATTGGCCGCGGACGGCTGGGATCGTCCGATCTGGGCCGACTCGGATCTAATGGAGACCGATCTGCATCAGGTGAGTTCTCCGGCACGTACCAATCCCCTCAACACCGCCGGGACCAGCTCCCAGACTGTCTGGAAGTTCCAACGCCCGACCCCGCCGCTAGACGATCAACAAGCGCACAGATACTGCCACCCACAGGTGACTCCCGAACAGCTTTGCGTACCAGGCGGAGTGCGACGGTGTGGGCGACACAGCAATCACCATCTAGGCACCCCAGCGGTGTCTAGGTCGTTGCGCTCCGAAGTCTGAACGCGGCGACCACCGCCATCACCCCGATCACGATTAAGTAAAACGCCGAGACCCAGGCGATGGCGCTAATGCTCGGCGCTGGCCACACCAAGACCGTGATACCAGCGATCACACTCATCACACCCAAGAGCGCTTCCCAGCCGCGACTATCGGTTCCTTCTCCGGTAATCGCATCTGCCAGGTCAATGATTCCCGAGACGAGCCACGCGATACCGATCAACAGTGTCAGCGCCGCGACGCCGGTGAAGGGGCGCCTCAGGACGATCACGCCTCCAATCACGATGATGACGCCGCTGACCGCCGCCAACACCCGGTGGTTTGCGGCTCGGTCAAACGACAAGAAGATTCGGTAGACGCCCGAGACCAACATTTGTATACCGAGCAAAATGGCAACGGCCACAAGGGTCGGGCCGGGCCAGAACATCAGAACGACACCACAAGCGATCGTCAATAATCCGACGGTCATCCCCGCCGCCCAGGCACCGCTTGCAATCCGTCGGATCAGGGGCTGTACCGGTATTACATCATCGTCGTACGTCACGTGACTCCACCTTTGTCAGAACATGTACGGTCGTTCAGAGATCGACGGCTTTATGGTCCGAAGGCTCCTCGTCGGTCACGACAAGTTCGCATTTTGAGCTGGCCACAGATACCGGCGCTTCAATAAGCCCGGCCATCATATGCACCTTCCCCCCAACGGTCGACCAGGTGGCGATATTTCGGTTCTCGACTTCCTGCTCAGAATGCGCGAGGTTGTCATTGGTTGTTTTCGCGTTCATGTCAGCCACAGTTCGCCGTTGATCAATACAAGCAATCCAAGCAATCAATACCGAGTTGATATCCGAAACCAACCCCGAACGGCCCAACGCACCCTGGTGATCAATGAATTCGGTGCCACCCACCCCAACCAGGTGGCAGCGCTGCTATCACCAAGGGAACGTCGACCATGCCCATCAGGGCTTCAGCTGTGGGGCCGACCGATCTGCCAGCTCCGTGTTGACGCAATGTGGTTCCGACGATCACCATGTCGGCTTCCCCTGTTGCGATCAGTCGTCGCACGTGGTCGGTCAGTCTCTGACCGCGAAGAGCGAGTGCGCGCACACTCACCTCGGACGCATTCATCGTTTCGAGCGCGTCGAACAGCGCTGGCTCTGCACGACTGAGCGGCGTCGTATCGTCGATGCGCCGATCGCTAAAGGGCACGCGCTCGCGGGTATCCACGTTCAAACACACGACATCGCTGTTGGTGGAACGAGCGAAGTTCGCCGCCAGCTCTTGGGCTGCGCGCGCTGATGTCGTCCCGGCGACGGGTACGACGATCTTGCGACTCGACGTCAGAGGCGATGATGCGCTCGCCCCGTCCCTGACCAAAACGACCGGGATCTGCGTCTGGTTCAGCAGGTTGGCGATGGTCTCTGGAAGTTGCCTACTTCCCGGGCCGGGCGGTAGGCCCGTCACGATCGAACCGGGCCCTTCGCCGCTTCTGCTTCGAGCAGATTGTCGATGCTCAGGTCCTGACGCGAGCGTTCCCTCACTCGGCGCCCCGCAAAACGCTCGGTAAGACCCGCTAATGGAAGCGCGGCATCTGAACCGGCAGTGACCACGGTGACGTCCACGCCTGGCGGCCACGTGTGCTGCAGAAAGTCGGCGGCGAGTCCTGACGCGACACCGCGTCGGGTGGACAAAACCGGCGGGCGCGTGCCGATCACAAGGCGTTGACGACGCTGTTCTTCTTCCGCGAGCCGGAGCTGCTCGGCCGAGCTCCCCGTCCAGTTCGCGAGCGCGATCCGAAGCGCCGGGGGTGCGAACAGCGTTGTGATCAGAGCCATAGCGACAACGGCACCATACGATGCCTCGTTGAGCACTCCGATGGAGAGTCCGACCGACGCGATGACGATCTCGAGTGCTCCGCGAGCGTTCAGCCCCGCGGCAAGAGCCCAACGCTCCTGTCGGGGCAAGCCGACAGCGGATGCCCCCACCGCGACCCCGACCGCTTTGCCGACCGTCGCGACCGCCACCAACGCCGCTGTCCACAGCAGCACCGTCGAATCAGCGAACACGGCCAGGTCGATACGCAAACCCGCGGTCGCAAAGAACACGGGGGCCAGGAACGCCCCTGCAGCCTGTTCGATCAGGCGTGACGCTCGCTCATCGCGCCAGGGTGACCCACCGATCACAAGCCCGGCCACAAATGCCCCGAGCACCGCCTCGAGGTGCAGCGCCTGTGTGAGCGCAGCGCTCGCCAGCACCATCAAGACGAGCACGAAGGTTGGCGTGGTGGACATCGCCGCCATGGTCGCTGTTCGTTGGAGGACCCGGTCGACCAGCACCCGGCCGATGATGAACATTCCGCCGAGATAGACGACTAGATAGGCAACCGTGCGAGCGAGGTCCGATGGGTCGAGCGTTCCTGAATCGGCGAAGCCCACGACCACACCCAACAGAACCCAACCGACGACATCGTTAGCGATCGCACATGCCACGATCAGTTGCCCGACGTCGCGTCGGATCATTCCCATCTCCGACAGCACGCGAACGGCGACCGGCAGCGACGAGATCGACAGAGCAACGGCGATGAACAGCGCAAATATCGTGGAGGTCGTCTCGGCCCCACGCAGCTCGCCGAGCGTGACCATGCCGAGGGCAAACCCGCCGATCATCGGAACGACCAACGACGCGACGCTGATTGCAGCGACAGGGCGTCCCAACTTTTTCAGCACTCCAAGATCTGATTCAAAACCCGCAGCGGCCAACATCAAAATCAGGCCCAGCCAGGCGACTGCGTAGAGCATCCCGCTCTGAAGATCACCGTCGGGGAACAGCCAGTCGAAGGTCTGGGGAGCGACTTTGCCAAGTACGGAAGGACCGAGGACCACTCCGGCCAACAGTTCGCCGACAACGGCTGGCTGCCCAACGCGCCGGAGCACGACGCCGAGCGCCCGAGCCACGAAGAGGATGGCCACCAGCTGGGTCAGAAAGACGAGCACCTGATGGTTGTCGGGAGCGGCGACCGCCATCGGCAGATACTACGCATCCACCGGTCCTCACGCTCGGTAGACGCGTCATGGAAGCGTGGAGGAATCGCGCTGGGTAGACCGTCGCATCATCGGCCGAGGAGGCGAGCTCGCCAGCGGGGAGGGGCCGACACCGCCCCGGTGCGCACAACGGCCGCCGACCGTTCAGAGTGATCGTCGCGCGATGCGACGCAACGGCGGCTCGCTCTTCGGTGGCTGACGACGGTCGGGGAGATCGTCGAGAAGCTGCAAAGTCGCTGCTGCTATGGCTGCGACAGCCCGGTCAACCGCAGCTTGGTTGGCCGCGGAAACCTGACCGAGTCCTCCTACTTTGCGAACGTACTGCAGCGCTGCTGCCCGGATCTCGGTTTCGTTTGCTGGCGGTTCAAGACCGCGAAGAATGGTGATGTTTCGACACATCACGCCAGTGTGACACCGCAGTACTGCAGTGCGAGCGACACGACAACGCATTTCCCTAGACGGCCCTGAGCTGGTAAGCAATGCGATTGGTCGGCGGTTCAGCCCACGGGACGGTGACTCATCACCTGCCCGTGGACCCGCCACAACCGCCCCGGCGGCGACGGGAGTCGTCGGGATTGAACACCAACACCATGGGGGAAAACGATGCTTGACTCGATCATTTCGATGCTGATGGACCTTCTGATGCAGATGCTTCCAATGCTGCTCGACACGCTCTTTGGGCTGCTCAGCGGACTTTTCTAGGAGTTCGAGCGGCTGGCCGGACCGCGGCCCCAGCGATCGCAGCGGTAGCTGCATGAGCGGGACGACGCGACCATGCGGTCGATGCGTTCGGCCCGGCCGCTTGGCTCACTCTGAGTTCGATAAGCACAACGGACAATTCTTGTAACGAAGGGGTGCAGCGATCTGACGATGCGCAGGGCTGCACCCCTTTCTCGCGCCCTCAGTCACCCAGGGGCGACGCGGCCGTGTTGCATCGGTGCGGCCTCGTGGACCAAGAGTTCGGGCGCGTTTCAGTTGTCACGGTTGACGCGAACACAACGGACCTCACGCCGCTGAACCTTTCTGGACCCGACGTGAGACCATGGACCTATGGCCCGCTGGTTCACCGCCGACCTCCACTTCGGACACGAGAACATCATCACGTACTGCTCCCGGCCGTTCGCCAGCGTTGACGAGATGAATCGGGCACTTATCGCCCGCTGGAACGAAGTCGTCGAGCCTACCGACGAAGTGTGGATCCTCGGTGATGTCGCCCTCGGTCCGATCGGTCGGTCACTCGAACTCATCGCCGAACTCAACGGCACCAAACGGCTGGTCGCTGGCAACCACGACCGATGCTTCGAGGAAGTGCGCAGGGCTGGCCAAGACGGGACTGGCCAAGACGGTCGGTGGACGCTCCGATACCGAGAGGCCGGTTTCGTCAGCGTTCTGGCGGGTCCAACCAACATCGAGATTGCTGGCCGAACAGCGCAGATGAGCCACTTCCCCTACTGGGGCGACAGCCATGCCGAAGACCGCTTCGAGGCCCACCGTCCGGTCGATACCGGGGACTGGCTGCTCCACGGACATGTGCACACTCAATGGCGAACCAACGAGCGGATGATCAACGTTGGCGTCGATGTCTGGGACTACGCCCCGGTCCCTGAACGAACCATCCAAGCCATCGTGGACTCTGAGCTCCAAAGCCAGGACACGAGGCGTCGCTTGCCGATCTGATCTCGCCGGGGCGAAGCGCCCGGCGACAGGCGGCAACGCCAGGAAGGCCGCACGGTTCGCGCGGGAACGGCCGCGACGGTCGCCCCCGACGAGACCGGGTTGTTCGACGAACGTACCTCGAGCAAGCGACGACCATGACCCCCGTGTCGAGCCGCCCCGTTAGCATGCACCATCTGACCGTCACATCGAATGACGCGTGGAGAACCGGTGGTCACACTTTCCGATATCCAGGTCACCCTAGATGGACATCTCGCTTTGAGTGTCAGTCGCCTCACCCTCGCGCCGGGTACAAGCGTTGCGCTGATGGGACCGAATGGGTCTGGCAAAACCACACTGCTGCGGCTGCTGTCGGGGCTGGTCGCGCCAAGCGCGGGGACCATCACCGGAACGATGCCCAGCGCCCACGTGACTCAACACCACGATCAACGGCATTGGATACCGATCACAGCTGGTGAGGTGATCACCATGGGCCGCTATCAACGTCGGGGGCTGTGGGGGCGTATCAACAAATCCGATAAGGAGATCATTCGACGTGCCGCTGAACGACTCGATGTCGGTGCACTGTTGCGGAGGCCCTTTGGCGATCTGTCGGGCGGACAACAACAACGGGTTCGGATCGCCGCAGCCCTCGCCCAAGATGCGGCGTGTCTGCTGCTCGATGAGCCCATCACCGGGCTCGACCTTCCCAGCCAGCGAATCATCCTTGAACTGATCGACGCCGAACGAGCCGACGGCAAGCTCATCGTGATCTCAACACATCATGTACAAGAGGCCCGCCACTGCGATGAGGTCGTGCTCCTGCGAACCTCGCTGGTCACCGCTGGTGCCCCCGACGATGTGCTCCAACCGGGTCCGCTGGCCGAAGCATTCGGCGAGCGGGTGCTGGCCGAAGACGATCCGACGCAAGCCACGGCCGTGCTTGTCGACGGACATGGACATCACGATCATCCCGGTCAGGACGGCCGCTCGGGTCGGTCCCAACCGAACCCTGGTGTCACATCCCAGAACGTCACCCATGACGCTTCTGGTACCGGAGTGACGCGAGGCAGGGTGGACCCGTGACCGGCGACGGCGTGTCCGCCGCCCAATCGCGCCACGGAGCAGATGAGGTTCACGACAAGGTCCGCAGATGGCTGGCCCGGCGAAATCAGCGTTACACATCGGGGCGACGCCGCCTTGTCGATACGATGCTCGGCTCAGGCAAGCCGTTGACCCTGCCTGAGATTGTTTCGCTCACACCCGATCTGCCCCAGAGTTCGGCCTATCGAAACCTCGACGTCCTCGAACGCTGTGGAGTTGCGCGGCGTATCTCCACCGGTGCTGGCCATAGCTACTTCGAACTAGCCGAACCCATTGGCCACCATCACCACCATCTCGTCTGCGTCGATTGCGATCGCATCGCAGACATCGTGCTCTCAGAACGGTTCGAGTCGCTTGCTGACCAACAGTTAGGCAAGGCCGCCAGCGAGGCCGGTTTTCAACTAACGCACCATTCGATCGATCTCTACGGGCGCTGTCCAGGCTGTCAGTCATGCGGTGACCGCACCGACGGTGAGGCCTGAAGTGGTCTACATCCCGCCACAGTGCCTCATCAGCCAGAGGCGCGGGCAAGCGTTGAACACGTCAGTCTCTTCCTCGATCCTGGTACCGCCTCAAGAGCATCTCATCACCTTCCCAAGGCTCGAGTGCGATCACCGTTCGCGCGAAGAAACAAGACCGTGGTCCTCGAGATATGCGTAAGCAGCTGCCTGTTCGCTAGAACCGAGCACGTCGACTTCGCTGTTCAACCGCGTCATCGTGTGGGTGTCGAGATACTCGAGCGCCCGATCGATCACCGTTGCCGCTGCGGGATACTGCTCGATAAGGTCGGCGTCGGCGGTGATCGAAATGTTGTACGGCTCGAAGATCCCACCATCGGCGATGACGGTGAGTTGCATGGCCACCAGACGCCCATCGGTCGTATACACCTCGCCGATATCGCACTCCTCCGCTGCGAGCGCCAGGTAGATGTCAGATCCCGCCATCTCGCGAATCTGACCTTCCGGAATGGTGTACCCGGTCTTGTCTTCAAACCTGCTGAGCCCATCGGAACGGGAACGGAAGTCGGGTTCCATACACACGACGACACCATCATCGGATGCGATCCATCGTGTGAGATCGTCCATCGACTCCAGAGCGTCCAGTTCGGCCGTCGCCTGCCTCACCGCGAATCCATAGGTGTTGTTATACGGAGCAAATCCCACCCAGGCCACGCTGTTTTGCTCTTCATCACGCTCATCGAGGAGAGCGGTGAGCTCCGCACCTTGTACCGGCGGGTCGGCGGTCTCTTCAAAGATGGTCGACCAGGCGGTGGTGTTGAACTCTGGATACATCGCGACGGTTCCATCGACGAGGGCCGCCCGCAGTTCTGCCGTACCGCCCAGATTCATGGACCGTTCCACTTCTGCTCCCTCGGCCTCCAGGGCTTGCGCGACGATCTCTACCAGGATCCGCTGTTCGGTATACGCCTTTGAGCCGATCGAGATACTCATACCGTCCAGGGCAGCACCACCGGCGGACGAATCACCGGCCCGGGCATCATCTATCCCTGCGACGACCGCTCCTTGTCCGCTCGCTGGACGGTCTTCACGCGTCAAAATGATCAATCCCGCGATCGTGGCAACGATGGCAAGTGCCGCCACCAGCCATGGACGGGTTGGGTTGGGTGGTTGATGCCGACGCCGATCCTTACGGCTCTGGCCGTGGCCCTCGTCCGAGGAGTCACCGCCGTTGGAGGGATCGCCGTCGTCGGAAGACAGCGTCCCACCTAGCCGATCGGGTGTCGGGGTCCACAGCACGCCAGTCGAAGCTCGGGGACCACTGACAGCGGTGAGTTCGGTAGCTGGGGTCACAGAGGTCTGGGTCTGCCCTCGCCGTTCCAGCGAGTCGATCCTGATCGGACCCGACGGTTGGTCGACGCGGATCGGCCCGGATGGTGCGTAGTGTGGGATGTCGAGATCGGGCCGCGAGAGCGACGAAGCGCTCGTGCCGGTCGAGCCCGTCGACGTGTCAGCGAACGTAACATCTGCTGACCAGGGTGAACCGCCGTCCTCGGCGCTCGCTTCGAGGCCGATCAGCTCTGGCTGGGCAGGCACCGCCATCGTCTGTTCAGAATCATTGCCCGGCAGTTGACGACGGACCGCTGGCGTGGCGCCACCGAAGCGATGCAATACCGTGAGCCCGGTCGAACGTTTACCCGGTTCGGGGCTGAGCAGACGCGGCAAGGCACCCCGCACTGAGGTCGGTACGTCTGGACCCAAACCGGTCAGCAGTTCAGCGACGGCGGCGGGTTGAAGATCGCTGGCTGTCGGTTCAACTCCGGTGACAGCCTGATAGATCACCGCACCCAGAGCAAACCTGTCCGACGCCGCGGAGGGTTTTGAACCCGACTCGAGTTCAGGAGCTCGAGCCCCCGCTCTGATCCCGGCATTGAGGGCTTCTGGCCCCTGCGAACGGGCCTCAAGATACCTGATCGTCCCGAGACCGCTGTGGGCCAAAACACACGATCCATCCGGACCCAAAAAGAAGCTCTCCGCGCTGATCCCACCATGGACTATTCGCTGACGATGAAGTGCCTCCACCGATGCAGCGACGGATCTCACCAGCCGATCAAGACCTCCCGCTGAGTCCAAGTCGCTGCTTACCGCCGCTTCGGAAAGGCGGATGGTGCTGGGAATCTCTTCGAGAACCCAGAGCTTCTGGTCGCGGACGCCCGCATCGATGACGGGCGTCAAACCTGGATGAGCTTCGGGCCGGTAGCGCAGCGTCATCGCTCGCTCATCGAGTTCAGCGAGTTCGACCCCTGGAAAGTCTCCCCAGGTCAGAATGCCCAACCACTCACCGTTGCGCACATAGGCCTGCGACAACGAGCCCAGGCGTGAAACGGGACCGTCGAGGTCCCAGTCATGAATCGCGGGGGGTTCAGTGGCTCGTCCCGTTCGAGTCGAAGACTCCGGAACCGCCTCGGATAGTGACCCATTGTCAGACATTCCGCGCTCCAGCAACACGACTTCGCCACGTTCAGTGGCTTGTCACGCCGCGCTCCTCATGCCGCACCGTTCCCCGCGTCCGTCATTTTGCAGGTCATTCGCCCTGAGCGCAATATTCAACGACTTTTCAACGACCGCGCGGAGCGCAAACGCTCCACCATCGCACCAAAACAGCATCGTCGACGGGTGCACTCAGCCCCGCGAGTCAGCAGTGCCGTCACCCCATCAGGACATCGAAGCGGTAGCGATCGCGACATCGAAGGCATGACCGAGCCGGGCGATCACGGTCGGCCAGCTGTAGTTCTGTTGCACATAGAGCGAACCGCGAGCGCCGATTTGGCGTGCTACCGCTGGCTGCCGGAGCAACAGACGGGCCAAAGCTGCGAACGTATCGGGGGCCGCAAAAGCGATTCCCCCGCCCGAACGGGCCGCGTGTTCGGCCGTTACCGAACACGCCGCGTTCACCAGAACCGGTCGACCCGCCTGCCACGACTCCATGATCGCGAACGAAAAACTCTCATGAGGGCTCGGTGAAACCAACGCTGTCGAACCGCGCAGCAGTGCCCACTTCTCCGCTTCGGAGACGGGCCCAAGCGTGACGAGGCCGGGTCCGGCTGGCGGCGTTTGAGCGATCGGTCCGGCATAGACGAGACCAAGCCCGTCGTCGACGAGTCCGCCAGCGTGGTACATCCGGGCCAGGACGCCTGCTCCTTTCCCGTCGTCAACACGTCCGAGGCACAGCAAATACGGCGGTTTCGCCCCTACCAACGCTCCTAGTCCGGGCCGCAGCTCGGGGTCGATGGGCGGCGGCGGCTCGAGGCCGAGCCCGACGACGCAGACGTTGCGATGCCCGAGCTGGAACCTCTGAGTCACCAGCTCAGCCTCGGCGTCGGCGTAGCAGGCGACGACGTCGGCAGCGGAGAACACCGCTTCCATCATCGACAATGACAGTGCGGGCTCGTCATGCGCAGCAGGGAGCAGGACGGTCGGGACCTGGGCAAGTTCGATCCCGAGCACGGCGGGCTCATAGAGATACGGCGAAAAGCACAGGACGTCACCATCCCAGTGTGCGATGGCATCGAGCAGTGCCGGGCTGTGCGGTCCCTGTGCCCGGAGCCAACCACGCTGATCGGCCAACGATGCCGAACTGGCCTCGCTGAGCACAGCGCCACCGATCCGATCAAAATCTGGGTGTCGTCCCCCTTCGACAGCAAAACGACGCACCAGGACAGCATCCTCGACGACGGCCCCAACCGGGAGCTCAGGTCTCCACGTTCGATAGTCGGTTGCGTTTGTCGTGAGCACCTCGACGGTGAATCCAGCGCTCACGAGGTTCCGGGCGAGTGAACGCACAGCGTGCTCGGCGCCACCTATCACCTCCGCGCCGTAACGCGGCACGACGAAGCCGACCCGCAAGGTCACGTCGTGTGCAGCGCTTCAGCCCGCGGACCGAGGCCAGCTGGTAGAACGCTCATATCGATCAGGCGTTGCACGAACTGGACGCGACTCTTTCGCCAATCCAAATCGGTGACGCGTTCAAAGCCGCGTAGCCTCATCGAGTGGACGGCCTCGGAATGTTCGCTCAGCGCATGGATGGCTGCGGCGAGCGATTCGGGGTCGTCATCAGGTAGCAACAGACCCGCGCCGCCAAGGGTTTCGCCGACAGCGCCAGCATCGGCGGCGACGACCGGCAGGCCAGTTGCCATCGCCTCCACCAACGGGATTCCAAACCCTTCATGTGCCGATGCGCTGACAAAGACATCGGCCAGCAAATAGAGGTGAGCAAGTTCGGTGTGATCGACCGAACCATGGATCCTGACCCGCCCCGCGATCTTCAGACTCTTCGCCGTCTGCCTGACGTAAGCATCGTATGAGCGGGGCGATGGAACGCCGACCAGGTCGAGCGACGCTTGTTCGTCGTACCGAGCAATCGCGACCGCCAACGCCCGCACCAATGTGTCCTGACGCTTGTTGGGCGCTAGTCGACCAACAAAGAACCAACGGGCCCGGCGTGGACGAACACCGAGATCGCGATGAACCGGACGAATCTGGCCCGTTGCCTCGGTCGTCATGCGATCCGCCAAGACCGGGACGACAGCTACCGGAGCAGCGCCGAGCGCAGCGAACTCTTCGGCATTAAACGTCGAGTCGGCAATGGTCGCATCGGCCCGGACCGCGAGTCGTCGGGCCTGGCGTTCTCCTCGTTCGAGTTCGTCAACCATGGCGTCATCCCAGCCAACGAAAAAACGCGCCGGTGTGAGGTTGTGATAATTCACCACGAGTGTCTCGGGCCGCTGCAACACCGTATCGGCGACCGGCGAGCCGGTCGCGAGGTGATAGATGTGCACCCGCTGATTGGCTGGACCGTCCGGCGAGTAGGTCAGGTGCGGTCGCGCCTGACGACGCAGACCCCGCCCGATCCGATCTGCATAAATCTCACTGTCCAGACCGAGGGCTCGAAAGGTGCGCTGGAGGAGCGCGGCGTGTCGGCTGACCGCATCTCGCGAGGTGAACGACGCGACAAACTGGTGCACGGCAGTCACAGGACCGGCCGCATTCATCGGTGTCATGACGCAGCGAATCTCAGGACGTTGAACCCCGATGCATGATCGACCGCGGTCGGGTGCCAACCCGCGTCAGAGCACACGGCGCGCCACGTATCCGGTCGCCAGGGTCGTTGGGACATGAGGTCCTCGGCCAACACTCCAGCGCTGGCCACCCATGCGGCTTGGGTCCAAGACACCACGGTTAAGGGTGCGGACTGGGGTACAGCCAAACGGGTCAACGCCAATATCTCGAGACGGTCAGCGCCCGGGATCGCATCGAGTACACCGACCAGGATCGCTCCGGACAGCTCGCCGCGGCGTATGTGTCGAAGGTGGGTGCGCAGCGCACCCCGCCGCCCCGGTGTGTGCAAAGCAGCGCCACCAACCTGCGCACCGCTCGGCGCTTGGAGGTACCAGCTACCGAGCCGAGCGCTGGTGACGTCCCCGGCATCCTCGAACTGGTCGAACCGGGACGCAGCGATCAGCGTCGGCTTCGCTGACGGAGTGTGCGCCTCAAGGATCGACACCCACGTCGAGGCATCCAGAGCCGGGCTCGCTCCAGCGAGGACGGACCACAACCAATCGTTTCTAGCCGCTGACGTCTGGAGGTCAGCGAGTTGGACTTCGAGCTGGTCAACGCTTTGTTGCGTAGCGAGGCCGTAACGCCCGGCCTGGCGTCGCGCGGCGCGAAGTTGCAGGCCCACCCCGCGCTTTGCGACGTCTTTTGCCTTGCCCTTCAAGGATTTTGAGTTACCGACGGTCAGGGCATCAGGGTCGGTCGGATCGAGGTCTGGGTCGCGCCACCATGCCCGCGAGGGGTCCTGTTCGGCGCGGGCCCGTTCAACTTCGTCGTGAACTATCTGGACCAGTGCGTCCAGATCAGCCTCGACGTCGCCATGCTCGGCGACCGCGCCGGCCTCTTCCCCATCGGATCCGACGGCCCTTCCCTGGTCGGCCGGGGGCCCTGGCGTCGGCTGATCATGTCGCGCTCTGTCGTCGGTCATCTCTGGGCCTCTGCGCGGAGTCACTGCGGTTGCAGCTCAACCTGGATCGGCATATCGACAAGTCCGGGACGGGACTCCTGGTTGTGGACGTTGAATTCGTACTGCTGTTCTCGCCAGTCGTAGATCTCGCTCGTATCTGCTGTGTGCAGACCGAGGGAAACAAAGTAGCGCCCATCTCGGAGGGGCACCGACGGAAATCGGAGCACGAGCTCGCCGGTGCTGGGCAATGCCCCAAGGGGTGGGCCGACATCCTCATTGGTGGCTTGGAACAGCACCTGACCGAGTCCGTCATGTACCTGTACGGTCAACACGGCGTCGTCGATCTCGTAACGGCAAGCGAAGCGGACATGCAGTTCGAGCCAACCGCCGGTGTTCATCCAGCGTTGAGAGCCCGAGTTCTCGTGTCGCATGTCGACCGATGTGAAGCGAGCCCGCAGCGTCCGTTCGGCGACTCGATCTGAGTCCTTGGTCGCCTCGATAAGCGCGTCGAGCTCGGGATCAGCGCTACCGGTCGACTCACGGCGACGAAACAGGTGCTCACGAAGAACTTGGATGCCGTCCTCGGGTGGGCCCAATGCAATGAGGTTGCCGTGGTCGAGGACCGCGACACGATCGCAGACTCGGCGTACGAGATCCGATGAGTGGGTGACCAGGACGATCGTCCTGCCTTCGGCCTGGAACTGGCTGACGCGGTCTAAACACTTGGCTTGGAACGCCTCGTCGCCGACGGAGAGCACCTCGTCGACCAGCAAGATCTGGGGCTCAATCATGACCGCGACAGCAAAACCGAGTCGAACGAACATGCCCGAGGAGTAGTTCTTGACCTGGTTGTCGATGAACGGCTCGAGTTCGGCAAAGTCGACGATCTCGTCGAAGCGCTCATCGACTTCTTTCTTGCCCAACCCGAGGATCGACGCGTTGAGATACACGTTCTCTCGTCCGGTCAGCTCGTGGTGAAATCCGGCTCCGAGTTCTAACAGGGCCGCAAGCCGTCCGGCGGTCCTAATCTCACCCTTGGTCGGTCGCAGAATTCCGCCGATGCATTTGAGGAGCGTCGACTTTCCCGATCCGTTGTGGCCGAGGATTCCGAGGGTCTCGCCCTTGGCCACATCCAGGTTGATGTCGCGCAACGCCCAGAACTCCGACGTCGTCTTGCGACGGATCGACAACATCTGTTCTTTGAGCGAAGCCGATTTCTCGTGATGGAGGGTGAAACGCTTCGAGACGCCTCGAATTTCGATAGCTGCTGCCACGTCAAATCTCCTCGGCGAAGTCGCCGCTCGTCCGCCTGAAGTAGCGCAGCCCGCCGTAGAGCACCAGTAACGAGATCACGCCCGCTATGGCGAGTTGCACCGCGTACCAGATCATCGGTTCGTTTGGGAGCACCTGTTTGACATCGGGGCAATTGGTGATGTCGACCTTGCCGGTCGACTCACAGAAATAGGTCACGTTGTGAATCGCTCGCTGGAACGTGATGATGACCGCCGTGATCGGGTTGCGCTCAAATCCCCAACGAAACATCGGCGAGATGCGATCGGAATACACCGTTCCGAACGGATACACGATCGGTGTGAGCCAGAACCAGGCCAACAGACCCAACTCGACGAAGTGCTCGGTATCGCGCAGCCGCACGTTGAGGCTCGAGGTCACCAAGGTGATGCCGGTCGCCAACGCTACAGCGATCAACAACGCAGGTGGGAGCAGGATCATGAAGCGGAACGACACGTCGTGCCACACGATCACCAGGGTTGCCAACAACACGACACTCTGCAGAAAGAAGTGCACGATCGCCGCGCCGACCTGGGCGAGGGGCAGTACTTCCCGCGGAAAGTACAGCTTCTTGACCAACGCCGAGTTGGCGAGGACCGAGCCGGTCCCTAGCGCGATCGAATTGGAGAACAGGGTCCAGATGAGGTACCCGGACAGGAAGAACACGAAAAACTGCGGGACTCGACTGTCGAGCAGAACGTCGAATGCCAGCCAAAACACGACGAGATACAGCGCCGGGTTGAGCAACGTCCAGAGAAATCCCAACACGCTGTTCTTGTATTTGACTTTGAGTTCTTTACGAACCAGACCACCGAGCAGTTCGCGGTAGGTCCAGATCTCTTTGAGTTGCCCGCGGATTCCGACGTTGGAAGACGCATTCACCAAGGTCGGAACGCCAGCATCAGGCGCTTGTGCGGTCAGTGTCACACTCCCCGCTCGCTCGTCGTTTCGTCACGACGCCACGGCGCAACAGTTGCGCCGGAACGCGGCATGGTACCGGTCTGGTCGGCCGCGAGCGATTCGCAGCGGTGTGCCAAACCGACCCATTTTCGGCCACCATGGGGTATGCGCATCGCTGTGGATGTCACCCCATTAGCCCACCCCAACAGTGGGATTGGCCATTTTGTTTCCGTACTGGTTCCCGCTCTTGAAGCCGCGGACAACGACGTCACCCGTTTCGTGATGTCGGGCAGCGCCTCTGCGGGGCGCACACAGTTTCCGGGTGCGCACGTGGTCCGGATCCCGGGCGCAACCGCTGCCTTTCGTTGGTGGGGACGCTTCGGAGGTCGCCCGCCGAGCATCTTTGACGACGTAGCGATCGTCCATGGCACCAACTACGTCACGCCGCCCCCGGCCGGGCGGCCTGCGTCATCTCGGTGCACGACGCCAGCCCGTGGCTTGCTCCACGATGGGGCGAGGCGCCCAACCGCACCATCACCCGCTTGGTCGAGCGCCGCATCAAGCAGGGCGCTTGGGTCCACACGCTGACCAACGCCACCGCGGCGACGCTCGCCGACATCCTCGACACCGACCGCATCCGGGTTGCGCCCATCCCGCCAGCGACCGTCGCGGACGCGAGCCGCGATGACCTGCCTGTGAGGCTCGCCGGACGGCCATATGTCCTCTGTCTCGGCGCAGAGAAACGCCGCAAACGCCTCGACGCGGTGATCCGCGGCTTTGTTGACGCGGCCCAAAACGACGCGGACATCGCGCTCGTGCTCGCCGGGGCCGAGGGTGACGGTTCGTCGGATGTCGTTCAGGCCCTCGACGAGGTTGGCCAGGTCAGGTCCCGGATTTACCGTCTGGGTCCGGTTACCGAGGCCAAACGCAACGCGCTGGTCGCCTTCGCTCGCGCGCTGTGTTATGTATCGCACCACGAAGGTGAAGGTTTGCCCGTTCTCGAAGCCCAGGGGTTGGGAATCCCCGTTGTGATCGGTGACGACTCAGCGGTGGCCGAAACCTCTGGCGGGGCGGCGATCTCATGTGACCCTGCCGACGTGAGCAGCATCGGTGGAGCGCTTCGCACCGCGGTGAATGACGAAGCGAAGCGGGCAGAACTCAAAGCCTCCGGTCGACAAAACGCCGCTCGGTTTACTCCTGAACGCTTCCTCGACGATATGACCGACATCTACCGGCAAGCAACCAACCGTTGAGTGAGAAACCGACCAGACCGGTCAGGGTTGGCCTCCACGCCGGACAGCTGACCCAGCCCATCCCGGGCGGTATCGGGCGCTACGTCGATGCGTTGATGAGGTCGCTCCCGCCCATCGGCGCCGATCTGGTGACCTTCGCGTCAGGCACCTTGGACAAAGCCGCGTTGTCAGCCCCGCTCGATGCCCGGGCTCAACACCACGATCTCGGGGTACCCGGACCACGGTGGCGCTACCGGATGTGGCATGCACTCCGAGGCCGTACCGCACCCGTCGACGCCGACGTGATCCATGCCCCGAGTCTGGCCATCCCCCCGCATCGCGGCCGACCGTTAGCGGTTACGGTTCATGACTTGGTGTTTCTGACGCGTCCCGAAACCCTGACGCGACGTGGCCGCACCTTTCATATGAAGGGATTCGAGTTGGCTCTGAGAGAAGCAGACGCCATCATCACCCCCACCAGCAGCGTCGCCGAGCACCTCACCGATCTGGGCGTCGCACCCGAACGTGTAGCCCTCGTCCCGCACGGCATCACCGCACCGTTGCCCTCGCCTGGCCAGATGGCGGAGCGGCTTTCCCTGACCGAGATGGGGGTCGGTTCGGATTTCATCCTCTTTGTTGGAACGGTCGAACCGCGCAAAGGCCTTCCTACCCTGTTGGAGGCCTTTGATCAGGTCCGCGTCAAACACCCTGGGCTC
This sequence comes from Acidimicrobiia bacterium, assembly GCA_020637365.1. Lineage (GTDB taxonomy): Bacteria > Actinomycetota > Acidimicrobiia > IMCC26256 > JAGNEX01 > JAGNEX01. Next base: position 1,269,479 of record JACJWE010000002.1, on the reverse strand, counting down.
GCACTCGTGATCGCAGGACCACCCGGTTGGGGCGATACCGCGGATCTTGACCGGCCGGGGGTGCTACGGCTCGGCAAGGTCAGCGAACCCAATCTGGCAACGCTCTATCGCCAAGCGCGTGCCCTGGTTTCGCTGTCGCTGGAAGAGGGCTTTGGTTTTCCCGTTCTCGAAGCGCAGTCCTATGGCTGCCCGACGCTGGCATCAGCCATTCCTGTACATCTTGAGGTTGCGGGTCCCGCCGCAATCTTGGTCCCGCCGCGCCAGCCTGACGCGGCAGCTTCGGCACTGTTGACGCTTCTCGAAGAACCCTCCGCAGACAACGCGGCACGTCGCCGAGCCGGTATTGCGCATGCCGCAACATTTACGTGGGACGCGAGCGCCGCCGGACATCTAGAGGTCTATGAGCAATTGGCTGCACGGTGACCTCACTGCACACGCCGTCTCGGCGTCTTGGCGGCGGCCCGGTATGGGCCGCCGCCAAGACGATCGTTGATATTCGGGCTTTTCCCCAGAACCGCCCGGACGTCACCGCCCTATTCGCAGCTCACGAGGTCGTCGTTACCGCCGCCAGTGGAGCACTGATCGCTGCCTGCACCTCCGTCGAGAATGTCGTTGCCGGGACCGCCATTGAGTTTGTCGTCCCCTCCCATCCCCCGGAGGGTGTCGTTATCGGCGCCCCCGAACAGGTAGTTGTCAAGCCGGTTCCCGACCAGGATGTCCATGCCAGCATCCCCTTTGAGGATGCCCGTTCCGAGCCGGGCTCCGTCGTCATCGAGCATCGTGATCAGGTCGTTACCGTTTCCTCCGTTCAAGCGGAACTCACCGGGACCTTCAAGTGCCCGCAAGGTGTCGTTGCCGTCACCTCCATTTGCGGTCACGGTCATGCCGCGATCTGCTTGAACGGTGATTCGATCACCGCCGGTACCACCATCAGCGGTTCCTTGACCCGAAATCGAGATCAGGTCGTTGCCGCCCTCTCCAAACAGCCGGTCGTTGCCGCCACCGTCTCGCAAGGTATCGCCGTCACTGCCACCCCTCAGGATGTCGTTGCCGCCGCGCCCGTTAAGGATGTCGTTACCCGAACCGCCGTTCAGCGTGTCGTTACCGGCCTGAATCGCCTTCGCGTCACCGACTCCAGCATCGAGGAGGTCGTTGCCAGCACCTCCCCAAATCGTGTCGTTACCGGATCCTCCGTAGATTGTGTCGTTGCCGTCGCCGCCGTAAATGACGTCAGCGCCGGAACTCCCACAAATAATGTCGTCTCCTCCATTGCCGTAGATGAGGTCATCCCCACCGCCGGCCCATATCACATCGGGTCCATCGGTTCCCCGGATGGTTTCGGATCGATCGGTGCCTCGCACGACGCCAGCCAGCGATTCACACGGCTCTCCATCTCGCAGTGCTGCCTGCGATTGAACCGGAAGAATCAGTATGACCGACAGCGTGACGATACCGAAAAGAGCGGCCCACCAGCGTCGAAATGACGCCCTCTCTTCGAATCCAAGACCACCCTTCGTGATTACTCCTCGAGGGTCTTGTTCGCCAGACATGTCTTGTCTCCAATCGTTCCGCGCCCTGCACTATCGGACGCCACAAAAAACAATATTGCGAACGGGTGTGGGAGTCGAGACGGGTGAGGCGATTTGTGACAGAAGCAGAGAATCGGCACTCGAGAGCGTCCTGTTCAGAGCTCCAATCAGCGACGCGGGTTGACACCTTTGAGAGCTAGACAGCAGATATATTCAATAATCCTCCTTCGCAACATGAGGCCCAGTTTTGCCACACAGTAGACACTTGTTGAACGTGATAATGGACGTCTCCGCGGTCCCCCGACAGCCCGTCGGCGCCGGACGCTACGTCTTAAACGTCGCGCAAGCCCTTGGGGCACGGAGCGCAGGACAACCCTCGGAAGCTGCGCTATTGCCAGACATCTCACTTCGAGTGGTTTCTCAGCGACGCGATACCGAACGCTGGAACGCAGCTGGCACGTCGCCGGATGCCGTCGTCCCGACCAACCGTTTCCATCGCTTACTCTGGGAACAGATGCGCCTCCCGGCCCACCTCGTCGACCAATATTCTCAAGAACCTTTCATTTGGCATAGCCCGCACTACACCTTTCCGTGGAAAGTCAGCGGAAAGATCCCGACTATTGTCACGATTCACGACACCACCTTTTTCGACTTTCCGCAGTTTCACGAACGCAAAAAGGTCACCTTCTTTCGGCGCGCTATTCAAAGGTCCGTCTTCACAGCCGATCGCCTTATCGCCGTCTCCGAGCACACCGCAGAGCGGATCGACGACCTGTTCCCCCGACATCGTCCGGTCACGGTCATCCCCCACGGCATCGATCATCGTCACTTCAACACAACGCGCACGGTGGCCGATCAGGCGGTCATCGATCGCCTCGGAGGCAACCCCTTCGCGCTGTTCGTGGGCACCCTGGAGCCACGCAAGCAGGTCGATCTCCTCATCCGCGCCTTTGACGCCGTAGCCGAACGCCAGCGCGACCTCCGACTCGTGCTCGCCGGTCGAGATGGGTGGGGCATGGCCCGCATCGAAGAAGCCTTGTATTCGGCCAAGCACAAAGATCGAATCCTTCGGCTCGGCTACGTCGCAGAAGAGGAACTGCCCGCTTTGTATCGAGCCGCCGCGGTGACGATCTATCCCAGCAGTGTTGAAGGCTTCGGCCTGCCAGCGCTCGAGGCGATGGCATGTGGGTCACCGCTCATCATCGCCAAAGGCACACCTATGGATAGCTTTGCGCCCGCGGCTGCGATTCGAGTTGGAGCAACACAAGCCACAGAACGCGCGACACAATCCCCAGAGTCAGCCGAGAAGATACAAGACGAGCTGATAGCCGCCATCGAAGCGACGGTCACCGACGGCCCGCTTCGAGCCGAACAGCTTGTCGCGGGTCCCAAAACCGCAGCTGCCTACACATGGGGACGCACCGCGGACCAACATCGAGCGCTCTATGCCGAACTGGCCGACGAGCGCGGCGTTCGCACACATGGTCCGTGAGCGACCACAATGCGCACATGCGCGCATACGTAACGGGAGCCTCAGGTTTCGTCGGCCGGTACCTCGTACCGTTTCTTCGGGCAGCTGGCGACGAGGTGCTAGCACCCGGCGCCGACGACGGAACCCCCACGACCGATATCTGCTCATTCGACGACATATCGGCGGCCTTGCACGCTGCACGCCCTGAGGTGGTCTATCACCTCGCCGCCCAGTCAGATGTCCGGCATTCCTGGGATGATCCGGGCGGAACTTTCGCCATCAACGCACAGGGCACGCTCAACGTTGTCCGGGCAGCGATCGCGGCGGGTGTCCGTCGAGTGCTGATCGTGGGTAGTTCAGACTGCTACGGCGCAGTGTCTCCACAAGACCTGCCCCTCTCAGAGGACTCGCCGCTGAATCCGCTCACACCGTATGCAGCCTCGAAGATCGCAGCGGAGGTCGTCGCTCGCCAATGGGCACTAGCAGGATCGATCGAGACGGTCGCGACCCGATCGTTCTCGCACACCGGGCCGGGTCAACGCGCCGCGTTCGTCGTACCCGTGTTCGCCCAGCGGATCCGCCAAGCGGTCGCAGATGGATCCGACAAGATCGCGGTTGGCAACCTCGACCCAATCCGTGACTTCACCGATGTGCGCGATGTCATCGCCGCATATCGCCTCCTCATGGAGCACGGTGCAAGTGGCGAGGCATACAACGTCTGCAGCGGGACGGGGCGGTCGATCCGCGAGATCGCCGAGGGTCTCATCGCATTGTCAGGCCACGATATCGAACTCGTTGTCGACGACGACCTCGTCCGACCGGTTGAGGTCCCCCAGCTCGTCGGTAGTCCAGCCAAACTCGCCGCCGCCACGGGTTGGGCGCCTGCCATTCCGTTTCAACAGACGCTGCTCGACGTCTACCACGACACCCGCAGGGCTAACAACCTGTCGCGACGACTGCGTTGCCCGGCGCCTGTACGCCCGAACCCAACGTTTAAGTGACCAGAGGCCGCAACGCCGACCGCCGGCCTACAGCGCGTGTGAGCGTCGCCTAGGTGGGTGGTGTTAAACGTCGGTGCCCGCCTACGGCACAACGGCTTCTGAATGGTCGCCCAGCATGAAGCGGTAGACGTGCGGTCTGCGCTCACGCCGACGTACGACCACATCGCGTCCGATCAAACTGTCATCGACACGAGCGACGCCGAACAGCTGGGCTCCGCTCAGCAGAACGGAATGCTCCACCTCCGATTCGTCGATGAGGCAGCCTGGGCCAATCGATGAGAACGGGCCGATATAGGAGTTGGCAACCCGCGCCCCCGCGCCGATCACCGCAGGCCCGCGAATGACGCTGCTCTCGATGACAGCGCCCTCATCGATCTGCACGGCGCCCGTCAGCCTTGAAGCGGAATCGACCGCTCCGTCGATGCGAGTTTGGAGGGTTTCAAGGACCATGCGGTTGGCTTCGAGAACCTCTTGTCGCTTGCCGGTATCGATCCAAGGCCGCTTGAGCACATGTGATCGAACCGTGTCACCGTTCTCGATCAGCCACTGGATCGCGTCGGTGATTTCGAGTTCGTTGCGCCACGACCGGGGGATTGCTCGAACCGCTTCGTGAATCTTTGAGGAGAACAGATACACCCCGACCAACGCCAGATCGGACGGCGGGTCTTTGGGCTTTTCAACCAGCCTGATCAGCGAACCATCATCGGCGAGTTCTGCAACACCGAAGTGTTGAGGCTCCTCCACCGATGTCAACAGCACCTGTGCATCGGGCTCATGTTGCTCGAACTCGCGTACGAAATCGGTGATTCCGCCGATGAGAAAATTGTCCCCCAGATACATCACAAAGGGTTCGTCACCCAGAAACTCATGGGCGATCTGCACGGCGTGGGCAAGACCTTCTGGCTGGTCCTGCCTGATGTAGGTGATGCGGGCGCCCCACCGGCCACCATCGCCGACCGCATCCATCACGTCAGGGGCCGTGTCGCCGACGATGATGCCGATATCGCTCACCCCAGCAGCGACGATCGCCTCGATGCCATAGAACAGTATGGGTTTGTTCGCCAACGGCACCAGCTGTTTCGCACTGGTGTGAGTGATTGGACGCAAGCGCGTCCCCGAGCCGCCAGCGAGCACAAGAGCCTTCATGAGCGCCGACTGTAACGCCCGTTCAAGCGCGATACGAGACTGAAGCCCTGCTAGACACCCCAGGGGTGTCTACGCGGTCCCCGCCTGTGCCACCAACCACGTTTCGACGATGGCCAAGATTCTGGGATCCACATGGGTTTCATGACCAGCGCCGCGCATCAACCGAAGTTGAACGTGACGGCCACCTCGATCGGCGATACTGCGCGCTGCGGTCGGCGGAACAGAACGATCATCTTCACCGTGGACGACCAAGACGGGACGCGGGCCGCAGCGGCGAACATCCTCGGGAACGTCGATGCTGCGCAACGCCCGCCTCCAGAGCTCAGGATCCTCGGGATCGGTCGGCATCATGCCAGCATGTTTGAGGCGAGCCATCAGGTGGGTTGGTTGAGCCAACCAGTTGTGCACGTTCGACGGCGTGCTGGTCAAGACCAGACCAGCGATTTCGGGATAGTTTGCGGCGACCCGCGCAGCGACGGTCCCACCAAAACCGGCGCCCATCAGCCACACGCTGCTCACACTCGGGTCGAGAGCACTACTCAGCGTCATGTCGCTGAGCCGTTCGACCCACCCGTCGAAGCTGAACGATCGATCGCTGCCCGTTTGACCCGGCATGATCCCAAAGCTCGTTACCCAGCCAATGCTGTGATGAAACCGCTCTGCCAAGACCGCCATATCCCGATTGGTCTGGCGCGCCTCCAAGGGCACTTCGGGGAGATCCGGCACCAGGATCAGTGCAGGCGCCCGGGCGCCCGGCGGAACGTGAAACGACGTCGTTGTTTCGTCGGTCAACATGCTCGCGCTCCCGCTCGAGGTCGTCGGTCTCGTACGCTTCTGAAGCTATCCAGCCGTTGCGAACGTCTTCGGCCCAACGGTCAGGGCGCCACATTGCTGCTGGCCAGTCACGCTTCACGACACCGAACGGCGGTCCGTGTTCAGTGGTGAGGGGTCGCTGTCGATACACCCGTTCCCAAGCTATTCGTGCTCCCCGAGTTTCGAACCAGCGCCGCATTTTAAGCCCGCCCGAAACACTTATGTATGGATCATCACGAACCCACCCCGCCGCTCACCGAGGACCCGAACGAGGTCCCCAGCAGCCCGAACGGTACGCTTCGGCGAGAGACGCTGCTCAAGACCCGGTCCCACTCGGCGCGGTCAAGCTCGGATCGGCGTCTGGGCGCTCCCTGACGTGGCGAGTCGCTCTGGTCGCGTGCTGCTCGCTCTTGCTCGCCACAGCGTGCTCGGGAAGCTCCCCCGGACCGGTCGAACCCGCCGCCGTGCGCGAGGCACCGCCGTCAGGGTTGGCGCAGCCTCAACCCGAACCCGACGTGCTGACCTATCCGCTAGCAGAAGAGTTTTCGGGCTTTTCTGAGATGGGCAATCAGGGTCGCGCTCGAACGATCACGGTTGACCAACTCATCGAGCAGGTCTGCCGAGACGGCAAATCAGCATGCATCGACATCGGCACCCCCGACAGCATGTGGGCCGTTTCGCGCCACGGATTGTCCAGACAGGCGGGCAAACAGGGCGCGATCGTCTGGTGTCCAACCAGCGGCGGCATTCGGTCCATGTGGTCCACCGAATTCCGGTTTCAGTCGACCGAATCCGACGAGCCGAGCTTCCCCGATCGGGTCAACATATGGCGGCTCGGGGAAGGCGAAACCCAAGCGGTCCTTGTCGATCAGGTCTGGGACACATCACCAGATGGTCCAGACACCCATGTCGTCGACGTCGTGGCCAAGCCTGCGGAGACGTCGTGTGCCCGCGTTTTCCACGTCAGTTCCGGGCCGGGGACAACCGTCAGGACCGACGGCAAGACCGTTGAAGTCACGTTCAGGCGTTCGGGGGCGACTCGCGGGGAAGACACCGCCGGAAGGGTCGAGGAAACTACGTCGAGCCAGTCTGAACAGGGTTCCACAACGTCCCACTCCCAGGTCAACCAACCACCGGGCCCTCTGCAGAAATACTGCGTATCTCAGCGTGAGGACACATGGTTGGTCTCGGTTAGCGAACAACCCGACTTCAACTGCGAACTGCAATCGCTCGTCGAACCGGTGCCGACGTTTTCACAGGACGCGAACCCCGACAACACGACGTCAACAAGCGAAAAGACGACAACCACCGATCGGGTGACGAGCGATGACGCATCAAAGCGACACTCAGCTCACGAGGCCACTCGTCCAGATGATTCAACCGCCACCAGCACGTCGTCGACCCCTGCTGCCGCTTCCGACGCTGGACTCTGAGGGTTACTCCTCTATCGAGCCAGTTTCGACCAGACCTGTCGCGCCGATGGCCGCTAGATAACGTTCGACGGCTTCGACCACGGAGAACGCTTCAAATTCTGAGTACGGTTCGCCGCGGGGGCCGTCGAGCGTGACGAGATAGTCGACCAATCCAAAGTCAGACAAGAACGAATCTGACCCAGACGCTGGCTCGGACGCGGGTCTGGCCGCTCTTTCGGCCTTTGAACTGCCAGCAGCGTCACCCGAGGGTGCATCGCTGGTCGGCCCGACCGGATTTTGCGGTGACTCCACTTCTATCGCCTGCACGTTCTCGGCGTAGCGGTTCGGGTCGCTGAGCGCAGCGCCGATCGCGTTGACCAAAAACTGAGCATCGTCTTCGGTCAAAGTTGCCGCTGCCCGCTCGTCAACGGTTTGGATCACCCAGATATAGGCAACAGCTTCGTCGAAGAGCACAGGCGGACGGTCTTGCGAGAACCGCTGACGCTCGCGGCCGATGACGACGAGCCCCATCACCACGCTCAAGACCACCCCAAGAACGAACGCTGCCACAACCATCGATCGACGCCTCCCTCGCCGACACGCTACCGCCCGCTGACGGGACGGCCACGAACGCCACGGTCGCCGATGGTTTCCTCGCATTCCGCCCAACGCCAGCCCGAGGACGCCAACGCGCTGCGCGGACACCGGGGTTCGAACGACCCAGGGAAACGATTGGGCGGATGACCTGCGCAGGTCATCCGCCCAATCGTCAAATTCAGTCTGTCGGCACCGCGCCCCGGTCGGGACCGCCGTCTGCCAATGCTGAAAGTCAGCTAGATCCCAATCCTTTGGGCGAGCAGCTCTCGGTGGTAGGTGGGGTCGCCAAGCAGAGTTTCGCTCGACTTCGCGCGCTTGAAATACAGGTGGGCGTCGTGCTCCCACGTAAACCCGATCCCGCCGTGAATCTGGATGTTCTCAGCAGTGGAGTGAAAGTACGCCTCTGAGCAGTACGCCTTGGCGAGTGAAGCGACCGACGGCAGCTCGTCATTGTCTTCAGCGGCACACCATGAGCTGTAATAGGCGGCCGATTTTGAGGATTCGACCTCCAACAGCATGTCGGCACACTTGTGCTTGATCGCTTGGAATGAGCCGATCGGGCGACCGAACTGGATGCGATCTTTGGCGTACTGAACCGCCATGTCGAGGACTTCTTGGGCCCCTCCGACCATTTCATTGGACAGTGCAACGGCGGCCTGGTCGAGCGTCTTTGACAGGGCAGCTGCGCCGTCGCCAACCGAGCCGAGCAACTGCGCTGGCACGTTATCGAATTCGAGTTTGGCTTGTTTGCGAGTGAGGTCCATCGTCGCAAGCGGTGTTGCTGTGAGACCTGCAGCATCTGCATCGACGACAAAAAAGGTGATGCCGTCCTCACCGGTCGAACCCGACTCACGGGCGACCACAACGATCTTGGTCGCGGTGTGCCCGTCGATCACGTAGTGCTTGGTACCAGACAGCGTGTAGCCACCATCGGCTTCGGCAAACTCCATCGTGATGCCGTCGACGTTCCACTTGCCCGAGGGCTCGGTGAAGGCCAGTGTGCCTCGTTCGGAACCGTCGGCGATCCCCGGGAGCAATGCAGCCTTCTGCTCTTCGGTTCCGGCGTTCATGATCGCATTGGCCGCGAGTACGACCGATGAGTAGTACGGCGCACAAAGCAGCCGTCGACCCATCTCTTCGAGGATGATGCCAAGCTCGATGAAAGTGAAACCCTGCCCGCCATATTCCTCGGGAATGTGAATACCGGTCAGGCCTAGTTCCTGGGCTAACTGATCCCAGACCGCTTGGTCATAGCCCTCGTCGGTTTCCATCAAGCGGCGCACCTCGGTAGATGGCGACTTGGCTTGGAGGAAATCCCTCACAACCTCGCGTAGCGCGTCCTGTTCCTCACTAAATGCGAAGTTCACCGAGATCTCCTTGATGAGTGATAAAACGATTCGATCGACCGTCGACGGGCCCGCACAACCAGTTCGAGATTGAGTAGACGAGCACAGACATAGGGAGGGATCCTATATGTCCAAACCAGATGCAGACCAGTGGGCACCGGCAGCGTCAACTCGCACCCGACTGCAACAGCAGCGGCGATCGCCGCCGAACGCCAGAACGTCCCTCATCTCCGAGTCGCCACGGCGGGTCACCGCACGACGGACCCACGGCGCGTGCCGACCCGAAGGTCCCAGCGCACGGCCGCTAGCGCCACCGGGTATGAACCAGCCTGACGCGATCCGAACACCCCTCAGATGAGGGAGACTCCCGATGTCCCATCTCTGTCCCCAGACGATCAAGAAAGTCACACATGAGCGACCGCATCGACCTCTCCCAGCCACACCTCGAAGACGCGGCGGCCGTCGTCTACCGCTGGGTGGTGGGGCCGTTCGAAAACAACGTGTTCGTCGTCCGTTGTAAACAAACAGGCCAGGCGGTACTTCTCGACGCCGCCAACGAGCACGAGCTATTACGAGACGTTGTCGCCGCGACAGGGGTTACGAGAGTGCTCACAACCCATGGCCATTGGGATCACATCCAAGCCGTCACCGCACTCCGAGACGACGGCATCGATATCGCCATCGCGAGTCAAGACGCTTCGCTACTTCCCAGCTACGACCTTCTCCTCGAGGACGACGAGGTGACTGAAGTTGGCAAGTTGCGTCTTGCTCATCTGCACACTCCCGGACACACGCCGGGCTCAATGTCGTTTCATCTCCTCGGAACACCTTGGTTGTTCTCGGGGGACACACTGTTTCCTGGCGGCCCCGGACGAACAGATCTTGATGGAGGTGACTTTCCAACCGTGATGCGCTCCATCGAACAGCGCCTCTTCCGGCTACCGAACGACACCCGGGTGATGCCAGGTCACGGGAAGGACACGACCATCGGGGCGGAGATGCCGCAATTCGACGACTGGCTGGCCCGGGGTTGGTAGCCCCGGCGCCGACGTCGGGACGCGGTCAAGCCGTTCCAGCGACCGACCTCGTACCGAATGACGGCTCCGACGTTCTCTCCGCTAGCGGAACAACGTGAGTCGGGAGCTGACGCAGGGTCTCTGCGAGAAAACTATGTGCGTGGTCTCTCGTGATCCGCTGTTCGGTCAGCCATTGAACCGAAATGGACCGGGCAAACTCTGCATACGCATTGAGCACGGCAGCCAAGAGTCCCTTGTCTATCCCAGCGGGAAACGGAACCTCGTCGATCATCCGATCGACGAGTGCGGCCCGTGCTTCGCGGAGGATCGCCGAAATTTCGGCATCTCCGACCTCCATCATGGAGCCCGCGTCGATCCACAGACCGCCAAAACTCGAAATCATGTCGAGCCATAAGGACACGCACGGATCCACGACCTCGGGAAACGTCTGTGGAGCCCCTTTGGGCACCAACGGCACCGATGGCGGCAAGTGCGTGATCTCGCGGATGACCTCGATGTAGACGTCGCGCTTGGACCCCAGATAGTGATGAATCAGACCGCGCGTTACCCCGGCAGCGTCGGCAAGGTCCTGAAGCGAAACATCGGTGTAGGGGGTATCGCGAAAGACTTCTATCGCAGCTTCGAGAAGCTGTCGACGGCGGGTATCTGGGTCGATCCGGGTCCGGCGCCGATTCACGATCGAGCGGGGCTCTCTTTGCTCAGCAACATCGCACCCGTTCCCCGCTTGACGTGAATCGGCCGCTTACGACGCACTTGGTACATCGCTGGAGCGTGCCGAACCGACTGCGGCAGATAGCGGGCAAGGCGGGCCTTTGAAAACAGTGACTTGGCCGCTCGTTCCATGCGCGGCGTCAATCTCAAACCGAACTGTTCACGCACCGACTCGGGCAACAGATAGATCGTCACAGCGGTGCTCGCCCCCGACAGTTTGTCGAGTGGGCGGGGCAGCGGCGGCGCCATGGAAGCGCGCATAACGTCCATCGCTGGCTGCGTCACGTGCAAGTCGTTGGCCACGACATCGTCCCAATACGCTCGGAAAGCGTCCCAGTTCGGCGGAATAGCGTCGATGGGCGTGTGACAGCCCACCGCCACAGCCTTCTGCTCCTGGTAGAACCGCTCCTTCTGATCGGGACGGAGCTCGCCGTACACGTTGTCGTAGACCAGGACCGAGGTGTCCACAAGCGTTGCCCATACCCAAACCAGCAGGGCTGGGTCCATGGCGTTGTACCGCTCACCGAGCTCGTTCTCACCTTCGACACGTCGGTGACGTGCAGCGAGGATCTTCTGCTGACGCAGAGACTGCTCTGGTGTACCAAACGCAAGCTTGAACATGACATCCAGTGTCCGGAACAGACGGTTCCAGGGATCTGTCCGATAGTCCGAGAAGTTCGCGACTCCGGCGGCGACCGACGGGTGAGCGACCTGCATGACTACCGCACGACCACCACCGGTCATGATGACCGGCTCGAGGTTGATTCTGCGGGAGATGGCGTTCTTGGGCAGTGGCAGTGTGTACATATCCCTAACCTTAGCGCTTATTGACTATCTGCCAACATCCTGACGGGAGTATCGCTGATTCCTAGGCTAACCCCACGCTAGTTCGGCTACGCGTCCGTCTGATCTTGCATCTTCACCAGATCCGCTCCACACCAACTGCCCGCTCACGAGGACCAGCACCTGATCCGCCAGCCCGATTGCGCTCTCGGCGTACTGCTCGACCAAGAGAATGGTGCGACCTGACCGTGCAACCTGACCGATGACTTCGAACAGCTGATGCGTAATGATCGGAGCAAGACCGAGCGACGGCTCGTCGAGGAGCCAGGTCCCCGCTCCAGAAACAATGGCGCGGCCCACTGCAACCATCTGCTGCTCTCCGCCGGACAGAGTCCCTGCAGCTTGGTTTCGGCGTGCCCCGAGCACGGGAAACATCTCCATGACCTCGTCCATGGCTGCTCTCACTGCGTCGCCATCGTTGCGCCGCCGGTATCCACCCAAAAGCAGGTTCTCTTCAACGGAAAGTCCCGGAAAGAGACGCCGTCCCTCGGGAACCAACATCAAGCCATCCCGAGCGATCTTGTAAGCCGAATCGTTCAGAATCGAGCGGTCGCCCCAGGTGATCGAACCTGAAACGTTTTGGGAAACCGCCCGCAAACCTGCGATGGTCCGCATCAAGGTGGATTTGCCAGCCCCGTTCGGTCCGATGATTGCGGTGATCTTGCCTTCAGGGACATCTGCTGAGACGTCGTTGATGGCCCGAACGGGCCCGTAACGGACATCGAGATGTGAGATGTGGATGTCGTGGTCAGCCAAGGTAGGCCTCCCGAACCGCTGGGTCGTTCTTTATGGTCTCCATGTCACCTGACGCCAAGAGTTGTCCTTGGTCCAAAACGATGATTCGGTCGACGGTCGCTTCGATCACGTCCATGTGATGCTCAACGAGCACGATCGCACGGTCGGGGTTCCGAAGGCGACCGACCAGTTCAACGAGCTGGGGAAGATCATCGGGATGCATCCCTGCTGCGGGTTCGTCCAACAAGAGCACCGACGGTTCGACCGCCAATGCCCGAGCGATTTCCAGCCGCCGCAACGACGGCATCGAGTAGTTGTCGACTGTTCCATCGATGCGGTCGAGGCCCACCGAGTCCGCCAACTCTTGGGCGCGTGCTGACAGTTTCTTCGTCGTACTCACACTCGTCGGGAGGGTCAGCAGCGAGGAAGCCAGATCAACGGGCGCTTTTGCACCGGCTGCCACCATGATGTGCTCACGTGGCGTCAAGCCTGGCCAAGACCGAACGTTTTGATATGTGCGAGCAATGCCTGCACGTGAACGGAATGCAGGACCCGCTTTATCGACATCCTCACCATTGAGGGTCAAGTGACCGTGCTGGTGGTGATAGATACCAGCCATCACATTGATGAACGACGACTTGCCCGATCCGTTTGGACCGATCAAGCCGACAACCTCGCCTGCCCGGAGCGTCAAGCTCACACCATCCAACGCTGCCAGACCACCGAAGTGCAGGCCAATGTCCTTCGCTTCGAGGAGAACCCGACCTTGGGGTTCTGGCCGAGGGGCATCTTTGACCGCAACCGCTGCTTTCTTGGCCGCAGAGACGGACGCGAGCTCTTCCTGTGCGAGCGCACCGAGTTCAGGAGGCGCTTCCGTCGCCGACGCTCCATCGGGTTCTCCCGACTTTGCGGTCGGTGGCGTCTCCACAGTGTCTGACTCAGGTGCTCGGTTCTTTGCGAACATGGAACGGAACCACTGTTTGACGCGCGGGTTGGTCAGCAGAGGCGGTATTGCAAGGCCCATCAACCCCAGTACTGCGAAGGTGTGGTCGCCAAGCCATTGGGATGGACCGGTACCCGCAGATGAGAGATCTTTGGCACGAAGCAAAACCGCACCGAACAGCCCGCCGAAGAGATGATTGATCCCGCCCAGGAATGCTGCGATCACGAACTCGAATGATTGTTGTACCGCTACGAGCTGGACCGAGGTTTCGGCCGCCCGGTGCGCCGCCAATGCTCCGGCCATGGCCGTAAGCGAGCACGTCAGCGCAAAGAACTCGGTTCGTCGAACCGTCACACGGATGCCAACGCCTTCCGCCGACAGCGAGTCATCACGAATTGCCCCCATCGCTCGCCCACGTTCCGAACGGAGGTAACCACCGAGGACGAAGGCAGCGATAGCAAAGATGATCGCTGCCATGTAGTACTCACCCAGGAACGGGTTCCCCCGAGCGACGGCGAGGTCCTTGAAAACGACGTTGCCCGTCGAGGCACCACGACCGAAGAGGCTCGGAAACGAGACCTCTAGTGAAGGAATCAAGAGAGCCAGAGCGAACGTTGCGAGGGTCAAGAAGAAGGGTCGCAGGCGTGCCGTTGCCAAGGCAACAATCGCGCCAGCGATCGCGCCGAAGATCGCTGCCAGAACGAAGGACCACAATCCGACCGGGTGCCAACCAAACAGATTGATGTCTTGGGCCCAGAGGGTTGCGCCAAAGGCTCCGACCAAGAAGAAGAAAGAGTGACCGAGGGACAAAATGCCGCCTCGCCCCGTCAACGCGCCAACGGCGATCGCAGGAGTCGCCAGGATCAGCATGCTGGTCACAGCCGAGATGATCGTGCGGTCCGAAGTCAGCGACGTCGGGGCTTGCGTCTCACCGATCAGGACGATCCCGACAAAGAGGCAGGCTGCGACGATCAAGCCCTTTTTGCTTGGGAGTGCGCTCTGCATTAGGCCTTCTCCTCTGCAACTCTTCCGAGGATGCCCTGCGGTCGTATGGCCAGAATGGCGAGCAATGCAGCAAACAGCAAGGGATCTTCCAGATTCTGGTTGTGCGTGACTCGAAGCACCGCGACGAAGAGCCCGAGGGCGAAGCCACCGAGCGCCCCACCGCGGATCGAGCCGAGCCCTCCGATCAACGCTGCGGTCAACGCTTTGAACCCAACCAATTGAAACGTGGTCTGGTTCACACCGACTGCCGGAGCCATGTTGATCGCTGCGACTGCGGCGCATACACCAGCGATCACGAACGATCGGACGACGACCATTCTGGGATTGATTCCCTGGAGTGAGGCGGCGTCAGAATCTTGTGCCACCGCTTGAAAAAGGCGACCCGAAAGTGAATGTCGTTCGGTCCAGACCAGCACGCCGATCACAAGGGCCGTCGAAACCACCAACATGAGTTCCGAAACGCGAACCGGAGTGCCCGACAGGTTGAACCCCGTCCAACCAAAGACGGACGACAAGACCGGCTCGACGGGAAGGCTTCGGTTTTCGAACCAGATCCCCGCAATCTCAATCAGGATCAGCCCCGCAGCGAATGTGGTCAAAATCCAACCGATATTTGAGGTCGGATCAAAACGGCCAAACGGCACGATCGCGGCGTAATACACCGCAACCGAAGCGAGGACGCCGATGATCAGTGCGACGATAACTCCAAGCCATGCCGGACCACCCAGCCAGTCTGGACCGGTGATCCAGAGCAAACCGTAGGCTGCGGCAAGGCTGACGGCCCCTGTAGCCAGGTTGACGAGTCGAGTCGTTGCGAAAACGACGCTGAAGGCCACCGCCAGCAGAGCCAGCAGCGAACCCTCCTTCAGCGTCGTAACGAGGATCTGAGAGAGATCGGTCATTTAGTGGATCTTGCACTCGTTGGTGAAGCTGTCGATGGTGGTCGTCGCGTCGGGATCCTTCAGCGTGCACTGAGACCCGTAGCCTTCCGCCAGCAACCGTTCGACCAGTTCTGGATGGATTTCGGCGTTCATCTTGACCGTCGGACGGGGCACCCAACAGGGCTGATATTTGAGCCCCTTGAATGTGTTGGTCCACTCCGTACCCAGTTGATACGGCGGGTCGGTCTGAGCCGGGCCAGATTCGTACTCGAGACTGATGATCACCAGTTCTTCGGGCTTGGTCCGCTGGTGATCCTCCGCCGAGAACGAGTACGGCAAGTAGGCAAACTCAAACTTCGGATAGTTCTCGATCGCCATGGTGACGGCGTCACGATCGGTCAACGAACCGGCCTCGGCAACCCCCGTGACGAGGGTGTACAGACCGTCGGCGGGACCCTCTTCACCCCCGGTAATGCGGTGAGATCCGTCCGGAAAGTGCTTTTCGGCCATCTTGACGATGGGCACTTCGGGCGTCATCAACATACCGCCGATGTGCCAACCGGTCATCGAGCCGATCTTGGCCGCATCGCCTGCCAAGTCGACCCAGCGCCGTTCTCCCATGTTCACCGGCGTTCCACAGAGTTGCGGATGAAAATCTGGACCCTTGGCGGTCGGAAGGTCGACGTACCCATAGCCACGAGCATCCAGCTCCCGGGCGATGAGCGCCGTCTCGTCGGGGCCGCCGACGACGACAACCGCCTCGGCATCAGATTCGTAGAGCTGTTGAACGGTCGGCCCAAAGTCGGTCTGACCGAACACGAACTTGACGTCCCCCAGGACCTCGATGCCAGCGTTCGTCACCGCCTCTTCGTATCGGTCCATCAGCTGTTGCTCGAACGGACCGGTGAGGAGTTGGTCGCGACACAGGACCACGCGCTAATATCCGCGGTCTGTAACGGCGTAGTCGATGATCGGGTCGACAACCCGCTCAACACTCATCAAGAACTGATAAATCGACCGTGGGGTGCCGGGTTCGGGCCAAAGACCCCGCTCGAAGGAGACGTCTTGGAAGACCGACATGATCGGCATCTTGTCCCGCAGGATGGAATCGGAGATCTGGGGCAAGCCAATAGCCGTACACCAGAGGATTCCGGCGATGTTCTCAACGCCCGCGAGCTTGTCGTAGGCACGCTGAGTGCCATCGATCATCTCTTCGACCATCGCACCTTCGTAGACCAAGCTGATCTTGCGGCCGTTCGCACCGCCGCGAGCGTTGATCTCGGCAAGAGAGATATCGAGGGAGCGACGGATCACATCACCGACGAAGGCACCCACGCCTTCGGTCGGGAGCACGACACCCACCCTGATGGTGTCGTCCGATCCGCCAGCGTCGACGTCAGCCGAAGTGTTTCCCGATGTGGAATCAGAAGAAACGGACTTATCGCCACAGGCAGTGAGGGAAGCAGCAAAACCGGGAACCATGAAGAACCCTGCGAGGCCGCCAGCTCGCTTGACAATCTCCCTGCGGGTCAGCCCCTGACGAGGCTGACCCGGGAGGACAATCCTGTCGGTCACGCTAGGCCTCTAGGTCCGAAACCGTGTCGCGACGCAGAACCCAAACAACTCCAGCACCAAGCATCAGAACGCCCAGGCCCAGAGCGGCTTGCTGAGTCGAGGATGCACCGGTCTTTGCCATCTGGGTACCCGTCGACGAGCTGGTGGAACCGGTTGTCGAAGAGCCGGTTGTCGAAGAACCCGAGGTGGACGAACCCGTCGTCGAGGAGCCCGAGGTCGTCGCCGCCTTGGCCGTAGTTGCGGTCGTCGATGCAGCGCTTGACGCTGTGGTCGCTGCCGTCGAATCTGCGGACGAAGCCGTCGTAGCGGCGGTGGTGTCAGCAGCAGCCTCGGTGCTTGCCGTGGTGGCCTCGGTGGTGTCAGCAGCAGCGCCGCCCGCACCCTCGACGACGTTGATGTCGACGATGGAGGATGCCGATGTGGTGCAGTTGACGGTGAGGCCAGGGACGTTAATGGTCCCCATGGTGCCCTCGGCGGTTCCGGTCACAGCGGAAACGCCGATGGACTTCATACCCGGCGTGGTCGCAACGACGGTTGCGGAGCCCGAGTAGACGAGGCTACCGGGGTAGGTGACCGGACCGGGGATGTTCAACGTCATCGTGTCACCGGACAAGCCAATAGCTGGGTTACCCGGGCCCGAGATGTCGAAGCTGGTCACCTCTACACCGCCGCCACGAAGTGTGAGCGAGCCCTTAACGTCGGTCATGCTGCCGGTGATTTCACCAGGGAACCCGGCGAGGATGGTAGCCAGGTCGATGTTCACCGAGTAGGTAGCGGGTACGCCTACTTCCATGGTGTCGGGGCCGGTGAAGGTGAATGGGATATCCGCATCCAGGCTGAGCAGGCCACCTACCTGACAGCTAACGGGAATCGCTCCGGCGGGGGTGGCCAAACCCATGAGGGCAAGAACTGCCACGAGGGATACAAACGAGCGCTTCACCGCTCGAGGGACGCGTACGAGGGACATCGATACTCCTAGATCCTTTGGGAATGTACGAAAAGAGCCGGTTTTCCCGGTCGCCTTGACTGCTTGGGTCACTGGCCCGGGAACTTTAGACGTCTATTGGCATTTCGCCAATAGGAAGTCGGAAATTCTTCCAGAACCGTGCGGATTGACACTAGGTGCACGGTGGTTCCGCCCGCAACCACCAACTGAAATGGAATCTGCCGATGAAGCGCTGACGACGGTACGACCAATTTTTACAAGCTGGAGTGGGTTTATTAGTCTCCGAGTATGAGTTCGTCCGCAGATTCCAACGCAACGCGCGACCCCGCCCAGGGCAGCCCAGCAAAGGTCAGCCCCCCACAGGGCGGCGACAGTGTTCCCCTGCTCACGGTCGACGACCTCAGGGTGTCGGTTGGCGATGTCCACATCCTCGACGGCGTGTCCCTCACCGTCGAACGCGGCACGGTCCACGCGGTCATGGGACCAAACGGGTCCGGCAAGTCGACACTTGCCCGAACTCTGATGGCAGACCCGCGCGTTGATGTGACCGCAGGGACTATCGCCCTCGACGGACGCGACATCGCAGAGCTCACGCCAACCGACCGAGCTGCCGCTGGCATCTTCTTGGGCTTCCAATACCCTGAAGAAGTTCCCGGGGTCACGATGCTCAACTTCTTGCGTCGGGCAATGAGTGCTCGCAAAGGCTTCGAGATGTCCGTTCTCGAAGTGCGCCTCGCTCTCATGGACTGGATGACGAAGCTAGAGATGGACCCCAAGTTTGCGGACCGCTACCTGAACGAAGGCTTTTCGGGTGGCGAAAAGAAGCGCAACGAGATCCTTCAAATGGCGCTGCTTGAACCCGATATCGCCATCCTCGACGAGACCGACTCGGGCCTCGATATCGATGCCCTGCGAATCGTGAGCAAAGGGATACAGACGGTTCGGGCCGAACGCCCCCAAATGGGCGTTGTCATCATCACCCATTACCAACGGATCCTCGACTACCTCACGCCAGACGTGGTCCACGTGATGGTAGGTGGTCGCATCGTCGCATCAGGCGGGCCGGACTTGGCCCGCCAACTCGAAAAGGACGGCTATGAAGCCTTTCAAGCCGTGTCGGCGAACTGACGCTCCACGACCACGTATCGCCTTCCCAGGAGCATCATGAGCACCCTCGCGCCGAAATCCGATTTCCCGCTGCTTTCCCGAGAAGTTCATGGCAAATCGTTGACCTATCTCGACTCCGCAGCCTCTGCTCAAAAGCCGGAACAGGTGCTGCGAGCAATGGACGATGCGTATCGCACGTACTACGCAAACGTTCATCGCGGCGTGTACACGATTGCCGAAGAAGCAACCCAGGCGTTTGAAGCCGCCCGCCGATCGGTCGCCCGCTTCATACATGCCGAACGCACTTCAGAGGTCGTCTTTACCCAAGGCACGACCGCTTCGATGAATCTGCTCAGCTATTCCTGGGGCAGCGCCAACCTCCGCGACGGTGACGTGGTCGTCATTTCCCAGATGGAACACCACGCGAACGTTGTGCCCTGGCAAATGGCCTGTGAGCGCACAGGCGCAGAGCTCGCTTGGATTCCGATCACCTCGGACGGACACCTCGACCTGAGCGGTCTCGAGAGTTTGCTACAACGGGCCAAAGTCATCAGCGTGACCGCCGTGTCGAACGTACTTGGCACGATCAACGACCTGGCCCCGCTGGTCACAGCGGCACACGACCGCAACATTCCGATCTTCGTCGACGCAGCCCAGAGCGCACCCCATCAGGCGATCGATGTCCAAGCCTTGGGTGCCGACGCCATCGCGTTTTCGGCCCACAAGCTTCTCGGGCCGACGGGCATCGGTGTGCTGTGGGCACGTCAGAGCCTGCTCGAAGCGATCCCGCCGTTCCTAGGTGGCGGCGAGATGATCAGTGATGTGCGGTTCGATGGCTTCGACGCAGCGCCGGTCCCACACAAATTTGGGGCAGGTACGCCACCGATCGTCGAAGCGGTCGGCCTCAGAGCGGCGATCGACTACCTCTCCGCCCTCGGCATGGACGCGGTGGCCGATCACGAGCACCGCCTCGCCGCCTACGCTATGGATCGACTTCAGTCCGAGCTCGGCGAGCGCATCAAGATCTTTGGGCCCTCAAATCCGAGTGAGCGATGCGGTGTGATCAGCTTCGAACTCGAAGCGGTTCATCCCCACGATGTGTCCCAGGTGCTCGACGAACACGGCGTCTGCGTTCGAGCCGGACACCACTGCGCGAAGCCTCTCATGCGTATCCTTGACGTGCCCGCCACGGCGCGGGCGTCGTTCTACGTGTATAACGAGGAGTCAGACATCGACCGCCTGGTGGCGGCACTCGATGCAGCGCACCGATTTTTTGTCTAGGAGAACCCGATGCCCGGTCTTGAAGATCTGTACCGCGAAATCATCCTGGACCATTACCGGGCTCCCCGGAACCGGGGCGAACTCGCTTCTCCACCAGCGGTGCGAGCCGAGGGATTTAACCCGCTTTGCGGCGATGAGGTGGTTCTGTATCTCGACGTCGAGGACGGCGTTGTCAAGGACATCAAGACCGCTGGCCGGGGGTGTTCAATCTCTCAGGCTTCGACATCGATGCTGTCGGCCGCCGTGATCGGCAAACCGCTCGACGAAGTTCGCCAGCTGACATCAGCATTCAAATCCATGATGTCAATCCACGAATCAAACCTCGAAAACGAGACGGAAACATCTCAAGACGAACCGGGCACGGTCAGCTCGGACGGTGTGCGGATGGGCGATCTTGAGGCCTTGCAAGGGGTAGTCAAGTTCCCAGTGCGTATCAAATGTGCCACACTCGCATGGAACACGCTCACCCAAGGTCTCGATGAAGCCGCGAACTGAGGGCCTTTTCGGCGAGAGCTGCTTCAACGCCGTCTCAAAATAGCGACCGGAATTCCGCACCTAGCACGGCCATTGGGCGGGATAGGCCTACACTCAACCGAGCATTCGACGGGGCTGGCACCCTACCCGCTGCCCCTCTGGCTACAGACCGGGCGACTCGGCGGGGGGACAGCCCGTTTAGGTATTTCCCCGCACTTGTCGATACTTCTAGCCGCAAGATCTTCGAGCGTTGGGATCCAAAATGCCGACACGCCAGACCCGCTTTATCGGCGGAGGGGTTGCCGTGATACTGCTGAGCGTCGCATTGGCCGCGATCTTGGCGAGTGGATCGGGCGCCGACGACGTCGTTTCGACCCAGGCCCCCACGACCAGCACCGCCGTTGCAGCTCCATCGACCAGCGCGCCGCGGGTGGTCTCGTCGTCGTCAACGACTACGTCGACGACCATGCCGCCGACCACGACGACCACACAAGCTCCCACGACCACCCTCGCGGTGGAAACCACGACGACGTTGGCTCCAACCACCACGACGCCGCCGCAGGAAACGACACCTGAGACCCCGCCAGCGTCCGACGCTCCACCAGCTCCTACAGATCCGCCTGCAGAGCAGCCGGCACCCGATACGACCGCCGCGCCACCGGGAACCGAAGGACCGGTGATCGTCGAAGTGACCCAGCCGGTGCAAGCGACCACACCGACGCCCGCACCAAGCGGCCCCACCACCGTGCTCGGCCCTCTTCCCGGACCTCTGCAAAGAGGCTCAAAAGATGGTGCCGTCCCGACCCTCCAACAGCGACTCAAAGACCTTCACCTCGACCCCGGCACCGTGGACGGTTCGTTTGGAACCACCACGATGTACGCGGTGCAGGCGTTTCAGAAGGTCTATGGGCTGGCTCCGACCGGCGTCGTTACCGAAGCCGAATGGAACCTTCTGCAGCAGCCGCTCGCGTTCAGCCCCAAATACCCAGGGCAGGGAGCCAACCGGACCGAAGTTGACCTGACCCGTCAGTTGCTTTCGGTGTGGCACAACGAACAACTCGTCTTGCTCACGCACGTTTCTACAGGCTCACAGATCGCCTACTGTGAAACGACGACCGACGGCAGACAAGCGTGCGGGAATGCCATCACTCCCACCGGCGCATTCAAATACACACGCCGCATTGAAGGCTGGCGTGAATCGGATCTCGGCAAGCTCTATAACCCGGTGTATTTCGTGGGTGGCATAGCGGTCCACGGCGCCACGTCGGTGCCGACCCACCCGGCCTCACACGGCTGTGTGCGGATTCCTATGGCGATCGCCGAGTACTTCCCGACGCTGGTCCAAAACGGTAACCCCGTCTTTGTCTACTGACGAGCGCTTCGTCTGCTGACAGATCCGACTTTCCATAGAGGGCCCTGTCAGCAGACCACGGTGATGTAGTCGCGGCAAGGGCGTCGCCGTTCCAACCCAGGTCATAGCCCCATAGCGGTGCCCGAGACGATACCGGTGGCCGCATGGGAACCATCGAGTTCGACTCTGGCAACCGACTTTCGGCCGTAGAGGTACAGGACGATCTCGCCGACTTCGCCGGTGATCGTGACCGGCTGCGAACCGGACCGCAGCTTGACCGTGTCGCCGTTGTCGATGCGGCGAACGCTCAGCTCGATGTCGCTCAGTCCACGCACCAGTGCCTTGGAGAATCGTGGAAGCAGCTTCCAGAGGACATCGGCCTCCCCACCCAACTCTCGGGCTGGCGCTTGACCAGAACCGCGCCGAACATCTTCGTGGTGAACGAAGAACTCGATCGGGTTGATCATTCCGTCGAGCGGCTTGAGCAGCGCGGGTGGACCGTTGCGAACCGCCTCGACTGTGCCAAGGTATCCCTTCGATGCGAGGACATCGGCCATGACCTTTTCGGTGCGCGCTTCGAAGCGTTTGACCAAAATGCCCATCGCGCCAAAGGGTTTGCGTTCCCGAACGTAAAGGTGCGCCGCTAGATCCTCTGTCTTCCAATCGCCAGACAGCGTCGGCGCCTCTGGCCCGACCCGAACAAACAAGTCGCAGAGAGCTGTACGTTCTGCCTGGGCAACTTCGGATCCTGAACTCACGGCACGGTTTCCTTTGATCGAGCAACGATCCAAGGAATCGTACTTGTGTGCAGCGCCGCTGGTTGCAGTCGTCATGCTCAAGGCACCGAACCAGCACGATGCCGGGCGTCCCAGAAGTCGGCCATCCCGATGATTGACGCCGCCCGCCCTCAGTATCTCTAGAAACGTACCGCCCCGCTATGACGCCATGGCTTCGTAGCCGACCTCTTCGAGTTCATCTGCGAGTTCGGGACCGCCGGTCCGCACGATTCGCCCGTTCACAAAGACATGCACCCGGTCTCCCCGCAGTTCGTTCAAAAGCCGCGTGTAATGCGTGATAGCTAAAACCCCGAGTGGGCCGTCGCCGTCTTCGTCGTTGGTCAAGGCTTCGATCCGAGTGGACACGTCGGACAGAGCATCGACGTCGAGCCCCGAGTCAATTTCGTCCAGGATGGCGATGCGGGGCGGGAAAGAACCAGCTGGACCGTCTCGGCACGCTTCTTCTCACCTCCAGAAAAACCGACATTCACCGAGCGATCGAGCAGGTCGCCGCGGAGGTTCACCGCTGCAGCCTCTGAGCGCACCGCCGAGTCGATATCGGCGCTATCCCAGCCACGTTCTTGATAGACGGTGGTCATCAGCTCGGTGAGCGTGACACCCGGCAGCTCATTTGGGTACTGGAGCGCAGCAAACAAGCCGAGCTGAGCCCGCTCTGCGGGATCGAGCGACAAAACGTCGTGGTCGTCAAAGGTCACCGAACCACCCGTGACCTCGTAGGCCGGGTTGCCCATCAGTACGTGCGCCAATGTCGACTTTCCCGATCCGTTAGGGCCCATCAACACATCAACTTCACCCGAGCGAATCTGCAGCGAAACCCCTTTGAGGATATCGGTCCCACGCACCCGTGCGGTCAGCTCGTCAATCGTTAAGACTGCCATGGTCGCAGCTCTTCCTTAGTTTTGGGCCCACCGAACAGTTCAAGTCGGCTGTGGACATGACTAGCCAGGAACCACGATGTTGACCAGGCCGTTGATAACAACGACCTGGTACGTCGCAGCAGGCTGCGTGGCGGGCAAGCTTTGTGGCACACCGTTATCGAGGTCGAACGTCGAGCCATGCCGCGGACATTCGATTTCGCGTTCTTCGATCCACAGTTCGCCCTCGGCAAGAGACGCCTCTGCGTGGGTGCATCGGTCGTTCATTGCCCAGACGTCGTCGCCGATGCGGACGACGACCAGTCGAAGACCGTCCTTGTCGACGCGGATAGACCCGGGATCCGGAATGTCGTTGAGAGAACAGAGCTCGATCATGAGAGCGCCTCTTGCAACACTTGTTGGACCGCAGCGTCCAAGCGTCCACCGGTGAGACGCAACGGCAGATTGGTAAAAATGTCGTGGAAGAAGCCTCGGACGATTACCTCTTCGGCACGTGCGGCCGGAATACCTCGTGTTTCGAGGTAGTACCGCAGTTGCTCGTCGACCGGGCCGATGGCCGATGCGTGGGAGCACTGGACATCATCGGTTTCGATCTCGAGATTCGGCACGGATTCAGCGAGGGAATCGGGGGACAGTTTCAAGGTCACATTTGATTGATGGGCACTTGATTTGTCGGCATCGGGACCCACGCGGATCAGCCCGGAGTACACCGATTCGCTGCTCTGAGCAACGGCGCCTTTGAACGTCAGGCTGCTCGTCGTCTGCTCGGCGATGTGGTCCTGCAGCGTGCGCAGGTCGATCATCTGGTCGCCGCCGCCGAGGTAGGCGGCTGAGAGTGTGGCATCGGCTCCCCGACCTTCGAGCGCGACCTCGGCCCTGAGGCGTGCGTAGCTCCCGCCCAAAGTGACGGCACCAAACGACGCGACGGCGTCGCGATCAAGGGATGCGCGCCAGAAGCCGACTTGCCACGCCGACTTTTCTGCTCGTTGGACCGCGAGGTAGTTGAGCCGTCCACCGGGGCAGACTCGACATTCGGTAACCGGCACCGACAACGACCGCTCCGGCGACGATAAGAAGACTTCGAGCACCTGAACATCGGCGCCTTCGCCGACGTCGATGACCACCCGCGGAAAACCGGCCGCCCCTTCGCCGTCCGCCCAATGCAAAATCTTGATGGGGCCTCCCAGGAACACACCTGGCGGAACCTCGACGTGGACGACTGCCGGGGTCATCGCGTCGTTCAGGAGGCTGAACCAATCGGGGCTAGCGTCGGTGCCGATCCCCAACGCGTCTGGCGCAGCGCCCTCTGCCTCACCGATTCGAACCCCCGCCTCGGCCCACATCTCTTGCACCGTCGCTTCGAGAACCCGCCCGTTGTGCACCCACACCGTGCCGACCGGCGAATCTCCGAGTTCTACTGCGAGAGCGCTGCATGCCGAAACGCCATCACGGTCGAACTCGGTGATGTGCGCAGGCCGGTAGCTGCCTAGATCGAAGTCATCGATTCGGGAATACCGCCAAATCTCATCCGCGCTCGACGGCTGAGGCATGGCTTCCCACCGGCGGTAAGCCTCGGCACGTCGTTTTGCTAGCCACTCAGGACCCCGAAGCGACTGAACGACATCTTCGGAAAAGCTCTCGGGGATCATCGTCTCGTTCCTCGACGTTGTGTGTTGCGATTAGAAGCGGGCACTCGGTAGCGCTTGTTGGAGGCGCGGTGCTGGGCGTCAGCCGACTGCGCCTTCCATCGAGAGTTCGACCAGGCGAGAAAGCTCCACCGCATATTCCATCGGCAGCGTACGCGTGACCGGCTCGATGAACCCATTGACGACGAGGGCAGTCGCTTCGGGCTCGGTAAGACCGCGGCTCATCAGATAGAAGAGCTGGTCTTCACCGACTTTGGAGACCGTCGCCTCGTGTTCGATGCGGACGTTGCGCTCGTAAATCTCCTGATACGGATACGTATCGGACCGGGAATCACCGTCGAGGATCAGGGCATCGCACCGGACGTTGGAGCGCACATTTGTCGCGCCTTCGTCAACCCGCACCAAGCCGCGGTACGTCGAACGTCCGCCATCCTTGGAAATCGATTTGGACTCGATCAGCGACGTCGTCTCGGGTGCTGCGTGCACCATCTTCGCGCCCGCGTCTTGGTGCATCCCCCGCCCAGCGAACGCGACCGAAATGACTTCGCCGTGCGCCTTAGGACCCATCAGGTAGACCGCTGGGTACTTCATGGTGAGCTTGGAACCAAGGTTGCCGTCGATCCATGTCACCTTCGACTCAGCCTCGGCCCGGGCGCGTTTGGTCACCAAGTTGAAGACGTTGGACGACCAGTTCTGGATCGTCGAATACTGGATCGACGCGCCTTCAAGCGCCACGAGCTCGACGACGGCAGAGTGCAGCGAATCCGAGCTGTATACCGGGGCCGAACAACCTTCGACGTAGTGCACCGAAGCCCCAGCGTCAGCGATGATCAGGGTGCGTTCGAACTGTCCCGCATTTTCGGCGTTGATACGGAAATAGGCTTGGAGCGGTTGATCGACCTGCACGCCCGGCGGCACATAGATGAAGGATCCGCCCGACCAAACCGCCGAGTTCAGAGCTGCAAACTTATTGTCGTTGGGAGGAATGACTGAACCGAAGTACTTCTGGACGAGTTCGGGATGATCCCGGACTGCGGTGTCCATATCACAGAAGATGATGCCTTGTGCAGCAAGGTCTTCACGATTGCGGTGGTAGACCACCTCGGATTCGTACTGAGCGGTCGCCCCCGCCAAGAACTTACGCTCCGCTTCGGGGATCCCAAGCTTTTCGTAGGTGTCCTTGATCGACTCTGGAACCATGTCCCAGTCGTCAGCAACCCCGTCGATCTTTGGCTTGATGTAGTAATAGATGTCGTCAAAATCGAGTTCGGGCATGTTGTTGGCGAACCACGGCAACATGGGCTTGCGCTCGAAGGTCTTCAGCGAGCGTAAGCGGAACTTGCGCATCCACTCAGGCTCGCCCTTCATATCGGACATGTCCTGAATCACGTCGATCGACAAGCCCTTTTGCGGCTTGTACGCGTAGTCCTCAGGATCGGCCCAACCGAGCTTGTATTTGCCCAGGTCTACGGCTGTATCGGCCATGTTCCTCAGACTCCCAACGCCCTTTCGGGCAACTGAAGGCGGCGGCAGCCGAGCAGAAGTGAGCTCATCACGATGCTGCGCACCTAATTTTTCCAACTCTGAGTGTATTAATTAGGGATAGACCGGATCAATTCCGCGCGCCCCGCAACCCAGCACGGTCAGAGCGTTCCGACGACATGCCAGGGGACGGACGATGTACCGAGAATCAGTTTGACTCGGTCGAAATGGTTCGATCATCTGATGAGACCGTTGTCGAACTGGTCGACGCTGCTGTCCCATCGCCCTCACCGCCGACGGTGGGTAGGTCACTGGCCGGGTCTGGTTCGGGCGCAATCTGAGATGGCGACGTCGTGTCGCTCGGCTCGGTACTTGCTGAGGAGTCGGTATCGGCCGCCGGCCCGCTGGCATCGGTTCCGTCGACGATTCGACCGGCGACCCGTGAGGCATCGTCGAGGAGTTCGCCGACCTCGTCCACAGCGTCCTGATAGCCACCCAGATCGCCAGCGGCGAGGGCCTCGTCCGCTCGACGCTGCGCTGCGCGCGCATCGTTCAGGATAGAGCTCAGTCGCTGCGCATCGGTCTGGTCGGGCGATTCCGTCGGTGTGTCCGTCTGGTCTTCAGCTGACCCGCTAAGCGCGGCTTCGGGGCCGAAGAGCTGCGAGATAGCTCCTTCGAGGGTCGTGTCAAAGACCGCGTCGCCCGCGTAGACCACGACGACAAACTCCAGTTCGGGGAATGCGGCATCTCCCTCGCCCTGGACGTAGAGCGGACGTACGTACAGGATCGAGTCACCCACCGGGACGATCTGCAAACTGCCCTGGATCACCTTCGATCCCTGCTGGTTGAGCAACGAGATCTGAGACGAAATTTCGGTCTGGTTGGCGATGACGTTGTTGACCTGTGCCGGACCGGGAACCGTTTCATCCTTGGGCATGGTGTAGCTGACGATTTCGCCGTAATGCCCCGGATCGGAACGCGCGACGACAAACGACAACAGGTTCCCCAGATCCCGCTGATTTCCACTGACCGACGGCACAAACGGCTGAGAGAGGACAAACTCGTCAGCTTCCTGACCCGGCAGTCGCATGAACAAGTAATACGGGTCCATACGCGCGGCCGACGACGAGATGTCGCCCGTAACCGAATCGGCGTCGGATGATGCGACGGTGACCGTGCCTCCAGAGCCGCCCGACGATGAGGTGGAGCGGGTCCGTATCTCGCCGACATCGGGGTTCTGCGCAATCTCCCACAGGTCGGTCTCGGCGTAGAAGATCTGAGGATCGGTCTGGTGGTACTCCCGATACACATCGGTCTGGATACGGAACAGATCCTCTGGATAGCGGAAGTGTGCAGCCAGCTCCTCAGGGACCTCGTCACCGTCGGTGAAGAGGCTGGGAAAGGCTTTGCGGTATGCGCGCAGGATCGGGTCGTCATCATCGACGGCGTACAGCGTGACGGTGCCGTCGTAGGCGTCGACCACAGCCTTCACTGAGTTGCGCACGTAATTGACGCGCTTGCGAAGCCCTGAATCGCTGGGGAGTCGACCCGACCGGATGCCCTGGGAATACGGATAGGACTGGGTGGTGGTATAGCCATCGACGATCCAATAGATCTTGCCTTCGACGATGACGGGATAGGGGTCGGAGTCGTAGTCCAGGAAGGGCGCGAGTTCGTTCACCCGATTCTTCACATCACGCTGGTAGATGACACGTGTCTCCGCCTCAGGCTCCCGCGACAAGAAGAGAGACGGGTCTTCGAACCGGAAGGAAAAGGCGACTCGTCGGAGCCATCCGTCCAGGCTCACACCGGCCGCGCCGTCGTATCGGGTCCGGCGGTTCGAATCACCCTCGGGGTAGTCGAACTCATCCTGTTTGACTCCGACCAAGACGTAATCACTCATTCCCTCGCCGAAGTACACCGCCGGTTCGTCGATGGGGATGTCTTCTGAGACGACCGGGATGCCACCTGCCATGAAGTCGGGACGCCCATCGACAACGCGATTCGACGGCGCCAACGCCACCCCATAGCCGTGGGTGAATTCGAGGTGACGCGACGGCCACCCGGACGGGATTGCTTGACCGTTGAGTTCGCGGACGCCCAGAACGGTTTGGGTGAGCTGGCCGTTGATGTCGTAGCGATCAATATCGAGGTCGTTGAACTGGTAAAACTGGCGCCCGGCCTGAAGCTGTTCAAAGGTGTTGAGCACCAACTCGGGATCCCAAAGCCGGACGTTCAGCAAGGTTTGGCCCGCGTCGCTGATCGCGGATGCGTCGAGGTCTTCCTGGTAGTCGAATGTCTCGGTTTCGACCCGGTCGAGGCCATACGCAGCCCTGGTGCCTTCGATGTTGCGTGCGATGTACGGCGTTTCTTTTGCGAGCTCGTTGGGTAACACCCGGAATCGTTGTACGACCGTTGGATAGATCTCGCCGACGACCACCGAGACAAACAGCCAGAGGGCCACGGCAATCACGGGAAGCACCCAGCCTCGACGACGAATGTTGATGATGAGCAGCACCGCTGCGGCGAGCGAAATCAAAATCAGCAAGCGGTAGGCGGGCAGCTGCGCCGTGACGTCAGCGAACGACGCGCCTTGGACCCGCCCTCGACTCGAGAAGTTGAGCTCAAACTGGTTGAGGTAATAGGCGAAGGCCCTGACCAGCGCTATCGCTGCGAGAACGACCGACAGGTGTGCCTTCACCGCCGGCGTGGAGCGCGACTCACCGGGTCGAATCTGCACGCGGATACCGCCGTTGAGGTAGTGAACCGCGACCGACACCAAGAAAATGATGATCAGCGTGTTGAACAACCACCCGGTCAGCAGCGAATAGAACGGCAGCTTGAAGACATAAAACCCAACGTCCTTGCCGAACTGAGGGTCCTCGACTCCGAATGAACCGCCGTTGCGAAACAGGATCCATTCGTTCCAATTATCGGCAACGCCGGCAACGGTGACCAAGGCAACCAGAACCGAAACGCCGGTCCAGATGAGCTTGCGGCGAGAACCCATAAAGTCGCGCACTCTCATCACGAGTTCGCGGTCAGGTCCCGGCGGCAACTCCTTGGGAGCGACCCTGTCTGCGACCAGCAGCGTCACCAAGACACTGGCGAAGGCGATGATAAACAGAATGATCGACGGCAGGACCCGAGCACCCATGAGGCCCGACCACACCGAGCCCAGCCTCATGTGATCGAACCACAGATAGTCGGTGTAAAGAACCGAAATCGTCCGAAGGCTGAGAGCCAAGACCAGCAGGATGCCAGCGAGGATCCCGAGCACTGCTGCCGCTGTCCGGCGCCGAGGTTCTGAGGGTGTTGGTTGTTGAGCCGCCCGAGTCATGAGCGCACAATGCTAGATGTTGGCGACCGACGGGGCTGATCGACCCGTCAGAACGCGTTTGTGGTCATGACCCAAAGACGAGTAGGCAACGGCAGCCCGAGTGCACCGGAGGATGCCTCCAGCCAAATTCGGATGTGCGCTCGCCGGTCGCAACCGAGCCGCAATGTTCGCAATCGAGCTCGGTGGTTGAGACCCATGCGATAGGCGACCCGGTTCGTGCCGCGAGGTCGACAATTCCAGCCGCGTACACGGCGACCAAGACGTCGGCAACCAGGTCGTCGACGTTTTCCGTCCTCCATGGACGCAGTTGCTCGATGATGACGCTGGGGATAGCTGTTGGGTCGATGGCACGCTGGTGTTCGACGACGGTGGCAACGTGACGCTCGAAACGTCCGGTGAACGCAGCGATGACGGCGGCCGTGATGGTGGCTGCCTCGGGACATTCGGTCGCCTGGTCAGCATCGGTACCTTCGCCCTGTGCACCGACGAACACAGCAGAAGCGTGGTGTTCGAGGGCGTTGGCGAGGCGGTCGACGATCGACTTCGTCGGTGGGAGCAGCTCGCCAGAACCGTCTCGTGCCGCTTCGAGGGCTTCGTTCGCGAGGTCACCCATAACGCCCTTTGCTCGGCGCGCTGCTCTTCGTTGATGTGTGCGGGTGACATCGTCACGGAGGGCGAACGCCGCTGCGACGACGTCATCTGGTAGCGGGCCAGCCTCAAAGTGTGGCGTAGGGGCAGCTGTGTGCGCGCCGTGATCGATCGATGGGACCGGGTTGAGGCCGGTGGGTGCGCGGCCCGAGTCCCGGTCGAGCGCATCGCCAGTCGATTCACTCTGGTCCGATTCACTGACGCCGGAATCACTCGCACCCGAATCACTGACGTCGGAACCGCTGGCGACGTCGCTAGAGGGAACGTCGACGAGTGCTGGCCTATCGTCGGCCCTACCCTGCCGAGTCGAGGAGTCCCCACCAACCTCGGACCCCTCGGAGACGCGGGCGGCCCCATCGCTCGGGTCCGCAGCGACATCAGAAGTGGGGAGAACGATGTCCTCGTCGGTTGGATCCACACGTGGCGGTGCGACATCTGACGATCCGACGCCTTCCGATCCGACGCCTTCCGACGTGACGCCTTCCGACGTGACACCTTCCGATGGGACGTCTGCTGAGTCAGCCGGGGAAGTGCCTTGTGGATCAGCGGCCTCTGGCGACGAAGTCAGGAGCGAGGCAAAAATGCTCGACACTCGATCACTCGTCTGTACACCCTTGCCGTTTGCAGGACGACCGTGTGGCTCGTTCGCCCGGAAAGCACCCGCTATCTCCTCATCGGCGTGTGACTCTCCGGCGGCGACCGGAACCCCTTCTTCCGTTTCAATTGGTTCAGATTCTTGACGTTCTGGCTCTTGACGCTCTGGCTCTTGCTGCTCCGGATCCTGCTGCTCGGGGTCGGGCTGGCCGTCTCCCGACTCCTGCTCAGACGTAAGTTCGGCCGGGTCGCGCTCGGTCGGCACGCTCTCGGCGGCCGCCGTCTCGTCAGGATCGGTCATCGGCTGATCGGAATCGGGTACCAACACCTCGGCGGCGTCATTCGCCTGCCGTTCGGTACCAGTCTGTCCAGCATTCTCCTCGCTAGATGGAGTGGCTTGCTCAGACGGCGAGCTTCTGAGCGATGAGAACAGGCCGCTCAGCCGATCCGAAGCTATCGAACCGGGTGTTGGGGCGTTTTTCGCTTCCGCTGCGGCCTCAGTTTCGACTTCGAGCACATCTTTTGGACTGACAGCCTCATCCCCAGCAGAGACCGTTGACCCAGCAGCTGACTGCGACCCAGCAACTGACTGCGACCCCTGTTCCACGTCAGCTCCATCACCAGCCAGATGCTCGAGATCGCCAGCCTGCCCAGCAACACCGTGTACCTGGGCATCTCCAGGTTGTTGTGTCGGTCGGTCTGCACGTGTTGGAAGCGCGACAACCGGCCCCAGCAACAGTGACGCCGCATCGGCAAATTCAGCCGACGACACGAGGGCCGAAACCGCGGTTGGCAACGGCAGTTCGCGGGGTAAGCGGGGTCCTGCTGTCGAGTCCGTCTTGATCGCTTCAACGGCGGATGCGACATCGAGCACCAGCGGAACGCTCACTTCGCTTTCGGCCCCATCCTCCGAAACAACGGTCCCCCGGGCTGCGCTTCCTCCGTGGACTCGGGCTCGGTGGTGGATGGAACGTCCGAGCCGATAGGTGCGCCCGCCTCAGACTCAGAGGGGATGTGCTCATCGGACGGCCAGCCCGGTGCGGATGCGGGGTCAGACCCCAGCGGTGTGCCGGAGGGCGGAGTCTCTGTGGCGGCATCCTCTTGACCTCGATACTGGAGGTCGGTTCGACCCGTTTGGTACGAAGCAATTGTCTGCCAACCGTCGGATTCTCCCCCGAGCCCAGCGTTCAAGCCCCCGGAACCGTCTGGCGGATCCCCGCCGCCGCTCTGGAGGCCAGCATCAGTTTGGTCTGTTTCAGGAGGTCGAAGCCCGTCTGGAACAGGTTCCTCCGAACGAGCGGGTTCCAGACCGTCGTGCGACGAGGGAGAGTCGCCATGCTCAAGAGCGGTGGACTGATCGACACCTGACTCCCGGTCCAGCTCGAGTTCGAGGCGCGGGTCAGGATCGGGATCGCCGTCCCCCTCCGACCCAAGCGCGGAGTTCACGTCCCGACCTGGTTCCATCTCGTGGTTCAGTTCCGGCCCAGGATCCACGTCCAGCTCGGAGCCGGGCTCTGACTCACGAATCGATTCCCTCACCGGGTCTGACTCTGCCGCTAGCGCGGGCTCTCGCTCTGGCTCGCTCTCCAGCTCCGGCACTGACACTGGCACCGGCGCTGACACCGACTCCGGCTCTGGCACCGGCGCGGGCTCTCGCTCTGGCTCGCTCGCCAGCTCCGGCACTGACACTGACTCCGGCGCTGACTCAGACTCAGACCGATGCTCCGACGGCGAGTCCGGCGGCGACTCCGGCTCTGGCACCGGCGCGGGCTCTCGCTCTGGCTCGCTCGGCAGCTCCGGCACTGACACTGACACTGACACTGACTCCGACGCTGACTCCGACGCTGACTCAGACTCAGACCGATGCTCCGACGGCGACTCCGGCGGCGAGTCCGACACCGACTGCGGCTCTGGCACCGATTCGGGCTCTCGCTCTGGCTCGCTCTCCAGCTCCGGCAGTGACACTGACTCCGGCTCCGGCACCGGCACCGGCTCTGACCCCGCTGGGTTTTCTGGTTCTGACTGCGGTTGTGGGTTCAGGGCCAAATCCGGGTTGGCTTCCGGTTGCGGACTCGGTTCCAGGTGCCGGTCCGGCTCCGAGTCCACGCTGGATTCCGACGGTGTACTCGGAGCCGAGTACTCGTTCGGCTCTTCAACCGGGGTGGGTACTGCCTCCTCGGTCTCGGGATACAGCGGTCCCATCCGTCCGGTGACGTCCAGATTGGCGAGCATCAAAGCAAGCTCGCCAGCACGAGCCGGTGATGCGAGGCTCCTACGACGCGACTCGACTACGGCCACCGTCAGCTGCTTGGCCTGCCGATCGTTCTCCGAGATCAGACCGCTGGTCGCGTTGAGTGCCCCCACCAGTTGCGCCAACGCTTCGACGATTTCGTAACGCTTGTCTTCGAGCTCTCCCAACTCGGTCAGCGCCCGATCGCGTCGTTTCAACAGATCAGCCAACATGCGTTTCCTCAGCGCGTGCGCTTCGCGCAGAAGCGCACGCCCCTCTGAACGAGCCTCATCAAGCGCGCCCCGACGCAGTAACACGGCGTGCTCGTCGGTGAAACTCTCTTCAGCGGCGGCTTCGCGAAGCTCCTGAGCGTGGCGTCGTGCATCGGCGACGATGCGGTCCCGTTCGGCCTCTGCTCGCAGGCGGACCTCTTCAGCGTCGAGTTCCGCAGCGCGCACGATGCGCTCGCATTCCTCGCCCAAGACTTCGAGCATCTCGTCGCGGGTCACCTCCTGGCGAGAGGCGGTCTCAGGGAGGTTGTCCAACTTCTCAGAGAGCTTTTGTTCACGTTCGGACAGGCGTTCAAGCTCGAACGCGATGGTCCGCAACCACTCGCGCACCTCGTCTTCTTGCAATCCACGAAAAGCGTGCGCGAAGGGTCGGTTGATGATCTCTTCGGCGGTCAGCCGACGCCTAGGAGCGTTTGATTCACCGGGGCCTGTCAAGGCGAATGTCCTCTCGTCGTGCCCCTGAATTCGCAAAGGCCAATGCCGCACCGGCGGGGACGCACATCAGCGTCTTGTCACGCCTCGGCGCGAGAGTATTCGAGCGCCCGAAGCAACGGGGACACCCAGGCTCCCCTATTCGGCGAGCGACCCTTTGAGACCTTGGATGTTGCCCCGGCCTCACCAATCGCATCCAGGGCCGACTGCACATCGGTGATCGCGACCACCTTGAGATCACCCGCCGTCGTCAAGGCGTCGTCCAGATTTGCCTCCGGCACCAGCATCAGGTCCACATCGGCCCGACGTGCGGCAATCGCTTTTTGGGGAACACCACCGACCGGTCCCGCCGTCCCATCGGGGAGGATTTCGCCGGTGACAGCGATCTCGAGTCCGTTGGTCATGTCGCCCGGAGTGAGTGCGTCGATGAACTCCAGGGTCATGGCCATTCCTGCGGAGGGCCCACCGACCCCATCGATCTTGATCCCGACCTGCTCTTCATATCGAGTGACGAGCTGAACGCCGATGAGGGCCCGCCCTTCGCCGTTGTCGGCTGCGGTGATCGTGATCACCTGGGCTTCGCCGTCACGATCCACCGCGAGTTCTATCTCGTCTCCCGGCACCGACTGTTGCACCTGCTTGACCGCGTCGGAACTCGACGCTACCGCCACACCGTTGACCGCCGTGATCAAATCGTTGACATGCAGGTTGTTCTCTGCGGGCGTACCTCCGATCACGACCAGCACGGAAGCCCCGATCGATGGGGCGCCGAGGTAGTCGAGTGCCGTCGCCGCAGCCTGCTGTTCGGAGGCGTCCATGGCAGCAAAATTGCGTTGACGGGCCTCATCACGAGTGCCGCCGCCGGTAAAGACTGACTCGTCGACGATCTCAACGTCGTCATCGAGCTTCGCCAGGAGGTATTCGTAGAAGTTCATTCGAGAGCCGACGGTGACGGTGAGGAAGTGAATATCTCCCTCACCAGGTTCTTCGGCCGGGGTTTGCCCATTGACTTCGACGAGATGATCCAGTCCTGCCGCACTACCCGGAAACATGCCCACGTAATCGGTGCGATACCAACCACCGGCGATCAGCAGCACGACGACACAGGCGACGGGCACCCATTTCCACGAGCGGTGACGCCGCCCGACATCAGGATGCATCCGGTCGGTGGACACGGCAACATCACCCGCACCTAACCCGTCACCTGCTGCACCACGAGCAACGCTGTTGGTTTCACCGCCCGGCAGATTCGGTGCGTCGCGATCCCCATCCATAGAAATGCCCTTCTCCGACCGATCCAGGCCGACACGCCCGACCGACAAGCAAGTTTGCGGCCGTTCGCGAGAGTGATTGAGACTGTCGCTTCAACACCCACAACCCGCCCGAACGGTCATGTAGCGTCGTCGCTATCCAGCGATTCGACCGGGTGCGTGGCCGGCATGGCCAGCGGCCGCCGCCGGGCGGATGTATCCCAGGTTACCTGCCACCAGGGGCTCAATGTCATCGCAAAGTTTCGACGATCAAGCCGTGTCGCCCACCGTTGCTGCATCCCAAACCGACACGGGCCAGCTGAGCGACATCCCCGAGACCAGGAGCATGGTCGAGATCGTCGCGTGGGGATTGTCCACCCCCGATGTTCAGGACGGCAGCATGACCGGCAGGTACGCCGCTCCTGAAGCGAATGGCGGCATCGACACCCACTCGCCTTACGACGAAGCGTCCGTGCGCTCAGCGATGCGGTCAGACGACCCAAGGATGCGCCGCGTCGCCATTCATGCGCTTGCACGAAGAAACGTTGTGACCGAACGGGACGTTCGGCATTGGATGCTCGACCCGCACCCAACCGTCCGTCTCCAGCTCGCCGAAATGCTTGGGCGCTTCGAGATCCCCGGCGCACTCAATGCGGCCCTCGCTTTACTTGACGACGGAGACCCATTGGTCGCCGAAACGGCTGCCTGGACGCTGGGCGAGATCGATACGAACGCCACCACCGTTTCGGCGTTGACGCGCGCCGCTGTCGACCATGATGACCCACTCGTGCGCGAGTCGGCGGTGGCAGCGCTCGGCGCGATCGGCTCTGAAGACGGTAAAGGTGCGGTGCTTCAAGCATGCTCGGACAAACCTGCGGTTCGGCGACGTGCGGTGCTCGCGCTTGCGGCCTTCGACGGCGAGGACATCGAAGCGGCGCTGACCAAGGCGCTGGACGACCGGGATTGGCAGGTGCGTCAAGCCGCAGAAGATCTCCTCGGATAGTCCTAGGTGGGACAGATCGCTCGGGGCCTGGAAATATGGGCCGCTACGCATCGCGCCTGGTGGGCATACGACGGCTCACCAACGGTTAACCGGCGACGAAGAGACCTTGGAGCTCGCCGAAGTTCTCAAGGCATTGACCGGCCCCTCGCACCACGCTTTCGAGCGGCGTGTCAACAACTCTGACCGGGAACTGAACTCGCTCCTCGATTCGGGTCGACAAACCGGCCAGCAGCGAACCGCCACCGACCATTGACGCTCCCAGTTCCAGCAGGTCCTGACCAAGATCGGGTGGTGCTTCCGCGACGCATGCGACCACGGTCGAGACCATCGTTTGGACCACGTCTTCGATGGCGAGACGAATCTCTTCAGCCTTCAACAGCACTTCGCCCGGCAAACCGGAGTCGATCAATCGGCCGCGTACATGGGCATCGACGCGGTCGGTATCGGGGTGGGCTGATGCCATCGCCTCCTTCAAATGTTCGGCGGCGCTCTCACCGATGACGAGCCTGTGCCTTCGGCGAACCCATTGCTGGATGGCCGCGTCGATGTCGAAGGATCCAACCCGCGCCGCCTGTAGCGAGACGACACCACCCAGACTCAACAGGGCGACCTCGGTCGTTCCACCGCCGATATCGACCACCATCGACCCGACGGGCGCGTGGATGGGCAGCCCCGCGCCGACCGCCGCAGCGACCGGTTGCTCGATCAGATAGGTCGAATGGATCCCGGCGTTTCGGCACGCCTGCAGAACCGCTCGTTGTTCGACGGGCGTGATCACTGAAGGAACGCAGACCAAGGCTCGCGACCTGCGGAAACGTCGCCCCATCACCTTGGACATCAGAATCCGAACCATCTCTTCGGTGATGGCGAAATCGCGAATAGCGCCGCTACGGAGTGGGCGGTGCGCCACGATATGCGGCGGGGTACGGCCGATCATCAGCTGCGCCTCGCTGCCCATGGCGAGCACGCGGCGGCTTTGAGTATCGAGCGCTATGACGCTCGGTTCGTTAAAGACGATCCCCTGGCCCCGCGCATAGACCAACGTATTGGCGGTGCCGAGATCGATGGCAAAGTCGTATGCCACCGGTTATTCCCCCGACGACCGCTCACGTTTCCGCTGTCGGCTGTTCCGACGCCCCGTATCGTTGGTGACGATGTCTTGGCGTGCCCGGTCCAGCGCCTCGAGGTTCCCCGAGAACTCATCGATCGCCGAATCAAAGGTTTGTCGGTCGCGGTTGGCAAACAGCAGGATTCCAATCCCGACCGTTGCACAGACCACCGCGAAGATGAGGAAGGGCATGATTCTCCGAGTGTCGTGCTCTCCACACCGTGGTGCCAAAGAGCGTTACGCCGCCTCTAACGATGGTCGAAATCGCGTCCGCCAGGCAAAGCATGCGCACATGTTCCCCAATCGACGCCACCATCGTGGTGCTCTTGCTTCCACAAGGGGACGGTGGCTTTCACCAGGTCGATGGCGTCGCGTGCAGCGTCGAACACTTCGGGGCGGTGCGCCGCTGCAGCAGCAACGATAACCGCTGGTTCGGTCAGCGAAACGTCGCCGACCCGATGCAATATCGCAAGTCGTTGCACATCCGGCCAACGTTCGAACACGTCATCGGCGACCTGATGCATACGAGCCATCGCCTGAGCCTCATAGGCCTCATAGGTCAGTTTGGTCACGCCGGTACGACCCTCGGCGTGGTCCCGCACGGTACCCACAAACAGCGACACCGCCCCGCAGGCAGGGTCGGCCGCCCAGGCAAAGGCAGCGTCCACCGAGATGGGTTGGTCGCTGAGCTCAATCCAGCGGACCGCATCAGGCACGACGGCCAACTCGGCCCCGGCATCCTGCCCGGTTGACTGTGTTTGAGACCTGAGGTTCACCCGGCGACTGTATCAGCGCGGTCAACAACTGCCGGGGGCGCGAATTTGCGGCCATGGGTGCTCGCTACACTGCGAAACGATGGTGGCAAAGAACACTCCGGGCGACGGGCTCCCCGACCCGACTGAACGCTTATGGGTGCACCCCGCAGAACTCCCAGCTCTTCCCGGAGCGCGGCGCGTTCCTCCGCCGCCGCGGCGCAGCGTCCTGGCGACACTTCGGCACGGGTTGCGCCACCCGCTCTTTGCAGGTGTGGTGGGGGCGGGCATGGTGTTGGCGGGTGCCTGGATGTTGGGCCTCTCGTCGAGCCGCCAAACAACGATCGCCCCGGTCGCAGGGGTTTTTTCCGGTTCCACGCAGAGCGGAATAACCGCGGCACCTACAACACTTCGCGATCAACCCGACCACAACGCTCTCAACCAGGCCAGAGCGTCGGTGATTCAGCTGTTGACCTCTGATGGCGACACCCACGCTGTCGCGACGGCGTTGGTACTCGACGAAGACCACTTGATGACGGCGGATCTTGGCCTCACCGACCGTGGCGAGATCGTTGCGGCCGTACGCCACGGGAATTTGGTTTTGGCACAGGTCGCCCAGACCGACAGTTCCACTGGGATCACCATCCTCCAGGTCGATGAGCACATTCCGACCAGCTTGACCCGTGTCGACAAGCTCACCCGAGAACGACCCGAACCTGCCCAAGACTGCCGGATCGTCAGCGCAAGCCCGAATCTGCACGGTACCGACATGGTCGGCTCCTGCACGGTTCAGTCCGAAGAGAACAACGATCCCGATCTGGCGGGCGCAGGCCTGTTCTACCTCCAAGGCCAATTTCAGGCATCCGACCGCGGGGCGCTCATTCTCGACGAACACAACAACGCCCTGGGCGTCGTTGTGCAGACGCTTCCCGACGACGCCGGACACGCCATTGCTTTGCGCATCGACGACGCCATCGCAGTGGCGTCATCAGTCCCCGAAACGCCGCAACGGCCAGGAATCGCTGGTCTACAGGTCGCTGACCTGACCGCGCGGATCTCGATCGAAGGCAACCTCGGCGGCGGCGCACTCGTCGTCTCGGTCGCAGCAGACTCGGCCGCAGCACATGCAGGCCTCGTCGCCAACGACGTCCTTGTCGAGTTGAATGGGCAGCCGGTGGCTGGTGCTGCGCAGTTCCGCCAACTCGCTAGCCGTGTGCGGCCCGGTGAACTCACCCGCCTCACCGTCTGGCGAAGCGGCAGCACCGTTGAACTGACGGTCATGCCCTAGCCAAGGGCGCGATCCTCGCCGAAGAGCGGGACAAACGGGCGAGCCAGCCAGCTAGTTGTTCCGCTGACCGGCCCGTCGAACGGCGCTCGCCGCGGCTACGACGATGAGACCAGCGGCGACACCACCGGCCAACAACGTCTGCCGAGGCTTGGCCGGCGCCGTTGCGAGTACCGCTTCCTCGTTGGTGTAGCCAGCTTTCCAGGCGCGCCCCGCCAACTTGTCGGTCGCGACGACGATGGGGTGCGACAAGAGCGGCACGACCTCGTCTGATACGCCTGAGATCCCGAGCTGGCCCAATCGGCGCATGACCCGTGCCGCGGTGCGAGCACCTACCGATGGACGAACTGCAGGGCCCCGCAGATCTCGCTGAATGGCTGCGGGCAGCGTCCCCGAAGCCGCCACGTTGTAGACCCCATCGAGGCAGTCGTCCAACGCCAGCCGCATCGCCGAGACCACGTCTTCGGCGTGGACGAACTGCAGATCAGGTTGTGCATCTCGCACATCGACGGGTCGATTGCCTCGGGCCAAAGCCAACGCCAACCGACTGGGACGTTCACCCAAGATCAAGGCGGGTCGCAGCGTACACACGACCATGCCGGGTGCCGCCTGACGAATACCGACGAGTCGGCGCTCAAGCTCGGCCGCGACCTGCGCCCCAGCAAGGTTCGAATTTGGGCGCAGCGCACAGTCTTCGGTGATGGGATTTTGTTGGGTTTCCCAAGCGCCATAGGCCAGTGCCGTACTCACCACGACCACGTGGTGCACTCCGGCAACTGCGGCCTCGGCGATGAGTAACGCAATGCGCTCGACCTCTGCACGCCCCACATCGAGATCGGTGATCGATTCCCAATCGGCGAGAGCGACGACGGCGTCGATGGCCTCCCAGTCAGGGTGGGCAACCTGCAGAATTCGCTCATGGCCTGGATCGGCATCGGTGGTCGTCAGGGTCACATCGGGTCGATCTTGTCCAAAGAAGGTCAGGTCGTGTTTGACACGCCAACCCAATGGAGAATCCAACCCGGTCAACAATATGGTCGTCACACCCATAGAATCGCCTGTGTGTCCGATGACGCACAACCCGGCCAACCATTTGACTTCGGTTCTTTTGACCTTTCGTCCATCATGTCCTTCCTTCAGGCTGACGGTCCCGTCCATTGGGAACTCGCCGAACAGGTCGGAAACATGGTGATCGGCCAGTCCGAAGCAACTCCAGACGTGCCGGCCGGCACCGATGAGAATCTGGAGAATTTCACCCGCCTCGCCCAGCTCCACATCACCGAACGCACGCACGCGCAGGTCGAGTCGCTGGGCGACGCAAAGACCAACACCCGGCGCCAATGGTTCGACGCAAACCTGCGCGGGCTGCAATCGCCTCTCGAACATTTCGGAGCGCGTCTCCAACAGTCGGGCGCCGCTGAGGCGACAAGCTTCGACGGGATCGAAGGGCTCGAAGGCTTCACGCTGCCGACCGGAATCCTGAGTTCGGCGCTGCTCGGGCTTCAAGCGGGCTTCACGGTCGGTCACTTGTCTCAGTACGTGCTGGGACAGTATGACCTTCCCCTTCCGTCAAAAGAGGCACCTCAGCTCCGCTACATCACCCCCAACATCGTCAAGTTCGGAGCGGACTGGTCGCTTCCGACCGACGACTTCTTGTTTGCGGTCTGCCTGTTGGAGGTCTCGCGTGCTGGCGTCTGGCGTCATGCGTGGCTTCGTGACCGCTATGCAGCGCTGATCGACGACTATCTCGACGGCTATGACCTGAGATCGGATCGACTTGAATCGCTGTTCTCCAGCGCCATGGACATGCAAAACCCCGAGTCGTTGATGACGGTTGAACTCGACCCGCTCGAAGTCCTGGGAGCGCTCAGCACACCTCAGCAGGAGCACGCTCAGCTTCGACTGCGACGCCTACTCACCCTCGTTGAGGCCTACGCCGAAGTCGCCGTCGAACAGGTGGGCGAAAGCCTCATACCCTCTCTGCCGATGATCCGCGAGGCAATGCGACGCCACCGGGTCGAACGGGGACAGGCCGAACGCTTCATCGAGGGCCTTCTAGGGCTCGAAACGGACCACGACGAACTGGTCGCGACATGTGACTGGGTCCGTGGCGTACTGGAGCGGGCCGGGTGGGAGTTCTTGAACCGAATGTGGGAAACGGACCGCAACCTGCCAACTGCCAACGAGATGGAGGCCCCTGGACTCTGGGTCGCTCGGGTCGAACTCGATCTGGACGACTAGCGCGCTGGCAGGTTGAACGCCGATCAACTGGGCAAGCAGTCCACGATTCCATACGCGGGCGCCTTTCAGTCCTCGGCGTCGACGTCGTAGGAGTCGGTTGGACCAGCTTTACCGCTGCCACCGTTGGAGCCGCGGTGCAGGACACCGTCGTCGGTCGCGTCCCGTCGGCCCGTCACGAGATACGCGACCCCACGATGCCGAGCGCCACACCCAACAGGGTGAGGCCGACCCGGCCGCCGATGGCGATCGCCGTCGACAGAAATCCCCGAGCACCCACGCGAGCTGGAAGCGTGTTTCGAAGCGAGCAAACACTCGGCCGCGCACCGATTCTGGAGCGTCGCGTTGCACCAGGCTGTCAAACGCCAGGCGACCGAACGACGCTCCCCAGCCGACCGCTGTGGCGGCGAGCGCGACGTGGATCTGCAAAAAGCCAACCGCTGCGACCGCGCACGCCACACCGCTCACGATCAACGCTGAGCCGAGCATGATCTCTTCGCGAAGCACACGCCGAACCAAAGGTGCGGTGAGCGCTCCGAGGAATCCCCCCGCTGCTGACGCGATCACGACCAGACCCAGAAACCAGCTGGGCTGCCCGTCGCCTCGCAGGGCGAATGCGAGCAAGAATGCTAAGAACCCAACCGAGCCACGCAGCACGGCCATCGCCCACCATGCATGGTCGATCGAAGGCATTCGAGCGTCTTCGTGCTCGCCATGTACTTCATGGGCAGGTCCGCCAGAGGTCTGACGATTCGGTAGCTGCACCGCCAAGAAGGCGGCGACGAAAAAGACGAGGCCAGCGACGAGTGCCAACGACGCCGAACCCGAGTAACCCAACGTGTCGGTCAGCGCGACAAACCCCAAACCTGGGATCAGCGCCACGGCACCGCCGACGACGGCCAAGATCGACAGCCTCGAATTGGCGGTTACCAGTTGGCTTTCGTCGTCGACATATGAGGAACGACCGCTCCTTTGGCGACCGCATAGCCCTTTTGCAAGACCAGCAGCGTGAAGGCCTCAGGAAACAGCAAGAGACCATCCATGTGCCGAGACATCAAGACGCACATGACGCCTCGCCCAGCGGTGCAGAACACCAGCATGATCCGGCGACCGCCCTGAGCGCGGTCGAGCGCTGGTCCGATCACCGGCGAAACGACGGCGAACGGCGCCATGGTCAGCAACAGGTACAGCAGCACGCGGGG
Source organism: Acidimicrobiia bacterium (assembly GCA_020637365.1). Lineage (GTDB taxonomy): Bacteria > Actinomycetota > Acidimicrobiia > IMCC26256 > JAGNEX01 > JAGNEX01. Next base: position 1,226,103 of record JACJWE010000002.1, on the reverse strand, counting down.
CGCGCATCAGCGACACTGACGCTAAAGAAGATTGAACCCGCGAGGGAAAGCGCCACCAAGGCGTCGGCCCCAGTACTCACGACGTGGGTTGCCATCAGCCGCTGCAGCGGCGGACGACCCCGCAAACGGCTCAGCCACTCCATGGCGCCGGGTTATTTACGAGCGTTCGGGTTCGGGTGGCTCCTCGTAGCCCAGGTCCCAATCGATCGTCAGCAAGGTGCGGGCCGCATCCCGGTTGACGCGTTCGCGGTTGCGTCGAAACTGCGGGTCGTGCGGTGGCAACAGCTGGAGGCGGGCGATTGTCCGGTCGTTGAAAGCGTCGATCACCGCAGGTTCCCCAGCGAGGCCTCGAACCTCCCAATGTGGGGCGACAGGACCCAGGTAGACGACCTGAACGTGGCCTATCGGTTCTGGTTCTTCTTCGAGACTGTCCACAGGCTGTGTGTAGCTCATTACAGGAGGCTCCTCGGTGTCAGCGGAACAGGCAGCTGCTCACTGAACGTCTCGCTCGGTCGTGTCGTCATACAGGTGGTCGGTGCTGGCTCGGCGGCGAAGCGTGCCTGCCGCGGCGCCCACCCATGAGCGCCGCTCAGCGCGGGGAAGCCTACAGGATGACGTCGTTGCGAACCCCCAACACGACGGTCACCTGCTCGGCTTCGCCGTCGCGCACGATATCGACGTCGATGCGAGAACCCGGTTCAAGATCGGCGATCGCCGCGCCGACACCTTCGGCATCGGCGACGTCCTGACCGTCGATGGCCACGATGATGTCACCTTCTTTGAGACCCGCGTCTGCGGCCGCTGAACCTTCCTCGACGGTCACGATGTAGGCACCGCTTTCGAGATCGAGGTTGTTGGCTTCGATGTCCTGAGGCGACAGCGTGCTGGTGCGCACGCCGAGGTAGGCGCGGTCTGGAGTTCCGGCCTTGAGCTCTTCAACCAACTTCATCGCGGGTGTCACCGACAGAGCGAAACCGACGTTCTGCGCGCCGTTGATGATGGCGGTGTTGATACCGACTACTTCGCCCTTGCTGTTGACCAGCGGCCCACCGGAATTGCCCGGGTTGATGGCCGCATCGGTCTGGATCAGATCGGTCAGTTCGATCTCACCCTGAGCTTCCAAGGTTCGACCTGTCGCCGACACGATCCCCCGCGTGACGGTGAGATGTCCTGGGTCGAGGTCGAGAGCATTGCCGATGGCGACCACATCGTCGCCGACGTTGAGTGCTGAAGAATTGCCGATCGGCGCCACCGGCAGGCCGGTCGCGTCCACTTTGACCAGAGCGACGTCGTCGTCGGCGCTGATCCCGACGATCTGTCCGGGACGGGTCGTCCCGTCGGTGAAGGTAACCTCGATATCGGTGCTCCCCCGTACGACGTGACTGTTGGTGACGATGTAGCCGTCATCGCTGATGATGAACCCCGACCCGGCTCCCTCGCTCGGGAAGGCTTGTCTGAAACCGGCTGGTGTCAGCATCGACGTTTTGATCGAAACGACCGCGGGCTCCACGATGTCGAGAACCGAACCGACGTTGACGCCTTGTTCGAGGTTTGGGGCAGCCACGACCGTTTCTTGTTTGGTGTCGTCGCTGAGGAGTCGGTCGCCAACGAGCGCCAACGCACCTCCGATGAGACCAGCGATCAGAGCGACGATGACAAACGGGACAAGCCGTCGGGTGGACGACTTCTTGGTGCCACTTTGCTCTCCCTGACCGGAGCTCACGCCACCGCCGTCAGGAGGAGCATCGGCAACGATCGGAGGCACCTGGTGGGCACCAAAGCCAGCACCAGACGTGTCTGCTCCGAACACCGAGGTCGTACCCGAACGCATCGGCGCGCCATGGGAGCCGTGTTCACCATTCGAAACGTCCGATGTCCGAAGGCCGGAGAAGCACCCGCGCCCCTAAGACGCCTGCGGGGAGGATCCGGCAACGGTCGAGGTGCCACGAGGCCCAAACCCCTGCGCTGAGGAGTGCGCCCCAGGCGGGCTGGTGGCGGTCCGCGGCACAGGTGGAGGCGCCGATGCGAACGTTTGGTCGATCGGTGACGGTTCACCGGGTACGCCCGGTCGCGCCACAGGCGTAGACATCGGAACCTGAGGCGGCGCTTGAGGACGCTGGAAACCCGATGTGGCGACGGGCGGCCGCACCGGGAGATCGGTGCGACAGGACCCGGAACCGGGTCTTCGATGGGCGTCAACCGGTCAGCTGCCGACCTTTCAGGATTCGAATCGGGCTCGAGCCGGTCGACCGACAGAACGGAGTCAGCCGACGGAACAGGGCCGTCGGTGGCGGGGTTTGTTTGTCCTTGATAAGGACTTTCTTCGTCGTGCTGAGACATAGCTGTCTACCTCGATAAACGTCATAGATAGGCACCGATATGCGCAGGAAACGCGCTCGGCGCTTCTTCCCGTCGGTCAGTCTCGCCGGTCGGGTCGGCCAAAAAACGGCGCCCTTGGAAAATTTTTCTCATTTTTCGTGGAACGTTTTGATGGGTTCAAGCGTTTACACCCATGAAAGTTCGAAACACTCCTCAGGACTCCTTCGGGCATCCCGAGGACGGTGACGACCACAGTTCACGAGACCCGTTTTGGAGACCAAATGCGACGCTCCAACCAACCGATACAAGAAACGTCCTTAGGCGACTCTCTCGAAGAGCTCAACCTGGAGCATGTCGAGCATTCCTGGATGAGAGAGGCGCTATGCCGAGGACAAAACGCAGACTTCTTTTTTCCATCAGATGGGGTTGGCGTTGAACATGCCAAGACCGTTTGTGCCCAGTGTCCAGTGCGGATGGACTGCCTCGAATACGCGCTCACCTACCGGATCGACCATGGCGTTTGGGGTGGATGCTCCGAACGTGAACGTCGCCGCATCCTGCGGTCTCGGCGAGCGAGCGCAAAGGCGGCGTCCTAACAGCCTGACCCTCGGCTACTCGCCGAGGAGACCAACGACACCGTGGTGCATCTCATCCGCTGAATTGGGTACCGCCTGAGCGCACTCCCAGGCCCGCCCCTCAGCGAACACGAGACGGCACCTGGTGCCGAAAGCCAGACCTGATCGCTGGCAATGAGAAGCGCTCCCCCACTCATCGGGGGGAGCGCTTCTCATCATCGCTCGACTCTGTTGTCGGACGACACCCAGAGATGGCCTACTCGTCCTTTGCCGAGTCGTCACTCTCGTTGGCACCATCCTTGACACCCTTTTTGAACTCGTTCGACGCTTCCCCGAGGGAGCGAGCAAGTTTCGGAAGCTGCGAACTGCCAAACAGCAGCACGACAACTCCAAGGATGATCCATAGTTCTGGTCCACTCGTCATGTGGCTCTCCTCAACCCACGTGCAGCAACCGCATGTCTTGGCTGCACCTTTGCTGGCATCGTAACCCAACACGAGATTCAATCCAGCCGCGGGACTGCCTTGTTTTCCGAATCGTTGCCAAGCGGACTCCGCAACCAGCGCGACCGAGGTATCTCAGGGACCAACGCCAGGTCGCAGAACCCCGATGATCGTCGCTTCCGCGAGATAGACAACACCCCACTGCGGTCGACGAGATCCACAGGTGAGCCAGCCAACCCGCAAGCCGAGCAGACTCGGTTCGATCACGTACTTGCCGCAGCCATGATCGGATCGAGGTCATCGAGTGAACCCACCTGGAACGGCACGGCACCCAAACCGACGATCACCGACTCGATACCGAGTTCACCCCACCGTCCGAGCTGGTCACGGACCTCTTCGACCGTTCCCACCAGACGCCCCTGGCGCCAGTCCTCGAGTGACACCCCCGACATCACACCCCGCGGCGTGTTCTGCTTGAGTCGTTCGAAACGGGACGCAAGATCAGATTCGTTCTCACCGACCAGCGCATAGAGACCTACCGAACGGCGAATCGACGCCGGATCTCGGTTGATGCGGTCGCAGTGCGCATCGAGAACGGCGCGTCGAGCGTCGTACGCCTCGTGGGTCCAAACCCAGCAGGTATTCCAGCCGTCCGCGCCCGCTGCCACGATGCCAAGCAGTCGATCGCCCTTACCACCAACCCACAGGGGTGGTCCCCCGATCTGCGGCGATGCAGGCAGTGTGTAGGCGCCGGTGAAGTTCGTAAAACGCCCTTTGAAATCGACAGGACCAGGCCCGAAAAGCGTCCGCAATGCCTGGAGCGATTCCTTGAGACGCGCCATGCGTTCGCCGACGGGAGGCATCTCGAGGCCGACCATCGAATAGTCGGGCTCATACCAGCCCGCGCCGATGCCGAGTTCGAGTCGGCCACCCATCACCGCATCGGCCGAGGATGCCGTCTTGGCCAGCAGCGGAATCGACCGAATCCCCTCGCACAAGACCAACGTGCCGAGGCGAACGTCGGGAACCATCTGACTCAACGCGACCAATGTGGTGAGCGGCTCAAAAGCGCCGTAGTCACGGGGCTCGCCGCCGTACTTGACCAAATCCAGCACGATGTGATCCGAAAGCCACAAGCTTGTCACGCCCAACATGCGGGCCTGCTGAGCGTGCTGAAGTATCACTGGATAGTTCAGGGGGTCCTGTCCAGGAACTGAATAGTCGTACTGTGGCAGTGCGAAGCCGATCTCCATATCGGGCATGGTACCGGCACCTGCGTGCCGAGAGGACTCCCGGGGTGATGTTGAACACATTGGACGCAGCGATCTTCGAAGCGGTGATCAATATCTCCGAAGGCCGGGACGTCTCGCGCCTCACAGCGCTGCGCCATGCAGCTGGACCGGCGCTACTCGATGTCCATTCGGACCCCGACCACAACCGCAGCGTGTTCACCGTTGGCGCTGACGCCATGGGCCTGGTGTTGAAATCGGCACAAGCTCTGACCGAAGCGGCCGTCCGTACGATCGACTTGGCCGATCATGACGGGGTGCATCCTCGTTTCGGAGTCGTCGACGTCGTACCGTTCGTCGCCCTGGACGGTGGACTGGTTGCGGAGGCGATCGACGCCGCGCACGAGTTCGGCGCCTGGGCCGGGACAACCCTTGACATACCCGTGTTCTTGTACGACATGGCGACAAATCCGTCGCCGCAGACTCATCGCCGCAGCCTGCCCGAGGTGAGGCGAGGGGCCTTCGTCGACATTGCACCGGACTGCGGACCGAGCCAACCCAACCCCCGCTCGGGCGCAATCGCCGTCGGAGCGCGCATGCCGATGGTGGCGATCAACGTGCTCACGGATCTTCCGATTGAGCGGGCTGCCGAGGTCGCCGCCCAGGTGCGGGAATCTTCGGGAGGGTTGCGCGGCGTACGCGCTCTCGCCTTTGACACGCCTGAGTTGGGTGGCGTGCAGGTGTCCATGAACCTGATCCGATTGGCCGACACTTCAACGGAAGCGGCCTGTCGAGCGGTGTCTGAACTGGTGCGCCTCGCTGGCGGACGAGTGCTCGACTTCGAGCTGGTTGGACTGGTACCCCTAGCCGACTGGCAGTCATGGAGCGACGATTTTCGCCGGGAGTCGAGCATCGGGATCGTCGACACGGTCGAACGACGTTGGAGCGCTCATCACCGCAACAACCCGCGATGACGATGGGAGACAGCCCGCTCAGTGACCGCTCAGCGCACCCCGCGTTCGGTGAGCGACGGGTGTTCTACAGGCTCGCTCGGACCAGGGGTTCTGTACCCCGGCTCAGCCGAGGGCGCGGCGGCGAGCCAAGGCCCGTTCGCGGCGAATCCGACGGCGTTCACGCTCGGAGAGCCCACCCCAGATTCCAAACTTCTCACCGTTTTGAAGTGCGAACTCCAGGCAGTCCAAGCGGACCTCGCATCCGAGACACACACCCTTGGCCTCTTTGGTCGAGGCGCCCCGCTCGGGGAAAAACAGATCTGGGTCGACCCCAAGGCAGTTTGCGAACTGTCGCCACGAGGCCCCTTCGTCTCCTATGTCAGCGATGAGGTCCTGCACTTTGGGGCTCCTTGCGACGGACTGGTTGCCGCCGCCGATGTTCGACATTTCGGGGATGCCGCCTCACCATCCACAATGTGTGGTTGAAGGCGTTGTAGGGTCGGCCGACGCACCCACGCTCGCACCTGTGTAGTTACAGGTATGTAACTATGACCGCTGAGGGCCCCTTTGCGCAAGGCGCCAATACTGTTCTTTGGTCAACATCGCTACCATCAGGGCAATGAAAACGCCTCGACACCTCAGCCTGGACGGCCCCTGGCGCTTTCTGCCTGCCGATCCAGCGGTGGCACCCTCGTTCTTCCTGCCCGAGTTTGATGACGACGCCTGGGTCTCGCTTCACGTTCCGGGCCACCAACATCGCGAGTTCTCAGGGGCCGAAACACTCTTTGCCCGCCGAAGAACTTCCCGACCGTTGCTCTCCGACGGCGAACGCGCCTGGCTCCGCTTCGAAGGCATTTACGCGGACGGCGACCTCTGGGTGGACGGCCACTATCTAGGAACCACTACGGGCCCGTATGCCACCCACGTCTTTGAGATCACGAGCGAGGTCAGGCACGGAACGGGCCCGCTCACCGTCGCTTTGGAAGTGACGTCGATCCCACCTAAAGATTTCGATCACAAGCGCATCATCGCTGGAGCGCTCACCGATGGGCAGTTCTTCCCCGTTGGACTGCAGCCCGGCGGCCTCTGGGGGCGTGTGACCCTCGATATCACCGGTCCGGTCCGTATAGCGACGTGCCGGACCACATGTACCGCTGCAGATGATCGAACTGGCCGACTCCGTCTAGATCTCGTTCTCGACCGCGGAGCCGCCAACGTAGACCCCGACACTCTCCGCGGAGATACGAGTCTGGGAGCTACCGACACCTCGGCCGCCGCCCTCACAGCAGAGGGCGACGAGGTTGAGGTGTCGGGTGAAGCCGGAACTGTGCAGGTCGTCACACCCGAAAGCGGCGAAAGCGGCAGCGCACCGGCCGTCCAGCCCGGTCGACACAGCGGCGAGCACAACGGCGCTGGCGGTCATGAACCAGGGGGCACGTCAGCCCGATTGACGGCCACTATCTCCATCGACGATCGCGTTGTGGAGTTCGCACGCGACGTCACCTTGGCGAGCGGAACCACCACGCTCCATTGGGATCTCGACGTCGATCGTCCACCGCTGTGGTGGCCATGGCGCTTGGGGGAACAGCCCACCGGGCTGGTCGAGGTTGCGGTTTCATGCGCAGACATGGCGAGCGATGAGACCGTTCGTACCGCAGCATTCCGGACGGTCTCAGCAGAGGACTATCGCTTCCGGATCAATGGTGAGCCGTTCTTCTTCATGGGCGCGGCCCAGGGCCCACTCGGCCCGTACCCGGCAGAGATTTCTGATGACGCCGCCGCCGACATCGTGCGTCGGGCCCGAGACACCAACCTGGACCTGCTCAGGATCCATACCCACATCGCCCCCTCGGCGCTGTACGAAGAGGCCGACCGCCTTGGAGTGGTGATCTGGCAGGATTTTCCTGCGCAGGGCGGGTATGCCAACCAGGTCGCCGACCAGGCCGTGAAACAGGCTGTCGCGATGATCGACCAACTCGCCGATCATCCATCGATCATCACGTGGTGCGCCCGCAACGAGTCCACCATGCGCCTGCGGACCCATGAAGATGCCGACCTTGGTATCCCGACCGCCAATCTGAGCACCCTCGCTCGGTTGGGGGCATCGGGTCTGCCATCGCTGCAGCGGCTCCGTTTTGACCGATCGGTCAGCCGGGCCATGCAGGCTGCCGATCCGACCAGGCCGGTCGACCCACATTCGGGTGTCGTCCCCGGAGCATCCTCAAAGGGCACCGACCTCCATTCGCCTTTTGGATGGTCGCTTGGACATATGGCCGACCTCGCCGAGGCGATTCGCCAGTGGCCGCGACTCGGACGCTGCATTGGATCGTTTGGGAGTCCTGCGGTGCCAGATACGGATGGGTTCGCCCATCCCGAACGATGGCCGTGGCTTGACTGGGCGGAACTTTCTCGCGAGCACCTCTTTGAACAGGGATCGTTCCATCGACGCTTTCCCGAGGCGCACTTTCATACCTTCGATCAATGGCGCCGGGAGTCCCAGCGCTACCAGGCCGATCTGCTGCAACTCCAGGTTGAGGATATGCGGCGCATCCGCTGGTCCCCCACGGGCGGCTTTGTCTACCGCGGCTTTCAAGACGGACAAGCTGCGATTTCAGGTTCGTTGATCGACCACGGCGGCGTTGCCAAACCGGCACTCGCTCGGCTGCGAGCAACCTGTCGAACCCTGTTGCCGATGTTGGATCTGCGATCGGGTTCGGTCCATGTCGCGAACGAGTCGACCGTGGATTTCGCTGGCGCTCGGCTGGACGTCGTACGTCACACTTCGGCGCTGAGCCTGGGATCTCGATCCGGCTCGCGGACGGGAAGGCTGGTCGCACGTTGGCGAGGAACGATGCTGGGCAGCAGTGTCACCTTCGTCGGGAGCCTTCCACTGGAGTTGATCGAATCGATCGACGCTGCAGCTGGCGGCCCCGATGTCCCGATCTTCACCTTGATCTTGGACACCGGTGACGACCACCCGATCGAGCACATCTATACCCGGTCGCTCTTGACCCACCTGGGAGCGCACGCCGCACTGCCCCTGCCCTAAGTGGCTGGTGTCAAACGCATGGCGCACGTCTCGACGTCCCGGCATCACCACTCGCAGCGTCCTCAATTCCGCCATTCCGACCCGAGGAGTGACGAAATCTCGTCCTTGCGACTGGCGCGCCGGACCGCCGATCCGCACACCGACGTTTAACACCACCCACCTAGCCGCGAAACCGCCGCGGCATGTTCACCCGAGGGGCAGTTCCCGCGCGGCGAGGCCTGCGACACCTGCGAATTCATGGTGACCGCCATGTCGGCGGTAGCTTCGTGTGGTACAGGACGGCGGCTGCTCGCCTTTAGGCGTTTCTGCTTCGCGTGCGCGCGGCCCACATTGTGATGACGAGAGGCCCGTTGCAGATGAGCCAGACGACCTCCGACAGGGCGCGAGCCGCACGCCACGTCGAACCGATCAAACCGCCGAAAAAGGGCAAGAACTCCGTCGTGGGTTTCTACCAGACGGCGATCGGCAAGAAGTACGTGATGGCGATCTCGGGCATCATGCTGCTCGGCTTTGTCTTCTTTCACATGATCGGCAATCTAAAGATCTACCTGGGCGAAGATGACTTCAACCACTACGCCGAGTTCCTCCGCGAGCTCTTGGTGCCGATCGTGCCGCGTACCGTCGTACTGTGGTTGATGCGCGGTGGATTAGTCATCGCATTCGTGGCGCACATCCACTCCGCATACACCTTGACGGTCATCAACAAAAAAGCGCGGCCCGTTGGATACCAGTCGCCACGCGACTACCAAGTGGCCGACTACGCAGCTCGCACCATGCGCTACACCGGCATCATCGTGGGGCTCTATCTCATCTACCACCTGATGCAGCTGACATGGGGTGTGGGTGGCACCGAGTTCGAGCGCGGCGACGCGTATGCCAACGTCGTACACGGCCTCGAGAACGTCCCGATCGCCTTGGTCTACATCGTCGCCAACATCGCGCTGGGCATCCACATCTTCCATGGTGCGTGGAGCATGTTCCAGTCCCTGGGTCTCAACAACCCTCGGTTCAACAGCTGGCGCAAGTATTTCGCCATCGCCTTCTCAGCGATCATCACGATCGGCAACGTCAGCATCCCGATCGCCGTTATGACGGGAATCGCCAAGTAGTCCACGGGCCGATAGACGTAGAAAGTATTAAAGCACGCTCTTCGATAAGAAAGACAAGTTGATGCAACTCAACTCGGGAGTGCCCGCAGGGGCCATCGAGAACCGCTGGGATGACCACCGCTTCGATATGAAGCTGGTGAACCCCTCAAATAAGCGGAAGTTCAAGGTCATCGTCGTCGGGACCGGCCTCGCTGGCGCTTCAGCAGCGGCGACACTAGCCGAACTCGGCTACAAGGTCGACGCCTTCACCTTCCACGATTCCCCCCGCCGGGCACATTCCATCGCCGCGCAGGGTGGGATCAACGCTGCCAAGAACTACCAGAACGACGGCGACTCGATCTACCGCCTGTTTTACGACACGGTCAAGGGCGGCGACTTCCGCTCGCGAGAGTCCAATGTGTACCGGCTCGCGCAGGTTTCGGTCGACATCATCGACCAATGCACGGCCCAAGGGGTCCCCTTCGCACGCGATTACGGTGGTCTCCTCGCTAACCGGTCATTCGGTGGAGCGCAGGTGTCGCGGACTTTCTACGCACGGGGCCAGACGGGTCAGCAGTTGCTACTCGGCGCGTATCAAGCGCTCGCCGCCCAGATTTCGACCGGCAAGGTCACGCTGCACAACCGCGTCGAGATGTTGGACCTCGTCGTCAAAGACGGCAGAGCGGTCGGCATCATCACCCGTGACCTGCTGACAGGCGAGATCGAATCACATGCTGCACATGCGGTGGTCCTCGCGACCGGCGGCTACTCGAATGTGTACTACCTCTCGACAAACGCCATGGCCTGCAACGTCACAGCGGCATGGCGAGCGCACCGCAAAGGCGCGGCCTTTGCCAACCCGTGTTTTACCCAGATCCACCCCACCTGCATCCCGGCTTCAGATGAGTTTCAATCCAAGTTGACGCTCATGTCCGAATCGCTGCGCAACGACGGCCGCATCTGGGTACCGAAGAAAGCCGGCGACGACCGCAAGGCCGCCGACATCCCAGAAGACGAACGGGACTACTACCTCGAACGGCGCTACCCAGCGTTCGGCAACCTCGTGCCGCGTGACGTTGCGTCCCGCGCCGCCAAACTCGAAGTCGATGCCGGGAAGGGTGTTGGACCGCTACACAACGGCGTGTACCTCGACTTTGCCCACGCGATCGCCCGAGATGGCCGCGATGCCGTCGTCGAGCGTTACAGCAACCTCTTTGAGATGTACGAGCGCATCACGGGTGAAGACCCTGAAAAGATGCCGATGCGCATCTATCCAGCGCCGCATTACACGATGGGTGGCCTGTGGGTTGACTACAACCTTCAGACGACCATTCCGGGGCTCTTCGCGCTGGGTGAGGCGAACTTCTCAGACCACGGGGCAAACCGTCTCGGCGCTTCCGCGCTCATGCAAGGCCTCGCGGATGGCTACTTCGTCATCCCCTATACCCTTGGCAACTATCTCGCTGGATATCTCGGAACAGACCCGGTATCGACCGATGACCCGGTCTTTACCGAGGCCCGTTCACATGTCGATGCCCAAACGGAACGCTTCTTGTCTATCCGCGGTTCGCGGTCGGTCGACTGGTTCCACCGTGAACTCGGCAAGATCATGCTGGACAAGTGCGGTATGTCACGGTCTGCCGAAGGCCTGAATCAGGCGTTGGCAGAGATCCCCGCGCTGCGTGAAGAGTTCTGGTCCGATGTTCGGGTGCTCGGCGGGAGCCAAGGTTTCAACCAGGCGCTCGAACGTGCAGGACGGGTTGCCGACTTCTTTGAGCTCGCAGAGTTGATGTGCATCGACGCGCTCAACCGCAACGAGTCTTGTGGCGGGCACTTCCGCGAGGAGTACGCCATGGAAGATGGCGAAGCCAAACGTGATGACGAGCACTACCAGTACGTCGCTGCCTGGGAGTACACCGGCGACACCGCTCAGCCTCAGCTACACAAAGAGCCGTTGGACTTCGACTACGTCCATCCCGCTACCCGCAGCTACAAGTAGGAGACAGCCGTGAAACTCACTCTGAAGGTTTGGCGTCAAGCGGGTCCGCAGGACAAGGGCCAGTTCGAAACCCACCAACTCGACGACATCTCTGACGAAATGTCGTTTCTGGAAATGCTCGACGTCCTCAATGAGCGCCTCAATCAACAAGGTGTTGAAGAGATCGCGTTCGATCATGACTGCCGCGAAGGCATCTGCGGCACTTGTTCGCTGATGATCAACGGCCAGCCTCACGGCCCGCAGCGCGGCACCGCGACGTGTCAGCTTCACATGCGTAAATTCAACGACGGCGACACCATCGTTATCGAGCCGTGGCGAGCGAAGGCCTTCCCGATCATTCGTGACCTCGTCGTCAATCGGTCAGCATTCGATCGCATTATCGAAGCCGGCGGATACATCACGGCACCGACCGGTTCACCCCAGGACGCCAACGAGATCCTCGTACCGAAGGAAGCAGCCGACGCTGCGATGGATGCGGCGGCCTGTATTGGGTGCGGTGCGTGCGTGGCGGCGTGTCCTAACGGTGCTGCGCAGCTGTTCACGTCGGCCAAACTGGGCCACCTGAATTTGTTGCCTCAAGGCCAGCCCGAGCGTCTGAAGCGCACCGAAGCGATGGTCGACGTGATGGAGCAATACTTCGGGTCCTGCACCAACTACGGCGAATGCGAATCGGCCTGTCCCAAGAGCATCTCGATCGACTTCATCGCCCAAATGAATCGAGACTTCGCTTCCTCGAAGCTGCGCAACCGTCGCCTGCAGGGCCAGCGTTAACACGGGTTGGACGCTGCCTGCGCCAAGGACGCGCAGGTCCTGAGTCCGTGTGGCCCGGGCGGTGGCGTTGAGGCGACGTTGGTGAGCGCTGGGCGCGGCGGTAGCCTTCTCGTCGGGAAACACACCATCCCTACGAGCGGCAAGTGACGGGACCTGGGTGAGCATGATGTCGAGACAACGCCCCGTCCGTTGCGTAGCGAGCGCCGCTCTGTGCTTGATCACCGTCACTGGACTCAGCGCGTGTGGCGGATCCTCAGACGTCACCGTTGTCGGCGGTGAAACAACCTTGGTCGACGGCGACGATCCTCAGGCACCCTTTGTCGTCACCGATTCCGAACCGCCGACAACGTTTCTGATCACGCCTGCGCCGCCCGCAACGAGTGGGCGACCTACCCAAGACGGGTTCACCAACCCGTCAATCGTCCAAAACACACCCGGCGACAACGTCATCGCTGGGGTCGACGAGTCGCCCCAAACGAGTGACGCCGGATGGCTCGCCGTGCCAAACAGCCAGCCTCGGGCGACCGACGACGAAGTCTGCGAAGCGCTGGATTCGGCGCTGAACTTCGCTGACACCCTCAGCTCCGCCGACCCCAACGATCCATCAGCGGTAAAGAGCGTGATGGACGATGTCGTACGGGGTGCGGCGGTGCTGGTACAAGAACTCTCCGGTGATGCACAACGCGACGCCCTATCACTTCAGAACGCCTTTGTGGGGATCAGGGTGGCGATGCAGAGCACCGATTTTGATCTGGTTGCGCTGAGGGAATCTCCCCGAATCTCTCAGGTGGAAGGTTCGCTCGAACAGGCCGAACTCTCTGCCGGTCGACTCGATGCCCTGGCGGCCCAAAACTGTCCGAGCTACACACCTCGCTGACCGGTTGCGTCACCAAGCCCGCACGACGGCGCACACCCCTGCTGACCATTCGGTTTAAGCGGGAGTCAGCGCAGGGATACCCCGGTCGAACGGGCCATGGTGTTCTTCTGACTCAACGACCGGCTGCTGCCCGGTGCGGTATGCCCGACGCAGCCCAGCGACCGCGCGGATTGCCAGCCACGTTGCGACCAGGTTGATCATGAAGTGAAGCCACACTCGGTAGGAGCCAGCAAAGCTGGTGTTGAGGTCGAGAAACCCGAACATCGTCGAAACGCCAAACGGCTTGCCGAACACCCAAACCGACACGGTCAAGGAGACGTGCTCGACAACGTGGGCGAACTGAACGATGGTCGCATTGCGGAGCTGCCGGGTCGACGCCCAAGGGACGAATCGGAAGGCGCACACCATGCTGGCCCAGAGGGCTCCAAGAAAAATGGTGTTCCCAGCGAGGTGGAGCAGTTCGACGCCAATCGAGCCGCCTTTGGCCCCAGGGACGATGGAGCAGAAGAACTTAAGCCCGCCAGCAGCGGCGTCGGCCCACGGGGTGAGCCACGGCTTTTCGGCTGGATGCATCATCCAATAGGTCAGCTGCGCGCCGTGTTCGATCGAATGGATCACCTGAAATGCGAGCCCGGCGACCGCAACCATGACAAAGACGCGATCCCGAGTTCGGCTAAATGCAGCGTGGCCCTTCAACAAGCCCCCGACGACCAAAGCGAGCGACAACGCAACGACCGCCGCCGCAATGATTTGAGTACTACTCGTATATGAGCTCATGATGACCCTCCACCGTCAATCGCTGGAACGTCATGCCGCGATCGACCTCGTTTGCACTATTGCTGAACATCGGCAAATGAAGGATCGAACTGAAATCGGATCGTTACTCTTCGGGTCTGGTCTCCCCGACGATCTCTTTGAGGAATGCGACAGCCTCGGATTGCAGCTTGGTTCGCGCGAACGGCGGCATTGAGCGAACGAGCACGGAGCCGTACCGCTTCGTCGCTATTCGTCGATCGAGAATCGCCACCACCCCGCGATCTTCGGTATGGCGAAGAAGCCGGCCGACACCTTGAGCCAACATCGTGGCGGCGTCTGGGATATCGACCGCGCGAAACGAATCCATCCTGCGGGCGAGTGCTTGTTCCCGACGCGCCGAAACCAGTGGTTCATCGGGGCGGGGAAATGGGATTTTGTCGACGATCAGCAGGCTCAGCGCTCGTCCGGGAACGTCCACACCCTGCCAAAAGCTCGACGTAGCAAAGAGCACAGATTGCTCATCTTCGCGAAAGGTGTCGAGTAGGCGCTGGGGTGACCCTTCGCCCTGACGAAGGACCCTGTAGCCCTTGAGGCGGGTGGTCAAACCTTCCGCAGACTCATTGAGTGCCTTCCACGAAGTGAAGAGCGCCAGAGCGCGGCCCCCAGCCGCATCGATAAGCGCTTCCATCTCGTCGAGCGCTTCGCGGCGGTAGTTCGCAGCAGACGGTTCGGGTAGATGGACGGCGCAGTACAACAGGCCATGGTGTTGATAGTCAAAGGGGCTCGGCACGACCTCGGTGAGCGCCGATGTCTGATCGGCGACGTCTCCGGCATCTGAGGCTCTGGCTGGCATCTGACTGGCCAGTGTCTAGCCTCTCGCCACCAGACTCCCCGGCATCTGTATCCCCGGCGTCAGGTTCCGTCGTGGAAGGCGACCTGACATCTGTCGCTCCATCGGTCGAATCAGAGGGCCTGGTCGGCCTGTGAGTGGGCGACGAACGCTCTGGCCCAGCACCGCTTGGATCCGAAGCGGATCGAGGAGTTAGCCCGACCGTGTCGGCAAAGACCCCGAAACGCCCGCCGATAGAGAGTGTCGCACTGGTCATGATCACGCTGTGGCGCGCATAACACTGCGTCGCCAAGAGGGGTCCAATGTCGAGGGGAACACGCCGCAACCTCGCTTGTTGCACACCTGGTTCGACCCAGCACACGTCATCGACAATCGTTCGTCGTATCGCCTGTAGATCATCGCGCAGGCTCGCGGCGAGGTTCGCGACCCGTAAACGCTCGGTCTGGGCATGATCTTTGAGGGTCGGCAAGGCCTTCAACAGGTCGGCCGCCTCGCCGACGGATTGATCTGCACCGTCGATCTCGGATAGGAGCGCATCTGGAAGGGTCGTCAACCGCTGACCAGCCAGCTCGTCCAGAGCGAGGCCAAGGGAACTAGCGGAACGCTCCAAGCCCCCCGGAACATCGGTCAGAATCGACCCCAGGGCGCGCGCTAATCCTGCAACCCTCGCTTCGGTCAGTTCCAGACCGGCCACCTGTTGGAGCGTGGGGGCAAGCTTGTGCGCCTCGTCGACGACGAGTACATCGTGTTCAGGCACCGTGATGTCGATGCCGTGACGCTCTCTCAGAACGACGTTCAGCCCGTAAACATGGAGATTGGTGACGACGATGTCGGCCTCCATCGCCCTCGCCTTGGCTTTCTCCGCAAAGCACTCGTCGCCAACGCTGCATCGACTCGCTCCCGGACATTCGCGGGCGCTCACCGAAACGGATGCCCATTGACGGTCATCGAGAGGCGCGTCCGTGCGGTCACCGGTCTCGGTGGTCTCGCGCCACTCTTCGAGCTTGGACCAGGTTTGGGCATCAAAGCCGCCGCCATCAGCCGATAACGCCATCTGTGCGCCGTCGTGCAACTGCCCATAGCGGGCAAGGCAGAGGTAGTTGGAGCGTCCCTTCAGCAACGCCGCTTCGATAGAACGCCCGAGACCTCGTGCGACCAGGGAATGTCACGCTCGAGGATTTGGTCTTGGAGCGCCTTTGTCGCGGTGGCCACGACGGTCCGTTTCCGCTGTCGGCAGCTGGCAGCAGATAGGCCAGCGACTTTCCTGTGCCGGTTCCCGCTTCGATGATGGCGTGATCGTTTTCGGCAATGGCGGCTTCGACGATCTGCGCCATCCGCTTTTGGCCCGGCCGTACTTCGCCGCCGGCAAGTTTTGCGATGACGGCGTCGAGGAGCTCATCGATAGGCACGCAGGCCAGGCTAACCAGCCTGCCCGGTGGGTCATGATTCTTCCGAACCTGAGGTCACCGTTGCGTGCCGATGAGCTGGCCTGGATCGGTCGTGGCATGCTGGCGGGATGGCAACCTTTTATGAGGTGCTGAGCTGCTCGCCCACCGCATCACAAGAGGAGCTTCGCCGCGCCTACCGGGGGCTGCTACGCAAATACCATCCCGACTCAGCAGAACAACAGCCCGGGACAGACATTGACGCAGGCCCCGACGGTCCCGTCACCGAACCGATCCCTGATGCTGCGCAACGACTCCGTGAAGTCCGGGAAGCCTGGTTGGTTCTCGGTGACCCTGCCAAGCGCCGAAACTATGACCGGGAGCTTGCCGCTGAAGCGATGAAGGCCAGTGCCGCAAGGGGGTTCTCCGTCGCCCCACCCGCTGGCTCACGGGCGATGACGACGGCGCATGACGAGGACCTCGTGCCGGTCGGTTCGGGCCCGATGATCATGTCGCTCGTGGTTGCCGGGGCACTCGTCGTGGTATTGACCTTCACCTTCGTGGTTTCGGGCATCGCGTCCGCTCGACTCGACCGCAACCAAGATCCCGACGACCTCACGGATCAGTGTCTCGGCGGCGAGACCCTTGAAAGCCTCGTTCCCTGCACCGGTCCGCACAACGCTCGGATCGTTGCGGACCTTGCCGTCGTTGCGAACTGCCCATCGACCAGCACCGAACGCTTTATCAGCGGCCGGGACCACGCTATCTGCATCGAAGACCCCAACTGATGGGACCAGCTGGATCAGTAACCAAACCGCCGGTGAATCACAGGACTGCGTGACCGTTCGGACGCGGCCCCCTGCCTACCCGGTCTGGTCTGGGGCGTTGCTATCGAGGATGACTTCGACCTCTTCCCGGGTGCGTTCAATGCGGGCCTGAAGCGTCGCGATCAGCAGGTTTGCCCGCCGCAGTTTGTCGCCCAGTACGTCGATGTCAACGTCGTCACGGTCGAGATCGTCGAGGATCCGGTCGAGCTCTGCCACGGCGTCTCGATATGAGATCTCATCCACCGTGAGCGGTTCGGTTTCGGCTTGAAGGTTGAGTTGTTCGGTCATGGCCACTTCAGTCGTTTCGATACTGGATGGTTAGGGCACGTGTCGTGCGCCGCTCTCTAACGGGAGCCGGTTCGGTGGAGCAGTCCGTCGGCCATCGTGACATGAGTGTCAAAAACCTGAGGCGCCGATGTCAACGATTGGCGGGTGCGCTCGTCGCTGCGCCTCGGTGACGTCGACGCCGATGGATCCATCGGCGACGGTAACGATGAGACCGTCACCCGGCTGTACCGAGCGGGTCGATTTGATCAGCGTGCCATCGGCTGCGTGGACCAACGCGAATCCGCGCTGCAAAGCTCTCATGGGATC
The DNA here is from genome assembly GCA_020637365.1 of Acidimicrobiia bacterium. Lineage (GTDB taxonomy): Bacteria > Actinomycetota > Acidimicrobiia > IMCC26256 > JAGNEX01 > JAGNEX01. Next base: position 1,208,389 of record JACJWE010000002.1, on the reverse strand, counting down.
GCGAGCTCGCACCAGCTCGGTTCGGCCCCTGACCATCGACGCTTCTCGCTCAAGTCGGTACACAAAACGACTGGTTGTAGCGGCTCGGACACGTTGCACTAGCAGCTCGTTGCGTGCGAGAGACCTGGTAGCCGAACGGGCGAGCCGCTGGCGGTGACGTGCGATGCGTTCCAGTTCGCGCCGGTGCGAACGTCTAGAGACCCGGCGCAACATTCGTTCGCTCGCCTGAAGACGGGCGGTCTCACGCTCGAGGGTGCGCTCAGGAAGCGACCCCAGCCGTGCGGTTCGCCAGCCGACACCCTGGCTGGCGGCGGCGAGACGGCCACGTGCGAGGCGCTCGAGCTCTGTTGCCCGTGCAGCGAGCGTTCGCGAGACTTCATCGACTCGCTCGACGAAGAAGGCCGCGCACGAGGTCGGCGTCTTGAGCGAAAATGCGGCGACTTCGTCGGCGACGCTGCGATCCATCTCATGACCGATGCCCACGACTATCGGGACAGGTGCCCCGGCGATCGCTCGGGCGACCCCCTCGTCGTTGAACGCACGCAGATCGGCTCCAGAACCGCCACCGCGAACGACCGCCACCACGGGGCAGACCTTCCCAGCGCGAGCAATCGCCCGACTCAACGTCGCGGGCGCGTCGGCTCCCTGGACCCGAGCGTCAAAGACACGTATCTGCCAGTTGTAACGATGACGTCCGAGCTCGGCGAGAAAGTCTTCGTACGCGTCGGAACCGACACTCGTGACCAGCCCGATACGCAACGGCACTTCGGGCAGCTGCCGGTCGGCATTGGCCCCGATCAGACCCTCGGCGGCCAACGTCCGCAGGAGACGGTCTTTGGCTTCAGCAATTTGGCCGAACGTAAAGGTGGGGTCGATCGTTCGCATCACAAATTGAAGCGATCCTCGTTCGGCAAAGCTGCCCACCCGGCCGCCGATACGCACCTCGACGCCGTCGGAGAGCTCGAATGATGCGCGTTTCATAATGCGGTCCGCGAGGAATCTGCTGCCGCGGAACAACACGACGGAGATTTTGCCGACGACCTGCGCCTGGCGACCTCGAACCACGCCACCTTTATGTTCGACTAAGTCGAAATAGGTGTGACCGGCCCGTGAATGGAACAACCCCTGCACCTCGCCCCGGATCCAGATCTCATCAGGAAAACAGCCATCCAACGCCGCACGGATCTGGGTGTGCAGTTGCGAGACGCTGAGGGTGTCGAGCGAGTCCATATTCGAAAAGTTACAAGAACGGTGAGACAGCGCCTCACCGACGCATCCAGCACGCCCGGTCGGCATCGGTCTCGCTCACGCCGGAGTTCACCTGTTCGGCCTGTTCGTGTAGTTCCCGATGTTCTGCTGCCCACCGATAGAGCGCATAGGCTCGCCGACCTATGGATTCTTGGAGTTTTGTCAGCATTTTCGAACAGCTCGCCGCCGAGGTGCCCGACCGGCTCGCGGTGGCATGCGGCGACGAGCGCATCTCCTACGCCGAGTTGGACCGCCGCGCTAACGCCGTGGCCTGGTTCCTCCACGACCAGGGCATCGGAGCCGACGACAAAGTCGGTATCGATCTGGTCAACTCCTCCGCGTATATGGAGGTCTTTTTCGGGGCGCAGAAGATTGGCGCCGTACCGTTCAACGTCAACTACCGGTATCAGGCCGAAGAGCTGAAATACCTGCTCGATAACGCTGACGCTCGTGCGGTCTTTGTGCATCCTGATTTCGCTGAACCGATCGAGGGCGCGGTCGAACTGCTCGGCGGCGCCGCGCCCGTTCTCGTCGGCGTACCCCACGGTGAGGCCCCGCTCCCCGACTCGCTCGCTGCGCACTCACTCAGCGCGATCCGGACCGACGTCCGCGCCTCGGAACCGCCACCGCGTCGCGCACCGACCGGCGATGACCTCATCTTCATCTACACCGGTGGGACAACCGGCATGCCCAAGGCGGTGATGTGGCGTTCGGACGACCTGTATCAAGTCCTCTGGATGCACGCCCGCCCTGGTAAGCCACTCAAAGACCCGTTACCGGCGGTCCAGGCCGGGAAGCGCGCGGCGACCGTGCTGCCCGCCTCGCCGCTGATGCACGGTATGGCGCTGTTCATGGCGCTCGGCGCCCTCTGTGGCGGGGGCACCGTGGTACTCAACGAATCGCTTCGGTTCGATCCTGCAGCCGCATACGACGCCATCGAAGAACACCAGGTCCAACTGCTGCAAATCATCGGCGACGCGTTCGCGCGTCCCCTGGTCACCGTGCTGCGAGACCAACCCGATCGTTGGGACCTTTCCTCGCTCGCAGCGATCAGTTCGTCCGGCATGTTGTGGAGTCCCGAAACCAAGGCGGCGATGCTCGAACTGTTGCCGCATTTGATCTTGCTCGACGGACTAGGAGCCACAGAAAGCCCGATGACACGCTCGGTCACGACGGCCGCGACGCCGGCCAAGAGCGGCAAGGCGACCTTCCATATGGGCGAACGGATCAGGGTCATCAACGACGACGATCGAGACGTCCAACCGGGATCCGGTGAGATGGGCATGATCGCCGTCTCCGGGCCCATTCCACTCGGCTACTACAAAGACGAGAACAAGACCGCCAACACCTTCCGGACGATCGATGGCGTGCGCTACTCAATCCCGGGCGACTTCGCGACCGTCTCCGCAGAAGGCGAACTCGTTCTGGCCGGTCGAGGATCGGTGTGCATCAACACCGGCGGCGAGAAGGTCTTCCCCGAAGAGGTCGAAGTCGTCTTGCGCGATCATCCCGCGATCTATGACGTGGTCGTGGTGGGAGTACCGCACGATCGCTGGGGCGAGATGGTGACCGCGATGATTCAGCTGGACCCGGCTGTAGGGGCACCCGCTGGCGGTGATGCCGACTTCGCTGCACATGCCCGTGGCCACCTCGCCGGGTACAAGGTGCCCAAGGCTTGGATCACCGTCGAGTCGCTCGACCGCTCCCCGTCCGGCAAAGCCGACTACAAGGCATTGCGCTCACGAGCCATCGACACGCTGCCGTCATAACAATCCGCATCTCCAGCGCCACGCGTTTGACGCTAGAACAGATACCGACTGACGGTGTCGGCAACACACGCCGGTTTTGACTCGCCATCGATTTCGATCACCACTCGGGCGACCATTTGGAAGCCGCCGGAGGTATCGGAGACTTCGACGATTTCACCGGTCCCGCGGATGCGCGATCCGACGCGCACCGGGTTGGGAAATCGGACTTTGTTACAGCCGTAGTTGATGCCCATCGAGATGCCCTCGACCCGTAGCAGCTGGGGTAGAAACAGCGACGCGAGTGACAGGGTGAGGTACCCGTGAGCGATCGTTGTGCCGAAAGGTCCCTCTTTGGCACGCTCAGGATCAACGTGGATCCACTGGTGATCACCGGTGGCATCCGCGAACTGGTCGATTCGCTCTTGGGTCATCTCGAGCCAATCGGTACTCCCGAGCGGGACGCCTACCGCTTCCCTGATCTGGTCGAGATTTTCAAAGACACGTGCAGACATATTCGCTCTTTCCATCCTGTCGCTGTAGGCGCCGCGGGGTCACGACACCCGGTCTGGCAACATCGCTCGCCTCGCGCCGCAACGCAGCCATCGCGATATCGTCACACTGTTGAGCCTGCTGAGCAAAAAGCCACTTAAAGTGATAATGACCTGAGTGGAATTCCGGTCGTCAACATTTCCGCTCAAGTTCAGTGCCGCATGCGCCGATATCACGGTGAGCGCAAAAACTCGCGTATTTCATCGCGCATTGCCGCGATATTGCACATATAGTGACCGTCCAGTCACCCAGCGCTACACCGGATGAGGACGTTCACATGCCTGCCGCGGACCGCCATACCCACCCCCTGCCCCTTCTCACCCTGCGTGGTCGACGCGGCCTCCTGCCACTCGCGCTCGCAGTGCTCCTTGGATTCGCGCTCTTTGCAGTGATCCAACGCACCGCTAGTGCGGCCACACTCGATCTGTCAGCCGTGATCGATGGTCCGAACACCGCCGCTCCTGGAGAACCGATCCAGTTTGTGTTCTCGTATCAGTGTTCGGGGGTGACCGGCGACTGCAATGACACCACCCTGACCGTGCCGATCGATGAGCCCTTCTCACAGGACACAGCGGATGTGTCGTGGTTCTATGACGAGGAGTCCGGCCACATCGGCTCGGCGTCATACGACGAGACGGCCCACACCGTCGACTTCGCGTTCAACAATGCCCCAGATTTCCAACCGGGGAGTTCAGGAACGGTGAGCGTCCTGGTCACCTTCGCCGCTGACACCCCGGGCGGCACCGAGGGCACCATCGAAGGCACCTTAAAGAACCCTGCGCTGCCGCCCGCATCGGCCAGCGGTACCGCGACCGCCATCAACGATGAGCCACAAGGCGGATTCGATGTCGATGGCAACAAATACCCTGCCGACGGCAACGGCGCTGCCATCCCTGGTCAGACGCTCACCTACTTGATCGCATCACTCAACCTGGGTGATGCCGTGGAATCCCTCACAACGACCGACAACATCGAATCGGACTTCCTCGACGTGGAGTCGGTGTCGACCGGCGCACCCAATGCCGGTGAGGCAACCGCCACGATCTCGTGGGAAGCGACCGGCGGAGCGTCGGGCACCACCGAACCGGTTACCGTCACACCTGGAGCGGCACACACCTATACAAAGAGCGAGCTCGGTGTGCCTGCCGACCAGCGCATCACGACCCTGACCTGGTCATATGCCCCCTTGGGAGCAGAAACACGCGTCAATCAGCCACCCGCCCAGATCGACGCACTCGTCCTCGACGTTGGAGCGCCGGAAGGCGACGAGTTGATCAACTGCGCACATTTCGCCATCACGGGCGCCGGGGCACAACAAGATGAGGCCACCGACTGCACAACCGTTGCATGGAACGTCACCACCACCGGCGCCGTGTTGGCCAAGTCGATTACCGCACCGGCGGCCGGAACCGTCCGCAATGACGACACCGTCAGCTGGCGCCTCGACATCACCAACCCCACCCGCTCCTCAGCGAGCCTCAAGGACGGCCTGGCCAGGGACCTGTTGCCCGAACATCTGAGCTACGTCGACGACAGTTGGACCGCCACATCCAACACTCAGCCGACGTTCCACGTCATCGACGACTACGCCGGGACCGGTCGGACCCTGCTCGAATGGGATCTGACGGGCATCGCGATCGATCCGGGGGACACCATCTCGATCGCCTTCGATACCGTGGTTACGGGAGCCGTTGGCGATGAGACCATTCCCAACCGTTTCGTCTACGTACCCGCCGACATCGCTGGCACCCAGTTCTTAGACAACGGCTGTTTGAACGCCCCAGACACTGGCGATCCCGGAGACCTCGACGGCGACGGAGCGACCGACGACGTGCCGTGTAACTCGGGTTTCACCACCATTCGGGTGATCGACGACAACGCCGCTGCGCTCGACGCAGTCATGTGGATTCAAGGTCAACTCGACGACGGATTCTCCCACTATCCATCGACTGGCCTGACCGCCGCGGGCGGCTGGTACGACTATGAGATTCGGGTGTCAAACGTCGGAAGCCAAGCCGTCGACGATGTCGTCTTTGTCGACGTACTTCCGGCTATGGGGGATACCGGCATCTTGGACGCGCAGACCCGGGGTTCTGAGTGGGCCGGCTACCTCGTGGCTGAGGCCCGCGTGGTCAACCCAGATACCGGTCTCGCCGACGACCAGGTAGGTGTGTGGTACTCCACCAAGGACAACCCCTGCCTGCCAGAACTGGAATCCTCGCCCGGCGGCTGCAACGACGCCGCTTGGTCACAAACGCTCCCTGCCGACATCACTACCGTGACCGCGGTCAAGTTCGACTTTGGCGGCCTGACTCTCGATCCCGGTGACAGCCGTGCACTGCGTTGGCGGATGCGTGCACCAGATGGGGCCCCCGAGGGCGGCGAGGTGTCGTGGAACTCCTTCGCATACGGTGCGACATCAGAGATTGGTACCCGCCTCAAGGCCGAGCCCCTGAAGACCGGAATCGCCATCGAACCAGCGCCACCGGCTCTTCTCGGGGACTTTGTGTGGAACGACACCAACCGCAACGGCATCCAGGACCCGGGGGAAGCGGGCATCAACGGGGTTGAGGTCACGCTGTATAGCGCTGGCCCCGACGGGCTCGTCGGTGGCGGTGACGATACGCCGGTTGACCGGACGATCAGTGGCCCGAACCTGGTCGGCGAGGCCGGGTCGTACCTGTTCCCCAACCTCGACCCAGGCACCTACTTCGTCCAGGTGACCGTCCCCAACAGGATGCAGTTGACGACGCCGAATGTGGGCGAGGACGATGCGGTCGATTCCGACATCGTTCGGGGTGCCGACGCCCAACACGGCGTCTCGCAGGCCGTCACGTTGAATGCTGATGATAAGGACCGTACCGTCGACATCGGTCTCCGGTCGGCTGATTCGATAGCCACGACGACGACCAGCACGACCACGACCAGCACGAGCACGACCACGACCAGCACGACCACGACCAGCACGACCACGACCACGACCACGACCAGCACGACGGTGCCGACCACCAGCACGACCACGACCAGCACGACGGTGGCTCCCACGACGACGACGGTCGCACCGACTACGACGACGACCACCATCCCGGTCATCTATGACTTGGCCCTCGTCAAAGTTGTGGACGACGCTGGTCCGCTGGAGATCGGCGACACGATCACCGTGACGATCGGCGTCCGCAATCAAGGCAACGTCGACTCGGGCGCCTATGAGGTCACCGACCAGGTGCCCGACGGCTTCTCCGTCGTGTCGATCTCTGATGGTGGTGTCCGTGACGGCAGCTTCATTCGCTGGTCTACGGCGACGACGACAGCCCTGGAGCCGGGACAAGAAGCGACCTACAGTGTCGTTCTTCGCCTCGACAACGTGCTCGCCCGGGTCGAGTCACCACGCGCGGAGATTTCCGCCGATAGCGGTGATGATGTCGATTCGATCCCCGACGCTCTCGACAACGACGCTGTCATCGATCGTCTCTCACTCGACGACCTCCTCACCGACATCTCCGGCGATGAAGATGACTCAGACATCATCGTCCTCGAACTGACGGAGCCGGTCGATGCCGCCCTCGGCGACTTCGTTTTTGACGACACCAACGCCGATGGCATCCAGCAAGATGGCGAAGCTGGCATCGCCAAGGTCAAGGTGGAGCTCCTCGACGCCGACGGCGCGGTACTCAACACGACGACCACAGACGCAGCGGGCTTCTACCGGTTCGACGGACTCGCCGCTGGTGAGTACCTGGTCCGGTTCACTCTGCCAGCCGATATGGTGGCTTCGCCGAGCAACGTCGGTGCAGAGGCTACGGATTCCGATGGCATCCTCGACGCTGGGGGTGCGACAGCCACTACCGAGCTGATCACGCTGGCCGCTCACGAAGTAAACCTCCAGGTCGACCAGGGTCTCTCATCAAAGCCAGCGGGCGGGTTCGACCTCGATATCACCAAGACGGTCAATCAGCCCGAGACCCGAACCGGCCCCGTGGAGTGGCGCATTGTCGTGACAAACCTCGGACCTGACACCGCGATCGGCCCGATCACGTTGACCGATTCCTTGCCCGACGAGTTGACGGTTCTGTCCTATGACACCGACTCGCTATGGGACTGTGAATTGAACGCGGCAGGTGACGGCTGCGGTCTGGGCAACACGATGGTGGGTCACGACCACACGTGGACCTGTTCGCTTGAAGGTCAGGAATTTGGTTGTGTGAGTGAGGACGACCTTCCGCTCGGAGCATCGCTCGAAGTCGTGATCACCACGACCGTCGACGCACCGGCGAATGCAGAAATCACCAACACGGCCACGGTGTCATCGCCATCGACTGAAACCGAACTGGATAACAACACCGCATCGGACACGATCCGCGTGGTGGACGCGGACGTCGACCTCATTCTGGAGAAGAACTACACGTCTCCGACTTTTGATGCCGAAGACACCCGTTGGCAGGTCGACATTACCAACGCTGGCCCCGAAGCAGACCCTGGTCCGATCCTGATGACCGACAGCTTCCCGACAACGATCGAGTTGGTCGAAGTGGAGGCACCGGGCTGGACGTGTCAGCGCGATACCCAGTCCTTTACCTGTGTGCGGCCGGGCCGCCTTGAGGTCGGTGAGAACGACTCGATCACCGTCATCACACGGGTCAACGCTCCTCCGGGTACCGAGGTTGTGAACTTTGCAAACGTGTCCGGGTCTGGAAACGACATCAATCCCGACAACAACTCAGATGATGCGAGCCTGACCGTCCCAGAGGTCATGGGGCAAGACACATCGCGAGGAATCGCCTTCACGGGCAGTTGGGCCAGACAACTCGCCCTGGTTGGTTTGGCTGGCACCTTCGCCGGTCTGATCTTGGTGATCATCGGCCGGAGGCGCTCAGCGAACCGCTGAGGTTTCGGCGTCAAAACGCCTGGCAGGTGATCGATACATGGAGTCACCCGCCGGCGTGAGATCGAGCGGCATCGGCGGGCACTGCGCATGGGAGCGGTGCCCGCCCCTCGACCCTTTTCGTCGCTGTACGACGTCATGTGAGGTCATGCGACGTTATGCGACGCTGCTGGGGACGTCGTCGGCGTTCCGGTATGCCAACGCGAGTTCCCAGCGAAGGTCGACAACAGCTCGCCGATGGGCATAGGGCGGAACAGATAGAACCCTTGAAGTCCGTCACATCCCAGTTCGAGTAGCGCCTGCCGTTGAACCTCCGACTCGACTCCCTCGGCCACGATCTCTAGATCGAGATCGTGTGCCAGCACGGTGATCGATCGGACGATCGCCCGGTCGTCGATCGACTCGGCAACCCCATCGATAAAGGACTTGTCGATCTTGAGCTGATCGACGGGCAACCCCTTCAAACGTCCCAGCGAAGAGTGTCCCTGGCCGAAGTCATCGATCGAAACCGCAACCCCCAAATCGCGCAGACGTTCCAACGTCCCAGCGGCGAGTTCTTGATCGGAGATGACGGTCGTCTCAGCAACCTCGAGCACCAAGCGGTAGGGTTCGAGCGCGTGCGCATCGAGGACGGCCGCGACCTTCTCGACCAGATCCGGGGCTGCGAGCTGTACCGCCGACAGGTTGACCTGCAACCGAACATCGGCGCCAGCGAGACCCGAATGGACCCAACGTCGAGCGTGGGCGCATGCACTGTCGAGTACCCAGAGCCCGAGATCGACGATGAGCCCTGTTTCCTCCGCCATCGGCAGGAAGTCCGCTGGCGAAATCAACCCATAGGTGGGGTGATGCCAGCGCAGCAGCGCTTCGGCGGCGGTGATGCGGTTGGTGAAGGGCGACACGATCGGCTGGTACACCAAGCTCAACTGGCCCCGAGCAACCGCCTGTCGGAGGTCGGTTTCCATTTCGAGACGCTGAACCAACGAATGGGTCATCCCCTCATCGAAGACCACGACCTTGCCGGGTCCAGATTTCTTGGCGCGATACATCGCCATATCGGCGCGCCTCACCAATTCCTCTGAGGAATGTGAACCGTCGCTGAACGCGACACCGATGGAGGTCGCCGAATACACATCTCGGCCGACGACGCTGAAAGGGTGTGCGAACTGGGCCATGATCCGTTGAGCGATCTGGGCCACATCTGCCGTACCGTCGCCAACCACCCGATCGACCAAGATCGTGAACTCGTCACCGCCAAAACGAGCGACGAGATCGCTGCCTCGAACGCACTGCTCGATGCGTTTGGCGACCCCTATCAAGAGCGCATCGCCAGCGTCGTGACCCAGCGTATCGTTGACCAGCTTGAAGCGATCGAGGTCGAGGAACAGCACCGCGATGATCGAGCCGTCTTGGCGGGACTGACGGAGGCGTTCGCTGAGCCGATCAACGAACCGGCTGCGGTTTGCCAACCCGGTCAGTCCGTCGTAGAACGCGTCGTAGGCCAGCTGCCTTTCGAGGGTTTGCTTCTCGAGGAAGCGCCCAGCGGATTCCATCGCTGCACCCGCCTGCAACGCGAGCAGTTCTAAGCCTTCAACCGCGTGTTGGCGGACCTCGGCAGATTCGGTCGCGGCGGCGACCAATACCCCCATGACACCACCACCCGACTTGACCGGTGTCGCCACGATCGTTCCGATCGGTCCCGGCGGCATCATCGTTGGGCTCACTCGCCCGGTCTGGCCGGTTTGGACATCAAAGCCACGGCGGCGTTCGGATGACCATGACGTGAAATGCTCGAATCCGGGCACCTCACCGGGGTCAAGGGTGACCGTATCGGCGCCGGTCATCACCCGACGGAGAATCTCGGGGTACTGCTGACCCGCATCAGAACTGAAATCTTCGGGAAGACCCTCGGCCCTCGCAACGGCCCATCCACGCCCAGACGGTCGGGGGGTCAACAACGCCACCCCGGCGAATCCGATCTCGGCGGCTCCCCGGACAACCACATCGACGATGTGATCGGAGTCGAGCGTCGCCATGCGACGACTCGACGCGGTGACGATCTGGAGCAGCTCGGCCTTGCGTTCTGAGACTGAACGCGACACGCCAAAGCTTTCGATCTGCCGGAGTGACAGGCGGACGAGCATGGTGATGACCAGACCGCCCAGACCCGCACCCGCAATCGACGTCAGAACGACATCGAGATTGTCGAACCCCAGCGCATCGGGCTCGCCGAAAACGCTGACTGCAAACCAACACGCTGCCACACCTACAACCAGACAGGCGGCGAGTGCCTTCCTCCCAAAACGTGCCGCCCCGTGCGCTACTGGCAGACCCAACAGCACCATACCTGCTGGTCCGATGTCCCGGGCGAGGACGGCGACCACACCGATGGTTAAAGCCATGTCGAGAGCGACCACAAACTGGTCATGCCTGTCGCGACGACGAGCTTGCGCTGCGGTCACGAGCGGCCCGACACCGAGAAAGGAGATCAGGTTGATAGCCAGGAGGAACAGCGCGACCTGGATCGACACGATCAGTCGAGGAAACGAGGGATCGCCTCCGTCGGGTGGAGTGAATATCCAAAACAGCGGCAACGCAGCGAGCGCGACGAAGATCCTGACGGCGCGCGCATCATCGCTCACCGCTGCGCGAAATCGACTCTCTACCTGCTCTTGTCCCCGAGCCTGCACCCTGGTCACATCCTCGCGACGGCTTGCATATGTCCTTTATCGGCAGGAGGCCTCGGCCCTTGACACCCAACCAGCGCGAACGATGTGGCACTCGACGCCGGAGCCGCGCAACAATCCCGACATGGACCAAGTGGTGTTTCTCAGCGACGATTGGATCGCCGCCCTCGACGAGGCTGCGATGGGTCGAACCTTTGCAACGGGGACGAACGGCTTTCTGTTCATCCGGGAGGTGACAAACGTCGCCCGCATCGCCTTCACATTCGAGGGAGGACGGCTCCATGTACGGAGAGCCGCCGACGACCTGATGGGCGCAACGCTGGTCTCCGACTATCAGACCGCTGCGGGCCTGGCGGTCGGCCAACTGAGAGTCCAGGACTGTTTTGAGACCGGCTCGCTACGGTTGCGCGGCCCCGTGCGGGAGCTGGTCGAACACAAGGAACTCATTCGGTCCCTCGATGATGTGTTTGGTGAAGTGCGGTCGCGCACCGTTTTCGACCGATCGGCCTGACCGAGCACACCGCAAGCGCAGCTGGGTTGATGCCCGCCCGGTCAGGATACGGCCAGCCGTTCGTGGAGGTGTACGACGGCGTCGGAACGGCCCAGCTTGTCAAGCGCGGATGTCGTTTCTTCTTGCATGATGCCAAACTCGTCGGCGTCCCAGCCTTCGAGGCGGAGAAGGCCTGATCGGACCTCGCTGTCCATGTTGGACGGCGACCACGATTCGTTCTTGCCGTATGTGTTCGAGACGATCCGGTGACACGGCACGAGGATCGGCACCGGATTTCGCCGTAACGCCGCGGCGACGACCTCATGTGCGTCGGGTGTGCCGATCTCGCGTGCGAGTTCGTCGACAGACCAGATGCTGCCAAAGGAGACAACGGAAGCGAGCCGGGTGAGGATACGCCGCGTTACCCCGCCACAGAGTGAGAGGTCGACGGGAAGGTCGAAGGTCCGACGCTCTCCCCGGAAGTACTGCTCGAACTGCGTCGCCGCGACGTGAATGACTTCGCGCCGAATCATCGGCGGCGAGCCCAACCCCACAAGTCCGCAGATGACGTCGTCGTCATCGACTCCAGGAAGCGCAACCCGACAGATACCTCGTTCGGACGCAGCGATCATCAGGTTGCCCCACGGGCTGGGCTGTCGCCAGAGGACCACCTCTGGGAGTGCGAACCGGTCTTCGAAGGCCATTAACGCCATTGGGCCACATCCTTGTCCGACACGACTCTCTGCGGCGATCGACCCATCGACGTCCAAGAGTTCGTGTCACCGCCGGCGAGCGGATCACCAGCAAGTGAATAGTATTGTGCAATATTTCTCGGTGCCAGTAACGGCCGGTCCGTCACCCGATCAGAGTTCTCCAATCGAGGGCACCACGTCGGATACGTGATGCACCGACAGAGCCGATATCGGCACGTCGATCGGCGATCTGAAGTGAATCGAGAAAAACACAAACGGATGTTTAATCGGCGTTGAGAATGCTGGGTTGAGCGTCCAACGCAACATCCCTGGCCAAATTGAGCATTTCAATGACCTCGGCCGCATCCAGATCGTTACCGCCCTGATCTGGATGAGCGAGCCGAATTCGGGTGCGGAACGCCTTTTGGACCTCGCGCTTCGTCGGCGTGGTCCCCCTCGGAATGCCGAGCACCCCAAGGGCCCAGGACAACTCGTCAACGCCCACGTCGCCCGTACCGTTCTGAAAGGCAGCGTCCCATATACCGTCGTCCGACGGGCGTGTTGCGCCAGCCAGCAACGGCTCCCGACCGTGAAACGACGTCACCTCGCGGACCTCGACACCATCGGGGATCCATCCAGGAAGTTCAAGTCCTCGACGAATCCCCGCGAGCGCCGAAGCCCGCACACCGGCCGACATCGTGCTGTTCGCGAGCATCGCCGCCAAGATCTGCGGTTCCGCATACCGAGCATGGACGTCGACCTGAAGCACGAACCGGGGTCCGTCTGCCAAGAGGAGATGTTTGGAACGTTCCAGTCCATGAGTATCGGACTGCACGCGAAACCGCATCACGATCTGCGGACGACTCTGAGCGACCGGCGGGTCGTGAGCAAGCCGCCGGAAACGACCGAGCGACTCTTCGGTCAGGTGCGCCGCCACCACCGACGTCACTCCCCCAAGCAACAAGGACGCCATCGCCGGGCTGCCAGAAGGAACATCGAAGCGCTCGACCGCCACGCGTCGCACCGGCATATGACGAGTGGTATGGCGGAGCCAGAGCTCCCCGACCGTCTCCAAACGAGCGTCTTGCATCACCAAGCTGACTCGACCGCTGAGACCAAAGCTTCCTCGTTGCGCCGGACCCGTGGGACCCTTAGGTCATCCACCGGCTACGCGTTACCCAAAGCACGTCGAGCAGCGGCGACGGTGTTCCTCATCAACATCGTGATCGTCATCGGACCGACCCCCCCTGGAACGGGTGAGAGCCAGGCGGCGACCTCCGCAACCTCGGGAGCAACATCGCCAAGCAATTCGCCGTCGATCCGGTTGACGCCAACGTCCACCACAGCCGCACCGGGTTTGATCATGTCCGCGGTGACGGTCCCGGCCCGACCGACAGCCGCGACCACGATGTCGGCTTGCCGAGTGAACTCGCCGATATCGGGTGTGCCCGTATGACACTGGATCACGGTGGCGTTGGCATTGGGTTCTTTCAAAGTCAGCAACATGCCGAGTGGACGTCCGACCGTCAACCCTCGCCCGACGACCGCGACCGTCGCGCCTTCGATACCGACGCCATGGTGGCTCAGGAGTGCTTGAATGCCGACCGGCGTACATGGGCGGGGGCCGTCTGCTCCCAGCGCCAAGAGTCCAAGGTTGAAGGGGTGTAGCCCGTCGCCATCCTTCTTTGGATCGACCCGATACAACAGTTCGTTGAAATCGAGCTGGGACGGCACCGGGTATTGAATGAGGTAGGAGTGGATCGACGGATCTGCGTTCAGGCGCTCCACAGCGTCCAACGCCTGCTCGCGAGTGGTGTCGGCAGGCAGGTCGATACGCAGTGACCGCATGCCGATCTCTTCGCATCCCTTGTGTTTGTTGGTCACATACACATGGCTGGCCGGGTCATCGCCGATGAGGACCGTCGCTAGCCCGGGTACGACACCGTGAGCCTTGAGGTCTGCAACCTCGTCGGCAAGCTGTGCGCGAATCGCGCCAGCAGCGGCCCAGCCATCCAGTTTTTGAGCTGTCAATGTTTGAAGTGCCTCCGCTTTGTGAACACCATGGCGACGCCGTGCTCGTTCGCAGCAGCGATCGTCTCTGGGTCTCGAATCGAACCGCCGGGCTGGACGATGGCCTTGGCTCCCGCGGCGACGGCGGTATCAACGCCGTCTCGGAATGGGAAAAAGGCGTCCGACGCACACACCCCGCCGTCGAATCGGTCACCCGCCTTCTCGGCGGCGATCTGCGCGGCGTGCACCCGGCTCTGTTGACCAGCACCAATGCCGAGCGCCTGGCCGTCCTGGGCCAAGACGATGGCGTTGGAACCTGTGGCAGCAACGACCGTCCATGCGAACTCGAGATCGTCCCATTGCTGATCGGTGGGGGCGACGTCGGTCACGACTTCCCACTCGGAACGGTCGGCCACGACCTGATCGGGGGTTTGGACCAAGAACCCGTCGGCCAGGCTCACGATGGTCTGACTCGGCTGTCGGGGGGGTTCTGCGACGAGCACGCGAACATTCTCGTTAGCGGCGATGATCTCGGCCGCTCCGTCCTCAAAGCCGGGAGCTACGACAACCTCGGTGAACACCTTGGCAATAGCCTCCGCTGTGGCCACATCACAGGGGCGGTTCAAGCCGACGACCCCTCCAAAGGCCGACAAGGAGTCGCACGCGAACGCACGTTCATAAGCGTTCAACACCGAATCACCGGTCGCCACACCGCATGGGTTGGCGTGCTTGACCACGACGCAAGCGGTTTGGTCGTACCGCTGCACCAGACTCCACGCCGCCTGGATATCGAGATAGTTGATGTAGGACATTGCCTTGCCCGAGAGCTGACGCATCGTGTCGAGCCAGCTGTCAGGGCTATTTCGCCGGCGGTACCGCGCCCCCATCTGATGCGGGTTCTCCCCGTAGCGCAATACGTCGCGCCGTTCGAGTGCAAGGTCGAGGTGCACGGGCAGGGGCTCTTGTCCGCCGAACCACGACACGATCGACGCGTCGTACGCGGCGGTGTGCGCAAAGGCGTCGTAGGCCAGACCGCGACGGGTTTCCAAACCCACGGTCCCGTCGTTTGCTTCCATCTCGCTCAGCAGACTGGCGTATTGATCCGGGCTGGTGACGACGGTGACGAACGCGTGATTCTTCGCAGCGGCGCGCACCATCGTCGGACCGCCGATATCGATCGTTTCTATCCCTGGCCGTTCGACGAAGGGGTAGAGATTCACACAGACCAAATCGATCGCCTGCACGCCGTTGTTCTCGAGGTCGACGAGATGGTCCGGTTTCGATCGATCGGCGAGGATCCCGCCGTGGATCTTTGGATGCAGCGTCTTGACCCGGCCGCCCAGCATCTCGGGCGCGCCCGTCACGTTTTCGACCGGGGTCACAGCGAGGCCGGCTTCGTCAAGCGCCGTCGCGGTCCCACCTGAGGACCACAGTTCGACACCAAACCCGGCGAGCGCGGAGGCGAAGTCAACCAACCCTGACTTGTCGGATACGGACAGCAACGCTCGGTTGATTTTGACGCGCATGGCACTCCCGGCTCGGTGAGGCAACGAGGCAATAAGCCCCCGAATGTACGCGCCTGAGCAGACCTTTACCCAATGGGACCCGGAGCGCGAGTCGCCCGCGTGGTGAAGCGATCAGCGATCGCGCTGCGCCAGAAGTGCGGCCGGATCGAGTTCACCGTTCACGATACGTGCGAGCACGCTCGGATACAGCTGCCATTCGACCGATTTGATCCGTTCATGCAGCGCTTCTTCGGTGTCGCCCGGACGGATCTCGACCGCTTGCTGCGCCAGGATCGGCCCGTCATCGACCGCCGCCGTCGCTACGTGCACGGTACACCCGGTGACTTTGACACCGAAGGAAAGCGCCTCGGCAACAGCGTGCGCCCCTTTGAATGAGGGCAGCAAGCTGGGATGCGTATTGATGATTCGACCCGGAAAGTCCTCAAAGATGCTCGGCGACAAGATGGTCATGAAGCCCGCCATCGCCACCAATTCGATCTCGCTGCGTGCGAGCGCGTCTGAAACCGCCGCGGTAAAGGCCTCACGGTCAGGCATGTACTGAGCACGATTGACCCTGATAACCGGAATGCCGCTGTCGCGTGCGCGTTGTTCCGCAGGGGCCTCACGATCGGTAAGCACCACATCGACCGGAATACCCGCTCCAAGGATTGCCTGAAGCACGGTGCCGCCGCCAGAAGCCAAAACAGCAAGACGCATGGCGGGGCACGCTAGCACCCGCCCCCGTGGCCGCTTCGCTGCACCGTACACACTCTCGCTCGCGTCGCACTCCGCGTTCGCGCCACCACAACAACCCCACAAGTAGCCCTTCACCACCGACGCAGAGCATGTCCAGAATTTTATTCAGGATCATGTTGAGGAAAGCTTAAAAAGGTGCTGCACTAGGAGGAGGCGCGACGAGATGGCTCGTCGCTTATCGCGAATGGGGTTCAGGGCCATGGACAAACTCACCACCGGCAACAAGGTTCTCGTAGGCGGAGCGATCGTCCTTTTCATATCGATGTTTTTACCGTGGTTCTCCGCGTCATATGCGGGATTTACAGCGAGCGCCAGCGGCTTCGATGTCGGCGGGATGGCATTCTTCGGATGGCTACTCTGCACCGCGGCTGCCGTGATGGTCGTGTTGCGCAAGCTGGAAACGATCTCTCTGCCCGAAACGATCGGTCCGCTCACGCCTTCACAGCTCGAACTGCTGCTTGCGGCCGCAGGCTGCCTGTTCATCCTTCTTCGAGCACTCATCGGCGAAGACGTCCTCGATCGCTCATACGGCATGTTTCTGAGCGTCTTGGCGTCTGCGGCAACCGTCGTTGGAGGATACATGGCGGTCAGCGAGGACAAGTCGGGTCTGCCGTTCGTCAACAAGGCGAGCTAGCTGCACAGAACGATTGGTAGGCATGAGGAGCCGCACCGGGATGGTCGCAAGAAATGGTCTTTTCCCGGTGCGTTCCCAGAGCGCGACGTCAGGTGTACATCGTGCCCGACTCGGTCAAAGCACGGTGCTCACCCGGCACCTGCCGCCCCACCCGGCGCTAGCCGCCCCACTCCATCGGGCAAGACCCACTCGGTCGCTCAGACCCACTGAGTAAGGACGTCCCGCTGTTAGGGACGTCCTTACGTCTGGACAGCCGACTATTCAGGCGGCGTTGGATCGGCTGGAGCCGAGTCGTCGGCCGCTATGACATCAGGATCCACCGGTTGGTCCGGGTTCGGTCCAGCGGCTTCAAGTTTGGCTATGGCCTCGGCCGCTTCTTCGGGCAGGATGTTCTTGATCAGGTACGGATCGGTCACCAGCACGTAGTCAGGGGCGATGGCCTTGACGTAACGCTCGAAGTACAAGAACTGCTTACCCAACAAAGTCAGCTCTTTGGGCGACGAAAAATCACCCATCTGCTCGGCCAGATCCATCGATTGGGCGAACAACTCCGAGAACTGCAGGTCCTTCATCTCTGATTCCATGATGGGCGTCACCATCGTTTGGATGACGACACCGAGCTGCTCGTCCGACACATCGAGGTTCAAGATCCCCAGCTTCTTGTAGCCCCGCACGATGCGGGTGAAGTCGTGGTCGATCATGAACGTGTGCAAGATGTCGATGACCATCTGCTTCCAGTCATCGGTGAACTCGCCCATGATCCCGAAATCGAGGAAAGCCTCTCGACCGTCATAGAGCGACCAGATGTTGCCAGCGTGCAGATCACCGTGGAATGGTCCGTGGATCGCCACCGCCTCCAGCCAGGTTTTCATGCCCCGGCGAAGGTTGCCCCGAGCGTCAAACCCAATGGCCTCCATCCGCTCGACATCCCCCATGGCAAAGCCATACATGCGTTCCATACAGATCATGTTCGGCCCGCAATAGTCCCAATACACCTCGGGTGCGGTGACTTCCCAGTTGTCGCCGAAGTAGTGAATCTTCGACCTGAACTGGTCTTGACGGTGCGCTTCAAGCGGCGTGTTGAGCTCTTGGTTCGTCAAGCGGTGCAGGTCCTCGACCTGTGCCAGCGCGCCCGCACGTTGGCCCAACTTGGTGCGCATCATGACCAGCGCTACCAAACGAAGAATCCGCAGGTCGGTGTTCATGCGTTTGGAAATGTCGGGCCGTTGGATCTTGACGACCGCATCGCGCCCGTCGGGCAGCCGACAAGCGTGCACCTGCCCGACCGAAGCTGCCGACAGCGGTACCTTGTCAAAGGAGGCGAACAACGCGTCGATCGGTCGACCCAAGTTGGTGGTGATCACCTCTTCAACGACCTCGAACCCGAACGGTGGCACATCCTCCAAACAGCGCTGAGCCGGTTCGGACATCACCGGCGGGAACAGACCCGGCGACGACGCGATGATCTGACCCGCTTTGACGAAGGTGGGGCCGAGGTAGATAAACGCGTTGACCATGCCATAGCTGGCGTTCCAGGCGACGCCCTTACTGCGGCGGACAACCAAACCTGAGAGCACGCCAAAGATCACGTTCGCAACGATGACCACAAAGCACCACAGCGCCCGAATGGCTTCCCCCGGTCCGAACTTGTCGAGGCGAGGGGCTCCACGATCCAACAGCTCTTCGGGAACGCCGTTAGAGAACGGCCCCTGAAAGCCAGGGCGCGCCAGCGGCGAACCCGCTTCGTCGTATACGACCGTCTCGCTGGAATCTTTTGGCGACCGGTTGGGAACCACCCCGTTGATCATTTTGGGCCGTCTGGGGGTCTTTGCGGTCGACATCCGTTCCACTTTGTTCTATGGCCACCGGGGTGAACGTGTACATGGCTTCAGGCATTGTAGGAGGCCATTGGCAAATCGCCAACAGGGTAGATCGCTCGTGCCGTGACGGCCGAGAACGCCGATGACAGAGTCGAGCACTCTCCGCTCACGATGACGGATGCATAAGCGCCGAACCGAGGGGCCGCATCGGGGTGCTCCGCGACCTTTCGGGGTGTTGTTTCGTCTGTGTGGAGGGAAATTCTCCACCCACCACGTAAGGGGGTGTTCCGATGAAAACGTTTCTCTGGGGCGCGGGGCTTGGTGCCCTTGTCCTGCTCGCCGTCGCCGTCAAAGGCGATGTGTTGTCCTTTCACTCGCCGTTTGGGTCGCTCTCGGATCTGACCGAAGAGACCACATCGGTCGAACAGGCCGATGCCGCTGTCGTTACCGAGATTGAGCCGATAGCGCTCGACTGTCGGGCCAGGATTCATGCTGTCGTTCCGATCACCGCAAAACGGGATCACAGCGTCATGGGTCAGGTCTACCGAACGGACAGGGTCACCATCGACGCTGTCGGAGATATCGATACCTGCGTCGAGGCGGGTTCGACGACGATCACCACGTTGCCCGACGGACGGGTCCAAGTGGTCGTACCGGCGCAATCGATACAGTTCGAGCGACCCCGGGTCGATGCGGTCGCCACCGCTGGCAGCTTTGATTTCCACAAGGGAGCAGTCGGCAAAGCGACCGATGTTCTTCCATGGGTTGACGACAACTCGTCGTTGGCGCCGGTCGCCTACGCCTATGCACAGTCGATCATCGGATCGAGCGACTGCCTCTACGAGGCGTTTGACCGCACGGTTGAAGCGCTCCAAATCGCCTATGTGAATCAACTCGCCGCACAAGGGGTGCCCGCGGATCAGATTTCGGTCACCGTGCTCGGCCGACCAGAACTGAGCCCTGCACCCGCGACAAATGTCGGCGACGTCGAACTCGAAGCGGCTCAAGACCGGGCCGTGTGTCAGGTCGCATCGGGAGCGGTCGCTTCCTAGGAGGTCAGCGGATAGAGCCCCACCGGGGTGATATTCCCGAACGCTGGTGCCGATCGAGCAACAGATGGGGTGGCCTGCGAACGTACAGGCCACCCCCGTCTGAACATCTTTGCCTTGGGGTGAGGCGTCACAAACGCACAGCGCAGCGGCACCTCATCGCAGGCGGCTACCGGTTGAGCGCCTCGGCCATGGCCGCACCGATCTCGGTGGGATTCGCGACCACAGCGACGCCTGCAGACGTCAAGGCGTCCATCTTGGCGGCGGCGGTACCCTTACCCCCCGAGACGATGGCACCAGCGTGCCCCATCTTCTTACCGGGAGGTGCGGTCTGACCAGCGATGTAGGCCACGACAGGCTTGGTCACATTGTCGGCGATAAATGCGGCCGCCTCTTCTTCGGCGGAGCCGCCGATCTCACCGATCATGATGATGCCGCCCGTTTCGGGATCGGCTTCGAAACGTTCGAGGCAGTCGATAAAGCTGGTTCCGGGAACGGGGTCACCCCCAATACCGACACAGGTGGTCTGGCCGATACCGCGTTGGGTGAGTTCGTGGAGCGCCTGATAGGTCAGCGTGCCAGAACGTGCCACGATGCCAACCGGTCCGCCCGTGAACGCAATCTCGCCAGGGGTGATCCCGATGTTGCATTGCCCGGGTGAGATGATGCCCGGGCAGTTCGGGCCCAGGATCTGGCAGTTCGGGTAGGACCGTTTGACCTCGTTGTAGAACCAGGCTTCGTCGTGTGCAGGGACGCCTTCGGTAATGACGACGATGAAGTCGATTCCCGCTTCGGCCGCCTCGATCACCGCGCCCTTGACGCCAGGAGCGGGGATAAAGATGCAGCTGGCGGTTGCGCCGGTCGCTTCTTTGGCATCGGCGACCGATGCATAGATCGGCACACCATCGACGTCGGTCCCGGCCTTCTTGGGGTTGGTCCCGGCAACGACCTGCGTACCGTAGTCACGATTGCGCAGCCCGTGAAAACGACCTTGGCTGCCAGTCAAGCCCTGGTAGATCACTTTGGTATCAGCGTTTACGAAAATGCTCATGCTGTGAAAAGTCCTTCAAGAATTTGGTGCCAGCACGGGGCTAGGCAGAGGCCATTTCGACCGCACGCTGGGCCGCTTCGAGCATGGTCGGGGCAGCTTGGAGCGTGTCGCTCAGGTGCTCGGCCAGAATCGCCCGACCCTCTTCGGCGTTGGTGCCATCGAGGCGAATGACGATCGGGCTCTTGAGCTCGACCCGTTCGAGTGCTGCCAGCACGCCGTTTGCAACCTCATCACATCGCGTGATGCCACCAAAGATGTTGATCAGGATCGCCTTGACGTTCTCGTCGGTGTTGATGACCTCGATCGCATTGGTCAGCACCAAGGCGTCCGCGCCGCCTCCAACGTCCAAGAAGTTGGCGGCCGATCCGCCGACCTGATTGACGATGTCCAAGGTGCTCATCACCAAGCCAGCGCCATTACCGATAATGCCGACGGTGCCGTCGAGGCCGATGTAGTTGAGACCCAGTTCCTTGGCCATCTTCTCGCGGCCATCGAGCGGTTGGGTCGCCTCATATGCCTCCCAGTCGGGGTGGCGGAAGTCCGCGTTTCCATCGAGGGTGACCTTCGCATCCAAAGCGTGGACACGACCATCCTCGGTGTAGATGAGGGGATTGATCTCGACCAGGTCGGCATCTTCTTCGTTGTAGGCGGTCCACAACTTGAGGAGAATGTCGACCGCTCCACCCTGCGCGGCCTCGGGGATGTTGGCAGCCTTGACCCAGTTGCGGCATTGTTCCAGGGAGAGCCCGGTGACGGGGTCAACCCAGATCTTGGCGATCGCGTCCGGGTTTTCTTCGGCGACCTGTTCGATCTCCACACCACCTTCGGCACTGAGCATCCCGAGGTGGAGCTTGGCGGCGCGGTCCAAAGTAAAGGACGCGTAGTACTCATCGGCGATGTCGCTCGCCTTTTCGATCCACAGGATCTTGACGATGTGGCCCTTGATGTCGAGGCCGAGGATATTGGACGCGTGTTCGCGCACCTCATCGACGTTGGTTGCGAGCTTGACCCCACCGGCCTTGCCTCGACCACCGGTGTGGACTTGGGCCTTGACCACGACGGGATAGCCCAACCGTTCACCTGCTGCGACCGCTTCATCGACGGTCGTTACCGCTTCGCCCTCCGACACCGGAATGTCGTATTTGGCAAAGACCTGTTTTCCTTGGAACTCTAGAAGATCCACTAGCGCCTCGACTGGGTAGCGGACTGCGATATGTACCCCAGTCCGGTTTCGGATGTAAGGCTCAGCTGACAGGGCACCCCGCAGAGCCGCGATCACGGACGATCGGCTGCGGGTCGGGCAATCACAAGCCGCCAGGCCGAGATGCAACGCTACGCGGTGCCGCCATGACGCACCACATTTACCGCGAGGGCCGTGCCAAACCGGTAGCGACTCGACTGTTCCGGGCACCGACACCGTAGGCTGAGGCGGTTCGCAGTCGCCCCGCAAGCGCGCCGAGGGCGCAACGCCGCAGTCACTCTCCGGGAATGTTGACCCAATGTCCGACGCCCAGCCTCCAATCCGACGTCCGGGTATGGACCGTCAGGACCGTGGCATGTTGGTCCTCGCAGCTGGGTTTGCGGTGATCGCCGCACTGTTCGTGGCTTACCTGTTTGTCGAGGTCGTCGGCACCAACCCGGACGACACGGGGCCCTACGAGCCGTTTCGACTCACCAATGCGCCAGAGGTCGCAGCAAAGATCGCGTCTGAAGGGCCCGTTTGTGTCGCCGACCCGACCGGTGGAATCCGGTCGTTCTGTGTCGCCCTGTACGCCGACGATTTCGTTGCGGTCCATATGTTCATCCCCGATGAACCCCTTCCCTACGGCGTTCCACTGACCGAGGAACAGGTCGAAGGAGTACCCGGATGCGTCGTCGCATGGAACCGGCGGACCAACCAGTTCGTGGACTGCGACGGTGAAGAAGTCGCCATCGTTGATCTGGCGAGATTCCCGACCTACCTCGCGGGACAAGATCCACGAGACCTCTACGTCGACGTGCGTCAGATCAATCCCCCGATGAGTGCCGAAGCCGGGCCAGAGACCGACAGCGCTGGCGGCACCGAGAGCCCTCCAACCACCGCCGTCGCACAGACCGGCCGAGCTCCATCGGGGGAGGCCGACACGGGGTTGACGTCAGCCCCATCTTCGACGAGCTCCTGAGGGCGTCCACCGAGATTTCGTTTCGCCCGTGGCTGTTTGCCGCTACCATGGCGGACCTGGTGCAGTGAACGGGTCCGTCGAATCCGGCGAGGGCGAAAAGGGTGGTCATGACAAAGTTGTCTCACGAGAACGGGGCCTTGTACGGCGCGATGGCGGGATTGTTCGCGCTGCTGGCCGCGTTGCTGGTGCCCATGGTCGCTGGCGCCGAAAGCGAGGGCGCCAACCGCTGCCCGGGGGCTCAGCGCGCCGTCGTGTTCGACATCGATGAGACCCTGACGACGAGCGACACACAAAACTTCATCCAGTTGATCTTTTCTTCGTATGACCAAAAGGCTCGGCCCGGAGCGGTCGAGCTGGTGAACCTTTATGCGGACCAGGGCTACAAGATCTTCTATTTGACCGCTCGTCCTGGCAACATCCGCTACCTCGGTCTGCGTCAATCGCCAACCCGGGTGACCAATGACTGGCTGTGGCACCACGGATTCCCCATCGGTGAAGGCATCTCAAAGACCACGCTTGCGCCGACGTTCGTGACCGGCGACACGACCGTGGCATACAAGGCGGGTGCACTCAAGTTCTTTCAAGCCCAGGGTTGGCACTTCGACTACGCCTACGGCAACGCGGACACCGATATCGCCGCGTATCAGGCGGCTGGCATCCCGAACGATCACACCTTCATCATCGGTGAGCACGCTGGCGAAGCGGGTTCAACGCCGGTCTGGACCGACGGGTACGGCAGCCACATCGAACACGTCCTACCGAACGTGCCACCAGCCTGCTGATCGTTCACCCTGGTGAACCGGGGATGCTCCGTTGCGTTTTGGATAAGAACTGATCGCAGCTGCGCCCCATCAGCTACTTTCACCCAACCATGACTCCGACCCCACAAACGAGGTTCGACCCCATGATCAAACGCGTTCTCACACTCTGCCTGTTCTTCGCCGTGGTCTTGCCGACCCCGGTTGGCGCAGCACCTGGACAACCCTGGTTGATCGTCGTGGGCGACAGCTGGGCGGGACGTATCGCACGCCCCACCGCAGCTGCTGGCGGCTACGAAGTGCACAACGTCACCCACAAATCGGCACGAGCGGACGGCACCGCCCGGGATGAGTACGGTCTGCTCTCCAAGGCAGTCGCCGAAGCGAACGCTGCCCCTGCCGGATCCGTGGTGATCGTGACCCTCGGCCAGGCCGACATCGGTCTCGACAAGCTGTATCGCACCGGCCGGTCGGTTTCGACGGCCGTCGGCGCCATCGAAAGCAGCGTCGGAAGTGTCGTCGACCACATCCGTGGCGCACGCTCAGATCTGCCCGTGTACGTGGGCGGGTACGACATGCTGCCAGCGGAAGGGCGGATCTTCTGCTACCTCGAGCTGTTCTTCCTGGTTGGCACGATGAGCGCCACCAGCATCAACTCCGACATGTGGGCGGTCGAAGGCGCCCTGTCCCGGGTAGCAGATGCCCGTGACGGCGTGTACTACCTGAACACGTTCGGCACCCTCCAAGGCAACAGCGGCAACCCCAACCTCTCCCGCTTCTCCCCCGGCGTCTATCAAGACCTGCTCGACTGTCACCACCCCAACGCTCGCGGTGCAGCCATTCTCGGCAACGCGATCATCGGGCGTATCTAACGGCCACTCACTCGCTGGGCTCCCTCCGGGCCCGACACGAAGCACTTCAACACGCGGTCCGGCGGTCCTACCTTGTGGGACCGCCGGACCGTCGTATGTGGGCCCACGCGCGTTCGCCGAGGAGGACTGGCGGACAGGCGCCGGGCCGTGGCCCGAGCGGCCCGCAGCACAAGCTGCATGAGCGGGAATACACAACCAAGCACCGGTCAGGTCCACCCCTCTCTGCAGACCCTTTAGGCATGTCTTTGGACGGGCTAGTCGTCCGCTCCTGCTGTGCGGCCGATGCCCGCTAAGCGGAGGATGGACCACCCAATATCTCGAACGGTCAAAACGAAATAGGTGGCAAAGGCGACGATCCCAAAGAATTTGGCTGAATCCTCGAACCACAGGGCCTTGGTGTCCGACATGGGCAGCTGAACCTGGTCAAAAATGATCGAGGCCAGAAACGCCAGACCCGCGGCGGCCAAAACCAGGACGCGGGTTCGCATCACTTCGCCGCGATGCCACCACACCCAGCCAGCGACGAGAACGAGATACGCCGCGTACACCGATTCTTTGCTGAACCCGAGATATTTCGGCACGTGGTATGAGTGCAACTGCAACAGGTCGTCGGCGAGTAACAATCCTGTGACCAGTGCTCCACTCGCCAGAAAGCTCCGAGCCTTTCGACGTCCGGACATATCGGCCAGCATCGCCCCACCCGCTGCGGCACAGAAGGCCACGGTCCATGCAAGGATGCCGAACTGCGAGACGATCCCGCTGTACCAATGGTTGCCGTCGAGCGCTGCAGGATCGAGAAACAGCTCTTGGACGGGCACTCGGTCTTGGACGGCGATGATCGCGAGACCGACGAACAAAATGGTCCAGACGATGACGAGGGGGATGAGCGCGCGGAGTTGATCCCCGAGCGGCACCGGTCGACGCCGATCGCTGGCGCCATCCCAGGCGTCGGGCCGTTCCGCAGTGTGACGCTCTCGGGCGTTCCAATGCGGCGTTGCGGTCGGCGGCGTGGGTGCTTCACCGACGATCCGGCGATGAGCCGCTGTCGGGTCGTCGGCCCAGGGCTGCTCGACGATCGTGGTCTCTGCCCATTCCACGCTGGCTTCGACCCAGGCCCGACCCGCGACAGCGTCGGCCGTCGCGAGGTCTTCTCCCCAGTCGGTGTCCGCCCACGGCGAGTCCTCGCCCGCCGCGCGCTGGGATTCACCCGCGCCTGAGTTACCGGGTGGAACAGGCATCTGCGCATTCCACCACATGCCGCGGCACCGAATCGGCTCGATATTGCGAAACCGCCCGCTGGCGGTTACGTGGCGACGCATCCTGGTGTCGCTCATGTCGCCGTGTCCCGGGAGCAGCGGTTTCTTCGCACCACATCTCAAACAGCATGCAGCTCAGCTCCGAAGTGTCAGAATCACCCGGTGACATGGACAGAACCAGAAAGCCGAATCGAGCGGATTGGCGAAGGTATTGCGATACTGATCGGGATCGTCGTACTGGTGTGGGCCATCGAACTCATCGACGTGTTGTTGCCGGTGAATCTCGACTCGCTCGGCATCCGACCTCGACGCCTGTGGAGCCTTCCTCGGATCGTCATCGCCCCGTTTCTGCACGTGGGCTTCAGCCATGTAGCTGCCAATACCGTGCCGTTCATCGTCCTCGGCGGGCTCACCATGACCCGCGGCATCCGAACGTTCTTCACGGTGAGTGCGATTGCAGCGCTCAGTTCTGGTCTGGCGATCTGGCTGATGGGCAGGGCCAATAGCGTCCACCTTGGACTCTCCGGTGTGATCTTTGGCTACCTCGGCTACCTGCTGTTTCGGGCCTTCGTCGACCGGAAGCCATCGTCGATCCTGATCATGATCGTCGTATTGGCGCTGTTCTCTGGGACGCTGTGGGGTCTGGTCCCTGGCCAGCGAGGTGTTTCGTGGTTGGGGCACTTCTTCGGCTTCTTGGGCGGTATCGCCGCAGCGGTCTACCTCGGCGACGACGAGGACGACGCCGAAATACAAAGAAGCGACCAAGCCAACCGAGGTTGATACGTCCCAGAGATGGAGCGCGACCCGTTGGCTGCACCCCGCCGGAGGTCGGGGCTCAGAGCACTAGCATCCAAGGATGTCAACGACACCGGCGGCCCGACTTGAGACGTACAACTTTGCCGACATCTGGGAGGCCGTATCCGACACGGTCGCAGAACGCGAGGCGCTGATCTGCGGTTCCCGCCGCTTGACGTACGCCCAGCTCGAAGAGCGAGCGAACCGGCTGGCCAGCGTGTTGAGCTCGGCCGGTATCGGTCGCGATGACCGGGTTGGCTGCTTCCTGCAGAACGGCACCGAGTATGTCGAGACGATGTTGGCAGCCTTCAAGCTTCGAGCCATCCCGATCAACATCAATTTCCGATACAACGCTGCCGAACTGGCCTATCTCGTCAATGACGCCGCCTTGAGCGCTCTCATCTTCGATACCGACGCGACGGATACGGTCGAGGGAGCGCTCGAGTCGTTCAACCGGCGTCCCGTGCTCATCAGCGTCGACGATGCGTATGTCGACCACTCAATGACCGCTCCGGTCGAGTCGGACCCCTCGGAGTCCCGCCACGCTCTGGCCGATGTCGTGAATTATGAGACGGCACTGATTGAGGCACAACCGTCCCGGGTGTCACGACAACGGTCGAGCAGCGATTCCTACATCATCTACACCGGTGGCACTACCGGCATGCCAAAGGGCGTTGTCTGGGACCAGGAGCACGCGTTTTTCGCCTGTATTGGCGGTGGCGATCCGCTCCGCATGAACGGTCCCGTGTCCAGCCCTGATGAGGTTCTCGAACGCGTCCCAGACTTCGTCGTCACCCAGCTGCCGATCGCGCCGCTCATGCATGCTGCAGCGCAATGGACCGTGTTGTCGTGGCTGTACGCCGGCGGTCGCATCGTCTTGACCCGCGGCAACCTCAACCCGGCGACCATCTGGAGCTCTGTAGTCGACGAGGCTGTCAATGTCCTGGTCATCGTGGGTGATGCTGTCGCTCGCCCCCTGATGGACCAGTGGGATGCCGCTGGCGGCTACGACGTGGCGTCGTTGTACGCCCTCGGCTCGGGCGGAGCGCCGTTGACCCAAACCCAGCGAGCTCGCCTCGCTCGGGCCATGCCACAGGTCTTGATTTCCGACGGATACGGGTCCTCTGAGACAGGGGCGCAGGGGACGTCACGGACGTCGGGCGATGATGCGGTCAACGCTCCTGATATGAGGTTTGAGACCAACGATGAAACCGCAGTCTTCGGTGACGATCTCAGCCGGGTACAACCGGGCAGTGGTGATATCGGCCGAGTTGCCCTGTCAGGCCATATTCCGCGCCGGTACTGGAACGATCCCATAAAAACCGCAGAGACCATGGTTGAGATCGACGGGGTCACCTGGATGTTGACCGGAGACATGGCGACGGTCGATACAGATGGGGCGGTCAGGCTGATGGGCCGGGGCTCATCGGTGATCAACTCCGGTGGAGAGAAGGTGTTCGCCGAAGAGGTCGAAGCGGCGCTCAAGTCTCACGCCGACGTCTATGACGCGCTGGTAGTGGGGATTCCCGACGAACGTTTTGGACAAGGCGTCGCGGCGATCGTCGCTTGGTCCGGCGACGGCGAACCCGACGGTGACACCATCGTCGCTCACGTCAAAACGGTTATCGCTCCGTACAAGGCGCCGCGCAGCGTCGTCTTTGTGAGTGAGATCAAGCGTTCACCGGCGGGTAAACCGGACTACACCTGGGCAAAGGCGGTCGCAACCGGGGCACCAAACAGGGACTGACCGACGCAAGCGACCAGGCCGGCACTTCCATCGGAATTGGACGGCTAGCGGCGCGACGGAACGGTCCGTTGACGACATCCTCACCGGCCGCTGCGACACATCGTCGTTGACCTGCGTAGTTGCTACTGTGAGGAACCCCGCGGTGAGGCGGATCGGGAGGTCCGCTCGCGACGCGGATCGGGAGGCAACGTGAAGAATCGCCTATCAAACGCGCAGGGCTTAACCCTTGCGCTTGTGGTGATCACCGCTCACAACCTCATCGGCAATCTGTGGCTGACCAGTTCGCTCTATGTCCCGGCCAACCTGTTTACCGCTGGCCTCCTGGCGCTCATCGCTCGCGCCAGCGGACTGTCCAGCGCGATGCTCGGACTCGACCGGGCCCATCTGGCCAGAGGACTTCGGTGGGGGCTCTCGGCGTTTGGGATCGTGGCGCTGTGCATTGGAGTGGCCGTCGCCATCCCGGGGACACGGGGGGTTTTTGATGATGCCCGAGTAGGCGATGTGGGTTGGCAGGGAATGCTGTATCAGGTGCTGATCCGCATTCCGGTCGGCACCGCCTTCTTTGAAGAGTTCATCTTTCGCGGCGTCCTCTTTGCCTTCTATCGACGCCACGGCTCTGACCTGACGGCCGCTACCTGGTCCTCAATGTGGTTTGGGCTCTGGCACGTCGTGCCGGGTTGGACGGCGGTGACAGCGAACGACACGATCGGCGATGTAGCTGGCCACGGACCAGCCCGCGTCGCGGCGGTGTTCGGCGGGGTCATCGCCACCTGGTTGGTCGGCTATGTGTTCTGCTGGCTTCGGGTCCGAGGCGAGCACCTCATCTCGCCGATCCTGCTCCACACGGCGACAAACTCACTTGCATTCTTGGCGGCCTTTGTCGTCAACGGAGCGCTCGGAAGTTGATGAGGTTCGCGCCGACGCTCAGAACCGGATCGACCGTAGGGCGTCTCGCGCTCCGCGCTCTTGACGTTCCAGCATGACCTCCAGGCTTCGCAGCTCAGCGTCGCGTGCTCGTCCGGTACGCGACTTGAGGTGTCGGGTCATCTTTCGTTCGTTCCGTACAGCTTTGCGTGCCCGTCTGCTTGACCTGACGGTATGTTCGAGTTCGGTTTTGGTCGTGAAAAGGTGTTTGGACAGGTTTCGAAGTCGCATGGGGTGGGGGTCCTCGCGCTCGTCTTCAATTGGATCGCGCTCGCCCGTCACCACCCGCGGTACAAACAACCACGTTCGTTTCGAAGCAAGCCCCGCCATGGTGCCATGGAGGGCGCGAAGTACGCCAGCAGTTCTCGTCTTTATACCGAACTCATTTGGCCGCCTCAGCTGGCCCCGGCGGTATGTCTCCTCGATCACAGAGCGGAGAGCTCACCTTTTCCCACCGTCTAACCTGGCACGAACACGACCACGACCCCGAGTTCCTGCTGCTGGCGATCGTGTTGCCATCTGCGTCGAAACATCGAGCGAACGCCTGACCCGTCGCTCCACGGAGAACACATGACAGTCATCGGATTCATTCTCGCCGCGGCAGGCGCGCTGCTCATCGGCATGGGACTCGCGATGCGGGCGAAACGTCTGAAACCCAACTCCTTCGCTGGCTACCGCACAAAATCGTCGATGGCGTCGGACACCGCTTGGTACGCAGCGAATGCTGCAGTCGGCCCATTCGTCGTGCTACTCGGCCTGCTCCAGGTGGCGGTCGGCGTGTTCTTTGTGGTGTGGGATGCAGATGGCGACACGAGCTTGAACGCAGGTGTCGGCATATTCGTCGCCGCCTGTGTCGTTATCCTCGGACTCAGCTTGATCGTTGGAGAGAAAGCGGCCCGGGATACCGACAACCGCTCCTGAGCTCCCTCGTTGGATCGACAGGGACCCTCAACGTCGAGCGGACGCGCAACGCGCTGCGCGGATTGCATCCCTGCGTCGTCTGGCTATCAACGGATGCGCTGATCAGGTCCGGGTTCGCGGAGCCGGGCCGGTCGTTGCTGGACCTGCAAAGGCCTGAGCGACGACGAGCCAGTCACGAGCGCCCGGGGTTGCCGACAGGTCGGTGTCGTCGAGGTGACGACGCTGCGTGACGACAAGGCAGAAGTCCTCGGCGTCACCGTCGACCCGATCGACGGCGGCGGGGTCGCCGAACTCCCAGCGTCGCCCAGATGGAGCATCCAACCCGACGTATGCGGGCGTCGACGGCGGCTCCAGACGCCGATTGCGGTACGACCAGTCACGGGTAATGAAACCGAGCCGTGCGATATGCCAGAGACGGTCGGTTGGCGCAACGCGAAGGTCGAGGGCGTCGAGTACATCGCGGCCATGCGTCCACGCCTCCATCAGACGGGCGGTGGCGAACGAGCGAGAGCTCATCGACGGCCCGTACCACTCGACCCGATCATCGTTGCTCAGACCCGACACCGCAGCGAGAAGCGCCTTGCGGTGGTCCCGCCACGCTTGGAGAAGGGCGGCGCCGCTCATGCGGCGATACGGTTCGAGCGTGCGGTCGTCGACAGCCTTGATGGAGGTCGCGCCGCTGAACATTTCGTCGCGCATCGCAGCGAACGCGTCCGGGGCGACGATCGCTGTCGTTGCCGCCTGGTCGTAGTAGGCCAGATGTCCAACCTGATCGGCGACGGTCCAGCCCGGACTACTCGTCGCGACGCCCCATGATGCCTCCTCCAACGACGAAAGCACCTCGTCAAGCGCTTCGTGTTCAGCAGCCAAATCTGCCGTCGTCTGCGTGATGTCCATGACCGCTCCCCTCATCAACAGCGGCAAGGTACTCCCGCCGCCAACGCGGTGCCAGCGAAAGACCGCACCCGATTGACCGATGCCTCTAGAGCGACATCGTCGACAACGCGCGCCAGGAGAGGCGAAGAGGCCCCCAACTGGTGGTTTGGGGGCCTCCGGGGTTACCGAACGTGGGTATGCGTTCGGATTTGCGGGTTGCGGTCATACGACGCAGCTCAACGGCGCCGAGTCGCGCACAAACACGGGAGTTTTCTGGGAGCGCTCACTAGGTTTCTGAATCGGTCGGTACGGGCGGCAACGACTTGGGGACCACAAAATCTGGGTCTTCTTCATCGGCCTGGTCCACTTGTTCTCGCCGGACGCCCAACACGAAGAGGATCGCATCGAGATAGGGGACGCTGACCGCTGTGTCCGCTGCGTTACGGACGATTGGTTTGGCGTTGAACGCGATCCCCAAACCCGCCGTAGCCAACATGTCGACATCGTTGGCTCCGTCACCGACGGCGACGGTCTGACTCAGACGTATCCCTTCAGAGCGAGCGATCTGTTCCAACAGTTCGGCCTTGCGGGCACGATCGACGATGGGGCCGATCACACGCCCGGTGAGCCGACCGTCGATGATTTCTAAGACGTTGGCGTGGGCGTGATCAAGATCGAGATCGGCTCGAACCTTTTCGGCAAACTGCACAAACCCACCGCTGACCACCGCTGTCTTAAAGCCGATCCGTTGCAGTGTGCGACAAAACGTCCGGGCTCCCGGTGTAAGCCGGACGTTGTCCAGAGCGCTGGCGATGATGTCTTCGCTCTGACCGGCCAGCAGCGCAACCCGTTCGCGCAGCGCCACTTCGAAGTCGAGTTCACCGGCCATCGCACGTTCGGTAATGGCGCGAACCTGCTGTTCACAACCGGCCTCGCGCGCGAGTAACTCAATCACCTCGTTTTGGACCAGCGTGGAGTCCATATCGAGAACGACAAGGCGCTGCGCTCGACGGGTCAGCCCCTCCCGCTGAACCGCCACATCGACAGGTCGGTGCGCCAACGCGCTGAGCAGTTGACGTTTCAGCGAGTCGGCGTCACCGCCGAGTACCTGAAATTCATAGCTCACCACGGGGTAGCGCGAGAGCCGATTGATCCGGTCGATGTTGCCGCCACACGCTGCGATCGTGCCAGCAACAACGCCGAGATCATGGGCTCTCACCCGCTGACCGAGCACGGTGACGACGTGGCCGTGTGGACGTTCGCTGTGTTCACCTTCGACGACTTCGAAGTCGACTTCGACATCGTGTTCCCAGCCGAACAGCAACAGCTCTTTCAGCAGGTCCCGACCGTCGGGAACTCGAATGGCGAATGCCATGACCAGACGGCGGCGGACGACGACCTGTTCGAGGTCTTGGATCTTTGCCCCACCCTCTTCGAGGAGGCGCATGAGCCCTGCGGTTATCCCGGGCCGGTCCACACCCAGAACCCGTACCAAGATCGCCTGCTCGGGGGTCGTCACGAGCGCTGACGTTAGATCGTCCTCCACATCCCATGCCTGTCGTAGTCGACGCAGATCCGTACAGACATCCCGGGCACCCGCGATTAGGTGCACACCTCGCGCAGTGTGAGAGGCAGCACGGCCACGTTTGCGCTGGCCGACCCGCTGGCGCGCCAGGTACAGCGACGATCCAGACTCGGGGCCTGCGCCTCGACGTAGACGAGCTGAGCTTCGGGGACCCGAAGTGAAGCGTTACCGGATCGATCCGTCACGGTGTCTACGAGCAGTTCACCCGAACGAGCGCGAACGCTCACGAGTACCCCGCCCACCGCCGGACCATCGGCGAGTGCCTGGACCTTGACCGCCAACACTCGCTGAGGAACTGGCGCGGCGTCCACCGGCACCGTCGTTCGCACCAACAGCGACGTTTCTGCCTGACATGTTGTGCCCGCAAGTCGTTGACGCTGCCACACCGTGATCGTCTTGACACCCGTGGATGGGTAGGTCGCTGTGAAGTTCCGAGTTTCGGTGGATACCGGCGCGCCTTGGCGCACACCGCACGCGGTGGGGATAGAACATGAGCTTTCCCAACGCGGTGAGCCATCACCCAGATCGACGACGACGCAGTCCATTCCACCGCGTCCCGAAACGTTGAGCGAGACCGTGGTCGGGACCGAAGCCTTGACGCCGGTCGGCAACACGATCTCGGCCGATGTCGCTCCAGACAGCAGAGGGGCCAGCCGAGGTGAAGTCACCGTTGCGACCGTGTTCGGTGATGGCGGAGCCGATGAACCCTGGGTGCCCTGACCCGGAGCCGTTGAACCCGTGTGAGATTGGGTGATCAGGGTCTTGTCGCCGGGAGTTGTCGATGCCGTTGTGCTCGAAGCACTCGATGCCGTCCGAGCGACGGCACTGCTGCCGGTCACAGAACTCGCCGTCGACGGCCCCGTCGCGTCCGTCCGGGATCCAAGGACGGTCGTCGAGGTGTCGTCGCGGTCGCCGATTGCACCGCCATCTCGGCCGTCACCAT
The DNA here is from genome assembly GCA_020637365.1 of Acidimicrobiia bacterium. Taxonomy (GTDB): domain Bacteria; phylum Actinomycetota; class Acidimicrobiia; order IMCC26256; family JAGNEX01; genus JAGNEX01. The sequence goes on along the minus strand of JACJWE010000002.1, from coordinate 1,174,429 downwards.
CGTCCCCGTCGATGACGGTGGTCACCGCAAGCACCGACGTCGTTGTCGTCGTGTCGAGGGTGACCGAGGTTGTCGTTTGGGCGGAGCGATCGATATCGGCGCCCTGGACGCTGGCAGGGGTAGAGCGGTCCGTTGCGCCTACATCGCTGCGAACCGCCGCGTCCTGAGCGGAATCACCGGGCCGATCGGCCAGCGCAGCCAACGAGATCAGGGCCAGACAACCGACGGCCGCGGCGGCCAGAAGACGCTTCCGGTCTCGGCGCTTCGCTCCCTGTTTGATGACGCGACCCAAACGATCATCGGGTTGTGAACTAGGCGACGAGGACATCAAATTGCTCCGTTGTTAACCAGCCTCGCAGGTCGGCCAGCCCTCTGGTAGCGAGCCGCTGCGCTTCGGTATCGTCAATTCCGGCCAACTGGGCTGTATCGGCAACCCCGAACCCGGCAAGGTTCATATACGCCACCGATTCACGAACCGGCCGACGTAGGCGTTTGAGACCGGCGGCAACTGCCCGGCGATCGTTGAGCGTTTCGGCATCGGATTCGGATAACCCGCTGGTTCCGGGGTTGCGCGGCTGGGCCATCTCGGCCAACCGTCCTGACAAGGTGAAGTTGATCGACTTTCCGAGCACGCTGCGTGCGACGAATCGATGAGGCACCTTTCGCAGCCGCAGGGTGCTCCAGCGTGCGTAGGTTCGAGCCATAACCTCGTCGTATAACTGTGAGGCGACGCTCGGATTCAACGTCAACCTCAAGGTCATCGCCTCGCACGGTCGTTGCATCACCACATAGAGCTCGTCGAAGCGCACTGTCCCTCACCAATACTTGCCCGCGATATTGCAGCACCATTACTACCACTCCTAGTGGTCGATCATTCAGGATTTAGGGTGGTTTTGCGCGCTCTGCGCGCTTTGCGTCGCGGAGGATCGCAGCACTTGGCCCCGGAATACCGAGCCGTCAGCTGTGCAGATCTGCGAACGGTCTCACCGTCGGTCAGGACCGCTACGCTCTACGCCCATGACTGACGACAACCCTGTTTTGCTGACCGAGACACCGCGGCCAGGTGTCCGACTCCTGACCATGAACCGGCCGGCGCAGCGAAACGCACTCAACGGCGACCTGATCAACGCCCTCGGCGCTGCCCTCGCGGACGCCGACGCCGATGAGTCGATATTCGTCATCGTGCTGACCGGGGCCGATCCCGCCTTCAGCGCGGGCCTCGATCTCAAGGCACTGGGCGATGGATCTCTCAACATCACCCTCGACCCGTGGATCGCCCTGCAGAAAGTCTCCAAACCAACCATTGCCGCCTGCAACGGCGCCGCCGCAACCGGCGGGCTCGAACTCGCGTTGTGTTGCGATTTCATGTTGGCGGGCTCACAGGCACGCTTCGCCGATACTCATGCCAAGGTTGGACTCGTCCCCGGCGGTGGCATGACACCGCTGCTCACCGAACGCGTTGGCCTTCCTCGCGCCAAAGAGATGAGTCTGACCGGGCGATGGGTCGACGCTGTCGAAGCGGAGCAGATCGGCCTGGCGAACCGGACCGTCCCCGCAGACGAGCTGGTCGACTATGCGCTGGACACAGCCGAGGGCATCGCCAACGGCGACCGCCGTGCGCTGACCGCCATCTTGGCCCTGTACAACGACGGCGCTGGAACGCCGCGCGCCGACTGGCTCAAGATGGAGCGTCAACGTTTCGCCGAATGGGCGGTCAGTGCCGACCAGATCGAATCCCGCCGAAGCGACGTGATCAAGTCTGGAAGCTCTGCGACCTCGGCCTAGCGATGTGTCCTCCGTTGCAATGGGGCCCGATCCCAACCCGAACCGAACCGAACGACCGCAGGTACGCCATCAAACCGCTGCCAGCGCTTGGTGCACATGCGCGCCGCCATACCCCTCGTCGTCCGTCCCCGTTCGCCCTGCGATGAGGTCACGTTCTCTGAACGCGTGGGCGGTTGCGATTGTCAGCATGCTCTCGGCACTGGCGATCTTCCCAGGTTCGGCAGCCGCCACCTGGTCGATTGTGGGTGTCGATCCCGAGACAGGTGAGGTCGGCGTCGCTGTCGCGTCCTGTAGCCCATATAGCGGTCTCGGCATTCGTCAAGACGACGTCGTTCCTGCGATCACACTCGTCCCGGGGATGGGCGCAGGCATCTCATTGGGTGTGACCATGCCGCAATCACGGCGAGGCATGCTCGATCTCGCACCGCCCATCGACGTCGCCACCTCGACAACCACCCTTGAAACGTCGGAACCCCTTGAAACGTCGGAACCCCTTGAAACGTCGGAACCGCCCGAAACCGTTCCGTCGCTGCCGGCATCCCAGCAAACCCCAACGCCCGCCGAAGTGACCCCGTCGGTCACCACACGGACCTCATCGGATGCTCCCGGCGGTCTAACAACGACGACGTCTGCGGTCGCGACGACTGGCCCAACGCGGCCGACCTCGCCCAACGAGTCGCCAGGGACGGATGCAAAGGCAGCGCCGTCGATCACCGAACAGACCGCCAACACCACCGAGCGCTCCGTCCACCCCGCTCGCTCGGGTCTTTTGGCGGCAACCGCCTCGGGTATGGCCAACATCAAATCAACCGGCATGAAGGTAATCGAGGTCAGGCACGGCAACGGTCCCCCAATCGCCGACGGTTCGTCGCCGTCACCCGTTCCGCTGGGACAACCCGCAGACCCGACACAACCGCACATTGAAACCGCTGCGTTTCGCACCGTCCTCGGGATCCGCGACCGCAACACTCCAGAAGAAGTGCTCTCCGCGCTCATCGATCCCGATTTCGCTCCCGATGCTGCCCACCAGCAGCATGCCGTCGTCACCGTTCGGGGCGGTGCCGCAGCGTTCACCGGGAGTTCGAACGCCGAGGTCGCCATCGACGCGCAAGGGCCGAATGTCAGCGTCCAAGGGATCGCGCTCGCCGATCCTGCGGTCGTGACCGAGGCACTCAACGAGTACCGCAAACAGGCCGATGCCAAACTTCCGTTATCGGAACGCCTTTCTCAGGCGCTCCTCGCCGGGTCGAAAGCAGGTGGAGACGCGGCTTGCGGCGATCAGACCGCAAAGTTCGCGCAGGTGGTGGTCGCAAAACCCGATGACCATCAAAAGCCAAGCATCTTGGCGACCTCCGTCGCAGCTGGCAACGGAGAAAACCCGGTCGAATCGATTCAAGACAAGGTGACCAACGCGACCCGTCTCGCGTCAGACGGCAAGGGACGGCTTATCCTCGGAGCGTCCGGGTTCGCCCTGATATTGGGGGGAGCACTGTTTGTGGCCTTTCGATCCTCACGTTCGACCGTGTCGATTCCCGAAGGTATGCGGACCGCGGCCGACGACACAGGACCCCGTCCGGCCCTCATGTCCGAAGAGGATCCGGTGGTCATGTTGCATGACCTGGCCGATCTTGTCGAAGGCCCTCAACCCCCGGATGCTTCGATCTAGCGGAAATCATCCCGAGCTCGTGCGGACGAGCTTCCAGGACAACTAGGTCTTTGTCCGCAGCGTGTCGAGCAGCGAAAACGCCGCCGATGCGACGGCGACCAGACCCGTTTGCAGCGCACGCTCGTCGATATCGAAATGTCCGTGGTGTAGATCGCGGTGGTGCGGCCACGAAGGATCATGGGTTCCGAGACGCATGTAACACGCGGGCACCATCCGCGAGTACCACGCAAATGTGTCCGCACCGGCGGATTGTGGAGCCTCAAAGACCGACAGTTTTGGATCTTTGACCTCTGACAACACGGTTCGAACCACCTCGACCACATGTGGGTCGTTCATCACCGGTGGCACGCCGCGGGTGTAGTCCAGCTCCCAATCGGCGCCCGTCGACTCCATGATGTTTGCCAAGGCGTCTTGTACCGTCGTCTTCGCTGATTCCCATCCGTCGGCATCGGCGGTACGTACCGACCCGCGGAGCTCAACCCTGGTCGGAATCACATTGGGAGCATCTCCCCCCAGAACCGCTCCGAAGACCGCTGCGAGGCCGCTCTGCGCGCTGTGGAGACGTTCGGGCAGGCCGAGGATCAGCCGAGCAGCCACCGAAACGAGGTCGACCGTTTCCTCGGGGCGGGCGGTGTGACCTCCCGGACCGATCAGCTCGACGGTCATCTGGTCAGCCGCCGCTGAGATCGGCCCCGAGCGAAGACCCACCGAACCAACATCTGATTTTGGATCGCAATGCAGACCGAGGATGGCATCCACTCCATCGAGTGCCCCTTCAGCGATCATCTCGACCGCGCCGCCGGGAACCGTCTCCTCCGCTGGTTCGAACAGCAGTCGAATCCGGCCTTTCGGTTGGAGGGTCTTGCCGTACACCGCCAAGAAGCCAGCAAGAGCCACGACGATCGACGTGTGCGCGTCATGCCCGCAAGCGTGCGCCAAGCCGGTTGTCCTGCTCCGATAGGGCGTATCGAGCAGGTCGAACGCCCCCAACGCGTCGATATCAGCGCGAACGGCGACCGTCGGTCCGGGGTTGCCACTGTCCCAGGTTGCGATGACACCGGTTCCCGGACGAGAGCGCAGCACCACGGGTGCGAAACCGATGCCTGTGAGCTCATCAACGATCCGCCCGGTGGTTTCATACTCGGCACCCGAACGTTCAGGGTGGGCGTGGAGCCATCGCCGCAGGCCGATCACCGAATCGGCATGTGATTCCCACCACGCCGCCAGCGCTTGTTCCAGGGTCCTGCGCTCGGCACTCATCGCGTCGTCGTCCGGTTGGCGCGCAACTCTTGTGCCATCAGATGCACGACGTCCTCAGAACTGCCGCCGTCGCAGCGAATCATACGTTGCCGGTCGGCGCCATTACCGTTCTCCATGATGTCGAGCACCGAGATGAGTTCGTCTCTGCAGCCGAGGTCGGCGGCGACCGGATAGAGGGAACCGATCAGATCCTCTGTGACATCGCGCAGCGCCGCGCTGGTGCCGTCAGGATCGGTGATGAGCTCAGCTTCGAGCCCAAACCTGCTGGCACGCCATTTGTTCTCTCGGACGGTCCAGTTGGGCGGTGCTGCCACACTGCCGCCATTGGCGATGGTGCGTTCCATCCGCTCCACCAGACACTGCGCTAACGCGGCGATAGCGCCCACCTCGTTGAGGGTGTTAACCCCGTCGCACATGCGCAACTCGACCGTGCCGAACTCGGGATGCGGGCGAATGTCCCACCACACCTCTCGGATCGAACGTATTGCTCGTGCGCGCATCAATGCGCCAAGAAATCGTTCGAACTCTCCCCAATCGGCCAGCTGCGGTGGAAGACCAGCCGTCGGGAGTCCTTCAAAAACCTTCGTTCGGGCCGATGCCATACCTGTGTCGGTGCCGTTCCACATCGGTGAAGACGCCGACAATGCCAGAAACACCGGCAGCGTCTCGGTAAGCGCATTGGTGATCTGGATCACATTGTCTTTGCTCGACACGCCGACGTGAACGTGCACCCCAAAGATGAGCAGCCGGCGTGCCGGCCATTGCATTGCATCGAGCAACTGCCCATAACGCGGATCTGCCGAGACTTGATGGCTACGCCAGTTGGCATAGGGATGTGTGCCGACACAGAGGGGCGCCAGCCCACGGCGGTCACAGACGCGGATCATCTCGTCCAGCGTTCGACCAAGGTCGCTGGTCGCCTGGCCAACGGTCGACGACACGCCGGTAATCAGCTCGATCGTGCACTCGAACAGCTCATGTTTGGCCCGGTCGGCAAATCCGGCTTGTTCGAGTTCGCTCAGTACCTCACTTCCCGCGTCGCACAGATCGCCGGTCAGCTGGTCGACCAGGATGAGTTCCATCTCGACGCCGAGGGAGCGGGTGAGGTTGGGGGTGAAGTCCACGATCACAAACGCACACTACGACGAACGGGTGCCGACCCGCGACGCACGATGAGACGCCGCCGAACTCAAACGGTCAGGATCCTGTCATGACCCTAGCCCCAGAGCCATCCGGCCGGACAGAGCCCGCTGGTGCCGGCACCGCAGCGGTGGCCGCCGGTCACCCAGCCACGGTGAACGCTGCACGAGACATCCTCGACCAAGGCGGTAACGCGTTCGATGCTGCAATCGCTGCAGCGTGTGTCGCGGCAGTCGCCGAACCGGGTCTGACCTCCCTCGGTGGTGGAGGGTTCCTGTTGGCGGACCCTGTGGGTGAAGAGCCGGTCCTCATCGATTTCTTCGTCGATACACCGGGCCGAGGCTCGGCGGTTCATGACGTTCAGATGACGCCGGTCGACATTCGATTTGGCGGCGCTGTGCAGCGCTTTAACGTCGGCTATGGATCGGTAGCGGTACCCGGATGCCTTGCTGGCTACCTGCACATCCACCAGCGGTGGGGCAGCCTTGACCTGACCAGTGTGCTGAGGCCGGCAATCCAGACGGCACGAGAAGGTGTCGAGATCAGCCGCTTTCAAGCTCAGTTTTTCGCTCTGCTCGAACCGATCTTCACGCTGACCGAACAGGGGCGCCGGATCTTCGCGCCAGGTGGCCGATTCCTAGGCCAGGGCGACCTGTGTACGAACCCGTGGCTCGCCGACTTCTTCGAGCACATTGCTGCCACACACCCTTCGCCACCAAAGCATCGACGTGATGCCGCGTTAGGCCGAACGGGCCACGCGTTGAGCGCCGCCATCGCAGACCAGATCGGTCACGAGATGGCTGCTCACGGCGGTCTCGTCACGGCAACAGATCTGAACTCATATCGAGTTATCGAACGGGCTCCCCTCCGCATCGTCTACGGAGGGGTCGAGGTGTTCACCAACCCCCCGCCCTCCTTTGGCGGCTCCATCGTCACCGCCGCATTGACCTCGATGGGCACGACGCCTGCCTCAGAGCGGCCCCGTCCAGGTTCTGCGGCCGCCGTTGCTGCATTGGTGGGCTCGTTGCGCGACGCGGTCGATGTACACCGGCGCCGTCCCCCATTCGCACCGCTTCAGGCGTCGAAAGGGACAACCCATATCAGCGTTGTCGACGCACTCGGCAATGTGGCCACCATGACGACATCGAACGGGTCAGGGTCCGGGGTGTTCCTGGCCGACACGGGTATTCACGCCAACAACATCATGGGTGAAGAGGACCTCCATCCCGAAGGGTTGCACAGCGAACCCGCCGGGTTGAGGGTCGGGTCGATGATGGCGCCGACGATCGTTCGCTGGCCGGAGGGCCGCAAGGTCGCCCTCGGTACCGGCGGATCAGAACGCATTCGTTCAGCCATCGCTCAGACGCTTTCGCACTTGATCGACGCGGGGGAGTCGATCTCCGACGCCGTCAAACAGCCGCGTTTTCATTGGGACGGAGCCGTCCTGCAATGCGAACCGGGCTTCGACATCGCCTGCATGGAACAACTCGCTGCGAGCATGCCGGTGAATCGGTGGGAGACGCCAGATCTATATTTTGGCGGCGTTCACGCGGTCGACACCGATGGGCACGCTGTCGGCGACACTCGGCGCGGCGGCCAAGGTTGGGTTTCCACACCCGGTTAGACAACCTTTTGGAGCGGCGCCCAGGCGAGGAGCAAGCGCTTTTCGCCGAGGCCAGCAAAGCGGACCAGTACTTCGGTCTTATCGCCGCCGCCTGTGATCTCAAGCACCGTCCCCTCACCGAAGCTGTGGTGCATGACATCGTCGCCCACACCAAAATCGAGGTCGGCTGGCGGTTCTTCGGAACGACGCCTCCGAAAGCGATCACCCGTTACAGGAGCGACCGTCTTTTGGCCGAGCACTCGATCCCGACTTGATCGCCGGCGCGGGCGATCGTCGTCACTCTCACCCGAATATGAGTGATAGCCGGCCCCACCCCGACCAAAGACTCGCCCCTCGGGTTCAGCGTCGAACAGTCGACGGCGCCGGGAGGACCGCGGCACCTTGCGGGCACGCTGTATCAATGCGTCGGGTATTTCGGTGAGGAAACGACTCGGCGGGTTGTAGTCGGTTGCTCCATACAAGGTCCGCGACAACGCTTGGGTCAGATAGAGCCGTTCCTGTGCTCGAGTGATCCCGACGTAACAGAGCCGACGTTCTTCTTCGAGCTCTTCGGGTTCACTCAAACTGCGGGAGTGAGGGAAGACCCCTTCTTCGAGTCCGGTCAGAAAGACGACCGGGTATTCGAGTCCTTTCGCCGTGTGCAACGTCATCAGCGTGACCTGCGATACGACTTCACCCGACTCATCGAGGTCGGTGACCAGCGACACCGTCTCCAGAAAGGCCTGGAGACGAGCTATTCCCCGCGGCGTATCCGCCAACGTGTTGGTCGGTACGTCCATATCGTCGGCGTCTGGCGAAGCGAACCCTGTTCGCCCCTCTTCCGATGCGGAGTAAGGGCTCACCCCCGAACCGTCGGGGGCAGGATCGACTGACTCAGGGTCCGCGGGTTGTCCGTCTTGAGGAAGGTCACCCGAACCCAACAGCAGATCGATACGGTCCTGGTCGATCACCCCTGAGATGGCGTTCGCTGCGGGGCCGGTCAATGACCCGCGCGCCAAAATCTCGTCGAACTCACGGGCTACGCCGATCAATTCCTGCAGGTTCTCGATGCGGCCCTGCGACTCGATCGTCCGCTCAGCTTCGAGTTCGGCGAGATAACCGGAACGTTCGAGGACGGCTTCAAGCATCTCGGCGGTTGTCATGTCCTCGACCGCGTCGGTCAGTTCATCCATCAGGTCGACAAAGCGGGCGATCCCAGCGACGGCTTTACCCTTGACCCCGGCAGCCTGGGCTTCCCGAAGGGCACTCATGATCGGGATGCCAGCGCCTTGCGCGTACGACTCGATTCGAGACATCGACGTGTCCCCGACACCCCGTCGAGGAACGTTGACGATGCGGCGCACCGACACTTCGTCCGATGGATTGACCAGCGCCCGCACATAGGCCAATCCGTCACGCACCTCGCGTCGGTCATAGAACCGCAGCCCGCCGACGACCTTGTACGGAACTGCGTGACGAACCAGCAACTCTTCGATCACACGGGACTGAGCGTTAGTTCGATAGAAGACGGCGATATCGCTGAACTGGGTGTCGCCTTCTTGGGTCAAGCGGTCGATCTCGTTGACGACGAAGGTTGCCTCGTCATGTTCGTCATTGCATTCGACGAGAGAGATCTGTTCGCCCCCGGCCTTATCGGTCCACAGGTGCTTGTCTCGACGGTCTTGGTTGTTGGAAATCACCGCATTCGCAGCGTCCAGAATGACCTGCGTTGACCGATAATTCTGATCGAGGACCAACACCCTCGCCTCGGGGAACGTCTGCTCGAAGAACAACAGGTTGCGCGCATCGGCGCCCCGAAACCTATAGATCGACTGATCGGCGTCGCCGACCACCATCACGTTGCGGTGCTGTTCGGCGAGCAGCCGAACGAGTTCCCATTGCACCGCGTTGGTGTCTTGAAATTCGTCGACCATGAGGTGCTGGAATCGTCGCCGCCACAGATCGAGAACATCGGGATGCTGCTGGAACAGCTTGACCGTCAGAACGAGCAGATCATCGAAATCCAGCGCGGACGCGTCTTTGAGGCGCCTCTGGTATTCGGCGTAGACATCACTGATCCGACGCTCGAAGGGATTGTGAGCAGCAGATGCATACCCGTCGGGATCGATGAGTTCGTTCTTTGCTGCCGAGATGGCGCTGTGGATCTGGCGCGGCGGAAATCGCTTAACGTCCATGTTCAGTTCGCGCAGCACCAGACCGACCAGGCGCTGGGCGTCTCCAGAGTCATAGATCGAAAAGGAGCGTTGGTAACCGAGACGGCCGATGTCGTGACGAAGTATCCGTGTGCACGCTGAGTGAAACGTCGACACCCACATCCACCGCGCTCGGGCCGCACCGACCAGCGGAGAGATGCGGCTTTTCATCTCATCGGCGGCTTTGTTCGTGAAGGTGATCGCCAAGATGTTGCCCGGGCGCACACCCGCTTGACCGACGAGATAGGCGATCCGGTGTGTGAGCACGCGTGTCTTGCCCGATCCGGCGCCCGCGACGACGAGCAAGGGACCTGCTGTGTGCCTGACCGCTTCGACTTGGACCGGGTTGAGACCTTCGAGGAGATGTGCGGCAGATGGACGCGCATCGCTGAAGAACTCGTCACCGCCCACGGGTTCGTCAAAGCCCCAGTCGGCATCGGGTTCATTGGGGATGTGTCCGCCTGAAAACCAGTCACCATCCGATTGTGAGGAATCCATTCTGACTCCAACATTGAGCGTTCGATGTTGCACGGGACCCCATCACCTGCCTCGGCCGCCACCTCACTGCGATGGGGCCGCCCCACTTGGGCTTCGCCGCCGTTGATTACCAGCACACAGACGCGTGTGCGCCGAGGTCAAACCAGCCAGCCCTGTCAGGGTACCGAGGGGATGAGACAAGGAGATGGACCCTGGGTAGCTCCGTAGTGAGACCGGAGCTCGCGTCGGCCTGGCATCACGTGCTGAGAACCGGCTCCGGGGCCGAACCGGTCAATACCTGGATCCGTTCACTCGCAAACCGCCCCACCCCGACGGCACCTCCGGCGATATTGATGGTGACGGTGCCATCAGGTGCTGCCGCGGTCACCTGCCCGGACTCGCCGGGGAGGATGCTGGACCGCTCCAAGAACTCCAAGAGTCCGGGCTCAAATTCCAGCTCTTCGGGGATTCGACACACCGTAAAGGTATGCCCCACAGCCATCTCGGCAAGAGCGACGGTAGCGGGCGGAGCGTACGACGAACCGGGGATCGGATTGCCATGAGGACACGTGGTCGGGTCGCCCAGAAGACGAACCAAGGCCCGTTCGACCCGGTCCGAAATGATGTGTTCCCACTTGCCAGCTTCGTGATGGGCTTCGGTCCACGAAAGCTCCAACACGTCGGTCAGGAACCGTTCGGCCAGACGATGCCGGCGAACGACCGCTTGAGCTAGCCGTACGCCAGTGTCGGTCAAGGCGATCGAAGACCGGTTGATGGTTACCAAACCTTCGTCGTCCATCCGGCGGATCATCTCGCTCACTGCGGGGCGGGACACGCCAAGCCGTTCGGCGATTCGTGCTCGGATGACTTTCCGGTCGTCTTCGGCTAGTTCGAAGATCGCTTCGCAGTATTCCTCGAAAGCGGGGTGATATTCCCGCGGCTCATAGCCCATGCGGCCGGATCCTAACAGAGGGCCTCATCGATGGAACGGGTCACGTTTGGGGCATGACATCAAAGCTCCCGGTCGCTTCGTCTCCGACGATCGACGCCCGAATGATCTCGGTGCGACCTTCGTTGAGCACGACCGTGAAGGAAAGCTGATTGTCGTCGATGACGAGTTCGAAGAACGTTGCCCACGGAGTCCGCGATCCCAAGAGCTCCGGCGTCATCCCACGAGGCACGCGACAAAACCTGCTGTCCTCGTGGTCGAAAAACCAGTCACTCTTCGTCGATTGCAAGAACTGCATTTGTACCTTTCGCGCGGGCGAACGAAACATTCTACCGAACAAACCTTCGCACGCCCAGGTGGGGACGCACCCTCAGATATCAAGGATGAGCGTGACAGGCCCGTCGTTCTCGATGGAAACGACCATGTCTGCACCGAACACACCGGTTTCGACATGAGCACCCATCGTTCGCAGAGCCCTGCCGACCTCTTCGATGAGCGGTTCGGCCAATTGCGGTTTGGCAGCGCCAGCCCAACTTGGACGTCGGCCACGGCTGACATCGCCGTACAAGGTGAACTGGCTGATCAGCAGAATCTCGCCCCGAGCATCCGCGACACTCCGGCCGATACGCCCCTGTTCATCGGGCATCATCCGAAGGTTCCAGACCTTGTCCGCCAGGATCTGAGCGGTATGTGGTTCGTCACTATGGGTGACACCCACAAGGACGCAGACGCCCGCGCCGATCGCCCCGACGACCTCGCCGCCGACCGTCACCGATGCCGAGCGGACACGCTGCAACACCGCCCTCACGGTGTTGCTCCAACCGATATCACTCCCACTCGATAGTCCCCGGCGGTTTCGACGTGATGTCATAGGCCACGCGATTGACGCCCTCAACCTCGTTGATCACTCTGCGGGAGATCGAAGCCAGAACGTCATGCGGGATCCGAGCCCAGTCGGCGGTCATCGCATCTTCGCTGGTGACCGCACGGACGATGATTGGATACGCATATGTGCGTTCATCGCCCATCACGCCGACCGAACGGATATCGGGCAACACCGCAAAGCTCTGCCAAATGTCGCGTTCAAGTCCTGCACGTTTCAGTTCCGAGCGGACGATAGCGTCTGCCTCACGCAAGATCTCGACCTTGTCGGGTGTGACCTCACCGATAATCCTCACGCCCAGACCCGGACCGGGGAAGGGTTGACGCCACACGATTTCTTCGGGCAGGTCGAGTTCGAGCCCAAGCTGGCGTACCTCGTCTTTGAAGAGACTGCGCAGCGGTTCAACCAGCGAAAACTTCATGTCCTCAGGGAGCCCACCGACGTTGTGATGGCTCTTGATCGTCGCCGCGTCACCGCCACCGGACTCGATCACATCGGGGTACAGCGTGCCTTGAACCAAGAATTCGGCGTCGTCAACGTCGTGGGCGGCGTCTTCGAACACGCGAATGAACAGCTCACCGATCGCCTTGCGCTTCTGCTCAGGCTCGGTGACGCCGGCGAGGGCGTCAAAGAAACGTTTCGACGCGTCGACATGGATCAGCCTGATGCCTTGGTGTTCTTCAAAGGTGTCGATCACCTGAGCAGCTTCGCCCTGACGCAGCAACCCGGTGTCGACGAAGACGCACGTGAGCTGATCACCGATCGCCTTGTGCACCAGCGCAGCGGCCACCGATGAATCCACACCGCCACTGAGCCCGCACAGCACGGTCGCATCGCCCACCTGATCGCGGATCGCAGCGACCGAGGACTCGATGATCGATGCCATCGTCCAGTTCGGAGTGGCTCTGACCCCTTCACGCAGGAATCGTTCGATAACCGCCTGACCGTAGGGTGTATGAGCCACTTCGGGGTGGTATTGCACGCCATAAATATGACGTTGGTCGTCTTCCAGCCCGGCGACGGGTGCACCTGCTGTAGAAGCGGTGACGACGAAGCCTGAGGGTGGCTCGACGATCGAATCACGGTGTGACATCCAGACCGTCTGTTCCCGGGGCTGACCGTTGAGCAGCACCGAATCGCCGACGACAGCGAGGTCGGTTTGGCCGTACTCGGCCAGACCGGTCGGTTCGACAACGCCCCCCATTTGCTGGGCGATCAGCTGGGCGCCATAGCAGATACCGAGGATGGGAATGCCGAGGTTGAAGATTTCGGGATCCGCGAGCGGAGCGCCATCTGCATGCACCGAACTCGGCCCGCCGCTCAGTATCAGGGCTAAGGGCTTTCGAGCGGCGATCGCCTCCGCCGACATGGTCCGGGGAACGATCTCTGAATAGAAGTTCGCTTCGCGCACCCGCCGAGCGATCAGCTGGGCGTACTGGGCGCCGAAGTCGATAACCAAGACCGGCGCTACATCTGCGCCGGGACCCTGCGTGCTTGCGGTATTTTGGTGCTCCACCGCCGAAGGCTAACAGAGACCCCACAAGGGGCAGGTGTTGGGGTTGGGCTCGCCGAGCCCGTACTGCGGGTGAGCGCCGCTCACCAAACAGGGCACCTAGGACACGGCGCTCAGCCCAGGTCGGCCTTTCTCGCCGCTCGCCGCTCGCGGCCTTCGGCTCGGCGGTCCATCATCGCAACGCCGCGCGCGGTTTCGTAGGGATCAAAGTCGGGGCCGTCAGGTGGGACCACATCGCTGGCGAGCACTCGCTGACCTTCCATCACCGAACTGCTCAGATCCTCACCCAGGACCTGACCGGCGGCTGCAAGGCCACCCGCCATGACGCCGGCGATGCCGTGCCCACCCGGTGCGTTGGCACCGACCAGGAACAGGCCGGGGATCTCGGTCGCGTAGCCCGGGCGAAGCGGGCCGACGGCGTCCGGCGCATGAGCCAGCCCATAGGACGAGCCGGCAGTCGAGCGGGTGTACCGCTCTTGGGTTAGCGGCGTGGCCGACTCGACATAGACGATGCGGTCACGAAACGGACCGAGGGCGATCTCGGCCCGTTCGAGCAACCGATCTTGTAGCGCCGCTTTGGCACTGCGGTAATCGTCACGCCGCCGGTACTTCGGGCCTGTGGTCGGCCCCTCATCGACACCCCACATCGCCGGTTCGAGCGGCACGAGGGTCATAATCTGAAAGTTCGTGAACCCGGAGGAGCCAGCCCCTCATTGGTTGGGTCTTTGCGTGGCGCGACCGAAATGTATGCAAACGGGGCGTCGTCGATCAGGCCTTCTGACAGCGAGCCGAACGTTGCGGCGATGTCATCGTGTCCGAAGACGAAGAAGTTGGAATTGTTGACCGGCCGTTCGAAATCGCCTTCGATGACGACATATACGCAGAACAGCGGGTACCCCATCCTGGCGGTCTGGGCATGTTCAACGGTTTCTGCCGACCAGGTCAGACCGTCGCCGAGCTCGAGAACCGTGCGGCGATAGTCGGCGTTCGAGATCACATTCTCAGCATGGGCGATGGTCCCGTCGGAAAAACGCACGCCGACGACACGGCCCGTCTCGTCAGCCACGATCTGTTCGGTGAGTGCACCGACTCTGACCTCACCGCCACAGGCCTCGATCACCTGGACCAAACGAGCCGAGAACATCTGCCCGCCGCCTTCGGGATAGAACGCCCCGTTCATGTAGTGATCGGCCAAGATCGCATGTATCACCGTTGCTGACTCATCGGGACCCGATCCATACAGACCGGCCCAGTGGGACAACGCCCCTCGCGCCGCCACCGACAGATCAAAGCGGTCATAGAGGGCGGTCAGCGGCGTCAGGCCTGATTCAAAGAGGTCCTGAATGTCAGAACCCGGTCGCCGCATCGCGGCGTTGGCGACCCGTTCCAGGACGTCGAGGACGCAACGCACCGCGTCGGCCTCGTCGGGGAACGCTTCAGCGAGCGTTTGGCGGTACGAGTCCCATCCCGCTGGGATCTCGATCGTCCGGTCGGGAAACACCAGCACATCAAAAACATCGTCCATGCGGCGGAAGCGAATGCGGTCCTCCAGCGACAGGCCAGCGAGGATGCGATTGATCAGCCCACCGACTTGGCATTCGCCGATGTAATGAACGCCGACATCGAATTCGTAACCTCGGCGCCGGAACACCATCGAGTTGCCGCCTGTGATGTCATGCTTTTCGGCGACGAGGACATGGCGTCCGCTGGCAGCCAGATAGGCGGCGCACGTCAACCCGCCAAGACCACCGCCGATCACGATGTCGTCGAAGGTGTCAGCGCCCGCGGACGAACCCCGGTCGGAACGAACGTCGCTTGTTGAGCTTGCTGCGATGACGTTTGAATTCTCGCTACTCACGCGGTCTTACCCCCGTTCACCAAGTATCTCGACCTCGAGGAACTTCGACCTCCAGGAACTTCGACAACCGGGAACGTCGACCCGATGTCGACCAGACTCAGAGATGCTGGCACCCATTGGACGCATTCGGCTGATGCTTGCTACTCCATGACGTCGACGCAATACTCGCCGGTGTCGACCCGCTCACCACATGATGCGCCAAACGCCTCGTACTCCGAACCAGCTGGTGATTCCAAGAAGAGTTCGTCACAAGCTTCCCAGTCTTGCCCCGAGCACTCGTCCCACAGCCGGTCGAAGGTGGCGTCGTCACCATAGGCGGTCGGTTCGTCAGAATCATCTGAACCGGACGACGAATCGTCGGTTTCGTCCGCCGAGTCGCCCGCGCTGATCGTCCCAGAATCGAGACCTTCAAGGTCTCCAGCGATGTCGTCACAGAATTCTTGTGTGTCGATTCGTTCACCACAGGTCGAGCCAAAGGCCTCATATTCGGAACCGAATGGCGACTCCATGAACAAGTCGTCGCATGCGTCCCAGTTCCCCTCCTCGCATTCGTCCCAGAGGTCATCAAAATCGCCATCGTCGCCGTACTCGCTAGGGTCATCGCTACTCGGCGTGACGTTCTCTACGATTTGGTCGCAATTGTCGAGGCCCGCCGTTTCGCACTGTTGACGCAACTGCTCGAGCTTCTCCTCGGTCGTCGCGTCCTCATTCTTGGTCTCACCCCCGGAACCAAACCCAGCGTTCTCGTCGGTCGTGCCTTCGGTCTCGTCACCGTCATCGGTTTGTGAGGCGTTGTCGTCCTCAGCATCGGTGCCCTCCTCATCGGCCGCTTCAGCACCAGCGCCATCACAGACCTCCTCGGCATAGTCGAGGAGTGGGTCCATGTCACCCGCGTCGGGATCGTTCGCTTTGACAAAGAACTCGTTCGCCTCTGCGACGGCGTCCTCGCCCTCCGCGTCCACGACCGCCTTCATCTGCTCGGTGATGTCGGCACCCTCTTCGGCTAGTGCTTCAGCCTCCTTTTCGGTTTCAGGTGCATCCTCGCTGCGCAGTGCCGTGAGGTCGTCCCAGAGTTCGCAGAAGGCTGCTTGATCAGCGCCGTCGCCAGCGGACCCCGTTTCGCTATCCGACGAGTCGGACCCACACCCTGCGACGATCAAAAGACAGACCGACAACAACACCAGCACACGTTTCGACACGAAGCACTCCCACGTTGGTGAACACTCAAACTTCTTTTCTCAAGCGGCAAACCGACGTCCGTCTCGGAGGGGCACCGACGCTGAACTCGTCGCCCGCCTCGGCGGAACGGGCCGCCACGATGACCGAGATGTTAGGCAACGGTTCGTCGCCGTACGTCCTTTGCCGACAGTCTCGCTGACAGGACGGTTTCGACGGTCGTGACGATGAGGCCGGTTTGCCGAGCTCAGGACCGCCAAAGTTCCGCGAGGTCTTGGACGGGTGCGGTGAGCAGATCGAGAACCGAAATGCGTTCCAGAACGCGATCATCGAAGGTGGGTTCGGTTTCGGTCACGACGTCGCGCAGGTCGCTATAACGATGGCCGTATCCCTCCAAGATGGTCCGCGCCGTGCGAGCATCGAGATCGTCGTTCAGGCGCACGTGGAGGAGCGTCAGCCCATCGCTATGACCCTTATGTCCTTCCGGGATCATCACCACCGTGCGGCCGTCGAGCCGTCCACGGGCGACCAACACCCTTGGCACCTCAGCCGCTGTCCGTTTCGTCCCGCGCAGCGTCGGGTCGTGTTCGGCCCGCGATGGAATGGACTCGGCGATGCCACCCTTGCTGACCACCTGAAGCATCGGGGTGCCATCGTCGAAACCGAACAGGCGGTAACGGGTATAACCGGTCACCGAATCGATCGCAGCGTCGAGGGCGTTGAGGGTCTTGAGCACCTGGTAGTTGAGCGAGTCGCGTCCAGCACCCGCGTCGAAAACCGCTTGGACAAGTCGGGAGTCCATCAGGGTTTCGTCCAGGCGTGAGATGCCCACGGTGACGGTCTTGGCCTGGTGCTTGATCGCGTCGACCGGTCGGGTCAGCTGATCGATCGCATCGCTCAGCGCACCGTTGAGATCGCTCGCGATGTTCGCCGGTGACCCCATCCGACCAAACGCGGCTTCATACGCCGATACCGGCAGCTCACCGAGCGCATAGCGAAATAGGAGCGCAACCGACACCGCGGTGCTGGCTTCCAGCTGACCGTCGAGCTGGCCACGCGCCAGCGAGACAAAGAACTCCTCAGCGTGGGATCGAAGCCCGGCCGACAATTGCGTCATGGCCGCCTCACCCGTCGTACCTGCGGTGACGATGTGCTCAATCACCGCCCGCGCCTTACGGAGCGGAACAGCCTGGGCGTCGATAGCGAGCGCCGCCTCATATCCAAAGAGGTGTCCGGCCATCGCAGAGAGCACAAAACCCAACCGGTTATCGACATCGGGCACCGTGATGGTGTCGAGCGCGTCGACGAACTCGTCCGCCCCTTCGGTTGCGATCACGACAGGGGCGGCCTTATGCGCCCGGAAGATCGAAACCTCTTTGCTCACATCTGACGCTGTCGAGCCACGCAACCCCGCGGCGCAGACCAAGATGAACGGTTCAGAAGACAGGTCGATGTGCTTTTTGTCCTCGGTTACATCACAGGCGATCGCTTTGTAACAGAGTTCAGAAAGTTTGATGCGCAGCTCTTGAGCCGAGACGCTATTGGGGCCATTACCGACCACAGCCCATGAACGGCGCGCCGGGGCATAGCGGGCAGCGACCTGCGCTATATGGGACCGCTGACCCAGGACCGCGGTCATTGCATCGGGTAGCTGACGCAGGGCGACGAGCAACCGGTGATGGGTCTCAGCCACGTCATCGGAGCCGACACGACCGCTTTCGACGGTGAGCCCTAGGGCCAGCAAGAACCCCGCCGCTATCTGCGCGTAAAACGCCTTGGTCGACGCGACGCTCATCTCGACGTCGCGTCCATCGGAGGTATAGAGCACGCCGTCTGACTTTTCGACCAGATCGGAGTTGCGCCGGTTGACGATACCGACGACCACCGCGCCCCGAGCGCGGACCAGATCGACCGTACGGTTGGTGTCGGTGGTGGTACCGCTCTGCGAGATCGCCACGACCAAGCTGTCGCTCATGTCCTGACGGATGTGGAAGCCCGACAATTCGGTCGCGATCATGTGGCGGATACGAACGCCGTACACGCCGAGAGCATCGTCGAGGGCGCCTGCGACCGCACGACCGGCGACCGAAGCGGTGCCTTGGCCGATGACGTAGATCGTCGAAGCCGTGCGGATCCGTTCACGGACCGCATCGGTCAGCGTCATATCGGGCAGACGCACCTCATAGCGGCCGTCGCGGTCGACGATCTTGCCGCGCAGGGTTCGCCGAAGACTCGCTGGCGCCTCGGAGATCTCTTTGAGAAGGAAATGCGGCGCATCACCCCGGTCGATATCTCGAGTCGTGATACCAGCGCGGTGGACGGCGAGATCGTCGAGTGCGATGCCATTGCCGTCATATGAGAACAGGGTCAGTCCTGCCAGCGTGCCTGCACCCTGGCGTTCGAGCACCATGTACTGGCCGCGACTGGCGGGATTATCTGGATTCGCCAACGCCTCACCATCGAGTCGAACATAGAAGTCCGTCTGCTCGACAATGCCGTAGAGCTCGCTGGCCACCACGTAGGGATCGTCGGCCAGCCCCACGTAGAGAGCCTGTCCGCTGCCGCGCAGGGCGAGCAGAAGTTTGTCGGGTTCGGTGGCCACTTGTGCCGCTATCGCGACCGATCCCTCCATATCGAGGATCGCACGCCGGAACGCTTCGTCGACCGTGCCGCCAGCCGAGACTTCATGTGACAACGCGGTCGGGATGACCTTGGCGTCAGTCGTAATCTCAGGTCGGATCGACAGACGGCGCGCCACCTTGATGTCAGCGTAGTTATCGACGTCACCGTTCAACGCGCCGACCGCATAGGGTGGCGAGCCTTGTGAACCCGATTCGACCTCATCGGAATTGAGCGGGTGAGCGTTTGCCTCGCTAATGATGCCGACACTCGCCCAGCGGGTGTGTCCCAGCACCATGACCTGGACGTCAGGACTCGCCAGAGCATCGGCGAGCACATCGTCTGAGACGATGGCGGCCCGGATGGCCCGGACGTTGTCGCCGAGCTCACCGATTTCGGCAGCCGCCTTATAGACGATGCTCAGCGCTCCGTCATCGGCTTGACGAAGCGAGCCGTTGCGAAACAGCGGGTCCTGGGTCCGTTCAGCCAACCGTCGCCGGTTCGGTTCTGAATCGAGGTCCAGCCCGTGGCCAGTCAACATGACATGGATACCGGCCGAGTCGCGCCCGCGAACTTCCAGACGGTCCACCGCGTCAAGGGCAACGTTGATTGCATTGGCGGCGCACAGCGCCGGTGTCGAACGCTTCGTGCCGACCAGGTCGGCAACCGCGTCAGCCGCGGGGATTCGGTCGCGGACGATCGCCCATTGAGCGTCCTTCATCGCTACGAGAGCAGCGTTGACCGCTTCGAGTTGGGTGGCGGTGGCGCCTCCCCCATCGAGTCCGGCTTCGACTTTGGCTATGTGATCGGCGATTCGTCGACAGGTCGCAGCCAGTTCTTGTGCTCGAGTTGGCGCATCGAGCACCGCCTCGATGCCGGGCACTCCGCGAAGGGCAGAGTCCACCGAGGCGAGTTGATCAGCAATCGCTGACAATTCCGACGCATCCGGGGTGGGCCCAACCGAATCGAGCCGTTTCAGCGCTGATCCGGCCTGCTCGTTCAGTTCGGTCAGGTCGGGAGGGCGTCGGCTGGGGAGACGAGGGACAACGGCGACGATTCCACACATGTGCGAAAGCCTACCGACTGGGGCGCCCATTTTGGGCTTGGCATCCCCGTTCGACGACCGATGTGACGGTTGTACCCTGACCGAGACGCGATGACGGCTGGCCCTGAGAGCCAGCCATCATCGCGACTTACACGCTCTACTGGGCCGTTGGGCGCATACCGCTATGCCTTGGCACCCATGCCGACCCGCTGAGCCTGTTGAAGCACTTTGCCCTCGGTCTGCAGGGATGGCGCCACCATGACTTCTGCTTTCTGAAACTCTTTGACGGTTTCGTAGCCGCAGGTGGCCATCGATGTCCGCAACGCCCCAAACAGGTTGAGCGTGCCGTCGTTCTCTTTAGCGGGACCGACCAGGATCTCTTCGAGTGTGGCCTTCTGACCTGCTTGGACGCGAGCACCACGAGGAAGGTCGGGATGGAAGGTCGCCATCCCCCAGTGGTAACCGCGTCCCGGCGCCTCATAAGCGCTTGCCAGCGGTGAACCGATCATGACCGCATCCGCACCGCAAGCGATGGCCTTGGAGATATCGCCCCCGGTCCGCATGCCACCGTCCGCGATCACATGCACGTAGACGCCCGTCTCATCGAGGTGACGAATGCGGGCACCTGCAGCATCGGCAATGGCCGTCGCCTGGGGCACGCCGATGCCGAGCACGCCACGGGTCGTACAGGCATGGCCCGGACCGACACCGACCAGGACACCAACCGCGCCGGTGCGCATGAGGTGCAGCGCTGAGGAATACGAGGCGCAACCACCGACGATCACCGGAAGCTCGAATTCACGAATGAACTTCTTCAGATTGAGCGGTTCGGAGGTCTTGGACACGTGCTCTGCGGAAACGACCGTGCCCTGGATCACCAGAATGTCGAGTTCGGCGTCCAAGACCCGCTTTGCGTAGGCATCGGTGCGCTGCGGGGTGAGCGATGCGACCGCCGGCACACCCGCTGCCTTGATCTGCTGAATGCGCCCGGTAATGAGCTCTGGTTTGATCGGCTCCGCGTAGATCTCTTGCATCCGCAGCGTGGCTTTTTCTGCATCGAGTTTCGAGATCTCTTCGAGGATTCCCTCGGGGTCGTCATACCTCGTCCACAAGCCTTCGAGGTTCAAAACACCAAGCCCACCGAGTTGACCGATCTCGATGGCGGTCTGCGGTGAAATCACACCGTCCATCGCGGCGCCCATCAGGGGAAGCTCGAGGCGGTACGCGTCGAGCTCCCAGGTGATATCGACGTCCTGAGGATCCCGTGTCCTCCTCGACGGCACGATCGCAACGTCGTCGAAGCCATATGCCCGACGCCCTGACTTTCCGATGCCGATCTCGACTTCCATCCGACGCCCTTCCGAAAGCTTTGTGCTGAACCCGCAATTATTCCCATCGAAACCGGCCGACCACGAAGGCAAGCCAAAGGTTTCCAAGGATTGTGTGCCACAACCCATTTGCAGCCGGATTAATCCCTCATCGAGACCTCGCCATCAAGACCTCGCGAAATCCGGTTGTCGACCTGCCGGTAGGCTGGAGGCTGGCCGCACCCCACGAAGTGGGCGTTGCCCACTGAAGTGTTCGACAGGACCGGGAACGGGAAGGTGCGTCACATGCAGGCTCAACGACAACCCGCATGGGGCGGCTCCCTGTTGGGGCTCGTTTCCATGTCGGTCGGTTTGGGCCTCGGCGAGTTGGTCGCTGGGTTGATCGACTCCTGGGCATCGCCGGTCGTGTCGGTCGGCGATCGGGTAATCGACGGAGCCCCACCGTGGCTCAAAGACTTCGCAATCGACACACTGGGGACCAACGACAAACCGGCTCTGCTGACGGGGACCGTCATCTTGTTGGGCTTGGCATCGATGTTATTGGGGGTGTTGGCCACCCGCGGCCGTCTAGGACTGGCGCTGGTCGGCGTCGCCGGATTCGCCCTCATCGGCTGGGCGGCCGGATCGTTTGCACGCAGCGATTCGGACCTGTGGTCGGGAACCCCAAGCTTGATCGCTGGCGTCGCTGCAGCTGGCACGATGGTCCTGCTCATCAGACTGCTGAATCCGACCGAGAACGACACCGCAAAAGTACCGTCGCTTCACGGACAACCGTTGCCGCCCACCGCGGCGACGACACCGCCTCAATCCGCTTCGACAGAGAGCGCCCGCATCGCTTCGAGGGCCAACGCTTCCGCTTCGCGAACAACAGATGGATCATCGGCCTCGCCAACGGCGTCAGTTCAGGTGACCGCGCCCGCCAGCCGACCACATGATGTCGAGCCTGACGCACCCGACCAGGTCGCGCCTGCCGAGGGGCCGACCAACTGCTCGAAGAACCACGGGTGGTTCGCGACGGGTATATCCCAGCGCCCTCCACACCAGGGTTCACCGAAGCTCAGACGCGCGCACGCGCACGAGCTTCTCGGCGCCGGTTCTTGTATGGCGCCACCGCCGCTGGTGCCGTGGCGCTCGTCGCTGGTGCTTCCGGCCGGTGGCTCCGACAACGCGCATCGGTCGCCAAGGAGCGGGCATCGGTCGTGCTCGGCCGACCAGCCAGCGTGCTACCGAACTCTCCAACGGATCCGGCCACCGACATCGCTGGATTGTCTCCCCTGCACACCCCCAACAAGGACTTCTACCGAATCGACACGGCACTCACCGTTCCGAACGTCTCGACGGACGACTGGACACTACGCATCCACGGCATGGTCGACTCCGACATCACCTTGACCTACGACCAGTTGCTCAAACGCGAGCTTTTCGAGTTCGACCACATGTTGTCGTGCGTCTCCAACCAGGTCGGTGGTGATCTGGCGGGCTCGGCTCGATGGTTAGGTGTTCGCCTCGACGACCTGCTCGAAGAAGCCGGTATCGATCCGAACGCCGATCAGATCATGGGACGTTCGGTCGATGGGTTCACCGCCGGCTTTCCTACGGCGGTGCTCGACGGCCGCGATTCCATCATCGCTGTCGGGATGAACGGCGAGCCACTTCCCATCTCCCACGGATACCCCGCACGGCTGGTCATCCCCGGGCTGTACGGGTACGTCTCGGCCACCAAATGGCTTAAAGAGATAGAGCTCACGACCTTTGAGGACCAGCAAGGATATTGGATTCCGCGCGGTTGGGCGGCCGAAGCGCCGATCAAAATCCAGTCGCGGATCGACACACCAAAGCAGTCCATCGACGCCAGCACCGTCGCGATCGCTGGCGTTGCCTGGGCTCCACTTGCCGGTGTGGGAATGGTCGAAGTACAGATCGACGACGGCAGCTGGCGTGAAGCCACGGTGGGGCCAGAACTATCGGGCACGACATGGCGCCAGTGGTGGATTGACTGGGATGCGCAACCCGGCACCTATCTGCTGCGATGCCGTGCGACCGACAACGACGGCAACCTCCAAACAGCCGACGTGGCGCCGCCCAGGCCGGACGGCGCCACCGGCTACCACGAAATCCAAGTGTCGGTGAGCTGAGCCCCCTGGCGTTCGAGACATCTGGGGGGGTTTCGATTCGTCCCGGCTTGGAACTACGAGTTCGCGTAACTGACGTCGATCGTGCCCGGCGAATCTTCGTGGAAGAAGATGAGGACGTCAATATCGCCGTACTTTGCTTGCGCTCCGTCGAGAGCGGCGTGTTCGGGCTCCGGGGCTTCGCGCGTTTCGACCGTCCACCCCGCGCCTTCCAAAGCCGTTTGCACTTGTGGCGCCGCGGCGGCGCTGGTTTCGCCCTCTGGCAAGGTGTATTCCGCGCTCACCATGACGATTGGCCCTCCACCAAAACTGCTGATTCCGACGCTGCCTTTAACCCGTTCCAACTCATATGGAACGGCCCCTAGGGGGCTCGCGATCTCGGTCAACGCACCCAAATCGCGTTCATCGAAGCTGGTGGAGATGCTCTCGATGCGGACCAAGACATCGCCGTCAGACGTCTCGCCCACACTGAACCGCACGTCATCGCTCCAGCCGTCTTCCCCCGGCCGCCCGTAGTCATCTTTGGCAGCGAGTTGATAGATCGTCGAGTCTTCGTCCGTCGTCGTCGACTCAGACACGTCCAGGCCGGGATCTTGCGCAGCGTCCTCCGCATAGGATTCGACGATGGACTTGGCGTCTCGACCTTCCACCTGCAGCATGATCTGGACGCGGTCGTCAACCTTGTGATCGAACGACAGGGACGAATCCAGCGCTACTTCCAAGAGTTTGCCGTCAGCGATCTCCACCCAGCTAGGCAGATGAACTTCGTACTTGTCGATCAGGGAACGGACCTGACCCCCCGCCGTGTCCACACCGTAGAACTCGTCTTCCATCGACTGTATGTCCCAGGGGTCCCAGGCAATCGCTTCGGATGAATCACCCCGGCTAGAGCCTTCGTCCTCACCGGAGTCATCTTCGTCTTCGCTCAGGTTCTTCTTGTTCGACGCGCCGCTTCCGGTGTCGTCGTCGGACGCAGCATCATCCTCGGACTCGTCGTCGTCGGACGCAGCATCATCCTCGGACTCGTCGTCGTCGGACTCGCCATCGGATTCATCTGACCCGTCATGGGCAGATTCGGCATTGTCAGACTCCTCGTCTTGCACTTCTGCCGCTTGCGACGCGCCACCATCTTTGCTTTTCGTCGACGCTTCAGTCGTTGAAGCGGACTCGACGTCTTGGGGTTCTGCATCCTCAGAGTCGCTGCCGCAAGCGACGAAGGACATCGCGAGCATCAGCGTGAGTGCGAGGAGAGCGAGAAAGCGTCCTGGTTTCAATGGGGTTCTCCCAGGGTTGTCGGGATTGAGTCGGGGTAAGGCAGGCTGCACAGCAACGCTCGATTGCCAGAAGGTCAGCCGAACCGCACAGCCCCGGCATTGAAACACATAACAATGTGTGTTTTCACACTTAAGACCACGAATCGACCAGTAATCGACCACGAG
Organism: Acidimicrobiia bacterium; assembly: GCA_020637365.1. Lineage (GTDB taxonomy): Bacteria > Actinomycetota > Acidimicrobiia > IMCC26256 > JAGNEX01 > JAGNEX01. Next base: position 1,149,343 of record JACJWE010000002.1, on the reverse strand, counting down.
GCGCCGCATCGAGTAGGCGTTTGTGAATCACTGACTCAAGCAGCTTTCGCAGCGATCTACTCGCGCCATGGTTCGGCGTTATCCCAGGACCTCAGAGGCCCGCCAGAAGCGCTAGCTGGACTTCTTTTGGACCGTGCGAGCGACGCGATCGACGTCGGAAAGGAGATTGCTGACCGATCGACTCAGTTCTTCCCTGAAGATCATTCGGGCCGCGTCGTCGGTGATGCCACCCATCGCGGTCACGAGCTGATCTGGTTCGGGTAGGCCGGAATAGCCGTCGTTGTATGCATCGACGAACAGATCGATCAGCTGATCGGAGGCCTTGGCCATGTTCTTGCGGATGATGTCACCAGCTTGGGTGATCAGGTCGAAGGCCACACCGTCGCGCATCAGTCGCAACGCCAACTCGAGCAACGGCGGGTTGGAAACCAGCCATGACTGTCCCTGCCGCTGGATCAGGCCTTCGTCTTCGAGAGCGCCCTGGCTTCCCGGACCAACGTCGCTCACCAGGTCAGACAGTTCGTCGCCGGTCAACAACTTGGGGCTTGCCGGCTGCCATGCGCCCCGGAAAACATCATCGAGCCCAAGCCAATCGGTGACTCGAGCGGGGCCGTCACTGCGCCGGAGGAGCGACCGAATGGCGGGAAGCTTCAGCCCCCGGTCTCGAAGTTGGCCGATGGTCGCCAAGCGATCGAGGTGGGTTTCGGTATAGCGAGCCACGCGCCCGTCGTCGCGGTCACGATCCGGTTTTGGTAGCAGCTTTTCGGATTGGTAGTAGCGAACCGTTCGTGCCGAAACACCAGATCGGGCAGCGAGCTCATCCAGGGTGAACGTCACGACCTCACGCCGCTCGGCCGATTGGTCGGCGCCGCCCTCGCCCTCACCCTCGCCAGAAGGACCGTCCCCGGCTTCGCTTACGTTCCCTGGTCGATGGTCGGATCGAGCTTCTGCGCGGGAGGGATCATTCGAAGAATCTGCAGGCCCGCCGAGATCACCATCGGCGTCGTCGAGTCGCTGTGCTGACTGTTCGTCAGGCCCAGCGTTGTCGTCACGGGTTCTCGATCTCGGTGCCATGATGGCCCTCATGGTAGTGCCCGCCTTTGCTCTGGGTGAATGCTCCGCAACGTTTAGGCCCCCAGGGCAAAGGCTGCTTCGCGACCTCGATCGGCTTGAACGGGTTGTTGGGAAACCTTGTTGGGAAAGGCCAGACGAATCGTTTTGCGCACAACCGAACCGAACTGGGACAAGAAGCTCCCGGTACGGTAGGTGACGCCATGACGAGCGCAGATCTCGCGAACCTGCGGAGCGATCTGGGAGTAGTAGTTCGAAGGAAGATCCGGGAACAGGTGGTGCTCGATTTGATGGTCGAGGTTGCCGCTGAGCAAGTCCATCAGCCGCCCGCCAGTGAAGTTGGCAGATCCCTCAACCTGTCGGCGGTACCACTGCCCTTGGGTCTCACCATCGATATCTGATTCGGTGAAGAGCGCGACACCTTCGGGGAAGTGGCCGCAAAAAATGACGGCAAAGGCCCACACATTTCGGATGAGGTTGGCAATGCCATTACCGACCGCGACGCCGATAGCCGTCGCCAACCCGAAGGGCAATGCAAGCGCTGGGAAGAGCAGATAGTCCTTCGCTGCAAGGCGAGCCATCTTCTTGAAGGCCTCGACACCCCGAGTCAGTGCCGTTTTGCGATCCTCGGAGCGGTCGGACTGCATGAGCGAACTAGCTTCGTGCAGGGCAACGCCCTCTTGAAACAGCAGTCCCAGCAGGACGAAGTAGACCGGCTGTCCGAGCATGTAGGGACGCCACGGCTGGTTGGGATCCATACGGATGATGTTGTAGCCAATGTCGTGATCCTTACCGACCACATTCGTCCACATGTGGTGCGACTCGTTGTGCGTCCGCTTCCACTGCTCACCGGGACAGTGGGTTTCCCAATCCCACTTGGTTGAATGGATCACGTCATCACGCATCCAGTCCCACTGACCGTGCATGACGTTGTGCCCGATCTCCATGTTGTCGATGATCTTGGCAACACCGAGCCCAACCGCACCGGCGATCCATACGGGTGGCAGCCAGGGAAACATCAGCGCAGCGCGGGCGCCCATCTCGAGGCGACGCTGACGTCGAATGATGGATCTGATGTACGCAGCGTCATTCTCGCCGAGCTGGTCGATCACCGATTGACGGACCGCGTCGAGTTCGGCGGCGAATGCGGTGTCGTCAAATACGGTGTCGTCAAAAGCGGTCTTCTCAGAAGCGGCCGCCTCAGAAGCTGGGTCGACGCCAGCGACATCGACGCGTGACGGCGTCCTCAGGGATGGCTTTGCAACGGGAGCGGGCGAGGCAGGTCGGATGGTTTCCGATGGAGCGACTGTAGTCATGATGATCTCCGAGTTGTGTGCTGTCTTGCAGCGGTTGCGATGCCTACTCGGCGGCAGGCTCTTGTTGTTGTGGCCCCGATGACTATCAATGAGTCATCCACCCGCGGCCAGGGGTCCGCCGGACCCACGTGGGGCTCTTGTTCGGCCGGTCTAGGCACCCGAGGGGTGTTTACGGTGCGTCGACCCGACATTGGGTTGCGGCAACGACCGTGCACGGCTGGATGTGGGCGCCGGCCTCGGTCACTCGCCCGTCCCGGACATCGGTCACTCGCCCCTCGAGGAGCGGGATCGAACAGCGCCGGCAGACTCCCTCGACACCCAAAGGTTGGCGTTAGTCCGGCGGCTTCCGCCGATTCCAGCAGCGTCTGGCCTGTGGCGGCGGCGACGTCGGTGTCGTACTGCTCCCAAAACGTGCTCGGCGCACTTCCCGGCAAAGCTGGCGGTGTCACCGGCGCCCTGCGCTTGGCACGGCGCGGCTTCGGCGCCCGCGGTGCGAGTTCGACGACCCGCCCGACGAGCAACTGGTCCACGATCAGTGCAGCGGTGTCACCGTCTGGCTCGGGACGCAGGAGGGCCCGAACCGTTTCAGGCCGAGCGCTTGCCTGTTTGACGAGCAGAAGGTCTCGTCGTAAACGGACGCCTTCAACGTCGACGCCAACGGTGACAAAACGAGTGCGTTCGGGGAGTTCGAACCTCGTCGACGGCTTGAAAAGAACCTCGGTCCCGCCGCTCACCGAGGCGACGGCAATGACTCGAGCACGATGCGGGTTACCCCACATGGGATTGAGCGCCGCCAGGTAGGCGTCGGCGTCGAGAACGTTGTGAGCAATCCATCGTGCGGCGTGGGACCACGTGGATGCTGCGGCGGTGTCCATGGAACGTGTCGTCTTCATGACAGTAGATACTGTCAGTTACAGTCCGCCCTGTCAACATGTTCTGACACTTTTTCTGTCAGCATCTCGCTACGTCGCTCGACGTCGACACCTCACCCAAGGCGGACGTCGACACCTCACCCGAAGCGTCGACACCTCACCTGAGACATGGCAAAGCCCCCCGGGGTGGGACCCGGGGCTTTGGCCTTCGCGTTAGATGCAGGCCGAGATGGCGAGAGGCTGCCCCCGACCTGCCTAACGCCGTATCGACGTTTGGCGTCGCGCCGCTAAGACACCCCCGTGTCACGACGACGCGAACGCCAAACGAGGGTGACACCCAACAGCATCAGCAACCCACTCACCCCCAACAGGAGTGGGGTGCTACTGCCCGTGAATGCCACACTTCCAGACGCCCGAGGAACATTCTACGGCGATGCCGGAGCGGTTTCAACATCGGACGGAATGGTGGCGATTGCTCGCGCCACCTGCGGGCCCGGCGTCGAGGAGCCGCTCGAGGACTGGACCGACCCCGGGGTCGCACCGCCGCTACCACTTGTACGGCCACCTCCCGATCCTGCGTCCGCGCTTCCCCTGCCGGATCCAGCGACGTTGGCCGTCGCTGCCGTCGACAGCGTCGTCGTCGACGAGGTTCGCTCCCCGTTGGTGGCACACCCCGCGATCACTTCAGATCCCGAACGGTCCCATCCGTATTGAATGAACGAATGGTGTCCATACGCACTTGCCGGAGGCTTGATCTGGATGAGCCGTCCCCCCGGGACCACACCTTCGTACAACAACACGGGCGTCGAATACATGTACACCCGTACCCAGGAACCAATCGCCAGCCGGGAATCGAGTCGGTAGTCAACCGCCTCACCGGGCACGAACGGTCCAAAGTTTGTGCACGACGCCAGCGGAACCCCATCGAGGGCTTCCACAGCATCTGGGATGCCGTTGCCGTCCGCATCGACACAAGCATCCGACGTTGCGTCGGGATCACAGGCATTCAGCGGATCACTACCGTTGTCCACCTCATCGCCGTCGGCGACGCCGTCGTCGTCGGTGTCGACGTCACCGGGGTCGGTTCCCGCATCAGCCTCTTGGGCATCGGTCAAACCGTCTCCGTCGGTATCCTGGGTACAAGCGTCGCTCGTCGGGTCGGGATCACAGGCATCGGTCGGGTCAGAGACAGGGTCACCATTGACCTCATCGCTGTCATCGATCCCATCGCCATCGGTGTCCGGCTCGAGCGGATCAGTGCTGTACTCGTCGACCTCCTCACCGTCGGTAAGCCCGTCCCCATCGGTGTCTGGATCGTCGCGGTCGGTTCCGAGCGCATCCTCCTCAGCGTTGGTCAAGCCGTCGCCGTCTGAGTCCGTACCCAGGCAGGCCGCGGTCGAGTCGTCCGGGTCACAGGGGTCGAGCGGGTCTGATCCATCTATCACCTCGTCACCGTCGTTGACGCCGTCACCATCGGTGTCGGAGTTGTCGGGATCGGTACCGAGATCGGCCTCGTCCTCATCGCTAAGCCCATCGCCATCGGCGTCGTCGTCAGCACAATCGGCGGCTGGGTTCGGGTCACAGGCATCCAGCGGATCGCTGCCAGCATCGACCTCATCGCCGTCGTTGACGCCGTCACCATCGGTGTCAACGTCGTTGGGATCGGTGTGGTGAACCAGCACTTCTTCACCGTCTGTTAGGCCATCGCCATCAGTATCTGGATCGAGCGGGTCGGTATCGGTGAGATTGAGCTCTTGGCCGTCCGTCAGACCGTCACCATCGGTGTCGGCGAGGGTCGGGTCGGTACCCGTGGTGTTCACCTCTTGACCGTCGGTCAAACCGTCACCGTCGGTGTCTGGGTTCGTCGGGTTCGTGCCGTGCACGAGCACCTCGTCGCCGTCGGTCAGACCGTCGTTATCGGTGTCGGCATCGTTCGGGTTGGTTCCGAGCACACCTTCGATGTAGTCGGTCAGACCATCACCGTCGGTGTCGTCGGTGCACGCCGCCGATGCGACCGGATCACACGGATCGAGCGGGTCGGTTCCGTTGGTCTCCTCATCACCATCTTCGATGCCGTCATTGTCGGTATCGATATCGAGTGGATCGGTGTTTGACGTCCCGACTTCGTAGCCGTCGGTCAAGCCGTCACCATCGGTGTCCGGATTGGTCGGGTTTGTACCGATCGCCGCTTCGACCTCGTCGGTCAGACCATCACCGTCGGTATCGACCGAGGTGGTCGTCCCGCACAGCGGATCGGTGGCGTCCGGGTCACAGGCGTCAAGCGGATCGCTGCCAGCATCGACCTCATCGCCGTCTTCCACCCCGTCACCATCGGTATCGGGATTGAGGGGATCGGTCTGTTCTTCGATGACTTCCTCGTAGTCCGTGAGCCCATCCCCATCGCTGTCAGGGTTGCTCGGATTGGTGCCGATCTGACCTTCGATGTAGTCCGTCAACCCATCACCATCGGTGTCGAGCGTGCAGGCGCTACCGACCGTCGGGCTGCATGGGTCCAGCGGATCACTCGTACCAGCAGCAACCGGAGTGGTCGACGGGTTATCCGTGCCGGTCACTTCTTCCCCATCGGACAGGCCGTCATTATCGGTATCGAAATCGAGCGGATTGGTCGAGTGCTCGAGCACTTCGGCCCCGTCGGTCAAACCGTCGTCGTCGGTGTCCGGATCGGTCGGGTCAGTTCCGAGGGTCGCTTCCTGAGCATTGGTCAGGCCATCGCCATCTTGATCGCAGAGCGGGTCGTTCGGATCTGGATCACAAGCGTCCAGGGGATCACTCGTACCCGTCGGCGTCTCGGTCGTACTTGGATCATCGACACCGTTGACCTCCTCGCCGTCGGTCAACCCATCACCGTCGGTGTCCGGGTTGGTCGGGCTGGTTCCCCCAGCGATCTCCTCGACATCGGTCAAACCGTCGCCGTCGGTGTCTGTCTCGTCGACCAAGTCGACGGGGAGGACAGCAAAGTCGGAGTTGTCCGCAGTTGAGGGGTCATATGAAGTAGTGGTCAGCGACGCCGTGTTCGTCACCGTCGGGTTCGACAGCGTTGCGTTCAACGTCCCGGTCACGGTCACCACAATGGATTCGCCTGCGTTCAACGTCAGCGCCAAGCTGAGTGGCATTGCACCCGACACTGCCGAACATTCCGCACCTGCATCGGTTGCGTCGTCGGCACAGGCCCACGTTCCCGAAGCGAAGTCAGCTGGCAACGTGTCGTTCAAGGTCGTGGTCGTATCCGATGGGCCGTTGTTTGTCACGGTCAGCGTGTAGGTCACGGTGCCACCGGGCGTCGCTATCGTGTCGGCCGTCGCCTTGTCCAAGGTCAGGTCGGCCTTGGTAAACATGACGTCGGTCACCGTGGCGGTGTTGTCGTCCGGGTTGCTGTCTGGCACTGTCGCCGACCCGACCGTGGCGGTGTTGACGAGATCGCCAGTCGTGTCGGCGGTCACGGTTCCGGTGACGGTCAAGACGATGACGTCTCCTGCATCCATCGCGCCGATCAGCAGGTCGCCCACACCGTCAAAGGCAGGTGCGACGGGACACGTCCCCGCGCCGGGAGCAGCCGTGTCGTCACAGGCGACCGAAACTCCCGTCAGGTTCGGCGAAACCACGTCGGTGACCGTTGCGTCGGTGACGGCGAGCGGACCGGCGTTGGTCACCGTGATCGTGTAAGTGATGTCGTCGCCTGGTGTGTACAGCACGTTGCTGCCGTCTTCGGCCACACTCGTCTTGGCGATCTGTAGGTCGGTCATGGTCGCTGGGACGTACTCGATCGTCACCGAGTCGGTGTTGTTCGACAGGTCGGTATCGGTCTGACTTGTCGATGGGGAGACCTGAGCCGTGTTGGTGATGTCGGAGGTTCCCCCCATCGGCGCCGTCACGGTGAACACGAGCTGCGGGTAGGTAGCTAGATCAGAGCCGACGGCTGCTGGGACGTTGAAGGTCCCGGTCAGGTCACTGATTGATCCAGTACCCCCCGTGGCAGGGCAGGTCGCTCCGTAGAGGGCATCACAGGACCACACCGCGCTCGCTGGGAGAGTGTCAGCCAACGTCGCCGCGACCGCATCGCTCGGACCCAAGTTGGTGACCGTGATCGTGTACACGGCGTTACCGGTGCCCGAATGCGTGGCGCGGTCGGCGGTCTTGGTCACCACGAGGTTGACCGGGTCACCGGTCATCAACGTGAACGCTGAGTCACCTTCGGGGAAGTTCACGCCCGAGAAGATGAACCCAGCAGCTCCGTCTGAGATCCCCTCGATGAGCTGGGTCTCGTCGGTAAACATCGGGGCGGTCGAACCCGCGTCGTTGTCGCGGTCTATCACCAAGTAGACCCGAGATGCCGTCGTCGGCAGATTGGGCACAATGTTGTTCTCGAACTTGAGCGACACCGGACCGGCCGCGCCGTTCTGGCGAAGTCGCCAGGTCCGCTCGATCCGCTGGAAGCCAGGAACGACGTCGTTGGGGACAAGCCCCCAGGTATCTGTCGCGCCGTTGTCGTCACCGAAGATCACCGAGGTGCCGATCGGCAGACTGGTGCGACCGGCCGTCTCGTTAGCCGAGGTGAAATCGGTCGTGTTGCCAGCCGCGAGGATGACGTGATCATCGGAGGTCAACGCGTCGGGGTGGACCGTTTCAGAGATCTGCTGGTAGAGGTCGGAACGCAGATCGCTGATCACTCCGGTGATGCGCTCGTGGTACGGACTGAACGTCGAGTTGGTGCCGGGCCAGATCACCTCAGAACCGGAGTTCAGGTAATCGAAATCGATCTCCTCGTCCCAGCCTTCTAGCGTGACGCCGTTTCGGATGGCCGCGTAGCTCTGCACCCGAGCGACTTCGTCGGCCGAGAGGATCCGGTCATAGACAAACCCTTCGGTGATCGGTCCGGCCCAGGTTTGGTCAACGTCGGAGGTCCCAGCGCCGTAGTACAACTTCTTCGTCGAGCCGGTGCTGTTCGCAGGGTTCAATCCATTGATGGGCAGCGAATGGGCAAGACCGTCTGCGTAGGCGACGAAATCCACGTTCGTCGACGGTTGTGCTTGCATCCCGGTGAGCGCGAGCTCGTCAAATCCGCGATCTGCATACCAGCAGTACGCTCCAGCGCTCCACGCGCTGACGACCGGCCGGGGGATCGTCGTCGAATCAACCGTATTGCCGGCACAGCGACCCCCGACGTTGGTCTCCTGGTACAGCACAAACCAGTTCGGGACGCCATCGGCTTCGAGTGACATGAAGTCTGCCCAGTTGGTGCCGCCTGTGGCCTGCGGGTCCCCGAACGTCGTGCTCACCCCGAAAACGGTCGCCGATTCGGCGGTTGCCGCGCTGACCGTGTCGTTCACCGCGATGCGCGTGCCAAGACTGGATCCGGTGTTGCCGTCGATTCTCTGAAACTCCAACCACGGGTTGAAGTTGGAACCACTCACAGGAGATCCCTCATGGAGGATCGGCAGTGTGTAGTACGCAGAGCCGTCGCAGGCGTCGGCCGCCGGCGATGCTGCACCGTCACAGGCTTGGGTGCCGGGAACCCCAGCGGCGGTCAAATCCAAGTTCGGCAGAGCGTCCGCTCCAGCCGAACTCTGGTCGACCCACTGCGCAACGTTGCCACCGTCGGCGACCGGCACTCCGCTGGCGAGAGTGCCTCGATCAGCTCGATGCCAGGCACGCAAACCGGCGGACACGCCGCCAGGAGCAAAACTCGACGACCCAAAGGTGAAGCATGAACCGTCGACCAGGTCGTAGGTGATCGAGCCGTCGACCATGGCCAGCTCGGTCTCAAAGACACCGTCGCAGCCAGCGTCGTACAGAAATGCGTCCTGTCCGACATGTGTGATGATCACGTCGCCCAGTCCGTCGGCGTCTGCCACCTTCCAGACCCGGTTCATACGTTGCGCGTCGTTCGGCGTCAGCACAGTGGACGAATAGGGCGTCGTACCATCCAGACCGTTGTTTCCGAACATCGAACCGGTGAGGTTGGTCGGGGCGGTTGTCGCTTCGATCGTCAGGTACTGATAACTCTGCGATGTTGACTTGTTCTGCTGCAACGCCGACGCGTAGTCCGTGGCCACACCAAACACGTCGTTGTGGTATGTGGCGTTCGTCGTACCGTCCCAAATGACGGTCACCCCGTCGGAAAGCATGTAGTCGTACTGTCCGGCCCCAGAGGAGTTGCGCAGGGTTACCCCTGAGCGAATCGCGAGGTACGACTCGACCTGTTGGGCCTGTTGGGCAGTCAGACGGCTAGGAAAATGCACGACCTCGGTGACGTTGCCGTCCCAGTTCTCGGGCTGATAAAGCGAGCCGCCAATGCCGAGTACCTTTTCCGCGCTCGCCATCACACCACCCGGACGACTTGGCACGAACCGGTCGCCGCCGAGCACTCCGGTACTGCCGTTCAGCTTCATCTCGATGTCGTTGAGGACATCGGGGGTGAACTCGACGCCGTAGATCTGCGACTGGCCGGTGACCGTCGTGGCATATTCAACGTCGTTCACTCCGTTGGAGTCTGAGAGGTCGGCGTTGTAGCCCTCACGATTCCAGAAGTCGGCGTTGCCGTAGGCGCCGCCGGGAGCGCCGGGAGCGGCCCAGCATTCAGGCACTGAACAGGGCTCGGCGTTGCCGACTCGGTTGTTGCCCTGATTGATCCAGTCGACGTGGAGAACGCTCCAATCGTCGTAGTCGCCAGAGCCGTCGCGCGGCCCGACATAGGTGAGGTCTGCCCACCAATGCCCTTGGTAGCCGGTATGGCTCGCAACGGTGTAGACCGCAGAACTGCCGATCACCGCGGGACCGGGTGCGACATATCGGGTGGTATTGACACTGCGTTGATGGTTTCGAGCCACTGATGCTGTGATCGCACGATCTGCAGCGACGGGTTCCAGTTGGTCGTCGCATCAGCGGCCTGGAGCGTCGGATGCCGTCAGGCGCGCGCGCGTGTCGTTGGCGGCGTCGGCCAAGTTCTGCCACACCCCGGCGACATAGCCGTAGTCGGCTCGAAACCAGGCGTTCGCTCCGGGAACCCCGCCAGGCCCGACGACCGGAACACCATCGATCGTCGATCCGATTTCACCCGTCGGAGCGACGTTACCCACCGCCCCAGCCTCTGATCGTTCAAACGGCCAGTCGCCTGGCAGCACGGCAAGCGATGCAGCCAGCACGAGCATCGACGCGATGATCGCCAGGTAACCACCTCTACGAGATTGCGAACTTCCAACCGGTCGCTGTCTCATCCTTTTCGAGCCTCCCTCGAATTCCCCAGACGCGTGTCGAGCCTCGATACCCCTGCGGTTCGGTTCGACGGCGCAATCACTTTAGTAAACATAGTGATACTAGAAAGATATCTACGTATCGTCAATAGAACATCAAGGACGCTCAATCCACTCCCGGCCGAGAATGTGCCGTTGCGCTGCGCCTTTACACGGCATTTTCCTTGCTATATCAATGCTGTATCGAATCAATGCCAGACGGCCAGGGACCCCTCGGTTCCTTGAACCAATTCAGCGAGGCCGAGTAGAGGCAGCATCCATACACAAACTTCGTAACTAGTCGTATACCGGCAGAATGCCACTTGTGATCGTTTGACTTGCGTTGCGAGCAACACACATGAGGCCAGGCAGGCAACCTTTCGAGCTCACCAAGTAACATCCAGGCCCAGCGGCGCCACCGACTGTGGTTTGTGATCCGCAAGATCGGAAAAAGGGGGTGCCTCAACCATTGCCAGGTCGACGGAACAAACAGGAAACACGCACGGCACTGGTTGCTGCAGCGTTCGACGAGCTCACCGGGCAGTCACTGGACGGGCTTTCCATTCGCCGTCTTACCGCCGCGGTCGGCATTACCCCGGCCGCGTTCTATCGCCACTTCACCGACCTCGATGACATTGGCCTAGTACTCGTCGATGAGGCGGTCAGCCAGCTCGCATCGGCTGTACGGGAGGGACTAGCGAACCTCAACCAGGACAACGGCCCTGCCGTCATCGCTACGATCGCTACAAGCCTTTCTGAGGCTGCCGCCAGGTACCGCCCGCAAATGATCTTCGTGGCCCGAGAACGCTGTAGCGGACGCGAACGAATCCAGGTCGCCATCAGCGACGGCATCCGGCGGGTCACCCTCGAGACCGCGGGCGAGTTGAAGGCCAAGACCAGGATCCGAGATTGGTCGTGGGAAGACACCCTGGTCGTCTCGGATGCAATGGTCCATTTTGGCATTCACTTTATTGAACAACTCGTGCTCTCACCCCCGAGTCAACGGCGGACTGATGAGGCGACGAGCCTGTTTTATCGCCAGCTGTTCCTGTTGGCGTACGGGGCTGATTCGATCGGGCCCTTCCTCGCTTCAGGAGGCAAAATCCCCGACTCCGAGTTTGAGTCCGCGGCCGCCCTTCCGCTCACCAGAACAGACGACGAAGAAAGCCCTGATCTGGGACACAACTGCCTTTCCGACAGGCGGGAATGACAATTCTTTCGGGTTTGTCATCGCCAACCGACGCCGGTGTGGGGCGAACCCTTTGGCCGATTCTTCCGACCTGACGTGATAAGTATCTCTCGACACGGACAGCGGGGAGAATGTGGTGACAAGGGTTAAAGAGTTCGTGGCGGCCTTCGGGGTCGCAGTGAAGAACCTCGGGGCCGACAACGGTTCCGTCGCCGCTGCTGGTGTTGGTTTCTTCAGTTTCCTGGCACTCGTTCCTGCGATGGTCGCAGCTATCTCCATCTATGGTCTTTGGCTCAATCCTGCGGACCTCGAAAACCAGATCGCTGACCTCACCGAGTCGATGCCGAGCGATGCAGCGAGTCTGGTAACCCGTCAACTCGAAGGTATCGCGACCACCAAAGGACTCGGACCCATCGCCATTGTGACGGTCGCACTCGCCCTGTGGAGCGCCTCTGGGGCGCTCAAGAACCTCATGACTACTCTCAACACCGCGTACGGGAGGGTTGAGCGGCGAAAGTTCTTCAAGCTCCGCGGTACTGCGCTGCTCCTGACGATTGGGGCCATCCTCGCTATGGTCGCTGCGACTGCGCTCATCGCCACATTGCCGTCCCTGCTCGATACCCTCGATCTGAGCACCAGCGTACGAACGGTCGTCCGGCTCGCGCGGTGGGTCCTTCTGGGATTCGGGATGCTCGTCGGCCTGTCGGTGATCTACCGCTTTGGCCCCGACAGGACCGGCGAAGACTTTGAGTACATCACCGCCGGTGCGGTCACAGCGATGCTGACCTGGATTCTTGTGGCTTTCGGTTTCTCGTACTACGCCGATCACTACGGCACCTACGGTGAGACCTTCGGAGCGATGGCAGGCTTGGTCATGCTCTTGATGTGGCTGTACCTCACCAACCTCGCGGTGATCTTTGGAGCGGAGGTAAACGCCGCGCTCGCCGGACGACCGGCCGTGGATCGACGTGCCCTCGTCGAAAGTGGTGAGGACTCTGACGGGCATGCCGTGGTTGGCACCGAGGATGGTTCAATCCAGCGCGGCCGCATCCGAAAGGGCGACACCGACCATCAGGATGCAGGCGACCATGAAGAAAAGACCCAAGACGCATCCAACGATCAAGCATCCCATGACGAGGAGGCGCAACAGCGCGGCGATGGCGACGAGGGAACCGTTCCTATGACCCACACAGTCGGTGACGACCCGACGCCACCGACCGACGCCACCGAAGCGCCAGCAGATCACCCCGACCCACCGTCACCGACCGATTTGCCGATGACGCACGGATGAGGGCGGCAACCCCCTCGCTTACTGTCGCAGCGGACGGAGGGTCGGTCGCCAGGGTGTCAGTCGATCATCCATCGATCGGTAAGAGGCGGCCTCCCCGCGGGTGGCCTGGTACCGGTGAGCAATCCAAGGAAATTGGTGAGGATGGCGGCTGTGGCACCCCACACCGTCTCACCTTCGAGGAGATAGAAATGCATTGGCCATTCGTGGCCCGCCACCTGCCAAACCTCTTGGTGATACACACCCTCTTGAAGGAGTTCATCGACACCGACTCGAAGTATTGACGCTACTTCCGCAGGATGCGGTGTCAGTGTGACCGATTCCTTGACCAGCCCGACGAAGGGATAGATCGTGAATGCGGTTGCGACCGTGGAGAGCGCATCGAGCCGTCCGGCAAGCTGGACAGATTGAGGCATCAGATCCACCTCTTCGTGTGCCTCGCGGAGTGCGGCATCACTACACGACTCACCACGCTCAACTTTCCCCCCGGGGAACGAGATCTCACCTGAGTGTTGCTTCATCGTTTGAGGTCGTTTAGTGAACACGACTTCTGTCGTGCCGTTCAACGATGGCATGAGAACCACCAACACCGCAGCATCCGCCGAATTTGAAACTGCGAACTCTGGGGGCGCCCCTGGCGGGAACGACTGAACCCGCTCAGCGACACTGTTCCATGACAGATCGGGAAGTGAAACCAGGCTCGACCACGGAGGTGGCGCGCCGACAACGACGTCGGGTGGCCGCGGGATGATCTGGTCGCCGCCTCGCGGCCCAAGTGCCATGCCCCGCATGGTAATCGGGCACCCGCCCAGTGTCCGGGGCGGGATTGGGCGCGACGAAGGGCGGCGAGGCATGTGCCCGCCGCCCTTCGTTTGTATTCGTGGGTTAGCGACGCAAGAGCGTTCGTTACATCATGCCGCCCATGCCACCCATGCCGCCCATACCTGCAGCTGCAGCGGCGGCCGCAGCTGCTGGGTCGGCTTTTTCGGGCTTGTCGGCGACCAACGCTTCGGTCGTCAACAGCATCGCCGCAACGGACGCGGCGTTCTGCAGCGCCGAACGGGTCACCTTGGCCGGGTCGATCACGCCGACCTTGACCAGGTCGGTCAGCTCACCGGTGTCAGCGTTGAGACCAACGTTGCCGGTCGCTTCCATGACCTCACGGATGTAGATGGAGCCCTCAAGACCAGCGTTCTGAGCGATCCAACGCAGCGGCTCGGTCAGAGCGGTGGCGACCATGGTGGCCCCTGTGCGCTCATCGTCGGCCAGCTTCGCAGCGGCTTCCTCGACATCCTTGCGGGCACGGCACAGTGCCGTTCCACCACCAGCGACAATGCCCTCTTCGATCGCAGCCCGCGTCGCCGACAGAGCGTCTTCGATACGGTGCTTCTTTTCTTTGAGCTCAACCTCGGTGGCGGCGCCGACCTTGACGACGGCAACGCCGCCGGACAACTTCGCAAGGCGCTCTTGGAGCTTCTCGCGGTCCCAGTCGGAGTCGGTCTCGTCGATCTCACGCTTGATCTGAGCGACGCGGCCAGCAACATCAGTCTCGCTGCCAGCGCCTTCGACGATCGTGGTGTCGTCTTTGGTGATGACAATCTTGCGGGCACGGCCCAGCATGTCGAGTGTGGTCGTGTCGAGCTTCAGGCCGATCTCTTCGGAGATGACCTGGCCGCCGGTCAGGATCGCCATGTCTTGGAGCATTGCCTTGCGGCGGTCACCAAAGCCAGGCGCCTTGACCGCAGCAGAGTTGAACGTGCCACGGATCTTGTTGACGACCAACGTTGCGAGCGCTTCGCCCTCGACGTCTTCAGAGACGATGAGCAGCGGACGCCCCGACTGCATGACCTTCTCTCAGGACGGGGAGCAGATCGCTGATCGAGCCGATCTTCTGGTTGACCAACAGGATGTATGGGTCTTCGAGGACGCATTCCATACGGTCGGGGTCGGTCACGAAGTGAGGCGAGATGTAGCCCTTGTCGAACTGCATACCCTCGACGGTTTCGAGTTCGAGACCCATCGAGTGGCCCTCTTCAACCGTGACGACGCCGTCTTTGCCGACCTTGTCGATGGCATCGGCGATGATCTCACCAACGGTAGGGTCAGCGGCCGAGATCGCTGCGACAGCGGCGATCGAGTCCTTGTCCTCGACGTCTTGGGCTTGTCCCTGGATCGAGTCGACCGCGGCGGCGACGGCGGCTTCGATGCCGCGCTTGAGACCCATCGGGTTGGCGCCAGCGGCGACGTTGCGCAGCCCTTCACGGATGAGGGCCTGCGCCAGGACGGTTGCGGTGGTCGTGCCGTCACCAGCGACATCGTTGGTCTTGGTGGCGACTTCTTTGACCAGCTGCGCACCCATGTTTTCCATGGGGTCTTCCAGCTCGATCTCTTTGGCGATCGTGACACCATCGTTGGTGATGGTGGGCGGACCGTAGGACTTGTCGAGAACGACGTTGCGTCCACGGGGGCCGATCGTCACTTTGACCGTATCGGCGAGGGCGTTGACGCCCGCCTCGAGCGACCGACGGGCCGCTTCATCGAAACTAAGAATCTTGGGCATTGGTATGTAAGCCTTTGTTCTTTCGAGGTCAGCGGGTAGGCGCCGACCGATTCTTCACAGAGTTCGGTGTCTCCGGCCGGGCCTCGAGGACCGCGGCCAGGACTCTCCGAGATCGGTTTGTTAGCCGATCTTTGCGAGCACGTCGCGAGCGTTGAGGATCAAGACGTCCTCACCGTCAAAGGTGATCTCGGTGCCGCCATACTTTGAGTAGATGACGGTGTCGCCCACAGCGACGTCCATCGGAATGACCTCGCCGGTCTGGTCGGCGCGACGACCCGGACCCACGGCGAGGACTTCACCCTGCTGGGGCTTTTCCTTTGCCGTGTCAGGGATCACGAGACCGCTGGCGGTGGTTTCCTCGGCTTCCGAGGGGCGAACGACGATACGATCGTCGAGGGGCTGAAGGTTCATCGACAGTCCTCCACAGGGTGGTTGGATAGTGGGTGTCGGCGTCGGCGTTAGCACTCTCGACGCCCGACTGCTAACGGTGCGAGAAGGTATCGCGCCCGACCACCGGATACAACATCACCCCCACCGGAAATTTTGCGTGGTACTTGGTCATTGGGGGTCCCGCTCTGATGCGCAAGCCAACTGGAATTCGATGACCACACCACCGAGCACCAGGGGCGACCGGACTGTTACACCGTTCAAACCAACGAGGTCGACCAAACCAACAGGTTCGGCCCGACCGACCAATTCAGCCAAACCACCCGAGGCGGATTCGGGACACCCCAGATCGGGTACGACCCAACCAGCCCTGACAGCACCAGCGGAGTCACCCTATGCCCTCAATGCGCCGGAAGTTTGCTAGCGCCGACCTGCGTCACCGCAACGCGCACGAATCCCAGCCGACCGGAGCTGCAGCGAGCGCGAGGTCCGCCACAGCGCCAAACCGAGCGGGAGAAACCTTGACGGAGGCTCACGTACCCGCAACCGCCCACAAGCATCGTGTCGTCATTATCGGGGCTGGGTTCGGCGGGCTCGCAGCCGCCAAGAAGCTCAAAGACGCTCCGGTCGAAGTGGTCATCGTTGACGCCCGGAACCACCACACCTTTCAGCCACTCCTCTATCAGGTGGCAACCGCCGGTCTGGATGCCGAGAACGTGTGCTTTCCTGTCCGGGGCATCGTCCGAAGCCAACGCAATGCCCGCGTGTTGATGGAGAACGTGTCCGACGTCGATCTGGCGAACCGGATCCTGTTGACGTCATCGGGCCAGACGATTGGCTATGACCACCTCATCGTCGCTTGCGGTGCTGTCACGAACACCTTCAACATCCCTGGTGTCCAAGAGTTTGGTTTCGGCCTCAAATCCTTGGGCGATGCCCTGGCGGTGCGCACCCACGTGCTCGAACAGTTTGAACATGCCGATTCTCGTCCTGATGCGGATGCACAGAGCGCGTTGACGGTCGTGATCGCAGGTGGCGGACCGACCGGTGTCGAACTCGCCGGAGCCATGGCCGAGCTGTTCCACAAGGTGTTGTCCCGAGACTTTCCTGACCTCGACGTGCATCGCTCTCGGGTCGTGCTGGTCGAGGCGGGCCCGCGGCTCTTGCCCAGCTTCAAAGAGTCACTGTCGGCCAATGCCAAAAGGGCGCTCGAAGCCCAAGGGGTCGAGGTGTTGTTGAACACGGCGGTTGCGTCGGCGACCGCGGAGTCGGTCGAGCTGGTGGGAGGCGGCAGTATCCCCACCCAAACCCTCGTGTGGGCAGCCGGAGTACGGCCCCACCCGCTGGCAGCGGCGCTAGGCGAACTGGGCCCAGGTGGCCGGGTGATCGTCGAGGCCGATGGCTCGCTACCCGACCACCCCGAAGTGTTCGTCGTCGGCGACATGGCAGCCGCGCGAGGTGACGGCGGCTCAGGTGATCTGCTTCCCCAAGTCGCGCCGGTGGCGATGCAGGCGGCTGAACATGCGGCGGCGATGATCAGCGGCGACGTCGACGGCGGGATGCTGCGGTTTGACCGGACCGCGTTTGAGTATCACGACAAGGGTTCGATGGCGACCATCGGGCGCAACGCCGCGGTCGCTCAGCTGCCGAACGGGATGACGTTTTCGGGACCGCTCGGCTGGCTGGCTGGCCTGGCTGGTGCTGCATCTGGTGATGCTGATCGGCTTCCGCAATCGAGCCAACGTGCTGGTCAACTGGGCCTGGAACTATGTCACCTACGACCGCGGCAGCCGGGTCATCGCCACCTTGCCGATGGCCCTCCCCTGTGAGATCAGGCGCAGACCAGGCCAGCACTTCGACGGGGCAAGGGGCAGAACGCAGGCCTGCCGACTGCTAACCCGGGAGCCGCTCAATCGGTGAGTGCTGGCCCGTTCGTTTGAGCGTGGAGCCCCGTTCTCGTAGTAGCCCGAGTGCACGTAGTAGCAGGGGATGCCGAGCGAACGGAACATGTCGACGTTGCGGGGATCGTCTTCGACGCTGATGGCGATCTCGAAGCCGTGCTTGAGCAGCTCGGCCGCGGCGCTTCGTTTGAAGTCGGTCGACGCGGTGTAGTCGCCATAGGGACGCATCAGCAGGACGTCGTGGCGAATATCGTGTTCGGCCAGCCACCGCTCGGTCTGAGCCCGTACCGTCGCCGGTCGGGCCGTGAGGAGGACGAGCGACATCGCCGGGTCGACAGCGTCGATCAGCGCCTTAGCGCCGGGCACGACGGTATCGGTACCGCAGGCCAAAAGAACCCTTCCCAATCGGGTTCGGCGCGGCGGATGTAACCCTGCCGATTCGCCGCATCTGCGATCACGCCCGTCCAGGTCAAACAGCGCTACGCCGAGCCGCTGGCGGCATGTCCCTCCCACTGATCAAAATCGTCGTCTTGTCCGGCACGATCCTCCTCAAGCCAATGGGCCACTCCACGGTCTGCCACTCTCCCACGTTTCGGCGGACACGGGCCGAAGGCGTCTGCCACCACAGAACCGGTCCGCCGCAGTAGCGCCGGGCGACATACCAACGTCGCTTCTTGGCGATGTGCGACACCTTTTGGCACAATCGGTTGTCGCTTGTCCGTTTGTGTGCGTCGGTAGGTCTTCGATGCCGCCTGATGAGCGACCGAGTCCCCCACATCAACGCGACCAGGTGTACCCATGCCCGACCCGATAACGATAGGACTTGGCTCATACGTCCTCCGCACTATTGGCGAGAAGGCTCGAACGTCCGCGGAGAGCCGCGTTTGGCAACGGACGGCTAGCCTCGTGACGGGCAAGGAATCCCAGAAGGCTTTTGACGCCTGCCTCGTCTCCGCGGTCGAACAAGCCATGCAAACGCTCGGGAGCCGATGTCGACTTTGCCGTCGCGTCAATCCGTGAGCACCTCACGGCGGATCGGGTTCAATCCCCAGCGGTCAACGATGCGGCATCGGACGACTTGGCAACTTGGCGACAGGACCGCGACTACGGGCCGATCGCACTGTCGCTCTGGGAGGCCTTCGTCGTTCTGATCGAGCCGCTCTTCGAACCCATCGAAGGTCAAGGCCCAAA
This sequence comes from Acidimicrobiia bacterium, assembly GCA_020637365.1. GTDB lineage: Bacteria > Actinomycetota > Acidimicrobiia > IMCC26256 > JAGNEX01 > JAGNEX01. The sequence goes on along the minus strand of JACJWE010000002.1, from coordinate 1,130,318 downwards.
CAAGTCTGCGGCCCGTGCCTGGTTCCCCGAAGATCGTCGGGAGCAGATCACGGTACCGGCGATGGCGGACGCGATCTTGGCGGCCTTCCGAACAGCAATAAACAAGAACCTGGCCGCGAACGGGCCGTTGAGTGGTTTAGCCCAGGCGTTGGCGAACGAACAGTCAGCGGTCGCCGCAGCGCGTCACACGCGCAAACTCGACGACTTGCTGGCCAGACCGCACGCCGAGGCGCGCATCGAGCTGTCGCTCGACCACCCCTACCTGTTTCACCTTCCTGAACAGCCACCTTATTTCCAGGGTCGTTCGACCGAGTTGGCGTCCTTCACCGGACGCTGACCGATGCTGACTCGCAAGGGGCAGCCATCGTCGGTACGACGGCAGGTGCGGTCTTGGCGGAAACCGGCGGTATCGGAAAGACAGCGCTCGCGGAAACGTACGTGCACCGTCACCAAGACTCGTTCGCCGTGGTGGCCTGGTTTGATATGCAACGCGGCGACCACGACTCGCCGGAAGCAGACGGCTCTGACCAGGCCGTTGAGGGTGGACGCCTCGTCGCCGTGGATACCGCCTACGCAGCGCTCGGCGCCGAACTCGGCTGGTGCCGGACAGACGACGACCCGATCGTAAAAGTCGAGCAGACCAAGCGAGGTTTCGAACGGCTCAGCCTGCCTGCGTTGCTGGTGTTCGACAACGTGGAAGACCCCGCCGATGTCGACCCCTACAAACCGACGTCGGGCGGTGTGTGCACGTTGGTCACCACTCGATACGACCTCGGTTGGGTCGATCGCGGCTTTAAACGGATTGATATTGAAGCGCTCGACGACGCGACCGGCGCCAAGGTTCTGCTCAGGCGCATCGCCGGCGATGATGACGCCGCGTTTGTGGAAGATGATGAACGCTGGGAGTCGCACCTAGATTGGGAACAGGCCAAACAGGTTGCCGCCCGGCTGGGCGGTCTGCCCCTGCGCTCAACCAGATCGGGTCACTCGTCCACCAAGGGCAGTTTGGGCTTGCCGTCTTTGAAGGGGTCTACGAATCATCCATGCGAGAGGTTCTTAGCCGATGGGGTGACGGTCCCCTCGCCCGTCGTCCAGACAAGGCGGTGGTCTGGACCACTTGGAACATGAGCCTTCGGGCAGCCGTCGAGGCAGCCGAACAGGCTGAACTGCTGCTGCAGCTGCTGGCGCTCATGAACCCGACCGGCACTGACCGTTCGATCGCGGACGATGCGCTCGCCATCGCACTACCACCTATGTCCAGCTTCGACCGAGCCGATACGTTCACCGCGCTACTTGCGTTCAACCTGATCGAGGAACCCCGCGAGCGCGGTGACATTGCGCTCACCATGCATCCGCTCTTGCGGGAGGTGACCGTCGAAGCGATGGCGACAGGCGATGCAGGTCAAGAGACACTTGAGGACCGGTATCGAGCGATTCACGCCGCAATCGAACCCCACGCACAGGGCGCCACTGACCACCATCGTCGACCGGAAACGCTTCCACCGTGGATCGTCGAGACGCTGAATACTCTGAATTGGAGTCCGTCGTCGGACGGCTTCTTGATCGAACTTGGAGCCACCAGATTGTGGTGCGGCAGTTTGCTCCGAAAGATCGGTTTCAACAGCCAGGCCATACAGCTCTGCGAGCGTGTGACAGCCGACTGTGAACGCATCCTCGGCACCAACCACCCCCGACACCCTGCGCACGAGCAAACCTCGCCACCTCCTACTGGTCGGCGGGCCGCACCAACGACGCAATCAAACTCGAAGAACAAGTCCTCACCGACAGCGAACAAATCCTCGGCACCAACCACCCCGAAACCCTCACCGCACGAGCAAACCTCGCCACCTCCTACCTGTCCGCGGCCGCACCAACGACGCGCAATCAAACTCCAAGAACAAGTCCTCACCGACCACGAACAAATCCTCGGCACCAACCACCCCAACACCCTCACCGCACGAGCAAACCTCGCCACCTCCTACCGGTCGGCAGGCCGCACCAACGACGCAATCAAACTCCAAGAACAAGTCCTCACCGACCACGAACACATCCTCGGCACCAACCACCCCAACACCCTCACCGCACGAGCAAACCTCGCCACCTCCTACCGGTCGGCGGGCCGCACCAACGAAGCAATCAAACTCCAAGAACAAGTCCTCACCGACCACGAACAAATCCTCGGCACCAACCACCCCAACACCCTCACCACACGAGCAAACCTCGCCAACTCCTATCAGTCAGCAGGCCGCACCAACGACGCAATCAAACTCTTCGAACAAGTCCTCACCGACCGCGAACACATCCTCGGCACCAACCACCCCAACACCCTGCGCGCACGAGCAAACCTCGCCGCTTCCTACTGGTCGGCGGGCCGCACCAACGACGCAATCCGCACCAACCGCGAACGCCTCGGCACCAACCACCCCAAGAACAACCGCACGAGCAAACCTCGCCACCTCACGCCGGTCATCGGGCGCACCAACCAATCAAACCGAAGAACAACCACCGACAGCGGTGCGCCTCCTCGGCACGAACCACCCCGACACCCTGCAGCAAGAAAACCTCGCCACCTCCTACTGGTCGGCGGGGCCTCTGCGTCAGGCCAAACGACGCAATCAAACTCCAAGAACAAGTCCTCACCGACCGCGAACACATCCTCGGCACCAACCACCCCGACACCCTGACCGCACGAGCAAACCTCGCCGCCTCCTACCGGTCGGCGGGCCGCACCAACGAAGCAATCAAACTCCAAGAACAAGTCCTCACCGACAGCGAACACATCCTCGGCACCAACCACCCCGACACCCTCACCACACGAGCAAACCTCGCCAACTCCTACCGTCAGCAGGCCGCACCAACGACGCAATCAAACTCTTCGAACAAGTCCTCACCGACAGCGAACACATCCTCGGCACCAACCACCCCGACACCCTCACCCACACGAGCAAACCTCGCCAACTCCTATCAGTCAGCAGGCCGCACCAACGACGCAATCAAACTCTTGGAACAAGTGGTCGCTTCTTTCAATGGAGATGTCCTGGGAGCTCAGCGGCGTCCGCACACACGACTCTTCGTTCAAAACGCTTGAGCACTGGCGTGACCGAAACGAACATCAGAAGAACTGCCGGCGACCATCTCACCACGCCAGCTTCGCCCAGTCTCTCTCGACGTCACAGAGCGACCTCAAAAATGTACTCGCCAACTCCCGTCCTACCGGTCGTGCAGGCCGCTTCCCGTACGAATACGAGCGTGCTCATGCGTCCTCGGCTCGGGTTGGGTCGCTCCTGGTGTCTTCAGTTGACCGGCCGCGACTGCCATCGCAACTCCATCTCCACCACGGCTCATCCCGAAGTTGACGAAGTCAGGAAGTTCAGCCTCCTTCTGCACACGACGAATCGTCAGAACGCTCAGCAGCCCCAGGACCCTCTGAGCGCCAGCTGCGCAAAGCGCGAGAAGCCAACGAAATGTGGAAACGAACTCCGTCTCGTGCGGAAAACCAGCCTGCGAATACGAAGTCGACGACACAGCAGCGGCATCGAGGAAACCCGTGCGATCAAGTCGGCGGGCCGCAACGAACCGCAATCAGAGCTTCATCTCTCACCACGGAGCATCCGTAGCTGACCGACAGCCTGTGGGCTCCGATGTTCAAGTCGGGCAGACTCGAGGTGCGTCCCCACCGTTGCATCGATAGGCCGCAAATGCCTTTCAGCCAGGCACCCGGCGACCCACGGAGCTCGAGTCGACGAAAGTCGTTCGGTCGGAGGGCATCGTCCAGGTCTTCGATACGAGCGAGAACAACCGAGACCTCCAGCTGCGATCGGGTTGATGAACACAGGTCCGCTGATCAGCGGAAGGTGAGATCAAACGACCGCGACCAGTCGGCGGCCACCGCTCATCCTCGGTCTCGATGAGCAGAATCACCGACCCACAGCGATGGCGTGGGCCCGATGTTCGAAGTCGTGTCAGACCATCTCGGTCGGCGGACATGCCCATCGTTACGGCCGATGGGCCGCAAGTGTTCGGCCGGCCAAGAACCCGACCCACCGGAACCGCTCTCCAACTTTCGGAAAGCGTTCGGTCGGACAGCGGCCGTCGAAGAATTCTTCGATCACCGATCAGAACCGGCAACCAAGACCTCCGACATAGATGATCGGGCTTCATGAACGTGATCCGCTGTCAGCGGCCCCACGCTTCCCGTATGTCGCCCGCAGCGACCAGTCGCGCCATTCTCATCCTCGGTCACGATCTTCGTCCTGAGAATCACATTCGCCATGTCGCCATGAGCAGCGTGCCACCCATAGTCGATCCCGAAGTCGGTAGTTCGGCATCCGCGAATCTCGTCCGGAGACTGGACATGCTCAGATTCATGCACAGGCGCCGCTGCGCGGCCCAGCGTCACCGCCAGAATCTTGCGCAACCGCTGCTCTCCGCCGAAGTGTCACGCTGACGGCTCGTGACCACGTTTGCTCGGCGGCGCGGCCGTCAATTCGAACGTCTGCAGAACCGGCGCCAGAGCCAGCCAGAGCATCGCGAGGACATGTCTTGGCAGCTGCGATCGGCATCGGCACGGGCCGTTTCGCTCGATGTCGAGTCGGCACGCTGCAGTTTGATTCCTACCGACGAACGCCTCCTTCCATGACGACTCCGAACATCACCGCCAAGCTGGTACCACCACGACGCCCGAAGCATCGAAGACATCCTCCGGTAGTTCAGCATCCAAATGGTCGAGGGTCATCGAGTCCGGTACCTCCACTCCTACTGGCGCTCGATCCCCAATCTGGTCGCTACGGTCTAGTCACCGAGAATCCCGAATGAGCTGCTGTTCTCCGCCGAAACTGGACCGGTGGTGCAGCACGGTTGAACGAGGCTCACCTGCGTCGACGGCGCTGCAAATCGTGCGCTGCAGGGCTAGCCAGCAGCCAGCCGAATTGCCTCGTCGAGGAGTGTTCGAAGGCCGTTGCGATCGGCATCGGCACGGCGGCGTTTCTCATCAAGACGGCGAGTGCGCTGGACGCGAAGGCTCCGATAACAGTCATTCCACTGACGATCCGATACGCCACCGACCCACTGGTACCACCACAGTTTCAAAGGACGTCCTTCGGTGAGCACCCAAATCGCGGCGTTCGAGTCGAGCGGACCCATCGGCTACCAGCCTTCGATCTGCTGGGTCCCAGCCGTCGCCGATCGACAGAGATCGCTTTGAAACTCGACCGGTGGTGCGGCAGGTTGAACGAGCAAGAAGACTTCGCGGTCAGATGCGTCAGGATATCGCTGACGCACGCCGCCCTCTGCCATACGTTCCACGTCGCGGTTCAGGTCGAGCACGATTTGATACTTCACGCCCGGCGACATCGCACGCCAGATCTTGACTTGAGCGGGGCTCGGATATCGGCGAACTCGGGGTTTGCGAACCGCCGAGGACCCACGGCACCCCCAAGTCGTCAAAAATTTGCCGAGAGCCACGACGTGGTCGAGCGGATCGACCAGACCAGCCTTCGATTTCTGGGTCCCAGCCGTACGCGGCGATCGACAGGCGAAATCTACGCAGCAGCCAAGGCGCATCCCCGACGCCAGACGTTTGCGACCTTGACTGACGGATTTCGGCCTCTGCGTCGACCACGAGCGGTTCAGGTCTGCCGAGCGCTCACAGGCGAGCCGCCATCTCGCCAGAGGTCCCGCCACCCGGCGGGTGAGGTCGCTTGGAACGGCTACCGACCGACTTCGTTGCTGGTCGTCAACACTCGGAAGGCCCCGAGGCCCTGGGGGTTCATCAACAAGCCAGCTTCAGTCACAACACTGCGGCAACGCAGATGGTCGAGCAGCGCCGATCGCTGCCGTCGAATCCGAGTGCTGCGCGTTGCCCAACCAGCGCCTCCATATCAAGCGACCAGCCAGTCCGACTGGTGATCGACATCAGAATTCGCCGAGCGACCGCGCGTACGCACCGCAGCCGAGCAATGAACAAGGTCGTGTCGGCACATCGGCGCACCTGGAACAGCACCCGGCGCCTCCCAGGCTGGTCAGCTCGTCCTGAGCCCGGTCAGGACCGCAACCACTCCCCATCACGAGCCTCGAACTCCGCCAGCGGTGCGCCGTCGCTCGACATGCAGCATCGCCCGGACATCCGCAACCAAGCCGCCACCTCGGCAAACCACCGTTCGATCCCGGTCAGGGAGCGGACCAAGTCCGTGACGCTCCGACAGGTCGCCATCAGTCCGTTGGCAGATCAACCCAGTGCCCGGGACGCAACGGAACCCAGGTCGTGGAGAATGGTTCCCTCGGTAGAAGTTGCATCCATTCACCGTATCCGACGCTTGTCGCAGCGTTGCGCCGTAGTTCGACCCAACATCCAGCGCCGCATCGCAAGGGGCATGTTGCAGCCAACCACCTCGATCCCGACCGGGAGTGGGACAGGTTGGGTTGAAGTCCGATGGCGTGAGCGCTTCGAGCCAGGCCGCCCAGGCCGCCCAGATCGGAGCGGCACCCACATCGGCTGCCAACGCCCCGGCACCAAACTACTCCACATGGAGCGATGGTTGTCGGTAGCAGTTCCATTTCTTCCCACAACACCACCGAGACAGGGCGTGGTCCCTGACGATGGGGTCGACCCAGCCTGGACGGGCTCGAACATCGGAGGCCACCTCACCAACGGGCCGGTGCTCGTCGGCTCCAGTCATCGTCGGCCTGAGAATCGAACCCAGTCATCGTCGCCCAGTGATCATCGGCCTGATGATCGTCGGCAGCCCAGTGATCGTCGGTGGTGCGGGTTCGAGCCGTTCTCGTCGTTTGCAAGTACTCAGCGACGTCGCGATCGACCGGTGGACGACCACGTTGGGAAACTGGTCGAGACGCGCACGAGCCTGATCCAGCGCGGCAAGCGACTGAGATGCTTCGACAAGGTGCAGTGCCAACGCCGAACCGCACTCAGGCTGCGACCGTAGAACCGAACGGGCCAACGTGCCAGCACCGGCACCAGCCTCGATGACCACGAACGGATCGGGCCGACCGAGTTCTTCCCAGAACCGGTCGAGAGCCCTGCCCCACAAGCGCCCAAACAACGCGCCAGTCTCGGGAGAGGTCAGAAAGTCGCCGTCAGACCCGCCAGCTTGGCCGCCGGACTGGAAGAACCCGCCAACCCCGTAGAGCGCTTCGGCCATGAAACGGTCGAAGCGCAGAAAGCGGTACTCGCCATCTGCGCTTCGTTCCAGATTCACGCCGATCCGCCGTCAGCTACCCCGTTGGGCCTACCCGCCGAAGGTCGGGGCGAACGGCGCCAGATCGCTCACATGGGCGACTAACTGCGGGAAGGCACCCACCACCAGCGTGCCGATCATCGTCAACGCAATGCCCAGACGCAGTGCGGCAGGCACACGGATCGGGTGAGCATCGCCGTCAACGGGCTTGTGGAACCACATCACCCGACACACGTTGCCGTAGTAGAAGAAGGCAATCACCGAGTTCACAGCGACGACGACACCCAGCACGATCGCCCACGTGTTGCCAGCGTCCAAAACCGAAGCAAACACCACGAACTTGCCGTACCAACCGGCCAGAACGGGAATGCCCGCCAGCGAAAAGAGGAACGCTGTGAGCGCCACGGTCAACGTCGGGGACGTATAAAAGAGGCCGCTGAACGACTCGATGTTGGCTGACCGAGTCCGTCGAGCAATCGCGATGACACAGGCGAACGCGCCCAGGTTCATGATCCCGTAGATCAGGATGTAAACAATCGTCGCCTGGAAGGCAACGGCGGTATCGCCATCGGGTGCCACTGCGAAAGGCACCAACATGTACCCCGCTTGGGCAATGGACGAATACGCCAACATACGCACGACGTTCTTTTGACGCAGGGCAACGACGTTACCGACCGTCATCGAAGCTGCGGCGATAACCCACATGAAGGTCTGCCAGGCCGCTGGATCAGGCGCGAATGCCGCGTAGACCAACACGATCATGCCCACAAAGCCGCCCGCCTTGGAGGACACTGACAAGAACGCGGTGACCGGAGTCGGCGCACCCTCGTAGGTGTCCGGCGCCCAGAAGTGGAAGGGCACCGCGCTGATCTTGAAGGCGAAGCCGACAAGGGTGAGAAGGATCGCGAGGGTACCGATCACGCCGATATCGCCGTTACCCGCCCAGACCGAAATGTCTGCCAGCAACGTCGAACCGCTCAGCCCGTAGACAAACGACATGCCATAGAGCATGACCGCCGACGAAAGCGCTCCATATAGGAAGTACTTGACCGACGCCTCGCTCGAACGCTCGTCATGTTTGCGCCAACCAGCCAACAGGTACGTCGGAATCGAGATCGTCTCCAGTGCTACAAAAATGGTGATGAGCTCGCGTGAGGACGACATGACCATCATGCCGACCACAGAGATCAGCATCAAGAAGTAAAACTCGGCTTCTTTGTAATCGCCGTCGGCGATGTAATCCATCGACATCAAGATGGTCACATAGGACGCCAACAGGAAAAAGCCCTTGAACACCAAGGCGAAATCGTCGACGACGTAGGCCCCACCCAGCATCACCCGGTCGGTGCCGTCAGCAGCCAGAGTCAAGATCGGAACCATCGCCGCCAGCACGCCGATGGTCGCAATGCGCAACCTGACGCTTGCCGACCTGGTCCCAGAACAGGTCGACAAGAAGCACGATCGTCAAAGTTGCTGTGACGATCAGCTCAGGTGCGAGCGCGTGATAGTCAAGCGATGGCGTCACGGATCACTTCCCTGCCGCTGCGATGACCTTGACGATGCCTTGCACAGCATCGTCGGTCGTTCCCATCAGGATCGCCGGGACCACACCAAGGACGACGATCATGACCAGAAGCGGCACCCAAGCGAGCCATTCCGAGGTCTGAACGTCCGCGATGCGGTGGTCCTTCCATTCATCGGGGATGTGACCCATACCAACCCGCTGCAACATCCACAGCAGATAGGCAGCCGCCAGAACGGTACCGATCGCAGCGACCACCATGAACGAGCGGAACACCTCGGTACTCAGCCCAGCGGCCGGTGAATAGGCGGCAAGGATCGCAGGGAACTCACCCCAGAATCCAGCGAGACCGGGCAGTCCGAGAGACGCCATACAGGTAAACCCAAGCAGCCATCCGAGCCGAGGAGCTTGCAGGATCAGACCGCCAAGCCGCTTCATCTCGAGGGTGTGGTATCGCTCCTTGACACTTCCTGCGATGAAGAACAACATGCCGGTGATCAAACCGTGGGCGACCATCCCAAAGATCGCAGCGTTGATACCGATGTCGGTCAAGGTGGCGATCCCGAGCATCACAAAACCCATGTGAGCCACCGACGAGAAGGCGATCAGACGCTTCATGTCGGTCTGGGCGAGACAGTTGAGCGCCCCATAGATGATGCCGATGACCGCCAACAGGCCGATCCAGGGCGCCCAATCGTGTGCGGCGCCCGGCAGAATCGGGATCGCGATACGAACAAAACCGTAGGTACCGAGTTTCAAGAGCACCGCCGCCAGGATGACCGAACCCTGCGTGGGCGCCTGGGTGTGAGCATCCGGCAACCACGTATGGAACGGGAACATCGGCACCTTGATGGCAAAACCCATAAACATGCCAGCGAACACCAGGTTGGCTGTAGCTCGCGAGATGTCGAGCGCGCCCGACTGCTGTAGTTCGAGCATGTTGAAGGTGTGCGGGTCGGACAAGAAGTAGACCGCCAAGAAGCTGATGAGCATCAGGGCCGAACCGAACATGGTGAACAGGAAAAACTTGATCGATGCGTACTCTCGGTCTGGGCCACCCCACACGCCGATCATGAAGAACATCGGCAGCAGAACCACTTCGAAGAAGACGAAGAAGAGCACCAGATCGAGGGCGGCGAACGTACCGATCATTCCCGTCTCGAGGATCAGCATCAGAGCCAAGAAGGCCTTGGGGTTATGCGGCGCGGGGAAGTGATTCCACGAATAGATGATGCAGAGCGGGATGATGATCGCGCTCAGCACCAACAGGGGCAGCGAGATGCCGTCGATGCCTAGGTGGTAGTTGGCGTTGATGACGCTGATCCAGGTCTTATTGACTTCCATCTGGATGTCGCCACCCTTATCGAAGTCAAAGTCGGCGATGACGCCGATAGCCACTGCCAATGTCGCAACGCTGAAACCCAACGCTGCGATCTTGATAAGCCCCTCTTCGCTCCGAGGGATGGCTACGACCACCGCGGCTCCGACCAAGGGCAGGAACACCAGCAGTGTCAGTGCCCAGTCTTCGAATCCGTTCATGGTTTGCTGTCTCCCTCAGCTCAGTACGAGCACGGCGAGGCCGATCAGACCCACCGAAGCGAACAAGAACAAGGCGTAGCGCTGGATGTGGCCGTCCTGGGCCTTCCGCAACGCTTCGCCAGAGGCCCCCACCGCGGCAGCAGACCCGTTGACGGCACCATCGATGACATTGCGGTCAAAGAAGGATGCCGCCGCGGCCATCCATCGACCGAAGAAGACGCCGATACCGTTGACGATCGTGTCGATCACATGTTGGTTAAACCAGTAACACCCGCGGGCGATCGGCCCCTTAATGGGCTTGACCACCAGATTCTGGGCAAGCCAGTCAAAGTAGAACTTCTCATCGACCACATGCACAACCCAAGCCAGGAATCGGTTCCTCGACAGCACTCCCTTAGGCGCCGTCCCGAGGTACCAGATCCAAATGGCCAGAGCGATACCGAGCAGTGCTGGTATCGACGTCAAGATCGCCAACGTGGTGTTGAACTTGTGGTGCGGCGGTATGAAATAGCCGTCGTGACCTTCGGCGTCTTCAGCTGCGAGTTCGGGTCCGGCAGCGAGGTTGTTGAAGCTCACCGTCCGCACGGTCACATCCGATGCGCTATCGGCGACCGATGTGGCCGTTCCGTTCGCACCATCGGCGTTGAGACTCGCCCCCGCCGAGGTGGAAAGGTTGGCCAAGGTCACACCGGCTGACCCGGCTGACCCAGCGGCCCCATCGAACAAGGCATGTTCTTCGGTTGACCCATGTTCTTGGGTTGTGGTGCCTTCTTCGGTGGAGTGCGTCTCGCCGTGTGACACAAGGGGCTCGCCAGCTGCGTTGACCAGAGGCACTTCCATCTCGGTCCACTCGCTGAACTTCTCAATACCAGGGGCGTTGAGAAAGCCTGAAAAGACCGCCAGGAAGGCGAGGATGACGAGCGGTACCGTGATCACCTTCGGCGACTCATGCGGCGTGCCGTGCCCCTTGTAGTCACCCCAGAATGTCTTGAAGTATGCCCGTCCCATATAGGTGGCGGTCATGAACGCACCGACGGACCCGAGAATGAGGACAAAGTCGTATCCACCGGCATAGGCCCCGTTGAGGATCTCGTCCTTCGACCAGAACCCCGATAGGGGGGCGATACCGGCCAGGGCCAGAGTCGCCAACAAGAAGGTGATGTGCGTGGTGGGCATGTACTTGCGCAGACCGCCCATCTTGCGCATATCGAAGGTGTGGTGGACCCCCTCGGAGACCGAGCCAGCACCCAAGAACAAGCAGGCCTTGAAGAAGGCGTGCGTGAAAAGGTGGAAAAGAGCAGCAGTCCACGCACCAACGCCGAGGGCCGCGACCATGTACCCAAGCTGAGAGATCGTCGAGTAGGCGAGGACCTTTTTGAGGTCTTGCTGGACAAAGGCCATAGCGGCACCGACCAGCAGGGTAATCGTGCCGATGAGGGCGATCGGGTTGATGCCACCCGCTCCGATGTCGAAGCCATAGAAGAACACCGGGAAGATTCGAGCGACCAGGAAGATACCGGCCACGACCATGGTGGCAGCGTGGATCAGGGCGGAGACAGGCGTGGGACCGGCCATAGCGTCGGGCAGCCAGATGTGAAGTGGAACCTGGGCGCTTTTGCCAACGACGGCGAGCAACATCCACGAGGCAGCGAAGAGCAGCAGCCAATGCTCGATCAGCCCGGATGCGGCCAGTGAGTTGATGGTGCCGATGTCGAAGGTCTTGCCAGCGGCGAAGAACAGTGTCGAAAAGCCGACCAGCAGACCGATGTCGCCGGTTCTGGTCGTCAAAAAGGCCTTCAGCGCAGCGTTGGAGTTGGCTTGCTCCTCGAACCAGTGACCGATGAGCATGAACGAGCACAGGCCCATGGTCTCCCAACCGAACAGCAACAACAGGATGCTGTCAGCCATGACCATCAACAACATGCCAGCGGTGAACAGGCTGAGCGCTGCGAAGTATTGGGTGTAGCGACGGTCGCCCTTGACGTACTGGGTCGAAAAGATGTGTACCAGCGAAGAAACCAGCGTCACGACAAACAACAAGATGGCGACCATCCCGTTGATCGAGACACCCAATCGAATCTGAACATCGCCAATCTCGAACCAGGTCGTCGACGCGCGCACCGGCTCAGCAGATGAGTGGTCGCCCGTGACCCACTGGAACAAGACCACACACGACATCACAAAGGTCGTGAGGACGGCGGGGATCCCGATCTCGTGGCCCTTGTTGGGCAGTCGCTTACCAAAGAAGAGGATCAGCCAAAACGAGGCGATAAGAATCGTCGGGATGATCCATGCGTGTTCGATCATGTGATCAGCCCTTCATCTCGTCGAGTTCGTTGAAGTCGCTGACACCGAAACCTCGGAAGATCAAGATCACCAACGCCAAGCCAACGCCGACTTCGGCCGCCGCGATGGCGATGACGAACAGAGCAAAGATCTGGCCAGCGGTGTCGTTCAACATTGCGGAGAACGCCAGAAAGTTGAGGTTCACCCCCGCGAGCATGAGTTCGATGCTCATCAGGACGAGTACCGAATTCTTTCGGACGATGACGCCATAGACCCCGACGCAAAACAGGAAGGCGGCCAAGATCAGAAACTGAATGATCTGCATGTATTCAGTCCTTCCGAGCCAAAGCGACGGCCCCGACCAGGGCTCCCAGCAACAGCAAAGAAATCAACTCGAACGGCACGATGAAGTCGGTGAAAAGTTCGCTGGAGATCGCCTGGGTCGTACCGGCATCACCAGGCACGAACCGGGTGTGCTCATAGGCGTCGACCACGATCGCCGCGAACAATCCAAAGAGGCCGAGCGCTGTGATCGCGCCGACGAACCGTTGTGAGTTGGTCTGCGACGCTGTTGCTCTCATGGGGGCACGGGTGACCATGATGCCGAACAAGAACAGGATCACCACCGCGCCGATATACACGATGACCTGCACCCAAGCAACGAATTCGGCGGCGAGGAGGAGGTATTGCGCAGCCGATCCGGCCATTACCATCACCAGGAACAGCGCTGCGTGCATCACGTTGTCGGTCGTTACGACACCGATCGCTGCGATCACCATGCCTGCAGCGATGATGCCAAAGGCGACGTCGTGCGGAGAAAGGTTCACTTGGCCCCCTTCGTATCCGCACCGGCCTCGAGCGCCTCGGGCTGTGGAACGGTCAGCATCCACTCACCCAGACGCGACTTGTCGTGCAAGAGGTCGGCGATCTTTGGCGCTGAATACTCGAACTCAGGGGCTCCAGAAGAGCGCATCGAATGGACACACCTCGACACAGATGCCGCAGTACATGCAAAGGCCATAGTCGATATCGAAACGGTCGAGGATATTGACGGTACGCGGTTTGGCGCCCTCACGCCGCGGCGGACGCTTCTCCTTGTGACCTTCGATGTAGATACACCAGTCGGGACACGACCGCGAACACAGCATGCACGCCGTGCAGTTCTCTTCCTTCAGGGCGATGACACCACGAGCCCTCGTCGGCGGATCTTCTCGCTCATGTGGATATTGGACGGTAACCGCACCGTCCATCATCGTCTTGAACGTGATCCCAAGACCGGTAAAAAGGCCAGGGAGCTTCGGTTTGGCCATTTAGAACACCACCTTCAGCACACCTGTAACCGCAATGTTGACCAGTGCAATCGGAATGAGGTACTTCCATGCCAGGGTCTGCAGCTGGTCTTCTCGCAATCGAGGATAGGTGAAACGCACCCAGAACATGACGAACCCGACGAGCATCACCTTGGCAAACAACACGAGCGGCCCAAGCCAATTCATGATGTCACCGTCGACCCCGGGCAATGACCAGCCGCCAAGGAACAACGTCGCTGCGAGCCCGGAGTACGCAAAGGCTGTTCCAAATTCGCCAAGGAAGAAGAGCAAGAACCGAAAACCGGTGTATTCGACCAGGTACCCACCGACGACTTCTGACTCAGCGACGGGCATGTCGAAAGGGGTTTGGACCAGTTCGGCTTGGGCAGCGGTCATGAAGACCGTAAACCCGATGATCTGGGAAAGGATGAATGGATTCCCCAGCGCACCGACGCCGAAGATCTCCCCGTCAGCCTGTGCAAGAACGATTCCCTGCAAGCTCATGGTCCCGGCCTGAATGACCACGCCGACAACGGCGAGGACCAGCGGTAGTTCGTATGCGATCAGCTGACCGACGGACCGGAGCGCACCGAGCAGGGCGTACTTGTTGGCGCTCGCCCAACCGGCCATCAGCACACCGATGGTCGACAGCGATGACACGGCCAGCGCGTAGAAGATCCCGACGTTGAGATCTTCGACGACCAGGTCTGGACCGGCCGGGATAACCACGTACATCAAGAACGTGGACATCAACACCATGAGCGGCGCCAACGCGAAGACGCGCTTATCGGCACCATCGGGGAAGACGTCTTCCTTCTGAATGAACTTGATGCCGTCACCAACGAGCTGGAACCAGCCATGGAATCCACCAGATTCCATCGGCCCCAGCCGGCTCTGCATGTGGGAGAGCATCTTCATCAAGAAGACGTACCCGAAAATGAGGGCACCGGCCGGCACCAGCGCCAGCGGGATCAGGCCCTTGATCAGCAATACGAGGCCCCAGGGAAGGTCGACCCCAAGCACAAGATCACCGCTCATCATCGAATGCTTCCCGGTTGAGTATCGGACATGGACGGCTCGTCACCGAACAACGTCGCCGAGCACCGACAGACGTTGCCGGTCCGAATGCCAGCATTTTCAAACCGCATTGCGCAAACCCCACGACACCCCTACCGGTCGATATCGCCGAGGATGAAGTACAAGCTGGCCAAGATCGTCACGACGTCAGGGACGTACGTGCCCTTGAGCAGCCAGGGCAAGATCGAGATATTCGAAAACGACGCTGTGCGGATCTTGGTACGGAAGGGCCCCGTTCCGCCCTTGGAATACACGTAGTACCCCATCTCGCCGAGAGTGCCTTCGATGTGGGTCCACACCTCGCCCTCGGGCACCTTGATGATGCGCGGCACCTTGGCCATGACCTTGCCCGAAGGGATCTTGTCGAGCATCTGCAGCACCATGCGCGCCGATTCACGGCACTCCTGAAGCCGAACCCAATAGCGACTGAAGCTGTCCCCATCGGGATGGGTCCAGACCTTCCAGTCGAGTTCGTTGTACACGAGGTAGGGCTTGCCGTCTCGACGAAGGTCCCAATCGTGTCCAGACGCCCGGATGTTCGAGCCTGACATTCCGTAGGCCAACCCGATATGAGCGGGGACGATGCCGACGTCCTTACAGCGAGCGATAAAGATCTCGTTGCCAGCCACCAGGTCTTCGAACTGGTCACAACTCGCGAGCACCTGGCCCATCGCCTCACGCGTTTGGGCGATCCAACCGCGCGGAGGTCTTCCTTGAGACCGCCAATGCGGTTGTAGTTGGGGTGAAAACGGCCGCCGGTCGCGGTCTCGATGAGGTTGAGGATGTACTCGCGGTCACGGAATCCATAGAAAGCTGCGGTCATCGCACCGACCTGCAAGCCCATTTCGCCCAGGAACAAGATGAACGTCGAAATCCGACTCAGCTCGGTCAGGACCGTCCGGATGTACTGGGCACGAGGCGGCGCCTCGATACCCATCAGTTCCTCAGCGGCCGAAACGAACGGCACCTCGTTGGAGAAACTACCCAACCAGTCGATCCGATTGATGAGGGTCGTGATCTGGGGATAGTTGCGGTACTCGGTGAGCTTTTCGTAGCCGCGGTGCATGTAGCCGCACACCGGTTCTGCGGCGACGACTCGTTCACCGTCCAACTTCACGATGATACGCAGCGTGCCGTGCGTCGCCGGGTGCTGCGGCCCGAGGTTCAGGGTCATGTCGTCTGACTGGAGTTCGACATTGACCTGCGCTTCGGCGAGGTGCCGCGCTATCTCGGGCGGATAGGAAATCGGAGTCTGTATGTCGGTCATCAGTCATCAGCTCCTGCGCCGGGCATCGGCTCGACGTCCACAAGGCCGGGCCACGGCTTTACTTCACGCGCCAGCAGCGGAAAGTCTTTGCGCAATGGGTGGCCTTCAAATTCG
Source organism: Acidimicrobiia bacterium (assembly GCA_020637365.1). Classification (GTDB taxonomy): domain Bacteria; phylum Actinomycetota; class Acidimicrobiia; order IMCC26256; family JAGNEX01; genus JAGNEX01. The sequence goes on along the minus strand of JACJWE010000002.1, from coordinate 1,114,010 downwards.
GCAGGCAGATATATCTTTCGCGGATTGGGGTGGTCGGCGAACGTGACGCCGTACATGTCCATCGCCTCGCGCTCATGCCAGTCGGCCCCCGGATACAGAGCGCTCCAGGTGGCGATGAGCGGGTGTTCGCTGTCGAGGTCGGCTTTGACGATGAGACTTGACGGGCGACCGGGCATGGTGGTCTGCAGCGACGCGAAGATCTGAAAACGAGTCTCGCCGCCACCGACGCCGTAGGTCATCTCGCTTGGCTGGGTAGGTGTGGAGGTGTCGGAGTCGCTGGTGCCCGGCGGAATCGGAGCGGGCATCCAGTCGACGACCGAGATGAACGACAAATACTCGAGGTCGAGTTCATCGCGAGCGACCTGGGCAGCCTTGACCCACGCTTCTGGCCTGACCCGTGCGACGACATCACCCTGGTTGCTTTGAATGCTCAGCAGGTCATCACCGAGCGCGCGAGAGAACTCAGCGATCAGTTGATCGTGATCGGCTGGGACCGGCGCTATCTCTTCGATGGTTTCCTCAGACACTGTGTCTCCCGGTGCGCGAACTCAAAGCGGTCGTAGCCTTGGTCAACTGACCACGATCGGCTCGCCGCGGCCACGCCAGCGCGCTGCCATATCTTCGTTCTGAATCATGTCCTGGAGGATGACGACGGCCTCGAGTAACGCCTCGGGGCGCGGCGGGCAGCCCGGAACGTAGACATCGACGGGAACCACCTGGTCGATTCCCTTGGTCACCGAATACGAATCCCAGTAGGGGCCACCACAGTTGGCGCACGCACCCATCGAGATCACGTACTTGGGGTCGGGCATCTGCTCCCACAAGCGACGGACCGCCGGAGCCATCTTGTCGGTGATCGTGCCCGAGATCACGATGAGGTCGGCCTGACGAGGCGACGCAGGGAACGGGATAACCCCCAACCGCATCATGTCGTAGCGGGGGCTGGCCAATGCTGCGGCCATCTCGATAGCGCAGCATGCGGGGCCCCACTGAAACATCCACAGGGAGTACTTGCGCCCGTAGTTCATGAGCCACGTCAGCGGCTTGGGGATTTTTCCCGACTCTACGAGGCCCACTTCAGCACTCCCTTCCGCCAGGCGTAGACGAGGCCGAGCACCAAGATCGCGATGAACACGAGCATCTCGACCAAACCGAATACGCCAAACTCTTCGAGTTGAATTGCCCACGGAAAGATGAACGCTGCCTCGACATCGAAGATGACGAAGAGAAGTCCGTACAGGTAGTAGCGAACGTTGGCGGCGCCCCAGAAATCAGCTGGGTCAACACCGGATTCGTATGACAGATACTTCTCGTCTTGTGGGCGGGTCGGACGGACCAAACGCCCCACGCCAAGCATCGCGGCCATGATCACGCCCGAGGCGATCACGAAAACTGCGACCGACAAATACGCTTGGGAAAAGTCGGAATACGACACCGGGGTGACCTCCAGCAGGGACAACGGATCGAGTATATGTGTCGTTTCGCGAAGCGCACGAACTTGGTGCGCCCCGTCACAAAGCACAGGGCCGACACACGGCGCGCCAGCTCGTGACGAGCGGCGATGCGCCTCCGGCCAAGCGACCGCCGATCACCCGCGGCCACGTCTTGAGCCGTCCATTCCTCCCAGAGACGTGAGCTCGGCCGCTGCGATACAGCCGACGCCCCGAACTACTCCCCGGAGTCGGCGACGGTTGTTGCGCTCTCGGTCGGCGCTTGGGTTGGAGCGGTGCTTTCAGCGGCACCGTCATCCGCCGGAGTTTCTGCCTCTGGCCCTGCCGCAGCGTCGAGATGGTCCGCGCACGAACCACCGCCATCCTTGGCGCTCGTGCCGTCTGGACAGGTCGCCCAGCCGACATCGTCGCTACCCCAGTTCACGCCGTCCAGCGTGGCTCCTGTGAGATCCGCGGCGGTCAGGTCGGCGCCAGCAAAAATCGCACCGCTCAGATTTGAGCCGGAAAGGTCGGCGCCCAGCAAGGCTGAACCGACAAATTTGGTATTGCTCAGGTTCAGCTGCGCAAGGCGGGCGCCTTCGAGGTCCGCGTTCGAGAAGTCTTGTCCAGACAGCTCACCAGCTTTGATCTCGTCGGAGGTCAAGATGCTTGTCGCTGAACTGCCATCGGCGTTCGCGACGAGGCTGCTGTTCGTCGCAGCGTCCGCGTCAGAAGCGTCATCGTTGTCGTCGCTACATGCCGCGGTGACGGCAAGCAACAGCACTATCAGACCAAAGATTCGTAGTCGCACGACAACCCCTTCTCACCCTGAACCCCACCCCGAACTACGGACCTCGGGAGGCTAGCTGAGCCGCGGTCCGACCACCATTGTACGGATCAGAGAATGACCGAAGCTCTGTCTGCAAGGTCGAGCACGAACTGAGGCAGGACACCCATCACGAGGGTGAAGATCGCAGCGGCCCAGACGCCGACCCGAAGTCCCAGGGGGACCCGGCCGAGCGTGGAGTCCTCGTCGCCGTCCTGGAAGTACATCGCGACGATCACCCGCAGGTAGGCGAACGCGGCGATTACAGCGACCAGCACACCGATGATGACCAGTGCATAGCTTTCCGAGTCAGCAGCTGCCTTGAAGACGCCAAACTTGGCCATGAAGCCGGAGCTCGGCGGGATACCCGCCTGAGCGAACAAGAAGAACGCGACGAGTGCCGCCATCATCGGCTGGCGGCGCGCCAAACCCTTCATATCCTCAAAGCTCGTGTCTCGGTCACCGGGTCCGCTGAGGTAGGTCAGTGCGCCAAACGTGCCAAGCACCATGACCGCATATGCCAACAGATACACCATGGTTGCCGCAACGCCGTCGCCCGTCGAGAGCTGAAGGCCGATCAGGATGAAACCGGCATGTCCGATCGAGCTATAGGCGAGCATCCGCTTCACGTTCGACTGAGTCAACGCGGACACGGCTCCAACGAGCATCGATGCGACGGCGAGCACCCACAAGATCGGCTGCCAGTCAGAGCGCGTGTAGTTCATGGCGAACACGATCGTGCGGGTCATCGCGGCGAAAGCCGCCACCTTGGCCCCCGAAGCCATGAAGGCCACGACCGGTGTCGGCGCTCCCTGGTACACGTCAGGAGTCCACATATGGAATGGCACCGCGGCGATCTTGAACGCGAATCCGACGATGAGCAACGAGATTCCGGCCAGGTACAACACGTTGTCGACGGGCGTATCGGAGATGATCCGGAGGTTGGTCGAACCAACAGCCCCATAGATCAGCGCGATGCCATACAGGAAGATGGCCGAAGCGACCGAGCCCAACAAGAAGTACTTGAGACCAGCCTCTTGAGATGGTTCCTCAGAGCTTCGATACGCTGCCAAAACGTACAGAGCGATCGACAGAATCTCGAGCGACAGAAACACGGTGATCAAATCGGCCGCCGTCGCCATCAACGCCATACCGGATGCGGAACAGAGCATCAGAGCGAAGTATTCAGGCTGATCGAGACGTTCACGACGGAGGTAGTCGCTAGCGACTAACGCACCGATCGCTGCACAAATCAACACGATGGCGGTGAAGAAGATCCCCATACCGTCGACATCGACGAGACCGCCAGCAGTGGTGTAAGGACCTCCATCGATGACCTTGCCCCACGACAACACGGTGTAGACCGCAGCGATGCCGATACCCACCAGGGTCGTCGCGAGCGGCAACCACGGCGCGAGTCCGAGACGGTGCTTGTAGGCGACCATCAAGATGATGACCAGAGCGGTCGCGAACAGAATGACCGGCGGCGCAATCCCAAACCAGTCAAAACTGGGAGTCGGGAGGGCTTCGACGTCAGCGAGGCTCAAAAGCGCGCTCATTTGGCACCTCCCGGCACAGCAGCTTCCAGGTTTCCAATCGAATGCTCGTCGTCGGCAGCGTTCCCGCTGTCGGTCTCGGCAGCACCAGCCTCGTCGTGCCCTGCTTCCACTTCGGTCGTTTCGTCATGGACCACAGAAGCGGGCGGTACCGATGGCTCGACCCAGTCAGACTGCTCCTCGACGTGGTCGAGTAGCGCCTCGACCGAAGGGTTGATCCGATCCAGCACCGGACGAGGGTACAGGCCAATCACCAGACTCAAGATCAGGAGCGGGGCGACCACGGCGATCTCACGGACCGACACATCGGGAGTGTCCCTGTTGTCACCCTCGGGTTCGCCCGTAAAGACCTGTTGGAAAGCCCACAAGAGATACAACGCCGCCAAGATGACGCCGACCGTCGACACAACAGCGACGGGTCGCGATGTCAAGAAGGTGCCCAACAACGACAAATACTCCCCGACGAATCCGGATAGTCCAGGCAGACCCACCGACGCGAAAGACGCGACCAAGAACAGTCCCGCAAAGATCGGCATCGTCTTCCACAGCCCGCCGAACTGGGCGATCTCCCGGGTGTGGCGTCGGTCATAGAGGAAACCGACCAGGAAGAACAGTGCCGAGGTGTTGAGCCCATGGGCGAGCATCGTCAAGATGCCGCCATCGAGTCCCGGTTGGGTCAGCGAGAACGTACCGATCACGACAAAGCCCATATGCGCCACCGAGGAATAGGCAATGAGCTTCTTCAAGTCGGTTTGTACCGCAGCGACGAGCGCCCCATAGATGATGCCGATCGCACCGAGGACCATGATCCACGGGGCCATGTCCACCGCAGCCTGAGGGAAGAGCGTCAAGGAGAACCGCAAGAATCCGTACGTTCCCATCTTCAACATGACCGCTGCCAGCACCACCGAACCGGCTGCTGGCGCCTCAACGTGCGCATCGGGCAACCAGGTATGGAGCGGGAAAATCGGGACTTTCACGGCGAACGCTACGAAGAACGCAAGGAACAACCACTGCGCTGTCGACTGCGCCAAGCCACCCCAGATCGACAACTCCCGCATGTCGAAGGTCAACACGCCGGTCTGCGAACTGTGCAAGAAGCCGAGGGTCAAGATCGCCGCCAACATCAGCGCCGAACCCGCCATGGTGTAAATGAAGAACTTGAGCGCCGCGTAGATGCGCCGTTCATGACCCCAGATACCGATCAGCAGATACATAGGGATGAGCACCACTTCGAAGAAGACGAAGAAGAGCACCAGATCAAGGGCCAAGAACACGCCCATGATGCCCGCCTCGAGGATCAGCATCGAAATGGCGTACATCTTGAAGCGATCGTTGAGGTTCGCTGAGCTGAGAAAGACGAGCGGGAAGATCAGGCCGGTGAGCACCACCATCCACAACGAAATGCCGTCGACTCCGAGGATGTAACGAAGCCCCATCGCCTCGACCCAGCTACGGTCTTCGACGAACTGGAATCCGCCGTCACCGACGTGAAACTGCCACAGGAGGTAGCCAGCAAGCGCCGCTGTGCAGACGCTCGCCAACATCGCGAAGGCTCGAACAATTTCGGTACGAGACTTTCCAACGAATGCGATCATCACGGCGCCGATGAGCGGCGTGACCACCAAAGCGCTCAAAAGCGGGAAATCCCCGCCGGTCGCTGCAAGCATCAGGCGGCCCTCACAATCGCGTAGGTAATCAGCGCAACGGTCCCCGCCAACAGCACCAGTGCGTACTGCCGGACGTAGCCGGTTTCGGCCTTGCCGGATTCAACCGATGCGAAGCCAAACGCCTTGCCGACGCCATTGACCAAACCATCGATGAACTTGCCGTCGACATCGCGCGAGAGGAACAGGGCGAGTTTGCGCCCGGGTTCCGCGATAACCCGCTGGTAGAAGGCATCGAAGTACCAGGCGTTGCTGAAGAACGAGGCAAGTGGTCCGAGTCGATCGATCGTCGGATCATCGGTGCCGCGATAGCGCTTGTAGGTCGACCAGCCAATGGCGATTCCGCCAAGTGCTCCGGCGAGTGCGATCAACGCGAACACCAAGCCGATGTTGAAGTTGTCGGGGTGCGGTTCATGCACGCCAGCCACGACGGGTTCGATGACCGGCTCAAGCCAGTGCCCAAGCTGATGAAAACCGGGGAACGGCAGGTTCAAGATGCCCCCGAGGAATGACAAGGCCGCAAGGACGATCAGCGGAATCGTCATGAGACGTGGCGATTCATGTGGGTGTTTACCCGCCAAGTGCGCCGGTGCAGGCACCACGCCTGCTTCAGGTTCAGAGGCCTCAGGCTCTTCGACATCATCGGCGAGTTGTGCGGGGCGAACGTCTTCTTGTTCGGCGATTGCCGTAGCGACCCGGGAGAGATCTTCTTCGCTGTCCCAGCGGGCGGGGCTAAAGAACACCATGACCACTTGGCGGGTCATATAGAAGGCGGTGAGGATCGCGGTGATCAGGCCGACACCCCACAAGATCGGCTGGTCGCCAAACCACGCGGACGCCAAAATCTCGTCCTTTGACCAGAACCCGGACAGCGGGAACACCCCGGCGATGGCGAGCCAACCCACGATGAAGGTTGCTGCGGTAATCGGCATTGCCTTGCGCAGCGCTCCCATGTAACGCATGTCTTGTTCGTCGTGCATTCCGTGGATGACCGAACCAGAACCGAGGAACAGCAGCGCCTTGAAGAAGGCGTGGGTCACCATGTGGAAGATCGCCGCGACGTACGCGCCGACCCCGACGGCCAGAAAGAGGTATCCAAGCTGGGAGATGGTCGAATAGGCCAGAACTCGTTTGATGTCGTACTGAGTCAACGCGACCGTTGCCGCAAAGAATGCGGTCAGCCCCCCGACCCAGGCGACGATCGTGCCCGCATCGCCCGACACTTCCAAAAACCCGTGCGAGCGGACCAACAAGAACACACCTGCGGTCACCATGGTCGCAGCGTGGATCAGAGCCGATACGGGGGTCGGACCTTCCATGGCATCGGGCAGCCAGACGTGAAGAGGCATCTGGGCGCTCTTACCCATCGCTCCGACGAACAGCAGCAGCGCAATGGCGGTCGCCGTCCCCGAAGCGAGGGTCGGTGCGAGCTCATTGGTGGAGAGGTAGTTGAGCGTGCCGAGGTTCGCCAAAATCAAGAACATCGCGAGCATCAAACCAAAGTCACCGACACGGTTGGTGACAAAGGCTTTCTTCCCGGCGGTGGCAGCGGAAGGGCGCTCAAACCAAAATGAGATCAGCAGATACGAGCAGACGCCGACACCTTCCCAGCCGAGGAAGGTAACCAGGTAGTTGCTGCCCATCACCAGGATGATCATCGAAGCCGCGAACAAGTTCAGATAGCCGAAGAAGCGAGTGAACCGTGGATCTCCGTGCATATACCCGATTGCATAGATGTGGATGAGCGTCCCCACACCGGTAACAAAGAGCAGCATCGTGATCGAGAGCGGATCGATCAACAAACCAAAATCGATTTGAAATGAGCCGACGGGCATCCACGTAAAAAGGTCGACGACATAGCTGCGATGGTGGTGATCTTCGCCGAGCACGGTGAAGAAGCTGATGACGGTGAGCAGGAATGAACCACCGAGCATGGTGGCGGCAAAGTAGCCAGCCTTCGGCTCCCCGAGAACGCGCTTACCCAGTAGCAGGATCAGGACAGCACCAGCGAGTGGGAGCGCAGGGATCAGCCACATCAGGTCGAGAGTTGAGTTCGTGTCCATCGCCTCAGCCCTTGAGAACGCTGAGGTCGTCGGCGGTTGCGGTCTCTCGCCGTCTAAAAATGGACACGATGATTCCGAGGCCGACGACCACTTCGGCGGCGGCCACCACCATCGTAAAGAACACGATTACCTGTCCTCCCACATCGTCGAGCATCCGGGCAAAGGTCACGAAGGTCAGGTTGACGGCGTTGAGCATGAGCTCGATGCACATGAACATGACCAGTGTGTTGCGCCTGATCAACAACCCGACCAGCCCGATCGAGAACAACAACGCCGCGACGATCAGGTACCAACTCCCATCGACGCTCATTCAGAGACCTCCGTGGGTCGGCGACGTACCAGGACCACAGCGCCGACGATGCCGATCACCAGCAGAACTGCGGTGAGCTCGAACGCCCAGACGTACTTGGTGAACAAGACCTCGGCCATTTCTCGCGCGTTTCCGTCAGGGCCGCCGATCGGACCCTGAATCGATGGCGTTCCAACCGTCCAGTTCATCCGGGTCAACAGCACAGCTTCGACAGCGGTGACGGCGCCCAAGGCAAGTGCGAGGGGCTTTTGTCTAACGAGCGAATCGCTGAGGGTTTCTTCAACATCGATGCCCAGGAGCATGATGACGAACAGAAACATGACCACGATTGCCCCCGCATAGACCATCACCTGGACGGCGGCCAAGAAGTGGGCCGCTTGAGCAACGAAGAGCACCGCGATCGAAAAGAGGGTGCCCACCAGCATCATCGCTGAATGCACCGGGTTCCTGGACAGAATCACCCCGCAGGCGCAACCCAATGCCGCCGCAGACGCGATAAGAAAAACCACCCAATCCATATCAGTGGCCTCCGTGATCGTCGTGACCGTGATCGTCGTGACCGTGATCGCTTGTCTCGGGCAGTTCCGCAGGGCCGCTCTGACCTCGTTCGGCTGCTCTGACCCCATAGCCCAGCTCACCAGACCACGCGACTCGCCCCTCGTAGAGAGCGTTACCCGCCGGTGCGGTCGCACGCATCCAACCAGAGGTCTGGTCGTCTTCGTCGCCGATCCAGTGTTCCCAGGGCATGCGCTTGGCATGACCATCGTCGTCGACGAGGAGCTCGTTCTTGGTATAGATGGCGTCCTGTCGGTTGGTGAAGGAAAACTCGAACAGCTTGGTTTCGGTGATCGCTTCGGTCGGACAAGCTTCGACGCACATATCGCAGTGGATGCACCGCAGATAGTTGATCTCGTAGACGAACCCGTATCGCTCACCTGGGCTGACCGGGTCGTCGATCGGGTTGTCTGCGCCACGCACATAGATGCATTTCGCAGGGCAGACACCAGCGCATAACTCGCAGCCGATGCACTTTTCCATACCGTCTTCGTAACGGTTCAGCACGTGTCGACCATGAAAACGCGACGGCTTTGGTCGTTTTACCGTCGGATAGTTCTCCGTGACGCGTTTCTTGAACATCTGGCGCCACGTGACCGCAAAGCCACTCCACCTGCTCATCGCGTCACCTCCCCTCTCATCCCGGAGGATTCGGTCGACGACGATTTCGGAAACGCTTGAAGCAACAAGAACATCATCAACGCTGCACCCAACAGTGTGCTCGGTACGACGATGGCAAGGTTCCAGCCTTCTTCCTTGGCGACGAGCCACGTCGCACTGATCATCACCCAAAACAGGGCGAGCTCAAGCATCCATTTCCAGCCCAGATTCATCAGCTGGTCATAACGCAGCCGTGGCAGCGTTCCGCGAAGCCAGACGTAGAGGAACATGAACGCTGCGACCTTGCCGAGGAACCAAATCGGCCCCCAGATCCAGGAGAGGAAATCGAACGTCGGCCCGGACGGACCGCCGAGGAACAGCGTGACGGCGATGCCCGACATCGTGATCATGTTCATGTACTCGGACAGGAAGAAGATGGCGAAGCGGATACCGGTGTACTCGGTGTGGAAACCGCCGACCAATTCTTGTTCGGCTTCGACCATGTCGAACGGAGCACGGTTGGTTTCAGCGACCATGGCAATGACATAGAGGATGAACGCGGGAAAGGCCGCGATGAAGAACCAGTGCCCAATCGATGCGATGCCGTCGTTCCAACCTTGAGCGTTGACGAACTCTCGGGTGGACAGCGATCCAGACTGCAACACAGCCCCAACGACTGCGAGCCCCATCGTCGCCTCATACGAAATGACCTGGGCCGAAGCCCGAACGCCGCCCAAGAGTGGGTACTTCGTCCCCGAACCCCATCCGGCGAGCAAGACGCCGTAGACGCCGATGCCGGACATCGCCAGTACCCACAGCACACCCATCGGCAGATCGGCGAGCTGCATGTATGTCGTGTGGCCGGCGATATGAATCTCGCCGCCGATGGGCAGCACCGCGAATGCCAAGAATGCCGGTAGCAGCGACATATATGGGGCGATAAAGAAGGCGCGGCGATCCGCTGCGTCCGGAATCGACTGCTCCTTAAAGAACAACTTGATCGCGTCAGCCAGCGAGATCAGCAGACCCCACGGACCGGCCTGATTGGGCCCGACCCGATTCTGCATATCGGAGACGACCTTGCGCTCGAACCAGATAATCAGCATCACGAGCAGCAGCAACAGGGCGAAGGTGACCAAGACTTTGCCGATCACGATCAAGATGACCGTACCGTCGATCCCATCGGCGTAGAGCGGATCAGCCGCCAGGAATGGAATCACGACATCGCCTCCACACGGTCGATCCGAATGTCCTGGGCCGGTTTACCGGCATCGAGTAGCAGTGTCGCCGCACCGCTCTCGGGGTCGTGCCAGATGAGCGCAAGGCCCCGAGGCATCGACTCGTCGGAGAGCATGCGAAGGCCCACATTGGACGAGCCGGTCACGGTGTGCACCCTGACCGATTCACCCTCTTGGAATCCGAGTTTGTCCCGATCTGCCGGATTGACCAGCAAGACCGGTTCGGCCGCGAGTGCAGCGATCGTCGGCGATTCAATCGTGCGAACCGACGATGTGTACAGCTTGCGGCCGACGATCAGGCGAAGCCCATAGGCGTCAGGGGCTGGAACCTCACCCGAGACGAAGGTGGAACCGTCCCAAACGTGGAGTGTCGGCATACTCGAGGCATCCTCAGATCCCTCGGATTCTGCTGCCTCCACGTCGGCGTCAGCGTCGGCCGCGTCAGCCTCGGTCGCATCAGCGTCGATCGCTTCCGGCGCTTCTGGCGAAGCTGGCGGATCGTCAAACGCTCGCGGCAGCAGACCAACCGGTGATGATGCGATCGCGCCGCTGTCGATCCCGGCCATAGCGGGTGCGACTGCGGCGATCTCGTCTTGGATTTCGGAAGCCGTCATGAAACCGAAGTCAACACCGAAACGCCAGGCCAACTCGCCAGCGATTCGCCAGTCCTCCATCGACGTGCCAGCACCGGTGACCTTCGCACCCAACGGCAGGATCCGACCTTCGAGGTTGGTAAACGTGCCGTCCTGTTCACCTTGCATCATCGGTGGGAGGACGACATCGGCCTTCGATGTGGACGCCGTATCGAAGCCGTCGACCGACACCAAGAAAGACACGCGGTCAAGCGCCCGCTCGGCAAGTTCGCGGTCGGGGAAGTCGCCGATTGGATCCGACCCCAACAGCACCAACGCCTTGATGCGCCCGTCGACCGCTGCTCGCAGCATGTCACCGGTGGACCAGCCCTGGGTCGTGGACAGCTTGGCTGGTTTGCCGTCGAGCGCCCATGCGTTGGCGTAGTAGTCGCGGGCGGCTTCGAGGGTGACCCGACCGGGGAGCATGTCGGGTGACAGACCCATTTCGAGGGCACCATGTACGTTCGAACGACGCAAAGCGGAGAGGAACCGTGCCTGAGGGATGGTCGAAAGCGCGGCCGCCGCTCGAACGACGATGCCCGACCCCTCGGCCAGGGAGGGACGCCCCAGGATGACGGTGACCTTACCGTCGGTCGACAGCAACTCCGCGGCCCGCCGCTCATCGTCGCTGAGGTGTGAACCCGGTGCGCTTGGACCTGAAGTCGACGCTTTGACAATGCGTTCGACAACCTCACCGGTATGGCCTGGGACCGGAGCGACCCGTACCGCTGCGTAGGGTGTCAACCCGGTGGGATATGGAGCGACCTCGATCAGTGGCACACCCTTTTCTTCGGCTGCGCGGCGCACCCGAAGGTAGAGGACGGGAAGTTCTTCTTTGAGGTCGGGCGCCACCAAAATGATCGCCGATGACGATTCGAGATCGGAAATCTCGGCTCGTGGCAACCCTTGGATCACCTGGGCCGGGATACCGTCGTCGAGCTGCGCATCGACGTTGTTGGTGCCCAGGACTGTTCGGGCGAACTTGGACCAGACGTAGGCGTCTTCGTTAGTTCCGTTGGAACCGCCGATGATGCCCACCGACTGCCCGCCGTGTTCGGAGACGATGGCGCCAAGACGGTCAGCGACCTCATCGAGCGCATCTGGCCATGACACCGTTTCGAACTCTGCGCTTCCTTCGGAGGAGCGCCTGACCACAGGCTCTGAGCGCCGTTCAACCGAGTGGATGTAGCCGAACCCGTACCGCCCACGGTCGCACAGCCAACCGTGGTTGACCGGTTCTGAGTCGACGCCGATCATCCGGATCAGTTCGTCAGAGGATGACTGCAGTGCGGAACGACAGCCGACCGAACAGATTGTGCACGATGAGTCCGTGGTGGCCAAGTCCCAGGGGCGCGCCTTGAACCGATACGAACTCGAGGTCAGAGCGCCGACCGGGCAGATCTGAACCGTGTTGCCCGAGAAATACGAAACGAAGGGATCCTCGACGTAGTTCAGCACCTGTGTACTGCCACCGCGCTCGGTGAATGTAATCAACGGGTCGCAAGCGCTCGTCGGCGAAGCGGGTGCAGCGAGCGCACAGGATGCACCGCTCACGGTCGAGGAGCACCAGGTCAGAAATCGGTATCGGCTTGGCGTAGTGGCGCTTATCTTCGACAAAGCGCGACTCACCTGGACCGAATGCAACCGTCTGGTCCTGCAACGGGCATTCGCCGCCCTTATCGCAGACCGGACAGTCGAGCGGATGGTTGATCAGCAGAAACTCGAGCACGCCTTCTTGTGCAGCGACGGCATTTTCGCTCCTGGTCGCCACGTTCATACCGTCCGCGACCGGCAGGGTGCACGCTGTCATCAACGCCATTCCCCTCGGTCCGTCCACCTCGACGAGGCATGCGCGACACATTCCAGCGGGCTTGAGGCGTTCATGCCAACAAAAGTGAGGAACGTAGGTGCCGGAGTCTTGAAGCGCCTTGATCAAGAGCTGGCCCGCCGGGACCTGAACCTCGCGTCCATCGACGGTGATGGTGACGAGCTCAGACATGCGATTCGACCTCCGCATCAGCGTCATGGACGGTCGCATCGGCGTTCACCACGGGGATGAGGTCGCCGACGCTCGAATCGCGTAGGCGAGACGTGACGTCATCTTCGAAGTACTTGAGCAGACTGGCGACCGGGGCCACGCAACTCGGCCCGAGTGGACAGATCGTGGTACCAGCGAACGGGGCTTTGGTGACGCCCGGACTGATTTGTCCGCCGACTTGCAGCAACAGGTCCCAGTCGTTGGGACGCCCATACCCGTTGAGGATTCGATACAGGATCTTGTTGATCCAGCCTGTTCCCTCTCGACACGGGGTACATTTGCCGCAGGATTCGTGGCTGAAGAACTTCGCTAGCCGCCAAGCCATCTGGACCGGATCGGTCGTCTCGTCAAAGACCATGAACGAACCCGAACCCAACATGACACCGAGTCCGGCGGCCACTTCGAAGTCGTAGATCGCATCGAGATCAGCGTCGACCAGCCACTGCGACGACGCACCACCCGGGATCACGAATTTGATTGCCCGTCCATCGCGTACACCGCCGCCGTACTCTTCGATGATGTCTCGGAAGGTGCAACCGAACTCGATTTCGTAGTTGCCAGGTCGGTTGACGTGACCGGCGAGCGACACCACGCGTGTCCCCGTCGAGCGTTCGTAGCCGAGGCCCGAATACCACTCGCCACCCCGGCTGACGATATGCGGGACGGTGGAGAGCGTCTCAACGTTGTTGACGACGGTCGGTTTTGCGTACAAACCCGCAATCGCTGGAAACGGGGGCTTGATACGCGGCATACCGCGTTCACCCTCAAGCGATTCGATGAGGGCGGTCTCTTCGCCACAGATATATGCGCCTGCGCCACGGTGGCACACGATGTCGAGCGAAAAGTCGGTGTCGAGGACCCGGTCCCCCAGGATGCCCCGGGCCTTGCAGTCCTGGACGGCGTCGAAGAGACGATCAAACGGTTCGGCGAACTCACCTCGCAGATAGACGAACGCCTTGTGCACACCGAGAGCCCACGAGGCGATGATGATGCCTTCGATCAGTTGATGTGGATCCTGAGCGGTGAGCTCGCGATCCTTGAATGTGCACGGTTCGCCTTCATCGCAGTTAACGACGAGGTACCGGGGAAAGCTGCCTTCTGGCAGAAAACCCCATTTGACACCTGTTGGAAAACCCGCACCACCCCGACCGCGAAGACCGGCCGTTTTGACCTCTTCTTGAACGGCCGACGGTTCCATCGCGAGTGCTTTGCGAGCCGCTTGGTAGGCACCGTCTGAAAGCGCCGCATCGAGTGTCCAGGACTGCGGGACGTCTCGCAGACGCCGCGTGATGATTCTGTGCTCAGGCATTGCTAGCTCCAGACTCGGCCCGTCCGCCCGAAATACCCCGTGCAACGCGTGCGCCGCTCTTGTACTCCTCGACGATCTGGATCGCTGAGGCGAGGGTCAGGTTCTCGTGGTATTCGTAATTGACCTGCATGTTGGGCACTTTGTCACATGCCGCGTTGCACTCGACCTCTTCGACGGTCACGTCTGGATCCTCGGCGTACCTCGCTTCCAGCCCGTGCAGAATCTCATAAGCTCCGTGCACCATCGACACCGGACAGGTGCAGACCGAAACCAGAAACCGGCCCACGGGCTGGCGCTTGTACATGGTGTAGAAGCTCATCGTGCCCTGCGCCTCGGCCGCGGTGCATCCCACCAAAGCCGCAATTTCGGCGATCGACTCGTCGCTCACCCAACCATCCTGATCTTGAATGAGGTGAAAGAGCGGCAACAGGGCCGACTTCGGCTCGGGGTACTGGGCGATCAAGGCCTGTGCCCGTTCGACGTTGCGAGGAGTAAACACGCTCATCGGTCGACGTCTCCCATCACCGGATCGATACCCGAAATCACGGCGACAGCATCGGCGATCATGCCGCCGACCATCATCGGCTCGAGACTCTGCAAGTTGTAGAACGATGGCGTCCGCATATGCATGCGCACGGGTTTCGAACCCCCATCGGAGACCATCATGCACCCGAGCTCGCCACGAGGGCTTTCGACTGCGGTGTAGACCTGGCCAGCGGGGATCTTGAAACCCTCGGTGAACAGCTTGAAATGGTGGATAAGCGCTTCCATCGACTCATCGATACGAGCTCGGGGCGGCGGGGTGACCTTGCGGTCCTGCACCCGGTAGTCGCCGTCGGGCATGTTCTCAAGGCACTGCTTGACGATCCGAAGCGACTCATAAATCTCGGCCATACGGATGCGGAAACGGTCGTAACAGTCGCCGTTCGTGGCGGAGATCACATCGAACTCGACCTGGTCATAGTCCAGATAGGGCATATCGCGACGCAGGTCCCAGTCGACACCGGTCGATCGCAACACCAGACCGGACGCGCCGAGGTTGACCGCGAGTTCTTTGTCGATCATCCCGACACCGACCATGCGCTCCAACCAGATTGGATTCTCGGTCAGTAGCTGATCGAGGTCGTCCATCCCTTTGGGGATGTCGGTCAGCAGCTTGTCGACGTCTTCTTGCCACCCGTCGGGCAAGTCGGCCGCGCTACCACCCACCCTGAAGAAGTTGTGGTTGAAGCGGAGACCGGTGACCTTCTCGAAGAAGCGGAGCAGGTACTCGCGTTCACGGAAACCAAAGATCATGGCCGAGAGGCCGCCGATGTCCATGCCGCCGGTTGCGAGTGAGAGCAGGTGCGAGCTGATCCGATTGAGCTCCATCATGAGCATCCGGATCCAGCGGGCACGAGGAGGTAATTCGATGTCGAGCAAGGCCTCGGCCGCCGAACAGAACGCCACCTCGTTGAAGAGGCAGGACGCGTAGTCCATGCGAGTGACGTTGGTCGCGCCCTGTACGAAGGTCAGTTCTTCACCGGTCTTTTCCATACCGGTGTGGAGGTAGCCAATGATGGGTTTGACCCGGGTCACCGTCTCACCCTCGAGCTCGCACATAAGGCGAAGCACGCCGTGGGTCGAAGGATGTTGCGGCCCCATGTTGATGATCATTGGATCGTCGTCAAACTCACTTCCGGGCCAGTTGGTTCCGGTGACGACGATCTCTTGGGCGGTTGGACGAGGGGGAAGCTTCTGACGCCCCTCATCGGTAAGGTGCTCTAGCGCGCTCATACTGGTTTAGGTGCTCCCTTGAACTGCACCGGGATTCGGGCCGAGGGTGCGTCTTTGCGGAGGGGATAACCCTGCCAATCGTCGGGCAACAAGATCCGGGTCAGATCTGGATGCCCCTCAAACTCGATACCGAACAGGTCGTAGGTCTCCCGCTCGGGGAACGCTGCGCCCCAGTACAGGTCGGTGACCGACGCGATCTTCGTATCCGACTCGGGAACCTCGGCAACGAGCCGCATTCTGAGGCGCTCTTCCAGGTTGAGGAGGTTGAGGACCACTTCGAAGCGCTCGAGCTGAACGCTGCCTCGCGCGAGCCGTTGCATGTCGAGGGCATGGTCGACTGCACAAATGTCACTCAGCTGGAGAAAACCTCGGTCAAAGCACCACTTGACCGCCTTGGCCCAGGAAGCTGCCGGCAAGAAGGCGACCCGTTGACCATGCTCGATCTCGGCGTGCGTCTCGGGAAAAGCTGCGACGAATTCGTCGAGCAGCTCATCCCCTAGCCCCTGTACTGAACCAGACTCGTCGATATCTGCGCCGTCAATCTGCTCGGCGCTGTCTGGGCTGGGTTCGTCCGCTGTCACTTTGTGATCCTGTTCACGTACTCAGTCGGTGCGGTACTCGCTCGGTCAATGGATGGGGTTGGCCTCGGGCGGGAATCGTTAGCTGTGGGCCATTTCTAGATTGATTTCGGCACCACCGCTCGCAGAGGCTTCACGACGTTTGAAGACCTCGCCACTAGCGATTTCGGCCTTCAACGTCAAGATGCCCTGGATGAGCGTTTCGGGGCCCGGGGGACAGCCGGGGACATAGACGTCGACGGGTACGATCTGGTCGACGCCCTGGACTACCGCGTAGTTGTTGAACATGCCGCCTGACGAGGCACAGACGCCCATAGAGATGACCCACTTGGGCTCGACCATCTGGTCGTAGACCTGCCGCAGAACCGGCGCCA
The DNA here is from genome assembly GCA_020637365.1 of Acidimicrobiia bacterium. GTDB lineage: Bacteria > Actinomycetota > Acidimicrobiia > IMCC26256 > JAGNEX01 > JAGNEX01. Next base: position 1,097,058 of record JACJWE010000002.1, on the reverse strand, counting down.
TCTTCTGTGAGACACGACCGGCGACGATCATGAGGTCTGCTTGGCGCGGGCTTGCCCTGAAGACTTCCATCCCGAAGCGGGCGAGGTCATAGTGGGCTCCGCCGGAGGCCATCATCTCAATGGCGCAGCAGGCCAAACCGAAGGTGGCCGGCCAGAGTGACTGAGAGCGCGACCATTGGAGAAAGTCTTCGAGTTTCCCGGTCGCAAAATTGTGGGGAATCTGTTCCATACCCATGGTTATGCGACCTCCCTGGCCAGCACTTCAACGGTCTCGGGCTGGCGATTCGCACTGCGGACCAGAGGCCTGACTTCAGGGGTGACCGCCCGCCCGGCGACGCCCCAACTCAGGGCACCTGAGGAGAGGAGGTAGGCGTATGCGACGATCACTGCCAACAAAAAGGCACCCATCGCCAACAAACCGAAGATCTCCAGTTGTTTGAAGACGAGTGCGAACGGGTACAGGAACACCACCTCGATGTCGAAGATGATGAAGATCATCGCCACCAAATAGAACTTGACCGGGAAGCGTCGTGCCGGTTCGTATTCGGTGACGATTCCACATTCATACGCGGCGAGTTTCGCCTCGTTCGGTTTGGAGGGTCCGAGCAGCGTAGCGGCCAAAAACGAGCCCGCCGCGAAGACGATGCCGAGGATGAAGAGCATCAAAATGGGAAGGTACGCCGACATGGCTCTCCTCGCTCCTTCGCGGTGACGAACGCAATTACCGGGCGAATGTAGTCCGATCCAGCAGCGACGCTCCAAAACCACCTGACCACAACCTCGCTCGCGACGGACATTCCCAAATCACGTGTGGGTGCTGCTCCCCCGAACAAACCCGCGAGCCGCTTTCCTCAGATGTTGACTCAAGATGCCCTGCGCGACAGCCGATATCTATCCGGCAGGGGAAATCCGCCTCGGACGAGGGTCCGAGATTCGGGACCACAACAGACGGCGACACGGTCACACGGTGACACACAACGGTGCGCCACCGTGTGAGGAGAGCGGGGAAAGGTGATGGCAGAGAAAGGCGCTCAGACAGCTTTGGCGTCACCGACGCGAGACGGGCAGGCGTTCAACACCCTGTTCGCTGCGATTCTTGGAACGATGCTTATCGTCTGGATCACGGTACTGTCACCATCTCCAGCAAGTCCCCTCAGTGGCCTCGACAGCCCCGACTCGCCAGATTCTTAAGCGGTATCAGAGCGATTGTCGGTCGAGCCCCGGTCTGCGTTCGAGCAATCGACCGGCGCCGCTACCGCTGCGACCCTCAACGTTGCCGACCAGAACGGCACGCCCGATGAGGACACAGACGGGCGAGACACCGTCCTGATCACCCCGATGGATCCCCAACAAGCCGAGGATCTCGCAGCTCGCCCCACGGCGACCGAGATCCTCTCGGGTGCCGGAATCTTGCTGCTCTCCAGCCTTGCGGGCGCTATGGATTTCCCAGAAGGGTGCAGCTCCACATCGCAAAACGCTCCACGACGTCCGGGCTAACGCTGGCTAACGCCCCTCCGACGTGCGGGTTTGCAGAGAAGCCAACCTCGCTTCATGGTCCGTTGAGTGCGCCGACCCATCCAGACGTTGGCACTATTGACCGGGGAGCGCCTCGACCCCAAAGGACTCCGCGCAAGGCGATGGTGCATGGGCTTGTCGGGAGACCAGATGAGCCAGGAATCACCGTTCGGGCCGGTGCGCACGATGAGACCTCAGCGTGCGCGTATTGCACGAACACCGGTGCAATACGCTTGGAACCGCCCAGCATGTCTAGCCTGTTAGGCTTGGCAACGCAGCTGAGTGTTGCCCGATCGGCTCGACCGTCAGGTTGAAGGTCAGCCCCAGGCCCCAGGGCAAACCGATCTTTGGGAGAATCGATGAGTGACGAGTTGACCCGATTTGGAGTGCCGTCCGGAGCCAAACTGGTTCGGGCATCCGGAACTCCAACGTCTCAATCACTCTCCGACGAGTACACGCCGACTTCGGCGCAGCGCGCAGCCTTCCAAACTGAACTCGAACGGCTAGCGGACGCCGAACGTGACGAAATCATCAGTTCGTCGGAGATCTTGCTCTGAATTTTTCCACTTGGTCCCCCACAGACTCCGAACTTGGGTTCATCGTCACCCTGAGCGACGATGACGCAAGCTGGTCCCAACTGCGCGACTACTACATTCCCCAACCCGGCGCTGGAGAACTAGCCAAAGAAGCCATGGATGCGTCGGTCCAGCCTGCACAAAACTCCCGCACACCCATGCAGCTCGGCGCACCAGCCCTGAATCGAGTTCTCGAAGTAGCCCGTCTCGGCGGGGCACGGTCAGCCTTCGTCGAATGGCGCTATATCGACATCGACTTTCGCAGCGAACACTCGTTTTTCTACTCAACCACTTTTCGGCGCTACCCGTCGATCTGTCAGCGGGTTCATTTTTTTGCCGCCGAGCTCACGGCCGGGCTCGGGAACCTCTCTGAGATCGCTGACACCTACTTGGGATATGTGGTTATGAGACCACTGCCGACCAGTCCCGTCGGACGCACGATGCTTTCTCCGCCTCCGCACCTAAAGTCAGCAATCTTGTGCTCCACAACCGACGAAGTACATCTCCGTGGGGTGACACTGTCCGTGACAGGGGTTCCATTCGTGGGCCAGGACGGGCAATACCTCCGATGTTCACACTCCTGCCTTTGGTCGGCGAGCTATCACGCTCATCTACAGCGGCGTTCCCCGCGACATCTCCCTCGGGATGTTCGCGAGGCGGCCATGGGTGGCGAAGTCGTCGGACGTCAAACCCCTCACGAAGGCCTAAGCGTCGCGCAGCTGCTCTCCGCACTCCAGAACCTTGGGTTCTCACCGGAAAGGGTCCCGCTACCGAGGACGAGGGAAGACTCGGTCCGGAGCGAGACAAGCTCACTCCCTTCGACGTTTGCCAGGTACGCAAACTCTGGTATTCCAACCATCGCCTACAACCGCTCACACTCGTGGCTGGTTATCGGCTACTACTTCGCAGGCCCCCCTGAGGTCAAAGACCACGACACGCCGAACAAGCAGTTACAAACGTCGAATCATGACGCGACATGCCTCGTTGTGCACGACGATGTCCAGGGCCCCTACCTCGAATCTCTGGGCCGCGACGACTACCTCAATCCGTGGGCGAACCTCGACTATGAGCGTTCTGGATGGAGAGCAGCCATTCCGGCGTTGCCCAGTAAGGTGTACATCACTGCCGAACGCGCCGAGTGGCTGGGTCGAGAACGGCTGACCTTCATCATCGATAAACTCAGTGCCGCGGCGCAGCACAACTGTTGCACACGGATCCCCAAGAACAGACTTCGATACCGGACCCACGTAACGACAGGGGCAAAGTTCAAACAGCGCGTCGCTGACCGGCTGCCGAGCGAGCTTGCCGATTTCTATCGAACGATGCATCTTCCGAAATACCTGTGGGTGGTCGAAGCCATAGATGAAGAGCTCGCCAAGAACGACAAGCCATGCGTCGTTGGCGAAGCGCTGATCGACGCGACCGCACATCACCTCGCAAGTGCCGACTCACCCGCGCTTCTCGCTCGCAACGTCGGCGGTGACGCAAAGGCCACATCCCTGGATCACCAGGAAACCCTCTCCGTCGTCCTCGACGACCTCAAGCCATACCCAAGTGCTCTGACCGGCCCGGTGTACCCGCTCATTCGGAACTAGGGCCGACCTCCGCATCCGTCCACATAGGACCCCACCCCAAACCGGGAGGACCCAGCAATGCCCAGGTTGACTGGTGTACAGCTTTCTGATGGGAGCCGACTATGGGTCGGAACCTCTGACGCCCGCGCGTTGGAAGACGGCGGTAGCGAAATCTTGGCTGGAGGCACCGAGCGCCTCGGTGAACGGTTGGCGATCCGCTTTGATGGTGCCACCACCGTAATCCAGCGGGTAATTGGCGAGCTCCGGGGATCGCTGAGCGAACTTGAACTCAGAGAGGCAGAGGTTGAGTTCGCCGTCTCGCTCAGTGCCGAAGCCGGTTGGTTTCTTGGCAAGGCGGGAGGCGAAGCATCGCTTACCGTTCGAGCAAAGCTGCAGTAGCTAACGCTCTCAGGAGTCCTGTCTCAGCGACCCATCTCGAAATCGCGCACTATTCGCTGACCGGTGATTTCATTCACTACGCTTCCGCGCCGTGAATACACAAAAGAACATAAAACGCTTCTTGCCGTTGATCGCGACCATCGCCATCCTCACGATCACCGCCTCTGGATGCAGCAACGGCAACAGCACCAGCAACGCGACCCAAGCACCCAACGGATCAACCACCGCCACCGAGCAATCGCAAACCACGTTCGACACATCCCTCGCCGGCAACAACATCACCGGCACCCTCCCCCAATACGACGGCGTCGTCATCACCACCCCACCCACCATCATCTACGACGACTCGGCCGCCGCCCCGTTCTGGGAACCCGTCCCCGAAGGCATGGACCCCGCCGACTTCTCACCCAAATACCTCACCCGCGAAGAAGTCACCAAATACGTCGCACTCCCCGACCCCGACCCAGCAGCCTGGAACATCCCCGAAAACGGCCCCACACCCGAATACGCCGCTCGCGTCCTCAACTACATCCAGGCACTGGTCCGGTCTCGAAAGCGGGCGTAGCGATCGGACCGGCGACCCCGAGTGCGCGAAAGCGCTGTCGCTCCGTTCAGAAGAGCCATGATCGAGAGCTTCCTTGCTGATCTCGACTATGGCAACCCCGATGCTCCTCACGTGGCGAATGGAGCACTACGACCAGATCTTCGAGTGCATGAAGTTCAGATATCGAACAATGAGCAGAGCACTGCCCTGCATGTTCGTTCGGCAACGTTTCATACCTGAGACGGCAGCCAGCCAGACCGCTGGTTTCGGCCTGATCAGGAATGGACCAGCCAACTGGCTGAATCCCACCGGCTGGCGGGGAATGTTGTCGTCCCGGCGATTGGCCGGATCTGAGCCGTTTCGTGCGAAAATGCAGTCCGATCCTGGGAGGGGCCGGTCATTTGCACCTTCTTCAAGCGTGCTCGCGCTCACACCATGACGCTCTTGATCCTGTTCTTGCTCACCCCGAGCGCGGTCGTAGCAGCGAACGTTGTTGGAGCCCATGAAGAGACTCCGAGCCTCCACCGCCAGGCGACCCCGCCCCCACCGCCGCGCAGCGACATCCAACCCGAGCTACAGGTCGGCACCCGCGGCGACAACCTCAATTGGGACCTCACGGGTTCGACTTCCGGCGGCGGGAACGGGAGCCAGCGGAACAATTCGACCTCTGGGCAGCAGACTTCGAACTCGAACAACGACGGCCAACAATCCGGGTCAGGAGGGCAAAACACGAACGTCGGCCGCGACCAAAACACCACCCAAAACCAGGCGACCACGCTGACAGCAGAACAAATCGCCTACGCCCAAGAACAACAACGCATCCAAGCCGAACAAAAACTCTGGACACGAACACTCAACGACATCGCCTTCGACCAACCATGGGGCGTCATCGCACGACTATCAAACGACCCCAACTACACCGCCAACCGCATGCTCTACGACCTCAACCAAGACCTCCCCGACCTCTACGCCCTCGCCCGCGCCCACTGGGCACAACTCGACGCAACACCACCCGCCGCGGAACCCGTCTCCAACATCAACCCCGGTGGACCACCCCAAATCGTCCTCGACACCATCTGGAACTGGACCCACCAAACAACCGTCGCCACCCCCAACCCCCACGTCCAAGCAGGCAAAGGAATCCCAGGACTCCTCACCTACCTCGAAACCGGCATGAACCTCCACCTCAACGAAACCATCACCTCACCAGCAGGCCCACTCCACATCACCGGCACAGCAACCCTCACCATCAACTGGGGCGACGGCGAAACCCAAACCGGCATCACCACCCCCGGCGCCCCCTACCCCGACGGACAACTCACCCACCACTACCCCAACTCAGGCGACTACGACATCACCGTCACCGCCAACTGGACCATCCACTACAACCTCGCAGGCACCATCGGCGTCATTCCCCTCCAAACCACCGGCACCCTCCCCGCCTTTCCCGTTAGAACTCTCCGCGCCGTGGCGCGACAGATCACCGAGTAGCCAGGCCACCGCTCCGGTCAGACAACCCTGGCCAGCACCCTGCCGCACTTCGGCGCGTCGGCTGACACCCAAAGCCCTCGAGCTAGCTCACGCGAGTCGGCGGAGCCTTACAACGGACGGGAGCAATGCCCGTCACTCCAGAGAAACCAGCTCTTTGAGCGGCCCGTGGACTTCCGGGCTGTCATCCCAGGTCGTCGGACCCGTTCGTCCGGGGCCAGCCAAGACGGCGATGGGGGCGCTGCCGAGCTGCGACCAGCCTGTTTCAGATTGAAATGCCCATGCACTCGTCGCTGGGATTCCGATCAGCCAACGGTCGGGGCCGACCATCTCGATCGAACGTTGACGCCTCTGCGCAGGAAATGACTCCAGGTCGCCGATGACCGAACAGTTGCGGACAACGCCGAGCCCGACGGTGAAGGCTCCACCCCGCGGGTCGATCATGGGATCGCACAGCACCTCCGCACCTGCACCGTCAGCGATGACGACACCCCCGGCGGCGATCGATCGACTTATGGCACCCGACAGTCCTGTATCGATCAGCACCGACCGCAGATGCAACGCCGATCCATCCGCGATCCACACCACCGACGCCCGCGCTATCCGTTCCATCGCCACCGATTCAAAATCGCTGTGATGTGCCCCGTCGAGCACGTCGACGCGACAACCCAGCGCCTCGAGCTCGGCGGTAGCCGACGCGGTGACATCGTCGACACCTTCGAACGCTGCGGCGGTCGGGATCAGCACCGCGTCGAGTGACGAGCTCCCACCTCGTTCGGCCGCCGCGGCCACCAGTTGTCGGCGCAGGTCCGCAGCGTTTGCCTCCAGCAGCGCGCCGCCGCCGAGCACCAGTTGTCCGCCTGTCGTTGAACCAGACATTGAAGCTCCTCTTTGACTCCGTTCGAAGGGCAAGCTTGCCACCGCACAGACAGCGGCGTAGGGACCGACACGTCGACGCTGTGTGCGATCGAGGCGAGGCACTTGAGGACCATCCATTACGCATCGGTAACATTGTGAGTTCTGTTCCGCGAACGGCGGAAACGTGCAACGGGGCGACCAGGCCCATCCACCAGAGGAAGAACGCATGAGCATTTCAAACGTCGGGATTTGCGGCTCGGGCATCATGGGCTCGGGCATCGCTGAAGTCGCAGCTAAAAGCGGCTACAACGTCGTCTTGCGGAGCCGGAAACAAGAAACGGCGGACGCGACGCTCGCCAAACTCGAGAAGTCGCTGACTCGACAGGTTGAGCGGGGACGCCTCGAGGCCGACGAAGCGGCGACCGTCTTGGGACGGGTTACCGGAACGGCCGATCTCGGCGCCTTGGCCGATTGTGATCTAGTGATCGAGTCCGTCGTCGAAAACCTCGATATCAAGAAGGCACTCTTCGCTGAGCTCGACGCGATCGTCAAGGCGGACGCGATCTTGGCGACCAACACATCGACGCTGCCGATCGTGGAGATGGCGGTCGCGACCTCTCGCCCCGCTCAGGTGCTCGGCGTCCACTTCTTCAACCCGGCGCCTGCGATGAGCTTGGTCGAGATCGTCAGCGCCATCACCACCAGCGAGGAAACGGCCGAAGTCGCCACCGAATTCGCGGTTTCATGCGGCAAAAACCCGGTAGCGGTTAAAGACGTCGCCGGATTCATCGTCAATGCACTGTTGTTCCCATATCTCAACAACGCGAGCCGCATGTGGGAAAACGGCGTCGCGTCTAAAGAAGACATCGACGCTGCCATGAAGGGCGGGACCGGCCACCCGATGGGGCCTTTTGCTCTACTCGACCTCGTCGGCCTGGACACATCACTCTCGATCCTCGAAGCGCTGTACAACGAGTTCCGCGACCCCAACTACGCGCCAGCGCCGACCCTGAAGCGACTGGTTTCCGCTGGTCGTTTGGGACGCAAGACCGGTGAGGGCTTTCTCACTTACTAACAGTGGTGCCCATCGCCGTTTCATCAGGCTGATCGACCGGGTTCACGGACTGGCACACGAGCAGCCGCCGAGTAACCGCATCCGTCACAAGCTGAGGTTTGGTGACTCGGCACGGACAACTACGAGCGGGGTGTTCCCAGATGGGAGCGCCCCGCTCGGCCACATTGACAGCGTTCCAATGCGCCGTACTGGCGTTTGGCCAGATCGCGCGTGAAGGCCGGTCCGTCGCCTAGCCGCGTGCTGGGGCGGTTGACGCGCCACCAGTCTCGGGTGGGATGTGGGGGAGGGGCGCAGCGTCGCTCGACGCAGAATCCGGGGAGACAGCTGCGTCTGCTTCGGATTCGAGTTCACCGGCCTCGTCGATCGCTCCAACCGCCATCGCAGCGATGGCCAAACAGCTCAACGCTCCCCCCAGCCCGTAAACGCTATACCCGATCGCCGAGACTGAAACTGTGAGCGCGGGCCCGAAGCGCATCACCTGGCTATTGACGTGACGTCTAAAGAATGATGCTTCGACTACCTGGAGCCCTGTAAAGCACACCAGCAGGGCACCAGCTAATCCCCACGATTCGGTTCCGGCCGCCAACAGCAGGGCGGGCATCGAACCGATGACGATTCCGAAATAGGGCACGATCGAGAAAACACCCACGATGGTGGCGAGAAGCACGGCCGCATCGAGCCCAGCACCACGTGCCAGAAGGTACGAAACCAGTCCCACCACGATTGCTTGCTGCAGTTCTCTCGCCAGGTATCGCCGCCCTTTTCTAACTCCCGAAACCAGCACTCGATCCCAAAAGGCGGCGCGAGACGGCGGCAGAAGCCTGAATAGACCCTTCCGATAATCATCGCCATAAATGATGAAAAACAGCGTCAGGACCCCGGTCACCATATAAGTCGGTACGGTTCCAGCGGCGGCAACGAGGATATCGCCTGCATCACCAACCGCGTTATCCAAGATGTCGACGACGCTCTGAACGCGATCGGTCAGACCGAAATCCTTGGCAAGAGTACTGGTCGACTCCACCCGCCTAGCGGCCTTTGGCGCGACTTCGATGAGATCGTCGACCTCGGACCGGGCACTCCGATAGACAACCGTGACCAGTGGAATCACAAACGCGACGATCGCCAATAATGAGACGATCATCGCCAACCATCGGGGCATGTGTTTCGACAAGGCGCCGATAGCTGGCATCACCATGATCGCCACGAGTCCGCATGCGATCACCCATCCCAAGGTCCGATGTGCAGCAACGCCGGTCGCCATCAATATCAGCGCAGCGGCTACCGACAACACGATGCCCGCGATCACACGGGGCGGCACCTGCAGGGTCACCAAGGGACCGACCGGCCTCGGGTCGACCGCAGCCATGACCGAATCCACGGAGTGTTCCCCCATGCGGGCGAGCTCGTGTCCTACTCCCCCGCCAGTCGTCTCGGCCGTGCCAGAGCGAACCTCGGTTCGGGTCGCTCGCGGTCCGGCCGCCCACGATTCCGCGGCAGAAGTTCCCGCTGTTGGTGACTCCACCGAACTCGAGTCGCTCGAATCGATCGAGTCATCGCTGGAAGATCGGGGTGTTTTGGGCGCGTCGTCGGTCATCACCGAATAGGGTAAACCCTGATGACTCAGCTGTCTCGTGATCCCAAAACCAAAGCGCCGGTAACCGACGTCTCGACATCCCCCACGGACGTCCCTGAAAGCGCTCATGCGCCGCGCCCCCTCCGTCGGACACCCTCGAGTCCCTTGAGGTACGTCGTTCAATTCGACCTCAGCACGTATGTGTGGATCTGCTTGATCTTGGTGCTCTCCTTCACCTTGCGCAGCTTCATATCTTCGGCATCCAATGCGGTGAGCCTGGTGATCATTGGCACCGTCTTTGCCCTGGCACTCAATCCATTGGTGCTGGCGGCGGAACGCCGTTTGAAGGTCGGCCGGATCCCAGCGGTCGCCATTGTGGGCGTCGGCCTCTTTGTCACAGCCTCGCTCGTCGTGCTCGTTCTCGGGCCACCCGCGGTCCGCGAAACAACAGAATTCCGACGCGATCTGCCTCAGACCATCGAACAGTTCTACGACTGGCCCGTCATCGGGACCCCGCTCCAAAATGCGGACGCTTCGAACAAGGTGGTCGACTGGCTCGACACCTTGCCCTCACGACTCGACGATCAGACCCTCCGGGACATGGTCAGTTCGCTTCTCGGTGGTGCATGGTCGACACTCCTCGTTCTGATCATCGCTTTCGGCGCCCTCCTCGACGGCCCTCGACTCCTCAAACTCGGCCGGACGCTCGTCCCCATGCGGTACCGCGGCCAGGCCGACGAAGTCGGCAGAATCTTCTATGAAACGCTCGGTCGCTACTTCGGTGGTTCGGTCACCGTTGCCGCGATGATGGGCCTCTACGTGCTGGCGGTTGGACTGTTGCTCGGTGTGCCGCTGGTGCCGCTCGCCGCGGTTTGGGCGATGTTGACCGACCTCGTTCCCCAGGTCGGAGGTTTCCTAGGTGGAGCCGTGTTCGTGATCCTGGCGCTCTCAGCGGGTGCCCTCACCGGGTTCCTGGCGTTGGTGCTCTTCGTTGCCTACATGAATTTCGAAAACCACGTCATTCAGCCGTTAATCGTCGGAAAGGCGGTCGACCTCACACCACCAACCTCGATGATCGCCGTGCTCATCGGTGGTGCGATCGGCGGGGTACCGGGAGCGATGCTCGCCACGCCGATTACCGGTGCAGCCAAGGTTCTCTGGAGGGTGACATCGGGGCGGACCCGAACTGCCTAGGTGGGTGGCCAACCCACCTTCTGACCAGCGGACGGGCGCCCTTGCATCGTCGAGCGTTCACGACGGCCGAAGTTCGCGCTGTCACACCGGTCGGGCATAATCGAAGTTCCGTTCGAACTGGCACAGGAGCCCCATGAGCACCGTCGGCCGCGTCATTGGAACTGAAGATGCAACACCACTCGAATTCTGGGTAGCACTCGCACCGGGCCAACACGTTCAGCTCGACGATGTACTCGCTGTCGATCGCGACTTGGGTGATGACGGACAGATCACGCTTTACGGCATCGTGATCCAAATGCGCGCCCGCCACGAAGGGGCCCGCTTCGATAGCGACGTCTTCTTGATCTCAGATGGCAAACTTCCCGCCGAAGTCAGTGAATGCGCCATGGTTCAGTTGACCCGAGCCGTCCCTGAAACGTTCGTTCCGCCCATCCCCGGGGCGCCCGTCCGCAAAGCCGTCGGGGAAGAACGCAATCGGGCGCTCGATGTGGACAGGGTCGAGCGTCAGCTTCCGGCCGGGCTAAGCCGGGATGGCGAACCGATGTTCATCGACCTCGATTTTGTCGACGGCACCAAAGGCGCCCACGTCAATATCAGCGGCATTTCGGGTGTCGCCACCAAGACGAGCTATGCGACCTTCCTGCTGTTTTCGCTGTTCAACTCCGGTGTTCTAGGTCAAGAAGCACGCGGAACCAAAGCGATCATCTTCAACGTCAAAGGCGAAGACCTGCTGTTCTTGGACCAGCCCAATCGGGCCCTGTCACAAGAGGCCCGCGCCGGATACGGCCAGCTCGGTCTGCCAGCGACACCCTTCGATTCAGTTGGAATTGTCGCTCCCCCACGCCCCGGCGATCCAGCAGCAACGCCAGCGACAGGGTCGAGAAGCGTTGGTATCAAACCGTTTTTCTGGACGCTCGAACAGTTTTGTCACCAACAACTCTTGCCATTTCTCTTCGCTGACGCTGAGGACGAGCGACAGCAGTACACGATCGTCCTGGGCGCGGTGACCGCTCAACTGGCCCGACTGCCGACCGGCCGCGAGGGCTCCGTGCACCTCGACGGCCGAACCATCGACAACTTTTCAGCGCTGGTCGATGCAATCGCCGAAAAGCTCCAACCCGAAGACCCGGACTCTGGGCCAGATCCGGCGTGGGCGGGCCGCGCTGTAGGGACCGGTACGATCAATGCCTTCATCCGACGGTTGGCCTCCTCGGTGCGGCACGTCTCTCACCTCATCAGATCCGATATCGCGGGGTCGCCCGAACATTCCCTCGACTTCCAAGATCAGGTCACCGTCGTCGACATTCATCAGCTCCACGACCGCGCAAAACGCTTCGTCGTCGGGGTGGTGCTGCGCAGAACGTTCGACGCGAAGGAAGCGACGGGTAGCGCCCGCCCGCTCCAATTCATCGTGCTCGACGAACTCAACAAGTACGCGCCACGCGACTCGTCCTCCCCCATCAAAGAGATCCTCCTCGACGTTGCCGAACGCGGTCGGAGCCTGGGCGTCATCCTCATCGGCGCCCAACAAACGGCCAGCGAAGTTGAGCGTCGCATCGTGTCCAACTGCGCCATCCGTGTGGTCGGGCGCCTGGACGCGGCCGAAGCCGGTCGTGACAACTACGGCTTTCTGCCTCCAGCGCAACGACAGAGGGCGACGATCCTGAAACCAGGTTCGATGTACGTCAACCAGCCGCGCTTGCCGGTACCGGTGCTGGTCGAGTTTCCGTTCCCTGCCTGGGCGAGCAGACCCGCCGAAGCAGCGCCATCAGCCGGTTGGGTAGACGGCGACGGAGCGGGGGCCAAGTCGGACGGTGCCCTCTTTCGGGGCTGTGATGCGACTCCTCCACACTGCGGACTGGCATGTGGGCAAGTCGATGCGAGGCCTCAGCCGCGCCGATGAACACCGCGCCGTTCTCGGTGAGATCGTGGACCTCACCGAGGAACACACGGTCGATGTCGTGGTCATTGCCGGGGACATCTTTGAAAGCTCGGCCCCATCACCCGAAGCAGAAGCGATCGTCTATGGCACGCTGCTCGACCTGTCTCAGCGGGGTGTCGCCGTCGTTGCCGTCGCGGGCAATCACGACAACGCGCGGCGTCTTGACGCGATCTCCCCGGTGTTTGCGATCACCGGGGCGCATATCGCGGCGCTGCCGCGACCCCCGACCGAAGGTGGCGTCCTGCGGATCGACGCCGGGACTTCGAGCGCTGCGTTCGCCCTGCTCCCTTTCGTCTCTCAACGCGGCATCGTTCGTGCTGACCACTTGATGAGCGACGCGGCATTTGAACATGTTCAGAGCTACGCGGACCGGATGTCGAACCTCATTCGGGTGCTCGTCGAGAGTTGTCCCGCAGATATTCCGACGGTCGTGGTGCACCACGGCTTCGTCACCGGCGGAACCGTTGGAGGCGGTGAGCGGCTGGCACATCTCATGAATGCCTACCATGTGCCTGCGCTCGCGTTTGCGCCGTCTATCGCCTACGTGGCCCTTGGTCACCTCCACCGGGCCCAAAAGATCCCGGGTGCGGCGCCTATCTACTACCCCGGTTCTCCACTCATGCTGGACTTCGGAGACACCGACGACGAGAAGTCGGTAACGCTGGTCGACATCCCAGACGCCGGTCCGGCCAAGGTGCGCCAGATCGCCCTCGCCTCAGGACGTCCGCTGCGGACGGTGCGCGGAACGATCGATCAAATCTTGTCCACCACAGTCGAGGGCGATCCATGGCTGCGGTTCATCGTCGAGGGCGCTCGAAGCGCGGATCTCGCCAAGGATGTGCGGGCTCATTTCGGCGAGCGGGCCGTCGAGGTGCGTGTCGAGACCCAATACCGAGAGGACCAACTCTCCCGCACCGACCGAGCGCGCAACCCCCATGAGCTGTTCGCTGAGTACGCCGAGACACAAGGACTCGCTGATCCGCTGGTGGAAGAGCTCTTTTCGGAGCTGTACGACCTCGCTGCGACAGCCGGTGACCCAGCGAGCGAAGCGGACCGCTACGCACCGAGCGAGATCAGACCATGAGGCCGGTGCAGATCGAGATGGAAGGCTTCGGCGCCTTTAAGGATCGAACGGTCGTCGACTTTGCCGACGCGGAACTGTTCGCGATCATCGGACCGACCGGCGCTGGCAAATCGACGATCATCGACGCCATCACGTTCGCGCTCTACGGTTCCATCGCCCGGTACGACAACCAAAACGTCATTGCACCGAGCGTTAACGCCCTCTCCAATGAGGGCAAAGTTCGCCTCGACTTTGAGCATGACGGAGAGTCCTATTGCGCTGTCAGGGTCATGAGACGCCAAGGAACAGGGGTCGCCACCAGAGAGGCGCGCCTGTTTCGCGGAGACGTGGTACTCGCCGGTCGGCCCAGCGAAATGGCTCCGGCGGTCGAAGCGCTTCTGGGGCTCAACTTTGACCAGTTCACCCGGACGGTGGTGCTACCTCAGGGCGAATTCGCTCAGTTCTTGAGGGACTCCCCGGCCCAGAAACAAGAGCTGCTCCGAAAACTGTTGGGATTCGAGGTCTACGAGCGGGTGCGCAAGCTTGCCGTCACCCGCCAAAGCGAGGCCCGAGCGCAGGCCGAGCTGTTGGAGGGACGCATTGACGAGTTGACCCAAAACATTCCGTTTCCTGTCGAACAGCTCGAACTGCAGCGCTCGGCGCTGTCCGCAACCCGCGAAACTATTCGACACCTCGACGACCGAGCGCGAACGGTCGAACTGGATCAGCAGCGAGCGGTCGACGTGGCCTCCCGTGCGGCCGACATCGTGGGGCTCCTCACATCCATCACCCCACCAGCAGGACTGGACGACGCGGCGGACCGACTCGAACATTGCCAAGGTGATCTTCACCTCGCTACCGAGCGATTCGAAGCCGCGCAGACCGACTACTCGCGCGCCCAAGAACAAAGAATTTCTGGTCCTGACGACGGGGAATGCAGCGAGCTTCTGCGACGCTACGATCGGGCAGCGCAGACCCACACCCTCCTCGCCGAACTCGGTAGTGAGCTCACCGATGCCGCGCACCGACATAGTTCCGCCGATGGCGCGAAGCAACGCGACCAGACACACCGGACCCGTTTGGTCGAAGAGGTGAACGCCGCTCAGAAGGCGTTCGCGACACACCGGAAAGAAGCGCCGTCGCCGAGCTTGACGGAATGCCAGACCCGACGAGATCGCCTACATGAGCTTGAGGAATTGGCCAAAGAGCGTGCCAGCGCTCGTGAGGCCGAGTGCGATGCCCAACTCGCACACGACACCGCTGTTACAGCGCTCAGCACCGCCGAGAGCGCCCACAAAACGGACGACGAGCAGCTCAGCGACGCGACCGATCGTGCGGGTGTGCTCGCCTTCCGACATCTGCTCAACACGGGCGATCCCTGTCCCCTCTGCAATCAACCGATTGCGGCGACACCGGAACCATCAATCGACGACATCGGCGCTGCGGAGGTGACCCGCCTACGACAGATTTTCGACGAATCAGCACAGCAGCTCTCGAAGACACGTGACGACGAACGAGCAACACAGCAGCGGCTGACCGCAGCCACCGAACGTTCAGAGCTTCTCAACGGTCAGCTACGAACGCTCATGGAACGACTCGACCGCGATCGCGGTGAGCTCGCGCCCCTAGCTGGCCGAGACCTCGCAGACTCCGCCCGACGTGACGCAACGCCCGACCTCGGCGACCGGGTCGCCGCGCATCGATCCGCGATCGAACAATTGCTCGACCTTGCCGAAGCTCATGAACGGCGCTCGGTCGAGCTGTCCGACCGGCTTGAAACCGCTCGACAGGCACTCGATGCCCACGATCGAGATCCCGAAGTGCTCAAGCGGCGTTCGGCGGCCGACGATGCCGCCGACAAGCTCCGCCTGACACAAGCCAGACACCAAGATGCAGAACTGGCCAACGCCAACGCACTATCGGCGCTCAGCGGAGCGCGCGCACGATCGGTCGCCGAAGATGATTTGGCTATGGCCCAGTCACTCCAAGCTGCCGAAATAGCTGCAGCAGCAGCGCTTACCGAAGCTCGGCGGCAGACTCAAACGGCTCGCGGCAGCGTCGAACAGGCGCGACAAACCCTGACCGAGTTCACCCGAGAGCTCGACGATGTCTATCGGCGCGTCGTATCTGTTACCCCGCCGCATCGAACGGCCGATCAGAGCGTCGCATCGCAATGGACAGCCCTGGTCGCTTGGCGAGACCAGAAGATTGCCCAGGCGCGTGCCGAGGCGACGGCGGCCGATGCCGACATCGTTCGACTCGACGACGAGCTGACCGGTATCCGCCGTGAACGGGTCGACCAGATGAAACCCTGGATCGACCCGCCAGTGAGGTCTGACCCTGATGCGGTGAAGATGCCACCGTCGCCATGGCCCCACGGCCTGCCCCCCGAGCCATGGGCGGATTCGCTCGCTACCCAGATCGGTCGCGTCTCCGCCGACATCGAGACTGCACAGGGCGCGTTGGACCGACAGGCCACGCTGCGCAAAGAACAAGCCGAGGACACCAGGCGGGCCGGTGTCGCCGCGGAAACAGCGACCTTGCTGGGCTCCGGCCGATTTCAGAGATGGCTGATGGCAGACGCTCTCAAGAGCCTTGCCACCCGAGCCAACGATCGGCTCTGCGAGCTCGTCGACGGACAGTACTCGCTCCATGTTGACGAAAAATCGTTCTTCGTCATCGACCATCGCAACGCAGACGAACTTCGCGACAGCCGGACGCTATCGGGCGGAGAAACCTTTCTCGTTTCACTCGCGCTGGCACTCGCACTCGCCGATCTCGTCGCGGAATTGTCCGCCGCAGGCGCCTCGTCGATGGAGTCGATGTTCCTCGACGAGGGTTTCGGCACCCTCGATGCCGAATCCCTCGACGCGGTCGCTGGCGCCTTGGAGACGCTCGGTGCGAGCGGTCGCATGATCGGCGTCGTCACCCACGTCCGCGAGCTTGCCGACCGGTTGTCCATGCGGTTCGAAGTGTCCCGCGGACCAATATCGTCGACCGTGACCAGGGTTGATCTGTAATGGGCGCATCGATAAAGTTTGCCGTCGATACATGGGGCGTGGGCTATGACCCCGCACCCGACGCGTCTCAGCTCGAACCCGCCACCTCAGATGTGGACCCAACCGTCGAGCTACCCGTTTCACAGTGGCGGCCGATCGTGCCCAATCCGCTATACACGCTGCCCCAACGTGTTGCTTTCGTCGACGGCATTCGTCGGATCGATGCGTCGATTCTCATCGACAGCGATGGTGATGTGCGGCCTGGGATCTGTGCGTCGGTCGCGGCTGGCGTCGTCGTCACGTCGGGTGGGACTCACGCACAGGTCGTCGATGTCCGCATCGAGCGCTGCGTCTTTGGAACGAGCGTCGTCGAGGCGATCGACACGAGATTTGGCACCTACCAACCGAGAATCTGCTCAGATGACGACCGAGAATCGCTCTATCTCGGTATTCACCAGGCGATGGTCGAGTTAGAACTCGACTGCGGTGACGATCAAGACGCCGAGCTCATCGTCTTCGATGGCCCGCTTCGCGGCCGCCACGTCGCCGCGGGGGTGGGATACATCAAAGCCCAACACGTGCGATACCTGCCCGAACCCACCCAACAAGTGGTCTATGGGCTCGGCACCGGACAGCGTTCGCCACTATTCGTCGTCGGTTCCGGCGGACGCAATCGATGGTCGTGGTATGTCCGACTGCCCGGCCCAATCACACATGGCCTGAGCGGGATCGTTCGCTGCGAACTCCCCGGCGTGGGCAGCATCGATGATGCCATCGCTCGCAGCGACGTCGTCAGCCGCACACTCGTGCGCTTTGCTAGCGAACCCCACAAGGATCCACGGGCACCGCAAAACCTGTATCCCATCGCGGGCCTCGAACGAACGCTCCGCCATCGCCTCGGGGACGCGGCGCTCTTCCAACGCCAGCTCCTCCTCGCTGCATCTGAGCGGCGCTCTGTACCGTGAACCCACACGATCGATCTGGCTGATCGTACAAGCGAATCCAGAGATATCATGACCCCACCAACCCTCTGACACGGACGTGCGCTGGCGTGAATGCACCTGATCCCACCGAGATCACCGAGCTTGATCTCATCGCTCTGCGCCCGATGGTTCAGGTAGTCACCGATGCTGGCAGCGACGAGATCGTCAGTCGGACATTGTCGCTGTTCGAGGAGGCCGGCCAGCTCGTCGAGCGCGTCACCCGCAAAGAACTGAGCCAGCTCCAAGTCGCCGCGGGCACCGAGGTCGGGCTGGTCGTCTTCCCACTCGATACCGACGTCGATACGTCCTTGGAGGAAGAACTCTCGGCGCTGAGGGCATGCGGTGCAGAGTTTTCCTCAGCCGCTTTCGTCGACCACTGGCCAGCTGGCCAGATGTTCGCGTTCGTCGACCAGGTCGACAACGTGATCGTGACGCATTGCGGTTCGGTAAGACACCGAGTCAGCAGTCTCATGCGCCAGGTCGAGGCGACCATTCGCACCCGCGCTCTACAAGGCTTCGTCGAAGCATCGATGGATGGCTACTGGATCTGGGACCCACGAAATAACGGCATCTACTGGTCTGATCGCATGCGTGAACTGGGCCGTCTGACTACCGAGGAAGTCCCGACGGCGATGAACGAGTTCTTCGCCGTGCTTCATCCCGACGATCAGCAAACGGTGGGTAACGCCATTCGCGAGCACCTCGAAAACAACGAGCCGCTCGCTCAGATCCGGATGCGGATCGGCAAACCAGACCGGGGCTATGCCGATCTCGATGCCAGCGGCGTGACCGTCCGCGGGCTCGATGGGCAGCCGATTTTCATGGTCGGCGCGGTCAAGGACATGTCTGTCCAGCGGCGGATCGAACGACAACTCGCCGAATCCGAAGAGCGCTACTCGATCCTCTTCCATTACATGAACGACGCTGCCATCCTTGCCGACCCCGATACCGGAATTATCGAAGAGGCCAATGAGCCCGCCGTTCGGCTGTGGAAGCGGCCGCTCGACGACCTCATCGGCTCACATCAAGACAGCTTGCACCCCGACGATATCGACGAGCCGACGCGACAGGCCTTCGACGCTCACCTCATCGAACTCAGGCGAGAAAAGCGCTCTCGCATTCAAATGCCGATTCTGCGGAGCAACGGGACGACCGTTCCGGTGGAAATCTCCTCCAGCTTGATCGAGGTGGCTGGCCGCACGATGGTTCTGGGACTGTTCCGGGATATCACCGAACGCGTGCAGTCCGAACAGGCGATCCGCGAACGAGATGCGCAACTGCAGTTGGCTAGTCGCCTTGCCGCCATGGGAACGCTGGCGGCCGGCGTCGGCCACGAGATCAACAATCCGCTGTCCTATGTTCTTGGCAACCTGCAGTTCGTCGCCGGTGAGCTCGACCCCGAGACGACCGACCCCGACATCACCGAAGCGCTGGCTGAAGCGATCGAAGGAGCCGAGCGGGTCAGCACCATCGTCAAAGATCTTCGCTCGATCAGCCGCCACGATCACGTCGATGATGTCTGCGACCCTTGTGAGATCGTGCGAATCGCAACGCGCATTGCAATGTCAGACATTCGCCATCGAACCGATGTGATCACCAACCTCGACTGTTCGGGCAAGGTCGCGATGTCGGGCTCGCGACTCACCCAGGTGCTCTTGAACCTGCTGACCAATGCGGCCCACAGTTTCGGTGAAACCGAGAACCGGACCGACAACCGGATCATCGTCGGTGTCGCGGGGACAGAATCGGGTGTTCGCGTCACCGTTCAAGACAACGGGGCAGGAATTCCGAAGCAGATTTTGGGTCGGATCTTCGAGCCGTTCTTCACCACCAAAGGAGCGACCCGAGGAACCGGCTTGGGGTTGGCGATCTGTCGGCGCCTGCTCAGCGAGGTCGGCGGCACCCTCGAAATCTCGAGCATGGTCGGGGAGGGCACGCTCGCTGTTATCGAGCTGCCGTACGCCGAGGGCTCAGCACCCGACAGCTCGGCGGCATCCGTTCCGCCGCCCGGACAGCCGCGCATTCTCGTGATCGACGACGACCCGTTTGCTGGCCGTGCGGTCCAACGGCTGTTGCGCAACTCCTTCGACGTGACGCTCATGCGCGACCCCGGTGAGGCGCTCGAGTCGCTGCTCGAGGGGGCCAGTTTCGACGGCGTCCTCTGCGATCTGATGATGCCGGGCATGACCGGCGAACAGCTCTATTCCCGCCTGATCGCCAAACGACCCGAGATGGAGCACCGGTTCGTCTTCATCACAGGCGGTGCCGTCACACCGGGCGCTGCGCGCTTTGAAAGCGATATGGACAACGAAGGGCGAGTCGTTCTGAAACCGGCGAGCGCATCGGATTTGATCGCCGCCTTGGAAAACATCCTCGACTAAAACGGCTACCGGCTGGCGATAGTGCTGACGCCAACCGTTGACCATGACCGGCGAGCAGCGCGCCGCGACTAGCTTGCGGACTCATGGCGAACGCGACAGTCCTTCAACAACTCCCCGTCGGCGAAAAGGTCGGCATTGCCTTTTCTGGAGGTCTTGATACCTCCGCTGCAGTCGCATGGATGCGCGAGCACGGGGCGATCCCGTACAGCTACACGGCCGATCTGGGCCAGCCTGATGAACCAGATCTCGCTTCGGTACCCGGTCGAGCGTTGACCTACGGCGCCGAAAAGGCCCGTCTCGTCGACTGTCGACCGGAACTCGTGCGCGAAGGGTTGATCGCACTCCAATGTGGGGCCTTCCACATCAGCACTGCTGGCAAGACGTACTTCAACACCACGCCTCTTGGGCGCGCCGTGACCGGCACGCTGCTGGTTCGGACCATGGAGGAGGACGGTGTCTCGATCTGGGGGGACGGCTCGACATATAAGGGCAACGACATCGAACGGTTCTACCGCTACGGCCTTTTGGTCAACCCTCGCCTGCGGATCTACAAACCATGGCTCGATCCAGATTTCGTGGCCGAACTTGGTGGGCGTGCCGAACTCAGCAGATGGTTGACCGATCGAGGCCTGCCGTACCGAGACTCTGCTCCCAAGGCCTATTCCACCGACGCCAACATCTGGGGTGCGACTCACGAGGCCAAAGCCCTCGAAGAACTCGATGTGTCACTAGAGATCGTCGAGCCAATCATGGGAGTTCGCTTCTGGGATCCGGCCACACCAGTCGAGACCGAAGAAGTCACTATCGCTTTTGAGGAAGGTTGGCCGGTCTCGATCAATGGCCAACGCTTCGGTTCGCTCGTCGATCTCGTCGACACCGCGAACACTCTCGGTGGTCGTCATGGCCTAGGAATGTGCGATCAGATCGAGAACAGAATCATTGAAGCGAAGAGCCGCGGCATCTATGAAGCCCCTGGTCTTGCCCTACTTCACATCGCCTATGAGCGTCTCGTCACCGGCATACACAACGAGAACACAATCGAGAACTACCGCACCATGGGACGTCGCCTGGGACGCCTCCTCTACGAGGGGCGCTGGTTCGACCCTCAAGCTTTGATGCTGCGTGAACCCCTCCAGCGATGGGTGGGATCGACGATCACCGGCGAGGTGACCCTTCGGCTTCGACGGGGCGACGACTACACAATTACCGCCACGACCAGCCCAAACTTGACCTACGAACCCGATCGCCTGTCGATGGAACGCGTCGACGATGCCGCCTTTGGGCCCCTCGACCGCATCGGTCAGCTCACGATGAGGAACCTGGACATCACCGACACACGCGAGAAGTTGACGTTGTACCAATCGCTCGGCGAGCTCGGAGCGAGCGGCTCCGCCCTGGGACTTACCGAGCGCACGCGAACGACCGACGACGACTGAAGCCACACGGCAGAGGCGCGATCAAGTCATTTTCAAAACTTTGACAATGACATGACACCGTCCGATATCCATTAGCACTCTCAGTAGCGTCCCAAAATATTCCGCGTTATTCTGCCGGGCGTTATCGGGCGTCGGACCCAGATGGGTAGTTCCCCATACCGACCGCCTCAGCCGAGCACTAATGTCGGGAGTTATCCCATGGGCCTTCGTCGTTACCGATTGCCAATCCTCGGATTGGCAATGCTCCTCGCCCTGAGCGCCTTGGCGCTCATCCCTCAGCTTTCTCGGTCCGCCGAGGCGCACGAGTACGTCACCCACGGCAGGTTGGTTCCGGAGATCCCTCGCCGCGACATGCCCATCGTGTTAAAGACCCCCTACATCAACAACCTTCCCCGCCAGGTAAAAGCGGCCGAGGTCGTTGCCAACCTCGTCATCGTCGGCGGTGACTTCCTCCAGATCCAGTTGCGCAACGGAACCATTGTCGATCAGCCTTATCTGGCCGCGTTCGACATCAACGATGGTTCCTTCGTCGAGTCATTCCGACCACAGCTCGATAATGAAGTCTTGGCCATCGAACACGGGCCAAACGACACCTCGGTGATCATTGGCGGGCGTTTCGTCAGCATCACCGACGGCAATGGCAACAAGACCTGGCGCCACCGCTTGGCTCTCATGAACCTGCCCGACGGTTCGGTGGATCAAAGCTGGGAAGCGAACGCAAGCGCCAAGGTCACGACCATCGACCTGCACAATGACCGCCTCTTCGTCGGCGGCGACTTCACGACGATCGATGGACACAATGTCGCTCACCTTGCCGAGCTCAAGATGTCCACCAGCACGGTCAACCCGGCGTTCTCATTCACGTGGGGTGGCACCCTCGCCCGCCGGGTGGTCTCCGCGTTGGTCAGCCCCGACGGTACGCGACTCATCGTTGGGCACCGTGCGACCTCGATTAACGGCAACTCGATGCGCGGCACCGCCGTCTTTAACATCTCCAACCCGGCGGCACCGTCACTCACCCCGCACCGGATGGCCACCAACAACACGGCCTACACCTATTACCAGGACATCCAGGACGCCGAGATGTCACCCGACGGCAAGTACATCGCGCTGGTTCAAGGCACCGCCACCGCCTCTGACTACGTCCATCTCATTCCGACAACCGAAGCATCCGGCCAATACAAGTGGCGCCACTTCATGCGCGACTCGTCCTTCGGTGTCGCTGTCACCGACGCCGCTGTGTATGTCGGTGGACACTTCTGCAAGGTCGATGAGGGCCCCGGACCGACCGACGTCATGGCGCCAAAGGGGCTCGATACCTGCACGGGCGTCTTCTATAACGGTGGCGCATGGCGCACCCAACTCGCAGCGCTCTCACTCAACGACGGCACACCGCTGGCCTGGAACCCCGGTAACGACTCGTATCGTGGCGCCTCATTCCTGAAGGCCACCGCCCGCGGCTTGCTCGTCGGATACGACGGTGAGCGCACCAACTACTTCCACGTCGGTGCCTTTGCCTTCTTCGACTTCGGTGGACCGTTCATTCCGCCGCCCGCCCAGACGACCCTGACCTGTGCTGCAGCGGTCGACGCCAATGGTCAAGTGTCGCTCTCGTGGAACGATGTTGGCGTTGGCGGCTATGAGATCCGTCGCGACGGCACGGCGCTGACCACGACGCAGGCCGCGACTTTTGTCGACACTCCGCCCGCCGGTGACCACACGTACGTCATCAGAACCACGATCAACGGGGCTCAAACCGACTCGACCTGTAGCCCCGACCCCGTCGTCGTCCAGCCGCCGCCACCAGCCGAACTCACCTGCACTGCGGTGGTCGACGCGAACAACCAGGTGACGCTCAACTGGAACGACATCGGCATCGCCGATTACGTCGTCCGAGACGGCAACACCTGGCTCGCAACGGTGCAGACCCTCACCTACACCGACAACCCAGCCCAAGGTGATCACACCTACGTCATCCGCACCCGCAAAAACGGCGTGCTCGTCGACACAACCTGCACACCAGACCCCGTCGTCATCGGCGTCACCCCGCCACCACCAGCCGAACTCACTTGTACTGCAGCGGTCGACGCCAACAACGCCGTCACACTCACCTGGAACGACACCGGCGCCCAGGACTACACCGTCAGAGTCAACGACGCCTGGCTGACCACCCTCCAAAACACCACCTACACAACCAACCCAACACCAGGCACCTACACCTACGTCATCCGAGCGTTCACCAACGACGTTCAAGTAGGTGAAGCAACCTGCACACCAAACCCCATCGTCATCGCGCAGAATGCGGGACTGGTTTGCACGGTAACTCGCGATGCCGCGGGAGGTGTGGTGATCGACTGGACCCAGAACGTCAGCGACTACTACGCCATCCGACTTGACGGAAATTGGCTAGCCACGACGGATAACCAGACCTTCACCTATACCCACGTCAACCCACCGGCAGGGAATCACACCTACCAGGTTCGCTACAAGCAAAACGGCGTCAAGACCGACGTCAACTGCACACCGGACCCGATCGCGATCTAACCGGCTAACCGGTCGTCACAGCGCGAGCTGTACACATGCGACGGCTCGGATTCACTTCGTTTCGAGGTGGGTCCGAGCCGTTGTCGCTGCCAGCATCCCCGACATGCCGTGAACGCCTGCGCCCGGTGTCGTCGACGCAGACCCAACATAGATCTGCTGGTTAGACGTCGAATACGGGTTCCATCGAACGGCTGGACGAAACAGGATCTGTCGCCCTGCGTAGCTCCCGCCACCGACGTCGCCGCCCACCAGGTTGGCGTTGCTCGCTTCTAACTGGCTGGGCCGGGTTACATGCCGCCCGACGATCCGGTCTTTGAAGCCGGGGGCGAATCGCTCGATCTGATCGTCGATACGCGAACTGAAATCGACGTCACAGCCACGAGGCGCATGGGTATATGCCCAGACGACCGAGCGCCCGCCTATGCCACGCCCGGGATCAAACAGTGTCGGTTCGGAAACGAGCACAAACGGCCGCTCGGGAATGCGACCAGCGGCGACGTCATGTTCGGCCTGTGCCACGTCCTCGAAACACCCCCCAACATGGACGGTGGAGGCACGCCTGGCCTCGACGGAGGTCCACGGAACGGGTCCATCCAAGACGTAGTCAACCTTGAGCGCTCCGGGGCCGTAGCGGAAGCGACGAAGCGCCCGTCGATAGCGACCGGACAGCGCACCGCCCGCGATCCGATCAATCTGGCGTGGTGTCAGTGCGAGGACGACAACTCTGGACTTCGGCAGATCGCCGAGATCGTCAATCCGCGCACCGAGTCGGACGCTCCCGCCAAACGATGTGAACGCCGACGCGAGCGCGTCGGTGATCGCCTGTGCGCCGCCGATCGGAATCGGCCACCCGTCACCATGGGATGTCACCGCGAACAGCAAGGCAAACGAGGACGTTAGGGGCCGTCCAAGGGGCAGGATGGCGTGTGCTGCGTGGCCGGCCAGGAGCCCCCGTGCTTCGTCGGTACGAAACCGGCGGGCCAGCCACGAGGCCGGGAGCGGTGCCCGGCCAGCGAACCTCAACGCCGTCGCCGGGGCAGTTGGGATCGACCGTTGGGGGCGCAGTGCAAAGTCGAGCAGTCCTTGAGAATCCGCGACGAGGGGCCTCAGCATGTTGCGGTAGCGGTCACCGTCGATGCCGAGCCGCTGTGCGGTCTCATCGAGCGAGCGATATGCCACGCCAGCGCGTCCATCGTCGAGAGGATGCACAGCGGAAATGTCGGGGATCGCCCATGCCAACCCGTGACTGCCGAGTTCGAGCGAGCGGAAGAAGGGCGACGCCAAGGCGAGGGGCTGTACAGCTGCGCCCAAGTCGTGACGACAGCCAAGCCCGACCAAGTCGCCTGTCCGGCAGGCACCGCCGATGGTGTCGTTGGCCTCCCAGATCTCGACCGAGTGGCCAGCTTTGGCGAAAGTGACGCCAGCGGCGAGCCCATTGGGACCCCCTCCCACGACGATGGCGTCAAGCATCGACCTCTCCACCCCTTGACCTGTCGTTGATTGCCCCTCGACCCGTCGTGCCGGCCTGGCGCCATGCCAGAGCCGCCTAGCCGGGTACGTCGATCGAGCAGATCGGCCGGATCAGACCAGCAGATCGTTCCTGTGTCGAGGTGGCGGTCAGAGGCTTCGCCGAAGCGCCAATTCATGGCGTCGACCCGTACATCTGCACGATTTGTGCCTCCATGTCGACCGCCACCGTCCTGATTGTGGTCTCGGTCTGCTGCGCGCCTCGGGACGCGCGCGCCACACCGCGAGTGCCCAGTTTCCCACGTGATAGCGCAATCGCGGAAAGAAGACCCCCGCGGCCGGGCGAACTCCGTTTATGCCAGCCCTGTGCCAATATTTAGTGGCTATCGCGATATTGGATTGACTACGTTCGGTGGCAAGCGATTGGTGTGTGCGGCGTCTACAGCCGTGCATTCAAACTCCCAGACGACGGCTTTGACGATATGACACCGACCACCCACACCCGACCCGCACCTGCCGTCGAGTACGGCGACTTCACCGACGCATCCGATGACCAGGCGGCTGCTCATCCCGCTGCCGCAGCGTCACATGAGACGTGGCGCAACGCCCACCGAGGGACCGGTCGCGTTCGGCGGCGCCCCTCTGGAGCCGCCGCCGCTCAGCCCAGAAATCCAGGCACCATCGCCGTCGCCATTCTTGTTGCAAGTGCGCTCCTGGGAGTCCTCACCGCGGCGACATCTCCACAGCCAGCGATCCAAGGAGCTGTACTGATCGTCGGCGGCGTTGGCCTGAGCGTGGCGATCCATCTCTTCACCCGATCGCGCGGACTCGGCGGGGCCTACACCGTGCTCGGCGCGTCCTACGCGCTCGTACTCTGCTCGGTGCTCGCTGTGTTGTTCGGAACCAGTGCGGAGGTATTTGGCTGCGCTGTCGCCTTGGGCGTTTCGGCCACCGTTCTGGTGATGAGCCCAGATGTGCCCGAACGGCTTCTGAACCGGGTGCACCGCCGACGGTGGATTTCCTATCGGACCATGCGTCGACGCTCGCTGCCGGCCGCGATGGCAGCTGCGTCGACACAGAGTCCCCTCAGCACCATGTTGATTCGAACGACCCCTGCGAGAAGCTGGTCGCTAGAGCGTCGCCTCCAGCGTCGGGTGTTGGCACACACCTTGCGAGACGGCTGTCGCCTCTGCCGCTGCGATTCCGACGAAGTCCTGATCTGCGCTCCGGCAACGGCGACACAAGAAGCCGCATTTGTCGCGCGACGCATCGCGACCGTTCTCCCGTCGAGTGAGATCGTCGCGACCGCCACAACGACCGACCCCCGCCAAGACGTCATCGAGCTCATCGCACGATTGCGGCAGCCCGAAGCTCGCGACGCCGCAGCGATCGCCACCTTGACCGAGCCGCCGTCACGCTGGCTGTCATTCACTGATACCAGCATCGGGACAGAAACTCGCCCCAACCCCTTTGTAGCGACAGCGGTGCTCGAGGCCTCACGGATTGCGCTCCCACCGCCGAGCTGGCTCGGTTACGGAATTCGTCCACGCCTTGCAGCACATCCGGCGTTGCCATCCGCTCCGATCACCGATGTCACGGCGTTGTCTCCAAGCGTCGGGGCAATCGTCGCTGAACTGATCGGCACACCGATCGAGATGGACCAGCTCCGCAAACATCTCCCCGACCAGCAGGGCGAAAGATAGCGGCGACGGGGTCGAGGGACGTCCCGGTGCGGCCGTCCGGCGCGCTGGTCGCAAGGACGGGATTTCTTCAGTCCTCGGCCCGGTTTGTCGAAACCGGAGAACTCTGCGAGTGGTGATGCCGGGATGTCGAGACGTGCGCCACGCGTTCGACACCGCCCACCTAGTTCGTGGTTGACGACTTGATGAGCTCGAAGATCGTCTTACAGTCCGGGCAGATCGGGTATCTCGAGGGATCACGGCTCGGCACCCAGATCTTGCCGCACAACGCCCGGATGGGGACACCCTCGATGTGGGCACGGGTGATATCTGCCTTTTTGGCATAGTGGGAAAACCGGTCATGATCGCCGTCGTCGAGGACCGGAAGGGATGTGACCTCGGGTTCAAGGATCGTGTCGGCCAAGCGTTGTTCTAACGGGTTTGGCGTACTCATCGGTCGACTCAGCCTTCACCAAGGAGCTCGGCCACCTCTTGAGACACCTCGCTCGCTGGAGGCTCAGAGGGAACATCCCACGTCTTCTTGGTCACCCGACTGCCGCCGCGGCGATCACCTTCCGAGGTGCGCTGGTTCCACTTGGGACGGTTGCCGTATGGGCCGCGCCCACCGTCGTCCTGTCCCCGGCGGCCACGGTCGTATCCGCCTCGCCCACCACCGCGATCGTCGCGTCGCCCACCACCACGGTCATCTCGGCGACCACCACGGTCTCCACCGCGATCGTCGCGTCGCCCGCCACCACGGTCATCTCGGCGACCGCCACGGCCGCCGTCGCGCCAGTCATCGCGACCCTTGGGCGGTCGGCCCCGATCAAAACCTCGATCACGGCTCCTATCGGGCTTGGGCTTCCAGGCGACGGCCTGACCGAAGACGAGCATGCCCTCCGCGTTGGAGATCACCGGGTTGCCGTGAAGCGAGTATCCCTGAGCGAGCGCTTCGCAGACCCGCTCGGAAAGTTCTTCGTCGTTGGATCCGGTGATCAGGCGGTAGCGAACCAGCCCGTCGGGCGGCGTATTGGTGTCTGACATGGACGGAAACCTACCGGTATCTGAAACCCCTCGTGTTATCGGCCTGCCACGATGGATCAACGATCGGTTCTGCTGGGGCTTGGTGGTCGCTACCGATACGACCGCTTCAGGTGGACGTCGGGCGGCTGTTCGTGAGGTCTCATTCGTAGAATGTGGACCGAACGCACAACTGGAGGGTCACATGTCAGAGCACGTCGAAAGATCGGCTACACCCAAGGACAGACCTTGGGTGATGCGCACCTATTCGGGCCACAGCTCCGCGCAGGCATCGAATGCGCTGTACCGAACCAATCTGGCCAAAGGCCAAACGGGGCTTTCCGTCGCCTTTGATCTTCCGACCCAAACCGGGTACGACCCCGACAACCCGCTTGCCCGCGGTGAGGTCGGCAAGGTTGGCGTTCCGATCCCTCACCTCGGCGAGATGCGAACGCTCTTCGATCAGATCCCGATCGAAGAGATGAACACCTCGATGACGATCAATGCCACCGCGATGTGGCTGCTCGCGCTCTACATTGCAGCGGCGGAAGAACAGGGCGCCGATATCTCGCTGCTCGCCGGGACCACCCAGAACGACATCGTCAAGGAGTATCTCAGCCGCGGGACCTACATCTTTCCCCCCGGCCCGTCTCGACGTTTGATCGTCGACATGGTCACCTACACCGTGTCCAATGTCCCCAAATGGAACCCGATCAACATCTGCTCCTATCACCTCCAAGAGGCTGGGGCGACCCCAACCCAAGAGATCGCATACGCGCTCGCGACCGCTATTGGAGTCCTCGATGCCGTTCGCGAATCGGGCACGATCAGCGATGAGATGTTTCCTCAGGTCGTGGGGCGAATCTCCTTCTTTGTCAACGCGGGAATCCGGTTCGTCGAGGAAATGTGCAAAATGCGGGCATTCACCCAGATGTGGGACCGCATCACCGCAGATCGTTATGGCGTGACCGATCCGAAGCTGCGGCGTTTCCGCTACGGCGTCCAGGTCAACTCATTGGGGTTGACCGAATCACAGCCTGAGAACAATGTGCAGCGCATCGTCTTGGAGATGCTGGGCGTCACGCTGAGCAAAGACGCCCGGGCACGCGCTATCCAGCTTCCGGCGTGGAACGAAGCCCTGGGCCTTCCTCGTCCATGGGACCAACAATGGTCGCTGCGGATGCAGCAGGTGTTGGCTTTTGAGTCGGACTTACTCGAATATGGTGACCTTTTCGACGGCTCGGTGGTCGTGAAGGCGAAAGTGGACGAGCTCGTTGGCGGCGCTTCCGATGAGCTCGATTGGATTCTTCACAACGGTGGGGTTTTCGAGACCATCGAACACCTCAAAGGGCGACTGGTCGCGTCGCACACCGAACGGCGGCGTCAGATCGAAAGCGGCGAGCTCAAGGTCATAGGGGTCAATTCGTTCACAGAAACGGCACAGTCACCGTTGACCAGCGGACTCGACGGCGAAGAGTCGATCCTGGTCGTGGACCCCGCCGTCGAAACAGAACAGATCGCTGCGATCCAGGCCTGGCGCGCAACGCGTGATCAGGCGGCGGTTGATCGAGCGCTTCTCGATCTCGTCGCGACCGCAGAGACCGGCAACAACCTCATGCCCGCCACCATCGTGCTCGCCAAGGCAGGTGGCACGGTAGGTGAATGGGCCGACGCGTTGCGCGGGGTCTTTGGCGAGTATCGAGCACCTACCGGCGTTGCGGGCGCTGTCGGCGGGATCGCCACGACGCTTCGCGGCGTACGCCAAACGGTTACAGCGGCGGCGGAACGTCTGGGTGGGCCACCAAAGATTCTCGTTGGCAAACCGGGGCTCGATGGCCATTCAAATGGGGCGGAACAAATCGCTGTCGCTGCGCGCGACGCTGGTATGGAAGTGATCTACCAGGGTATTCGGCTGACACCGGATCAGATTGCCGATGCCGCTCGCGACGAAGACGTCGACTTGATCGGGCTATCGATCCTGTCGGGGTCCCATATGGAGCTCATCCCCGAGATTCTTCGCCTGCTTCGCCACAACGAGGTGGACGCGCCCGTCGTGGTGGGTGGGATTATCCCCGATGTTGATCAGGCCCAACTGCTCGCCGCTGGTGTCACACGAATTTTCACACCCAAGGATTACAGCATCGCCACCATCATGATGGAGATGGCTGACCTAGCGATCGGCTACCGACAGGGGCATACCGCGTCCGCCACACCTTCACTCTGAGTAAAAGGTCCGCCACTCCCTGGGTTATCGATCTACTTCTGCGATATTGTAGAAAGTTAGGATCTATTGCCTTGGGAGTGGTGGCCATCTGGCTGCCGCATCCATGTGGGACGCAGGTGAGTGAGATGGAGCGACACATCGATCATCTTGAAGCCATTGCCGAGATGGTCGAACAGATCCCGACACTCATGTGCCGCTCGACGCCCGACACAACCATCCTCTGGGCCAATCGAGCATACGGCTCCTTCTACGGTGCACACCCCGAGGCCCTCGTCGGGCATCGTTGGATCGACCGCATCGCCAGCAGCGAGCAGATCCGCGTCGTCGAAGCACTCGCGTCGCTCACGCCACAACATCCGACGCTGTCGGTGAAACGACTGTCTAGACGTCACGACGGCGTCGAACGCATGGTCGAGTGGACCGAAACAGCGATCTTCGGCCCCGAGGGAGACATCGTCGAGATCCGAACCCTCGCGTACGACACGAGCGATGACCTCGGTGCGGCGGTCGCGGCCGTTGCCGCCGCGAACACCGACCCGCTGACAGGCGTTTCGAACCGCCGTGCCCTGGATGAACATATCCAAACCATCGCCGCGTCGCGACCTGATGAACGGCATTCGATCATCGTGGCGGATCTCGACGGGTTCAAGTCCATCAATGACACCTACGGCCATGCCGTTGGCGATGTCGTGCTTCAAGAGTTCGCGCGCCGCCTCGAGCGGGTGACTCGATCGACCGATATGGTCGTCCGGATGGGTGGCGACGAATTCGTCATCCTGCTCACCCGTCTCAGCACCGCCGAAGGCGTCGATCGCATCGCCACGCGGATCACCCGAGTTTTCGACGATCCTGTCCAAATCGACGATCTCGCGCTGCACGTGACGGCATCAGCGGGCTTGGCGACAGGAATGGCACGAGATCTGAGCGGTTCGGCCCTGCAGGCGGCCGATGAATTGATGTACGAGGCCAAACGCGCGATGCGGGGTTCGCTCCTTGCCCGGCTCGATGGTCGTCGGTACGTCTGGACGTCCGCCGCAGCGGGACCGCCTCATTTGGGCAACGTCGTCGACCTCGCCCGCCGCGAGTTCGATGCTCGAGGGGATCGATCTGCCTGCGTAACGAGCCAGGCGCCACCCGGCGTTAACAGGGCGCTGAAAGAGTCTGCCGTTCCGAAAGGCATTCCTCACGCTGGGGACAACCCTCGACATGGTCGTTGACGACCCCCATCGACTGCATCAGGGCATAAGCCGTCGTCGGACCCACAAACTGAAATCCCCTTCGCTTCAGCTCTTTGCTGAGTGCGCTTGACTCCGGCGTCGAAGCGAGCCCCGAAACGACCTCGCGGGTGATCACCGCTGGCCGACTCGACTGGTCGGGTTCGAAACTCCAGACCAGATCGACCAGCGAGTTCCCCGCATCCTCCACGTTCAAAAGCGTTTGAGCGTTAGCGATGGCCGCCTCGATCTTGCGCCGGTTGCGGATGATGCCCGCGTCGGCCATCAACGACTCGACGTCGTCCCTGCTCATCTGAGCGACCAATTCGGGCACGAACCCGTGAAAGCATTCGCGAAACCGATCGCGTTTGCGCAGAATAGCGATCCAGTTCAGCCCCGCTTGGAAGCCCTCCAAAACCAGCTTCTCGTAGATGTCGACTCGATCGGTACTTGGCCTACCCCACTCGGTGTCGTGATAGGCCAAGTACAGATCATCATCGCCGGGCCACCAGCATTTTTCGTCTGAACTCAGGCGTTGCCGCTGATGCTCTGACATGCTCGATTCGGACCGGCTAGTTGTACATCGCCTCGATCTCATCGACATATGTCGAATGAACGCCGCGTCGCTTCAGCTTCATGGTCGGGGTCAAGAACTCGCTATCGGGCTGCCATTCCTCACCGAGCAGGGTGTACTTCTTGATTTGTTCGACCCGTGAAAACTGGCCGTTAGCCTCGGTAACCCAGTCGCTGATGACCTGGCGAACGACCGGCTCTTCGATGAAGTCGGCCATCGTGGTGAACTCGATACCCTGGGCGGCGGCCCATGCCGGAGCAACGTCGCCATCGACGACGATGAGCGCGCGCTCAGGAACGGCTTGTTGTCACCGATCACGCAGACTTGCCCAACGAGGTTGTGTGCCTTCAGTGCCGCTTCGAGGTTTGCAGGAGATGTTCTTGCCACCGGCGGTGATGATGAGTTCCTTCTTGCGGTCGACGATGCGCAGCTGGCCATCGTCGTCGAACTCGCCGATGTCGCCGGTGTGGAACCAGCCCTCGTCATCCATGACCTCGGCGGTCCGTTCAGGATCGTTGTAGTAGCCGAGGAAGATGTTGCCGCCCTTGCCGAGTACTTCACCGTCTTCGCCCAGGATTACTTGACATCCGGGGATCGCTGGGCCGACGGTCGATGTGCGCCGGTCTTCGTGGGTCCAGGTGATTGGCCCCGTCGTTTCGGACAGGCCGTACACCGATGACAGTGGAATGCCGATGTTGGAGAAGAAGTTGATGATCTCTGGTGGGATCGGAGCGGCGCCCGTCACAGCAATCTCGCACTGGTCCAACCCGATCAGCGCCTTCACGTTGGAAAACGCAACAGCGTCGACAAAGTCGTAGGTCTCTTGCAGCTCGGCCGGAATCTCCTGGCGCGACTCACGGAGTTTGCGCACCTGGTCACCAACAGCAACCGCTTCGTCAAACTTTTGCTTGCGTTCGGGGTCTGCCGCCAGCGCCGATTGGATACCGCCGTAGAGCTTCTCCCAGACGCGAGGCACCGCAAAGAACAGTTGCGGCCGACATTCGGGGAGGTATTCGGCAAGCAGCTTCGGATCGGGACAGGTCGTGACCTCTTGGCCGAGCAAGGTCGCCATGTAATAGGACACCGCCCGCTCGGCGATGTGAGCCATCGGCAGGTACGACACCAGCCGCATGCCGCTGCGCGACGGTTGCGGAACATGGTCATAGGAGCCGGACAACCAGGTGATGTTGTGGTGCGAGAGCATCACGCCCTTCGGCGGACCCGTCGTACCGGAGGTGTAGATGAGAGTCAGCAAGTCTTCGGGTGCGCAGATTTCAGCGGCCTCATCGAGATCCACCGGGTCGTGGTCGGTGAGCTCGTCCCAGTCCGAGACACCGTCGGGCAGGCCAGATTCAGGCGTATGGAGGACAAAGACCGTTTTCAGATCGGGCAGTTGGTCCCATACCTCTTGGATCCGACCCAAAAATTCTTCGTCTTCGACAATGGCGACGGTTGCGCCGCAGTGAGACACCAGATATTGGACCTGGTCAGGAGCGGACGAGTTGTAGATGCTGATCGGAGTGCCGCCAGCGAGCAGTACACCCATATCGGTCCAGTGGAACTCGGGGATGTTGCGCATCATCAGCACGACGCGGTCACCCTTTTGGAGGCCAGCGGCACCCAGCCCAGCGGCGACCTTACAAGCGCTGTCGGCATAATCGGCATAGGTGTATTCGACCCAGCCATCGCCGTCCTTTGCTCGCAAAGCCACGCGATCTGGCAGCTCGCGAACCGTGTCGCGAAAACGAGATGTAACCGTCTGGCCTTCGACTTCTGCCGAAATGTCAGCTTGCGTCAGCACCGTAGAGCCTCCGAAAAAGGTGTCAAGAGAGAATGAGGAAGCCACATTCTCGCACACTTGAACCTCAGGTCAACCGAGCCCGCCGTTCGATCGCATCCCAGGGGTCGTCGCCCTCTCGGATGACCTCCCCACATGCGTCCGGTTCCCTACCTGCCCAGTCGATCGACGCCGGTGTTCTGCTGAGTCGAGCGACCGGCGCTGGCATCGTCACCCCGTCGACGATCCGAAGCGAACCGCGTTCGGTGATGTGGGGATCAGCACACATCTGATCGACCGAGTACACCGGAGCGACCGCACAATCGGCGGCGCGCAAGTCGGCAAGAGCGCTGACCTGGCTTCGCTCGGAGGTCCAGTCCCTGATCGCAGCGTCGATCTCATCGCGATGCGCAACGCGACCGTCAAAATCGGCAAGGTCGAGTCGATCACCGAGCCCTACCACCTCGAGGAGACGCAACGCAACCGAGTTCGACGATGCAGAGAGGGCAATCCATTCGCCGTCGGCACATTGAAAGGTGCCTCGGGGCACCGAGTAGGGAAGCGACGAACCCATCCTCCCTTGGAGGAAACCGCTCGACACCCAGGCTGCGGGCAGCGCTCCGAGGAGCTGAAGCATCGTGTCGAGTAACGACACGTCGATGATCTGACCGCGCCCGGAACGTTCCCGTTCGTACAGCGCCACCATGACGGCAAAGGCTCCGGCCAAACCGGTCGTCTCGTCGGTCAACGCGACCGGTGGAAGCAGCGGCGGAGCATCGGGCTCCCCCGAGATGCTGGCAAGCCCAGACATCGCTTCGGCCAAGGTAGCGAAGCCCGGTTGGTCTCGGTAGGGCCCGTCCTGACCAAACCCGCTCACCCGCAGGACGACCAATGAACGGTGCCGCGAAGTCAACTCTTTGGGATCGAATCCCAGCGATTCGAGTTTGCCGGGTCGCAGATTCTCGATCAGCACATCGGCGCCTGAGATCAGCCGTTCAAAAACCTCGCGTCCGGCGACGGTTTTCAGATCGAGACAAACCGGATGTTTGTTGCGGCCTACGATCCGCCAAAACAGCGAGTCACCCGTCGAATGGTCGCGCCAACCGAGCCGCCGAACGTCGTCACCGGCGGGGGACTCCACCTTGACCACGGTCGCCCCAAAGTCCGCAAGATGCCGCGCGGCTCCCGGCCCCGCCAGTATCGTCGACATGTCGATCACCCGTACACCCTGAAGCGCCGTCACATGGGGCACCGTAGGTGGTTCGCCAGGCGGTTCGCACTCCGATCAAGCGTTCAGCGCCATCGCAAGACCGCCGAACGTTCACCCAACGCCCCCAACGCATAGCTCCCATATGTGCCAGCGAACATGTGGCGGGTCCGCTCTGTCCAGCTCAGCGCATCGGGGTCGAGTACGCGGCGCACCGAAAAGACCATGCCCGATTCGTATACGTCATAGCGTCCCCACACCCCGGGGTAATCCTTCAGGGATGCCACCTCGATAAAGGCGACGTTGGGAAGATCGGCACGTGTACGCATGGCGTTGCGGTGGGTATGACCCGACGTATACGCGCAAAAGGCGTCCCGGCGCCGGGCAAGGTTGATCAGACCTTCCGAAACGTCGGCCGGGATGTTGAACGCTTGTTGTGAAGGGTCGTCGCCGGGATGGGTCAGCGGATGATGTCCGCAGACCAGCACGGGCTCCGTGCTCTGTTGACACAGAGCGTCAAGCCAATCGATCTGATCTTCGCGCAGGGTTCCCCCGGCCTCACCGGGGCGCACCGTGTCGAGGACGGCGACGGTCAGACCTGGCTGGGTGATCAGATACGGCGCTCGCTGATCGACGACATCGGTGTAGGCATCGGCGTCGTGATTCCCGCGGACCACGTTGAGGCGCGGTCCGAACCCACTCCACAGGCGACGCAACCGGGCGTACTGATCAGGGGTTCCACTGTCGGTAAGGTCGCCGTTGATCAGCACATTGTCGGGGGCGGTCGCGAGTACGGCCGCCGCACCGGTCCGATTCATCAACTCAGGGTACGGCTCGTCGCCTTCGGCGGTGCGGAGAACCGGTCCAAGCTGCTCATCTCCCATCGAATCGATGCGCCCGCATTCGACTTCACCGATGTGGACATCGTTGGCGGTTGCAAATCTGGAGAGCATCGGACCGGCCGGAGCCTTCAGCGGTTCGGCCACGAGCCCAAACCGTTGGCCGCAGCCCGTGACGGCGACCTCGAAGAAGTTCTCGCTGCCCAATTCGAGGGACCAGACCCCCATGTGAGCGGGCGCCGGAAGGGAACGAACCTGCGTCGAGGGGAGCGCCTCAAGGTTCAGTGCTGCTTCGTCTGGATCGATACGCACCGGACCGGCGGACGGGGCAGGTGGCCTCGACCAGGCCGCGACGACGTGTATGCCGAGCTGATCGCGATCGGCGACTTCTACCCAGAGATCGCTCATGTCTCTCCGAAACTGTCTCGATGTCGCTCAGGACTGCTGCGCGGGAACCGGGGAACGGCCTACTCATCGGAGCATTTGTGGGTATCGCCCGGTCACACCGTGACCAAGGGTACCCGGCGCGCAACGAGACCCGGCGGGGGTGGGCACCGCCGGATCTCGTCGCAGTGCACAGCACCCGTCTCCGGGTGAGCCGTACATCGCTCAAGACGATGGAAAACCCGCTTTGGTCGCGAATAACGGACAAATACGAAACAAATACCCGCCGATGGCGTTCCGGGCTTCGAATCACCGAGCTACTTCGAACTTTGAGCGCCTGGCTGGCGAATGCCGAAACTTCTTGAGAAACTGTCGGAGTTCGCCGGGGGGGGATGTGATTTCGCCTCGGTCGTTGCGTGGAGGAACAGCGACACCGTTCGCCGGGTCCGGTTAAACCGGGGGGGGATTGACCGGACCCCCTCCGCCACGCAAGCACGTCCCCAAGCAAGCAACCCAATATGGGCACTCACCTGGGCCGCTGTGGGTCAGGTTCGCGAACGGCGGCCGAGCCGACCGGACAATCGCCAGTTGCCTCGGATCAACGTTGAGCGCCTAACCGGCAGCCGGGATGCGTCAACCCAGTGATCGAGGCGATCGGTCGACGAGTCCGGCGCAGCTGCACCCCCGCGTCGGGAGATCAGCGCCGAGACCGCTGCGGTGACGGCCGCGACCTCCTCTGGCGTTGCGTTCCCCGGCACTTCGAGACGTGGGCCGTCGTGGTGGCGGGCAGGCCCGGTCACAGCGGCATATTCCCGTGCTTACGCGCTGGCAGCTGTTCCTTCTTGCTGCGCAGCACCGCGAATGACTTGATCAGCACACGACGCGAATCGCGGGGGTCGATGACGTCATCGATGTAACCGCGCTCCGCTGCCATATACGGCGTGCAGTAGCGCTCTGTGTACTCTTCGATCAGTTCAGACCGGCGCGAATCGACATCTTCCGGCGCGGCCTCTGAGAGCTCTCGGCGGTACACGATGCTGACCGCTCCCTGTGCTCCCATCACCGCGATCTCCGCTTGCGGCCAAGAAAAGGCCAGGTCAGCACCGATCGACTTCGAGTTCATGACGACGTAAGCGCCGCCGTATCCCTTACGGGTGATCATCTGGACCCGAGGCACCGTCGCCTCGCAGAAGGCGTACAACAGTTTGGCGCCGTGCTTGATGATGCCGCCGTATTCCTGGTCGGTACCGGGCAGGAAGCCGGGGACGTCCACCAGGGCGAGGAGCGGGATGTTGAACGCATCACACGTGCGGACGAACTTGGCCGCCTTCTCCGAGGCATCGATGTCGAGCGTTCCAGCCATCGACATCGGCTGGTTGCCCACGATGCCGATCACATGACCGTCGAGCCGCGCAAAACCACAGACGATGTTCGTGCCCCACAAGGCTTGAGACTCATAAAACTCACCATCGTCGACGATTTCGGCGATGACGGCCTTCATGTCATAGGGCTGATTTGGGGAGTCGGGGACGATGTCGAGCAGCGCATCACAGGAGCGATCAGGATCGTCTTCAGGCTCGAAATGTGGAGCGTCTTCAAGGTTGTTCGAAGGAAGGAACGACATGAGATAGCGGACCTGCTCCAGGCAGTCCTGCTCGTTCTCGGCGGTGTGGGTGGCAACACCCGACTTCGATGCGTGAGACATCGCGCCGCCGAGCTGTTCTTGTGTGACCTCTTCACCGGTAACCGTCTTGACCACGTCGGGTCCGGTGATGAACATGTGCGAGGTGCCTTTGACCATGAAGATGAAGTCGGTCAATGCAGGTGAATAGACGGCTCCACCAGCGCATGGTCCCAAGATCACCGAGATCTGGGGAATCACACCGGACGCTTTGGCGTTGCGCGCAAAGATGCCGCCGTAGCAGTTCAACGACACGACGCCTTCTTGGATACGGGCGCCCGCGCCGTCGTTGAGCCCGATAACAGGAGCGCCCACCGACTCGGCGAGGTCCATCACCTTGTGAATCTTTTCGGCGAACACTTCGCCGAGCGCACCACCAAACACCGTGAAGTCCTGGCTGAAGACGAAGACTTTGCGACCATCGATCGTCCCCACGCCGGTGACGACCCCGTCGGTCAAAGGACGTTGCTTTTCGATCCCGAATCCGTGGGCCCGATGCCGAGCGAACTGATCGAACTCCATGAAGGAGCCCGGGTCCAGCAGCAGGTCGAGGCGTTCCCGAGCGGTGAGCTTGCCCCGTTCATGTTGACGGTCGACGGACCGCTGCGAACCGGGCTGAAGCGCCTCAGACCTGAGTTCTTCGAGTCGCTCCAAGCGCTCGTGAATCGTGTGTGCAGGTGGTGCTGGCGCTGTGGTCGAGTCTTGAGACATGGGCGCGAAGCGTACCTGGGACCGTCGATGTTGACGCAACCGGCATGATCGGCGTCGTGGGATCCCCGTTTGCCAGTACCGCTACCGAGCGACAGGCTCTGATGGTTCCGTTGTCGCTTCCGCAGTGTCTTTGTGGGTATGTGCACCGAACATGTGCTTTTCGAGGATGATGAACTTGACGATCCAGACCACACCGAACGCGGCGATGTTCGCGACGTAGACGGCCCACGACGCATCGATGTTCTTTTCGGCCCACGCGACGAACACCATGGACAGCGCAAGGCCCGCGATCGCCACAAGCCAAAACGGAAGAACCTCACCTCGAATGTCATGTGAGCCCGATTTACCCCACACCCAGGCGCGATTCATGAAGTACGCCGGGATCGAGGTCAGCGTGACCGCCCAGAAGTTGGCCCACGTGGCTCCCCAACCGAGAACGTCGTAAAACAAGAACAGCAGGAGCTGCGTCATCGGAATCGACACGACCGACACCGCGCCGTACCGCATGAGCTTTCGCATGTCGAACAGAGCGGTGAGACGCGCCACCGGGCTGTCTTGATGACTCGACGATCCGTCCATGCACATCCCAAGCTTCGTACTCGCCATCTTGAGGTTGTCGTCCTCAAGGACCGGCGACTTCAATGAATTCTTGTTGAGGCCGTCCGCTCTCAGGAACGGACAAGAACGGTCATCGTATCGCCCACATCAATCCCGGCAGGCCTCAGATTTGCCTTTTGGCCGCTCGAGGTATCCTGGTCACCCTGACCATCTCGCGATCCTGGGTTACCTCGCCGGTCGTCGGGACCGTCGATCAGACGAGCGACGGCGTTGATCCCAAAGAGTGGCGCGCCACCGGCCTGGCTGCAACGCATGCAGCGCCTTGAGCACACCGGGAGTTTTGCGCCCCGTCTGTTGATCCACCCGGGGACCGAACATCGCTCACAAGGTTTGGTGACGGTGATTTTCCAGCACCCGACGATCAGCGTCTGCCAGGTGTCCTCGTCCCAAGGCTCACAGCCGTCGACGACGATGTTGGCCCGGAATCGATCGGGAGTTATCGCTACACCGGCGACCTCGGCAAGGGCTTGTACCGAAGCCGTCGACACAATCGTGATCGGATACCCATCGGCCAAACCGACCTGTGTATCACCGAACGGATCGAATCTGGGGTTCACCCGGCGCACCACCCCTCGCGGCATGTGCACCATGCGAAGCGGCTGGCCGACGACGGCGGAAATCCAGGACGCGGCAGCATCAGACGCGTCGCACAACGGCATCGCTGAACCCCACACGGCGGTGTTCACAACCGGCGCGTCCCCGGCGGGAGGAAGCAGCAGCAGCGGGTCCATACCGGGGTACTCAAGGACTATCCGCCCCGAAATCCAACGCGCTTCAATGCTGGCCAGCACCGGTGTGGTTCGCTGCGTCACCATGTCGCCGGATGTATCGACCAGCATCCAGAGGCGATCCCCTTGGATGCCCGTCGCGGTCAGTATCGCGTGGTCGAGGCGTTCACCGCGCAGCGATTTGACCGGATAGCGCCATAGTTCTGAGACCACTCCCCGATCGGTGTCGAGGATTGGACCGGCCATCTAGGTGGCGAGCAGATCGGCGACCCGTTCTTTTGGTCGTCCGATGACCGCCTTGTCTCCGCGAATCACGATCGGGCGCTGCAACAGCGCCGTCTCGTTGACCAGCAGGTCGACGACAGCTTCTGGAGTGGTGTAGTCGTCCGCGTCCAAGCCCAGCTTGGCGAAACGAGCATCTTTTCGGACTAGGTCCTCAACCGGACCATCGAGGATCGTGACGATACGTTCCAGAAACTCACGATCAGGCTTTTCTTTGAGGTATTCGATCACCTCGTAGTCAAGACCCGAGCCCTCGACGATCTCCAACGAGTTGCGCGACGAACCGCAGTTCTTGTTGTGCAAGATGGTGACCTCGGCCATATGAACTCCTCAGGAAAAGCGCGACATGTCTATCTCGTTTCGTCACCCGACAAGGCTCAGATGACAGCACCGGCCTATGACGGCGACGAGAATCGGCTCGCTCGACGGGATCAGCCGCCGACGCTGGCGGGGTCCAGACGGTAGGGCTGGACGACAAACGGTAGGGCATTGAGCTCATCAAAAGCGCTCCAGGCCGAGGCATCGCCTTTCAACACCGCTTCCAGCAAGGCGACCGAAGCATCTGCGGTCACCGCATACGCGGACATGTAGTCGAGGTCGCTTGGCACGCAGCCATCGCCGAGGAGCGGGGTAAGTAGGGAATCTGGAATGAGGGGGAGGCGATTCATGATTCGCCAGATGCCCTCGCCGCCCACGGCACACAGGTCGGTAAAGCTCAAATGTCCACCGCCCAAGAGATCGATCTGACCGATTGGTGCTTGCTCAAGGCGGATCGCCTCGCTGACGAACAGGTCAGATACCCACGCTTCATCGGAACCCGTGATGAACAGGACGGGTTTGTCGGCGGTCGAGCTCTGCATGGCGGCTGCCGCGCTCACCGAATCGGCGGCCCGCATGCGACCGGCAGGCGCAAGGGGAATGGTCGCTTTGATCTCGGGAAGGCCAGCGAGTCCACCCGTCGTGTAGCCACCCCAAGAATGCCCAATCGCCGCGCCGTTAGAAATGTCCATAGTCGAGTTGAAGAAATTGCCGGGTGTCGCTGCCTGAGCTCGGAGATCGTCCATCAGACGGAGCAGATCATCGACCTGAGCGACACCGGTGATGGCCCCCAAGATCTTCCCGTTCAGAAGCGCTGGCAGATTGCCCTTGGTCCGGTCAGGGCTGATGACGACGTAGCCCCACGACGCCAGATGCGAGGTCAATACGGTGCTCTGGTTGCGATAGCTCGGGAAGCCGTGGATCATGAATGTCCAGGGGTGTTGGCCGGGAGCGGGTGGCAGATCACGGAACGCGTTCGTTGTCACGGTCGAGTCGAAGGGTCCGATCAACTGGTCGAGGAGCTTCTCGGCCCAAGTCGGAACCCATTCCCGCACGTCATAGACGTCACGGTTGAGCGGCACGAGCGAACACGGATCGGCGGGGTACCACACTTCGACGGGCAGACCGCCAAGCGTCGTGGTCCGAACACCGGCAGCGTATGGACCGGGTTTGGCGTAGCGCAGCACGTCTTGGTGCGGGAGCTGATCGATCTCGGATCGCAGGTCCACAGGACAGGCACTATCGGCGTTGGTTGCCCCAGCAGGATTGGGCGCCAGGGTGAACGCTACGAGGGTGACACAGAGGAGTGCGAGGATGATGAGCAGCGTCCCGTACCGCCGACGCCGTTGCTCGGCCTCTCGGATATGACGGCGCTCAGCGGGTGTCACCGAGCGGTCGAAGGCTTGGGCTTGCTGACGAAATAGGGGGTTCACAGGGCACTCCGCGGTCGGTGGCGCATCGTCGGGGAATCGTCCCGCCAGCCTAGGGTGTCAGCGAGCAACCCGCACGGGGATCGACAGCTCGCGTTCCCCTCGCCTGTCAGGACCCCTCTGCATCATGGCGCTCCTACACCGAGTGTCCCAGGGTCACGCCAGAGGCCCAATCGGCGGTTCGAGAAGCGGGGTCACCCCCGGTCAGCACCGCCAACGGTCGAACGCAAACTCGGCTCGGGTCCCTCCGTGCCCTACTCCTGAACGAGCTCGATCAACGTTCCAAAGGCTTCTTTGGGGTGAACAAAGGCCACCGTCGTGCCACGACTTCCCGGCCTCGGAGCCTGATCGATCGTGCGGTAGCCCTGCGCCTTGACGGCATCGAGCGCCTCGCCGCAGTCGGCGACCCGATAGCCGACGTGGTGGATACCCTCACCCTTGTTGTCCAGATACTTCGCAACCGGCGACGTGTCCGCCACGGGGGTGAGGAGCTGGATGTAGGAGTCGGCGACTTTGATCAGCGCCTCTTCCACACCGTCTGAGTCGATGCGCTCGCGATGCTCGACGGTCGCACCGAATGTGTCGGCGTAATACGCGATCGCCGCTTCGAGGTCGCGAACCGCGATGGCGACATGATCGATCTCGATCAATAACCCGGTCGCCCCCTCAGCAGGCGCCGAGTTTTGGCCAGATGAGTCTTGTGCCGTCGGGTTTGTGGCTGTGGTCACGGGTATCACCTTGTTTCAGAGGGGCCTATTTGCCGAACTGGCGAAACAGTTCGATTTCGCGTGCGTGTTTGGCCCGCAGCTCGTGGTCGAGAATGCCCTGACCCTCACCGTCGGCCAGGCAGAGGATGCCAATTTTGCCAGCGTGCATGTTGTGATGCACCCGATAGGCGGCTTCGCCGGTCTGGTCGAGCGGATACACCTCGGAAAGGATCGGGTGGACCTTGCCGTCTACGATTGCCTGGTTGGCCGCCCACGCTTCCCGGTAGTTCGCAAAGTGGGAGCCTTTGATGGTCTTGAGCTTCATCCACAGGTGTCGGTTGTCGTACTCGATCATGTAACCCGAGGTCGCTGCGCACGTCACGATGGTGCCGCCACGCGCCGCGACGAATACCGAGGCACCCATCGTCGTCCGCCCCGGGTGTTCAAAAACGATGTTGGGGTCGCGACCGACCATCGACCGGATCTGCTTGCCCAGACGACGCCACTCAGATTCGTCTTGGGTGTGCTCATCTCGCCAAAAGCGATATCCCTCGGCTTTGCGATCGATCACGTGTTCAACACCGAGTTCGTGGAGCAGGTCGACCTTGTCGGGCGAGGA
Source organism: Acidimicrobiia bacterium (assembly GCA_020637365.1). Classification (GTDB taxonomy): domain Bacteria; phylum Actinomycetota; class Acidimicrobiia; order IMCC26256; family JAGNEX01; genus JAGNEX01. The sequence continues at coordinate 1,053,433 of JACJWE010000002.1, read as the reverse complement.
CACAACGCCGACCGGTGTGGCGCCAGCGTTCAGGATGTACTGACACGCGTAGCCGCCGAGCCCCCCGGTGGCGCCCCACACCAAAACGACGTCTCCTTGGGTCACAGGAGCACCGTTGGGCGACACGATCATTCGGTAGGAGGTCGAGTTCGTCAGCGCGTTACACGCCGCTTCTTCCCAGCTGAGGTGTTCGGGTTTGGGCATCAACTGGTTGGCTTTGACGATCGCCAGATCGGCCATGCCACCGAAGTTGGTTTCAAAGCCCCAGATCCGCTGGTTCGCCGCCAACATCGAGTCGTCGTGCGCCGAAGGGTCCTGATCATCGACGTAGTTGCAATGCGCGGTGATCCGGTCGCCAACGTGCCAATTACGCACGGCCGAACCGGCCTTGACCACGACACCAGCGGCGTCGGAGCCAACGACGTGGAAGGGCTGATCGTGGCGTGCCGCCCACTGCGATTCACGGCCGAGCCGTTTCAAGAAGCCGAAGGTCGGCAGGGGCTCAAAAATCGATGTCCAGACCGTGTTGAAGTTGATGGAACTCGCCATCACGGCGATCAGGCACTCATCGGGTGCGATTTCTGGGAGTTCGACTTCACCGATGTGGAGCGACTTCCTGGGGTCCTTCTCTTCGGAGGGAACTCCAGCGAACATGTCCTGTTCGTCGGCGAGTACGTAGGCGGCCCGGGTCGCCGATGGGACCTCGATCGATGCGAGGTCCTCTGCACTGGCGTTGTTGTTGATGGCGTCACGGATATCTGAAATTGACATAGCCGTGGAGCTTACCTGCCGGTAACGACAGGCGCCCCGATCCGCTGACCGCGAACGGGACGCCACCGGTACCCACGGCTAGTTTCGCGGGACATCCTTCCAGGGCACTCCTTTATCGAGGCGCGGTTCACCCGGCAGACCGAGGACCTGCTCACCGAGGATGTTGCGCATGATCTCTGATGTTCCACCCTCGATGGAGTTGGCCCGCACCCGCAAGAAGGCGTGGTGTATGCCGCTGCCAGCACCGGTCAGATCAAGCTCACCCGGACGCCGGAATGTGAAGTCATATCCAACGGTCGAAGCCATTCCCTCAAGGTCTAGGCAGGTTTCGTAGATCGACTTGGTCAGTTCGGCCAACGCGAGTTTGGCGATCGAGCCCTCGGGCCCCGGAATACCTGATCGCATCGATTCCCTCGCCCGGACGTTCAGAAGTCGCAATGTCTCCGCACGGCAGTACAGCGACGCCACACGGTCTCGTTGGACGGCACCGCGTTGAGCTTCTGGAATCGCCAGCCAGGTGTTGAGGAGGTCGGCGATTGGCCCGACGTTGCGTCCCGGAGTGCCGACGGCACCACCGATCGCGACCCGCTCATTCATAAGCGTGGTCAGCGCCACCCGCCAACCATCGCCCCGGTCACCGACCCGCAGCGCGTCGGGAATTCGGACATCGGTCAGATAGACCTCATTGAACTCGGCCTCGCCGGTGATCTGTCGCAGCGGTCGCACCTCGACACCCTGTGCCTCCATATCGACGATGAAGTAGGTCATCCCGCGGTGTTTGGGCTGGTCCGGGTCGGTACGAGTGACCAACATGCCCCATTTAGCCAGGTGCGCAAGGGTGTTCCAGACCTTTTGGCCGTTGACGATCCACTCCTCACCGTCCTCGACCGCTCGGCAACCAAGTCCGGCGAAATCCGATCCTGCACCGGGTTCGGAAAAAAGCTGACACCAGGTTTCTTCACCCGAGAACATGGGTCGGAGATAGCGTTTGCGCTGTTCTTCGTCACCGTGGGCCATGATCGTCGGCCCCGCGAGGTGCAAAAAGAATGCCTCCGCCGGCATCTGCGGACAACCAGCATCAGCCAGTCGTTGGTTGACATAGATCTGGAGTTCAGCATCGACGCCGAGCCCGCCATACCCGAGTGGGTGATGGACCCAGGCGAGTCCCCGGTCGTACTGCTGTTCTCGAAATTCGATCGTCGGTGTCGTAGCCGGATCGGCAGCGGTGAGGAGCTCGCCAATCGCTTCGTCGACAAGAGCGCGTTGGTCAGAAACTTCGTTCATTGGACCTCGTTGTGTACGTACCCCATTTGGGCAACGTCTTCCCCAGTACCCCGATGTTACCGGCTGGGAACATCGTCGAATGCTGCTCGCTCGACCCCGCCCAAACGCCTGCCTGTGCCCCAACAAGGACATCGTCTGCTACTGAGACATCAGAAAAATACAAAACTTCAAGGGTCACGCCTTCCATAACATTGGTGTGCCCAGTTCCCGCTGGCTTCATCGATTCACCAACTGGAGTTCTCTCATGAAGGTTCGCCGCATTATCGCCGCCTTGGCCATCACCTCACTGGCCTTGTTCGGCTGCTCATCCGACAGTGACGACAAATCCGACAACCCCTCCTCCGAAGGGTCGACCGCGCCCATGACAGCCGAGATCGTCATCGCGGACAACGCCTTTGACCCTGCCGACGTCACGATCGCTGCTGGCGGGACCGTCACCTTCAAATTCGACGACGGTCAGATTCCGCACAACGTCCATGCCACAAACGGCGAGTTCGACGATTCGGGCAACCGTCTCCGGACCACGTACGAAGTGACGCTCGACGAACCGGGTACCGTTGAGTACACAGATTTGCTCTACCCCGACATGAAGGGGACCATCACCGTCGAGTAGCCCGTGCCTGAACCGTCGTACAGCTCCGAACGTCCAGAAGCGTCAACCGACGCACCCAGAGCGGATGGACGAGTGGGTCGCCGCATCCCGGAGGCCACGGTTTCACGGCTCCCGCTGTACTACCGGTCCCTGCTGGCGGTGGCCGCAGACCGTACGACGACGGTTTCATCGGAACGGATTGCCGAGCTTGCGCACGTCAGCGCAGCGCAGGTCAGAAAAGACTTGTCACGCCTCGGGTCCTACGGGACCCGAGGCGTCGGTTATGAGGTCCCCCAATTGCTCCGGTTGATCCGCAGCGAGTTGGGACTGAATGAAACGTGGCGTGTGATCGTCGTCGGCGCCGGAAACCTCGGACGAGCGTTGTCGCAGTACGAAGGATTCCGCTCGAACGATTTCGAGATCAGCGCGTTGGTCGACAGCGATCCCCTCAAGATCGGCACGAACGTGGGCAAGCTCACGATCGAATCGATCGACGACCTCGACTCGATCGTCGCCGAACGCGATATCCGCATTTCGATCCTCGCGACACCCGCGCATGCAGCTCAACAGGTTGCCGACCGCCTGGTCGAAGCCGGCGTGTTGTCGATTATGAACCTTGCCCCGGCAATCTTGGACGTCCCCGCCGGGGTACTTGTCCGCAAGGCAGATCTCGCCACCGAGCTCCAGATCTTGAGCTTCTACCAGCACCACGGTCAGGTCGATCTCGACACGTCCGACACCGTAAACGGTGGGGGCGTCCCGGCGGATCAGTAAGGCGCCAAAGAACGTCCCTAGACACCCCAGGGGTGTCTAGGTCTTCATTAACGTGTTCCCCATGGGATTCCCGGTGGACCTTCGACTCGATGGGCGGCGTGTGGTGGTCGTCGGAGCTGGCCCGATCGCAACCCGCAAGATCCGACAACTTCTCGAACGCAACGCCGACATCGTCGTCGTCGCCCCAGGCGCCACCGACACGGTGACGTCGCTCGCGGCATCGGGAACCATCACCTGGCATCGGCGTCACGCTGTCGAATCTGACTTTGAAGCGGCGTGGCTGATCGTGACCGCGACCGGCGACCCGGAGATCGACGCTTGGGTATTCGCGTACGGCGAGGCCAACCAAATCTGGGTGAACAGCGCTGATGATCCGGCGAACTGCAGCGTCACCCTGCTGTCGATCCTTCGACGCGGTGACCTCGTCGTGGCGGTGGGCAGCAGCGGACGAGCCCCAGCCGTGGCCACTTGGGTCAGAACCCAGATCGGCGCACGGATCGACCCTGCCTATGGGCTCCTCGTCGATCTCGTCGCAGAGATTCGGGCCCACATCCATGAGCGCGGTTTATCGACCGAAGGGTTCGATTGGCAGGACGTCCTCGCTACCGACGTCGTCGACCAGTTGAGATGCGGCGACCGGGCGGCGGCACGTCGCAAACTCCTGGAACGTCTCGGCATGGCCGAATAACAATGCCGATTAGCAATGAGGCCTGGCCGAACCGTTCTGTTAAGCGCGGCCGACGGTGAGGACGCTGGTCCCAAGCCCCAAAGCGTTGTGCGGCGTCGTCCATCTCGCTGACGATCCGACCCCAGCCATCGACTCGCTCAGCAGCGATCCGACCGTCGTCGACTGCGGCCGCTACCGCGCAACCCGGTGCTCCATCGTGTGAACAATCCCGAAATTTGCAGTGTTCGGACAGTGCAAACAGGTCGGAGAACGCTCGCTCGACGCCGACCGATGCACCCCATAATCCCACCGATCGCACCCCGGGGGTATCCATCAAGATTCCGCCAGAAGGCAATACCAAGAGTTCGCGTGTGGTCGTGGTGTGACGCCCTTTTGCATCGCCGGTCCGCACGGTTTGAGTCGACTGCACTTCTGAGCCGAGTAACGCGTTGCAAATCGTCGACTTTCCAACGCCGCTCTCACCGATGAGCGCCATCGTCCGATGCGAGCCGTGCAGGCGGTGCGCCAACTCATCGAGGCCGATTCCATATTCGGCACTGACAGCGATGACATCGACCTTCGGAGCGAGCGTTCGAACCCAGTCGAGCAGTCGATGCGGCTCCTCGACAACGTCAATCTTGTTCAGTACCACGAGCGGCTCAGCGTCTGACTCCCATGCCATCACCAAGAAACGTTCCAAACGACGAGCGTTGACGTCCTTGTCCATTCCGAGCACGATCGCGACCTCGTCCATGTTGGCGGCAAGGATCTGAGAATCGTCGAGTCGTCGCTGGGAATGCCGAATCAGCTGCGACATGCGAGGGAGCACATCGGTGACCTGATCCGCGTCGCAGAGCACCCAATCACCCGCCACAGCCTCGGTGCTCAGTACGCGGACCTGCCCATCGCTGGTGATAACCGACACCCAGCCACGGTCCTGGCGTGTCACCCGTCCGACCATCCGTTGGACATGAGCGACCTTGGCAGTATCTGGCTCGGCGAGCCGGGGGGCAATGTGATCGACAGCCGCGGCCCAGTGCGAGTTCCACCCGTAGGTCACAAGAGATGCTGATCCAAACACCACCTCACAGTAGGGCAAGCTTTCACGAAATATCGACTGTGCGTTTGGCATCTCAGCATCGCCATGCGAGACGATGACGCTCGCGTCAACGCCCAGTTCGACCGCGTTGACCAGCCAACCCGAACCAGCGAGCCCGAACGAGCGAGCGGTGACCGGGGTAGGCCGCCCCACCAAGGGCGCACAGAGCAGACAGCTGGCCGATCTGTGGTGCCAACCGATCTCCTCTACAGGGCAGATCTCCTATACAGGAAGGTAAGCGATGTCGCTTGTGGTCGTCGGCGTAAGCCACCGAACAGCACCGCTCGCGATTTTGGAGCGCACGTCAATCCCAAGCACCGACCTCGAAAAAGCGCTTCATCAGCTTTCACTCAAGCCACACATCAGCGAAACGGTCGTTCTCGCCACCTGCAACCGCACCGAGTGCTACGTCCAGGCAACACGGTTTCACGACGCCGTCGATGAGATCACCGACTTTCTGGGCGAGTGGTCTGGTCTCGACCGTGAGACACTATCCGAGCACCTCTACACCTACCACGACGACACCGCCGCCCGACACCTCTTTCAGGTCGCAGCAGGAACCTTGTCGATCGTGCTCGGCGAGACCGAGATTCTGGGACAGGTCCGAAACGCTGCGCTGCGCGCACACGAGGCAGGCACATCCCGTCACCAGCTCGGCCGACTGTTCCGACACGCCCAAGAGGTGGGGCGCCGCGCCCGAACCGAAACCAAAATCGGCGAAGGCTTTGCATCGCTGTCCTCGGTCGCCGTCGCCATGGCCGCCGAGACGCTTGGCAACCTGAGCGACAAGACGGTCGTGCTCCTCGGAGCGGGTGAGATCGGCATGCGCATGGCGACGGCGATGGCGAGCTCTGGCGTCCACGATGTCGTCGTGGTGAACAGATCACCGCTCGCCGCAGCGGATCTCGCCGCTCAGGTAGGCGGTCGTCATCGCCCGATCGAGGAGTTACCCGACGCTCTCCACGACGCGGACATTCTGTTGACTTCGACGGGCGCTGACCACGTCATGCTCGACCGCGACGACCTTGAGATGATCATGTCGTTGCGCCCGGGACGGCCGCTGTTGATCATCGACCTCGCTATGCCGCGCGACGTCGCTCCCGATGCAGGCCTCGTTCCCGGCGTCACTCGCATGGACATGGAGGACTGCAAGACCTTCGTCGAATCCTCGCTGGATCAACGACGCCAAGAGCTGTCGACCGTGCTCGAAATCGTCGATCACGAAGTAGAGCGTGAACGCAGCGAACGCGCACATCGCGAGGTCGCACCGCTCATCGCCGAGATGAGACGACGGGTCGAACAGATCCGGCAGGCTGAACTCGTTCGGTACCGCGGGCGACTCGAGGGCCTCGACCCCGAGGTACAAGAACTCGTCGACAGCATCACCAAAAGCCTGGTGAACAAACTGCTGCACCAGCCGACCATGGCCCTCAAAATGTCGGCCAATCAGTCAGACGGACCCCTGACAACGGATTTGGTCGCTCGCTTATACGAACTCTGACGTACTGGGTACTGGTCGGGCGTCGGCCCGCGACGGTCCGCTCCGGTCACAACAGAAACGGTGGCTCTGATGATCCGCATTGCGACCCGAGGTAGTGACTTGGCGACCTGGCAGGCCCGCTGGGTTGGCGACCGGTTAGACGACGCCGTTGAACTGGTCATCGTGTCTACTGCAGGCGACCGCGACCTGACCTCACCGCTCCACGAAATCGGCGGTACTGGCCTGTTCGTCAACGAGGTACAGAACTGCGTGCTGGAGGGTCGCGCCGACCTAGCCGTGCACTCCGCCAAGGACTTACCGGGCACCGGACCGAGCGGACTGACCATCGCTGCCTACCCGTTCCGGGATTCGCCGTGGGACTCCATCGTCGGTTTACCGCTCACCGACATACCGCCCGGCGGTACGATCGCGACCGGTTCGGTGCGCCGCCGGATGCAGTTGGCCCTGCGCCGCCCCGACCTTTCCTTCGTCGAGCTTCGGGGGAATATGGCAACCCGGCTCTCAAAGGCATCGACGGTGGACGCAATCGTGGTTGGAACCGCAGCGTTTCAACGGCTCGGATGGCAAGAACACATCGCCCAGACCTTCGACCTGGACGTGATGGTGCCCCAGGTCGGGCAGGGCGCCCTTGCAGTCGAATGCCGTACCGATGATCAACGGACTCTGTCGAGCCTGCAACACCTTGACCGACCCGACATCCGCACCGCCGTCGAAACGGAACGATCCATGCTCCGCGCCCTCGGCGGTGGTTGCGAATATCCGCTCGGCGCCTATGCCACCGTCGTTGGCAGCCGCATCGAGGTAACCGGGTTTCTGGGTGACCTCGACACGGGCCGCTCGGTGCGTGCGACCGTGTGCGGTTCCGCTCCGAACGAATTGGGGCATGAACTGGCGACCCGACTCGATCAGCAACTACGCAGCCTGATCGAAGGACCGACCTAATGCCCGTCTCGATCGTGGGAGCGGGTCCAGGCGATGTGGGCCTGTTGACAATCAAAGCGAAACAGCGTCTTGAGCGATGCGACGTGTTGATCTACGACCGATTGGTTCCCCGCCAGATTTTGGCGCTCGCACCCGCAACCGCTCACAAGATCTACGTTGGCAAGAACCCCGATGGCCTCGCAACCCCGCAGGATCGGATCAACGAGCTCCTCGTCGAACACGGTTCGACGGGATGCAGCGTCGTGCGCCTCAAAGGCGGTGATCCTTTCGTCTTCGGACGCGGCGCAGAAGAGGCACAAGCCCTCAAAGCAGCGGGGATCGACTTCGAACTGGTGCCCGGAATCTCCTCGGCATTTGCTGCGCCCGCCTATGCGGGTATCCCGGTTACCCACCGTTCCATCAGCCCGATGGTGACGATTGTCACCGGACACCGTTTCGTGTCGGCCCCAGGCGTCGATTGGGCCGCCCTCGGTGCTCATGGCGGAACGCTGGTCGTTCTGATGGGCGTACGACAACTGGGGTCGATCACCGGCGGCCTGATCCGCGGGGGTATGGGTCCTGACACACCGGTCGCAGCGGTGATGTGGGCCACGCGCAGCGAACAGTCGGTCCTTCGCTGGTCCCTCGGCGAACTCCATCAACGCTTGGGTCCCACGGGGTCTGGTGGCGATGTTGGTGTGACGTCGCCAGCGGTGATCGTCATCGGTCCAGTCGTCGACGAGGCCACACCATGGTTTGAGCACCGACCGCTGTTCGGTCTGAAGATCGCCATGCCCCGTCCTGCCGGTGGCGAGACTGCGCTCGCCGATGGGTTGCGGCAGCTCGGCGCAGACGTGCTCGATCAGGGGGTGACACGAATTGTCCCGCTTCCCTTGCCCTCCTTTCCCGATATCGCCGCCCGCTACCACACGGGAGGCGAGGAGCCCATCGGACGGGCAGTCGATTGGATTGCTTTCACGAGTAGTCGCGGCGTTTCGGCGTTCGTCGACGGCGCACTTACCTCCCACGGCCTGGACGCCCGAGCACTGCACGGACACCGGATCGCCGCCATCGGGGAAACCACTGCACGCAGCCTCGGTCGCTTTGGTCTGTTGCCCGACGTCGTGGCTCCGACACCGACGGGAACGTCCCTCGCCGAGGCGTTGATCGCAGAGACCGACCAGGGCGCGACCATCTGGCTGCCCCGCGCTGAACGGGGTTCACCCGAGATCGTTCAGCTGCTCACCGATGCCGACAGAGATGTGCGCGCTATCGCTTGCTACGCCACCCGGCCGGTGCCGGTAAGCGAGTGGCCGCGTTCGCTCACCGAACCCGACCAGCTCGACGCGCTCATCTTGACCGCCGGGTCCACCGCTCGTTCGTTGGCTGGCGGTTGGGACGAGCTCTTCGGCCGCCGCCCTTCCGAAGTCATCACCCCCGATGTGCGGGTGATCGCCCTGGGCACCAGCACGTCTCAGGGTGCGCACGCCGCCGGATTCCATGTCGACGCTATCGCCGACCGACCCGACGTCGATGCGCTTCTGGAAGCGATCTGTACTGCCGACAGCTAACGAGCGGCCGTGTCCGAGCGCCGTGTGTCTGAGTACCGCCAGGGGGGCGCTCGGCTGTCTTTCAGCATTCGGTAACAGGCTCCCTGCTACCATCGGCGCCCATGTTTCCCGATCGCCGCCCGCGGCGTCTGCGGTCCACTCGGGCGATCCGATCGCTCGTGGCAGAGGTCGAGCTGCGACCCCGACAGCTGGTGTTACCGCTGTTCGTCAAAGAGGGCCTCAGCTCCCCGGAACCGGTGGCATCACTCCCGGGCGTATTTCAACACACGATCAGCTCCCTCGAGGGGGCGTGTGAGGACGCTTTGGCCGCGGGCATCGTATCGGTCATCGTGTTCGGCGTTCCCGAGACGAAAGATGCCGTGGGCAGCCAAGCAGATGCCCCCGACGGCATAGTTCAACGAGCGCTCTCAGCACTTCGGAGCCGTTTCGGCGACGATCTCGTCATCATGGCCGATACCTGCCTCGATGAGTTCACCGATCACGGCCATTGCGGCATCGTCACCCAGAGCGGAGCGGTCGACAATGACGCAACGCTCGAGCGCTACCAGGCGGTCGCTATCGCTCAGGCTGCCGCTGGCGCCCACGTCATTGCCCCTTCGGGAATGATGGACGGTCAGGTGGCCGCTATTCGCGCGGCACTGGACGACTCAGGGCATGAGGGCATACCGATCTTGGCATATGCAGCCAAATACGCGTCCGCCCTCTACGGTCCGTTCCGCGACGCTGCGGAATGCGCCCCTTCTTTTGGCGACCGCACCGCTTACCAGATGGATCCTTCGATGCGCCGCGAGGCCGCCATCGAAGTGGACCTCGACGTGGCAGAAGGCGCCGACATGGTCATGGTGAAACCGGCGCTGTCGTATCTCGACATCGTCGCTGACGTTCGCGCCAGCGTGGATGTCCCCCTCGGGGCGTACCACGTCAGCGGTGAGTACGCCATGGTTCAGGCCGCGGGCGCTCGCGGCTGGCTCGATGCCGATCGCGTCATGGATGAGCACCTGCTTTCCATGCGCCGGGCGGGTGCCGATTTCATTCTGACGTACGCCGCGGTCGATGCGGCCCGTCGGATGATCACCGGCTAGAACCCACCAGATGACACTATTCGAACAAGCCCAAACGGTCATTCCCGGGGGCGTGAACTCACCGGTCCGCGCCTTTAGCGCCGTTGGCGGTGAACCGTTCTTCGTCAAGGCCGCCCAGGGTGCGTTCCTGATCTCCGAGGAAGGACGCTTCCTCCTCGACTACGTCCAGTCGTGGGGAGCATCGCTCTTCGGTCATGCGCCGCCCATGGTGGTCGATGCGGTGACTGCCGCCGCAGCCGATGGCACGTCGTTCGGGGCACCCACCAAGCGCGAGATCGAACTCGCCGAACGGATCTGCGCGTTGGTCCCGTCGGTCGAGATGGTGCGATTGGTCAACTCCGGTACCGAAGCCACCATGACGGCGGTACGGCTCGCCCGTGGCGCGACGGGCCGCAACAAGATCATCAAGTTTGCTGGCTGCTATCACGGTCACGTCGACGCTCTGCTCGCAAGTGCGGGCAGTGGTCTTGCCACCCTGGGCATTCCGTCTTCCGCGGGGATTCCGCCCGGTGCGGTCGCCGACACCATCGTGGTCGACTACAACGACATCGGCGCCGTAGAGGCAGCCTTCGCCGCCCATGGCGGCGAGATCGCAGGCATCATCGTCGAACCGGTAGCAGGCAACATGGGTCTCGTCGCTCCTGCCGAGGGATTTCTGCAGGGCCTTCGAGACATCACCGAACGCAACGACGCGGTATTGATCTTCGATGAAGTGATGACGGGCTTTCGCCTAGGAGTCCAAGGCGCACAGGGTCTGTTCGGCATCCAACCGGATCTATCGTGTTTCGGCAAAGTCATCGGTGGGGGCCTGCCCCTAGCCGCCATTGGTGGATCCCGTGCACTGATGGAGCACCTCGCCCCGGTCGGCGCCGTGTATCAGGCCGGAACGCTGTCGGGAAATCCGCTCGCAACGGCGGCTGGGCTCGCGGTTCTCGACGCCGTTAATGACGACATCTACAACTCCCTTGAAGAGCGAGCTGTGCAACTGCAGACCGGCCTCATCGATGCGTTCGAAGAGAACGAAATCGACGCTTGGGTGCCGCGTGTCTCCACGATGGTCGGTGTGGCGTTCACTAACGACCCCATCACCAACTATGGCGGGGCCAAAGCGGCTGACGAAGCTGCATACGCTTCGTGGTTTCACTCGCTGCTCGACAACGACATCTACGTCGCTCCAAGTGCCTACGAGGTGTTATTCCCATCGTTGGCTCACGGCGCCATCGAGGTACAAAGGACCGTCGAAGCCAGTTACGAGTGGGCGGACGGTTATGCGCAGCTCATGGGCAGAACCGACTGATCAACCACGGTGTGGTCGTAACTCGCCCCGTCGGCCACCTACCCGCTGAGCCCCTGAAAAGATCAGATGCTAGGTGGGCGACAGATCTGATTGATGCTTGGTTGTGTATGTCCCGCTCATGCGGCGCGAGCTGCGGGTGGCTCAGGCCACGGCCCAGCCGATCCGCCGGGTCTGTTAGTCGTCGTCCTTGTTTCGGACACGGTCGACGATGAACAGTGAGCCCCACAGGGTGACGACGACCGCGACGAACACCACGAAGGCCAAGTCACCGTCATGCGTCGCGTCGATCAACACCGATGAGCGGGCGCTGGCCATACCCGGCAGAATCGCCAGGTTCGCGAACAGGGTTCCGAGGGTAGCAACGACAAACTGAATGGAACGTCGCATGTGACGTGTCTTCCTAACGGTGCCAGCGGATAGGAACCGGCGTTTTTCGGGTGCTTGCGTATGTTGCTTACTAGACCGCTACAACGGTTGAGCGCTGTAGACGCTCAGGCCTGGTCTATCCGCCAGGCTGCTATGCGGCTACGGGCGTCTCTCGATCGGCCAACTCGTTACGGTGCAGCGCCCACAACGAAATCGCGAACAGAATGAGTGAACCAGCCATCGTAAAGAACGCCGGTTGACGGATCGAACCAAGATCACGGGTCGAAATGATCCAGAAGTCGGCTTGATCTGGGTCGCATTCGGCTGGTGGCGGCGCCTCGACGGGTGTGATGTCGTGGCTCAGCACCGGGCAGAGATGTACAGCTGAGTACTCGGGCACGTGCCAGAAGAGGTTCTTGATCTCACCACCGACAACATAGGTGCTGTCCGCGTCGACGTAGGTGTAGTCGGTTACCGAAGCAAACGCGGAGAAGTCAAAACCCGCTGCTTCGATGGCGTCACCATTGGTCAGGAACGGGTCGAGACTGGCCTTGATAACACCGGCCTCAGCCACATTTGCCAGATCGTCATCGTTCTCGATCGTAGTGACCGCCTCGATCGATGAGTCGGCGGGCGAACCATTCTCGATGATCTCGTTAATCGTCCAACCTGGCTGCCGACCGAGATACCCATTCGGGAATGTCCCCGTCAACCACAGGGCACCCAACAAGGTCAAGAAGCCCGTGAGTGCCGAGGTAGCGATCAGTAGGCCCCGAACACCACCGAGATTGGTGTACAAGATCAGGTAGATCGAGCCGAAGAAGAGCGTTACCGCAGCGAAGATGACGAGGAGTCCGCGAAGGGTGGGATCCCAGAGGCCGTCACCGCCGCCAGCTTCGGTGGCCAGGCTCGTAAGTTGCAAGAGGTGAGTCATTTTCAAATGCTCCGCTTAGAGGCCACGTTCGTATTCGACGATCTGATTAATTTCGTCCTCGGAGAGCATCGAGCCGCTCACCAAAGCTCCATCGGATTCATCGCCCGTACCTGGGTGAAAGGTCGTGGGACCAAAGCCAGGCATGCGACCGGAACCGATACCGCGCTCACCGTACGCAGCGTTCGCGTCCGATCCCTTCGACACAAATGCGGCCTGATCTTCGGGGGTCAAGAACTGACGCAGGGTGGCGCCGTTCTGAAGGCTGGGACCGAAGGCGCCGTTCCCTTGATCGAGCACAAGACCGATGGACGGGTTGGAGTCAAAAACAGGTGAAATCGACCAATGCCTGGTGTGACAGCGGGCACAGTTCTGTTCAAAGAGATACTCGGGTTCATCGGTCATCCCGGCCGTCTTAGCAGCAGCGAGCGCATCGCCCTCCTGCGTGGCGACCTCTTCAGGAGACAGCTGAATCGTCGTCAGGAAGTCGAGCAGTGAATCGATCTTCTGCTCGGTGAGCGGGCCACCGCCAGCGATACCCCAAGCGCCCATAGGCGTACCGGCTCGGCCGTAGGTGATGATTTCGCCGACTTCTTCGCGACTAAAGCGATACATGACAGTGTTCAGAGCCGGTGCTGTCCACGAGACCGAGCAGGAGTAGTTCTCGTCATCGCCTTCCACGGCGTAACAGATGGGGTTGACGTTCTGTGGGGCTTCACCTTCGGGGGTGTCCGCAGCGAGCTGCTCATTCGTCGATGCGATCAACGCTTGTTGCTCTTCGTAGCCGGGTTGGTCTGAACGAAGCCCGATGGCGAGTTCTGGATCGACCAGGTCGATGTCGTCACGCGGCACCGACACGATCAACGGTTTGGCACCGCCGCCTCCGGTTGCGCCATGGCAGTCGGCACAGCCAAGGGCGTTCGGGGAGCCACCGCTCGCCGCACTAGAGAACAGCTCGGCACCCTTTTGTACCGAGTCGGTGAGCACCTCGGTTTCACGAGCACTCTGACGGGATGGCTCGAGCAACCAATAGGTGGGCAGCGCAATGGCAACCACCGCAGATCCGGCGAGGGCCCATGCCAGCACCCGGTTCAGACGCGGGCCTTCGAGGACCTCATCGTCGTAATAGGGAGCCAGGTTAGGTGCTTCTTCTCCCTTTGTGCGCCGATTCGTGGCGGCCGATATCACCATGCCCAAAAGGAAGGCAATCACGATGACCGTTGCCAGAACAAGCAACATCGTTGGACTCATATCAATCGTCGATCCTGTAGCCGTCGTTTAGGGAGCCGTCGTTAGACGCAGTTGGGGCCTTCGGCCTCTTGACCGGTCGTGTCGGTACCGATCGCAGGGCCATTGACCACCACGCCCGTGTTGACCTTCACCTTGCCGCCGCTGACCTGAATGGGGAAGCGGTCCATACCGCGGGGAGCCGGGCCACCGCGCTTTTCTCCGACACGGTTGTACTTGGAGCCGTGGCAGGGGCATTCGAACCATTGTGAGCTCAGACAGAACGGAACTCGGCAACCGAGGTGCGGACACTTCTGGTAGAGAGCAACGAAACCACTCTCCATTCCTGAAATGATGTTGTCCTCATAGACCGTTTTCGCCTTAGAGATTGCCGAATCCGGGTATTCGACCAGGTAGAAGCGACCTTCGGGAACGTAGAACGGCTGATGTTCCCCTTCGATTGCGTCCTTGATGTCTTTTTCGCTACCCGCGTCAATCTCGCTACCAAAACCGCCCGATGACACGGGGTCGAGAAAGGCGATCAACGCAAGGCCGAGCGTGCCCAAACCAACAGCGTTCAGCAGCAGGATGGCCCGGTTGAAGAACTGACGGCGACTGACGCCAATCTCTTCTTCGGAGCGCGGTACAGGCTCGTACCACTTGCGGGTTTCGATGGCATTGCCGTCGACGGTCGCGAGCGCTGTTGCTGTTTCTGAGGCTCGTTGTCGTGCGTCAGCGCTCAGGTCGGTCGAAGGTTCGGCCTTGTGAGCTTCTTCGTCGCGGCGAACGGCCTCTGGGTGCAGACGTGCGACCTTCTCGTTGTCTCGACGGCGAGCGGTCGCTGCGAGAGCCAAGGCACCCAAGAAGACCAGAACCGTGATGGCAATGATGACTGGCGTTTCCATTGTCGACTCCTACAACTCGAAGAACACGCCGTCGCGCCACGGGAAGGTGAAGTTGAATCCGGGTCCGCGGAAGAAGGATCCGATAATCACGAGCACCGCCCAGAACATGAGAAAGACCGTAAAGATCGACACCGCAAACTTGCGGTCCTCGGGTTTGGTCGCCTGATTCTTGTCGATATAGGGCGCCAGGATCAGCAGGAACAGACCGATACCCGGGATGGTCACACCGGCGACCATCGGGTGGAACATCGTGAGGAGTTCTTGCAGACCGAGGAAGTACCAAGGAGCCTTAGAAGGGTTTGGCGTCTTGTTGAAGTCGGCGAGGTCCTGCAGTGGCGCTTTGACCAATGCCCCCATGATCACCATGAGGCCGGTACAGAGCAACAGGGCCACAAATTCGAACACCAACAGGTGAGGCCAGACGTGGATCTTGTCGACCGGCTTGGCCTTGGTCTGCTGGATAGTTCCGGCCTTAACGACCGTCAACATCCGCTGCGTGTGTCCAGCGGGACCGGTCTGGCCACCCGCGGGAACGATGCCGGGCTGGGCTTGGACCGCGGCGACCGCCGCTCCGCCAGCACCGCCACCAACAGCGCGACCAAATCGGCCGGTGGCGTCTCGCCCGCCAAAATCGCCCGGCGAATCTTGGACTTGGCCAACAAGCGGCCAGGAATCTTCGAATTGCCGACCACGACGTCGTCGAGTTGCGCTGGGGCTACTCCTGCGGCCGCCGCGGAACGGGCGCCGCAGGTGCTGGGGCAGCGTCAGAAGATGCCGGTGCCTCAGCGTCACCGGACTCGTCGCCGTCGATTGCCTTGCGCCGCGCCTTGCTGCGCTTGAGGAGATGCTCTGGAATCTCAGCCATGTCTCAACCTCCCCTGTTAAAGCGGTCCGGAGATGCCGCCGTCCTTGCGGACTCGCCAGAAGTGAATCGCCATAAAGATGACGATCACGAACGGCAGCATCAAGACGTGCAGTACGTACCATCGCAACAGCGTGTCGGTACCGATCTCTTTGGACCCCAGGAGGACATCTGACCTGGGAACCAAAGACCGGCGTGTACCCCATCATGTTGGTACCGACGGTGACAGCCCAGAGCGCCAATTGGTCCCAAGGCAACAGGTAGCCGGTGAAGGACAACAGCAGGGTCAGCATCAACAAAATCACGCCGATGACCCAGTTGAACTCGCGAGGGGCCTTGTAGGCACCGTGATAAAAGACCCGGCTCATATGGAGGAAGACCGATAGCACCATGAGGTGGGCAGCCCAACGATGCATATTTCGCACCAATGAGCCAAACGCTACGGCGGTCTCCAACGTCTCGATGTCGTGCCATGCCGACGCAGCGGTCGGTCGATAGAAGAACATCAAGAAGATGCCGGTCACGGTCAGCAGAATGAACAGGAAAAAGCTCAGTCCACCGAGACAGAGGGTGTAGGACACCTTGACGGCATGCCGCTTCACCTTCACGGGGTGAAGGTGGTAGAGCAGGCTGTTCATGATGACGTATGAACGGTTACGAGGGCTGTCGGTATAACCCTTACGGAATACCGACCCAGGACGGAAAATCGAGTTCCACGCCTGGGAATCTTGCACCTTCTCAAGCATTGACGCTTTGCCGTTGGCCACGGTTCAAATCTCCTCGAGGACTCTAGAAGCGCATGCCGTAGGCATAGCCGTGGTTGTTATCACGAAGGTTGGGGTCACCTTGAGGTTGTTCTGTGACCTTGCCAAGGGTGATAACTCCGGTCGGACAGCGGTTGACGCAGAGCGCGCAGCGGGTGCAGACATCTTCGTCGACCACAAAGAACACGGCCGCCAGCGGATCGTCGTTGGGATTATCGGTGTTGTGGGCTTCTTCGATCGCTCCGACGGAAAGCATGTGAATGCACTTCCACGGACAGATGTCGACACAGCCTTCACAGGTGATGCACTCCTGCTGATCGATGTGCAGGAACTGCTTTGGCTTGACCGATTGCGTGAGCCAGGTCGGCTCAACTTCAACGAGCTCGTAATCGTCGCTGAAGTCCGGCATTTCCGGATTGGCGTCGGTGGTAACTCCCATGATTTAGGCCTTCCGTAGCCGCGACAGCGGCCGACCAAAGCGGGAAGTACCTGCCGGTTCTGGAGTGCCCTCGACCGGAGCCTGTTTGGTCTGGTACTTGTCACGGTTCTGCCATCTGACCCAGAGCAACGCGTTGGCGGTAAGGGCCACCGCGTACAGGCCGACGGCGATGACGTCACGTAGAGCCTGCCAAGGAACCTTGATCGGCTCGGTGATGATAAAGGTGTCGGAACGCCAGTTGAGCTTGGAGTCCGCAAGGGTCAGCCAGTCGTGCGGCCACACCCCGTAGATCACCAGCATGTAGCCAAAAACGACCACCGCGCCCAACATCGACTGGCTCCACGTGGGATTGTCGTTCTTAGGGATCTTGTGAATCAGGGCCAACACGATCAGCGCGCCCAGCACGGTGATTGCGGTCGATACGATGAACCGACCCCATGGTTGGGCCATCCAGCCGATCAGAGGGTTGATAAAGGCGAGCGTATCGATCATCGCTTTACAGGCTCCCTTTCTCCGGCGTTTGGGCAGCGCCCGGACAGACCGCGAGGAATTGCGGTGTCGTGGAGGGCGCGCTCGTGGCCTCTTTCCTACCACGGAGCCGCTCATACTCACACATCGACAGAGCCCCGCGCACCGGGTGACGCTTCCCGGGGTGAGCGACGCTACGACCAGGGCGGCGAAGAATACCGACTCGGCTCCACACAGGTCGGTAGCGGTGAGGCCGCATCGGCCCGATCAGCTCCCCGCGAACAACTGCCCGCTGAAGACGTTGTGACCGAATTCGAATCGGCCGAATGCCACCGAGTCAGATATTGAGGTGTCTTCCCAAACGACTCCCGATGTGTACGACGTAGACGTTCTGGTAGTCGGTGCAGGCCCGGGCGGGTCCGCTGCTGGCTACTGGCTTGCACGATCGGGCGTCCGCGTCCTGATGGTGGAACGCAAAGTCTTTCCTCGCGACAAGACCTGCGGTGATGGCCTCACGCCCAGAGCGGTTCGACAACTCACCGACATGGGCTTGGCTCACAAGTTGGAGACCTTCCATCGCCATGACGGTCTCCGCGCTATTGCTGCGGACATCACCCTGGAAATGCCGTGGCCGGATCACCCGGTGTTCCCGTCCCACGGTTACGTCGTGCGCCGCCATGATCTCGACGAGTTCGTGGCGCGCAACGCCGTCGAGGCCGGAGCCGAACTCTGGCAGGGCGCGGAAGCGGTGGCACCGATCTTCACACAGGGCATCCTGAGCGGGGCGACCGTCAAAACCAAGCCTGGGTTTCGACGCAACCTCCCTGGCGAACCTGCCGACGATGCGGACCGACAAGACCCTGACGAACAAGCGGCCTCAGTCCCCGCGACCATCGAGGTCCGAGCCCGGTTCGTGGTCGTCGCGGACGGATCCCTGTCGCGCTTTGGACGATCGCTCGGTGCCCGTCGCGACCGCGACTACCCCCAGGGCATGGCGATTCGCACGTATTACCAGTCCGCACTGTCGACGGATCCGGTGATCGAGAGCACCCTGGACGTACGCGACCGACAGGGAAATGCGATGCCCGGGTACGGCTGGGTGTTCCCCTTGGGCGACGGCACGATCAACGTAGGTGTCGGCCTGCTGTCGACGTTCAAAAACTGGAAGCAGGTCAACACCTCGGTGATGATGCAAGAGTTCGCTGCCACCGCCCCCTCCCACTGGGGTATCGACCCCTCAGCTCCGCTTCAACCCGCGACCGGCGGACGACTGCCGATGGCCGGTTCGGTCTTTCCCAAGGTCGGCCCGAATTACCTCCTCATCGGAGACGCCGCCGGTTCGGTGAACCCGTTCAACGGGGAAGGTATCGATTACGCGTACGAGACTGCCCGGGAGGCGGCGCACGTGATCGCGTTGGCGCTGGTCAACAACGACGCTCTCACCCTCATCGACTATCAACGGTGGCTCGAGGACGAGTACGGCCTCTACTTCCAGGTGGCGAGCGTGTTTGCCCGACTCATCGGGCAACCTGCGCTGATGCGTCAACTCACCCAGATCGGCATGCAGTCTCGAAGCCTCATGGAGTGGGCGCTTCGAGTCATGGCGAACCTGCTGCGACCCGACGAAGTCCACGTCGCCGAGCTCGCATACGGTTCGATCGCACGAATAGTCCAGATCGCTCTTGGACCATCGTCGCTCTCCGATGCCGCTCAGTGACCGAGACGGCCCGGCAATATCGCTATTCCACAGAGCGCTTGCGAGGAGATCGACGTCCATCCAACAGCAAGTGCTGCTGTGATCTGCGTAAATGATCGAACCTCAGGCTCCAATTCAGAATTCATCAACGATTCAAGCATTGCAACGCAGGTGACCGATAACGAATTCGTCAGCCCCGCTACGAGTTCGAAGAGAGTCCGTCGTGCAACGCCGATCACTATTCGCAATCGCTGCAATCCTCCTCGCAGTCGCTGCGATGACCCCACTAGTGCTTCCCCGAACTGCAAACGCTTCGCCGAGCATGGAGCAGCAGTTCATCAGCAACATCAATGCGCTGCGGAGTTCTCGAGGTCTACCCTCCCTTGCAGTCCACTCAAACCTGACCGCCAAGGCCCGCAGTTGGGCCCAGAACATGGCGGGCGCGGGGCACATCTACCACTCCGATCTGCAGAGTGGCATCACGGCCAACTGGAAGCGACTCGGAGAGAACGTCGGGGTCGGATCCGATGTGAACTCGCTGCATAATGCCTTCGTCGCATCGCCGACGCACTACGAGAACCTCGTCGATCCGACGTTCACCCATGTCGGCGTTGGCGTGTTTGTTGGATCCGATGGGACGGTGTGGGTAGCCGAAGAGTTCATGCAGCTCATGGACTCGACACCGGCGACGACCCGCGCACCGGCGACGACACAGGCCCCCGCCACGACTCGGCCACCCACGCCGGTGGCCACTCGACCCGTCGTCACTCAACCGCCAGCTCCGATCACCATCCCTGCCGCTCCGGTGACGACCCGTCCGGTTGTGACGACCTCGCCACCGACCCAGCAACCGGTCCGAGTACCTGCAACGAGTGGCAACAATCAGAGCCCCACCACCCGGCCGACCCCGTCGAACGGATCGGGCAACAGCCAAACGCCAACTACTCGCCAAGCTCCCTCGACGTCACCGACGACCAGGGCGTCTACACCGACGACAACACCGACGTCCAGCGCCGGGTCACGATCGACGGAATCGACGACTCAGACGACTGCGCAGCGTTCCGACCGGAGCACCACGACCACCGGCTCAGACACCGACTCCTCGACCACCACGGCGGTCGGCAACGGCGACAAGGGAGGAAGCAGTGTGCTGGACAACCTAAGGAACGCCGCACAAGGCTTCTTGTCGATGGGCGGCGGCTCCGAGACCGACACAGCTTCGACCACAACGTCGACCGCTACCAACGGTCCGTCGACGACCGCTGACCAGCCTCTGGGCGATCAAAGTCGAGTTACTGCAAACGAGCTCGGGCCAAACGCTCCAAAGGATGCCGGTGCGGCACCTGGCGAAACTCCCCGGCCCACGACCCAGGGCGATAGCGCCAGTCTGTGGGATGCCACCGACGTGTCCGGCGATGTCAACTTCTCGTCCAACGTCCCGAGCCAGCTCAACTGGGATGATGTGAACGCCGACTGGCGTTGGGATCTGGTCGCCGAGGCGACCCAGTAGGCCAGTCGCCAGAGGCTGGCCTTACCGTCCGATGAAGACGAACTGGAGGACCGAGGCCAGCAGGATCATCGCCAGCAACAAGATGATCATGATGGTGGTGCCCTGTCTCATTTCTTGTGCTCCTTGGGTGTGATGTGAACCGGCACATCGCTGGTTGCCGAGGCGTCTTCAGCCACTTGGTTCATGGTGGTTTCCGAGACCGCATCGGTCGCGGCCAGGGTTGTACCGTCCTCGACATCGACGATCACCACCGCCGACCCCGACGAGATGCCGAGCACATCGCCTGCGGACCCACCTTGGACCGCGATCGAGATGAGACCGTGGGCATCGGTGAGCAGAATCAGTTCATGAGCCAAACCTTCGTGATAGCCGGCGCAGGGCTTGGCTACACGCTGGATCTTGCCGGTCGACACCGACATCAACTCGTCGAGGGAAAATCCGGCGAGCTGCAACTCTTCGGTCGAGATGTTCAGTTGGGCGTTACCGAAGCTGTCGACCCAGAGAACCTCGGCCTGTATGCGACCCGACGACACATCGGGAAGCGGCATCATCGACGGCAACAAGCTCGCCGGTGAGATGGCTGGCCCAAGTTCGAAAATTGGCGTGCCTGCGGCCACCGCTCCAGCGCAGGGCGCGAGCACATCTCGCCCCAGGAATGTCCCCCCCATCGTGGGCAGGTGGAAGCGTCCTTCTGACAGTTCGACCGCGTCGCTGGCTCCGCCGAGCATCGCAACGGCCGGCGACAACAGTCCGTTGTCTGGTCCGATCAGGACAAAACCGTCCGTTTGGACGGCGACCAGTCGCCGAACTGCGGAGGGTTGCGACACATCGGCCATCACCACACCCTGGGGCATGTATTGAACCGCACGGGCCAAGGCATAGGCGCCTGCCCGAACGTCGTGACGGGTGATGTTGTGGGTGATGTCGAGTACGGCCGCTGTCGGGCAGGCCCGCATGATCACGCCGCGACACACACCCGCGAACTCGTCGATGAGGCCGTAATCACTGAGCAGACTGACGGCCGGTGCTGGTTGTTGAGTCACGGCCCCAGTGTGGTTGTTCGGGTCGTCGCGCGGCGAATCCCACGCCACTTGGGTGCGTGGGATTCTCATGACCGTCGGCCAGGTGAATCGTCGTCCAAAACCGGCGGCTGCCTCGGCCGGTCGCCGAGCCACCCGTCGCCGTTCGACGGACCGTACTAGCTGACCTTGATGTACTGGCTTTCGAGATATGCGTTCACATCAGCCTCGCGAACTCGAAATGATCGACCTACTCGTACGGCCGCCAGTTCGTTGGATTTGATGAGCCGATAAACGGTCATCGAGGACACGCGCATCAAGTCGGCCACCTCACTTACGGTGAGGAACCGCGATGACGAAAGTGATTGATCCATTGAATTCCCCTACTCGGTTGTCGCCCAGCAAGAGACTACGCCACTCTGACATGAGTTGTCGAGTGAGAAGGGAGTGAACAGAGCTAAGAGCCGTTCAATGAATTGACCGCTATTACAGAAATAGATGTTACGAAAGATAGGCGTGTGACGGCTGTTGTGGAGGTCAATTTCCTCAACTCGGGGTCGCTCGCTCCAGCCACCATCGATGCGTGTGTTGAAGCAACCACTGTGAGTACCCACTCAGCGCGCGAATTTCAACAAATACCGCCGAGACACCTCACGCTCGCCCTCAGGTCGTCTACAGCTCGCGGGATCGTTCCGCAGCGGCGCTCACCGCGTCGGCGACACTCGCACGGACCCCACCTTGTTCCAGACGGGCGAGACCTCGCGCGGTCGTTCCACCCGGTGATGTCACAGCAGCGCGCAGGTCGGCTGGGCTTTTGCCGGATTCGGCGATCATGCGAGCGGCCCCGAGCAGCGTTTGGGCGGTCAGCTCGGTTGCGAGCTCTCGGGACAAGCCTTCGAATACGGCGCCTTCGATGAGCGCCTCGGCAAACAAGAAAACATACGCTGGCCCAGATCCAGAGAGACCCGTCACCGCATCGAGTTGCTGTTCGGGAACGATGTGGACGGTTCCTACCGAGCTGAGCAGATCCTTCGCTAACGCCACATCGGCGTCCGACGCGCTCTGACCCGCGGCGACTGCAGATGCACCGGCGCCGAGGAGCGCTGGAGTGTTGGGCATGACCCGCACGACCCGAGCCTCTGGAGCGACCGCCTCGATGGTCGCGCTTCGCACACCAGCGGCGACGGAAATGATCAGCGTGTCGCGGTCTCGCTCCGGCAGGCGTTGGAGCACGCTCAACAGAGCGTGTGGCTTGACGGCGATGAGATACGCATCGACCGACTCGCCTTTTTCGCTGGGCCCCCCGACGTTGGCAAAGAGGGGCGTCGCTGGATATGACTCACTGAGATAGCGACGTCGCTCCTCGGACGGTTCGACGACGAGAATCCGGTAGTCGGGTTGCTTCATGAGGCCGGACAGAAGGGCCTCGCCCATCTGTCCGCCGCCGAGGATCACGATCGTTGTCACGACCGGATCGTAACAATTGCTGACCCTCGGGCCTGGCAGCTTCCCCGCCGGTCCCACCGCCCCCGACCAAGAGTTGAAGCGATTTCCCCTCCTCACCAAGCGCCCAGCCGTACACTGCGCCCATGATGCGGGAGGCGCTGCCATGCCAGTCGAGCTGCTAATTCAAGGCGATGGGCAAGGGGCCATGTCCACCTCGGATCCGAAAACCTGGAAAGGCGTCGAAAAGGGCGACCGGGTGTGGATCCGCCTGACCGCTCCGTCACCTGATGAGATCAAACACTTTGCCGCGTTTGCAGACGCACCGCCCGCTGGCGTCGAACTGCTCAGCGAACGCCGAAGTCTGCCCCGATATGTTGCGTCGCATGGTTGGCTGTATCTCGCGTTGCAGGTGTTGTCGTTCGAAACGACCGCCGATGACCACGTCGAAGTCAGCATGTTCGTGAATGGCAACGTCATGGTGAGCGTCGAGTCCCGGAAGAGTCCGCTGGTCGACCAAGCCGTGCGTTGGGCGGCCCGAGGTGACACCGCGGCGATCGAACACGTCGATGAACTCGCGGGCAGGCTGAGCATCATCTTTGGGCGCCGATACCTTGCGATCGCCGATGAACTCAACCGCCGTTCCGACGACCTCTACGAACGTGCGCTGATCACCCGCCGCGGCGTCCTCAACGACATCCAGGTTCAGCGACGGGTCACCGGCATCGTGCATACCAAGGTCCGCCGACAGCGGTTCGTCATCGAGAACTTGCTGGAGGAAGACCCGCCTGTTTGTTCAGACGCGGCGCTTCGACTCTTCGAGCGGGGACGCGATGTGCATTCAGAGGTCATCGACTCACTGTCGGCCGCTCATAGCGTGCTCGCCGACGCTCTCGATACCTACCGCGGCGCTGCGACGGATCGGCAGTCGACCGCGACGACCATCCTGGCCGTCTACTCCGCCGTGCTCTTGCCGTTGACCTTGATCGCCGGTTGGTACGGCATGAACGTGCAACTGCCCGGTCAGGGGGCCTCCGATGGCTGGATTCTGATCACGATCGCCATGGCGATCATCGCCATGGTTTCGATGGGGGTTTTCGTTCGCGCCGGTTTCGTCCGAGTCCCAGGCAGGAGGGTTCATCGGCAGACCCAATCAGACTTCTTGCGGTCCGTCGCTGGATCGATTCCTCAGAATCATCCGGACGGGCCGGCGGGAACCAAGACCGTACCGGTCAACGACCATATCCAAGCCGAATCGCCTCACGAAACCACCGCTCATTGACCATGTAGATCGTGCCGATGATTCTGTCGAGCTCTTCGGCTGAGAGATGTTCAAGGGGGATCCGTCCACGCAGGTACAGGTCGCCGTCGCGAGCGAGCGCAAACCGGGTGCCTGTCAGATCGAAGTTCCAGCGCAGGGCGGCGTCCGCGAGCTCGGCAGAGCCGCCCGGGGGCATTGGCAAAAAGTAGAGCTCGTGGTGGAGGGAACGCTGTCGCAAATCGAAGTAGATCGTCGCGGCGTCCCGATCGTCGCAGGTGAAACGCAGGTACCAGCGGTCCAGTGAGGCCTCGTACTCCAGTGCCTGTACCCAGTCTTGTGGAAGCACCTCGGTGCGTAGATGATGGTCGATCAGGTCGCGGGCACGGTCGACGTCACCCGCCGACAAATCCCAGCTGATGCCACCGTCTCGGTCGCTCACGGGTACTACATCCCGCCCGAATCGGCTGAGGCCGAGACTTTCTGAGGTTCGCGACAGTCGACGGCGTCGTTCGCAATCACCGTCCGGTAGGCGTGAGCGAGACGCGCCGCGGTCGCTCCCCACGTCAGATGCGACGACATGAGCCAAGCCGCATCACCCATCGTCGTTCGGGTTGCATCGTCGCTCAAGAGGTCGTGAATGCCCTGTGCCCAGATGTCGGGATCGCGGGTGTCGATCAGGCGACCCGACACACCGTCGGTCAAGATCCGGCTGAGGCCGCCCACGTCGCTTGCGATAACCGGCGTCCCTGACGCTCCCGCTTCCAGCGCTACCAGCCCGAACGATTCAGAAAAGCTAGGCACCAGGCATATATCTGCCGCACGATAGAACGCACCGAGAGCCTCATGAGCCTGCGGAGGTCGCCAATCGATCCGGTCGAGCACCCCATACCGTCGAGCGATCGCGATACTCGCCTCGAGTTCGGCCGGTCCATCGGGACCGCTCGGCCCTCCGACGACCACCAGGTTCGCGCCGCGAACGTCAGCACGTGCAAAGGCCTCGACCGCCAGTTGTAGGCCTTTCAACGGTTGGATCCGACCGACGAACAGAGCGATCGGAGCGGGCCCCAACCCCAGAAGTTCCCGTGCCTGAGCCCGGCTTCCAGGATGGAAAATCCCTGAATCGACCCCTGGTGGCATGACGCGCACCCGTGCCGGATCGGCCCCGTAGCATTCAGCGAGGTCGTCGGCTTCTTGTTGCGTGGAAGCCAGCAACAGATCAGCGCAGCCGACGATGTCGCCTTCGGCGAGGATCCGCTGCGTGGATTCGGCGGTATTGGTATCGCGCTCTTTGACCAACCCGAGGGTATGGAACGTCACCGCAAGGGGGAGACCGGTGCGCCACTTGAGCCGCTGGCCGGCGAGGGCAGACATCCAGTAATTGGCGTGGATGATGTCGGGGGCCTCCGCTTGCTCAAAGCTCGCAGCGACGCCATCGACAAAGTCGCCCAGGTGGGCGACAAGGTCGGCCTTGTCGACAGAACGCATCGGCCCAGCGGTGATCGGGACCACACGGACACCCGACGCGAGTTCGGTGATGCGATCCCACGGCGCCGTTCGACGGGTGTAGATGTCGACGGCAAAGCCACACCGACCGAGCGCCTGAGCCAACGAGCTGACATAGACGTTCATGCCCCCGGCATCGCTCGAACCGGGTGTGGCGAGCGGTGAGGTGTGATAGCTGAGCATCGCGGCGCGCAAGGTCTGGGTCATCGCAGCGTTCCAACCCTGAGGTGCAGGACCCTTATTCCTGTGACGCCGCCGCGCTCGACCGCTCCAGAATGGGGTCGACGACCGGCCGTTTGCGTCGAAAGCGCGGCGCCTTGCCAATCGTTGACCGACCAGACAGCGTCGCTGCGCTGTCATGCTCCCGGTTCGTTGCCGCCAGCAGCGGCCGGGTCTCTCCGCTGACCCGTCCTCACCGTGCGTGTCGTCGGCCTCCCCATCGTTCGCGGAGGCCGACGCAGCGGACTCGAGCGGGTGCCGTTTGCTTCGCCAAGTGCCTTGGCAAGCTCTTGGGCTGCGATCTGGTTTTCGGTGACGAAGGACCTGTAAATGTCGACGATCACTTGTTTTTGGCGTTCGGTCAGTTGAGAACTGCGCATCACGTCGACGATGAGGTCGTCAGATCCGTCGCGCTCTTCGAGGATGCCAGCGCGGACGTACAGGGTTTCGGCGCTGATCCGCAGGGCTCGTGCGATCGACTGGAGGATCTCTGCGGACGGTTTGCGGAGCCCGCGCTCGATCTGACTGAGGTAGGGGTTTGATATCCCCGCTTGGTCGCTCAGTTTTCGCAGCGACAGTCGGGCGGCTCGGCGCTGATCGCGGATGAACGACCCGAGATCCCGCATCCGCGCTTCAATGCCATCCTCACTCATGCGGGGAAGGGTAACGCGCTCTGCGGCCGACTCTTAGAAATTTAGAGTCAACGCTCGGCGCCCCAACCTCGTCAAAGGTCTGACTCTGACGCAAGCTTGCGAGGGTGCGCGCCGAGCGAACGGCGCGGCGACGCTACGGAGCGGTTTCGCCGAAACGCCTGGTTATCGCGGTCGTCAGCACATCGATGACCACGTGGAGCTGAGCACGGACCGAACTCACCTCTGCTTCGAGCGACCTGAGCAGCTCTAGACGTTCATCGATTTCGTTTTCGCTAAGGTCCGGCAAACGCATCAACGCGTCATCTTCCACCAGAACTTCTAATCCGCGCTGATAACCACTGAGTTTGTCTGGAGCGAACATCTCAACGACGCGCGCTCTCGCTGGCGCGGGACGCGTCGGCGTCGAGTCGGCGAGGATGTCGGGAAGACGGTCGATGAGTTCTTGAAGCGAACCTCCGCGACGACGCCGGTCTTGCTCGGCCTTGAGGATCTCGATACGGCCTTGCGCCAAACGCCTCACATAGGAGTACTCGGTTTCGAGCTCAACGGCTTCGTTCCGTTTGGCGCGCAGTTCGGGCTCGTCGAGGGTGTCGACATCAACGACATAATCGTCGGCGGTGACACGGTCGATCCGTCGGGTTGCTGTCATCAAAAACTTCCCTGGCGTTTGTGGGTCCTACCCGCCGAGCGGGCCAAAGCTGCCAACAATGTTACGTGCGTTCACCATAGAGAGCCCGGCGCAGTTAAAGAACGCTGGCAGGACGCGGCGGGGCACAACTCCTGCGCACGCCGCGCCCCGGATACATGGCGAGCGACGCGGAGCGGCCGCGACGGGTAACGAGGATCAGCACGCCGCGTTCAGGCGAGGGAACGGGTTCGATGCGGCGCCCCCGCCTGGATGCCACTCAAAGTGCAGGTGGTCGGGGCCGCCGCGCGCGTTACCTGAATTGCCAACCGTGCCGATGTTTTCACCCTGTGAAACACGGCGGTTGCCGCCGTTGAGCGAGTTCAAGTGGGCGTAATAGTACGTGTCGCCGTTGTCTGCGGTCAGCCAGATAGCGATTCCGCCTAGGCCGCCGCTTCGCGTTCGGATCGTCCCAGAAACCACGGCGACGAGCGGTGTGCCTTTCGCTGCGTACATGTCGGTACCTTGGTGCCGACGGCCACCCGAACGAGCGGCACCCCACGTATCTCGGAAGTTCGTGGCTCCTGCGACGGGACAGATAAACCCGCCGACGGGAGCGCGGGTGACCGCTGGTGCTTGGGCCTGCTGTTGGGCTTGGTTCTGTGCGCGCTGCGCGGCGGCCTGTTGCGCCGCTCTGGCCGCTGCTGCCTGTGCCTCGGCCTCAGCCTGGGCCTTTTCGGCGGCGAGAATCGCCGCCTTCCGCTCTGCCTCGATTTCGTCTTCGAGGATCTCGTAAGCGTCCTGAGCGTCGGCGAGAGCAGCGTTGACCTGGTCGCGCTCTGCGTTCAAGGTGACGAGTAGCGCCGCTTGTTCCTCTTTTGCCTCGGTGAGCTGGATCTGACGGTCGGCCATATCAGCATTGGCGACCTCGAGGCGATTGACGGTCTCGTCATCGGCCTGAGCCACGCGGCTTAAGAAAGTTGCGCGGCGAGAGGTGTCCATCAGGTCATCTGAGTCGCTCAGCACGGACAGGAAGGAAATCCCGCCGGTGACGTATGCGTTGACCGCCACCGCTGAGACCTGATCCTGCAGCGCTCCGACCGTCACGGTGTTGTCAGCCAATTCATTTTGCAGTGCGGTGAGTTCGGCGGCGAGTTCTTCGTTTCGGGCCCACGCCGTGTCGTAGCGGGCACCCGCCTCATCGGCTCGGCGTTCGGCATCAGCCATCTTTTGGCGCGCCGCTTCAAGCCGCGGATCTTCCGCCTGGGCAGATGCGGCGATTGGGACAAGGCCAGCAACGGCCACCATCGGCAACAGCCAGAAGAGGCGCCGACCACCGCCGAGCCCTGAAAGAAGTCTCAAGAATGCGCCCCACCGACTCGGCTGGGATTCACCTGAGTCCCGCGCACCCGCGGATGTTCGAGGGCGTCAAGGATCTCGTCGATAGCGGCCATCTCGTCGTGACAGGCAGCGAGGTCGGCAAGATCATCACGTGAGCCCTCATGAGCATTGTCAGCGAGCGGACCGCCACCGGGCAGACCCGCTGCACCTGCACCGAGGTGTGTGTTCGCCAACGAATCAGTCTCCGAAGTCACGGCGACACACTACTTCGACCGCTCGGTTGGTAAGAGCCGTAGCCCGTGACGGTTACACTGACCCGAACCGTCCATCCGCTCCGGAGGCTCCTCTGATGCCCGGCGATCCGTCTCATAGTCGCCCATGTACCGCATCCGCTCCTCCGTCGCCGCGCGACCGTTTGGCTCTCTAGCTCGGCGTATTCAGGCCGACCGCGCCGCTCTCACCCAGAGCCTGATCGCCCTGTCGTTCTCGACAGCGGCGAGCCTTTTCGCCGGAATTGCCCTGATTATGAGCAATGACCGGATCGAGGCCTATCCAGGACTCCTGTTGATGCTGCCAGCGGCATCGGGTCTCAAGGGGATGACCTCGGGAGCCCTCGCCGGACGACTGGGAACCGCGGTCCACATGGGAACGTTTCAACGCTCCCTCCGCTCCGACAGCGTTGTTGGGCAAAACGTTCGGGCAGGTTTGGTTCTGTCGCTCACCATGACGACCGCGACGGCAGTGCTCGCCAAGGTGGGCGCAACAGCATTTGGTATCTCACCAACGATGACGCTCACCGAGTTCATCAGCATCTCGGTCATCGGCGGGCTGGTGGCGTCGGCCATCACGATGCTGGTCGCCGTCTTCATCACCGAACTGTCCGTTGCACGCCAATGGGACGCCGACAATGTGACCGCCCCACTCATCACGTCGGTCGGTGACATTCTGACGGTGCCGACGTTGATTTTTGCCACGAGACTCGCCGACC
This sequence comes from Acidimicrobiia bacterium, assembly GCA_020637365.1. Classification (GTDB taxonomy): domain Bacteria; phylum Actinomycetota; class Acidimicrobiia; order IMCC26256; family JAGNEX01; genus JAGNEX01. The sequence goes on along the minus strand of JACJWE010000002.1, from coordinate 1,023,654 downwards.
ACGGCTATCTCACCGATGCGCTGGGCATCGGCTGCGGCGTCGTGGCTGTCATCGTGTTTTCCCAGTCCTGGAGGTCGCAGCGACCAATTTTGCGCCGAATCGTGCACGAGTCGGTCGCCATCTTGGGTATCGGCGCCCTCCTCGATATCGCTGCGGGTTCGGTGGTCGACGGATCGAGCGTCTTTGACATCGAACCGGGACTGCTGGTTCTGCTGCCAGCGTTCCTCGCTGTCACGGGCGCTCTGGGGGCGATGCTCTCTAACCGACTGACCACCAAGTTGCACCTCGGTTTAGTCGATCCGCACAAGCCGAGTTTTGGGAGTCTGTCCGATGACCTGAGCCTGATGTACCTCACCGCGCTACCGCTGTATTTGGGTATCGCCTTCGCGTCGGTAGCGGCGGCTCATTTGGTCGACATGGGGTTGCCGAACGTCACCGAGATGCTCTTGATCGTCTTTGTCGCGGGCGCCGTGACCGTCACATTGGGCGCCGTCGCCGCGGTGGGAGCGACGTTTGCGACCTACCGCTTGGGCCTCGACCCAGACAACTACGGCGTTCCCTTTGTGACGAGCACCGTCGACCTGTGCGGAGCTACCGCACTCGTTGTCGTGATCTCGGCGGCTGGGATCGTCGGTTAGTCCCGAGGGCGCCAGCGGCACGTTCCGGTGAATCGATACGAAGGCGGGGCGCTGCGATTGGCTCGTTTGGCGGAGCGCAGCGCGCTACTTCTCGACGTCGAGGCCAGCGCCTTCCCACGCCAGAATGCCACCGTCGACATCCGCGACGTGGGTGAACCCAAGATTGGACATCAGCGCAGCCGCTTGTCCTGAACGATTGCCGGATCGGCAGTAGATGACGTACTCACCGTCACGGTCCAACGCTGCGATCTCGTCCCCAAAGTCGGAGCTGTAGAAGTCGATCATCTCGGCTCCGGCGATGTGTCCTTCGTCGTACTCCTCGGGTGTGCGCACATCGATCACCTGGACGCCCGGCTCGCCGACGAGCTTGGAGGCGGCTACCGGTTCGACCAGATTGATGCCGCTAGGCACTCCGCCTTCGGCAGAGGCCCCTGCACCCTCGGAGGTTTCGGAGTTTGAGTCGTCATCCGACGACGACGAATCGTCAGAACCGCACGCCGAGAAGGCGACGGCGGACAAGAGCATGACGGCCAGGGGCAGGAGGATGATTTTGCGAGACATGGTGAGATGATTGTCCGTACAATTCTGGATTGCAACCCGCTTTAGATGCTTTGAACGAAAACGACGACTGAAGCCCACTACCCCACAGACCCATAACGACGTGTTCGCCCGGTAACCTTCGTCGTCAGCTGACGGCCACGACTCGGAGCGAATAGCGGACGCCCAGCTCTGCCAACCCAGGGCGCCGAGTCGATACCACCATCCCGTCACCACCGACAACCACCGCCCGCAACGAGCAGGGACAGCGAAGGGACGACCCGTGATCGATCGCCTAGACCGCGACAGCTCAACACCGCTGTGGGCCCAGCTCGAATCCCTGCTGAGACAACGTCTCGAATCGCGTGAGTTCGACGACCGTTTTCCTACCGAAGCACAGCTGACCCGCGAGTACGAAGTCAGTCGCCACACGGTCCGCGAGGCCATTCGTCACCTGAATCGCTCAGGGGTCCTCGATCGGCAGCGCGGTCGCGGCACCGTGGTCAATCGCGCCGAATTCGAACAGCCCCTCGGCGCCCTGTACAGCTTGTTTTCCAGTATTGAAGACCAAGGTGTGGCTCAGCGCAGCGACGTCCTCGCTCTCGATGTCGTACAAGATCCGCTGGCAGCGGAGTACCTCGACCTACCTGAAACCGCCGAGCTGATCCACCTCGAACGCCTGCGATGGGCGGGTGATGAGCCCCTCGCCGTCGATCGGGCATGGCTTCCCGCGACGATCGCTCGCCCTCTTCTCGGCGCCGACTTCTCGCGCACCGCGCTCTATGACCAGCTCGAGTCGCTCTGCGGGATCCGCCCCAACCGTGGTCGGGAGCGCTGCATGCCGACCGTGCCAGCGACCGAGGTGAACGAACTCCTCCACGCCGATGCCGGTGAGTCGGCGTTCAGAGTTGAGCGACAGAGCTGGCTGAACGATCACCCGCTCGAATGGAGGATCACGATCTTGCGCGGGAGCCGCTGCAGCTTTGTCACCGAATGGTCGGACTCCCCGACCGCGAGCACGCCCCATATGGCGCTTCTGCCCGTGGGTTAAATGCAACCGCGCTGATCGAGTCGCGACCCATCCGAGCCGATCAGACGGGCACATCGGGCACATCGTCGAGACGTTGCCGTTTTGCTCGCCACTTCTTCGGGTTGTGGGTTTGTGGGTGACCGTGGGAGCTACCTGGTTTGGTTCGGCCGCGGGTCTGCAGCCTGCTCCGCTGCAGGTCGACGTGCCTGAGCAAGTTCGTCGACGATCGTGCTGTCGGCCATTTCTGTTCCAGCGCGCTGCACGGCCCTGGAGACCATGTGTGCCGCGACCGGCGCTGTCGCGAACTGAAAGACGATCACCAACACCAGTTTGGTGATGTCTGGCCCCCCATCCATCTGCAGGATCGCCCCGATACAGACAAAGCCGATGCCAAATGTCACGGCCTTCGTCGCGGCGTGCATGCGGCTAAAGACATCGTCAAAACGCTGCAACCCAATACCGGCGAGCAGCGCAAAACCCGCACCGATCAACAAGAAGGCCGACGACACCACGTCGATGATGCTCATCGAGCACCCCGCCGGTCGATGAACTTTGACACCATCAACGTGCCGGTGAACCCGATGAGCGACGCCACGATCATGACGTCGAGATAGATACCGTGCTGCGTCGTTGCCGACCACACGCCGATACCGCAGATGATGATCACCATCAACGTGTCAAGTGCCACCACCCGGTCAGCGAACGACTTGCCGATGACGGCCCGTCGAACGCAGAGCAAACCGCCAAGGATCAACATTCCCAGTGCGATGTAGCCGACAACGTTCATGAGCCTGTCCCCGCGATCGAGCCGATTCGTCTGCGCAGATCATCCCGCCGAGCGTCGACATCCGCAATCGATCCTCGACTGCCAAACGCATTCAAGAGCGCTGCCTGCATATCGAGAATGTCCAGAGTGGATTGCTCCGCGCTGAACAGATGCATGACGTGGACATAGAGGACCGCGTCATGGGCCGCGCCGTCATCGTCGCCATCGACGTCGACATCGACCGTCATCGTGCCCGGAGTCAACGTGATCATGTTGCCGAGAGCAGCCAGCAGGAAACGTCCCATGGGAGCGACCGGTACGGCGATGATGCCCGGACGAACACTGCTACCCGGCGTCACGACCTCTTTGGCAACCGCAACATTTGACCGAGCCAACAAGACGAGGAAATACCCGGTAAGACGCAGCGCAGGAAGCGGGCGAAACGTCGATGTCGCCGGACCTTGACCCGGCAGTGTCGGCCACATGACCAGCGCTAACGCCGTGCCGGACAGCAAGTTGGCCAAGGAAAACGACCCCCACAACAGACACCACACCAGCACGAGCCAGCCCATGAAGACGCCGCGTTTCATGGCATGACCGCCTCGACATACGGTGATTCTGGCCCCGTATGAATCAGTTCCCCCGCAGCGTCTTTGGCGACTCGATACACCGGACCGGCCGCAACGGTGATGGCCAAACACCCAGCGACCGCCACGGCGGTGGCTGCCGCCGTCAGAGGCCAACGCCCAGCATCGCGGTCACGCTCAGGGTGCGGGTCGACGCCCCAAAACACACCCGCCCAAATCTTGGTGATGACATAGATCGCCAGCAGGGACGCGATCAATGCGGTCGCCATGATCAGCCACGAGTGCTCGACAGCGGCCGCCTGGATGAGACCGAGTTTGGCGGCGAAACCGGCCAGTGGCGGTATGCCGGCGAGGCTGAGGGCAGCGATCCCGTATCCCGATGCGAGCCAGGGATAACGGTGCATCAGGCCGCCGGTGTCGCGCAGTGTCGCCGAACCCGTCAGCTGCTCAACGCGCCCAGCGAGCAAAAACAGTGCGGTGTTCACAACGATGTGATTGATGACATAGAAAATCGTCGCAGCCAGCCCAAAAACGGTGAACAGCCCCAATCCCATGAGCATGAAACCGACGTGGCTGACCGACTGAAAGCTCAAGATCCGACGCATATCGTCTTGGGCGATCGCGCCGAGCGCCCCGATGATCATGGTGATCCCCGCCAACACGAGCAGCAGTGGCCACGCGCCCTCATGAGGAAAGAGCAACGTCTGGCTCCGGATGATCGTGTACACGCCGACCTTCGTCAACAGACCAGCGAACACCGCCGTGATCGGCGCCGGGGCGGTGGGATACGCGTCGGGAAGCCAGAAGAACAGCGGGAAAAGCCCCGCCTTGATGCCGAAGACCAGCAAGAAAAAGACGCCCAAACCGGAACGCAGCGCCGGTTCGACACCCGGCATCGCCAGAGAGACATCGGCCATGTTCACAGTGCCGGTCGCTGCATATACCCAGCCGATACCGATAACCAGCAGCACCGAGGCGATCAGCGAGATGACGACATAGGTCATACCGGCGTGAACCTGCGACTTCGTCCCCTGCATGGTCAACAGCACGTAGCTCGAAATGAGCATGACCTCAAAGGCGACGTACAGGTTGAATAAGTCGCCTGTCACAAAAGAGGCGCTGATCCCGGCGGCCAGGAGCAAGAACACCGGGTGAAACGCAGCCGAAGCATCGTCGCCGGAGTCTGACCCCACCGTGTACAACGCAACGATCATCAACATGGCGGCGCTGACCACCAGCATTGCCGCGGCGAGCGTGTCCGCGACCAATGTGATGCCGACCGGTGCTGGCCAACCACCCATGTTGGACACTTGAATCCCCGACCCGCGCACTTCGGCGAATAGCCAGATCGCGTTCGCGAGCACGAGGGCCAGCGTGACGGCGGTGATGACTCGCTGAGCGGCGCGGCTGGGTGCAGCGACGAGCGACACCCCGGCACCGATGACGGGCAGGATGACGGCTGCTGGGAGCGCGACATCGGCGGTCAACGGACGAGTCCTTCGCCATCGTTGTTGTCCGGCGTCCGTCGAATTTCGTGTTCGTCGGCGAGGCGACCTTCCCGAGCCATCAATGCAATCCGCCGGTCTTCGAGGTCGTTCTCGACTTCGTCGTCATGGGTGATCGTCCAACGGCGATAGGCGAGTGCCAACAAGAACGCCGACACTCCAAAGCCGATGACGATCGCGGTCAGTGCGAGAGCCTGTGGCACCGGGTCGGCGAGATGCTCGACATGTCCGTCGTCGTGAACGATCGGCGGATCACCAGCGCGGCCGCCTGTGGAGAGCAGCAACAGGTTGACCGCGTGGCCGATGAGGCCAAGCCCGATGACGATGCGGGTTAGCGAGCGTCGGAGAATCAGCGACACGCCGATACCGAACAACGCTCCGACCAGGATGACGAGGGTCAGGCTGATCATGGAGCAACCCGTTCTGAGCCACCTGCTGCGGACATACCGGGTGCACCTGGCGTGCCCATTGCGGAGTCGGGCGCCGCTTGAGCGACCGGTTCGACAGGCGGTTCACCAGGCGTCGCGACGATATCCCTGGCTGAGGCGCCGATCGTTTCGAGGAGCATCAATCCTGATCCCAACACGACTAAGAACACACCAATGTCGAAAAACAGCGGCGATGTCAGCTTGATAGCGCCGATCACGGGCACCGAGAACTTGATGATGTCGCTCTCTAGATAGCTGTTGCCCAACAACACCGGGATGGTTCCGGTAGCTGTGGAACACACGATGCCCAGACCCAACAACAAAAAGGGCGAGACACCGAGCGCCGCGCGCAGCCCGGGCACCCCGCTGTCGATGTATCGAAGCGTCAGCGCCGCTACGGCGACGAGCCCGCCGACGAATCCTCCACCGGGTGCTGAGTGCCCAGCGAACAGCATGAAGATGGCGAACACCAGCATCGTTGGAACGATCGTGTCAACCGCAGCGGTCAAGATGGGTGAACGGTCACGCTGAGGCAACGGGGTCACCTCCCTGGCTGGCTGTACCGACACCAATAGCCCTCGAATCCGAACCTCCAGAATCCGAGCTCCCAGCTGTGATCGTGTCCGGCCCAGAGCTGCCCGGCGAGGTCGTCACTTCGTCGAATTTGGCCTGACCGGTGGGGTCCCGGCGGGCGGCGCGCACCAACGCAAAGACTCCGAGCGCAGCGACCGACAGCACCGTGATCTCCAACTGGGTGTCATAACCGCGGAAGTCGACCAGGATCACGTTGACGACGTTGTGCCCCCCCGCTTCCGGGTAGGCCTTGGCGAGAAACTCTTCGGCCACCGACGGGCGGTTGCGCGCCGCGACGGCGATCAGGGTTATGAGCGAGACGAACGTGCCCGACAGGACCGCGAGCCCGATACGGGCGATGTCGCCGGGACGCCAGGTCACTGTCCGCACACGTTTGGGAAGGTGGCGGAGAAAGAGAACGAACACGACCAGCGACAGCGTTTCGATCGCCAACTGGGTCAACGCGAGGTCCGGCGCACCCTGGACGAGGAACAGAGCAGCGACGCTGTACCCAACGCCACCGAGACAGAGGGCCGCGGCGAAACGTCGTTCAGAACGCGCAGCGGCCAAGGCAAAGATCACCGCGGTCATAGCCAAGACAAACTGCAAGATGTTTTCGGCCCAGACGGTCTCGGGAAACTCGGTCAGTCCCGACCCGAACGCAATGGCGGAGACGCCGACCACCGTTGCGATGATCACGGTCAAGTACGCCGGGAGTGAACCGGACTGGACCGTCGCGGCGACTTGGGGGGCGAAACGGCGAAGTCCCCGAACCGATGCTTGGTACACGTTGTCGGTATCGAGTTCGGGTGTCGAGAGTCGCCGTTGGAACGTTGCCACGCTGTGCCTCGTCAAGAACACCAAGATCCCAGCGGCAAGGGTGAACAACGACAAGATCAGCGCTGTCGTCACCCCATGCCACAGGGCGAGATGCACACCGTGGGCCTCAGAGTCCAGTGCATTAACCGCCGAACCGATCAGGTTGTCGAACGCTGCAGGAACCACCCCGAACACGACGGTAAGAATCGCCAACATCGAGGGTGGGGCGACGAGCCATGCGCTGGGCGTGCCATGCGCAGAGGCCTGCGGTCCGTCGAGTTCGGCCGGGGTCTTGGTGACGAACGCACCCCACAACAAGCGCGCCGAATACGCAAAGGTCAAGATCGAACCGGCCACGATGGTGACCAAGACGGCGCCACCCCAACCGAACGGCGCGTTGACGAACGCGTCATACGCGGATTCTTTCGCGATGAAGCCAAACATCAGCGGGACACCGGCCATCGATGAGGCTGCAATGGCGGTAGCGAGCGCTACGGAGGGAAGGTCTCTGGCCAGCCCGGAAAGATGACGAATGTCTCGGTCGTGTGTCTCGTGGTCGACGACCCCGGCCAGAAGGAAGAGCGCCGCTTTGAACATGGCATGAGCCACCAACAGGGTGACCCCAGCCGCGAGCGCCTCTTCGAAACCGGCACCGAGGCAGACGGTCAAGAAACCGAGTTGCGAGATCGTTCCGTAGGCGAGGATCGACTTGAGGTCGTATTGCCGCAGGGCGCGCCATCCACCGAGCAGCATCGTCGCGCCACCCACGACCAGCACCACTGGGCGCCACAGCGGAGCGTCAGCAAAGGCAGGAGCAAAACGAGCCATCAGATAAATGCCCGCCTTGACCATGGTCGCAGAATGCAGGTACGCCGAGACGGGTGTTGGCCCTGCCATGGCACGAGGCAGCCACGAATGAAACGGCACCTGTGCTGATTTGGTGAAGCACCCCACCAAGACGAGGAGGAGCGCCACATCGGCGAGGGTCCCTGTCGGCGCTGCGCTCAGAATGCCGCTCAGCGAGACGGTCCCCGCCTGCATCGCCAGAATGACCAGACCAGCGAGCATGGCCAGGCCGCCGCCGCCCGTAATCAGGAAGGCTTGCAGCGCCGATTCACGAGCTTCGACAGAGGTGTCGTTGGTGGCGATCAACAGATACGACGTCACCGACGTGAGTTCCCAAAAGACGAACAGTGTAAAGACGTTGTCAGAGAGCACCAGGCCCAACATCGAACCCGAAAACACCAGCAATGTGGCTGCGAAACGATTCCAACTCTGACCCGCATCGAAATACGACCGGGAGTACAAGAACACCAGAACTCCGATGCCGGTGATCAGCACCGCCATCAAAGCGCTGAATCCGTCGAGGCGGAAATCGAAGTTGAGCCCGAGTTCGGGAACCCACGTGACGGTTTGGGTGATGATCTGGTGGTCCCACACGGTGTGGAGCTGGCTGGCAACCCACACCAGCCCCGCCGCTGGCCCAACAGCACAGGCGAGGAAGACATTTCGCCCGAGCGGTCGACCGAACAATGCGATGACGAGGCTCAAAACGGCAAAGCCGATCAGTAGACCCGTCACCGGCAAACCTCACAGCGAACACCGACGGGACCGACACCGCACATCTGAACCTTTGAGGGTGGCGCACAACGAGGTCGAGCCCACGCATGCGGACGGCGCGGTGACGGCGAATTGACGTGCCGTGATGACGCGCTTGCAAGCATGCCCAGGAATCTTACAAATGTGTGGCCCTGGGGCGAGTACTAGCGCTCCCCGCCCCGTCTGGGTGTCCGCCAACTGGGCGTCACGGGGTCTGGTTGTTGCTGAGGAGAACCCTGCTCGGCCCGATATCCAGGCCGTATCGGATTTGGCTTCGTCGAGTAGGGCTGGGCTGGATACGGCTGGGCTGGGTACGGGTGGGCGGAAGTCGAGTTGCTGGCACGCCGACGTCGACGTGTCGACCAACCGTGATCCTCAAAGTTGTACGCCGTTTGGTTCATCCCATAATCAGAGGTGACCTCGCTCGACGTCAGCAAGGTCCCGCGGGTTCTGATGACTTGGGTGTCAGCAGCGACGTCACCAAGGCGCTGTCGTGTGGGGGTTCGCATCATGAACAGCGCCGGACCGAGAAAGAACACGATAGAGAGTGGTGCGGTGATGCCGAGCAACAAAAAGAAGGCGCCCAAGGACATGGCGACCCCGACTTCTGCCAGTCGAATCGTGTTGCGCGTCAGCGATGCGACAAATCCGACAGGGCTACCGTCGGTTCGAACGACTCGGAGACCGAAGAGGGCCTTGCCCGGGGTTTGTCCTCGAAGCTTCACTTCGAAGAACACGTGATAGAAGAATGTGACCCCGAAGGTCGCCAGAAATACAAGTCCGATGGCAAAGTCTCGCACCGGGTCGGGCAGCCACGAAACTGCAAAGAACAGGCCGATCAACATCAGCGTTGAGACCACGTTGTCGAACAGCAGAGCGAAAAACCGCCTTGGAACCCCACCAGCTTGGTAGGACAATTCCAAACCCTCGGGGGTGGGCAACTGAACCATCAAGGCAGAACGCATGACTACGAATGTAGATGAACAACTGGGCATCGACAGAGCCATGTGGGATCGTCTGGCCGCACTCCTCGGCAAGGCTCATGGGCGATCGGACCGGCTCACCGACGCCGAAATCGTCGACCTCGGCGCCGCCTACAGGAGCTGTGTAGCCGAGTTGGCGAGGTTGCGGACCGTGTCACTCGACGCGACCGAGCTCAGCGACCTTGAAGCGCTGTGTTCAAACGCCCGATGGCTCGTCTATGGCGCCCCGAAACGCCCGATCTCGGCAAGATATTTCTTGACCACCACCTATTGGCGCCTGCTCGGTTATCGACCTCGGTCCCTGATCGCAGCGATCGTGTATTTCGTTGCTCCCGTCGCCCTGGTCGCGTGGTGGGTGACGCTGAATCCCGATGAGGCTGCGCGGGTGTCGCCCGATACCGCCGAGCGCTTTTCTGACGTCACCGGCATGCTCGACCCGTCGATGTCGTTCACAGAATCGTTGAACTTCGCTGTTCAGTTGTTCACCAACAACATCGGCGTCACCATGTACGTCTTTGCAGGTGCAGCCATAGCTGGGATCGGAGCATTGCTTATCGGGCTGACCAACTCGATCAATCTGGGTTTGGTCATCGGATTTTCAAGCAATGCGGGCTTAAGCGTCGACCTGTGGCGCTTTCTCATACCGCACGGCCCCATCGAACTGTCATGTGTAATGGTCGCGATCTGCGTCGGCATGCGCATGGGCAAGGCGATTTTCATTCCCGGCGCTCGAACCCGCACCCGCGCATTTGCCGATGAGGCACGCGACGGCATGTTGATCGTGTTGGGCACGATGCCATGGGTCGTGCTAGCGGGCCTGTTGGAGGCCTTCGTACGACCCTCGCCGTTAGGGATCATCCCCCGGACGATCATCGGCCTGGGCGTTGCGGGCGTATTTTGGGGCCTGCTCATCACCCGGGGCAAAGGTGGCTACCCGCCGCCCGAAGACCTCGGCATCTGACAGCGTCGCCAGAACACCGGGGGGCTCTGCCCCCCCACCCACTACGCATGTTGTTGTGAACGGTTGCTGACGAACTGGCGAACGAGGGCTGCAGGGAGCTGGTCGGGTGGGGCTTGGATAACGGTGGCACCCATCCGGTTGAGGAGTTTGACCACCCGCATCCGGTCGTTCTGGACCGTCGAGGCCATCGCCATACGTGCGATATCGAGGCGGGTTTCGGGAGGGGTGCTCATCGCCTTGGTCAGGTCGGTATCGGTCGCAACCGCGACGATGACCGCGTGATGACGGGTATACATCGGCACAGCTTTCAGCAGGCTTTGCGCGGCCTGTTCGTCGACCAGGTCGGTGAGGATGACGACGAGGCAGCGTTTGCGCCGGTCGATCGCTCGAAATGCAAGCGCGTAGTCGGATTCGGCCATGGTCCCTTGCAGTGCGTACAGCGAATTGATGATGGGTCGGCTCTGTTCACGACGCGGCGGGATCCGATATCGAACGGCGAAATCAAAGGCGACCGCCCCGATCCGGTCGCCGAGGGCGTCTGCAGCGCTTGCCAGTGCCGTCGTCGTGTCCAGTGCGATGTCGAGCCGGGTGCGACCTTCAAGCGGCGCCATCATCAGACGTCCCGCGTCGACGACGACGAGCAAATCGTGGTTGTGTTCCAGTCGATACTGGTTGACCATCGGGCGGCCAAGCCGGGCCGACGCTCTCCAGTTGACCAACCGGATGTCGTCCTCTGGCTGGTACTCACGAACCGCATCGAAGTCGCTTCCCATGCCGCGCAGGGGGCTTTTTCGTTGTCCCTGGGGCACGAAGCCGCCACGTTTGACCTGCGCGGCGAGCGAACGGGCTAGGGGCAGATTCGGATACGCATGGAGGTCGATGTAGCCACCGGCGGACCGGGTGAAACGTCCTAACCCCATCGGGCCCGTGATGCGCAGCGCTACCGGTGGAAGGACGATTCGGCCACGCTTCGTTGGGCGGATCAACCCATCGATCATGTCGGGCGCCTGAGAGGGTTCGATGACCACGCCGCTGGGAACGGGTTGACGCACGATGAGGGACCCTCGGGTACTGCCCACCTCGACTCTGAAGTAGGACTCCACGCCACGCGACTGAGTCGGGTTGACGAAACGGCGGACCCGCGGTGTGCGAGCGACCAATAAGGCGTCGACCAGCGTCGCCGCGATCACCACCAACGCCAGCCACACGGCGAGCATGACCGAGACGAACGCGACGAACGCCGTGCCTAGCAACAGCGCGGCGACCCGCGGCGAGGGGCTCACCTGGGTACGGGTACCGAGTTGAGGACGGCGGTCACCACTTGGTCGGGTCGGGTCCCCTCGAGTTCGGCGTCCGGCGTCAGGATCAGCCGATGGCGAAGCACCGGCGGTGCCATGAAGCGCACATCGTCGGGTGTGACGAAGTCTCGCCCGCCCAAGCGCGCCGCTGCCTTCGATGCCGCCATGAGGTGGACCGCTGCACGCGGGCTGGCCCCTATCGAAACTTGCGGTTGGTGACGGGTAGCTCGGATGAGCGACACGATGTAGGACGCGACGGTTTCGTTGAGCACGGTCGATTCGACGACGGCGCGGATCGACAGCAGTTCGGCTGCGTTGGTGACGGGTGCAATGTCGCCGATGGCTGTCGGGGCGAGCCCTCGGTGCGCTGAGAGCAGCATCGACACCTCATCGGTCTCGGCCGGATAGCCGACGTTGACCTTGAACAAGAACCGATCGAGTTGGGCTTCTGGCAGCGGGTATGTGCCTTCCTGTTCCACCGGGTTCTGTGTGGCGACCACCAGGAACGGTTGCGGCAGGGTGTAGGTCGTACCGTCGATCGAGACCTGCTGTTCCTGCATTGATTCGAGTAAGGCCGCCTGAGTCTTTGGTGGTGTTCGGTTGATCTCGTCCGCGAGCAGCACATTGGTAAAGACCGGGCCGGGACGGAAGCGCAGTTCGCCGTCGAGGAGCACCGAATTGCCGGTGACGTCTGAGGGGAGCATGTCCGGCGTGAATTGGATCCGGCCAAAACTCATGCCGAGAGCTCGTGCGACACAGTTGGTCAGCAGAGTTTTGGCAACTCCTGGGACACCCTCGAGCAGGACGTGACCACCGACGATCGCAGAGACCAAGACGACGTCGGTCGCTCCCGTCTGGCCGATGACGACCTGGCCAACCTGTTCTTGGACCCGTTGGCGCAACGCTTGGATATCGGGAGGGCCTGGTGTGGCGGAATCAGCAGCAGAGTCAAAGGTCATGGTCACATCGTCCTGTCATGTGATCCGCCGAGCATGTCGGCGCGGTCGGGGTCGGTTTCGGTCACGGTCGCTTCGCCACGTTCTAGTCGGGCGACGAGGGCGGCGAGTTGCGCAAGGTCGGGTGGTAGCGCCTCGTCGCTCGCTGGTGCTGTGTGCGTCGCCGCGCCGTCGTGGTCGACAACGTCGGAGCGAGACGACCCATTGGGGGCGACGCCAAGACGTGTCGCGACCGCAAGGATGTGGTCCGTACCCGCATCCGACGGAAGGGCAGCGCCCCGTTGGTTCAGCAGCGTCACGGCTCGCGCTGCCAGCGGCCTCAGCACACCGTCCAGACGGCCGGGCCGGTCGAAATGTCGGGCCATGGCGTCGACGTATTCCGAACGCTTCGGGGCGAGAACCGGAGGGCCGCCATCGAGGGGGCCGAGGCGGACACTCTTGCTCCAGAGATACGCCAGAAACGATGCGATCAGCAGCAAGAGAAATGCTTTGAGCTGCGAAGAAAGCGATGAGAACAGCGACCACCCAAAGTCGGGTCGGGCGTCGACGGCGGTGTCCGAAGTGCCACCTGTTCGATAGGCCGCGGTCAAAAAGTAGACATCGTGCGCATCGCCGACCACCGATAACGCGAACGCTGCGTTGTCTTCTTCACCGAGGAGGGCGTTCTCGAGCATGGTGGTGTTTGCCAGCATCCAGAACGAGCCGCCTGAGAACTCATATCTCACGCCGAACGGTTCTCTCTGTGAACCCAACAAGACCAGATCTTCGAACCGCGAGGCCATCGGTGGCGTCAGAAAGACACCGCCGGAATCGATCGCGAGCGTGGTGATTTCGCTCGGAATGCTCTCATGAGCGCCGACGCGAACCGCGGTGGGTGAGCTCGGTACGTCCCGAGTGCGCCAGCCCCCAAGCGCTGCCATCACCGTCGACGTCGCCTCAGAATTCGTTCCAAAGACGATGGGAATGTTGGCTTGGGCTGCCGCTCGCGCGACGTCTTGGTCGCCATCGGTCAGGTACAGAGGGTTCAACACCACAAACGCGTCGTTGTCATCGAAGGACGTTTTGCCGCCGTGGCTGTCGATGAAGTGGACGTCTTTGCCAGCCGCTTCGAGGAGCGATACCCAGGCCGCTGTGCCGGTCGGGTCCGTCGCACGCGGATCACCTTGCGGACCGACTTGGTACGAAGGGTCATCGTCTCGATTGACCACCATGTAGACGATCGCACCGACGACGAGTGCGACGACAACCATGGCCGCGAGCCCTCGCGGCTTTCGATACCACGGGACATAGCGCAGTGACCGCCGTTGCCGTTGTTGTGCGGGGGCGCTTTTGTCGCCGGTTTCCATCTCTGGGCTGGCGCCAGCACCCGCGTCGCGGCCTGTGTCTGTGCCGGGAGCGTCCGAGGACGATGCGCGAACCCGGTCTTGTTGTTCGCTCATCCGTCGCCGTTCTGGTCGCCAAACCCGTCGCGTCCAGCGATGCCCGTCGAGAGCGAAGCCGCTTGGGTGTCGGTCGGCGCGTCGGAGCGACGGCGACGAGCGCGGCCTCGCTGCGTGGTCTCGGTCCAGGCGACACGACTCGCTTCGTATTCAGCCTCGGTCGTGGGGCGATCGCCATAGGCCACGCGACCATGTGTCCTGGCCAAGTCAGAAAAGACCGGGTCGGGAAACATCTCGACCGCTTGGCCGCTACTGACGGCCGGGCGATACTCGATGTCATGGGTCTTGCCGAGCCGATGAAGCCCGCCTTCGTAACGAACTCGAAGCGCTTCGGAGTAGCGGCCCTGTTCTGCAAGGCGATCCGCCTCAGCCCACAAGTCTGCCTCCCGGCGAGCGGCGGCACGTAGATCGTCCTCATCGGTTCCGGGGGGTTGCGCCAGCTGGCGATTGCGCAGGAGCATCCACACGATGAAGCCGACCACAGCGATGACCAAGATCAGCAGAATCGGCCCCCACGCCGACGTCCCAGACAGTCGGGCGGACGGAACACTTGGTCCGCCGTTCGTGCTCCCCGCGCCTGCCCCATTCCCCGATCCCTCCGCGTTGTCAGGGCCCAGTTCATCGGTCTGAGAGTCGCTCGGAGCGACGTCGGGCGGTTGAAAACGTGATTCGTTGAGGATCTGGCGCGCTTCGTCGCGAGCGCCGGGGGGATCATCGCCTGAGACTTCACCAACCAACGTCGGCGCACGCTCGATGGTCGGCATCCCCGTTGCAGATGTCGGCACCGCGAGACTCAGGATGACGGCCATCGCAAACAGCATCGCGAGTCGAAGAATCTCAGAGCGGCCACAACGCCCATCCACGTCACCACGTTGCGTCCGCCACTTCCTATATCCCGGCAGAGTGGTACACCGATGTCGGCTTTCCCGCGCGACCGGTGTCCGCTCGCCCTGGATCTCACCGCCGTTCTTCAGCACCCTGCTGGCGGCGATCGGGGTTGGGTGTCGGGGAACGGGGGACGCGCAACGACGCCGGAGTTGTGTGAGTCGTTGTGAGGCCACAGTCCAAGAGTATTGCGCGGTGGTGACCGCGATAGGCGTTGGGCTCCACCTTGAGGCCAAGATGACGGGCTCGGGATTTACCGACGCAGGGTTTGCAGCGTGACGTTCAACTCGATCCAGTACTTCGTTTTTCTCGCCATCGTCTGTGGCGGGTTTTGGATTCTTCGGCAGGTTGGGGTCTCTCACCGCGTCCGCAACGGCCTGTTGCTGCTGTCGTCGTACATCTTTTATGGCTGGTGGGATTGGCGCTTCTTAAGCCTGTTGTGGATCTCCACAGCGGTCGACTTCATCGTCGGCAGGGCGATGTTTCGCACCGAAGACCAAAAGACCCGCAAACGACTGCTCTGGGTGTCGGTCGGGGTCAATCTAGGCCTGCTGGGATTGTTCAAGTACTTCAACTTCTTCTATGACTCCTTTGTCGACCTACTCGGCCATGTCGGCCTGTCGGCGACCGGCCCCGCCTTCCATGTGATCCTGCCGGTCGGCATCAGCTTCTACACCTTCCAAACGTTGAGCTATACCCTCGACATCTATCTGCGGCGGATGGAACCAACCGACTCGCCGCTCGACTTCGCCCTGTTCGTCGCCTACTTCCCGCAACTCGTCGCCGGCCCGATCGAACGGGCACGCGACCTCTTACCCCAACTCAGCGTCGAACGTCCTCCGCTCACCCACACGGCGGTCAATGAGGCCTACAGCCTCATTCTGATGGGTCTGTTCAAGAAGGTGGTGATCGCCGACGGGCTGGCGCATTTCGTCGACGAAGTCTTCAAGGACCCGACCGACTTTGGGTGGGTGATGTCGTGGGCTTCGTTGTTTGCGCTCGCGCTCCAGGTCTATTGCGACTTCGCCGGATACACCGACATAGCCCGAGGCTCTTCAAAGCTGTTCGGCATCGACCTGATGGAGAACTTCCGGCAACCGTTTCGGGCGACCACGTTTTCGGATATGTGGAATCGCTGGCACATCTCTTTGACGTCCTGGATTCGCGACTATGTGTTTTTCCCCCTCGGCGGATCGCACGGCAACGAACGCAAAGTCGCTCGCAACCTGCTGCTGGTCTACTTGGCGGTAGGTCTTTGGCACGGCGCACGCTGGACGTTCGTGATCTGGGGTTTCATCAACGGTCTGTGGATCGTCGCCGAACGAGAATGGATCGCCCGACGACGCCGACGGGGTTACCAACCGCCCCAGTGGCGTTCGCAGCTTTGGAAGAGGTTTGGTGGGCCCATCTATGTGATGACGGTGTTCTGCACCCTGGGCGTCTTCTTCCGGGCGCAATCGGCAACACTCGGCTGGGATCAGCTGCATCAGATCTTCACCTTTTCCTCTGGCGAGATCAACGCTGGCTATCTGCTCACCCTCGTCTTCGCTTCGCTTGCCGTGTGGTACCTCGATCAGTTGGAAATAAACACCCAGCGCTCCACCGAACTGGGCGAGTTTCAGTCAGCTGGTGAACGGATCCGAACGGTCAGCTGGCGAGATCACATCCGCAACGCCGTCTTTATCGTGTTGATCCTGGTCTTCAGCGGTGAGACGACCGTCCCGTTCCTCTATTTCGCGTTCTAGATGGAATGTCCATGAACGTCCTGACACCCTTCATCCCGTCACGTACCACCATCGTTCGAGCCGTCGCGACCCTCATCGTGACGCTCCTGATCGCCGAAGGTGCGGCGCGGCTCGTGAGCCCGTATCTCACGCCGCCGCTCTGGTGGTATCAGTGGATTGCCCAGGCCAAGATCGAACAGATTCACGATGTTGCCGCCGACGGCGGCTGCATCGGAACGTTGACGGTGGGCAGCTCGATGACCGGTGAAGGGATCGACCCCGAGGTACTCACCTCGCTTGGAACAAGCCCGCTCGTCTACGACGCTGCCATCAACTCAGCATCCGCCGAGATCGTCCACGAATGGCTCGCCAACCATGTGCTCGCCGAGACCACTCCCCAGGTCGTGGTGATGGGACTGGCGCCGATCGACTTGAGCGGGCGCGCCGCCGAACAGATCACGGCAACAAATCGCTACTTTTCATCGCGGGCCGTGCGGTCTGATTGGCTGGGGCGCCTGGACCGAGCTGTCTCGCAGCATTCGGTCCTGGTCAGGGATCGTCCGGCTTTCAGAGACGGCGACGAGCTCATCGACGCGATGCGACGGATCAAGGCGGGGGATACGGGGCCGACCTCGGTCGATGTCACACGCATTCTCACCCCGATCACCGATCTGGGTTACACGCCTCGGAGGAGCCAGACGACCTGGCAGCCCGACACGCCCGAGGGGCGACGAACGGGCAAATACACACGAGAAAACTTCCTCAACGACTTCCGCCTCGGTACGGACCAGATCGACGCGATCGGCGAGATCGCCGATCTGCTCGCCGACAGAGGTGTCCCGTTCATCGTTGCCGAAACCCCGTTCACCGAATACGCGACCGATTCACTCCCCGGCAAGAACGCCGATCGGGTGGCCTTTCGGGATGCGATGACCGACCTCGCCGCCGAGCACGACATCGCGTTCGTTCCGGTCGATCCAGCGCTCGAAATAGACGAGAACTTCACCGATCCAATCCACCTCAACAAGGTCGGTGCGGCCCGGTTCAGCGAATACCTCAACACAGAGCTTGCGCCACTCGACGTTCAGTCACATCCGTGCGCGCAAGCGGCGGACCCAGATGAGTCCGCCGCTGCATTCGTTCCCTCGGCTGAGCGGGTGTCCCGGTCCGGTTAGACGGTCCGGATGATGATCGCGTCACCCTGACCGCCGCCACCGCAAAGGGCTGCGGCACCGGTGCCGCCACCGCGACGGATCAGTTCGTTGATAAGGGTGACCAGAACCCGGTTGCCGGATGCGCCGACGGGGTGACCCAACGCAATCGCGCCACCGTTCACATTGACGATGTCGTCCTTGATGTCGAGTTGTGCCATGGACGCCAAACCAACAGCTGCGAACGCCTCATTCAACTCGAACAGGTCGATCTCTCCGGTCGACATGCCGACCTTGTCCGCCGCCTGCATGATCGCCCGTGACGGTTGGGTCAACAGGGACGGATCGGGGCCTGCGACCATGCCATAGGAGATGACCTCGGCCATTGGTGAAATGCCCAACTCGTCGGCCTTGGCGCGGCTCATGACGATGGTCGCGGAAGCACCGTCCGAAATCTGGGATGCGTTACCCGCCGTGATCGTGCCGTCCTTGGCGAACGCCGGGCGCAGCTGGCCAAGGCTGTCCGCTGTGGTGGCACCGCGCACACCCTCGTCTTCGGAGACGATGACCGGGTCACCGCGTCGCTGAGGCACCGCAACGGGCACGATCTCGTTGGCGAAACGACCTTCGGCCTGAGCCTGCGCTGCGCGTTGGTGGCTTTTGGCCGCGACTTCGTCTTGGGCTTCGCGGGCGATGCTGTCCGCATCGGCGTAGCGCTGGGTGCCAGCGCCCATGTGACATGCGTCGAACGCGCACCACAATCCGTCGTTGATCATCGAGTCGATGAGCTCACCGTTGCCCATGCGGTAGCCAGCACGAGCACCAGGCAAGAGGTACGGAGCGTTCGTCATCGACTCCATACCGCCCGCGACGACGATGTCGGCGTCGCCCGCAGCGATCATCTGGTCAGCCATGTAGACGGCGTTGAGACCCGACAGGCACACCTTGTTGATCGTGTTGGCGGGAACGTGCATGCCGACACCGGCGTTCGACGCGGCTTGACGTGCCGTGATCTGACCTTGGCCAGCCTGAAGCACCTGACCCATGATGACGTAATCGACGTCGTCGCCAGCGACGCCGGCGCGTTCGAGTGCCGCCTTGATCGCGATGCCACCGAGGTCGGTCGCACGCATGGAAGCGAATGCGCCCTGCATCTTTCCAATAGGGGTTCGGGCGGTTGAAACAATGACGGATCCAGGCATGTTGGAGTCCTTCCTCAGACGGTCAGCGGTTGGAGGCTGACTTGGTGCTTGCTCGGTTGTGGTTCCCGCTCATCCAGCTTTCGCCGCGGGCCACAGGGGCCACGGCCTGACATATCCGCTGGACCCACGCTCGCGGTGTGCCACATAACCATCGAAGGCGGCGCTTTGTTTCGGTTACTCACGCCGTTGCGTCCCGATGTGAGGCGGAAGTGTAGTTGGTCGGTCAAAACGGCGGTCGATCCCTGCGCGTCCCAAAGCGGCTCCGTCCGGGGTCTGCTGGGGTATCTGCTTGATGTACCTGCCAGCAGGCGGGCCGTACGGCGGCTTCTGATTCGACATGCCATCGGCGTGTTTCGGGTCCGGGATCGAGGGCTTTGTCCACCTGGTCAGCCGCTGCGGTGGATCCGATCGACAGGCTTGCCGCTAGCGTGCCGGGCATGGTTGCAGGACTCGCGTTTTTGGCGACGGCGGTTGCCACAATGTTCTGGCAGAACTTGACGATCCGTTGGACGCAGACCAAAAGCCCCTATCACGGCGCCTGGGCGGTGTCTCTGGCGATGTTTTCGCTCGGCGCCGCGATGCTTGCGGTCGGCACGGCAACGGGATGGGACAGAGGGGTCTATCGGGCTTATTTCTTGTTCGGTGCGATTTTGAATGTTCCGTGGCTCGCTATGGGCAGTATCCACCTGTTGGCCTCGCCAAAGGTTGCTGGCCGCGTTCAAATCGGGCTGCTGATCTTTTCAGGTTTGGCAGCGGGCGTCTTGATGTCGGCGCCGATGGTCGACGTCATGCCCCGCGAAGTGATCCCCGTCGGCAAGGACGTCTTTCTTGTCCCCTTGCCGAGGATCTTGGCGGCGATAGCGAGTTCGGTCGGGGCGTTGGTGGTTTTTGTCGGCGCAGCCTGGTCGGCGGTCAAGCTGCTACGAACTCAAGACCGAACACCCGTGGTGAAGGGCCGGGTGACGGTCAATATGTGCATCGCCGCAGGCACACTGATCTTGGCGCTTGGCGGCATCGGCAATGGCCACCACCCAGAATGGTTTGCATTGTCCCTGGTCGCCGGGATCGGCGTCATGTTTGCTGGCTTTAGGTACGCGGAAACGGTGTCGCAGAAGCCGAGCACTTTGACCGCCGCCGCCCGTAAGCCGGCAACTGTCAACCAGTCACACTGACCTTGTCGCGTTTTGACACCACCGCTCACCAGATGGCTCGGGCGGTTGTGATTCGGCGGACGTGTGCTGCCGGTGACAATCGACAGGCTCACCGCGTTGTGGAACGCTGCGTGGTCGAAACGCGCGACCTTTGGCGACCTATCGGGTCGAACTAGCAAGCCCCGCGCACGCCACACCGTTGAAGGGACCCTCGATAATGGGATGGTTCACCGCTCAGCTCGCCATACTGCTGATTCTGGCTTTCTTGCTCGGGGTTCTCGCCGGGTACCTCTGGTGGATCTACGGGTACCGCAAGAACGTCCGCACGATCGAGGACGCCAACCAGCACCTGAGAACGTCGCTGCTCGAGGTGCAGAAGGCCTCTGATCAGCACAAAGCCGACGCGGCAGATGCTCGTGCGCTATCGGGTGCGCTCCAGGGACGCGTCTCCGAACTCGAAGGTCAGCTCGCCACATCACAGGCCCAGCAAGATGAGCTCGGCGAGGAGCTCGCCTTTATCGCCGACGATGACTTGGCCTCGGCCGCGGATGCGGACAATGCGCGTCAGGACGCCGATGCGCTCTTCGCAGAGCTGCAGGCCGTGTCGGCGGACAACCTGTCGCTTCGCGCTGACCTCGATTCAGCGGTCGCAGCGAACGCGCTGCTGTCTCGCCAGATTCAGACGCTTCAAGGCGATCTCGAGCTTCAACAGACCCAAGACGATGTACTCAGCGCCGAACTCGAGCAGGCCGAAGTTGCGCAGCTTCGCTCGGGGCGGGCCGCCGCGGATGCTGGCTTTGCTGCAGCGGACGAACTCGCCATCGCCATCACCGAACGCGATGCACTGACCGTCGCCGTAGCCGAACTGTCCGCCGAACGGGACACCGCCGCTGACACGGCGTCGCGCCTGAAGCTTGAACGAGACGAGCTACGCGTTGCGCTGTCGCATGCCCAAGCGGGCCACGATGCCACCCGAGCCGAAATTGCAGCGTTGGTGAGCGAACGGGACCGCCTCAACCAGGCGGTGCAGTCGGCGACGGGTGCGCCGCTTGCGAGCCGTTCGCTCACTGTCGACACAGCAGAGCCCCCCGACACGGCAGATATCACCGGCACGACTGGCCAAGCTCGGGGTACCGGTGCCGAGGATGCGGTAGAGCCAGCATCGTTTGCTGCGGTCGGTGGCGCGGACGCTGACTACGCAACCGACGCGTCCATGCAGGACACGAATGCAGAAACTTCCGAAACCCCCGACGGACCCAACGCGCAGCCACCCAACGCCAGCAGCGGTATGAGCCTCCCGGGCCCATCGCAGAGGTCGCACACGACGGAGGGTGAACCGTCGGAAGAACCGTCGGAGGATGACCTCACGCGCATCGAAGGGATCGGCCCGGCGATGTCAGCGTCGCTCAAGAAGGCCGGTATCACCACCTACCAAGAGCTCTCGACCAAAACCCCCGACGAGCTCAAAGAAATCGTCTCTGCCGACGGTCTGCGACTCGCCCGAAGTGTGGTGAGTTGGCCGAACCAGGCAAGCCTGCTGGCACGGGGCCAGTTCGATCTTTTCGATGAATACACCGATTGGCTCGATGCTGGCGTACCGCCGAGCGATGGCAGCACGTTCCACGCGTTCGCCACGGCGAGCTTCGCAGCGGTCAATCCCGACGACCTAAAACGCATTGAAGGCATTGGCCCGGCAATGGAGCGAGCGTTGAACGCGGCGGGTATCACGACCTACGCCCAGCTTCACGACGCTGATCAGACACGGCTGAGAGCGGCACTCGACGAGGCTGGCCTCCGTCTGGCTCCCAGCTTGCCGACCTGGGCTGAACAGGCGGGTTACTTAGTACGTGGCGACGAGGAGGGCTTTTTGGCACTCACCTCCGAACTGACCGCCGGTCGCCGCACAGGAGACGAGGACTGACATGGCCGCCGAGGATGGTGCCCGCAACGTCGCCAAAGCTGGCCCCGCGCTGCGCGGTCGACCCCGTTGGTACGGCTGGATTCCAGCGGTCGTAGGGCTACCCGTGCTGTTCACCGTCGGCATGCTGCCGGTCCGCGAGTCGATCGAAGATGATCTCACCGACTCGGCGCGCACGGTGCTCGACGCTGCCGATCTCGCCGAGGTCCACGTGGAGTTTGAAGGCCGGGACGCGACGATCTCTGGGATGATGGACCCAGACGATCCAGACATCACCCGGGCGCATGACCTGGTGCGCAACGGCACCGGCGTCCGCCACGTCACCGATGATTTTGAAGCCCCGGCCTTGCCGCTCAACAACTCAAACGACGCCGACGCAGACGGTGTCGTCGAACCCCCAACCCTTGACCCCGATACGTTGGCACTGACCCAGTCCGACGGCCAGGTCGTATTGAGCGGCACGGCCTTTGACGAGTCCACCGCCGAAGTTATCCGACAGGCCACACGCGATGCTCTGCCAGATGCCACCATCGAAGACGACCTGACGGTCAAAGAAGCAGGCGGCACACCCCTCGGCCAGGCCGGTGCGGAGGCGTTTGCTTCGATGGCCGCCGCAGCATTCGCCAACGGCACGGGCGTAACAGATCTCGGGGTGAGCTTCCTCGACGGGGAGTATGTGCTGACCGGCACCGCCGATGACAGCGCAAGCGCGAGCGCGGCTTTTGAAGCGACCCGAACCGTCGCAGACCAGCTCGGCACCTCGGTGATTGACCGCATCAGCATCGACGGCAAGTCGTCCGACACCGAGGCCGTATCGGGTGGGGGCGCAGCGATGCCCGATGGCTGGAGCGTCAACATCGATACGGCCAGCACGCCAGCGATCCTCGAAGGTGCCGTCCCCTCGGCCGAAGCGAGCGACGCGATCGAATCGGCGATGAGCTCGGCCGTTGGCGCCGCCGTCGACAACCGCATCAACGTCGATCCTGCCCTACCGCCAGCCGACGCCGACACGATCGCGGGCGTCGCAGACGCGTTGGCGGCTCCCCTTGAGATCGTCTCCGCCGATGGCGGCACCGTCATCGTCAGCAGCGTCGTCGGCGAGGTCACCTTGCAGGGACGAGTCAGCACCGCATCAGCTCGTGACGCTGCCCAGGAGGCGGCCGGTGTGCTCGCCGGTGCAGACGGCAGTGTCCTGAACGAACTCAACGTTGCCGACGCTGCCTCTGCCGACGATGTCGCCCAAGCCAACGCCGAACTCGATGATGTTCTTCACAATGTTGAGTTCGAGGTGGGTTCAGCGTCGCTCACCGAGGAAGGCACCGCGACGGTCGATGCGGCCGCCAAGGTCCTGACAGAGAATCCGGCGGTGAACATTCGGGTTGAGGGCCACACCGATAACACAGGCTCGGCTGAAACCAACCAAGAGCTCAGCGACGCTCGGGCACAAACCGTGGTCGACCTTCTGATCGAACAGGGGGTCGCTGCATCGAGGCTGACCGCTCGTGGTTTCGGCGACAGCCGTCCGATCGACTCGAACGACACCGACGCTGGGCGAGCGGCCAATCGGCGAATCGAGTTCGTCGTCTCGTGACGGGAACGCCCGCCTACAACGCAGCGTCGTCCGGGTGGGACGTGCGCGCCGGTTGAGATGAGCGAGCCGGTTCGGGCGTTCCGCCGCTGTCGACCCGTCGACGCTGTTCAAGGGCTCTGCCTAGGGTGACTTCGTCGGCGTATTCGAGGTCACCGCCCACGGGGAGTCCCGATGCGAGCCGGCTCACGATCATCCCGATCGGGGCCAGCAGCTTGGTCAGATAGAGGGCGGTCGCCTCCCCCTCCACCGTTGGGTTAGTGCTGAGAATAATTTCGCTGACCGGCACCTCGCTGAGCCTGCCGAGCAGCTCACGGACGCGGAGCTGCTCTGGGCCGACACCGTTGATGGGAGCGATCGCCCCCTGTAACACGTGATAGACCCCTTTGTAGCCCGCAGTCCGTTCGATAGCGACGATGTCTTGAGCTTGTTCCACCACGCAGATGGTCAGCTGATCTCGTCCCGGATCGACGCAGATTCTGCAGAGCTGCGCTTCTGCCAGGTTGAAACAGCGCTCACACCAGCGGACTCGGGCCTTTGCGTCCTGGATCGCCCGCGACAACCGCAGGGCGTCTTGTTCGGGCAGACGCAACAGATGAAATGCAATGCGCTGCGCCGATTTAGGGCCTACCCCTGGCAGACGCCCCAGTTCGTCGATGAGCGTCTGGGTCGCAACGTCATATGCGCCCACAGCTATCCGAGCAACCCGCCCAGGGCGCCCATGTCCATCCCGCCGGTGACGGCGCCCATGCGTTCTTGTTGCAGAGCTTGAGCGGCCCGGTCGGCTTCATTGACCGCAGCAACGATGAGGTCCTGCAACATCTCGATGTCTTCAGGGTCGACGACTGATTCATCGAGTTTGATGCTTTGTAGCTGACCAGAACCGTTGGCCGTCGCTACGACCACGCCGCCCCCTGCGGTGCCCGTGACCGTTTCGTCGAGCAGGCTCTCTTGCGCTTGGGCCATGTCGGACTGCATCCGCTGGACCTGCTTCATCATCTTGTTGATCTGGTTCTGGTTCATCGGGTGCTCCGTTGTGATCGTGAAATCGCCGTGGCCACGCGAAGGACGACCGACATGTGGTTCATGTACGACGTTCGGCCCTCGACTTGTGAACCTCGGTTTCGACCTCCGCATCAAAGGCCGCCTTGATGCGTTCGATGGATGCTAGTTGCTCGTCTTTGGGCTTTTCGGGCTTCGCTCTGAGAACACGCGCCCCCATGGGCGAGTCCCCTGTGTACCCACCGTGAGTCACGACCTTCAGGGTGACAGGCTGCCCGATCTCGGTCGACAGCGCCGCTTCGATCTCGCGTTGATGATGCCGAATCGAGTCGTGGTGGATGTTCGACTCCATCATCCTCAGACCGAGGATGACTTGGTTTCCGTCGAGGTCGACCGGCTGTGCTTCCGCCGCCCGCCGCTGCAGACGCGCGTCTAAGCGAGCGAGCGCATTCGGCCAGGCCATCACCGCGTTATCGAGGGTCAGCTGATCACCGGGCACAATCCGCGCGGAGACGCTCGCGGGTCGGGTTCGCAACACCTGTCCTGAGCGATCGACAAGCGCCCCACCCCGCTGCGCACCCTGTTGAGATACCCCCGGCGCTCGCGATGACGACTGTGGACGGGCCGATCCGGACACGCCCTGTTGCGCCGGTCGTCTGGGTCGCTGCTCGTCATGATCCCGAGTTGACCGCGGCGGGGTTGCACCGCCAGGGGTTGGAGAGGGCCGACTTGCGGTATCGCCCTGCTGGCCGGATGGACGATTGGTGCGGGTGGTGGCATCGGAATCTGCCTGGACCTGATCGGTTCGCCGTTCGGGCGTCGCCTGGGGGTCTCCTCCACTGCCCGGACGCTGCTCGGCACGCTCGCTGCCCGGCCTCGCGCCTTGCGACGGGGAACTCGCAGGCGTGCCTGCCGGACGCTGGGTCGCGACCGGCCCGCCCGGCGCAGGTTCTGATGCACGGGTCGTCTGGTTTGCGGCGCGCTGCTGTGAGGGGCCAGAGCGTTGCCCCGCCTGCGGGCCGGTTGCGGCAGAGGCCGCCCATTCCGTTTCAACTGTTCGGTCAGCGACTGCACCGCTGCCTCCAGCGACTGGATCCGCCGCTCCATACTGGCCATAAGCGCTGCACTCTGCGGATCGGCGACCCCGTTCGGCGCCGCATCGGACCGATCGGAAGGACCTGACCGCCCCGCTCTTTGATCGGCCGAAGCTGGCTGCGTTGCGCGAGAACCGGGCCCGCGACCCGCGGGACCGGGGGAGCAGGCTGGGAGTCGCTGGCGCCGGACGCCTCGAAAAAGCTTGTTCGGGTTTGGATGGGCCAGGCGCAGGAGCGCTACTTCGAGGACGAGGCGTGGATCCGGCGCTCGGCGCATCTCGACCACGGCGTCGCCGAGCAACGAGATTGAATCGAGGAGCCGATCCGCCCCGATCCGTCGAGCTTGATCGTTCAGGCGGCGTTTCTCGTCGGGTAGCGATCCCAAGGGAAGCTCGCCGCGCGTTCCGGCGACCAACACAGCATCTCGAAGATGTGACAACAGGTCGTCGATCAAGGCTCTCGCATCCGCCCCGCATCCAACTGCTGGGTCAAGACTTCCAGGGTCCGCGCGCCGTCGCGATCGATCGCCGCGTCCAGAAGGGCGGCGCGCTCATCGAAGCTGGCTTTGGAATACAGCGCTGCGACGGTCGATTCATCCAAACCGTCGGGTGCAAAGGCACGTGCCTGGTCGAGGGCGCTCAGCGCATCTCGAACCGAACCGGCACCCTGTTGAGCGATCCGTTCGAGCGCTGCACGATCCGCCGTGATACCCGCGTCGCTCGCAACGGTCTCGAGGTGATCGGTCAGCAGACCTGTGGGCACCAACGTAAAGGGAAAATGCTGTGTTCGTGACCGGATCGTTGGCAGGACCTTCTGCGGGTCGGTGGTCGCCAACACGAAGACCGCATGTTCTGGAGGCTCCTCCAGCGTCTTGAGGAGCGCATTCGACGCAGCGGTCGAGAGCATGTGGACTTCGTCGATGATGTACACCTTGCGCTTCGCTGCCCCCGATGGGACTCGGTGTACACCTTCGAGCAGGTCACGAACATCTGATACCGAGTTGTTCGAAGCGGCATCGAGTTCGATGACATCCATGAACGTGCCGTTCCCGATGGCCACACACGCGCCGCACCGGCCGCATGGTTCACCGTCAACGCTGAGCTCTCGACAGTTGAGCGCCTTGGCCAGGATGCGCGCCGAACTGGTCTTGCCCGTTCCTCGCGGTCCAGAGAACAGGTACGCATGGCCAACCCGGTCATCGCGCACCGCGTGACGAAGCGCCGTCGCGGTTGCGTCTTGACCGATCAGATCACCGAAGCGCTGAGGCCTGTAGGTGCGATAGAGAGATTGGAAGCTCACCGAACCGGACTCCTCACCACGTGCTTCCGGTATTGCGGACCCGCTTCGATTCGCTGCGGACGCGCCCCTGTGTGAACGGCGCGCCCGGAGGCTGGCAAAGCGGCCGTGCCCCCGCTTCGACAAGGCCTCCCACCGCTCGTTTTTCCTGTCGGCTCAGG
The DNA here is from genome assembly GCA_020637365.1 of Acidimicrobiia bacterium. Classification (GTDB taxonomy): domain Bacteria; phylum Actinomycetota; class Acidimicrobiia; order IMCC26256; family JAGNEX01; genus JAGNEX01. The sequence continues at coordinate 996,363 of JACJWE010000002.1, read as the reverse complement.
CCAGGCAACCCCGCGGCACACGCAACTCACTGCTGAGAGCTGCTTCCTCCCGGACCTGACTCGGTTCACAGGGTTACGTTGCGCGGGACCCAACCCTCGACACGTCGAGGAACTCGGTTGCGATGTTTGGACCAGGCCTCAGACGGTTGATCAGCCCCCCATGTGTGGGTTTGGGGTACAGGGCACCACAAGCTCCCCGCCTAGCACGGCCGGGGGGCATCGTAGCCGCATTGGAACGCCGATGCCTTTCGCGCTGGCAGCGTGGGATCGTTCCGATCCGCGGACGGCGCGCGTCTAGCATCACCGGCGGAGAGGTGCGAGAGCGGCCGAATCGGCACGACTGGAAATCGTGTAGGGGGCAACCCCTCGTGGGTTCAAATCCCATCCTCTCCGCCAACGTGTGATGTTTTCCAAACATCAAAGAAGCCCTCGAACCCGGCCGGTTCGAGGGCTTCGCTTTTTGGTCGCCCGCTCCGCGGGCATCGACAGACGTCGGTGTGGTTACACCTTGACGGTCAGGGAGACGGTCAGACCCGAATCGACCGATCCCGAAACGGTAGCGAGTTGCAGGTCCCAGCCGTCGGAAAACACGTTGTCGGTCGACAGCGACATCCCGCTGAGGTTGCTGGCGGAGTTGCCGTAGTCGCTCGAGGCGTACACCTCTTCACAGTCGGCCTGAGGGAGCGCGAGTTGCGAAGTCTTGACCGAGTTCGACCCGGCTGTGGCCTCATCCACGCTGGTAAACACCTCAAAGTGGCAGTGCGGCCAACGACCTGAGTAACAGCCCGGGAAGATCGAATCGAAGGTCACCTTGCCCTTGCTGTCGGCGATCTGAACGCCGCGCAGGTAGTTCTGATCCTCGATCTCATAAATCGAGTACTGCCCCGTTGCCGTGCAATGCCAGAGGTAGACCGCTGCGTCTGGCATGGCATCGCCCGACGCTGCATCGACGACGGTCAACTCGATTTTGGTGGCCACGCCCGCCGCGGTACCCGAAAACTCGCCGACGCTCTTGGTGATGTCTTGGTGGACAACCCCTTCACCGGTCAAAAAGTCTGGACCGTTGGATGCATCAGCGGGGTACGGGCCAGCGGTCTCATTGGGGGTTTCGCCTTCGACCGTGGTCGGCGTCGACGCAGCACCTCCGCCGGGTCCACCGCCACCGGGAGGAGGACCGCCGGGTCCTCCTGAGGGCATCGCCCCCTGTGCGCTACTCGCGGTCGTTGTCGACGCATCGGCACCTGTCGATGTCGTCGTCGAACTCGCGTCGGAGTCGGAGTCAGAGCCGCATGCGGCCGCAAGACCAGCGAGGCTCAGCCCACCCATGAGGGCGAGTGCCCGGCGCCTGCTGAGCAGTGAGGGCAAGTCGCGAGCGAAACCCCCCATATCGTCATGATCGTCATGATGGCCGTCGTTCGTTGCTGGCGTATCTGTGTGCTGTTGCGGTGCCACGATGGTCTCCTGGTTTGATGCTCACGACTCACCTGCGAGTCAGGCATGCCGAAAATGTAGGTGTTCAAACATGGTGTCGGGCGCACCCCCCAGCATGCTGGGAGTTATCTGTGAATCTCCTGTGAGCGCGACCACTCCGACCCTGCTGGCACCCTGCTGGCACCCTGTCTGGGCACCCTGCCGCACCCTGCTGGCACCCTGCTAGTTATCGCAATGTTCGGTGGCGTAGGCATCGACCGCCTTCTCAGCATCGGCGAGTTGGGCCCCTTTGGGCGATGTCTGCAACGCCAGAAATGCTTGGATCTCGCCACCGTCGGGAGCATCTGCGAGTTCCTGGATCACGTCGACCATCACCTGGACATGTTCGTTGATCTCAGCAGGGGCCTCATCGGCGATGCGCTGCAGCCCTGCCTTCTCCTCTTCGGTGACGTCAAAGAGGTCATCCATCGACCCGCCTTGCGGCGTCATGATCGCTGCCATCTGCTCGAGTGCGACGCAGAAGGCTTCTGACTCCTCGTCGCTGCCGGCTGCGGCTGCGGGTGGCCTCGGTGCCCGTTGATGCTGGCTGCGAGCTCGCTGGTACACCGCCGTCACCCTCGGTTCCCTCGCCAGCAGCCCCGTCGATCGAAGCAGCGTCGGTCGAACCCTGGTCGATGGCCGTACCCGTCGAGCCAGGGGCATCGCCTGTCATTTCCGTCGCACTGGGAGCTGTCGTCGGGTCGGTGAGGCCGTCGTCGAAAAGCCCAGAACCGGCGGTGGTGGTTTGGGACCCGTCGACGGCGGTTGAACCGATCGATGCATCGTCTGAGTCGCTGCCGCAAGCGCCGAGCGCGAGCATCGAAATGACTACCGAGGAGACGAACAGTGTTCTGAGCATGTGACACCCCTTGGATCGCTCACAAAACTGGGGCCGTACGATACTTACCGCCCGAATCCTGACGGGGGTCGGGTCGCAACAGGTGCGGCGCGAGCCGTCACGAACTTTGGAGCATCTCGGCATGGACGGACCATCGGACGTGTGGACAAGCCACGCTTTGGCGGCGATGGACCGCGCTATCTCCGAAGCAGGTCGAGCGACCGAACACGGCGATGTGCCGGTCGGCGCGGCCCTGTTTGACTCAGCGACCGGCGCCATCGTTGCGACAGCACACAATCGGCGCGAAGTCGACGCCGATCCGACCGCACATGCCGAGGTCCTAGCGCTCCGGGCGGCAGCCGCTCAGCGCGGTGGATGGCGGATGACCGGGCTCAGCATGGCCGTCACCCTGGAGCCATGTGTGATGTGCGCCGGTGCTCTGCTCAACGCGCGCGAATCGACGGCGTGGTGTTCGGCTCGTTCGATCTGAAGGCGGGGGCGATGGGCAGCCTCTACCACGTCGGCGCCGATCCTCGCCTCAACCACGCCATCCCGACGGTTGGCGGGCTCGACGACCTTCGATGCGCCGCTCTGCTGACCGAGTTCTTTTCAGAGCGGCGTGCCGAGGCCACGGATCGTTTTTCGTCGTAGCGATCACGACCGAGGCGAACAGCAGCCGTCGCGCTCGTTAGTATTCAACACCCGCGGCTCGGGTTAACCGGGCCAGCGCGAGGAGGGATGCGAGAGCGGCCGAATCGGATGGTCTCGAAAACCATTGACCTTACGGGGTCCGTGGGTTCAAATCCCACTCCCTCCGCACACGATGTTCACGGGACATCAAAGCCCTCCAGACCTCTGGTTTGGGGGCTTTCTCGTATCCACCGTCGATGGTGAACGCGGCACCGTTTGCTGTCGTTATCAGTTCTCGGCATCACCCGATTCAGTCGGTTGCCCGCCGTCACGACCATGCTGCTCACCGTTCGTACCATGAGGACGGCCGGGCGTGTCCGAACGCCCCGCAGCGTCGTCATGGTCGGAATCGTCCGGACGGTCGGGACGGCCGGGGCGATCGGGACGATCGGAGGCGGCGGACGAGACATCGCCGCTCGCGTTGGTGCTAGTAGCGGAGGCCGTGTCTAGAGCCTGAGAGACCTCGTTCGGACCAGATTGCCCGGTACCGGTTGGAGCCGATGTGGCTCCGCCATCTTTGGCCTGTTTGAGCATGATCAGTGCCGCTTCGCGGCGTCGCTTTCGAACGGCGCGGTCGAACAGCACCAACGCCGCGATCGGTAGGCCGATGATCAGAAGTTCGTCGAGTGAGCCAATCGCTCCATGTGCGAGCACGTCATCCCTTCCAAAACCTGTCGCGTCGCCATTGCGTGTCGGTTTGCTGGCACCACGACCCCACCGGGTTATCACCTGATCGCCGGGTCTGACGCACTATCCCTGCAACAACAGCACCAGGCCGGTCACGGTAAAGATCATCATGGCGATGAGCAGCGGCAGCTGTTGGCGCACCACCGAGTCGTCGTCCACCAGCTCAAGGGCACGATCGTGAGCCACGATGACCCCGCCGACGTGTCCTCCAACGATGCCGATCAGTTGGCTCCACGCAACGACGCCTGGGGTCAGCCATGAGGTGCCGACAACCCAGTCTGCGGTTCCAAACAGGTTCCAGCCGAACCCAAGCGGATCCGAAATCTGGCTGACGACACCGCTTCCAGCGATGAAGAAATACGCGAAGTAGTGGGCGATCGCATATCCAAGGGCGATCGGAACCAACGAATTTGCCCAGCGCAGCGCTGCATCCATCCGCGTTAGACCGGCTCGGGTCGCCGACGCCCCTGAGGCAGCGAGGTAGACGACCGACACGACACATACACAGGCGAACATCGTGAGCGTTGCCTTGGGGACCAAGTCCCAGCCGTAGACGGTATAGGCCTGATCACGCCACCATCCAGAGCGTGTCAGGCCATCGAATGTCGTGCCGCCCAGATGGATCAATACCAGTGTCAGCAGGCCCAGGTTGAACGTCGTTGCCGCCAACCTCGACAGCCATGGCACCCGTTGCACCTGAGAACCATCCAGCCTCCAGGGCGCACATGTCCCCGCCAGATGAAACCATCGAGCGAACGGATCTGCCTCGGTGGTCCACGACGCGCCAAAGATGAAGGCGCCGCCTATAAGGATCAGGGCGTGGATCGTGACAAAGAACGCAACGATCCGAGGCGCCGACCCGGTGGGGTCCACCAGCTCCAACCACAGGTACGCGCCGATTCCAAACGCCGCAACCACGTTGGCGGTGTTCTGTGACACGGGACGGCGGGCAACCGGTTGAAGTCCTACGCGACTCAACGCCGAGACCACCCGTGGGAGCGGGTTCCACACCCCCACACATCGCCAAAGAGCAGACTCAGCATCGGCACGCCGACCCACATGACCACCATGAACAGCAGCGGGGCGATGTTGCCCACCGCCATGTCGTCACCAAACCAGCCAGCGACGAGGGTCAGGAGCCACCCGCCGAACGCGACGATCGCCCCGATGATTCCAAACGCTCGGCCGAGCTTGTTGGCGACAGGACCTGCCGGGTCGACGCGTTCCAGCCCGACGGTTCCAAACCGGGGTGTCCGCCACCATCTGCCGAGCGCGAAGAATGTGACGAGCAGCGCGGCGCCAGCTCCGGCGACGAACATCCACTGCGGCATTGGCGGGTCGGACGGGGTTGTCACGACATGAGCGCCCGCCAGCTGAGGGGCGAACAAACCGGCGGCGACAACACCCGAAAACACCAAACGACGATCCACAGTACGCCTCACACACCACACCCTACCGGGGCTGACTTCGACTAACCGGGCTCGTTACTTGGGAGACAAACCGCCAACACGACAACCTTCGCTCTCGGAGAACACACGCTCGACGGCTAACCTCCTCAAACAAACCGCTGGTTCCGCCACCTTCGACATGTCTCCAGGGTGGTCAACCGGCCCGCCCTGTCACCTACCTCTGCGAGACGGAGATGGGGAGCGGTGTCATGTGGCATCGCTCGATGCACGAGTCGGGAGTCACCTATGCCGCCAGAAAAGTTTCAATGGTCCCACCTCTATGACGAGGTCGTCACCAGCGGTTTGTGTACGGGGTGCTCTGGCTGCATCGTCGCCTGCCCGCATGACGTCCTCGGTTATAACGATGAAAACGGCGTGTATCGGCCGTTTCATTTGGAGGACGAGCTTGGCCCGGCCGATTGCACCCACGGGCAGAAGGGCTGCACGATGTGCACCCGAGCGTGTCCTCGGTTCCGTGCGTGGGAACCCGAGCTCGATGAGCACAACTTTGGCCGGGTCCGCCAGCCCGACGAAGCCTATGGGATCGTCAAAGACATCGTTCTCGCGCGCGCGACCGACAAGGTCATCCACGACATCGGTCAGGACGGTGGTCTGGTGTCGGCACTGCTGATCTACGCACTTGAACACGACGTCATCGACGCGGCGCTGGTGTCATATCTCGAAGGCGACGGGACCGGTTGGCAGCCCGTACCGGGCGTTGCTCGCACCCGTCAAGACGTTCTCGACAGCGCTGGCAGCAGGTACACCTATTCGGCAAACGCCCTCGCGTATAAGGACGCGGTCGAAGGCGGCGCCGAACGGATCGCGCTCGTCGGTATGAGCTGTATGGCGAGCGTTCCCGCGGCGCTCAAGACCCGCCGCGCGGGTAAACCGGCTCGTCGCTTCACCCTGTCGATTGGGTTGTTGTGCTCCAAGACATTCGACGACGCAATCTTTGAAGACCTTCTCCAACTGAAATACGGCCTGCAACGGTCCGACATCAAAAGGTCAACATCAAGGGCGTATTCCAGATTTGGACCCACGATGGCCGCTACATCGAAGTGCCACTCAAAGAGTGCCATGCATTCACGCGGGAGGGCTGCAATTCATGCCCCGACTTCGCTGCTGAACATGCCGACATCTCAACCGGCGGGATCGGTACGCATAGCGATTGGACGCTGACGCTGGTCCGCACCGACACAGGTCGCGTCCTCATGGAAAAACTCGTCGAAGAAGGTTGGATCGAGACCCGCCCTGGCGACAGCGATCCAAAGGCGATCGAAACCCTCCAACGCCTGGCCGCCAATCAACGCAAACGCTGGCCAGACACCGCCCAAGACGCATCCCCTCGCTCCTGTCCTAGGCCGCCAGCTCGCCGCCGGATTGCCTCACACACCCGCGGGCGGGAAGCCCGCTCACGAGCTTTGCAACCGATCTACAAGCTCCCAGACCGATGTGCTGGGATTGGCCGCAGCGTCTGATCCGTTCCCCAAATGACGTTCTTTGAGGCGTCGAGCGCGCTCCTTCGCCGTCGCATAGTTGGCGATCAAATGCCTTCCAGATGTTCGATCGAAGTTTTGCCAGTCATGGCGCCGATATCGACCGCTCGTTGCTGAATGGAGCGTCGATCTACGTGCGCTGTCTGATCTTCGTGGTGGAGGACAACCCATAGTTCAAAACAGGGGTTGGACAGCGCAACCCCGATGGCACTGTTTAGCCTGGTTGATTGCGTCGTTGAGATCAGCATGCTCGTCGACGTCGAAGATGCACCAGATTTCGTCAAAATCAGAGCGGTTCTCGTCTTAAATTCACGCGCTTTCTGGACGAGAGCACGAGGCGGATTTCCGCGTCTTTAGAACTCGATGTGGACGTCAGGGTTCCCTTCGAGCCCAAATCGCCAGGTAGCTGGGTTCGGTGATCCTGCCTTCCGTGAGCACTCCAGATCACTCGACGTTGAGACCGACGGCCTGGCTTGCGATGCGGTTTTCCGTTGCGAGGACGCTTCAATTGTCGACCAGTTCCAAACCGGATCGCGCCTCACCAGGATTGATGACCGGTACCGCACCGAATCGACCCTGCAGATACCGCCGAGCGAGTGCCTCGTCACGGCGCGGCCCAAAGTCCACGAGCGGGTAGACGCTCGTTGCACCCCCAGAATCTTTCTGCGCGAGCCAAATCTGATCTCGACCCAGAATGCTCTGATCTGAGTCACCAAGAATGCTGACGTCGTGAGCGTTAAAGATGAGCTGGGCGCATCGCTGATTGAGCGACGGATCCTGGAACATCTCGAGGAGCAGCTTCACCAGGTGCGGGTGCAGACTGGCGTCGAGTTCATCAGCGAGCAGAACATGGCCTCCGTCGAGGGCATCGAGGACAGAGCCGATGAGCCCGACCCAAACCATCGTCCCTTGCGACTCGAATTCCGGTTCAAGACTCACCTCGCCAACCAGACCTTGGTGCTTCAGACGAACCGAGTCTTCGAACACGACATTCATGTCTTCATCGGTGGCTTCAGGATCGCCCTCTACACCCTGCCTTGAAGCGCTCGCAGGGCGCGCTGGAAACGCTCTGCGACATCGGGATCGATCGGGCGCGTTCAATATCGCAAATACCGAGGTCAGCGGAACGGACGAGTGACATGGCGCGATTCTTGGTGGATGGATCCTGGACGATCTCAGAGGTGCGCACGATCCGCGACGCACGGTTTGCCGACTGGGCGAGGCGCAGATTGCGCAAGAACCAGCCGAAGAGCGGCTCCAACTGCTCATCGTTAGCTGCTCCAGCAACAGACAAGAGAAGTGCATTGTCACGCAGCAAAGGGATCGGAGCTTGCGGCCAGACGATCGAAAGGAAGCACCGAAAGCGATGTCTTGCTCACCGTTCGATCAAAGACCAAAGCTTGACGACCTTTGGGGTAGTGATATGCGTATTCGCCGACAACTTTCGCGTCATCGACCTCGAAGCCGTATTGCCAATGGACCCCGCTCAACACCAACTCGATCTCGAAACTGGTGGGGCGAGATCGGGCGTCCGCGTCGAGCAGAAACGGACGCCGATACATGCCACTGGCCTTACTCCCACTGCGGAACGAGGTCGCGACCGTAGCGCGCATGTCAGCGAGAGCGAGCAGAAGGGTTGACTTGCCTGACGCATTCGCGCCGAAGACGCCCGCCGCCGGCAAGACTTCAATGGGCGTCTTGGAAGACGGAGTCTGGATCGACCGGCGAATCTCCTCGCCAGCGAGGCGGGTGGCGAGGAGAGAAAAGTGGACCTCGTCCCGGTACGAGCGGACGTTGCTCGCCGTAAACGACAAAAGGGCACTCGCAGGCCGCTCTTCGCGTGTACTCATACAGCGATTTTTACGAAAAAATCTCAGAAATCGCAAATAAAATGATGAGATTTATCGACACCTGCGCAAAACGGCAGGGCAGCCTGCGGGGAGCGAGAGGCAAGCGATCGGTCTTCGCTACTCCGCACACCGGACGTGCGACTTGAGAGGCAACGCGTGACGACACCGAAACGTCAAGCCCGGCGACAGGGTTGGCGCTGAACTCATCGACTCTTATCCGGTTACAGGACGTACGCGTCGCCTTCGGTCGCGATCATGGGGCGATCTGCACCGGCCCATGCGAGCATGCCGCCAGCGAGGTTGGTCGCGTCGTATCCCCAGGAGCGCAGGGCTTCGGTGGCCTTGAGTGACCGACCGCCGGCCTTACAGGTCACGAGAATCTGTGCCGACGTATCGAGTTCATCGCGGCGTTCGACCAATTCGCTGAGCGGGATGCTGATCGCTACTTCTGCGTGGCCAGCCGCCCACTCGTCGTCTTCACGAACGTCGAGAAGGAGGTAGCCCTCGGCGAGGAGGCCGTCAACGTCGTCAATGGTGATTTCTGGGATCTGTGTCATGGGCGGCGAGGCTAGCCCGGCTCACACATGGCAGGCTCACTATTCGAGCTCGCGGTTGATCTCGGGCTCGGGGTCTACGTCGATGATGTCATCGTCGCTGCGCCTACCAGCGCCACGACCCGTGCCGCCCGTCGACCCGGTTCGCCACATGAACGTCCGGGTCTGGAACCCCGGTCCGAAACCGACCGACGATTGGATGCGGCGTCCTCGCTCAACGAAATAGCGGGTGAGGAACGGCCGAATGAGGGCTCGAGTCGGCGGAAGCAGCAACAGGATGCCGATGATGTCGGTCACAAAACCTGGCGTCATCAACAACGCTGCTGCAAAGAGAGCCAGGAAGCCGTCCATCATCGGCTGCGTGGGAACTTTGCCCGCGCTCACCTGACTCTGGATCCGCTGGACGATCCGGAAACCCTGCATCCGCACCAGGAAGAAGCCCACGACGGAGATGCCGATCATCAGGAGAATGGTGGGTCCAAACCCAAAGGACTGCCCCACCTTCAGCAAGACGGCAATCTCAACAAACGGCAACGCGACGAACAGCAACAAAATGATCAGACCCATAACGGGTCGATGGTACCGATTGGGCGGCGCCGACGGTGATCAGCGGCACCCACCCAGTCGAGCGACGGTGCCGTCGCGACGCAGCACCGAGCACCTACCTCGGGAGGGAGCCCAGGGCACCTACCTCGGGAGCCCAGGGCACCTACCTCGGGAGCCAAGGGCGCCTACCTCGGGAGCGAAAGGTCAGATGAGCGGCCAGGGGTAGGGGTAGTCAGTCGTCGGTTCAGGAAATCGAGATGCGGCGACGAACGCCTGGGCGCGGTCACGGGTCACCGAGATCTCGGCCGATGTCAGCAGGGGCGCCAGACGTTGATGCAGCGTCCCCCCGACATCGAGCGACGCCGCCGCGCGACCCACCGATTCGCGCACATCGCTCGGGATCGGCTCGCCGATGTAGTCCCAGATGACCGTTCTGACCTTGTGGACAAGGTTGAAGGTCAGGCCGTGGTCAATGCCCCAAATGTGGTCGTCGGCGCCGCGCAACGCGTGGCCCGCTTTGCGATCGGCGTTGTTAATAACCAGGTCAAAGGCGCACATTTGGCGGAACTGCGCAGCGAAGTCGTCTCGCAGTGTGCCGAAATGTTCGCTGGGGTCGTGCGGAATGAAGGCTTGAACCATGCCCATCCCGAACGGCCCTTCCCGCCAGGCGGTGAATGGCACGAGGTCAAAGCCGAGAAAGTTCGACACTTCGTACGCTGCTACCTCGCGTTGGCAAAGCGTCTGGGCAGGAAAATCCCAGAGGGGCCGCTCTGCCTCCTGGGCCTTCCACACCGCGAGCGCCTGATCGCCGTCCAACTCAGCCAACACCACGAGGGCGAAGTTCGAAGAGTCCTCGAGCCGCCCGACCGGTTCCAACCCTCCGACGCTGAGTACTTCAGCACGACGCGGCAGCGGCAGCTCGGGCGGAATCGTGAGGGTTGTCATGCACCCAGACCTTGCGCGGCGAACGCCAGACCACCGAAACCTCGGCAGCTCCTCCGACGTGCCTGCCCACCGGTCCGCACACCGACGCTCAACACCAGGACACCGTGCGTCCTGGCAGGCTGCCGCCGCGACATGGACGGCGGCAGAGCACCTAGTTGACAGCTGGACATCGGTGGTCGTCGACCAGGGGGAAACGGCAGTATGGGCAGAGGGGCCGTCCTTGATTGACAACGTTGAGGGCGTGGCCGCTCATCGCATGAACCATGTCGACGGTGGCGAGGCAACGCAAGACGATCCCCTCGTCGGGAAGGGACTGATCGTCTTGGCCCGGGTACTCAAAGAATTCGAGCTGCAAGAGGCGTTCGGTCGGTTCAAATCCAACGCGTACCGCTCTGGCGCGAAAGTCGGGTTCAGCGTCACTGGGCAGGTCGACTTCAAGCTTGTCCGCAGCGGGGCTCGGTTCGGTGCCCGGAAACGTCGCTGCGAGGCCCTGGAGGAGCCGACGGAGTTGGGATGACAGCTCAGCAACCTGCTGTTTTTCGAGCAGGACCGTCACCACCTGATCTTCGGAACGTGCTTGCAACATGAACGCTCGTTCACCCTGTGGTCCGTTTGCACCGACCATGATCGAGTTCACCAAACCAATGTCGATCAGTTCCATCACCGTTCTCCCACCGCATCCTCGTCGCTCGCCGCAACCGCTGCTCGCTCATCGGCATTCCGAGCCTCGTCCGTTGAAGCGTGATGGTCACCAGCCGCCTGGGGGACGTACGCGGCAAGTTCCGCGTCGCCCGGCCGCTGATTAACACACGCCACCATCGGTCCGTGTGATGAAAGCTGGACGATCGATATCGATGCGGGCGATACATGAATGCGTTGGAACAGGTCCAGGTGCGTCCCCAAGTAGTGCGCCAAGATCGCTTTGATCACGTCGGCATGGGAGACGATCAGAATCGCCTCGCCGTCATGTGCGGCGCCGAGTCGTTCGATGCCGTCGACCGCCCGATGTTGGATGGCGCGCATCGCCTCGCCACCGGGGAACACCGCTCGCGACGGTGTGTGTTGAATGACCGGCCACAGGGGGTGTTTGCGGAGATCGGCAAGCGGGACATCGGTCCATTCGCCGTACTCAGCCTCGATAAACGCGTCGTCGGGGACGACGGCGAGACCATGAGGAGCTGCGACGATCTGGGCGGTTTCGGTGGTTCGTTGGATAGGACTCGCGTAACAAGCCGCGAACTTGACGTTGCTGAGAAGTGCCGCGGTCGCCTCGGCCTGGGCGATGCCAGCCTCAGAGAGCGCTATGCCGGGTTTACGCCCCGACAGGACTGCACCCGTTTCTGCGGTAACCCCGTGACGAACCAAAAACACCGAACAAGCCATAGCGGCATGGTACCGACCGGCGCTCTACGAACCCAGAGCGGCGTTTGGCTCTACACAGGCCGACCACGCACCTCATCGGGGTCAACCCGATCGTCATTGCGTACTCTGCGATGCAGCGCCCGAGCGTGGACCAAAATTGCCAGCCACCGAGCGGCGCCCTGCGGGCGAGGGTTCGGCTACGCCGACGAGTGGGCTGTTCCGACGAGTCGGCCGTTCCATGGGCTGTTGCCGTCGGACTCGACGGCTGGCGGGGACGGGCATACCGAAGCGCAGGCCCGACCGAGCCGCACATCAACAGGAAGACATCATCATGAGCGATCAGCCAGTTGCCTTCTCAGCAGGGCTACCCGAAACCGTGCTCCCCGCCGATCCTGCGGCCGACCGCCTCACGGCCGCCTTTGGCTCTACCTGCGGATCAACAGCGGGACGCTATCGCCACGATCTGTGCTGCATATCCGCGCTCCAGCGACGCGTGGCGCGTCTCGGACAGGTCGCACGCGACGACGTCGAGGCCTACGCAGCGTTCCGGTGGGCTATCACCGGGGTCTCGACGCGCTGCGGGCAAACGGATGGCGAGGCAACGGCTATGTCCGTGCTCAGCATCTGACAAATCAGGGCTTCTTGCGAGCACTCGATGGTTTGCGTCGACAAGCTGAGATCATCGGCGAGACCGACGAGGCAGAGCGGTGCGCTCAGTTCCTCGCCCAACTCGACCCTGCCTTGAGGCCGATTCGCTCTGACCCACGGACTTTTGTGCCGCCGTGCCAAGGTCTGCGCACCCAAGCCGCCGATCCCGCGCTGGTTCCCGAACCGCACCCGTTCTGGAGCCCCACGCCCGCCGAGCAAGCGCCTGTTCCCGAGCAAGGTTCTCGAGCTGCACGCGCAAGGGCCCAGTCGAGCCAACGCCAGTCGAGCCAACGCCAGTCGAGCCAACTCCAGTCGAGCCAACGCCAGTCGAGCCAACGCCGGTCGAGCCAACGCCAGTCGAGGCAGCGCCAGTCCGAGGCAACGCCGGTCGAGCCAGCGCCAATCGTTGTGGCGACGTGCCCCCGGTACGCTCCACACAAGCGCTCTGGCAACTCTGGTTCACCAGCCAGCCGTTCGTCCCGCCAGGTGCGCCACGAGATAGTCCGCGCCGTGGCCGGGCGGCCCGCAGCGAAAGCTGTGCGCCGGGCCAGCACGCAACCAAAAGTGAAAATCGTCAGCGCCAACAGCTGACCCACCCAGGAGCACAGTTTTGTCAGGTCTCGATGTGGTTTGTATGGGCAACGCCCTCGTCGATGTGTTGTCGCAGGTCGACGACGGCGTACTCACCCGCCATGGGCTGGCCAAAGGCTCGATGACACTGATCGACCTCGACCAGGCGGACCAACTAGCGCTGGACATGCCCAACCCCGTCACATCGGCTGGTGGATCATCGGCCAACACCGCCGCGGTGATCGCCATGATGGGCGGTACATCGGGCTACATCGGGCGGGTGTTCGACGACGACCTGGGACGAGCATTCGCGAACGCCCTCGGCGACCTCGGCGTCGCCTTTGACACCGAGTACGCGACGAGCGGCCCTCGTACGGGGCGGTCGCTGGTGTTGGTCACACCCGACGCGCAGCGGACGATGAACACCTACCTCGGCGCTGCAAGCGCACTCCATCCAAGCGACGTCGAAGATTCGCTGATGCAAGACGCATCGATCCTGTACCTCGAGGGCTACCTGTGGGATCAGCCCGACGCCAAAGACGCCATCCGCAAAGCGATCGAGCTGGCGACGGGCCACGGTCTGCGCATCTCTTTGACGCTGTCCGACGGCTTCTGTGTCGAGGGACACCGAAGCGAATTCGTCGATCTCATCGACAACCACGTCGACATTCTGTTCGCCAACGAAGCCGAGGCGATGACCCTGACCGGGGCCGAGTCGGGCCTAGAGGCTGCAGAGGTGCTGCAAGGCCGGTGCGATGTCGTTGCGGTGACACTCGGAGAACACGGGTCGCTTCTCAGCACACCGGATGAGATGCACAAGATCGAACCCACGGCGGTTTCGCCGGTCGTCGACACCACGGGAGCTGGCGACTGCTACGCCGCGGGAGTCCTGCTCGGCCTCGCGCGGAATCTGCCGCTTCCCGTCTGCGGGGCGGCCGGTTCGCAAGCTGCATCGGCTGCGCTGATCAACGTCGGCGCACGCCCCCAGGGGGCGGCCGCCGAGCCGCTGCGCACGATCCTGCCCGTGGGGTGACCGGTATCAAAGGCATGGCGCGCCTCGCTCGACACTCGTTCGGCCAGCTCGCGGCGTGCTCTGTCAGCGAAGCGCGGGCTAGACACCCCAGGCGGTGTCTAGGGGCTACGCGCCGGATGCGATGAGGGCGAGGTAGACCTCTGATCGGCTGAGCCGCCACCCTGAAACCGACACCATGTCGCTGCCTTCGAACTCGGCGCGGATGTCGCCTCGCATCGCATCGATGGCTGCCTGATCAGCGGGGCCCGTCATGACTCGGGCGCGAAAATCGTCGGGAACAACGAGGGCCTCGACGTCGCCGTCGGCAACGTTCTGGGTGTAGGCGGCTCCGACGAGGGCAGCCTTGGACACATCGGTGAAGTAAGCGTCGAGGAATGGCGAAGTCGTCAGGTTGACCAGCTCTTCGAGCTCTTCGGTTGGGTCCTTGATCAGCGATTCGGTCGTTGCCGTTGTGGCCGGATCGTCGTCGCCGCTAGAACATGCCCCGAACATCGCAATCGCCGCGCCCAGCGCAAGCGATCCCCCAAGAAACCGTCGTCGATCGACGCGGACCGATGTGGGGATAGCCTCGTCGCCGCGCGTTGCCGGTGAGCCAGCCATCGATTGTGCATCGACACCAGCGCTCCGAAATCTGAGCTCGTCATGTGGGGTACGTGCCGCCATCGCGTCAGATCAGCAGACCCGACGTCAGGTTGGCAACTTCACCCGACTCGGGCCTCATGCGGACTCGAGCCTCCTGCCGACTCAAGTCCATGCTTCCCCGCTGGCCACATCATCGCTTCCCCGCTGGCCGCATCACCGGGCCGCAGCGACATCAGTTCAACCACGGCTCATCGGTGTGCAGCGCCACCTGGGTGTAGGGCCCACCTTGACGGCCGAGCACACGAGACCACAACTGTTGAGGTTTCACCGCGGTCAGGTCCCCCAGCTCCGCATCGAGGACGATCCAGGCGCCCTCTGTGATCTCTTCTTCGAGCTGACCCGCGCCCCATCCGGCGTATCCAACGTAGAGGCGTACATCATCGACCTGCCCAGCAAAATCGTCGGGCGATACATCCAGATCGACCAGGCCGTAACCGTGGACCAATGGCTGGAACCCATAGAACTCGTCATCGGCACCGATCGATCGACCCAGTGCGATCACGCTCTCGGTTTCGACCGGCCCGCCGCAAAAGACAACACCTGGCAGGCCACCGAGTGGCCCCCAGCCGTCGAGGACCTCGTCAAGGATCACGTCGGACGGGTCATTCAACACAAGGCCGATGGTTCCCTCATCGTTGTGCTCCAACACAAAGACAACCGCTCGATAAAAGTTGGGGTCCATCAGCATGGGCGACGCGACCAGAAGGCGATGTCGCATCTCACGTTTGTCGCCTGGGTTCATCGCGCCACCATCACATCCATTGTGGTATTGCAGCGTTCGGGAGACGTTGGCCAGTGATGCACGCTTTCCCTGGTCAAGGCGTCAACCACCGATACCACCGCGATATCGCTCACCGTTGGGGTCCGCTGACCGCCAGTTCACATCAGTGGAACCCTCACGGCAAGCGAGCAACCGGCGTTGCTTCATCGTACAAATCACTTCGGTGAGATTCGACCACTGAGAGCACCCCACGACAAATCACACCGCAATCCAAGGGTGACGTGGCGGCAACAGCCCACTACACTTCCCAGGGTCCGCGGAGTGGACGCTATTGGGAGCGTTGCTCCGCAGAACGTATCTGGGAGGATGTATGCAGGCGAGCGCAGGAAAACAACGCGCATTTTGGTTGCGACTCGGTGCGATCGTCACCGCGTTCGCGATGGTCTCGATGATCTACAACGTCAAGACCGCGCAAGATGCCGGGGCCGTCGGCGAAGGACCGATTTACGACTTCTGCTACGACCTGCTCGACCCGATCATCGGCGATGCGCCCGCCTCGACCGCATGTTCGACGGTCGCCAACTTCAGCATTGACGGCATGATCGACCCCGTGTTGATTGCCAGCGGCAACATGATTGAATCTGCGGTGTGCAGCGCATTCGGCGCACTCGGCGGGATCATCGAAACCGTCATCGCATCACTGGTCAACGTGCCAAATCTCGATGTCGAACAACTCTGTCTCGACTCTCAACTGGGATCGGGAATCGTCAACGCACTGGTCACCATCGATATAGACCAGATTCTCGTCAGCTTGCTCACCCTCGACCTCGGCGGAATCGTCGACGGTATCGGTGTCTGCCAAGCGATCGCAGGCATCGACGTTTCGGCCAATGACCTTGTCGAAGGGATTATCACCCAGGCTGTTTCAGGCGTCGACACCCTGGTCGTGGCGTTCCTCACGTCGATCATCAGCGGCCTGCTCCAGGGAGTCGGCTTGGGGGCCAACCAAACCATCCAGTCGATCGTCGCCCAGGTCTTGAGTTTTGTTGGAAACGGCATTACCAGCCTGGTCAGCACGTTGGTTGGCTTTGCGGTGAGCATTGTCGACCTCGACGGCATCATCGGTTCCGTGGTCGGCCTACTCTACGACGGCCTTGTGGCTCTGGGCGTCTGTGATGGCAACGTGCCCACTCCAGCGCCGGACTCACCGACGATCGAAGTGACGGTCAAGGTCCGGGTAAACGGCGATCTGATCACCGCACCTGATCCTCGCCTCGCCGGTTGGGAGATCACCTTGACTCCGACCGGCGCATGCGCTGGTGACGACCCGATCGTGAAGACCACCAACACCTACGGTGTCGCCACCTTCGAGGACCTTGATCCCAACTGCACCTATGACGTTGAACAGACCTCCAACCTCGACGGCTACACGGTGCAACCAATCGCCGGGTACTCAGGCGTTCAGCCTGAGGAAGACCGGGTGATCCCGCTGCAGTTCATCGACAGCGTCAATGGCCACTTCACCGATGTGGTCGTCGACAAGACCGTCGTCCTCAACGATGTCAAGGTGTCTGCTCCCTCCACCGCACTTTCGGGCTGGACCTTCAACCTCGAAAGCGACCCCGATAACCCGGCGATCTGCCCGACGGTTGACCTTGAAATGGACACCAACGCATCGGGTACGGCGATCTTTAGGGACGTCGTTTCGGTCGCTTCCGACGACGAAACGGAATGCTCCTACACGGTCACCGAGGTGGACACCCCAGACGGCTACGTCGTCTCGCCGGTCAGCGGTGTCGTCACCCTCGACCCGTTGACCGACACGAGCCAGGTGCGGGTGTCCTTCACCAACACCACCGATATCCGCGAAGTTGGCGATATCGACATCACCAAGGTGATTGCCGATACCGACGCCGATCTTGAAGGCTGGGAATTCGTGATCAAGGGCACCGGCGACGGCGACTGCCCATCGAACAGCATCAAGGTCGAGACCGACGAGAACGGTGAAGTCACCGCCGAAAACCTGGTTGCGGTCGCTGAAGACGGCGAGAAGTGCGACTACACCGTGACCGAAACGCCCGTCGACGGCTGGGAAGTTGTCTCACCGGCATCGGGTACGGTCACGATCACCAACCTCGACCCTGACGGTGAGTCACTTCGGTTCGTCAACGCCGAGATCGACTCGGCGACCACTTCCACTTCGACCTCGAGCACGTCGACCTCCTCGACCACAGCTCCCAAGGTGGAACGCCCAACTCCGGTCAAGCCAGCCCCGGTTGATCGTCCTGGTCACCGCGGTAACGGTTCGGTCGGCAACGACCTAGATCGCAGCACGACCGTGCCGACGGTCCCGGCTCAGCAACCAGGCGCTTTGTCCTTCACCGGCTAGCCAACTCGGCGGGTCGCACGACTCAGCACACGAATGAAAGGTGGGGGCGCTCTGAGAGCGCCCCCACCTTTGCGTCTCGTGCCCTGCAGCGTCCTGGCAGAGGTTTAGAACGCTCACGTCGCGGCAGAACAGCACGCCCCGGACGTAGACGTATAGGAGCTCACCTAGCTCGCCGAGCACCTACACGTGAAGTTCGAAGTCCTCGCCCATGCCGAACACACCCGGAATATCGACGGAGGTGCCGTCATCGAGTTTCACCGATCCCGAGAAACGTCCGAACGGTCCGCGGTACTTCGATTTGAGCACCAAGGCGTTGATGTCGACCCGCCCGTCGACCAAGACGTCGAAATCGATCGCAACCCGGCCGTTCGCATCGCGGATTTCCCACCGTTCTGCGGTGTCTGCTGACGCTTCGAAACGTCGAAAGGTCACCGCGGGGAGGGGGTGCGCTCGACCCGCGACCCAGACGACGTTTTCGTTATACGTCTCTGGGTCGATCGACGCGCTCCTGGTCAGGTTGAGACCGATGAGTGTGCCGTCGGCTGAGCGAAATGCGGTGGTACCCCAGTCCCATTCCATGATCCGGGGTAGTAGCCGCGGTGATCATCCGCGATCAGCGCGGACGTATCACCGGTGAAGGGGTGGCGGTCGGTCCCGATGGTGAGATGTCCGGTCGCCGGTACGCACGCTTTATGTGAGTACATGCCGCGCCGGTCGTTGAAAGGGATCGACACGACAACAGGCTCCTGGTCGTGCGCGCCGCCGATGAGGTCGACTTCGATCGCGGGACGACCGGCGTCATTTGGCGGCACCGAGACCGCGACCGACACCGCATCGTGGGCGAGGTCAAAGTAGAAACGAAACGAGGCTCCCCGCCGCTCCACTCGGCAACGCCGTGCAGCAGATTTTGAGGATAGCGAAGAGCCCACGGCGCCAGTCGCTGCTCGAAGGTGTACTTGGTCAGCGACTCGGTATCGACGAGCTTGAGCTGAGCCAGAGCGAGCGCCTTTGCGTTGAACAACGCCACAATCCCAAACCAACGACCGTTGGTGAACTGAAAGGCCTGCCATTCCTTGAGACGCGCCTGTTGCAGAGGCCGCGGCGCCGGCAACCCGAACGGCAGCCGGTATGCATCAGCAGCTCGAAGGTTGATGTCGGGGAACGGCTCGGACCAACGACCGAAGCGAACCCGACCGTCGACTACCAAAGGAAGTTCTTGTGTCATCGTGGACGACCCTTTTCTGCGCTGTTGAATCCGACTCGACCCGCACTCTTTCACCCCTTCGACGCTCTGACATCTCGGCGTGATGCGCCCCTGACGTCTCGGCGTGATGCGTCCGTGCGCCTCGGAGCACCACGGCCCCGATGCGATCTCGGCGTCTGGGCATCGAGAGCCGAGCCGGACACGTTGATGTCATGGCCCCGCTCGGGCTTGTGTCAGCACCGACCGACCGAACTGTATGCCCGGGTCTCAGCGCGGGGATTGAGGGTTAGAAGATCGCTGGGACGCCGCACACCACATCACGATGGATGCACCCCAAGACCTCGCGTTGCAGCGAGCCAGGAACCCATGCGTTGAAGAAGTCGGCATGGCCGGTGAGCACGCCACCGGGGGCCAACTCGATGTCGCTCTGTGGTCCCCACACCGGGTATTGAACGACAAACTCCAGTTGGGGGACCGGTACGGGGTGCTCCGCTGGGCATCCAGCGATGGTCGAATACGCCATATGCGAGGCGTGGTCGTCGCTATCGAGGTCGTTGCCGTTCCAACAGTCGGGGAAGCTCACCCGCAAGGTGAGTTCGGTGCTCTCCGCACACGATGGCGGTTCGATCGACCGGTGTGGGTTTCGCCCGCAGGCCCAGCCGACGACCTCAAGCGACTGTGGCTCTGTAGCGTGCGCGCTGCCCGCGACGATCTTGAGTCCGTCGGGGAAGGGCGCGACGGCGTCGGGCGCGATGTTGGGCGACGCACGGTAGTACGCGTCTGACGATTTGGGCTCTACGCGTTCGCCGTCGACAAACAGGCTCGGGGCCCAATAGGACGCAAGGTCCTGGTGTTTCCGACAGGTGGTCGTGGCGTCGAGCAGCGTGTCCTCGGTGCTGAAGGCGTCGGTCGATTCGTTGCCAAAAAAGTCGTGGCTGTGACTGAGCCCGGGCTTGCCGTAGTGCACGATCGGGTCATCGGGCGCCGTGTGCGAGTAGACGCATTCGACCACGAACCAGCCGTGGTGTTTGTAGTTCGGGTCGTCGGCCAGCGTCGCTTCGGTATCGATTGCATCGAGCGCCTCATCGCTCCACAACCCACCGGGCAGATCAGGACCGGGCAGACCAGAACCGGGCGTCAACTCGCCGACCCCACCGATCGTGGCGCTCGCCACAGATGGTTGAGCGAGCGTCGGCCGGTCGGCCTTTTCGCAGGCTGAGAGGGACGCGGCGATGGCAACCGCCATCGCCGCAACCCCTATCCAGACTCGTCGCAACAACGGCTACTCAGCGCTCGCCGTTGTTGTCGACTGGGCTTCGGTGGTCGACGATCCTGCGCCGGCCGCTGCGTTGCCACGGGTTGTCGAACTCGCCCCAGCACCTACGGTGCGGTCAGCGGCCCCGTCCGATTCCGGGTCTGTTGAGCTTGACGACTCGGCCCCATCAGATGCGTCGGCCGCGCTGGTCGAACTCACACTTGCAGCGTCGTCGGGCCTGTCGGGCAGCGCTATCGCCTCGATATCGACGTCGATAACGATGTTGTCGGCTGGTTCGGCCGGAGCCTTCTCAGCATCGGGCATATTCGTCTGCGGCCCAGGGTCGGGCAGTTCAACATCTTTGTAGCTCGGCGGTTCGGGTCGGTCGACGAGCAACAACGACGCCAAGGTGGCGTAGTCGGCCTCGAAGTTCTCGGTCCCACCACACGGCGCGGCCTCATCGATGTTTTCGGGGTTTGAGCTGGTGTACTCATTGTCGGCAAAGCAGTTGCCTTCACCGGGATCAGCGAACAGGCCCAGATCGGTCGCCCCTGAGTCAGAGACGACATTGCCCCGCACCGTGTTGTCTTTCGCTGGCCAGAACAGCGGATTGTCCACATCGGTCATGTCGGCCTCATCTGCGGGGACCGCGTCGGCCTGACAGTTGTCTTCGGGTCGTTCGCTGAGCGGACTGATCGGGTCGTCTTCGGGGAAGGGTGCCAGGGCGATGCCGGCGACCTCGTGACCCCACACGGTTGCGTTCGATGACGTTGCCGATGCCGCCAGCGATCAGGATTCCATTGCCCTGCCCCAACATGGCATTGGCTATGGCACCCGTTTTGTCGTTGTTGTTGTCATAGACCAGGTTGCCTACCACCGTCGTCTCGGTTTCGGGGCGCAGCCTTCATATGAACCAGAGTTCGGGACGATTCCTGCACGGTTGTTTCGCCACACCGAGTCGGTGATGTAGAGGTTGCCGCCCGAGTTGGTGCCCGAGTAGCCAAGGCCGTTCCATTCGCTGAGCACATTGCGAACGTGGGCGTTACATGGGAAGCATTGACCCACGTAGACACCTGCATCGGGGCTGCCCGACGCGTAGATCTGTTCGATGATGCCGTTCACCGAACCGAATGCGTAGACCCCGTAGTCGCCGTTCTTGATGGTGGTCAGATATGACCCCCGATAGCCGTCCACGCCGGTCCAAAAGACGCCGTTGCCGGTGTAATTCTGCGCGGTGAGGTTCTCGACCACCACCCCGTTCGCTCCGAGCACTCGAACGCCGTTCTCCAGCTCGAAGCCGCCGTCGAGGATGACTTCGTTGCGATCGGTTCCACGGATCACCAGGTTGTCGGTGGTGACGTCAACCGCCTCTTCATAGGTGCCGGGGCTGATCAGAATCAGCGACCCCTCCGACGCGGCGTCGACCGCTTCTTGAATGGTCGGGTAGTCGGCGGGCACCTTGACCACGTCACCCTGTTCGACAACCGTGGTTGAGGTTTGCCCGTCGGCGGCTGTCGTACCCGACGCGTCGGCGTCGTCGTCGCTGTCGCTGCACCCTGCGAACGCCAGCATCAGCAAGGCCACGAGAGCGACGAAGAGGTACCAGCGGTGCTGGCGGTATCGGCGTTCCATATCAACTTCCCCTTTGTTGTGGACTCATCTTCGGCGAACGATCTGCCGTCCTCCCGTCGCCCGTTCCCGTCGGGCGCCGCATCAGGATGCGTGTCGCTCTGTTTGTTTGTTGGGTTGCTTGCTTGCTTGCTTGCTTGCTTGTCTGTTTGTTTGGACCGTCGTGCGGCTCGGCTGTAGTGATCAGCTCGCGGATTCGATCTAGGACGTGACCAGGACGGCACCAATCATTCCGGCGTTCAGAGTGCCGTGTATCGAGCAGTAGTAGCGGTAGAGCCCAGGTTCGTCAAAGGTTCGGACGTCTTCGTCGCCTGGCTGAAAGTCGTCGAGGTCGATGCGCCACGGAGCGGTGTCGTCTTCGGGTATGACGTTGTGAGAGTTGCGACCCCGGTTGCGGAATGTGACCTCTTGTCCGACGGTGACCTGGGCGACCATGGGCAGGTTTGAGTTGTCGATCGCGTCGATGAACGACTTGTCGGCTGGTACGACCTTGACGTCGGTTTCGTCATAGGGCAGATCCGACCAGTCGATTGACTCGGGACCGGTGATCTCGCCACCTGCGGCCGAGTCGTTCGGCACGGTCGTCTGGGTGCCGTCGGCCGCTGCGGTGGTCTGACTCGCCGTTGTTGCGCCCGATGCTGGCGAGCTCGACGCATCAGATGTGTCGTCATCATCGCAAGCGGTGAGCCCGAGTGCCAGCACAACGACGAGCATCAGCACGACGTGAGAGTACGGGCGGCTCTGAGCGGCCGCGCCTGGGAGCTTGGGATAGATCCTCGGCTGCACCGGTTTTTCCGTCGTCGGTACTGCCGACGACGAGTCTCGGGTGTTTCCATACGATCGGAGCGTTAGCGCTCCAGCAACACGTTCTTCCACGTCACAGCTCCCCTAACAGCGACGCCTGGCAGACTACACAGGCTGTGGGACGCCTCCGTCCGACATGGCTCGAAGGCTCGACCCTTGCACGGAACTACCGAAGAAGCCAGTAGTTCGGGGAGTTAACAAACTCCTGCAACGCATGGGTCGTGAATAGCTTTTGCAGGCTGCCACTCTTAAGCTAACCCGTCGACGATGTGGGGATCGTTGCTCAAATCCTTGCGACGTCTTCATTGGCAGCCCGCAGCTACAGTTTTCACGGTCGCGCCGCGGGCACGGGGCGTCGGGATGCAAGGCCAACATTTTGGAATCTGCCACCGACGAGAGCTCTAGCGACCCATCGGGCACGACCGGCACACCCCCCATCCCCGACACACCCGCCATCCCCGACACATCGGGTACCGACCCCGAGACCGATCAGGCCCGCCCACCGACCGCTGTGGCGTTTCGGCTGGCGGTCCTGACCTTCCTCACCGCGGCGATCCCCCGCCTGCTGACGGCTGGCACCTTTGTTACCATCGACGAAGCCACCTGGATGCGCCGCTCAGAACGGTTCTCCGATGCGTTGTTCTCACTCGACTTCGCGTCGATGTCGGCGTCGGTCGGCGGAGAACGCTCCACGATGCCCGGCGTCACCACCATGTGGCTTGGGTCGATTGGACGATTCTTTTGGGGAATTGGCAAGTCGATCGGGCTGATCGACGACCCCTATTCGTTTCAGCACAGCTACAAGGCATTGGCCGTGTCTGAGATGGTCGTCGCCGTCGCCACCGCACTGTTGGTGGCGTGGTTGGCCTATCTCGTCACTCGCTGGGCTGGGACGATTGCGGGCATTGCAATCGCAATCTTGTGCGGATTTGAGCCGTTCATCGTCGGGCTCGGGGCAATCCTCCACGTCGACGAGCTCTCTGCACTGTTCGGAACCATCGCCCTGGTCGCGACCTGTCTCGCACTGGGCCTGCCCAAACCGGTAGACGGCCTCAGCCCGCGCAAAGCAGCGGTCGCTGCAGGCATCGCCATGGCCGGCGCCCTGCTCAGCAAGATCACCGCGGTTGGATTCATGTTCAGTGCAGCAGTGCTGGTCATCTACGCGGTCGTCCTGTTCCTCAAGTCAGACGGGGACGTGCGTTCAACGTTTGCCACGTTCGGTCCCGTGTTAGGGTTTGCGGCCGGCGCCCTAGTAGTCACCGTCCTGATCTCCTGGCCCGCCTTGGTCGTCGATCCGGGCGGCCAGATCAGCGCTCTACGAACCTCGGCAAAGCTCGGCTCGGGCGGATATCCCGAGTTCCTGTTCGGCAAACTCGGATATTCCCGACTGTTTTACATCGTCAACACCCCATTGAGGATCACACCCTGGGGAGCACTGATCGCGCTCGTCGGCACCGCCGCTGCGCTGGTCAATCGCCGTACCCGGACGCTCACGCTGGTCTGGTTGATCGGGCTTATTCCGATGTTCTACATGTTGTCGACCGCATCAAAGCGATACCCGCGATATGCGATCGTGTTCTTGATCCCGATCTTCGCTAGCAGCGCCTTGGGACTGAGTTGGCGGCGACTGCGCCTCGACCGGTTGCCACGCTGGACAGCGCCTGCACTCGTAGGAGTGACGCTTCTGTATGCGACGCTGGTGGCCCCCTACGGACTCGCTTACTTCAATCCGGCGCTCGGCGGTTCGAAGACAGCGCTAGAGACCGTCCCGGTCGGCTGGGGCGAAGGCATCAATCTTGCGGGTGACCGCATCGAAGCGTTGGCTGGTGGAAGCTGTGAGGGTGTGACAACTCAGGTGGGGACCCCCCGGCTAGGCGAAAATCCGTATGGGGCGCTGAACTGGCCGTGTCTGACACCTGCAAGTTCGGGTCGGTCGACCTACTTCGTCTATTACATCAGCGAGTTGCAGAAATCGACACCTCTCGAACGGCAGCTGGCCACCCGCGGGCGCACCTACGTCGAAAGCGTGTCGTTGCGAGGTATCGACTATGCAGAGATTTGGGTCATCGACCCAGAAAGCGAATAAGGGTTCAGTTTCATGACGAACGACGCTTCCGCCACGGGCACCATGACCAGCGCAACCAAACGATCCGAGTCGTTGACGGTGATCTTGCCGTCTTATAACGAGGCCGAGAACCTTCCCGAGGTCATCGACGAGCTCACGGGTTACCTCAATACGCTCTTTGCGGACTGGACGATCTTGGTCGTCGACGACGGCAGCACCGATAACACGTCCGCGGTGATGGCCGAACTCAACCGAAAAGACCCCAGGGTCCAGACGTTGGCGTTTAGGCGCAACCGCGGCAAGAGCGCAGCGCTGCAGTCGGCGTTTGATCAGGTCGACAGCGATCTGATCTTGTTGATGGATGCTGACGGCCAAGACAACCCCGCAGCGCTGCCCGATCTGCTCGCAGCGCTGGACAACGGCTTCGACCTCGTGACCGGGCAGCGAGAGACGCGCAACGACCGCACCGTCAAACGGACCACGTCGAAGTTGTACAACTACGCGACCCGCAAGGCGACCGGCGTCGACGGCAAGGACTTCAACAGCGGCTACAAACTGATGCGCGGCGAGATCGTGCAGAACATCTCGATGTACGGCGAACTACACAGGTACATCCCCATTTTGGCCAGCTGGCAGGGTTTCAAGGTCACCGAGGTACCGGTCGACCACCGCGAGCGTGCGCACGGTCACACCAAGTTCGGCATCAACCGTTTTTGGCGCGGCATGCTCGACCTGTTCACCGTCAAGTTCTTGACGACCTATGACCGCCGCCCATTTCACCTGGTCGGTGCCGCTGGCATCTTTTTGCTGCTGGCGGGCGGTGTGCTGCTGGCATGGATGTTGGTGTTGCGCATCCAGGGCGAAGGCGTCGGCAGCCGACCGGCGCTGCTCGCTGGCGTCATGTGCGTTGTCGTCGGTGTCCAGTTGATCTGTGTGGGTCTGATCGCCGAGCTGATGGTTCATCTCGACATGCAACGCCGGCTCGATGAGCAACGCAACCGTCGTTTAGACGATGCCACCCTCTGAGGCCGAAGCGCCGTGCATCACCGCTGGTTCGAAGGCCGTCACACCCCGCCGATCGATCGCGACAATCGCTCAATCCGGCACGTTCCGCGCGGAAATGTCGGCACGCCCGTGAGCGGGCCGGGTTCGTATGACCGTTCGAGCACTTGCGTGGTTCAACCCGTTGACTAAAGCGACGAAACAGATGACTTCCTCGTGGACCAGCCGGGCAATGGACGTTGTCGCCAAAGCCAACGCGTTTGCCCGCAGACCGGTCGTTTCGCGGACCTTTTACGTCATTGGCGCGCTGTCGTTTGTTGTCCTGGCGTTCGTTTCATTTCGATCGGTGCCTGACGCTGCCAGTTGGGACTGGCACGCATCCCTTGCGTTGATCGTTGTCGGCATCCCGGTGGCGGTATACCTCAATACCGCTGAGTACCGGACCATCGCTGCAGCAGTCGACATTCACCTTGACTGGCGAAGTTCCTTTGTGACGGCGACCGCTGCTGCACTTGCGAACCTCTTACCGATCCCGGGCGCCGCGGCTGTGCGGACAACGGCGATGGTTAAACGTGGTGGTTCCGCGTTTCGTTCTGGTGAAGTGAACATCCTGGCCGCGGTCAACTGGGTTTCAATCGCTGGCCTCATGGCGGCTGGAACTCTTATCGGACACACATCGGGGACATGGACCCTGCCTGCGTTGGTCGGTGGCAGTGCAGCTGGATTGGTGCTGTCATCTTTTCGGCTTGCTTCAATCTCCTCCTGGACCTCGGCGCTCGAACTCTGCGCGATCGAGGCGGGCAAAGTGCTGATTTCGGGCGCGAGGCTCTTTTGGGCGTTCAAAATGATCGACAGTCCGGTAGGTCTCGCCGACTCGATAGCCATCGGAGCAAGCCATGCGCTGGCATCCATCGCTGGCTTCTTCCCCGCCGGGCTCGGCCTCCGAGAGATCTTGGCGGGAGGCATCGCCGCGGCGGTGGACGTCTCGGCAGAACAAGCCATCGCTGCCACGATTGTCGACCGCATAGTCGGACAGATTGGGCTGCTGGTGGTGCTGCTCCTTGCGGCGCTAGCGCCGGGCAGTTCAGCTCGCGAAGTTTTTCGTCGAGGCCAACCAACAGCCATCGACGCTGGGCCCGACTCCGCTCCCGACGCTGATCTGCAGGCTGAAGTCGAAGCCGATCCCGCCACCGACGCCACCGATCGGACGAACTCCCCAGCTGTTGGACCGTCACGTTCGCCAAGTCAGCGCAACATAAGTTCGAGCTAGAACGGCTTCAGGTGACTGACGTACTCACCAGCCAGCGGCTCGGCACCAGACTCTCACGAACCCAGCACCCCCATGAGGGTCGTTTCGGCCGGGCGCATCTGCATTACCGCTGGCTCCCGCTACGGACGGACCGGGCATTGGAGGCACCACAGACAAGATGAGCAGTAAAGAACCGATGCAACGAACCGAATCCCAAGACAATCGCCCGCGAATCGCCATTGTCGGACCGACACCGCCCTACCGGGGCGGCATATCCCAATACACCGTTGACTTGACCGAAAGCCTGAAAGCGCTTGCCTCGGTCGACGTCTATTCGTTCTCGCGCCAGTACCCGCGCCTGCTGTATCCGGGCACCTACCCCACCTATGAACCAACAGATTTTGTGGGTGAGTTTCACTACACACTGGATTCGAACAACCCACTGTCGTGGCGATCGACCGCCAACGCCATCATCGCCGACTCACCCGAGGTTGTGTTCATCAATTGGTGGACCTTGTTCTGGCAACCAACCTTCTGGTATCTGACCAAGCGGCTGCAAAAGGCCGGTATCACCGTGATCTTTTTGTGTCACAACTTGGTCGATCACGATGCCTCAAAGCTCAAGCGCACATTGTCCACAGCGCTCTTGCGGGCGGCCGATGGCTACCTGGTTCACAGCCAACTGGATGCGGCCAAACTCGCCGCCCTGGTCGGCGAAACCAAACCGATCGCATCCAAGAGCCTGCCCTCACCCACCACCCTCCCCCAACCCACGAGCCACAAAGTTGCCAAGCCCAGGCTGGAAGTGCTTTTCGCGGGGTTCATTCGCCCCTACAAAGGGCTCGATCTGCTCGTTGACGCCTATGCCTCTTTGCCACCCAACGCACGCGACCAAATACAGCTCACCGTGGTCGGTGAAGTATGGGGAGATAAAGACGACCTCATTGAGCGGCTCGACCAGCTCAACATTCGTCATGATTTGCGCTATGTATCCGACCAAGAGTTGGTCAATTACATCAATGAGGCCGATCTTGTAGTACTGCCCTACAAGAGCGCCAGCGGCAGCGCCGTCATTCCGCTGGCTTACCATCTTCAGACGCCTGTTCTGGCCACCAGCGTCGGCGGCATTAGCGACGTCGTCACTGCCGACACGACCGGTTGGCTCGTCCAGCCGAATAGTCAGGACCTCGCCGCCGCTCTTCAACGGATTACCCCCGAAGCGTGCGCTGCGATGGGCGAAAGTTTGAGTCGCTGGAACGCTGCCAACACGTGGGATGCGCTCGCAGCAACCCTCCTCGAGCTTGCCGCTGACGCGAAGGCCGCCACGACGCCGGGTTGATGCGACACGATTTCAGTGGGCCAGGGCGCTAACACCGAGGTCCTCAGTCGCCGACCAGCAACCCGACCATGTGTCTCCAGCCCACTTGAGCACAATCTGTTATTTCTTCGGTAAGACACCGTGTCTTCGTTGACAAGTCTGTCCAGCTGACTATCATCCGACGCACTGGGCACAACCCAGCTTTCCAGAGGCACCCCCAATTACTGCCTCGTGAATTTGAGAGGGGACCCCCGCCGCCCTCGGCCGTCGGCGGCTCCACGCATTCAACAAAGAAGCGGCAGCCACCCAGCTGAACTCCTCATTCCCCGATTGACCGTGATCACGGTAGATCGACTTCGAGCGATGCACAGCTCATCGGATGCCTCTTCGCCCACCACTGCGGCGCAGTCAACAGACCCTGGGAGGCACCAGCGCCATGCAAAACGTCCACGTTTCCGAGCACTTTCGACACCGGTCCGGTCGCGTCCTCGCGATCCTCGCCGTTGTCGTTGCCGTCATGGCGGTCCTCACACCGTTCCTACCACCCAACCAGTCCAGTGAAGCTGGCGCCGGACCGCTCCCTGAGCCAACCGGCGATTCTGGAATCAGCATGTCCGGTACTGTTCCAGACGGCGTTTGCTATGCGACTATCAACGCCGTCGGGAGCGCTGGCGGCACCGCAGCGGATGGGCTGAGCGGCATCGGTGGCCCTGGGGGGCCCGGGGCGGACATCACCGCCACCTTCCCAGTAACGAGCGGTCAGCAGTATGCGAGCGTCAGCGCGACAGGAGGCGCTGGCGGGGCATCCAATGGAGGCGCCGGGGGTACCGCCGTTGGAGTTCTACTTGACGGAACGATGGTGGTAGCCGCTGGCGGCGGTGGGGGCGGCGGCGCATCCACTGGCTTTAGCGCTGGAGGGGTCGGAGGTGGCGGCGGTGCCGCAGGACTCGTTCCTGTTCCAGCTGGCCTCACCGCCCCCCAGTACTACAACGGCAACAACGGACAAGACACCGCAGGGCCGACGATCGACTACGACATTTCAGGCCGCTATGACTGGGACGGCAAAGCGGGCTCTGCTGCCGGGACCGGTGGCCAAGCGCCGCGCAATTCGTCAGGTCCAGCTGCGACAAACGGCAGCTCCACCGCTACGGCGACAGGCACTCTGACAGGTGGTGGTGCTGGCGGTAACGGCGGTGGACCCACCGACCCTGGCAATGATCAACCCGGCGGCGGTGGCGGCGGCGCCGGTTACAACAACGGAGGCGGTGGCGGCAGCGGCGCCTCCGGGAACAACATAGACGGTAAGGAGAACACCGCGGGCGGCGGTGGCGGGGGTCCGTCGTATGTCGATGGCCCTGCTGTGAACAACGATCCAGATCGCCCCTTCACGCTCCTTGTAAGCCCCAATGAGGACCCCCAGGTCTTCGGGGCGTCCATCACCTGGGTGGGCTGCCTGTACGACCTCGGAATCGAAAAAGAACTCACTTCTCCAACGACCCCGCTAGCTCCCGATGGAGAAACGGTCGAAGTCACCTCTGGCGACACTGTCACCTGGGACATCACGGTAACTAACAACGGCCCCGACAACATGTGGGTCCCGGTCGCTGGTACCGCCGACGAGACCAACTCTGACACGGTAATCATCAGTGACCCGGGACTCGCGGGCGCCACCTACACGATCACCAACTTGCCTGCGAACTGCGTGGCTCCAACTAGCACGACCGATGCATTTCCGAACATCACGACCGTAACGTTGTTCCCGGTTGAATGTTGGGGGATTCAGAACGGGGCAGGCATTACGCTGACGGTCCAACAAATCACGACACCCGGCGAGGTTGGCGACGTGATTGATCCTGGATTGGCCACTGAGACCCGTGAACCGTTCGTCAACACAGTGATTATCGACCCACAGCGAGAGGACCCGACTCTTGGGGTCGTTGCGGGAGCGCCGCTCCCCGTGGATTTGATTGCCAACAACACTGATGCGGCTCAGGTCATCGTGAATCCGCCGCCAACGGAGGACATCACTGTCGAGAAGACGGTGTTGGATGTCAACGGCGATGAACTGACCGCTGAAGAGGCTGGTTGGGTGTTCATCATCTCAACGACAGCTGATGGTTGCGACGTCGACTTGGACCCCGACACCGCCGGTGTTCAGGACGAGTTGACGACGGGTGCTGACGGTACCGCAACCGGGACTGTTGCAGCGATCGACGCTGACGGTAACGACTGCACCTACACGGTTACCGAAGTCACTCAGGACGGCTACCAGGCGGCGGTTAACCCGATGCTGCTCGATCTGGCGGCAGGTACAACCGTGTCGTTCACCAACACCGAGATCAACGAGCCACCGGTTGCTGTTGACGACTCAGCAAACACCGACGCTGACACCGCCGTCACCACATCGGTACTCGTCAACGACACCGATCCAGAAGGCGGCACGCTGACCCTGACCGCAGTCTCTGACACCAGCGCAGAAGGCGGGACAGTGACGTGTTCGGGCACCACCTGCACCTACACGCCGCCTGACGGCTTCAGCGGGGTTGACTCCTACAGCTACCAGATCTGTGACGATGCCGATCAGTGCGACATTGCCACGGTGACGGTGTACGTCGGCGAGGTGGACGTACCGACCACCACCACGACAACGACCGGCAGCGGAGTGAGCCCTGACGCTCTGGGCTGTGGACTCTCAGCGATCCAGGCAGGCACCAGCCTGACCCTGACGCTGCCCGGTTATCTGCCTGGCACGCCGTATGTGGTCGAGATCAACCCGATCATCGCCCAAGGCGTCGCTCCAGCTGGCAACAGCTTCGTCGTCGTCGCTGAGATCCCAGCGTCACTGGCCCCCGGGACTTACACGATTCGGGCGACCGGTACCGGCGTTGATGGCGGCAAACGAGTGCTGACCTGCCCGAAGACGGTGGTGGCACCCCCGACGACAACCTCGTCGACGACGGCAGGTGTCGGCAACACCGGTGAAACGACGGCACCGTCGTACACCAACCCGCCGCGCAATCACAACCACGGCAACTACACCGGCGGAAACGGATACAACGGCGGCAACGGATACAACGGCAGAAACGGATCGACCGGCGGTGGCAACAACACCGGTCAGCCCGCAACCCCCGTCGTAACCGGAGCTCGGCCAACGGCTCAAACGCCGCAGACGGTGGCCAACGCTCGTTCAACGGCCACCACTCCCACGAGCCAGGTGCGTGCCACCACAACACCGACGACCAACACGTCACGGTCGGTGGCTTTCACCGGTTCAGCTACCGAGATCCTTCTTGGACTTGGTGGACTGTTGTTGCTGGTGGGTGCTGGCCTGATTGCAGGCAAGAACCGGAAGCGCGGCGCTACCAACTAAGCAGCCAGTAGCTCAACGCTACGCATCCAAAATCGCGGGGACTGCGACACAGCGGTCCCCGCGATTTTCGCGTCTGCACACGACTTCGACCGCCAGGCGATCGGTCTGTGCGACGGACCTACCCGTTCGGCAACGACCTCCCTACGCAACGACAAGCTGGGTCAGCTGAAACTGAGTCCGCCGAGGTCATGCACCACCACATCCGCATCTGAAACGGCGCGAGTCGCTCATGACGCCGGATACGGGGCGCGATGAAGTAGGCGTGAACTACTTGGTGGTCGCTGCCGCCTCGGCCGATTCACGAAAGCCCGTTTCTCGAACAGTCTCGACGACCAGCCAGATCGAGAGCAAGAGTGCTGGCAGGCCCGACAAGTCACGGATGAACTCCCAGTCGCCGGAAAAGCCATCGGCTATCGAGCCGTTGAGATAGCCCGTGAACGCATAGCCAACAACCAACAGGTTGTGAAAGGCGACGTACACCACGAAAGCTCGGATCGTCTTGGCAGGCCTGACTCGCCCAGACACCTCGATAAAGGCGTACAAATACAAAAAGAAGACTGGGATCTGAAACTGTGAATGCCCAACCCGATAGAACGTCAGTGCCGTCAACAAGATCAGCGGCGCGGCGACGACCGGCTGGATCTTCAGGCGATAGATCACATAGAGGCACACCAAAACCGCTATCACCATGACGATGTGGGAGTACGGGCTGATCTCGGGTGGGGAATCAAAGATTCTGAGCGGCGAATAACGTCCATCCAGAAATTTGAAGATCGACGAGCTCTTCGCCTCTCGATCTTCGGCGAACAGAAGCGGCTCGAGGAATGAGTCACCCCATTTGGCGACGGTCGGCACCATGACAGCCACGACGACAGCAGCGAACCCTGCGATGAGACGAGGTGCCCGGCGCCCCGCTGCAATCAAAAACACCGGCAGCAACACCGCCGGGTAATACTTCAACAACACCGCAGCGGCGAGTGCCGCACCGGCCGACGCTGGCCGTTTCTGCAACAGAAACCATTGGGCCAACAGACAGATAGCGCCGACCAGCACGTCAAACGTGCCGTATACCGCCACGAGAATGTAAAAGAGCGGACTCAGCGCAACGCCTAACACCACCGTTCGCAGGCGCTGGTCAACCTCGCGTCGGTAGCACTCGCGATAGAGAAACGCTACCGAGACAAACCAAGCAAGCACGAAGATGAGCTTGGGCAGATACTTCTGTATGTCATAGGCATAGGCCAATACGTTGTAGAGCGGCCCATAGGCGTTGCCGAATGCGGGCAGCCATGGGTCCTTTCCAAGGATCGCCAATCCCCATTGGGACATATATGCCCGGTAGTCGTGCACGAAACCCGACACCAGCGCCAGGGCGAGTGCGCCAAGAAAGCAGATCCACAGGGTGCGCTGAGCATTGCCGGGCAACGGTACGTATCGCTTGCCAAACGGCAACGCCACGACGGCGAAGAAGGCGCCGATGATGGCCAGACAACAGATGACGAGGGTTGCGCCGCCGTTGGCAGAGAGCGAGTCGGGAAACCCGAATCCGGCGGCGAACATGAGGTGCTCGGCAAACAACATGCGCGGAAACTACCAATCCCTGACCGGGTGTTCGTCGTTGAGGTGCGCCGACCCGCTCACAGGGTGGGGCGATAACCCCTGTCGTGCACACCCGGCCCAGCACGCCAGCTGAGCATCGCGGCCACCATGCCGGTCAGACGCGCTGGCCAGACACCCCGACCCAGCACATCGGTCAGACGCGCTGGCCAGACACCCCGACCCAGCACATCGGTCAGGCACGCTGGCCAGACACAGCGGCCCAGCATGCCAGCCAGACACGCCAGCTGAGCATGCCGGTCGAGCATGCCGGTCGAGAAGGTCAGGTCAGGAGCCCGTGCGGCCGATGCCGTCGTCGAAACGGAAGCGGATGTCATGGACGACACCACTCGGATCGGCATGCCCTACCCTGCCGGGCGAGGAACTTCCATCACCTGTGGTGGCGCCATGTTCGGCGGTAGGCGACTGGTCAACGCCCAGCACCATGTGCTTGGCCCGGATGAACTCCTCTTCGGTGAGCGCGCCGTCGCGACGGAGTTCCGCCAATTCGACGAGCTGCGACGCCAGGTTCATGGTGTTCGACACTGCAGAAGGCTGATCGAGCGGACGATGGCTTGCATCGACCAGTTCGCTGAACGGTGTGACTTCGATACCCAACAACTGAGCTGCTCTGCGCTCTCGGCGACCGGGCGAGCGAACTCCAACCGTTGGAGCCGCGGGTGCTGTTGCACCGGCTGCACCGGTTGCTGTTGCACCGGTTGCTGTGGCATCGGTTGCTGTTGCCGCGGGTGACGTCGTATCGGGTGATGTGGCCGCGGCTGCTGTCGCATCAACCGCTATGGCCTCGACTGCTGTGGCCTCAGCCTGCTCGCTGCGCACGACCACACCGGGCTGGTCGACGCGGGCGCCGTCGCCGACAACTTCAGGTGAATCAAGTGCATCGACCGCGGACGGCACCGCCACGACGTGCCCCGCGCCGGCCAGCTCGTCGACGGACGAGGCCGCACGTGCACCCCCGCCGGTCAGCGACACACCATCGGGAAGCGACACACCATCGGGCAGATCGGCCACGGCATCGTCACAAGCATCCGTCTCACCGGCAGACGTCCAAACGTGCGACGACGCAACGCTCGACACGCCAGGATCGACTGACGCCACGCTCGACACGCCAAGATCGGCGCCAGCATCGTCACAAGCATCCGTCTCACCGGCAGATGTCCAAACGTGCGCGGACGCCACGCTCGACACGCCGGGATCGGGCGACGCAACGCTCGACACACCCGGACCGGCTGACGCCACGCTCGACACGCCGGAATCGGCAGACGCCCCGGCCTCATGGACGAGACGGACGTTGCTGTCACCTGGCACAACCGACAGGCCCAGATCTTCGGTGTCGTCATAGCGGTGGACGACACGCTCGAGCGCCTGACGGATTTCGGGCGGCGCTCCAACGGCGTCAAGGGTGGATCGGGCTCGCGGCACGGCGCCGCGAGCGGCCATCTGCACACTGGCGCTGCCGCCCATCGACCCTGCAAATCCAATCGACCGAGGGTTGTGCAATCCCACCATGCGCGCCATCAGCTGCCTGGTCCCACCCTGCACAGCGGACCCGTCGCGAAATACAGCGGTGCGCACCGGGTCGTGCGCGAGACCGAAGGCCATCACCCCCGCTGCGACAAACAACGACACGCCGATGAGGATCTTGACAAACGATGCGTCCCCATCGCCGCTGCCGTCCAGACCGCCATCGACGAATGTGAACCCTGCCAGCACCGTGCACATGACCACGAACAGTGGCAAAAGATTGGGGCCAGATCGGCGGCGAAAGGTTGCGTAGAAGTGCCATCCGACGACGATCAAGACGGCCCCGACAATGAGGCCACCCGGATGCGCGCACGTGCCGTCAGGGCCGCATGCTGCGGCATCGACAGCGTGAGAAAGCGTACGGAAGACAACAACTGCCCCGTAGGCCAACAGCAGCAACGCCGCGACCACGCCAAACCGACCGATCGAACGCGCGGCGGGACCGTCCTGCCTGGTGAGCCGTTCGAGAGGCAAAGGGGACATGGCGATCACTTCGTTGATGGCTGCCGAGGGCCCTGAGCTTACTGGCAGTGTCCGATCCACCGCGGCGGGTTACAAAGGTTTGATCATGAATAACTGTCCCAAACCTCCATCCGACCAATCGCCGGACGCTCACTCGTGGCATTGTGAGCGGCAATGAGCACCGACCTCGTCACCGACTCGTCACCGACCGACCCACCCAACGCACCGCAGTTGGGCGGCCCACAGATCGGCGACGCATTTGATGCCGCCAACGAAGCGAAGAAGCAAGACCTCCGCAGCATGAAGGTCAAAGCCACCGCGCTGCTGCTCGCCGCGACCGCCATCTTCGTCGCCTGCCGCCTCCTCGACGCTCAGGGCGTTTGGGGCTATGTCGAAGCAGGTGCAGAAGCAGCGATGGTGGGCGGGCTGGCCGACTGGTTCGCTGTGACGGCACTGTTTCGCCACCCTCTCGGGCTGCCGATTCCGCATACGGCGATCATCCCGACCCGCAAAGACCAGATCGGTGAATCGCTCGGCGAGTTCGTCCAAACCAACTTCCTCGACGACGAAAACATCGCCGGACGACTCGACGGGTACAACGTGTCGGCCCGAGTCGCCGGATGGGTGCTCGCCGACGACAATTCGACCACTATCGCAAAACAACTCGGCAGCGTCATCGGTGCGGTCGCCCAGGTCGCCAGCGACGATGACCTCTCGCAGATGATCGCCAACATGGTGACCGACCAGATCCGCGACGTCGAAGCTGCGCCCCTTGCTGGACGAGTGCTCGAGATGGCGATCGAGGTCGGCACACACGATCACCTTTTCGACTCAGCATTGGTCGCTGTTGAGAACTTCCTCCAAGACAACCGCGAGATGCTGCGCGATCGTCTGCGCAACGAGTCGCCGTGGTGGATCCCCGAATCGATCGATGACCGCATCTTTTTGAAGATCTACGACTCTGTCTATCGGTTCCTTGGCGAGATCAATCAGAACCCCGATCACGATTTTCGTTCTGAGCTCGAACGCCGCAGTCGAGACCTGGCGGCACGCCTGCAAAACGACCCGGAACTGGCGATCAAGGGCGAAGAGATCAAGGCCGAGATCCTCAGCCACCCCGAGGTGCGACGTTGGGCCCAGGGCCTGTGGTTGGCATTGAAGGACGCGATCATCACCGCTGCCGACGACCCGAGCTCTGACCTGAGCTTGCGGTTGAACGACGCTGTCATCCGCGGCGCGGACCGAGTCCTTGCCGACCCTGAACTACAGGAACGGCTCAACCGCTGGGTGACGACGGCCGTCCGTCACATGACCGAACGGTTGAGTGGACAGGTCGCCACCCTCATCTCGTCGACGGTTGAACGATGGGATGCGCAGGACACCGCCGAGCGCATCGAGGTACAGGTTGGGCGAGACCTCCAGTTCATCCGCATCAACGGCACCCTGGTCGGCGGTCTCGCAGGGGTTGTCATTCATGGCCTCGGCCAACTCATTGGGTAGGTGGGTGGTGTCAAACGCGTGGCGCACGTCTCGACCTCCCCGGCATCACCACTCGCAGCGTCCTCAATTGCGCCATTACGTACGGGTAGTGAGGAAATCTCGTCCTTGCGAGTGGCGCGCCGGATCGCCGATCCCCACACGTCGACGGGCAGCGGGTGCAGTTCCAGCGCATCATCGGTGTTCTTGAGCGCCCTGTGTGACGCTTGGATATTCTGCGCCGATAGCAATTCTCGATATTGATGATGTTCGAAGCGTTGCGCAGCGATGCGAGTCGAGTCGACATCAGCCTGGAGTCGGTTGTGATGATGAAACGCCTGTTGTTCTTAGTCGCCGTCGCCACCCTGGCCGCGTCGAGCGTGGTTGGCTGCAGCGACGCGGGAGACGATGAGGTCAACACCGACTCGACCACCACCGTCGCAGGTGACATCGACGACTCGACGACGTCGACCGAGGTCGGCAGCACGACTACATCGACCGTCGGCGGCAGCACCACGACAAGTCCGGAAACGAGCTCCACAAGCGTCGCCCCGACGCCGACCACCGACGCCGAATCCACATCGACGACATCACAGGGCTCAGCGTCGACCAAGGCGTCCACCACCAAACCAACCACGACCGAGACGACGGCGCCAGGCACTACCGGGTTGCTGCTCTCCGATGAAGGCATTGGTGTGGTCGAGTTTGGAGCCTCACAAGCCAAAACCGAGCAGGCCGTCCGGGCGTTGCTGGGCGCCCCCGACAATGTCGAGCCTCACGACACCTGCTGGGGTAAACAAGTCTTCTTGAGCTGGGACGACCAGCTCAGCCTGCAGTTCATCAAAGACGAGCTATACGGATGGTCGATCTCATCAGACCAACTGGACGGGCCGAACGGTGTCAACGTCGGGGACCGGGTTCGTGACATAGCGGCGGCCTATGACGGCTACCGGCCCGAAGCATTCTTCAACGAGCTCGCAGGCTGGCCCGAGATGATTCTCAAGGACGCGTCGGGTGACATCTGGTTCCGGATCCAGATCTCCGATATGCCAGCCGACAACCCTGCAGCGACGATCGAAGCGATCGAAGGCACGTGGGGCTCAGAGCACGACCGGCTGTTCACCGAAGTCAGCTCAGACCCCGATCTGTGGTGCGGCGACTGAACCGGTCACTGCAGTGCCTCTGTTCTGATAGACCTTCCCCCGAACGGCGTGCGGCCGTCCACCTTGATTGGCGGGCTACTCAGACCTCGACATCAAACATTTTGGGGATCAACATGAAGCGCCTTCTCCTGGTTCTTTTGGCCATCGCTGTGACCGTCACGATGGCGGCCTGTGACGACTCGAGCGATGTTGCCACCTCGACCAGCAGCACCGAAGCATCACCAAGCGACGCGTCCAGCACATCGAGCAATGTGGCCGAGACCAGCTCGACCTCGTCCGTCGATCATGCTTCCACTACGGCCGCTTCTGCATCGTCAACAAGTGTGGGCGAGTCGACGACGCTGCCCGGGAGCGTCACCACAACCAGCGGCGGCCACTCGACGTCCAGCTCGAAGCCGACGAACACCAGCCCGCCAGCCGAGGATGCAATCGTGCTGTCCGACCGGGGTGTCGGCATCGCCGACTATGGCGCTTCGAGCGGCGATGTCGTGCCCGCCGTCAGCGCCGTTCTCGGTGTCGAACCCGAGGTGCAAGAAATCCAGAGCTGTTGGGGAGAGATGGCGACCATGACGTGGCGCGACAACTTTTCGATCAGTTTCATGGGCGACGAGTTCTACATGTGGAGCCTTGGTGACACCGAGATCGAAGGACCAGACGGCGTCAACGTCGGCGACCCCGCCAGCGACCTGGTCGATGCCCTCACCGGCTATACAGCGAGTTCCTTCGTCAATGAGTTGAGCGGCAACCCCGAGATGATCTTCATGAAGGGCGACACCGAGATCTGGTTTCGCGCTCCCCTGTCGGCACTGCCTGCCGACGACCCAGACGCCACGCTGCAGGCCATCGAAGGTGAATGGGGTTCAGACCATGACCGGTTGTTCACCGTGATCCACGACGACCCGACCCTGTACTGCGGCGACTGATCGAAGCGGCGCAACTGGACTGCATCACGTCGCGCTCGACTGCGTCACGCCGGGGCGGCCGTCCCGTCGTCGTGTTGGCCGCCGTTCGACTCGGCGCCCGCGGGGCGGGCCGTCGATTGGCGCATCGAAACGATCCCGAGCACTGCAGCGACGACCAGTCCGGCACCGCCGATCAATACGACGATCGTGACGACTCGTTCCAACCAGTAGGGCAGGTCACCGGGCAGAATCGCTTTGTTCAACTGGTTGAGTCGGCCATATCCCCACGACGTCAGCTGTATCCCTGCGAGTATGTCGGCGGCCAGCCCCGTGCCTCCACCGCGCATCCGTCCATAGGCCAAGATGCCGATCGAGACCAGGGGCAACACCCAGGCCGCAGCGGATGAGCGGGCTTCGGCTGGCATGGACAGATAGTCCGAGAGGCCGGCAGCGGCGGCGAGCACGGCAAGAGCAAAGCCGACGTAGGTCGACTTCGAACGGCCTTTCCAACACAGATAGCCCACACCGATACATGCGGCGATGCCAGCGGCGATCCACGGGACCGGATTTGGCGCAGGCATCCAGGTCGTTTCGACCGTTACCAAGACGCTTTGCCCATCGACGACCAGCGGGATCCCACCTTCGGCGACGGTGTCACCTGGACTGGTGCCGAGCGGAGCGCCGGTCATGAGGTGGGTGCGGTGATCATGCCAGGCCCACGCGTTGGTATCGCTGACTTGACGCCAGGCCGGTTCGGCATCTGCTGTGGCTTGTGGTGGAGCAACCGTCTGACCGTAGCGGTCTTCGTTCAAAAACTTGGCGGGCGACAGCTGATTTTCACGGACGGTACCCGAGCTGGTGAAGTCGAGGTACGGCTCTCCTTCGTATCCCATCACCATGACATCAACGCCCGGCGGCGCGGTGAGTTGCACGAAGGCATCACCGCCCAGAATCTCGACTTTCAGGCCCTGGACGGGCGGTTCGATCGATACGACGGTGCTCTTGAAATTGGTGGGACCCGCCGGGTCGGCGCCAGCGACGGACGGCAGCAGGGCAATCATCAACATCGACGCCACGATGAGCGGGCGCAACACCGAGCCCATCGGCAGCTGCACGAGACTCAGGTGTCTGCCATCCGCGCCCCCGAAACCCGTCCGTCCTGCGCTGGCACGCCCAGCACCAGCACGCCCAGCACCAGCACGCCCAGCGCCAGCACGCCCAGCACCAGCACGCTCAACACCGGCACGCTCAGTGCCAGCGGTCCGCAGGTTCACGCCGTGACCTTCAACACGATCTGACCAGACGGGTGCACCGAACATTCACCGACGAACTCGCCGGGGCTGCGGAACCTTTGTGTGAGGGTTTCGTTCGCCCCCACAAAGAAGGGGCCGACGACGTGACCTCTGTCGTCTTCGTTGACGATGCGGATCACTTGGCCGACGTGCGCGTCGAGTTCGGCGGGCAGAATGTCGAGCGGCTCACCCGCATCGAGGGCGAGGCCAGCGCCTTCGGGGATGGTGTAGTCGAAGTCGAACGTGGTGGCGGTGGGATCGGCTTCGGTCTGAGGTGCGGAGTCGTCATCGCCGCATCCGTACGCCACAAGGGCGAGCATTGCCACCATCGCAAACAGTGCGAGAAGAGGCCGTGTGCCCCCGCCGAGTCGATGCGACACCCGACCGCCGATGCCAGCAGAGCTGCGGGCCCGCATCGACCGGATCGCGCCAACCGACGGCCCAGCGGCAACAGACGACCCAGCGACAACAGGCGACTCAGCCGACGGTGTGACGCGTGTCGTCGACAAGCAACGGCCCATCACCAACGGACGGCCCAGCGACAACAGGCGACTCAGCCGACGGTGTGACGCGTGTCGTCGAGGCGGCTGGCCTCGGGGGCTTGGTTGGATCCGCGCCACACCCCTTGACGGGTTCACAGCAAAAGCTCCATGTCGTGGGCCATATCGTCGTCGGTGGTACCGAAGTTCCATTGATCACGAAGTTGTCCCTGGTCGTCGACCACATAAACGTACGGCGTGTGGCTGACCTCGATGTCGCCGTCATCGGTCGTGGTGACCTCATATGGCGCGCCGAATGCGTCAGCGGCGGTTTTGAGAGCAGTCGCATCGTCGGTCCGCAACGCAATGCCGTCGGGGACAAACGCGGTTACATACTTTTCGAGGATGTCACCGGTGTCGCGCCCCGGGTCGACGGTCGCCATCGCCACCTGCACCTTGTCGGCCTTATCGCCCATCAAGCCGAGTGCCGCGCTGACGTCGGACATCGTGGTCGGACACACATCCGGGCAGCTGGTGTAGCCGAAGTACACCAATAACAGACCATCGTCTTCGGCTTGGAAGTTGTGCTCGACACCGTCGGCGTCGGGCAGGCTGACGAGCTGTACATCGGGATATGGCGTTCGCACGATCCCCGCGAGCTGCTCGTCTACCGGCGTGGAGGATCCTCCACATGCAGAGAACACGACCAGCCCCGTCACGATCGCCAAGGCAGCGATAGGCATTCGAAGGGTCATTTCGCACCAACAGCGTCGAGGTAGGTCACGATCTTGTCCACATCGCCGTCGGACAGGGAGATGGTCGGCATCTGGATGTTGTAGCCGTCGACCATTTGCGCTTGCGGCTCTTTGATGGACCGTTCGAGGTAGGCGTCATCCGCGATGACGGTTGTTCCGTCGGCGAGTGTCACGTCGCTGCCAGCCAGGCCAATAAACGGCGGAGCGACGCCGCCTTGGCCTTGTGGGCCGTGGCAGCTGGTACAGCCGCTGCGCTGCGCAACGTCGAAGCCTTCTTGAGCTGCCGGGCTGAGCTTCGCCGTCGTTGCGGCAGCGGTATCGGCCGGCGAATTATCGGAGCCTCCACAGCCCGCGATGAGCGCACCGACGATCAGTACCGAGGTGAGCACCGGCAACCAGCGAGAGATGTGTCGAGACGTACCCGATCGCTTCCGGGTCGCTCGTTCATGTCGCTCGGTCGACTGAGCGGTCACATCTGAGGCCGCTCCCGCCCATCCCCGCGGAGCCGACCCCTGTGAAGCGGACCGCTGCGGCGCGGACCCCTGTGGGGCGGACCGCTCGAACGCATCTGGCGATCGACCGGTACGGCTCGTTTGGAGTTGTCCAGCGTCGATGTGGCCAGCGTCGATGTGGCCGACGTCGGTCGATGTCTTGGCGGTTGCCCTCGTCATCGTGCATCACCCGACCCGAATCTACCCGTGCGACATCAGGCAGCTTCGGTCGGCCGCAAACGGCTTGCGGCATGTGGGGCCACTACCATCGCCGGGTGCTACGTGTGCAAAGTCTCAACATTTC
Source organism: Acidimicrobiia bacterium (assembly GCA_020637365.1). Classification (GTDB taxonomy): domain Bacteria; phylum Actinomycetota; class Acidimicrobiia; order IMCC26256; family JAGNEX01; genus JAGNEX01. The sequence goes on along the minus strand of JACJWE010000002.1, from coordinate 954,110 downwards.
TATTGGCGGCCGAACGCTGGTCACCGACGGCGCCTTCGAGGTACACCGGGGCAACCGGGTTGCGCTGGTCGGCCGAAACGGGGCCGGTAAGTCGACCATCATTCGCTTTTTGACCTCGACGCTGGCGACCGACGTATCCGCAAAGGGCGATATGTCGGTTCAGGGAACGGTTGGATACATCCCCCAAGATGTCGACGGTCGAGGCCTCGGCATCGACAGTTCGGTGTTCAATCACATCTTGTCGGCGCGGGGTATCGACCAGATCGATCACGATTTGTCCGAGGCGCGCAAGGCGATGGAGGCCGACCCATCGGCTGAAAACATCGAACTGTTCACGAGTTTAGAGATGGCCTTTGGCGATGCCGGGGGCTATACCGCCGAGGCCGATGTTGGTCGCCTTTGTGACGGGGTCGAACTCGATCAAGAATTGCTCTTCGAAGACCTGCAGTCGCTTTCGGGTGGTCAACGCCGCCGCGTCGAGCTGGTCAGGGTGCTCTACGGCCAAGCCGACACGCTGATTCTGGATGAGCCAACGAACCATTTGGACGTAACGGCAAAGCGCTGGCTGATGAAGGAACTCGCCGACTATGACGGCGGAATTCTGATCATCAGCCACGACATCAAGCTGCTCGACAACGCCATCACTAGGGTGGTTGATCTGCGCGGAGCGAAGCTCAATAGCTATCCCGGCACTTACTCGAATTACCGCAAGCAGGTTGAGCTTGACGATGAGCAACGCGGCAAAGCGGCGGCCGCTGAAGAAAAGGAAATTAAGCGGTTGAAAACCCGTGCCGATTCGATGCGTGGGCGGACCGCTCGTTTGGCTCGTACCGCCAAGAGCTTGGATGCCCGTATCGCTCGGATCGAAGAGAACCGGACCGAGACCAACCAAAAGGATGCTGCGGCCCGCTTCCGCTTGCCGAAGCCCCCGCACAACAACGCAGTACCGGTGACGGTCGATCACGTCTCGATTAGCTACGGCGATGTGACCGTGCTGAAGGACATCGATCTGGCTGTCGAGAAGGGCGAGCGGATCGCCGTGATGGGCATCAACGGCGCCGGGAAGAGTTCACTGCTGCGCTGTATCGCTGGCGTGCAGACGCCGACATCGGGTTCGGTGACGCTCGGCCACTTGACGTCGCTCGGCTATTTCGCTCAAGAGCATGAACAGCTCAACCTAGAGATTTCGGGCCTGGACAACATCGTCGAGGCCGGGATCCGCCACCTGCCCGACGCCCGCCGCCTGCTGGGCGCGTTCGGCCTGTCAGGCGAAAAGGCGACGCAGGTGTCGGCGGCCCTGTCGGGTGGTGAGCGAGCGCGTCTCTCGATGGCGTGGATGGCCGCTCAAGAACCGAACGTGATGGTGCTCGACGAGCCGACCAACAACTTGGATATCCCTCGGTGGAGGCGCTTGTCACGCTGCTCAGCAACTGGACCGGCACGCTCATCTACGTATCCCACGACCGCCGTTTCGTGGAAGGCCTCAAACCCGACCGGGTCGTGCTGCTCCCCGACGAAGACGTCCGCTACTGGAAACCGACCGACATCAAACACGTCGAAGACCGCTAGGCCCCAGAGAGCGACAAACGCTGCCTGATCTGCTGGCCCCGATTGGGTCCCTCGGCGTGGCTGGCGACTTCGCCAGCACTGCGCCCGTCTTGATGCTCCCATCAGGTGTACAGCGCCCTGCGGCGATAGACGCAAAACGGCCGTCACAGTGACCCAGATGGGTGCCCTGTGACGGCCGCTTCTAGCGCCTAAGCGTGTTGTGTTCTAGGCGTTGGTGCTGCCTCGTCGACCTCGGTTGGCCAACAGACCGGCACCGAGCAGCAGCATGAGGCCACCAGCACCGAGCATGAACTCGGTGGCCGAACCCGTGAACGCCACATTGCGGGAGGTGCGGTTGGTCACGGTGCTATTCGTTCCGGCGTTGCTCGACGGAGTCACCCGGGATGGGGTGACGGTGGTTCCGGCCGTTTGGTTAGAACCGGTCGAGCGCACGGTGGTGGTGTAGGTGTTGTTGGTGCCATTGTTGTTGGCCCCATTGTTGTAGCCACCCTGGTTGTAGCCGTTACCACGCCCGTTGTTGGTCTGGTTATTGCTGGCTGTGGTGGTTGTCGCCGTGGTTGGGGTGCTCGAGGTCGTCGTGGTCGCCGCAGCGGTCACGGTGATAGTCGGGCAGGTCAGCACCCGAAGGCCTCCGTCGAGCCCCGTGCCGGTCGCCTTAATCGTGTAGGTACCCGGTGCGAGGTCGGCAGGGATCTGCGCAGCGACGGTGAAGGTCGCTCCGGCCGGGACCGTTCCCGACGCGATGGTCGGGTTGATCTCGACCATGTACGCCGTCCCAGGCAGGTAGCCGGGCAGTGTCACGTGAACAGTTGACCCCGCTTGGACGGTCGAAAGCCCGCAGGTCAGTTCGTCAGCACCCGGGTCCAGTGGATCGTCGGGGTCGGTTCCGTTTGCGATTTCGACCCAGTCGAGCACGCCGTCACCGTCGGAGTCAGAGGTGAGGTCGACGTCGTTGATGTCGAACGGGTCGGTTCCCATGATGATCTCGACCCAGTCGGGCACGCCGTCACCATCGGAGTCGATGTTGACCGGCAAGCTGTCGGGGTCCTCGGGGTCGGAACCGTAGAGGATCTCGATCCAGTCAGCGACGCCGTCGCCATCGGTGTCGGTGGTGTCACCGTCGGTCGCTGGCGTGCTATCTGGATCTTCGGGGTCTGTGCCAGCGAGGATTTCGACCCAGTCGGGGTATCCGTCACCGTCGGTGTCGGTTCCGTTCAAGCCGGATGGGACATCGGTCCCGTCCTCTGGGTCGGTGCCAGCGATGATCTCGACGACGTCCGGCACCCCGTCGCCATCGGTGTCGATCGTCGGGTCATCATCTGCTGCCACGTCCGGGTCGGTGCCCATGATGGCCTCGACGCAGTCCGGAACGCCACCGCCATCAGTGTCGAGCGAGTCGATCGTGCAGGTGTCGGTACCGCCAGCAGTCGTGGTGGTCGTCGTCTCAACACCGGTCGTCGTGGTGGTCGTCGGCGCTGTTGTCGTCGTCGTGGCCGCGGTCACGTTCAGCGACACCACCGCTGTGCTCGTGTTCCCAGCCTCGTCGGTGATCGTGTACGTGAACGTATCCGTACCGGTGTATCCGGCGGGCGAGGTGTAGGTGAACGTACCGTTTCCGTTGTCTACGACGGTCCCGCCGTTGGCGCTGGTGGCCTGGAACGACAGGATTGAAATGGTGTCGAAGCTATCGAGGTCGGAGTCGTTACCCCGCCAGTTGATATTGGTAGCCACAGCTGAGACGACTGTGGCCAGGTCGTCCTCAGCTGTCGGTGGCCGGTTCAGGATCGTAATGTTGACGTCTGCGGACGTGGCTCCGCCGCTCACCAACAGGGCCTCTGCTGTCGGGCAGGTGACCTCGTAGGTGACGGTGTCCGTTCCGAGGACATCGTTCGGGTAGGGCATCGGATAGGTGATGTCAAGCCCGCCATTTGTCACGATCGCGTCACCGGTCACTGCGGAAACCTTCCAATCCTCCGCGCAACCAGTGAGCGTGTCGTTGCCCAGGACGTCAATGACCGTTGGGGAGTTGTAGTAGATGACGGCAATGTCATCTCTCAAAACTGGGGCAGCAATTGACGCAAAAGTGATGTTCGTACCAGTCGTGCTACCACCTCCATCAAAGACGATGACCCCGGTGCCATGGCTACCGTCGTAACTGCCCGAAATCCCGTTCGTCAGGCTGTGGGTTTGGGACCCCGCGGCCGGGGCAACGAACGTACAAGTTTGAGTCTGGTTCACCGTGTAGCTGCTGTTGTCGTGCCACGTTCCCGAGTAGGTGACGGCACAGGTTGACCCGTCGGGCATGGGAACTTGCAGCGTTATCGAGTTGTAGTCACGTTGCGTCAATGAAACGCAGTCATTCCAAGAAACGTTCTGTAGCTCAATGAGCATCTGGTAGGTCGAACCAGCGACGGTCTCCGTCGGATAGGTGACCCCAAAAGTCGCGTGCATGTCGTTGTCCACGCCCACAGGACAGGCATCTTGCATCTCAGCAAACGCCCTGCTCCAAGTCATGGTCTGCGTGGCCGCGTTCGCGCCAGCTTCGTCGCGCACCGCAATCCACGACAACAACGCCGCAGCGAAACAAAGGGCCGTGAGCGCTGCAAGTGGTCTGCGAACGCCGCCAAAATTCCATAGCCTCATCAGCTATGCCTCCTCCCAGTTGGACGGAGCCGCCCTGAACGGTCGCCGTCGTTCGTTGTGGGCCGAAAACGCCAGCCCGGTCGCCAATCGGCATTTCAGTTCCCGACCCCCCAAGTCGCAAACATGAAACGCCTTGAGGGGATGTTGGTCAAAATTGCGGAGTGTGTCAACAAAACACTCCACGAACCTTAAGCGACCTAACCAACCTCCGATTGAAACCTCCAGAACCGCCGCACCCGGATCGTCAATCGAAAGCTCGACGCTTTCGAGCCAGACCGAGCAACAACGCTCCAAGCAGAAGCAGACCGACACCCACCGCCCCGAGCGCGAATGGGCTGTTACCCGTAGCCGCCACCACCATCCCCATCGGTGTGTTCGGTGCACTCGGCGCATGTGGGTGCGCGGCAGATAGGGATCTCGACCTCTTCGGAATCCCGTCACCATCTCTTGATCGTCGCCTTCCACAGTTGCAAACGCAGTTGCGGTGTCAAGGGTGTCGTGTGATGGAACCTTCCTCGCGGCTCCCGTTGAGCGATTCCGTCGCTCAGACGACGACGTATTGACATCCTTCGCTCTCGAGAGCTGCCTCAAGCCGGGGAGATGTCGTGGACAGGTAGACGCATGCTTGGAGATGAGTTGCCGCAGCCACGGCTTCGATGCTGAGGATGTTGAGTCGATGGCGGGCGCGCAGGCTGGCAGTCGTTGGCGCGAGGTCACGCAGGCTGACCAATCCGATGTCGTCAGGCAGCTGGAGGAGCGCGCCGACGGCCCGCTGCCTGGTCGATTCCGGAAGATCGAGGAACGGTCCAGACAAGGCACCTGGGCGATCCGACGCATTCAGAACCGCTTGACACAGCCGGACATACCAGTAGCCGGTCGTAAATACTTCCGCATCTGGTTGGGGCGGTGGTTCTCCAAGCAACACCGCCCCAAGCAAGCGATCATCGATGAGTTGAATCACTGAGTTGCCAGGTCGTCGTCCCCAAAGCCAGCGCGAGCATCGGCCCAATCGGCGTCGTTCACCGAGTTCAACAGGGCAGTCCGTAGCTCGCTGATACCGCCACGAACCAGCAAGACGGCGTCCCCGAGATCGAGGTAGCCAACGTCGCCACCTTCGTCAAGGCCCCATCGTCTGCGGGCGCTCGCAGGTAGACTCATCTGACCGCGAGAGGACACTTTCAGATCTCCGGTTTTGGACATGCGTGCAGCTTACAAAGCGTCAACCAGCTCGCGCCTTGTCGTTCCGGCCAACTGCCGGAGCCGATAGGCGTCGACACTGCAAACCTCTGCCCGAGCCATCAGTCGCCGTTCCTGATCTGCTGCGTTTGCGAGTCGCCCCACGTCGCGGCGTTCAGCTGGCGGTCGTCGTCACGGTCGTCGATGAGCCAGTGACTTCGGGCGGTGCCGTTCTGCCGGTGCTGGCCGCGGTGGATGAGGGTGCGGTGCTCGACTCCCCGCCGAAGTCGGCGCAGACCGAGACCAAGCTGGGTTCGTCGCACACTTGGCCGAGGATCTTGTCGAAATCGGCGCAACGTGTTTGGTCGCCAGCGTCGCATTCGGTCTGCATCGCCGTGAGGTCGGTGGTGATTGCATTGATGCGGCGCTGTTCGGATGCTTGCTGTTCGACAGCGGCCTGTTGTTCGGCTGGCGTCTGCGCCAAGCCTTTGGACAACGCCGTCAGCACCGTTGTGCTGGTGTCGGTGACGGTTGAGTCCGAGTCGTCGGAACAGCTGACCACGCCATAGGCCAGGGCCGCGCAGAGGACGAGCCGCGCGACCGGAGACCAGCGTCGATGTCCGCTTGGCAGGGTGGAAAACGCGGGCTTCATGCCTCTGCTCCTTCAATGAGCTTCATGGATCAGCTCGTTCCACGAGTCGAAGTACGGGCGACAGAACAGTGAAGTCGTCCACCGATCCGACGGGTCCGCTGCCCGAACCGTCGCTAACACCACAACCTATGGGACGCGTTGCAGCGGGCGGCGCAAGAACGCACACCCGCTGCTACGTCATAACCCCCAACTACCGCTGGTTGACGTTTCGACGTCGTCGGACGACACCGGCGATGTTCAAACCGACGAGCAGAAGCCCAGCGCCAAACAGTGCCAGTGGCAGCGGGTCAGACCCGGTGAAGGCCACCGCCCGCCTCGTTGAACCAGACGTCGTGGATCCAGACGTGCCGGTTGTTGAGCCCGATGTCGTGCGCCCCGCTGTGGAGCCAGCGGTCGTGGTGCCTCCGGTCGAACTGGCTCCTGTGGAGCCAGCGGTTGTTCCGCCTGTGGCGCTCCCGCTCGTTGTGCCAGCACCAGTGGTGCCGCCAACCCCCGTAGCACCGCCGGTCGTCCGACCGTTGGTGTTGCCGCCGATTCCACCGCCGGTTCCACCGTTGGTGGTGGCGCCGTTGGTCGCCCCGCCATTGGTTGAAGACCCGGTCGTGTTGCCAGCAGTCGTCGCGCCGCCGGTCGTGTTACCAGCGGTGGTCGCTCCGGTACCTGCTTGGCCGATGTGCACGACTGGGCAGGTCAACACTCTGGCCCCACCATCAGACCCGGTGCCCGTTGCCGAGAGCTGGTATGAGCCAGCCGCTAGCTCGGGGATCACCACAGTCGTCAGGTAGGTACCACTCGCCGGGACGATTGCTGACGCCAGGATCGGGTTGATCTGGATGACGATCGGGGTCCCAGGCATGTAGCCCGGCGCCGAAATCGCCACTACAGAACCTGGTTCGACCACGTTGCTGCCGACGACCTTGAACCCACAACCAAGCGTGGCGTTCGGGTCAACGCCCGACCCGACAACGGTGTCGTCATCGGACGGATCGTTGATGTCCAAGCCGAGAGCGATCTCGATCCAGTCAGGCGTGCCACCACCATCAGTATCGGTGGTCGTATCAGCGTCGTTGGGGTCGGTCGGGTCGGTACCCATGACGACTTCGACCCAGTCGGGAACGCCATCACCATCGGTATCGATGGACCCGCCGGTCGCAATGTCGTCGGAGGGATCGTCGATGTCGAGGCCGAGGGCGATCTCGATCCAGTCAGGCGTGCCGCCACCATCAGTGTCAGTGCTGGTGTCGTAGTCGTCAGGATCTGTCGGGTCGGTGCCCATGATGATCTCAACCCAATCGGGCACACCATCACCATCGGTATCGACGCTGCTGCCGATCGTGATGTCGTCAGTCGGATCGTCAATGTCCAACCCCAGCATCACCTCGATCCAGTCAGGCGTACCACCACCGTCGGTATCAGTGGTCGTGTCGACATCGTTGGGGTCAGAAGGGTCGGTACCCATGATGATCTCAACCCAGTCGGGCACACCGTCACCATCGGTATCGACACCTGCGATGTCGCTGAGATCGAACGGGTCATCCGCTGGGTCGTCGATGTCGAGCCCCATCAGGATCTCGATCCAGTCGGGCGTACCCCCATCGGTGTCGGTGCTGAGGTCGACGTCACTGGCATCTTCAGGGTCGGTACCCATGATGATCTCAACCCAGTCAGGCACACCGTCACCGTCGGTGTCGGTGCCTGCCACGTCACCAAGGTTGAACGGATCGTCTGTCGGGTCATCAATATCGAGACCCAAGGCAATCTCGATCCAGTCAGGCGTGCCACCGTTGTCGGTGTCGGTAGTCAGGTCGACAGAATCGGGATCATCTGGGTCGGTGCCCATGATGACCTCAACCCAATCGGGTACACCGTCACCATCGGTGTCGGTGTTTGCCGTCGACCCAAGATCAATCGGGTCATCTGCCGGGTCGGTCGTGCTCGTGCCCAACATGATCTCGATCCAGTCAGGCGTGCCACCGTTGTCGGTGTCTGTAGTCAGGTCGACAGAATCGGGATCATCTGGGTCGGTGCCCATGATGACCTCCACCCAGTCAGGCACACCATCGCCATCGGTGTCGGTACCCGAGACAGCGCTGAGGTCGTACGGATCGTCCGCCGGGTCGTCGACATCAAGGCCGAGCATGATCTCGATCCAGTCGGGAGTACCGCCCTCGTCAGTGTCGGTGCTGAGATCGACCGAGTTCGGGTCATCGGGGTCAGTTCCCATGACCTCTTCGACCCAGTCAGGCACACCATCGCCATCAGTGTCGGTCCCCGCTACAGCGGCAGGGTCAAACGGATCATCACCAGGGTTATCCACGTCCAGACCGAGCATGATCTCGATCCAGTCGGGGGTGCCGCCACCATCGGTGTCCGTCGACAGATCGACATCATTCAGGTCGTCGGGATCGGTGCCCATAATGACTTCGACCCAGTCGGGCACACCGTCACCATCAGTGTCGACGTTGCTCTGCGTCACAATAACGGTGACCGTCGCCGTGTCACACAGCCCGTCGGGGTCACACACTTCATAGGTATAGGTATCCGTTCCGACAAAGTCGGTCGGTGGCGGCGTGTAGGTGCAGGTCGTTCCCGAACACGAAACGGCCCCTCCTTCGGCGCTTGTACTCGTGGCAGTTGTGACCGTCAGCGGAGTGTCGTTGTCGGGATCGCTGTCGTTGGCCGTGACGGTTGTGGTCACCTCCGTATTTGTTGACGTCGTGGCGGTGTCGTTCTCTGCTACCGGTGGTCGATTGACTGCGGTCAGGGTGTTTTCAAACGCCACGGTTGGCTGAGCGGCGAGGTCGACGGACTGGTCGTTGGCGTCGACCATCCAGCCGTCTTGTTCGATTTCAGACACGGTGTAGTTGCATGCCATGGTGCCGTCGGTGGTTTCGATCAGGTTGACGGAGGCTTCACCGTTCGCATCGGACACTGCGACGGTTGGCCCAGCGGTGCAGCCAGTTTGGGTGCTCGTGATGAGGAACACCCAGCCGTCATCGTCGTCGGGCAGATCGGAACTGTCGAACCCGTCGGTCGCCGTCTTGTTGATCGTCAGGTCGGCATACGTCACCGCGTCCGCTTTGTTCTCGACCGCCAGGGTCCCTGTAGGCGTTCCCTCCGACAAGGCAAACGTCGCCGGATCCTGGCTGTAGGTCGTCGTGTATCCCGTGAGTCCATTGGGCGCAGGACCAGCGGTCTCAGTCACCGTGTACGTGCAGTCGGCCGGATTGTTCCCGCCGGTGTAGGCCACCACGTTGATCGTTGCGTGCCCCTGGACATCTGTAGTAGCCGCGACAGCTGTGCTACAGCTCGGTTCCGAGGTCGAGGTAGCTGTGAACTCCCAGTCCAACAGCGCCAGGTTGGCAGAGCCGGGGCTGATCGTGTTGTTGCCAGCGTCGATCACAGTCTTGTTGACCGTGATCGCGCCCATCACGACCCCGTCCCACTGCTGGTTGACGAAGGTGTAGGGGCCACCGGTGACCGTGGCCGGGTTCTGGACGCCGCCTGCAGGCGAGACGACGTCGTAACCAGCCTGTTGAACCTCAGTGATGGTGTACTGGCATTGGGTGCCGGTCGTGAGGCCGTTGTAGACACCACCTGTCTTGTCGAGCACAGGGACGTTGACCTTGCCGTACAGGTCGGTCAGGAACGGCCCGTCGGTGGGCGAAGGACAAAGGCCCGTGTTGTTCGATGTGACGTTGAACTTCCAGTTGGCAAGAAGCGTCGGATCCGGGTTGGTGATGTCATTGCCGTTTTGGTCCTTCAGCTTCTTGATGATCTGAAGGTCACCGTAGACGGGCGCCACATCGAGGCGGTTCACGAAAGCGAACTCCGTCGACCCGTCAGCGGCTGGGTTTTGTCCCGTCAACGGCAGGCCGCTCGCCGGAGTCGTCTGGGTGTATGGCCCGGCGCTCCCACCGGTCTCCGTGATTTCGTAGTCGTCACATTGCGTCCCACCGGCGATGGCGTCCACGACCTGGACCACTACCTCACCGTTCGTGCCCGTCTCGGCGGAAAGCGGCGCACCACCCGAGCCAGAGCATCCCGACGTTGCTGATGTGATGTCAAAGCTCCACCCAGACAGGTCGAGGTCAGGCGCCGTGACGAGCAACCCATCGTCCCCGTACAACGTCTTTTGATCGTGACGTTGGTGAACGTGACCCCCGGGGTGGCTGTGTTGGTGAATTCGGCTGACACAACACTGTTTGCCACCGGGTTGATTGCTCCCTGCGGGCGAGGTCGTGATCGTGTACCCGTTCTGGACGGTCTCCGAAACGGTGTAGGCGCATTCTTGGTTCGTGTTCAGATCGTTCACCGGGCCGCCGGTTGTCTCGACGACGTCAAATGTGAGCAAGCCGGTGTTGCTGGTGTAGCCCGTCAGCGTTGGCGAGCATTCGCCGGCGGGACCGCTTGCCAACTCAAGTGTGAACTCCCAACCAGCGAGGGCATTGTTGGCGGTTCCACCCGGCAAGATCGTTACCGGCGGCGTGTCACCAGTCACGACCGTTTTGCGGACCTGAATGGTGCCGTATTTCGGCGCCAGGTCTTTCGCATTGTTAAACGCGAGAGTCGTTGGGTTGGGGACCCAGTTGGCAACAGTTAGCGACGGATCCGTATCGGTGAAGGTTACGTCAATAGACCCGGATGCGGGGCTAACTGTGTAGCCATTCACTTGCGTCTCAGTGACCGTGTACGAGCATTGGGTGCCGTCACTCGCGAGCAATGACTTCATGCGACACCGTGCCGTCACTTGCAGTGAAGACCTGATCGTTCGAGCAGAGTGCGTTGGCAGGGTTCGGTGTGATCGTAAAGTCCCAACCCCCAGATCCGTCGCATCTGGGGTGCCGTCGTCGCCGTCAACGGTCTTTGCAATGTCGATCGTCGAGTACTCCACCGCCGCCTGGACGACGATGTCATTGCCAGTGTTGTCCTCGTTGTTGCCCACGATGTCGCCAACGAATCCGATATCCGCGTCTCGCTGAGGGTCGATCGTTGCCGTGTTTTGGAGCGGACTTTCGGAGACCTGCGCATTTGCGTGACGCACTGTTAGCGAGATGAAGTCTCCTGCAGGGATATCCCAACAGGTGACAGGGAACTGATTGCCCGGTGAGGTCGAGCAGTTGCCGGGAACATCAAGCAGCGTGTAGGTAAAGCTCGGGTTGTCGGTTATGACCACCGTGTCCGAATTTGTCGCTGTCGCACCGGCGGTGTTCGTCGACATGTCGTCAGGGCCATTGTTCTGGACCGACACCGTCCACTCTGCACTTGCCCCTTCGGTGATCGGTGTCGCGACGGGGGTCTTGGTCACTTGCAGGTCATACCTGCACATCACCCACTCGATTGATGCTTGCGCGGAATCGTTGCTTCCACCGGGTGGATTTGCGACTGCATTAATCAGGTGCAGGGTGCGGCCACTGAGTTAGCGCTGGCATCTACATAGGAGTTGCCACCCCACCCCCGCCCCCGCGGTTCTCACCAGTGCCGTTATTGTTTCCGCCACCGCCCCCACCAGCACCAACGTTGTAACCAGCACCGCCACCGCCACCGTTTGGCCCGTCGGTCACAACACCATTGTCTCCGGCCCCGCCGAACCCGCCTTGGCCCAAGCCCGCGGACGCGCGCTAGAACCAGCACCGCCTGGGCTCCCGTCCACCAACGCCCCCGCCCTGCGGTGCCGTTGGCAGACCCACCCTGTCCTCCGTGATCGGTCGCTGCGCCCGGGAAGAGCTCAGTTGAGCCGTTAGAAACGCCATTGCCCCCAGCAGTTCCCGGAAAAACCCCCACCCCGTGGGCACTCCGGCATGGCCCCCGTTGCCGCCTCTACCGCTCGCCAACCCGGTCGACGAACCAGCACCGCCACCGCCGCCAGCCGCTACCAGGACCGCGCCACCAAAAGCGACGGCTACTGCTTCGCCACCCGTGCCACCGTCACCATCGCGATTAAAGGCGTCACCTGCCCCGCCAGTCTCGGTGAAGATGGAGTAGCTTTCGCCGGGCACTACTGGGAACACCGCGTCGATGGTGACGCCGTTCCCGTTAGTCCCGAGGTTCCCCGCGGTGCCATCGGAACCGCCAGTCGCTGGGGCACTCCGAGCGTTGATCGCTGCATAGCAAGCACCATCGGGAACGGTGTCCGACGCCGCCGACGTTGGACCAACTGTTACCGCCTCGGGCCGAGGTAGCGGCGCGGCTGGAGTAACGGGTAGTGCCATGAGGATGGCGCTGAGAATGGCTAGGACGCCGAGTAGGCCCGAGAAGCGATGCGCACGGGCGACGGGGGTATTCATGATGGACAAGCCTCCCTTTGGAGAGGCTGTAGCCCTGGCGAACCTAGGGCACAGCCTCTGGCTGGTCCCCCCCTGGTTCCCTACGAGACCGCACCCTGTCGCAGTCCCTATGCGTCCGACTCGGGATGTCGAACTTGCGCATGGTGACGTACGCGTCAGCATCTGTCAACAAATGCTGCGCGTTTTGCCATTGCATTAACTTCGCTTTGCAGTCGCCGGCTGGTTCGCCGCACGACCTCAAACTCATCGCGCATTTCGAACAGCGTTTCGCTCCGCTCGGTGATCACAGGACGGGAACCCGAGAGGCATCGGGGCGACGAGGCGGCAGGCCCGTCCGTCCGAACCCGCTCGCCAGCAACGGCCGCATGTCTCAGCAGTAGGTCTTAAAAGATCGGTGATCCGGGCCGCACGGCGTCGGCGACGTACAGCGGCGTCGCCTGCGCTTGTTCATTCGTGCTGTCTGGGTGCGGTGCGCCCAGCACCAGCGCTTCAGAGATGTACGGTCCCATCTCGCGGGTGCCGAGGTTGACACAGACCACGACATTGCGGCCGACCAGGTCGACCGCTTGAACCAGCGCGAATTGACCCACCGACGTCAGTTCACCCAACAGGCCGACGTCCAAACGCATCACCCGCGCCGGGTGCCGGGTGCCTTGCGCCACCTCGGCGTCGATGATGCGGGCAACATGCATATCGACGGCTTGGAACTTCCCCAACGTGATCTGTTGTTTCCGTTCGGCGCTCACTCAACCATCCCTGCGGATCGAGCCGTCACGACGCAACCAGATCAAAACCTTGGTCGAGTCAACCGATCTGGCCACCGATCATCTTCTTGACATGTCGACCCAAGCGGGCGAGCCGGGCTCCGGCCTTGTCGGCCGCGTAGCAATGCGGTCCGGCGCAATAGACCACGAAAAGGAGTGTCGGCTGGTTCTCGTGACCCGTCGAGTTCGTAGGGTGCTCGCCGACCGATGTCACACCGGATGAGTAGCGTCCGGGCGCATGGGATCACAGCGCTGTAGTTTGGGTTCGGCGGAGAAGGCCAAGTGAGCCGGGCTTCGCAGCTGACGTTGATGGATATAGCCGCGGAGAAGCCGAGTTGGGCGCTTGACCCTCGTGGGGAGCACGGAGAAGTGTTCACCCGCCGATGGGTCGTTGAGTTCATCCTTGACATCGTCGGGTATCGGGCTGACGAGGATCTCGGTGCTTCGGTGATTGTTGAGCCGTCGTGTGGCCATGGCGCCTTCATGATCCCGATCGTGGAACGGCTGGCACGGTCCTGCTCGCACGCTGGCCGCAGCCTCGGGGACCTTGACCACGCAATCCGGGGTTTCGACCTGCTTGAACACAATGCCGAGCACACACGCAAGGCTGTCATGGACAAGCTGCTCGAACTTGGAGAGCCCTTGGATGTCGCAGAGCGACTGTGCGGGCAGTGGGTCCTGACTGACGATTTCCTCCTCGCCGACCACCGGGGGTTCGAGGCCGACTTCGTGGTCGGTAACCCGCCGTACCTGCGACTCGAGGACGTCCCCAGGGAGGTCAGCAACGCCTACAGACGAAGGCTTCCGACCATGCGAGGGAGGGCCGATGTTTTCGTTGGCTTTTTCGAGCGAGGTCTCTCGCTTCTTGCCTCCGACGGGCGACTCGCCTTCATCTGCGCCGATCGTTGGATGCGCAACGTCCCGGACCCGACAACTGTCTCCGACAAAACCCAGGAAGCGCTGCGCTCGGCGTTTCGTGCACGCGACCGGGCGGCAGCCTCGGCAGCCGCCTGGCCCCTCTACGGCGTCGACCCCGAGACCCGCCTCCCGACCTCGCGCACGGAGCCACGTCGACGCCCTCGGGCGGGTCGCTATGTCCTGGCGACTCGTTCGACGACCCGCTTGGAACCCCCAGCCGCCGCGTAACCGTCGAGGGCCCGTACAACTGGCTGCGTACTCGAGGAATCCCGCAACACGGCCTTAGCTAAGCTAGGACCATGGTGACTCGAGTAGTGAACACACACGATGCCAAGTCGCGGCTGTCGGAGTTGATCCGCGACGCGGAGGCGGGCGTCGAGGTGATCGTTGCTCGCAACGGGCATCCGGTCGCCAGGATCGTTCCCTGGACACAGGAGCGACCTACTCGGGTGCCCGGCCATTGGGCGGGTCGCGTTCGTGGCAGCGCGGACGCAGTCGCTTCCGACGCAGAGGTCGTAGCCATGTTCGAGAATTCCGCATCTGGGAACACGACGTGAGGATCCTCCTCGACAGCCATGTCGCCCTGTGGTGGCTCGAAGACAACGATTCCCTCGGGGAGCGGTCCCGCAAGGTGATCGAGCAGGCCGACGAAGCCTTCTTTTCGGCGGTTACTCCTTGGGAGCTGGGAATCAAGCGGGAACTGGGCAAGCTCACGACACCCGACGGGCTCGCCGGCGCGCTGGTGTCGGGGGGCTTCATCCCGCTGGGCATCTCGGTCCAGCATGCGGAGCGGGCTCCCCACGCTTCCGCTGCACCATCGCGATCCCTTCGATCGGATGCTCATCGCGCAGGCGCAGCTCGAAGCACTGACGCTGATCACGGCCGATGGCAGCTTCGATCCCTATGAGGTGGACGTAGTTGACGCGCGCGGCAGTAACGCCCGCCGACTCGGCACAGGGGCCCTCGTTTGGGCGGCCTCGACGGGGATCTGCCGTGACGGAGGGCAGCCCGCCTGCGCAGCGTAGCGAGCGACCAGGATCAGCCTGGTCGGTCAACTCGGCGGGCGGCTGCGGGTTTGACGAGACATCGAGGCGGTGCGCCGCAGCGAGCCGCCAGAGAGAAGCAGCCGTGAAAGAAGGGGATTCTGTGGGTTTGAGGATGGACAACGTTGGGATTGTCGTCGAGGACCTGGACCGGGCGATCGAGTTCTTTGAGGCGCTCGGCATGGAGCTGGAAGGGACAGCGCTGATCGACGGCGACTGGGCTGCCCGCGTCGTCGGCCTCGACCAGCAGGTGGTTGATATCGCGATGATGCGTATCCCTACGGGTGACGGGCGGGTTGAACTCGCGCGATACCGATCTCCTGCAGCCGTACGCACCCTGCCCTACGGCGCTCCTGCGAACACGCTGGGCTATCGCCGAATCATGTTTGAAGTCGATGACATCGACGCAATGGTCCAACGACTGTGCGCACTGGGCGGCGAGTTAGCCGGTGAGATCGCCCGCTACGCCGATGTCTATCGACTCTGCTATCTGCACGGTCCCGAAGGGATCGTCATCGGGCTGGCGCAGCCGCTCAGGTGAAGCGCTGGCCTAGGCGCGTGAACCAACCTGGTAGCCGGACCGCAGACCTTCCCGGATCAAGCGAGGCATCGACGAGACGAGGCGCCAAGCCCGTCCGTCCGAACCCGATCGCTGCAACGGCCGCATGTCTCGGCAGTAGCTCTTAGAAAATCGATGGTCCCGGCGGGACGGTGTCCGGAATCAGGAGTCAGCACCACTGTCGGAATTTGAGATTGTTCGGGGCGGTCGCAGGACGTGTTGCTACAGAGCCGCGGCCCAACTCAAACTTGCGGATCGGAAGATCGGCGCGAGTGCTGGCCCCAGGCTCTCATCCGAAGGCTATGGGCCCATCGTGAGGGTTGTCAGGGCTGCCAAGTCGTAGCCGAGTTCGCCAGCAGCACGCGTGACGGTTCGTCGCAGCGTTGGGTCCGCCAAGGAACGATCCTGATCAGGTGTTGCTGGCAGCGCGGACTCGCAGTTCCAAAGTGCGAGGCACCGACCATTCCCGTCCATCGACGAACGCCACATCACGCCGTCGAGCAGTCTTGGGCTTGACCGGACATACTCCCGGTACAGCACCCGGGCATAACGTTGGGGACGCGAGTGGTTGGCCGCCACCAAAAGCTGACTCGCCCCAGCTCGTGTGGGCCACGCTCCGCGGAGGTCGAGGACACGCACCGACTCCTCCAATAGAAACTCGGCGATGTACCGGTCACGGGTATCGGCTGGATCGATGAGGCGCTCTGACAACCTTCAGCGATCACCGTGGTGATCGAGTCAGCGAGATACAGGACGTTCTGATCGCTCGGTCCGGGCTTCCCACCGTGTGGATCGAAACGCCCGCCACCAGGAAGAGGGCCATAGTCTCTGAAGACATTCCACTCCGTCGGATATGGGCCACCCCGTGGGTACATGCGGTACCACAGCTGACGAGAATCTGAGGGCAGCTCAACCACATCGCGATCGGCCCACGCACCCCTGATTCGGTGCACGTCGGGCTCCGGCAGTTTTCTGTCGAAGTAGGAGCTCAACGAGCCAACGCTGAAATGAGCTCCGCCACCACCACGGGGTCACGACCGCAAGCGAGCCAAGATCGAGGGCTCTGTGGATCGCCGTGATTGTCGATGAGGGCATCCGTCGGCCGAACCATGAACATGCTCGCCGTCGCAGGGCTCAACTGCGCTTCATACAGACGGTCTGTGATCATGCCCAGTCCGCTGAGGAGCTCAGAGCCCTCGTCACTCTGGAACTGCCATGACGGCAAGAGACGTTGCTCTCCGTCCCGGTATACAACGACCTCATGTTTTTGAATCGCTCGCCAAACGTCATCGACGTTCACCTGGCGGCGAGCCGCGAACTCTTCGACGCTCAGAGTCATTTCGACCACCAACATCTGTGATGCAACGCCACGGGCCAGCGCGGCAGCCTCGGCATCCGCGGGGACGTCATCGGCCGTCCCGAACCAGAAATCTGACCCGCTGGCCCATGCCGACCTAAACAAGCCGGCAAGGTGGGCTTCGCGTCCCTCTAGCCCGAAGTCACGCAAAACCTCTCTGAAGCTCTCAGCGGAGTCGACGTCTGTCACCTTGTGGTTGTCGACCGCTCCAGGCAACTCCTTGAGAACTTCGTAGCACCTCCGCCGGGCGATACTCGGCGTTCCCTCTGCCAGTATCGATAATGCCTGCCTGCCGTCGACGCCTGTGGCGGACCACACCCTGGCAGCAAGACCCAGATCCATCCCGCTCTTCCCCACCACGTGCACAACACTGTCGATGACAGCGAGGCTCTGCGACACAGGCTTCCCGACTCCGAATGCAGTCTCCAATACAGATCGCACGTGTCGCACAGTCTGGGCTGATCGATACAACCTCTCACGAGAGAGTTGACACCACGAGAGGCCTTTGGTTTGAGGGTCACACCGCAGAATTGCCGTGACCTCAGCACGGGACGACGGGCTGCCTTGACCCTCCGGTAGCCCGGCGAGGCGCACCAACGCGTCTACTTCCACACCCATTTGGTAGTGGAGAAACATGCGGACCCGGTCCTCAACGTGCTCGATCGCCGTCGAGCCGACCACTGAGCTCAGGCGACCCAACCACTCAAGCATTTTCTTTGCCGGTCCGTCAGGCCCTTCACCCGCTTCCAGGGACAGGGACGGTGAAAGGCCACCGAAGAAACCCCGAACTTCGATCACCTTCGCGACTTCAGCAGGCGAGTTGCATTTCAGGAGATCAAGACACTCTAAATCGCCGCTGTCGAGGCCCATCTCTTCGCGGACCTGTTCAAGGTGGGAGACCACTTGCGCCGGTACCGCCACCGCGTCTGGCACATCAACAGAGACTGGTGGAAAAACCGGCTCGTCGTGAGATTCGACCGCCACACGGTTGTCTACTTCCATCAGGGGGCCTTTCACCAGCAAACCAGTCACCCATGGGTCAACAACGCACGCGTCAACCTGCGAGATAACTGGCCATTGTGGCACCGCAACGATCAAGTGGCGAATGCGGCTGCAGAGAATCGATCCACCGGCCGTCTTGACCCAACCAATGACCTTGAATCGAAATCGGTGCTCGGCGATCCGCGCGTCGAGGCCGAGCATGCCGCTCCGATGGGCCGAGGTAGGCGCGTTGTCGTTATTTGTTGGAGTGCCGTGCCCCGCCGTTCGTGCTAGACGGACGCCGAGCGGTGCACCTTACCGTTCCCTTGACGGCTCGGGTGGTCCGCGAAACTCGACTGGGGCATGACGACCTCCCAGCCGAACACGAATCGCGCAGCGAGCAGAACGCCTGCCGTGGACTGCAGGGTTTAAGCCTTTGTGGCCACGGCGAACGTGTGTTGACACGAACAGTGTTAACTCGTAGCGTGCGCGGCGGGACTATCACGCTCAGGGGGCTGCTATTGGGGGCAGCAAGCGCGATAGCCCACCTGCTCCCCGTGATTCCCGTTAGAGATCGCTCCCTGTTGCGACCCAACACGTCCGAACCCCTGTGATCGGACGTGGGAATAATGACGCAGGTGCTTCGGCTGTCAGCGGTCTGAAAATGATGCTCCCCTAACAGAGTCTCCGTCGTTGCTTAAGTTCTGCCCCTGACCGCAGGCACTTCCTTGACACGAACAGCGTTAGCTCTTACCGTCCGAATGTCTGGACGCACTGGGGATCGTCACTGGGGAGGTGACGTGCGTCTAGGGCAGCGCCCAGGTTTGAACCGCTAGGTTCATGGCGCGGGGGGATTTCAATGGAGTCGTTCCGCGTGCGCGGCGCGACGGTCGCGCTGTTGACCGTCGTCGCAGTCATGCTCGCTGCGGTATCACCCGTCCTGCAGGCTGGCGCATTAGCGCCGTTGCCCGCATCGACTGCGCCGACATCGAACTACGGATATACCGGCGGCGGGCAGACCTACACCGTGCCGAGTGACGTCTGCTACCTCGACATCGTCGCCATAGGCGGCGGTGGCGGAAGCGAAGAAGACGGCCAGGGTTCAGGTGGCTCAGGTGCACGGGTCACCGTGAACCAGGTCAAGGTCCTGCCGGGGACGAACATCTCGGTACAAGTCGGCAGTGGAGGAGCACGACTCAACGACTCCAGCGGTGGCGGCGGATACACGGGAGGGTTCGGTCGCACGGGCGGCAATGGCGCTGGCGCTGGCATCCACGACGACAGCGGCGCTGGCGGCGCGGCAACCGGTGTCTTTGGAGCGGCGTGTACTACCTCATCGCAGGTGGTGGTGGCGGCGCTGGCGGTCGCAACAACGGCGGTGCAACCGACAACTACGGCGGCACTGCGTCGGGCCTCAACGGCGGAAACGGCGGAAACGGCAACTCGTCCGCCGGAATCGGAGGCTCCGGAAGCTCATCAGTTTTCGTATCCACACTGGGGTCGGCGGCAACGGACCGGTAGCGAGCCGTGATGGCCTGTATCCCGGTGCTGGCGGCGGCGGCGGTGGCGGTGGCTACAACGGTGGGGCGCAGGCGGCGCAGACAACGACAACAACTGGTTTTCGGGCCAGGATGACTCCGGCGGCGGGGTGGCGCAGGCGGCTCGTTCTACCCACCGGGGAGTTATCTGGCTCCGACCGGATCCACCAGCATTGGCTCCGCCGGAAACGGCGCCAGCAACGGCAACGGCGGAAACGGAAGTGTGTCGATCACCCCTCTGGCGGATGCGAGGCCGACCTCACCACGACGAAGACCGTCGATTATCCCAAGCGGACACGAGACGGCGGCGGCAACACGACAGGTACCGCAACGAGTACCTACACGATCAAGGTAAGCAACGTTTCACCGTCGACCAACAACCCGACGGGCACGGATCCAGACGGCTACACCTTCAACGGCGCGAAGAACATCGTCGTCGTGGACACCTATCCCGACGGCTTCACACCGACCGAGTACCCATCGGACTGCGTGGTCAACTCGACCGCCCGAACGATCACCTGCACCCGCACAGCCAACCTAGCGGCGGGCGCCAACTATGCCTTCGACATCAAGGGACCTGGGACGACAAGATCGCCAAGAACCCTGATGGCGCAGTCAAGACCAACCTGGTCGATGTAAGTCACGATCGCTACGACCCGGTACCTGCAAACAACGCGTCCACTGCCTCTGTTGCCATCTATGACCTGCCTGAGATGGGTCATATGAGCGTCACCAAAACCTTGGCAGCCGCACATCGGGCACGCTCGCGGGCTGGACCTTCGTCGCTACATCGACGAACCCCAAGTGCACGCCCGTCGCGATCGCGACGACCAACGCAAGCGGCGTCGCGACCTTCGACCCGATCATCGACAAGGGCATCGACAGCTACGACACCAACACACCAGTCGCCGTTGACGAAACCCCGTACTGCCTCTACACCATCACCGAAGTCCAGCAACAGGGCTTCGTTCAGACGAAGCCCCGCATCGGGCGGCTCGCTCAACAACGTCAACCCGAATCCGATCACGAGCTCGGTCAACAACGTCGGAACGTTCACCAACCGTGGCACCACCTATGGAGACCTCACCGTCACCAAGACCGTCGTCGGCGGAGGCGACCCGTCCGGCTTCTACTTCGTTGCAACCAACTCGCCAGCGGTCGCGGGCTGTACCAGTTCGGCGGTGGCGACCTCGGTCGGGGCGACGGCCACATTTAGCAACCTCGTCGACATGCTGGCAAACGGCACGGCCTGCACATACGTCGTCACTGAGATTCCGCGCGAGGGCTTTTCTCAAACCGGTTCCACGGTGACGGCCACGAACCCGGCCGTCCCTGCGGTGAACGTCGGCACGATCACCAATACGCCGGTGACAACCGCCACGGGTCAGTTCACGATCACCAAGACGGTCAATGGCTCAGCCAGCGTCGAAGGCTGGGTATTCATCGCCGAAGCCGACATTCCGGGATGTACCGACTCAGCCGTCGCCACCACCGACGTTTCGGGCATCGCCAGGTTTGAGGTCATGACCGAGACCGCAGGCGGCACACCGTGTACCTACACCGTCACGGAGATCCCGCAGGCCGGCTATGTGCAAACGACGCCAACCGGCACGATCACGGGAACCCCGACCGACACAGCGCCCTACCCGAATACGGACGTCATGAATGCTGCCGCGACCACCGGCACGATCGACGTTACAAAGAGCGTCGTGGACGAGAACGGCGACGCTGTGCCGACCGCCAACATCAACGCTGACTGGACGTTCGTGCTGTCGACGACGACGGCCGACTCGGCCTGTACGCAGGGACCGGTCTACGCGGTTACCGACTCCAACGGCGACGCTTCGTTCGACGTCGTTGCTATGACTCCGACCGGCACCACCTGCCAGTACGCCATCGTCGAGATTGCTCAGCCTGGGTACACCCAGACGCAGCCAAGCCCGGACCTCACCGATGCCGAGGCCGGCGACACCGTCGCCTTCGTCAACCAAGAACTACTCGAGATGGGCTCATTCAAAGTCGAAAAGGAGGTCTACAACTCTTCTGGTGTGATCGATACCGGCCTCCGCGGTGGGTGGACGTTCATCGCTAGCGGCAACGAGCCCGGTTGTACGCCTACTGCCGTCGCGACCACGGACAGCACCGGGATTGCCCTGTTTGACGTGATCAAGACCAGCCCCTCGGGAACGGCATGTACGTACACCGTGACCGAAGCCGTCCAGGCGGGTTACACCGTGTCGGGCGTGCCAGCTACTGGTGACCCGCACTCTGCCGCCATTCCGAAGATCACCAACCGAGCTGACGCCACCGCGACCTACGGCTCGATCGTGGTGGACAAGGCGGTCGAGACCGCTGACGGTACGCTGCTGACCGATCCGAGCGACCTTGAGGGGTGGGCGATCACGGCGTCGTCCGGCCAGTCGGGCTGTACGACCACGGCGGTTACTCTCACCGACACCACCGGTATCGCCACGTTCGACGGCCTCGTCATGGAGACCGCTGACGGCACCATCTGTGAGTACACGATCTCCGAACAGGTGCCCGATGGTTATGACGTGACCGTGGACCCAACGACGCCGGTCCTACCTGAGGACCCCGCCCCCGCCGCGCCACAGGCGACCGTAACGAACGCCGAGATTCAGACCATCGGCGAGTTCTCGATTCAGAAGACGGTCCAAGGCGGCGACGGTGATCCGTCAAACTGGGTGTTTGTCGCTGCTAGTTCGCAAGAGGGCTGCACCCAAACCGCCGTCGCAACCACCGACGGTTCTGGGCTCGCTACCTTTACTGTGGTCGACACTTCAGCGACTGGCGATGCCTGCGCGTACGAGGTGACCGAAATCCTGAAGGACGGCTACGTCAACACGGTCGCGCCGCCGACCGCCGCCGACCCGGACGCCGTGGGATCCGGGCCAACCTACGACGTCACCAACGTCGGTACGACCACCGGCACGATCACCGTCGACAAGACCGTGGTCGTGAACGGTTCGCAGCTCGCAAACGGCGATCCTCTAAACGGCGGGTGGATATTCACGCTCGTGAACGATCCCGCACTCGCGGGTTGTACCGCTGGGCCTGTCTACGCGATCACCGACGCTAATGGCGATGCAACGTTCCCCGACGTCGTCGACACGCCCGCTGGCTCGAACACTGCGTGTGAGTACACCGTCACCGAGGTTGAGCAGGTTGGGTACGAGGTCGACGCCAACCCGGCGACGGGAGTGGCCGTCGGCGGCGATGCTCCGTTCCAGAACACTCAGAACAAGACGTTGGGGTCGCTCTCGGTCTCCAAGTCAGTCACCGATGGACTCAACCAACCAGCACCCGCCGAGCGCGCAGGATGGACCTTCGTGGTGTCCTCCACCCAGGAAGGTTGCACCGCTTCGGCCACCGCTGTCACCGACAGCAACGGTGACGCGACGTTCCCGAACCTGATCGATGTCAACGCAAACGGGGAGACCTGCGTCTATGACGTCGATGAGGTTGCGATCCCCGGCTACACGGTGTCGGGCGACGTGCCGACAACGGGCCAGGAAGCAGACGGCACCGATCTGGTCGTCATGAACACCGCCGACCCAATCGCGACAGAGTCGTCAGTGATCGTGTACAAGAACGTCGACCCCTCAGCCGACCCAACGACCGGCGACCTGCTCGAAGGCGGAACGGACAGCGACGCGCTGCTCGGGAACTGGGTGTTCACCCTGACCGGTACCGCGCCGTGCACGACCGGACCTGTCTACGCGATCACCGATAACAACGGTGTCGCCGTGTTCTCGGATCTGATCGACATGCCGCCGGGCTCCACCACACCGTGTGAGTACACCGTCACCGAAGTCACTCAGGCGGGTTATGCGGTCACGCCATCAGCCAGCCAGGACACCGTCACGGGCGCGACTCCGGTCGTGTTTACCAACACCGAGAATCAGACCTTGTCGGGCTTCGACATTCAGAAGATCGTCCTTGACCCCGCAGGCGACCCGGTCGCTGATGCTTCGGGTTGGACGTTCATCGCCACCTCGACGATGGCCGGATGTTCAAACCCAGCAGTCGCCGTCACCGGCACGGACGGGCTCGCACACTTCGAAAACATCGTCGACATCAACGCGGATGGCGACCAGTGCGAGTACTCGGTGACCGAAGCGCCACAAGCTGGGTACTCGACCACCGATGCGTTGCCGTTGACGGTCAACCCAGACGCGGTGAACAACCAAACCGTCTTTGAAGACCAAGTCACCAACAAGGCAGACACCGTCTCGACCTACGGCGACATCGTCATCACCAAATCGGTCTACGACTCTGCTGGCACCGAACTGACCAGCGCCGAAGACCGGTCGGGCTGGATCATGCACGCCGCCAACAGCCCCGTCGTCGATGGCTGCACCACCTCGGCAACCGCCGTCACCGACTCAAACGGTGTCGCGTGGTTCACCGGCCTCGTGAAGACCACCGCCGACGGAGATGACTGCACCTATGTCATCACCGAAGCACCCGAACCCGGCTACACCGTCGCCGGCTCACCAACCGCAGCGATCGCACCGGTCGACCCGCTCACCACAGCAACCCGAGCGGCCACACCCGACATCACCAACACCGAAAAGATCGCATACGGCTCCATCACCGCGCACAAGGACCTCTACGACGAACACGGCGACCCTGTGACCGCGCCGGACTTGGCGGGCTGGACCTTCGTCGCTATCTCAGAAACGCCCGGCTGTACCAGCACTGCGGTCCAAACCACCGACGGCGACGGCAACGTGACATTCACCGACCTGATCGCCACCAACACTGACGGCGTCCCCTGCACCTACACGATCGACGAAACCCGCGGACCCGGCTACACCGTCACCGACGCACCACTGACCGCCATCCAACCCACCAGCCCCACTCCAGCTGACGCGGGGACCATCACCAACACCCTTACCCCCAAAGCAACCACCGGCGACATCACCGTCGACAAGACCGTGATCGATAGCGACAACCAAACCGTCACAGACGGCGACGCACGCAAAGGCGGCTGGCTGTTTGTCCTCACCGGCACCGTCGACGGTTGCACGACAGGTCCGGTCTACGCGCTCACCGACACCAACGGTGACGCCACCTTTACCGGCGTCATCGACATCCCGGCGGGGTCTGACACACCCTGTGAATACACCATCACCGAAGTCGAACAAGCTGGCTACGACCTGACCAACAGCCCCGCCGGAACCATCTCCGTCGACGGAACAGCGGCGTTTGAGAACAGCCAAAACCAGACCCTCGACTCACTGACAGTACAAAAGACCGTCGTCGACGGACTCGGCAACACGATCACCAGCGGCGACGCCGTCTCCGGCTGGACATTCGTCGCATCCTCTGACCAAGACGGCTGCACTACCTCGCAACTCGCCATCACCGGCACCGACGGGACCGCGACGTTCCCGAACCTGATCGACACCAATGCAGATGGCGACACGTGCGTCTATGACATCGACGAGGTCGAACTGCCCGGCTACACCATCTCGGGCGACGTCCCAGCCACCGACCACGAAGCAGACGGCTCCACCTTGGCCGTCAAGAACACCGCTGATCCGATCGCTACGGAATCCTCGGTCATCGTTCACAAGAACGTGTCGCTCTCTGACGGAACCAACCTGCTCGGCGCAACAGACAACGATGACCTGCTCGGCAACTGGGTGTTCACCCTGACCGCCGCCGACGGCCAGCCAACGGACTGCACCCAAGGCCCCGTCTATGCCATCACCAACAACGACGGCATTGCGGTGTTCACGAACCTGATCGAGAACACCCCAGCGGACACGCCTGCCAGTACACCGTTACCGAAGTCACCGAACCCGGGTTTGCCGCGGACCCGGTCGCCCAGGACACCCCCACCGGCGAAACCGTCACCGTCACCAACACCGAAAACCAGAGCTTGTCTGGCTTCGACATCCAGAAGTTTGTCGATGACCCATTCGGCGACGACGACCCAAGTGCACGCGAAGGCTGGACGTTCATCGCCACCTCCTCCATGGAAGGTTGTTCGAACCCGGCCGTCGCGGTGACCGGTACCGATGGGCTCGCCCACTTCGAAAACATCGTCGAAACCAACGCCGATGGCGACCGTTGTGTGTACTCAGTGACCGAAGCCCAACAAGCGGGCTACACCACCGACGACATGCTGCCATTCGACGTCGACCCCGCACCCGCTGGCACCAACGTCGCGACCGACGCCGAACACACCATCACCAACAAGGCGGACACCGTCTCAACGTACGGCGACATCGTCATCACCAAATCGGTGTACGACTCCGCCGGTACCGAGCTAACGGCAGCTGAGGACCGGTCAGGGTGGATCATGCACGCCACCAACGATCCTGTCGTTGCTGGCTGCACCACCTCGGCAACCGCAGTCACCGACTCAAACGGTGTCGCGTGGTTCACCGGCCTCGTTAAGACCACCGCAGATGGAGATGACTGCACCTATGTCATCACCGAAGCACCAGAGGTCGGCTACACCGTCGCCGGCTCACCAACCGCAGCGATCACACCGGTCGACCCGCTCACCGCACCAGCCCGAGCGGCCACACCCGACATCACCAACACCGAAAAGATCGCCTACGGCTCCGTTACCGCAAACAAGGACCTCTACGACGAATACGGCAACCAAGTGCAACTCGGCGACCCACGCCTCGAAGGCTGGACCTTCGTCGCCATCGCCGAAACATCGGGCTGCACCACCACCGCCATCCAAACCACCGACGATCAGGGTGAAGTCGAATTCACCGACCTGATCGCAACCAACTCAGACGGCGTCACCTGCACCTACACCATCGACGAAGTCCGCGGACCCGGCTACACCGTCACGGGAGCGCCATACACCGGCGTCACCCCCGGTAACCCAGACCCGACCGACGCTGGCACGATCACCAACACCCTCACCGCCAAAGCAACCACCGGTGACGTGCACGTCCAAAAGACCGTCAACCTGCAAGACGGCACCACCTGGGATGACAATGCCAACGGCACCCCCGCCGCTGGCTGGGTCTTCACTCTGACCGGCACCGCACCGTGCACGACCGGTCCGGTCTACGCGATCACCGACGAGACCGGAGGCGCGACGTTCGCCGGTGTCATCAACGTGCCGGCCGGCAGCCAAACCGCCTGCACCTATGACATCACCGAAATCACCCAACCCGGGTTCGCCGTGTCAACCAACCCGGTGGCCGCGGTTGCAATCGACGGGACCGCCGAGTTCACCAACGATGAGCGGGAACGGATCGGCGAGATCCAGGTGCAAAGACCGTCATCGACGAGCTCGGCACCATCATCACCAGCGGTGACGCCGTGGCCGGTTGGACGTTCACCGCGACCTCGACCGGTGACGGCTGCACCGAGACCGCCATCGCCACGAGCGGCGCCGACGGCCTGGCGACGTTTACCAACCTCGTCTCGATCAGCCCGGACGGCAACCCGTGTCAGTACACCGTGACCGAGGTCGAACACCCCGGCTGGACGACCACCTGGACCGAAGCCACAACCGGTGTCCTCCCGGACGCCACGACGCCGCCGCTCCTCCGTGTCGAGAACAAGGCGGATGCCGCCACCACACCCGGCCAGATCACCATCAGCAAGACCGTCCAGCCGACCGGCGCAGCGGCGATCACACCGGGGACGTCCAACCCGCTGCTGGCAGGCTGGGTGTTCTCGGTCCAGGCAGCCGATGGCCAACCCGCGGACTGCACCCAAGGCCCCGTCTATGGCATCACCACCGACACCGGCCAAACGACGGTGACCGGCCTCGTCGACCAGTCAGCCACCACCGGTCGCCCGACGTGCGTCTACACCGTGACCGAAATCAGCCGCCCCGGCTACACGGCCACACCCGCCAGCCAAGACGTCGCTGCCGGCGGCAACGCAGCATTTACCAACACCGAAGTCCGCACGTTCACCACACTTGACGTCACCAAAGAAACCTTCGGCCCCGACGGGCAGCCCGACAACACCGCCCTCGCCGGATGGTCCTTTGTCGCCGCATCCGCCCAAGACGGCTGCACGGTGACCGCCGTCGCAACCACCGACGCAAGCGGGCAAGCGACCTTCGACAACCTGGTCGACATCGCCCCGTCTGGCGTCGAGTGCACCTACCTGGTGACCGAGATGGGCCAATCGGGCTGGACGCAGATCAGTGCGTCGCCAGGGCCCGTCAACCCGCCCGCAGCCGTGAGCTTCGCCAACCAAGCCGACCCCGTGTCGACCTTCGGTTTCGCTTCGGTGCAAAAGGACGCCCGTGCGGCCGATGGCTCCGCTCTGCCAGACCGACTCGCCGGATGGGCGATGACCGCGGTTTCTGCGCAGCCCGGCTGTACACCATCCAGCGTCGCGCTCACCGACGCCACCGGACTGGCCGTCTTTTCGGGCCTGGTCGACGTCACAGCTGCTGGGACGCAGTGCCTGTACACGATCACCGAGATCCCCGCCGCTGGCTACCAGGTGAGCGGATCGCCCGTCCTCAGCGTCGACCCGACCACGACACTCAGGGCCCCAGCGGCGATCATCACCAACACCGAGATCCAGACCCTCGGGACCCTGTCGGTCGCAAAGACCGTGCTTGACCCGTTCGGTCAACCGGTCGCCGACGCCTCGGGATGGACGTTCTTGGCGACGTCGGCGATGAGTGGCTGCACCACGGCCGCCGCGGGCGTCACCGCTGCTGACGGTTCATTGGTGCTCGGACCACTCGTCGACATCTCCTCGGCGGGTGAGCAATGCACCTACACCCTGATCGAAGTCAGCACCGCAGGGTTTGTCACCACCGACGTACCCATCACCGGCACGCTGACAGGCCTCGCCCAGCCGGTGCAGGTCACCAACCGAGCCGACTCGGTCTCGGTCGACGGCGTCATCACCGTACAGAAGACGGTCCTTGACCCCGATGGAGTCGAGATGCCCTTGGCGCTCGGCGACTGGGTGTTCGTCGCCAACGGCGAGATCGCGGGATGTACGCCCGCAGCATTCGGGATGACCGACTCGACGGGCCTCGCCACGCTCGACGTCGTCGAAACACTCGCCAACGGGACGGCCTGCACCTACACCATCAGCGAGATCGGCGCCGACGGCTATCTGACCGACATCACACCATCGACCGGCGTAACCGCAGGGAGCGACCGTCGCAGCGACGAACCAAGAGATTGCCGTACCGGTCGCGTCGGTCAACATCGTCAAGACCGGCGCCGATGACGGGGTTCCGCTCGGCGGCTGGGTGTTCGTCGCGACGACCAACGTGTCGGGCTGCCCGTCCAACCGGACGGCGGTCACCAACGCTCAAGGCTTGGCTGAATTCTTCGAGCTGCCGACCGAGTCGCCCGACGGCGTGGCATGTGAGTACACGATCGTCGAGATCAGCCAGGCAGGATTCGAAACCGACAGCCCGGCCAGCGGTTCGTACACCCTGATCCCGACCGACGGCGAGACCCTCGAGTTTGTCAACTCGACCATCGATGACGGAACAGGCGTCGCTGGCAACATCGATCTGGGTTGTGGTTTCGCCGTGGTTGGCTCCAACGTTGTCGAACCGGGTGACCAGGTGTCGTTCTACGCGTACGGCTACCAGCCCGGCACGGTGCTGGTCATCGAGGCAAATGGCGTCACTCTCGGCACCTTCACCGTTCCGGCCAGTGGGGTGGTGACCGGACTGGTCACCATTCCCGACCTTGCTCCGGGGGCTTATCAGCTCACCGCCACGGGAACCGGCACAGATGGCGGAGCCCGTGTGATGTCGTGCCCCTACATCAGCATTCCAGCCTCGACGCCGACAACAGCCAGCGGCACGACCACCGGTGGCACGACGACCGGTGGCGGCGAGGTCGGTGCGACGACCGGCGCTGGTGAGGTCGGCGCGGCGACCGGCGGGGCGACTGCCACAACCCAGCCGAACACGGGGGTCGGGGCCGGATCCGTCACGACCCTGCCGCCGACCGGTCTTCCAAGCGGAGTGGCGGGCGCCGGCACCGCAACCACGATCCCGTCGGGTGTCGCCGGTAACGGCTCGACCATCGACCCCGCCGTTGCGGCGGCGATCGACGCGGCGAATGCTGCGATCACCGCAGCGCAGACCCGCGGTACGGCTGGTGACAGCGACGGCGACGGGGTGTTGGACACGATCGAAACCAAGCTCGGCTTCGACCCCAACGACCCCAACTCCAAGCCTGCCGCCGACCTCGACACCGACGGGGATGGCTTCCCCGATGTCGTTGAGGCGATGTTGGGCTACGACTGGAAAGACCCGAACGATCCACTCAACCGGGGTCGTTTCGGTGGCGGTGCTTCGACCAGCCGTTCGGCCGACGTGCGGGGCGAGAGGTTGGACAACAACGACGGTTCCTCGCTGCCACAGCGGGTCGCTCGCACCGGCGCCGATCACCTGCCCTTCCTCCTGGCCCTCGGCGGCGGCATGATCGTCTTGGGGACGCTGATCAACAGCCGGGCCCGCCGTCGGGCAAACAGATAACGAACACACGCCGACACCACGCGTGGCGGGTCACAACAGTAACGTGGCTCGCCATGCGTCGAATTCTTGCGATCCTCATCGCCACATCACTTCTGATCGCTGCCTGCGGGAGCGACGACGAAGACAGTTCAGACTCAAGCACGACAGCTGCGGCCGGTTCAGCGACAAGTAGCGACCTGGCCAGCAACGCCGATGTGCCCGAGGTCACGATTCCCGATCCTGTCCCCGAAGAGTTGACCATCACCGACGTCAAGGTCGGTGACGGCGCCGAGGTGAAAGAAGATTCGGTCGTCACCGTCAACTATGTCGGCAAGGGCGCCAACACCGGCCAGGTCTTCGATGAGAGCTACACCCGCGGCCAGCCAGCCACCTTCAGCTTGGATGGCGTCATCGAGGGCTGGAGCCAGGGCCTCGTCGGCATGAAAGTTGGCGGCACCCGCGAGCTCGTCATCCCAGCCGAACTCGCCTACGGCGACACGCCGCAGCCGGGCAGCACGATCGAACCCGGTGAGACGCTCGTCTTCAGGGTGGACCTGTTGGAAGTCGAGTCGCCACCGAGCGAAGATCAAGTCGCCGTCGTCGAAGACCGCGGCCAGCCAGACCCCGTCGTACCCGACCCCCTCCCGACCGAATTGACCGAGATCGATGACATCGATGGCTCAGGCGCCGAAGTGGTGGCGGGCAGCGTTGTCTACATCCAGTTCATCGCCGTCGCTGCGAGCAGCGGAGAGATCGTCGACTCGACATGGAACGAAGGTGTGCCGATCCGCGTACCGCTTGACGAGACCGTTCAGGCCTGGTCAGAGGGCATGGTCGGAATGAAGGAGGGCGGTCGCCGCACGATCGTCGCACCGCCATCAGCGGTGTTCTCCGGTCCGCCACCGTCCGATCTGGGCATCGAGGCCGATGAGACCCTGATCTTCATCATCGACCTCGTCTCCGTCGCAAGCGGCGGCTCAGCCGACTCGGCATCAGGAGCTTCGGCCGACACGGGCGCCACAGACCTCCCCGGTGAAGATGGTGCGACCACGACCACCGCCGACGGCGCTGGCGAGTCAACCGAGACCACGGCAGCAAACGCCAACGCCACGACCACGACGACCGCCGAGTAGCGACCCGAGGTGCGGCGTCACCGTCTCGGGACCGTGTCCACCTCGCCGTGATTCATTGATGACAGCCCGGACACCGGGATTCTTGTTTTTCCTTACGAAAGAGGTCTTTACTAAGGCTCACCCTTATGAAAGTAAACCCCACTTTTCTTTCATAAGGGTGGCATCTAGGGGTGGGGAGTACTAACCCGGTGTCGAAACGCCGGGCCATCGGTTGCCAATGTCCAGGTACTCGTCGCGTGCGACCAACGTGCCTGCACGATTCCCGTTTTGGGAGTCGAGTCAGTACCGTCGACAACGTCACGAGCGCGACTGGACGGAGCCGCTTGCCAGATCGAGCCGCTTCTTTGCTGAATTCGAGCGATATCGCTATCTCGCGGTAGCCCGCTCGACCGAAAGGGTGCCACCAGCGCCACCGCCCCCGCATCGACCCATCGATCCCACAGCTCGCCGCAATCGTTGCGCTCGCTCCCGTGATGCGGAACTTTGAGCAGCGATACCTTGCCGCATGGTTGAACGCAGTTCTCGCTCACCAGCGCTTGCCAGCCATATTGATCGTGACTGACCATGTCGGCTGCCAACAACGCACCGGGGCCATCCGGCGAGAACTGCACGTGAATTCCGACGGAGCACCGGTTTTCGTCTCGCAAACCACCCTCTGCCTCCGCCATCGCCTTTTGCATCGAATCGTCTGCAGCTTGCAACAAATCCGCGACAGTACCGGCGGCGTCCGGGTCCACCTCGCCAGCGTTGGTTATCTCCCTGACTCGGGCAGCCGCCCTATCTTTCGACGATCGAGCCTCGATCACCCGCGCAGCTAAACCAGCAATGTGGGCTTCAGCATCGTTACAAGCAGCATGGGTCGGCGCAATGGCGGTCGCTCTACAAGCGGCGGCGTTTCGCACAGATGATCCGCAATGAACTCGGATCATCCCAGGTTCGTTGCCCGGCAGCTGGCGAGCACTTGCGGCATGAAGCGTCCCGTAGAGTTCGTTCTCTGGACGCTGGGCATACACCTTCAGTGCACCAGCTTCGGTGAGGGCACTACTCAAGATCAATCGTGCTTTTTGGCAAGCTTCGTGCACACGCCAAATAGCTTTGTAGTGATCCATATGCAGGTGGGTCACAACAATGGCCTCGACACGATCAAGATCGACGTTGATTCTCCTCAGGTACTCAAGGGGGCTGCTTCGCCCGATTCGCCATCGACGAAACAGTCGACGATCATCCACCGGTTGTCACCCATATGGACCACGAGGGATTCGCCGGTGCCCGGGCCCATGAGCGTGACTTCGAACTCACGTGAGTCCGGTCGGGTTGTTCGGATCATTCGAACAGTTTGGCCAGCGCAGCAGCTCGACGTTCCACGGCCTCAGTGTCGGGAAACTGTGTCGGGCGAAAGCGAATCTTGATGGTGACGGTGCTATTACCTTCTTGAGGATCGCCGCTATAGGTGGAGTAAGAAAAGCGTGCCCCGACCTGTGCGCGTTGGCGATCCCTAGGCGAGAGGACATCGAGAGAGACCTCTCGGTAGTAGACCGCTCCCTCACTCGTTTCCAGGCGCGCCAATGCGACGTCGTCGTCGACTTCGGTGATGGTCGCGTCGTACCGTCGCAGCAAGGTACCCGGCACGACCTTGGTCACCATCCGAGCTAGCTCGGCGGCATCATGTGGCTCCTCAACCGGGACCGACTTCTCGTCCTTCGACGCCGGATCGATATTTCGGCTCCGCAGCGGACCGTGCTTCAACGCAGCCCGAGTACTTGCGTCATACCGGCCCGTGTGGACAGCGAGCGAGAGCGGTGAGTCGGCTAGCGATGCGCCTTCACCAAGTCGATAGCAGCGATAGACGATACCGGTGACCGGGTCGAATCTGGTTTCGGGAACGATTACGCCCATGTCGTTGCCAATGTCGAGCCCTAACGAGAGCAGACAGTGCCTCCAAAAAGAGCCGAGCGAGTCTGGCAAGAGCGCATTCTCGAGGTCGAGGAACGAAACGTGCTGCCGAAGAAGCCTCCGCTCGAAGCAATCGTTCTCTTGATACGCGTCGATGTCGGCTAGGGCGCGGATCCGCTGCCGGTCCTCTATCTCTGCAAAGTTGAGGTCACCGAAAAATGACACGATCGCCTGAGAAAAGATCAGACCGATTTTGGCGGCGACACCCTCGGACGGCTCTTCTGGAAGATCACATGTCGCAATAAGCTCCCGCGCATTCCAGAGGACGTCATTGGTATTCGAGCGCTGAAGCAGGGGTGAGCTCGGAGTCCGAGTCAACCGGACCGGTCTTTGATAGTCCAGGTTTATTGGCGCTTCGGCAAAGGCAGCGCCAACGCCCACGTAGGCATCGAGAACGGGCTCGGTCAACGACCCGAAGTGCAGTTCGAATTGGCGGCGTTCTAAACGGGACGGGTCAAACGCGCTACCGGTGAGATCCGGCCACACCTCAGTAACCACCGCAGATGTGAGCAGCATCTGCACCAGACGCTGCAACGCCGGGGGCTCGAACGGATGATCCTGCAGACGCACACCAAGCGACTGTGGTCGATTTGCAGTAAGCGACTCCAATGCAGCTTGCAGCTCTGAAACGCGCGCTGGCGCCAAAAGGACGAGCGGTACGACAACGACCTCGAGCTTGTCTGCGACGTCTTGACCGTCGACAACACACAACTCGTCGCCAACTCGCGGCAGGAACGTCCGGACCTTGAACAAGGAGACGAGATCGGCGGCGGCTGAAGGGAGTCGAGCAAGCACTTCGTCAAACGTTCGTTTCCGCGGCAACAGCGAAAAAGATTGCGAACGGGTTTCATCAAAGATGGCGGGTGTGACATCCGCCGCGCACCAGCGCGGCGACGCCAACATGTTGACCCACTGCGACGAAGTCAGGACTGCTGGTCTAATCGACGGAAAATCCGAGAAGAACGGCACCCCGGCGCGATACATCCCGGCAACGAGCTGAGCCGAGAATGCCTCGACCTCTGTGGTTCGACGCTCCTGTTCGGCAGAGAAGTCGCACCCCTCGAGGAGGTAACCCGCCACCTGGTCGACATCGACAACACAGCTCCGCGTGCTGACGGTGGCACCCAACTTGGTCAGATCTGCGTGCAAACCGTGAATCGTGGTCCCGAGCACCACCGAATCGTCAAGTACGCGGACTCGTTTGTCAGCCCAGAAGCTGGCCGGATACACCTGTACGATCCGGTCGAGAACAACCCGCCGATCGCCTTCAAACGGGTCGGCATCGCAATTGACCAACATCTGATAGATGCAACCGAGCCTCCGGGAAGTCAGCACAATGACATCGAGATTGCCATTGCGTAGATCTTCAGCCGCGGTATTGAACATTTCCAATGCGCCGGTTCGAAGCTCTGGATCTTTGATGCAGTCCAAGGGTGCCGGGCACCACTGCATCAGCGATAAACCCCGCTCGTGTCCGCCACGCTTGACCGGCGGGCGATGGCCAGCGCGTGAGCTTGGTCGGTGGCGCGCTTGAAGACGTGGCCAAGATATTGGCCCATTATCATCCTCCCATGATGAAACCCCAACCATAACTCGCGGGCGGGCTGCTCACCGTGGACGGCGAAAAAGCCGGTGTCACCGTGGGGATCTCAAGAAAACCGCTGACAACGAAGCGGTTTTGATCAGCGCGCTCGAAGGGACTCGAACCCCTAACCTTCTGATCCGTAGTCAGATGCTCTATCCAATTGAGCTACGAGCGCAGGATCGCACACACTAGCCGCGTGCGCGGCCAGACTCATGCCGGAGCACCACACGTGTTGCCGAAACGGGAGCGGCCCTATTTCGCCAGGTGCTCGGCGAGTCGGACGGCGAGGGCGACGATACTGAGCGTGGGGTTGGCAAAGCCCCCGGTCGGGAACACCGAACTGCCTGCCACCCAGCAGTTTCCAAGGCCAAAGACCTTGCAGTCCGAGTCGACAACACCGTCTTGGGCTGAGCCCGCCATGCGGGTTGTGCCCATGTGATGGAATCCGCCACCCGGCGGCGAGGGCGGCAACGCCATATCGGGAGACGGTGCCCAAATGCGCCCCGCTCCACCGCCCCCAAACGCGCGGGCAGCCGCCGCCAACATCACCGTCACCGTCTTGTCGTCGATCTCGGCACGCTGCCAATCCATCGCCACACGGGGGACGCCAACGCCGTCGAGCTCGTCGGTCAATGTGATCGTCGAGGACGCATTCGGAACCTGTTCAGAACGGATGTCGACACTCCAGACCGTGACGTCGGAACCGGGGAGGATGGCCTGCATCGTCGTCGCGCTCAGACCATCGGTATAGAGCCCTTTGAGCACGCCGGGATCGGCCGATTCTTCGCCGTCCAAACGGAGCTGAGACAGCACCAAACCGGCGTTGCCGATCTCTTCAGTCCGTT
Source organism: Acidimicrobiia bacterium (assembly GCA_020637365.1). GTDB lineage: Bacteria > Actinomycetota > Acidimicrobiia > IMCC26256 > JAGNEX01 > JAGNEX01. The sequence goes on along the minus strand of JACJWE010000002.1, from coordinate 918,642 downwards.
GAAACGCATCGGTGGGACGCATGCAGCTCACCACTCGTACGTCACGCCCGTTCGCTGCTGTCGCGCCAACCTGGTGAGGGATGGCGCCCATCTCGGACTCGCTTCGTGACACCAGCAAAAAGCCCGCTGGAACCTGATGCGGGTGCTCCATGAAGTACTTGCCGACGAGACCGTTTGCGTTGCCAACGCCGGCCGACGCAATGCCGGTGGACGCCAACATCAGCCGGGCATTCTCGATCGCCCCCAAAGCCAGAACGACGCGCTTAGGCTCGACGGTCACGTCAACCCCCGTCGTCGTACGACACGCCAGTTCACGGACGTGTGATCCATCGTCGGCGAGCACGATATCGACGAGATTGGCCCATAACAGGAGCTCTATCCCGGCGCCCTTGGTGACGCTGTCCCGGTACACCTCACCGAAGCGGGTCGGCGGAGAAAACTGGTACACCTCAGAAATCAGCTGGTCGTCGGGTAGTTCGAACGGGGTGATGTCGACTCGAGGTGCCCAGGTGGCGTAGCTGTAGTCGAACTCGCCGAGTTGGCAGTACTCCTGTGCGCGCACATAAAACGGTTCGAGGTCACCGCGACCGAGCGGCCAACCTGATTTGTCGATCCAGCTCCGCTGTTCAAAATCCAGTTCATCGAGCGGCCGACACATGCCTTCCCAATGGCCGGTCGTCCCGCCGAACAGCCTCAGCCGGGATGCGACCAAGTCAAAGTACGGCTCGCCGACGACGTCACCAACGTTCAGATCCGTCGTGGCCTGGTCGGTTTCAAATCCGCCGGACTCGACCAGCAGCACGCCGACGCCAGCCTTGGAAAGTTCGAGTGCCAGCGTGATCCCCGCCGGTCCGGCACCCACGATGCATACATCGGTTTGGAGCCGCGTACCCGGCTGCAATTCACGAGCGTCAGTCACCATCCTCTAACGCTTGTTGCAACGCGAACGCTTGGCAAACCGAAGCACCCCGCCCCAGACACGCCATAGGGCTCGGGCACGCAGTGCCTTGAGACTTGCTCGCTCCCCGCACGGCCCGTCGGCAGACTCCCCGGCCTTCTCACGTCGCTGTGTCAACCGCGGCAGCGCTGAGCGTCGAGGCATCAGCGATGTCTAGACACCCCAGGGGTGTCTAGAAAAGAAAAGGTGAGGTACCAAGAATGGTCCCCACGGCCCGAGACTTGGTACTCACCAGCGATTCTCCCTGACAAAGCGGTGTCGGAACTCGCCGACGATCCGGACGATGTCAGGGTTCACGAAGGATACATGAGGCATGAAGCCATTTAGAGTCGGGCCCATCCATTCTCCATATGCGTCGCGATAACCAGTCGCCGCCCAGCCCCCAGAAGGGTCACCCGCAACCTTGGTCAGAATGCTCCCAGCAGGTGGTGAACCAGGCCCGACATAGGGCACCCCAGCCAGCGCTGAGGCGCTCCCCGCCATACCAGAACACGACGTGATCGCCCCAGGAATGGTTCAGTAAGAGGCGAATCTGACGGCCGGTGTCGGCCCGGGGTGCCCTCACCCGATCGGCGAAGACCGGTGCGTCGACCGGGTCGAGCTGGTGTTGCAGCATGCCCATCAGCATCTCTGCCTCGGAGCCGTTCTTCGCCGAGTGGGCGACCTTGTCGGCGTGGAGGGTTTCGGCCAGCATCGAGTTGGCGACCGAGTACATCCAGCCAGCAGCACCAACGGTCGTGATCGCAGCGTCCAACGTTGGCGCAGCGAACACGAACGGCATACCGATGACCGCGCCGAGCGAGACCCCCTCATACACAGTCCGTTGACTATCCATATCGGGATGGCCGTCGGGGACGCCGGCAGGACCGGTTTGGTCGATGCTGCTCACGGTCGTCTCGACCGCTCGGAGCAGGCGTAGATGGTCGATCAAGGATTGACCGCCAGCAGAGACCAACCATGCTGCTCGTTCGGTGGCTTGGAACGTCGTCAGATCGCCGCCGTCCTGATCGATTCGCGACCCATGATGTGGCTGGTCGATAGCGATGACCGCATAACCCTCGGTCGCCAGCGATGGCCATGAAAACCTGGCCTGGTTGCGGTTGAGGGTCAGGCTGTGTCCCGAGATGTAGACAGGAACTTGGCGTGACCGAGCGGCGGTCGGCACCATCAGATCGAACTTGAGCCAGAGCGGTTCACGACTGTTCAGGTTCATCACACCATCGGCGCCTCGCAGCTGCCATGACATCACCTCGCCCTCGACGGCGTAATCCATGCTGTTGACGCCATGGAGGTCGTGGACAGCGTTGATGCGAATAGGCACGTCGCCCGCCCACGTCTCGTCGAGGATCTCTTCGACTGGGCCAGCCGTTTCTGCCCGGTCGCGAACGGTGAAGTCGGTCATCTGTCGGATGCGAGCGGGATCGATACCCGATGTTGCGACCTCGGCCTGACGGGCTCGAGCCCATTGGGTGAGCGGACTTTCCGGATCGCCAAATTGCGCGTTCACCAGCTTGGTCTCGAGCGGGACGGGTGAACCGTCAGCGAGTTTGAGATCGTCGGTGATGATCGCCACATATCGTTCACCGAACTCGAAGGTCACCCGCGGCCACACCTTGACCATCTGGGTTGGCACCGCGTCGTCATAGGCCAGCTCGCCGTATTGCGCTTGGATCGCGACCCGCTCCCCGGTCCGAGCGTTCAACACGACCACCGAGTCAGGCCGATGGATCGACTCACGGTCGAGCGGGCCGGGGAACTCAAACATGATCGGCCCCATCGGCGAAAAGCCCGACGTTCCGTCGTAGATCGCCGCGGGGCGCTCGGCCCCCGGCAGGTGCGCGATCAACTCTGGCGAGAACATCGCGTCCGACACATCGACCCGAAGCCCGGTGGGGCTGCCAGCGTCGGCACGCGTCGCGAAGTTCGTTGGCCACGGCAACGAGCACGTCGCCGTACCGAGCGGGTTACAGACGTAGCCGTCCCCCTCGGCGGCACCAACTGCAGCGCCCGGTGCGGCCTCAGGCTCGGGGGCAGCACCAGCGATACCGGGTATGACCGGGTCCCACACGACAAATGCGGCGAACACCAAGGCCAACAGACACAACGCGCCGAGGCCACGTCGCGGAACCTTGGCAACTTGTCGAGGAGTATGGCCAGCCGAGCGGAGAGCGGGACACGGGCTCATGGAGAAACGCCTTCTTGGGAGTGTGGGAGTCGTCGTCGCAGGCGCCACAGGCGGTGAAACGACCACCTCGTCGCGGACCGACATGCGGTCTGGATGACCGACCATTGAAACAGGCCCTCACGGCGAGTGGATCATTAAGGCCGTATTGTCCCAGCCCAGGCATGCTGCTGCAATTCAATAACCGCAGGTCAGGACGCTGTACTCACACTCAACACCAAAAGCCTCAGCCGAGAAGTTGACGCGATATTGCTACCGGTCAAAAGTCCGCGAGATCTGGTCGAGCGGAACGCGGACCGTGCACGGACGCTGCAATGCGAAAGGGGCCCGCATCTCATTCGAGATCCGGGCCCCTTGTAAGAGGTACTGCTGTGTTGGCGGAGGGAGAGGGATTTGAACCCTCGGAGAGTCTTGTAAACCCTCAATCGCTTAGCAGGCGATCACCTTCGGCCGCTCGGTCATCCCTCCTTGCGGGGCGCAGTATAGGACACCACCGGTTCGGAACCGTTAGTGGTGTCCCCCGCCAACCCCTACACCCACCCGCGGGGTCGAGCGAGGGTTACGCCGCGCCCAGATCAAGTGCCGAGGGATACGGGTCGGCGGACACCGGCGCATCCCCGTCGGCGAGCAGATCGCTCCCGACAACGCGGCGACGACGCGCCAGAAACCGGGAAACCGACCGCATCGAGCTGTCGAAACGGTCGAGCACCTCGGGCACATTCCGAACCAGGGGCACATCGTTCATCTCAAAGGGCAACCATTCATTGAAACTGGCCAAGGCGACGACCACCTTGTCAATCATGGGGTCGCGCACCGTGTCGACGACCTGGTGGGCGTCTCCGACGAGAGCGTCCATGCGGTCTTCGACAGTGTGTTTGGCATCTCGCACGAGCTGCATGTTGCGCTGTCCCTTCCTCCCCCTGGAAATCAGTTGGTGAGTTCCCGTCTCATGGCAAGTGGGGAGCGTCTGCACCCAAACGCAGACGTACAGTGTTTGTTTATCCGCAACTCTAGCAAGCGTTAGCTAGCACTGTTTAGCATTTTTGCGGTCTCGTACTCCGGTTTCGCGTGGTTATTGACCCGGTTTTGGACGACGGAAACCCGCAGGGCACCTACCGGCCACAACGCCGCGCGTCGGAGGGTCCACGCCCGCAACGGCGTCTCAACGGTGTAAATTCACACCTCGGCACCCAAACAAGGACCCGCAGATGCCCGAAGAGCCGACACCCGACGCAAACACTTGGGTCCGCCGTTACGCGACCCGCCTCGGACTTGAACCACCCGACGAGCAGGTCATCGCACAACTTCTCGACGCTGCTGGCATCGCCGCACACGCTTCGGAACGCATCGCGGCCCCGATCACCTGCTACATGATTGGCGTGGCCGGAATCGACCCGGCAGACGCCGTCGCCCGCGCCACGCACTCGCCGCCGAACTCGCGAGCGGCGACGTCGACGGGCAATCCACCGTCCCCTCCCCGACTAACCCCACCCACCCGCATCAGACGACCGCGATGCGCTGGCCTGCGACGCGCCCCCCCGGCGACGCACCCGCCCTCGCCCGAGAAGCCGCCTCCCCGAGAAGTTCCTCCTGGCCTGTTATCGGACCGCTCGGTACGATCCCCCGGACGGGGCTGCGTTCGGTGGGACGAGGGGCAGCACCCGACGCACTGGCCGAGCATGGGCAACGGTTGACCGACACGCATGTCGAGCGCATGTCGGGCGAACCCGTAGCGAGTTCGACCGCGAACAGGGGATGCGGGATATGACTTCTTTTTTTCAGCGCAAGGCGTTCACGGGACTCGCTCTCATAACGCTGCTCGGTTTGGGGATGGCGTCGTGTTCCGACGACACCGAGTCGAGTGAGGCCGAGCCGACAAACGCCAACGCGACGTCGACCACATCAGCGAGCGGCGACCCCAGCGAGCCGCGCACAACGACTCAGGCAGAGACCGAAACGACAGCCACAGACGGCGACCCGGAAGCGGCGAGCGCGACCGCAACCTTGAGATACAACCAAATCCAGGTCCTCGGGTCGCATAACAGCTACCACCTCCAACCAGCTCCCGACGTTCTGCAGGCGCTCGGCGTGATCAGCAAGGACCTGGCCGATTCCATCGAGTACAGCCATGTCCCCCTCGAAGAACAGCTCGACACCTATGGAATCCGCCAGTTTGAGCTGGATGTCTATGCCGACCCGGACGGCGCCAGATTCGCCAACCGTGAAGCGCTGACCGTGCTCGGACAGGACCCGGCCAGCGGCATTGCCGAACTCGACCAGCCCGGCTTCAAGACGCTCCACATACAAGACATCGACTTCAACTCGACCTGCATCACCCTGATCGAATGTCTCACCGCCATCGACCGCTGGTCGACCAGCAACCCCGACCACGTCCCGATCATGGTGATGATCGAAGTGAAAGACCAGACGATCGAAGCGATGATCGAGGACGAAGGCGTCGATATCGGCAGTATCGACCTGGACTTCGCTCAGCCCGTACCCACCGACGCTGCGGTGCTCGACGCACTCGACGACGAGATCCGTTCGGTCATATCGGATGAACGCCTCTTCACCCCCGACGACCTGCGCGGCGACAGCGCCGATCTCGCCAGCGTCATTACCGAAACGGGCTGGCCGACACTCGACGAACTCAACGGCAAGATCCTGGTCGCCCTGGTGAATAGCGGCGAGGCACGGGACATCTATCGGGCACCCAGTCCGGTCCTTGAGGGACGGGCGATGTTCACCAGTGCCGATCCGGGCGATCCAGATGCGGCCTTCGTGCGCGTCGATGACGTCATCGAGGACCGAGCGTTGGTCGATGCCGCTGTCGCAGATGGCTACATCGTACGGACCAGGGCAGATATCCCGACCGTCGAAGCACGTTCAGGTGACATGACTCGAGCGAACGCTGCCTTTGCATCGGGCGCGACCTTCGTCTCCACCGACTACTACGCTCCGTCACCGTTCGACCCGTCCTATCAGATCGCCCTTCCTCACGGTCCCGGCGCGGTCTGCAACCCGGTCACTGCGCCCGCCGACTGCCCGACCGGCGACCTCGAAACATTGCCGTAGGCACCCGCGGTCGAAGGTCGGTGAGGGGACGGCCGGTGACCACACCGGCGGTCGCCTGGAACGGCCACTCACCGTCGTCTGATCGGTGACGGCCACGGTGACCCGGCGGCGATTACCCGGCGGTGGTTACCCAGCGGTGGTGACCCACGCCTGTCGGGTCGCCTCGATCACGCCGACCGCTGGGAGCCCCTGATCGGTCGGGTATTGCGACACGTCGGTCAAAAACGGCAACGTCGCAGCGTTGGTTGCGGGCTGAAGCGTTTCAGGGTCGCGCCACGCACCATCGTCGATGAGCGCCGTCTCCAGGTCGGAACGCACATCACCCGCGGACTGCCCGCCGATCTCGACCAGCTTCACCGCCATGAATGACCGCGGCGCCAAGGCTGCCATGGTCACCTGAGTCGCCCGATCTCCCGATTGCCGAAAGGCATCGATGGCCTCGGCCTCTGTGACGACCGCAACGTCGACCGACGCCGCACCCCGGGTGATCATGGCGCTCAGCACACTGCGTTCAACCCGAAGAACCGAATCGAGAGAATCAAAGGCTCTGATGACCGAAGCGTCCCGCAGACGAGATGCCGAATAGGTCGTCGCCCCCAAGGTGTCGCCCACGTAGTTGGCGATGGCAGCGGCGCCAAACGCCGAACTGGTCGGGCTCGCCAAACCGACCTTCAGCTGTCCCCACCGACTGTCACCACCAAATGATGACCAGCGTTCACCAGCATGGTCCCGTACGCAGGTCCAAAACTCGGTTCCGCAGGCGCTGGTGAGCACCTCTGCGCGGTCGTTCCATGCGACGGTGACGACGGGTGAGACGGCGATCGTTTCACCCTCGGCGGGCATATCGGTATTGACGCGCTTATTGGTGCGGTCGTCGACCGTCCGGATCGAATCCCAAGGACCAAAGGTGATCCACAAGGCCACCTGACCGCCCGGCTCCACCACCTCGGTCGATGAGGTGATGTCGGCGGGGATGATGCGGAGGTCCCAGCCATCGGGGATGACGGTCCGGCACACATCGTCGAGGCCGTCGGTACATGCCAGCACGCGAGCATCTCCGCCAGAGCTGCTGTCCACCGTCGCAGAACCCGTGTCCTCGTCGGGGCCGTCAAAGGTGCCTCGTAACGCGAGACCCATCACGATCAGCACGATGGCGACGGCGGCCGCTACCAGACGCCCGGTCAACGCGCCCACCTTCGCGTCATGCCTGTTCACCTTGAGTCAGTTCGAGGTCTTCATATGCGGACCGGAGTGCCTCGAGATCGGCGACGATGCCATCCACTTGTTCGCCGAGTGCCCTGACCTCGGCGTCGCTTGGTGATCCGGCGCTGAGCTCGATCGTCCGCACGACCGTTTCGTCGAGTCGCGCTTTGCGCAGGCCCAGCTCATCGACGGTCCGTCCGAGCAGATCTTCCATACGTTGACGTGCCGAGATCTGAGATTCAACGGCCTCGACCCGAGCGACTGCGCTGCTGGTCGGCTCCTGGCCGGGCTGGGTCGACGTCGCTAGATGCTGGGATGCGTTGTCGAGGCGCTGACCCAACGTATGCGCATCGGGCATTCGAGCCAAGGCGCTTTCGAGGCGTTCACCACGTTTGCTCACCTCAAAGATTTCCTCTACCGAATCGTCGACCCGAGCGGTCAGGCTCTTCAGCGAGTCGCGCAGCGGCCCCGGTGCGGTGGCTTGCACCGTTTCGTCATAGCGGCGGGATGCGTCGAGCGCCTGGTCGACGATGTTGCGCCACGGTTGCCGCAACGTCGCAGGGTTGACCCGCTTCTTTTCGACCTCAGTACTCGGCCGCACCAGAAACGCCACCGCGAGGTTCGCTACGAGTGCGGCGATGATGCACACCGCGATCGGCACACCCGTTGCCAGCGTGGTCGCTGCGACCACGCCTCCGGCGATCAGCGGCGCGGGGCGAGTCGGATCCATAGGCCCGCGACCGGAGCTAGAAGTTCGAGATGACCGCATCGAAGACCTCACGCACCGATTCAGGATCGCTGGCGGAATACACCGCAGCGTCGGTGGCGTCCGCGATTTGGGTCAGCGCTGCCATATCGGCATCTTCGCCGTAGGCGATGGGAAACACCCGAATCGGCGTGCGGTTGTTGATCTCGTCACTCGCGTCGATCTCGTCGAGCATCTCCGATTCGGTTCGTCCAACGCCGCCGGTTTCGTTGCGACCGTCGGTCAACAACACGACGGCGTTGATGCGGTCATCAGCGTAGGTCTCACCCATGGCCTCGACGCTGTCCGCTGTGGTGTCGTACAAGGCCGTGCCATAGGTGGGGCTCTGCGCGGCCAGCGCGTTTTCAATCAAGGTGCGGTTCTGCGACATCGGCCCGACGGGCACGACATCTTGCCAATCCACTTCGCCATCGACCGCCTTGGTCGGGTCGCTGAATGCGGTACTGAACACCCTCAGACCAACCTCGTCGTCGGGACGGAACTGGTCGAGGGCGTTGATCGCCGCATCGACGGCAAGTTCAAGTTTGGTCGTGCGTCCGGTGACCGCCTCACTCATCGAACCGGATACGTCCAGGACCAACATCACCCGTGCAGGCTTTCGCTGTTCGGCCCACTTCGCCAAAACCGCGGCGAGGACATTCGGTTCAGGCACCTCGAGAGTGGTTTCGGGCTGATCTGGATCAACACCCCACTGAGCGCTCACCGGTTCACCGACCGCCACATCGGGACTACCCGGGCGAAAACCGAAATCGAGTACCCGCGCCTGGTTGTCGGACTCGTGGATGAAATCCTCAAACGCAGCGGCACCAAGCCGATGATCGTCGGTGACCCATGGCGCATCGAGCACGATGTATGGGTTATCCGAATAGATCGTGCCCTCCTCCGGATAGATCGCGACCAGCGGGACCTTGGGTTCTTCGGGCACTTCGCCCAATGACAGCGTGCCGTCGGGATTGCCTTGGTTGTAGTTGATGACCGATACCTCTTCGACAGCGACGGCCGACACATATCGCAGTGCCGAACCTTCCGCGTCGTGCCGGTACCAGTTGTTGAGGAAGGTCATGGTGATGTCGCCATAGTGGACGACCGCATCCTCGACACCGCGAGCGAAGTCTTCGGCACGGGTCGAAGCGACATCTTCGATGGAGAGACCAGACAGCTTGCCCGTAGCGGCGTAATACATCGCGACGGTCGAACTCAGCCCGCTGGTCGAATAGTTCGGGTTGGTCTTGCCGAGCCGGAACGGGCCCCATTCAGGATGCCCATATGTGGCCCAGCCCTCATCGCTCTGCGCCAGATCGAGGATCTCTTGCCAACCAATCGAGGTATCGGGCCAGCCCATAGCCTCGGCCATCGGCTTGGGCATGGCGATCACGAGCGGGGTCAACATGATGGGATCGGCTTCGGTTGCCCTCGGCGCGTCGGCAGCGTCTCCAACCGTGTCGTTGAGTAGCGCACCCCACGCCGAGGAAGCCGGCGACCACACGTGGGGTCGAGGCAGTTCAGGGTCGTCGGGCCAACCTTCGGCGAGACGGGTCATCGCGGCACCGGAAGACTGCTTTGAGACCCGGACATAGACGCAACCTTCGGCAACATCTGAAATCTTGGCGGCGTCGGAATCGTTGAACTCTTGGGCGAGATCGCTCAGCAGGTCGATCTTCTCAGACGAAACCGCCAGGTCGATCGGCAAACACTCGCCCGGATCGCTCACGCCGTCGCCTTCGGACCTATCGACCTCGATTGCAGCGTCGCCATCTGAACCGGTACATGCCGACAGCGCCACCAACAACACCGACAAGAAGATGAGCCCCTTCATCCACGTGCTGGAGCGCAGCTGAGCGCTGCGGGGGTGTTGGCTAGCCATCGTCCCACCGAACCTTCGTGCCGGATTCACGCCGTCTTGACCGCCCAACGCTAGCCAAGAACCGGGCCGCTGTTCTTTCGAAGGTGACCGTTCACTGTGTAGCGGCCTGCGCTCCCTGCGCGGGGAGCGCCTCGCCTGAGGATCCAGGCTCATCTAACCGAGGGCGATGAACCGTCGTCGAGATACGGCCCGGTCCGTGATGACGGACCTCGACCGGCACGCCCCAGTACCGCTCGATCGTGTCCGAGTCGAGCACCTCAGAGGGGGTGCCGAACTCCCTCAGTCGACCGTTGGCCATCACGCCCAACACGTCGGCGAACTGTCCCGCCAGCGACAGGTCATGCAGCGTGGTGATGATGGTCTTGCCTGCGGCTTGAAGTTGGGCGAGCAGTTCGAGCAGACCTAGCTGGTGTCCTATGTCGAGCGCGCTCGTCGGCTCGTCGAGCAGCAGGATCGGCGTATCCTGAACCAGGGCGCGCGCCAACGCGACACGTTGGCGTTCACCCCCGGACAACGTCGTCAGCGATCGTCCCGCAAGATGACCGAGGTCTAAGGACGTCAGGGTCGACTGGACGATGCGTGGATCATCGTCCTCGCGGCTCAGCAACCACCCCTGGTGTGCGCTCCGGCCCAGCAGCACATACGCGAACACCGACAGACCAGGCGGGAACGTCGGATCTTGAGGGACGAGTGCAATGAGTTTCGCGCGTTGACGCATGCCGACCGCTGCCGCATCGAGCTCACCAAAGGTGATCTGACCGCGGTACCTGTTCAGACCTGCGAGTGCCCGCAGCAACGTCGACTTCCCCGCACCGTTCGGGCCCAGCAAACACAGCCACTGAGCGGGGGCCACATCAAAGGTGACGGCTTCGATCAGCGATTGACCGTCGATCGTCACCGACACATCGCGACAGCGCACGCCGAGCGACATCAGACGACGTCCGAGCGGCGGAGCAGCATCATGAAGAACGGCGCTCCGAGGAACGCCGTGATCACGCCGATCGGGAGTTCGGCGGGGGCTTCGACGGTTCGGGCGAGCACGTCGGTCAGGGCGAGGAAACCGCCGCCGAACAGCATTGACAGCGGTACGACACGGCGATACGTGGTACCGGCCAGCATGCGGACCGTATGGGGCACGACCAAGCCCACGAAGCCGATCAGTCCACTGACCGACACCGCAGCTGCAGCCCCGAGCGACGCTGCCAACAACACCACCAGACGCACCCGACCCGGCCGAACACCCAACGTGGACGCCTCTTCTTCGCCGACTGCAAGAACGTCGAGGTATCCGCTGGCGAGCACCAACGCAACGGCGGAAACGACGGCGTAGGGGGCGAGCATCGCAACATCTGCCCACGTCGCTGACGACAAACGCCCAAGAATCCACGAGAACACCTCTTGGAGCGAGTCCTGATGCCGGGTCTGCCAATAGGTCTGACAAGCGGTCAGGAACGACGCGACCCCAACACCTGCCAACAACAGATGCGCCGACGAATGGGTCCGACGCTCGCCGAACGCCACGGTCATGGTCAACGCGACCGCGCCGAGGGCACCGACAAACGCTGCCACCGGTACCGGATCGAGGAAGCCACGACCGTCTCCCAGATTGGCGACCAGCGCCACGGTAGCGCCGAGGCCCGCTCCGCTCGCGATGCCGAGCAAGTAAGGATCGGCGAGGGATTGCGGAACACACCCCTGATAGGAGGCTCCGGCCCCGGCCAACATCGCACCGACCAGCAGCCCGAGCACCACTCGAGGGGCCCGAATCTTGGTGACGATCGCCGCGTGAGATTGCGACAGCCCCGAAGACACATCGATGCCAGGAATGCTGTCGGCCAGCTCCTGCAGCACGCGCAGTGGGCTGATCTGAACCGGCCCCAAACACACACCTGCAAGACCGGCTAGGACGATACATGCCAGGCCGATCGCGAGCCACCTCCATCCGAGCCGCGGCGCTGCGACTCGGATGGAACGGGACACGTCGTGCTCGTCGTGGTTCGGCTCGTGTTCGCCGATCTGTCGAGTTGCCATGGTGACTGCCGGTGGTCAGGTGGCGTGGAAGGTTGCCGTCGCCGACCTGCGGTAACGGGGCCTGGGTTACTCGGCCGCGGTCGCTCGGGCCCGCACCGTGGTCACCGCGTCGGCGACATCGCCGACAAAGTCGACAACCCGGGGGCCCCACCGTGACGCCACGTCGTCATCGAGTTCGACCACATCCCCGTTCTGCACGGCGCGGAGGTCCTCCCAACCGTCCCGGTCAGCAACCGTCTCGGGCGTCTCATCGCAGCACTTGGTGTCGGCGAGGAAGATCAGGTCGGGGTTCTCGTCCAGGATGAGCTCAGTCGAGACTTGGGGGTATCCGCCGAATTCGCCGTTGGGGTCGGCCGCATCGGCGATGTTTTCCAGATCGAACAGGCTGTACACCTCACCGATGAACGTGTCCGACGTCACCGTGTACAACGTGTTGTCGAGCTCGTGGAAGTACGTCAGGGTCTCGTCGGTCTCGGGAACCTCCGCGACGATCTCGTCGATATCGGCCTGCATTTGCGCCACCAGTTCGGCCGCATCTCCAACATGTCCGGTGACCGCACCGAGCTGTTCGATCTCTTCGTACATTCCGTCGAAGTCGTCGACCGCGCTCTGGACGAGCAGGGGAACGCCAGCGGCTTCCAGTCCATCTGCGATTGCCGCCGATGATGCGACGACGAGGTCGGGTTCGTAGCTCAGGATGGCTTCGATGTTGGGTTCATATCCCGACAGGTCCGTCACGGGGGCCTCGGCGGGATAATCCGACGCTTCGTCGACGGCGATGACCTGGTCACCCGCACCGATCGCAAACAGCATCTCGGTCGACGTTGGTGACAGCGACACGATCGCCATCGGCTTGGCGTCGATCGTCAGAGTCGCGTCGCCGCTCGGCACGGTGACCGGGAAGACGCCGTCTTCGTCGTCACCGTCGGTCGCGGAATCGGTCGTACCGTCCGCGGCTGTTGTGGTCGCACCATCCTGCTCGACATCGTCGTCAGCGGCATTCTCGTCAGATGCCGTCGATGAGGACGTCGAATCTGCATCGTCGACGGTTGAGTTGGTCGAGTCTGCGTCGGACGAGCTCTCCGAATCGTCGCCGCAGGCCGCGAACACCAGGCCAAAACAGGCCAAAATCATGATGAGCACTGACGCTTTGCGCATATGCCGCTCCCGGTTCGTTCGAGGTGCGGGCGGTGCGACAGGGCGTCGAACCCACCCCTGCCTCGAGGGTGATGTGGTTCCGTCCTGGACTCAGGCTCGACCGGGCTCGCTGCACGTCGTGCAGACCACCGTTGCGGGACAGCGCCGGATTCTCACCGGACTTCGGCTCTGGAACAGGTCGCGGCACTCTAGGCCGTGGTGCTGGCGACAACCCCAATTTTGCCGGGCGGCACCCGAGAGCTCCGACGGCAGACGGCCCATGTGGCTGCGCCAAACTGCGACTCGACCGCCGACCATTCACCTGGGAGAGCGTCGAGCACCGCCTCGGTCGTCAGATGAATCGGCGTGTTGACGCCGCGGCTGTTGAGCCAGACGATCGCGCCGTCATCGGCGAGCACCCGGTCCATCTCGGCCGGAAACAGAAACATGTTGGCCAACAAGATGAGGTGCGTGGACCGATCGACCAGGGGGAGGCGACTCGCGTCGGCACGCATGACGGGCGCCAAACCAGGCGGTACTTCGGCCAACATCGCCGGTGAGATGTCAGCGGCGACGACGGTGCCCCACCGCTTGACCAACGTCGGGGTGAACATGCCCGAACCAACGCCGAGTTCCAAAGCGAACCCCGTCGCCCGAGGCACCCAATCGGCCGCCCGCACAAAGACGTCATCGAGCGCCGAGGCCCGCTGCTCTGCGCTACGAGAACCGGACCAATCCTTGGCCAACTCATCGAAGAACGAAGCGACATCGGCGCGGCGATCGGCGCCCCAGGATCCGTCGTTGATGATCGTTTCGGTGATATGACGCATTGGGTGATTGACGCCATCTAGTCCGTCAACAACCGCGGCGGGGTCGATCGGATCCAACGTAATGATTGCCATGCGGTCCTCATTTCTTTGAGCCAGGATTTCCTCTAGCCAGCTCGGCCACCCATCGACCTTGGATCATAAGTCGATCTTGGTTTTGGAAGCCCCGGCCGACAGACCGGCCCGTCGCACGAACGGCTCCCGACAAAGCCGCGTAGGCGGGCGGGATACACCCAATCGTCTCTCAGGTCGGTGACGCGATTTGGAAAGATCAGCGCCGACGCTCATGGTTGTCGAGGAGTGTTGTTAGCCTGCGATACGAAGCTTCACGACAAGCCACCAAGTGTGAGTTGGCAATCCCGCGAGGAGAGACATGAGCGACAAGCCGTTTTGGGAAGAGTGGTTGAGTGCCGGAGCTGACTTTGCGCAGCTGAGCGTTTCGGAGGCCCGCCGACTTGCCGAACGCCTCGTTCGTGACGGTCAACTCGCTGCGGACGGCGCCCAGAACTTTGCCGAAAGTCTGGTGGCGATGAGCGCAAAGCGCGCCGCCGAACTGCGTGAGATCGTGACCGCTGAAGTCTCCGATCAGCTCAAAAGCCTCCGCGGCGAATTCGACCGCCTCGAACACCGTGTCGCCGAGCTGACGGGCCGCGCCGAGGCCTTGTTGCCGATGCGCTCCTCGGGTAGCGATCCAGCCCCTGCTCCGGCCGCTCCCGCCTCGTCAGCTCCGTCGGCACCTACACCTGCACCTGCCGCCTCCCAGGCTACGGCGACGAAGCCAGCCGCTCGCACAACCCCGGCGACGAAGGCAAGCCCCGCTGCGAGTGAGACCACCGCGACTGCAGCTAGCGAAACCGCTGGGACCACAGCCCCCGCGGCTGCCAAGAAGACGCCAGCAAAGGCCAGCACTGCGAAGACCACGCAGCAAAGACAACCGCAGCAAAGAAACCAGCCGCCAAGACCACGGCAGCAAAGACCACCGCAGCGAAAGACCACCGCCGCGAAGACCACCGCAGCAAAGAAACCAGCCGCCAAGACCACGGCCGCAAAGACCACCGCAGCGAAGACCACCGCCGCGAAGACCACGGCAGCAAAGAAACCAGCCGCCAAGACCACGGCCGCAAAGACCACCGCCGCGAAGAAGCCGGCAGCAAAGACCACCGCAGCAAAGAAACCAGCAGCGAAGACCACCGCTGCCAAGACCACCGCCGCGAAGAAGCCAGCAGCAAAGACCACCGCCGCCAAGGCCGCAACGACACGACGCAAGCCAGCAGCGCCGAAAGAAGCTAGCGACTCCTAATGGTCCGGCGGCGCCTCGATGCCGAACTCGTCCGGCGGCGCCTCGCACCTTCCCGTCAACAGGCACAGGATCTGATCCGGGAGGGAAACGTCTTGGTCGGCGGGCTTCCCGCGACCAAGCCCTCCCGACAGGTCGACGGAAGCGAAGCGGTCGCACTGCGATCCGCACCCGAACCGTTCGTTTCACGCGCTGGACGCAAGCTCGACGCAGGCCTGACCCGTTTCGGAATCGACCCGACCGGGCTCACCGGCCTCGACGCTGGCGCATCGACCGGCGGCTTCACCGACTGTCTCCTCCAACGAGGGGCCGCCCACGTTCACGCGGTCGATGTAGGCCATGACCAGTTGGCGTGGTCGATCCGCAGCGATAAGCGGGTGACCGTCTACGAACATTGCAACGTGCGGTACCTCACCCCAGACGGCCTTGGCGGCGCGGTCGGAATCTCGGTCTGCGACGTGTCGTTTATCTCGCTGACCACGGTCGGACCTGCCATCGCCCGGTGCATGGAGCCCGACGCAAGTGGTGTCTGGCTTGTGAAACCACAGTTCGAAGCTGGCCCGGCGCGGATCGGCAAAGGCGGGATCGTGTCCGATCCGCTTGTGCATTGCGACGTTATTAACGAGGTCACGACCGGACTAGGGGACTTGGGGATCACTATCGTGGACATCGCCAGATCCCCTCTTCGAGGCGCCAAAGGCAACACGGAGTTCCTGGCCCATGTCCGCCTAGACGGCGACGCGCAGAGGGTGACACCCGCTCAGATCGCATCAGCTGTCGAGGATGCCGATATGCCCGGGTGAACATGCAGGAGTAGCCGTGTTAGACGAACTCAGCGTTAGGCACTTTGGCGTTATTCGCCACGCCGAAGTCACGTTCGATTCGGGTTTTACTGCCATCACCGGCGAAACCGGCGCCGGAAAGTCGTTGATTATCGGCGCACTGGCCCTGCTCTTAGGCGCAAAAGCCTCGGCATCTTTGGTGCAACCCGGAGCCGATGAAGCAGCGGTCGAGGCACGCTTGATCGACGGTGACGACGAGTCCATCGTCCGGCGCGTCGTGAGCTCCGCTGGACGCTCCCGGGCCTATCTCAATGGATCCTTGGCCAGCGCGAGCGACGTTGCTGATCTGGTCGGTGGGCATATCGAACTGTTGGCCCAACATGCCGCACAACGGCTGTCCCAACCGGCTGAACAACGCCGCGCTCTGGACAGATTCGGCGGCCATGCCGAGCTGGTCGACGACGTGGCGCGGCTGGCCGAGCAGTACAAAGACCTAGAACGCACACTCGCCGAACTCGGCGGCGACGATCGCTCACGAGCTCGCGAGCTCGAACTCCTCACCTATCAACTCGACGAGATCGATGCGGCCGCCCTCACCGATCCCGATGAAGAGGCATCCCTCGCGCTCCTACAGGACGAACTCGCACAGGCAACCCGCGTTCGCGAGGACGGGTCGCGCGCCGCACAACACCTCAGCGATGGCGTCCTCGATGCAACCGGCGACGCCATCGCCGCGCTCGACGGGCTCATCGCATTCGGCGAGACGAGCACTCGCCTCACCCAACTACAAGAAGAAATCGGCGACATCGCCCGATACATCAGAACGACTGCCGAAAGCGCGGAAAGCGATCCCGAAGCACTCGATACCGTGGTTAATCGGCGCCAGCTCATCGCTGACCTCAAACGCAAGTACGGTCCCGATATCGCCGCTGTGTTGGCCTATCGCGATCAGCTCGCCGACGACCTCGATCGACTGACCCGCTTTGATGAGCACCGACAACACACGCTCGCCGCACTCGCGGCCTCCCGCACCGACTACGCCGACGCCGCGCAAAAGCTGCACGACGCTCGTGAGCGGGCCGCCCAGACCATGGCTCCCCAGATCGAAGCCGAACTCTCCGCGCTCGCCCTGCCCAACGCCCGTTTCGTCATCGATGTGACCTTCGACGATACGGCCGAACCATCACGCTTCGGCAGCGACAACGTTCGGTTCATGTTCTGCGCCAACCCCGGTCAACGACTCGCCCCGCTCGGCGATGTCGCGTCCGGCGGTGAACTGAGTCGGGCATTGCTGGCCGTTCGCGTGGTCAGCTCGCTCGATGTGCCGACGCTCATTTTTGACGAGATCGACGCCGGTATTGGAGGTGAGGCGGGAGCGGCGATGGGTTCTGCTCTAGCGGGCTTGTCGAAGCACGCTCAAGTACTCTGCGTGACGCACCTAGCTCAGGTAGCGGCATCTGCCGATCACCATCTGGAGGTGCGTAAGACCGTCGACGAGCGCGACACCGTTGTGACGATTTCACCGCTGAACTCAGCTCATCGAGTTGATGAGCTGAGCCGAATGCTGTCGGGCGTTGTCTCCGAATCCGCTCGAGAACATGCCCGCGAGCTGTTGGAGTTGGCCAAGGCGGGACGATCGTGAGCTCCGATATCACGACACCGACACTCGATATCCGCGGACCTGCCCGCGTTGACAAGCGGACCAAAGACCTCATCAAGCGCTGCCTTCCCGGCGAGATCGCCATCATCGATCACACCGATATCGACCGGGTTGCTGCCGAAGGACTCATCGGCGCCAAGGTTTCCGCCGTTGTGAACTGCGCTCGCTCCGTCTCTGGGCGCTATCCCAACGTCGGGCCGCTTCTGCTGGTCGAGGCTGGCATTCCTCTGATCGACGACGCTGGCAGCGGACTCATCGAACTCGTTCACGAAGGTCAGTCGGTTCGGCTGATCGACGGAGCCGTCTGGCGGGGCGACGAATGCCTTGCATCCGGCGTGATCCAGGATGCCGCCCGGTTGCGCGCCGAAATGGATGCCGCGCATGAAACGATCGGCGAGGAGCTCCGCAAGTTCGCTTCCAACACGCTGGACTACATCGATCAAGAGGCCCATCTCGCCTTCCAGCAGCTCAAACTGCCACCGTTGAAGGCCAAGTTTGCTGGCCGGCACGCGCTGATCGTCGTGCGGGGATACGACTACCGCGACGACCTCAAAGCGTTGCGGAGCTACATCAGAGAATTCCGACCGGTGCTGATCGGCGTGGACGGGGGTGCCGACGCTCTGTTGGAGTTCGGCCTCGTGCCCGACCTCATCATCGGCGATTTCGATTCGGTGTCTCGCGAAGCGGTCGATTGCGGCGCCGACCTGGTCCATCACGTACACCCCGACGGCCGCGCACCAGGCCGGGAAAACCTCCTCGAATGGGAGGTCGACTACCACGAGTTCGTGGCCTCAGGCACGAGCGAAGACGTTGCGATGATGCTGGCCTATGAGGCTGGTGCCGAGCTGATCGTCGCGGTCGGGACACACGCCACCATGATCGAGTTCCTCGACAAAGGCCGTAAAGGTATGGCCTCGACATTCCTGACACGCATGCGACTCGGTCCGGTGTTGGTCGACGCAAAAGGAGTGTCACGGCTTTATGAGTCCCGTGTCCGCCGCACGGACATCTTGTTACTCGTTGCATCCGCGCTCGTCGCCGTGCTCGCCATCGCACTGGTTGCCGAACCATTCCAGGTGTTCTGGCGTGGGCTGTGGCTGACGATCACCGACGCTTGGTATTCGCTCACCTCATGAACGAGCGTCTAGAAAATGCCGAGCCGCTTCCCACGTCGTTCTCGGCGGGTTGGTGGCTCCGACCTGTGGGACTTTGCCCGTGATCAATTTTCGTTTCCATCTGATCTCACTGATCGCCGTGTTTTTGTCGCTCGCCATCGGCGTCGTCTTCGGATCGACGGTGATGGATCGAGCCATCGTCGATGGCCTTGAACAGCAGATCGAACGTGTCGAGACCAAGGCCGACGAGCAACGTGCAGCCAACTCCGAGCTTTCAAGAGCGCTCGAAGAGCAGAACCAGTTTCTCCATGATGCCAGCCCGATCCTGGTCGAAGGACGCCTCTCGCTTCGCACGACCGCGGTTATCGCCATGCGTGGCATCGACGATGACGCTGTGGCTGAATGGGTGACCTTGCTGCGCGAAGCTGGCAGCTCGACGCCTTATGTCATCTGGCTCGAACCGCGCTGGGCGCTCGCCACCCCGGCCGATGAGGTGGCGTTGGCGAGTCTGCTGGCCGATTCCGATGGCGCTTCGGCGGAACAGCTCCGCAGGTCGGGTCTTCGCCTGTTGAGCGAACGCCTCGCAGATGGCGGCTATCCCCCCGCATCACCGCAGATCGACCCGCAAAGCTTGCGTGACAACACCCGCTCGTTCTTGGCCGCGGTGTTCGGCGAGGCGATCCTTCCCGCCGTCACGACGGCAGCACCTGCGCCGGGCGCTACCGAGGAATCCAATGTGGCGGCGACCACGACGACTACCGAAGCCGCGACCACGACCACCACCGCTACCGCCGGTACTCCCGACCCCGCATCACAGGTGGACCCGCTCGAAGCGATGGTGGAATTGGGTTTTGTGTCGCTCGATCCCGCCGGGGCTGGCGAATCGGTCGAACTCGCCGATTACCCCGGTTCTGAGGCCATCGCCGCCGTTCTCGGCGGACAAGGCGGCCAGCTCGCGCCCGACGCCGTCCTGTTGCCCCTGATCCAGCAGCTCGGACTCCGCGACGTGCCGACCTTTGCCGGTGAAGTGGTCTCAGAGGCCAGCTCGGAAGAAGCGGGAACCGTGGTAGGACCAATCCGACGTTCACCTTCGCTCTCACGGGTGGTGAGCACAAGTGACGATCTGAGCACCTTTGAAGGTCAGCTCGCAGCGATCTCGGCACTCGACCAGCTCACCGATGGTGTCGTCAATCATCTGGGCACTCGCGACGATGCCCAGTCGGTGGTACCGACACCGATCGTTCGATGACCAAACCGGCTCCTCGCAACGCCGAACCCGATATGCCCGACGACAACCCCGCACCGACGGGCACAGCGTCTGAGCAGCACGCCGCGCTCGGAGGGCCCAACCCGGATCCGCCGGCTCGGAGCCAGCCCATGGGGGAACGGCCAGCCGATGGCGACCCGGCCGATGGCGACCCGGCCGATGGCGACCCAGCCGATGGCGACCCAGCCGATGCCGGAGCCGTCGCCGGCGTCACCCCAAGTAGTGAGGCGTTCGACGAGGCGTTGGACGACGCTTCGGGCACGCTGAGCGCTGGACCGATGGCTCACGCGGCCGCTCGCATGGGGCTCGCAACAGCGTTCTCGCGTCTCCTCGGATTCTTGCGAGTGCTGGTGATCGCCGCGGTGCTCGGCACCACCGCACTCGGCGATACGTTCCAAGGCGCCAACAGCATCTCTAACGTGCTCTTTGAGCTGCTCGCTGCCGGTGCCCTATCCGCCGTCTTGATCCCCACATTTACCCGCCTCTTCCAAGACCGCGAACAGGCCGAGGCCGAACGCCTCTCGTCCTCGCTTCTCGGCATCGCCGTCTTGGCCTTGGGCTTCGTGTCGATTGTCGGGATGCTCTTTTCCGATCAGATCGCAAGTTTTCTGACCGCCACCGTGTCCAATGCCGACCAAGCACGGCTTCAACATGATCTGGCGCGGCAACTGCTGCTGTTCTTCATTCCGCAGGTGGTGCTCTACGGCATCGGCGCCATCGCCATCGCCATTTTGAGGGCGCGTCGACAGTTCGTCATCACGGCGATAGCCCCGATCGGCAACACGGTGATGATGGTGTTTTTCCTCATCATCTTCTACGTGGTGCGCGGCGGTGATACGAGTCTGCCGGTAACGACCGGAGAAATGTTGTTGTTGGCGGCCGCTGGCACGGCGGGCGTCGCGGCCTTCGTGGCCATTCCCACCGTTGCGCTGATTCGAAGCGGGTTCCGCTTCAGGATCGGCCGACCAACCCTCGACCGAGCGACGGTCGTTCAGCTCCAGCTCGGCGGCTGGGCCGCGGTTCAGAACGCCATGGTCGGCATCTTGTTGGCAGGGGCCATCTACGTCGGAGCGGGCGCTAAGGGCGGTGTCGTGGCCTTTCAGGTCGCGTGGGTTTTGTTCTTACTGCCGTACGCGGTCTTGGCCCAACCCCTCCATGAGATCGTCCTACCCGAGATTACGATGGACGCTGCCAAAGGCCATATGGGCTCCTTTGTCCGGTCCGCGTCGTGGGCCTTTTCGGGCATGACGATGTCGATGATCCCCGCAGCGGTGCTGTACTGCGCCTTCGGTGGTGAGGCGATGCGGGCCGCGGCCTTCGGAGCGACCAACGTCGACGGTGCTCGTTTCATCGCCGCAGCACTGGCTGGACTCGCCGTCGGCCTGCCTGCCTATGCAGGGTTCATGCTGCTGACCCGCACCTATTACGCGCTCGGTGAAGCGCAGGTCCCCGCCGTCGTCGGCCTCATCAGCGCCTTCGTCGGTGTGATCTTCATGGTCGGTGTGGCAGCCGCGTTCACGGGTGAATCCAGGATGTTGCTTCTCGGGCTGGGACAGTCGCTGGCCTATTACACCGGATGCGGCCTGTTGGCGTTGGGAATTCGTATGCGAACAGGCGGTTGGGTACTCCCCGACCGGGTCTGGCGGACGCTCGCGGCGTCGCTGTTGTTGGCGGTGCTCCTCGCTTCGGCCTATAACGCGATCGACCCAGATACTCGACTCACGCGACTCGCGTCACTCGCCGGAGTCGGGATCATCGGTGGAGCCGCCTACATTTTCCTCGTTCGCCGGCGGCTCTTCGCTGGTCAATTGCCCCAAGAAAGGACCTGAAGCCCATGCGGCGTGCGCTTCTGGCCGTCTCATGTGCGGCCCTCACGATCTGCCTGGTGATGCCGGGTGTGAGCTTCGCCCAAACCGACGACACCCGGCCCGAGGACACCCGGCCCGCCAGCACCCAGCTCGACGGCACCCAGCCAGACGACACCCAGCCAGATGCGTCCACCGATCCTGCCTCAGATGGGCTCGGGCGACTGCTCGTGATCTCGATGCCTCAGATCCCCTGGTCCGGTATCACAGCCGAGACAACACCCAACCTGTGGAAGCTGATCGACGACAGCGCTATCGGCAACGTCGCCGTTCGAATTCGGGTCCGACGGACGCGCCCCGGCGAAGGTTATGTCGCGGTCTCAGCTGGTGGACGCGCCGTTGGGTCGACCAACGTGGAAGGCCAACAGCTGACGCCAACCGAACCGATCGAAGCGGGAACCGCGGCCGAGGCATATGCCCGACGGTTTGGGCCCCTCGAAGGCGACCCGGCGTACGACGCTGCGGCAGCGCTGAGCTTTGGCATGTATTCGATCAAGAATCGAAACGCCCGCTACACCTATGACGGTCGCCCCGGGCTGTTGGCAGACTCGCTGTTGGACGCCGGGCTCCGCACCGGTGTGGTCGCCAATGCTGACCGCGAGATCGAAGAGGGTGAGGGCGCGTACCGGCGCGAAGCGGCATTTGCCCTGACCAGCAGCGACGGGTTGTTGAGCGAAGGTACCGTCGACCGCAGCCTGCTTCAGGCAAATCCGCAGGCTGCATGGGGTGTCGAATATAACCACGACTCGGTGCTTGGCGCTGTTGACCAGTGGTGGAACGCTCCCGGCGACGGCGTCTTGTTGGTCGAATTGTCCGACATCATCCGAGCAGATGCCTACGGCCGTCGAGCGACGGGAGCGACGAAGGCCCAGATCCGCGCCGACGCCCTCAGCCGAAGCGACGAACTGCTGGGTCGTCTCCTCGAGCGGGTCGACCCCGCGACCGACGGCGTCCTGGTCGTCGGCCCGGGCGCGCCGAGTGGACAGACACGGATGCCGATTGCCGTGATGCGTGCGCCGGGGGTCGAACCCGGCTATTTGGACGCAGCGTCGACGCGTCGTACCGGTGTGGTCATGGTGGGCGATGTCGGGCCGACGATCCTCGACATGATGGGTGTCGATCGTCCCGCCGAGATGGAGGGGCGACCATTTGTGAGCGACCCGTCCTCTACATCGACGGCGGACCGCGTCGACTATCTGGTGTCGATGGAAGCCAAGGCCCGTTTTCGCGATGCTTTGGTCAACCTGGGGTCACTGGTCCTCGTCGTCTTGGAGTTGATCGTTCTCGCGGCAGCTGTCTGGACGTTCCGCCGGCGTGACCGATCCGGCCGGTCACTCTTGGGCCTCCTCGCTTTCAGTGTGGTCGGCACTCTCCCCATGACGTACTTGTCCGCACTACTGCCCTTTGAGAGATATGGCGAAAATGCGTATTGGGCATTCGTGCTGGGTGGCGGACTCGCCATCGGGCTCATCGCAACACTTTTGGAGCGGGCAAAACCGCTGTGGGGTATCGGGTTCGAATCGCTGGTGATCTTGGTGGTCATCCTGGGCAACGTCGTATTTTTCGACTCGATTCTGCAGTTGAGCACGGTATTTGGCGATTCACCGATCGTCGCGGGGCGCTTCACCGGCATCAACAACGTGTCCTTTGCCCAGGTCATGGTGGCCAGCATCACGCTCGCATGCATCATCGCCCGTTCCGGTGAGCGAAAGCCGTGGAAGACGGCGCTGGGCCTCGGCGTGCTACTCATCACCCAGTACGTGATCGGGTCCCCCGCGTACGGCGCCGATGTTGGAGGGATCTTGGCCGGTGTGCCAGCGTTCTTTGTGACCGCCTGGCTGATTCTGGGTTGGCCGCTCAAGTGGCGTCACCTGCTCATCGCGCTAGCCGCAACGGCCGTCGCGGTCGCAGGGTTTGTAGCGATCGACTTTTCACGTCCGAGCGAAGATCGAAGCCACCTCGGCCGCCTCTTCGAACAGATCGGCGGCGAAGGGTTCGGCGCATTGAGCAACGTGATCAGCCGCAAACTCGAAGCGAACCTGTCGGTCTTGACCGGATCACAGTGGACGCTGCTGGTCGTAGCGTCAACCCTGCTCGCATTGTGGCTGTGGCGGTGGGCCCCCGGGCAAGTGCAACGGCTGCGTGAACGCCTGCCGGCCGTGCCGATCGCGACCGCTGGGCTGCTCGTCGCGGCGACTTTGGGTTGGGCTCTGAACGACTCGGGTGTCGCCGTACCGGGCATGATGCTGTCGGTGTACGCCCCGTTTCTCGTGGTCCTCTGGGCCCGTTTCGAATGACGCTGCTCGCCTCATTCCTCGCAGGTGGCCTGGTCACGCTGTCCTTGCTGCATCTGGCTCGCCAGGACATCTTGGCGTCGCCGTTGCTGACCCGCACCAACTTTCGCGGCCGCAAGATACCAACAGCGATCGGCGTGACGATCGTGCTGGCGTTGTTCTGCGTCGAAGTAGCCCGTGTGTTGCTGCGTTCCGCTGGTGTCGGCCCCGAGAACTTCACCGCTGAGACCGGCATCACCTTTGACCGGCTACTCGTGCTGGCAGTAGCTGCCGGCTTTGGACTTGTAGGACTGCTCGACGATGTGATCGGGGCGGAAGACCGGCGAGGGTTCCGCGAGCACATCGGCTCACTCCTTCACGGTCGGCTGACGACCGGGGGTATCAAAATCATCGGCGGTGGCGCGGTTGCGTTGTTTGCGTCGGCAGCGGTCAACGACGGCAACGCCGCATGGACCCTGGCCGACGGTGCGCTCATCGCCCTGTGCGCCAACCTCGGCAACCTGTTCGATCGGGCACCGGGACGCACGATCAAAGTCGCGCTGTTGGCCTACCTTCCGATGGCCCTGTTGGCAGGAGGCA
This sequence comes from Acidimicrobiia bacterium, assembly GCA_020637365.1. GTDB lineage: Bacteria > Actinomycetota > Acidimicrobiia > IMCC26256 > JAGNEX01 > JAGNEX01. The sequence goes on along the minus strand of JACJWE010000002.1, from coordinate 893,740 downwards.
ACACGATCGGCGTCGCGATGGCTCCGTTGATGGGAGCAGCGGTCGGGCTGTTTTCTGCCGATCTACGCGAGCGCATCATGCTGGGCGATGCCGGCGCCAACGTGCTGGGCGGGGCGCTTGGATTCATGGCGGTTCGAGAATGCAGCGAACCGGTCCGGCTCGGCATTCTGGTTTCGGTGATCTTGTTGAACCTCGCTGCGGAGCGCTGGTCGTTCTCAAAGATCATCGCGTCGACGCCGCCGCTTCGATGGTTGGACATGCTCGGACGCGAGCGCATCACGCCATAGCCGGTCTACCTGTCCGTCTCACCCCTCGCTTGCGCTGCCGACAGAGGCACGGGTTCGGTGTTTTGAAGTGCCTCAATCTGCTGGGTTAGCAAGGTGAGATCCACGATGTGGTCCCATCGGTCCACGACTTTGCCGTCCTCATTGACGGCGAAGACCCAGGGCTCACTCGGTTCTCGATCCCCACCCGGTGAGATCCACTCCATCGCAGCGTCGTTGAATACCTGAGCGTCGTAGTCCTCCCACAGCTCTAGGTGAACGACAGCGACGTCGGGTTCGAACCGCTCGGCTAGCGCTTCCATCTGTGTCATCAGGTCGCTACACGCGCCCTCGGCACAGAAGGCTGGGGTTGCCACCACGACCACAAACGGCGTGTGAGCATCGATCAGTTCATCGATCCGTTGATCGTGAAGCATCGGCTCGGGCATTTCTTGGGTTCGTCCCACACGGCTGTCGATCGCCGCCAAGTTGACGTCGGGATCCTCGGGTAGCGGTTGGTGGGTTCTCGGGGCGTCATCGCCTCGCGCTGGAACCGGGGTGTCGTCGTGGACGATGAGCTCGAAACTGCCGGTAAATTCTTCATCGCCGCGACGGGCGGTGACGTCTATTCGCCAACCTCCAGCCTTGCCGAGACCGACGCCTTCGACGATATAGACGCCCGCTTCGCCTTCGGGCGGATTCGCATCGTCATCGAAGCCTTCACCGGGCAAGTGCATCCCGGGATCTGCCGGTACGAAACGCGCAGGGTGTGATCCCTCGGGGGTCGGCTCGGGGCTGGGCGAATCAAGCGGCCCCAGCCAATAGACATCGGCCTTCATGTCGCCAGCTTCGAAGTGGTCGCCGTCGTGAGTGCGAGCGGTGTAGATGATCCGCTGATTCGCGCCGGTGACCGCCTCGTAGTTGGCCCAGGTCAACACCAGGCCATGGTCTCGTTCGTGCTGCTGCTCGAAATGGGTCCCCATCCCGAGCAGCACAACGCCTGCTACACACAGCGCAAGCGTCACCGCCAAAGGCCACCTCACCACAGACGCAGCCCCTTGGAGACAGCGTTCAGAGGCAACAGATGGTAGAAGACCTCGCCGTAGATGATGACGGAGAACACAAACGCGATCGCTGACCAGCGTGGGATGTCGTCGAGCCACATCCACGAGCCGTTTTCGAGCTTGCTGCGCACCTGGGCGACAGGGATAAAGCGCTGCACCCTGTCGGGATCTCTGGTGAGCGTGACGATGATGTTGATAAAGAACAGCACCGCCGACAGGAACATGATGGTTCCGCCGATGCCGGTCATGATGTTGGCCAGGTCCCAGCTACCGAACTGGTCGAGGTAGGTGGCATCGTTGATCATCGTTCGGCGGGGCATGCCGTGAAGACCACCGTGCATCTGCCCGCGGGAGAAGATCAACACACCGAAGAACCACATAAAGACCTGCACGACGCCAAGTTTGCGGCTCCAGATCTCTTTACCGGTGAGGTAGGGAACGAGCCAGTATGAGATCGCCATGATCGAGAGCGCCACGGCGGTTCCGACGGTGAGGTGGAAGTGCCCAGGGATGAACGCCGTGTTGTGGACGACCAGATTGATCGTGTAGCTAGCGTTGACCAGTCCGGACATGCCACCGAGCATGAACCCGAGCCCGGCGAGCAGCTGGCCCGCTACCGCAGGATCACCCCACGGAAGCTTGAGCATCCAGGCGAGCCGGCCTTTGCCGCCTCGACTCTTGGCTCCTTCCTCCAGTCCAGACACCACCGAGAACAGGGTGATGATCGACGGATAGAAGATGCAGAAGGTGAGGAGCCACTGAATGGTCTTGGAGGAGAAGGGGATCCCTGGATCGGTGAACTGGTGGTGCACACCAACGGGAATCAGCAACAAGAAGGCGATGAACACCATGCGGGTCAGCCCGTCAGAGAGCACTCGGCCGCCGACCATTTTCGGCAGCATCATGTACCACGACACGTAGATGGGCATCAGCCAGAAGTAGACGATGGGGTGTCCGGTAAACCAGAACAGGGTTCGGGTGAACTGAGGGTCAACCTTGTCGATCAGGCCCATCGACCAGGGCAGCAAGAAGCCCAGCACCTCGACGGCGATACCGAGTGAGGCGATGAACCACATCATGTAAGAAATGATCGAGATGAACGCCAACAGCGGTACGTGCTGACCCGGGTTGTCCCGTTTCCATGCAAAGTACGTAAGGAGCATGTTCAGCAAGACCAACCACGTCGAGATCACCAACAGCGCCGCGCCGAAGTAGAACGCCGGGATGGCTTTCAGCGGCGCGTAGAAGGTGAACAAAACGCTCGCCTGGTTGGTGAGCATCGCGTAGGACGCAAAAATCACACCCGCCCATGCGAGCATTGCCGACAGGTCAGAAATGCCGCGGTTGGCCAGCGGTCGCTGGAACCCCTTCATGACCGTCAACGACAGGAAGGCGTTCGCGAAACAAAACGTGAACACCAACGCCAATGCCACACCATGGATCGTCAGACCCTGGTAGTAGGTCGACAGGGGCGTCTTGTCGTACAGGTTGACGTTGAGTCGTTCCATCGCCTGCATGATGCCCATGAGGGCACCGAGAGCGAGGCCTACCAGCGACAACGTGAACTGCCATTTGATCGGCCGCATGTCCAACGCGCTGACGTTGGGGATGTCCTCCGCCCAAGGCAGCCGCCTCGAGCCTGAAGCGCCCACGACAGGGTTGGCGGTATCGGAATCAGCGCTGATCGCCTCGTCACCAGTGGGCGTTTCGAGCGTCTGGGTCATCGGGTTTCCCTCCAGGGACTCGTGCGTGCGCTTACTCGACGGTGAACTGAGCGCCCATGGTGTGATGCATGGCGCCGCAGTACTCGTGACAGAGAAGGGTGTAGGTCCCTGGATCGTGGAAGGTCGCCTCGACTTCGGTTACCTGGCCGGGGATCACCATGGCGTTGATGTTGGTTTCGGGAATCAACATGCCGTGGATGTAGTCGACCGATGTCACCTTGAAGTGGACCGTGGAACCGGCGGGGATCACAAAGTCCTCGTCGATGCCGTCCCACAGCCACGCCGACGCCACGAGCACAGCTTCATAGTCGCCGTTATCAAGTTCGTAGAGCCCGGGCTCGTCAAACGGGGCGGTGCTACGGACGAGTTCGGGGTCGATCCGTTCAGCTGGCTCGGGAAGCGCGGCTTTGTGCCCCACGACCGAGAGGACAAGCGCGACGATCGCGAGACCCAAAAAGACCGCCGACACGCGCATGAAGAACTTTTCGTACTTGTCGATATGCATGATGTTCAGGCCTTGCTGAGCAGGGTGTAGTACATCAACAGCCACACCGCGATGGTCGCTGCGAGGAATGCAAACGTCACCACGAGGGTGCCCACCGGCTTTTCTTCGGGTTCGTGTTCGCCTTCGGCATGACCGTCGGTTGTCGGCTCAGGCGGCGCGTTGTGGTTTGGTTCCACCATGGCCTGCCTCCTAAGAAACGGTGATTTCGCCGACCATGCCCTGTTCGGCATGACCCGGGATGGTGCAGCGAATCTCATAGGTGCCGGGGTCGATACCGGTGACGTCCAGGACGGCGCTTTCACCTGGGTTCACGTTGTCGCTTTGGGCCTCTCCCACGATCTCTAGGTTGTGAACCGTTTGGCCGACGTTGTTGAGCTCGATACCGAAGTCCGTGCCGGTGAACTCCATGTCGCCGCTAAAGCTGAAGTCGGCGAGCGTGATCGCTCCCCCGACTGCAGCCCCTCCGGCCGGAGCCGGGGCCGCTGCTGCCTGCACCACGGTGCCGCCGGACTCGTTCGCCTTGTCCAGCGCCAAGAAGGCAACGAACACTCCCACCAGCGCGAGTATGAGCGCGGTGTAGATAATGGGTTGCAGAGACCGAATTTGGTCCGAAGTGCTCGGATTCGCGTTCGACACCTCAGGGCTCCTTTCAAGGATTTGCCACAACGGTTGAATTCACTTTTGCTGAAAAATGGCGCGCCCTTACGCGGGCATCTCAGCGCTACAGGACGACAGCCGCTCATACCATCGACGGGCCGACCTGGTTTACACGGCTCGGACCGTAACAATGAGATGGGCAAGCTCTCGACAAAAGGGAACTCGCCGACCAACGTACAGACCACCACCAGCGTTAGCCAACTGGTAGAATTGTTACGGAGAAAACCGAAATAATTCTCTTAGACTCCCACTGCGAGATTTACGATCAGGGTCATGAGGTCGCAAGTTTGGCGCAACCTTTCGGCCACCAGCAGGGTCGACTCGGAGCCTGCAGGAACGCGACTGCGAACATTGGAAGCCATATACCGGGCGCAGGCACCTTGACAACATCCTCAAGGAACGGTGCCGACAGGACGGCAGACCGCGCTACTCGCAGATCTACTCGCAGAGTGATCGTTCCATCGAGATGAGGACCTCCTTGACGACTCAAGCCTGGAGTGCTCTGCGTCTATGTGATCGAATGGGCGCATCGCCACCCGCGTCCCGTCTCGGTACATGAAGGAGCCACAACGTGTCGTTTTCGCAGCCGCCACTTTCGGACAGCTCGCCCCGCACCTACACGCTGTACATCGACGGCGAATGGTCCGAACCCGTCGATGCCGCGATGCTCGATGTAGTCAATCCGTCGACCGAGGCGGTCATCACCCAGGTTGCGCTGGGTTCAGCCACCGACGTCGATCGCGCCGTCTTGGCCGCCCGCGCTGCCCTACCCGCCTGGTCGAGCACCCACCCGTCGGAACGTCAGGCGCTGCTGCAACGCATCCACGAGGTGTACACCTCACGCCTACAAGATCTCGCCGAGACCATTTCCGCCGAAATGGGCGCTCCGAAACAACTGTCGCTCCTGGCGCAGGCAGGCTCGGGTTTGGCTCATCTGGCCGCCACCATCGAGCTGCTGAACACCTTTGAGTTCACCGAGCAGCGCGGCACCTCGACTATCAGGCACGAACCGATCGGCGTCTGCGGGATGATCACCCCGTGGAACTGGCCCGCCAACCAGATCATGTGCAAGGTCGCTCCGGCGCTTGCCGCAGGCTGCACCATGGTGCTCAAACCCAGCGAGGTCACGCCGCTCAATGCCCTGCTCATCACCGAGATTTTCGATGAGGCAGGGCTTCCCCCAGGCGTTTTCAACCTGGTCGTCGGTGACGGACCCACGGTCGGCGCGGCGATTTCGGCCCATCCCGATATCGACATGGTGTCGTTCACCGGCTCGACCCGCGCCGGGATCGCCGTGGCCGAAGCGGCTGCGCCATCGGTGAAGCGGGTGACTCAAGAGCTGGGCGGCAAGTCGCCGAACATCATCTTGCGAGACGCCGATCTAGCCCGAGCGGTCAAACGAGGCGTCCTCGGTTGCTTCCAGAACAGCGGACAGTCATGTAACGCGCCCACGCGCATGTTGGTCCAGGCCGATCAATATGCCGAAGCGGTCGAGTTCGCCGCGTCTGTCGCTGCGGGCGTGAACTTCGGCGATCCGAACGATGACCTGACGACGATCGGACCGGTGGCATCCGAACTGCAGTTCGACCGGGTGCAGACCCTCATCCAGGCGGGGATCGACGAAGGAGCGACGGTGATCGCTGGCGGTATGGGCCGCCCCGACGGCATCGCGCACGGCTTCTATGTGCGGCCCACCGTGTTCGCGGATGTCACCAACGACATGCGCATCGCCCGTGAAGAGATCTTTGGCCCTGTCCTGGTCATGATCCCCTATGAGACCGAAGACGAGGCGATTGCCATCGCCAACGACACCGACTACGGCCTGTCGGGATATGTGCAGGCTGGCGACACTGCACATGCTGCCGAGGTGGGCGCCCGCATCCGGGCCGGTGAGATTCACCTGAACGGAGCCGGACCCGACTTCTTTGCTCCGTTCGGCGGCTACAAGCAGTCGGGTAACGGCCGAGAATGGGGTGCCGAAGGTCTCGGTGAGTTTCTAGAGACCAAAGCCATGCTCGGCGCCCACCCGGCCGGAAAATAGCGCTCACAGCCGACGTTGAATCAGCCAGCCATTGAGCATTCAACGCAGTGCGCGCATCTCGGGTGGTGTGTCCCAGAGATGCGCGCACACAGCGGTGTCGATCCGGCTAGTGGGCGCCTGCTGAGTCCCTGAGTCGTTGTACGACCTCATCCAAGTTGTAGCTCTGCGGGGCCTGTTGTGGGGGGAATTCCTTGAAACTCCCGGCAAGCTCGGTGAGTTTTCGCAACATCGCCATCAATATGAACTGTTTGCGATTGTGCCAGTCCCAATAGGTATTGGATGTGATATCGGCCCGTTCGAAGGGGTCGGTTCTGAGGTTGAACAGTTTCGGCATGCGCAACATGACGAACGGCATGACCCACACGGCATAGGTCCCGCGGACATCTTGCTCCATGAAAACGGCCTTCCAGTTATCCCAACGGATACCTACGCATTGGCCGTCGTCGTTGATGTAAACGAACAGGTCTCGCGCGGATTCGTCAACTTGACCGGCGAGATACTTGCGTTGATCAAAGCCATCGATGTGGACCCTGAAGTCGCGGCCGTCGAGCGTTGCACCCTCGCGCAATCGCTCCTTGACGGTTTCGTCGCCGCCGATGGCTGCGAGGGTCACCATCCAGTCGGTCAGACTGAAGATTCCGTTGAGAACCTCGTTCTCCTGAAACCTTCCAGGGAACCGTGCGACGCAGGGAACCCGAAAAGCACCTTCCCAGTTCGTGTTCTTTTCGCTGCGGAAAGGTGTGGTTGCCCCGTCGGGCCAATAGTTCACGTGGGCACCGTTGTCCGTCGTGTAGACGACGACCGTGTCCTCTGCAATGTCAAGCTCGTCAAGTAATCCGAGCAATTCCCCGACGCGATCGTCGTGGTCACACATCGTGTCGTGATAAGGGGATTGCCACCTTCCCGCGCGTTTCTCGCTTTCGGGCTTTGGATGGGTGATGTAGTGCATGTGGGTCGTGTTGTGCCATACGAAAAACGGTTCATCTGCGGCGACAGCGTCGCGGATGAACTGCTGTGCTGCAGCGCCGAATTCTTCGTCAGCGTGGACCATCCGCTCCATCGTCATCTGACCTTTGTCTTCCACCCGCCCATCTGCGTAGGAGTGGATAACGCCACGCGGCCCAAACTCTTCCATAAAGCCGGGGTACTCGTCTTCGGTCGGAAAGTCGGGGTCTTCGGGCTGTTCGAGGGCATTCAGGTGGTAGAGAATGCCGAAGAACTCGTCGAAACCATGATTTGTTGGCAGATGGTGATCCTGGTCGCCGAAATGGTTCTTACCAAACTGACCGGTCCGATAGCCTTGGTCCCTTAACACATGAGCCAGCGTGGGCGTTTCGTCGAGGATGCCGACGTCAGAGCCCGGCGACCCGACCTTGGTCAGACCTGACCTGAGCGGGTTCTGCCCTGTGATAAAAGCCGCCCGACCAGCGGTGCACGACTGTTCGGCGTACATGTCGGTGAACAGCACACCCTCTTTGGCAATTCTGTCGATGTTAGGGGTGCGGTAGCCCATGAGACCTTGGGAGTAACAACTGAGATTCGTGATCCCGATGTCGTCTCCCATGATCACCAATATGTTCGGTTTCTTGGACATTTTTGTCTTCTTTGGTTCAGCGGATAATGGGCCTTCCGCAGCCGGGTAGCGCCTGCAGGACGGCACGTCGATCGTATAGCGGTCCAACGTCCTTTGCTCTCGAAGCCAACACATTGGCGCGGCGGTGATCTTTCAGCATGGTCACGGCCCTCGGTCTGGTCAGGGCAATCACGACCCCAACCTTTTGAAGTCCACGAGCAACCGCTGACGAGTAGCAGCGCTCTGCCCATCGGCACCGCTTGCAAAAGGTAGCGCTCGTTACATGGCGTTCATATTGACGATGTCTTGACGTAATCACCCGCTCTTACTTTCCTGCGATCCGGTCGAGGGGCCGGATTCCGTGAGATCGACTCCGATCCCGCTGAACAGAAAGAAACGGGGATTCGATGAGGAACCGACCTGGCTTACTCAGACTTCTTCTGGTGCTCATGGTGATGTCGCTGATTGCGGCCGCTTGTGGAAGCGACAGCGACGACGACTCGGGCGGCTCGTCTGACAGCACGAAAGCTGGCTCGACCGACAGCACCGACGACGGATCCGGTGACAGCACTGACGACAGCACAGCATCTGGCGACACGATCAAGGTCGGCGTGCTGCACTCCCTGAGCGGGACGATGTCGATCTCGGAGGTGGCGGTCAAGGACGCAGAACTACTCGCGATCGACGAGATCAATGCTGCTGGCGGCGTGCTCGGTAAGCAGCTTGAACCCGTCGTCGAAGACGGCGCTTCGGATTGGCCGACCTTCGCGGAAAAGGCCGAGAAGCTGCTGACCGTCGATAAGGTTCCGGTCGTCTTCGGTGGCTGGACGTCGGCTTCCCGCAAGGCGATGCTGCCGGTTTTCGAAGGGCTCAACGGCCTGCTCTATTACCCGGTCCAGTACGAAGGTCTCGAGGCATCGCCGAACATCTTCTACACCGGAGCGACTACGAACCAGCAGATCATCCCTGCTCTTGACTACATCAAAGAACAAGGCATGACCGACGTGTACCTGGTCGGTTCGGACTATGTCTTTCCCCGGACCGCCAACAAGATCATCAAGGCGTACGCCGAAGCGAATGGTCTCAACATCGCCGGTGAGGAATATCTGCCGCTCGGTGAGACCAACGTCTCGACCGTCGTCTCCAAGGTGCTCGACGCCGAACCAGACATCGTGTTCAACACGCTGAACGGAGATACCAACGTGGCGTTCTTCAAGGAGCTCGCCGCAAAGGGCAACACTCCCGAGAAGATCCAAACGATCTCGGTGTCGGTGGCTGAAGAAGAGATCGGCGGAATCGGCGTCGACAACATCGAAGGACACCTCACCGCCTGGGACTACTACCAGACGACCGACACTCCCGAGAACGCGGACTTCGTCGCCGCCTTTAAAGAGGCGTACGGCGAGGACCGCAAGACCGACGACCCAATCGAGGCGGGCTACGTCGCCGTCCACCTCTGGGCGGCCGCAGTCGAACAGGCCGGATCGACCGACGTCGACGCTGTACGCGCGAGGCGTCCAAGGGTCTGACTTGGGACGCCCCTGAAGGCACCGTCACCGTTTCGGACTGGAACCAACACATCTCAAAGACGGCCCGCATTGGAGAAGTCAACGCCGATGGCCTGATCGATGAGGTGTGGGATTCGGGTGAACCGATCGTTCCGGACCCATGTTTGGCCGATTACGCATGGGCTGAAGGGCTCGCCCAAGGCGAATGCGATGACGCAATGGCCGCTGCAGGCAAGTAGCTAGCTCGGCACCGACCTGGGTAATCGAGCGGACTGAGCGGTATCGGCATCGTGCCGGTACCGCTCCCCGCTCCGACGGCGACACGAGGGAGTCTCCGTGGAAACACTTCTTGAACAGGCCTTCAACGGCCTCAGCGTCGGTTCGATCCTGTTGCTCGTCGCAATCGGACTGACCTTCACCTTTGGGCAGATGAACGTCATCAACATGGCCCACGGCGAGCTCATCATGATCGGGGCGTACACGCCTTACGTCTTACAACACGATTTCGGGTTGGCAGCTGGTCTGTCGATCCTGTTGGGTTTGTTCATCGCCTTCATCGTCGCCGGCGGCGTCGGCGTCGCGATGGAACGTGGGCTGTTGTCGCGAATGGTCGACCGACCACTCGACACACTGCTGGTCACGTTCGGCGTGAGCCTGATTTTGCAGCAGGCCGCCCGAGACATCTTTGGCGCACCAAACGTCGACGTGGTCGCCCCGTCGTGGTTGAAGGGAAGCGTCACACTGCTCGGCGTGATCATGCCCTACACCCGGCTCTTCATCATGGCGTTGGTGGCGGTCATCGTCGGTGGACTCTCGGTGTTCATGGCCCGCCATGCAGAGGGGCGGCGCATGCGAGCCGTCACTCAGAACCGTGATCTTGCAGCCGTCTCGGGTCTCTCGCCCCGGCGGGTTGACGCCACCACCTTCTTCCTGGGCTCCGGCCTTGCTGGGGTCGCCGGTGTCGCCGTCTCACTCATTGGATCTATCGGCAGCCAGGTCGGATCGGGCTACATCATCGACGCGTTCTTGGTGGTGATCGTCGGCGGTTTGGGCCGCATGAAGGGCACGATCATCGCGGCGTTTGCCCTTGGCATGCTCAACGCCTACGCCGAGTTCTGGAAGAACGCTTCGATCGGCAAGGCGATCGTCTTCATGGCGGTCATCGTCTTCTTGCAGTTCCGGCCGAACGGCTTGGTGTCCTTCCGCACGAGAGGACTGACGTCATGACGACCACAAAGAACGAGTATCCAGATGTCAGCTCGCTCGTCGACGAGAAGCCGCCTGGTGAGGGGGTCGTCGCTGAAGCCGACGTGACTCGCGACGGATATCACCCGTCACTGTCCGACCGCCTGAAAACCGGCTGGGGTCGTCGCATCATCTTGGCGATCGCCGTTGGGGTGCTGATTGCTGGCCCGGATCTGATCGGCGACCCGACGCGAACCCGCCAATGGGCCGAGTACCTCTGTTACGCAACGGTGGCGGTGGGCCTCGACTTGGCATGGGGTTACGGCGGCATGCTCGCCCTCGGCCAAGGTGTCTTCTTCGGCCTGGGCGCGTATTCGATGGGGATGTACCTGTCCCTCGAACAGGTCGAGCCGGGTCAGTTGCCACAGTTCATGTCGCTCTATGGCGATAACGACAAGCTGCCGCTGCTGTGGAGGCCGTTCGAGCATCTGTGGTTCGCTGGGGTAGCCGCGGTGGTCGTACCGGCACTGGTCGCCGGGCTGGTGGGTTGGCTGGTGTTTCACCGCCGCATTCGGGGTGCGTACTTTGCCCTGCTGACCCAAGCTACTGCGCTGGTGTTTTGGCTGTTGCTGATCGGTCAGCTCAAGCTCACTGCGGGTACGAATGGCCTGACCAACTTCTCTGAAGTGTTCGGACATAACAAGTACGACCCGTCGACGCCTGAGTTCTTGTACTACCTGGCGGCGGGCGCGCTGTTGGTAGCCCTCGTTGTCGCTCGACACACGGTGAACAGTCGATACGGCAAGCTGCTGGTCGCAACCCGTGACGGCGAGGACCGTGTGCAGTTCTTGGGGTATGACCCCGCCAAAGCCAAGACCATCGCCTTCGCTCTGGCCGCCGGAATGGCCGGCCTGGCGGGGGCTTTGTCAGCACCGATTATCGGCATCGTGGCACCCGACCAGTTTGCGGTGCTGCCCTCGATTCTGATGATCGGCTGGGTAGCGGTCGGCGGTCGGGCGACCATCTATGGCCCGATGATCGGAGCGCTGTTGGTGGGCGTGCTGAAGACTCGCGTCAGCGAATCGCACCCCGAAAACTGGCAGTACTTCCAAGGCTTGTTGTTCATCGTCGTCGTCGGATTCTTCCCAGGCGGTTTGGCTGGCATCTGGCGCAAGCTCAGCGGGGCAGTGTCTGCCCGGCTGCCCGCACGGGGCGGTTCGGCTGACGAACCGTCGCGCGCCCCTCAGACGCTCGCTACTTCGGAGGTGGCGTCGTGACCGCAGAACTCGAACTGCGCGATGTCGTTGTTTCGTTCAACGGATTCCGGGCCACCGACGGTGTGTCGATGTCCATCGAACAGGGTGAACTCCGCTTTTTGATCGGCCCGAACGGTGCTGGCAAGACGACGCTGATCGACGTGATCACGGGCCTCACACCTGTGACCGAAGGTGACGTCTTGTTCCGGGGTGAATCGCTAGTAGGGGTCCCGTCGCACAAGATCGTCCAGAAGGGCATCGGTCGAAGCTTCCAAACCCCGACGGTGTTCCAAGCGCTGACGGTGCTGGACAACCTCGACCTGGCGGCGTCGTTCAAGATGTCGACGCTGAAGCTATTCCGCAAACGTCGCGGCATCAGCGCCGCTGTCGCCGACACGATGGAACAGATCGGTCTGACCGACAGCGCCCACCGTGTTGCCGGAGCGTTGAGTCACGGTCAGAAGCAATGGCTCGAAATCGGCATGTTGTTAGTGCAGCAGCCTCGCATGATCTTGTTGGACGAGCCGGTCGCAGGGATGAGCCCGCAAGAACGTGCTGCGACGGGTGAACTGCTGCAACGCCTGGCTGGTGATCACACCATCGTCGTCATCGAACACGATATGGCGTTCCTGCGGTCTTACGCCGAGAAGGTGACGGTGCTGCACGAAGGGAAGATCCTGCTTGAGGGCACCGTCGACCAGGTCCAGGGCAACCCGTTGGTTCAAGAGGTCTATCTGGGTCGAGCGCGCGACGCCCGTTCGGGGCACGTCGCTTCGACCGAATCGGGTGAGGCAGCCCAAGCACCAGACGCACAGGAGGTGCTGTCATGAGCGACATCATCATCAACGACATCCACGCGGCCTACGGCCGCACCGCCGTGCTGTTCGGCATTTCGCTCGAGGTACGAGAAGGTGAGCTGGTCTGCGTGATGGGCCGCAACGGGGTCGGCAAGACAACCCTGCTGAACGCCATCACCGGGTTGATGGGCCTGACCGGCGGGTCGATCAGCTTCGACGGCAAGGACATCTCGAAGGCGTCCGCATCGGCCCGTGCGCGGATGGGGATCGGCTACGTGCCACAGGGCCATGCCGTGTTCCCACAGCTGACCACGCGAGAGAACCTGCAGGTCGTCAATGAACGGCTCGGCAAGCCCGACAAAGAAGCCCTCAACGAGGTCATCGACCTGTTCCCGGCTTTGGCCAGTTTGATGAACCGTCCTGCGGGTTTGCTCTCTGGCGGCCAGGCCAAACAGCTGGCGATCGCCCGTGCGTTGATCACCCGTCCGAAGATCCTGATCTTGGATGAACCGACGGAAGGCATCCAGCCCTCGATCATCCACCAGATCGAAGACACCATCAACGACCTGCACAAAGCCACCGGCATGACCATGCTCCTCGTCGAACAATACGTCGAGTTCGCGTTGCGGCTCGCCGACCGCTACGCCGTCATGGACGGCGGCCGCATCGTCGACACCGGCGACACCGCCACCGCCGAAATGGACCGCTTCGCCTCCCTCATCGCCATCTGACCAACCAGGCTGGCTGGCTTCCCCCGGGACAGCGACGACGGGCCTTCCGGTCGTGATCGGGGAGGTTGCACGGCAAACGGCTTCTCTCAACGGCACCACCGCAGGCTGTCCGGCGTTCGAACTCAGTTCGTCGAGAGACCGCAACGACCGGCAGCCCGCTCTGGCCTGAGAGGGTCAGTGGATAGGGCAGACATGTTCCTTGCTTGGCTGTGTACTTCCCGCTCACACAGCTTCCGCTGCAGGCCGCTCGGGTGACGGCCCGGCCTATCGGTCGGGCCTCTTAGGGCTGGAGATCAGTTCTCTCGCTTGACGCCCTTGAACTTGCCGCCCGTCTTCTTCACCGCCATGAACTGACCCGTAGAAGCGTCACGTTTCGTCCACAACCCCGTCTTCGGGTTCTGGACCTGGCTCCGTTTCGAGACGGCGCCTGCACGACCGCCTCCCTTTGCTCCGTTCTTTGCCATGGTTTCGACCTCCTCGGTGCGGCAATTCTAACGCTGGAACAGATCTCTGATCGCCCGCCAGACGGACTCAGCTACGGGAACTTCCGCATTGAGCAGCAGTCGTGCGACGGTCATGAACCACAACACGGCGATCAGCGCCATCAAAATGCTCCGTCCGCGCCGCAACAAGCGCTCGGCAAGCGGCGTTGCCTCTCGCGTCAGCTCCAGCACAAGTTCGAGCGGCACTCGGATCTGATACGAGGTTGCGACGTCGACATGGTCGGTATCCCGGAGCACGAACTCGTGCACCGCCCGTTCTCGCCAATCACGAGTGGCGTCCAGCAGTGCAAAGGTCACCTTCCAGTTGTCCGACAGGTCGAACAGTCTGGGTTCGCATCCCGGTTCACGGAGGTATGGAGTGGGGTTCACAACAGCTCTCTCTCGTGCGCTTTCCGACTCGGCGACTGGCAAACCGACCCCGCGAGACTTGCACGAACATATGACAGTCACTTCCGCGCGCAGCGCCTCCTCGATCTTCCGGGCCCTACGGGAAATTCGAGCCAGTAGTTCGCGATTCGGTTGAAGCCAGCTCCCGAGCGACGCGGCGTCTCAACTGATGGGAATGTCCAGGATCAGGCCGACTAGGTCTCGGATTGAGGTGAGGACCGTTGAACCGACGTTGCCGACCGTTCGTTCAATCCGGCTGCGGCGCCCACCAACAACGTCACCCACGCCAAATCGGATTGGCGACGTACACACCGCGCCGTTCGGCGGCCGCACAGAGCACCGCATCCGAGCTGGTGAAGACTGTCGCCTGAACGGTTATTGCGGCGGCAAGGTGGACGGCGTCGTAGCCGCGCAACCCTTCCTCTTCGGCGAGGATGCACGACTCCGAAATAAGTCCGTCGGTCACATCGACCATGTGGAGGTTGGCCAGCAGCAGGTTCAACTCTGCTTTGGATTTGGTCAGACCTTGTTCATCCAGCCTTTGGCCTCTGCGTGCGGCGGCCAGTGCCGCCCTCGCTTCGACTTCTACCAAAACGATCGAAGTCAGGATGTCGGCCGACGCCCAGATAGAAGCGGCTTGATCAGAACCTTCCTCTTCGACGATGAGTTTGAGCAGACTGGAAGTGTCGACATAGGTGATCACCGGTGACGGCGTTCTTTCTCGACCAGGTCACTCACGGGACCCGACGCGGCGATTCGACGACTGGGCAGGTGTCGCGCTTTGTTTGTCGGGCGTTTCACCAGACCCGCGGCCACCAAGTCTTCAAGCCGACTGTCGACGTTGTCTATCGCGGTCATTTTGGCCACGGGCCGACCCCGATCTGTGACGATCACTTCCCGGCCGGACCGGACGATATCGACGTATCGACTCAGCCCATTCTTCAGCTCACGAATCCCTACTTCGAGACGATTTGAGGTCACATCCATGACTCGATTGTAGCCACATCGTTCGCTGGTTTGCATCGTCCTCCACGCCACGCCGCGCCAGATCTCGACCCGCATTTCGAGCATTGGGAGACTGCTATCCCGAGCAGCACTTGTCTTCACAGCGCTGAAACACATAGGTCGCACCGTTGGCAAGATAAAACTTGATCGCACCGTCAACCATTTCGTACGGGCAACCCGCATCAAAGCACCCAGGGAGTTCGTCGAGAACCGGAGTCAGCTCGGCTTGTCCAGGCGGACAAGGCATCAGCGCGACTCCGCCATCTCGGCAGTATCAGGAGCGAGAAGTCCGCACCGTGCTGGAGGCGCTGGAACAGATCGATCGACAAGTCACGAACGGCGATGCGCAAGTGCTCAGCGCCGACCTGTTTGCCGAGTACAACGCCGCTCTGCTGACCGGCACCAACTACGCCCCCGAAGTCAAACCTGGCGAACTCCGGGAACACTCGGTCGTCGTCGGCACCTACCGAGGAGCACCGCCAGAAGACTGCGAGTACCTGCTGGAACAACTCGCTACGTGGCTAGAAGGCGACACGTTCAAATCGGACGATCCAGACATTCAATTCGCACTCACCGTTGCAAGCGCCGTCTACGCGCACCTCTACCTCGCCTGGATCCACCCGTTCGGCGACGGCAACGGACGCACCGCTCGACTGGTCGAGTACTTGATCCTGGCACGCTCCGAGGCCATTCCGATCCCAGCCGCCCACCTGCTCTCCAACCACTACCACCTGACACGCGACCAGTACTACCGAGAACTTGACCGGACGAGCCGTTCAAACAACGCCACCGGATTCCTCCAGTACGCGATTCAAGGGCTACTTGACGGGCTCCGCGAAGAGATCGAAACGGTCAGGACAGAACAACTCAACGTGACGTGGATCAACTACGTCCACGAGACGATGGCACAGTTCCCAGCAAGCCCCGCGCGGGATCGGCAACGGGCGCTGGTGCTCGCTCTACCGTCGAACGTCACCATCCCCAAGAAGGCCTTGCCCGGCCTGAACACCGACCTCGCCGCCGCATATGCCAAAGCAGGTGACCGCGAGATGGTTCGGCAGCGAGCAGGCAGGGTCCGGCTGATCCCACTCGACGATGCTTCCTACCCGGGCTATTTCACGCAGCCATGGAGCCAGAAAACGGATTCCGATGGCGCTATCGGGGCCAAACGCTGGACCCGGCGAGCTTCGCGAATCGCTCCACAATGGCACGTACGCTCAGTACTTGGTCGCGGGCAAAAGCGACCGGCACATCTACGGGCTCGTCGTCGCGTACGCAGCCAACCCGGGCCTCGGGCATTGCTATATCGGGTTTCAGCGATCCTCACAACGGCGACCGCAGGGTGAGATGTTAGAGGAATGTTCTTGTTCCTCCGCTACCTGTTCGACTCAAATCCTCTGCGCAAGATCTACGCCGAACTACCCGACTACAACGAGCAGATCATCGGACTCGTAGTGTGGACTCGGAAGATCCGGCTTGTTCGAAGAAGAAGGCCGCTTCAAGGACCACGACTTTCATGCTGGCCAGTGCCACGACCGCCGCGTGTTCGCGTGCACCCGCCAAGCATGGGATGAGTTCAGCGCTGTAGTCGGTGAATGGTTGTAACTGCCCATTGGCTACGACGTCCCGCTGCTGCACCGCCCGCGACCTCCGCGTGATGGTACGCAGCGAGGTCGGCGAGACAACTCTGTTGAACGCCATCACCGGGCCGATGGGCCTGAGCGACGGAACGATCAGTTTCGACGGCAGGACGTCTCCAAGGCGTCGGCTGGGGACCGACTATCTCCCGCATGGCCGCGCCGCTTTCCCTCGGCTTACTCGACGGAATCCGCCTCAGAAAGGGCCCGACGCTTGTGAACGCGCTTGAGCGCGAGGTACAACACCGTTAATAAGACCGTAAAGAACAGGGCCGCTATACCCAAGAAGGTCGACGCGGCCTTCCCGATATCTGAGTATCGGCGAGAAGCAGCAAACACAAAGAGCAGTGTGCTGACAACACAGCTCGCAGCTCCTGCACGAAGTAAAGGATGCATGACCGCTCCGCGGACAACGTAAAGAGAATTCGGGGAGGTTTGCCCGACGCCCCGATTCCACTCTTCAGATTAGACATTTATCTTTCTAGCCATCGAGCGAGGCGATCTGGACTCGCTGAGCATGCGATGCAAGGCGGCCCAGATCCGACGGATCGCAGGTTGCGATCATAGCACCACCGCCCAGATCGGCGTCCGCAACGAGAAATGCGTCGACAGCGAGTTCGGATCCGGCGCCGACCGCGCCCAACAACTGCCCCGCTCGAATCGCGGTTCGTGCTTCGACGGGATGCACCTGCATGCGCTCCCGACGCGTGGCGGCAAAAACCCCCGCGTCGGCTGGCTGGCCGCGAACCACTTCGGCCAGTACCGCTGCAACGGTCGCGATCGGCAGGTTTCGTGAGCGCATCTCTTTGATCAGGGCTATCACCCGGTTTCGTCGGTGATCGGGCTCGTGCACCAACGACGAAATGGCCTCGCTATCAAGCAGCAGCATTCAGGCGACCTCGGATGACCGCGCAGCCGCATCCCACCGTTCCATAACCCCGGCCGCCCAGGTCTGAGCGTCGGCATCCACCGGGCCGAATCGCTGCTCCAGCTCGTCGAGCCAGCGGTCAACCGCATCCAGGTGACGTTGATGAGCGAGATAGGCCCGGACCGCTTCGTCAACCGTCGACGACAAACTCCGGGCGTCGATGAGACGTCTCAACTCACCAAGCTGTTCAGAATCGAGGGTAAGGGTGACCTTCTCTTTTGCCATCGACGTATAGTAGTACCTTCACACCTCCCGGAGACCTTCGACAACAGGCTCCAGAAGGTTCATGCGAAGGGATCACCTCGGTTTGGTCGGCACCACGACGGCTGATTCGAGAACACGACTTTCACGCGGGCAAGTACTACGAGCCCCGAGTCTTCGCATGCGCTCGACGAGCATGGGAAGGGTTCAGCGCCGTAGTCGGCCATGACCTTCAGACTGCGCGGATCGCTCAACGCGTAGCGAAGTCGACCTTTCGCTTGAGTTTGTTGCCGCGGTTACGCGGCCAGGTCTCATCGTGTTGCAACCGACCCACGACGACCCCAGGGGACACGCCGATGAAGTCGGCGAACTCGACGACGTCGCGATCGGTTCGTAGACGATCAAGGTTGTGCGATTCCGACGGGGGTATCAGCACGTCCCTGGCAAAGTCGTCTGCCTCCGCCTCATCACCTTGATGCGCCTCTCCCTCGTTGATGAAGATCGCCTTCTTGGAATGCCCTTTCAGAAGGTGACCAAGTTCGTGAAACAGGGTGAACCACACAATGTCGTCGGTCTTGTGTCGTCCACTGATCTGCACCAAACACCTTGTCTGGGGTCATCCAGCGGGTCGCTCCATTGATGCGGGTCGCAGCTGATCGGTGCGATTGTTCCACCTCTGGATGCAGCCACGTTTGATGAGTTCTTTGACAGGGAAAGTGTCAAGCCGGGCCTCGTCAGCGTGGAGCCGCTCGGTCTCGGCTTGTCGGGCACGGTGGCTTTGATACGCGCTCTCCAGGTTGTTCCAGACATGTGCTGGCGTGCCGAGCGCCCTTTCAAGACGAAGCGCAGTTTCGGGCGTTAGAGCCACCGCTCCCTTGATGAGCTGATTGATGTGTTTCGTCGACAGATCTGTTCGAGTTGCTAGTTCGTGCTGAGTGAGCCCGCGTTCGTCAAGCAGTTCCTGAAGAGTGTCCCCAGGGGGTAGACAACGTCTGGTTCGTATCGGTAGGTGGTCTCGTTGTGAGATGCCATGACTCGGTGCCCCTTTCTCCTTCAGTGGTAATCGATGATCGCCACATTGGTCACGCTGTCAACTGCGCCCCAGTCCATGCCGCCGTCCCGTTTGACGGTCGTTTCATTTCGAGTCGGTCGAAAGACAAGCCTCATGGGGTGCTAGAGATCGACAGCGGAAGACGCCCCAGAACGACACGGCGTTTCAGTTGATAGGAGTGTCCAGGGTGAGGCCGACTAGGTCTCGGATTTGGGTGAGGACCGTCGGGCCGACGTTGCCGACCGTTCGTTCAATCCGGCTGACCGCCACGGCTCGGACCTCTTGGCATTGCGCCGCGGATCGCATCGTCACGCCGTTGAAATCGTCGGGAGCAACTTCGACTTCGGACGCAAAGCCGCGAACCGTCGATGTCAACGGCACGATCTGAACGACGCTGGGCTGGGCGCCGAGCACCCGCCGAGCGGTGACAACCATCGCTGGATGTCTGAAACCGGTCTCGCGCCCCGACGGCGTTCCACGGTCGAGCTCGACGACATCACCCCGAGGTCAGCATCAAGCCAGGCTGTCTCTTCAGGATGAACCTCGGCCGCAAGCTCGCTGCCGATCCGGTCTTGGCGCAGTCGGCGAACCGCTAGCGCCACGGTTTCACCAACGCTGGTACCCAAATCGGCAGCAAGACGTTTGAGCTCGTGATGCGTCTTGACGTCAATTCTCACGCTGGTGCTCTGCATACAAAGACGTTA
Source organism: Acidimicrobiia bacterium (assembly GCA_020637365.1). GTDB lineage: Bacteria > Actinomycetota > Acidimicrobiia > IMCC26256 > JAGNEX01 > JAGNEX01. Next base: position 874,020 of record JACJWE010000002.1, on the reverse strand, counting down.
ACGAGATTGCATACCAGGTTTCCAGGAGCGACAGGCATGACCATGCCCCTCATGGAACTCAGGCGTTTGAGTTCGCGCGCCATGCTTCGCCGAACTCGAAATCTTGGTGTGTCCGGTGGTTTCTGGGGTCTGTTTTGAACCCTGGTAAACGAGTCGCCGCGGGCACCCACATTCTGGGCTCGTCGGCGACACAGGGACTCCCACAACGAACGGCTCATTGCGCAGAGCAGCTTGAGCCTGCCGATGACAACCAGTTGGACACGCGCATGGTCAAAATTGGGGGTCGATAGTACGATGGCCCTGTGAGAACCTACGAAGAAACACATCCGTGGATCACATTTCGCGCAAACAATGTCAACGATTTGACCCCGCGGGACTGGATGATGGTCGGCGAAGCGCGATCAAAATGCGAACACCTTGCGGGCGCTCCGCTGCGCCCCGAAGTGGCTCAACAGTTGTACGGGCTTGCGCTCGTCAAAGGGGCACAGAGCACGACGGCGATCGAAGGTAACACCCTGACCCAGGACCAAGTCGCTGGCATCCTCCGCGGCACCTACCACGCTCCGCCATCTCGGCAGTATCAGGAGCGAGAAGTCCGCAACGTGCTGGAGGCGCTGGAACAGATCGATCGACAAGTCACGAACGGCGATGCGCCAGTGCTCAGCGCCGACCTGTTTGCCGAGTACAACGCCGCTCTGTTGACCGGCACCAACTACGCCCCCGAAGTCAAACCTGGCGAACTCCGGGAGCACTCGGTCGTCGTCGGCGACTACCGAGGAGCACCGCCAGAAGACTGCCGATACCTGCTGGAACAACTCGCTACCTGGCTAGAAGGCGACACGTTCAAATCGGCCGATCCAGACATTCAATTCGCACTCACCGTTGCAAGCGCCGTCTACGCGCACCTTTACCTCGCCTGGATCCACCCGTTCGGCGACGGCAACGGACGCACCGCTCGACTGGTTGAGTACCTAATCCTGGCCCGCTCCGGGGCCATTCCGATCCCGGCCGCCCACCTGCTCTCCAACCACTACAACCTGACACGCGACCAGTACTACCGAGAACTTGACCAAGCGAGCCGTTCAAACAACGCCACCGGATTCCTCCAGTACGCCATTCAAGGGCTGCTCGACGGCCTCCGCGAAGAGATCGAAACGATCAGGGCAGAACAACTCACCGTGACGTGGATCAACTACGTCCACGAGACGATGGCACAGTTCCCAGCAAGCCCCGCGCGGGATCGGCAACGGGCGCTGGTGCTCGCTCTACCGTCGAACGTCACCATCCCCAAGAAGGCCTTGCCCGGCCTGAACACCGACCTCGCCGCCGCATATGCCCGAGCAGGTGACCGAACACTCAGCCGCGACCTCAATCGCCTGGCCAGCATCAACCTGCTGGTCAAAACCAAGAACGGCTGGAAATCCAACCAAGACATCGTCAAAGCCTTCCTCCCGCCCGTCGCCAGCTGAGACTGGGGTGCTCCAGGGACTATGGGACCCCAGCGAGCAAGCAAATCCGTGAGCCGCGCTACGCAGTTGTCCCAACGAAGCGAGAGGCGGGCCACCGCCCCCAGGGGTATCCAGTCACGCTGCGCCAAAAAAGACTGGTGTTTATCGGATTTCGCGAGTCGGCCAGAGCGCCTCGCGACCGAAAGCCTCTTACCTCATATTGGCGTTTGCCTCGCCGATTTCCCGCTCTAGTTCGTCGAGCGTTCCGGGCAGTTGCATTTCAAGCCCATGCTCATGCGGCGATGACAGCGGAAGGTCAGCCAGCGACTCGCCGGCGCCACGCGCTGCGGCCGAGCTTGTGCCCGAACCCACCTGGACCAACCCAGTCGTCGACCCAGCCAGACCGTAGAACGGGCCTTCATCCGCTGGCAGGCCGAACATCGTCGGGTCAAACCCCGGCACCGGCTGCAGGAAAGCGACGTAAGACTCACCCTGTTCGAGGAGTTCCGTGCGATAGTCCCCTCGAACCCAACCCGCCCGGCCTGAACTAGCGGGTTATCGGTGTTCACGATGGCACCGATAACGATGATGCGTTCCTCGAGATCTCCACTGATAACGCGGGTAACGCGAAACGTTGCGCGACGTTCATTTGAACGGTCGCAACGTCGTCATCGCCAGCGGAGCGATCGATTGGGATTTCGAGCAGGGGCTCTTCCAATTCGATCAAGGCGATAGCGGTGGAGTTGGCCACCATCTCTTCCACCGTCGGGAAATCACTGTAATCAGAGGAAACCGCCATGTTTTCTGGACTAGGCATCGCCTCGGTCGACGTCGGTCGAAGTCGCTTCGCTCGTGTTGGAAATGGGTACCGCGTCGTCCGACCTCGAACAAGCAAACAGGGCTGCGGGAGCTAGGTGGGTGGTGTTAAACGTCGAGCAATTCGGATCGGCGATCCTCATGGTTTGCCTCTCGCGTTGAAGAGCATGCGGCGTGAACTACCCGTACATCGTAATGGCGGAAGGTGGAGGACTTCCCAGGTCAGTGGTGATGCTTCACCCCATCATCTGGGCGAAGGGGTTTCGCACCGAGTTCATACGACTGGATCAGCCACCCCTAGCGCACCTTCCCGTTTGTGCAGGCTCCCAATTCATGGAGACACTTTTCATGGTTTTCGCTCGACGCTTAACGACCCTCTGCGTCATCGTCGATCATGTCAGACGTCGCGGTTCCAGTCTCGAGTTCCGCCCGAACTCCCTGCGCTCGCCGACGCGTGCTCCACCATCTGATGCCGGATCGCAGAGTCGTCTTTGGCGACGAAATCTTCGAGGTGGCGGCGGACCAGGGCGTTGACCGATGTCCCGGCTTCGAGCGCGCGGATGCGCGCCAAGCGGAGAACCTTCATCGACGATCATCAGCGTGATATCTGCCATGCAGAAGACGCCAGTCGGTAACCCGTGTAACCGCAACCACGCTCTTCAACCTGTTCTTCAACAAACAGGTTTGGGTAGGGATCGGTAGGGTTGAGGTCGATCTGCCGATCGCACCAGCTATGCGTTGCGTGGGCAGAAGCCACCTCAGTCTTGGGGCCACACAGACGGGGGAATCAACGGATGTCTGCACTCGACCTTTCCCGGTGGCAGTTCGGCATCACGACCGTGTACCACTTCTTCATGGTGCCGCTGACCATCGGGTTGTCGGTCATGGTGGCGTGGTTCAACACGCGCTGGTACCGACATGGCGACGAGGCCGACCTGCGGCTCACCAAGTTCTTCGGCAAGTTGTTCATGATCAACTTCGCGCTCGGAGTCGCTACCGGGCTCGTGCAGGAATTCCAGTTCGGGATGAACTGGGCGGGGTACTCCCGGTTTGTCGGCGATGTCTTCGGCGCGCCGCTGGCGATGGAAGGCCTGGTCGCCTTCTTCTTGGAGTCGACGTTCATCGGGCTGTGGGTGTTCGGCTGGGGGCGCCTGTCAAAACGAGCCCACCTGGCGACGATCTGGATCGCGGCGTTCGGCTCCTGGGCGTCGGCCTATTTCATCATCGCCGCCAACTCGTTCATCCAGCACCCCGTCGGCGTGCGTTTCAATCCCGACGTGGGCCGCGCCGAGATGACCACCATCTGGAAGATCCTGACCAACTCGACCACGCTGGCGGCATATCCGCATGTGATCTCGGCGTCGGTGCTGACCGGCGCGGTCTTTGTCGGCAGCGTGTCTGCCTGGTACCTGGCACGCGGCAAGGTACAGACCGACGTCGACATACGCGGATTTCGTCGGGCGTTGCGCACAGCGACGGCAGTCACCCTCGTCGCTGGCATAGCGGTTCTCGTCTCGGGTGACGCTCAGGCTCGGATGATGTTCAAACAACAGCCGATGAAAATGGCCTCCGCCGAAGCGCTCTGCGAAACCGAGAAGAGCGCGGGCCTCTCGCTCTTCGCTGTCGGCGACGTATCCAACCGCTGTGATGTCAGGTCGCTTGTCATCCCCGGCATGCTCGCGTTCATGGCAACCGGCAGCTTCGACGGCACGGTCCCCGGCGTCAATGAGCTGCAAACACAGATGTCAGATACGTACGGCCCGAACAACTATCAACCCTCCCTCGTCATCACCTATTGGTCGTTCCGCGGGATGATCGGCTTCGGCTTGATCGGCATGCTCGCGTCGGTGTGGGTGCTGTGGCGTGTTCGCCATCACGAATCGCTCGGGCCGCGAAAATGGACCGCGCGTCTGGCCCTGGCGATCATGTGGACACCGTTTCTGGCCAACGTGTTCGGCTGGATCCTGACCGAAATGGGCCGCCAGCCCTGGGTGGTTGCGCCCAATCCGGATGGCGTGTTTGAGGTGAGGCTGTTGACCCGCGACGCCGTGTCGGCCGCTGCGACTTCGACGTCGGTTTGGGTCTCGCTGATCACCTTCACCCTGTTGTATGGCGGGCTCGCAGTCGCAGAGATCTTCTTGTTGCGCCGCTACATCCGCCGCGGCCTGGACGACTCGCTCGTCGCCGACATGGGGCACGGCGCCGAGCCAGCCCTGGCCTACTGATCCGGTCGATGAGGGGAGACACCGTGACGCTTGCACTCCAACTCAATGAGACATGGTTCGGGCTGATCGCCTTCTTGTGGGTCGGCTACTTCTTTCTGGAGGGGTTCGATTTCGGCGTCGGCATGCTGTTGCCGGTCGTCGCCCGGGACGAAGGCGAACGCACCCAGATGCTTGCAACCATCGCGCCCGTCTGGGATGGCAACGAGGTGTGGCTGATCACCGCGGGGGCGTCGATGTTTGTCGCGTTTCCCTATTGGTACGCCACCTTGTTCTCGGGCTTCTACCTGGCGCTTTTGCTGATCTTGGTCGGGCTGATCCTGCGGGCAGTGGCGCTCGAATACCGAGGCAAGGTCGACGACGACCGTTGGCGGAGGCGGTGGGATGTCGCAATCATCGCCGGATCGTGGCTGCCGGCGGTCCTGTGGGGAGTGGCCTTCGCCAACATCGTCGCCGGCGTGCCGATCAACGCCGACGGTGACTTCACCGGAAATCTAGGGACGCTGCTCAACCCGTTCGCGTTGCTAGGCGGGATGTGTTTCGCCGCTGCGTTCGCCCTGCACGGCCTCAATTTTTTGGCGCTGAAAACGACCGGACCAGTCAACGAGCGTGCTCGGTCGCTCACGGCACCGATCGGGCTGATCGCCATCGTCACCGGCGCGGCCTTCCTGGCCTGGAACCAGATCGACCGGGGCAAAGGTTGGACATGGCTGTTCGTTGTGGTCGCGGCGGCAGGTCTGGTTGGATCGGTGCTGTCTCAGCGCATGGGTCGTGACGGCATCGCTTTTGTGCTCACCGGCGTCGCGATCGCCGCTGTGACGATCACGCTGTTCGGCACCCTGTACCCCGATGTGATGCCGTCCACCACCGACGTCGCGTACAACCTGACCGTCGCCAACGCGTCCTCCACGCCCTACACGCTCCGCATCATGACGTGGGTCGCCGCGCTGATGGTGCCGTTCGTCATCGGCTATCAGGCCTGGTCGTACTGGGTATTCCGCAAACGAATCACCCAGCCGGCAACCGGCCGCACGGTGAGGTCCGCCAGCGCCACGGGCGCGACACGTTGACCGTCCGGATCGATGCACAGATGGCGGTTCGCGTCTGATGCAGCCCACCGCAGGGCCAGCGCTGCCCGCACCTGTCGAGTCACCCCTGCCCCCGCCGGCCATCGCATCGTCCCAATCCGTCGACGGGCCGCCGCGCCGAGAGGCGCCGATCGATCGGTGGATGCTCACTCACCTTCCTGGCATGCGCCGCCACTTCGTCGTCTGCATCGTGACTGCGGTGGCGACAGCGGCGGCGATGTTCGTGCAGGTCGAGGTGTTGGCCCGCGGTATCCCACGGCTCGTTGGGGCGGCGACCGAGGGGCCGACCGCAACCCAGATGGCGCTCGGACTGGCGGTGGTGGCGGTGATCCGCGCCGTCGTGGCAGCCAGCCTGGAACGGTCGAGCACACTGACGTTAGGGCAACTCCGTCGGGTGATCCCGCAGCGGGTAATCGACGCATCGTCGCGCAATGTCGCACCGGTCGAGCCTCACCGGGCCGCTGCCGTCGCCACCGACGCTCCTCGCCAACTCGCGCCGTATGTCAGCTCGTTCTTGCCATCGATGGGCTTGACGTTGGTGGTACCCGCGGCGGCGACGCTGTTGATCTTGACGGTCGATCTGCCCTCGGCGCTGATCATCGTGGCGACCGTGCCGCTGATCCCGATCTTCATGGTGTTGATCGGACGCTTCACCGCCCGCCGGCAGGACCGCTCGTGGGAGGCGATGAACCGGCTGGACCACCATTTCGGTGATGTTCTGGCGGGGCTGCCGACGCTCCGACTGTTCGGCCGAGCCGAACGGCAGGCCGAGTCGGTGCGCCAGACCGCCGATCGTTATCGCCGCTCGACCATGGCGATGCTGCGGATCGCGTTTCTGTCCGCGCTGGTGCTGGACCTGATCGTCACACTGTCCGTTGCGATCGTGGCCGTCGAAGTTGGGCTGCGGATCGCGTCGGGTTCGGTGACGTTGGCGAGCGGCTTGACCGTGTTGTTGCTGGTGCCCGAGGTGTACGGGCCGCTCCGTCGTGTCGGGGCCAACTTCCATGCCGCGCAGGACGGACGCGACGCCGCATGCGACGTGCGCGACCTGATCGACGCCGAGACGTTGCCCAGTGGACACGCCATGCCCGCGACCTCGGGGACGTTGTCCTTCAACGGCGTCGTCGTGCGGGTTCGAACGGCAGAATCGTCGCAGGACGGAGTCGGGTCGGGTGGCAGCGGACCCATCGGGTCCGGGAAGCACGACGACGACATTCGCGACGAACACACCGGTCTCGCGGCAAGCGGAAGCGCACGCGGCCTTCAGAGTGCGACTGTGGCAGACCGTCCGGCCCCAACCGGGGTTCACCTTCGAACGGGACCTACCGGTGATCGGTTGCACGCCACCGACGTGCCGATGCTGGACCGTTCGGTTGAGCCCGGTGAGCTGGCGGTCATGGTCGGGGCCAGCGGCAAGCGGTAAGAGCCTTCTGCTGGACGCCGTCCGGGGACGTTGCGCCCTCAGGTCGGGGGCGGTGTCATGGGCAGGCACCGACGTGCGGGCGTTCGACGCTCAGCTGTGGGCGCAGCGAGTCGCATTCATCCCGCAGCGTCCGACACCCAGCAGAGATACCGCCGCCGAGGTGGCTGGTGCTGGCCTGCCCGTTTCCCGGGACGAGGTTGTTCGGGCGCTCGGCGAGGTGGGGCTCGCCGACTTTCTGGATCGGCCGACGGACCAGCTCTCGGGCGGAGAGCGACGACGCGTCATGGTCGCCTACGCGGCGCTCGCCGCTCGACATGGTGCCGCTCTCGTCCTGGCGGACGAACCGACCGCACAGCTGGACGATGCGGCGGCGGAACTGGTGATCGACTCGCTCGCTGGGATCGCTGCTCGCGGCGTGACCGTGTTGGCCGCGACACACGATCCCCGCTTGGTCGGCAGGGCGACTTCGACGGACTCAACCCCGGGTGTCGCTACGACCGATTCGACCTCTCGCTCCAGGGCGGATGCCCGATCGACCGCTGCCGTGACGGATGTCCTATCGACAGCGGCCGTCGCGGATGCCCGATCGACCGCTGCCATGGCGGTTGCTGCCGAGATGACACAGGCTGGGGTGCGTCAGACGTCACACTCAACACGAACACCGTCGACATCGGAGCCCCGTACACCAGCGCCCGAGGCGGCCCTGAGCCCGTCGGTAGATGAGGCGGAAGCTGTTCAAAGCCGGGATACGCCACCCAGCTTGGCGGACCTGCACCGAGGAGAGAACCAGTCCGCTAACCAGCACGCGGGAGCGGTATCCAGCGAAGCGGCAGGCGACAAAGCGACATCCGCCGAAGCGGCATCCGGCCGCGCCTCAACTCCGCTACACCGCGGAACGCCGCAGTCCTCGGACGAAATCCCCGTGAGCGACAGGATCGCTGGTCTGGCAACGGTGCGTTCGGTGTTACGCCGGGTCGGGGTGCCGCGGACGAAGCTCACGTTGGCCGTGGTCGCCGGCTTCTTGGCCGACGCAGCCACTCTGGGTCTGGCCGGGGTAGCTGCTTGGCTGCTGCTGCGCGCCAGCGAACACCCGTCGGTGTCGGTGTTGCTTGTCCCGGCGGCCATCGTGCGCGGCTGCGGGACCACGAAGGGCCTCTTCCGATACGGCGAGCGGCTCGCATCTCACGACGCTGGGTTGTCGGTCCTGGGCGAGGTGCGCTCCTCGCTGATCGGACGGCTGGCGCGAGTGCGTCCGGATCGGACGACGACGCTGGCGACCGCCGGTCGGGTGCGGTCGACCGTCCACGACGTCGACGGCATGCTCGACCTGGTCGTTCGGGCGGCGGTGCCGTGGACCACAACGATCGTCTCGTTGGTTGGTGCTGTGGCGATCACCAGCGCAATCGCCACAGACGCCGGGGCGATCATGGCCTGCTCCGCAGTCCTGCTGGCGGTGGTGATTCCGCTGTGGATCACCCGCTCCGAAGTCGGAGGCATTCAGCTGCGTCGGCATGCGGAACGAGAACTCGCATCGACCGTCAGCGATGCGGCCGCGAACATCGAGCTGCACGTCGACCGTGGCACCGTCGACGTGGAACGCCGCCGGGTGATGGCCGTGGTCGACCGGCTGGATGCTGTCGACGCAGCCCGCAGCCATCGACGAACCCTGGTCGCCATGCTCGTCGCGGCCATACCGCCTTGCACCGTCGCGCTCACCGCTGTCGTGGTCGACCCGGCTTCGGTCAGTCGGGGCATGTTCGGCGTGCTGATGCTGTGGCCGTTCGCCGTTCTGGAGTTGGCGTCTGGCGCTACCAACGCAGCTGACGGCTTGGCTGAGGGTGTCGTCGCCGCCCGTGGTGTGGCCGACGCATTCGACATCCCGACCGAGGTGCACGACGGCGATGTGTGCGATCCCGCCGAGGGCGCCGAGGGCCCCGATCCCGCCGGGCCCGCCGAGGGCGCCGAGAAAGCCGAGGCCCTGCCATCCGCTGCACTGCTGGTCGATCAACTCCGTGCGCAGTGGACCGACGAAAGCCCGTCGATTGGTCCGGTGTCGTTTGGCGGTGACGGTGGTGACCGGATCACGGTCGAGGGTCCGAGCGGTGCTGGCAAGTCGACGCTGGCCGCCGCCCTCGTGGATTACTGCCCCAACGACTACGACCGCTTCCTCGTTGACGGGCGTGACCGTTCGCAGGTCGGCGGGCCGGGGCTACGAGCGTCGGTGATGTGGGTCGATCAGCAGCCGTGGATTGCGGACACGACAGTGGCGGCCAACCTGCGGATCGGCCACCCAGATGCGACCGATGACGAGTTGTTCGAAGCGCTCGGGACCGTTGCGCTTGACGGGTGGATTCGGGAACGCCCGTTGGGCTTGAACGCGCCGGTTGGCCGAAACGGGTCGAATCTGTCGGGGGGCGAGGCGCATCGTTTGGCTATCGCGCGAGCCAGTCTGGCCGCTCACCGAACCGTCGTCCTCGACGAGCCGACGTCACACCTGGATGCAGCGACCGAAAGGATCATGAGCGAGCGCCTGGATGCCGCGCTGTCGGATCGCTTCGTCATCACCCTGGCGCACAGCACCGACTCTGGACTCCACGTTCGCAGACACCTACGCCCGCATGAGCAGGGTGCTGCGCAACGCCAGTGAGGTCCACGGCGTCCAGACGCCCGCGAGGCAAGGATGCCGATTTCGGCACTCCTCGGGCCGGAATGTTGGCATTGCTGGACGCAGCGCGACGGGATGGATGGGCGTTCTGGAGCGGGGCTACTCATGCCGCCGCAGCGCTTTTCGCCACGTATTTCGAAGGATTCCAGATCGCCCCGTCGCCAGGGTTGGCGCTGGTGCGGCGCTGCGTGGGTCAGCGAATTTGGCGGATCATTTCGGTGGACCCCCACGCCGAATCGGCAGTCAGTACCGGGAGAGCGAGACGATCCGCGAGGGCCAGACACAATCGGTCGGCGAGCGACAGCCCGTCACCTCGACGCCATCGCCGGGCCGCCCATTCCGCATCGATCATCTGAACGGGTTCGATGCGTAGATCCGTGCTCAGCAGCAGAGCCTTGACCAGCTGCCAATCGCGTCCGCTCGTCAGGATTTTCTGGGAAACTTCGGACCAGTTCGCGGCGCTGCAGTGGGCCGTATGAGCGAGGGCCGTTTCGACGACGGCCGCTCCGTCCTCACCGGTCACATAGGCCAGCAGGGCGGACGCGTCGATCACATGGCTCACGCCGCATCTTCCGCGTCGGCGGCGAGCCGGCGTTCGGCGATGAGCTCATCGACCAGACCGACGCCAGCGAGATCGCCGCGCACACGCGACAGCAATTGCTGCCGGGTCAACAGAACCAGCCCTTCGGGGCTTTCTAACAGCACCAGTTGGGTGCCTTCGCCGAGCCCTGCCCGCTCACGAACCTCCGCCGGAACGACCAGTCGGCCCCGATCTCCCATCGTGATATTGAACGTCCCACCCATATGGGCAGCGTACCACTCAGATCGATGCTGTCCCGTCCCGTTCCGTTGCTTCGACACGGGGCCGATCGGTGCCATCGGCACGGGTCCGATCGGTGCCATCGGCGTGCAGCTGCGCTGTTTGGGGACGGCGGGTTTGGGTTTCATAGACGGTGTTCGGGTCAGCCGCGGCCGCCTTCCCGGCCTCGAAAACGGCGAAGCGTTGCGCGAACGACGCGAGCACAGCCAGGACTGCGGCGAGCAACCGCGCCCAGCGGTACCGAAGCCCCACGACGCCGAGTCCCAGAGCAGCGGCCGTACCAGCGTTGGCCATCCGGTCGAGGCGACCGGCTTCGCCGTGCTCCCACGATGCTGTCGTGGCCGGATAGGGAGCCAAGCGAGTCTTGACCCGCCGGGCCATCAACAGGTCGGCGGCACGCCCCAAGATGCCGAACACCTCGGCACTGCGACGCAGACGACCAACACGCGGAGCCAACGTCACCATACCGCTCCCCGCCGACGTTGCAGATGCCAGGAACAGCCCCGGCAGTTCCCGACGTACCTCATGCCACGCCGGGTTCGCGGTCGAACCCAACAGCACGCCGGTGTACCCAGCAAGCGGCAAACCCAACAGACCCGACACCACGCCCGACGCCAGGCCCACTCGGCCCGCCAAATCCAGCCCGCGATGGCACCACCGCAGGTGCGGCGTCCGCCACGATCGACACCCACGTCGCGCCCGACTGGCGGCGAGCACCCACGCGCCCACATTCATCGGCGACGACGGACGGAACACTCGCAGCATGTTGTAGAAGCGGGACGGTCGACCAAGATCCAAGACGAGCAGCCCGGCACCGGCGGCGGTCGCCACGCCCGAGATCACATGCGCGGCGCGCTCGAGTGGCAGCGCGTCATCACCGTTCGTGAGCCGCACCGTCAAAGCGAGGGTTGCCGACATCCCGCCGATGCCGCCGAGCGCCAGGTAGGCCGGCACTTGCCACTCCCACCGGGGCGCCTTTAGGACCGCCGTCGGCGCGACCGCCATATGCGCGACGGTCTTCTGGTCTCGTGTCTTGGGGTCCGCACCCTTGGGGTCTGGCGTCGGCCGTGCACCCGGCGGTGCGTCCTTGAGGTGCGCGTCCGGATCGATCCGCAGCCCGACAGCTTCGCCGGACAGATCCGCCAACTCGGGGTTGAGGTTGCGTCCGTCATACGGAAAGAACTGCCGGTCCTCGCCGCGCATCACGACCGCCTTCCCGCGAGTCCGGCGATCAACGCGCCCGCAGCCGCAACGGCCATCGCACGTCCCATCGCTTTCCAGCCGTCCATCACCGTTCGCACCGGAGCGACCGGGTCAGGTGGCAGGTGGTACTCCTCAGGTTCGCCCAACAACAGCGAGAATGCGTGCAGACCTTGGGTGCCCGGTTGCGCGTCCGGGTCCGCTCCATACAGCCGGGCACTGGTGACGCCGCGCTCATGAAGGGCGGTCAGGCGGCGGTCGGCCTGTTCGCGCAGATCGTCCAAACGGCCAAACCGGATGGATTGCGTCGGGCAGGTCTGAGCGCACGCGGGGATCATGTTGCTCTGCAAGCGGTCGTAACACATGGTGCACTTCCAGGCGCGACCGTCAACTTCGTGCCGGTCGATCACGCCGAATGGACATGACACGACACACGTGCCGCACCCGTTGCACACGTCGTGCTGCACCATGACGCTGCCAAACTCGGTGCGTACCAGCGCCCCCGTCGGACAGTTGTCCAAACAGCCCGAGACGGCGCAGTGTTTGCACGAGTCAGCATGAAACAGCCACGAAAACGGGTCGTCAAAACCAACTTCTTGACGCCCCAACGGCTCGGACCGTTCGATGAACTCCACATGACGCCACGTCGTCGACGAGAGCGACAGCGTGTTGTCAAAGGAGCGCCCGCTGAGCGAGAACCCGTCGTCGGGCAGCTGATTCCATTCTTTGCATGCCACCTCGCACGCTTTGCAGCCGATGCAGACCGAGGTGTCGACGAAGAAGCCATAGTTCTCGCCTGGGACGATGTCCAGGTGTGGCAGCTCTGTGGTAGTCGTCACAGCGGATCCGGAGCCGCCACGTCCGCCGCGTTCCTCAGCGTGCTGTCCACTCATTGTTCGCCCTCCGCCGCCGTGCGCCGTCCGAGCTGGGGTGGCGTCCGCCGGTCGTCAGCTGCCGGATCATCGGTCAGAGAACTCGCCAAATGGTTGGCTGCGCTTGCAGAGGTCGCCTCGTGACCGCGTGCAGTGACACCGGATCCGCGCTGAACGACTCCGGCCTGATCGGACCCAGCCTGAAGGCGGTCGACCTGATGCCGTTCGCCCGGAATGGCTCCGACCTGGTTGCGTGCTGCCCGCATCCCGTGTTGGTCGGTCGGGCGCCGCGCGCCGTCGAACACGTCCCAACTGGGCGCCGCACCGACCGGTTCGGGTACAAGTTCTCCATCGGCGACGACGTTGCGTTCGTCGTCGAGCCGCCCAGGGCGGATGTCGGCGGTGATCGCCTTGCACTCTTCGATGGCGGTGTTGGGGTCGCCGCTGAAATTGAACAGCATGTTGACGTTGTCCCCTCCCAGCAGCCCGACCGGCCCCCATTGATAGGGCAGACCGATCTGGTGCACGGTGCGTCCCCCCGTGACGGTCAGCGGGGTGAGACGCCTGGTGACCAGCACTTTCAATTCGACGTCGGCGCGCGCCGTCGACAGCACCACCCAGTCGCCGTTCGTCAGCCCGCGCAGCTCAGCCAGTTGGGGCGACACCTCACAGAACACTTCGGGTTGCAGTTCGCCGAGCCACGGCAGGTTTCGGTTGGCCATCGACCCCGACCCGAACGTTTCGGTGAGGCGATAGGTCGTGACGACGAAGGGGTACCTGGGATCGTCATAGGCCCAGTGATACGGGTTGTCGTCGCGCACCCATTCGATGCGGTCAGGGTTGGATTGCTGGCGATAGAGCGCGTTGGGTGCGACGCTTTCGATCGGCTCATAGTGCGTCGGCAGTGGACCGTCGCGGAGCGCTCCCGCCGACCAGAGCCAGCCTTTACCGTCGGGGTGCAAGAAGAATGGGTCGACACCCGAAATCGCATCCAGACCCGTCGCGCCCGCCTCGGGCCGGTAGTCGGGTGGCCGGTCGACGATGAAGTCGGGCACGTCGTAACCCGTCCAGGCTCCCTCCTCGTCGTCCCACCACACGTACGCCTTGCGTTCCGACCAGGGACGTCCGTGCGGGTCGGCCGACGCACGGTTGTACATGTTGCGCCGGTTCGCTGGCCATGCCCAACCCCAGTCGGGCGCCACCCAGTTCTGTTCGGCTGCCGGAACTCGGCGCGCTGCCTGGTTGGTGCCCTCTGCGAACACACCGACGTGAATCCACGAGCCGGATGAGGTGGAACCGTCGCTGCGCAACTCGCGAAACGATGACAGAAGCTGGCCGTCCGGGCCGGTCCCGTTGATCTCTGCCAGAACCGCTTCAGCGGACGGGTCGCCTCGCTCGTCGTGCGGGTAGTTCCAATTCGCCCACAGAATCGGCCGGTCTTTCGTCTCGTCCGAACCGTCGTACAGGGCGCGGACGCGGCGCATCATCTGATCGGCAAACCACAGGTCAGACCGGCAGTCGCCGCGCGGGTCAACCGCACGATCACGCCACTGCAGCACCCGGCCCGTGTTGGTGAAACTGCCTTCCTTTTCGACATGAGCGGCGGCTGGCAGGACGAACACCTCGGTGGCGACGTCTTCGGGGGCGATCTGGCCGTCCCGATACTCCGACCCGCTACGCCAGAACTCGGCGGTATCGATCATCGTCAGGTCGCGCACCACCAACCAGTCCAGCTGGCGGAAGGCTCTCCGTTGCAGCGCCCCGTGCACACTAGAAACGACCGGGTTCTCCCCGACGACGAAATACCCCCGGATGGCGCCGTCAGCCATCGCCGCGATCTGGGTCATGAACGAGTGATCGCCGGTGATCCGGGGCAGCAGGTCGAACCCAAAATCGTTCGTCGCGGTGGCGTGCTCACCAAACCAGGCTTTCAACATCGACACCAGATAGGCGTCGTATTCGCTCCACCAGCCGGTCGTCGGTCGCACACGTTCGAGGTAGTGCGCCCGGTCGACGTCGGCCGCTTTGGGACGGGCCAGATAGCCGGGCAGCAGGTCGTACAGAATGGGTAGGTCGGTCGCCCCCTGCACGTTGGCATGTCCGCGGACCGCCAAGATCCCACCGCCGGGCCGACCGATGTTGCCCAACAGCAGTTGCAACACACCGAGCGCGCGGATGTTCTGCACCCCTTTGGTGTGCATGGTCAGACCGACCGAATAGCAGATATAGGAGGTGCGCTCACGGCCGCTGGCTTCGGTGAATGTTTCCGCGACGCGCCTGAACTGTTCGACCGGCACACCGCAGACGTCTGCGACCATCTGGGGTGTGTACCGGGCGTAGTGCCGTTTCAAGAGGGCCAGCACGCACATCGGGTCGGTCATCGTCGGATCGGTGCGGATCGCGCCGGACTCGCCAGATTCTCGCTGGTACTGCCAGGAGGTGGTGTCGTATTCGCCCAGGTCAGGGTCCCAACCGCTGAACAGGCCGTCGAGGTCGTCGGGTAGCACGATGTCGGGCGACACCAGATAGGTGGCGTTCGTATAGGCCTGGACGAACTCGGTGAACACCCGGTCGTTCGTCAGCACATAGTTGATGAGCCCACCGATGAAGGCGATGTCGGTACCGACGCGGATCGGCACGAACATGTCGGCGTGGGCGCTGGTGCGCGAGAAGCGAGGGTCGACGTGGATCACACTCGCGCCGGCTTCTTTGGCTTCGATCACCCATTGGAACCCGACGGGGTGCGCCTCAGCCATGTTCGAGCCAATGACCAGCACGCAGTCGCTGTTCGGCAGATCTTGCAGAAACGACGTGCAGCCGCCACGTCCGAAGGACGTGCCGAGGCCCGGAACCGTAGCGCTGTGACAGATCCGGCCTTGGTTCTCGATCTGAGGGACGCCAAGGATGCCGAACAGTTTGGCCAGCAGATAGCACTCTTCGTTATCGAGGGTTGAGCCGCCCATGAAGCCCATCCCCAACGTGCGACGCAGCGGGTGCCCGTGTTCGTCGTCATGTTGCCACGTTTCGTCGCGGACCCGTTTGACCCGCTGGGCGATCATGTCCATGGCGGTGTCCAGGTCCAGGGTTTCCCATTCGGTGCCGTGCGGCGGCCGGTACCAGACCTGGTCGATGCGGTGGGTGCCCGTCACCAGCTGCATGCTGGCGGCGCCTTTGGGGCAGAGGTGTCCTCGTGAGATCGGCGAATCTGGATTGCCTTCGATGTGGCTGACCTTGCCGGCGCGCACGTGCACCTTTTGCGCGCATCCGACGGCGCAGTACGGGCACACGCTGTCGACCACGGCGTCATCGTGGTCGGTGCGAGCGTGCAGGCCGAGCGACCGGCTGGACATGGCGGTCTGACCGAGACCCTGCGCGTCACGGTGGCGGAGTTGTTCAAACAGCGGTATGCGGAATTTTCGGGGCACTTTCATTCCTCTACCGCCGCCCGGTGCTTGCTGATCCGCTCGCCGCGTTCATTGCACCGCCCGTCGGCTCGAGGCGGATGATGATGCCCTTCGACGTCGGCGTATTGCTGCCCTCGGCGACGGATCCCAGAGGCACCAAAACGTTCGCCTCCGGGAAGTAGGCCGCGGCCGTTCGCCGAGCCAGCGGATACACCACGATTCGAAACCGCTCTGCTCGCCGGTCGCCGTCGCTCCACTCACTCACCAGATCGACGGACGCGCCGTCGACAAACCCGAGTTCGGCGATGTCGTCAGGATGGACGAACACGACGCGCCGATCATCCCGATCGGGTTCACCCGCACGGTCCCGGCCGGCCTCCGCTTGAGCGATCGCATCGGTGGTGAGCAGGGCTGCCCTCTGCTCGTCAGCGTCTCGACACGACTCGCCACCGTGGATGACGGTGTTGAACTGACCTCGCGAACGGAGGGTCTGCAGCAGCAACCGTCCTTCGGGGATGTCGATCGGCTCACGCCGGTTGACGGTGAGCCGGGCACGACCGTTCGTCGTGGGAAACGAACGGGCGTCCCGAGGCGGATTGGGCAAGCGGAAGCGGCCGCCGTCAGCGACGCGACGTTCGAACGCGGCAAACGCGGGCAGCACCCGTTCGATGCGTTGCCGGATGAGGGCGTAGTCGGTGGCGAAGCTTGCCCACGGGACGGGAGATCGAGGGCGGACAGCCTGGGCAAGGCCGCAGACGATCGCCACTTCGCTCATGAGCTGGGGCGAGATCGGCTGGGCCCTGCCCTGCCGGGCGTGCACTTCACCCGTCGTGTCTTCAGCGGTCACAAACTGTTTGGTTCCGCCGGTTCGGTCGATCTCGGCCTGGCTGAGCGCCGGCAGGATGAGCGCCTCTCGCCCGCACATCGCATGCGAACGGTTCAGCTTGGTAGACACCTGCACGGTGAGCCGGCACGAAGCCAACCCGTCCGCCGTGGCGTCGGTGTCGGGGCAGCCCAGCAAAGTTACCGCCCATCGCCATGAACACGTCGATGTCTCGCCGACGCATCGCTGCGATCGAGCTCACCGTGTCATAGCCCGGACGGCGTGGAACCGAGAGACCAAACTCGGCGTCGAGGGCGTCGAAGAACGTCTGGTCGACCTGGTCATAGAGGCCGGGTGTGCGGCCGCCGTGGACGTGTGAGTGGCCGCGCACCGGCCCGATGCCCGCGCCTGTCGTTCCGAAGGACCCTCGCAACAGCAGCGTGTTGACCACCTCTCGGATTGCGGCGACGGCATCACGCTGCTGGGTGAGCCCCATCGCCCAGCACGCCACGATCCGATCGGAGTCGGCGAGCAGATCGGTGAGCGAGTCGACTTCGTCCGCGGTCAGCCCGGTCGCTTCGAGCAGGGTGGAGCGGTCGACACCGTCAAGAGCATCGTGCAGCGACTCGTACCCGCTGCAGAACTTGTCGACGAACGCGGTGTCGACGGCGCCTCGTTCGATGAGACCAGCGTTGATCAGCTGAAAGAGGGCGAGGTCGCCTCCGACGCGAATCTGCAAGAACCGATCGGCGAGGCTCTTTGGCTCCCCGACGACGCCGTCGGGTCTCGCTGCCCGGGGGGCGCTCATCAGTTGCCAGCGGCCGGCCGGTGGGAGCGGGTTGATCGCAACGATCGATGCACCGGCGGCTTTGGCTTGTTGGAGCGCGGCCGCCAGCTGAGGGTTGTTGAGCCCCGGGTTCTGCCCGATCACGAGGATCACTTGCGCTGCATCGAACTCCTCCAACGGGACGGTGCCCTTGTCGATGCCGATCGTTTCGTGAAGCGCCTGCCCGGACGACTCGTGGCACATGTTGGTGCAGTCAGGCAGGTTGTTCGTGCCGTACTCGCGCACGAACAGGTGGTACAGAAAGGACGCCTCGTTCGAGGTGCGATTCGAGGTATAGAACGCGGTCCGCTCTGGGGTCGTTGCCCGAAGGTGGCGGGCGAGTACGGCGAACGCCTCGTCCCAGGAGATCGGCTGATAGTGGGTGCCGTCCGCCGGCCGGTACATCGGCTGGGTCTGACGCCCCTGCGCGCTCAGCCACGCGTCGGAACGGCGAGCGAGCGAGTCGATCGAATACTCAGCGAAGAACGCCGCATCACAGCGACGCCCCGCCTCGCTCTCGGGCCCTATCAATCCGGCCGGTGCGTGGTCACCCTGCGCATCGCCAGCCCGTGCGACCTCCACCCGTTGGCGTACAGCAGGTGAGTGGTCAAGTCGAACGTTCTCGACTGCTCGCTCGTTCGCCAGCAAATGATCATCGGTCCGCGTCTCCATACCGGTCACGACCTCCTCAAAACCCTTGGCTTCAGTCGAAGCGTGCCGTCGATCGTACCGACCGCAGGGCAACGTTGCAGCGGAGCCGCAATCATCTACTCGGTAGGGCCGTCCAGCGTTGACGCGGCGCAAGTTTCCCCATTACCTCCCGTGTGCCGTGATCGTCTCAGGAGACGTTTGCTTCCCGTGCGATGGCCCCAGCCCGACGATCGGAGGCCGGCTAGAGGAGTGCCCAGAACGCGAGTCGACAGGTGCGCCACTCGCAATAGATGGAAACCAGCCCCGCCGCAAAAAGAGTCTCTAGAACGTTTGATGAGGTGCGTTCAGCCGGACAAAGTCGTCCGCATCCGAGGTCAATACCGACAGGCCGAGTTGGTCGGCGAGGACGGCCAGACTGGCATCGACGACGTCGCTCGTCCCTGCCTTTGCGCAACGAATGCCAATCGCTCGCGGGTCACCAAAGCGGTAGACGGTCATCATCTTGAGCAGTTTCGTCAATGGCACCTGCCGCGCGGGCTCGCGCCAGACCTGGGCCAGCACAGCGTCGTTTGTCACCGGTGCCACCCCTTCGCGGCGCATCAGCTCGACAAGCGCGACGATCACCCTTCGTCGCGTTGGATCCTCCAGAGCCAAGAACACTCCCGCATCGAAGATCACCGAGCGTCCCAGATCATCTGCGCAGCGGCGCGATCTTGGCCGGACGGCTCCCCCCATTCAGCGATGGCCCACTCGACGAACGCGTCCATCGCGTCCCGCTGAGCGTCGCGCTCTGCCAAGAGCTCCAGCGCTTCTTCCATTGCTTCCCGCTCGGTGGAACGCCGGGCCGAAGTCGTCGCGAGGTTTCGTTGCGCTTCAGGGCTCAAAAACATGGACTTGCGCTTTGGCCGTTCTCGTATCGCGTCAGACATACGTGAAGCATACATCGGCGATCCCGAGATCGAGGCGCCTTCCAAAGCGCGCACCCCGCCGGGCACACGGACAGCAGCTCAGAAAGCCTGGTGTCGGTTCAAAGTCCAAGGGCTCAGCCGCCCTCGATGAAAGAGGTTCCGGCCCTGGATGGAAACCCAAGCCCTAGTGCTGCGCAGCGGCGGGGGTTTCAGCAGCGCGACCCCAAGCCGGCGACCTCAGGGTGTCCATCGTCGACTGACGGCGAATGAAGTAGGTGGCTGGGCCGTCCTTCTTCGACCGTCGCGGCCGCGCGCTTCACAGGCGCGACGGGTCGGAACGGCCTGACGCAACCCGATATCGGTCGGAACAATGGCACTCTTGGAGCAGAGTCGGTCGACAAACGTCGTGGGCGTCCCCATTGCCGAACTCGCGCTTACGTCCGCCTTGGAGAGATGGGCACCAAGTCTGCTCCCGCCTGGCAGAGGTCGCTCGCTGATGCACCTCAGCGAGGTCGAGCTTGGGACCGGGCGCCCCGACGGCCTTTTAGTGGTGGCGTCAAAGTCGGGCCTTCTTCGCCGCGCAGAGTATGGATTGCGGTTGCCAACGTTGGCCCACGCGGGGGTTCTAGAGGCCACAGCTGCGGGCCGCCGAAGCGGCTACTCGATCAGCCACGAACGCAGACTCCACCGGACCCTTTCCGAAATCGGTTGGATAACCGATTCAGGACGACTTCGTTTCCTCCCTCGGCTCGTCTCGCGTTCTCTGCTCATAGAGGCGAAAATCGCAGACTGGCGTACGGGGCTCTGTCAGCTCCGAAGGGCACGCTGGGCCGCCAATTCTGCCGCATTATTGATGCCAGCGACAACGCATCACCGGGTGCCAAGGAAGATGTTGGATCGCAACCGAATCGGCATGATGGTGCTGGGTCAACGAGGGATCGAGACCACTACGGCGCCAGCGTCGACGCCGACAACTCTGAGCGCCGAGCTTTGGGTCTCTGAACTGGCCATTCGATCACTACTCTGAGGGACCGCCTACAGGTTCTCCAGTTCAGCAAAAGTATCAATCGACTCCCGGAGTGTCGCTAGCGCAGTGGGGTACTGCCCGCTAAGTACGATGCCCTCAGTCTTCAGATGTTCGAACAGTTTAATTGCCGTCCCAACCCGCGTCTGGAAGTCCTGTAATTGGGTCGCCACGTCGCCTGATCGAGGGGTGGATGCGTGCAGGCGCGCCATGGCATTCAGGTGCTGTTGCCAGGCATCGGCCGCACCGTACGGGGGCGTTCTCGAGCAGCATGGACAACTCATTGGGGTCTGGAAAGACCGTCTCTGCCAAGTTGGAGCGGGCAACATCGAGAGCCTCGGTTTCGCGCTGAACCGAACTCAGTAGCGGAGCCACGAAATATCGGGGTTCGCTTGTCGCCCACCAGATCTCGGTTGCCATTTTTCCCTCGACCACAATCGCAACGAGTGGTACCAACCCGTAGCACTTCCGGACGCACCCAAAAGAGTGCCAACGAAACCGGCTAAGTCCGAATAGCCCCAAACAATGTCGTACCGATTGATAAGCCCGAGCCTGTAGATCACGCGAAAGACGTTTGCTAGCTGATGTGGGTTCCACCGCTGGGGATATGTAGTCGAGTCGGCTCCTACCAAGAGGTAGACATTGCGGCGATCCTCCAGGGCGCCGTGGCATCGATGAATCACGACAACTTTCTGGTGCGGCCGCACCTGGAGTTGGTCGAACGCTTCGAGCAACCGGAAGCGTGGAACACCGTCACCCTTGAGGATCTAGCAGGGTGCTGAAAAAGCGGGTTTGGGGTGTGGGCTCGCGTTTTCGGGTTGGATCGAAAAGAATGGTGGGGTGCGAGGAACCCCGGATCCCCAGATGGCGATGTTGACGACCTTGAGTCCGGAGGAGTTGATCCCGCCGGATCATCCAATCCGTCGGATCCGGGTTGTGGTCGATGACGTACTGGCCTCGATGGACGGCACCTTCGATGGCCTGTACTCCACCGAGGGTCGCCCGTCGGTGCCGCCTGAAGCGTTGCTGCAAGCATCGGTGTTGATGGCGATGTACTCGATCCGCTCAGAGCGGGCGTTCTGCGAGCGGCTGAACTACGACCTGTTGTTCAAGTGGTTCCTCGACATGCGGATCGATCAACCGGCGTTCACCCCGACGACGTTCTCAAAGAACCGCAAGCGCCTGCTGAACGAAGACATCGCCAAGGAGTTCTTCGCCCAGGTCCTGTCCCGGGCGAAGCTGCGCCGCTATACGTCGTCGGATCACTTCTCCGTCGACGGGACCCTGTTGAGCGCATGGGCCTCGCACAAGAGCTTCAGACCCAAGCCCGACAACGATGTCGAGGAGCCCGACAGCGACGAGCCCGGTCCCAACAGCCCGGACGTCTCAGGGCCCAGCGGCGGCAACGTTGAGGGCCGTAACGTTGAGCGAGACTGGAAGGGCCAGAAACGCTCGAACGTGACCCACGAGTCGACCACCGACCCCGAAGCCCGCCTGTTCCCCAAGAGCAGCAACACCGCCGCGACGCTGTGCTACTCCGGGCACCTCCTGATCGAGAACCGCTCCTCGTTGATCGTCGACGCGGAACTCGCCACCGCGGATGGCTACGCCGAGCGAGCCACCGCGTTGAAAATGCTTGGCCGGCTCCCCCGAGAACTGCGATCGATACAGAATGATTCGGACGCATGAGACGAATCTTTGCTGTCACCGCCGTCGCCGTTCTCCTCGCTGCCCTTCTCGCCGCAGGGTGTGGCGATGACTCGTCGAAGGACGAGGGCGCCTTTGATGAGGTGAAGTCCGTGTTGGACTATCTCTCGGCGGGTGATTACTAAGACGCCTGGCAGCAGTTGTATCCGGCTGTTCAGCAGGCGGTGCCGGCTGGCCTGTTTGCTCAGTGCATGTCTGACCAAGCCGAGGCGCCATCCGAGGACGGCATCGACGTTGGTCTGGTCGAGACCCGCTCCAAGACGGCGACGTTGCTCGGTGAGGAGGTCGATGAGGTCGAAGTGACGGTCAGCATCAAGAGCACGCCCAACGGCGAGACCGAAAACTCCACCGAGACCTACAACGTCGTCAAAGCGGATGGGGACTACTTCTGGACCCTCAAAGACGATGCCATCGCCAGCTACCAAGCCGGAGAATGCCCCAAGAGCTAGCAGTCTCCTTGCATCGTTGCCGCGTCCCCCCGGTCCTGTTGACCGAGGAGGAGCGGACTTTAGGCGAAACGCAGCGCGTCGATGTCTTGACCGCGTAGGCCGTGTTGGTCGTCGGTAATGATGCGGCGAATCTCGCCGAGGTTGAGTTCGTTGCGGACTTCCTTGGGGAAGTCGTCGTATCCGTCGCGGATGTCTGCCAAGGTCTTGCCGTCATCGGCGAGGGCTTTGATCCGGCTTGGGTCTGGCTGGAGCCACCAGACCACACCCGGAAAGCGCATCCAGAGGATTGTCCACCGGGCGAGGCGATCGGTCGAAACGATATTGCCGGTTGCCCTGTTGGACGCTCGGCAGAGTTCGTAGTTGAACAGGAAGCGCTTCCTCCATCGAGGGTTGGCGTCGAGGAGATGGCCAACTTCCCAGATGAGGTGCTGCGGCACCCGCTCTAGCAAGTCGGCACCAATGTCGTTTCGCGTGCGATTCTCGACGTGGCGCAGCCGTCGGAGGGCCGTGTTTCTGATTTCCTCCGGTAGGTCGCGGTCAGATGAAAGCTCGGTGAGTCGCGTGAGATCTCCGGTGTTGATGGCCTCAACTAGCGTTGCAACCTCTGAGCGAGCGGTCTGAGTCCCGGCTGGGTTGGACAACTCTGTCGGTCCGGTGTTGAACGTGCTCTCAGGGCCGGCCTCGACCCCGACCTCGCCGCCGTCGTTCGCGCTCTGGTCTGATGTCGACTGGTTGAAGAGGGCCTGCTCGACGGCTTCTCGCTCTGAGTCAGCTGCCGACGTGTCGAGCGTGCGCCCGCTCCGGCGCGCGCAGGCCGCGGCAACTGTCGAGGAGGAGGCGGTGCGGGGACTCGAGGGCGAGCGTTTCGCGCCGGTCGACGCGTCCTGGAGCGGCTTTGTTCCCATCGCGCCTTCTCCGGCATCGCCCGTCGCAACACCAAGAGGCGCGACGGGTCTTGTCTGTCGGTTGCTGACCGACGGGGCGTCCTCGCTGTCGTGAGTCTCGTTTGTCTGCTCTGCCTCTAGCGCCGCCCGGAGATCGATCTCGGCTTCTGGTGGGACCGTTTTCTCCCCGATGTGCGCGGCGAGGAACGAGTCCAGCTGGTCGCCGACCGGCTGGAACAGGTGGATGGTGGCGATGACAACTTTTTCATAGAACAGCTGGCCGAGAGACCGGTCCGATTCGACGGAACCCTCGAAATCGGCGTAGTGAGTCGCGAATGCGCGTTCGACCCACCTACGGTCAGCGACCAGCAGCACGACCAGCGCCGGCATTTTTGGGTCCTGTCGGTCGTCCCTGACAAGCGTTTGAATCGTCTCGACGACCTCGACCACAGACTTGGCATCACACCGATCCAAATCGTCGATCACGAGGAGGACATTGTGCTTCTTCTTGCGCCGCAGCCATCGAAAGTGCTCGCTGACCTCCGCCATCGGCCGATTCGCTTTGTGCTCGTAGACCCTCGCAAGCCAGTTCTGCTCGAGGCGAGTCCCTGCAGAAACCCGTGTCCACGCAGACAAGAACTGGATCAGTACAGCCAGTCCGCCGGTGACGGCCGCCAGTATCACCCAGCCGCCTTCTGCATCAGGCTTGTCTTCGATCAGACCGGATCGCCACAGACCGGCGGCCGCGAGGAGCAGGAGGACGAGACCAATCAGGGTGGACCTGTGGGCTCGCAACCAAAGTCGGGCTTTGGCGCGGAGACTGAGTTGCAGATCGTCGTTCGCGATACAGGTGGCCAGCGACCACCAAACCGGGCTCGATGGTGTCTCTCGCCAGGCGTTGTACCAAACCGTTGACCATCGCGAGCCCTTCGACCGTGTGTCAGCCTCAGCAAGCTCAGCGTCGAGTAGTGACGCAAGAGCGGATTTGCCAGAACCCCAGGTGCCGCTCAAACCCAGCGTTAACGAGGTGCCTGGATATCGGTCCCGGTAGTTGTTGAGCAGCAGCGCGACGTCAGCGGCGAGTCGGCTACGACCTAAGAGATCCTCGGCGAGCCGTCCCGTATCGGTCGTTTCCGAACCAGCGACATGCCGTCGCGGGCCAGGGGCCAACGGAGTTACTACGCAGTCGACAGTTAGCTGCTGGGGTCGGAAGTCGACTTCCGAAGCGGAGCCAGAGGCCCGGAAGTCATAGATGCCGGGTCGGCCGCCGCCGCATGCGAGGGCCAAACGGGTTGGGTGCCAAGCGAGCAACGGTGAGCCGAAGTTGGGGATCGGGCAGGGCGCTTCCCAAACAGATTCGAACGACGTGCAGCTCCAGATTCTGATGGTTTGGTCGGTGCTGGCGGTGGCGAGTTGGGTGCCGTCTGGTGACCATGCGACGGAGAGGACCGCGTTGGTGTGGCCGGTGAGGGTGTGGGTGAGAGCGCCGGTTTGGGGGTTCCAGATTCTGATGGTTCGGTCGTCGCTGGCGGTGGCGAGTTGGGTGCCGTCTGGTGACCATGCGACGGAGCGGACCCGGTCGGTGTGGCCCGTGAGGGTGTGGGTGGTGGTGCCGGTTTGGGGTTCCAGATTCTGATGGTTCGGTCGTCGCTGGCGGTGGCGAGTTGGGCGCCGTCTGGTGACCATGCGACGGAGCGGACCCAGTCGGTGTGGCCGGCTGGTGAGGGTGTGGGTGAGAGCGCCGGTTTGGGGGTTCCAGATTCTGATGGTTCGGTCGTCGCTGGCGGTGGCGAGTTGGGCGCCGTCTGGTGACCATGCGACGGAGAGGACCCAGTCGGTGTGGCCCGTGAGGGTGTGGGTGAGAGCGCCGGTTTGGGGTTCCAGATTCTGATGGTTCGGTCGTCGCTGGCGGTGGCGAGCTGGGCGCCGTCTGGTGACCATGCGACGGAGAGGACCCAGTCGGTGTGGCCCGTGAGGGTGTGGGTGAGAGCGCCGGTTTGGGGGTTCCAGATTCTGATGGTTCGGTCGTCGCTGGCGGTGGCGAGCTGGGCGCCGTCTGGTGACCATGCGACGGAGCGGACCCAGTCGGTGTGGCCCGTGAGGGTGTGGGTGAGAGCGCCGGTTTGGGGGTTCCAGATTCTGATGGTTCGGTCGTCGCTGGCGGTGGCGAGTTGGGTGCCGTCTGGTGACCATGCGACGGAGCGGACCCGGTCGGTGTGGCCCGTGAGGGTGTGGGTGGTGGTGCCGGTTTGGGGGTTCCAGATTCTGATGGTTTGGTCGGTGCTGGCGGTGGCGAGTTGGGTGCCATCTGGTGACCATGCGACCTGGTTGATCGCACCCTCGTGAGCGCCGAAGGCCCACAAGACGCGGGGTCGTCCGGGTCAGACAGGTCTCGCACAACCAGCCGGCCATCAGCGTGTCCCGATGCCAACAGTTGTCCCCCAAGCGAAGGCGGGCACCAGGCGACACACAGCGGAGAATCGGCGTAGTAAATCTCGTCCATGGGGTGTGAGGACCTCGCGTTGTGCGTGCGGCTCAGGCCGCCACCAACATCCACTGGAGGTCAACGGTGTATCACGCGCCGCCATGGTCCGCCACGAACGAACTCACGCTGTGTGAGCGATCCGCCGGGTCAGCGGTGACAGAGCCGAACAGTTCTTCAAACGCTCGGCTGCGTCGGACCGCCAGCCCCTGGTTTCTGGCACAGCCATCGTGCCCCGAATTCGCTGGCGGTTTTTGTGCTCCGCGACGAGAGCCGGGTCCTGGGGTCCCCACGACCCGGCTCGCGTTGTCGTCTTCACCGGGCGCTCCCGGTCGGGCGATGCCTGTCGGCGGACTAGCAGGGTGCTGAAAAGGCGGGTTTGGGGTGTGGGCTCGCGTTTTCGGGTTGGATCGAAAAGAATGGTGGGGTGCGAGGAACCCCGGATCCCCAGATGGCGATGTTGACGACTTTGAGTCCGGAGGAGTTGATCCCGCTGGATCATCCAATCCGTCGAATCCGGGTTGTGGTCGATGACGTACTGGCCTCGATGGACGGCACCTTCGACGGCCTGTACTCCACCGAGGGTCGCCCGTCGGTGCCGCCTGAAGCGTTGCTGAAGGCGTCGGTGCTGATGGCGATGTACTCGATCCGCTAGAGCGGGCGTTCTGCGAGCGGCTGAACTACGACCTGTTGTTCAAGTGGTTCCTCGACATGCGGATCGATCAACCGGCGTTCACCCCGACGACGTTCTCAAAGAACCGTAAGCGCCTGCTGAACGAAGACATCGCCAAGGAGTTCTTCGCCCAGGTCCTGTCCCGGGCGAAGCTGCGCCGCTACACGTCGTCGGGTCACTTCTCCGTCGACGGGACCCTGTTGAAGGCATGGGCCTCGCATAAGAGCTTTAGACCCAAGCCCGACAACGATGTCGAGGAGCCCGACAGCGACGAGCCCGGTCCCAACAGTCCGGATGTCCCAGGGCCCAGCGGCGGCATCGTCGAGGGCCGCAACGTCGAGCGAGACTGCAAGGGTCAGAAACGCTCGAACGTGACCCACGAGTCGACCACCGACCCCGAAGCCCGCCTGTTCCCCAAGAGCAGCAACACCGCCGCGACGCTGTGCTGCTCCGGGCACCTCCTGATCGAGAACCGCTCCTCGTTGATCGTCGACGCGGAGCTCGCCACCGCGGATGCGAGCCACTGCGTTGAAGGTGCTTGGCCGGCTCCCCCCATCGCGGCGGCGGCGAACCGTCGGCGCGGACAAGGCCTATGACACCAAGGACTTCGTGGTCGACACCCGCGACCTCGGCTTCACACCGCACGTCGCGCAGAACACCAACGGCCGACGTTCAGCCATCGACGGCCGGACCACCCGGCACCGAGGCCACAAGACCAGCCAGTCGAAACGACCCCGGGTCGAGGAACCCTTCGGCTGGATGAAGACCATCGCTGGCGGGCACCAACTCCGCTACATCGGTCGAGAACGCAACAACACCTGGTTCACGATGGCCGCCAGCATCTACAACATGCTGCGCATCACGGCGATCGACGTCGCCCTGACCTGACCAACATGGAGCACGCCGCGGTCGTTGCGGACCGGCAGCGGTTGCGTCATCGGCGGTGAGGACGAGCAAGCGGCCGCGCCCACCAGCCAGGGTGCCCACCACACCCCGCAGCGAACCCCCAGATCACCCAAGAACCCAGATTTTCAGCACCCTGCTAGGGTGAGGTGCGACGTCTCCACTACCGTCGGAGCGGCCAGGACGGAGGAGCATGGCTGGGGACAGCAACCCGACAGCGAGCGCTACAACACTCGAAGACCTCACAGTCGGAGCGCTCGTCCACGGGCTGTCAACCTCTGGTCCCGTCACCGTGGTCGCGACCAAGTGGCACGGTTCGGTCGCGCTGACCCTCACGTGTCGAGATAGCGCCGGCGCCGTCAGCGAGCGCGTGCTCTACCGGAACGACGAGGCTGCGCTTCGAGTCGAGGTATCGACGCGCGGATGGTCGTTTACGGCCGATGGTGATCTGTTCCGCCTCGCTGCTGAAGCACGCCGGATCCAGCTCGCCCACCTGTTCGATCCGATGCTGGCGATCTCGCTCTCACAGGTCGATCCGCTGCCGCATCAGATCCAGGCCGTCTACGGCGAGCTGCTCCCCCGTCAGCCGCTCCGGTTCCTGCTCGCCGACGACCCTGGCGCAGGCAAGACGATCATGGCTGGGCTGTATGCCAAGGAGCTGATCCTGCGTGGTGACCTCGCCCGATGCCTGATCGTCGCACCCGGTGGTCTCGTCGGACAGTGGCAGGAGGAGCTGTACGACAAGTTCGGCCTCATCTTCGAGATCCTCACCCGGGATGCGATCGAGGCGTCGCTCACTGCCAACCCGTTCGAGGACAAGAACCTCCTCATTGCCCGCCTCGACCATCTGTCCCGCAACGATGACCTCCAGGCCAAGCTCGCTGAGACCGACTGGGACCTGATCGTCGTCGACGAGGCCCATCGCATGGCCGCACACTGGTTCGGCGGCGAGGTCAAGGAGACCCGGCGGTATCAGCTCGGCAAGCTGCTCGGCAGCATCACGCGCAACTTGCTGCTGATGACGGCGACACCTCACGCCGGCAAGGAGGAGGACTTCCAGTTGTTCCTGGCCCTCCTCGACAGCGATCGGTTCGAGGGCCGCTTTCGCGATGGAGTACACACCGTCGACGTCTCCGATCTCATGCGTCGCATGATCAAGGAGAAGCTGCTGCGCATGGACGGACGGCCGCTCTTCCCAGAGCGGATCGCGTCCACCGTCCCCTACGAGCTGTCGCCGCTCGAGCAAGCGCTCTACGACGAGGTCACCACATACGTGACCGAAGAGATGAACCGAGCCGACCGCCTCGCTGCCGAAGGCGAAGGTCGCCGAGGTAACCGGGTCGGCTTCGCCCTCACCGTGCTGCAACGTCGACTCGCCTCAAGCCCCGAGGCGATCTACCAGTCGCTCCGTCGCCGACGCGAGCGCCTGGAGCGCGACCTCATCGACGCCCGCCAGAAGGCTCGCCTCGCTGCTCAGGAGCCCTCCGACCGACGGCTCGGCCGTCTTCTCGCCGACCTCGAACGTCCGACTCGGGGAACCGACGAGGATGACGAGTTCGAGGACCGGGTCGACGACCTGGCCGAGGACGAACGCGAGGAGCTCGAGGAGGAGCTGGTCGACACCGCGTCTGCCGCTCGCACTGCCCAGGAGCTCGAGTTCGAGATCGCCACCCTGAAGCGGCTCGAGGACCTCGCTGGCCGTGTCCGGGCCGCCAGGACCGATCGCAAGTGGTCCGAGCTGGTGTCGATCCTCGACGAACAGCCGGAGATGCGCCACGCCGACGGCACCCGTCGCAAGCTGATCGTCTTCACCGAGCATCGTGACACCCTCAACTACCTCGTCGAGCGACTGCGCGACCGCCTCGGTAGACCGGATGCCGTTGTCCTCATCCACGGCGGCACCTCACGCGAAGAGCGCCGTGGCATCCAGGAGCGGTTCATGCAGGACAAGGACTGCACCGTCCTGGTCGCCACCGATGCGGCTGGTGAGGGTCTCAACCTGCAACGAGCGCACCTACTCATCAACTACGACCTGCCTGGAATCCGAACCGGATCGAGCAGCGGTTCGGTCGTGTCCACCGCATCGGACAGACCGAGGTCTGTCATCTGTGGAACCTCGTCGCCGAGGACACCCGCGAGGGCAGGTGTACCTGACGCTGCTCACCAAGCTGGAGGAGCAGCGCAAGGCTCTGTCTGGACAGGTGTTCGACGTGCTCGGCGATGCCTTCAAGGGCGCACCGTTGCGAGACCTGCTCCTCCGGGCGATCCGGTATGGCGATCAGCCGGAGGTGCGCAACGCCATCAATGAGGTCATCGACGCCAAGGTCGGCGAGGGTCTGGCCGAGCTGATCGATGAACACGCGCTCGCTGCCGATGTGCTTGGCGAGACGCAGGTCGAGCAGATCCGTGCCCAGATGGAGGAGGCCGAAGCTCGGCGACTCCAACCTCACTACATCCGGTCGTTCTTCCTCGAGGCGTTTGGCCTCCTGGGTGGCCGGATCTCGGAACGCGAGCCGGGCCGGTTCGAGATCCGTCACGTGCCCCACGATCTTCGGGAACGCGATCGGCAGATCGGCATCGGCGCTCCGGTGCTACGCGCCTACGAGCGGGTCTGCTTCGACAAGGACCAGGTCCGGGTTCCGGGCAAGCCGGTCGCTGACCTACTTGCCCCAGGCCACCCACTGCTGGACGCGCTCCTCGACATCACGCTCGAACGGCATCGCCGTGTGCTCGCCCAAGGCGCGGTGCTGGTCGACGAAGCCGATCTCGGGACCGAGCCGAGGCTTCTCGTGCTCCTCGAGCACGCGATCGCCGACGGCCGACCTGACGGACGGGGGAGCGGCAAGCGAGTGATATCCCGGCAGCTGCAGTTCGTCGACCTCCGACCCGACGGGACCTACGCCACGAGCGACGCCGCTCCGTACCTCGACCTTCGCCAGGCCGCCGATGCCGAGGTGGCCGTTGCGGAGAAGCTCCTCACGGGACAGGGCTGGCTCGCGAGTGACCTCGAGGCTGCCGCCTTCGACGTCGCCGTGACCGATGCGATCCCTTCGCACCTGGCCCGAGTACGACTTCACACCACGACCAGGGTCCACAAGGTGCGCGCCGCCGTCCACGAGCGACTCACGAAGGAGATCAACCACTGGGACCACCGCGCGAACGAACTCGCGGCCCAAGTTGAAAGCGGCAAGCAGCCACGGATGAATCCTGACCGGGCGCGCCAACGGGCCGACGACTTGTCAGCTCGTCTCCGCCGTCGGATGGACGACCTCGCCCAGCAGGAAGAGCTCCACGCTCTGCCGCCCACCATCACCGGAGCCGCGCTTGTGATTCCTGCTGGACTTCTCACCCCGGCTCTTGCAGGCGAAGCCGCCGCACACGCCCGCGAGACGAGTCGGGTCGAACGCCGCGCCGTCGACGCCGTCCTCGAGGCCGAGTGGGAGCTCGGACGCACTCCGGAGGAGATGGCGCACAACAACCCGGGTTTCGACATCCGGAGCACGACCCGGGATGGCCACCTGCTGTTCGTCGAGGTGAAGGGTCGGATCGCCGGCGCCGAGACCGTCACCATCACGCGCAACGAGATCCTGACCAGTCTCAATACTGACCGCTGGATCCTGGCGCTGGTAGAGGTCTCCGACGGACCCGATGGTCGACCCGCCGACGAGGTCCGATACCTGCACCATCCATTCCGAGGTCAACTCGATGACCTCGGCTTCAAGGAAACAAGCCGAACCTTCCCGTGGCGTCAGCTCTGGGACGCAGCCGGAGCACCGTCATGAAGAAGAAGCTCATCGAAGTCGCCCTGCCGCTCGAGGCGATCAGCGCCGCCAGCAAGCGAGACAAGGACCGGAAGACCGGGACGATCAAGAACGTCCACAAGTGGTTCGCCCCGATGCCGACGCCTGCCTGGCGAGCGCTGCTCTTCGCGTCGATCGTCGATGACCCCGGAACTGCTGAATCCAGGGAGCGCCTGCTCCAACTCACCACGGCCCTACTAGGCGTCGACGGCGGTCTACCCGCTGAAGACGTACTCCTTCGGGCCACTCAGGCGATGGCCGAGACGGGCCCACTGCCCGTGGTTGTCGACCCCTTCTGTGGCGGTGGGTCCACGATCTTGGAGGCGCAACGGCTTGGCCTCGAGGCGGTTGGTAGTGACCTGAATCCTGTGCCGGTGCTGATTACGAAGGTTCTGTGCGAGTTCGTGCCTTCCATCGCAGGCAGCGCTGCTCTCCACGCATCAGAGGGTCTTGACGGTATCGGTGGGCCACTTGATGGCTTCTTCTCCGATCTCCTTCACTATGCGCAGCGCGTTCGAGACGTGGCATGGGCGAGCATCGGGCATCTCTACCCTCCGGTAGCGGGCGGCACTGTCGTTGCGTGGCTGTGGGCTTGGACCGCGACATGCCCCAACCCGGCCTGTGGAGTGACGATCCCGCTGTACAGCACGAGGTGGCTGTCGAAACGGAAGGGAGCCGAACGATGGCTCCAACCCGAGTTCGAGGGCGAGCGAATCAGGTTCTCGATAGGTGAGGGACGCTCTACCCCTCCTGAGCCCACAAAGGTCGGTCGTGGAGCGAAGTTTCGGTGCTTGGCCTGTGGCCAGGTGGCGCCCGACGAAGAGATCAAGGTGGAGGGCCGAACCCGCGGTCTCGGACATCAAGGGCTGTGCACCGTTGTGGACCGGGAGGGGGGTCCGCGTGACTTCCTCGCGTTCGATGACGAGGCATTTCGTATTGCGAATCTCGAGAAGCCAATCGATACTCCAGAGGACGCGACCCTCGGTGAAGACTCACGAGCTCTGTGGGTACATCTCTATGGCCTCACGAACCAGGCCGACCTGTACACACCACGGCAACTCCACGCGCTCGGAGCCTTCGCAGATGCCGTCGCCCACGTTGCGGATTGGGTCCGTACCGACGGTGGCAATGACGACTATGCACGAGCCATAGCGAGCGTGCTTGGCCTGTGCGTCGGAAAGCTCGCCATGTCGAACTCGACCCAAGTGCGGTGGAAGATTGACTCCCGGAATGGCTCTGCCAAGGCTGAGGCGGCATTTGGCCGGCAAGCATTGCCGATGGTGTGGGACTTCGCCGAGACCAATCCGTTCGGAGGATCAACTGGAGATTGGCTCGGGCAGGTGAAAGCCACGATTGGCGGCCTCGAAGCGATTGGGGGGAGTGAGCCGGCCCGCGTCCACCAGGGCGATGCGCGTGTAGCAGGCTCACTGTTGGATGATCGCAAGGCGTTGGTTGCTACCGATCCCCCCTACTTCTGCCAAATTGGCTACGCCGATCTTTCGGACTACTTCCACGTGTGGCACCGACGCGCTCTGCAGAAAGAGTTGCCCGAACTCTATGGGACTATCGCAACGCCGAAAGACGACGAGCTCGTAGCGATCCCGTACCGCCACGGAGGTGATGGCGCACGCGCCTACGACTACTACGTCGAAGGCTTCACAGAGACATTCCGAAATCTCATCCGCGCCCAGCGACCAGACCTCCCGATGCTTGTCATCTATGCGCATAGGCAGGGTGACTCAGACGGCAGCGACGGGTTGACGTCTGAGGGATGGGACGCCCTCCTTGAAGCCCTGATTAGGGCCGACGTCGGCGTGGTGGGAACATGGCCAATTCACGCGACGAGCTCCTCGCGCCAGATTGGCCAAGGGACGAACGCGCTCGCCTCCTACATAGTGCTCGTCTGCCGCCGACGACCAACAGACGCCGGAATAACTGATCGGCCGGGATTTGTTCGAGCTCTACGTGCGGAGTTGCCGAGCTCACTTGCCGCATTGCAGGCGGCATCGACGTTGCCCTTTGACATGACCCAGGCAGCGATCGGTCCAGGGATGGCCATCTTCAGTCGATTCGCCCGCGTTGTCGAGCCCGATGGGGAACCGATGCGAGTTCGAACGGCTATTGGCCTCATCAACCAGGTTCGAAGCGAGATCCTCTCAGAGCAAGACGACGAGTTCGATTCGGAGACCCGCTGGGCGATTGAGTGGTTCCAGAGGTTCGCGTTCGATGCGGGCCCGTTTTCCGAAGCCGAGAAGCTGTTCATGGGTCATGCGACGTCGCTGGAGGGGCTCCGGCGGACCGGAATCATCGAGACCAAGGCACCCAACGTCTGGCTGATCGATCCAGAGTCCCTCCCGGCTGACTGGGACCCCGTGACTGATCAGAAGACATGCACCTGGGAGGTGACGATGCATCTGCTCCGTGCCCTGCACCACGGCGGTGGCGAGCAGGCGGCAGCCGGACTCCTCGCCAAGGTTGGACATTTTGGTGATCTGGCCCACGATCTCGCCTACCGCATCGCCGATGTGTGCGAATCGACCAAGCGAGCAAAGACCGCACTGCTGGTCAATGGGCTGATCGCGTCCTGGCCAGAGATTTCACGGCTGGCCGCGACTCAGCGATCCGAACAGGGGACAATGTTCTGATGGCGGTGAGCAACCGAGACCGAGTCGGACGAGCATTCGAACTGTTGGCGAGTGGCCTCGAGCCCTACGTCGATCGTCGCATGCGGACGAAGTCGCCGCTGAAGGATCGCTGGTGGACCGAATGGGCGAGTCGAGCGCGTGGCGACGTGTCGATGGCCGATCCGGCTGAGCTGCTCAAGATCATCGCGGAATGCTGGGATCTCGCGTTCCGAGACGAGCTCGGCCGATCAGACCGCAACGTGGTCTTCACGCTTCGAGATACTCGGAACAAGTGGGCGCACAACTCGAAGTTCGATCTCGATGGGGCGTACCGTGCCTTGGACGGTATCGAGATGCTGCTCAAGGCCATTGATGCGGCTGAGGCCGACGAGGTCGGCGAGTCCAAGGACGAGCTTATGCGCCTTCGCTACGCCTCGGAGGTGAAGGCCGCAGCGAAGCAAGAGGTGCTCATCGCCTCGCCGCCCGCCGGGCTCAAGCCGTGGCGTGAAGTGATCGTTCCCCACGAGGACGTTGCGGGGGGCCGGTTCAATCAGGCGGAGTTCGCCGCCGACTTGTGGCAAGTGCAGGCCGGCCAGGGTCGTGCGGAGTACGTGGAGCCGGTCGAGTTCTTCCGCCGGACCTTCCTCACCGAGGGCCTGCGGACGTTGCTCACTGAGGCCGCACAGCGGGTCACGTCCTCGGGTGGCGTGCCTGTCGTCGATCTGCAGACGAACTTTGGTGGTGGCAAGACCCACAGCCAGATCGCTCTATGGCATCTCTTTTCGGGAACACCTATCGAGTCGTTCCCCGACGAGGTCCAGACACTCCTGGGCTCGGCCGGAGTGGAGTCACTTCCGGCCGTGCGTCGCGCAGTGCTCGTCGGCACGAAGGTGCCTCCGGGCGAAGTGTCTCGCAAGGCAGACGGAACCGAAGTGCGAACCCTCTGGGGCGAACTCGCCTGGCAACTCGGCGGCCAGGAGGGGTTCGCGCTCGTCGCCGATGCGGATCGCACAGCGACCAATCCCGGCGAGAAGCTCAACGAGCTGCTCGAAAAGCACTCACCGTGTCTGATACTGATCGACGAGTGGGTCGCCTACGCCCGCCAGCTCGCCGACCCACGCGAAGACCTCGTCGGCGGCAGCTTCGACACACAGTTCACGTTCGCCCAGGCGCTCACCGAGGCAGCCCGGGCTGTGCCCGGAGCGCTGCTCGTCGTTTCACTCCCGGCGTCCGAAGGGACCGGCGAGTCCGGGATCGGTTCCGACATCGAACTCGGCAGCGCCGGCGGGCGCGAGGCGCTTCGGAAGTTGCGCATGGTCATCGGTCGGATGGAGTCGTCGTGGCGGCCGGCCACGGCCGAGGAGAGCTTCGAGATCGTGAGGCGGAGGTTGTTCCGCCCCCTCGAACCTGATCGAGTCGAAGACCGAGATGCGACCGCTCAGGCGTTCGGTCGGCTTTACCAGAAGGAGTCTTCGGAATTTCCTGCTGAGTGCCGGGAGCCTGCGTACGTCGAGCGGATGCGGGCCGCCTATCCCATCCACCCGGAGCTCTTCGCCCGGCTCTATGAGGACTGGTCGACGCTCGACCGCTTCCAGCGAACACGCGGCGTGCTGCGCCTGATGGCGTCGGTCATCCACGCACTCTGGGAGGCTGGTGACCAGTCACCGCTGATCTTGCCTTCATCTATCCCGCTGGCCGACGCCGCCGTGTCAGCCGAACTCACTCGCAATCTCGACGATCAGTGGAAGCCGATCATCGACCACGACATTGACGGCACCGGGTCGGTGCCCGTGGCCCTCGATCGTGAGCTGGCTGGCACGCTCGGCAAGTTCCAGGCGGCACGACGCGTGTCACGCTGCATCTTTCTCGGATCGGCCCCGACAGTCCGCTCAGCAAACCGAGGCATCGACCCCGCACGGATTCGGCTGGGCTGCGTGCTCCCCACCGAGTCGATCGCGACCTACGGCGATGCACTCTCTCGGCTATCCGGGCGAGCGACATATCTGTACCAGGACGGAGGCCGCTACTGGTTCGGTGTCCAGCCTTCCGTCGCACGGGTTGCTCGTGATCGGGCCGAGCGGTTCCTGAACAGTCAACGTGACGAGCTGCACCTCGAGATCGTGCGCCGACTTCGTGCCGCGCAGAGCGAACCTGGAGAGTTCCGGGCCGTTCACCCGCCGGCATCGAGTTCGGCTGACATCCCCGACGAACCAGAGACGAGGCTGGTCATCCTCGGCCCGGACCATCCGCACATCGCTCGGTCGGACAACAGCGCTGCGCTTGCGGCGGCCGCTGAGATCCTCGACCGCCGGGGCAACGCTCCTCGCGACTACCGGAACTGCCTGGTGTTCCTGGCCCCCGACAACAAGCGTCTCGACGAGCTCGAGCAGGCTGTCGCCGACTACCTTGCCTGGTCGTCCGTCGATGCCGAGCGGGGCGAGGACGGGCTCAACCTCGACCCGAACCAAGCCCGTCAGGCCGCAACCAAGCGCGACGACAGCGAGCGAGCCGTCACTCTCCGCCTCGCGGAGACCTACCAGTGGGTGCTCGTCCCCACGCAGCCCGACCCGCTCGGACCCGTCACCTGGGACAAGGTCAAGGTCGACGGGCAGTCCGGCCTCGCGCTTCGTGCCTCGAAGAAGCTCACCAACGAGGCGCATCTCTACACGCAGTTCGCCCCGGCTCTACTCAGGCAACGACTCGACGCGCAGCTCTCGAAGCTGTGGGCAGATGGTCACGTCCCGGTCACGAAACTGTGGGATGCCTTTGCCCGATATCTCTACCTCCCTCGACTCCGCGACCAGTCGGTGTTGCTTACTTCAGTCGGCACGCCGTTGCTGATGTGGCAGACCGAGGGCTTCGCAACCGCCGACGCCTATGACGATGCGGCGGGCCGCTACCTGGGCCTGAGCGTGAGCGCCGATGCCCCTCCAAACCCTGCGACGCTCGTTGTTGCTCCCGATCGTGCGACCGCCCAGCTCGATGCAGATCGAGCGAGGGCCAGCGAGTCGGCAGGGACGACGACGCCAGGCTCCGCCGCTACGTCAAGCGGCGACGCCGGAGAGACCGGAGCGGGTAGTGAGGAAGACCCGCCGAGAGGTCCGACGCAGCCCGTCCGATTCCACGCTGCATTCGACCTCGACCCGGAGCGACTCAACCGCGATTTCGGCAAGGTGTCCGCTGAGGTCATTTCGCATCTCACGGGACTGCTCGGCACCGACGTCCGCATCACGATCGAGATCGAAGCCTCCAATGGCGAGGGCTTCCCGGACACGGTCGTCCGCAACGTCACTGAGAACGCCCGGACACTGCGATTCGACGACTACGGGTTCGAAGAGCGATGAACCCGCCGAGCGGGTGAGACGACGTCATGGCGCTGACGATTGGGGCGAACCCTCACCAGGGGTACCACGCCGAGGGAATGGTGGCCGCGCTGGCAGCTGCTGCTGGCCTGGACGTGCAGTTCCCGCGTCTCGGCCATGCCATCGATCTCTCCGTGTTCAAGCCGGGCCCCAACGGAACATCCGGTAGCCGCCAGATCACGCTCCAGGTGAAGAGCTGGTCGACCGGCTCGCTGCACGCCGATGGCACGTTCCACTATCCGCTCGAGGTTCCCGCCTACAACTACCTCGCCGGAGCCGGCCACGACGTTCGGCACTACCTCGTCTTGGCGAAAGTGCCAGTCAACGGGGTCGACTACGCCGACGCGACACCGAGTCGACTGAAGTTGAGACGTGCGCTGTATTGGCTTTCGCTGAGGAACGAGACTCCCGACGCAACCCTGAATCCCGAGAGCACCAAGACAGTTCTTGTCCCCGAGAAGCAGCTGCTCACACCTGACACGCTGCGGCACCTCGTGGACAACAATGAGGCCCAGGCGGTCGTTCCATGAGGGTGCGCGTGCTCGACCCTGCGGCTCTGGCGACGCCAGGTGCACGCCGAATCCGGCTCTACCTTCGGCTGAAGGGTTGGGCGCACGAGGTCACTGCAGACTCCCCGGACCCGGATGTGTGGTCGCTCGCTGCTGACGAAGGCGCCTATGAGGTGATCGCTCCTCGCGAGAACGCTCGAGACTTCGCAGCCCGAGTCTCCGAACTTCTGAGGACCCTGTCGGTCGTCGAGGAACGCTCGGAGTCTGACATCTTGCGGGACTTGACAACCGTGACCTTCGACGTGCAGTACCTCCGCACCGAGCACGACGGCCCTCCGGGGACGGCACCTCTGCGGGACGCGGCGGACGCTGTGGCGGCGGCGCACAACCTTCTTGCTTCGGCCACGGCATCGCTGGAAGAACCCCGACTGGTGCAGCCGAGCCGTCGGCCTGCGAAGACACTCGACTTCATGCGTCGGGTGTTAGCAGGCCCCACTTTCGCCGGAAGCTTCGTGATCTCCACGTGGGTGCCGATCCCTCCGAGGTTGTCTCAGGAAGAGGACCAGGTGCTGTTCGACGACCCGAGCGAACCATTCGAACGCCAGGCAACTCGGCAACTGAGTCGCGCTCTGGCCGCTGCGACCGATGCAACGGATCAAGCGCTCTCAACCGACGCCGGGATTGATGCCTTCCTCTCTCGGGCGAACGATGGCTTGAGCGCAAACCTGTGCGAAGCCCTCGTCGCGCTCGCTGGCGAGAACGAGGTGCCACTCGGTATCTCGATGGCCTGGGCGCTTGATCGTCCAACCCAGGCCCTCCGGTCGGAGTTTCGGTTCAGCACGGAGGGCGTGTCCGTGCTCAAGGAGGCAGCACGTGAGCTCCGCGATCGGGTCCCGGAGGAGGTCGTTCGCGTCAGCGGGAATGTCGTACGACTTCATCGAGATGGGATCTCCGGCGCCGGCGACGTCACGATCGCCGGAGTGGTTTCTGGGGACGATCTTGGCCGCCTGCGCCGGATCTCGGTGTCGTTGGCCGAGGGGGACTACCAGCAAGCAATCCAAGCCCATCAGGACTTCTCCGATGTGGAGGTGGTTGGCGAGCTCTTCCAGCGCGGAACCCGTACATACCTACGAGACGCACGCGCGTTCGTGGCCCGTCCGCCCGTCGATTCACCAGACGAGTAGGAGGCCAGGCTGTGGTCTCGACGTTGAACTGGCTCGACGCGTCCGCCGACCAGCAGCGGCGCGTCCGCGAAATCATCAGGCTGTTTGAAGAGCCCGGCACTCGTGACGAGCTGGGTGTCGGCCCGATCCGGGACTCGTTCAGCGATCAGCTCTTCCCGGGAACGTCCGTCATCCAGACGCGGGCGCGCTACTTCCTGTTCGTGCCGTGGCTGTTCCAGGCTGCGTCGGCTCGAGGGCGACGGGGTCAGGCGCTACTCGACCGCGTCGACCGGAGCGAGCGCCAGCTGATCGAGCGGTTCCGGGTAGCGGGACTCACCGACGGGCTGATCGGCCGTCAAGCCGGGGCCCGTGTGAAGATCCTGCCGTCGACGATCTACTGGGGCGGGCTGACGCGATGGGGCGTGCTGACCGCTCCGATGACGCCGAAGGCGGTGGCGGAGTCGGGCCGGTCGACCGACGGCGAGGAAGATGAACTGGCGTTTCGTTCCGTCGGGCCGTGGCATCCGACCATGCCACCCGCGCCGCCCGGATTTCCGAATGCCGAATCGAGCGGGTTCGACCTCACACCTACCGAAGCGCAGTGGCTGTATGAGCGGATCGAGGATCGAGTCCCTGGGACGCTTCTGGCGCATCTTGTCGCCGGTCATGCGCTGAGCGAGACGGACGCGCCTTGGTTAGCAGGGTGCTGAAAAAGCGGGTTTGGGGTGTGGGCTCGCGCTTTTCGGGTTGGATCGAAAAGAATGGTGGGGTGCGAGGAACCCCGGATCCCCAGATGGCGATGTTGACGACCTTGAGCCCGGAGGAGTTGATCCCGCTGGATCATCCAATCCGTCGAATCCGGGTTGTGGTCGATGACGTACTGGCCTCGATGGACGGCACCTTCGACGGCCTGTACTCCACCGAGGGTCGCCCGTCGGTGCCGCCTGAAGCGTTGCTGAAGGCGTCGGTGCTGATGGCGATGTACTCGATCCGCTAGAGCGGGCGTTCTGCGAGCGGCTGAACTACGACCTGTTGTTCAAGTGGTTCCTCGACATGCGGATCGATCAACCGGCGTTCACCCCGACGACGTTCTCAAAGAACCGTAAGCGCCTGCTGAACGAAGACATCGCCAAGGAGTTCTTCGCCCAGGTCCTGTCCCGGGCGAAGCTGCGCCGCTACACGTCGTCGGGTCACTTCTCCGTCGACGGGACCCTGTTGAAGGCATGGGCCTCGCATAAGAGCTTTAGACCCAAGCCCGACAACGATGTCGAGGAGCCCGACAGCGACGAGCCCGGTCCCAACAGTCCGGATGTCCCAGGGCCCAGCGGCGGCATCGTCGAGGGCCGCAACGTCGAGCGAGACTGCAAGGGTCAGAAACGCTCGAACGTGACCCACGAGTCGACCACCGACCCCGAAGCCCGCCTGTTCCCCAAGAGCAGCAACACCGCCGCGACGCTGTGCTGCTCCGGGCACCTCCTGATCGAGAACCGCTCCTCGTTGATCGTCGGCGCGGAGCTCGCCACCGCGGATGCGAGCCACTGCGTTGAAGGTGCTTGGCGGCTCCCCCATCGCGGCGGCGGCGAACCGTCGGCGCGACAAGGCCTATGACACCAAGGACTTCGTGGTCGACACCCGCGACCTCGGCTTCACACCGCACGTCGCGCAGAACACCAACGGCCGACGTTCAGCCATCGACGGCCGGAACCACCCGGCACCGAGGCCACAAGACCAGCCAGTCGAAACGACCCCGGGTCGAGGAACCCTTCGGCTGGATGAAGACCATCGCTGGCGGGCACCAACTCCGCTACATCGGTCGAGAACGCAACAACACCTGGTTCACGATGGCCGCCAGCATCTACAACATGCTGCGCATCACGGCGATCGACGTCGCCCTGACCTGACCAACATGGAGCACGCCGCGGTCGTTGCGGACCGGCAGCGGTTGCGTCATCGGCGGTGAGGACGAGCAAGCGGCCGGCGCCCACCAGCCAGGGTGCCCACCACACCCCCCAGCAGCGAACCCCAGATCACCCAAGAACCCAGATTTTCAGTACCCTGCTAGCAGCGCTGCGGGGAGCGGGTAGCGGCGCTGCCCGATCAGCTCGCCGCCGAGCCTGAAGAAGCCAAACGGTTCGACGTGATGCTGCTGGGCACCCAGCTCAGCTTGCTGCGGGCCGAACCGTTCGAAAAGCAGCGGGCGCGCATCGTCAAGGTGGCCTCCGCGCTTGAAGACTTGGGCACGAGGATACCGGCGGTGGCTGCGCAGATGGATCTGATCGTGCAGATGCAGACCGATGAGTGGTGGGTCGATGTGACCTACCCGATGCTTGAAGATGTGCGCCGCCGGTTGCGGCCGTTGGCGCATTTGATCGAGGCCAAGCGGCGGGTGGTGTTGTACTCCGATTTTGCGGACACGTTGGGCGAGGTGACCGAAATCGAGTTGGTGGGTGCTGGCCCCGGTGGCGGGTCGTCGGAGTTCGCCGAGTTCGGTGCGCGGGTCCTGCAGTTCTTGACTGAAGGGCTGGCCGCCGACATTGTCGCCAAGGTCCGCAGCGGAGCGCCGTTGAACGCTGCCGATATGAATGAGCTGCAACGTACGTTGGTCGCTGCCAACGTGGGCGACCAAGACTCCTTCGCCGCCGCCAGCGCCAAACTCGGCAGCTTCGGCCTGTTCATTCGCTCACTGGTCGGCTTGGACCGCGCCGCCGCAAAACGAGCCTTCGCCGAGTT
Organism: Acidimicrobiia bacterium; assembly: GCA_020637365.1. Classification (GTDB taxonomy): domain Bacteria; phylum Actinomycetota; class Acidimicrobiia; order IMCC26256; family JAGNEX01; genus JAGNEX01. Next base: position 832,544 of record JACJWE010000002.1, on the reverse strand, counting down.
CTTGGACGACAAGCGGTACAACCAAAACCAGATCCGTTTCGTCAACCTGGTCATCGACGAACTCTGCAAAGAGGGACGACTGCCCGCCGGACGCGTCTACGCCGAGCCCTACGTCGGTCTTGCCCCCCACGGCCCCGAACAGATCTTCACCGCCGACCAAGCCGACCGCTTCTTCGAAGTCCTCGCGACCCTCAACCTCGCCGACACCGGCTTAGCTTCATGACCAAGCCGAAGCGTTCAGTCGACCCCCGGAGATAGCGTGCGTTGATGCTGATCCCAGAAGCACTGCTCGACAGGGTCAACGTGGAGGATGTCGTTCGATCCGAGATCGGCACTCCCCCTGACAAGATCCCAACCCGCACAGTCGAGAACGCTCTCGGCGACGATTTGGCCGCCTTCGTTCCAGAGGCACGTGGGTTGCTCAGAGCAAACTCGAAGCCATACGAAGTTGAGCGACTGTTCGCCAACAAGGACTCGACGAGCTACCGGCCCATACGACGATTATCCCTTCAAAGTCGTCTGCAGCTCCGAGCGCTTGCATCCCTCGTGCAGGGCGAGTTGGTTCCACCTGTCAATCGCTCCTACCCCGCCTACGCACAGTTCCAAACTGAGGTACTCGAGGAGCCTGCCACACGGTACGTCGTGGCGTGCGATGTCCACGGCTTCTATCAATACGTACGACACCAGAATGTCCACGACGAAATCGTTGGTCTAACGGGCGCCGTCGACCTCGCAACCGCCCTCAGCGACTTCCTCTCGGGGCTCATGGGGGGACCCGCTGGGCTACCTCAGCTTTACGATGCCGCGGATCCCCTGGCAGAGATTGTGATTGACGCAGCAACGCGCAGGCTGACCCGTGCCGGTCTCCAGATTGCGCGGTTCAATGACGACTTCCGCATCGGGTGCCGAAGCTACGCCGAAGCCTTAGCCGCCGCCATCAAAGTGACTGGGGAACTCGAACACTTTGGGCTTACCCTGAATGAGCGCAAAACCCTGATTTTTCAGAAAGACCGCTACCAGGGGTGGATTAGAGCGCCAAGAGAGCGCTGGGCTGAATTAGTGGGCGCCAACGCTGAAACGCGCCTCTTGGCTTTCGATTCGGGCTACCAAGAGGTCTGGGTCGAGGTGCAACTGCCACCGAGCACCGCGAGCCGGGCCGCAGCGGGCGGAGCTGCGCTCAAACTCTGGAACGAGTTTCAGACTTCGAAAGGTTCGGACAACGCCGACGAGTGGATGTTCGTGAAGCTTGCTGGCCTGGGTCTCCGCGAGCTCGCAGCCTCCCCCTCGGTTGTCGAGCCCGACATGATCTCCAAACTGGCAAGGAGAGAACCGCAGTTGACGCCTGATGTCGCTCGTTACCTCGCCGCTTTAGCGCCGTTCGAACCGGGGTTCGTAGCGGATGTCCTGTCGTCGTTGACCTCGTCGTCAGGAGCGGGAACGAGTGCGTGGCGTTCCGCGTGGCTCCTAGTACCGATCTTGAGTTTGAGCTCGCCCCCGGCCTCGCTGCAGGACTGGGTCGAGGCCTGCTTTCGATCGCGCTCCGACACTCTCGCCGGGCTTGCCGCAGCGGCCTGTGCCCTTCACGGCTGGGTGACACTGGAGGACGTGACCAGGCGCTTCGATCATTCTGGGCCAGCCGCAAAGCCGGAGTTTGCCGCTGCTGCAGCGTTCCTCGCTTCGAAGAATACCAACGCTCTCAAATCGATCCGAGGGGAGGGAGATGTCTACGCCCGAATTGCCGATAAGAACTTCGACTCTCTCTCGATCGTCTGAACTCGCAGAAGATGTTGTCAAGCGGCTCAACCGCGCATTCGGGCAAATGCGCTCCATGGCCGCTGCGTCAGGTGAGCACGATCGCCCATACCAGGATGAGCAAGCGACTCCCGAAGAGCGCAACCCCATGTCGCTGCTCTACCCATTCGCATTGGGGCTCGCTGAAGATTTTTCGGCCACCAAGCTTGTTGAGGCCACGGAGACCGCACTTCTCAACCAAAGCCGCCTTCTTTTCGCTTGGTGGCCGACCAAACAGCGCGAAGCCCTACACAACTGGGAAAGCCAATTCAACGCTTGGCGAGAATGGCACGGCGTGGACGTCAAGAAATTTTCTGAGATTAAGCAGTTCAAAGCGCACATTCAGGCTAGGAATGCCCTTGTGCACGGCGCGGGCCGCCTAACCCGCTACCAGCAGCGAACCTCAAACGTAACGGCGACTCTCAAGGAAATCGGTGTCAACACGGAAGGGGGTCTCCTTCGGATCCCCGACGAAACGATCGAACAACTTCGGACTGTCGTTCTGCAATTCGTCCTTTGGCTAGACGAGGCGAGTCTTACAGCCGCGATAGGCGACCAAGAACCTCCGTCTGTTCCCTGACGGTCCTGGGCGCTGGCGGTCTAGATGGAGCGCCCCAACCCTACGCGTTCAAGTTGCCGCCGGGTACTCTGCCCGGCAACCAGCCAGCCGTGGAAGAGATCATCGAGCCTGGGTCAGCTTCGACGGTGTCGGCAGCTCGCCGCTCGTCATTTGGTGACTCAATGCGGTAAGGCCCCCTGCCCGATGTGCTCACCGCGTTCCTCGCCCTGTTGTTGCGGCGCGGCCTCTGCACAGGTCATTCACCGAGATGACACTGACTTCAAACTTGGACTACTCAGCACCTCCGCAGGCGTCTGGACCACTGACGCACCAGCCAGCTTCTCTCAGTGCACTGGCAGCATCGTTGGGGTTCCGCCTGACCGCCGCCTTCAGCTGTATCGACTGCCAACGTGATCGGTGCTCGGCAACCGCCGCCTCCCACCCGTCGCGCGGAACCACCATCTCCTCCGTCACCACGAACTCGATGAGGTCTTCCAGTGTCGGACGGAAGCGTTTTCCGCCGACCGGTAGGTGGAGGTCGCGAAGCGTCCGCGACTTTCGTCGATCCCCGAGGTAGAGCCCGTCAAGATCAGAACGCTCCCCCGAAACATGAAGGTGGGAACCGGGAAAACTATTGACAGGCTGCCTCGTGTCGTCGATCGCAACCACCAAGTCGTCGTCCTCCATGGCTTCAGACGAATAGAGACTCATGGTGCTCGCACTCATAGCAAGGTAGACCCCTTCAGGATCGAGCTCGTAGGAATGGGCGAGATAGAGAAAGAGGCGAGGCTTCGTACCTGCGAGGCCGATGGGGATCGGATCGGGCTGGATCTTGGTCCGCTTAATCCCGAAGCCCATGATCGTTTTGCCGTTCGCTGTAGTCAGAGGGGTGATGCGAACACCGTTGCAGATTGTCCGGTTGAGAACCTCGGAGGTATCAGCTGCGAACGAACGAGCTTGGGCATCGAGATCACTCAGCACGGGCGAGTCCGGGTCAAGCCCTGCCTACGCCGTCAATGGCAAACCAGGCTCGCCGCAGCTTCTCAGACGCGAATCGCCCCTGGCTGGCTTGGCTACGAAGGTCGTCAAGAGCGACACCAACGTCCTGCAACGTCTGTTCCACCAGAGCATCGATTTCTGCGTCCGTGGCGAACTCGTGGCGGTCATTGTCGACAGTCATGCTTGATCTCCAAGGTGCGCGGCCGAGCGGTGGAATCAGTGGAAACGATAGCGACCACCTATGACATCGAACTATAGGTGCTGCAACCTTTAGCCTCCCGCCGGCAAGTTGCTCGTCTGCCGATATGAATGAGCAACAACGCACCTTGGTCACTGCCATCGGCAGAATCAAATGGAACGACTGTCACAGCGCCAGCCTCCAAGACCACCAAATCACCGCCGCTGACGCTGCCGCACCTCCGCAGGAACCAAGGACCACCGGGCCCGCCTGTGACACCCGAGCTTGAACGGCTAGCGCCACCGGCGCCCGTTCGCGCCCAATCTGTAGTGCAAAGCGCGTCCATTCTGTAGCGGCAACCGCGTCCAACCTGTAGTCCACAACGAGGATGGACGAACAGAAACGCATTGTTGACGACGACTTCGACGAACTCCTTGGCGAGCTGCGAGCCCTCGCGATCGAAGGGGCGAGGCTGGTCGGCAAGACAGAATGCGCGCCTCACAGAGGGGCAACTGTCTACTTGCTGGACGACCCCCTGCAACGTCAGATCGTGAAGCCGACCCCCGGCGAGTCACTCACGCACCCAACCGATTCTGATCCATAAGCGGGGACGCTTGAGCCCATCTTGGGACGTTGTCCGCCGGGGCGTTCGATGACCGCAGTGATCGCGCTTTGAGCAGCCCGGATCTTGTAGCGGCCGTCGAGGTCGCGGTGTCGATCTCAGGCTTTTGCGAACGGCTCTTGACTCTCACGCGACGTCAACCCGTAGCGTCGTGGACATGTACTCGATTGGTGACATGGCGCGACTGGCCGGCGTCACGCCGCGGACGCTGCGCCACTACCACGACCTCGGCGTGTTGGTCCCCGCCGACGTCAACGACACCACGGGCTACCGCCGCTACGACGTGACCCAGCTCGCCAACCTGTTCCAGTTGTTGGCGTTGAAGGCCGCGGGCTTGCGCTCGCTGACATTAAACGCATCGCTCACGAGGGGATCAGCCCGGCGGAACTGCGCGGGATGCTGGTGTTGCGCCGCACCGAACTCGAGAACGAGCTCAACGAAGCCACATCGCGGCTCCAACGAGTCGAAGCCCACATCCAACGACTGGAGAATCAGATGAGCACACCCGCCAAAGACATCACCGTCACCACCAAGCATCTGCCAGCTGTCCACCTCGCCGTCGCCTCGGGAGTCAGCGCCAGCTTCGATTCCGCCGACATTCAGCCCGTCATTGAGCCGCTGTATCCGGAACTGCTCGGCGCTCTGGGTTCGGCTGGGGTGGAGATCGCTGGACGGTCGATCGCCTATTACGACGACACCGTCGATGGCGGGATCGGTGTTCATGCCGGATTCCCGGTCGACGAGTCCGTGACCGACGTCCCGGGACTCGACGTCGTCGACCTTGCCGAGGTTCCGCTGGCGGCGACTGCCATCCACCGCGGCGACATGGCGACCGTCGACGTCAACACGGTTGCGCCGCTCTTGGACTGGATTGGCGCCAACGGGTTCCGCACCACCGGGTACTCGCGAGAGCACTACCTCGAATGCCCCGACGACGTCACGCAGTGGCGAACCGAGGTGCAGTTCCCGATCGAGCCGACCCCCACCGACTGAGCCGCCCCTTCACCTCGATCGAGTACCAGCCAGCACGGCCCAGGGGGTTTGAAGACGTAGCAGCTCGGGAAGGGCGTCGCGTCCCTGTCGAGCGGCCCGGGTTGGCGACCACGATGTTCGTCACCTGCACTGGGTGCGCCCCCAGCTTTGCGACGTCCTGATGGACGCGATCGTGGTGACCACCGACAGCAAGCGCTTGGGGCTGAGCGGAACGGTGGCGTCGCCTGCATCGAAGACAATCCCGCGGTGGAACTACGCACATTCCACTACTTCGGTTCACAAAATACGCAGCGTCTCGTCACGCACGTTGCAGTAGCTAGTCCGGAGCTATGTCGAACTGCTCGGCGTCGCCAGCAGGAAGTCCGGGGCGAGCCTCCAAGACAGCGTGCTCACGCAAGTAGTCACGAAGAGAGGGCATCGTGAAATCGACTCGTCCGTGGCCAGCTGGCTTGATGAGTCCGGTGGCGATCAGACGCAAGCGGTACTGGCTGGCGTAGTTGCCATCGACAATTAGACGGACGGCGATGTCGCTCATCCTCGAAGGTCCGTCGTCTTGAGCCATCGCGACGAGGAACGTACGGGCAACTCCCGGCAGGTCAGCCAATGCTGGCTCGTGAACCAGCGACCCGATCCGGCGGCGTGCAGCGAGTACGCCAGCCTCCACGTCTGCTGCTGATATCTCGAGAACACTGGGCTGTTGGCGCCAGATGTGGTAGCCGACAAGCTGAATCAGAAAGGGATAGCCGCCGGTCGCGGCCGCGGCGCTGGCTACCAACTGGGGGGAGATCTCTCGGCCAGCCTCCCGGACCGGACGGGCAATCGCGTTCGAAACGTCGTCGATCGGCACGGGACCGAGCGAGTGTCGATCCGCCCGCCGCAGAAAAGTCAGCACATCGTCGCTCAAGACGGCACTGACCGCTGACGGGAGGCCTGCATCGACAAAGGCAATCTGGCGTTCTTCGCGAACTAGGTGTTGGAGCACTGTCGCAAGCTCGCGCAGCTCGCCCACGACTTGGTGGTGGATTTCGTCGAGAGTGACCAGCAGCCCCGTGCCAGAGGACGCCATGAGCTCGGTGACCGCAGTGAGCTGATTGCGGAGTCCCGGGGCCGCCTCATGCTCGGCCACCGTCTCCCACGTTGCTCCCCCAAGACCAAGCGGAGCGCTCACTCCCGTCACCACCGATCGATCGGAGCCCGAATCAATGTCCCTCAGAAGCGCTGGCAGGTGCTCTGTGATCATCCGCTTCACCAACCCTGCAGTCGCGGTTTCGGCGATCACGCGCCACCCCAGCCGTCGGGCGGCGTCTTCGACCTCATTCAACAACACCGTCTTACCGGTGCCCCGGGCACCGGTGTACAACGTCATCCTGCCTGGTGCGCCCGGCCCGTCCTCAAGGGCGTCGATGAAGTCGCTAATGAGGTCAGAGCGGCCCACCAACACAGGAGGAGAGACACCAAAAGTGGGCGTGAACGGGTTTCTTGCCACCTTGGGGGGATAGCCGTTCACCCTCTCGAGAAGCCGTTAGACCTTGTTAGTTTTATTAGATTTGTTAGTTTTCGTTGGAGTTCGGCAACCCGAGAATGCCCGCCCAGGCACCCACCAGAACGGCGACCTGCCCGGATCAGGACTTCCAGCCGGCCCACCAGGTCGGTCCGTTTCTCGGGACCGTAAAGAAACCTTTCCGGTCACGGCCTCACTGTAAAGGAAACGGCGTTTTTCTTTACAGTGGGCTACGGTTCGTGAATGGACGTCGATCGATATCACGCCTCCGAGTTCGGGAGGGCAGGTCGAACCGTTGGACCCAACAGCTATGTGGCCTACTTTCCTGCCCCGATTCCACGCCAGCTCACGCTCTCCAACGACAACGTGTCCGCTATGGCGGAAGCAGAAGCTGCGCTCGGACGCCTCGCAGGAGCAGGTCGACTGCTTCCCAACCCTCAGTTGATGGTTGGGCCCTATCTCCGACGCGAGGCGCTCGCATCCACTCGGATCGAAGGAACCCAGGCATCGCTCGCTGAGGTCTACGAGGCCGAAGTCAGCGAAGCCCGGCTCAGCCCTGATGTCGAGGAAGTCGTCAACTACGTCAACGCCATGGAACGAGGGCTTCTACTGCTCGGCGAGCTCCCGTTCAGCGTGCGGCTCATCCGAGAAATGCACCGAGTTCTGCTGTCCGGCGTGCGCGGTTGGCACCGCCAACCAGGGGAGCTTCGAACCAGCCAAAACTGGATCGGGCCGTCGGGGGCGACCATCGAGACTGCATCCTTCGTACCGCCGCCTCCTGGCGACGTTCCGGGCCTACTGAGCGACCTCGAGCACTTCGTGAACGCTGACGGTCTCAGCCTGCCACCGCTGGTGCAGACGGCGTTGGTGCATTACCAGTTCGAAACGATCCATCCGTTCTTGGATGGCAATGGGCGTCTCGGTCGGCTGCTGGTGGTGTTCGCCTTGATGTTGCGCGACCGCCTGCCCTCACCGCTGCTGTACATCTCCCCCTATTTCGAAGCCCGTCGAACCGACTATTACGACGCTCTTCAAAAGGTTCGCGAGGAGGGAGACATCGACCGCTGGATGAGCATGTTTTTCGATGCCATCACGGTTCAGTCGAACGACGGGATCGCCCGAGCCGAAGAGCTGACCGATCTGAGGGAACGAAACCGGGATGTGGTCCAGGCAACGAGCCGCGGGGCGGCCGTTCAACTGGTCGAGCTTGTTTTCGAACAACCAGTGCTCACCGCAGGACTCGTCGAGCGACGTCTGGGCGTGAGCAAACCAACTGCGCTCAAAGCCCTCCGCCAGCTGGCCGACACCGGACTGTTAACCGAAATCGAAGACGGCGCCAGGCGCCAGGTTCGCTGGCGGGCAGATCCAGTCATCGACGCGTTGACCAGGGAACCCGACCTACCCGGCCACTGACATCCGGCCACCTCTCTCTCACAGAGCCTGCGTTCTCATCCAGCAGCGGTCCCGCGCAGTCGAGTCATCGCGCTGGGAACGACCGTAAAGAAGCCGTTTCGGTCACGGCCTGACCGTCAAGGAAGAGCCTCCTTCTTTACGGTGCGTTTCGAAGCTCGCCCCTTTCTTTAGAGGGCTCTTCGAAGGTCACCACGTATCTGGGGCCGACTTCGGGACAGCTTTAGACGTCTCGAGTGAGAGGTCGAATGGTTGGGGAGCCGCAACGTATCGGGAAACAGTGCTGGCTCTCTATTGCGCCCTTGAGAGTTCATTCCAAAGTGTTCAGGCGTTGATTCAGCGACTCTCCGTGCCCTATTAACCGCAATAGCGCCGCCCTTCAGCTACTCCATTGGGTAGCGCTGATGCGTTGGCGACCAGACATCTTCTGCGTCAACAACGTTGCAGAACTTCCACAACCTCACAGAGTGGGCTCCCTCGCGCACCCACTGACGCACATCACCGATTTCGGGTATGATTCCTTACCAACTGATACTAGTAAGGAAATCGCATGGATATCGCCGCGAAGATCACATCGAAGGGGCAGGTGACCGTCCCAAAGACCGTCCGCGATGCTCTCGGACTTCGAGAAGGAGACCAAGTTGTTTTTCGACTAGAAGCCAATCGGGCGGTACTGGCTCGCACTCCAGACTTCTTGTCGTTGGCAGGCAGCGTGGCCGTGCCAGCTTCTAAACGCGGTTCGTCGTGGGATGACGTCATTGCCGACACGAGGCGGCAACGAGTCGGCAGACCACGGTGAGCTGCTTCGTCGACACGAACATCTTCGTCCGGCATCTCACTGGCGATCCGTCGGACATGGCTGAGCGCGCGTCGATGTTCCTCGCTGGGGCTGAGCGCCTCTACCTCACAGACTTGGTGCTCGCCGAGACGGTCTACGTACTCGAATCCTTCTACGAAGTGCCACACCAACAAGTGGCGACCGCCATGCGCTCACTTCTCGCTCTGCCGTCCATCGTCACAGTCGACCCTGCCCTCCTCCTGCGCACGATCGAAATCTACGAGATCGACCGTCTCGACTTCGCCGAGGCCTACCTGGTCGCGTGCGCCGAGGTCACCGGGATCGGGCAAGTGGCCTCGTTTGATCGCGCCATCGACCGAGTTCCGTCCGTGGAACGAATCGAGCCGTAGCCGTAGGAGCAGGGCCGCGTGCCACCCCGGCGGACAGCGACCTCGACGTTCTCGTCGATTTCGGTCGGGAAGGCCAAACGAAATCCGGGGCTCATAAACCCGAAACATGGGGTCGGTAGGATTCCCGGCGAAATTGCTTGCCTCATGCTGAGCGGCCGGGAGTGCCTGGCCGTCGATCGCCGATGAGGTCGCAGATCTGACCGGGAGCGCTGATGCAGTTATCGCCGCATGAACAAGAACGTTTGATGATCTATCTGGCCGCGATGGTGGCGAGGGATCGTCGAGAGCGAGGGTTGGCGTTGAACCATCCCGAGGCGGTGGCGCTGCTGTCGGCGTGGGTCATGGAGGGTGCTCGTGAGGGCCGCACCGTCGCCGATTTGATGGATGCGGGGCGGTCGGTGCTGACCCGGGCCGATGTGATGGATGGCGTCGCCGAGTTGATCCCCGAGATCCAGATCGAAGCGACGTTTCCCGACGGCACCAAGTTGGTGACGTTGCACGAGCCGATCGGTTGATGGCGATGCAGACAGCACAAGGTTCTGGCAGAGTGCGCCCGGGTGAGACGATCGTCGGCGATGAGCCTGTGGAATTGTTTGCGGGCCGAGACGTGATCGAGGTGCTGGTGGCGAACACCGGCGACCGTCCGATCCAGGTGGGCTCGCACTTCCATTTCTTTGAGACGAACGCTGCACTCGACTTCGACCGGCAGGCCGCCCGCGGGTTTCGGCTGGCGATCCCGGCGGGGACGTCGGTGCGGTTCGAACCGGGGATCGAACGGACGGTATCGCTCGTCGCTTTCGGTGGCGACCGGATCATTCGGGGTCTGCGCGGCATGGTCGCCGGCCCCCTCGACGCCGATCCATCGGACAGCGCCGGACAGGGCGACGATTCAAGAGGTGATTCGTAATGCAGGTCGATCGGGCGAGATATGCGCAGCTGTTTGGGCCGACGAAGGGTGACCGGATTCGCCTGGCTGACACCGATCTTCTGATCGAAGTCACCGAAGACCATTGCGTCGGCGGCGACGAAGCCGTGTTCGGCGGCGGCAAAGTCATCCGCGAGTCGATGGGTCAGTCGTGTGTGACCCGAGCGGAAGGCAGCCCGGATGTCGTCATCACCGGCGCAGTCATTTTGGACCATTGGGGCATCATCAAGGCCGATGTCGGCGTTCGGGATGGGCGCATCGTCGGGATCGGCCGGGCGGGCAACCCGGATACGACCGACGGCGTCGATCCAGCGTTGGTGATCGGCCCGCACACCGAGATCATCGCGGGCAACGGCAAGATCTTGACCGCGGGGGCCATCGATTCCCACGTCCATCTGATCTGCCCGCAGGTATTGGAAGAGGCGATCGCCTCAGGTATCACCACCATCATCGGTGGAGGCACCGGTCCCGCCGAAGGCACGAAAGCGACGACGGTGTCGCCCGGGGCGTGGAACATCGGGATGATGCTCGCGGCGCTGGATGGCTGGCCGATCAATGTGGCCTTGCTCGGCAAAGGCAACACCGTCTCGGCACAGGCGCTGCGTGACCAGTTGGCGGCCGGCGCGTCGGGCTTCAAGCTGCATGAGGATTGGGGGACGACCCCAGCAGCGATCGACGCATGCCTGGCCGTGTCCGATGAGTGCGGTGTGCAGACGGCGATCCACACCGACACGCTGAACGAGGCGGGGTTTGTCGAGACGACGTTGCAGGCGATCGCCGGTCGGTCGATCCACACGTATCACACCGAAGGTGCTGGTGGCGGCCACGCTCCCGACATCATCACCGTCGTCAGCCAGCCCTATGTGCTGCCCTCATCAACCAACCCGACCCGGCCGCATACGGTCAACACGCTCGATGAACACCTCGACATGTTGATGGTCTGCCACCACCTCAACCCGACCATCCCCGAAGACCTGGCGTTCGCTGAGAGCCGGATCCGTTGGACAACGATGGCCGCCGAAGACATCCTCCACGACATCGGCGCGATTTCGATGATCGGCTCGGACAGTCAAGCGATGGGCCGCATCGGTGAGGTCATCACCCGCACCTGGCAAACCGCGCACGTGATGAAGAAACGGCGCGGTTCTCTGCAAGGCGACGGTGCAGCGGACAACAACCGGGTTCGACGCTACGTCGCGAAGTACACGATCTGTCCCGCGGTCGCGCACGGCCTCGACGATGAGGTCGGCTCTGTAGAGATCGGCAAACTCGCCGACCTGGTGTTGTGGGACCCCAAGTTTTTCGGAGTCCGAGCAGGGCTCGTGATGAAGGGCGGAGCGATCGCCTGGGCGCAGATGGGCGACGCCAACGCATCGATCCCCACACCGCAACCGATCTTTCCCCGCCCCATGTTCGGCGCCGCTCCGGCTGTCGCGCAGGCCACCAGCGTCCACTTTGTCGCACCCCTCGCCCTGGAAGACAGCCCCGAAGCAGAAGTCCGCTCCCGCTTCGACATCCGACGCCCACTCGCCCCCGTCAAAAACTGCCGTACCGTCGCGAAGAAGGACATGCCCGGCAACGACGCCTGCCCCGACGTCACCGTCAACCCCGACACCTTCGCCGTCCACATCGAAGGCGAACTCATCGAACCAGCCCCCGCCCAAACCCTCCCCATGGCCCAGCGCTACTACCTTTTTTGAGTGCTCCTAGCACGCTGCGATTGCGCGACGATCCGCCAAACCGCATCAAGTAGTATCTCACTGCTGGCAGAATGGACCGCTCGGGGTCGATCAGTTCGGCTTCCTGGTTCAGGAGAGATCGCATGGAAGACAAGTCCGGCGAGCCCGTAAGTCACCCCAACGGGGTCCCCACGGAGGGTGAGGAAGATACGCACCAGAACCCAAGCCACCTCCTTTAGGCCTTTCTGGCATCGCCAAACTTCACCGATCGCTCAAGCACAAGATACTGCGGAAGGCTCGCGAGTGAGTCCTTGCCCAGCAGACAAGCTGGCTGCCAATTTACAACTGGAACTGGCTGGCGCTATGACTTTCGCCCAGTTTCAAGAGGCGAGAGTTGACCGGCTGATAGCGCTAAGCGGCGCCATACTCAGCGCCGTCGGCCTGGGGTTGACGATCGACGAGTCCGTAGCCGCCAAAGTTACCGCTGCTGGCCTAGTACCCTGCGTGGGCCGCAGCCGCTCTATTGCTGATCTGTCTCTTCTTATGCCTTCTAGCAAGTTGGCCGAAGGCGGCGTTGCTCACGGACCCAGAGTGGTACTTGACAGCGGCCAGGGACGAAAGTTTCTACACAACCGACTCAGCTGCTGAGGGCGAGTACCTTGAGCACGTAGCTCGGCTGCTCGAGCAGCAGGCGTCGGCGTACCAGTTAGTCCTCCGAGCGACCAGCTTTCGAAGCAAGGTCACGAGGGTCGCTTTGACGTCTTTCACCTTAGCCGCAGCCACCCTCTGCTACATCGGGTTCAGCGTTGCCTTCTAGCACCAAGCGACTGGAAATCTGCTGTGCCCCTGTCCCCCACAATTGCGATCTGACGGGGTCATTTGCACGGCAGCGCTAAGACGAGACGCGCGCAAACCAGCGTAGCGCCAAGTCAAGAGTGCGCCCACGATTTATACGGCCCGCTTAGATCGAGCCATGCGCATTGGGCCGTCAACATCATGAAGTCGCATCTCGTCATACCATCCACTACTCATGTAGCGACCTTCGTCATCGTCTTTTATCCCGGTCACAAGCCAAGGACCTGGGAAATTGGGCCGACCAACCTGAATCGCTCCGTTCACGTGGCAGATCAGGCATTCTGGGCTATCCAGGCGCTCGGTCGGATACCGGGCATCAGTGGCATCGACCACCACAGAAGCGACCACACTGTCCAAGCCCATGTCGCGCCGTTTGCGATCCATGACTTCAACCACCCACACGTATTTTGGGAGATCCGCTAGCCGCACGTGATCGACGCAAACAACGTCATTGCATCTATTTGCGAAGCCGATCTTGAACTCGGTGCCTTCGACGACATAGGTGCGCAAGGTCAGCACCCCGCCCTCGTCGCCCTGCCTGAGTTCACATCGGAGCCACCTCGATGTTTTTGTCGAAGTTCCACTTGTCATTCTCGTCGCAGCACACCTTCTGGTCGCTTCTCTTACTGACGTCCTCGATGCTCGCCCTCAAATACCTTCGCAGCAAGCACCTGAGCATCGAGCCCCTTCACGGAAAGTCCTAGAGGCAGCGGGGTTACGAGATCCACCTGGTCAGGCTGCTGGACAAGATTCTCCACTAGCGAATCAACTCGAATCAGTTCGAAAGGTCCGCGACTTTCGTCAGAGCACACGAATGCCACGACCTCACGGTCCTCAAGTTCTGACAGAAACTTTGTCCGTTCACTATCGGCCAACTCACCCGCTCGCACGTAACCAACAATTACTCGAGCGTGGTCACCTACGATCAGGATAGAGGGAAAACCAGAGTTGAGGTACTGGCAAGTGGAAGTCGACAAAACCTCGCGCAACCAAGCCTTGCTATGTGCCCTATCCGCTTTTTTAGACTTTTCCTAACGGCTGCGGTGAATTCCGCGCAAGCCGCGGTCCCGGGTAGCTCCGCCAGGGACATTCCAGGGTCCAACGTTTGCCCAATGGTGTTGAACGCTTCGACGTACGCCTCTCTATAGCGCTTTGTGGTTTCGTGCAAAAACGCTCGGTCGTACCACTCTGCCTTGCGAATCCGACTGTGCATGGTCTCGAGATGTTCGCGGTCTGGCGGCAGGCAGAAATTTCGAAGCAGAGTAGTTACGTGAAAAAGCGATAAGCCTGAAGAGGGTATTGTCTATCGATATCCGGGACTTCGCTCAGAGAAGCAGGGAACTCCCCGAAGAGATGCCGAGCAGACCGCCCTGCTAATACGGATGCATAGTGCACCATCCATACTGCGACGTGCGAACAAGTCAATAGTTGGCCGTCTTGCTGGACAAAGGGGCAACCTGCCACCGTCTTCTGGTAGCCCATGACGTTGATCGACTCGGTAACCGCTGTCCGCACTGAGGCTGCGTTATTCTTGAGTTTGGGGTGGCGACCGGGAACACCAAGAAGGCACCGGCCAATCAGGGCACTGGGATTAGGCGTGAGGACCATGTACCCACAAACCTCAGCCGACTCGACTAGGGCGCAAAACTTCTGACAGTGCGCCGTTGGGGTCCCTGTCGTATTCCTCCGAAGCATCGGACCCAGGAACGTTCAAGAAGACGATCCTGTTTGTAGCCACAACGGGGGCTACGTGCGTTCGCCAGGTTCACGGCGATCAAAGAACGGTAGTCGGCGTCGAAATAACTGAGCTCCACTAGTGCGTGGCTCGCCTTCGGATCAATACATTTCTTGAACACCTGCTCGCTGCGAGCTGTTCAGGCGCGAGAGACTTTGAGTTCTCCGACACGAGCATTTTGGCCAGGGAGCTGGGGCAGCCTTCCCCCAAGGTGGTTTTTCACACAGACGATACAGTTCGTATAGCGAAATACCGCTCGACGTGACGATGTTTGTGAGCTCACACACAGGGGTGGTCTGCTCACAGGCAAAGGTCGGGAGGAAGTTCGTCACCCCTTCGGGCGGCACGGCCACGTAGCCTCTTGTTTGCAGCCAAAGGCCACAGACGTCGAGCCTCCTGCTTCCACACAACCGCCGCTCTGCTGCCTGCCCTCTTTCCCACTGCGCCGCCTCGCGCCGCCGAGGATGTCGGACAGGGACCCGACGGCCCGGCCAATCAGCACATCGTTACCTTCATCCACCGGTTACCCCTGCGTTCTTCGTTGTTCGTCCGTCTACGACTAGGGCCAGGAGGTATTGCGGTGGTGCTCCAGACCGGGACCAGACCGGCAAACATAGCTCAAACGACGAGACCATCCGCCAACAGTTGCGCGAGTTGTGGTAAAGCCAGTCGCATAAGCACATAAATTATGCATCTAGTATATGATAACTGATTAATCTATGGATTTGGTCGATGGTCGCATTTCGAGAAGACCCCATGACCCGCACGCCAGCCGCTTGCAGCTCATGAACCGATAGCCCCCTCGACGCGAATCAAGCAGGACGAGCCCGTCTTCTTTCCCAACGAGGTGCACCGGGCGCTCGGACTCGGGCCGATCGAGTACCGCCAGATGCGAAAGCTCGTTTCCCTCGTACGACTCTGCCGTGGCGACGAACCATTCCCGCCGGTGCCGCCTAATCGACGGTGGCAATGGACTAGGTACACCCTCGCGGATGTCGCAGGCCTTCAGAGGCTCCTGGCCCTTGCGGGCGCTGACGGCCGCTCCAGCGGAGATGCTCGAAAGGGGCTGTTGGTCGGCCGAACGCTCGTACTCCGCAACGTGGTGGCAGCTTGCCAACGCCTTCGCGAAATTGGCCACCTAAACCCACTCTTGGATGTGGAGCTCCAGCGTGACGGACACACGATCCTCGCCAAGATCGACGGTGCGCTCTTCGACCCGAGTAGCGGTCGACAGTGCTTGACGAGGTTCACGGCGTCTGGCATCGCTGCCGAGCAGCGATGAAGCTGGCACTAAGCTCGCAACTGAACGAGCGAAACAGCTGCCTCAATCCCCGGAGATGAGCTTGACGCATGGGACCATCGTTGTCGCTGGGAGAAGCCACCGCACGGAACGTTCCTTACCTGCCGTTGACCGATGATCTGATGGATCTTGAGGATGCTCTTGCTTCGCTCCTGGGTGTCGACGTCGACGTCGTATCCGTCGACGGACTCAAGGAGCGAGACGATCACATCAGCCAGGAGGCCCTGCCGCTGTGAGTCGCAACGACGACCTGCGCGTTGCCGACACTCTCGAAGCGAGTCAACGACTCTAGGACCTGGTGGCAGGCGGCCGCGAACGCGTCGACGCTGATTAGACGCGACAACGCGCCGCCGAAGGGCCGCTCGAGATCATCGGCGAGACTGTATCGAACTCGAACTCCATAGGCTGTGCGATATGACAGGTAAAGCACCTACGCACTACGACAGGAACGGTCACGACAATGCTCCAACCGAGCCCGCCGCCCCTACTAATGAAGGCGAGGCTGCCAGCTCCAGCGGGCAGTGCGCCAGCGCGACCAACGAGTGGATGATCTACATCGACGGCCTCAACTTCTACAACGCCGTCCTCCGCGGCCAACCAACTCTCAAATGGGTCGACTTCACCGAATTCGCTTCACATCTTCCGCCTGCCGGAGGGAAGGTGTCTCGGACCGAGTACTTCACTTGACAGATCTCCGAGAAGGCGGCTGAGGACCCTGCGTCAGTCCGGCGACAGCGAGTTTTTATCCAAGCAGTCCGCGCTTCTGGCGTCGACGTTTTCGAGGGCAAGTTCCAGGTCCCCGACCTTTGGCGCACCGTTTCAACCCAACACGACTGGAGCGATCGCTTCCGCCCACGGTTGCCCGTGGAGGTCCTCAAGGAGTTCGGTGAGCACTTTGCTAGCCACGACGATCGGCCTTGGAAAGTACGCGTTCGACTCCCCCAGGAAAAGTTCACCGACGTCGCCATTGCATCTCACCTGCTGCGCGATTTCTATAAGGGGACCTGCACGAAAGCGATCCTTGTCTCGAACGACTCTGACCTGTCCCCCGCCGTTGAGTTGGCAGTCGGGGACGGTCACACGGTCTGGGTCTTTAGCCCTGCTGAGTCTGTCTCCAGGGATCTCAACCGGGTTCCCAGCCTGGCAAGGCCCCTCAGACGGGATTTGGTACGACAGTGCCAGATGCCCGACATCGTGCGGATGCCTGACCAGGTACAAACACTTGAGCGCCCTGCGGCCTGGAAATAGCAGGGACCCACTCACGAGGAGTGGGTCCCGGGTCCCCGCCGACGAAGCGGAGGGGGTGTTATGGCTCCAAGGATACGTTCTCAACCAGGGATGTTGCCCTGCCTTAGCGTTGCTTTATTCGGATCGTCCCGTGCGCGGGTTTGCACCTCGAAACGTGCTGGAAGCTTCGACGCCAGCGAACCGCCCGAGGGGCCGGGCAGAATTCTGCACTTTCGACGAGCGACCGGTGCCTCTGCCCGCCCACCGACGACCAGCGTTGTCGGTCGGGATCGATCCGCACACGCGCGTAGCCGGAGTGTGCCTCGACCGAAGCGGTCCCGCTGCAGATCGAGGCCGATGCCATTCTCATGTGGGGCTAGGTACGGTCCTTTGACCACATGAAAATGGCAACCAAGACGACGATCAACTTCGATGACGAGATGAAGGCCGACCTCGCAGAGCTCGTGGCGACCGACGGGGCGAAGACACTTGCGATCAAACCGGCCCTGATTTCAGAAGCCAAGCGGCGGCGGCGCTCTCGAGCACTCCTCGATTTCATCGACGGATGGGAGGCCGACGACGGGCCGATCGACACAGACCACATGGAATGGGCCCACCGGGTACTCGACCGTCAGGGGGCACCTCGATGATCGTCGATTCCGGCCCGATGATCGCGGACGCCGAACGCATCGACTCACGCCTCAGGGCGCTGATCAGGAGCGGCGACTCTTCGCGGCGAAGAGATCCACACCACGCACCCCGTCCTGTGCCAGGTAACGCGCTACCACGTGCCACAGGGATACCAGACCCGCCGGCGCTCTGCCCGGGGCGAGAGACAAAAGGTGAGGAGGCAGGCAATCTGGCCGCCTCCCCACCTTGTTGTCTTACAGGCCGCCTAGATACTTACCCGGGTACCAGGCGAACACATTCCACAACCAGTCCATGATCAGCATCATTAGGTAGTGCAAAAGAGCAGGATTAACAGGCATCATTGGTATCCCTTGTGTGGGGCGACCGAGTCCGTTGACTCGGCGCGGAATACTGACTTGCGCTGTTCCGCTTAGAACAGACCGGCAAAAAGGCTCACGAGCCACTGGTAGATCTGGGCCAAGAGAGACAAAAGTGGGTTGTATGGTGGAAGCAGCATCTGCACTCTCCTTCGAGGTCCGGCGAACTGGTTCTGCTCACCGTCGTTGGGACCCTGATAGTTACCACGTGAAGAGGCCCACCGCACCTTTAACGTCGGTCGCGTAGCCGGTTCGGTGACTGCGATCGAGCGCGGCCTACTTCCCCATCCATGCTCAGGATCGTGGTTCTTTTGCAAACTGCTGTCCATAGTCACGGTCGGACGGGTTCCGGAAGTGGATGAGATGCTCGTCGCAACCGCCACTGACATCTTCAGCACGGACACACAGCAGAACACCGGTCGAGTTCAGCGTCCGCGAACATCCAGCCGAACGCATCAACTCACGCCTGTGGGCCTTGGTCAAGGCGGCAGCTCTTCGCGGCGAAGAGATCCACACACCCACCCCGTCCTCTGCCAGGTATGGCGCGACCCAAAACGGCAGACCAACCTGACGCGTCTGATCAAACACATCGACGTCCAAGCCCTCGACGAGTCGAGGTCAGTCGGCATGTTGCTCGCAGTGGGCAAGACGTCCGATGTCGTCGACGCGCACCTTTGCGATCACCGCCGAGATGCTCGGCACGTTCGTCCTCACGGCTGACCCCGCCGACATGACAAAGCTCGGCGCCCGTTTCGAAACCTACTAACCCCACGACCAGCGGCGACGGCGGCATCGTGGAGCCGTCGGTCCCAAACGGCGACGATGACATCCGCATTTGGACGGCGAGCGCACTCGCCAGACCCATTGGATGCGTGCCTGATGTGACGGGTGGCTGGCGGTACGATCGCTGGCATGGCCAGTGCACAGGCGGTCGCTTCACTTCTGTTGCTTGCCGACGGCAGGTTCCCCGTCGGAGGCCACGCCCACTCGGCGGGGTCGAAGCCGCGATCCTCGACGGACGGGTGAGGTCGTTCGCCGATCTGGAGCACTTCGTCGAGGGTCGCTTGTTCTCAACAGGCCTGACTGAGGCGGCGCTGGCCGCTGCGGCAACCGTCCGATGGGCACAGGACGGCATGGCGGCGTACGACGAATTGTCGACCGAATCCGACGCCAGATACCCGACTGAACCGTTGCGAGACGCGCCCCGAAGGTTGGGTCGCCAACTGCTGCGAGTCGCCGCCGTCAGCTGGCCAGATTCACTCTGCGACACCCTCGCTGGCCAGCGGGACCTCCCCGTCCACCAGCCTGTCGCGCTGGGCGCCGTCGGAGCGGTTGCCGGAATCACGCCCTGTCGACGTCGCAGCACTTTCGCTCCATCACAACGTGACGACGCCGCTGCAAGCCGCCATCAAACTCGCTGGCTGGGATCCCTTCCAGATCGCCGCCGCATCCGTCCGCTTCACCCAAGCCGTCGCGGAATGCGCCCAACAGGCCGCCTCCTACCCGGGGGCCGCTGAACGATCTTCCGGCCGACAACGCCCCCATCGAAATCGCTGCCGTCAACCACACCACCCCACCAACCCAGAATGTTCGCCACGTAGGACGCCGTTGGGCATCGTTTAAGGCACCTCGAACAGCGCCCGAGATGGTCGCCGTCCGAGCCGATCGCTGACCACAATCCCACCGTCGCCACCGAGCGCCGTCAGCTGCATCCAGGTACCGGTACTCCATCACGTTCGGTCGATGGGGAAGTCGGAATACTGGCAAGTTCGGCGACCCAAAAAGTTTCCGCCATCAGGTGGATAGCGAGCCCCGGGAAAGCAGTCCTGGTGAGACTGCGGCGGCGTAATCCGTAGTCGACTCGCACACGCGCCGCAGGGAAACCCTCGCATCAGACCACATGTACTTGATTGCGTCGAAACCTGACACTCGTTGGACCTTTGTACGGTTCATGTCCGTCAGACTCCACTGTTCAAGTACCGCGACGCTCGGGCAACAATCACCTTCGCCGATGTCTGTCTCCATGAATCGGACATCGAGTGTTCCGCCTTCGATCTCTACCGCTTCAAAATGGTCGTACGCCGCCGCTCCCCGGGTTCAATAGCGTGAGATCGATGGGGGTGCCAGTGTACGCAAACCGACGGTGGTCCCTGTTGAAAGTGCTACGACCACGACGATTGGGTACATCGTTCCGAAGCTGCAGTGGACCGCGCACGACAACGGCTCCGTCGCCGTCAGATCCTCGCTGAGTCCTGCCGTGTCCCCGCTTTGCCGTAGTCGCCGCAATATGGATCAGGTTGCTCGACACCGTCGCCGCTACGGGTGCAAGGTCGTTGGTGCTGGAGCCTGCGTTGTCGTAACGACGACTGAAGTGGACGTTCCGCTCGCATCGTCGGTCATGAGGCTCAGGGACTCGCGCCCCGACACATCCAGATGCGGCGTGGTCGAGGAGCGAGGAGCTCGGGGCTTCTCCTGGACGCTCCTTCACTGACCTTGGCCGATCCCGCCAAGTAGTTCATCCCCACCACGATCGCGACTGCCAGAACAACGAGGGCCGATCCGATCCAAACGCTGCGGCGTCTCGACATCCTTGAGGCAGTCCAACGGCGACTTCGGCGGCGACGCCGACCTGTGTCTGACCTGCCTCCTTGCCGCAGTGGGTGAGTCGGTTTCGCCACGGTCCGATCCTGCGGTTCCTCGCCGGACGGCACCGTCGGATGTGAGCCAACAATCGTTGCTCGTTGGGGTCGAATGGATCGAGTGACCGGCGTAGGCGCTCTTCTGTATCGTTCGCCGCGATGGGAGTCAATCCTTCTTCCAGCGCAGCTTTCAATGGTTCGGCGATAGCGCCGAGCTCTGGGGAGTTGAGGATCGATCGATGCAGAGCGGCGCAGCACCGAACGGCGGGACCCCCGGTGCCAGCGAACACGATGGTAGCGGCATAGCTGAAACCAGTCGGAAGCTTTGGCATCCCGGAACTCAAGAAGTCGTCCGAGTCAGCGCGAATCCGCCACGGGGACGAAAACTCCCAGGTGACCCACCGGAGCCTCCGCACTGTTTCTGTCCCAGCGGAATCTCGGCTGCTTGCGTCGAAGTCAATCAATCGCACGGAGTCATCAAGACACAGCAGCACGTTGCTGGGTTTCAGATCTTTGTGTGCCACCCCAACCCGTGGACCCTCAGAAATTACGCCTCAAATAGCCGAACAGCGAGACGATCGAGTCGGTCTCCAGTAATGGGGCCGTTCTTCACGATGTGCTGATCGAGAGACATGGCCGCAACCCATTCGGTTGCGAAGAAGTCGTCCCCGCAATGAGCGACAGAGTGCCAGATGCTGGTTGGAGCGCCATGAGGAGGCGAGCTTCACGGTCAAACCGGGCTTGCGCATTCCATGTGGCTAAACCCAGGAGGTGAGGGCGCCAGGTATTTGACTACGGCGTTGCGTTTTTCCTGTTCATCCCAGCAGAAATAGACTTTGCCCAGACTGCCCGAACCGATCTCCTCAATCGCTCGAAATCTCCCACCAAAGATGAGGTGAGCAGCCAATGTCCCTCCCAGACCACCCCGAAATGACACCAGAGGTGGAAAGGGTACAAGACGCGCCGGCACAGCTCGCAGGCCCCAGCGACCAGCCAGGCTTTACGTGAACGGAGCAACGATTCTTCGAGGTCTGAGTCCGGCGGAGTGGTCGGGTTCGAGCGATGCGGTTCTGCGTATCCGTCCAGGTGCCGGGTTCGAGTTCTCTGGAGAAAGCCGGGTGAGTCGTACGCATGGGCGTAAAGGTTGGCCATTGAGTTGGTAGCGAGCGCGGGTTCAAACCGCGATGGTTGGAGGTTGACGTCCGACCTGTCATCTTCACTGGCGGCGACGGCAGCGCGCGAATCGGCGTCTGGGTTCGGCCGCGACCTCGGAGCGAACGATCCGCGTCAGGAAATGGTGGAGCCGGGACGGCGGAGATTGACCTCGACAACTGTTCTGTCTCGTCGAACCGCTCCATCGGCGTCGGGCTCAGCATCCAGCTGAATCGCGAACGGGGCCGAAGGCAGCGAGCTTCGTTCGATCGCCACAACAAAGTCGGTGGGTTCGCCGAAGCTGTTACAGAACAACAGATCGCCCGGTACCACGAAGTTGCCATACACCAATCGCTGACCGCGATCGACCACCACATCGTCCATTCGAATGTGGCAGCCAGCGGGATCTTTCGCACCGAAAAGCACCACTATTTCGGATTGGAAGTCGACCGCTGGACGCCGTGCGATCAATCCTTCGTGGTCCCAGAGCGCTCGGTACTCCAGATCTGTCGTAGCCACCACCGTCCGCCCAGAGGAACCGTTCGCGTCAACGGCGAGCAAGCGCCATCCGTCGCCGCCGGTCGGCTGCGGATGATCTGGCGTGGCATCTTTAGGTTCAAGACCGGTCACACACACGACAGTGCCTGCAAAGGGAGCGAGCGCTGCAAGGACTTCTCCGTCGAGAACAGGGACCTCGACCCGCAGTTGCCCCGATGCCCCCGGAGGACTCATCGCCGCAGACGTTCGCAGCGACGCCACCACCGGCTTAACGCGTTCGAAGAGAGCGTCGCCTTCGCGTTTGGAAAGCGGTACGGCGACCGCAACGACTTGGTAGCCGGGGAAGACCTCTTCGAGGTCGGCCTGCCGTTCAGCAGCCCCTTCGGAGAACCCGACCGAAAACCAGCCATCATGTTGGTCACGATCGATCCACACACCCGCGTAGCCAGGCTGCATCTCGGCCCATGCGGTGATGTCGTCCATCACGCGCGGGAGCCCAACCGGAATGGGCTGATCCGCATAGAACGACGGGTCGGCTTCGAGTTCTCGAGCATCGGGCTCACAAACCGCGAGCCCCAGGGCCTGAGCGGCTCGCGAACCTCCCGGCGGCTCAGGTCGTAGCGTCGTTTGGGCGGCGCTCCACTCGGCCCGCTGACCGTCGCGGTCGACCGATTTGCAGCTGGGAAAAAGGAACAGGCCAACCGCCGCCGCGCACGCAGCAATCCAGCGAGTGGGACTCACCATCTCGCCGACCGTAGCTGGCCAGCTCCGCTCCGACCACTCGCCACCGAACCATCGATGATTCGTCCTGGACCTCGCCGTCGTTGTCAACCTCGTCGGAATGACGGCGAGCTCCGAGCCGAGAGCGGCAACAGCCACGGAACACGGAAGCTGGTTTCGAGACACGGCCGAACGATCAACCATGTTGCGCGGCTGCGGGCCCAGTCATCCGGCCGGGTACTCGACCATCAGGGACGCAAAGCGTTCAAACCCTCGATCTGACGTGACCCAAGTTGCGCCCTGCTCGATGGCGAGAGCGGCGAGATACGCGTCTGGGACGTCATTGCCGGTGAGCATGTAGCGGCGGCACAGGTCTCGGAAGATCTCCCAATGTCGGTCTCCGATCACGACGGGGACGACCGCGGGCGATGCGAGCAAACCGTCGACGACCAGAGCCACCTCAACTGAGTTGGCTCTTTGAAGACCCGCAGGTGCGTCACGATCCTGATGAAACCGCTCGCAACAACTGCTTGGAAGGCCGAGCGGCTCCGTCCCCTGCGCGCACGTTCAAGCCAAAATGGACACCTGAGGGTGCTTCGTTGATTCTGGGCGATGCGCATCGACGAGAACATTCACGCCAACGAAGCGCATCGATGTTGACCCTTTCGTCCATGATCGCCAAGAGCCCACGACCGTCACCGAGATCGACCCCCGGCATGACACCAGAACCACCATAAATCGGCAGGTCAGGGACTTCCCGGTCGGACGCCGAACGAGGCCGCAGCGCGACGCGCACCGCATCCTCGATGATCTGCCCCACGGTCACACCTCGACGTGCCGCCGTAGCTTTCACTCGGCGATAAAGGTCGTCGTCAATCCGTATCGTGGTACGCATCCGAGCATCTTAATGTTGCGATCGAGGCATCTTGTCATCAGATCTCAATTCTCACCAGGACCGCGGCAGCAGCACCGCACCACCCCTCCTCGACAAGCAAACGCAGCAGTGCCGGGCCTGCCCTGCGGAAGGGTTGCCGGGCTGACCCGTAGGCCGACATCGACGACTCCCCCGATGCAGCCTTCGGTCCCAGACGGCGACGATGACCCCCCGGACGCTCTGGACCGCGAGGGCGCTCGCCAGATGAATCGCATCGGCACAGGCCAGAGCGTGAGCTTGGGTCAGTTCGCCAGCCCTTTCGGCGACCGTATCGGACAGGTCCACCGCCGAGTCGATGCCCAAAGCTGCTCGACCAGCTCAACGGCGGAAGCGTGCCCTAGAGCGCTCAGATCGCGACTGCGTCTCGCCGCAGCAAGAGCCGCTCGAACCTCCGGATACGCCAACCTGCTGGCCACCGCGGTGTCGGCGTCCCACAGCTCCGCTGCCAGGTCAGACCCACCTCCGACCACCAGTATCCTGGTCGTCGCCAGTAAAGCCAGTGGCCGAGCCAGGAGGTCGTGGCGGCATCGACGTCGGCGGCGGGGGTTTGCCAGGGCGAGCGAAAGAGCCGGGGCATCAGCGAAGCCGTGGGCCATATTGGGGATGACAACTGGGTCAGCGGGTATCGATGCCTCCGACCAGTGACCGACGAGCAGGCGGGCGGGCTCAAGAAGCCTTCCTTGTCGTCCTCCTCGCCGACGATGGCCCTGAGCGGAACGTTTGCCGGGGACGTTGAACGAAGTTGAAACGCTGTTCGACCTCAGCTGTCTCTTCACGCCACGGATACTCCACGCCGAACCCTCGACCAGTCGCGTCGACCGCCGCCCGGAGCTGAGCAACCGGGCTGATAACGACTGCAGCATCCACAGTGATGCCCGCATCCCGAGCGACTTCGACCAGGGTCAGCAGCACTACCGCCGAGCCGAGCGAACCGCCGACCAACGCCAACCGTCCATCTTGCGACAAGCCGAAGCGATCACGAAGTTCGGCCAGGGCGCCGGGAACTCTTGAGCTCCGACGGACGCGATGGGCACGTTCAGACGAAGAACGGCATCTTCATAGCCCCGCCGCATCAGCTCGTCTTGGCCCCCCTCGGGCAGCCGGTCGCCGTTGTCTGGAAGACCCAAATACACACGCCATGCATCCAACCCTTCCATCGGGAGCGCTGGCCATCGCGGCGGGGCTCGCCGGAGCGTCCATGAGGTGCCAGGCCACGACCAACGGCACGTCTGGTTGGCCCGTCCGCTTGGGAGGCAACGCAACAAACGGAACTCCAGCCGCGGTTCCCGGACACGAACCGGTCATCATCAGTCATCTCCGCTCCAATCATTTTCCCGATACTGTACACCGTACAGTATCGGGAACCTCTACGATGTCGAGCCGTGACACAACGTGCTCCAGGAAAACGAGCCGGACTGCAGCAAGCAGACGTGGTCGCCGCCGCTCGGTCGTTGCTGGATGAAGATGGGGCGTCTGGGGTGACAGTTCGGGCGGTAGCACGCAGCCTCGGGTCCACCCCAACGCCGTGTACACCTACCACAGCCGATCGAGACCAACTGCTGGACAGAGCTCTCGACGACCTACTCGGCGACATCGACGAACCCGCCACCGCCGCTCCCATCGCCGGACTCATCGCCATGATGGAGGCGACTTATGACGTCCTGGTCGCTCATCCCGGCGCCGTCGAAGGGTACGTCCAGCGCCAGGGGCCCAGGGCGACAACGCCCAGCGACTCGGACGCCGGATGGATACATGGCTGACTGATCTCGACATCGACGACGTAGACGCCGCCCGCTCAGTTCTTATCGTCCACGCGATCGGTGCCGCCGCGCTTCGCCGTCGGCGGATCCTTCTGGCAGCCCTGACCCCGATAGCGCCCGCTCGCGATTCCAAAACAGCCTCCGCTGGCTCATCTCAGGAATCACTTCATCCGGCTAGTGGCCGGAGCCGGTTCGAGTGACGATGCTGCACACAGCGCCTGCCCCACAATGCTGCAGAGCCCAGGAGTGGCCACTCATCGAGCCCCTATCCGCTGACCTCCTAAAGGTCAAAGGCCCGTCGCCGTCGTCAGCACATTGAAGGCATTGCCGCTAAAATACAGGCATGCCGTCGATCACCGTCCGAGACGTTCCCTCAAGCACTCGTGATGAGCTTGCCTCTCGTGCTGCTCGCTCGGGGCGTTCACTCCAGGAGTATCTCCGCAAAGAGCTGATCGACCTCGCGAGCCGACCCGACCCCTACGTCCTCGCGGAACGGATCATCGAACGCAAGCGGCGCACAGAATCAACCCTTCCGTCCGACCAGATCATTGATCACCTGGACGCTGGCCGTCGATGACGTTGGTGATCGACGCTTCTGTCGCCGTTGCCGCACTCGTCGATTCTGGCCCAGACGGACGCTGGGCCGAAAGCCTGCTGACCACCGACCTGGCGGCTCCGCATCTGCTCGCCGCCGAGGTGACCAATGTCCTTCGGCGGGCCGTGACGACGGATCAGATCACCGATGTCATCGCCTCGCTCGCCTACGCGGACTTTGCGCAGTTGCGGTTACAGCTCGTCGACTACTCGGTTGTGGCGGGTCGGGTCTGGGAGCTGCGACACAATCTCTCCGCCTACGACGCGTGGTACGTGGCGGCTGCCGAACTGCTCGACGCTCCTTTAGCCACCCTGGATCGTCGTCTGGTGAATGCTCCAGGGGCCAACCTGCCAGTTCCTCACACCCGACTGACCCCCAGGTCCCACGCTGAACCGCTTCTGGCGGACCCGCACCCAACTTAGAGCTCGCCCCAATCCGAAGAGCCTTCATCCAACGTCGGCGGCGGACGGTTCACGGCACGACGCATCGGTTTCAACGACCCTTGAACGGTCTACTTGGACCGGATACCACCAACCCAAACATGCGAGCCGTAGGCGTGTGTCCTGTCTCCGACCATGCTGAGCGCAAGAGTTGGAAGATGGGAGATTGACGGGCTGCACACGATGCCCGCCCAGCATCGGCCGTGTCCCTGAGCGAGACACGGCCAACACCTCATCTAAACAGTGATCGGTTCTTTTGCAGCGAGCCACGTCGGTTGGTCTTCGTTAGCCGACAGACCCGACCGACGTGACCGCTGCTCTTCGCGATTACTGCTTTGTCCTCACCGAACCGGCAGTCCCCTGATCCCTCTCAGAGAAGAGGCCAGGAACTCAACGGTTCCGCGGTTTCAGCGGTTGATCGAGTGACGACGGCGAACCATCAGCACGAGGGCCCCTCCCAAAGCCAGGATCATCGTTCCGACGAGCGCTAGCTGTGCCGCCGCCAGTCCGGTCCACGCCAGTCCCCTGTGTTCCCGTCTGGCCGCCGGGGCTGGCGGGTGCCTGCCCCAATCCCCCGGGAGTCTGGCCAGCATTGTCGGCTGGTTGTGCGGGCGACGTGGTCGTCGTTGTACCGGGTTGATCTGGGCCATCCGGTGATGCTTGAACCGTGACGGTGATCGTCGCTGGATCAGAAACGTTGCCGTCATCGTCGGCGACGACGTAGTCGACGGTGGACTCACCGACGAAGCCGTCCTCGGGAGTGAACGTCACCTCACCCGTCACCGGATCAACCTCATAGGTACCCTCACCAGGAATCGTTACCGGGTCAGACGTCGGCTCCTGCGTGACAGGGTCAATCAACATCACCGTGGTCGGGTCGATCACACCGTCGCTGTCGCTGTCGTTACCAACCACGTCAATGCCGACCGGCACACCCGGCTCGGTCACCGCATCATCATCAACCGCAACCGGCACAGCCTGCGCCGCTTGAACCGTGACGGTGACCGTCGCCGGATCAGAAACATTCCCATCGTCATCAGCGACGACGTAGTCGACGGTGGACTCACCGACGAAGCCGTCCTCGGGAGTGAACGTCACCTCACCCGTCACCGGATCAACCTCATAGGTACCCTCACCAGGAATAACCACCGGACCACTCGTCGGCGTCTCAGTGACAGGGTCAATCAACATCACTGTGGTCGGATCGATCACACCGTCGCTGTCAGCGTCGTTACCAACCACATCAATGCCGACCGGCACACCCGGCTCGGTCACAGCGTCATCATCAACCGCAACCGGCACAGCCTGCGGTGCTTCGACCGTGACCGTGACCGTCGCCGGATCAGAAACATTCCCATCGTCATCGCTAACGACATAGTCAATAGTGGACTCACCAACGAAGCCGTCCTCGGGAGTGAACGTCACCTCACCCGTCACCGGATCAACCTCATAGGTACCCTCACCAGGGATCGTTACCGGGTCAGACGTCGGCTCCTGCGTGACAGGGTCAATCAACATCACCGTCGTCGGATCGATCACACCATCGCTGTCACTGTCGTTACCAACCACGTCAATGCCGACCGGTACACCGGGCTCGGTTACAGCGTCATCGTCAACCGCAACCGGCGGAACGAGTGGTGCTTGAACCGTGACCGTGACCGTCGCTGGATCAGAAACATTGCCGTCGTCATCGGCCACGACGTAGTCGATGGTGGACTCACCGACGAAACCGTCTTCAGGAGTGAAGGTCACCTCACCCGTCACCGGATCAACCTCATAGGTGCCCTCACCAGGAATCGTTACCGGGTCAGACGTCGGCTCCTGCGTGACAGGGTCAATCAACATCACCGTCGTCGGATCAACCGAACCATCAGAGTCGGTGTCATTACCAACCACATCGATCCCGACGGGTACACCCGGTCGGTTACAGCGTCATCATCAACCGCAACCGGCACAACGAGTGGCGCTTGAACCGCAACGGTGATCGTCGCCGGATCAGAAACATTCCCATCGTCATCACTGACGACATAGTCAATAGTGGACTCACCAACAAAGCCGTCCTCAGGAGTGAACGTCACCTCACCCGTCACCGGATCAACCTCATAGGTACCCTCACCAGGAATCGTTACCGGGTCAGACGTCGGCTCCTGCGTGACAGGGTCAATCAACATCACCGTCGTCGGATCAACCGACCCATCAGCATCGGTGTCGTTACCAACCACGTCAATGCCGACGGGCACACCCGGGTCGGTCACAGCGTCATCATCAACCGCAACCGGCGGAACGAGTGGCGCTTGAACCGTGACGGTGATCGTCGCCGGATCAGAAACATTCCCGTCGTCATCAGCCACGACGTAGTCGATGGTGGACTCGCCGACGAAGCCGTCCTCAGGAGTGAACGTCACCTCACCCGTCACCGGATCAACCTCATAGGTACCCTCACCAGGAATCGTTACCGGGTCAGACGTCGGCTCCTGCGTGACAGGGTCAATCAACATGACTGTGGTCGGGTCGATCACACCGTCGCTGTCACTGTCGTTACCAACCACATCAATCCCAACCGGCACACCCGGCTCGGTCACAGCGTCATCATCAACCGCAACCGGCACAGCCTGCGGTGCTTGAACCGTGACCGTGATCGTCGCCGGATCAGAAACATTCCCGATCGTCATCAGCCACGACGTAGTCGATGGTGGACTCACCGACGAAGCCGTCCTCGGGAGTGAACGTCACCTCACCCGTCACCGGATCAACCTCATAGGTACCCTCACCAGGAATCGTTACCGGGTCAGAAGTTGGCTCCTGCGTGACAGGGTCAATCAACATGACTGTGGTCGGGTCGATCACACCGTCGCTGTCACTGTCGTTACCAACCACGTCAATGCCGACCGGCACACCGGGCTCGGTCACGGCGTCATCGTCAACCGCAACCGGCGGAACGAGTGGTGCTTGAACCGTGACCGTGATCGTCGCCTCGTTAGAAACGTTCCCGTCGTCATCGGCCACGACGTAGTCGATGGTGGACTCGCCGACGAAGCCGTCTTCGGGAGTGAACGTCACCTCACCGGTGACCGGATCAACCTCATAGGTACCCTCACCAGAGATCACCACCGGACCACTCGTCGGCGTCTGAGTGACAGGGTCAATCAACATCACCGTCGTCGGGTCGATCACACCGTCGCTGTCGCTGTCGTTACCAACCACATCGATGCCGACGGGAACACCGGGGTCGGTCACAGCGTCATCATCAACCGCAACCGGCACAGCCTGCGGTGCTTCGACCGTGACGGTGACCGTCGCCGGATCAGAAACGTTCCCGTCGTCATCGGCCACGACGTAGTCGATGGTGGACTCGCCCACGAAGCCGTCCTCAGGAGTGAAGGTCACCTCACCGGTGACCGGATCAACCTCATAGGTTCCTTCACCAGGAATAACCACCGGGGCAGAAGTCGGCTTCTGGTGACAGGGTCAATCAACATCACCGTGGTCGGGTCGATCACACCGTCGCTGTCGCTGTCGTTACCAACCACGTCGATCCCAACCGGCACACCCGGCTCGGTCACAGCGTCATCATCAACCGCAACCGGCGGAACGAGTGGCGCTTGAACCGTGACGGTGATCGTCGCCGGATCAGAAACATTGCCGTCGTCATCGCCACGACGTAGTCGATGGTCGCCGGACCACCGCAAGCCGTCCCGGGCGGAAGGTCACCTCGCCGGTGACCGGATCAACCTCGGTACCGGCCACACACAGAAGCGTCTGGAAGTGACAGGGTCAATCAACGAAGCCGTCCTCGGAGTGAACCAGCCTCACCGGCGGAACGGTACCTACCAGCGCACCGACACCCATGTGGTCGGGTCACAACCGTCGCTGTCGCTGATCGTCGCCGGATCAGAAACACATCGATCGCCGACATGGTCGACGGTGGACTCACCCGTCCTCGGTCACAGCGTCATCGTCAACCGCAACCTCATAGGTACCCTCGGAATGAACGGTCACTTGTCGGCCTGTGACCCCGTCGCCGGATCAGAACCGAACCATCGGTCATCAACCGACGTAGTCGATGGTGGACTCACCGCAACAACGAAGCCGTCCTCAGGGAGTGAAGGTCACCTCCACCGGTCTTCCGGATCACCTCTCATAGGGATCAACCTCACCAGGATCGGAATACCACCGGACCACTCGTCGGCGTCTGAGTGACAGGGTCAATCAACATGACTGTGGTCGGGTCGATCACACCGTCGCTGTCGCTGTCGTTACCAACCACATCGATCCCGACCGGCACACCCGGCTCGGTGACAGCGTCATCATCAACCGCAACCGGCGGAACTTGCGCGCTTGAACCGTGACCGTGATCGTCGCCTCAGAAACGTTCCCGTCGTCATCGCTCACGACATAGTCGACGGTGGATTCGCCGACGAAGCCGTCTTCGGGAGTGAACGTCACCTCACCGGTGACCGGATCAACCTCATAGGTACCCTCACCAGAGATCACCACTGGACCGACTCGTCAGAAGTTGGCTCCTGCGTGACAGGGTCAATCAACATGACTGTGGTCGGGTCGATCACACCGTCGCTGTCACTGTCGTTACCAACCACATCGATCCCAACCGGCACACCCGGCTCGGTCACAGCGTCATCATCAACCGCAACCGGCGGAACGAGTGGCGCTTGAACCGTGACGGTGATCGTCGCTGGATCAGAAACGTTGCCGTCATCGTCGGCGACGACGTAGTCGACGGTGGACTCACCGACGAAGCCGTCCTCGGGAGTGAACGTCACCTCACCCGTCACCGGATCAACCTCATAGGTACCCTCACCAGGAATCGTTACCGGGTCAGAAGTCGGCTCCTGCGTGACAGGGTCAATCAACATCACCGTCGTCGGATCAACCGAACCATCAGCATCAGTGTCGTTACCAACCACATCAATGCCGACCGGCACACCCGGGTCAGTCACAGCGGCATCATCAACCGCAACCGGAGGAACCAGAGCAACGGTCACGTCGAGCTGAATGGAGGCGGTCGCGGTCAGCCCTTGCACATCGGTCAGTTGGTATGAGATGGGCGTTGTGGTGCCGGTGAACGAGGCCACTGGGGTGAACACCACCTTGTTGTCGACCACTTCGTACGTGCCCTCACCCGAAACAACGACCGGATCTGTGGTCGGCGAACCTGTCACCGGATCAATCAGGGTGACCGTTGCATTGGCGACAATGCCGTCAGGATCTTCGTCAGGGGTACCCGAGACGATGGGATTTGACTGGTCGTTGACGGCGTCGGTGATCGTTCCGGCGATGACATCAATCACCGCCGGGCTCGACGGTGAGATGGAGACGCTCGCCGAGTCGTCGTTCGCTACCGGTGGGCACAGGTTGACCGCACCAGCGGTGAAGTTGAAACCTTCCCAGACGTTGCCTCGACTCGCCGTGAAGTTGAACTGGGTGGCGTCCGCAGGAAGCGCCACATACCACTGGAGTGTGTTGTTGGGAATAATGGCGATCTGCGTGAATGCTTCGCCTGCCTCGAGCGGTTGGCCAGTAGCCGGAATGGGGTTGCCGTTGAACCTCAGCTGGTTTGCCGGGTCGTAGATGTAGGCGGGCTCGGCACTGTCCAGCGCCGTAATCGAATAGGTGTCGAACGCGGAGTTTCCGTTCTGCGACGAGAACTCCTGTCCATACATGATCATGCGGAGACCAGAGTCAGGGGGGGTGACATTCGAGATATTCATCGCAACTTCGAACGTGTAGTTAGAAACTGTGGGCTGTCCCCACGTCGAGATACCCCCGGCATACGGTCGCGCCGCCGTTGGTGACGTCTCGACGAACGAAAAGGTGTTCCTGGCGAGGTTGCCGTTCGGGTCGCGATAGGTCGTCGACAATTCGAAGTCAAGCGAGGCGGGTCCCGAGGGCAACTGGATCGTCATTGACCCAGTCGCGGTCTTTGTCGCTAAGTCCGGAGACGTGGTTACGGTGTCGATCACCGTGTCGCCGGTGTACGTGTTGGCGTTCGCGCACTCGAGCGGTTCGGCATCGGCAGCGAGTGGTTGCAGCAAGAGCAGAAGTACCGCAACCATCGCGAGTAACACCAAAACTCGACTGCTCGTTCGTATTGCTTTCATCGTTACTCCTGACATCGCATCTCGCTATCTCCTGCGGCCTGACCTTGGCGTTCAACAGAACTAGCGGTGTATTCGACAGGCGATGTCGGGGTGATTGAGCGTCCGGCAAACAATTGCGCGGAACTCAATCAGAGCTCTGGGAAGTCTTGAGAAAGCCTGAATGCTCGTGAACAAACGGGCTCAAACAGCGTCGTCCGACCCCATCGACAGCCCCATCGCTACTCGCAGAGCAGCGTCGGGGCGCCGATGTCATCCTTTGCGTACCGGGCGGTTACCGAGCGGACTGTCGAGGACAAAGGTCAGCTGGCGGGAAAACCCCAGCGCGGCGCAGGTCGTATTCGTACCCACCCGAGGATTGCCCCAGCTGAACATTCTGACCACCACCTCATCGGCCATCTCGTCAACGATCGCGGTGTACGCATTCGAACATTGTTTCCCGGGTGCGTATTCGGCACCGCCGGTGAAGTGAATCGTTACCGAGTTGCCCTCAACGGATGCCGCTGCTGGCTCCCAATATGGAAATGGCCCGAACATGACGGCGCCTTCGGGTGGTTCGCTCCATGGGCCGCTTCGTCGACTCGGTACCACGAAATCGAGCAGTTCGAGAGTGTCTGGATCGACGAGGGTGGATCCGTCTGCCCCCGTGATGGTCACTCCAGCGCTGTCCGTCTGAAGGTTTTGGAACAGGTCGAGATCGTTGCGCTCATCGACCGTCCAACCGTCGGGTGTCCACGTATCCTTAGGCAACACCTGCTGCCCCAGCTCGGCGAACACCCTGACCACGATGTCAAGGCTGTCGTGATCGATCCGACACAAGACCGAATCGGTCACACCCCCATCGCCCTGCCCCACGCAATACAGGGCATGCGCACCCACGGTCAGCGACCGAGGCGGAACATCGGGGAAGGGATACGCCCGCAGGATCTGATCGGTCTGTTCATCGAGCAACAGGATCTCTGTGTATGTGGAGACGCAGACATAGTCACGGCCGTACACTCCTGCGGTGTCGCCCAGCAGGCAGCCGTCAAGCTTGCCGTCCAGCGCCGTCTCGTCCGGTTTGGAGATGATCCATACGCCGTCCGCTGTCTGAACGCTCGTCCGGCCTGCGCCCGTCGCCGTACCGACTTTGGTTGATCCGCACAGCGCTGGGAAGGGCGGCAATTTCGGGGACTACCTGGTCTCGCTCTGCTTCTTGTGGCGTCTGCGACGGACCGTCTTGCACCACGACCGAGACCGTCTGCCCGCGCACCACCGATGTTCCTGACGGCGGGTCGGTCACCAGCACCGTGCCGATGTCGGCGCCGCGCACCGTCGACGCCGAGATCGTGACGACCAGACCGAACTGTTGCAACGCTTCTCTCGCCTTGCGGACCGGTTGCCCCACCACGTCCGGGAGGGAGAAGCCAAGCGACCCTCCTTCAAACATCGAGGTGGTTGGATACGGCGATGGGGAGGTTTCAGGGCTGGATTCGGAAGGCAAAGTCGGGGTCGACGCGGGCACCCGAGCTTCAGCGGAATCGGCGGCCGTGACCCGTTGAGCGGGGCCGCCATGGGTACCGAAAACGGAGACTGCGATGACGACCAAGAGCATCAGGACCGGTGCGGCTGCCAAACCTGCCCAGGTGAACCGTCGCTGCGTTCGACGACGGTTCCGCCGCTGGAGGTGCTCGACCGTCGACAGCCTGGTCGGTTGCGACTCGCGGACTTCTTGCGCGAGTCGATCAAGGTCGAGGTTCATTGCTGTGCTCCAACCTCTTGCGAATCGTCGATCGCTACCCGGAGTGAACGGTACGCGGCTCGCAAGGTTGCTGAAACCGTTCCGCGGGTAATCCCCATGGCTTCGGCGATCTCGTTCTCGCGCAGCTCGCCAACGTGGCGCAGTACCACGGCTTCGCGCTGTCGTTGCGGCAGTTCGGAAACGACGAGCCAAAGTTCACCAGCTGGCGGCGCAACCGGTGAGATTCGTGAGGTTCTCAACAGACGCCGCTCGAGGCCTGCTCGTCGGAGGCGGCGACGGGCATCGTTGAGCGCCACGCGGTAGACCCAGCCCCTGGGAGATTCCATTTGAGAAACCCGATCCCATCGTTGCAGTGCTCGGCTAAACGCCTCGTCCACCGACTCCTGAGCAAGCGATGCATCGCCCAACACGACCGTCAAAGACGCGCCCAATCCAGGATGAGCATCCCTGTACCACTGCTCGAAGTCACCCGCGCGCCGCTCCATCACCACGACCAAGTCATACGACCGCCACATTGCGTATCGCGAGACGAAAATTTCCGCGTCGTTGTGGACCGACTCAAGGCGCACTTCGAGTCGTTGCTCGACAGCTCACCGATGATTGAGCGCGCTCACTGCGCCGATCGCTGTTGGGCAAGGCGAAGGCTCTCAGCGTCATGGGCACAAAAGATCTCGAGCTCGCCTGCCTTGTCGCGTTGAATTTCGGCGAGTCGGTCGTGGTTGGCGACCACGGAGCGATAGCTCCCGACCGCGTCGAAACGTTCAACGAGTTTGAGGATCCGTGGTTGAGAAACAGACCGGTCGATCGCGCCCCGGTGAAAGAACGCATCACCTGCGTGAATCAACCACCGTCCCTCCGTCTCGATGCCCACAGCGACGTGGCCCGAGGTATGACCAGCAAGCGGGATCATGACAATCCCCGGCGAGATGTCGGTGAGTTCTTTGGCTGCTGCAAAGCCCATCCACGCCTCACCGTCTGGTGTGTGCTCGACGAATCGGTCGGAATAGTCCCGTCGCGCCGCACCGAACCGGAATTTCGCTTTGAGGTTGGGTCGAGTGATCGCCGCGAGCACCTCGGCGGCAGAGGTATGCACGCGGGCATGCGGAAAGTCCGAAATACCGCCGATGTGGTCGACATCGAGGTGGGTCAACACGATGTCGCGGACATCGTCGGCCGAGTGACCGAGCCGTTCGATCTGACGGATCGCTGTCGTCGACTCAGAAAGGTGGCGCCCCATAATGGGCGACAACGCACCAAGTCGTTGCCGTGGATGGGTGACATCTGCCATCCCAAAGCCTGAATCCACCAGGACCAGCCGATCAGCACACTCCACGACGAGGACGTGGCAGACCAAATTGACGCCGGGGAGGCGAATGGTGCCGCAGTTCAAATGATGAACGATCATGTCTCACTCCCAAAGGCGCTCCGACACCGGCTGGCCGGACACCGGATAGCCGGACACCGGACGGCTCGACGAAGCCAGCAACCTATCCGGCATCCCCAACCCTTTGTCGCCGCCGATCGAGACGGGCGGTGTCGGTGCGGGGCTCACGAGTTCGAACGTGGGCTCGTCGACAGTGCGACTGTCGACGTCTCGGCGCGCCAACGCGAGTCGTCGGCGCCACGTCGTTGGCGACCCGACTCACCTTTACGTAGAGGAGCTGGCGGAGGCTGGGATGAGAAGGCGACCGGTTCGGACGACCACATCGAGAGTGCACACCAACAAGGCCGCTGCGAAAAGTGGACCGCTTCCGATAACCGCACCAACCGCGGCGATGTTCAGACCAACGAGCGATGCCCATGACCGGGTCAGAGCGAATCCAGCCGATAGTCGCTTATGTCCACCGGCGCGCAGAACGGGCCCGAAGTAGGCAAGCGAACCGATGAGGATTTGGGCGTACCCACCGATGACGAGGGGCTCGATCAGCGACGTGTCGGCATCAACGCCGCGAACGACACTGGTCGCCCCCGCGACGGTCACGCCGATCCACCAGATGAGCCTGAGGCCGAGTTGCAGGAGGCGGGGTCCGGCCCAGTCATACTGGCGACGCCCTGGACGCGGCAGCAAACTCGCCACAAAGCCCAGACCGGCCGCGCAGGCGCCATATCCCACCGCGGCGACCCACCCCATGTCGATACCATGGCCGACAACGGTGATCATCACAGCTACGAAGAGCAGCCCGTTCGCCTGTCGCAAGCGTTGGGGGTTGCCCGCGGCGACATCTTCATACGTGCCTGCGTCGCCACGAAGTACGGAAGCGTGCCAGCGATCACCAGGCCGACGAACCCAAAGACGTTCAGTGCGGCATGCGCCCGAGCGACACGAACGATCCAGTCGACGTCGATGTGGGCGGTCGCCATGAGCGTTCCGACCGCCACCCCGCACATTCCACACACGGCTGCAGTCATGTAGGCGTCGATCGCTGGCGCGAATCTGTCGGTTGCGCTGGAACCCCGAATGTTGCCCAGGGTGATGATCAGCACACTCAACGCGGCAACCACCCCAACACCGCCGATGATGGTCAAGCCGTCGAGACTCGACTGCCGTCCAACAGCGATGCATGCGGTGCCCGCTGCGAACAGCACCAGCTTGCGACCGAACCACCTTATCGTCGGGCGCTGGAGCAGCTGACCAGGTGACCGCCAGCAACTGGGTGGTGGCAGAGATCGCCGTTCCGAGCGCACCCACAACAAACAGGTGCAGGGCGAGCCAGCGGTCATCCGTCGGCGCGGCTGAGGCAACGGCGGCGGCAACAACGAAGGCCACAGCGACAAGAAGTCCCGCCTTGGCATGCCCCTGGACGATGGCGACTCGGTTGTCGTAGCGAGGGCCTCCTGTGTTTCTGCCTTTGACGGCCTAGCCGTCCGCCCGCCAGTCGGCGGCGGAGGATTCTCGTCAGATGTTCCCGACGGGTGCTCATGGGCAACGCTTCAGCGCGCCCGATGAGTTCGGGGACCGAATCCAGGTCGTCATGCGACGAGACCGGCAGGTTCATCGGCTCCGTCTGGTCTGGCGATTTGTCTGCCGATCGGCGAGTGGTGGAGCGACTACTCCCAGAGCGATCAGCGCGAAGACCTTGGCCACTTCAAGGACCCCATACACCATGTGGAGCGGTGAAGGAGGGGGCTCGATTCCGTCGATGATCGACTCGACACGCTCATCGAGCGCGGGCAGCAACCATCCGGTTTGAAGGACCAGAACCACGAGAATGAACCCCGCACACCAGACAACGGCTCGGGGTACGCGGCGTCCTGCCCAGTGTTCCCTCCAGATGAGCAGCGCCAGCACAGCGAGCAAAACCCATTCGGTGAGGGCGAGAGCGTGGAAGGTCGCGCGCCCCACATCGAGGGCTACCGGACGGGTCAGGCTGTCAGCGGTGAACTTGATCGGCGTGGCTATGAACGACACTCCGATCACCACACCGGCCCACAGCCAAGCGAGCGGTCGAATCATCTTGCACCTCCTCCTGAGGGGAACCGTCGTGCATTCACGGTCTTGGCGGCCCGATGACGACTGTGTTCTCAGCAGTAATGCTTAGTCCATAAGCTCGCCGCTTAGAGACTCGCGACGGCGACTACATTTCAAGTCCGCACGTGGCCCGGCGCTGCCGAGCCAACCTCAACCGAGAATCTTCGCCCGCCCCTTGAACTTGATGAGGACCCGGGCGGCGGCGTGTTGATCGTCGTCGCGAATCCCGGCCAGGGGCGCTAGCTCAGCAACGCTGCAGCCGTGATGGCGAGCAGGAGGCCAGCGACTTGAGGCAGTGTCAGGCGTTCACGAAGGACGATCACGGCCAAGAGGACGGTGGTCACGGGAAAGAGGTTGGTTAACGCTCCGACGGTCGCCAGATCTCCTTGGCGGGTTGCCGCCAGAAACAAGCCGTTCGCCGTCATATCCAGTGTCCCGGCCATTATGGGCAGACCCAGACCGTTCGGCCGCGTCATGTGGCGTCGCCGAACATACGCCACGACAACAACCACGATCGTGGACGTCGCTTTGGCGACGATGAGCGGAACAGCTCCTGCGTCGTCGCCGGTCTGTGCCATACACACGAAAAACAGCCCAAACCCCAACCCGGCGGCCAACGTCAGCTTCAAGGCCCTCTGATCAAATCGACCCGTTCCCGACCCCGACGCGACCACATCGCTCATCGCAGGGTCGACGGGACCAACAGTTGAGGCATCCTTGCCGTGATCAGCGTCGAGATAGCCCGCAGGCCGGGCGCCGACGTCGCCGTCGCCGTCGCCGTCGGGCGCACCATCGCCGCCCGCCACCAACCAGATAGCGGGGGCCGCCAAAGCGATACCTATAGCCACTCGCAGGTCGGGCAACCCTTGTGTAATCAGACCGAAGACGACCGGAATGATGGCCGAAACGACGGCTGTCATCGGACTCACGATCCTGTGAGGTCCTTGCGCGAGACCCAAATACAAAAAGGTGATCCCCGTCAGACCGCAGACGCCCGCAGCGGCCGACCACCCAACCGTCCGGGGGGTCCACACACCCCCAACGACCGCGACAATCGCAGCCGCGATGAACAACGCTGCCACGTTTGCGATCAACGTCACCGTCAAGATGGGTGTCTTGCGGGTGGCGTAGCCGCCGGTGAAGTCGGCAGCACCGAACACGGCCGCCGATGCCAACGCCAGTAGTGCTCCCATGCAACTCCCGTCAAACGCGGCCGTTCGGGAACAGGAATTTGTTCTGTTTGAGGCGGCCAGCCGACCATCATCGCACCGCGGAGACCGAACTTCACCGTCGTCGACGCGTGCGAAGATGTCTCGGTGAACGACGATCGGCTTGTGCGCACCTTGACGTTGTGGCCAGCGGTCGGTCTAGCAATCACGTTGGTTATCGGTGGCGGCATCTTGGTGATTCCAGGTCTCGCCTATGACCGGTCGGGTGCCGCTGCGGTCTGGTCGTGGGTGCTTGCCGCAGGGGTGACAGCGCCGCTGCTTGTCATCGTCGCCGATCTGGGCTCTCGGTTTCCGAACGCGGGCGGAATCGCTGGATTCGTCGAACCAACACTCGGCAAGGGTGCCGCCCGGGTTGCGCAGTTCTTGTTGCTGGCCGCCATGACCGGGGGTGCCGCACTCTGTGTCGTCGGAGGCGATCTCGTCGGCGATTGGGTCGGGACCGATCGGGTCGTCCTGCCAACCGCGTGTGCTGTGTTAGGAATCGCCGTCGGTGTCGCAATGCGGGGCACCGAATTTGCCGGTACCGGCCTCAAAGTACTGTCAGCAATCTTCGTGATGGGCCTGGCCATCATCGGAGTCGCCGGAGCAGTTGTCGGTCACCACGGCGTTGGCAACCCAAGTCTGGGTGACATCGCCAGCGGTATCGACGGGTTGGGTCTGGTCTTCTTTGCCTTCGTCGGCTGGGAGATGATGGCCACCATGACCGAAGAATTCCTCGAGCCGCGTCGCGATTTTCCGCGCACGATCGCGATCAGCTTCGTTGTGGTTTCGGTCGCCTATCTGGCCGTTGCGCTGGCAGTGCAACGTTCGTTGGCCGCTGACGATCCGGCCGTGTTGACGTCGCCGGTCGCTTCGGTAGCCGAAGTGCTGTGGGGCGGTCTGGGACGCTCCGTCGTCACGACGGTCGGACTCGCAATCGTGATGACCAACGTGGTTGGGGTGGTCATCGCCTTCTCCCGTGTCGTCTACGCAACGGCGCGAGCGCGGCTCTTGCCAGCGCGGCTCACCGTGACGGATCGCCGCGGGACCCCCACGACGGCGATCGCAGCGACCGGGTCTGTGTTTGCGGCGGGCATCTTGTTGGAACAGGCTGGCGTTGTCGATCAAGCGACGCTCTTTGAGCTAGCCGCGTCTGCGTTCTTTGCGAGTTTTGTGCTGGCCGCATGTGCCTACATCGCCGCCAACACGAGTCCGCGGCGCTACTTTGGCGTCATCGCACTGGTCATCTCGGTCGTGGCACTCGGCTCACTGCGTTGGTTTGCTCTCTATCCGGTTGCCGTCGCGTCCGTCGCGCTCTTGACGTCGCGCCGAACACCACGCCAGCCTTCCTCGTCAATGCTCAAGGGCGCCCTCCCCATGGAGGAGCGACGCCCTTGAGCGCACATGATCGTGCGGACCGGCTCGGTGAGATCCCTCAGGTCCCTATTGCAGTGCCATGGCGATCCGCGATTTCACTTCATTGATGGTCGATTTGATCGTGGCGTTCGTCGCCAATTCCTCGAAGCTATCGCCGCTGACGTCGATCACGACGCGTTGCAATGTGCCAGTGAAGGGGAACGGCGACTCGTACTGATCAGACACCGGGGTCACGGTGTCGCAACCAACGTCGAACGTTTCATTGACCGTGAACCGAAAAGGCACCTGCTTTTCGAAGGTTCCGGTACCGATCACATCTTTGCCAGACCGAAGCGTCACCTTGCCGCCCGTGCCTGGTTTGCCTTCGTCATCGCATTCGATCTCGGCACTCAGGATCTGCTCGCCCGACTGGAGCGGTTTGTCGGATTCGACCCGATAACGCTGTTGGCCGAACCAGTTGTGTTCCCACACGAGCTTGCCACCCTTGACGTAGAGGGCGTAGCCAGAGGTAATACCACCGCAGGCCACCAACACGCCTTCGGCGCCGCCATCGGGGATCTCAACCTCGGCGGCGATGGTGTGGTCGATGTTCTTCGTCGGAGGCGAACTTGCCTCAGGAATGCGGATCGTCGACGGCAGGTATGCAAACCGCGTCTTGCCCCTGATGTAGCTCGGTCGCAGGCTGGCATCTGCGCGTTCGGCAAACCTGTCATCAAGCGGGAGCACGTTGTGCGTCGCCGCCTCCGAAATGAACAGGTCTTGAAGCTCTCGAAGCTTGTTCGGCTCCGTCGAGGCCAGGTCGTTGGCCTGCGAAAAGTCGTCTTCGATGTTGTACAGCTCCCAGGTGTCGTCATCAAAGCTGGCGGAACCAGTCATTTGCCACGGGAGTTTCCCGTGGCGGCACCCCGCGACCCAGCCGTCGTGATAGATGGCGCGGTTGCCAAACATCTCGAAGTATTGGGTGACCCGCTTGCTCTTTGCATCGGCATGTTCCCAGGTGTAGTCCATCGACACGCCTTCGATGGGGCGTTGGTGGACACCGTCGACTTCGACAGGCTCGGGGATACCCGCAGCTTGCAGAATGGTCGGCGCAATGTCGATCACGTGATGGAACTGATTTCGCAAAGCACCATGATCTTTGATCTTGTCCGGCCAGCTCATGACGAGTCCGTTGCGGGTCCCACCGAAGTGTGACGCAACCTGCTTCATCCACTGGAAGGGTGACGAACCAGCCCAGCACCATGGCACCGGATAGTGATTCTCAAATTCGGGCCCACCGATGTCGTCGATCCGTTCGAGCATGTAGTCGATGCTGTCGTGAAAACCTTGTTGGGTCTTCATGTTGTTGAGCGTGCCCGTCAAGGTGCCTTCGGCGCTGGGGCCGTTGTCGCCAACGATGTAGATGACCAGCGTGTTGTCACGTATTCCCAGGGTGTCCAACGCGTCGATGACGCGTCCCGCTTGCGCGTCGACGTGCTCGAGGAACCCGGCAAATACTTCTTGCATCCGGGCGTACAGACGCCGCTCATCATCGGTGCAGTCATCCCATGCCGGAATTTCATCCGGCCGCTGCGTCAGGACGGTGTCCTCGGGGATGACACCCAAATCGACCTGGTTTTTGAACGTGAGTTCTCGCTGCCGATCCCAACCGTGGTCGAACTTGCCCTTGTACTTGTCGGACCATTCCTTGGCGACGTGATGCGGCGCGTGCGCCGCGCCTGGAGCCCAATAGACGAAGAACGGCTTATCTGGCGACGACGCCTTTTGTTTGCCCATCCAGGCAATCGCGTCATCTGCAATGGCCTCAGAGAAATGCCATCCCTCTTCAGCGGGCGTTTCGACCGGCGACGTATTGCGGATCAGCGGTGTCGCCCACTGGTCAGCCTCACCACCGAGGAAGCCATAGAAATACTCAAACCCCTTCCCTGTCGGCCAATGTTCGAACGGTCCCGATGGGCTGGTCTCATAGTCGGGCGTGTTGTGCCACTTTCCGAACGCGGCGCTGCTGTAGCCATTGCCGGTCAAAATGGCCGCAATCGAAGCTGCATCCGCTGGCCAACGTCCGTCATAACCGGGGTAGGCCGTAGCGAGCTCCATGATGTTTCCGGTGTGCACCGTATGGTGGTTGCGCCCTGAAAGCAGCGCCGCTCGGGTCGGTGAACAAAGTGCGGTCGTATGAAATCGGTTGTACCGAACACCGGTATCAGCCAACTTCTCAAGCGCCGGGGTCTGTGCGGGACCACCGAAGAGGCTGGTCTGCCCGAAGCCCACATCGTCCAACATGATCAGCACCACATTGGGAGCGCCATCCGGCGGAGATTTCATTTCGAACTTACCGGGTGTCGAGTCTTTATAGGTTTGGCCAATCTCCCCGTTGAAGGGAGCATCTGGCAACGGCAGATATTGTCGGGACTGTGCCATTTCGGCACCTCGTTTCGTCGGAGGACCGCACCCTTTCAAACCGCCGACCAGGACATCAATAGCTTGAGCGATAGTTGAACCGGCGCTCAGACAGATCGACGAACGGCGTCGACTCTGCGAATCTCAAACGGTATCCCTGACCCGGAGTTGCCCAGTCGCTCAGCGCGGTCGACGCACCGACTTTTGTGTACCCCGACAACGCACATGGGCGAGATTGCGCCAGGCCTCTCATCAGGGCAGCATCTTGAGCGTGTCTGAGACCATTCCTTCAGCGTTCTTTTTGACCGATGGCGACGGCTTCGTCGCTACCGCATTGTCGCGGGGGCCCTGGGATCCGGGGAGCGCGCATGGCGGCCCCGTCGCTGCCCTCATCGGACGCGAGGTCGAACGCTTCGATCGGGACCCCGACATGGTCACCGTGAGGTTCACCATCGAGTTGCTCCGCCCCGTGCCATTAGCTCGGCTCGTGGTGCATAACACCACTCTCCGGCCCGGCAAACGGGTCCGTCTGATCGGTACGTCGGTGATACACGACGGCACCGAAGTCGCGCGTTGCGTCGCGCTGCGGGTCCGTCGGGCCCCGCCAGACGCACCGAGTTCTCTGCCCGAACCGATCGCGTTCGCGTCCCCGGAGCACTCCGTGCCTGCTCCAAGCCTGATCGACGGCCCGGTACATGTGACCAACGGAATCGAGATCCGTACGGCGCAAGGGTCTGCGATCGAACCCGGCCCGGCGACGTACTGGTTCAGGGTGCACAAGCCACTGGTCGATGACGAGCCGATCACACCACTTACCCGTGCCCTCATCGCCGCGGATTTTGGCAACGGCATCGCCAGCGTCGTCTCGATCCACAGCCACTTGTTCATCAACCCTGAGCTGACGGTCCATCTCCATTCACTGCCCGTCGGCGACTGGGTCGCAAACGATGCCAACACATGGCTGCATCCCGGCGGAGCCGCCATCGCTGAAGCAACCCTGGCCGATGCGACCACCCCGTTCGGCAGAGCGGAACAGTGCTTGTATATCGCTGCTCGCTGACCCTTCAAGGCAGTCCAATGCTCAAGATCTTGACCGTCGATCCCAGTGCACCTGAAGCCTCCGAAGCCCTGACGCGCTACCTCGCCGAACTCGAGGAGCGATTCGTCGGTGAAACCCATGCACATGATGAAGAATCCAGCGATCACCTCGACAACTTCAGGCCTCCAAACGGGACGTTCGTCCTCTTGATCGATGACGGCCCAACGATCGGGTGCGGTGCCATACGACGACTCGATGAGACGACATTTGAGGTCAAACGGATGTGGGTTGATCCGCTCGAACGGGGCAAAGGACATGGGCTCCGATTGATCGGAGCCCTCGAAGACCTTGCCCGATACGCGGGCGCTCGACGGTTAGTTCTGGACACGAACGACACCCTGTTCGAGGCGGTTTCGCTGTATGAGCGATCGGGCTTTGGTCGCATCGATCGTTACAACAACAATTTCGACGCCAACTGCTGGTTTGAAAAACTGCTGTAGCAACGGCCGGTAGGCCTGCGCATGCCAGACCGGTCCCGGCAACTTTGATGCATCACGAAGACCAGAGCGGAGTACGACATGGGCGGACACCACGATCACTCCCATGAGCACGATCATTCCGATGAGTCTGTTGCGCCCTCCCGAGGCGATCGACGTTCGCTGAGGGTCGGTATCGGCGGCCCGGTCGGCACTGGCAAGACCGAGTTGGTGTCATGTCTGTGTCGTCGCTTCGCAGATGAGGCGTCACTCGTCGTGGTGACCAATGACATTTTCACCAAGGAAGATGCTGCGATCATTCAACGGCGCGGTGTCATCGATGACGATCGCCTGGTCGCCGTCCAGACGGGTTGCTGTCCACA
Organism: Acidimicrobiia bacterium; assembly: GCA_020637365.1. Taxonomy (GTDB): domain Bacteria; phylum Actinomycetota; class Acidimicrobiia; order IMCC26256; family JAGNEX01; genus JAGNEX01. Next base: position 787,628 of record JACJWE010000002.1, on the reverse strand, counting down.
CACCGCCATTCGCGACGACATTTCTGAAAACCTCGACGCCATCGAAGGTCTCGAAGAGCGTTTTCACCCCGACCTGGTTCTGCTCGAAAGCGGTGGCGACAACCTGACCGCGACGTTTTCCCGAGCCCTGGTCGACGTCCAGATCTTCGTCATCGATGTTGCGGGGGGCGACAAGATCCCCCGCAAGGGTGGGCCCGGGATCATCACATCGGATCTGCTGGTGATCAACAAGATCGACCTCGCCGACTTGGTTGGGGCCGACCTTTCGGTCATGGAGCGGGATTCAAACATGCAGCGCGATGACAAACCCACCCTGTTTGTTTCCCTCCGCAACGATCCGACAGCCGAACCCGTCGCGCAGTGGATCCGCGGTCAACTGACGGCGGTCTAAAACCGGTGGGATCCGGCTCGCTGTTCAGCGCCGAACCACATAGCGAAAGCTCGTCGCTGCACGCAGTCCGCGCTCATGCCCGTCTCGTGGCCGTACGCGACCCGCATGGTTCGACGCGGTGGACCTGCCTACAGAACGATCCGCCTCTGACCTTCCGGAACACGCCCCAAGGTTTGATGTGCGTCTCCACCGCCGCCGGACCGCTAGGCGGCGATTCCCTATGCGTCGAGGCGACCATCGGTCCCGGAGCATATGCGAGCATCGGCTCGACCGGAGCGACGGTGGTGCTGCCTGGGCAATGGGGCGAACCGTCGTCCTATCTACTCGCTCTCGACGTGGGACCCGGCGCCACGCTCCGTTGGGCGCCCGAGCCCACGGTGATCGCGAAAGGAGCACAGCATCGGATGGCAACCCGCCTCACGCTGGCGGATAACTGCAATGTCGTGCTCGTCGACGAAATGGTGCTCGGGCGACACGGCGAACAGCCCGGCACCTGCGCGCAGCGCATCGACGTCGTGCGAGGAGACCGCCCTATCCTGCGCAACGGCTTCGTCGTCGGTGCCCCCGGATGGAACGGGCCAGCTGGTATCGGAACTGCCCGTGGAGTGGCACAGGTGCTTCTGATAGGTGCGCCCGCACAACATTGGCTCAGCTCACATGGTGGTGCCACCGCGATCGGGGGACATGCTGAGGACTGCCGTTGGTCAGCGAGCACGCTGGTCGACGGCTCAATCCTGCTGACCGGGATCTCCCCGGGAATCGAACCGCTCCGCAACTGGGTGAAATGGGTTACCGGGCCAGCAAACGAAGCCAGGAACTGCGCGGCGTGGGTCTGAGGACACAACCTGCAGCGACGCCTTCGGGGCTAGGCGGCCGCCTAAAGACGTCGGTGTCCGGATCGGCGGCCCGGCGCGCCAGTCGCAAGGACGAGATATCGCAGTGAAAGCACCGGTTCGGCGGCCCGGTGCTTTCACTGCAGATCTGCGGCGATATCTGCACAACGTAGCGTGATAAGCAGCAACATCAGGCAGATTTTGAGAGAGTTTTCCGCCGAAGCTTTGAAACCATCGAACGACTGCACTGTTGGAGACCCGAGGTCAGCCGCGGATTCGCCAAGGTTCGTGGTCTCGTGGGGTGAGCGGAGATGTCGGGCGGGGGTGTTGGGTGAGGACAGCGGGCAGACACTAAACGCTGCAGGCGCCGAGAAGCAACTGCCTCACAACATACGAGGACTCATCTCACCCCGTCACGAGAACCCGACATCACCGACCGTTCAGCACCGCAGTTGCGGTATGTGAACAACTCGCGACGGGTCGCCCCAGCGGCGAGCCTGGCGGCTACGCTCGCCGATTCGATCGTTCTGTCGAGGAGGTCACGTGCGACCATTCACCTGCGCATCATGTGGCCAGCTGTTGTTCTTTGAGAACTCGGTGTGTCTGCACTGCCACTCACCGCTAGGCGTCGACCCGGACTCTCGTCGGCTGATGGCGCTCACCGACCGGGGAGACGGTTTCACCCCGTTTGAACAGCCAGAACCGTACTTCCGTCGGTGCTCGAACGAGTTGCTGGCCCGCTGCAACTGGCTAGTCGCCGCCGATGATCCTGAAGGTCTGTGCACCAGTTGTCGTCTAACGACCGAACGTCCCAATGACGACGACACGGTAGGGCTTGCGGCCTTCGCTGACGCTGAAACCGCAAAGCGACGTCTGCTGGCACAGATCGGTGGCATCGGCTTGACGTTCGTGCCCCGGTCGATCGACCCTGACGCGGGGTTGGCATTTGAGTTTCTCTCGGCCCGCAACCGACGCATCATCACCGGGCATCAGGATGGGGTCATCACTTTGGACCTCTCCGAATCAGATGACGCTCATCGCGAGTTCGTGCGTCAACAACTCGGCGAGCCATACCGCACCGTTCTGGGCCACCTACGGCATGAGATCGGCCACTACTTCTGGCCCGGATTGATTGAGAGCGGCGGGCGAATCGACGCGTTTCGTTCACTCTTCGGAGACGAACGGACGTCATATGAGGACGCCAAGAAGAAGCACTACGGCGGTGACAGTCAGGCCCACTGGCAAGACACGTTCGTCAGCGAGTACGCCACGATGCACCCATGGGAGGACTGGGCGGAAACCTTCGCCCACTACCTGCACATCGAAGACGGACTTCACACCGCCCGATCATTCGGCCTGGCCGTGGGTGAGCCGTCGACCCGGTCGGATCGACCGGCCAGCACACTCGCGATCGAGCCGATGGTCGACGCCTGGTTGGCTTTGACGGTCGCTCTCAACGGCATGTCGCGCTCGATCGGTGAAGCCGACATGTACCCCTTCGTACTCGCCCCCGCGGTCATCGAGAAACTCGACTTCGTCCGAACGGCGGTCGTCGAATCGGCAATCACCGAGGCGTGACACCAACAGCGGCCGGTCGACATGCCACCAAGCTGCCGATCCTCGGCGGCCGACGCTCTCCACAAGGGCGAGCGTCAGAACGACGACCAAGCCTCTGAGCACGTGGTTTGCCCTCGTTGAGACCGCGTGCAAGCGTCTCGGCGTGTTCCGAGACCCTGCACCTCTCACCCACGACGCCAAACGGCTTGCTTCCCCCCGGCGTCAGAACGACTGACAGCGTGCCCATCACCGTTCTCGCGATCGCCCGATTCTCCGTACCGCCCCAACGCGCAACCGCGCATGACCCAGGAGTGAGCACGTGATTCGCGGGTTCATCGGCATCAATCTGCGGCGGCTACGGCTTCATCCATTCCGCTTGCTGCTGACCTTGTCGACCATCTTCTTGGCTGCATCCCTGCTCGTCAGTGCGAGTGGGCTCGCCGGTTCGGCACAAGGCTCCACATCCAAAACCGCTCGTGCGCTTTCGGGAAAGGCCGATGTCGAGGTCACCGCGTTCAGCGACGGCGGTTTTCCCGGAGCGATCGCCCGTCAGGTCGCCCAGATCGATGGCGTCGAACTCGCTGCGCCAGTGTTACAGGCTCCGATCTTGGTTGACGACGTCGTCGTTACCCTCGTCGGCGTTGACCCCGAAGCCATGCAGCTCTTCCCCGCGATGGACGATATGACGATCGTCGACGGCGGTGAGGGGCAATTAGCCCTTGGCGGGGGTCTTGCCGATGAGCTCGCCGTCGAACCAGGATCAACGGTCCGCATTGCCACCGGCGACATCGAGCTGCCCGCGACGATCCGCTTCGTCGCACACGGCGGCATCGCCAACCTAAACGGCGGTCGCACCGCCATCGCGTCGCTCAACGACGCTCAGACTTTCACCGGCCGCTCCGATCGAGTCGACACGCTCTTAGTCAAATTCGCCCAAGGCACCGACCCCGTCGTCGGCACCCAACGCGTCGCAGATGTTGTCAACGGGCGCGCTTCGGTACTCGAACCGGGCCAGTCCCTCAGCGGCGCTGGAGCCGCGCTCGACCCGGTCAACCAGGCGCTGTGGACGATGGCTGGTCTCGCATTGCTGATCTCGGCATTCGTCGTGTTCAACACGATGAGCATGAGCGCTTTGGAGCGCCGCAAGGAACTCGCGCTGTTCCGTGCGTTGGGCGCCAGCCGTAGGCCCCTCATCGCTCAGTTCCTCGCCGAGGCCGGCCTCATGGGTCTGGTTTCGGCGATTCCGGGCAGCATCGCTGGATATTTCGGGGCACGAATGATCATCGATCAGCTGCCCAAAGGGCTCCAGGAGATGCTCGGCACCAAGCTCGAGTTCTTCCTGCCGGCGTGGGCCATTCCTGTCGCCATTATCGGATCGGTCGTCATCGCCGTTGTAGCCAGTGTGATGCCAGCGTTCCGAGCGGCGAGCGTTCCTCCGATCGAAGCAATGCGATCCGATGCCCCCGAAGACGAAGCGTTTCAACGGGCTGGACGTTCGATCGCGATCGCGGCGGCGGGAACCCTTGCATTGGCCGGGGCGGTGTTGCTCGCTCAGGGGGGCGGCGGCAGCACGGCTATCGCCTCGGCCGTCCTGTTCTTTGTGGGCGGCGTAGCGATTCTCTACGCGACGATTCGACCCGTCTCACGTGTCACCGCAGCGATAGCCGGCCGCTTCGGCAAACCCGGCAAGCTCGCAACCGACAGCATCAAAAGCTCGCCACAGCGGTTGTGGGCCACCCTGACCACCGTCGTCTTGGGGATTGCGGTGACCCTCGCCATCGGCGAAGTCGCCGCGAACCTCAAAGCGACCGCAGCCGACACGTTTGGGCCGCTTGGCAAGGTCGACCTGATCGTTCAACCCACACCGTCGGACAGCTTTGCCATCGGCCTGGGCGTCCCCCAACAGGTCCAGACCGAGCTCGGGCAGATCCCCGGGATCGACGCAACGTTGCGCGGTCGCTATTCGTTCATCTCGATCGATGGTGAGCGTTTGCTGATTCAAGGCGCTGATCCGCGCAGCAATACCGCACCGATGAACCTGGCCAGCGACGCACAACGAGACGCCTTGGCCACGTCTGCCAGCGCGATCGTGTCGACGCAGTACGCCGATCGCGTCGGACTCTCGGTCGGGGACGAGTTCACGCTGCAAACAGCGGTCGGACCCCAAACCCTTACCGTGGCTGGTACCGCCCCGTCGTTCATGTGGCCCAATGGCGTGATCGCAATCGATTTCGACCGCTTTGCGGAGTGGTATGGCAACGACGAAGCCACCTTTGTCGAGTTGGCTCTCTCGGAGGGGGCTGACGCTGATGCGGTCAAAGCGGCGGTCGAAGAGATCCCTAGCTCGATACCGCTGTACGTGTTCGATGGGCAGACCATGATCGACGTGGCGCTCGACGGGATCGCCCAGATGCAGTCGCTGCTCTTCAGCTTTCAGTGGTTGGTCGTGGTGGCAGCCTCACTCGCCATCATGAACACGCTGATCATGGCGCTCTTGGAGCGTCGCCGCGAGTTCGGCATGCTGCGAGCGATCGGCATGGGACGACGGCTCATGCTTCACACGGTGTTGGCCGAGACCAGCGCGATCGTCATCGTTGGAGGCCTGCTGGGTGTCGGGCTTGGCCTCGTCGAACATTGGTTGCTCGTTCAGATCACTGTCGCATCCGGTTTCCCAACGGACTATGGGATCGTGGCACCGCCAGCATTCATGGCGGTGATCGCAGCGGTGGTTATGGCCTTTGTCGGCGCGTACTTCCCGGCCCGGCAAATAAGCCGTCAAAACATTGTCGAGTCGATCAGCTACGAGTAATCCGGTCTTGTAACGGCACCGGAATTGGTCGAGACACAGGCCCTCGGGCGGCGATCACGACGAGATCGGTCGGGGCCTGATCTTCAGCTTGGGTGAGTTCGGTGATGTCGCGACGGCGTCCAACAACCTGTATCAACAGGCGCCGTCCACGTCGATCGACGGCAATACCTTTGGCACGCACGACATCTGCATCAAGACCATCCAGAATCCGGTTTAACTCGGTTCTGGTCGTCGGGGAAGGCAGCGGAATCATCGTTGTTTCGTGCGGGTCGAACAGCTGCATCGGTGGCATGTCGACAACTCCGCCCGGCCGCCGAGTTCCCAGTTCGAGGAACGACGCGCTACCTGCCGCGTCGGCGCCGTCGACGATCGGCGTCGCTGAGACCATTTCGGCGAGACGTCTCCGCACCTGGAGGACCGCAGACGCGTCAACGAGTTGCGACTTGGACAGCAACAAGAGGTCGGCTGCCTCGATCTGACGACGAACGGTGGGCCCGATCACCGCGCCGTCGAGCTGGGACTCCACCTGTTCAACATCGACGAGGACAACCACCCCGTCCAGACGGAAACCGGGCGAGTTCGCGAAAGCTGTCAGCCGTGTTGGGTCCGCCACTCCGCTCAATTCGACGATGACGTGATCTGGCGCTGCGGGCGCTCCCTCAACGAGTCGAGCGCTGCCGCGAGACCACCAGCAATGCCGCAGCACACACAACCGTCGGTGAGCTCAACCGCGTCTCCGCTGCGACGCGCCACCAAAGCAGCATCGACATTGATAGCCCCGACGTCATTGACGATCAGTGCAATAGGACGGTCGGTGCGTGCCAGCAACGCGTTGAGTGCCGTGGTCTTTCCCGCTCCCAGGTAGCCACCTAACAACGTGACCGGAACCCTTCGGCCGTCCCATGGGGCAAATCCGTCTTCAACAACCCATTCATCGGTGGGTTCTAGCTCGGACATCGGCACTCCTGCCCGTGGGTTCGCACGAGGCAGACACTACCGTGGGCGAAGTGCGAGACCGTCCGCGTGGAGTGCATCGGTCAGGATTCGCAACGCTCGCGGGCCAAACCCATGGAGCACCAGCAGATCCTCCGCTCGGTATTGGGTGAGGTCTTCAAGCTGGGTCACCCGATGGTTGCGAGCGCCCGCGTTGCTGGCGCGCCAATCTTGGGCAGACTCATGAGCAGCACGCTACCGGGTGCGAGGGGCCACCAGACACCCGGGTCGCTGGAGCCGACCTGGCCAACAGGCTCAGGACGGAGCCTGTTGGGGAGGACAACGGGCGTGTTTACCCGTTTACCGAGTGAACACGCCCGCGCACCTGGTACCGATCTACTTCACGGTGAGCTGGGTGAACATGCCAGCGGTGAAGTGGGGCGCCGCGTCCTCAGGCGGCGGTCCGTCACCTGTCCAGCCCATCGGTAGGGGCACAACATCACATACCGACCGGGTTCGAGGTCAACGCTGAGATAGCCATCTTCACCGGGAAGAGCGAAACCACCAGCGGTGACCACTTGGGCCCCACCGTTATCGCCGGTACCGTCCATCTGTTCAAGTGCCCCGTTGGCGATTTCGTCGGCGGTTCGATCGTCATCGGCCGCGAGTTTTTCGAGTACGACCATATGAAGGTCGGTTCCCGTGTTTTGAAATCTGAACACGGTGTTGCCAGCGGAGAGTTCGGAGGGGATATCTACGTATTTGTAGTTGGCGTACTCGGCATCGACGTCCTGAAAGCCACAGTTGTCGAACACCCACGCACCGATCTCAACGTATGCAACGTTGTATTCGGGAGTGTCGGTCGATCCGGTATCGAGTTGGCCTTCCATCAATGGCGCCAGACCGTCGCGCACCGTCTGGACAGGTTCAGTCAGATCGGGTGGCAGAGCGCCCACTCCGCCAAGTTCGGCATCGATGGCGGTCGCGCCGTCTTTGACGACGGTTGGATCCGCATCGGGGTCACTGATGTCGCCCATCTTGGTGTCGACGCTTATCCACACGTCACAGATTTCAGAAGTGCCGGTAGAGGCATGCGACATGGTCGTCTCCGAACCAGGGTCGCCCGTGCTGCTGGACCCAGCAGTGTTCGAGCTGCTGTCCGAGGCACGTTCGGCCTGCGTCGTAGTCGCCGAATCGTCAACGGCATCGTCATCCTCTGAGTCCGAACAACTGGCGAAGAGCAAGAGGCCGACCGTCAGTAGTGCAAGCAATCGTTGGGGAAAGCATCTCGGCAATCTGTTGGGGTTCATCAGGTTCTCCTTTCGCGAGATACTCGAGAACCTAACGATCGCCTCCTCGGCCGTGAACCGTGCCAACCCGCCAGATGCGGGCGGTTTTCCGTACATCCCGATATGGACATCCGGATATGGACACCCGGCGGACCCTCCGATACCAAGCGTCTAGATGGCTATGAGGCTTTCGGCGCGCGGCCCGGACACGGATTAGCTCGCTTGCGCTGCACCGCTTCGATCGGGGTCGGTTTCGGCGAGGTAGGTCAACACGGCCAGGACCCGACGGTTCACATTGGTTTGATGAGCCAACCCCAGTTTGGAAAAGATCGACGAAATGTACTTTTCGACGGTTCGATCGGCTGCGTGAATCTGGGCAGCTATCCCACCGTTACTTCGCCCCTCGGCCATCGCGGCAAGTACTTCGAGCTCTCGGTCGGTGAGTTCTGAAAGTGGTGAACGCCCCGAACCGCTCCGAGCGCCGATCAGGGCCTGTACGACATCGCTGTCGACGACCGACCCGCCGCTGGTCACAGCCGTGAGGGCGGCTTTGAGCTGGGCCGCGTCGGTGATGCGGTCCTTGAGTAGATAACCGATCCCGTCGGTCGAATCCCCCAACAAGGTGATGGCGTATGTCGGGCTGGCGTATTGACTCAAGACGACGACGCCGATGTGTGGGTGCTTGTGCCGGATGGCCAGGGCCGCTCGGACACCTTCATCGGTGTGGTCAGGCGGCATGCGGATGTCGGTCACGACAACGTCAGGTTCGAGCCGATCGACCGTCTGGAGCAAGTCCGCCATGTCTTGACATGCAGCCAGGACCCGCATGTCGGGGTCGAGTTCAATGAGGCGTTGGAGTCCTTCGCGGAGCAAATAGTTATCGTCGGCGATCACGACCTGCACATCGGCGATCATTCCACAAGGCCGACGACCACGGCGCCAGTCACGCTCAAAATCTCACGCCCGTAAGATGCGTCATGGGCTGGAGAGGGTTTTCCGCACGGTCCGATTCGGATAGCCCCGTAGCGGTCGGCCACTGCCGGTGCTTCAATGGCGAGATGAGCTCAGCCCATTCCCCACTCGCCGAGGTCAACCGCGTGGTGCGGACCTTCGACCGGGACTCCACGCCCGTGCGAGCACTGCGCGATGCGAGCCTCTCGGTCGCCCGCGGTGAATTCGTGGCAGTTGTCGGACCGTCGGGAAGCGGCAAGTCGACGCTGCTTTCGCTGCTCGCCGGACTCGACACGCCCGATGAGGGAACGGTGACGGTGCTCGGCCACGACATCGCTGCGATGTCCGACGATGGGCGGGCCGTATTCCGCCGTACTCATATCGGCATGGTGTTCCAGTTCTTTCGTCTGCTCGAAACGATGTCTGCTGCGGACAACATCGCCATCGCGTGCCGCCTGAACGGCATGCATCGCCGAGCGGCCGCCCGACGAGCAGCCGACCTGCTCGACCTGCTCGGTTTGGGGGGCCGCGACACAACGCAAGCGTCCGCTCTGTCAGGCGGTCAGCGCCAGCGTTTAGCGATAGCGCGCAATCGCGAACTCGCCTGGGCTCCTGTTAGCCGACGAGCCGACGGGGGCGCTCGATAGCGACGGGGGCGGTGAAATCCTCGAGCTGTTTCGGCTGCTTCACGACCAGGGCCAGACTATCGCCATGGTGACTCACGACCCATCGATCGCGGCGGTCGCGGACAAGGTCGTAACACTGCGAGATGGCAAGACCACAGCCCAAACTCGGCGGACCGACGCGCTCACCGACCCACCAGCACCTCCGATCGGAGCTGTGCCGTGACAGTGTTGGGACCGTGGATCGCTCACGACCTGCGGGCGAGAGCCTGGTCGCTGCTGGCCCTCGCCCTCGCTGTGATGATCGGCGCGGCGGCGATCATGATCGGCGCGGCGGGCACTGCTCGTAGCCGGTCTGTCATTGAACGAACCGACCGGGCGGTCAACTCAGCCACCGTGATCGCAGTACCGAATCTGCCTGGTTTCGACTGGCGGCCCGTCGCTGAACTCCCCGAAGTGGAGCGACTGGTGAACTTCGCAGTCTTCTACTTCGAGGTGGCTGAAGTTGGGCGAATGGTTGGCGGCTTCCCGCCGGTCGGCGAGTCATATCAGGACCAAATGGAGCGTCCGGTCGTCCTAGAGGGGCGGATGGCTGACCAAGACGCTGCCGATGAGGTGACGATCGATCCGGCGATACATCGCGAAGGCGTCGATGTGGGCGACACGCTCCACCTGAACCTGGTCGACTGGGTCTCGGGGTCGAATGCCGCGACCGACGTGCAGGTCCGAGTGGTCGGTATTACAAAAGATGCGTTCTTTACCTGGGAGGTGCAACCGACCGCTGCGTTCTATGAGCGCTACCGCAACTACATCGGCGGTGACGAAGCTCTGATCAATGCGATCGCCATGCTGAAAGACGGCGACGCGTCGGTGCCCGACTTCGAGCGGCACCTCGCCGAGATCGCCGGGCAACCAATCGATGTGTTCTCTCAGGCCGAGAGTGCCGCTGCAATGGAGCAGACCATCGGTTTGGAGACCACAGCTCTTGGGGCCTTGACCTTGGCCGTTGCTTTTGCGGCGATTCTCGTCTTCAGCCAGGTGGTGATTCGCCTCGCTCAACGATCGCGATCCGATGTCGAAGTAATGAGATTGTTGGGTGCACGTCGATCCCAACGAGCGGTCGCCCTGGGCGCTGCACCGGCCGCGGCCTGCACGCTGGGAATCTCGCTTGCTCCAGTCGCAGCTTGGTTTGGGTCAGACGTCTTTCCGATCGGTCTGGGGCGACAACTCGAGCCATCGCCGGGACGCATGTTCGACATATCGGTCTTGAGTTCAACGGCGGTCCTCAGCTGGCTTGTTACGGTCGGAATCATCGCGTTGGCGTGTTGGCGAGGCGCTGCTGGCATCGTTCAGCGGCCGAAGGAACGTCAACCGTCGAGGTTGACTCGACTGGTCGCTGGTTCGGTCCCGACGGTGCCTGCCGAACTGGGGATACGAGCGGCTCTGACTCCGGGCCGGTCGGCTTTCGCATCGGGTCCGGCCATCGTCGCGGTCGGTGTTGCCATCGTCGCTGCGGCCACGACCTTTGGGGCTGGCTTGAATCGGACCGTCGAGGACCCTTCGACCGTCGGCCAACTTTTTGATGGTTCGATCATGTTCACCGGTGGTGAGCAGTTCTCACCGAGATCTGTCGCAAACGATTTCGACGCTGCTTCGACCTATTACCTACGAGACGCGACCGTCGAAAGCGAGCACCTGCCAATCCCCGTCCTGAGTGCGGAGCACCTCAGCGGGGAGACCACTCCGGTGATGGTGCGCGACGGGCGACTCCCCGCCAGCCGAGACGAAGTTGCGCTGGGCCCAGATCTGCTGGACGAATTCGACACCGCTATCGGTGAACACCTGACGATCGGCAACTACCCGATGCTCGTGGTCGGCGAGGTGTTTACCCCCGAAACGTCGCATTCGGGATATGCCGACGCTGCGATCGTGACGCCCGCGGCCCTCGACCGTTTCGTGACAGATGGCGCGCACGTGAAGTTCGAAATGCTCGAAGTTCGCTACGCGGCCGGTCAAGACGCGGCACAGATCAACGAGGAACTCGTGCGGAAAGGACGCGTCGGTATCGGCTACGAGGCCGCCGGTCTCTCCGAGGTGCAGTCCAACCTTGTCGCGACCCAAGCCATGCCGCGATGGTTTGCGATCTTTGGCGCGTTCATGGTGACGCTGTCGCTGCTCTTTGCACTAGCGGCGTCGGTACGTCGACGCGGTGGTGCGTTTGGAAGTCTGCACGCGCTTGGTATGACAGGCGGCCAGCTCGGCAGAAGCGTTCTGTGGCAGGCACTGGCATGTACGGCCGCTGGCGTATTGGTCGGCCTACCGCTCGGATATGGGATCGGGCGAACGGTATGGAACCGAACCGCCGACAATCTACCGGTCGTCTATCACACCCCGTTTGACGGAAGCCGCCTGGCCGACATTGCACTGGGCGCCGCCGCGGTAGTGCTGCTCGGCTCACTCTTCCCCGCTGTCATGGCCCGTCGGGCCGCACGGTTCGATCGCCTCCGGGCCGAGTGATGCGCGTCGGGCGCGGTTGGCGGACTGTGGCGGTCGCCGTCATCACTGCCTGCGCGAGCGTTGCCATGTTGGTTCTGCTCGATGGGCGCCCGGACGGCGAGGACTGGGCCAAACTGGCAGCAGCGTTTGTGTCTGTTGCTTTCGGAGCCGGTGCTGGTCTGTGGTCTTGGCAACACCTGGGCGAGCCTGCTTCGCAGGACGACGCGGCGTTGCACCGATCGATCAAGGCGCTGGAGAATCCAACGGATCTCGACGAGGCGTTGCAACAGGCGTGCGATGCTTTGCGAGCCGCGGGTGGGCATATGGCCGAGATCTGGCAGGAGTCCAATGGCGTCCTGGTGCTGACCCATTCAACGCCACCGGTTGGTGATGAGGCCTTTGTCCTGCCTTCCGGAACGCAGGGCGCGACGTCAGGCCGTTCGATCGTTGGATCTAGCTGGCTCAGCGTTTGGCTGCCCGAACTACTCGGCCCACAAGGCGACCGAGCGACCGTGCTCAACCCACTCGACAGCGACGACGTCATCTCCTCTGTGAGGGCAGGTGAACCAGGCCGCAGAGGGGGTGCGGGCCGCTACCCGAACCACTCGATCTACACCTCCGGCGCTTCCGGTACCGGAAACACCGATGCCCACAACGGACATGATCCCGGCGCGATGGACGGCGCCGATGCACCAGACCCTGAGACACCAGACCCTGAGACACCAGACCCTGAGACACCAGACCCTGCAACACCAGACCCTGAGACACCAGACCCTGCAACACCAGATCGTGTACGCGCCGCATTGCTGGCGACCCATGGCGAACTGCTGGGACTTGCGGTCCTTCGTCGGCTGCCTGACGATCCACCGTTCAACGATGGTGACGACGCTGCTCTGGCCGACTTGGTTCGGCCGATGAGCCGAGCCCTCTATGAGGCTCGACTCTCTCAGAACTTGGCGCGGTCACTCGTCACACTGAAAGCGCGTAACGCTGAACTCCAGCGATCCCGTCAACGTCTTGTCGCTGCCTCGGATCATGAGCGTCGGCGCATCGAGCGTGATCTCCACGATGGGGTCCAAGCCCAGTTGAGCGCACTGGTAATACAGGCGAGCGTCGCTCGAGCGCTGGTGGAGCGTGACCCCGCGACCGGCGCGGCACTGATCGAAGACCTACAGCTTGGTTTGACCGACGCCGTACGTCAGCTGCGCCGCTTCGCGCAAGGGATCATTCCCCCAGCACTGGCAGCGGGCGGCCTTCGCGAAGCCCTTCACGAGGCCGCGTCGTGGTCGCCGCTGTCGGTTTCAATTCAGGTCACCGGCGAGCGCTTCGCTCCCGATCTTGAGTCCGCCGTCTATTTCTGCTGCCTGGAAGCCCTCGCCAACGCCAACAAGCACGCCGGACCCAATGCCAATGTCACGATCACGGTGGGTTCCGACGGCGGGACACTGTGGTTCAGCGTGTCCGACGACGGAGATGGGTTCGCGACCGACACCGCAACAACGGGGCAGGGAATCGCAAATATGCGTGACCGCATCGGCGCTTTTGGCGGGACCTTCACGGCGACTTCCGGCGTCGGGGTCGGAACCACCATTCAGGGTTCGGTGCCGACCAACCGGTGAACCTGCCCACCCTTCCGTGAGGGGTGGAGGCGCGTTTAGGGGGAGCCGCTGCGATGACGCCGAAACGCCGCGATGTTGGCGAAGACAAGCCGGCGTATGACCAGGATGACCGCCCTTGTTAGCAGTAGCTCGGGCCGCTCCCTCATCGAGATCCGGCCCTTGCATGGTCTGGCTTGTCAGTGGGCGTCGTTTCCGCTCACCGTGCTACTCGCCTACTCCTCAGCGCTATCACCGTTGCGAACCGCCGGTACTGCGGCGACGGACGGCGATGAGTGCAGCACCGGCCAGCATGAGCAGGAACGCCACGCCGGCGATCTTGATGCTGTTCGCACCGGTGAACGCCACCGGGGACCGTGGTGCCTGGCCGAGTGACTGCGCAGAGTCGTCCGCCGTTGCGATTTCGGCGGTGTCGGTGTTGTTGTCTTCGGTGCGTTCCGCTGTCGCTGTCGACACGATCGCTTCGTTGGTGATGATCGAACCAGGATCAGCATCCACTGACGTCTCAATCACGAACGCAGCGGTTGCTCCAGCCGACAACACCTCAGCAGCGTCACACGTCACGAGCTGACCGTCAGCCACGCAGTCCCAACCATCACCCTCCGCCTTCACAAACTTCAGAGTGGCAGGCAACTGGTCTGTCACCTTCGGGTTCGCAGCATCGACATCAGAAACATTCGATACCTCAATATCCCAAACCACATTCCCAGCCTGATCAGCACTCCGAGCCGACTTACTAATCACCAAATCAGTGATCGGCTCACCCTCATCAGGCACCGTGATCGACGCATCATCCGCATTGTTCTCCGTCGACGCCTCAACCTCAGCCCCAGCAACCGCCGCGTTATTCGTCAACTTCGTCCCCGCAGGAACATCCACCGACGTCTCCACCACAATCACCGCTTCAGACCCAGCAGCCAGATCCGCATCAAGAATGCAGCTCAGGTCACGCCCATCAGGACTACAAACCCAACCATCAGGAGCTTGCGCATCGGTATAAACCAACCCAACAGGCATCTGATCAGTCACCACGATCGGACCCAACGCAACACGATCCGAACGGTTCTCCACCCTTAACGTCCACTCAGCAACCGATGGTGAGGTCAGCTCAACGGTCTTGGTGATCGCAAGATCAATCGGCTCCTTAGGAGGAACAACACCTTGATCCCACGTCAGATCCCGCTCACCAGCATCCAGGGTCGTCACGATCGTCTTATACGCCTGATAGGTCACACCATCACGAGTCACATCACCTTCAAACGTGCCATCGCTGTCCCCAGCATCGTCAGTACCAGAATCCGCTGGTGACGCTGTCGCTTCCTTGGGCAGAAGGAACTTGACGCAATACTCACCCGGTACAAGCCCCTCGAAGAGGTACTTACCATCGGCGTCGGTCAGCATCGACGTCACTTCGATTTGCTGGCCGTCGACGACTTTTTCGAGGATCACGATGATCCCGGGGATGCCTGGTTCGTCAGCATCCTGGACACCATCACCGTCGTGGTCGGTCCAGACCGTGTCACCAATCGCTGCTGGCTCGACGGCAGGAACGATGCCTTGATCCCACGTCAGGTCCTGCTCACCAGGCTCCAACGTCGTCGCGATCGTCTTATAGGCCTGATAGGTCACACCATCGCGAACGACAGTCCCTTCCGACTTGCCGTCACTATCGGCTCCGTCATCAGAACCCGAGTCAGACGGTGATGCGGTCGCGTCTTCGGGGAGGAGGAACTTGATGCAATACTCACCCGGCTCCAAACCATCAAACAGGTAGTTCCCGTTCGCGTCAGTCACCGTGTCAGCAACCTCGATCTGTTCACCACCGACAACTTTTTCGAGGATCACGATGATCCCGGGGATACCCGGCTCGTCGGCATCTTGAACACCGTCACCGTTGGTGTCGGACCAAACCTTGTCACCAATCGACGCTGGCAAAACAGTGAACACAGCAATATCAGAATCATCCTCATCACCAGGCACCTGATCCACATCAAGACCCGACTCATCAGTCTGATCAACCACCGGATCACCCGAACCCGAACCAACCGTTGAGTCCTTATCGTCACCATCATCAGCAGAGATCCCCGCCAAGTTCGCATACGAACCCAACGACGCATCATCCAAAACCAGGAACAACGAGATACGCAACGTCTCACCCGGACCGAGAGGATCAGTCGACGTAAACACCGCCGACCCATCACCTGAATCAACCCAACCCGTATTCGACGGAGCAAACGACATACCCGCCGGGAACGTGTCTGTCACCTCAACAAAATTCGCGGTCACATCACCCTGATTACGAACAACAACCGAAAACTCAACAACATCCCCCGACCTAAACGGACCCTCAGACACCAACAACTTCACCAACGCCAAGTCATACACACCCGGCACCGTCGTCGTAGTTGTCGGCGCAACCGTCGTCGTGGTCTTAGCCTGATAGGTCACACCATCCGAACGATGTCGCCCTCGCTGATCCCATCAGAATCAGCAGCGTCGTCAGAACCTGAGTCAGACGGTGAAGCGGTCGCGTCTTCGGGCAACAGGAACTTGATGCAGTACTCACCAGGCTCCAAACCCTCAAACAGGTACTCACCATCCGCATCGGTCACGGTTGACGTGACTTCGACCTGCTGACCATCCACAACCTTTTCGAGGATCACGATCACACCAGGAATACCCGGCTCACCATCATCCTGAACACCGTCACGTTGGTGTCGGACAAACCTTGTCACCAATCGACGCTGGCAAAACAGTGAACACAGCAATATCAGAATCATCCTCATCACCAGGCACCTGATCCACATCAAGACCCGACTCATCAGTCTGATCAACCACCGGATCACCCGAACCCGAACCAACCGTTGAGTCCTTATCGTCACCATCATCAGCAGAGATCCCGCCAAGTTCGCATACGAACCCAACGACGCATCATCAAAACCAGGAACAACGAGATACGCAACGTCTCACCCGGACCGAGAGGATCAGTCGACGTCAACACCGCCGACCCATCACCTGAATCAACCCAACCCGTATTCGACGGAGCAAACGACATACCCGCCGGGAACGTGTCTGTCACCTCAACAAAATTCGCGGTCACATCACCCTGATTACGAACAACAACCGAAAACTCAACAACATCCCCGACCTAAACGGACCTCAGACACCAACAACTTCACCAACGCCAAGTCATACACACCCGGCACCGTCGTCGTAGTTGTCGGCGCAACCGTCGTCGTAGTCGGCGCAACCGTCGACGTGGTCGGAGCAACCGTCGTAGTGACACCCGGAACCGTCGTCGTCGTAGTCGGAGCACGTCGTCGACGTGGTCGGAGCAACCGTCGTCGTGGTCACCCGGAACCGTCGTAGTTGTCGGGCCACAGTCGTTGTCGTTGCCGGGTACGACAGCGACGAGCGCGATATCCGTCGTCCTCATCACCGGTCTCAACATCAATATCGAGATCCGTCAACGACTCACGATCAACCGTCGCGTCGTTGTTGATATCCGCGCCGGGCGTCGAATCCTCATCGTCACCGCCATCACTTGAAATCTCGGCGTTGTTCACCAACACACCCGACACACCCGCATCAACCGTCGCGGACAATTCGATCGTATAGGTGCCACCCGGAGCGATGTCACCCAGTCACATCATGGGACACGACACCACCACCAAGATCAGACCAACCCGGCGAATCAACAGCCGAGAACGTCAAACCAGCCGGCAACGAATCCGTGATCGTCACCGCACCAGACGACACATCACCCTGATTACGAACCGCGACCTCAAAGGTCACCACATCACCAGAAGCAACCGTCCCAGCCGACTTCAACAACTTCACCAACGCCAAGTCATACACAGGCGCAGCAGTCGTCGTCGTCGGAGCAACCGTCGTCGTAGTCGTTGGGGCGACACTGGTCGTCGTGCCGACCACGGTCGTCGGCACCAAGATCGTCGTCGTCGGAGCCAACGTCGTGGTCGGCGCCACGTCGTCGTCGTAGCCCCGGGAACCGTCGTCGTCGAGGTCGGAACCACAGTCGTTGTCGGAACAGCTGTCGTGGTCGTCGCCGGAACCGCGACGGTTACCAACGCAATATCAGCGTCGTCCTCATCACCGGTCTCAACATCAATATCGAGATCCGTCAACGACTCACGATCAATCGTCGCGTCGTTGTTGATATCCGCGTCGGGCGTCGAATCCTCATCGTCACCGCCATCACTTGAAATCTCGGCGTTGTTCACCAACACACCCGACGCACCCGCATCAACCGTCGCGGACAATTCGATCGTATAGGTACCACCCGGAGCGATGTCCTCAGTCACATCATGGGAAACGACACCACCACCAAGATCAGACCAACCCGGCGAATCCACAGCCGAGAACGTCAAACCAGCCGGCAACGAATCCGTAATCGTCACCGCACCAGACGACACATCACCCTGATTACGAACCGCGACCTCAAAGGTCACCACATCACCAGAAGCAACCGTCCCAGCCGACTTCAACAACTTCACCAACGCCAAGTCATACACAGGCGCAGCCGTCGTCGTCGTTGTCGGAGCAACCGTCGTCGTAGTCGTTGGGGCGACACTGGTCGTCGTGCCGACCACGGTCGTCGGCACCAAGATCGTCGTCGTCGGAGCCAACGTCGTGGTCGGCGCCAACGTCGTGGTCGGCGCCATCGTCGTCGTCGTAGCCCCGGGAACCGTCGTCGTCGAGGTCGGAACCACAGTCGTTGTCGGAGCAGCTGTCGTGGTCGTCGCAGGAACCGCGACGGTTACCAACGCAATATCAGCGTCGTCCTCATCACCGGTCTCAACATCAATATCGAGATCCGTCAACGACTCACGATCAATCGTCGGATCATCGACCACCGCGTCAGGGGTCGAGTCTTCGTCGTCGCCGCTGTCCGAGGAGATCTCGGCGTTGTTCACCAACACACCCGTCACACCGGCGTCAACGGTGGCTGACAACTGGACGGTGTATGTCCCGCCCGGGGCGATATCGACGGTCACGTCGTGAGACACGACGCCTCCGCCGAGGTCGGTCCAGCCCGGTGAGTCGGCCGCCGAGAAGGTCAGACCCGCCGGCAGGGTGTCGGTGATCGTGACAGCGCCGGACGGCAGATCGCCTTGGTTGCGCACGCCGACCTCAAAGGTCACAAGATCGCCAGGTGCCACCGTAGCTGCCGACGTCAAGACCTTGACCAAGGCCAGGTCATAGATCGGGGCTGCCGTCGTCGTGGTCGGCGGTGCTGCTGTTGTCGTCGTTGTGGGAGCCACTGTCGTCGTCGTTGCGGGAGCCACGGTCGTCGTCGGCGCAAGGGTCGTGGTAGTCGTCGGCGCAACCGTTGTCGTCGTCGGAGCCACCGTCGTGGTTGTGGTTGGTGCCACGGTCGTCGTCGTGGTCGTCGGCGCAACAGTCGTCGTGGTCGTCGGGGCCATGGTCGTCGTCGTAGCCCCAGCCACCGTGGTGGTCGTCACCGCAGCAGTCGTTGTGGTGGTTGGAGCGACGGTGGTCGTAGTTGTCGGCGCAACAGTCGTCGTAGTCGGGGCTACCGTCGTGGTCGTCGGCGCAACAGTCGTCGTGGTCGTCGGTGCCGCCGTCGTCGTGGTCGTCGGCGCAGCGGTGGTGGTCGTTGTCGTCGGCGCGACGATCTGACCAATCTTCACCGGTGCGGGGTCTTGGTCGTCCTCATCGACGATTCCATCGCCGTCGGTGTCCACACCGTCGTCGGCGACGTGGTCATCACTGTCGGTGCCCACGACGCCGCCCACGTCATTGCCCGGATCGGTGTCTGGCGTCGAGTCAATATCAGCCGCAGGATTGCCATCAGCGTCCAGGAACGACGCAATTTCGGCAACGTTGACGAACCAGTCATCACCGGTTCCAGGCTCCTGCGCCGTCGCAGTTCCAGCAAACGGTGAATCTGCCTTCAACGTGATCGTCACCGTCGTAGAGGTATTCGCAGCCAGCAACGCGATCGGCGTCGCCAGCTCAGCGGTCGACGTTCCGGTCGAGACCCAGGCGGCGTCATCCAGAGTGAATCCAGACGGGAGGTAATCAACGACCTGGACATCGGTGGCGTCCAATACCGACTGGTTGATCACCGTGATCGTGTACGTCACCGAGCCTCCGGCGTCGACCACACCATCATCGGTCGTCCCCGACGTATCCGACGTGTACACCTTGGTCAACGCAAGGTCGATCGTGCGGTACCCAAAGTCAAAGGTGTGGTCGTTCCAACCAGACGTACCTGCAGTCAGTTCGATCTCGGGGAAGGCCCTCCCCAGAGCGAGAACATCACCCGAGACACCGTCGGAGTCCTGATCATCGGTCGTCGGGGCAGAACCGTCGTCAGCGCTATCGGGCGTGAGCTGCCAGCCATACAACACCCCGCCAGCAGCGAAATCGACGGGATTATCCATCCGAACGACAAGATCTTCACCTGGCGCCCACAGATCGTCAGCGTTTCCGGGCAGACCGTCGACACCCTGCGATGAGAACAGATAGACGCCGTCAGCGTTGGTCGTGGTGGTACCGATCTGAGCGCCCGTCACGTCGTAGAGATTGACGGTCGCGCCCACAACAGGCTTCTCTCCTGGATCTTGAATACCGTCGCCGTCCAGATCGAACCACACCCGGTTTCCGAGCTGCATCGGAGCGGCAACACACAACGACTCGAGATCGCCCAGACCGTTCGCCTTGCCGAAGAAGTTCGCCTGAAAGGCACCCGTTCCGTTCTTAATGGCTTGATAGAGCAGGTATGCCTTGAAAGTCTCACCGTTCAAAGAGTTCGCCCAACCAATTCCGCCCGTGTTGACCAAGTTGCCCCCCAGCGCATCCGGTGGGTTCAGGCCGGTAAAGGCCAGCGGTCGAGTGTTGACTTGTGACAAGCCGCCAAACACCGGCTCATCGTGTATGCCACCTGGGTTGACGCTGTTGGCACCATCACCCCAATAGAACTCATTTTCTCGGCGCGCGCATGACCGAGACCTGGGCCAACGCCTGGGTCCCATAGGGCTGGGTCGTATTGACGGTCGGGACCGCACTGACCGTTGCTCTCGAGCTTGTACTCGCTTGTCGAGCTGTCCCACCACACGCACATCAGGTCGCCACCATGTGAGTTTCCGCTCACAGCGACGTCGGTGCGCACCGGATCGGGAATCGAGCGTCCCAGCGCATCCCCGAACGAGACCGAAAACCAAGAGTGAGGTCGTTGCCAAAAACTCGATATCTGTCAGCTGCGTATCGTTAGCCGACATGTACTTAGCTGAGCCTGGGTCTGCGGTGTCAATATCTGGGTACCCGAGGCGTAGGCTCGCATAGCTGGTCTCCCATGGGCTGATCCACTTGTAGCTGTTGGCCGAACCGCCAGCGGCGTCCTGAATCGGTGTGTCAAACACCCGTGTCCACGTGTCCGTCGCGGGGTCGAGCGTGTACACGAATGGATGCACCTGATCGGGATTCTGGTCGGTTTCACCCGAGCACACACCACCGACGTGGAGCAGACCGTCGGCGTTCACGCCGGTCGCGAAGATCCACGTCTTCGTTGTAGTTGGGGCAAATGTCCGCAACGAGCGATGGAGCAAAAGTATCGGTATCGACGAGGTTGCCGGTAGCGGTGTCGAAGCTCAGAATGTCTCGGTTCTTAAGTGAGCTGACGTACAGGGTTGAACCGTCAGGGGAAACGTCGATGTCACCCAACGAACACTTCATGACATTTGTCCACAACGTGTCGTTATAGACCGGTTCGGTCAGATCAGTGCCGTATCCGTGCATGTCGTCACAGACGTCGACGCCTCCGGTTCCGCCAGTCCCAGGAAACGACTTGTCGAAGTTTCCTGTGGCGGGGTTGTACCCAGTCGAGTCGCCGACGCGAGCGAACAGCGAGACTGCACCGTTCACCTGACCGGTGTAGGGGTCGACAGGAACGCGATAGATCGCGTTCGGGCCTTCGGGGCCAAAACCGGTGAACATCTTGAGATATGACGCTACGTACAGCTCGTTGCTTTCGCGGTTCCAAGCGAGTCCCCAGGTGGTACCGATCTCTTCGGCCAACGCAATGTGTCCGGGGCGGCAGGATCACCGTTCTCGTCGACCTGCCACGATGCAAGGTTGCTGTCGATAGGCGCATTGGTCCCGTCGTTACCCCAGTTGTATTCAACGGAGACCAGCGTGTCCATGCCTGCGTTTTGGTCGGTCAACTGGTCACCCGAGACGTAGCAGTTCGTCACAAGTTCAGGGGTTGTCTTGACAGAAGGCTGTCGGGTCGTGGACCGCCACGTAGACCGTGTCGCCTGGCGACGCGAACTGGACCGAACTGCCGCTCTGAGCAATCGCGGCCGGATCGATCGACTGTCCTTGAGCCGAAAAGACGAACGGGGCCGTCAGCGAATGAAACTCCACCCGGTACTGGTCGACCAACAGGCCGCCAGCATCCAACGATGACGTATCGATGCCGAACGAGTTCGTTGCAGTGTCGAGAACACCGTCGACCGAATTGCCCTCGCTGTCGTACACGCTGACTTGGAGGTCGGTGTAGCGGCTCTCGCCAGGCTGCCATTCGCCATCGGCATTCAAGTCAACAAAAGCAATCGCGGTCATGGGATCATCAGCAGGGTCTGCGCGGGAAACGAGCTGAGGCAAAACCGCGATGCTGGCAGCGATGAGAAGCGCGGCGATGATCGCCACAATCCTGATCGAGCTTCTCAAGGCAACACGCGTACCAAACATAAGAACCGCTCCTTCATCAACACACCATCAAGAAACATCGGGGGTGCTGGTCTTAGGTATCGGTTCTTTCAATCGATCACTAAAGCCAAGTTTCGAAGGGCTCAGCTTCACATCAAGAGATGGATCTGTGAGCTGGACGTAGAGCCGGGACGGCGCAGCGACGTCGACGCTCCGGGAACGAGTCAGCGCGACGGACGGCCGAGAGGGAACACGATTGTGCATCCCTCCCGGCCGTCCGGGTCGTGAGTTGGTTCGCTTCAACAGGCGGCGAGCCCTCGTGTCAGCTATCGGTTACCAAGGCGCCTGCGTCGGAGTGCGACGAGCGCAACACCGCCGAGAATCAGCATCATGGCGCCAACCGCCAAACGCAGGCTGTTAGCTCCGGTGAACGCGACTGGCGACGAAGGCGCTTGGCCGAGCGACTCTGTAGCCGTCGCGATTTCGGCGGTGTCGGTGTTGTTGTCTTCGGTGCGTTCCGCTGTCGCTGTCGACACGATCGCTTCGTTGGTGATGATCGAACCAGGATCAGCATCCACTGACGTCTCGATCACGAACGCAGCGGTTGCTCCAGCCGACAACACCTCAGCAGCGTCACACGTCACGAGCTGACCGTCAGCCACGCAGTCCCAACCATCACCCTCGGCCTTCACAAACTTGAGAGTGGCTGGCTGGCAACTGGTCTGTCACCTTCGGGTTCGCAGCATCGACATCAGAAACGTTGGTCACCTCAATATCCCAAACCACATTCCCAGCCTGATCAGCACTCCGAGCCGACTTACTAATCACCAAATCAGTGATCGCCTCACCCTCATCAGGCACCGTGATCGACGCATCATCAGCATTGTTATCCGTCGACGCCTCAACCTCAGCCCCAGCAACCGCCGCGTTATTCGTCAACTTCGTCCCCGCAGGAACATCCACCGACGTCTCCACAACAATCACCGCTTCACTATCCGCTTCCAGATCCGCATCAAGAATGCAGCTCAGGTCACGACCATCAGGCGAACACACCCAACCATCAGGAGCTTGCGCATCGGTATAGACCAACCCAACCGGCATCTGATCAGTCACCACAATCGGACCCTTCGCAGACCGATCAGACAAGTTCTTCACCGTCAACGACCACTCAGCCAAACTCGGCGACAACAACTCAACAGTCTTCGAAATCTGCAAATCAACAGGATCCTCCCCAGGCACAACACCCTGATCCCACGTCAGATCCTGCTCACCAGCATCCAACGTCGTCGCGATCGTCTTGTATACCTGATAGGTCACACCATCCCGAACGACATCACCCTCGCTGACCCCGTCACTGTCGGCAGCGTCATCAGACCCCAGAATCAGCAGGCGAAACCGTCGCGCCAGCCGGTAGCAAGAACTTGATGCAGTACTCACCAGGCTCCAGACCCTCAAACAGGTACTCACCATCAGCATCAGTCACCGGTGTCAGCAACTTCGATCTGTTCACCATCGACAACTCGTTCGAGGATCACGATGATCCCAGGGATACCTGGCTCGTCGCCATCTTGGATGCCGTCACCATCGAGGTCAGACCAAACACGATCACCGATCGACGCTGGCTCAACAGCTGGCACGATGCCCTGATCCCACGTCAGATCCTGCGCCAGCATCAATCAACCGTCGCTTCGGTCTTGACCGCTTGGTAGGTCACACCATCCCGAACGACATCACCAACACCATCACTGTCAGCAGCGTCGTCAGAACCCGCATCAGCAGGCGAAGCCATCGCATCCACCGGCAGCAAGAACTTGATGCAATACTCACCAGGCTCCAACCCGTCGAACAGGTACTCACCATCAGCATCAGTCACCGTCGAAGCAACTTCAATCTGTTCACCATCGACAACTCGTTCGAAGATCACGATGATCCCAGGGATACCCGGCTCACCAGGATCTTGGATGCCGTCACCATCGAGGTCAGACCAAACACGATCACCGATCGACGCTGGCGGGACCGGCGGCACGATGCCCTGATCCCACGTCAGATCCTGCTCACCAGGCTCCAACGTCGTCGCTTCAGTCTTGACCGCTTGGTAGGTCACACCATCCCGAACGACATCACCCTCAACAATCCCGTCACTGTCGGCAGCGTCGTCAGAACCCGCATCCGCAGGCGAAGCAGTCGCGTCAGCAGGTAGCAAGAACTTGATGCAGTAGTCGCCAGGCTCCAACCCCTCAAACAGGTAGTCACCATCAGCGTCAGTCACCGTCGAAGTCACTTCGATCTGTTCACCGTCGACGACTCGCTCAAGGATCACGATGATCCCCGGATACCGGGCTCACCAGGATCTTGGATGCCGTCACCATCCAGGTCAGACCAAACACGATCACCGATCGACGCTGGCGGGACCGGCGGCACGATGCCCTGATCCCACGTCAGATCCGTTTCGCCCGGCTCCAACGTCGTCGCTTCAGTCTTGACCGCTTGGTAGGTCACACCATCCCGGACGACATCACCCTCAACTGATCCCGTCACTGTCGGCAGCGTCGTCAGAACCCGCATCCGCAGGCGAAGCCGTCAGCGCCGGCAGGCAGCAGGAACTTGATGCAATAGTCACCAGGCTCCAACCCCTCGAACAGGTAGTTCCCGTCAGCGTCGGTCACCGTCGAAGTCACTTCGATCTGTTCACCATCAACGACTCGTTCGAGGATCACGATCACCCCCGGGATACCGGGCTCACCCTCATCTTGGATGCCGTCACCATCAATATCGGAAGACCTTGTCACCAATCGACGCTGGCGGGACCGGCGGCACGATGCCCTGATCCCACGTCAGATCCGTTTCGCCAGGCTCCAACGTCGTCGCTTCAGTCTTGACCGCCTGGTAGGTCACACATCCCGACGACGTCACCCTCAGCGATCCCGTCACTGTCGGCCAGGTCTGTCAGTTCCCGCATCCGCAGGCGAAGCAGGTTCAGCATCGGCAGGCAGCAGGAACTTGATGCAATAATCGCCAGGCTCCAACCCCTCGAACAGGTACTCACCATCGGCATCGGTCACCGTCGAAGTCACTTCGATCTGTTCACCGTCGACGACTCGTTCGAGGATCACGATCATCACCAGGGATACCAGGCTCACCAGGATCTTGGATGCCGTCACCATCAATATCGGAGAAGACCTTGTCACCAATCGACGCTGGCGGGACCGGCGGCACGATGCCCTGATCCCACGTCAGATCCGTTTCGCCCGGCTCCAACGTCGTCGCTTCAGTCTTGACCGCTTGGTAGGTCACACCATCCCGAACGACATCACCCTCAACAATCCCGTCACTGTCGGCCGCGTCGTCTGTTCCCGCATCCGCAGGTGAAGCAACCATGTCTTCATCCAGCAGGAACTTGATGCAATAGTCACCAGGCTCCAACCCCTCAAACAGGTACTCACCATCAGCATCAGGTCACCGTCGAAGCAACTTCGATCTGTACACCATCAACGACCTTCTCCAAGATCACCGTGATCCCAGGGACACCCGGCTCGTTGTCATCTTGGATGCCGTCGCCGTCGAGGTCAGACCAAACACGATCACCGATCGATGCTGGCGGAACCGTGAACACAGCAATATCGGAATCGTCTTCATCGCCAGGGACCTGATCAACATCCAGACCAGACCCATCAGTCTGATCCACAACCGGATCATCAGTACCCGGCCCCGTCGATGAATCCTTATCATCACCATCGTCATCACTAATACCCGCGACGTTGGCATACGCACCCAACGACGCGTCATCCAACACAAGAACCAACGGCACCGTCAACGTCTCGCCCGGCGCCAACGCATCAGTCGAGGTAAACACCGCGGAACGACCATCACTAGAAGCCACCCAGCCAGCATTCCCATCAGCGAGGGACATGCCAGCAGGCAGGGTGTCAGTCACCTCAATCAGATTCGCGGTCACGTCACCCTGATTCCGCACCAACAACGAAAACTCGACCTCACCACCCGCCATAAACGGACCCTCAGACACCAACAACTTCACCAACGCCAAGTCATACACCGGCACAACACTCGACGAAGACGTAGTCGGAGCCACCGTCGTCGTGGTCGGAGCCACCGTCGTCGTCGCTCCTGGAACAGTCGTCGTGGTCGCACCAGGAACCGTCGTCGTGGTCGCACCAGGAACCGTCGTCGTGGTCGGAGCCACCGTCGTCGTCGCTCCTGGAACAGTCGTCGTGGTCGGCGCCACCGTCGTCGTCGTCGTGGTCGTCGTGGTGGTTGCTGGCGTAGCAACCGTCACGATCGCGATGTCGTGATCATCCTCGTCACCGGGGTCATCAATATATCGAGATCGGTCAACGACTCACGATCAACCGTCGCGTCATTATCGATATCCGCATCCGGCGTCGAGTCCTCATCATCACCCGAATCAGACGAAATCTCCGCGTTGTTCACCAACACACCAGAGAACCCAGCATCAACCGTCGCCGACAACTCCACCGTGTACGTCCCACCAGCAACATCAACCGGCACGACATGCTCGACGACACCGCCACCAAGATCCGTCCAACCAGGCGAATCCACCCCAGAAAACGTCAAACCAACAGGCAACGTATCCGTGATCGTCACCGCACCAGAAGCCACATCACCCTGATTACGGACACCAACCTCAAACGTCACCAAATCACCAGGCGACACCACACCCTCAGACACCAACAACTTCACCAACGCCAAGTCATACACCGGCACAACACTCGACGAAGACGTAGTCGACACAACCGTCGAAGTCGTCGGCAGGACGGTCGTCGTCGTCGGAGCAACAGTCGTGGTGGTCGCACCAGGCACAGTCGTCGTGGTCGGAGCAACAGTCGTCGTGGCTCCCAGAACCGTCGACGTCGTGGTCGTCGACACCAACGTGGTTGTAGTAGCACCAGCAACTGTGGTCGTGGTCGGGATCGGACCCGCCATCACGATCGCGATGTCGTGATCATCCTCGTCACCGGGGTCAACATCAATATCGAGATCGGTCAACGACTCACGATCAACCGTCGCGTCATTATCGATATCCGCATCCGGCGTCGAGTCCTCATCATCACCCGAATCAGACGAAATCTCCGCGTTGTTCACCAACACACCAGAGAACCCAGCATCAACCGTCGCCGACAACTCCACCGTGTACGTCCCACCAGCAGCAACATCAACCGGCACGACATGCTCGACGACACCGCCACCAAGATCCGTCCAACCAGGCGAATCCACCCCAGAAAACGTCAAACCAACAGGCAACGTATCCGTGATCGTCACCGCACCAGAAGCCACATCACCCTGATTACGGACACCAACCTCAAACGTCACCAAATCACCAGGCGACACCACACCCTCAGACACCAACAACTTCACCAACGCCAAGTCATACACCGGCACAACACTCGACGAAGACGTAGTCGACACAACCGTCGAAGTCGTCGCACCAGGCACGGTGGTCGTAGTCGTCGGAGCCACCGTCGAAGTCGTCGGCAGGATGGTTGTCGTGGTCGGCGCAAGCGTCGTCGTAGTCGTCGGAGCAATAGTCGTCGTGGTCGGCGCAAGCGTCGTTGTCGTAGTCGGCGCGACCGTGGTCGTCGTCGTAGGAGCCACAGTCGTCGTCGTGGCACCCGCAACCGTGGTGGTCGTCGCGCCAAGAACTGTGGTCGTCGTCGGCAGTACCGCCGTCGTAGTCGTCGGAGCCACAGTCGTCGTGGTCGGCAGCACCGTCGTCGTGGTCGTCGGAGCAACCGTCGTCGTGGTCGGAGCCACGGTCGTGGTCGTCGGGGCAACCGTCGTCGTAGTCGGCGCCGCAGTCGTGGTGGTTGGAGGCACCACCTGGGTGTAACCGAAGTCAAAGGTGTGGTCGTTCCAACCAGGTGCACCCGCTTGAAGTTCGATCTCGGGGTAGGCCTGACCAATCGCTGCAACGTCTGCCATGACCCCATCGGAGTCCTGGTCATCAGGTGTCGGCGCCGAACCATCGTCCACGCCAACGACGGTGAGGTTCCACGCTTCAAGGACCCCGCCAGCAGTGAAGTCGGTCGGTTCGTCCATCCGAATCACGAGATCGTCGCCAGCAGCAAAGACGTCATCCGCGTTACCGGGAAGTCCATCTGGACCGAGCGAAGAGAACAGGTAGTGCCCTTCCGCATCGGTCACAGCCGTCGCCAGAAGAGCACCGCCAGCCGTATACAGATTGACGGTCGCACCAGTCACCGGAAGCTCGCCCGGATCTTGAACACCATCACCGTCTGCATCGAACCAGACGTAGTTGCCCAACTGCATCGGTGCGGCGACACACAATGACTCGATGTCGCCCAGACCGTTCGCCTTCCCGAAGAAGGCGTTGGTGAACTCACCGTTCTGGATGTAGTCGTTCCCATAGAGGAGGTAGACCCGTTCGGGTGAGCCGTCGATCTGGTTGACGAAACCAATACCGCCGGTGTTCCAGACAAACCCTCCAAATGCATCCGGTGGATTCAAACCGGTGAACGCGAGAGGTCGAGTATTCACCTGCGAGAGTCCGCCGTAGACCGGTTCCGCGTGGAGGCCACCTGGGTACACCGTATTCGCGCCGCTGCCCCAGTAGAACTGGTTATCGCTGCGCGCGTGACCCAAACCGGGGCCAGCGTCGACCCAGCCGTCGTTGTTGAGGTCGACGTTTCGCAATGCGGGATCGATCTCGCGATCACCGCATCGTGAATCGAGTTCCCTGACGTAGCTGCTGGTGGCATCGTCCCATGCCACACACATGATGTCCCCGCCCCTAGCGGTGGCCGTGATCAGCGCCAACGGATTGATTGGGTCTGGAATGTTGCGGCCGAGTTGGTCTCCCGAACGAGGACGGAAACCGAGCGTGAGGTCGGAGCCGAAGAATTCGATATCGGTCATTTGGGTGTCGTGCGCTGCTGAGAAGTACTCGGTTTCGACCGTTGCATTGTCGATCGTCGGCTCGAGGAACCACTGGCGCGTCTGGGTGTAGTCAGGCGACCATGGGTAAACGTTGGCCTTGTAGTCATCTGACATTTGGGTATCGAACACGCGTGTCCACGTGTTGGTTCCTGGGTCGAGGGTATACACAAACGCCCAGACATCGGCCCCGTCGAGATCGGTTTCGCCACTACAGATACCACCGATGTGGAGTAGGTCATCGTCGTTAACCCCGGTGGCAAAAATCCATGCATCATCCGCGTAGTTGGGGCAAATGTCAGCCACGAGACTCGGGTCGAAATGGTCACTGTCAACCATGTTGCCGGTTGCCGTATCGAACGACAGAACGTCTCGGTTCTTTAGCGAGGTGACATACAGCGTGGAACCATCCAGGGAGATATCCACGTCTCCAAAGGAGCACTTCATCACATTGGACCAGACTTCCGCCGTGTAGATCGGCCGGGTCAGGTCAGTACCAAGGCCGTGTTGGTCATCACACACGTCGACGCCGTCGGTCCCGCCGGTGGCGTTATAGGTCTTGTCGAACTGCCCGGTTGCGGGGTCGTAGCCGATCGAAGTTCCGACATGAGCAAACACGGTGATCGCACCCGACACCAGACCGGTGTAGGGGTCGACAGGGATTCGGTAGATCGCGTTGGGACCGCCGGGGCCATAGCCCGTGAAGGCCTTCAAATACGACGCTGCATACAGTTCGTTGGTGTTCTGATTCCAGGCGAGACCCCAGGTAGTCCCGATTTGGTTCGCCAGAGCGACGTGGATGGGGTCGTTGGGAGTACCGGTCTCATCCACCTGCCACGAGTCAAAGTTGTTGTCGATCGGAGCGTTCGTACCGTCGTTGCCCCACGCGTTGTTGATGGCAACGAGGGTGTCCATCCCGCTGTTGGTGTCGGTTAGTTGATCTCCGACGACGTAGCAGTTGGTCACGAGTTGCGGATTGTCTTGGCAGTAGGCAGCGGGATCGTGCACGGCGACGTACACCGTGTCACCGGGTGACGCGAACTGCACCGAGCCGCCGCCCTGGGCAAGCGCGGCCGGGTCTAGCGAAGAACCCTGAGCTGAGAACACGTAGGGCGCGGCCACCGTGTGGAATTCGATGCGGTACTCATCGACCAACGCTCCCGCACCGTCCAGTGTGGACGTGTCGAGGGTGAACTGTTCGGTCGCAGAGTCGAGTACCCCGCTAACGGAGTTTCCCGAAGCGTCGTATGCATCGACCTCGATGTCGGTAAAGACCAGCTCTCCTGGCTGCCATTCACCGTCTGCGTTGAGGTCCACGAACGCGATCGCTGTTATTGCCACGTCGCCAGCATCGGCTCGCGAGACCAACTTAGGTAGCACGACAATGCTGACAAGCACCGCTAACGCGGCACTCAGAGCCAACAACCGAACACCCTTGCGCTGCATGACCTGTGCGCTGACCATCCCACCCGCTCCTTCATCGTCTGACGTCGAGCCCGAAGGCTTCGACAACACGAGAGGTATCGGTTTGGTCAAGATGGGCCTTGAGGAATGTTTTCCCTGGGTATGGGCCAGCTCTGGTCGGTGAACCCCAACGCGGAGCACTACACAAGCGGGGGCGATCCCAGTTTGGACCACCCCCGCTACATGAGTTCATGCCTTATTTGGACCTACATTCTGGGCGGAACGGTCTCCCCGTCACCGTCCTCAGCCCGTTGTGATGGGCGAACCAACCGGGCCAGCCCTACCCGAGCGACCGACGGCGAGACGCCAAGAACAGCCCTCCACCGAGCACCAGCAAGAGTGCTGCGGTTGCCATCCGCAAGCTGTTGACACCGGTGAAGGCGACTTCGCCTCCAACCTGGGGTACCGAGTACTCCGCGGTTGCTTCGTTGTTGTCGAGTGACGATTCTTGGTTGGATACGGATGCGACCGCGCGATTTTCCACGATCGATCCTGAAGGTGCATCGACAGCGGTCGTCATCCGGAAGGAAGCTGATTGGCCACCTTCCAGGGCCTGATCGTACAGACACGTCACCTCGTCACCGTCCGCTGCGCAGGTCCACCCGTCTCCCTGGGCATCCGCGAAGGTCATCGTGGACGGCAGGTAGTCGACCACTTTGAGGTCTTCGGCAGGAACGTCGCTTTCATTGGTGACCTCCACAACCCAGGTGGCCGTCGACGCGTCCGACGATGGTTCGACGGTCTTTGAGATCGAAACGTCGGTCAGCGGCGCGTCAGGGATGGGCAGTTCGGCGGAATCGCTGTTGTTGTCCGGGTTCTTGTCGACACCTTGGCCAGCCACGATGGCGTCGTTCACCAGGGTGATGCCGGGCGTCGCGTCGACGGCCGTCCTCACCACGATGGTGGCGGTGTCACCGGGCGCCATCGATGCTTCGGTCGAACAGCGCAACACCTGGTCGGCAACCGAGCAGGTCCAGCCGTCAGGCTCCGAGGTCTCCTTGACGGTCAGCCCGTCAGGAAGGTCATCGGTCATGACGATCGGCCCCTCAGCGACGGTGCTCCCGATGTTTGAGATGTCAAAGGTCCAGTCCGCGACACCGTCGATCAGCTCTCCGACGCTCTTGTTGAGCTCCAGGTCGATGGGCTCATCACTCGCCGACATCAGCCCTTGGTCGAGGGTGTCATCGACCTCGCCCGGAGCGACGCTCGTCACCGCAGTCTCAACGACGTAGTACTTCACGCCGTCGATCTCGATGGTGTCCACGACGCTGCCGTCGGAATCGCGGGTGTTGTCGTCACCCTCATTGGCGGAGGCGGGGTCATAGGTTGCGGGTACGAGGAAGCGGACCTTGTAGTCACCGGGTTCGACACCGACAAAGGTGTAGCGGCCGTCAGAGTCTGTGGTCACTCGGTCGACGACCTCGTCACCGTCGTCGCCGACGCGCACCAGAACAACTTCAATGCCGCCAAGACCGAGCTCACCATCATCTTGAAGTCCGTTTTCGTTCGCGTCGAGCCACACGAAGTCGCCGATCGTCGCGGGAGGAATAAGGCCCTGATCCCACGAGGCGTCAGTTTGACCTTCGGCGAGCTCGATGACGTCGGTGCTCAACCTGTTGTAGTCAACGCCATCGATCGTTTCGTCCCCCGAGACGACTCCGTCTGAGTCTTTGGCGTCATCGGCACCAGCGTTGGCCGGCGAGACGCCATGATCGGTCGGGGAGAGGAACGACACGACGTACTGACCAGCGTCCAGACCATCAAATGTGTAGTTGCCGTCCGCATCGGTCACGGCGGTCGCGACCTGTGTGCGGTCGGCTCCATCGACCTGTTCGAGGATCACCGTGATGCCAGCGATACCGGCTTCACCTTCATCCTGAACCCCGTCTGCGTCGAGATCAGCAAACACCGTGTCGCCGATGCTTCCCTGTTTGGGTGCTTCGGTCGTCGTGGTAGTCGGCGCCTGAGTGGTGGTGGTCGGCGCAGCGGTCGTCGTTGTCGGAGCCGCAGTCGTCGTCGTAGTCGGCGCAGCAGTCGTCGTGGTCGGAGCAGCAGTCGTGGTCGTGCTCGGCGCAGCGGTTGTCGTTGTCGGAGCCGCAGTCGTGGTCGTCGTCGGCGCTGCGGTGCTGGTTGTCGTCGATGCGACCGTGGTGGTCGTTGTCGGAGCGACGGTCGTCGTGGTCGGCGCAGCGGTCGTCGTGGTGGTGGAAGCGACCGTGGTGGTCGTTGGCACCACTCCTTCGACCAAGCCGACATCCCATGTGCGATCCTCATCGCTAGCGGCCAAGGTCGTGATGGGCGTCACCAATCCGCTGTAGCCACCGAGGCCGGCGGTTGCATCGCTATCCAGCGCATCGTCACCACCCTGGTCTGCGGGGCTTGCACCCACGCCAATCGGCGCCGTGAAGACCGCGAAGTAGTCGCCGGCGTCCAAGCCAGAAAACAGGTAGTAGCCAGGGTTGCCGGCATTGTCGTTCGCGGTGTAGGCGAAGTCGACCAGGACGTCATCGCCTCCGCCGATCGCGCCGTCAGGTCCTGGCTGATACAGCTCTACCCGGACATCGTTGACGCCAGCGGTTGCGCCATCGTTTTGAATGCCATCGCCGTTTGCATCCATCCACACGTAGTCGCCAAACAACGCCGGTGGAGCGGGGTTGATTCTCATCCCGACCTTCAACGGTTCAGCAGCCAACGAGGTTCCGCCGTTCACGGTCGTCGCCGCGTAGGCGAACGAGTTCCAGGCGATCTCACCGTCGGTCGGTGCGTCCACAGGTGCTCGCATACGCCAGGTCAGCGCACGTTCATCACCAGGAGCGAGCACGGCGTCGCCAAAGTTGAACTTGAGCGCTGTGACCGAGGTGATGTCGGCGGGGAGGTCGGTGCTCCACTGAGCGTCGACACAATCCGCAGGCTCAAAACCGAGCTCGGTGCGGCAGATGTTTGTCTGCGTCGAATATGACACCTCAACGTTTGGATCCACATTGCCGGTGTTCGGGTCGACAGCTTCGACAGCAGAGTTGAGCACCGGCGTCCACTCGGTCTGCCGAGCGGTAGCGTCCAACACACCGACATCACCAACGTGGGGCAGCACATCGATATAGACCAGATCGGTCACCGAGTCGGTCCCGATGTTCGCAACACGGAGTTGGTAATCCACCGACCCGCCATCGACGGTTTCGCCAACGTCGGGAAACTGCGTCCAATCTGCGTCTAGCTGCCCCTTGACCCACTTCACCGATTCGAGTGCGGCGGGTGTGGCCGCCACTGCGTCGACGTCGGCTTGTGTGGTGCACAGACGGTCGCCGGTGCGCTGGGCACGATCGCCGACCTGGCCGTCACCGTCGAGGTCGAACTCGTTGTCGTAGGACGGTGAACCGCAGGCATTGAACAGTTCGATAACGCCATCGGGGAGGCCAGAGGGGTACATCGCTGCCACGTTGGACAGCGTGGTACCGGGTGCGGCGCCGTCGGTGATGACCACTTGGTAGGTGAGTTCGACAACATCGCCAGGTTGGAAACTGCTGGTGAACTCCCAGGTGAGCAGGGTCCGTCCCGAACCGTTGTAATCGTCGGTGGCCATAAACTCGGGCGGCTCGATCGCTAGGCCATTGGCGTCGAATGACCATGAGCCGACCACATAGGACGTGCCCTCGGCAAGCAGGTCGACCGCCATGGGGGAATCGAGCGGCACAGATGCGGAGTCATCGTTTTCGACATACAGGGTGTAGGTCACAACGTCGCCGATCTTGGCAAGGTTCTTGTCGGCCTCCTTATAGGGATGTCCAGCTACCACGTCTGCGTCGTATGAAGTCGCACAGCTGGTTTCGTCGTAGAAGTCCGCATTGTCTTCGGTACCGATGAATTCGACGCAGTTGTCGATCTGGCCGTCGACGGGGATGCTGACCACTTCTGTTCGAACGACCGGTCGTTCGCCTCCCGTCGAACTCTGCGAAAACCCGACCGGTACCCCGGTGTAGGTCAGAACGACTTGGGTGATCTGCTCACCATTAGCCAGGCCCAGGTCGGCAACTTCGATGGTCTGTTGGGCGTCGGTGAGGGTGAAGGTTCCAGCCGTCACCAACGTAGCGTTCGCTGTTGTCGCGTACGCGAGCTCCGCGCCGATGTCGGCACCCGGAGAGTTGCCAGCCGTGCCGATGTCGATCGATACAACATCGACGACGGCGGGGTCAAAGGTGTCGACCGCGGTCCAGCGGTCGATCACGACCCCACCTGTGTTCTGCCAACCGAACTCCCAGGGGATCACCGATCCAACGTCGACCGAGGACAGCAGGGTGTTCTTCCAGGCGTTCATCTCCGGCGTGGTCGATGTCGACAACGTGGCGCTTGCACTCGCGTTGACATCGGTCTGGTTCGGTGCGCTGAAGACCGCGCTGTTGGAGGCGGAGGTCCCGTCTGGGAGACCTGCCTTGAAGACCGCGAAGACTTCGATCGTGCCGCTCGAACCACCTTGGAAGCTCGGCGCATCGAAGAAGCTAAAGGTGATCTGACCGGTTGCGGCATCGTAATTCGCGCCCGAAATGTGGTTGGCGCCTTCGTCGTAGGCCCACGTCACATCTGCAGCGTCATGCGAGAAGGCATTGGGAAGCTGGTCGACGACCGTCGCCCCATCACAACCCCCGTCGATACCGACACACTCGTAGCTGAGCACGAATTTGATGGGGTCACCCGGGTTGACGGGCATCGGTGTAACGGTTTCCATACGGAGCCCGAGACTCGACGCCACGGCCGAACGCTGCGCCATAACGGCGATACCAGCGACGACGGCGATGACCATACTGATCGCCAGCCAACGCGGCCAGCTTTTCACGGTGCTTATCATGACCCATTCCTCTGTGGCGGGGGCTTTCGAGGTCAATCGGTCGATATTGCTGACGCCTTAAGCAATCGTTGCCCCGAGTCGATCTCGGTATGGCGTACGGCCTATCCGCCACGCGTCTCAGGCGGTACGGTTCACATATGACGACTGAGGGCAACGTTGCTGTTGTGACCGGTGCGGCTTCGGGTATCGGGCTGGCCACTATTCACCGATTGGCTCGAATGGGCTTTCACACGATCGCGATCGATCGCGATCAGACCGCACTCGCGGATCTCCTGCCGTCGCTGGCGGGGGGCGGCCATCGTTGCCTCGTCGCTGACGTCACCGACACCGACCAGGTGCGACGCGCATTCGACGACATCGCAGCGACCGAGGGGCGCCTCGATTTCCTCTTCCTCAGCGCTGGAATCGCCCGCTCCGGTCATTGGGAAGACATCGGTCTGGACGCGAATCTCGCCATGGTTGACGTCAACATTGGTGGCGTACTCAGATGCCTCGATGCGGCGTTCCCGCTCCTCGTCGACACCGCGGGATCTACCGTTGTCATCATGGCGTCGGCATCCGCGATGACCGGCGTGCCGTCGTTTGCCACCTACGCCGCCACCAAACATGCGGTCGCCGCGCTGTCCGAAGCGCTCGCCGTCGAATGGAAGCGGTACGACATCAGCGTGTACGACGTCTGGGTGAGCTTCGTCGACACGCCCATGGGCCAACAGGTCGCCGACTCGCCCGCGGCCACCCGCCTCGGCGTCAAGGTACGTCCCGAACGGGTGGCCGATGTCGTGGTTTCTGTCGTGGCTCCTACGAAGTCGCCAGTGCATCTCCTCGTCGGATGGGACCTCAAATTCGCGAGCGGACTCACCCGGCGACTCCCGGTCAAACTCAACCAACGGATCGCTCACTGGATCCACAAGTACCCGCGGCGTGCAGATCCGAGCTCTGCTCATGAACACTGACCTGCGGAGCGCAGCGACACCGCCTGGGGCCGCGGACGGAATGGGTCGCCGTCGAGCCGTGTTCGGACTCAAATGACTGACCCGGGCATGCTTTCAGTTCTCGACATCACCAGCCGCTTTACCGACGAGCTGCCCGGGGACCCAGAACACGGGCCACGACGACGCCAGGTCTCAGGAGCCGCGTATTCCTTCGTCGACCCGACTCCCACGCGCTCACCACAGGTCCTAGCCGTCTCCCAACCAATGCTCGAAACCCTCGGCATCGACCACGACTCGGCCAACACCCCGGAGTTCGCCGAGATCTTTTCGGGCAATCGCACATTGGGATCGATGACGCCCTACGCCATGGCCTACGGCGGACATCAGTTCGGCAATTGGGCGGGTCAGCTTGGCGATGGTCGTGCGATCAACCTCGGAGCAGTGCTCGGCGCCGACTCCAACCGGTGGGAACTTCAACTGAAGGGTGCTGGACCAACGCCCTACTCGCGGGGGGCCGATGGACGAGCGGTCTTGCGGTCCTCGATCCGAGAGTTCTTGTGCAGCGAAGCCATGTTTCATCTTGGCGTACCGACGACCCGTGCACTCAGCCTGGTCACCACCGGTGACGATGTCGTTCGGGACATGCTCTATGACGGTCATCCCGCGCCCGAACCAGGAGCGGTTGTGTGCCGCGTCGCCCCATCGTTCATTCGATTCGGCAACTTTGAGCTCCCCGCCAGCAGAGGCGATATCGAACTGCTCCGCCAGATCACGGATTTCACCATCAAGACGCTGTTTCCCGAGTGTTAAGCAAGCGGCGCGAGGGGCCCCGATCTCTACCTCGAATGGTTCAAGGAGGTCGCGCATCGCACAGCGGTGATGATCGATCATTGGATGCGTGTGGGCTTTGTCCATGGCGTCATGAACACCGACAACATGTCGATCCTCGGTCTGACGATCGACTACGGACCCTACGGATGGATCGACAACGTCGACCCTGACTGGACTCCCAACACGACCGACGCTGGTCGTAAGCGTTACCGCTTTGGGACGCAACCCCAGGTCGCGCAATGGAACCTGGCCTGTTTGGCGAGCGCCTTGATCCCACTGGTGGATTCGCCGGAGCCGCTTCAGGAGATCATCGACGGCTTTATGGTCGAAGCGGCGGCACTCTGGCGTGCATCGATGGCCGCCAAACTGGGGATTACCTCCATCGATCCCCGTGCCGACACCGAGCTCATTTCGGGCCTCGAGCAACTCTTTGCACAGTCAGAGATCGACATGACCCTGTTCTACCGTGCCTTGGGCGCCGTACCCAGCGCCGACCCTGGCGCGGCGCCCTGGACACACTCAGACGCTAGCGATCGGCCGACGACGGACCGTGGAGCCGGAACAAGCGGAGCGGCAGGGTCGCCAGATCGGTCGTCATCGACGAGCGACTTGTTGCACGGTGCGGTCGGTGATGGCTTCAGACACGCGTCATATGACGTCGCCGATTTCGAGGCCAACATCGGCCAGTGGTCGGCGTGGATCGACCTCTACCGGCAGCGGCTCGCCCGGGATGGTCGGTCCGACGATGCGAGACGGTCGGACATGGAAGCGGTCAATCCGCTCTACGTGTTGCGCAACTACATGGCGCAACTCGCAATCGACGCTGCCGAGAACGGTGACGCGTCGGTCGTGAACGAACTTCAGACGGTCCTGTCTCAGCCCTATACCCCACAGATCGGCGCCGAGAAATGGGCGGAAAAACGTCCTGACTGGGCCCGCACCAAAGTCGGCTGCTCGATGCTGTCCTGCAGCTCCTAGCAAAACCGCACACACCCCGATTAGTGCGACATCTCATCACGGTCAGGGTATTGCCGAGGAACAGAATTCCCCCCACCCCCTATCGGCATAGGCGTCCACATAATTCGCGCACTCGACAAAAGCTGATCCGATCTTGAAAACCCTGATCAGGGCGGCGAAGCACGACATAGGTGTGGACCGGGGTAGTCCGCCGGGAAGAACGACTACTCACCAGGTTCGATCCGAACCGTCGATCGGGGTGGGAGGGGATATGCCGCGGGTGCTGCCCGCAGAGCGATTCCGATGAAGTCACCGACCAACCCCACCAAATCGGCCCTCAGCAAATCCGGCTCACCCTCTTCGTCGAGATCGAGAAAGCCGCGTCCGGTCGTGGGGTCCTGTGGGCTGACGGGGAGCATGTGGTTCGCTCCGACGAACGTCGCCAAATAGCTGGCTGGTCGCCCAAGGCCCACTCCATGGCGGAACGTTCGTCGCACCGGGTCATGGGTCCTTCCTGCAGGAGCTGCCCGATGCGACGTGCCCGTGATGACCCCGTCCCGGCTCCCCATCATCATCAGCAACGGCCCTTGGAACGCTATGGGCAGGAAGGTGTCGGGAGGCCAGCCCAGCGTGGCTTCTGCCTGGGTGTGTGCCGCATAGCTAAAAACGCCTTTCAACCCTGGCACCTGGGCCGGATCGGCGCCGAGCAACGCCGCGGTTCCACCGGCCGCATGCCCCCCAACGACAACGTGGCTCAAATCGAGCGCATCGGCAGGAACGGGGCCTTCGAGGTTGCTGAGTGCGTCGAGAACCGGCGTCAGGACCGGACAGGCCGGACTTTGACCGAACAGGCTCGGCGCCAGCACCGAACGGTCCAATCCTCCAGAGGTGCCGATCGAACCGCCCGACACTTCGCTCACCCACGTGGGGCTGACGACGACAGCCTCACGAGCAAGCGAGGTCAACACCCAACTGTACGAAGCGACGGGGACATTATTGGCTGGGAGGAAGATCACCACCGGTAGAGCCTCACCCGTCACCTTGATGGGGAACGCTCCAGCATCCCGTTCCGCCATCGAGCAGTCGTCGTCGGCCGGGTACCAGATACGCAGATGAGCAGCGTCATAGGGCGGTGCAACCGCCGGGACGCGCACCGCAG
This sequence comes from Acidimicrobiia bacterium, assembly GCA_020637365.1. Taxonomy (GTDB): domain Bacteria; phylum Actinomycetota; class Acidimicrobiia; order IMCC26256; family JAGNEX01; genus JAGNEX01. The sequence continues at coordinate 748,323 of JACJWE010000002.1, read as the reverse complement.
CGTAGGTACAACGCACAAAGCTGGTCATGAGTCCTCCCACATCAAACTCACGGATCGGCAGTCTAACGACCACCGACGGTGTTGGCTTCGTGAGTGGCGACCTGCACCGAGGGGTAGCGCAGAGCCGAAAACGCAAACAGACCGGCGAATGCGCCATGGGGGACGCTCACTCGCCGGTCGTTCACTTGGGGTTGCTTGCAGGGGATGTATGACGGGGAAACGGGGATTGAATGCGGGGATGCTGTTGGGGTATCGGGGATGGAACCGGGCGGTGTGGTGGGGTCCCGCCCGGTTCCGCTTTCATGTGTCGGGGAATGGACGTCAGCGCTACAGCGGGCATAGGTGACGTCGCTGGAGAGATCTAATAGGAATGGGCTTGACGATTGCTTGAACCCTGCTTGAAGCACTACGAGCAGCGACTTCGGTTCCCCTAAACGAACCTGTACGGTGGGAACGACAAGGTTTTGTTGAATTTCGCGCAACCGCTCCCCCACTCGTCTCCGACGATTGATGGACGGCAGCCGACCCCACAACGGTGACATCACCCGGCGACATGGACGCGGTGATGTCGAACGGCGATGCAGACGGTCCCCCAAACCCCACCCACAATGAGCGATTCAGAGAGCGGCGTCGCGACGCGCGCCACCCGTTGCCGCGCCACCCATTGCCGCGCCACCCATTGCGACGTGCTGATCGTCGGTTCTGGATACGGCGCGTCGGTAGCTGCGGCCCGCCTTGCCTGCGCGGGACACAACGTCACCGTGCTCGAACGAGGGCGAAGGTGGAGACCAGGCGACTTTCCACGCCGCCTACCCGGCGCGGCACGGACGTTTCACGTTCGGTGGCGCGGGCGCCGTCTGGTCGGCCGCAGCGACAGCCTGTTTCAGTTGGACATCGGCGACTCGATAGCCGTCCTCACCGGCTCTGGCATCGGGGGGACCTCCCTGATCAACGCCAATGTGCTGCTCCAACCCGAGCCCGACGTGTGGTCCAATCCACGCTGGCCAACCGCGTTGCTAGGCGATGACGGCAAGCCCGATGCGTCATTTCAAGCCGCTGAACAGCGGGCGCTTCACATGTTGGGGGCGACACGAGCGACGCGCTGGGAAGGATCCCCCAAAACCCGAGCGCTCATCGAAGGCGGATACGACGCCACCATCGCGACATTGGCGGTCACGATGAGCGATGGACCCAATGGCGCCGACGTCTTTCAAACGTCGTGCACGGGCTGCGGCAACTGCGTCGCCGGCTGCAACGTGGGGGCCAAGAACACCGTCGACCGCAATTATCTGGCACTCGCTCAAGCAAACGGCGCAACGATTCGAGAGCGTCACGAGGTCATATCCCTTCGCCGTAACCCTGCAGAGAACCGTTGGGTCGTGACCGTTGACGTAACCGAGCCAGGCTCACGACGCAAGATTGCCGGGTTCGTTTCGATCGCCCGGCGACGTCGCCCGATTCGAACGGGACGGTGCTACTCCCCTCCCGGCGATCGGAACCGTTGAGATCGCCAACCCGCCTGTCATCCTCGATGCGGCCGGCACGATGCGCCTGGCCATTCCCGCCACGACGCGGGACGAGGGCGTCTCCATGGAGTACGAGCTTCTGTGTCGCAGCACGCCAGATTCCCCAGCGTTCGTCCTCTCCGGTCGCAAATACGTACGAGACGACACCGGCCCGTTCGACGTCTGGAGCGATACGACCCGGCTCGACTTCGTCATCTACCCCGAAGGGGACCCACGCACAATCGTCGGGCACGGCAACGTCCGTATTGGCATCAGCCATCTGCTGGGCATGGTCGCTTCTATGCGATCGCCACGTCGATCGCGGCGACCAGCACAACTGGCGGAGGGGACCACAACCGAGGTTGCCCCCGAGCGAGGCCTGGCACTCAGGCCGCCGGTGAGGTTCACCTGGTCGTTCACCAAACAGGTAGTCGGCCAATTCAGAGGGGTGTTATCCACGAACGATGATTTCCGGCGACTCGCCGCTACGCCACCATTGCCACTACCCGACGAAGCACCCGATCGTCCGATTTCACACTGGTACGCGAATGGCGCTCCTCCCCGTATCGGCGACGACCTTGGCAACATCGAATGGAGTTCCACACAGAGCGACACGTCATGGTTGGGGCTTCACCGCTTCTACGGCGGCGACAAAGGGCCGATCATGCTGGCTGCGGGATACGGCATGTCGAGTGACTCCATGGCGGCGCGCGTGGGGCCGACCGACCTGGTCACCTACCTGACCGACAAAGGTTTTGATGTGTGGCTGTTCGACTATCGGCAGAGCTTTCGACTGGCATCGCATCGTTCGTCATTCACGATGGATGACATCGCGCTGGTCGACTGGCCTGCCGCAGTCGAGCAGGTGCGACGGTTGACGGGCGCCGATTCGGTGCTGATCTTCGCCCACTGCATGGGCTCGATGACAGTGTTCATGTCGCTTCTCGGCGGTTTAACAGGTGTTCGCGCCTTCGTCGCAAGCCAGGTCACCGCCCATGTCACGATGCCAGCGTTTTCTCGACTCAAAGCAACGCTTCGCGTTCCAGCGCTGATGCAACGAGTCGGACTGAACACGGTCGGCCCACCGCGGGGTCTGGGGATTGCTGAACGGATCTGGGACGTTGCCCTGCGTCCCTACCCGTGGATCAAAGGTGAGCGATGCCATAACCCCGCATGCCGCTGGGTCACGTCGGTATATGGCCCAACGCATCTGCACCGCAACCTGTCAGCGTCGGCACACAGCCAGATCGCCAATATGTTTGGAGCGGCGGCGGTGGCACCGGTCGGACAGATCACGCGGATCGTCCGTGCAGGTCACCTCGTAGATGCCCGGGGCCGGGATACATATATGCAGCGAGCCGATCGCCTGAACATCCCGATCGCGTTTTTGCGCGGTACCGATAACAAGATCTTCACCCGGTCCGGGCCCTTGCGCACGATCGCCTGGCTGCGGGAACGCCACCCCGACCAGGATTATGAGTGGATCGGCATCGATGGCTTCGGTCACCTCGGCGCGCTCATCGGTCGAGACTCCGAACGCCGCGTGTTCGACAAGATGCTCCCCTTTCTGGAGCGTTACTCAGAAGCTCCAGAAAGCGGCTACATCGAACTCCGCGACCGACAAGAGGCACAACCTCAAAACCGGGACGGCGGCGAGCAGACGACGGTGAGACGATGAGCACGAACGAACGAAGCTAACCGCAGACAGACGCTGTCCATCGCGAGGCCGCGTCACACCTGGTGCACGCGCGTCAGATCAGCTACCCACCACTCACCGAGTGGGGTGCGCGTAGGCCAAGTTGATTCGCGCGCGACAACACCCCGCCAAGCTGATGGGCCGCTGCCACCTGGATCGCCGCTTGTTGACAGATCTCGGCCTCGGCGGAGCGCCCGGCCCGAGCCAGTTCAGACGCAAGCTCAATCTGGCTCATCGCCCTGTGCGGAACCGCTCGAATCCGATCGTGGAAGTCGACAGCGTCGTCGAAACAGTCGAGTGCCTCAGCGTGACGCCCGAGAGTTGCAAGGCACAAGCCTCTGAAATGTGAGACCGCACCGAAGATGGCCACCTGACCCACGACCGCCAGCGCATGTGCGCACGGGTCGAGCAGGTCGAGGCTGCGCTGCGCAGCATCGCGATCGCCTAACCGGTTCGATGCGACCGCCATCCCGCAGACCACCAGGTACCAGTCCATCGACTGTTCATCGGTCTTGAGAACATCCGCGTCGATCTGGGACAGGGCGTGAGCGGCGACATCGAAGCGTTGTTGTTCTGCAGCGGCCCACGCGAGCGAACCAAGCCACAACGGACGTCCGGGATCGGCCGACACCGTGTCGAGCAGGTAGTCCACATGATCCGAAAGACGGCCGGATAGCCACCGGATGGGCAGCAGCTGAACCGTATAGGCGACGATCGCCGGAATGATCTGCCCGCGTTCACGCAGGATCCGACGTGCATCGCGCGCACGCTCTTCAGCTGCTGCGATGTCTCCGTCCAGCAGAGCGAAACTCGCCTCGACGGCCAGGGAAAGCCGCACAAACTCGGGGTGTCTGACCCGCTTGAGACGCTGTGTCTGACCATCGTGAACACGCCGAGCACGTTCGACGTCGCTGCGGGCCAGGGCATGGGCAATCATGCATTTCGAAGACCGCAACAGCAGCTCATCATCGTCGACCAGATGAGCTTCAGCCGCGATGCGACCGACCAAGTCGTCCAACACCGCGCTACCCGTCGGCGAGGTCAACGCCCAATACGAGCTCATCAGGACGCTTAAGCGATCAGCGGGATTGTCGGCGCGGTTCAACAGCTTCATCGCTTCGTCGACGAGGCGCACCCGCTCATCGATATCGGCTAGCCAGTAGCTCGCCTGTGCCAGCCGGGCCAGCAGACGCGCTCGATTCGCAACATCGGCCAAGCCCGATGTTGCGACGGCTTCGCGCAGCAATTGAATAGCCCTCGGGTCTGATTCCTCATGCCCGGCCGGAATGGGACCGCCGTATTCGAGCGCCGCTGCTGCAAACAGGTCGGCATCGCCCAACTCCTCAGCCAACTCGGCGCATTCTGAGAGCAGGGTTTTGGCCTCACGCACGTCACCGACCAGGTTGATGGCAGAACCCAACTCCAGGTGTAAGCGCGCCAACACTTGATCTGAGATTGGCTCGAACCGGCGAAAAATCGTCCGCCCCAAATCAGCGCCGCCGGGGACCCAACCCCCGTCGCCATAACGGGAACCGCGAGATCGGGAATCGGCATCTCGGGGATCGGCAGCGTCCAAGGTGTCATCGGCCACCATGGTTGCTTTGGCTTGTTCGAGCGCTTTGCGCAACAGATCTTCGGCTGTCTCAAAGGCTAGATAGGTTGTCGCCACCGCGGCAGCCTGCCTGAGTTCATCGACGACGACCACAGGCGGCACGAGTGGCGACGCATGGAGGGCGTGCATCGAACGCTGCACCATGACACCGACGTGGTCGCCCTCGCCCTTAAGCACGTCATAGGCGGTTTTGTGCATACGGGCTCGGATACCGGCGGCCATCCCGGTCAGGACAGATTCGAGGTATACCGCATGACTGAACGCGTACCGATCGACCGATGAAGGTTCTTCCCGGAGAAAATCTTCGTCCAGGGCCACTTCGATCGCCGACGACATCTGGGTGTGGGTCAGCTGAGCAACCTCCCTGACGAGCTCGCCGTCGAATGGGCTGCCCATCACCGCACCAGCGCGAAGCAACGCGAGGAGTTCGGGGGGTTGGCCGACGATCCGTCGCGCGACGATGTCAAAGACATTCTTGGGAAGCGGCAGCACCGCCGGGTCGATCACCAGATTGGACGGATCACCAAAGGGGCGGTCCTCACGGAATTGCGACAGGATCCGTCTCAACATCTCGATCGAGAACAGAGCGTTGCCATCGGTACGGGCGTAAATCGCGTCACCGACTTCTTCGGCGTTACCGAGCCCGGCACGGGATAACAGCGCGACGACGTCACGCCGCTTCAGACCGCGCAGTTCGACGCTGGTCAACCGGTCATTCGAGGCCAGACGGTCGGTCATTTCCGAAACCGACGGCTCGACACCGAGCCCCAAACGCAGTGGACGACGGGACAAGATCACCGTCAAACCGCCCAGTTGCTTGCGTTGAAGCAGGTGGCGGAGCACTTCAAGGGTTTCCCGATCCGCCCAGTGAACATCGTCGATCACGAACACGAACGGTCCAGCGGCGCACAGCGCAGCGATGACCTCCGTAACGGCACCCGCCAGGCGGTATCGACGGGCCTGCGCGTCGAGCACGCCGACAGCAACGTCGTCACCTTGGGACGGAGCCGACGGCAGCAACCAGGCCAGGTCGGCTCGAGTTTGAACGGTGAGCCCCGCCAGCACCTGATGGTGGTCGCGCTCAACGATCTGAAGCAGGTCAACCAGGGGCTCATAGGGCCAGCGTCTGACCGATTCGCAGCGACCGACGATCCCCAAAATGCCACGGTCACTCCAATGCCTGGATGCTTCGAGCAGCAGTCGAGTCTTGCCAGCACCCTGTTCACCGGAGAGGTCGATAAGCGTCGGCCCATCGCGGCGCAATCCAACGGCGGCGTTGATCTGGTCGAGCTCTTGTTCCCGACCGACGAACTGGAGCCACGGGCGCTCCCTCAGCCGCTCCTCGACGTTTGGGGTCTCGATCGATGAGAACCCCAGCGCCTCCGCCCGTGCTTGCGCGTTCTCGAGAAGCTGCCCTTCAGGGGATGCACGCAGGTCCGCCCGACCAGCGATGGATTCGTCTGCACCGCGCCCCCCGGGCTCGACGGCGTCAACCGAGACGCCACCGACACCTCCACGCGCCTCGACGCCAGCGATACCTCCGTGAGCGGTGTTGCTCCGCTCTCCAAAGGCGAGTTCCGGGTCGTGATTCAGGATCGCTCGTTCGAGATCGCGCAGTTTGGGTGATGGCTCAAGTCCCGTCTCCAACAGGGCTTCGCGCGCCTCGGAAAATGCCTCGAGCGCAGCATGATGATTGCCCGCTCGGTATTGGCACAGCATGAGCTGGGACCAGAACTGTTCGGCGTACGGAACGGCATGGGTCTGCTGTTTGAGACGGGGGATGATCGCTGCATGCTTGCCCAGCACCATCTGAGCGTCGTTCAGCAGTACGTCGGCGTGCCGACGCTCTTCGATGAGCGACGTTGAAAAGCCCATCGCCCACGGAAGATGCAAAAACTCCGACAGCGCTTCACCCCGCCACAGCGCGAGAGCCTCGTTCAGCACGGTCTCGGCAGCTTCAGCGTCGCTGGCAGCAAGCGCATTGCGTCCCTGTTCAAGGAGAGCAGAAAACTCAAGGACGTCGCTACCGTCATCGTCGAGGCTGATCTGGTAGCCACCTGGGACACGGGGAAAGTGTTCTGCGCCCAATGCTTGGCGCAGATGCGTCATATACGACTGCAGTGTCCCAAGCGGCGGCGCGTCCCGATCAGGCCAAATGTCGGTAAACAACGTCGTTCGAGCAACGCTGGTATTGGCAGCGACCGCAAGACGCGCCAAAAGGGCACGCCGTATCGCTCCTCCAACTTCGACCTCGTCACCCTGAACCCGCACGATGACGGTGCCCAGCATGCCGATCCAAACATTGGCCATGACGACTACTACCGCACCTTCCTATCTCGAAGGCACCACCAGAACAAGGTGGTCAATCTGCCGAGCCCGCCAGGAACCACGTCCCGACGTATCCCCCGAATTCGGCTGCGACATCGGTCCACGGCGCTCGACACACGCCCCAGAGGACACCGTAGTTCTGAGTTCGTATGCGTTGAAGCTATGCGAAACCTGCTTCTGGTACCGGAAAATGCGCGATCTGTGGCTTATGAACCCGATCTATACCTCATGAGGTTGCTCAGCGCGCCGATCAACTTGAAACCTATGAGAAGTGGCGACACTTTCTGTGCTCACCGTCAGTGGTGCAATATGTCGGCAAGCGACGGCATCAGGGGAACCAACATGACCAAGCAACGCTCAGCAACAGCGACGCCTTCGGGTTCAGTACCACCGGCCACGACGCCGTCGGGCAAAGCGGGGCAGGGGCGAGCGCCAACGGGCCGAAACAGACCTAGCATCAGACCTGCCAACGGAGTCATCTGGTGCACCCTTGTTCTCGGGCTGGTTCTTCTGGCGCTCAGCGCCTGCACCACCATCCCTCAAGTGCCGCGAGCACCCGGACAACTTCCGCGCGCGACAGCGCCGGCCGACCAGCTCGATCGAAAAGTGTTGATCATCGGGGTGGACGGACTGTTGGGTGAGGCCGTTTCGGCCATCCCAACTCCCTCGATCGACCGGGTCATCAATTCCGGGGCGTGGACCCCTCAATTGGTGGCGGGGAACCATCGCCAGTTCACCGAGAGCGCACCGGGGTGGTCGACGATTCTGACCGGCGTCTGGGCGCCCAAACATCAGGTCTGGTCCAACTTCGGCTGGGATTTCAACAACCTGGCGCAGTATCCCGCGCTGTACCGGCGCCTCGACCAGGTTGCTCCACAGTTGAGCACCGCGTCTTTTGTCCATTGGGCGCCGATCAACCAGTGGTTGCTGAACGACGCCGACACCGCTTCATCGTTTGCAACCGATATCGAGGTGGCAGCGGCATCCGCAGCATTTCTGCAAAGACCTGATACGGCCGATGTGACGTTCGTCCATTTCGACGACGTCGACCACGCTGGACATGAGTGTTGCTATTCGGCGGGCAATGACGACTACCAGAATGCGGTCCGGCAGGTTGACAAACTCGTCGGCCAGCTGTTGAGCTCGTTGGAAACCCGCCCCGGCATTCTTCAAGAAGATTGGCTGGTCATGGTCGTCTCAGACCACGGGGGCGGCTTCTTTTGGCACGGTGGCGATACACCCCAAGAACGCGACGCGTTCCTCGCCATTGCCAACACCGGTCCACATCCGTTCTGTTCGACGACAGATCTGACCGGAGTCACCCAAGCCGATGTGCTGCCGACGGTCTTGGCTTTCTTGGGACTGTCGGTCCCCACCGAATGGGGGATTGACGGCCAACGAAGGTGTTGACCGTCAATCCTCCTTCTGGTTCGGTCGACCGGGACCCAGAGCGGTCGGCCCGGACCAGGATCTCGCCGGGTTCAGACCGTTGACCCATCGGCAAGCAACACGTACCGATCGGCCGATCCGAACCCTTTGGGGCGGTCCGAGCTAGCTGTCGTTTCTGCAGGAACCTGCCGCCCATTCGAGAGTCCGGATCATCAACGTCCAACCTTGATCGGTGATCGCCGTCACGTCATCACCTGGAAACGCTGCCCGGCAGCCTTTCGATTTTCCTCCGTCGGCGAGCCGGTCACCCCGCTCATAGGTGAACAGCGATGGATTGGCATTGAGCTGTCCAACCGTTGTGGCCCCAACTCCCGGTACTCCGTAGGAGATCCAAGCGGGTCGGCTGAGCAGCGGCACCTGTCCCTCCAGGCCAGCGGCCTGTGAGATTGGGTGCGCTCCCCCACCCAAGTCGATCGTCGCTGTGCTCGTACTCAAGTCGCCCGAAGGACCCGATGGATTCGACAGGCCAATCGCATCGGCACTGCGGGCACGCAGCGCAACGACAGGCCGCGTTTCGTTGTCGAAACGATCTTGCATCGCTGCACCCGATACCGATGGCGCTACGACGATGATCGACGCCTTTGACCAAATGCGGCCTGGGGTCGTCTCTGAGATCGTCACGACCCTGAACCCAGCTTGAGTGAACTTCTGGATCAGCGCACGATCCGATGGCCGAAGCGCACCGGTGCTGTTCACGATGAGGACCAGCGTGCGACCACCCCGACCGATGGAACGACCAGACCTGAAGGTGTGGTGGTGGTAACCGGCGGAATCGTTGTCGCTGGCGACGAGGTGGTGCTGACGGGTGGCTGGGTCGTGCTCGCGCCGGGCTGCGTGGTCGTGACCGCGGGCTGGGTCGTCGTCACGCCGGGCTGCGTGGTCGTGACACCAGGCTGCGTGGTCGTGACCGGCGGCTGGGTCGTCGTGACCGGGGGCTGGGTCGTCGTCACGCCCGGCTGCGTGGTGGTGACCGCGGGCTGGGTCGTCGTCACGCCGGGCTGGGTGGTCGTCGTTGCCGGGGGCTGGGTCGTCGTGGTCGCTGGCGGCTGCGTTGTCGTGGTCGGTTGCGGAATTGGTTCAGGACCAGGTGTGAAGCCGCCGAAGTCCAAGAACGCGCTACGGCCCGTGAGTACTTGATTGACCCTGGACCCATCCATCGCCAACAGCAGACCGCGATCGATGAGATGCAGATCGAACGTCGCCTCAAACGCATCGGTGCCCGGGTCCCAGGGCAGCGCCTTGCCGGTCTGAGGATCGAGGGCCGCCAATTGATGCACCCTGACCACTTGATCGCCGAGCAGCGACGGGTCGCGATAGATGATGTTTGACTCGCCCGGCCACGGTTCCAGCGACCCGGGTGCCTCCGCGTAGCGGAAGTGCCCGCCGATGTAGACCGCTACATCGCTGATCGCTACCGAATAGACCGAGTCGAACATGCGGGCCACCCACAACGGCTCGACAGCACCGTCACCGGCGAGCGGAAACGCCACGGCGGTGTCACCGCAGGGCGGGTGGTCATCACCCTTGGTGGTGACGACGAAATATGCGCCGCTCGGAGCGATGTCGAGATCGCGTACCGACACCTCGTAGCCGTCACGACAGTTGGTTTTGTAGACGTCGGTGTTCCAGCCGGTCAGCGTTGACGCGCCGCCCGCGATGTTGACGATCGCGACGCCGCGGTGTTCGACTCCGGCGACGAGCCGCCCGGAATGGCCGACGACCAAACGAGAGTCGTCGGGTGAAATGTCGAGCGCTCGCACCGACAGAGAATGGTCAGCGCCGATACCCTCGGTGACCGGCAGGTTGAATCCTGTAGCGACGGCACCCGTCGTGGCGTCGACCTCGGCGAGGCGCATGCGCGAGACGCCGTTGATCAGCGCAAACGATCCGCCCACAAACAAGCGATTGCCGCTGAGAGCCAGCGCTTTGACCTCTGCATCCGCATTGGATCTGAAGTTGGTGTCGAGCTCACCTGTCGTGACGTCGACGCGAGCAATCTTTCGACGGAGCTCACCGTTGACGTTGTTAAAGGCACCACCCACGTAGACGTGACGTCCATCCGGGTCGGCAGCCAAGCTCGTGACCTGGCCATCGAGGATCGGAGCAAAACCGGCGTCATAGGCGCCGGTGTTGATGTCGTATGCCATCAAATACGGGCGGGTGACGGTGGGGCCATTGCGCACGGTTTGGACCGTTGTGAACGAACCGCCCACCACGACCTTGTTGCCGACGACGGTGACTGCCAGCCCTGCACCATCGGTGATGATCGGCGTATCTCGGCGAGGAATCTCGGGGACGAGACGTCCGTGCACTACTTCGTCGGCGTGTGCTCGACCCTGGACGAGGCTCGCCATACCAAAGGCGAGCAATAGCGTGAGGGCGATGACAAGAAAGGGCATCCACGTTCCGCGCGACCGCCCAAGGGTCCTTAGTTCCACAGTCCCAGCTCCAATTTCGGAACAGCAATAGAGACTGCAATATTGGGAGCAATAAACACGCGGGGTGATGGCGAACGAAGTGTTTTATGTATCCGTTAATGTAATTATGACGCTGAGTGACGAACCCGTTTGCGTTGGTTGACCGCTACTCAGTTCGCTCAACAGGCGCTATACCCAGATCTCGGTAGGTCAACAACGGCAGGTAGGGAATGTCACGCACAGCAAAAAACTCTGCCGCGACCTCGCCTCGATCGGCCATGGTCGCCGCATACACCACCTCGGCACCGAGCTCGGTGACCCTCAGATAGGCCTCTTGAATCGATCCGCCGGTCGTCACCACGTCGTCGACGAGATACACCCGCGTACCCGGACCGATCGATCCCCCCTCGACCCACTTATTCGTCCCCCGACCTTTCGGCTGCTTGCGGATGCTGAACCAATCACGTTCGGCGAGCAGCGCGACGCCATGGGCAAAATGATCGGCGCCCATGGTGAGACCCCCCACGGCATCCCACGCCACCCCGTCCGCGCGCGCTGCGTCGATCATCAGCTGACATGCATGACGCAGCGCCGCGCCGTTTGAGAGCGCCTTTTTCCCATCGAGGAAGGTATCGGAATAGCCCCCCGACCTCAGCTGAACCGGTTCATCGAACCGGATCACGCCGCGTTCGTTCATGATTGTCAAGAGTTGCTGATCGGCCATAGCGCCCACGTTAGCGACTCAGAGCGCACGCGACTCGGAGGCGCGCCAGACGGGATCAAGGCCCGCCGCACCCGGCTCGCCGGGCACTGTTCAGCGCCACGCTATGGACATACCTCGTACTTGCTCGCCCGCGTATTGCCGTCCTCAGCCTGTGTTGGCATCTGATCACCTGCGAGGCGAGCGTCGATCCACGCGCCAATCTCGTCGGCGGCCTCACCTTCGAGACCATGTCCTTGCCCGTCGAAGAGCCGGTACTCCAGCACTTGGCCGAGGCCGCACAGCCGTTCAGCGAGCGCATCGGGTGCAAGAGAGGGAACCAGGGTGTCGTCCACTCCGTGAGCGATCATCAAGGGCACATCGAAGGCGACGGTTCCAGGGTTATTGCGCTCCAACGCTGCCGACCAGTCGGGGAGGTCACCAAACGATGTCGTTGCCAGATCGTCATAGGACAGCCCCTGAAGCGCCTCGCGGAAATCGAAGCTGCAGCCAAAGGTCATCTCGTCAAACGCTTCCCAGTAGCCATCGCTCACAAAGTCGTTCAGGTCGAGGTCATAGGCCTCTGCAAAACCCGTCGACGCCATCATGACGTACTCGAGGCCGACCCCAGCCTGCACCGCGGCTCCCAACAGGGGCAGCTCGGTGGCTGGTGACTCCGCGACGATGCCCAGAACATCGAGCTCGGGTGCCCAGTCAGCAGCTAACTGCGCCGCGAACAGCGCCGCGTGCCCACCCTGTGATTGACCCCAAATCACCGTCTGATTGGAGATGTCAACGTCCTCGAGCTGTGTCGCGGCACGGGTAGCGTCCAGTACGGATCGGCCTTCGGTCACGCCGACCAAATAGTGATGCACACCGTCGGTGCCCAAACCCTCGTAATCGGAATCGACGACGACGACGGACGAATCACTCACCGCCCACTCGTGGCCCGCCGCCTCTTGAAGTGAATACGTTCGGCTCGGGGCGCACGCATCACCAATCCCGACGGTGCCGTGCGCGTAGCTGATCGTTTGGAACCCGCCGTCCGGCGCGTCACCGGCGGGGACGGCAACCATGCCCCCGACCATGACGGGTTGATCGTCGATCCCCGAGGACTCATACCAAATCCGCCAAAGCGTGCCGTCTTCGCCCTCTTCGACGATCTCCGCCTTGATCAGGCGACCAGGTTCGCCTTTCAGCTCGGCGGTGGCGTCTGGAGCCGTCGGGTCTTCCAAGTCGAACGACGGACCGATCCCAGCGTCGACATCGGCTTCGCCATCGACGAGGTCAGCCTCATCGGGGATTGCGCCACGAGGATCGCTCGCCGACACGGACCCGCCATCGTCGGAGCCCGCCTCACCCGCTTCGGATCCGTCTCCTTGGGTGGTCGATGTTTCAGCATCCGCATTGATGACCGCGGTGGCTGTCGATTCGTCGATCGCATCGGCGACAGCGGTGGTCTCCGCGGTCGAATCGTCGTCGTCCGATCCGCATCCCGCCGCGAGCAGCACCACCACCGCTGCACCCGCTACCGCAGAACGCACCCCACATCGTGAACTCAGCAACTTCACAGTCGGCTCCCGTCGCCTTAGCGTCACCTGACCTTCCCCAAACGGTCAGGGCCGCTTTAGCTTAGAAGGTCGCCACCCCGGCGTGTCCCGTCGCTCCCGCCATGGCGGAAAGCTCCGCCGCGACTACGTGGACGTTTGTTCATCCGCCGCATGCGGCCGATCGGGCCGTTTGGGCAGCTTTGCCACGACCGTCACGACCGCGGCACCAACTGCAAGTCCGACCACGGTCGAGGCAGCGGTGTTGACGATCCACCCGAGTGCACCGCCGATCCCGGAAACGCCATGGACGCTGTCTTCCCAGTGGTGGACGACGCCGTAGGGCCAATGCCACCCGAGCTCGTAACTCCCCGACAGCAAGATGTGACCGCCGACCCAAAGCATCGCGACGGTCCCAACCTTGGACAGCACACTCAGCAACTTCGGCATGAATCGAACCATGGCGGTTCCGATTCGTTTCGAGAATGCACTCTCTCGTTGAGCGAGGGCAAGCCCGATGTCGTCCATCTTGACGATCAGCGCAACCACCCCGTACACCAACAAGGTAATCAGCAATGCGACGACCACCAGGATGATCGCCCGCTCCCACAACGGGGTGTCCAGCACCTCTTTCAGAGCGATCACCATGATCTCTGCAGACAGAATCAGATCGGTCCGGACGGCACTCGAGACGGTGGCATCCTCGGCGGCTTTGCCCTCGATCGCAGCGATTCCCACCTGGTCGTGGGTGGCTTGGCCGTCGTGCCCGCCCCTGGTATCAGAGGAATGGGTAACGGCGTGAATGATCTTGTGGGCGCCCTCATAGGACAGGTACGTGCCGCCGATCATCAGGATGATCTCGACCAGCGTCGGTGCGATGGCGCTCAACAAGAGCGCTACGGGCAGGATGATCAGCAGTTTGTTTCTGATCGAGCCTCGCGCGATCTTGCCGATGATGGGCAGCTCACGCTCCGCCGCGAGGCCCTGCACATAGGCCGGCGTGACCGCGGTGTCATCGACGACCACACCCACCGCCTTGGCGCCGGCCTTGCCCGCTGCGGCCCCGACGTCATCGATCGACGCTGCGGCAAGTTTCGCCAATGCTGCGATGTCATCTAACAGTCCAACGAGACCACCGGCCACTGAACACTCGTTCCCGTACTGGAGCAAACGCCCGTCGATGCGCGCAACAAACGGCGCGAGAGATGGCTGATCGTATCGGCAAGCACATCACGGGCGAGCTGCGAGGCACGGGTTCTTGGCGTTCAGGGCGGTACCCAGCGCTGACCCGTCAGTCGAGCCGCGTCGTCGGCCTCAGGGCCGACATCGTTGGATCAGCGCAGCAACTCGATAGCGTTAAGCCTTGCGATGAGGCGCATCTGCCCGGTGATCATCCGGGTAAACATCTGCTCGCCCCGGGCGGTCGGTTCTGAAAACGCCGCCCCAAAGATGGTGGTTTGAAGCGCCCCGATCGACGCCCAGCGATAGTCGGCGGTGCAAGCATCCCAGTCGTAAACGACACCGAACCGCTGGATTCCGTCGAACCACCGACGGAGGAGTGCGTCCTCGTTGCGTTCAAAGATGTCTGGGTCGAGCGCCGTTCCGAAGAGGAACGCAATGTCGATCTGACCAGCGCTGCTTCTCACACCCTGCCAATCCACCGCGCTGATCGTCGTGGGTGACCCGGTCCGATCAAAGAGCAGGTTGTCTGGACGATAGTCACCGTGAACCAGCGTCTTGACGCTGGGTCCTCGTTCGAGCCATCGTTCGGTACCGGTCATCAACAACTCACAAACCTCGCGCCCATGTCGGTCCAGCACGGGGCCAAATCGGGTGAGGAACCCGGGAACAGCCATCGTGTAGACGGTTTGGATCATCGCTTCGCCCTCGGTCAAAGGAGCGAGCGCAGGTTCATCTCTAAGGGTCGGATCATTCCAGCGCGGACCGTGCAGCCTGACCAACTCTTCGATCGCTATATGGGCTTCATCCAGCGTGATGCCCTCGAGCTGATCGCCGGGCACGGCCGGTGCAAGGTCGTCGAGCACGAGGGTGAAACTGCTGTCGTCACCGTCGTACTGGCAAACCGACGCGCGAGGCATGCGAATGGCGACCTGACCGGCGAGATCCCGATAGAAGCCAACCTCACCGAGATACCCCGTCGGACCCATAAAGCTGCGGACCATCGGACTCGGACTGGCGAACTTGACGACCACACTGCCCGGGCCGCGCGCTCCGACCGGGCCATCTGGAGAAGCGGGGGCGTCCGGCCTCGCGAACTCGACACGGGCACAAACACCCATCTGTCCGGTACCGATCTGTGTCACGGTGACATGCTCGATCGTTTGATCCTCACCGATTGCACCCCCGGCCACCAACGCCCGGGTCGTCCACTCAGCGGTGATGTCATCAAGGCTATGGACGATCAGATCGGTCGGTGCACCCGCTCGGCCATCAACCGCTGCACCGGTTCGATCGTTCGACGGCTGTCCGCTGGGTTCGCGCGGCGACCGGTTCGTCCGACGTGCCGCATCCAGGCGTAGAGCGCGCTCACGCGCCCGACGGCGATCCTCTGCCGCCGCGTCGGATGGCCCCGTTCGGGACGCGTACTCATCGATGATCGGCGCGAGTTCGTCCGGCGACGCGCCGTGCAAAATCACCCGATCACAGCCCAATGCGAACTGCGCTTCAATGGCGTCGACGCATTGGCTGGGGGTGCCGGTCGCAGCGGCCGACAGCCACTCTGGTGGTAGCAACTCGGCGATCGCCTCCAACTGGCCGGTCGTGGCGACCTGATCGATGGCACCTCCGATCGACGTCACGACCTGACTCGATCGAAACCGATCGAGTACCTCTGGATCCCACCGATTGGTTCGCACCAGCAGGTCGCCATAGCCCTGCAGATACGTGGCTAGACGTCCAACGGTTTTGCGCAGTTGGACCTCGGTTTCCAGGTGGTCGCCCACCGTTGCCAAACATGACCAGACCACCACGTCATCTGGGTCTCGACCCGCTTGCATCGCGGCGTTCTTGACCGTTTCAACCGCTCGCGTGGTTGTCTCGTCGGTGAAATAGGTATGCAGCAGCACCTCGTCGAAGGTACGCCCCCCTGCTGCCAGCGTGACCGGGCCGAAGGCGCTGACGAGCAACGGCACGTTGGCGGGCGTGCCAGCCCCGAGATACAGCATTCCTTTCCAGCCTGTCGCTCCCTGATGCCCCATCACCATGCCACCGCCGAGCACCTTGCGTAGCACCTCTGCTGCGTCGATCAGTTCTGCTGTCGTGACCTGGGGGATTGCATACAGCGTCTGGAGGGTTGCGATACCGCGTCCGAGGCCGAGGACAAACCGCCCGTCGGTCAACTCGTTCATGGTGCACGCCATCGACGCGGTCACCATCGGCTCACGGGTATTGGGGTTGGTCACCCCCGTCGCGATTCGGATGCGCTCGGTCACCGCTCCCGCAGCACCGCACAGGACCGCGGCTTCCTTGACGTTGTAGCGCTCCGAAATGAAGGCCGTACCCAGGCCCATGTGTTCGGCCTGACGCACTTCGTCGATGATGTCGCGGTTCGATGTCGGCGCGCCCGCCAGGGCATAGAAGCCGAGTTCAGGAAACGCTTGGGTTACGTTGCGGGTCTCGTTGTCAGACATGACGTGCAGTCTGGCACGGGCGAGCGTTTACCTCGTGCGGCTCTCACGGTCCGTTGAGCCCCGGCGGGTTCTCTCTCAGGCCGGTAGATCGACCGCTCAGGCCAGCAGATCGACCGCTCAACCGGTCGACCGCTCAACCGGTCGACCGCTCGACCGCGTGCTGATCGACCGACGACATCCCGATCAGATGATGGCGCCGACGATCCAGAGCGTGACCATGCCGACGAACAAGGTCCATAGGACCGACTTGGTGCGCCAGGCGACGATGACTGCGACCACACCTGCAACGTGCCATTCAGACAGCGGACGAAGCTCGGTCCCTTCGAGCAGCATTCCACGAGCCACGAGCGCGGACAGGACGGCAGGTGCGATCAGCCGCAAATTGTCACGAACCCGTTCACTCAACTCGAAACGTCCGAGCGCGACGATCATCGAGACTCGAAACGCGTAGGTGCCAACCCCGACCAAGACGATCATCCAAAACGGGCTCATGACGCGCCGTCCGATCTGGCTTGGCTCTGCGCCCACATACCGGCTGCGATTCCTGCCAAGGCACCTACCAGCAGGTTCGCGCCATAGGGAATGGGCGCCGCCGCCACCGTGACGATCGCCGCTACGACCGCCGAGACGATCATCGGGCGGGTCGTCAACGTCGGGACGACGATGCCAAGAAACGTCAGCGGTACCGCGAAGCCAAGCTGCCACGAATCAGGGATTCGCGACCCAAAGATGTTGCCGACGATCGTCCCCGTGAACCACACGATCAGCAGTGCGGTCGCCGCGCTGCCCATGAAGATCCGGCGTTTGAACGGATCGGCTTCGCGGTCGAAATAGGCCAGTGACGCAGCGACCGCCTGGTCGGTCATCCCATAGGCGAGGCCATAGCGCCACGCCGGGGGAAACTCGCGAAACGCGGGAGCGACCGCCGCTGAATACAGCAACATCCGTGCGTTGATGATCAGCGCAGCGCCGACCCCAACGAACCACGCGGCTCCGTCTCGAATGAACTCGAGCAGCGCTATCTGGGATGCGCCCGCGGCGATAAACCCCGAAGCCGATAAGCCAAGCCATGTGTCGATCGGTGTTTGCGATACCGCCACCCCATAGACCAGTGAGAAGGGGATAATCCCCACAGCCATCGGTGTGATGCTGCGCACGCCGTCGACGGCAGCTTCACGCGCGCCGCGGCGCTGCGCGGAGGCGCTTTGGTCTCCTCGATCGTCCGAACTCGCGCTCGGCTCACTGCCCCCGGTTGACGCCACCGACCGATCTTAGAGTCACCTGACCCCGCCCCCACACGTCGCTGTCACCGAACCCCGCCAAGGCCGGGAAGGTCGAGTATCGCACTCCCTCAGTTTCTTCAGGGCGTTGACTCTGCGGCCATCGGCCGGAGAGCCGGGTGAAGAGCTGGTACTCCGGGTTATGGGACGAGAATGATCTTGCCGAGCTTGCCGCCAGCTTTGAAGTAGTCGTAGGCGGACCCGGCATCAGCCATCGAAAAGGTTGAATCGACGGGTACCGTCAGGCGGCCATCGGCGAACAAGGGCACCACATGGGTTTCGACCGCTCGTGCCGCAACGGCCTTTTCCTCCAGGCTGCGAGCTCGCAGCGTCGAACCGTGGATTCGCGCCCTCTTGAGCATCAGGTCTAAAAGGTTGAGTTCGGCTTTCACCCCCGCGCCGGTGCCTATGACCGCGATTCGTCCGCCGGTCTGGAGCGAGGTGATGTCGGTTGGGATGTTCGGCCCTCCGATCAGTTCGAGGATCACGTCAAAAGGCCCGTGCTCACCGAAATCTTCCGGGGCAACGACCGTCGCACCGAACGATGCCACCCTGTCCCGGAGGCTTTCGTTGCGGACCGTGGCGATGACTTCGGCGCCCGCCTGTACTCCCAACTGCACACCGGCGATCCCAACGCCTCCCGCCGCTCCGTGGACGCAGAGTCGTTCTCCCAAAGCCAGATCGGCCTGCGAGAACAGGGCGTCATACGCCGTGGTGAACGCCTCGGGAAAACCGCCCGCCGCTTCCCAGCTGACTCCGTCGGGAACGCCGATCAGGTGACGTTCATGAACGACACAGAGTTCTGCCTGAGCGCCTCCTCCTACCACCGCCATGACACGGTCGCCCAGCTGAAACCGGCTGGCGCCTGAGCCCAGCGCAATGACCTCACCGGCGAGTTCCAGACCTGGAATATCAGGTGGCGAACCCGGAGGCGCAGGATAAAACCCCATCACCTGGAGCCGGTCTCCGCTGTTGATCCCGGCCGCGTGCACCTTGACGAGGGCTTCACCGTTGCCCGGTACGGGATCGGGGTGTTCTGCCCACTCCAGGGCTCCGTCGATGATGGTCACTGCGCGCATATGTGGATTCCCTTCGGATGCGGTTGCAACTCGCCATCAGTTTGGGGCAAATATCGCCGACCTCACAATGTCAGCGCCGCGTTCGACAACCCGTCCGCGCCCGCCAATGAGACGGTTGCCCAACCGAGGCAAATCTGCGTAGCGTCTGCCGACAAGGCGCCAAACCGATCACCTCAGGACAGTCGATGAACTTCACACCGCCAACACCCATAGATCGCCCGGCGCTCCACAAGCGCGTCGCCAGGGCGGCAACCTGGGCCATCATCGCCGTGGCCTTGTTCACAGCCATCGTTGGTTGCGGCGACAGCGACGACCCTGCCACGGCTACAGCCACGGCCAGCGCCACGACTTCCTCGACTACCAGCCTCGCCGCAAATGTCCCGACCACGACGACCCACACCGGGGCGGAAGACGACGGCGAGCCCACCACGTCGGCGACAGGCGTTGACGGCGCGCCCACCGCCACGGCCTCGTCCATCCCGACCAGCGACACCGCTCGATCGGCCACGACGTTGTCCAAAGACGAAGTTTCGGCCAGTGACCCAGACAGCATTCCATCTGAGGTAACGGACAGCTCGGCGGGCAGCACCGACCCATCGTCGAGTCAGTCATCCACTGCGCCATCCGCGAATTGCGACGACTCCAGTTTTGGCGACGACGTGATCGATGTTCGCAACGACCCCGATCCGGGGACGGTCGAAGGGCTCTTGTTGTCGTCGGTCAGGACCGGTTCGACGGACTGCTACGAACGGATCGTCTGGGACTTCGGCAACGCCGAACCCCCGTGGTTCTATATCGTCGAGCCCGTTGAGTCAGACGACGGTGACTTTGTCATGGGTCAGGCCGATCCACCCGAGGCTCCCATTGCACATGTCGAAGGAGACGCCTTCGTTCAGGTGATCATCCAGGCGACATCGGTCGATTTTGATCGGCCAGGCGGACCGGAGTTCGTCATCGATGAGCGTCCCCAGTTGAAGGGCGTGACCTCGATCATGGACCTCGTGCGGATCGACGACTTCGAAGGCCAGATGAACTGGATCGTCGGTCTCGATGAACAGCGCCCCTACCGAGTGTTCACCCTCACGGACCCGGGACGTCTCGTGCTCGACATCGCTACGGGAGACTGAGGCCCCCGGCGACCCACCACCGTGCGGCGCTCGGCGCGCGTGGTCCAGAGTTCTTGGCCTCGTGTGAGGTCCTTAGAGCTTGCCGCGGCCAGGTGCCTCATCTGGTGTGGGCATCGTCGGACGAAACGACGGTATGACCGCACCCGCTATGGCACGTACACCTGCCTTGACCATGTCCCACACATCGAATGAGTCTCTCCACAGCGTGATGCGGCCGTCCACCACCTCGAACCTGCCCCACACCCAAAACTGCGAGCGGATCCGTCCCCACTGAATTGCATCGGTGCGCTCGGTCAGCACCGTCGAACCATCCGCCGATACCGCGTGAAAGACGACGTCGAAATCGATGCCACGCTTCTCCATACCCGCGAGCGTGGCTCGCACCCGCTTGCCTCGAATGGTCGGCAACCCCACATTGATCCACTCGATGTCGTCGGCCATCAGCCGCTGCGCCGTGACGAGGTCGTCCGCTGCGAGCGCGTTCAGAAACGTGGTGACCACCTCAGACGGTGTCAAGGAATCCAACAATTCTGCGGGCATAGGGGCGACGTGGGCGGGTGTTGTGTCACCCGTCGACTGTTCGATCATCGGTTCGCTCATGTGGGCAATCTACCCGTTCGGTCGAGGCGATCCCGTCGCCACGCCAGGTGACGTCGCCAGGGCTACCGCGGACCATTCGTGACCCTGGCAGCGCAGGGTTACCTGATCAGCTGGTCGACAGGCGCAAAATCGTCGGTCAGAACGTCGGCGCCACCGATCCAGGAGACGACCTCTGCCGAAGACAAGATGCGTCCGTCCTCCGGGTCGACTCGGAGACCTTCGATCGGGTCCGCGGATCCGACGAGGATGATGTTGGTGTCGATCCCATCCCGAATCCCCTCGGGCGCCACGATGACCGCGACATGCCCAAAGACCTCACGAATCGTGGCCGCTTCCGAGCGAGCAAACGGAGCGGATCCCGCATCGATCAGGTTCATCGCGTACAACCCGCCGTGCCGGAGGACGCGTCGGACCTGTTCGAGCATCTCGGTGGTGGTCAAATGCCATGGCACCGAGCTTCCGCCGAAGGCGTCGCCGACCACGGCGTCGAATTGGCCATCGGGAGCGTCCGCAACGAGCAACCGAGCATCGCCAATCCTCACCGACAAACTCTGCGAGGTCACCAGACCGAGTTCGGACCGATTGATGTCGACGAGTTCATCGTCGATCTCGAACACCGTGTCGGTTCCATGGGGCTCGACCGCCTGTCGGTACCTCGGCAACCCGAAGGAACCTGCCCCGAGGTACAGGGTGTCAATCGGCCCCGACGTAGCGGACCCCAGCACCTGAGCAAGCAACCGGATGTAGCGAATATCGAGGTCCGTCGGATCATCGAGGTCGACGAATCCATGCCGCATCCGGTTCATATACAGGCTGAGCCTGGCCGGATCTTGGCGGTCGGCGACCACGTTGACGCACGCGCGTACTCGGTCTCAAACTCACAGACGCTGACCGGTGAAAAGCCCAGGGCAAGAGCAGCAACCGACAACATGGCCGTCCCTGGACCGGGTCGTGCGCTGCCGTAGCGAAACAAGATGACGACACCGAATATGAGGGCGACGGCGCCGGTGATGATGATCGTGACGCTCGAAGGCAGAAACCGCACGACGACAAAACCGGTGAGAAACGTCCCGGCGAGAGCACCGATCGTCGATGCGGCGCTCAGCCCCCCGACAACCGAGCCCGTCCGCGCGACATCATGGAGGCGCATCTTGGCGACGATCGGGGGCACCGATGACAACGCTGCTGACGGTAGGAAGAAGCCGAGTGCGGTCAGCATCACGATGGCCTCGGGTCCGTCCCCGAGATTCGGGCCGAATGCCGCGACCACTGGAAGCGATATCCAGGTGAGCAGCCCACCGGCGATGAACGCAATGCCGAGGAGCTGTCCCGGTGCCCGTTGGTCCGCCAGCCAGCCACCCGACCAAGCACCCAGCGCAATCCCGGCGAGGATGACACCGATAATGCCGGTGAACGTATCGAGCGACACCCCCACGTACGGGGCGAGCAACCGTCCCGCGACAATCTCGACGACCAGCACCAAAGCTGAACTGGCGGCGACGAGCAGCCGCGCCCAGCTCAGACTCAAACCTGAGGTCGCTCCGGCCATCGCAGGTTCCTCAGGGCGCGAAGGTGTCACTAGCTCTCGGTCGGATGTGTTGGCTCGGCCCCTGAGCCGGTTTCGGCAGCGGCCTTCAGCGCGTCGAGGGTGTCAGCAATGTTGACCTTGTTGCGGGCCTCACGGTCCTTAACCCCAGAGATCAACGAACCGACCCAATTGAGGAAAAAGCCCCGTCGATCCTGGCACGACTCGGTGACCAGGGTGCCGCCATCTTGGAGCTCAAAGGAGTACGACCAGGTCGCGAACTTGAGCGGACCAGCGGTTGCATCGAAGACGAATGCCTTACCCGGCTCGGCCTTGGTCACCACACATTCGATGGCCCACTTTTTCGAGCCGAGCTGGTTGACGCCACGGAAATGTGCGCCGACCACAGGAGCGCTCGCGCCTTTGATCCATTCCACACGCTTGGTTTCCGGCGACCACTCACCCATGCGCGTGACATCGCTCACCATTGCGTACAGCGTGTCGGGATCGGCGTCGATGATGCGGCTGATTTCCACGAAATTTCCCATTTGCGGACCCTAATCGTTGAGCCTTCAAGACGGTTACTTCAGCCGCCCACACCGCTGAGTAAGTAACATCCCTGGCCAAACAACAGGTGCCCCGTCCACCGACGGCCACCCGATTCTGAGAAAGCGGCGAAGGCGCCCAACACACACGTTTGGGTCACGCCGTCGCTCAACAACTCTGGGAGCGATAATGCGCATCCGAACCCTCGGCCTGTTCCTGCTCGTCTTGGCTCTCATCGCCACCGCATGTGGCGACAGCGACGACGACACCACCGAAGCAGCCGACAACGAGACCACGACTTCGGCCGAAGGCGCAGACACGACGGTGCCAGCGGACTCACGCAACACCACACCTCCGGGCGTGGTCGGTACAGACGCATGCCCGTCGCTGACGCTCAAGGATGAGGGTGTCTTGACCGTGGCCACCGGTGAACCCGTCTTTTCGCCGTGGATGGAAGACGACAATCCCGGTTCAGGTCAGGGCTTTGAGAGCGAACTGGTCTACGAGATTGCGGGCAAACTCGGCGTCTCCAATGTCGTGTGGGTCCGCACCGGTTTTGACGAAGCGATCAGCGCCGGAGCAAAGGACTACGACTTCAACATCCAGCAGTACTCCATCACCGCCGACCGAGAAAAGGTGGTCGACTTTTCGGACCCGTATTACGAGGTCCAACAGGCCATCATCGGTCAGGCCGATGGCCCGCTCGCCGATGTGACGACCATCGCCGACTTGACCGACGCTCACCTCGGCGCAGCGGTTGGCAGCACTAGCTTGGAGTACATCGACGCCATTATCGCTCCGACCACCGACGCGATGGTCTACGACGACAACGCCGCGGCAGCGGCCGCTTTCGCTGCAGGTCAGATCGACGGTTTGGTCGTCGACCTCCCCACCGCGTACTACCTGACCTCTGCAGAGATCCCCGACTCGACGATCATCGGCACCTTGCCCGAGGTCGAAGACGCTCCCGAGGAACTGGGCATGCTCTTCGAAAAGGGAAGCGAGCTGATCCCGTGCGTCAACGCAGCGTTGGCCTCGTTGAACGATGAGGGGCGCCTCGAGATCCTGCAAAACAAGTGGCTCGCCCAAGACGGGGCAGTTCGCAAGATCACCCAGTAACACTTGCCAGCACCGAACAAGTCAGCCGACGACGACATTCGCGTCCCCGATCAGAACCCCAGACCGGACGGGTCTTCCGCCGAACGTCTGGGGTTCTGGGTCCGCCATGAAACCCTAAAACCCGCGCTGATAGCGGTCGCTTCGACGGTCGTCGTGTTCGGCGCGGGCGTGTGGTTCGTGGTTTCCAGCCCCAACTGGCCGGCCGTCAAGAACCAGTTCTTCAACCCGGACGATTTCGCTGCCGCGTGGCCCGACGTTCTCGACGGCTTTTGGCGCAACCTGCAAATGTTTGCATACTCCATGCTGGCCATTCCGGTATTGGCGCTGGTCATTGCCGTCGCTCGGAGCCTGCGAGGACCCGCCTTCTTCCCTATCAGGTTCCTTGCCACCGCATTCACTGACGTCATGCGCGGCATCCCTCTCATCTTGCTGATCTTGTTGCTCGGCTTTGGTCTTCCGGCGTTGCAGCTTCCTGGGCTGCCCAAGTCCGCGATGTTTTGGGGTGTGACGGCATTGACGCTGAGCTATTCGGCGTATACCGCTGAGATCTATCGGTCAGGTATTGACGCTGTACCTGAAAGTCAGCGGGCTTCAGCTCGCTCTCTGGGGCTCTCCCAGATCCAGGCCTTGCGTTACGCGATCCTTCCCCAGGCGATCCGCAATGTCGTCCCCGCGTTGATGAACACGGTGGTGAGCTTGCAAAAGGATGTCGCTCTGGTCTCGGTTCTGGGTGTCAGAGATGCGGTTCGGGAAGCCCAGATCTACACCTCTCGAACCTTCAACTACACCTCCTATGTCGCGGCGACGGTCCTGTTCTTGCTCATCAGCATTCCACTCACGCGTTTTGTCGACTGGTATGCGGCGCGCGACCGTGCCCGGATGAGCGATCAACAGCGATGACGGCACGACCACCCCACGCAAAGACACCCAAACTTGAGCTGATTGACGTGCACAAGTCGTATGGTCGAACGCCGGTGCTTCGCGGCATGACGATGGATGTGGCCGAACACGACGTGGTGTGCCTGATCGGCCCGAGCGGTTGCGGCAAGAGCACCCTGTTGCGTTGTGTCGACCTACTCGACCCAATCGCCTCTGGGCAGATCCTGTTAGATGGTGCAGACATCACCGCACGAGGGGTATCCGCGGACGACGTCCGCCGACGTGTCGGCATCGTGTTTCAATCGTTCAATCTGTTCCCGCATTTGACGGTGCTTGACAACGTGACGCTTGCAGCGCGCCGCGTACACCATGTGTCGAAACGAGATGCCGAGGCCAAGGCCAACGAGCTGTTGGAACGGTTTGGACTTGCCGGTCTAGCGAGGTCATACCCCAACCGCATCAGCGGTGGACAGAATCAACGGGCGGCGATTGTTCGAGCGTTGATGGGACAACCCGAACTCTTGCTCCTAGATGAGGTCACCTCGGCGCTCGATCCCGAACTGGTCGGTGAAGTGTTGGGCCTCATCGGTGAACTCGCGGACGGCGGTATGACCATGGTGTTGGCGACACACGAAATGGGGTTCGCTCGTGAGGTCGCCGACAAGGTTTGCTTTTTGAGCGACGGTCGCGTCTTGGAATCCGGGCCCCCATCACAGCTCTTCGAAGATCCACAACAGCCTCGAACCCAACAGTTCTTGCGCCTGGTGCACCAAGCTGGCCGAATCTGATCAGCTGAGCGATCGGCACGCTCAGCTCTGCCCCGACCGCGCTTTACTCGGCGTGTTGGTCAATCGTGGCGAGGACGCGGTTCGAAACACTGCGGATGACCGAGAGCTCGGCAGGCGTCAATTGGTCGATGACGAGCTGGCGAACCGTAGCAACGTGACGTGGTGCCGCGAGCGAAATGGCCTGACGACCTTCCTCGGTAATAGCGACGTAGGCGCCGCGTCGGTCTTTGTCGCACGCAACCTTCTCGACGAGGTCTCGCTTGGCCATGCGAGCTATGTGGTGAGACAGTCGGCTCCGCTCCCAACCGATCTCGTTAGCCAGCTCGAACAGCCTGAGTCGTCCCGACGGTTCGTCGGTCAGATGAACCAGTACCGCGTAGTCGGAAAGTGAAAGTTCTGAGTCGCTCAAGAGTCGGGCGTTGAGCTCAGCTCCGAGGCGTGCCTGCATCGTTTGGAGTGCACGCCATGCGGATTGCTCATCGGCGGTCAGCCACTTGTCATCAGACATTCCGCACACTGTACCAACCCCTGTTGACACGTCACCTAACTGAGGTCGTGTCGCATTCGAACACCAAATCAAACAGGCCATTTGCTTCTAGTTGACACGTCACCTAGTATCGGTGATACATCAACTACTTCTCATAGGAGAACAGCTATGTCCGCTTCAACACAGCGCTCAAACGACATTCCGGCTCAGTTGACCGGCAGTTACACCATCGATCCCACCCACAGTCGGATCGGCTTCGTCGCTCGTCACGCCATGGTGACCAAGGTGAGGGGATCATTCACCGACTTTGAGGGCGCGGGTTACCTCGATGCTGACCACCCCGAGAAGTCGCGTGTTCAACTGACGATTCAGGCCAAGAGCATCGACACGGCCAACGCGGACCGCGACAACCACCTCCGCAGCAACGATTTTTTCGACATGGACACCTTTCCCGAGATCCGTTTCATCTCAACCGGCGTGGCCGTCGTCGACGATGGCTACGCCATTACCGGAGACCTCACGATCAAGGGTGTCACCAAATCGGTCACCGTCGACTTCGAGTACATGGGGACCGCCGTCGATCCATTCAACAACACCCGGATCGGGTTCGAAGGTTCTACCGTCGTCAACCGCAAAGACTGGGGCGTGAGCTGGAATGCCCCACTCGAAGCTGGTGGGGTTCTGGTCGGCGAGAAGATCCGGCTCGAATTCGACATCTCAGCCATTCGCACCGGTGACGCCGAGTAGACCTGGGACTTTGCCGTCCATCAACGTCTGACCTACATCGCACGTCGCCTCGCGCGACGTGCGATGTCGACGTCATCAACAAACGGATTGAGGGTGCCACCCATCGCGACCGCAACCTCGTCACCAGAGATTGCCCCAAGGCAGCGAACAGCGTCGGCAAACTCGGCGGCCCAGACGCCGCTCGACGCGCTCAAAAGAAGTCTCCAGCACGGATCGGCCCTCACCGGGCAATATCAGCAGGGCATCGACCCCGCTGTCTCAATCAGACGTGACTGGATGATCGGAAAATGTGAACCGGGCATAGGCCCGCTTCGCAAGCCACGTCGACACACCCAACATGAAGACCGCTGCGACAGAGTTTTCGGCGGTGTCCTTCACGCGGATATGCGCGGCGATGGCAAAAAGAAAATAGGCGACCAGCGCCGTTGCCGTGATCAGAGCCAGCCGCGGTGACCTGGTCCCCAAGATGAGCCCCAACCCCGCCGCTACTTTGAGACCTGGAAGCACGCGTCGAAGCTCGGGCGGGCACTCGACCCGGTCAAGTGCTTCGGTGATGAAGTCGGCCGGTGCGGCACAGGCAACGGCATCGCCGATCTGAAACGCGGCGACGGCGAGTTCGGGTAACCGGCTCGACGACGAACGCTCAGACATCGAAATCCTCCACAGTCACACCATCTGTACGACGCCGCTGCCGGGCACGATGGTACCGATCTCAAAGGCTGACACCCCGTGGCGATCGAGCACTTCCATCGCGTCTGTCACCGCCGTTGGTGGTACGACCGCCGTCATACCGATACCTAAGTTGAAGGTTCGTTCCATATCGCGCTGTGAAACGTCTCCCGCTTGCTGGACCACATCGAAGATCCTCGGCACGGTCCAGGTTCCGCGCCGGACGACGGCATCGCAATCATCTGGCAGCACCCGGTTGAGATTTCCGGGGATACCGCCGCCGGTGATGTGAGCGAACGCGTGGACGTCGACCGTCTTGCGCACGGCGGCCATCATCGGTGCATAGATAACGCTGGGGCGTAGCAGCTCTTCGCCCAAGGTGACAGCAGCGCCGGTCCAGGCTGGTTCGTCCAATGACCTACCCTGCTCGGCCAACAGCAAGCGACGTACGAGTGAGTAGCCGTTCGAGCGCAGACCCGGGCTGGCAAGTCCGATCACCACATCGCCGTCGGCCACACCGCTTGGGAGCACCGACGATTTCTCGACGACTCCAACAGCGAAGCCGACCAGGTCAAACTCGCCGGGATCCATCAGTCCGGGGTGCTCGGAGAACTCCCCGCCGATGAGCGCACATCCGGCCTGTCGACAGCCCTCTGCCACCCCTGCAACGATGGCCTCGGCGCGTTCGGGGAGCATCTTGCCGCTCGAGACGTAGTCCAAGAAGAACAGCGGCTCTGCTCCTTGTACCGCCAGATCGTCGACACACATCGCGACGACATCTAGGCCAACGGTGTCATACACCTGCATCTTTTGAGCGATCTCGATCTTGGTTCCGACGCCATCGGTCGCGGCGACCAGTACGGGTTCTTGAAACCCCCCTGGGACCTCGAACAGGCCACCAAATCCGCCGAGGTCCGAAAGGACTTCACGGCGGAAGGTCGTTCGCACGTGTTTGCCGATCCGGTCGACCGCTTCATCTCCAGCAGCGATATCAACGCCAGCTGCGGCATACGCGTCTCCGGGCACATCAGCGGTCATGTCACATCACATCCTGGATCAAACGCCCAGGCTGAGCGCGGTGACGCCTCGCTTTTCGACCGGCGTTGGAAAATCGGCCGGGTCGATGGGCACGGGATACTCGCCTGACAAACATGCCGTGCAGAAGCCAGCATCAGGTGCGCCGGTCGCGCGAATCAGACGATCGAGGTCGAGATAGGCGATCGAATCGGCACCGACGAACTTACCGATCTCGCTCACGGTCAGGTCTGCGGCGACGAGCTCCCCTTTCCGCCCGGTATCCATACCGTAAAAACACGGCCACCGATACGGCGGAGACGAGATTCGCAGATGGACTTCGAGTGCGCCCGCAGCTCGCAGCATGGCGACCAGCTGTCGAGTAGTCGTGCCCCTCACAATGCTGTCGTCCACGACGACGACCCGTTTGCCACGGACGTTTTCGCTCAGCGGATTGAGCTTGAGGCGGACGCCCATACCTCGAAGCTGTTGGGTCGGCTGGATAAATGTGCGACCGACATAACGGTTCTTGACAAGGCCGTCACCGTATGGAATGTCTGATTCTTTGGCGAACCCTTGGGCAGCTGGAACGCCCGATTCGGGGACGGGCATGACCATATCGGCCTCGACCGGCGCCTGACGGGCCAGCTCTTCACCCATTCGCTGACGGGCAGCATGCACATTCTGGCCATACAGCTCGCTGTCCGGCCGGGCGAAATAGACGTACTCAAAAATGCACAGTTTCGGGTCCGCGTCGGCCCATCTGATGCGGCGCACACCGGTCGCATCGATACAGATCATGGTCCCGGGAGCAACATCTTCGACGTGATGTGCACCGACGATGTCGAGGGCTGCCGTCTCGGACGCGAGCACCCAGCCACCGCCTTCAAGTCGACCCAAAACCAATGGGCGAAAACCGTTGCGGTCCCGGACCCCGTACAGATGGGCATCATCCATGACCGTCAAACTGAATGCGCCGCGCAGCTCGGGGAGCACGTTCAGAAGCGCCCGTTCAAGATCGCGACCATCGCCGCGTGCTGTTGACGGAAACTGTCGAAGCAGCATCTCGGCGACGATGTCACTGTCAGAAGAACATTCGGCTTCGATACCAGGAAGCATTCCCAAACCTGCCGCCAAATCAGCGGTGTTGGTGAGATTGCCGTTGTGAGCAAAGGCAAAACCGGTGTCGCCGCCAGACCGAAAAGCTGGCTGAGCGTTGAACCATTCAGAGGACCCGGTCGTGGAATAGCGGACATGGCCTATGGAAAGATGCCCGTCCAACGCCGCCAAGGTGCGTTCGTCAAAGACCTGCGGGACAAGCCCCATGTCTTTGACGACGGTGAGCTCTTTACCGTCGGAGACGGCGATACCCGCCGACTCCTGGCCGCGATGCTGCAGCGCATACAAGCCGTAGTAGGTCAGACGAGCGGTGTCCTGTCCCGGTGCGTACACACCAAAGACGCCGCATTCTTCACCGATGCCGAAGTCCATGCGGGGCTTATCCTCTCACAGGGCGTCTGCTGCAGCGCCATCAGTCGTCCGCCATTTATTCCATCGTTCGTTGAATCGCATTGCTCCAGACATCGTCGATATCGCTCAGCGCTATCGACACAATGTCTGGCAAGGACAGGCGTGAGCCCCCTGCCGTGCCGAGGCGATGGGCCGGGACCCCCACCCTGCGAGCGGCGTTGATCACCGCGTCCACCTTGTTGGGTTCGACACCGCAGATGACCCGGTTAGCGCTCTCTGAGAACAGCCATGCGGCTTCGGGAAGGTCGCCGGACAGACCCGGACGTCCTTGGATACCGACACCGCCAGCGATGCACATCTCCGCAAGTGCGACACCCATTCCGCCTTCTGCACAGTCATGTGTGCTGCGCACCAGCTCACCGTCGACCAGTTCGAGGACCAGCTCGATGAGGCGAGCGGCCTCGGTGGGCAAACATGCCGGCGGCATACCGCCCTCGACAGCGTGTTGAGCGGCCCATTGCGAACCCGCTACTTCGAGCAGCGTCGCGCCGAGGGCGATCACCTCGTCACCTTCGAGCAGCGCTGGCGTCGGAGGGCGTCGGTCGAGGTCGTCGATGACCCCGACGACCCCGAGGACCGGCGTCGGGAAGATGTCCACACCGTCGGTGGCATTGTAAAAACTGACGTTGCCGCCGACGACCGGCAGAGATAGGGCCTCACACATCTCGGTCATACCGTCGATGACCTCGGAGAACTGCCACATGACATGTTCTCGACCGGGATCGCCAAAGTTGAGGCAGTTGACCAGCGCGCGGGGTACGGCTCCGGCACAGGCCACGTTCCTCGCCGCTTCCGCGACGGCCAGGCGGGCACCGGTACGCGGGTCCAGTTCACACATACGACCCGGCCCATCGACGCTGAGCGCCAGGCCTTTGGTCGTGTCATTGACACGCAGCACCGTGGCGTCGCCACCGGGCCCTACCACCGTCTGCAGGAATAGCTGGTGATCGAATTGGCGGTACACCCACGACTTCGACGCGATAGTCGGTCGCGCCAAGACCGCCAGGAGTTCTTCGGCGCGCGCGGCTACGTCCACGCCGCGGCCGTCAAGCTGTGCCCATACGTCGATGTCTTGGCTGGTCTTCAGCGCGGGATCGGGTGATAGCGGTCGCTGATACTCGGGACCCTCACCAAGCGACTCGACGGGGACGTCGGCGAAGCGTTCGTCGCCTCGACCCGTGTCCGCCACAGCGGATGTGCCCCCTTTGCCCGACGGCTCTGGAGCGTTGCGTCCGGGGACGCCAGCGTGATCGAAGACGCCGTCAACCAAAGTAAATCGACGTGTTTCATTGACCCGACCGATTACGGCCGCATGCACCTCATGATGAGCGCAACGCTCCATCACGGCGTCGAGATCGGATGGTTGAACGATCGCCAGCATGCGCTCTTGAGACTCAGAGATCATGAGTTCTGCAGCGCTCATACCGGGCGCTCGGCGCGGTATTCGGGCCAGATCGAGCTCTATTCCACACCCGCCGTTTGCTGCCGATTCAGAGGCCGCACAACAGATCCCTGCGGCGCCCAGATCTTGAATCCCGGCGACCAGTCCTCGATCGAGCAGATCTAGGCAGACTTCGATCAGCTTCTTTTCTTGAAATGGATCACCGACCTGAACCGAAGGCCGTTTGTCTGACGAGGTGTCGTCGAACTCCGCTGACGCCAAGATGGACGCACCGCCGATGCCGTCTCGGCCCGTGGTCGCACCGAGCAGAACGGCCAGGTCACCGGATCGCTCCGCACGCGCCTTGATGATCTTGTCCGCCGGTAACACGCCGAGACAGAAGACGTTCACCAGCGGATTGCCGCTGTAGCCGTCTTCGAAGACGACTTCACCGCCTACGGTGGGGACGCCCACAGCGTTGCCGTATCCGCTGATCCCCGAGACGACACCTTCAAAGAGCCAGCGGTTCCGGCTGTCGTCGAGGGGCCCAAAGCGCAGTGCATCCATCAGGGCGATCGGCCGGGCACCCATCGAAAAGACGTCTCTGATAATGCCCCCCACACCGGTGGCCGCACCCTGATAGGGCTCAACCGCCGAGGGGTGGTTGTGACTCTCGATGCGCACGGCCACCGCCATGCCTTCGCCAATGTCGATGACACCGGCACCTTCACCCGGTCCGACCAGTACCCAGGGGGCATCCGTCGGCAGTCGGCGAAGATGGGTCCGCGAGCTCTTATAGGAGCAGTGCTCGGACCACATCACCGAATACATGGCCAACTCGACACCGGTCGGCTCTCGATCCAACAAAGCACAGACCGAGGCGTACTCATCGGCGGTCATACCCAGCTGGGCGTACAAGGGCGCTGTCGCAGACGTCATAGGCACGCACACTACCGGTCACCACCGAACTGTGATAACCGCGAGCAGGCTGGTGATCGTGGACAGTTTGATCAAATACTCAAGCGCATAGTTGGCCTTTGAAAATTTGGTACATAAGCCAGCTAGATCCATGGATGAAACGGTGTGCTCGATCCGCCGATCACACGGGATTTACTTAAGTGACGTGATGATCTTGGAGCGTTGTGATACTAAAGTGTCCTACTCACGATCCCCCGCCGCAAAATACTCACGACTGAAGGCAGATGAAAGTGCCAAAATCTTCGAGCAAAACACCTATGAGCTCCGCTCACAAAGAAGCGCTCGCCGAAGGACGCCGGCAGGGTCAGGCAATACGTAAGTATCTTGAGGCGCTCGAAGCGCACCGCCCCAAGCGCGGCCGTAAGCGCACAAGCGAGTCGGTTGAACGCCGCCTCGCTCTTATCGACGAAGAGATCCAACTCGCGTCGCCTTTGGACCGCCTACACCTCATTCAAGAACGAATGGACCTTCAAAAGGAGCTTGAAACGCTCCAAGCATCCGTCGACCTCGACCAGCTCGAAGAGGGTTTTGTCGAATCTGCTGCAGCCTACGGCGACCGCAAAGGAATCACGTACGCCGCCTGGCGCGAACTGGGTGTGTCACCTGACCTGCTGAGCCGCGCTGGTATCAAGCGGACGCGTTCCTAGCCATCTAGCCCATCGTTTTGCTTGCCCGCAGGGCCCGACGAGGGCCCTGCCGCTGGCGGAACACCCCCCTGGATCGTCCCGCCCCTCTGGCTCCTGCAGGGTTAGGCGCCAGACCTTTCTGAGCTGGCAAAGTCCAGGATCGAGCGAAACATCTCGCGTCCGTCATCGCTCCCCAAAATCGCCTCCATCGCCCGTTCAGGGTGCGGCATGAGACCGACGACGTTGCGGCCCTCATTGCAGATTCCCGCGATGTCTCCGACCGATCCGTTCGGGTTGTCTTTGTAGCGGACGACAACGCGGTGCTGATCTTCCAGCATCTGCAATGTTTGTTCATCACAGACGAAATTCCCTTCAAAATGATTGATGGGAACGTTGACCACATCTCCGACGTCAAACCTCAGCGTCAACGGTGTATCGACAGCTGCCACTTGGAGTTCAACGGGCTGGCAGACAAACGAAAGTCCTGCATTTTTCTGCAGAGCACCGTCGAGTAGGCCGGCCTCGCACAGAACTTGAAAGCCATTGCAGATTCCGACGACGGGACCGCCACTTTGGGCGAACTTCTTGACTGCGCTCATCACGGGTGAATGGCCAGCAAGTGCACCGGTTCGGAGGTAGTCGCCGTGTGCAAAGCCGCCAGGCAACACCACACCATCAAAGCGATCAAGGTCGGTTTCGGTGTGCCACACCATTTCAGCAGTGCCGCCGACCAACGCCACGGCTCGCGCCACGTCTTGTTCACAGTTGGTGCCCGGAAATACGACGACACCGATGTTGGCACTCACGACCCGTCACCAGCCGGAGACACCACAAAGGTGTAGTCCTCCATCACCGGATTCGCTAGTACCTCACTGCAGATCCGTTCGAGGTCCTCGGCCGCTTCCGCTTCGGTCGCCCGTTCGATCCTCAGGCGGATGCTTTTGCCTATCCGTACACCGCTGACACCATCAAAACCGACGGTGGGCAGCGACCGCTCCACCGTCCCACCCGCCGGATCCAAAATTCCTGCACGTGGGATCACCTCGACCACCGCTTCAAAAACTGGCATATCGCTCGCTTCCTCCGTGGTTGTGTGTTGGTCTGATCGCAGTGTTACGCCCGCTCGGGCGCGAACCAGTCATCAAAGGACAATCCGGTCACACGCTCATACGCTTCGACATAGCGGGCCCGCGTACCGGTGACGACATCGTCGGGGAGCGCGGGGGCCGGCGGGTTCTTGTCCCAACCGGTTTCAGAGAGGTAATCCCGAACGTACTGCTTGTCGAAGCTCGGCGGCGACGTGCCTACTTCATAATCTTCGGCCGCCCAAAGGCGCGATGAGTCGGGGGTGCACATCTCGTCGATCAACGTCAGCTCGCCGTCGATCAGCCCAAACTCAAATTTGGTATCGACCAGGATGAGGCCCTTTGACTCAGCGTGTTGTCGAGCAAATTCATAGAGAGCCAGTGAGGTCTGTTCGATCTGGTCGTAGAGGTCTGCACCAACGAGGTCGCGGCCCTGCTGCGGGGTCAAGGCTTCGTCATGGCCCTCTTCGGCCTTGGTCGAGGGTGTAAAGACGGGGCTGGGCAACAGCTCGGCCTGGCGCATGCCTTCGGGAAGGGGTTGCCCATTCATGGTCCCGGAGCGCTGGTACTCACTCCACGCGGAACCGAATAGATAGCCGCGCACGATGCACTCCATCATCACCGGCTCAGCAGCACGTACCAACATCGCCCGACCGGCAACCTTGCTGGGTTCCGCTGTAGGAGGAAAGTCGGTCGGATCCGAGCTGATGAGGTGGTTGGCCACGAGGCCTTGAGTGCGCTCAAACCAGAAGGTTGACATCCCGGTGAGCACCCGCCCTTTGTCGGGAATGGGCTGATCGAACACGACGTCGAATGCCGAGATCCGATCGGAGGCCACCATCAGCAGCCTGTCGGCATCCACCACGTATACCTCGCGAACCTTGCCGGAACGCAGGAGAGGAAGATCGAGCAAACCCATGACACCAACCTTGATTTTTGCGGATTCGAAGGATTCACGACCGTGACCTGAGCGACAAGTCTCGCGCGGGCGCTCACCGAGGGAGACACCGACGGGAAGGCTAAACGCCGGGGCGAGATAACCGCACGCAAACTCGGCTCGGTTCTCTAACTCTGGGCGCCGGGGTGAGCGTCCAACACATCGAAGGTTCTTCCGACATTCGCGACGGAGCGCCCCAGGTCGAAGCACTGATCGAGACGCTGCGCGCCGAGAGCGTCGAGCACCGCTGTGTCTTCGCCAAGAACCTCACGGAACGGGCGACGTTGCTCCCAGGTCGCCATGGCATTGCGCTGCACAAGGCGATACGCCTCGTCCCTCGACAGGCCGGAGTCGACCAGCGCCAGAAGGACCGCCTGAGAAAAAACAAGGCCGTAGCTCGAGTTCAGATTTTCGATCATGCGCTCCGCGTTGACCCGCATGCGTCGGACGATTCCGGTCGCTTTCTCCACCATGTAGTGACAGAGAATCAGGCTGTCGGCCAGGATGATCCGTTCGACCGACGAATGGGAGATGTCCCGCTCGTGCCAGAGGGCCACGTTCTCGAGTCCGGCGACGACGTTCGCCCGGAGCACCCGAGCGAGTCCGGTGAGCTGTTCGCTCTTGACGGGGTTGCGCTTATGCGGCATTGCGGAACTGCCCTTTTGGGCACCTTCGCGAAAGCCTTCTTCGGCCTCGCCCACTTCGGTTCGTTGCAGGTGACGGATCTCAAGGGCGTAGGTTTCGACCGCGGCACCGATCGATGCGCACACATAGAGGAGCTCAGCGTGCCGATCGCGGGCCAAGACTTGGGTGGCCGGTACCGGCTTGAGACCGAGGCTCGTGCAGACGATCTCTTCAACCCGGGGGTCGATGTTTGAGTACGTTCCGACAGCGCCGGACAGTTTGCCGACGGCGATGACCTCACGGGCCCGGGCGAGTCGTTCGCGGTCGCGGCGAACCTGCAACGCCATCAACGCCAGCGCGTTGCCAAAGGTGGTCGGCTCGGCGTGGATGCCATGGGTGCGCCCGACCATCACGGTGTCTTTGAACTCGCGGGCGCGTTCGGACAGGGCCGCATCAAGTTCGGCGACCGCCTCGGCGAGCACGTCGACCGCTTTGGTCAAGATGATCGCCTGGGCCGTGTCGACCACGTCGCTGGATGTCAGACCAAAATGGATCCACCCACCAGCGGGTTGCCCGATCGACGCTTGCACCACATCGACAAATGCGGCGACGTCATGTTCAGTAATCCGTTCGCGCTCCAAGATGGCATCGACGGAAAAGCTCGCCTTCTCCCGGCACTGCCTGGCGTCCTCATCGCTGACCATGCCGAGTTCGTTGTAGGCGTCGACGACCTGCAGTTCGACTTCAAGCCATGCCCCAAACTTCGACTCATCGGTAAAGAGGTCGGCCATCGCGGGCAGCGAATAACGAGGGATCATTGAGGATGCCTTTGCTCAGAAGGGCGAAACAGCGTTTCGGTTCGCCATAACAGTGGCGCGCCCACACCCGACAATGCGAACCCTCGGAGCTACACAGCAGTCGCCCCAGCTCTCGAGCGTCAAGGCGTCAGAGGGCCACGATTCGTCGGGACCACACCTCCAAAGAATTGCCGGTCCACAGCAGAGACCTGGACGGGCTCAGAGGTCGGCGGCGATGTCCGTGCGCATCTGCATACCTGGCCAGCTGATCTTGCTGGCAGCCTCATATGCCTTGGTTCGGGCAGCCTCGATGGTTGGACCGAGCCCCGTCACGTTGAGGACCCGACCTCCGGCGACGACCCGGTTGCCGTCAACGTCGGCGGTCCCGGCTTCGAAGATCAGCACATCGTCGAGGGCACGGGCCTCGGACAACCCCTCGATCACCGCACCCTTGACCGGCGATGCCGGGTATCCCTCAGCCGCCAATACAACCGTGACAGCGGTGGAGTCCTTCCAGCGGACCGGCGTCAACATGCTGCCCGCCGCAGCCTCGGCCAGGTGAGTCATCAGATCGGAGGCAAAACGGGGTATCACCACCTGCGCTTCAGGGTCTCCAAAGCGCACGTTGTATTCGAGGATCTTCGGGCCATCCGGGGTCAACATCAGACCGGCGTACAGCACACCCCGATAATCGATACCGAGCTTGTGAAGTTGAGCGATGGTCGGCTCCACGATCGTGTCCATAGCGTGAGCGACAAGGTCGTCGTCGACAATCGGCACCGGTGAATACGCGCCCATTCCACCGGTGTTCGGACCCGTACCTCCGTCGTATGCTCGCTTGAAATCCTGCGCTGGTGTCAGCGGCACACCTTTGTTGCCGTCGCAAAGCACCAGCAACGACACCTCTGGACCGGTTAGACCTTCTTCAATCACCAGCGTTCGACCGGCGTCCCCAAAAGCATCGCCGGACAGGTAGTCGCGCACGGCCTGTTCGGCCTCGTCGCGCGACTCGGTGACGATGACGCCTTTACCCGCGGCCAAACCGTCCGTTTTGACGATAAATAGGTCGTGTTGCTGATCGAGGTAGGCAAGCGCCTGTGCCTCGTCTCCAGCACTAAACGCCGCATGCGCGGCAGTGGGCACGCCCGCGTCGGCCAGGACCTGCTTCATCCACGCCTTTGACCCTTCGAGGCGAGCCCCGTCCTTATTGGGACCCAACACGAGGCGCCCCCGCGCCCTGATCTCGTCGGCCAGGCCGTCGACCAACGGAGCCTCGGGCCCAACGATGGTGAGGTCCACACCCTCCCGATCGATCGCGTCCGCGATCGCTGCAGGGCTGTCACCATCGACCACCAGGGCACTGCCCAATTCGCTCATCGCGGGGTTAGCGCCATAGACCACGAGTTGGGTCACCTGGGGTGAGCGGTCCGCCGCCCAGGCCAAAGCGTGTTCACGACCCCCCTGACCGACGATCAACACCTTCATGTTGTTGCCCACCTCTACATCGACCGACCCATGCCCAGGCCGCCGCGCCGCCACCGAACGCGGTAAGTCTCGCGGATCTGCCGAGACCACGCGCCACTCGGTCGCGATCGCCGACCCCCGGCCTCACGGCATGACGGCACCACGGCGCGCAACCGGCTTTGACCGACCCGACGGACCGGATCGGAGCGAACGACGCAGCGAACCGGCACCGAAACCTGCTAGTCGCGCTCCATGAAGACGGTCTGCTCGCGAGCGGGACCAACTCCAACAAAGCGGATCGGCACGCCAACGGTCTCTTCGATGAAGCGGACATAGGACTGGGCTGCCTCGGGCAGACCCGAAAAGCTTGTGACCTCGTCGATCTCTTCACCCCAACCCGGCAAGGTTTCATATACCGGCTCGACGTGGTGAATGACGGTCTGGTGATACGGCACGTGGGTCAGGACCTCGTCGCCGTATCGGTAGCCAACACAAACCTTGATTTCTTTAAGGGGAGCGAGCACATCGAGTTTGGTGATAGCCAGGTGCGTACAGGTGTTGAGGCGAACCGCATGGCGCAACATGACCAGGTCCAGCCAGCCGGGACGACGCCGACGACCCGTATTTGTTCCATACTCATGACCGCGGTCGACCAGCAGTTCGCCGATCTCGTCGTCGAGTTCTGTCGGGAAAGGCCCCGCACCGACTCGGGTCGTATAGGCCTTGACGACCCCCACGATTTCATCGATTTCTCGCGGCCCGACGCCTGCCCCGGGACCGACCGCTCCCGCGGTTGGGTTCGAGGAGGTGACAAAGGGATAGGTGCCATGGTCGAGGTCGAGGAACGTTGCTTGCGCCCCCTCAAAGAGGACCCGTTCGCTCCGCCCTAACGCTTCGTGGACGAGGTGCACGGTGTCATCGATGTGGGGCTCGAGCCGGGGGAGATACGACAAGTAACGGTCGGCAATTTCGCCCGCATCCATCGGCAGACGGTTGTACACCTTGGCGAGCAACAGGTTCTTTTCTCGCAAGACCAGTTCGAGCTTTTGGCGAAAGATCTTGGCGTCGAGAAGGTCCTGCACGCGGATGCCCACACGCGCCGCCTTGTCAGCGTATGTCGGTCCAATTCCACGTTTGGTGGTACCGAGTTTGTTCCGACCGAGGAAACGTTCGGTCAAGCGATCCAGTTCGAGGTGGTACGGCATGATGAGATGCGCATTGCCGCTCAGGCGAACACGGTCGGTTTCAATTCCGAGGTTCGCAACCATATCGAGTTCGTCGATCAACACCTTTGGATCGACGACCACGCCATTACCGATAACGGGCGTGGTATGCGGATACAGAATGCCCGACGGCAAGAGCTGCAAGTTGAGTGTGGTACCACCAGCGACGATCGTGTGACCGGCGTTGTGTCCACCTTGGTACCGAACGACGAGTTGTGCCTCTTTAGCCAAAAGGTCCGTGAACCGGCCTTTGCCTTCGTCGCCCCACTGCGTACCAACAATGATCGTTGCGGGCATGGCTGCCCTCCTCATAGACGAATTCAGGTCACCGCTCGATTGCGTGCGCGCCTCGACGCACTTTCAGGGTTTCAAGCGAATGGCGGTGACTTCACCAAGAACCGGTACCACGAAACCGTGTCGCGCTCCCGGTAGAAACGGCCTCTGTCCGCCGGCCGATCCGAGCAATGCTACACCCCGCTGTTGCAGGAACCACCTTTGTTACTCACAGGGGGTCGACCGTCCTGCATCGAGGCGATCGAGGCGCGGTGTCAGCTGCCGATCGAGAACTCGATCCGGCGATTTTCGCCCGACCAGCCTCGGTGTCGTTGGGCGCGATCGGTCGTGCCTCACCGTATCCAATGGCATAGATACGTTCGGCGTCGACACCCTGGTCGACCAGATACTTGACCACCGCACGTGCGCGCCCCTCCGACAAGATCTTGTTGAGCTCATCGTTCCCAACGTTGTCGGTGTAGCCCGCAACCTCGATGTCGACACCCGGGGCATCGTTGATGATCGTGGCGGCCTCATCCAGTTGTGCCTGAGCGGCAGCAGGCAATGTTGCAGACCCACTCGCGAACTCCACGGGGGAGTCAGCAAACAGCTCTCGGAGCGATTCTTCGAGCGGATTGGTTGTGACGGTCACATCGTTGGTTACCTCACCGATACCAACCACGTCAGCCATCGCCGTGTCGAGCCGTTCGAGGTTGTTCTCTGAGTTGACCGATCCGTCGAGGGTGACGTCGTAGTCGTCGAGCTCAAAGCTCACATCGTCAAAGCCGTTGCTTGACAACGTGGTTTCCACCTCGCTGAACAAGGTGACGAGCTGGTTGTCGACGGTGTCAATGCCCTCAAATGCCGCAGCGATCCCTTCCACCTTTTCGCTGTCTGCAGCCGTCGGCACCACACCGGTCAAGGTGGCCGTGGATCCCTTGATCAGCACGTCTACGTCGAGGTCAAGGTCGTCGATAACTTCCTTTGCCGCGTCCTGTCCCACGGCATCGGGCACGGTGAGCTTGTTGTCGACCGACCCAATCGCGGGGTGAGCCAAAGCCAGGTCCTCGGCGTCGTCCTTGTCTTCAACCGTCGCCACCTCACCGGTCAGCGTGGCGGTGTCGCCCGAGACCGACACGCCGACCGTGTCAAGACCCGCATCGTCGAGCGCGCTCAGGATGGTTCGCTCGACAGCGATCGCGTCCTCACCGGTCTTGGTCGCTTCGATCGTCACGTCATTCTTCACATCGGTGACGCCATCGGTGTCGAGCGCTATCTGCTCGGCTTGGTCTCGATCGTCGGCGCTCGGAACGCTGCCCGACAAGGTCACCGATGTGCCGCTCAGTTTCGCGGTCACGTCGGCGAGACCTGCATCGGCGAGGTCGTTTCGCAGCGCCTCGAGATCGACGCCCTCGGTGCCGGGGTCCTCAGAATCGTCACCGTTATCAGCGTCGGCGCCGTCTGAGGCTTTGTCGTCCGCGGCGGTTGCGTCAGCGGAATCGGACCGATTGAGCCCAAGTCCCGGAACGCTCGCCAGATCGGCGTCATCATCGAGATTCAGCTTGGACAGGGCCGCGACATCGAGGGTCATATCCACTTCTGGATCGATCGACAGATCATCCTTGACGCCGTCGATGTCGCGCTGTCCGAATGCAATCTCGTCTGCGACCCGCTGATACTGCTCACTTGGAACCGCTCCGCGCAGTCGAGCGGTCGTGCCGTCAACCGACACATCAAGCCCGGTCAATCCAACGTTATCGAGATCGTCGCGCAGATCAGCGGCGACTTCGCTCGACGTTTGGGAACCTCCCGACCGGGTTGATGATTCGTCGTCGCCGCGGTCCAACACGTTGGAGCAGCGGCTGCCAAACAACAAGAGGGCGGCCAAAATGATGCCAACCCCGACCCCCAACCAGCCGATCTGATCGTTGGCTGAAGCGTTCCACTCCGGGATGAGCTTGTCGTTGTCTCGGTTGTCGTCTGGCATTCGGATCTCTCTTGTGCCGCTTGATTGTCTGACCGCATTATTGGCGGCGCGTCGAGAGCCAGACGTGATCAACGAACGAAAGTCGCGACACCGGACACCTAGCCCTTGACCAGTGCCACCTGGTCGTCGGCTCCCATCTCGACCCGAATGACATCGCCGGTGTGGAACTGACCGCCCAGAATTGCCTTGGACAGCGGGTCAGCGACCAACCGTTGCAGTGTCCTCTTGAGGGGACGAGCACCGTATGCCGGTTCGTATCCCACCTCGGATAGATGTTGACGGGCCGCATCGGACAACTCGAGTTCGATGCCTCGCTGTTCGAGACGGTCTGCGAGAAGAGCGAACTGGATGTCGGTGATCTGGGCGATGTGTTCACGCCCGAGCGGATGGAATGTCACGATCTCATCGAGCCGGTTGAGGAACTCGGGACGGAAGTGCGCCCGCGCAGCGGCCAACGCGGCCTCATCGCTACCGCCCGAACCAAGGTTCGACGTCATGATGATCACGGTGTTGGTGAAGTCGACGGTCCTGCCTTGACCATCGGTCAAGCGGCCATCGTCCATCAGCTGCAACAACACGTTGAAGACGTCAGGGTGCGCCTTTTCGACCTCGTCAAGAAGGATCACAGCGTACGGTCGGCGCCGGACAGCCTCGGTCAGCTGGCCGCCTTCGTCGTATCCGACATAGCCCGGAGGCGCGCCGATCAGCCTGCTGACCGAATGCTTCTCCATGTATTCACTCATATCGATCCGGACCATGGCCTTCTCGTCATCGAACAAGAAGTCGGCCAGGCTGCGGGCGAGTTCGGTCTTGCCGACGCCTGTCGGACCGAGGAACAAGAAGCTCCCGATCGGTCGGTTGGGGTCGGACAGACCTGCTCGGCTGCGGCGTATGGCGTCGGAGACCGCGGCGACCGGAACGTCTTGGCCGATGACCCGCTTGTGGAGTTCATCCTCCATTCGGACGAGCTTTTGCATCTCGCCTTCCATCAGGCGGGCAACGGGTACACCGGTCCAGTTCGAAACGACTTCGGCGACGTCTTCGGCTTCGACCTCTTCCTTCAGCATCTTGGTCGTGGCTTGGAGGGCCGCCAGAGCTTCGCTGCGTTCTTGAACCTCTTGTTCGAGCTGACGGATCACCCCGTACCGAAGTTCGGCGATTCGCCCAAGGTCTCCTCCACCAGCGTCAGCGTCGCGCTCCAAACGTTCGGCCTCAGCGTTGGCTTCTTCGAGTTGGCGCCGAAGTTCGCGGATCCGGTCGATCTCTTGTTTTTCGGTTTGCCATTGGGCGATCATCGAATCGCGGTGTTCGCTGATCTCTGCGATTTCGCGTTCGACCTCTTCAAGACGGCCCGAGTTCGAGCTGTCCTCGGAGTTTTCGAGCGCGGTACGTTCGATCTCGAGCTGACGGACCTGGCGGTCGGCTACGTCGATCTCGATGGGACGTGAATCGATCTCCATCTTGAGGCGCGCTGCGGCTTCGTCGATGAGGTCGATGG
Source organism: Acidimicrobiia bacterium (assembly GCA_020637365.1). Taxonomy (GTDB): domain Bacteria; phylum Actinomycetota; class Acidimicrobiia; order IMCC26256; family JAGNEX01; genus JAGNEX01. Next base: position 705,156 of record JACJWE010000002.1, on the reverse strand, counting down.
CCTTATCGGGCAGCTGGCGCCCACTGATGTAGCGGTCTGACAGTGTTGCCGCCGCAACGAGAGCGCCGTCACGGATCGTGACGCCGTGGTGAGTCTCGTAGCGCTCCTTGAGGCCACGGAGAATGGCGACGGCCTGTTCGACGGTGGGTTCACCGACAAAGACGGTCTGAAAGCGGCGTTCGAGTGCTGGGTCAGATTCGATGTACTTGCGGTATTCGTCGAGGGTGGTAGCTCCCACCATGCGCAGCTCGCCGCGAGCCAGCATGGGTTTGAGCAGGTTGGCAGCGTCCATGTTGCCGTCGCCCGATGCACCGGCTCCGACGATTGTGTGGAGTTCGTCGATGAAGGTCACGACCTGGCCGTCTGACTCTTTGATTTCGTCCAGCACCGCCTTGAGGCGCTCTTCGAACTCGCCGCGGTACTTGGCTCCAGCGACCATCGAACCCATGTCGAGCGCGACGATCCGCTTGCCTTTGAGGCTGTCGGGTACGTCTCCTTCGACGATGCGTCGTGCCAGCCCCTCAGCGATGGCCGTCTTGCCGACTCCGGGCTCGCCGATCAGCACGGGATTGTTCTTGGTTCGACGACTGAGGACCTGGATGACCCGTCGGATCTCATCGTCACGACCGACGACCGGGTCCAGGCGACCCTCTTCAGCTTCATCTGTAAGGTCGCGACCGAACTGTTCAAGCGCTTCGAATGTGCCTTCGGGGTTGTCAGAGGTGACGCGCCGGCTACCCCGCACCTCGTCGACAGCGGAGCGAAGACCGTCCTCGGTGAGGCCGAGATCAGCGAGCCACGAAGAGATCCCCGAGACGTCGGTGGTGAGCGCCAGAAGCAAGTGTTCGACCGAGAGGTAGTCGTCGCCGAACTCCACCCGGATCTCATCGGCTTTGTTGAGAACGCGTGACAGGGCCGCGTCGATCTTGGCGTCTTGTGTCGTCGTGCCGTAGGCCGACGGCATGCGATCGAGTCGCTCATTTGCGGCGTCAAGGATCGGCTTGGGGGCGACGCCCGCCTTCTGAAGAAACGCCAACGCCCGCCCCTCAGAATCGGACAAGATCGCGACCAGAAGGTGAACCGGGGTAATGGCCTGATGACCGCGTGCGCGGGCGATGGCCTGCGCACTCGCGATCGCTTGAGTGGACTTCTGCGTTAAACGGTTTGGATCAAAGGTCACGGAGACTCCGTTGTGGTCGGCGAGCGCATCTCGCGGCCTGGTCTATCGCCCAAACCACGCGCTCTCCCTATGGACTAAGTAAAGTTGAGTGCAAGACTATCAGGTTTTATGCATTCGTCAATAGCTGACGGCTGATATCTCCGTCGGTTACCCAGATTTCGATCGCCTGACGAGCGTTGTTGGTCTCGTACCCCTCAGCGGGCAGCTCGAGTGAGAACCCCGAGTTTGCCCAGGATTCGCCCCGATCGAACGCTACGTCGATTCGTTCATGACCGGTCGCGGTAACGCCAAGAATCTCGTCCCCTCGCACCGCTACCACCCACAGCCGTCGTTCAGGATCATCCGATTTCGCCGCCCAACCTTCGATCACGGTTCGCTCCGTACCGGCAAAATCACGCGTGAGCTGCCCGGCAATCAGGCGTTCATCGCCCGACTCGGCAGCGGTGAGGACGTGTCCGTTCATCGAGGTAAGCCGACCGTTGTGGGCCACCAGCTCCGCTGGATCGATCGAATCGGCGACCTCAGCGCGAACGGTGTATCCGTCGTTCTTGAGCCATATCGAGAATGAATGCAACCCGGTTGTCAGCATCGCCTCGTCGACGATCACGCTGAAGCGCTGTTGGCTCCTATCGACGGTGGGGAAGGTTCGTCCGGCACCAGCTACGTCGCCGTCGACTGCCACGAGGACCGAAGTGCCCATTAGGGCGTCGACGTCGATGTCGCACTCCCCGATCACACCGGCCACTCGAACTGGTAGCGCTCGATTGTCACCGGCAGAGACGTCGACGGTTTGGGATCCGTCGAGTTCGACGCTGCATGTGGGTCGACCCCCCTCGGAGTCGCCGCCCTCAAGTGCTTCGAGAGAGCCCTCCGAAGCACCCAGCAGTTCACGGTCGGGACCTAATCCATAGGGAAAGCCCGCCACCGAGTGTTGAGCGGAATCGAGCCCACGGTCGGAGCCACCAAACGTCTCCGCGATATGGCCGGCCATATCGGTGGGCATGCCCGCACCGATCGAGCCGATCTGCTGACCCAACACGTCGTAGAGCGGCACTGCATCCCTGTCCCAATCCTGGGTCAGGGAGCGTCCATCGATGACAGGCGGGTTTCCTCCTTGGGCCCCGCGAAGGTCCGTTCCCGCTTTGTCCGATCCCATGACCGCCAGGACCGTCGGGACCACGTCGACCAAACTGGCGAGCCGCTTATCGACTCGGGCTTGTGTTTGGCCCGGGTATTTGATGAACAGAGGGATCGACGCGATGTCGGTGTCGTTGGTCCCGTCGTATTCGCGGTAGGGGCTCCCGGGCGTGAAGCTCATCCCGTGGTCAGCGACTACCACCACCATCGCATCCTCCCAACGATCCGTTGAACGCAGGGTGTCGATCATGGCACCGACCTGCGTGTCGACGAATTGCAGTTGAAGCAGATAGCGCTGCAGGGCCATGTCAGAGAAGACCGGCTGTTCGACCCACTCGGTCAGAATCAGACCGGGGATCTCGCGCCCGCCGTCGTATCTATTGCCCGAGGGCAGATAGTTCCAATCGGTGTGCGGCAACAGCACATGCAGGAAATCGAACCGCTTCTCGATCGGGCCCGACCCGTTGGGCTGCACGCCCAGCTCAGCGAGCCAGCCAGCCACAACTTGTTGCCTGGATACACCATCCTGTGCGAGAACGGTCTCCATGAAGTCGTCGTCTGACCCGGATTCTTGTGCGACATCCCTCGACCTGGGTTCGGTCGAATCGTCGCTCGAAGCGGAACGAACCGAGATCGGTCGTATCGATTCCGAGCCACCAAAGTCTGCCCAGGATCTATCGATCGGATCGAGCCGTCCTTCCCACTCCTCAGGGGTCACCATGTGCTCATAGAGCACACCAACGTCGCGGAGTAGCCGAGTCGCCGAATCCGCGCGGTATCGCTCGCAAAGAGCCGTCGGGCACAGTGTGGTCACCGGCTCAACGGCTACCACGTCGTGAGACATGCCGAGTTCGCTGAAGAGTGTGGGCCCCACCGAGTCGGCGGTGGGCATACGGCCCGGTGTTGGATATCGCCCGGTCAACAAGGTGGGGAGGGCGACAGCGGTGTGCGCCGTAGGTGATTTGGCGTGTGGATACCATGTGCTCGACTCGGCCAGACGAGCGAATCCAGGAAACCGGCCACCATCGATCCGCGGACTCGACGCGGAAGCAGAGCCGTCGAGCAACGTACCGAGCGGCAGTTCGTCGAGGACCAGGACAATAAGGTCGGTTGGGTGGGCAACGCCGCCAAGTTCGACGGCGCTAGCGGACAGACCGGTGGCGATACTCACACCGGGAGCGCTGAAAAAGAGTCCGACAATGATGAGAGGTGCTGGTGCCAAGGCGACGCCGTATCGGCGTGCGATCTGCTTTGTCGCCACGAGCCAAGTCGCCAACGCGGCCATTGCGAGGCTTGTGGCGACGACGAGTTCACCTGGCCATGTAAGCCGCCCGAACACGATCAGACTGCCGACCAGCACGAAGAAGGCGATACCCGCGAGCAGAACCACACGCTCAGCACCAGCGCTTCCAAGACGGAACGCCAGCGCGGCCGTCACCGCAACCAGCATGAAGGGCACCAGTCCGAGCACCGTCACCAGGAGGATGATCTGCTGCGTGTCGGTGTTGCGGACGACAAAAAACTCGCTTTGCTCCCGCAGGGTCATCAAGACCGGATATCCAACGGCAAACCACGTCGATGCCCACAGCGTTGCATAGAGAGCCCGGCGGTCCAGCCGCCATCGCGATCGTTGGGTTGCTCGTCGGCGCTGTCGACGTCCCCCGTCCCTGAGATCGCTACCCACCACCCCGGCCCTCACGAACTCGACTTATGCCGTGAACTCGATGCCCCCGTTCGAGCACCAAGCGGGCCACGTCGTCACGGCCCCTTCAACTGCTACATCGCGCCCCTCAAGCAATGTGGTCTGAGGAGAAGTTAGGTCGCATACAACACCTTGGCAATGCACACGCCACCCGCCGGAAGACGGCCCCCCGCACCTCAATCTGCAATTCAGCGGGACAACGCGCGTCGGACCCGTTAAGCTACTGAATTCACACACGTATCAGAGGTCACTCTGTTAACAAATCTCTCAACTCGAGGAGCAGCATTATGGCGATTATCTCAAAGCGCCTTGCCGTAGCCGCTGCAGCGTTCGGTATTGCCGCACTTCCCGTGGCTGCCGGCGCTGCAACGTCGACGACGATGGCCGACGAAACGACCACTTCTACGGCCGACGCCACCACGACCACGTCGGTGGATGCAACCACCACCACCGGTGATGCGACCACGACGACCGGCGACGCGTCGACGACAACAAAGGCTTCGAGTAGCTCATCCTCGTCCTCGTCGACGAACAGCACGACGGCGACTACCGCTGCCTCCAACACCGGCTCGTTGGCAAACACCGGTTCCTCCAGCAACTCGCTGGCGGTTGTTGGTGGCGGGCTCGTTGCAACAGGCGGTGCTTTGACGGTCCTGGCAGCTCGCCGAGGTCGCTCAAACGCTTCCTAGCTTTCAAGGTTGCCACGGCTCGGGGCTCCTCAGTACGCGAAAAGAACCCACAGCTAAAGTGAAGCGAAGGCTGTGGGTTCTTTTTCGCGTTCTCGGGCAGGTTCGAAGGGGCTAGCGCCGATGCTTGGCCCAGGGAACGACCGCCCCTCGATAGAGCACCAGTTCCCGCTTGTATTTGCGATGGGTCTCGCGTTCAACCCGCTTCAGCGCATCTTCGGTATCCGCCAGTGCGTCTTGGGTCTCGGCGAGCTCGTGTTTGGTCGCATCGAGTTCACGCTGCATCTCAATAAAGCGACGGACGCCTTCGAGCGACACACCCTCGGCGGTCAGCTCTTGGATGCTGCGCAGTTGAGCCAGGTCGTGATCGGAGTATCGACGACTGCCTCCCTTTGTCCGCGCGGGCTCGATGAGTCCTCGACGTTCGTAGATTCGAAGGGTTTGGGGGTGAACGCCCGCGAGCTCGGCGGCCACCGAAATGACGTAGACCGCCCGCCGCGCTGGCTGATGTTCATCCATCCCGACCCGCTCAGCTTCGCTCACTAGACCGACTCCTCAGCCTGGGCGCGGGGCCGAAACGTCGAGGTGTCACGCAACTGTTCGAGCAGCGACGTTTCCTCCTCTGACATCTGACTCGGTGCTGGGACGGCCACCTCGACCCGCACGATCAGGTCTCCATAGCCGCTCTTTTTCTTGACACCGCGGTTCTTGACTCTGAACTTCTTGCCGCTCGACGTACCCGCAGGGATCTTGATCGTCACATCATCATCGAGCGTCGGTACGGAAACCTTGGTTCCGAGCGCCGCTTCCCAGTAGGTAATAGGCATCGTGACCGTGAGGTTGTCACCCGAACGACCAAAACGTTCATGCGCCTTGACGTGCACGGTGACATAGAGGTCGCCTCGGGGGCCACCGTTGGCACCGGCTCCGCCCCGGGCCTTAACCCGAATGCGTTGACCGTCTTTCACACCGGCTGGTACACGTATGGTCACATTGCGAGTGCGCTGCTCGACACCACCGCCTCGACAGCTCGGACAAGGATCGTCGATATAGACCCCGGTCGCTGAACACGCCGAACACGGCTGCGACACCGAGAACAACCCTTGGTCCAGTGCGATCGAGCCGGTGCCACCGCAGTTGGGGCATGGCTCAGGTGCTGTGCCGGGTCGCGCTCCGTTGCCGCCACACATTGTGCAGGGCGCATCACCGTGTACCGCCACGGTGGTGGTGACTCCGTGAACCGCATCGAGAAAGTCGAGGTAGAGGTCTGCGTCGAGATCTTGACCCCGTCGTGGTCCACCCGATGTCGGACGATAGCGACGACCGTTTCCAGCGCCCGCCCCGCCACCGAACATTCCGCCGAGGTTGCCAAGCAGGTCGTTCATATCGAACGAGAAGCCATCTGAGGAAGACCCAGCGCTGGGGCCGCCTCCGAACATGCGACCCGCGCCTGCACCCGTGCGCATCATCTCGCGGGCTTCGTCGTATTCCTTGCGCTTATCGGGTTTGTGCAACACCTCATACGCGGTCGCAACCTTGGTGAAGTTGTCGCGAGCGGTTTCGTCACCCTGGTTGTTGTCGGGGTGGTACTTCTTGGCGAGTTTTCGGTATGCGTCAGAAATCTCTTTTGAGGACGCGGACGGGCTGACGCCAAGGTCCTTGTAGTAGTCCCGTTCAAGCCATTCCCGTTCCAACTGTCACCTCCTGACCAGATTCAATGTTCTCGGGTCGACGGCGCGGCTCGTATCGAACAAGCCCACCGTCGATGAAATGGGAGTCTGGTGGGCGCCGTCCTCGGCGCCCACCAGGATCAACCTGATACTTTGACCATCGCAGGACGCACGACACGTCCCTTGATGGCGTACCCCGTTCGCAGCACCTCGACCACGGTGGGATCACCGTCGCCGCCATCCGACACCACGGCCTCGTGCACCACCGGGTCGAACTGAACATCGACGGCGTCGATCCGTTCGAGCCCTGACTGTGTCAGCGCCGTGTTCAGCAGCTTTTGCACCGCACTCACACCATTCTGAAACCCTTCGGCATCTGCGTTGGGGTCCATGGCCATGGCGTTATCGAACGCGTCAAGCACGGGAAGCAACTGTTCGAGCACATAAGCAGCGCCGCGACCGGCCGCCTGGTCTTGGTCTCGAGCGACTCGCTTGCGGTAGTTCTCGAAGTCAGCTTGAAGCCGCTGCAATTGCCCCAACAGCAGGTCGCGTTCCGCGACGATCTGTTGGTCTGGGGCGTCGTCGCTCTCGACATCGGTGTCGGTGTCCGGAGTTGGTTCTGGGGGCCTCTGCTGGGGCGACGTCGCGTCGAGCGCGACCTCGTCCTCAGCCAGCTCCCCCATGACGACGTCGGAGTCTTTACCCGAGTCGCCTTGAGGTTTTGCCTTGCCCATTACTGCTCCTCGTCGATGATCTCCGCGTCCAGCGACTTCGTCATCGGCGGCCGCCGCGCCAGCGTCGCCGCCGGAAGCCTCTGAAGCCGATGCCTGCTCGTAGAGACGTGCCGCAAACGCTTGAGATGCCTGAACCAGATCCTGCTGCGCCTGGGAGATCACTTCGAGGTCTTCGCCTTCGAGGGCGCTCTTGAGCGATGCGAGTTTCGCGTCGATATCGGCCTTTTCGCCGGGTTCGACCTTGTCACCTTGCTCACTGAGCATCTTTTCGGTCTGGTAGACGAGGCTGTCGGCGTTATTGCGAACCTCAGCCGCTTCGCGACGCGTCCGATCCTCTTCGGCATGTTGTTCTGCCGCACGCACCATGTCGTCGATCTCGTCCTTGGATAGAGCGCTCTGACCGGTGATGGTCATCGTCTGCTCTTTGCCAGTGGCTTTGTCTTTGGCCGAGACATGCACGATGCCGTTGACGTCGATGTCGAAGGTCACCTCGATCTGCGGGATGCCTCGAGGGGCAGGTGGAATACCGACCAACTGAAACTTGCCAAGGGTCTTGTTGCGATACGCCATATCGGACTCGCCCTGCAGCACGTGAATCTCAACGGACGGCTGGTTGTCCTCGGCGGTGGTAAACACTTCTGACCGTTTGGTCGGGATCGTCGTGTTGCGCTCGATCAGCTTGGTCATGATGCCGCCCTTGGTCTCAATGCCAAGCGACAGAGGCGTTACGTCGAGCAAGAGCACGTCTTTGACTTCACCCTTGATCACCCCGGCATTGATGGCCGCACCCATGGCGACGACTTCATCGGGGTTGACACCCTTGTGTGGCTCGGTTCCGGTCAAGCCATGGACTAGTTCCTGGATAGCTGGCATACGGGTCGAACCACCGACCATGACGACGTGGTCCAGGTCGCCCTTGTTGAGACCTGCATCCTTGATGGCTTGTTCGAACGGCACACGACAACGATCGACCAGGTCGGCGGTCATCTCTTGGAAGGCCGCGCGGGTCAGCGTCTCGTCGAGGTGAAGCGGGCCAGCGTCGGTCGCGGTGACGAACGGCAGGTTGATGTTGGCCTGCTGGGTGGAGCTGAGCTCGATTTTCGCCTTCTCAGCGGCTTCCTTCAGGCGTTGCAACGCCATACGGTCTGAACGCAGGTCGATGCCGTGCGCTGCTTTGAAACGGTCGGCCAGCCAGTCGATGATGCGTTGGTCCCAGTCGTCGCCACCGAGGTTGGTGTCGCCGTGGGTGGATTTCACCTCAAAGACGCCGTCGCCGATTTCGAGAACCGAGACGTCGAAGGTTCCGCCACCGAGGTCGAAGACCAAAATGGTCTGTTCGGTGTCCTTGTCAAGGCCGTACGCAAGCGACGCGGCGGTGGGCTCGTTGATGATACGGAGCACTTCGAGACCGGCAATCTGACCGGCTTCTTTGGTCGCCTGACGTTGTGCGTCGTCGAAGTAGGCCGGAACCGTAACCACCGCCTGGGTCACGCTGTCTCCGAGATACTCCTCGGCATCGCGCTTGAGCTTCATCAAGATGCGCGCTGAGATCTCTTGGGCGGTGTACTTCTTGCCATCGATCTCGATATCCCAGTTGGTACCGATGTGGCGCTTGACGGAACGGATCGTACGGTCGGGGTTGGTCACGGCTTGACGCTTTGCGACCTCACCGACGAGAACCTCGCCAGACTTCGAAAAGGCGACGATCGAAGGTGTCGTACGGCCACCTTCAGAGTTCGGGATGACGATGGGCTCACCTGCTTCAAGCACAGAAACCACCGAGTTTGTGGTTCCGAGGTCGATGCCGACTGCTTTGGCCATGGATGCCTCCGGGGCAGATTGGTTGAGAGCGGAACATCCGCTCGTCTAACAACAGTGTGGAAACTATAAAACCTGAGTGCTTCACTGTCAAGTAGTCTGAGCTTCGGGACCGAACTTTCTTGAAGTTCTTCGTTCGAACCGAAGCCTCAACCCGCCGGGAACGCATCGGTGAGCGTACGCCGCTCACGGCAAGAGCGCTGGTGAAAGCCTGAATTTCTCCCACACGCCGAAACCACGACGCGCGAGAAAGGACCGCAACCCCCCACTCGAGGTTGCGGTCCTTTCTGATGTGCAACGACCAGATTCGAGTCCGTCGAAGCGAACGAGCGCTATCCGGCCGAACCGGTTAGTACCCTTCGCCGTACTTCGAGGCGTCGTCAGGGTACTCGGGGTTATTCCGGGTCGGAATCGTGATGTCGAGCGGGAACTTCGCGCCCGACAGCACCGTCAAGGCTCCCAGCCGCAGCACCTCGTCAAATGCCCAGTAGACATCTTCGAGGCCCTTTGGTGCGTTCTTCATCTCGAGCAAGCCCTCGCGGACACGGATGAAAGGAATCCACAGGTTGTTGAGAACACCATCCCAGAAGGGCTCACGCGGAATGTCTAGCCAGCCAGCGATCTCATCACCCAGCACATAGCGCGTGAGGGCGCCGAGAATGTGCGGAGTCAAGATGCCCTTGTCGATGAACGAACCCAGGTTGAGCAACTGGTGGGCGAGGTCGTAACCCTCAGGCGTGATCCCGAGCTTCACGTACTCGCCAGCCTGAGCATTGGCCTCATCCCAACTGGTGGGAAGCAGCTCGTCTTTGATGCCGAGCATGTGACCCGTGAGCTGCCACGAGTGCAGGAACGCTTCGGATTCGGCGGGATCGATCGGGATGCCCCACTTGTGCAGGTTCTGCATGACGGTCGTCGGCAGGCTGTGCCAGGTGACCATCATGTCCCACTGGCTGATTGGAATGGTCTCGTCGGAGACTTCGTCCCACTTGATCGAGGCCGGCAACAGGTTCCGCACACCCGCGTGGGTCAAGCGGACCTTGGTCGTCGTCACGATCTGGGCACCATCAGGGCGAAACGCGTTGTGCGATCCCTGGTCATAACCAAGCTTGGCGGTCTTCGTGATGCGGTCGCGCATGTCGGCGCCGCCGCGCGAGTAGTAGACGGCGCGAGCTTCACGCGGAATCACGGTACTCATCATGCCGCTGGCGAACCCGTAGGTAACACCCAGATAAAGGCCACGCTTGCGGTTGAACTCGAATGCGGTCACGAGCTTGTCGTGGTCGGCCCACGCCGGGAGTTGACGTGCCCGCTCGATGAAATCGCGGACGTCGGATGGCAGATCGAGGGGCGCCAGATCCTGTCCGTTCGTCTGCCACTTCCGCAGCGATTCGTTAACTCGTTCGACCTTGCCGCGCTCGATCAGCGACCGGACCAACTCGTCCGCTTCTTCGTCCCAGACATCATGCGGATTGATACCGGTCTTCGGTATGTCCTTGATCGAACCCTGCGTGGTCCAGTTCCAACCCGGCATGTCCGCCTTGAGGGGGGTACATGCGCCGACAACTCCCAAAGCTCCAAGCGCTCCACCGCTCGCCAAGAGCTTGCGTCGACTCAAATTTTCCATCTGCCTTCTTCTCCCTGAAATTGCGTCCCACATATCGTTCGGAACACCGGATTCTTATTGGCACTGTGCCAATAGTAACCATCGTGCCCGAAGAGTGAAACCTGTTCTCACATCCGAGTGCTGGCCAGACCGAGCTCCGCTGCAGGCAAAGGACGCCGCGCACCTCCATCACCGCTTGCCAAATGACCACGAATACGGCTTTCCGAACTCACCAGAGGGGCCACCCTGCCTCGATAACCCCTATGAGCTGGGAATTCCGACGATCAGCTGATGAACCGACTCATTGCTGTTATCGCGAGGGTTCGCGCCCCAGCTCGCTGGTACCGCGATGATCAAATCTCCCGAGGAGTCCGAATCCCACGCGGGTAACCCCAACAACTCGTTAAGAAGTCGACAGAGGTGTCCTGCAGAGGAGCGCGTTCAGTCGGTTCCGGCGAGTCCGGCGGGATCCGTTTGATCGACCACAAACCCGCTCGCCGCCATGCCGCCGAGGCCGACGATCATCATCTCGACACCCAAGTGAAACTCGGCTTCGCGATCGGCGTCTTCGACAGCGATGGTCGCTGCGACCAGCGGACGACCCTCAGCGGCCAGGTTGGTCCTCAGCAGCCGAATTTCGTCTTCAGAACGTCCTGAATACAGCGGACGCGCGCTCAGCTCTGCAAGGACATGTCCAACGACAAACGCCGCTACGACATTGAGCACACGTCGAGCGAGCTCGGGTTCGAAGCCCATATCGACCAGCTCCCGCAGGGCCGTCTCGACCAGGGACATCGACGCCCCTGTCACCACAGGCCGTAGCGCGATTGCCGGGGTTACATGCGGGTGTGCAAGAAGGGCACCGCGGTACGCATGACAATAGGCCCGAACCCTGTTCTCCCATCCCGGCTCCGTTGCCGGAATGGTTAAACCGTCGTTGACCAGATCGATCACACCGTCGAGGATGTCACCCTTGTTCTGAATGTGGTTGTACAGCGACGTCGCCTCGACGTTGAGACGGCTCGCCAGATTGCGCATGGTGAGCGCGTCCAACCCCTGCTCGTCGATGAGGGTCAAGGCGGCCTCAACAACCTGACTACGGTCGAGTCCTTGACGCGGCATACGAAACAACCTTCCAGATGGCCTGCTCAGGGGTACTGCGGGCTACCAACGACGCCAGCCCGTCCAGCGTGCGTCAGTAAGCGCAAGCACAGACCGGCCTGGATTCTACACTCAAATATCGGCGGTCCGTTGCGCCATCTACAGCGCGTCAACGTCGGTTTCGCCGGTACGGATGCGGACAGCGGTTTCCACGTGCTGAACCCAGATCTTGCCGTCACCGATTTTGCCGGTGGAGGCAGCGGCGGTGATCAGCTCAACGACGTCGGACGCGTCCGCGTCGTCGGCCAAGATTTCGACCTTGACCTTGGGCACAAAGTCGATCTGATACTCGGCGCCACGATAGGTCTCGGTATGGCCTCGCTGACGGCCGAAACCCTTGGCATCGGTGACCGTCATTCCCTGGATGCCACCCCGCTGGAGGCGCTCCTTAACGTCATCGAGAACGTGAGGCTTAATGACCGCTGTGATGAGTTTCATGTTGTCTCCGGGTGATTGTGGCCGAGTTGTGAACCAATTGAGCGGAATCGGACGTCTGCAGGTTGGCACATTCTCGCCGCCGCCCCGGCCCCGTCATTGCTCGGGCAGTCGCTGCAAACGGATCCAGAACTCACATCGGTGAGGCATCCGGGCCGTCGCAGTGAACCGATTCACTATGGACTCAGCGGTGAACCAAGAGGAGTTCGGTCAGGACACCCCCGTGGAGGTGCACGCCGAGTCGCACGCGTTGTCACTATGCACAATTTCCATTGACGTGTACCATGCACCCCATGCCGAAGCGTGATGCATATACCCAGCACCTTGCCAACGTCCCGCTGTTCTCTGAGTGCAGCGACAAGGACCTTCGCCTCATTGCCCGCCGCACCGAGGAGATTCAGGTCCCGGCAGGCAAGGAACTCGTGACCCAGGGCGAGACCGGGCGCGAGTTCTTCATCATCGTCGAGGGGTCCGCGCTCGTGCTCCGCGACGGTGAACAGATCGCGACGTTGTCCGCTGGCGATTTTTTTGGCGAACTCGCCTTGCTCGATCGGGGTCCGCGCAGCGCGACCGTGATCGCCGAAACGCCGATGCAGCTGTTGGTACTCGCCCAGCGCGAGTTCAGCGGGCTTCTCGACGAAGTCCCCTCACTCGCACACAAGGTTGCCAAGGCACTCGCCAAGCGCGTGCGCGAGGCCGACCAGGCGGGTCTCCACTAGCGCGAGTCGGTAGGGCGGCCGGACCAATGCTCGGCCAGCTCCGATACTCAGCGTCAATGCCGCGCGACTCCCACACCACCTGCTTCCCCCGTGCGGTGCCTGAGCAGACCAGCGTGAACACGCTAGCGACGGCGCGGACGTCGAGATGCCTGCAGTCCCAACCGGCGACGTCGCTGAACTAGGTGGGTGGTGTCACCCACCTCGGGCCCGAGCGTTCGAGGATTCTCGCAACTACAGTCGTGCCAACACCATGACTGGAGGCCGCATGCAATTCGATTCGTTGGTTGTCGGCGTCGATGGGTCCCCCGGGTCCCAAGCCGCGCTGCGGTGGGCATGTTCGGTCGTGCGCCCAGGTGGTCGCATTATCGCTGGATACGGATACGGTCCGCGCCGCAACAATCCTCTCGGTATCGGGCCACAGTCGATCGGAACGTCACCGGGCGTCCTCGATACCAGTGTCATCGACCTGCTCGCCGGGCCGTGGACCGAACTCACCAACGGCTTCGATGTCGTTGTCGAACATGCGATTCGTTCGAGTTCGCCGTCAGACACCCTGCTCGAACTCGCCGCGACAAACCAAGCGCCGATGATCGCGCTCGGCTCTCACTCGGACTCAACCCTCGGCGTACCGCGCCTTGGCGGCGTCGTCGGCGGCATCCTGTCCGCAGCCGAGGTCCCGTTGACTCTCGTTCCGCCGCTGATGAACGACACCGCTGCTTTGGCACCGAGCGAATCGGTTGTCGTCGGTATCGATCGGAGCCCGGCCTCGGTTGAAGCATTCAAGTGGGCCCTCACCCACCACGACGTGTCATCGGTCACCGCGGTCGAGATCATCAAACCGTCGGCCGACGAAACGGTCCTCGAAGAAGTCGGAGAACTCGATGAGGCGGTCAGGTCGCTTCGTGCGTTTCTTCAGACCGCTCTCGATGGGGAGGTTCCCGTGACCTACCGCGTCGCGATGGCCGATCCCGTTGAAGAGATGATCCGCGAAAGCGCAACCGTCAACCTTCAAATCGTCGGCGCTCACCCTCGGTCATTCGTCAAGGAGTACTTAGCACCGTCGATCGTTCGCCTCGTCGCACCGTTCTCGCAATGTCCGATGTGTGTCATCCCGCCTCCCGCGACCTAGCGAGAACCACGCGACACGCGACCGATACAGCGGCCCTGCTCCGGAGGACCACAATGTTTCGTCGAAAGCCAGCACCACCACCCCAGCCACAGGACTGTCTGCCGGGTCGGGATATTGCAATGCCCGTCCCCGAGACCCACGAGGTGCTCGGGACGCCTCTCGTTGAACCGTGGCCCGTGGGCACCGAGGCCATCGTGGTCGCTATGGGCTGCTTTTGGGGAGCGGAACGCCTGTTCTGGCAACTACCCGGTGTCTACACGACCGCTGTGGGCTACGCGGGGGGCACGACCCCCAACCCGACCTATGAGGAAACCTGCACCTCGATGACCGGCCACACCGAATCTGTTCTCGTGGTCTATGACCCTCAGATCTTGTCGCTCGACACCATCTTCAAAGTCTTCTGGGAGAACCACGATCCAACCCAGTTCATGGGTCAGGGCAACGACATCGGCAGCCAGTACCGCACGGCGATCTACACCACGACCGACGAGCAGCTCGCGGCGGCGGAAGCATCCCGGCGCATGTACCAGCAGGCACTGACCGAACGCGGTTTTGGCGAGATCACGACCGACATCGAACCGCTCGACCACTTCTATTACGCCGAGCCCTACCATCAGCAGTATCTCCACAAACACCCGGGTGGCTACTGCAACCACGGGTTCTGCCAGGCGGCCTATACCCCGTCCGGGAACGCAGCCAACGAGTGAGGCGAACACCATGTCCGGCGCAACGACCGGGCGTCGGTCAACCACGGAAACCACGGCGAGGACACGAGATATGCATTCACATGATGAGGCTTCAGCCGACGGTCTCAAAGATCGTCTGACGGCCGAGCAATTTGCCGTCACCCAAGAGGCCGCCACGGAACGGGCGTTCACCGGCGCGTACTGGGACACCAAGACTCCGGGCACCTACCGGTGCGTCGTCTGCGACACACCACTGTTCGAAAGTGACACCAAGTTCGACTCCGGAACGGGCTGGCCGTCGTTCTATCAAGCCATCGACGACGACCGGGTCACACGTGTCGAAGATCGGAGCCACGGCATGCTCCGTGTCGAAGCGAGATGCGCCAAATGCGACGCACACCTTGGCCACGTCTTTCCCGACGGCCCGCGCCCCACGGGCGAGCGCTTCTGCATGAACTCTGCGGCACTGAACCTAGAGTCCAAGACCGACTGATCCGCGCCCTCTTCGGGTGCTCGGCGGCGCTCGGCGGGCAGGCGTCCGAGCACCCCTCAGATCCTTGGTACAATGTTCGTCTTATGTACCAAGTCGACGTGACTCAACCCATCCCGGCGGACCGTGCGGAGATTTTTCCTCCACTGGCCTTGACCTCGGACTCCTTGCTATGGCGCTTCGCCGATCAACGAATGGGCCTGACCGGGCTGGCAGCGGGCCTCCTCCAGCTCATGCACCCCGGAATCGGCGCAGGTGTCGTTGGTCATTCCAACTTTTTTGAAGACCCTTGGGACCGGATCTTTCGCTCCCTTCCCCAGATCATGGCGGTCATCTTCGAAGCGCCGGGCGAACCAGCCGAGCGGGCAGGGCGCAAGGTTCGCAACCATCACCGACGCATCAATGGGGTCGACTACCTAGGACGCCCCTTCGACGCGCTCGACCCAGAGACCTATTGGTTCGCACATGCGACCTTTCAGTACAGCGTCCACGAAGTTGCCGAGCACTACTCACGAACGCGCATGCATCTGCCGCTCAAAGAGCAGTTGTACCGCGAGGGCGTCGAGTGGTATCGACGCTATGACGTGTCGATGGCACCCGTCCCGCCCGACCATGCGGCGTTTGTCACCAAATGGTCTGAGGTCTGTACCTCGGTACTCGAGATGACACCCGCCGCCGATCGAGCCTTCGACATCGCGTTGAACGGCTCGGCGGATCTGAACATCTTGCCGTCCTGGACTCAGCCCTTTCAGAAGTATGTCCTCACACCGATCTTTCGGCTCACCGCACTCGGCGGCATGCCGCCGGTTGTCCGTGACCGCTTCGGGCTTCCCTGGACGATCGAAAATCAGGTAGAACTCGGTGTGTTACGACAATTGATCCGTCGCACCTGGCGGTTCACTCCCGAATGGCTCCGTTGGGGACCACAGGGGCTCAGCGGGCGTCAACGCGAGCGCATCGAACGCAAGCTCGACGCGATCGAGACCGACACGACGGTCGAGGCCGCCTGACTGCGAGCACCTGTTCAGCGACCCAACTCGACGACCGCGATAACTGCTATGGCACGAAAGATCCCACAGCTCACGATCGATTCGGTTCTCGCCGAGATGTCGGGCACCGCCCAGATGGCCGAGCGTGACGTCGTGGTGCTTCGGTGCGTCACCTCGCTCATGGACGACTCGGGCCTGCGTGGGTGGACCATCGACGACGTGGTCAACAAGACCAACGTTGGCCGGACGACGCTGTATCGCCGCTTTGGCGATCGCGACGACCTCGTTCACGCGGCCCTAGCATTTGAGATCTCTGAGATGTTTCCGGCGCTCGCGCGGCGAGTACGCGACCTCCCCGATGTTGCCGAACGGGTCGTCGAGGGGTTGATCCAAGGTGTTGCCCTCGTCAGGCGATCGATGCTCGGTCGGCTCCTCGATAGCGACCCGGAACATCTCATCCCACTGTTTTCGGTCGAAGCCGGTCCGCTCATGGCGGTCGCCATCGATTCCCTTGCCGCGGTAGCAGCCGCGGAATCACCAGAGCTTCCTATGGCACAAACGCGGGTGGTCGGGGAAGTGCTCATCCGGCTCGCCCTCTCAGCGGTGCTCACACCGACACCAACCTCATTGTGGGATGGGACCGCCGAGAGTCGCGCTCGACTGACGTCGGTTGTGCGGTCGCTGCTGACGGTGGACCTTGACATGGTCAGCCAACGTGACCAGGCCGGTTGAAGACCTCGTTACGGCCCGCTCCGGGCAGGGGCACGTGGTCGGAGAAGCCTGCCTAACGCAGCGGGAACGGGGTGACGGGGGCTGAGGCAGGCCGAAGGCCACATCCGCCGACGAAGAGGGCGCACCGGGGAAATCGCGCGTGTGCCGGGCTTAGGCCACTGCCAACGCGAATCGGCAGTAGTTAAATATCGTCCCCCGTACGACGATCCCGGCACACTGCTAGCGACCCCAACTCGTGGCGACAGGCTAACACGGTTATCCACACAGCGAAACGTCGAACTTTCGCGAGCGCATTGGCGCATTTCCGCGAAGTAGGTATCTAGCCGACCGACGATCCGATCATGGATCGCTTGGCGACCTCTTCCAACATGACTTCGGTCGCTCCTCCGCCGATGGGAAGGATCCGGGCATCGCGGTACATCCGCTCCACCGTCGTTTCTCGGATGTAGCCCATACCGCCGTGGAACTGAACGCAGTCGTACATGATCTGGTTGATCACCTCAGCGCCAAAGGCTTTGACCCCCGACATCTCCTTGACGTTGTCCTGACCATCCTCGCCCAACCATGCGGCGTGATACATCCCTGCGCGAACGGCATCGAGACGCGCTTGATTCATCGCCATCCTCTGACGGATGGCGCCCTGGTCGTACAGCGTTCCGCCAAAGGCTTGACGTTCTTGGGTATACGCGTTGGTGATGTCGATGGCTCGCTGTGCCGCGCCGACGCCCATCGCGACCAGCACCATGCGCTCGTTCTGGAAGTTGCGCATCGTCTCATAGAAGCCGCGATGCACCGTACCGAGCAGCTGATCGTCGGACACCCACACATCGTCGAGGACCAGCTCTGCGGTGTCCGAACACAGCCACCCATGCTTGTCGAGCTTCTTGGCGACGGTGAAACCTTCGGTTCCCGCGGGCACGAGGAACATAGAAATTCCGTACCGGGCGTCGGGATCGGTCCGCGCCGCCACGATCGTCAGGTCGCCGTAGACCGCATTTGTGATGAACATCTTGGTGCCGTTGATCCGCCAACCGTCCCCGTCCTTGACCGCGCTCGAACGGATACCCGCGACGTCAGAACCGGCATCGGGTTCGGTCACACCGATCGACAAAATGGTCTCACCAGACATGACCGACGGAAGCCATCGTTCCAACTGTTCGGGGCTACCCGAATTCAGCAGGTGCGGGGCCGCCATGTCGGTGTGGACCAAAACCGTGACGTCAAAGCCGGCGTAGGTGGACGAACCCAAGGCTTCAGCGAAGGTCGCCGATGCAAGCGGCCCCAACCCGATACCGCCAAGGGCTTCAGGGACCCTCAGGCTCAACATCCCAAGCGATCCCATATGACGCAGGACCGAACGGGGGACTTTGCCCTCGGCCTCCCACGAGTCACCGAATGGCACGACCTGGCCCTCGACAAACGCCATCGTCTGTTGGCGGATCGCCTCCAACTCGTCGGTCGTATAAATGTTGCGCGCCACAGCGGCTCCTTTGGCTCTCCCCAGAACGGCCGGTGAAAACCTTAGAGGGTACGCCTATGCGGCAAGATCCGTAGCGTTGCCTTTCGGCTGAACCGCATGGAGCGTGACCGCAGATTCGCCGAGTCGGTTCGGCCGCGCCACCTACCATGGCGATCCGTAGGTTGAGTTTCACACACCCGCCACCTCTTGCACCCACAATGTCGGAGGGTCAAAGTCGGGAAACGGCATGGACGGACGGTATGGAGCATTTTGATCTGATCATCATCGGCGCAGGATCTGGCAACAGCGTGATCGGCCCCGAACACGATCACCTCAAGATCGCGATAGTGGAACGCAATCTGTTCGGTGGTACCTGCCTAAACGTCGGGTGCATCCCGACCAAAATGTACGTCCATACCGCAAACATCGCGTACGAAAGTGAACACGCTGCGCCGTTTGGTTTAGATATCACGCTCGACTCGGTCCGATGGACCGACATACGCGACCGGATCTTTGGGCGGATCGATCCGATCCCTCCCGCGGGTGAACGTTACCGGCACCAGCTCGAGAACTGGTCGGTCTTCG
The DNA here is from genome assembly GCA_020637365.1 of Acidimicrobiia bacterium. Taxonomy (GTDB): domain Bacteria; phylum Actinomycetota; class Acidimicrobiia; order IMCC26256; family JAGNEX01; genus JAGNEX01. Next base: position 686,238 of record JACJWE010000002.1, on the reverse strand, counting down.
ACGGTACCGCTCGGTTCGTCGGCCCAAAGACCATCGAGGTGTCACACGACGCGACCACCTCGACCATCACGGCCGATCAGATCATCATCGCAACCGGCGCCTCCGCATCCATTCCAGACGTTCCCGGCCTCGCTCACGTCCGGTACGAAACGTCGGACACGATCATGCGCATCGCATCGGTACCGAAGCGCTTGGTGATCCTCGGAGGCGGCTTCATCGCCTGCGAAATGGCTCACATCTTTGGTTCGTTGGGTGCTGAGGTCACCATTCTCACCCGGGGTCCCCGGTTGCTCGCACGCACCGATCGATCGATCGCTCAGGCCGTGACCGAACAACTCTCGGAGCGCTTCAACGTGATCCTCGAGTGCGACACCGGACGCATTGACCAGGCCGAAAGCGGCGAGATCATCGTCGACGCCCGCGGTCGAGCCGTCGTCGGCGACATGTTGCTGGTCGCCACCGGTCGGCACCCGTCCACGGCCGACCTCAACCTCGCTGCAGCGGGGATCGTCGTGGACGACGACGGCTACGTCGTGACCAACGCGACCATGGCGACCAACGTTGCTGGCGTCTGGGCACCGGCGACGTGACGACGAACCTCCAACTCAAACACGTTGCTAATGCGGAAGCCCGCGTGGTCGCCCACAACATCGTCAACCCCGACAATCTCAAAACGATGGACTACTCAGCGGTGCCCTATGCCGTGTTCACCAGTCCACAGGTGGGGACGGTGGGCGCAACCGAACAAGAACTCATCCGTGCCGGAGTGCCGTACCGGGTGGTCACACAACGCTACGGCGATGTTGCCTACGGGTGGGCCGCCGAAGACACGACCAGCTTTGCCAAACTGCTCGCCGACCAAACGGGTGAACGACTCCTCGGCGCTCACATCGTCGGCAACCATGCCTCGATCCTGGTTCAGTTGCTCGTTCAAGGGATGCGTCTGGGATCGACCATTCTCCAGATGGCACGGGGACAGCTCTGGATCCACCCGGCGCTGTCCGAGGTCGTGGAAAACGCGCTGCTCGGCCTGCTTGAACAAGGAGCCGATGACGTGATCCATCCCGCGACCAACACCGATTCCGAAACCGTAGGTCACCACATCCCCGACACATCGGCAGTCCGTGAGCAACCGTGATGCGCTGCGATGAGCCGGGACCGCAGCGTCCTCAGGTGTTCACCCGCGTGAAGACGGGTTCGGTCGCTGTTGAGCGGTCCGCGCAGTACCGATACCCCATACCGGTGAATGCCTTGAGATTTTCGACCTTGGTGATCCGGTCCGACACGATCCAGCCCGCCATCTCGCCACGTGCCCGTTTGGCATAGAAGCTGACGATGCGGAACGTGCCACCATCGCGACTGTCGAGGAACTTCGGTGACACCACGGGAGCGTCTAGATCGTCGAGATCCACCGCGGTGAAGTATTCCTTCGAGGCGAGGTTGATGAGCACCGCTTCACCAGGTGAGCCAGCCATATCGTCGTTGAGCATGTCGGTGAGCTGTTCACCCCAAAACTGGTAGAGGTTGGCTCCGCGGTCCGTCTTGAGCTTGGTGCCCATCTCGAGGCGGTACGGCTGGATCAGGTCGAGCGGGCGGAGCACTCCGTACAGCCCCGACAAGATGCGCAACACCCGCTGGCTGTATTCAAAGTCGCCCTGGTCAAAGCGGTGCGCCGCGTCGAGCCCTCGATACACATCGCCGTCAAAGGCCAAGACCGCTTGACGAGCGTTGTCCGGTTCAAAGGGGACCGTCCACTCTTGGAAGCGCTCAAAGTTGAGCTCGGCAAGGGTCGGAGAGATCGACATAAGCGTCGCGATGTCACTAGGCGACTTGCGCGCCATGATCCCGACCAGCGCCTCGGAACGTTCAAGCTGCCGAGGCATGGTGTACATAGGCGTCGCGAGCGGTGACTCGAAGTCGAGTGACTTGGCAGGCGAGACAACAACCAACATGGCGCCTGTTTTACCCGATCACCGAGGGTGATCGCCCGTCCGAACGCTCGTCCACTTCAATGAACTCGTGTCGATGAACCAAGTAGCCGTTCAAGCGACGACTTTGTCCACACGAGCCACACAGCGCTTCGGCAAGACCCGCCACGCACAGGTGCACACCTTTGACCAGGCGGTGAGGCAACTTCGTGAAAGTGGGACATTCCGGCACTATTGTACGGCCCCATACGGTGTGGCCCCGTCCAAACGTTGCGGCCCAAAGGCGTTTTACCACGTCAGAGGTGTCTCGATGTCGCTTCTTTTGCCGACGGCAGCCAACCCACAGTGCCCGTTCATCCGTTCCCTTGGCACTTTCGAACTGCAGCGAGGATCCAGCTATGACCGAGCCAACGACCATTCCGCTTTCTCAACAGATGGACGAAATCGTCCTGGACAGTGACCCGCGAGGAAAGATCTTCATCGACCCGACCACGTGGGCCGATATGACCGCCTGGCACGAACAGGCCGAAGAGCTGCGCAATGAGCCGCCGATCAGGGTCGAACCGCGCGGCTTCACCCCGTTTTGGGCGCTCACCCGGCACGCCGACGTTTTTGAAGCGAGCCGCCGTTCCGATGTGATGTGGAACACGCTCGCCTCGGTGCTCGCCCCGATCGAATCCCTCCAATGGATGATCGAGCGCGGCATTCCCGTACCGAAAACCCTCGTCCACATGGACGGTGAGGAGCACACCCAATACCGGGGTGTGACCAGCGACTGGTTCCGCCCATCCGAAGTGAAACGTCGCAGCGAAGATATCGACGTCATCGCCGACGAGTACATCGAACTCATGGCTCAGATGGGTGGGGAATGCGACTTCGCATCTGACGTCGCACAGCCGTTCACGCTGCGGGTCATCATGAGTATTTTCGGCGTACCCAAAGAAGATGAACGGCTCATGTTGGAGCTGACCCAAGGCCTCTTCGGTGCCTCCGATCCAGAGTTTGGTGGCGACACCGACCATCCCGAACAGAAGCTGTTCGAGACGGTGATGCAGTTCGTCATGTACTTCGCGGATCTGACCAACAAGCGTCGTGAGGTCCCGACCGAAGACCTCGCCAGCGTGATCGCGAACGGCGAGATCGATGGTTGTCCAATGGGCGACATCGAACGGCTCTGGTACTACATCATCGTTGCAACCGCTGGCCACGACACCACCTCATTCGCCCTGTCGGGAGGCCTTCAAGCGCTACTCGCCAACCCCGATCAACTCGCGGATCTGTCAGCCGACCCGAGCCTGACCCTGAACGCGGCCGAAGAGATGTTCCGCTGGACTTCTCCGGTCCGTCACTTTCTGCGGTTCGCTCAAGAGGACATCACGATCGGCGAACTGGATATCCCTGCAGGTGAAGCCGTGTTGCTGTCGTATCCTGCGGCCAACCGCGACGAACGCGTCTTCCAGAACGGCATGAAGTTCGACATTCGTCGCCCCGGACTCGAACGAATCTTGAGCTTCGGGGTCGGCAAGCACTACTGCCTGGGTTCGCACTACGCCCGACGTGAGCTGCGGACCTTCATTCCCCGCATGTTTGACCGGTTTACCGACTTCGCCTATGCCGGTGACGCTCAATGGGCCGAGGCGCACTTCGTCTCAGGCGTCAAGCACCTACCGATTACCTACAAAGTCAAGTAGCGCCGTTTGCGCTCTGCGACGAGCGCAGCGACAAGGCGGGCCTGCTGCGGGCGAGCTACACAGGCCTACGCTCCTCAGAGAGGGCGGAACCATCGTTCTTCTTTCGGTGTCTCCGCCCTCAGGCGCGTCTGTATCCGAACGAATCGGTGCGGCTGCCAAGGTGGTGTGTCAGAGGCGGCTCACCGTCACGGGATAGCCATCGAGAAACGATGCTCCAGAGATGGGGTCCTTCGCCGATGGCGCCGAACTGATCAGCCCATTGATGTTGACCGAATGCGGATGGTCGGGCGACTTGTTCCCAAACCCATGCGGATAGCTGACGACGCCGCGAGCCACCGCGTCGTTGATGGAGATGGGCACCTCAACGGAGCCCGTGTCCGATTTCACCTCTGCACGGCAACCGTCGACAAGGTTCCACCGTTGCGCATCGTCGGGATGCACCCACAACGTGCTGTCGACCGAACGGGGTCGCATCCACGAATTGACCATCTGCGTCGATCGCCGACCGACCAGCACTGCATCGTGGCGAGGGGCGTACAGATCGGGTGAAGCGAGCTGACCGAGAAGTTCGAGGTCGCCGACGTTGACGCGTACCGATCGCTGCGGTCGGGATGCAATGGCGACGCCACGGGGAAGGGCACGCAACTTCTTGAGTGACAATCCACCGCGCCGCAAGCCAAACAGGTCACCGCTGCGCGACGTCGCCAAGACCGCCCCGACCGCTTGATGTGGCGTCAAGCGGGCACCGATCGCTCGACCCAGCCGCGCGGCAACACCGAGACCAGGCAGCTTGGGGGTCTTCAGTGGCGGGCCGAGCTTCATGCGGGCAGCAAGGTCATCGAAGATCTGCCACTCCTCTCGCACACCCTCAGGTGGCGAAACCACCGGTGTCGCGAGCTGAAGGTAGGGGCGCGCCATCTGATGCATCGACGGGATCGGCAGCTCTTCTCGTTCATACATCGACGCTGTCGGCAGGACGTAGTGCGCGTGTGCCAGGGTTTCGTTGATTTGCAGATCGACCCCGACCACCAGGTCAAGCCCATCGAGGAGCGTGGCCAAGCGCTCGCCTTCGGGAGCTGAGACGACCGGGTTACCAGCAACGCAGATCAGCGCCTTGATCTGACCATCGCCTGGAGTTTCAATGTCGTCGGGCAACGTCCACGGTAAGAGCCCGGCGACCTCCTTTAAGCTGCCGGTGCGCGTACGCAGACGACCACTTCGGTCCAACCCCACCATCGACGCCAGGCGCACGAGGTCGATCGGCGCGTCACCAAAGATCGAACCACCCGGTACCGCCAGGTTTCCCGTGACCGCGTTGAGACAGTCGACCAGATAGCTGGCCGTCGACGCGGACAAGTTTCGACAGAGACCCACCCGCGAGTATGCAACCGCGGCGTCCGCACGTCGAAACGCCTCTGAGACAGACGCGATCTGCTCACTCGATACATCGCACAGGGAAGCCACCGCTTCGAAGGTGAACGGTTCGACCGCGGCCCGCAACGCTTGAATCCCGGTCACCTCGGCGTTCGACGCGCGCCTTCGAGGGCCTCGGGCGGCAGCGTCGTCGTGGGCGAGAGCGTCGCGAATAAGCGCAGCCAGGAACCACGCGTCGGTTCCAGGTCGTAGCTGAACATGCTCAAACGCCGCTGCAGTCTTGGTTCGTACGGGATCGACGACGACCACTCGCCCGCCGCGAGACACGATGGATTTGAGGTCATCGCCGATGCGGGGATTGGTCAGAAGCGAACCGTGCGACACCAGCGGATTGGCACCCAAGATCAGCGCCATGTCGCTGCGTGGCCAGTCGGGAATCGGGATCTTCATCGCCGAGTTGTACAGGCGTTCACTCGCCAGCTGGCGAGGCAGGGTGTCTTGTGGTCCCGGGGTGTGGAGTTGATCGCTTCCGATCGCCGCCATGAACCCTGTGGCCCACAGCAACATACCGGGATTGAACGCCGACGGGTTCCCGATATACATCGCAACCGACTGCGGACCGTGGTCGTCGATGATCTTGCTGAGCCGTACCGCGATGTCGTCGAGTGCCCGCTCCCATGAGACGGCTGTGAACTGACCGCTGGCGCTTCGATGCTGCGGTGAACGCACCCGGCGTGGCCCGGTGATGAGTTTGCCGATCGCTTTGCCCTTGGGGCAGAGGTACCCCTGTGAGATTGGATGCTGCGTATCCGGCGAGATCTTGGCGATCCGTCCGTCGGTCACCGTGACCATCGTTCCGCAGTACGCCTCGCAGATACGACAAAACGAAGGGACCTCGCGGGACTGGCTCTGACCGGCCTGTGCCGCCGATTCGTCTCGTTTGGCGGTTGTGCCGGTGGGCAGGTTCGTAGTCGTCATCTCGTCTCACCTCGTCGCGTCTTGGGACTCCGACCACCGTATCTGTTGCCGGTTGATGCGTTGTGTTGCAAAGCCCTAACAATTCCATGACAAAGACCGAACCGTCGCCTCACATGGCCGCTGCATCATGACACTCGTCAATTCGGCGCCGGGCCGATCGAACGGCCCGCAGCACCCGATTCAAATCCGGTGAACATGCCGAAACACCCACCGCACCAACAGGAGCAAGAGTATGAACAAGCAGATCCTGACCCGACTCGGTGTTGCGGCCGCAGCGCTGGGCTCTTTGGCAGTCCCGACGGTCGCCTCGGCAATGCCAGGCGGCGGCCCCGGCGGACCAGGTGGCCCCGGTGGCCCCGGACCACTGGGCTTTCTCCACGACGACAACGCCATCGTGTCGGAGTCATGTCAGCAGCTGGGCGAAACGATCCGCACCGAGTTTGCACCGGACAGCGCCCAAGCCGCCGATCCGAGTGAACGTCCCCAGTTCGACCGCGACAACCCGCCAACTGCACAAGAGCGCGAGGCGATGCAGGCCGACAGAGAGGCGCGCCGCGCCGAAGCGGAAGCTCGCCGAGACAGCATCGAAGAGCAATACGGCGACCAGATCGACGCCTGCCGGGACGAGTTTGAACAGAACAATCCCGAGATCGTCGCAGAACAGGAAGAGCGTCGACAGGAACGTGCCGCCGAGATCGGTGACCGTTTTGAGCAGAGGATGGAGCAGTTGATCGAACGAGCACAGGACAAGGGCGTCGACACCAGCGCCTTCGAATCGGCCCTGTCAACCTTCAAGACACAGCTCAAAGCACTCACCCAGGCAATCGCCGCCGCCTAAGAGGTGCGGCGGATAGGCCGGGCCGTGGCCCGAGCGGCCCGCAGCGCGAGCTGCGCGACCGCCATACGGCCCTGGGTGTCGTTACACTCAGACCCTGGCTCAGCCTCAGCAAAGCGGGGTGTCCCAAGCCTCCCGGGATGCCCCGTTTTGCGCGTCCGCAGACCGTCGGGGTGGCGGCATCGACGACGGCGTTGACCCAAACCGTCTTCACGACTGTTCACGCTAAAATATTGCGTCGCGGGTTGCTCATCCACCTCCCGCACAATCGCCCTGCCGTTCGCCCGCAATCCTGAGAGAGAAGTTCAGGCGCATGTCTGAGTCAACCAGCGCACTTGTTGAGATCGCCTTTTCCAATCTGGCGGAGCAGCGGCTGGTCGAGCGCGCTGCCACATTCGAACACCTGCAGTTGCGACGCCATGACCTGCGCTCTGCCCTGACCGGTGTCGTTGGTTCTGCCAACCTCCTGGGGCTGAGCGACACCCTCGAGGAGGTCCAACGGTGGGTCGACCAGTTGCTGAAGTCTGCAGATCAAGTGCTCGAGCTGATCGACCGAGTTCGTATCGTCGATGTTCACCCGACCGAGCCCGACCACTCAACGATCGCCGCCGAGGTGGGCAGGGTGGTGCATTCACTCAACTCGGTTGCCTGTCTGAACGTTTCGGCGCGGCCGGGGGCCGCGGATGCGACACGGGTCGATACGAGTTTTGGACGCCTGCTGTTGGCGTCTATGTGCCAGGTAGCCGCCCGCTATCTCGACGATGAGCAACCCGTCGAGTTCATCCTCGGCCCCGCACAGTTCGGCGGGTCTGACCCCTCGATCGCCGTCTCGGTTTCAGAGGGAATTCGGCCCGAAACTCCACTGAGCCAGCTGCTCGATCAGGCGCAATGCGGTGGGTCACTCACCTCGACTCTCGAAGGCTTCAGGATCGACCTACCCGCACGTTCGGTCGTCACCACATTGTGAGCTTCAGCGACCTGCGGTGACCTTTGGCGATCTGTGCTGTTCCGATCAGGCTAGAACGCCTCGTAGAACAGCACCCCGGCGAACACGAAAAAGGCGATCGCCGCACCTATTTTCACACCCCGTTCCGGCAATCGCGTACCCAACTGTCGGCCGACGACGATGGCTAGTGCGTCGGCAGCGACCATCCCGACGGTCGATCCAAGCCACGTGCCAAACAGGCTTCCATCGGTCGCCAGAGTGATCGTGGCAAGCATCGTCTTGTCGCCGAGCTCCGCGAGAAAAAAGGCCCCAGCGACCGCCCATACGGGGCTGCGGGTGGAGCGCTCCGCAGCCTCGCGTTCCTCGTCGGTCAACGTGTCGCCGCGCAGGGTCCAGAGCCCAAAACCTATGAACGCTACCCCGGCGGCGATCGTCAGCGGCTGGGTAGGTATGGACTCCCCAATAAAGCTCCCGAGGGCAACCGACGCAAGGTGAACAGCCGCCGTCGCAATGGTGATACCGATCAAAACGGGCATCGTCTTGAAACGTGTCGCGAAGGTCAGAGCCATGAGCTGGCTCTTGTCGCCAAGTTCGGCGACAAAGATGACACCCAGACTGACCCAGAAGGCTTCCACGGTTGACCTTTACAAAACTGCGCAGCGATGCGTCTTTGACAACACAGGGGGAACGGGCGGATGAAGATTAGGCTTCAACCCATGTCAACGCGCGTTCTGGTGATCGACAACTACGATTCGTTTGTCTACAACCTGGTCCAATACCTCGGCGAGCTCGGCGCGGACCCGCTTGTCTATCGCAACGACGCTGCCGATGTGGACACCCTCGTCGCTCTTGAACCCGACGCGGTATTGATCTCACCGGGACCTGGACGCCCTGAGAACGCTGGCGTCTCACCCGACGCCATTCGACGTTTTGGCGAAGCGGGGTGCCCGTCTTGGGCGTCTGCCTCGGCCACCAAGCGATCGGGCAGATCTATGGCGGCTCCGTCGTGAGGCCCCCGATCATGCACGGAAAAACCTCACAGATTCATCACCATGACGCGGGCGTGTTCGCGGGTCTGCCGTCGCCTCTGCTCGCAACCCGGTACCACTCCCTGGTGGTCGAACCAACGACGATTCCCGCTGAGTTGATCATCACCGCCGAGACCGCCGATGGCATCGTGATGGGTCTTCGTCACGTCGACTACCCGATCGAAGGCGTTCAGTTTCATCCCGAGGCAATCCTGACCGAACACGGACACGCCCTGTTGGAAAACTTCCTGCGGGCGGCCTGAGTCAGGGTTCGAGCCGCCCGAATCGACGTATCCTCGCCCCACTTGGCGCCCTGCCTACGTGGGTTCGGCGATACGGATCGGCGCCAGGCCTTCGAACGCGGGCACGACGACCTCTGAACGCGCCGTTCGCGAGTAGCCCAGCCCGAATTGTCGTGCGATCGAGGCAAAATCGGTCACCAAGGGATCGGCGTCGAAGCGGTCGAGGAAGTCCTCAGCGGCTGAGACGGCTGCAAACTCATAGGGCGGGGCATGGACAGATCCGTTGATAAGCAACGTGTTCCCGACACATAACAGCGCCGTCGTGGGCAGCACACGTTCGCCATTCACCGAAACTGCTTCGGCACCGGCGGACCACAAGCCGTTGGCGATCGCCTGAACATCCTGAGAATGGATGACGTAGTCGTTGGGATTGCCGCCTGCGGGGACCTCGCCATCGTCGAGGTTCACCACCAGCCCCTCGCCCGTCGCAGCTTCAAACCCGGCCACTCGGCGAGCATCCATCAACTCCTCGCCCATTTCGACGTTCTCACCCAGACCGCTATCGCGGATCGCTTCAAGCTGTTGGGATAGCTCCACCACATCACGGCGCAGCTGATCGACATCCCGACTGGCATCCTCGATCAGCTCGTTCAGATTCTGGCTTTCGGATCCGCGCGACTCGCTCGGTGAGCGCGACACATTGACCGCAATCGTCACAGCGAGGAACGCTGTACACACAGCGGAAATGAAAACGACACCACGCGATCTAGCCACGGTAGGTACACTCAGTTTCATGCCAGTTGAAAAGAGTAAACGCTCCCGCTACACCCCGCCCAAGGATCGCTCCGTCGAGCACAGTCCGGCCTGGTTGCCGATTACCGCTGCAGTTCTGCTGGGGCTCGGCACGATCATCATCATCGCCAACTACCTCAACTTGTTGCCCGGTGAAGCGGAACCCCGCAACCTGTACATCGGACTCCTGCTGATCACAGGCGGCTTCTTGATGCTGACCCGCTGGCGATGAACTGAGCTACACGGCTGGAATCACACAGCTGTAGTTATCCACCGGGTTATCCACAGCTGTGGATAACCCGATTTCTTTGCCTATGAGGTCGCTCTATTCGCTCTCACGCATCCACCACGGATCATCATCGCTCCCATCGCCGCTGGTGACGAGCGGATCCATCGGTTCTCGGCAGTGTCGCGGCGCGTTGGGAACCTCGCCTGTCGGGGCGAGCGTCATGTGGACGATGGCGCCACAGACTCCGCACCGGAAGCCGTAGTCCACCATTTCAAGGTCTTCCTCGTCCGGGTTGTTGGTGGGAGGAATACCGGCGAAACCCGCAACGGTGTTCGCTCCGATGAGGTAGAGCACCAGTGCGGCAGCCAGCGCGATCCCGACCTTCATCAATCCGTCGCGGCCGTCGATCACCATTCCCAAGATGAGCACAATCACCACTGCGGCGACACCGCCGATTTCTCGTCTACTCATGCTTCACTCCCAAACGACAGCTCTGAGCATGCCGCGATATCGCAGTGTACCGAGGGCCCACCGCAACAGGCCGTTGTTAGGAAGACAGCTCCAGAAACGTCACCCCAACAGAGCCGGTGACGCCAAGCGTGCATTCGATACCGACCGCACCAGGCCGCAAAGCCCGACCTCGGGCCAAGAGGCGGAGCGTGCGTCGAAGCGGCTCAGCAGCGCCAGCTATACCCGAAGACAGCGCTCCACCCCACGGGTTGACGATCCCACGATCGAGCGAAAACCGCTTGATCACGGACAGAGCGAACACGGGGTCGGTGTCGTCCAACTCCCATGCATCGACCTCGTGTGGCTCAAAGCCCACGGCCGACAAGAGCTCGGCAACGAGATGGATACCACGTTCAAACGTCGACTCGACCGGTCCTGCAGACTCGGCATAGGCACGAACCCGAGCCGATGCCACATGCTGAACGCGGGTATCGGAAACGACGAGCGCAACAGCGCCGTCAGCAGCGCCCGCCACGTTCTTGGCGGTGATGACGCCGTCCTCCGACAGTAGAGGCCGAGCAGCGGTCATGTGGGCCATGCTCGGCGTGCGCGACCAGGTGAACTGATCGGCCTGGTCAAGACTCAGCACCGCTCGTTCGGCGTGGCTAGCAGCGCTTTGGCGGGCTGCTATGCGCGCGTCGTAGGCCCATCGATCCACCGCTTCGCGGTCCAATCCAACACCTCGGGCGTATCGATCGGCGATCTGACGCCGACTCGGCCAACGTTGCCGCCGCCGCGCCTGTTCACCCAGTGGCGGTCCAACGCCGAGCTCGGTCGCGCTCCCAAACGGCATGCGGGTCTCAACGTCGACCGACACCACCACGCGCGGGCCGTCGAACGCGAACACGTCGTGAAGCGCGACTTGGCCGCCGCAGCGTTCCGCCTCAAAGGTCCGTGCCACAAAGGTCTCAAGCCCCGACGACGCGCACACCACCTGCGCAGCGTTCATGCTCAGCTCGCCGAGCGGAGTCGCGGTTCCAAGGTGCAAGCGGCCTGGATGACCGTGGAAGGCTCCGGGCTCTCGATCGCGAAGGGCCACGATCAGGCCAGCGGCAAGATCCACCGCATGTGTCTCGGCCCAACGTCCTCCGGGTGCACCCCAGGGAACTCTCAAACCACCGACGAAGGTTGTAACCCGTGGCGCTTGTACCTCCATGTGGCGGATCATAGGGACGATCGTTACCCATCGAGCACTCGCCGAGCGCTGGTAGGGTGCTGCGATGCGCGACATGGACAAGTGGCTGGGCGACGGTGGTATGCCGATTTTGGGAGAGGTCGGCCTCGACCTGGACGCCTACGGCGATGGTTGGGTCACGGGTATCTGGGCGCCGAGCGATAAAGCACTCAACCCTGCCGGGGTCCTACACGGCGGTGTCCAGACCATGGTGCACGACGCCTTACAGAACTTCGCTGCGTCGGCAGGCCTGGAAAAGGGTGAGTTCGGTACCACCCTTGAACTCAAGGTGTCGATGCAGCGAGGCGGTTCAGCCGATCCGTTATCGGTACGCGGCGAAGTAGCCCGAATGACCCGCTCAGTAGCGATGCTCGAATCCTGGATTCGCAACGCGGACGGCGACACCATCAGCCATGGAACCGGGACCATGCTGTTGCGTCGACGTTAGGGGGCCGGTGCTCAGGCGCCGTCGTCGCAGTCCCCGCAAGCACCATGGGCCTGCCACACCGCGTCATGCCGGGATGATCATGCCTTCGATACCCTCCTCCGGCTCTGGAAAGGACATGTTGAAACCCTCAAGTGTCCGGACAACGACCTGGGAAATCAGAACATTGCGGTACCAGTTGCGGTTCGCAGGGATCACATACCAGGGTGCCCACTCTGTCGATGTGCGGTTGAGCATCGCCGTGTACGCCTCTTGGTAGGACTCCCAAAAGCCGCGTTCTTTCAGGTCTGCATGGCTGAACTTCCAACGTTTCGACGGGTTGTCGATCCGCTCTTGGAGTCGTTGACGCTGTTCCTCGCGACTGATGTGCAAGAAGAACTTGAGAATCGTTGTCCCCTCTTCGGTGAGCATCTGTTCGAAGTTGTTGATCTGCTCATATCGCCGCTCCCACCGCTCTTTGGGAACCAGATCGTGCACGCGCACGACGAGGACATCCTCATAGTGCGAACGGTTGAAGATGGTGATCTCGCCGTCTCCGGGCACACGCTGATGGACCCGCCAGAGGTAGTCGTGTGCGGCCTCGGCGGTGGAGGGCTGTTTGAAGCTCGCGACCTTGACGCCCTGCGGATTGACGTGGTCGAAAACCGAACGGATCGTGCCGTCTTTGCCACCTGCATCGAGCCCTTGGAGGACGATCAGCAGGCGACGCTTGCCTTCGGCATACAGCAGCTCTTGAAGCTGCTCTAGCGCCTTGTTCTGCCCATCAAAAAAGTCCTTCGCTGAATCCTTACCATCGGGAAACAGCGAATGTTCGTCCGGGTCCCAGTCGGAGAGCGCAACCGGTCCACCGGGTGTGACGCGATACATCTGTGTGTTCATCGGAAGATGATTACACAGTTGGCCTGCGGTATCACCGGGCTGGGAGCTTTGGTTCGCTCAGCGCAGATCAACCGCATTCAAAACCCCCGAAAGGAAATGACATGGCGACTCAACCCAAGCCGTTCACCTCCCGTGAGATCAAGGTCGGCAGCGCGTTCATCAAGGTGATGTCCAAAGTCAACACAGTGATCTACCGCGCGACCAAAGGGCGGATCGGTGGCAAGTTGAGCGGCGCTCCCGTGTTGTTGCTCAACCACACCGGGGCCAAGAGCGGCAAGGCCTACACATCGCCACTCATGCTCGTTACCGAAGGCGACGCTTTTGTGCTGATCGCGTCCAAGGGCGGCATGCCTCACAACCCCAGCTGGTACCACAACCTGATGGCTTACCCGGTGTGCAGCGTAGAAGTTGGTGGCGACCGGATCGAATGCGTCGCGCGAGAAGTCTCAGGAGCCGAGCGCACCGCGCTCTGGGACACGGCGGTCGAGGTCTACCCCGAATACGAGAACTATCAGGCTCGCACCGACCGTCTCATTCCGGTGATCGTGCTCGACCGCATCGTTAAAGCTTCCTGAGACCGGCTCCCTGTGTCACCTAGCCGCCCAGACTCAACCGGTACACCACCGGCTGCCAGGACGAAATCGCGCCGACAACACTCGACAAAGGGGTCTATCGGCCTGCTCGAAGCGATGTCGATCGGCATTGGCGGCATGATCGGCGGCGGGATCTTCGCCGTCCTTGGATTGGCGGCGAGCGTCGGTGAGGGCGGCACCTACATCGCCTTCCTCGTGGCGGGGATCGTCGCCCTGCTGACCTCGTACAGCTACGTAAAACTGTCGGTCGCGATCCCGTCCCAGGGCGGCACGGTGGACTTCATCACCAAAGGATTCCCCAACCGGACCATCGCCGGGTCGCTCAACACGATGCTCTGGCTCGCGTACATCGTGACCATCGCCCTGTACGCGTTCGCGTTTGGTTCATATGGCAGCGCCATGTTCGGGGACAGCTCCGGCCTAACCCACCTGCTCATCACCGCTTCGATCCTGTCGATGATGTTCCTCAACGTGCTGAGTCCTGCACTGATCGGGAAAACCGAGACCCTGATCGTCGCGTTGAAGCTGACCATCCTTGTCGGCTTCACCGCGTACGCATTGTTCTTCTATGACGGCACCCAACTCGGCAACAGCGCTCCCGCTCATTGGGCGCCGATCGGGTCCATCATTTCTGGCGGAATGCTGATCTTCATCGCGTACGAGGGCTTTGAGTTGATCGCCAACTCCGCACCCAACATCGACAACCCCACACGAACCTTGCCCCGGGCGTACTACCTGTCGCTGCTGATCACCATCGTCCTCTACATGGCCGTCGCGGTCGTGGTGGTCGGGCTGTTGAGCATCGGCGAGATCATCAAAGCTGAAGACTTTGCATTGGCGGAGGCGGCCCGTGTCGTCTGGGGCTCTATCGGCTTCAATCTCATCGTGATCGCGGCGCTGGCATCGACGGCTTCAGCCATCAACGCCACACTCTTTGGAACGTCACGACTCACCGTCGAACTCGCGATCGACGGTGAGGTTCCATCCGTTCTCGAACGCAAGGTGGCAGGACGACCGATCCTTGGGCTCCTCCTGACCGGATCGGTTGCCATCGTCATCGCCAACGTGGTGCCACTGACAGCGATCTCCACGACTGCAAGTGCTGCGTTCTTAACAATCTTCGCCTTTACCAATTGGTCTGCGACCAAGATGGCCCATCAAATTGGAGCTCGGCGATCAATCTGTGCGAGCGCGGCGGTCGGGTGTCTTCTCGCCCTCATATCGCTGCTCGTCCACGCCGCCACCGAGGACATCGTCAGCGTCTATCTCTTTTTGGGTCTGCTCGTGTGTAGCTACGCGGGGGAAGCCACCTACCAGGCCCGTCGACAGGCCCATGCCCGTCGAGCGAACTCGCCTAAGCGGTAAAACACCTGCCCCACAGCTCGACCGTGCCCGCTCAAGATTGGAGCCGCGCCATGAATTTGTTGGCCAACGACATTTGGCGCGACTTCAACCGGTGACTCGTCGTCTCATGCCTATCCCCTGTCATCATCAGGTGACCGAGGGGTGCCGGGACTAACGGACGAATGATCTGAGTCTCCGTGCCCGCAACGACGGAATAACAAGGGAGAACCCAGATGCTCGCCATCGAATGGACCCAAGGAATCGAGGACGCCTGGTCCGACGTCGCCCAATTCGTACCGAAACTTGTCGGTGCGCTCGTCATTCTGCTGATCGGCTGGTTCATCGCCAAGATGATCTTCCGCATCGCAGTTCGAGTCCTCAGCAAGGTCGGATTCGATCGGCTGGTCGACCGCAGTGGCCTCGGCGTACATCTCGAACGGGCCGGATATCCCGACTCGGGTGTGCTGCTCGCCAAGATCATCTACTGGGGTGCGATGCTGATCGTGTTCCAGATGGCGATTGGTGTGTTCGGTGACAGCGCCGTTCAAGACGCCTTCGAAAGCATTTTGGCCTTCTTGCCGAAACTGTTCATCGCGTTGGTGATCGTGGTCATCACGGGCGCCATCGCCACCCGGGTCGGCGAAATTGTGAGGAATGCACTGGTCGACCACGAGTACGCTCAAACCGTTGCCACGTTTGCCACCGGCTCAATCTGGCTGATCGGGATCTTTGCAGCGCTCAACCAGGTTGAAATTGCCCAAGACATCGTGGACACCTTGTTCGAAGCCATCACGGCTGCGATCACAGGCATCTTGATCATCAAGTTCGGTGTCGGCGGGATTTGGGCGGCGCGTGACCGCTTCTGGCCAAAGGTCTACGACAAGTTCGAAGGCAAGTAGGCCAACGACACTGGCGGACGAAAGTCCGCACCGGCTCCGAAAGGACCGGGCAAAACGGGTGGGTGATGGGACCTCAAATCCCGATCACCCACCCGTTTTCGCGTATGAACAAGCCGACCTTTGCGCAGAACCGTCGGAACAGGTTCGCCACCCACCACATATCATGAAAGATCGGCGCAGCGACGCCTTCTTTACCGATCTGAACGCCACGGTCCTTTATATAGCCAAGTTTGCTCAACAGATGATGAGCGGAATCTCACTACCCTTTTCGAACTCACTCGAGCTTTGGTGCCTCAAAGCCCTCATCACGACCGATGAGTGATGCTGCTTTGGGAGCAACGTCGCCGAACTTGCGCCTTAATTGATCGAGTGTGGCGTCAAGCGCGGCGTTCCTCGACTGCTCTTTAGGCGATTCACCCTTGGGTTGTGACGCCACGGTTTCATCTTCGGGGGTGAGGGCCATCGAGAGCTGAACACCTTGATTATCAGTCAGTTTCGAGACCGCAACCCCGATCAATGTGCAGCGTCGCATTCGAATCGCCTTCTGTTCTCCCATCAACAGTTCGACCGCCTTCTGAGCGACCGGCGAGGTCGATTCCGTCGGGACGCTGAGGGTCTTTGACCTGGTCACCGAAGTGAAATCACCAAATCGAATCGATACGGTCACCGTGGAACACAGCTGGCTCGACTCACGAACGCGCTGCATAACCCTCTCGGCATGGCGCGATATCAATGCTCTCAGTTCGTCGAGATCGACGGTGCCTCCGGAAAGCGCGTGCTGTGATCCGATCGACTTGCGGCGACGACCGACGACGACGGCCCGGTCGTCTCGATGGTGAGCCAGCGAATGAAGGTGCGTTCCACTGGCCCGTCCGACAATCGCTTCAAGCGTGGACTTTTCGAGTCGTGCGAGATCGGCGACCGTATAGATGCCGCGGCGATTCAGTCGGTCGGTCGTTTTCGGACCTACACCCCACAAGGCCCGCACCGGTAACGGATGGAGGAACTCGGTCTCAGCATCGGCGGGCACCACCAGGAGGCCATCGGGTTTGGCCTGAGCGCTCGCCACTTTGGCCAAGAACTTGGTTCGGGCAACACCGACGGTGATGGCCAAACCAACGTCGGCACGCACGCGCTCCCTCAGGGTTGCCGCGACCTGATCGGCGGGTCCTACGACCCGTCGTAATCCGGCAACATCCAAGAATGCCTCGTCGATTGACAGACCTTCGACCAGGGGTGATGTGTCGTGAAAGATCTTGAAAACGTCCTTGCTTGCCTGGACGTAGGCATCAAAACGCGGCGGCACGACCACGGCGTTGGGACATCGCTCCAACGCAGCACGTGTATTGATTGGCGTTCGAACGCCCACGTGCTTGGCCTCATAACTGGCGGCGAGGACAATTCCGGACCCGACCAGCACAGGACGGCCGCGCAGCGATGGATCGTCACGTTGTTCGACCGATGCGTAGAAGGAATCGAGATCGGCGTGAATAATTCCAAGACCCTCAGCAGACACAAACACATGTTTGCAGTCCAGGTGCATCGCGCGCAGGTCTGAGGTCGGAATTGGTGATAGGGCTATCGGAGCGATCACGTCCGCCCGGAGCGGAGTGGGCCCCACCCCCAACTGACAGGACCCACTCCACGTATCCGGCCTAGACGTCAGCCACACGAGGTGGCCGAGCATCTGCGGCGATTCGCGGTTGCCGAATCTGGAAACACGCGGGAACTTTGTGGCACCGCCGAAACTCGGCGGTGTTGGTCGTGTGTTGGGTTGGGCCCGAAGCGCCGTTTGACACTTCGAGTCCGTTCACGAACGGTTTGGGTTGACGGCCTGTAGGGGTTGAATCAACCGATCAATGCGCCATTTTTAGAGGCAGAAGCACGGCGAAAGCAACGCGGGCTTGGCTCCTTGGCGCGGGCTTATCACCTACTAAATCATCGGTTGTTTAAGCGAGCCATCACATGATCTTTTAGGTATGTAAGCACACGGTCTTGTGCCAGAAAAGCGCCTGTATACCAAGGCTGTTCCCACGCTGTCGCCCTCTTTGAATTCGTCTCAGCGAGCTACCCAACAGCAGGGAACGGCATCTCGTCCAACAGCAACTCGCAGGCCAAACGGCTCGGCGCGGTTGTGTGTTCCTGACCACCGCCTGACCGCATCCCAACGTGACGCTACGGTGTATCGACCACGTCTCGGCGGCCACCTCGCTTCGACCGCGCGACGACACCAGCTGATTGGAGAACGTTGCACCATGGAGTTCTGGTTGACCTGCGGAATGATTCCTGTGGAACAACTCGTTCCGATCGCGCAAGCCGCCGATCGGCTCGGCTACGACGGGATCTGTCTGCCCGACCACCTGGTGTTTCCCGAGACGATCCAGTCCGCATACCCCTACGCCGAAGATGGCTCAGCGTGGTGGCAACCCGACACGCCCTGGCCGGATCCGATTACGTCGATGGCAGCCATGGCGACCGCGACAACTCGACTGAAGTTCTCGACCAACGTGTTTGTGCTGCCCGTGCGCGGGCTGTGGGAGACGGCCAAAGCCATGTCGACACTGGCCTGTCTGGCGCCGGGGCGAATCAACTTGGGGGTCGGGGCCGGATGGATGCGCGAAGAGTTTGAACTTACCGGCAGTCAGTTCGACCGACGCGGCGCCCGGATGGAAGAGATGATCGAGATCCTCCGACGCGTCTGGCGAGGAGGGATGGTCGAGCATCACGGTGAATTCTACGATTTTGCCCCTGTGCAGATGTCGCCGGTTCCCCCGGCACCGATACCGATCTGGATCGGAGGCGACTCTCCGTACGCTTATCGACGGGCCGCTCGGATCGGTGATGGATGGATCGGGATCGGGTACACCGAGGACCAGGTCTGGACCGCGCTCGACGCCCTGAACTCCGCGCGCATCGACGCCATCGCCAAGGATCCGTCACTTCGCGACAAACCCTTCGAGAAACTGGTGGCGGTTTACGCTCGGCCAACCGCGGAGCTGCTCAGGTCGCTCACATCACAAGGTGTGACCGGCTACCTGACAGCTCCGTGGTTTGCGAGCAAACGAGACATGTCGTCGATCGATGCGAAAATTGCGTCTATGGAGTTCTACGCCGACAAGGTCATGAACGTGCTGAAGGACGAGACGAGCTAGCGCTCCAGCGCTTGGGTCAAGGCCCGCAAAGCACGGGGTTGCGGGCCTTGTAGATCCTCTGCTTGCTAGCAGCCTGCCTGCGCATCCGCGAGCGCGGCCTTGGCCAGATCACTTTCAGCGGTTGCGCCGCTCAGGCGTTCGCAAAGCGCTGCTTCCATTTCGTCGTTGTCACAGTTGAGCCGGCCGTCAGCCTCGTCGAGGCGTTCCTCGTCGATGTAGTCGTTCATTTGTGCTTCCAACTCGCCTTCGGGCATTGCGGCCATCTCTTCGGCGGTCGTGTTGTCGTAGAAGTCGATCATTCCAAGCATGCCGTCGGCGACTTCGTTCACGAAGCTCTCACAGTCCTCGATCGGGTCGGCATCGTCGGCTGTGTCGTCATCAGCAGCATCGGAGTCGGCCGCATCGGCTGTGTCGTCATCAGCAGCGACGGTCGTCGCTGAGTCGTCAGAGGAATCCGCGTTCGAGTCGTCATCATCTGATGAACACCCGACCAAAATGAGGGCCAAAACAGCAAAAAGCGACAAAAACTTGGTCACGAAAATCCTCCTTATCAGACCGGAGGCGCAGAAAAAGTTGGTGAGCGATTTGCTCAAGACCCCCGGTGGGCGAGGATGTTAACAGGATGTTGAAGGACGGCGTTGAGACTTGCGACACGACTGAAGCCGTCGCATCGCTCAGCCAGCTTTTGATCGGGCATATGTTCTATTTCTATGCGCCGACGCAAGCCGCCGTGTACGACGTCAAAATGGTGTCTCCCAGCATTCCCGTTGCCTTGATATCACCGAGACCGGCGTCGCAAACCTTGGTTGCCAGCTCGACATCGTCACAGCTCAAACGTTCTTGGGCTGCGTCGAGGGCGTCTTGATCCATGATCGAATCGGTGAGTGCCTGCTGTGATTCAGGCGTGAGGTTTTGGGCCTCTTCAAAGGTCATGGTGTCGAACCTGGTCACCAGACCATCAATGGCGTGGACGACCTCAACCGCGAGTTGATCGCAGTTTTGAGCGGAACCGAAGTCTGCCGCCGCGACGTTGACGTCCGCGACAGCAGGATCGTTGGCAATCGTGGAATCTGAATCGATGACACTTACCGTGGTCGTATCAGAAGAATTATCCGCGGTAGAGCCATCGTCATCGTCATCTGATCCACACCCGACGACAAACACCGCGACCACTGCACAGAGAGCAACAAAACGGCGCATGGGACCCCTTTGCACTCCGGCGGCCGCGTATGCGTGGAGCGGGGCGGATGCCCCAAACCGCCGGAACCGGCGAAGCGTAACAGCCCTGCTCAGGAGTGTGTGAGCTAACACTGATCGGTTTGGACACCGAGGGGAAGTGGGAACTGAAGACCGGGGAATAAGTGGAGACGATCGGGCTCGAACCGACGACCCCCTGCTTGCAAAGCAGGTGCTCTACCAACTGAGCTACGTCCCCAAAGAGCGGGTTCAGCGACAGGCTACAACTTCAGCGCTCTACACTCATCTCGGCGGGTCGTGGGTGTCTCAACTTTTGGGGCGCTGTGACAGATTCGCCTGTCGTGCTGTCACTCTGGCGGCAGTACGCCGACTCGACGAAGGTGAGGCGAGCCATGACCGATGCACCCATTCCCAACACCGACGACTCTCTGCAGAGGCTCGGCAGCCGTATCCAGATTGCGGCCTCAGCGGTCGGCATGATCTTGTTTACCTTTGTCCTCATGCGGTGTCTGCAGGTGCTCCGCTTCCCCGAGTACTTCAACATCGGTGACGACAGATTCTTTTTCAAGGCTGAAAGTTTGTCGCGAGCGTTCTCAGGTGACGTGCTCATCGGCCTGCTCGTCGCGGCCTTCGCTATGCACATCGGGGGATGGCTGACGGGCAAAGGTGGTGACTCGGGTCTTGGTCTCCTCGGTCGGCTGTCGATCGTGACCGCTGGCGCGCTTGTCGCCTTCATGAGTCTGTACAGCGGCGGGTATCTCCTGACACACATCGACGAGTTTGGCGACACCGTGAGCAGCGGAGACAACGAGTTCATCATCGAAGAGGGTGTCGTCTCGCTGCTTCGCTGCCTGCTTGCGCTGGTCGCGGTGGGCTTGGCAGTTGTCCAGACGGTGCGAGTATCGGGCGAACGACGAGTGTTGTGGGCATCCGCAACGGGCCGGCCGGCGGACGTGCCAACGTCGACTGCGCTTCCGGCTCAGGCGCTGGACACCGAGGACATGACCGTGGCTAGCGCTGCGGGAGTCGACATCGTCTTTGGTGAAAGCGACCCGGGGGATACTGCCCTTGGCGCGGATGAGTCCTCTGACTCAACGCCAACCCAAGCGCTGAGCTTCGATCCAGATGGCAGCGATGCCAAGTCCGATGCCGCCAAACCGGAAGACGCCAGAGCCGACAAGGTTGGCCACGAGGATCTCGGAAACGCTCGCCAGGACATTGACAACCCAGACGACTCAAGAGCGGGCAACCCAGATAGCGACGACGCCGTCCAGGATGCAGACAGCGAGGGCGCACTCGAGGCGTCGGCCAGCACCGAGAAGTCCGGCGGCGAACGCGATCTAGAGGACGACAGCGCCTGACGCCGACAAAGCCGCTGCAGGCACCGAATGTCTCGTCCGACGCCTCGCAGCCCGCCAGGACCTTGAACCCGGAGCTACGCACTCGCCCGACCGAGGGTCGCCGCGGAGCCTTGATCCGGTTGCTGAATCAGCCAGAACGCTCGAGGGCAGCAAGTCGTTCGATGATCTCGCGCTGTGCGCCGACCAGATCGGGGGCATCGACCTCGATGACCTCAGGGTGCATTCGCGAAAATGAAAACGGCGCGTTCTACCCGCCTCTGTGAGGTGCGTTCCAGGGCAAGTGCGTATGTCGCCGCCTGATATCGGTACTGAGCGGCCAACCTCTCGGCCGCCCCAAGACCGCTGACCGGATCGGTTTTGTAGTCGACGATGACCAGCCATCGGACCCCTCGGACCCCTCGATCAACACGTCGACGTATCCCTCGAGCAGGGTGCCGTGCACCTCGGTTCCGACATACAGCTCGCGCCAGCTTCGATGATGCCCCGCCAGCTTGAGGACCTTCGCTGTACGCGCCGTCGACGCCAGTCGCAGTACCTGGTCAGCACGCTCACCAACGCCTTCTGCATGGGCCTGCGCGAGTGCCAGTTCTTGGAGGCGTGAGGATGGGCAACCTTCCGGGTCTGCGAGTTGGAGCACCGAATGGACGGCTCGCCCCACCGCTGCGCCACCACTCCTCGCTGCGACGCCCTCACCGTCGTCACGATCGCCCGTAGCCGCGCTGCCGTCCAAATGGGTCAGGTCCGCTGCTATCGGAACCTCGACGCCATCGTTTACCCGAACAGGGCCAGACGATCTGGGCAACAGTCCAAGGGTGTCCGCAACGGACGTTGCCGCGATGACACGCACAGAATCGTCTTGTGACAAGCGCGCAGCTAGTCCTTTTTCGACCCGGCGCCGATACTCGTTCGCGCGGACCGAAGGGTCGCACTTGCACCAGCCGCACCCACACCAGCCGCACTTGCACCGGCCGCACCCCACACCGGAAACGTGGCGGGCCACATCGGTCGCGGCGGTGACCACCTCGTCGGTCACCCCATCTGAGCGTTGGACTGTCGCAGCCAGCGGAGTCGCATCGCTCCAGACGGGGGTCGGTACCAAATCTCGCGCCGTATCGGACGTCGGCAGCTCCACGGCATGGACCGCTGCCACATGGTCATCGAGTTGATCGGTTGGGATCTTGGAGGCAGCGCAATGTTTCACAACCTTGACATCGGTGACTACATCCATCTGCTGGGACAGAAGCTGCCCGAACGAGAGCCGTTTGGGAGTTGATTTCTGTTCGAGGTAGTGGGTTGAGAACACGAGGTGATCACGAGCACGGGTCGCCGCGACGTAGAGCAGCCGAAGCCGTTCGTCGTCACCCATCTGTTCTTCCAGCGTGCGGGCATCGTCATAGGAACGGGTAGTCACACCCGACTTGAGTCGCACGATCGGCGCCTGGTCATCCCCCCACATCACCTGGACGTGCCGCGAAAGGTTGGGTGGCCTGGTGCTCAGTCCCGACAGGCACGTGATCGGGAACTCCAAGCCCTTTGAACCATGCATCGTCAAAATGCGCACCGCATCGATATCGGCTTCGGGCACGATCACCTCACGAACTCGGGCATCACCAGACCGTTGCAGGTCGACCCAACGGAGGTACTGACGCAGCGTGGCGCCCCGCTGTGTTGCGAAGACGCGCGCCTGGTCATGGACGAATCTGAGCCGCCGCCAGACGTCTCGGGGGCGAGGAGACAAACCGGCTAGTGGCACCAACGAACGTTCGCGTATGACACGCTCGATCGTGTGCGCGATGGGTGCACTCCGAGCGTCATGAGCCACATCTGCGAGCCACGTCATCGCCTCGGCTACCGCACTCGGGCTGCCCGGTTGCGCGGTGACGGTGTAGTTCCAAGTCCCGTTGAGCTCCGCCCAGGCCAGCAGCTCATCATCCGCGCACCCACATACCGTTGAACTCAACGCGGCGACTATCGCCACGTCGTTGTTGGGATCGTCGAGAGCATGCAAAGTCATCACGAGGTCGTGCACTTCTTGCGTGCCGTAGATCAACGTCGAGGTCTCAACACGATACGGAATCATCGCCGCGTCCAACGCTGTCTCAAGATGGACGAGCGACGTTCGAGCGGGCAGCAGGATTGCTATGTCGGAGAGTCTGGCTGCACGCCACGATCCCCCGTCGAATACTGGCCAATCGTCGGCGAGTGCCTCGCGAATGACTCCGGCTAGCTCGGCGGCCTCTCGGTGGCGAATGTCGTTCGCGGACGTTCCCGACGGGTGACCGCCGCCGAACGCATGAACCCCCACACCAGGATGCGCTGGACGCGCGGCGACCAGGGGAACGTACCGAGGTTGGCCGCCAGCATCGCCGGATGTCATCAGCGTCCCAAAGGTGGCGTTAACCCACTCGATGATCGAGGGAACCGATCGAAAGTTTTGGCTCAGTTCGACCGGCGCAGACTCGAACTGGGATCCGACCTCACTGAACAGACCTAGATCCGCGCGTCTGAATCGATAGATCGACTGCTTTGCATCACCAACGAAGAACATTCGTCCCGGACCCACGGCGATGTCTTGCCAACGCGGCGGCTGCTCATCGATCCATGCCGCGGTATCGCCTGCGATGAGGACCGCAAGATCGATTTGGAGTGGGTCGGTATCTTGAAACTCGTCGAGCAGAACCACCTTGTATCGATCGTGAAGGATCGCTCGTACTTGCGCGTTATCCCGCAGCAGGCGGACCGACCGAACAAGGAGGTCGTGAAACTCGACCTGGCCGGAACGACGTCGCTCGTCTGCTTGATCGAGGACCGCACCGCTCAACTTCGATGCGATAACCGCCAAGAGGTTGTCGATCACCGCTGTTTTGAACGCTAGGAACGGTTCGTAGGCTTGTTCGATATGACCGAGGAGGTCTTCTTTGGGGATGCCCCAATTTTTCTTGACTCCTTTGCCACCGAGCCGTGGTGCGTCGATGCGTTGAATGGCTGATAACAAGACCGTCTGGTCGTCTTCAGTTGCGCTGGGCAGCTCAAGGGTCTCAGACACCTGTGCCATCTCCGATTGGATGGCAACCGCAAGCTTGTCCGCGGGGTCGCTGCAATGTGCCAATGCATCCACGAGTCCGCGCTTGACGAGCGCGAGCTCGTCGGTGTCGATAGTCATCAGGTCGACGTCGAACGGGGCAACACGATCCCAATTCTGGTTGAGGATGACGGCGAGTTCCCTGATGAGAGGCAGCTTGACCCCAAGCGCTGCCAGCCGGCCCAGGGCGATCACGAGTTGCGGATCACGATCGACCGTGTTCAGCCAACGCTGCCACCGAAGGTCAAATGCAACGATGGACGTCACGTCGTCAAGGGGTTCGACAATCGGTGGAAGTCCGGCCTCGATGGGGAACTCGCGCAAGATCGACAACGCAAAGCCATGCAGTGTGGTGATCGCCGCGCTGTCGAGGGTGTGAACGGCTCGGGCGCACCGGGTTGACTCGCGGTGGTCGTCGAGCTCGGTCGCTGCGGCCGTGAGCTGGGCTCGGATACGGGCACGAAGCTCTGCGGCCGCTGCTTCACTGAAGGTGATCGCCGCGAGTTGGTGCGCCTCTAGACGTCCGGTTGCTATATAGCGGACGAGGCGTCCAACCAAGGCCGTGGTCTTTCCCGATCCCGCGTCTGCCTGGACAAACAGCGTTTCATCAAGTGCTTCTGAAATGCGGGCGCGATGCGCCGAATCGAAGAGTCCGCTCATGAGGTTTGGCCTTCGTTCGCTTCGAGGACGTTGGTCAGTGGCTCAACATGTGGGTGGAACCGGACCTCCTCCCACCGCGCCTGCCGATCGCGGCGACAGACATCGTCCATCGGGCAGTACATACAGTTGGTATAGGAGTTGGTCCAACTCTCAGCTTGGCCTGGGTTGGCCGGAAAGACACCGCCCTCGATCATCCGCGCTGCGGTCGAGACCAGCTCTATGAGGCGTTCGCGCTGGGAACTGCTGAACTCATACTGGTCGAACGGCGACGTGCCTTGAGCGCGTTCGGCGGTGTACCAGTACTGGCTGCTGATCGGCAGGTCACCGCCCCATGCAAGCGCATACAGAGGGAGCTGAACATGGTCTGCTTCGTTGAGGCGCCCACCCGTCTTGTAGTCCGTCACGACCACCCTGGCGTCGCCGACATCGACTCGATCGATCGATCCACGAAAGCGAACCTCCCGGCCGTCGTCAAGTGTGAGCGTCGCTGGCGGTCCCGAATCGTGTCTGTCGAAGCCAAACTTCCACTCGGTTGCCGACGGTGACACCCCCAAACTGTGACGAAAGTCGTTGTCCTGGCCAGCGAACCGTTCGATGTCAGCAGCGACTTTGTGTCGTTCAAAACGCCAGATGGCACCGAGCCCCGTGGTCCCGCTCCGCTCGGCGTCGTCGGCGAGATCGTTCATGATTGCGTGCAGCGAGCTTCGCTCCTGAGCGGTCCAATGATGGTCGGGCGGAACACCCTGTGGATATCGTTCAATCTGGTCGGAGATGAAGCGTTCGAGCACTTCGTGGATGAGTGAACCCCGTGTTCGCGGGTCGATCGTCTGCAACGTTTCGGGTGTCACCTGTTCACCGACATTCAGTCCGTAGGTGAGCAGCCATCGGCGAGGGCACTTCAGGTAGGTCTCAATACGGCTGGCGGACAAGATCTCATCGAGGGCACCGACCGGCGGATGTGCCGTGGCATCGCCATCAAAACGCGACCACGCAGCGCTCAGCGACAATGCGCGACGCACGCTCCGGTCAAGCCACTGCGAGCTGTGTACGACCGGGGTAGTCAGCAACCCGGCGATGTCCTCAGGTGTCGAGCAACCCGCCATTCCAATTTGTTGTGTTTCCCACTCATCGATCGACAGCGGTACGGGCCCCACCGCGAGTGCTGCGGACACCGACGCGTCTGTTCCGAGGTCGATGACTTCGATCTCTGGTCGATTCCAAACCGTTCGCGACTGAACCGCAACGCTTCTCGCACCGCCGGAGCGATCGCTGTGCATGGCCGCCACCACGTCGTCAGCGTCGGCCCCGTCGCCGTCTTGCGCGTCATGGTCCGACACGCGCCCGTCGCCGGGTAGAGGCAGCGCAACGCTGGTAGAGGCATCGAACCATCGGCAGACCGTACGGTCACGGCCGCGTCGTTGGTCGCCAAACGGCCACAAGACCACCGCGCGTTGCGCACTCGCCAGCAATCCGAGGAGGAGCCTCAGGTCGCGATGTTCTGTCGATTCACGCTCGACCATCGGGCCGACCGAGCCGTGTCGAGTCGGTAACAACGGATCGGGCCGATCGGCCCGTGGAAAGTCGCCTTCAGCTGCACCCACGAGCACAACGAGCTCAAAGGTCAGGCCGATGGTGGCGTCGATCGGGCCGACAAACAGGCCACGACACGCGGGTCGCGCGGGCAGCTGGGTCTCTTCGCATTCGCTGAGTACCGCTTGGAGACAACGTCGGTGAGAGACGAACGGCTCAACGCCGTCGAAGTCCTGACATGATTCGACGAGCTCAGAAACGAGGACAAAACCCGGATCGCCGTCGCCCGTCTCGTCAGATGCAGGTGCGGATCTCGTGCCGGATCCAGGACTACGTTCACCATCGGCACAGGAATGGGGGCCCGTGGTGATGTCTTGCCATGAACGGGCCATGACGCCGCCCCATTGCGCCCAGGTCTGACACGCCGCGAGGTTGTCGCTCAACGCAATGAGCCACTCCACAAATGCGCTCAGCCCATCACACAGGGTCACCTCGTCGGCGAGCGCCGGTTCGGTTTGGGACGAATCAGCTTGTTGGCGAACGAGACGTTCGCGATATCGCGCCACCCTGGTGGTCCATTGACGGACCCCAGCCACGACGCCAGCTGCTCGTGAGATTCGATCCCAATCGTCACCCGGCACCGGCCGACCTCCGAAACGCAGGCCTCGTCGGACAAACAGTTCGGACACCGACTCTCGCGACCAGTCACCTCGCAACACCCGTACCAGCCCACCGAACATGAGCCCCGCAGCGTCGTCGGCGAGGGAGCTGCCCGGCAGACCCCAACTCGGGATCCTGAGCCCGTCGAGCAGTTCGCGAGCGATTGGTTCGTAGGAGCTATTCGTAAAGACGAGACCCATCGATTCCCAACGAACACCTCGATCGCGGGCTCCTAGGAGAGCGCGCAGACCTGCGCGTACCTCGGACTCGGGGTCGGGTAGGCCCCGAAGCTCGACCGGGCCCGGCTGACCGCTCGCCGGTACGCGGGTCGCGCGTTCATCGCCGCCGGTCGCGCGAGCGACAGCTCCGGCCGTGGCGTTATCCGCCGCGGGGAAACCCGACGTACCTTCGATGATGTGAAGTTCGGTCGCGCGACTCAGCGAGCGAATGAAACGGCCACGGACATCGTCGATCGGCTGCGGGAGATACCAAACGAGCGCTCCAAACGGACCGATGAGCTCGGGACGGCGCGAGATGAGAACCGTAGCCTCGTCGATCAATTCCTCAGCGGTATAGAAGCCGCCCGTCGACGGGTCGCCAAGCGAGCTCGGCACGTGTGATGCAGTTGAGTCGAGGTTTGAAGAGAGGGGCGGGATCGCCGCTGCCGATCGATGTCGATGTAGGCGCTCCAGGGCCCCGCCACATAGCGCGATAGCCGAGTCAGCAACAGCGCTGATGCCAGCAACGCGCTCGCGCTCATCAGCAGAAAGCCGAGTGAACTCCCTGAAGGTTCGACTGAGCGCCAGTTCGGTCGAAGGATGTCGGGCGCAAGGAGCAAACCGCCCCGGATCGTGCGCAAGTTGAGCGCGAAGCGCGGCGCGCACGACCGACTGCGATGCAGGAAACCGCTGGTCGGCGGCCAGACTTGCCGATGCGACCAGTTCGGCGATGCGGTTCACCGACATAAACCCGACGTTGGTGAGCCCAGCACCCGGTCGGAGGGTCAGCATCGTTCGCCGAGCGACCAAGCCTGCTGGAGTCGACGGACACAGCACGGTGACCGCTTGGAACGGGTCGTCGTGTTGCAGGCTTCGCACCACCCGATCGAGAGCGTCGATCGCTGCAGTGCCGTAGGGACTTTTGACCACGAGTGTTGTCACGTAACCGATCGTAGAACGCGGGTAAGACAGCCAACCGCAGTTGTGGGTGCGCTCGCGACGGAGATGTGTGATTTGGTGCGATGTTCGGGCCCGGGAGCTTCTCGGCCAGAATTGCCGGTATGAACGCAACTACCAAAACGAATCCCGGCCGCTTCTTTGAAGACTTCCGCGTGGGCGAGACCCTCACTCATGCGACGCCTCGGACCCTCACCGAAGGTGACCGAGCGCTGTATATGTCGTTGTATCCAACCCGCTTCGCACTCGGATCATCATCCGCGTTCGCTGCCGCGTGTGGTCTCGATCGGTACCCGCTCGAGGATCTCATCGGCTTCCACGTGGCCTTTGGTAAGACCGTTCCCGACGTCTCGCTGAACGCCGTCGCCAACCTCGGATACGCGGACTGCCGCTTTCTGTCGCCCGTCTATCCAGGTGACACGATCACCACCGAGTCCACCGTGATCGGACTCAAAGAGAACTCCAACGGCAAGACGGGGATCGTCTACGTACGCTCCGACGCTGCCGATGCGAATGGACGACCCGTACTGACCTGGGCGCGGTGGGTCATGGTACGCAAGAACGACATCGATGCACCCGCCCCCGACGCCGTTATTCCAGACCTCCCCTCGGTCGTTGCGCCTGAGGAACTCCCCGTCCCCGAAGGCTTGAACTTCGCCGCCTATGACACGACGCTCTCCGGTGAGCGGTACACCCTTGGCGACTATGAGATCGGTGAGCGGATCAATCACGTCGATGGCGTAACCATCACCGACGCTGAGCACATGATGGCGACACGGCTCTGGCAAAACACCGCCAAAGTGCACTTCAACGTGCAGGCGCGCCCAGACGGGAAACGGCTCATCTACGGAGGCCACATCATCAGCCTGGCGCGAGCGTTGTCGTTTAATGGCCTTGCGAACGCACCGTTGATCGCCGCGATCAACGGTGGTTCTCACACGGCTCCATGCTTTGCTGGCGACACGGTGTACGCCTGGTCAGAGGTACTGGACACCGCCGACATGGGCAACGGCATCGGAGCGATTCGGCTCCGCCTGGTCGCCGTCAAAGATGCAGAACCCGTCGACTTTCCTCTGCGAGGTGACGACGGCAAGTACGCCGACGGTGTGCTTTTGGACCTCGACTACTGGGCGCTCATGCCTGCCTAGGTGGCTGGTGTCCCACCTACAGACCGCTCGAATTCGCTGCGCGAGAGGCGCCGGGGCAGGGTGGCTACTCGATCGGCACCCCTGTCCCGGTCCGACGGCGAACAGACGGGCACCTCAGCAATAATCCTCGCGACACTCGTTGACAGACCGCCGACGGGTTAGCATCCTCGCATGTACGCCTTCTTGAAGTTCATCCACATCGCAGCGGTTGCCACTTGGTTTGGCGCCAACATGGTCCAGGCCTTCGTCTCACGGTCGGTGGTTTCCAGTTCGCGTGAGGTCCGTTTGTGGTGGTCGGACAACCTTCTTGCAATGGCCCGGGTCCTCTACAACGTCGCCGGGATCGTCGTGCTGATCACGGGTGTCGGTCTGGTGATCGATGGCGACATCTCCATGGCGTCGACCTTCGTCTCGATCGGCTTCCTGGCCGTCATCATCGGTGCCGGGCTGGGCATGGGCGTCTTCGCCCCCGGTCTGCGGAAGTACTCAGCAGCGGTGAAAGCTGGTAATGAAACCGAAGCCAAGGCCATTTGGGACCGCCTCGGCATGTTCGGCATTCTCGACTCTGCCATCCTCCTGTTGACGATCTACGCAATGGTCGACCACTGGGGCTTGAAGCTCAGCTAAGCCAGGCGCATGCTTCCGGTTGTCGGCTCTCCTGATGCGACGAGGCAGTTGACTCGCCGATCCCCGCGATCCCAAGACTCTTCTGACGGCATCAGGTAGACGCTCGACTCGGACAGGATCTCTTCATCGACGCCGACGTATTCGGTGAACGCGTCGGCGCAGCGTGCACCAGCTAGGCGGTCGAGTTCGGCGCGGTCATAGTCGGAGAGGTCCTCCTCCACCGATACGGTTGCCGACACTTCGTAGCGGTGTGGTTCGCCGCAGTCGACGACGGGCACAGAACCCAGACTCATCTCGTCGAGGCTCTCGATGCATTGGCCCGAGCGGAGATCCGTCGTCCCTGTTTCGCCGGGCTCAACATAGGCACCGGTGCCTGAGTCGGTATGCAGGTTGGTGCAGCCCAACGCGAGCGTGGTGCTCATCAGGACGAGCGGCAGCCAGGTGCGGGTCCGTGAGAGTGCGCCGTACATACGGATGTTATCGGCGTGACACCCGACAAATCTTGAGCGCTTCTGTGTCGAGAATGGTCCACGTGGCGATAGTCAACGTGCTGAGAGGCCGGGCGCACAGGCCGGGCCGTGGCCCAGACAGCCCGCGTTCATAGCGGATCGCCTCGTCAGGCAAAGGTACCGAGGATCAGAAGATCTTGATGCCCTCGCCAATAGCGAACGACAGACCAGTCGTGACCAGGCTTAATACCATGATGAGGAACAGGTAGCGCGACGATCCGACCGACTTGCGTGTGGCGCGCCATCCAAACACGACGAACAGCATCAGTGGCGCGAGGCCCAACAACATGTGCGGCACGAGTTGGTCCAGGGTTCGACCATCGTTGAGCAGCAACAGTCCAATGACGATGTTGGCAGCAACCGAGATTTGGGCGAGTCCCACCCAAAACATCGTCCACCCATCCACGTAGTCGGCATTAGCGGCTCGTGCCCCGACGAGAGCCGTCGCTACCAACAACAGGACGAGCGATATGGCGCCGATCGCGTGGGGGGCGGGTAACGGGATGGTGAGACTCTCCCCATCCAACCAACTCTGCGCCAACACCGAAGTCATCCCCGCATGTTGGCATCTCCGCCGGTGCCAGCGGGTGATCCGAGCAAACTCCGCTGCTCAGACGGGGGCGATCGGAGGGAACGATCAGACCGTCGGCTGCATTGGAAGTCCGTTGATACAGCGGGGAATCGGCGCTCGATGACCCTTGACTGTCACAGGCGCGGGGTAGGGTTCGCCCAACCAAGCAGTCGGCTTCTCACCTCACAAAATTGCTGAGAACGACTGACCAAGCTCGACCCTCAAATACGAGGGCACCCTCGGAGGAATGCCAATGAGTCCAAAGCCCAAGCAGTGGAGCCAGCCACCAGCAATGGAGGTCGACCTCGACAAGATCTATATCGCCGAGTTCGATACAACCGCTGGCCCCATCACGGTGCGCATGGACCCGAAGGCCGCGCCGAAGACGGTCAACAACTTTGTGTTCCTCGCCCGTCAGGGTTTCTACGACGGCCTCAGCTTTCACCGCGTCGTACGCGATTTCGTCGTGCAGGGCGGCTGCCCCATCGGCACCGGTACCGGCGGCCCCGGATATCGCTTCGAAGACGAGCTGCCGACCACGCCCTACCGTCTGGGCGATGTTGCGATGGCAAATGCTGGCCCGAACACCAACGGGTCACAGTTCTTCTTGCTGACCGGTTCTGGGTCGCTACGTCTGCCGCCCCATTACGCCCGTTTTGGCACCATCGTCGAGGGCTTCGAAAACGCGCAGAAGCTCGAGTCGTACTCCCGTGGTGACGGGCCTCCGAGCGAACCGCTCTACATGAACTCCGTGACCATCACAGAAGTTGACCGCGACCAGTAACTGTCGCTCATCAAACCTCTATTTCGCAGGGTCCAATCACACATGAGTGACAGTGGTGAAAGTTCGGCGTTCTGATGGCTTCAAGTCGTAGCCGTTGGGAACGCCGGCGCCGTGTGCGTCAGATGCGGATACTCGGCGGCGCGTTCATGGTCGCCGCCGTTGTATCCCTCGCTTTGTGGGCGATTACATCGCGTGACACCAGCGATGACGGCGACACCACCGTGCTGAGCGCTCAAACCTCGACCACGCTGGCCGATGCGACCACGACGACTATCGACAGAGCCTTGGCGGATGCCCAGGCATCCGACGATTGCCTGGCGACCTGGCCAAAACGGTCGCGAACGCTTCAGGTCTTGGCCTTCGATGCGCCCGTCGACGACCCCGACCTGGTCGACACGGTCGCGTCTGCCGGTATCGGGGCACTGTTCTTGCGCAACGCGCCCGGCGACAACCTCAAAGAAGCGGTGACGGCATGGCGAGCCTCCGGGGGTGACGTTCCACCGTTCATCGCCGTCGACGAAGAGGGCGGCACCGTGCAGTATCTCGAACCGCTCGTCGGCGATCTGGCCAGCGCACGTTCGATCGCTGCCGAAGGTAACGTCGCTGCAGCCCGGGCAACCTACAGCGCCGTCGCCACCCAGGCCGCCGATCTCGGTGTGGACCTGGTGTTTGCACCCGACGTCGACACCACCGATGCGACCGCTGGTGCAATTGGTACTCGGTCCTATGGCGACGATCCTGCCGTCGTCGTCCAGTTCGCCCAAGCCGCGATCGACGCGTGGTCAAACGCGGGTGTGCTGCCGACGCTCAAGCATTTTCCTGGCCACGGGCACGTCTCGGGCGACAGTCATGACGCCCCCGTCGTCGGCCCTACCCTCGAAGAACTCCGCGCCCGTGACCTCCTGGCCTTCGAACCCTTGCTCGCTGACGATGTCGCCGTGATGGTCGGCCATATCGTCATTCCTGACGTCACCGGCGACAAACCAGCATCTCTGTCCGAAGAGATGATCCGCGGGTTGCTCCGATACGAGTATCGCTTTGACGGTCTCGTCATTACGGACGCACTTTCAATGGGCGCAATCGCCCAGTCCTACACACTGCCAGAGGCCTCGGTCGAGGCATTGAAAGCCGGTAACGACCTCCTCCTACTCGGTAGTAACGACCCCGCAGACGTCGACGCTGTCGCCGAAGCGATCGAAACGGCGGTCGAAACGGGCACCGTTCCCGAGAACCGTCTCAATGAAGCAATCCGCCGGGTCCTGACCGCCAAGGGGATCGATCCCTGTACCTCACGCCCGGCAGCAGCGGGCCCTGAATCGGCGACGACGGTGCCGGTCGAAGCCATCGATCCTTACGGTCCGATCGGGACCACGGCAGCTCCTTGATCACACGAATCGACTCCAAGTAACTCCAAGCTCTCCCGTCAACCGTCTACCATCGGGAAGTTGCGGCGTCGCGCAATCGCCAGTCGGACGCTTAACAGGAACGCGCGAGGAGCGGTAGTGCGATCACGAACGTCGTTGACAGCTTGGTTCGCTCTAGTCGCCGCCGGTTTGGCGATGGTCATCTCCATCCTGGTCGCCGTCAACCACAACGATTCGCCAACAGACGCAGCCACGATCTTTGAGAAGGTCAGCCCGTCGGTGGTGTTCATTCAACAGCCCGACGGATCCTCTGGTAGCGGCGTACTGTTGGAGGACGGTTGGATCGTGACGAACTACCACGTCACCTATCCCCTCGAAGCGGTTCGGGTCACCTTCCCGGACGGTACCGAGATCGAAGAAGCCCCGGTCGCCTATTGGGATCCGGTGTCCGACATTGCTCTGTTGGGACCTATCGAATCCTCAGAGCCGACGATGGCGCTCAGCGACTCGAGTGCTGTCGATATCGGCTCCACGGTGTACCTGATCGGGTATCCGGGTGAACTCGAAGACTTCCCACAACCAGCGATTACGGGCGGCGTACTCTCCAGGCGGCGTAGCGTTGATGATCTCGGGGTCGTGTTCTTGCAGACCGACGCGTTGATTGCGGGCGGCCAATCTGGGGGCGCACTCGTCGACGCCCGCGGTCACCTGATTGGAATCTCGGGACTTGGCTCGTTCACCGAGGCGAACTTTGCGCTGGTTGAAGACGCTGCGGCGGTCGCGTTGCGAACCGCTGCACTCCGCGATGGCGACACGATCGATGAGACGTTCCGTCCTCCCGATGATGCGGTCACCGCTGATGAGTTCGAGATCGAGCTGTCATCGACGGGCGGGCCGATCGCGTTCTACATGTCGGTACCCGAAGGCGACGACATACCCATCCCGGTCGAGATTTCCGCATCGACAGATGGTCCTGACATTTGTGTCAGTGTGACCAACGGTCAAGGTGGACCCGTTGGGGATCTCCCGGCGACCTGTTTCGATGACCTCGACTACACGATCGAGCGTTCCGGTGCGGCAGCCGAATCGTCAGGTGGCTCCCAGGACGAGATCGTCTATACCGAAGTCGATCTCCGCGATTTTGCCAACGAAGCGGGTTTGAGCATGGAGCAAGTTACCGGAGGAGACCTCCTCGAATGGGAGTTTTACGAGGTTGAAGTGCGGGCACTCGTCGACGACGGAGTCCTCACCGAAACCCAGCTTGACGACTTTCTTGCCGCGCAGAACGCCAACTTCCTCACGGACGCAGACAGCGACGTAGAGCTCGTCGGCGAAGTCGACGGCGCGGGGATGTATGTGGTTTCAATCTGGAACGTGAGCGGTGAACCTGGGACGTTAGAGGTGACGTCCAACTTCGCGTTGACGCCAGCACCTGATTCGGATTCCGGTTCGGTTTCAGCTGGCGACAAGGTGATGGGGGTGCTCGATTTTCCGGGTGACATGGACTATTTCGACCTCGACACCAGCGGCGATGACCCCATCACGCTGCGCGTAGATGGCCTCTTCGATACCTTCCTTTGGGTACTTGACGGCGACGGTACCGTCGTCGCTGAAGAGGATGACTCAAACCTTGGGCTCTACGGGACGTCGACCGAAATGAGGTTCGAACCCGATAACAACGGGCCATATACGGTCGTCGTTCGCAGCTTTGCGCCCGAGGTTGCAGCTGGTTACGCCCTCACCGTGGGCCCCAACCTGCAGTTTCACAAGTAGGTTCTCGCTCATTGGCGCCCAGGTGAGCCGCGCCCAGGTCAGTTCCTGGCCTCCGACCCGCTAAGAGGCCCGGCGAATAGCCCGGGCCGTGGCCCGAGCGGCCCGCAGCGCAAGCTGCACGAGCGGGAAATACGCAACCGAGCATCGGTCCAGTCAGTTCGCAGCCTCCGACCTACTAGGGACCTTCGATCGGTTTGAGCTCGAGCTGCGCGCAGCTTTTGGCGAACGATTCGAAACTGTCGAGCGCCGATTCGGGAACGGAATCGGCGCGCATAACGATGAATCGGTCCGACTGGCCGTCCCAAGACGCGCAATCAAACTCCAGGTCGGGAAGGCTGTCCTCCGAACCTTCGGCATCTGAGTTGTCGCCGACTCCATCATGAGGGCTGGTGACGCGCAACAAGAACGCACCCGAACCATGTTCACCGCTGATCTTGTCAACGACAGTCACGGGCAATAGCACTTCGTCGCCGTCGACCTCGGGGAAGTAGCTGCGGGGGTTCAGCAGGTCTTGTTGATAGGCGTCGAGCTGGTCGGGGATCATTTGCGGATCACAGGATCCGTTGCAGTCGACCGTGATGCGCATGTTGAGCGCTCCGTCATAGGGACCCCCTGAGACCGGGACCATCCCCTCGCCCTCGACGTACTCCCATCCGGCTGGGATCGTCGCGATGACCTGATGCACATCGCCGAAATCGTCGGTATCGATCGTGACCTCGTCACCAGCATCGAAGGTTTCGGCAGCCTTGACCTGATGGAGAGTGGTCTCAGCACACGCTTGGCTCAAGACATTCCATTCGGTTTTCCAGTCCCCAGCGGCGACGATTCGATGACCGTAGACATAAAACGGCTCATCGGGAAAGCTTGCAAAGCAATAGATCTCATAGGTCGGTTCAGAATATTGCTCGAACGTGGGTGCCGCTGCGGCCTTCTCATCGCCAGCCGATCTGTAGGAATCAGCGAGCTCGGTCAATGCCTTTGGATAGGTGTGTTCGATCAGGCGGATCTGGATGAGGCCATCATCGATCGAGTCGGTCACCCTGGGCGTGCTCTCGTACTGATGGTCGTCGAGGTCGAACACGACGATTGGCGTTGCGACCACATCTTCGAGATCAGCCTCCATATGTTCCGGCGTCTGATCGGGGTCACAGGAACCGCCACAGGTTCCTTCGAACGCAAAGTCATTGAGGTAACTATGAGAGCCGATCGGAGCCAAGGCACCATCGTCGTCCCGATCCCACCCTTCGGGAATCGGTATCGATACCTGCGCGATCCCCGAGGGCACCGTGACATCGAAAAGCGCCAACGATGGGTCTTGCGCGGCGGTCGCGGTGGTGGCGTCGAGCTCCACAGTTGTCGTCGCGATCATGGAATCGTCAGAGGCCTCGACTGATAAAGCGGCCGTGTCGCGGTCAACCTGGGAAACCGTGGCAGGGCTCGACGTGTCATCGTCCTGTGATGAACATGCGGCGAGCGATCCCGCCAAGAACGAGAGACCAACGCTCAGCGCCAGGACAGAACGCAGCGTGTTTCGAACCATGTGCTGTTTGCGTCCAACTCGCTTGGTACCTGTCATGTCCGGCGTCCTCACATGTTCCGCTGCCGCACGAGTTCGGCGCCTCTGCCGTCGGCGGTCGTCGACGGTCGTCGACGACGATGACGACGACACTAGGGCAAGGGCTGTCGGGTCGGTGGCGTCGCAAAGGAAACGTTGGTGTTGGCCATCGGTTGACGGATGGGCGACTACAAGGCAGTGTGAAAGCCGTCGACCAAACGACGATCGGTCGGCACGCACACCTCTGCCACGCCACACCTCTGCCACGCCTGTGAGGACCTTCAATGATCGAGAATCTCTTGGCCGAAACCCGGACCTTTCCTCCTGGCGAGGTCTTCGTCAAACATGCAGAGTTCAACGACCCGGATATCTACGACCAGGCGGCGGCAGATCCCGAAAACTTCTGGGCGGAACAGGCTAAAGAGCTCGACTGGATCACGCCGTGGAGCACCGTCCTCGAATGGGAACTGCCATTCGCCAAATGGTTCATCGGCGGGCAACTCAATGCATCGACCAACTGCCTCGACCGTCATGTTGACGCGGGACACGGAGAACGTGTGGCCTATCACTGGGAAGGCGAACCCGGCGACACACGAACCATTACCTATTCCGACCTGTTGGCTGAGGTCTCTCGGTTCGCCAATGTGTTGAAGTCCTTAGGTGTCACCAAGGGCGACCGCGTCGCGATCTACATGCCGATGATTCCCGAACTGCCGGTCGCAATGTTGGCCTGCGCCCGGATCGGTGCTGCCCATTCAGTAGTGTTCGGCGGCTTTTCGTCATCTGCACTGGCGGACCGCATCAACGACGCGACCTGCAAGGTGCTGATCACCGCCGACGGTGGATTCCGGCGCGGTGATGTGTCTCCGCTGAAACCCGCTGCAGATGAAGCGTTGGAATCGACACCCTCGATCACCGACGTTGTCGTCGTCAAGCGGGGCAAGAACCCTGTCGACTGGGTCGACGGTCGGGACCACTGGTACCACGACCTGATGAAGGACGCTGCCGCTCACTGCCCGGCCGAACCCATGGACAGCGAAGATCTGCTGTTCTTGTTGTACACGTCGGGGACGACCGCGAGCCCCAAAGGCATCGTCCACACGACCGGCGGCTACCTCACCCAGGTGGCCTTTACGCATCGCGCCGTCTTCGACCTGAAGGCCGAGAGCGATGTGTACTGGTGTGCCGCCGATATCGGCTGGGTTACCGGGCACAGCTACATCGTTTATGGGCCACTCACGAACGGAGCTACGTCGGTCATCTACGAAGGCACCCCCGACACACCGGACAAGGATCGCTTTTGGACGATCGTTGAGCGCTACGGCGTCACGATCTTGTACACCGCACCAACCGCGATCCGTACCTTCATGAAATGGGGAGAGCAGTACCCCGAACGCTGCGATTTGTCTTCGCTGCGGTTGCTTGGATCCGTTGGTGAACCCATCAACCCCGAAGCGTGGATGTGGTATCACCGTGTGATCGGGTTGGGTACCTGCCCGGTCGTCGATACGTGGTGGCAAACCGAAACGGGAGGGATCATGATCTCGCCCCTGCCGGCGATCACGACCACGAAGCCGGGCTCCGCAACCGTCCCCATCCCAGGGATCTCCGCAGAAATCGTCAACGATGACGGCAATCCCGTCCCCGCTCCCGGTGGTGGGTACTTGGTGCTCAACAAGCCGTGGCCGGCGATGTTGCGCGGCATTTGGGGCGATCCGGACCGCTTCAAAGAGACATATTGGTCGCGTTTTCCCGGTATGTACTTTGCCGGTGACGGAGCCAAACGCGACGAAGACGGATATTTCTGGCTCCTCGGCCGAGTCGATGACGTCATGAACATTTCCGGTCACCGGATTTCGACGACCGAAGTCGAATCTGCCCTCGTCGACCATCCCGCGGTGGCAGAAGCCGCTGTGACCGGGCGAAACGACGCGACCACCGGCCAGGCGATCGCAGCGTTTGTTGTGTTGCGCTCGGGTTTTGTGGCAAACGAAGAGTTGTATGCCTCGGTCAGAGACCATGTCGCCACGGTGATTGGACCGATCGCAAAGCCCAAGACGCTGCTGTTTACCGAAGATCTTCCCAAGACTCGTTCCGGCAAGATCATGAGGCGGCTGCTGCGTAACGTCGCGCAAGATGAGACGCTTGGGGACACCACGACCCTCGCTGACGCTTCGATCGTCGATCAGATCAAGTCCCGTTATCTGGCAGAGGGCTGAGGAACCGGCGGATCATCCAACGACGGTGTGGCTATTCAGAGTCGCTGATAATCCCTAATACTTCGTCGCCATATCGGTCGAGTTTGGCCGGGCCCACTCCCGACATAGGGCGAGTTCGTCCAATGTTGTCGGCAGTTCGTGGCTGATCTGACCCAGCGTCGCGTCATTGAACACCACGTAAGCTGGAACTGAGTCGGCCTGAGCTGTCTTGGTACGCCACCTTTTCAGCTCATCGAGCGCGCGTTCGGACCACTGCGGGTCGCGCGACGGTTGAGCCAGGCACATCGTGGTCCCATCAACGGTGATCTCTGCGGTCCATTGGATACGCAACAACGCCTCACCCACACGCATCGCGACACCGTCATCGGTGATCCGTTCGACCGTGCCGCGATGCCCGCCGTGGTGGACCTCTGCGCCAAGGATCGGATACCAGACGGGTTGGGACGTACCTTTGCTTTGAGAGCGGCGTCGCTTGCTGGTTCCTGCCGGCGAAACCCTGACACCGGTGCCCGTTGTGCCGCGCGAGCGACCGCCACTCGCCGAAGGTGGCTGAGTCGGGCGCGACGATCCGAGTTTGCGGCGCGGCCGTTCGCCTCGCATCTCGGCGATGAAGGGCGACGCTAGATCGCGATCCGCAACGACGGTCAGGCGCTCACTCGCCCGTGTCATCGCAACATGAAAGACGCGCCGTTCCTCTTCGATGTCTTCTGCCAAAGCGTGGGGAAACCGGCCGATGTCGACACCGTGGACGATCACGTGCGGCCACTGTTGTCCCTTGACCTTGTGAATCGTTGACAGGACAACACCTGACCCGATCGGTACACCGGGTGCATCAAGCGATTGCCGTAGCCACGTGGCGAAGTCGTCGGGGTCCTCATGAAGTCTGGCCAACGCCAGCAACGCGTCGAGATCATCGGCATGGCTGGCCCGTTCGACTGCTCGGCGGCTGAGATCCAAGCTCGTGAGAGCGCTGCCCAGCCCTATGTCTTCGCGAATGTGACCGATGGCTGCCGACGCGGAGCCAGCTCGACACACAGCGACGAGCCCTTCGAGGTCCGAGCAGAATCCTTTGACCTTGTCGGCTGACTTGTCATCGAGGCGGCCCGCCAGTCGCGCCAGACCCGAC
The DNA here is from genome assembly GCA_020637365.1 of Acidimicrobiia bacterium. Taxonomy (GTDB): domain Bacteria; phylum Actinomycetota; class Acidimicrobiia; order IMCC26256; family JAGNEX01; genus JAGNEX01. Next base: position 645,858 of record JACJWE010000002.1, on the reverse strand, counting down.
ACCGATCGTTGTTCCCCCATCCACTCAACCACTTTGGGTGACAACGCTCTAGACGGACGACGCGCCGCGTCGGCGATCAGCCGGGCATCGAGCTGGTCGGGGTAGAGCCCTAACCGCAACCACGCCAAAGCGGCCCGCAGACCGGTTCGGTTGAGGACCGCTGAATCGACGGTGTTGACCACGGGCACACCTGCGACGCTGAGCGCGACCTGGACGGCCGCGAGAGTCACGTTGACCCGGGTCAGCACCGCAACATCGCCAGGATCACGTTCGGTCAATTGTTCGACCACTGCATCCACCGTGGCGGCTGTTTCGTCGTCGACCGCAAGCACAGCCACATCGAGTTCATTCCCGGTCCGTCCGGGAGTGGCAAAAATTTCTTTGTCCACTCGGTGCTCGTTATAAGTGAGCAGCGACCGCGCCGCGTCGACCACGCCCGGTGGACACCGATAGTTCACCGTCAGCGCCCGGGACGCCGCGCCGGGAGCGACCTGGTCAAAGTGGATTAACCATTTCGGGTCGGCCCCGTTATAGCCATAGATCGTCTGGTCATCATCGCCCACTCCGAACACATCAAAACCGGGTGCAGCACACAGACGGATCAGCAGCACATGAGCGGGCGTGAGGTCTTGGAACTCGTCGACGAGCACCATGCGCATCGCCTGCTGGGCTCGGCGTCGTCTGTCGGGATCGGTCATCAGAATTTCGACGGCGCCATAGATCTGCTCGTCGAAGTCGAGCGCATTCATCGCCTTGAGCCGGTCGCGATAGCGAGGAAACACATCGGTCAGACCGTCAACATCTCCCCCGAACTCCTCTTCGACCTGTTCTGGGTTGATGAGACCCAGTCGTACCGCACGGAGCGCCTCTAACCATGGCGCGGCCGGGTCTTGACTGAGCGATCGCTTGAATCCGACCAGTTCATCGAGAAGTGCCCGCTGGTCTCGCTCGCTCAGCATCCTGGGCCGGGGACCGCGCTCGCCGACGGTGAACGGTCGATCGCCCGCGACGATTGCCAAGCCCAAACTGTTGAGAGTACGGATATGCATCGCTGCGAGACCGGTGGTCCGTTCAACCAGTTCATCGCGGGCACGTCGGTTGAACGCGACAACCGTCAACGACGCTGAGGGATAGCCCCAGACGTCGGCGAGCTGTCGGAGGCGTTCGGTGAGGACCCGGGTTTTGCCCGACCCAGCTGGAGCGACTATCCGGGTGGCACCACCGCTATGGGTCACCGCAGCAAGTTGATCGGGCGCAAGCATCGCGCCCGGTTCTGGGGCTTGAGCGCTGCCGGACCGACCTGCCCCATCACCCGGCGACGCGTTTGAACCCCACGGTTTCAGCGCAGAGCGTTCGATGTTCTGCCAGCCCAGCACGGGTATGTCCTCGACCGGGGTGGGATGAAACGGTCCCCCGTCGCACCACACCCGGCCTACCCCCGCCACGGTGACGTCACCACCCTCGCTCTGGTCGGCCGCGCCGCTGGCGGTACCAGGTCGATGTGTGGAAGGTTCTCGTCGGCCGGGTTCGGTTCCGTCGAGCGTTGCGCCGAGATCGATGGCCAGAGCCGCCCACCGCCACGTAAAGCGGCCATCTCGCCCGTCGACCAGATTCGCGCTCAAGAGAAATGCCAGCTGGTCTCGCGCAAACGTGAACGTCGGCGCCATCGTCCACGGCTCGACGGTCATGACCTCACCCCCGCTGGCAAGCTGTCCATCGATGACCGAGTCCTCGGCCAGACGCACGACGATCCGTTGCCGGGTGCTCCAAGCCACCTGAAGATCGGCGACGGCGCGAGCCAAGCCCTTGTCAAACGCTGCGGGAAGCTCCACGACGGGGGCATCAACCCAAGGTTCTGGCACATCTTGATCGGACCGGAGGATGACGCCCCGGCCAAGTTCATCAGGACCCGCCCAGCGCCAAGGATCCTCAGAGCTCGTCGCGATGACCGCTCCCGATGTCGGGCGCACATCGAACACCCCAGACATGGAGGGCTGAGAGCCCGATCGTCCGCTCACGGCGCCCGCTGGGCGCCCCGTGGGGACGGCACGCTGCGCGGACCGCTCAGCACCACCGCGGGCGCTGACGCGACCTGCAACAGCAGCGTCCGCGTCGGTGTCGTGTGGCGGCTCGTCGTGGTCAGCGCGCGCGTCGCTCACCGCAGATGACGTCGATGAGCACTGCCGAATCTCGGCTACAGACGCATGGGCGCCACCGCAATGTCCGCATCTAATCTCGTTCATGGTTGAGAACCACAGCCTTCATGGAATTCGACATGCTCAGCACCCCGCGACATCACCGCGGCGCTCCGCCGTACGGTGACGGTGAAGCGCGCGACGGTGAACGGCGTGTTGACTGACGGGGGCGCTTCACCGAGCGCAACGTTCAACCTGTCTAGCGGAAGGGTATGACACCTGGTAGAAGATCGGACGGGCACCGGCGATCCGCCACAGTGCTGAAGTCACGCACGAACTGGGGAACATATGGCTCTGACCACCGACACCGCCAAGTCGATCGTCGACGCATCTATCGACGCGTGGAATACCCGCAACCGCGACGGCTATCTCTCGCTGTTCGCTCCCAACGCAACCGTTGAAGACCCGGTTGGATCACCGATTCATGTGGGTGCGGAGGCGATCGGTGCGTTCTTCGACGGATCGCTCGCCTTGGCGGACTCGCTCAACATGTCTGCACACGCCGAATCTATTCGCGTCAGCGGAACATCGATCGCCTTCATGTTTACCGTGGCAAGTGTGATCGGTGACACCACGATCGAGCTGACCCCGATCGACGTTTTCGAGATCACCGACGACGGCCTGATCTCCTCCATGAAGGCATTTTGGAGCGGTCAAGATATGCGTACCGTTAGCGCCTGACTCGTCTGAAGAGTTTCGGCGGACAACAATGCAGCAATGCTTCGCCGCGCCCTCGTGGGGCTGTTTCTGCTGCTTGGTTTCATCAGCATGTTCGCCGCCGGGCCCCTGTTTTGGCTGAACAATGACTTTTCAAGCGCCGACAAGGTCGGTCGTTTGGCCTCGGAAATGTTGGAACGACAACCCGTGGCCGACGGTCTGGCTTTCGCTCTGACCCAGCAGGTCATCTCCGACCGTCCAGATCTCGTCAAGTACGACGACGAAATTGAATCGGCTACCGACGAAATCATTGCGTCGTCCGCATTTGCCAGCACATTTCGTCTCGCTGTCGAGACCTCATACACCACGATGATGGACGACGATCTCGCCCAGCTCGTCTTGAACCTTGCTCCCGAGGTCACCGCGACGTTCGATCGAATCCGTGCATTATCGCCCCAGGCAGCGGAGGTGCTTCCCGATCCTGGATCGGTGGGTGTTCTCGTCCTGGCAGATCGGGACCAGATCCCGCCGGTATGGAAGTTCGACAACCTTGCCGGACCGGCATCGGCGGCATCGATATTGATCAGTCTCGGCTGTTTTGTGGTGGCTGGCATCCTCGCCAAGAGGCCCCCGCAGGTTCTGGTGGCGTTTGGACTTAGTGCCGTGACCTGCGGGATTCTCACCCTCGTCGCGCTCAGCCTCACGCGTTCGGCAACCGTCGATTCGATTACCGTCGAACAGTACCGAGACGCTGCACACTCAGCCTGGGACGTGCTGTTCTCATCCCTGGTCGCTCAATCCTGGATGATGGCGGCCGCCGGATTAGCCGCAGCTGCCCTCGGTCTGGGACTGTCTGGGTTCTCCGGTGATGTGAGGCGATAATGACAGTGCCCGCTATCGAAATCCAACACATCTCAAAGACATACGGCGAGGTCACCGCCGTTGCCGATGTGAGTTTTACCGTCCAACAAGGCGAGGTTCTCGCCCTTCTCGGACCAAACGGTGCTGGCAAGACCACCACGATCGAGATCCTCGAGGGGCACCGGAAGGCGACGGGTGGAACGGTTCGTGTCTTGGGTTTTGACCCTGCCAAACGTGATCGCCAGATGCGTGCCAGGCTCGGTATCGTCCTCCAAGATTCGCGGACCGACCCCGAGCTGACACCGCGTGAATGTGTTGCGATGTTCGGCAGCTGGTATCCCGATCCCCGCCCGGTCGACGAAGTGCTTGAACTGGTCGGCCTGACCTCGGTCGCCGACCGCCGATCGGGTCGGCTCTCAGGTGGGCAGCAACGTCGCCTCGACCTCGCATTAGCCTTGGTCGGCAACCCCGACCTGTTGTTCCTCGACGAGCCGACGACGGGTTTTGACCCCAGCGCTCGGCGCCAAGCGTGGCAGCTGATTAGCGACCTCGGAACGCTGGGCAAAACCGTCCTCTTGACGACTCACTACATGGACGAGGCGGAGTTTCTCGCCGATCGGATCGTGGTCATTTCAGACGGGCGCGTGTTGGCCGAAGGGACGCCGTCACAACTCGTCGGTCCTCACACCGACCGGGTGCGGATCACATTCCGCCTCGATGGTGCGGTCGTCCCACCGACCGGGCTTGGTGTACACCAGCTTGCTGATGGGTCGTGGCGCATCGAAACTCGTGAAACCACAGCAACACTTCACGACCTCACGCGCTGGGCGCTTGACGCTGATGTCGAGCTGGAAGACCTGATCGTGCGACGCCCCAGTCTCGAGGAGATCTATTTGGATCTCGTCGGGTCAACGCCACCTGAGCCTGCATCAGAGGGAGCGAAACGTTGACCACTACCAAAACTCCAGGTGCCCTCGAACCCGATTCGCCAACGCCGATGAAGGGCAAGTGGCCATCGGTACCACATCTGATTGTTAACCAGGCTCGGTACCAGCTGCGGATCTTCATGAGGAACCCAGCCGCAGCCTTTTTCACCGTCATCTTTCCGCTGGTCATCTTCATCGGTGTCCTCGTTTTCGAGCCGGGCGGCAAGAACTTCCTCGAAGAGTTCGAGCCGTCTCGTTACCAGCAGCGCGCAACCCCTGCGTTCATAGCGTTCGCTGTGATGGGAGCGACGCTGACCGCTTTGGCAATGCGGGTGACGGTGACGCGCGAACGGGGCATCTTGCGGCGCGTTCAAGGCACCCCGCTGCCGAAATGGGCATACGTCGCTGGTCACGTCGGTAGCTCACTGGTCGTGGCCTACGCGCTCTGTTTCGTCATGTTGGTCGTGGGCACCCTGTTTTTCGGCGTCGATATCGAGTGGCGCCTCATCCCCGCTGGCATCCTCACCATCGCGGTGGGTGCTGCCGCATTTGCTGCTCTAGGAGTTGCCCAAACCGCGTGGATTCCGTCAGAAACGGCGGCCCCTCCGTTGACCAACGCGACGACGCTTGTGATGTTGACCACCGCGTTCATGCCGGTCAGCGATGTCCCCCGCGGCGTGGGTTGGGTGGCGTCGCTGTTTCCGTTGCGCCATCTGGTCGAAGCATTGGTTCCGACCTATTTGCCTCAGACCGCGGCACCCGGCATCCAATGGGGTCATCTCGGTGCGCTGGCAATATGGGGCCTTATCGGGCTGGCGGGCGTCATCTTCGGATTCAAGTGGGAACCTCAAGCAGACGCGGGAGCTGCGGAGTCCCAGAAACGTTCGCATCGCTCTCGGCGCGGTAAGCGTTAACGCCCCTGGTGGTGGGGGTCCCTGTCGGACCAGCGCGGCTGTCGACAGCGTGTCTGAACAACGCAATCCCAGGGCCGAGGACACTAGCCGCCTCATATCGCTAACCTTGGCCTTTGGCGAAAGCGAAAGGCCACATCATCATGCAACGACTGACCGGCATCGATTCCGCGTTCGCAGTTCTTGAGACGCCCACCAACCACATGCACGTATCGTCGGTGCTGATCCTGGACCCCGGCGACATGAGCGGCAAGGAGGCTTTTGCCGCGATTCGCGAGATGATCGGGCAGAGGATCCACCTCGTGCCCCCGTTCCGTCGGCGCCTCATGGATGTGCCCCTCAACTTGGACCATCCCGTCTGGATCGACGACCCAGACTTTCATCTCGATTCTCACCTCCGCCACGTCGCCCTACCCTCGCCCGGTGGACACAAAGAACTTGCAGCGCTCGCAGCGCGGCTCTTCGGTCGGCCGCTGGACCGAAGTCGGCCACTTTGGGAGATGTGGTTTGTCGAGGGGGTAAAGGGTGACCGGTGCGCGCTGATTTCAAAGGTGCATCACGCCGCCATCGACGGCGTGTCGGGCGCGGAACTCATGGTTCATATGCTCGACCTTGAGCCCTCGCCGAGCAACCCTCCGAACCAACCAAACGACGTGTGGCGGCCTCAGCGTGCGCCGTCGGAAACAATGCTCACCCTCCGCTCCATCGGTGCGTTTGTTCAGCAGCCCTGGCGGCTGGCCAAGGTGGCGCGCACCACGGTCAGCAGCTTTCGAGCGATGCAGCATGACAATGGCGACGGTGTGGGCACCCCTCCGCTGTTTCAGGCTCCGCGCACACCGTTCAATGCAGCGCTGACCCCACACCGGCTGTTCGAGTACATGCAGATGCCCCTCGACACGGTGAAGTTCATCAAGTCGACCTTTGGTACCACGGTCAACGATGTGGTCATGTCGGTCTGCGCTGGCGGCTTGCGGCACTACCTGCGCCACATCGATGAAATCCCGGACCGACCATTGATTGCTTCGGTGCCGATTTCGGTCCGCTCAGCCGATGAGTCAGGCGCCCTCGGCAATCGGATTTCGGCCATGTTCACATCGCTCTCCACCGATATCGCCGATCCCGTCGAACGGCTGATGGCGGTCAACGAACAGATGTCCGTCGCCAAAGAGCAGCATCATGCCGTTGGTGCAAACTTCTTGATGGACTGGGCACAGTCGGCATCCCCCGCCGTCTTCGCTCGTGCAGCTCGCCTCTACACCTCGCTCGGTTTGGCCAATAAGCATCGGCCTTTGTACAACGTGACGATCTCGAACGTGCCAGGTCCACCGTTCCGCCTCTACATGGCTGGAATGTCGATCGATGCACTGTTTCCGCTGGGCCCGATCGCCGAGGGTGCCGGGCTGAACATCACGGTCATGTCCTATCAAGACCGCATGGATTTCGGGATCGTCGGCTGTCGCGAACTGACGCCGGATCTTCACGTCTTGGCGCAGGGCATGGCGATGGAATTAGAAGAACTCCGAGTGGCAGCGGAAGCATCTGCACCGGGACGCCCCGCTCAGCGCAAGCGGAACTCTGCGACCGCCACTCGTCCTGACGTGATGGGCATGACGTCGATCGAGGTACCCGACATCGCCAGTGAAGGTGTGACTTCGGTCGATGCCGCGGCGCTCGCAAAGGCAGCACGGGTTTCGGGTGAACCGGTCAAGCTCCAAGCGACACCGAAGCCAACGAAGCCAGCGCCGACGACGGCGTCAGCCAAACGATCGACGACAACGAAGCCAGCCACCCGGGCGAAACGAACCACCACCAAGTCGACCGGCACCCCGCCGAAACGAACCACCACAACCAAGTCCACCGGCACCCCCGCGAAACGAACCACCACGACGCCATCCAAACGGTCAGGGACTGCGAAGTCGGCTGCAACGACGCGTTCCGCCGCGACAACAACTCCAACGCAACCAGTGGAGAAGACGCCATCCAAGCGGTCCGCCGCTTCTGAGAGTTCGTCAAAACCGGCGGCGTCCAAGCGAACCAGCACCAAGTCGTCGCCAGCCGCGGCCAAGAAGACGACCGCTCGGCGCTCGAACACCAAGTAGCCGACGAGCCCGGGCGCACAGCGAACGCTCACCCGTAGGGCTGTTCTGCCGTCACATAGAAGTGCGCTCGCCCATTTCCTCAGCGTTTCAAACCACATGGCACTGAGTGTCTGGCTCATTCGTCACGCAGATCGCGCGTCGAACGTCACGTTCGTTGCGTCATGTCATTGGTCGGCCGTAACGAGCGGCCGCCATGTGGAGCTCCCTCCAGTCTGACCACCGAGCGCGTCACGTTCCCTGTTTGTGATGAATCACATGTGCAACATCAGGCAAAGTGAATTGTGTCACTGCAGGTCAGCCTCAATTATTGCCCACGCATGGTAACTTCGCGACTTCTCCGCGCTACTTTCGTCTCTACGCAGCGTGATGGTTCTTCACTCACCGTCGCTGTGAGAGTGGTCGAATGGCGCGGAGCGAGGCGGACACCAACTTCAACATTTGCCAAATGTTGTCGACGTCTCGCTCAAGTTTCACGCTCGCATCATCCGATAAATCACTTGACGGTTGAGCCACAGGCCAACGTCGGTACTGATTGACGTGAAGCAGATCATGCTTCGGAGACATGGGACACCACTGATGGCACGGACAAAGACGATACGACTCGCCGAGAAGCGCCCGGCCTGGATGGATTTCGCCGTCTGCGCGGACACATCGGGTTCGATGACAGAGCTGTTCTTCTCGGACCGCATCGAAGATATCGCCATGGCCAAGTCTGTTTGCGCAGAATGCCCCGTTACAGAGCCATGTCTCAATGCCGCCCTGTCGCGCAACGAACCGTGGGGTGTGTGGGGTGGACAGATCATCGTCAACGGCAAGATCATCGCCCGCAAACGTCCGCGTGGCCGTCCCCGCAAGCACCCACGCCCCGAAGAAACCGTCACGTCCTGACGCAGCACCCGACAGCCGGATCTTTCAGTTCATCGGCCCGTCGGCCCATCGGCCCGTCGGCGTCGCAGGGCGCGCAGAGCAGTGTCCAACGGGTCCGCCGTATCTACACCCAAACGGGTCCTCACGGACTCCAGCCTGAGAGGAGGGATTCGTCGGCAACGACTGGTCCCTCCTCTGTATATGTGCTGGCCCGCATGAGTTCAGCAGTTGTATACCGGCCGCCGCGTGACCGGTCTTCAACGTCGTCCTAAACTCCGCTGCGCACGCACTCAGCTCAGCGAAGCGTGGCCGCCCCGTATGGTTCGTCTCCCCCGTCGAACACTTTTGGGCATGGTCTCAAATCCCAGAGCACAGTGCGCAAAGACCGACCTCCTACAGGTGTGCGCAAGTGAAAGGCGGCCGATGAGCAGCGTGACCTTCGACCGGGTCAGGAAGGTCTACGGCGATGTCGTCGCCGTCGATGACCTGTCACTCACCGTCGATGACGGTGAGTTCATGGTGCTGCTCGGTCCATCGGGTTGTGGCAAGTCCACGGCGCTGCGAATGGTCGCTGGCCTTGAGGAACCAACGTCGGGTGACATCGCGTTGGGCAATCAGGTGGTCAACCGGGTACCGCCCAAAGATCGCGACATCGCGATGGTCTTTCAGTCCTACGCTCTCTACCCACACATGACCGTTCGCGCCAACATCGAATTTCCTTTGAAAGCTCGGAAAGTCGAGCGGTCCGTTCGCGTGGAACGAGTCGAGGCTGCGGCCGAAACCCTCGGGTTGAGTGAACTTCTCGACCGCAAACCCGGCCAACTGAGCGGCGGACAACGCCAGCGAGTTGCGGCGGCCCGGGCGATCGTCCGGCGCCCACAGGCCTTCCTTATGGACGAGCCACTGTCGAACCTCGATGCCAAACTACGTGTACAAACACGTATCCAGTTAGTGCAGTTGCACCAACAGCTCGGCACCACCTTCCTGTATGTGACCCACGATCAGGTCGAAGCGATGACGATGGCCGACCGCATCGCCGTTCTTCATGATGGGCGCCTACAACAAGTCGACCGACCCAGCGATGTCTATGACCGACCGGCGAACGCCTTCGTTGCTCGTTTCATCGGAAGCCCACCGATGAACGTGGTGCCAGCAACCATCACCATCGATGGATCAGCGCTCACGCTCAACATTGCGGGCCTTGCGCTCGATCTCTCGACCAAGTTCCGCCCTGAAGACCTCAAGGCTGGCGATGTGCTTCTCGGCATCCGTCCCGAAGACCTCATCCCCGCTGAGGACGGCCTGCAAGCCACGGTGCTCGGTGTCGAGTCACTGGGTCACGAAGCTCATATCGTTGCTCAATGTGGCGGTCACCAACTGACCGCAAGGATCGCGAACCCGCGGGGCTCATTGCCGCACGCGTCCGATGTGATGCGATTCGCGGTCGATGCAGACGATGTCCACCTGTTCGACGCCACGTCAGAACAGCGAATTGCCGACAGCACATCGTCATGAGTTTGAGCCAGACGCGCATGTCGCTCAACGACGGTGCCGGCACCTACTTTCGGTCGCGCCGTGCCCGCGTCTCTGAGACCTTGTGGGCATACGCCTTTTTGGCCCCGTCCCTGGTCATCTTCGCCGTATTCGTCTTTTATCCGCTGATCCGCACGGCACACCAGACCTTCTATCAGCCCGGTCTCTACCCCGACGCCCCCCAGCGCTACATCGGCTGGGAACAGTGGACCGACGTGCTCGGCGATTCGGACTTTCACGCCACCATCCTGAGGACGTTGTTGTTGTCGTTGATGACGGTCCTGCCCGCCTTGGTGTTGGGCCTGCTGCTGGCGTGGCTGGTCAATCAGCCCTTGCGGGGCATGTCGCTGTTCCGAATCGTCTTCTCGACACCGGTCGCCACGTCGGTCGCCGTTGCGTCCTTGGTGTTCTTGATCTTGTTGAACCCGCAGGGCGGGATCCTGAAAGTCGATTGGCTAACCCGACCCACACCGGCGCTGATGTCGGTAGCGCTCACCAACGTCTGGCAGAACCTCGGCATCACGTTCATCATCATTCTTGCTGGCCTCCAGTCGGTCCCCGACGACCTGATCGAGGCAGCAAAGATCGATGGGGCTGGTCCTTGGCGCCGCCTCCGATCGGTCATCATCCCGACCATTTCACCAACACTGATGTTTGCCTTTGTGATCTTGACGATCGTGTCGTTTCAGACGTTCGGTCAGATCGACATCCTGACCCAAGGGGGTCCTCAGGACGCCACCCGAGTGATCGTGTACGACATCTTCACAAATCGTGGATCCGACCCGGGAGCAGCAGCGGTCAAGTCCATCGTGCTGTTCGGCGGACTCGTGTTGTTGACGTTCATCCAGTTCGCTGCACTGAACCGGCGGGTGCACTATGGCGACTGAAACAAACCACAGCCGCGACAACCATCAACCCGTGCACATCGCCAAGGAGCCCCCGGTGAACGCGGCGGTGATCGGGCGGGTGGCCACGTATGTGGTGCTGGCCGTTCTCGCGGCGCTGTTGATCTTCCCGCTCTATGTGGCCATCGTCTTCTCACTCGTCGATAAGCCTGTGAAGATCTTGACCGACCCACCCGTACTACTGCGCGACTTCAATTGGCGCGTCTACCCGGACGCCTTTACTAACGGCGATCTCGGTCGCTACTTCGTCAATTCGATCATTATGTCGCTCGGCATCATGGCAGGACAGCTGGTGACCTCCGTGCTGGCGGCCTACGCCTTCGCCTTCTTACGCTTTCCGTTTAAGAAGGTGCTCTTTGCGTTGTTTCTCGCCACCATGATGGTGCCGGTCGAGGTCATCTTCACCCAGAACTTTCAGCTGATCTTGGATCTCGGCTGGAAGAACTCCTACCAGGGCCTGATCGTCCCATTCCTGGCTTTTGGGTTTGGAACGTTTCTACTGCGCCAAGCCTTCGTCGCAATTCCATCCGATCTTCGAGACGCCGCAGCTCTCGACGGGTACGGGCATTTTGGCTTCCTGACCCGGGTAGTCATACCGTTGGCCCGGCCCATGTTGGCCACCCTGAGCGTGTTCTCGTTCCTGCTCGCGTGGAACCAATATCTCTGGCCGCTGCTCGTCGCGGACGATCGTCAGTATCGGACGATCCAGATCGCATTGCAATCACTCGTCTCTACCAGTCCTGACAAACTCAACCAAGGCTACGCTGCGGTCATCATGGCCTTTGTCCCGCTGTTCTTGTTGCTCATCTTCTTTGAGCGCCAGCTCGTCCGCGGACTAACCGCTGGTGCGGTTAAGGGCTGAACTTCCTCGAAAGGATTCCGACATGTCGTTTGCTCGGCGGAACCGCTGGCTTTCTCTCATTGCGGCGCTACTGATGATCGTCGCCGCATGCGGCGGTTCTGATGATTCAGATGACAATGCCGAAGACTCGACACCTTCTGAAACGTCCGCAGGCTCCAATGAAGCGTCGGGAGGGTCGGGGCCGAACGTGGAAGGGATCGACATTCAAGTCGGCGACTGCGCGGTCGATGCCCTGGATGACGCTGGTGATGTCGTCGAGCTCACCATGTGGCATGCGCTGGCCGCTCAGTCCAAGACGGCTCTCGAACAGCAAGCTGAGCGATACAACGCCAGCCAAGACAAAGTGCATTTGACCGTCATTGAGCAAGGTTCCTATGACCAGCTCCAAGACAAGATTCGAGCATCTCTGGGTTCAGATGAGCTGCCAGCATTGGCCATAGCTGAAGATACGACGACTCAGTTCTTCATCGACACCCGTTCGGCGCTGCCCGTCCAGGCGTGTGTCGACGCGGCGCAGTACGACACCTCGGACCTGCTGCCGCCTTGGATTGACCATTACACGGTTAACGATGTGCTCATGGCACTACCGTTCGCCTCCTCAACGCCGGTATTGTATTACAACAAGAACGCCTTTCGCGCGGCCGGGCTTGATCCTGAAAAGCCCCCCACGAGCTTTGCCGAGCTCCGTGAAGCGGATGCGGCGATCGTTGAATCTGGCGCTGCGAAGTACGGTCTTTCGCTCAAGCTCGACTCGTGGCTCGTCGAGCACTTGGTTCGACGAGCTGACGAACTGCTGGTTAATCACGACAATGGGCGGAGTGCCCGCGCCGATGAGCTTCTGGTCGACACTCCCCTCGTCGCCGATATATGGACGTGGCTCCAAGATGAGGTCGACAATGGCGGCCTGATCGCCGTTGAGGATAAGAGTGGACAGTTCGATCACTTTGTCGCTGTGGCCAACGGCAATGCAGCGATGGTCATCGAAACGTCGGCCGCAATCGCAACGGTCCGAGCATTGACCGCCGGCAACAGCGTCGACCCCGGTACAAGTGGGCTGGATGCAGAAGACGTCGATCTGTCCAAACTCGATATCGCAGTGGCACCAATGCCGTCGTTTACCGAATTGACTGGTTCGTCACAAGCTGGCGGGGGCGGCGCCTTCATCATGGCGAACGCATCACCCGAAGAACAGGCTGCGGCATGGGACTTTCTCGAATTTGCGATGACGCCGGAAGAACAAGCCACGTGGCACGTCGAGTCGTCGTACATGCCCAACAACATCCTCGCCGTCGATGAGCCGGCCGTGAAGGAACTTTGGGCCGCTGATCCCGCGTTTGCCGCGGCATATGAGACGTTCGAAAACGTCGATCCCGAAAAGGCGCGGGGACCTCTCATCGGCCCGTATCAGGCAGTCCGCGATGCGATCGAAGACGGAATGGACGCGGTGGTATTAGCCGGACAGTCCGCCGCCGACGGACAGGACATTTCAACCGAGAAGGGCAACAAGGTGCTCGCCGACTGGAACGAGCGGGCGGGCTAGCGGCCCACGCGGTCGATGGCGCTAGCGCTCACGGCCCGAATGGACATGGGTACCGGACCGCTTCGATGGACCGATGTTCATCGAGGCGAACGCGCTGTCGAGCGTCGGCTGCTCGAAGACAAATCCTCCCTGTTGCAACCGCCTTGGTTGGCACCGTTGACTCGCGAGCAGGAGGCTCGTCACGAGCTCAGAGCCGTATAGCGCTTTGAGGGGCGCCATCGGCGTAGGCAGGAACGTTGGGCGATGCAACGCGTTCCCGAGCGTTTTGGCGAATGCCGCATTCGTGACCGGATCAGGAGAGACCAGGTTGACAGGCCCATCGACGCTGTCGTTGTCGAGGATGAACCTGGTCGCTCGAACATGATCGGTGAGGGTGATCCAACTCATCCACTGGGTGCCTGGGCCTTGGCGGCCGCCAAGTCCAAGTTTGAAAGCGGGAAGCTGACGAGCGAGTACTCCGCCCGATGGGTCGAGCACAATGCCGGTGCGCAAGGTCGCAACCCGAACCCCGATATCGCTCGCCGCGAGCGCCGCTCGTTCCCATTCCACACAGAGATCTGCCAAAAAGTCGTTGCCGGCTGGGGCGCGTTCGTCCAGCACGGTGTCGCCGCAGTTCGCGCCGTAGTAGCCAATCGCCGAAGCGCTGAGAAAGACCGATGGGGGACGGTCCATACGTTCGAACGCTCGCACGAGCAGCGCCGTGCCGCGGGTACGGCTTTCAAGCAGGCGGGCCTTTTGGGTCACCGTCCATCGTTTGGCGCCGATATTTTCGCCAGCAAGGTTGATAACCGCGTCAACACCTTCGAGATCTCGTGGGGACAGGTGGCCTGAATCAGGGTTCCACATGATGTCTGGCGCGACCGCTGTATGCCCGCGACGCAGCGCGATGAGTTCGTGACCTGACAGTGCCCGCCTGAGCGCGGTTCCAATAAACCCGCTTGCTCCGGTTATCGCTATTTTCATCCAAGCACCCCACTCTGACGAGCTGCGACGGTTCAGACATACATCCGTAGAAACGGACCGGGGGAACCATCCCACCCGAGTCTAGTGCTTTGGGGTCAAATAGATCGGTGGGGTTCGGAGCGACTGGTGTGGAGCGGTGAGCTGAACTCACCCACCTAGTTGGGGCTCAACTCAGGACCGCCAGCTGACACCAGCTGCGGTAGGGGCTCGGCGCGCCAACCTCCCTCGGTTGTCGGAACACCCCCACGACCGCGCAGCCGTGATAACAACACCGCACAGATCATAAGGACTGCTGCGGTCAGCGCGAGCAGCAACCAAGTGCGTGGGCTCAACGCAAACTTCCGGCTTGTGACGCGACGAAGGCTGGTCATGTTGACCAGCCTATGTGCTGTGGGGCTAGATGGAATCGAACCATCGACCTCACCCTTATCAGGGGTGCGCTCTAACCGACTGAGCTATAGCCCCGAAAAAACGAACTACCGGCGTTGGGCCGGTCGACCGTGATCAGGAGACGATACGTTACCGGGCGCTGACACCAGCCGACGAACGGGACGAACTTCCTCGATATGGGTGACGCGCAGCCCCCCAAAGGTGCGTGAGGCGACGTTGTAGACGAATGCCGAAATGACCGCTCCGATGGTTGAGATAATCACCAGCAACAACCCGACGATGATCGCGTAGACCAGCGCTGCTGAGCCCCTCAGCTGAAAGTCATCGAGCCCGAACCCTTCGACCGTCGATTCCAGAGTCGAAAAAAGTCCCGCAGCGCGTCCAATCATCCACAGGATGACCCCGCCGACCAACGCCACCGTGTACATACCAAGAAAGAACATGAGTGAGATACGCAACGTCGACCAGGGATCGATCTTCAAGATGACCCGTGAGGTCTGAATGCGCATGAGTTGACCCGAACCCTCGCCGCCTCGGGCGGGGTTTCCTCGGGCACGGGGGCGGCGTGCTGCGCTTGAGCGGTGCTCTTCGTCCTGAGCGTGCGAATCGCTCGACACGCGAGCACGCTCGCGTGTCCGATGACTCGTTGCCGGGTCAGATGTCACGTTGGTGCTCCTCATGACCAGGCTTCGTCGTATCGACGCCGTCTGGACTGGACGTTTCTGTCGCCTCGAGAGTTTCTACATCGTCGGAGGCTTCGTCGTCACCCAAGTTGTCGATGGTGTCAAGAACTCTGGCGGCAGCCACGATGGATTCGTGTTCTTTCACTCGAGCAACCATCACTCCACGCGCTGACCGTCCCTGAACCGAAACGTCTGCCACCGGGAAGCGAATGAGGTTGCCAGAGGACGATACCAACATCATCTGGTCGGTTTCATCGACGACGAACGACGCTACGACACGGTCATCGGGACGGAGCGACATGGCACGGATACCTTGCCCACCTCGTCCCTGAATCCTGAACTGGTCGATCGGGGTCCGCTTACCTAATCCACCAGAGGTGACGGTCAGTACTTCTGTTCCCGGTCGAAGAGCGTCGCAGTCAACGACCTCGTCATCACCGCTCAGTTTCATACCCCGCACACCCGCGGCGGCCCGCCCCATTGGGCGAACATCTGATTCGTCAAATCTGATGCCCTTACCGTTTGCGGACACGATCAACACCTCATTCTCACCAGTGGTTTGGAGCACGCGAACGAGCTCGTCACCGTCCTTGAGGTTGATCGCTATAAGACCAGCACGCAGCGACGAATCGTACGCGGACATCCGGGTCTTTTTGATCAGGCCCTGGCGAGTCGCAAACAGCAGATACGCGCCTTCTTCGTAGGTGCGCGTATCGATAATGGCTTGAACCTTTTCGCCTTGATCCAACGCCAGCAGGTTGACCAACGCGAGGCCGCGCGCTGTCCGGTCCATCACCGGAATTTCATGACCACGGATCCGATAGACACGGCCCTGATTCGAGAAGAACAGCAGGTACGCGTGGGCGGTCGTCGTCAGCAGATGAGCGACATAATCGCCATCTTTCAACCGGGCACCGGCGATGCCTTTGCCGCCGCGACCCTGCTCACGGAACACGCCCGGTGACATGGCCTTGACGTACCCGTCGTGAGAGACCGTGACGACCAATTCTTCATCGTCGATGAGATCCAGATCATCGAGTTCACCGGGATCGTGGGTGATGATGCTTCGCCGCTCATCGGCAAACTTCTCACGGATTTCGGTCAGTTCTGCCTTGATCACCATCTTGAGCTTGGCGTCATCGGCCAGGATGCTCTCGAGTTCGGTGATCAATGCCAACAGGTCGCGGTATTCATCTTGAAGTTTCTGACGCTCCAGGCCGGTCAAACGACGAAGCGGCATATCGAGAATGTGGTTCGCCTGAATCTCAGAAAATGAGAATGGCTCGGCCATCAAACCAAAGCGAGCCGTTTCGACATCCACCGAGCCGCGGATCAGGCTGATCACTTCGTCGAGCATGTCGATAGCCCTGAGCAGGCCTTCGACGATGTGGGCGCGATCGCGAGCCTTGCGAAGACGGAATTCGGTCCGCCGGGTCACCACGTCGATCTGGTGATCGCAGTACAGCCGCAGAACCTGCGGCAGGTTCATGAGCTTGGGCACACCGTGGTCGAGCGCCAGCATGTTGACACCAAAGCTCGTCTGCATCGGTGTCATCTTGTAGAGCTGATTCAAAATCACCTGGGCGTTGGCGTCTCGACGCAGCGTGACGACGAGGCGCTGGACGCCTCGAGCTGAGGAGTTCGTCACATCGGAGATGCCTTCGATGCGGCGTTCCTTGGTGAGCTCTTCGATCTTGGTTCCGATGACTTCAACCGAGGTTTGGAACGGAACTTCGGTAATAACAATCTCGGTACGGCCGCTTTTACCTTCTTGAATTTCAGCCTTGGCCCGCATCTTGACCGACCCTCGTCCGGTTCGGTATGCGTCCTGGATACCGCGGCGACCGAGAATGAACGCGCCGGTCGGAAAGTCCGGGCCTTTGACGAACTCCATCAGGGTGTCGGCATCGGCGGTTGGATTGTCCAACACGTGAATCGCTGCGTCGATGACTTCGCCCATGTTGTGCGGCGGAATGTTGGTCGCCATACCAACGGCGATGCCGGTTGATCCGTTCACCAAGAGGTTCGGGAATCGTGCCGGAAGAACTTCGGGTTCGGTGTCTTCACCGTCATAGGTGTCGACGAAGTCGATCGTGTCTTCGTCGATGCCGGTGAGCATCTGCATCGCGAGCGGCGCCAGACGACATTCGGTGTACCGCATCGCAGCGGGACGGTCGTTCGGGTCCGGCGATCCAAAGTTGCCATGACCGTCGACGAGAATGTGACGCAGCGAGAAATCCTGGGCCATACGGGCCAACGCGTCGTAGATCGCTGAGTCGCCGTGGGGGTGATACCGACCCATGACGTCGCCGACGACACGGGCGCATTTTCGGTGCGGACGATCGGGTCTGATTCCCTGGGCGTACATGCCGTAGAGAATTCGGCGATGCACAGGTTTCAGACCGTCGCGAACGTCGGGCAGTGCTCGTGAGACGATGACCGACATCGCGTAATCCAAGAAGGAGCGTTCCATCTCCTCTTGGATTTCGATCTGCGGGTTGTCGACTGGTTCGACCGTCACGTCGTCGGGCGCCATAGATGCCTCAGATGTCGATAAACCGAGCCTCGCGCGCGTTCTCTTGGATGAACTCGCGGCGGGCGGGGACGTCGGTTCCCATTAGGACAGAAAACATTTCGTCTGCGATAGCGGCGTCGCGAACCGAAACCTGCAGAAGGGTTCGGGCGCCGGGACGCATCGTGGTCTCCCACAGCTCGCCGTAGTCCATTTCTCCAAGGCCCTTGAAGCGCCCGAATTCGAGCTTGCGGCCTGGGTGTTCGGCCATATAAGCCAACCGCGCGGGCTCATCCTTGAGATACACCTTCTCTTTGCCGACAAGCGTCGAGTAGAGAGGCGGCTGGGCAACGTATACACGACCCTCGCGGACCATCTCGGGCATCTGCCGATAAAAGAAGGTCAGCAGGAGCGTGCGGATATGTGCGCCGTCAACATCGGCGTCAGTCAGCAAGATGATCTTGCCGTACCGCATCTTTTCGATCTCGAACTCTTCGGCAAGCCCAGCGCCGATGGCGGTGATCAACGCCTGAATCTCTTCGTTCTTCAGCATCTTGTCGACGCGAGCGCGTTCGACGTTCAGAATCTTTCCGCGGATCGGGAGAATCGCCTGAAACTCGGGATCACGGGCTTGTTTCGCTGATCCTCCAGCGGAATCACCCTCGACGATGAACAACTCGCCAGCGTCGCGGTCCCGCGTCGAGCAATCCGCGAGTTTGCCCGGCATCCCCGCTGAGTCGAGCAGCGACTTTCGACGCGTCAACTCCCGTGCCTTCCGGGCAGCGATCCGCGCCCTGGAAGCTTGAATGGCTTTGGTCACAATGCTCTTGGCCGGGATGGGATGGTTGCCCAACCAGTCGGCGAAGTGTTCGTTCATCGCCTTTTCTGTTTGGGACCGCATCTCGGTGTTGCCGAGTTTGGTTTTGGTCTGTCCTTCAAACTGCGGGTTTGCGAGCTTGACCGAAACGATGGCGGTCAAGCCTTCCCGAATGTCGTCACCGGAGAGGTTCTGATCCTTCTCCTTCAGGAGCCCGCGTTCACGGGCGTAGCGATTGATGACGTTCGTCAGGGCCTTTTTGAAACCCTCTTCGTGCATGCCACCTTCGGTGGTCGCAATGTTGTTAGCGAATGAGTGGATGCCGTCGTTGTAGCCGGTGTTCCACTGCATGGCGACCTCAACCTCGCCTCCGTCGGTCTCTTCGCAGAAGTAGGCGACCTCCTCATGGAGCGCCTCTTTCGCTTTGTTGAGGTGGCGAACGAAGTCGATGATGCCCCCGTCGAACTGAAATGTTCGACGTTCGATGGGATCGACGCGTTCGTCGACGAAGGTGATGGCGAGTCCACGGGTCAAAAAGGCCATCTCGCGGAGCCGTTCCCGCAACGTCTGGGCCCTAAATTCGGTCTCTTCAAAAATCTGTGGATCGGGCCAAAACGTCACTTGAGTACCGGTCAACTCAGACGCTTCACCCTGCAGGAGTGGTCCTAGCGGCACCCCCCGCGAGTACTCCTGAGTCCACACAAACCCCTCGCGCTGGATCTGTATAACCAGGCGTTCAGACAGGGCGTTGACCACAGAGATCCCAACACCGTGCAGACCGCCGGAGATCTTGTACCCCTCGCCGCCGAACTTGCCGCCCGCGTGGAGGACCGTCAGAACAACCTCGGCCGCTGACTGACCCTCATATTCGGGGTGTTCTCCGACCGGAATGCCTCGACCGTTGTCGGTTACCCGGCAGCCCCCGTCAGCGAGCAAGACGACTTCGATTGCTGAGCAATAGCCAGCGAGTGCTTCGTCGACGGAGTTGTCGACGACCTCGTACACGAGATGATGAAGTCCTGCGGGTCCAGTCGACCCGATGTACATGCCTGGCCGCTCTCGAACCGGATCAAGACCTTTGAGAACGGTGATGTCTTTCGCAGCGTACGTCACGCAACCCTCGCGTTTTCGCGCCAAGACCCACATTGGAAACTCTTCAGCCCAATGTGGCCTTGTTGCTTGTTACATACGGAACGTCCAGTTTACCAGGTTACGAATGGCGTACCTTGATCCGTTCCAACACCTTGCGGCCAGCGCGTTGATTCACGTCTCGAACGACGCTTTGGCCTTGATATTTCAGGAGAGAAGCAATCGCCGGGTCGTCGACCTCGACCTCGAGGACGCCGCCGTGGACGGTCACGGAACGGACCCGCTGCATCACTTCAGGCCCGATGGCCTCGGCAAAAATGTCCTCTGTCAACACGAGGTCATTCTCGTCCGGAATCCCCAGCTCAAGGCGTAGATCGTCAATCAGTTCACTCAAAGGAATTGGGTCGTCGTGTCCGGAGTCTTTGATCATGGGAGCTCACCGCCCTGAGAATTCAACCAAATGGTTCGATCGACCGGAAGGTCTTCGGGAAGGTCGGTCGCTGAAGTCACGATCACTTGACCAACGGGAAGGTTCCTCACCAACGCGTCCCGCCGCCTGTCATCGAGCTCTGAAAAGACATCGTCGAGGAGCACGATCGGCGCCGTACCGGTGAGCTCGGTGACGACCCGATGCCCGGCGAGACGAAGCGCCAGTGCCAAGGACCGCTGCTCACCTTGTGAACCACAGGTCCGGGCATCCAAGCCGTTGAGAGCGAGCGACCAATCATCGCGGTGAGGTCCAACCAAGGTGATGCCGCGCCTCCGTTCATCATCGGAGGCTCCGTCGAGCGCAGCCAACAGCTGCTGTTCAATGGCTGTACTGGACGAGACGTCAAGCCAATCACTGTCATAGCGGGCGGTCAGCGCAGCGGGTTGATCAGCGATCGCGCCGTATAACGGTTCTGCAGCATCGAGGAGCATCTGAATCAGTCGAAGACGCGCTCCCACGATCCGGCCGCTGGCCGCAACAAACTGATCATTCCAAATCGAGAGCGTGTTGAATTCATCGTTGGACGCCTCGCCCCTCGACATGCTCTTGAGCAGGGCATTTCGATGCCGCAGAATCCGCTCCAACTCTCGCTGAGCCACGCCAACACCGGGCGCAATCGACGAAGTCAGATGATCGAGAAATGCTCGACGTCCCGACGGTCCGGCCTTGACCAGCTGGAGATCGTCAGGGGTGAATGGTGTCAGGCGAACGACCCTTGACAGTTCTGCTCGGCGCGCGACCGGTTGACGGTTGACCTCGACACGAGACCGCCCGGAGCCAAGCTGTCCCTCGATCAAGACCTCACGGCCCACATCGTCAAGGCGCGCCCTGATGATCGCCTCTGACTGCCCCGTCGAGATGAGCGTTCTATCGGGAACCGGACGAATCGACGTCCCCGTAATCAACCACGCAAGCGCCTCGAGCACCGTGGTTTTTCCCTCGGCATTTGGCCCAACGATTGCGGTGATCCGCTCGTTGAACTCAAGGTGCAGATCGCTGTGACGACGGACGTTTCGCATCCACAGCTCTTGGATCCACACCGATGAGTTCCCCAAGCTCGCTATCCACGAACCGGCATCAAGAGATACAAAAACTCCGAGTCATCCTCGCCCATGATCACCGCTGGTTTGAGACTGTCGGTCGTTTCGATCACGACGCGTTCGGTTTCGATGGCACCGATACCGTCGAGGAGAAAGTCGGGATTAAACGCGACGGTCATGCCTTCACCGGTGAAATCCGCATCGAGTTCGTCACGAGCTTCACCAACATCAGCAGCGCTTGCCGTGATTTCTATGCGTCCCGATTCCATCGCGATGCGGATCGACACGTGGTCGCGTCCCTGGGCAACGGTCTTGACCCGGCGGATGGCGTCTCCGAGCGCTTCGCGTTCCAGGATCAACCGATTCGGCTGATTCTCGGGAATCAGCTTCCGGTAGGCCGGGAACTGCCCCATGATCAGTCGAGACAGGATCGTCGTCGAGCCCAGCTGGAACGACGCGTCGCCAGCGCCGAAACCGACCTGAATCGGGCCCTCGGTCACCGCTCGCTGAAGCTCGCCCAATGCTTTTGCCGAGACCAGAACGTTCTTGCCCGACTCGAGGACTCGCGTTCCTGCGAGATCCCGGACGGCGAGCCGATAGGAGTCGGTCGAGACCAGACGAAGGCCATCATCCGTCGATTCCAACAACACACCGGTCAAAATCGGACGGGCTTCGTCTTTTGATGACGACGGTGCTACCTGCCGGATCGCTGCTGCGAACTGGTCACCGTCGATCTCGACGAACTCGAGTTCGGGTTCGGGCAGATCGGGGAATTCTCCAACGGGCAGCGTACGGAGCGTGAACTCGCTTCGGCGTGAAGAAATACGCGCCTCGTCTTGTGAGACATCGATCGACACAGCCCCTGGTTCGAGCCGCTTAACGATGTCACTGAGCAGGCGGGCCGATACGACCGCATCACCTGCTTGATCTACGTCAGCATCGATCTTCACTCGAATGGTGAGATCCAGGTCGGATCCCACAATTTCGATCTGGCCATCTTCGGCTCGCATGAACAAGCCAGAAAGAACCGGTAACACGCCGGTTCTCGATGTGACGGCTCGTTGAGCAGATGTGATGGCTTCGGTCAGCATGTCGCGTTCGCAGCGGAACTTCACAGTGTCTCCTCGTTGTGCACAAGGTTCATAGATTTGTAACTTCTAGTAATAGGTCCTGTGGATTGTGGAAGATCACAAGAACCGCAGGTAAACGGCGTTGAATTCATCCACAGAGCTATCCACAACTGTTGAAAACTTTTGGGGTCAGAACCCATATTGGCGGTTTAGGTACCCAGTTATCCACAATTTCCACTGTTTATCCACAGCGCTATCCACCGCCTTGCTTCAAGCGCCGGAATAGTTCGTGGACGTTGTTGTAGGTCTGACTGTTGTCGGCCATGGTGCTCTCAACCTTTCGGACAGCGTGCATCACCGTCGTGTGATCGCGGTCGCTGAAGAGCTTGGCGATGTCGGGGAAGCTGAGATCGGTGAAGGTGCGAAACGTATACATAGCAACCTGGCGAGCGGTCACAAACTGACGCTTGCGGCTATGACCGATCAGTTCTTCGGGTTGGATGCCAAACATCGCTGAGGCTTCGTTGATGATGAGTTCGGGAGTGATGTGTCGTTCTGGATCGTCACTCATCAAGTCGGAGAGCTCGTGTTCGGCGATGGACCGGTCGAGTGGTACCCCATGGAGCCGGGAGTAGGCAGCGACACGTGTGAGTGCACCTTCGAGTTCACGAACGTTGTTGGTGATCCGCTCAGATATGAACTGGCGAACGTCTTCGGGCACGTCGAAACCTTCGAGTTCTGCTTTCCGGCCGAGAATGGCCATGCGCGTTTCCAGATCTGGCGGCTGAATATCGGTGATCAGGCCCCATTCGAATCGACTTCGCAGACGTGCTTCGAGCGTGTCGATGGCTTTCGGCGGTCGGTCTGATGACAGCACGATCTGGCTGTGAGCGTTATGGAGGAAGTTGAAGGTGTGAAAGAACGCTTCTTGAAAACCTTCTTTACCTTCGATGAACTGAATATCGTCGATCAGTAACACGTCGACTTCGCGGTAGCGACGGTTGAAATCGGACGCCTTCTGGAAGCGGATCGAGTCGACGAACTCGTTCATGAATGTTTCGGTGGTGACATAGCGAACCCGAACAGAGGGGTAGACCTGCTGAACGAGGTGCGCAATGGCGTGCAGCAAATGTGTTTTTCCCAGGCCAGCGGGGCCGTAGATGAAAAGCGGGTTATACGAACGCGCTGGAGCTTCGGCGACGTTCATCGCTGCGGCGTAGGCGAAGCGATTCGAGGAACCCGCGACAAAGTTGTCGAAGCTGTAGCGAGGATTCAGCATCGAGATGCGGTCTTCAACGGTGGTGTTCATCGACGATGACAGGGGCGGGGGCGATGAAGCGGGTGGCCGGATGTCGCGGGCTGCCGTCGGTGGTGGCGCCGGTTGCGGGTCGGTGGTGAGATCGCGTCCGATGGTCTTGACGGTGAGCGCGAGGCGAATGTCGGCAGCGGTGACCTGGTGCAACACCTCGACGACCCGGTCTGCGTATTTGTCCTCTATCCGAGTGCGGACGTATTCGCTTGGAACGGCGAGTGTCAGGACACGGGTCTGCGGGTCGAAGCTCTCTGGTACTGAACCGTCGAACCAGGTGCTCCAGGCGGAACCGAGCCGATCTTGCAAAATGGTGCTCGCGGCGCCCCAGAGTTCGTGTTGGTCGAGCGAGATTTCTTCACGATCGTGCACGACGTCCCTCCGGAACAAACACTTGTCGGGCCACAGGGACAGCTTGCGTGGGCCACACCTCAGACCAGAGTCAGACCCCGCACGGTAGCAACGCCCGGAGCCCTCTGCCAAGGGACAGGGTAACGACCGCGTTGCGAGCGCCACGTACGGGCCGATAGCCTGCGGACTCGATTTTGCCGCAGGACCGACGCCGCAAGATATCTAGCTGGCGCTCGTCAGTACCTGCGGATCGTGCCGCGTCTGGAGGAGGAACCCATGAAGCGCACGTTTCAGCCCAACAATCGTCGCCGCAAGCGTAAGCACGGCTTTCGGACCAGGATGCGCACCCGCTCGGGACGTGCCGTCATTCGCGCGCGTCGCGTGCGTGGCCGTCGGCGTTTGACTGCCTAGTGAAGTCGGTCACTCAACGGAGCGTTTTCGCCCTGTTGAGCCGCGCCCCGCGTCGTCGAGGGGAAGGGTTTTGGATGAAGTCCATTCCTCTGGGCGAAACTGCTGGGCCGCAGGTCGGCTTCACCGTCAATCGTCGGGTGGGTAACGCCGTCGAGCGGAACCGAATTCGTCGACGCCTTCGTCACGCGGTAGCGGCTGAGAGCAGCTCGTTTCTTCACGATCGGGCGTACTTGCTGATCGCTCAACGGGCCAGTTTGGATACTCCGTTTGAGGCACTTCGAACCTCGGTCGCCGAGGCGGCGCGGGCGTCGTGCGCTTCGTCGCGCTAAAGCTGATCGGGTGGTATCAGGCGTGGAGTTCCACGCGTCCACCGAGGTGCCGTTATCTGCCGACATGCTCGCAATATGCCCGAGAAGCCATCGAGGTCTACGGTGTCGGCCGTGGTGGGTGGATGTCGATGAGGCGAATCGGCCGTTGTCATCCATGGGGCAGCTACGGATATGACCCGGTCCCCCCACCAACCGAGCGTCAAGCCAATTCTGGCCGTAGCGCATCTTCTGATGAACAACCAAAGTAGGTGACATGGGAGCGTTTCAGGACCTGATCGGTCAGATCCTCGCCTTCTTTTACTCGGTGATCCCATCCTATGGATTTGCGATCATCCTGTTGACACTGCTGCTTCGCATGCTGCTGTATCCGCTGTCGGCCAAACAAGCCCGTTCGGCACGAGCTATGCAGGAGCTACAACCCGAGATCAAGGCCCTGCAAGAGAAGTACAAAGATGACCGCCAGAAGGTCAGCGAAGAGACCATGAAGCTCTACAAAGAGCGCAAGGTCAGTCCACTATCTGGCTGTCTCCCTTTGATCGTCCAGTTGCCGTTGTTGATCGGCCTGTACTCGGTGTTTCGGGGTCCGGTGGCCCATCTCCCGAACGACTCGGCACTGTTCGAAGAATTGTGTGGTACTCCCGCTGCCTTCATGGAAGACGCTACGCCTCCGCAACGCTTTGAAGTCCTGGAAGTTGTGCGCCCCAATGACACCGATGGAGTTGAGAGCGTCGAAGATTTCGAAGCCCTCAAGGACAGTGAAGACGCGGCCGACAACGAGAAGTACGCGCTGCTTGAGGGCAGGGCGAACACGATTACGCAAGACGACTTGTTGTTGGCACGTGAGGATCACGCGGGCTGTCTCGACAAGGGTTCGAAGTTTCTTGGCGTGTTGAACCTCTCGGAAGCCGCTTCTCAATCGGATGGCTCGGCAGCCGATCGTATTCCGGCATTCATCCTGGTCGGATTGGTCGCGGCCACAGCCATCGTCCAACAGCGACAGACCATGGGTCGGCGCACCGCTCAAGGTGCGCAGCAGATGCCTGGACAAGCGGCGCTCAAGTTCATGCCCTTGTTCATGGGCTACATAGCGTTCATCATGCCAGCAGGGGTTTGTCTGTACTTCTTGACGACAAACCTGTTCCAGATAGCGCAGCAGGCATATATCTACAAGCAAATGGATGCCGAGGCGGCTGGCGGAAAACAGGACTAGCACCTGCGTAAACACCTCTTTCGGGTTCAACTTTCTGACGGGAACAAAGAATGGAATGGATTGAAACGGTCGGTCGCACAGAGGCCGAGGCGAAGGGTCTGGCACTCGACCGGCTAGGTATTGCTGAGGGTGACCTCGAGTACGAAGTCATCGAGGAAAGCAAGCGTGGTCTTCTCCGCCGAGCCGAGGTGAGGATTCGAGCACGAGTTCGTCCGGTGACCCATGAACCGCAGCGAACCCGCCGACGGCGGCAACGTGGTTCGAACCCTTCCGAAGAGTCTCGTGGAGATCGGTCGGGTCGTTCCGGCCGTCAAGGTTCTCGATCAGAGCGTTCTCCCCGCCGACAGTCGAGCTCTCAGCAGTCAGCGGACCAAGGCAAGGATCGTTCACGGCGACGTGCGGGGAACGACGCTCCGGTCATGAGCACGGGGACCGACTCACAATCGCCATCGACGCATCAACAGAGCTCGGAACCGGCTAATGATGCTGGTCAAACGATCGACACAAAGCCACGTCAGAGTGACGGCGGCAATCGAGGGCGAGGTCGCTCGTCCGGAAGCGAAGCAAAGGCTCAGAAGGCACCGATGGAAACCTCAGAACAAGCCACGATGATCGAGGATTTCCTCGACGACTTACTCGACGCATTTGATATGGAAGCGAACGTCAGTTCGGTAGTCGACGATGATGTGCTGAGCGTCACCCTGTCGGGCGACGACCTTGGCCTGTTGATCGGGCCTGATGCCGTCACCAATCGAGCGATCCAAGAGATCTGCCGCACCATCCTGCACCGTAAAGGTGGTTCGGATCCTTTGCGGGTGAACGTTGACGTGGCTGGCTACCGTGACGCACGCCGCACAGCGTTGATAGCGTTCACTGAGCGCACAGCTGCGGCCGTGCGCGAGACCGGTCTCCCCCACCGGATGGACTGGATGAACTCCAGCGACCGCAAGGTCGTTCACGATGTGGTGAACGATATCGACGGTGTTGCGACGATCTCTGAAGGCCAAGAACCTCGCCGAAACGTTGTTCTCGTAGCCGATGGGCCTGATGCGTCGGCAGACGATGACGGGGACAGCAACGACGAAGAAGAGTAAGTCGTTGAGCGATCGATGGAATGCGGTCCTCTGCGATGACCGCGTGCAGACCATCCATCGCTACGGCCGGTCCATTGGCCTCATCGGTGATGAGTCCCTCGCAAAGCACCTCGCTTTCGCGGAAGAACTTACAAGTGCCCTACCAGATTTTGCTGGTAGGGCACTTGATTTTGGTGCAGGGGCAGGTCTGATTGGTCTTGCCCTGCAGATGATGTGGGTAGATGCCGAGGTTTGGTGGCTCGATCGGCGGGCCAAGAGTGTTCGTGCGGTCAAGTGGGCCGCAGGATTCTTTCCAGAAGTCGATGCGCAACGTGTGGTGCTTCGGGACCTCAAACCGCGGTCGACGGGTTCGTCGCTCCCTCTCATGGATATAGCGGTCGGGCGAAGCGTGGGTGATCGGTCCACCATTCTTCCGCTTGCGCGTGATCTCGTGTGTGTCGGCGGTATCGTCGCTCTGTCGGCCCGCAGTGTTGTGGGGTCAACGCGGTCCGACACCCAGACCGGCTTCTCTGAGGTCAAAGGTCTAGTACCTACCCACATTGCTCCCGGAATCGACGCTTGGGTACGTACGGGGCCCGTTGAGAAGCTCGATGGCTGAGGACACTATTCAGGTCGCCACGCTGGTTGATACCTGATTCTTCGTGACCGCCTATGACGAACGCGGTAGGGATGACCGGCCTTGAGAGCACAATGGCTCAGACCCGCGGGTTGGCCGGGGCGCATCGCGGCATCGACTCAGCGTCAACAGGTGAATTGTGGAATGTGGTCCTCAGTACCTCCCCGGTGAACGGCACGCACACGTCGCGTCGAACCTCCCCGAATCCTCCACCGACGGATCGCGGAATGTGTGACGGTGGTGTGTGGCCGTGCCCGCAGACACGCGACGCATGGATGTCGGTCTCTAGCGTCTTGTAGACGTACGGGGCGGTCGGGTCACCACTTGTGACGTGATCGATTCCGCGATTCTCGCCCGGTGGTGGGTAGATCTCCTCCTTGCGAGTGGCGGCGCCAGACCGCCGATCTCCGCCCCGCTCGATAAGCGAGCGTCTAGCTAGCAGCAATTTCGTTGCTCTGGACGGTCGCTCTGGGGCAAGCGCACGGCAGCGTCCGTCACGTGTTGAATCGTCCTCATTGAAAGGTAAGCCCACGCGTGGCCCACCTAGGATCCTTGTTCGTGACGGAAAGTGCCCGCTCATTCTATTAGCGATCCAACCTGCCAGGACTTGGATGTCCGGAGCTTGGTGGGTTGGGACCGCTCGGGAATGCGGGACGCGACAAGGTTGGCGCGGCGAGCACCCTGTTCCTGGTAGCCCCAGAGGAGTCGGGCGGGGGTAGTGAATCGGCAACTCTCGTCACGGTAGCCCGGCGCTGGTACGACGAGGCAGTCCGGTGGCGGCAAACAGAATGGGTGGAATCGTCGTGTTTCACGTGAAACACCGACACCCGCTTACGAGATCACTGACAGGCCCTTGACCGGGGAGAATGGGCAGACGCATCACTCCGGTGATCGGCGGAACGCCCGCACGTCAGCGCAAGCTGCGTTGAGGGGCGATTGTGACGTCACGCTACGGATCAGTGCACGGCGAGCCCCGGATGCACATCAGCGGGGCAGGGAGTCCGGGGCCGCGCACGCGAAATGCCGACACAATGGCAGGGCCAAGCGTTCCACGTGGAACATCCCTATCCGCCAAAGAGCCCCCCAACCCCGCTAGCATGACCCACCTATCAACGTCACTCCACCGAGTACTGAAGTAGTGACTCCGGCGCACCGCCGCCGGAGAAGCCGAGGAGCACCTGTGTCAGCAGAGGAAAGACCCTTAGGCAACGTGCTTGCTGTTGCCAATCAGAAGGGCGGAGTGGGCAAGACCACGACAACGGTCAACCTTGGTGCCGCCCTGGCAGAACGCGGGCGACGGGTCCTGATTATCGATCTCGATCCTCAGGGGAACGCGAGCACCGGGATTGGGATCGAACATACGCAGATTCGGCATTCGACCTATGACGCCCTCATGAATGCGGTCCCGATCGAAGATTGTGTTGAGCCGACCAGCGTCAAGAACCTCTTCATCGTTCCAGCGACCATCGATCTCGCTGGCGCAGAGATCGAACTCGTATCCGCCTTCTCAAGAGAGATGAAGCTCAAGCGGGCGATAGCGGATGTTGTTGAGGAGTACGACTACATCCTCTTCGACTGCCCCCCGTCCCTGGGTCTCGTGACAGTCAACGGATTCGCGGCAGCAAAAGGTGTACTTGTTCCGATTCAGTGCGAGTACTACGCGCTGGAAGGTCTGGGTCAGTTGTTGCGAAATGTACAGCTGGTGCGGACCAACTTGAACCCGGATCTCGAAATCAAGGGAATTGTCTTGACCATGTTCGACGCAAGGACAAAGTTGTCGAGCAATGTCGAACATGAAGTTCGCGAACATTTTGGAGATCAAGTATTTCGAACGGTGGTCCCCAGAACGGTGCGCATCTCAGAGGCCCCATCGTTTGGCCAGCCGATCATCGTGTTTGATCCCGTCTCTCGTGGGGCGATCGCGTACCGCGAACTGGCAAAGGAGCTGGATTCGTGACCAGAAGAAGCGGTCTGGGGAAGGGGCTTGGAGCTCTCATCCCAAACGTGCCCGAGCAGCCTGAGGGCGCATTGCGAGAGCTGCCAATCGGTGAGATTCGTCCGAATCACTATCAACCAAGACAGTTCTTCGACGACGATGCGATAGCGCAGCTCGCCGCTTCGATCAAAGAGTTGGGGTTGCTTCAACCAGTTCTGGTCCGTCCGTCAGAGACCGGCTATGAGCTCATTGCTGGCGAACGCCGATGGCGTGCCTCGCAACTCGCGGGGCTCACACACATTCCGGCGCTCGTTCGGGAAGTTGACGACAACACGTCTCTTGAGCAGGCCATTGTCGAGAACATTCATCGTGAGCAACTGAATCCACTCGAAGAAGCGGCCGCCTACCAACAGCTAATCGACGATTTCGGCTTGACTCACCACTCCGTTGCGCAGCGCGTGGGAAAAAGTCGGGCGACCATCACAAACTCATTGAGACTTCTGCAGCTGCCCGCTTCGGTGCAGCGTATGGTCCGTGAGGATCAACTTTCGAACGGACACGCGCGTGCACTGCTGGGTGTGTCTGATCCGAGCTTGCAGGAGCACCTAGCTCGTCGCGTACTCGCGGATGGCCTGAGCGTCCGCGCCGCGGAAGAGCTGGTAAGAGCCACAATTTCGCCCGACCCGCCCGCACCGCCGCGGACGCCAACCGAAGTGGGTGCCGTAAAGCCGGCGGGTCTCATTGAGCTTGAGAACCTCTTGGCTGATCAACTCGCGACGGGGGTGAAGGTCGATCTGGGTCCCAAACGAGGCCGGATCATGATTGAGTTCTCTGATGTTGACGATCTCGAACGGATCTATCGCATGCTGTCAGGCAACCTCAAACAGGCACAGTAGTCGTTGACAAATATTGCGAGACGCACCCTCGTAGACGGGGGCTGACAGCTCGACCAAATTGAAGCTCGAGCATAGGTCGAGGTTGAGAGTTGGGCGGATGAGCCTGTACGTCTGCCGATGTGCCCTCGGCGCGAGAGGTGACATTGTTCGCGGCGAACGACCGGCAGCGTGGCCGACCGGTCGCACACTTTTCCCCTGCTAGCCCGTTTGACCTGCAGGTCTATTCGGCGGCGGTACGGAACGCTGTGTAAATGCCGCTGGCGATCAGTCGACCAAACTCCGAACTGTGGTGCACCAGCGCGCGCCCCATATCTTCGCTTGAGAGTCCGAGCTCGAAAATCAATGCAGGCATAGACGTCTGGCGCAACAGGGGGTGTGGTCGCCCAGATAGTTCAATATCGCGCAGGCCAGAATGGCGGGCGCAAGCATGTGCGACGTGGCGAGCCAAGTGAAATCCCTGTTCAGAGCGTGTATGGCGACCCATGAAGTACAGGATCGACGGATGTCCCGTAGTCCCTTGGCGAAGGCTCAACAGCAGATCGAGATGCGCTTGATTCGCCCGTTCAGCGACGATCTCGTCCGTATCGGAGGGCATGACCACCGTGGCGTGCCCGTCGGCGCTGAGCGCCCGCTGCACGGCGAGTCCCAACACATCGAGTTCGGGCTCAACACTCAAGTGAATGGTGAGTTGGGACCCATCGGGCCGTCCGGTGCGAAGATCTTCGATTTCCCGGATGGTCGCAACCGACAGACCGCCGTGAAAACCGAGGCGCTCCAACGCGGCGTGTGTGTCAGGTCCAAAGATGCCGTCGACGACGACACCAACGTTGCGTTGGAAGGTGCGTACCGCGTCACCCGTGGCCCGGCCGAACATGCCATCTTCCCGTCCGGAATGGAAACCGAGCGAGTTCAGGCGATGCTGGAGCGCGGCGACGTCATCGCCCTTGAGCATGGGGGTCTTTTGATAGAGCAGGCGATCACCGAGCCGATGGTTTGCTTCGAGAAGTTCTGACCAGGTCTGCGTACCGCAAATCCCGTCTGGCCGCAGACGGCGTTCCCGCTGAAACGCAATCAGCGCCTCCTCGGTTGAGGGTCCGAACCAGCCATCGCGCTCCGCGCTGCTGATTGCGTATCCCAACTTGAGAAGGCGCTGTTGCAGGTCCAGAACCTCGTTGCCCTGGGCCCCAGGAAAGATCAACCGATGTACTCCGACAGGTCGGCCAACAACGCTGACTCCGGCTTGCTGCCGATGAGGCGCTTGTCCTCTTTGCCGTCTTTGAAAACGATCAACGTGGGGATACTCATCACGCTAAACCGCTGCGCGATATCGGGGTTCTCATCCACGTTGAGTTTGGAAATAGTGATCTTGTCGCCGTGGTGAGCAGCCACATTTTCGAGCACGGGCGCAATCATCCGGCATGGACCGCACCATTCGGCCCAGAAGTCCACCAGGACTGGCTTGTCAGACGCGCCGACGACCTCGTCGAAGGTCGCCGTATCGAGAACCTGTACACCATTTGCCATGACGTCTTGTCCTTTCAAGAATGCGTCGAAGGTAGTTCGGAGAATGTCCCAGAAGAACGCATCCTGCTGGAACGTTATTCCTGAGGCAACCAGCCGATCGAGGCCGATCTTTGAAGGCGCTGAATGTGGTACTCGCGCCCGGCGTCAAACGAAGATGTTCGCAAGCACACGCGTGCCGCTTGAGATCAAGGGCTCTGCACGGACTGGAGGTATCGCTCGGTATCGATCGCCGCCATACACCCCATACCTGCTGCGGTAATCGCTTGCCGGTAGGTGTGGTCCACGACGTCGCCGCAGGCAAAGACGCCTTCGATGTTGGTGAGGCTACGGCCAGGTAGCACCTTGATGTAGCCCTGATCGTCAAGGTCGAGGATGCCGTCGAACAGTTCACTGTTGGGCACGTGACCGATAGCAACGAACATACCGGTGACGGCGAGTGTCCGTGTTGCTCCGGTCGCCACGTCGGTCAATTCGAGACCTGTGACCGTCGCGTCTCCTTCGACGCCGGAAACAACGGTGTTCCAGATGAACTCGATCTTTGGGTTGGCGAGCGCGCGTTCCTGCATGATCTGGGATGCGCGCAGCGTGTCGCGGCGATGGATCAGGTAGACCTTCGACGCGAACTTGCTTAAAAAGTTCGCCTCTTCGATCGCAGAATCACCGCCGCCGATCACCGCGATCTCCTGGTTGCGAAAGAAGAACCCGTCACACGTTGCGCACGTCGAAACCCCGTGACCGAGCAGCCGTGATTCGCCGGGAACGTCGAGCATCCGTGCGTGGGCGCCGGTCGAGACGATGATGCTGTCCGCCGAGAACTCTTGGTCGCCGACCCAGACGCGAAATGGTCGTTCGGAGAAGTCGACGCGACTGACGTTATCGGTTAGAAACTCGGCGCCAAACCGAGCGGCTTGGGCTCGGAGTTCTCCCATCAGTTCAGGCCCCATGATGCCTTGCTGAAAGCCGGGGAAGTTCTCGACCTCGGTGGTCAACATGAGCTGTCCACCAGCGGCGATGCCTTCGATTACCAGCGGTTTGAGGTTGGCTCGGGCTGCATAGATGGCCGCGGTGAGCCCTGCAGGACCCGAACCCACGATGATCACTTCGCGACTAGACACAGACAACCTCCGGGTACAGAAATCTCATGATAGGTCGGACCGACAGCACCGGGATCGGCGGCAGCGGGATGACAAACGGGTGACAACGCTCGACGGACCGGGTGCAGCGTGGCGATGATGTCGCCGAGCACAGCGGTTAACTAAGCGCGCCGTTTTGACCAGACGAACATGCCCGCTGCTGTGAAGATTCCCGCCATGATCAGGTAGACGATCCAGATGTCGCCGGGTACATAAGCCTGCAGCAGCCGAAACACCAAAATGACGGTCAAGATGAGGGCAAAGACGACGAAGCTCGACGCGATCAGGCCATGGACCACCGACGTTGAAACGTTCTCGGCAGGTTCGACGGTCTTTGATCGAACCGTCTGAACCGTCTTGTCGATCGCATCTACCGCCTGGCTGGCCCAGTCACCCATGGCTGTCCCTTTGTTCGGCAAACCACCCAGCACTACGTAGGCGCCTACTCGACCGGGCGGCAGTCTTCGTCGAAGACCGCGAGGGTACCCGAATCCACGTTTTCGTACACCCTGACGATCGCGCCAGCCACTTCATAGACACCCGATAGGCGTACCACGCCGGTCTGACCGCAGACATCGCCGTCCTGTGCGTAGGCGGTTGCGGCGGCGATCAGGGACGGCGACGCGGCTGGCAAGATCATCAGGCTGGCCGGAGCATCTGCCCGAGGCACCTCGGGCATCGTTGCATCATCCTCAACTTCGCTGCCCTGCTCCCCTCCGACGGGGGGGACGGTCGCTGGGGCGTCCGCAGCCTGTGGCGCTGGCGGGGTAACCGCGCTCGCAAGGTCGCTCGGGCGAGCTCCGTTCATTACCTCATCAAAATCCTGGAGGCTGAGTTCAGCTACTACGACCGGGGGCGGCCCCGTTGTCGCCGCAGCTCCCGATGTACCGAACGAGTCGCGGTCCGCGTCCTCGGCGGCGACCGCCTCGTCGTCGGACGCGGCCGATGCTTCAGCTCGATTGTATTGAGCAGACCCCGATTCGAGGAGTGGGTCGCTATTCGCGGCGCTGAATGCGTCACCGGCCGACTCGTCAGTGCCGTCCAATGATGCAGTGACGGTCTGGGTGCTTGAATCGGCAATATCGGCCGCGTCGCTGGAGGCGACCCAAGCGTCGTCGGTACCCGTGCCCATCCGGTGAGAAATCGCCCAGATACCAGCCGCGACTATGAGTACAAAACAGGCGGCGGCCATGAGGGGGAGCCAGCGTTGAGCGTTCGCGGAACGCCTAGAACTGGCCATGTTCGATGGTGAAGTATCGGTGTCAGATGCATCGATACCATCGGGCCAAGCCGCGTCGAGAGCTGAGCTCACGAGCTCGCGGCGCCGCGCCCTACTCAACGTGGCGTGGTCGGCACGCAGGACATCTCCCAGCTCGGCAGTAGCGGTTAACGACACCGGCGCATCGAACCCACGGTCGCGCGGTGGCGCGCCGGTCCTCTGCGGGTCGCTGAGAGGTGACCGACGGGGATCAGCGCTCTCCGGGCCAACGCTGGCCGGGCCAACGCTGGCCGGGCCGCTTCGAGACGCGCCGGACCCGGATTCGTCAGGGTTGGTGGCCCCGCCGATTCCTTCGTTGGATGGCTGGGGCCCATCGGGCCGCTTCGTGGTCATCGCGTCACCTGTGGATCGTCGCTCGAACCGTTAGACGATGCTGGTCGCCCGTCGAGTTCCGACAATTTCCGTGCCGCCGATCGACGTGCCCGAGCGAGTCGCGAGCGAACCGTACCCGGTGAGATGCCTAGCGTCTCGGCGATGTCGTCATAGGTCATATCGCCGACCTCTCGCAGGATGAGTACGGCGCGGTGCTCGGGGCTGAGCCCGCTCAAAATGTGGTCGATCCGGTCGTTGCTGGCCGCTATCTCTGCGGGACCCGGCGTGTGGCCGACGCTGTCTACCGCCTTACCAGGTTCGCCGTCGCGTACGCGGCGTGCGGTCGATTCGAGATCGGTCGGCGTCGGCCGGCGCGATCGCCGCCGGGTCTCATCCAGGGCTGCGTTCGTGGCGACTCGGTACACCCATGTGGAGAACTTCGAGCGCCCGTCGAAGGAGTTGATGCGACGAACCACGTTGATCATCGCTTCTTGAGCGGCGTCTTCGGCGTCAGCTTTGTTGCCCGTGATCCGTAGAGCTAGGCGATAGATCGAGTCGGCGTGGTGGTCGAGCAGTTCGCTCATTGCGGCACGATCACCGCGTTGAGCTCGAGAAACTAGGACCTCATCGGTCTGCACGGAGCTCGGCCTCGCTGATCTTGATGCGGAAGCGACCGCCGGTGTCTTCGACGTCTGGCAGGTCGGTAAACCAAACCAGCACCGCGGCACCCGTCGTTCCGTCCAAACCAAACTTGGCATTCGTTC
The DNA here is from genome assembly GCA_020637365.1 of Acidimicrobiia bacterium. Classification (GTDB taxonomy): domain Bacteria; phylum Actinomycetota; class Acidimicrobiia; order IMCC26256; family JAGNEX01; genus JAGNEX01. Next base: position 610,284 of record JACJWE010000002.1, on the reverse strand, counting down.
CGGGGTTCTCGCGCGCCGCGACCGGTTGCCCCCAGGCCTCGACGGTGTTTTGTGGGGCGTCGCTCACGTAGATACTCGCGCTGTACGAGCCAAAGTTCGCGGGGGTGACGAGGGTGAGTGACGCGAGCTCGACGGGTTCGGCGACGGTCAGGATGAAACCGGTTCCGCCTTTTCGATCGGCCAGATTGTCGGCCCCATACCCCTCGCTTTGCCACATGGTCTGGGTGTCTCCGTCTCGGAGCTGCAACAACATGCCACCGTTTTCGTCCCCATCCCCATTGGGGTCAAAGGGGAGTGCGTTCGCGATGGGCACCTCGACGGTTGAGTCTTGTGAGCCAAGCTGGCCGATCAAATACACGGCGGCACCCCCCACGACCAACAACATGATGAGCAAAAAGACCGTTCCCGCGGTGACGCCCGATCGCTTCTTGGTCGGTTGCCGCGCGCTGGACCGGCGACCGGGTGCTTCAGCCCCGGGTCGTTGCGAGGGCATCGGCCGCTGGGCGACCCTCGTCGAATTACCTGGTTCGACTGGCGGAGCGGCAGGGCGCGAGGCCGGCCGAGGTTGGTCCGTGCGCGCCGCACTAGGCGCCCCGCCAGAGCCCGCGCTGGATGCGGGGGCGGTAGCGGCCGCTGAATTCCCGGTGAGTCGAGCGGCCTGCATGGCGCGAGCGACAGCACGAGCGGACCGAAAACGGTCGTCAGGATCTCTGGCCAGACACTGCAGCACGAGCGCTTCGACATCGGGCGGCAGATCGGGCCGGAGTTGGCTCGGCGGTACCAGTTCGCCGTTGACGTGCAGGATCGCTGTCGCCATGTCGTTCTCGGCGACGAAGGGTGCCTGGCCGGTGAGCGACTCGTACAACACGACGCCGAGCGCGTAGACATCGGCTCGGCCGTCCAGGGGCAGGCCCTGAACCTGTTCGGGGGCGAGGTACTTTGCTGTGCCCATGATGGTGCCGGTGCGCGTGAGGTCTTTATCTTCGCTCGCTTTTGCGATGCCGAAGTCGGTCACCTTGACCAGACCATCGCGGGCGATCAGAACGTTGGCGGGTTTGATGTCCCGGTGGACCAAACCCTGGTCGTGGGCATGCGCCAGAGCCATCGCAATAGCCGAACCGATCCGCAGCGCATCGGGAACGGCGAGTTGTGGGCGTTCATCGAGAATTTCGCGCAGTGTTTTGCCGTCGACGAACTCCATCACGATGTAGGCCATCCCATCGTCTTCGCCCGTGTCGTACGTTGCGACGATGTTGGGATGGGAGAGCCGGGCCGCGGCGACGGCCTCGGCATGGAAACGCTCTTTGAACGAATCGTCAGCTGCCAGATGTGGGTGAAGTGTCTTGACCGCGACCCGTCGACTGAGCAGGTTGTCGTGCGCTTCCCACACGGTGGCCATACCGCCGTGTGCGACCTGACGCTGGAGCTGATACCTGTTGTCCAGCACTCTGTCGACGTTCGAGCGTCGTACCACGATGTTTCCCATGGCCCAATCGACGGAGGCGGATACAGGGGGAGGCCGGCCCTCTGCAGTCGGCAATGTTACTCAGGAGGTCGGGTGTGACCGGTCGGCGAATCGCTAGCGAGGGATCACTTATCGCCCTGCTTCGGCGGTTGGACGGGTGGTCGAGGTGCGCTTTGAGCCCTATCGCTGTGATAGGGCCGGTGGCGCCGCCCCTTGCGATCGGATGAATATCCCGATCCTTCACGTTGCACGCCTTCGCGAGACAAGGGTGCCGAGTTGTCCGCGCCGCGCCTCGAACCGGCCTTCCTCACCGGGGGTGCTGACCGGTCGGCTCGCTTGCGACGGGTTGATGAAATTCCAGGTGTCGCGGGAGGTATCTGAGGTTCGGAGTCGGCTTCACTCTCCGCCCGGTCGACGGATTCGGTGGCACCGGCGTCGCGGGCTGCAGGTGGGCTAGCAGCATCAGGTCGGCGCCGCCGCTGTGCCCGGGTCAGCGCGGGGTCCTCAGACCGCCACGACGTGTCCGCGGTGTTCCTTGGCGTGGGATAGCGGTCATCGGGGTCGGCCGTCCATGAACCTTCGTCGGGTGCTCCATCCTCTGAGCTGTCGTCGCGATCAGCAGCTCCAATCGGCATCAGTGCCGGGTCGAGCTCGCCGGTCACCCACACATCGGGGGTGTCTGCGAATGCGTCGTCGTAGGGATCCTCATAAGGGTTGTAGGGATCCTCGTATCGGTCGATGACGGACTCGTCAAATACGGACTCGTCGAGCAGATCCAGTTCGTGGCTCTGGTGCGTCACGTCCTGGTCTAGGGGGGCTTGGGCATTTCGCCGAAGTAGCACCGAGCGGAGCCACCACACGACGAGAAACGCCAGCGCGACCACGGTGATCATCCATGCGACGCCGCTCATCACCGTCGAACGGATCGTGATGTTTGAGTCCGCGAACACGATGCGACCATCGGGGGAGGTGATCAATACCTGCAAGGGAGCGTTTCCCGAACCGCGGGCGGTGACTCGGAAATTTCGGACGTTGAGACCTGGCGATAGTTCCACCAAGTCCTGGCCCTGGTCGAGAACCTCGATCCGCGGAGACTCCAGGGTAATTCGTACAAAGACCGGCACATTGAAGTCGTTGCGAATCGAGATCGGAATCGTGGCCTCCTGAGAGGTCAACCGAATGTCCTGATTCTCGGGGGCACGGATTGCAGCGGTGAACTCTTGACGCGGTGCGGTCGCACCCCAGTAGTACGCCGTTTGCATCGTCCCACCATCGGCGTCTTCCCACCGTCGGGACTCCGCGATCAACAAGTTGCGCGTCATCAAGGCCCGGGCCTGGTCGTCGGGCAGGGCATCGTAGAGTGACGCAATCGTGAGTGACGCTTCTGACGCGGCGGCACGCCCCATCGGCACACCGAGCGCTTCGTCGGTAGCGGGTTCCACGGTTTGCACGGGTTCTCGTTGCGACGCCGTCGCGACGGTGACCGCGTTGACGAATGGGGCCACATCCATCGCTGCGAGAAGCTCGCTGATCAGACCCTTGCTGGCCTCCCATCGTGGCGGCGTCGCGAAGGCGATCGGCTTGGCCGAGTCTCGCCGAAGATTGAAATACCCCATGAGCGCCTGGACTCGAGCCGAGTCGGAGGTGCATGCACTCAACAGCTGGTTGGGCACCGGGTCGAGAATGACGGCCTTCACCTCGGGGACGTCGGCCTGTGCCGCGGTGTCCGAAGCATCCTCGGCCGCGTCTGCGGTCTGGTCGACAACCTGATCTGAGGCCACTGCGTCTGGCGAGATGGCGGCGATTCCGGGTTCGGGGACGGCCCGGTCGTCACCAGGGAGGACCCAATCATCGGGTGTCGAGATGATCCGATTCACGCCGCGAGCAGCGAGAAAGCTGATCAGTTCCGGTGTCACGTAGTCGACCATGTAGGTGGTGCCGTTTGGGCTCTTAGCCCATGCGTTGGTGACCGTCGCGTATCCCATATCGAGCTGAAGTTCGGCATGGGCGCGCGCCTCGTGGACCACACCCGCAAGGTCGATCGGTGCAAATGAGGTGGGAATCACTTCGATCTGCGGACGTGTTGCGAGGCTTCTCATCGCGCCGAGGCTCAACGGCAGTGCCGCTTGACCTTCGGCGAAACTTTTGGTGCTCGAACGGTTGATTGAGTCGACGGTTTCCGGGTTCGGCATCAAGGTGACGCCAACATTTGGATACGTCATCAGTGAAGAAAGGAGGTCGTTGAGACGACCGTTACCCTCGAAATCTTCGATGAATACCGAATTGAGATCGCCATTGGGCAACAGGCCGGGCTCTGATTCGATGGTCACGATAGGCGCAACCGTCGCAGCTGCTTGGCGGTCTTCCGCGACGACCATCAGGGTCGTGAAGGAGTCCTTGGTGGACCCGGCGCCGTCGAGCAGTGTTACCTGGAGCGGATAGTTCCCCGGATCGACGACGGGGGCTGAGGTAGGTCCGTCATATCCAAGCGGGATGTTGATGATCTGCGCGAGTCCATCCTCGGAGATAGGCAGGTCTGAGACACGGTATTGATGTATCCAAAAGCGTCGCTGCGCAGGGGTTTTCCATCGGTGAAACCCGTCAGTGTTTCGACTGTACGCACCGCCGGAAAGGCCTCCACCCTGATCTGGGAAGCCGCCGAAGCGCCGCGAATCTGCACGTCGAGCGCGATGCCCCCGCCGAGCAGGGTATAGGCGCTTTGGGTTCTCAGCGCGACCTGCGGCGTATCGATGTCTTCGAGGAGGCCGGGGCGTTCGGCATCTTCGCAGCGTCCGAGCCCATCGATGGCGTCAGCTGCGGCGCGCTGAGCAGGGAGCAGACCTAACCCGACACAGGTCAGAAGCAGCGTGATGACGAACCGTCGCAGACCGTCCGCGGCCGCGCTGGGCAGTCCTCGTGCCGAAAGGAACGATGCGGAGACCGTCATGAACCCACAACCAGGAGATGAAACGTCAAAACCTTCCCCTACCGTGCTGCGGCCACAGCCTAACCGTGCGCGGAGTCAAAAGCACCACGAACGCTCGCCATCTCCTCAGGGTTCCAACACGACCGGACACTAGGCTCTGGCCCCCATGACGACCGCTCCATTCCCTATCCCGGAACGCCTGCGACCGATGCTCGCACCAGAAAGCGATCTGGCGGCACTCGCCGAGAGGTTCGACGCCGTCGAGCGGGAGCTCTACCTTGTGGGTGGCTCGGTCCGAGACGCGGTGTTGAATCGGCCATCGACCGACGTGGACCTGACGACGGACGCGAGACCGGACGAAATCCTTGAACTGGTGCGGCCGTGGGCGGACACGATCTGGACCCAGGGGCAGCGATTTGGGACGATCGGTGGTCGTCGTGGTGACCTCCACGTCGAGATCACCACCTTCCGCGACGAGCTCTATCACGCCGATTCGCGCAAGCCCGAGGTCACTTTCTCAGACGACATCTATACCGACCTCTCTCGCCGCGATTTCACGGTCAACTCGATGGCGCTTCGTTTGGGTCAACTCGAGTTGATCGACCCCCACGGAGGCATCGACGATCTGGTCGCGGGGCGACTTCGAACACCGCTTTCGGCCGATATTTCTTTTACTGACGATCCGTTGCGCATGTTGCGGGCGGCCCGTTTCATCGCGCAGCTCGGGCTGACCCCCGATGATGAGCTGATCCGTTCCGTCGAGGAACAACGACACCGCATGGACATCGTCTCCGCTGAGCGTATCCAGATCGAACTTGCGAAATTGATCGTCGCACCCGGCGTTGAACAGGGCCTGTGGTTTCTCTGCGACACGGGGCTTTCCGATGAGTTTCTGCCCGAACTCAACGCCATGCGTCTCGAACAGGATCCAATCCACCGGCATAAGGATGTGTTGGCGCACACCATCGCGGTCGTCGGTAAGACGCCGCCGCGGTTGCGGGTACGCCTGGCCGCGCTGTTCCACGACATCGCGAAACCTCAGACCCGTTCATTTACCGATGAAGGCGTGACGTTCCACTTCCACGACGTCGTTGGTGGCCGGATGACTCGGGAACGTATGAAGGCGTTGCGCTTTCCGAGCGAACTCACCAAAGAGGTGGTCCGCTTGGTTCGTCTCCACCTTCGCTTCCACACCTACAAGATGGGTTGGAGCGACCGCGCTGTCCGTCGTTACGTGCGCGACGCCGGTCCTCTGCTCGAAGATCTCAACGATCTGGTGAGGTCTGATTGCACGACTCGGAACAAGGCCAAGGCGCTCAAACTCGCCCGTCGAATGGATGAACTCGAAGAGCGAATCACCGAACTAGAAAAAGCCGAAGCCCTCGCTGCTATTAAGCCACCGCTCGACGGGGTCGAGGTGATGGAACTGTTGGCATTGCCTCCAGGTCCTTTGGTGGGTCAGGCACTGACGCATCTGCTCGATCTGCGTCTCGATGAGGGCCCAATGACGATCGCTGAAGCCTATGATCGCCTCCTCGATTGGGCGACCAAGGTCGACGTGGTGGCCGCCGGAGGCCGCATACCCGACGATGAAGCCGTGCGCGGAGCAAAAGCTGCTGCTCGGCAACGCCAAAAAACGCAAGCCGCCGTGGATGACACCTTGGAGGATCACGCCGGCGATGCACATGCCAGCACCACCCACTCAGATAGCGGAGGCGCTGAAGCCGGTCGGGAATGATTCGTTTCAGCCGCTCTGCGGCAACGCCACCTGTCCGTCGATCACGTGTCCGTCGATCCGGGAGTGGGTCCTTCGCGGGACCGCGTCGGTCGGCGACCCTTGTGCTCAAGCACCCGCTTTGCGAGCGCGCCAGATGATCGTCGAAGGCTCGATGGGATGCTGGACAGCCGGTTCTGGTTCCAATAGGACGTCGACTTGAAATCCGGTCCTGATCAGCGAGTTGAAAACATCGGCGTTGGTGCGCCGATAAATCGTGAACGGCGTATCCATCCATTGGACCACCATGGGCGTGTCATCGAAGTAACTGCGCCGAGCCGCGCCCTCCTGGGAAGGTTCCACCGGCGACAGAGGATCTGCAGGGAACGGCCCGTGTTCGGTTTCGTGGACGAAGACCACGGGGTGGTCGTAGGCGAAGACGAACGACGCGCGGGGTGCGAGGACGCGGTGGACCTGCCGAAACACTCTGGGCAGGTCTTCGACGTAGGTGAATGTCCCCGCTGAAAAGACCAAGTCAACGGAGTCTTTGGGCAGGAACGCCAGATCGGCGACATCCCCGAGTCGAAACTCGCATCGCATCTCTTGCTCCGCTGCGAGCTTGGCGGCGAGTTCGAGCTGGATAGCCGAATAGTCGATACCAATGGCGTGGGCCCTCATGCGGTTGAACGCAATGACGTTTTGTCCGCCGCCGCATCCGAGGTCGACGACGCGCTTACCGTCGAGAGACCCGAGGATCCGGAGCGACGATTCGCGGGCAATGTCGTGGCCAAAATGCACGTCATCGAGCGGAAGATCGACCAGGTCCTGGTATCGGCGGGCTACGCGATCCCAACTTTCGGCATTGTTGTCGCTCGGTTGTCTCAGCATCCGGCCAGTTTCGCATGTGCGATGTCGCAGGGGGAGGAATCCGGCTGAGGCGCCGGACCTCCGATCCGCACAACAACGATCAACACCAGCAACTTAGGTGGCTGGTGTCAAACGCGTGGCGCACGTCTCGACGTCCCGGCATCACCATTCGCGGCGTCCTCAATTCCGCCATCACGTACGGGTAGTGACGAAATCTCGTCCTTGCGACTGGCGCGCCGGATCGCCGATCCGCACACCGACGTTCAACACCAGCAACGTAGACTGACCCGATGTCCCAGATTGTCGACTATGCGCTCGCTCGCCGCGCGCTTCTCGCTGACTACCGAGAGAATCGGATCGGTCGAGAAGCGATCTGTGACGCGCATCCCGAGCTCGTCCGCGCCGCGACGTACCTGGGCATTGCGCGCGACGGCACGTGTCCCATCTGTGAGGAACGAGCGATGCGGACGGTGGGCTATGTCTATGGCGATGAGCTGCGCCGGATTAATGGTCGCGTCGTCGGCGACGATGGCGAGCTCGAACGGCTTGCTCAGCGTTACGCCGAGTTCACCTGTTACGAGGTCGAGGTCTGCCTCGACTGCCATTGGAATCACCTGGTCAGAAGCTATGTGCTCGGGACAGCACAGTCATCGGCGACCAGTGCCGGGGTTCTTCGCTAGCTCACCTCTCGTCCTGGTGAGGGCCCGCGCGGTGTTGTCGATCTGGCGAGGTGTGCCTCCTTTACCAGGATTGTTGCGAACGACCCGGATGTGAAAATGGGCATCGGGTAGGGTGGTTGTGCTGCCGGGAGCCGTGTTGAGCCCTGGACGGCGGAGGTTGATTCTGATGAGCACTGTCTCTCGTTCCCAGTCGACCGCGCGCTCAAACGAGCGCCCTAGCAAACGAACCGTTCCATGGGTCGTCGATCAAAAAGGATCCGACGAACCGCTGACGATGGTGACGGCCTACGACGCTCCAACCGCACGCATTCTCTCCGACGCCGACGTGGACATGATCCTGGTCGGCGACAGTGTCGCGATGGTCGTACTCGGCTATGACGACACGCTGCAGGTGACGATCCAGGACATGGCGCATCACACAGCTGCCGTCGCTCGGGCCCGCCCAAAGAGCCTGATCGTGGGGGATATGCCGTGGATGAGCTACCACACCTCGGCCGATGATGCGGTGAGAAACGCAGCGGAACTGATCCGCGCCGGTGCCGACGCGATCAAACTCGAGGGTGGTGCCAAGCGTCTACCCGTCGTCGAGGCGATCCTGGCGGCCGAGATTCCGGTGATGGGCCACCTCGGTCTGACCCCGCAGTCGATCAAGGCACTCGGTGGTCACAAGGTCCAGGCCAAAGAGGCGCTGATGGTCAAGATGCTGGTCGAAGACGCCATCGCACTCGCCGACGCGGGGTGTTTTGCGATAGTGCTCGAATGTGTGCCCGATGGCGTTGCCGGTCTGGTCAGCGAGGCTATTCACATTCCGACCATCGGCATTGGTGCGGGTGCCCAGACAGATGGCCAAGTGTTGGTGTTCCACGACCTTGTTGGCATTCACGACCAGTTCAAACCGCGTTTCGTCCGGCGATACGCCCAGTTGGGACAGACGGCTACAGAGGCGGTTGGAAACTTCGTGACCGACGTTCGTGGCCGCTCATATCCGTCGGCCGAGGAGTGCTATCCCATGAACTCAGACACCGCCGAAGTACTCGGCCTCTACCAGGAGTCGAACCCGCGGCTGAGCTACTGCCCTTGAGGTTTGGACGGTTCAGTGCGGGGTGGGCCCGTGGAGTTTGCCCAAATCCGCGGCTGCCACTCGGTGATGGGTCGGGGTTGCACGAAGAGGTGTTCGGGCAGGTGGAGCGGGCGAGGCCATCGGCCGAACGCCAGCCAAGCGGGGCCGACCGTGAGGGCGCCGAGCGCAAAGGGCTGAGTTCCGGGGGCGATCAGCGCATACCATTGAAGGTATGCGCGGTGGCGGATGGAACGAAGTAGGCAACGTCAGCGGCAGGTCCGTGGCGTCACAGATCGCTCGAATCGCCATTCCGATTCTCCTCGTTCTCCTGTTGGTCGCGGTGCTGTGGTGGCTGTACTCAGCCAACGGGGCGGACCGCCCCTATCTGGCGGCGTCCTCGACGACGACCGCAGTCGATCAACCCGTCGACGAAACCTCCACAACTTCGGAGGGAGCAGGCAATCCTGCGGCTTCGCCGCAAGCGACGATCATCGATCTCAACGAGGATGTACCGGAGTCGGTGCAATCGACCTTTGAACGCTTCGACGTCGTGCAGATCAGCATCGGTGAAGACTGCGAAAAGCTGCTCGCTGCTCTGAGCGCAAGTCAACGCCGCGAAGGGTTGCGCGGTAATGAGGAGTCCCTTGAATACATCGACGGCATGATCTTCGCCTTTGACGAAGAGCGCGAAGTTGGCTTCACCATGGCTGGGGTTACCGATGCCCTCGACATTGGTTTCTACGCTGCCGATGGAACGCTGGTCGATCGACTTGAGATGGAACCGTGTGACGACACCACCGAGCAGTGCCCGATCTATCGATCGGATACACGGTTTCAGTATGCGATTGAAGCCGCAGCGGGTCAGCTCTCCGACGGTGATATCGCCGCATGTGGCGGCGACCCGATCGACACGGTCGTGGTGAGCCAGTAGGCCCGTCTCCTCCGGCCTTCGTGCCCGGCCAGGTCATGAGACACCCAAAGGGCGCTGAGCGCTGCTTCACTGCCGATCGCGGGTCTTTGTCTGGTTGGGCTGGATTCGTCGGGTAGATCGCGTCTAGCGTCTCTCAGCCGGGCCGTCGTGTGGCGGTCCCCACGGCATACGCCGACGTCCTGCTCCCCGGCGGGGGAGCCCGTGTTACGGCACGGTCCGAAGGAGTTTTGATGCGCACATATGAACTGGTCATCATCTTCGACGCGGGTACGGAACATTCCGAGATCCGTAAGCTGTTGGACCAGCAAACCGCCAGTCTTTCTGAGGCTGGTGCCGAGCTCGGCAAGACCGATCACTGGGGTCTGCGTCGTTTCGCCTACGAAATGAACGACCGTAATGAGGGCTACTACGTGGTGCTCCAGACCCGATCAGAGCCAGCGCCTGTGAAGGAGCTCAGCCGTACGCTCTCCTTGCGTGACGACGTCATCCGTCACCGTGTGGTTCGGATTCCCGACGACATGTGGGGGATCACCCGACCCGTTGAGTCAAACGACGAGTAGCAAGGAGGCCACATCATGGCCGACAACACCGTCACCATCGTGGGCAACATCACCCGCGATCCTGAGCTCAGATTCACAACCTCTGGTCTTGCACGAGCATCGTTTTCCGTCGCGGTAAATCGCCGCTGGCGGGACCGCGGCTCCAATGAGTTCAAAGAGGAAACGAGCTTTTTCAATGTGATTGCTTGGCGGGATATGGCCGAGCACATCGCCGAATCGTTACGACGAGGCGCGCGAGTGATCGTGACGGGTCGCTTGGTTCAGCGCTCGTGGGAGACACCGCAAGGCGAACGCCGATCGGTTGTCGAGATTCAGTGCGATGAGATCGGACCATCCCTCAGGTGGGCCACGGCCCAGATCACCAAGGCCGAACGTGTCGGTGGTGGTGACTATGGCGGTGGTTCTCAAGGCGGGGACTCTCAGATGGGTTCTGCGATGCCCGATTATGGGTATGACGATCCCGAGGAACCGTTCTAGTCAGCACGTTTTAGGAAGTTCAGCTCTTTTAGAAAGCAAGGAGCACCCACCATGGGTCGCAGCAGTACTCGTAAGTCCGCTGCCGCAAAGCGGGTACCAAAGAAGAAGAAGGCCTCTCCTTTTGGTGACGCCAAGTTGGAGTGGGTCGACTACAAAGACGTCAACCTGCTCCGAAAGTTTGTTTCTGATCGCGGCAAGATCCGCGCCCGTCGGGTTACCGGCCTGACCGCTCAACAGCAGCGGGCGATCGCCCAGGCGATCAAGCTTGCCCGTGAGTTGGGTTTGGTTCCCTACTTGAACCGTCCTGTCACGGTACGGAGCTCGAAGGGTCGCCGTTCAGACCGTCGCGGTGGCCGTCGCGACGATCAGCGCGATCGCGATGACAACGACGATGATGCTGACGGCAACGATGACGCCGCGACCGCTGAAGTGGTCGAAGTTGACGTTGAGGTCGAGACCGACGGGAGCGACGAATGAAAGTCATCTTGCGTGAAGATCTCGACAAGCTCGGACGTCGGGGCGACGTTGTAGAAGTGGCCGATGGTTACGCTCGCAACTTTCTCGTTCCGAAGGGTAAAGCGATCCTCGCCTCGGATGGCGCGATCAAGCAGGCATCGGTGATGCGCCGCCAGCGGGACATCCGTGAGGCACAAGCCCGATCCGAAGCCGAGTCGATGGCAGCTCAGCTGGCGCGGACTCCGATCGAGATGAAGGTTCGGGCAGGTGATACCGGTCGCTTGTTCGGTTCCGTGACGGCGAGTGATCTGGTTGACGAGTACCGCAAGAGGACGGGTGTGACGCTCGACCGCAAGCTGCTGCAACTCGACGAGCCGATCAAAGAAGTCGGCTCATACGAGATTTCTGTCAAGCTCTTCGCTGACGTTCGAGGCTTCCTTGTTGTCACCGTCGCTGCCGAGGACGAAGCCGCCTAGAGGCTTCACGCACAGCTGGCCTTGGCCCGCCTCGGGTAGCTCAGGCGGCTCGAGATGTGCAAGCGGTATCCACATAGTTATCCACAAGCCCCGGGGTCGTCCCCCGGGGCTTTTTGGTGCACATATGGTGAACGAAGGCGGTGTTTGTGAGCAGTGTGAAGCATGTGGGTAGTGGCGGTTGGGTTCGGCGTTTCGATTCTTGATGTTGTGATTGAAATTTGAGAAATAGCGGCAGATATCGAATCCGATGTGCGTTGGAGGACAAGACATTTCACCGTGAGAGAGTAGTGATGCACTATTAGCGCGACGAAGTCGCGTATCGCGCGCGAGCCACTACTCAATGCGACTGTCACACCCCTCAGGGAAACTGTGGATATCCAAGGGGGTTATCCCCAGATCTGAGCCCGGTTATCCACAGGGGATACGCCAGAATCCCCTTTCCTAACTCGGAGTTAGGTCGTTGGACGCTATTGCTCGTTCACAGGCTCGAATGAGTTCTCCACAGATTTTGCGTCGTTTTCCACAACAAGAGGTACTAGATGTCCACAGCCAAAAGCTTGCATTCTGAGCTCACCGGACCGAGCCGCGTCATTACAAATAACGCTGGCGCCGCGTTCGGCGCCACTGTGCTTGACCCCGAGGCACTCGATAGCGGTTTGACCGACAAGCATCAGTACGACAAGCGGAGGCACGACCCCATCTCATGACGGTTCTCGACGTTGGACAACGCTCGGCTCTGAGCGGACGCATTCCCCCACACAACCTCGACGCCGAAGAAGCGCTCCTTGGAGCCATGTTGCTCAACCGCGACGCGATCGCGACGGCGACGCAACGTCTCAAAGCGAGCGACTTCTATCGACCTGCCCATGGTCAGATCTTCGACGCGATTAGCACGCTGTACATGGTCCACGGCGGCGATATGCCCGACGTGACGACCGTGGCCGAAGAACTCCGCCGCAATGGAGCGCTCGATACAGCTGGCGGCAAACAGAACCTGCTACGGCTCCAGGCGGTCACCCCTGCCTCCACCAACGCTGCTCACTATGCCGAGATCGTCGATGACCTCGCCGCACTGAGGCGCTTGATTGCGGTTTCAAACGAGATCAATACCCTCGGTTACGAAGGTGCCGCTGACGTCGAGGGGACTCTCGATCAGGCCGAGGGGTTGATGTTTCAAGTGGCGCAGCGACGTCTCGTCGACACGCTCATGCCCCTCAGCCCACTACTGGATGAGACGCTCGACCATCTGACCTATCTGTCGAGTGGCGAAGCGACGAGTGAGTCACACCCCCAAACGGGCTTTTACGACCTCGACGATGCGCTTCATGGTTTGCGACGTCAGGCTCTACTCGTTTTGGCGGCACGGCCCGGACAAGGCAAGACCTCGTTGGCGCTCGGAATCGCAGCCAACGTTGCCATCGAACAAAAGCTTCCGGTGCTGTTTTTCTCAATGGAGATGGGGCGCAACGAGCTAGCGAGTCGCATGCTCTCCGCTGAAGCGCGTGTCAATAGCTCCAAGTTCCGTAATGCTCAGTTCACGGGCAATGAATGGCCAGCGATTCAACAGGCTGCTGGACGCCTGGCGGAAGCGCCCATCTTCTTGGACGATAACCCCCGTTCTACGGTGCTCGACATGACCACCAAGGCTCGCCGGTTGGCTAGTCGTGATGGTGGTCTCGGCCTGATCGTTGTCGACTACCTGCAGCTGATGAGTTCGCCACGCGCCCGTGAGAATCGTCAGGTTGAGGTCGCCGAGCTGTCGCGTGGACTCAAGGTGCTCGCCCGTGAACTCGACTGTCCCGTGTTGGCCCTGAGCCAGCTCAATCGCTCACTCGAGTATCGCCAAGACAAGCGCCCCATGCTTGCCGACCTCCGTGAATCAGGAGCCATCGAACAAGACGCAGACGCCGTTCTGTTCATCTATCGCGATGACGCGTACAACGAAGAGAGCGACGCGAAGAATCTCGCCGAGATCATCATTGCCAAAAACCGTCATGGTCCCACGGGTAAGGCGAACCTCTTGTTCCGCGGCGAGTGCACCATGTTCGAGAACTACACCGGCCAGACCTAGTTTCAAAACCCACGGTGCCCGAGTGTGTCTGACATTTCTTCGCAGGTCTCAAAATCAGGCGACGAACTGATGGCCTGCGTCGGTGAGCCCTGAGGTAGGGTCTTACCGTGTTTTTTGGTGAAGCGTTTTATGAAGAGGTCATGGTTGAGCTTGTCGTCGCCGTCGGCGCTGCACTCTTCCTCGGAAATCTCATGGCGCTGTTTCGCCAACGCAAAGATGAGCCTGCCCGCGTCGTGGTTCCCGGCCAACGCAACCCTCGCCAGGCCGCGGCGCCAAAGGGTCGGCCAACCCCTTCGCAGAAGTCCCGCAAAACCCAGCCTGATTACGAGCGTGCACCCATCATGCGCACTGTGCTCTATATGACGATCGGGCTCTTTGTCATGGTCTGGGGCCTAGCGACGCTGCTGACCTAGTCTCCCGGCTGGCTCGGCCGATGCTCACCAAAAAGTCGATAGCTCGGCCAGTGGGAGATCAGAGCGGGATCACCGCATCGGCACGGCAAAAACGCTGGGATTCACGTGTTTGGCGTCGATGATGCCGTCGCGAAGCAGCCACGCGATGGTGTCGGCCATGGTTTCGTCCATGGGGCGTGGAGCGATTCCGGTGGCAGTCCACACGGCGCGGTCATCAACCTTGGGCGTTGCTGCCAGCAATCGGAATGATTCGGCGCTCATAGGTACCTGCGGCACAAAAGCGAAGTGTTCCCGTGCCCAGTCATAGCCCCGACCAAGGCCGCTCGTGAGTCGACCAGGGACGGTACGGCTCCACAGTTTTCGCCCCGAAACGCGTGCAGCACGTGAGACGAACTGACCGATCGTTTCTTCGTGACCAGCGAGGACGTAACGGTGCGCGGTTGGTTCTTTTTCGACCAAGGTGGCCAGGCACACCGCCAGGTCTCGGACATCGATGAAGTACGTCGTACCCCTGGGCACCACGTCGCCACCGAACCGGAACAGCATTCGCAACGCGGTCGCCAGATCGCCCATACCGGGATCGTTCGGCCCCCAGATTCCTCCCGGAGCAATCGAGATGACGGGGGCGCCGCCTTCCTGAAAACGGACGACGTCGCGAAGTGCAGCTGCCTTTGAACGCGAGTACGGACCGACACCCTCGGAAGGAGGTGAAGAATCGTTCAGAACCGCCCCCGAAAACGGGACATACGCCCCAAGCGACGACATCGTGATGATCGGGCCGGGTTGAGTTCTGATCGCCGCGGCTAGCAGAGCTCGGGTCGCTTCGACATTGATGCGCCACATCGTGGTCTCGTCGCGTTGTTCGAGCGAGACGTGCGCGGCCGCATTGATGGTTGCATCGCATCCCTCGACAGCGGCTTTGATGGCCGATCGATCGGTCAGGGTTCCGCCGACAATGTCGAGCGACGAGACAGAGATGCCCAACGGCTCGAGTGCGGGCGCCAACTTTGCTGGGGTCCGGACCAACACACGGACGGTGTGACCAGCGTCGATCAAAGCAGCGACCGTGTGCGAACCAACAAATCCGGTGCAGCCGGTGACGAGGATATGCATCGCTGAACGGTATCAAGCGGGGGGACCAGCCCGACGGGCAGTGCCGGGCTGGTCCCCCCGCTCAACATGGAGAAATGATCACCCTATTGGTGGGCAGGATGCTGGGTGATCGTCCCTCGGGGGTTTGAGGCGGTGTCGCCTTCAGAGGACGAGCGTTGCCGATGAGTCGCCGTCAACATCCGTTGAGCGCATAGGCCACCGAGGCTGAAACGATCGCGGCACCTTCAGCGGTGATCCCGTTACCGGTGTTGTGGAACAGCGGCAACGATCCGCGGCACGCAGCGGCCGTCGATCCGTCAGCCAATGCCGCGCCCGGCGGTACAAAGAACAGACCCGGCTTGTTCACCCCGTCGACGTTGGCGACGATCTGAGCGCCAGCAACCGGTACCCCATAGCTGATCCGTTTAGAGCTCGACATCGTGATGCCGCCGCTGAGACCGGCCGCTGCGGGGTGCGAGGGATCGGTGATCGACACGGTTTGGACCGGCGTCGAACCGTAGGATCCGGCCGACGTACCGGTGAGCCCCAGGTCGTCCAAGAGCCATGGCTTCCAGGTCAGCACCGGGATGGTCACCTCGTTGAACGTATCGCCGACGTACCGTGACGACACCCCAGAGGAGATCAACACGATGTCTTTGTCCTGTGCTCGCCGGGCCGAGATGCCCTGATCATTTGCGATCTCTACGTTGTAGCCAGCGCCGGCGAGCACATCGAGGATGCCATAGTCACCCGGCGTGAGGGACGCTTCGCGTGTGACGAACAGAATGTCGGCGGGTGGAGCGGGATCGGGTTCTCCTCCGCCGGTGCCAGTCGTTGTCATCCCCGGCAGGCTCGCCAGATCGACGGTAAAGATGGGGTCGGCAACCATGTCGCGGTAAGCGTCTAACAGCACACTGTCTGGCTGGCCGTCGCCGTCATCGTCACTGGCGCCTCGATCGAGCCGCCAGTCACAGCCCTCATCCTCGCGAAGATTGTCGTAGTAGACCAGGGCGCCGACGTTGGGATGATCCGCAAGTGCTTGTGGCGCAGACTCGATGAACTTGAGTTGTGAATCACCGTTGGTCGCCATGAGCTCCGCTGTCGAAGCGTTGCCGCCCCATTCGGGGATCATGATGGGCTTATTGAGCGGATCAGCCCATTCGAAGAACGCACGGTAGATGTCGTTGAACTCATCCTCGGTGTCCCGGTAGGTCGCCGGACCACACGGTGATGGGTACATCATGTAGCCATCCGCACCGACCCAGTCGACCACGTCGTCGCCCGGGTAGAAGTCTTGTGATGACACCCCGGTGCCAGCGTTGAAATGCCAGGCTGTGGGTGCGAATACCCAGACGGCGTTGGTCACGCCAGCGTCTTGGAATCGTTGGCGGATCATCCGCCAGACCTGATGAAACTTGGTTGGGTCGTCGTGGTATCCCCACGTTGCGCCCTTCTTGGCGTCCATCTCGTGGAAGAAGCGCAAGAAGAACGGTGTATCGGGGAACATCTCTTTCGCAAACGCGATATTGGCGTCGACATAGCCCATGTAGGTGTCGTGTTCCGGGTGGTTCTCATCGAGCAAAATGTCGGCGTATGTGCCGTTCCAGGTGATCATGATCAGCTTGTCTTCGGCCAGTTGTTGCTCAAAGACACTTCGTTTTGACGACCAGGGAAGATCAAAACGAAAGAACTCGTTGATCATGTGCGTGTCCCGGCCGATCTGATTCTGATGTTCTCGTTCGATGCGTAGCCGGGTACTTGTGGCACCGAATGTTTCTCCGGGAAGCATCCGACCCCAAGGATCGATCGACACTCCCAAGAGGACTTTGTCTCCTGCTGGCATCAGCGGACCGGTTGCGGTTCTCGTCGTGGCGGCATGTGCGGTGCGAGCGACCCCCGTCATCAGGAGCCCGATAGAAAGTAGTGAGCAAAAGAGCGCTAAAACCGTTATCTGGACGACTCTTCCCTTCGCCCTTATGGGATTAATGGATGCCATGACCCGGCCTTTCATACGACTATTCAGCAAGTGCCTTGTTGCGAACCCTCCGAACCCATGAGGGGTTGCGGTTCCTTTTCGGGCGGAGGGCCAGATGCACCGTGAATATCGACGAATGGACGCGCTTTCTTGAATGAACCCGAGACGGGAGTCGTGAGAAGGGACGAAATAGTCACGCTGCGACGCGCGTGAATCAGTCGATCAGAGGAGGTCGACCGTGAGTGACGTGAGGTTTACAGCGGCGTCAGGATCTGCTGCTGCCACGTCGGCAATGTGGGTAACCAGCCCAACTTCTTGTAGGTCTGGTCTGCTGCCACGGGGGCGGAGGCAGTCAGCATGTGTTTGCGCATACGCAGCGGACCCGCATACCAGACGGCATTCACATGACGGGGTGGGTCGACGTTGAGGTATTCCGCGACCGTTGGCACCCACTTCCTGGCCTGCACCGAGTCCCCGACGATGTGGTAGGTGCCCTTAGCGGCGGTCAGCGCGGCGACGGACGCGTTGACGGCGTCGCGGACGTGGATAAACGATTGGTAGCCACGTGCGTCTTCGGGGAGTCGGAAGCGGCCCCGGCTTATGGCATCGATGTCGCGTCCATCGGGTGCGTAGTAGGTACCGGGTCCGGTCGGCGTTCCGTAACGAAGGATCACACCGCCGACAGCGTTGGTGGCTTCTTCGAAGCGTTCAGTCGCCCGTGCGAGTTGACCCAGCAGCCCCGGTCCGTCCTTCCACATGACGTCGATCTCGCGCCGAACCGTGGAACCCGGGGTGAACGCAGCGGTGTGACTGCCAGCGATGATTTTCCTGCAGCCGCGTTGCAGCGCCGCATTGACCAAGAGCGGCGCCACGTCGTTATAGAAGCTCACCGCTCGTTTGACGCTCCGTCGATCTTTGAAGATCGATCCGCAGTCGCTCGGCGGTTGCGCCGTGTTATCGGTCAGCAAATAGAAGACATCGGCATCGGATGTGTGCAGCAACCGCTGCATCCCCGCCAGGTCGAGGAGGTCGACCGGTGCAATATCGAGTTGAGGATCGAGGTGCCGTGCCCGGCCTGCGGCGCGCGGATCAGCGGTCGCCACAACGTCATGTCCATCACGACTGAGCCGTCTAGCCAAAGGGGACCCAACTTGCCCCGAGGCTCCCACCAATAACACCCGCACTGTCGCATAGTCGCGTGCCACACCGCGATTGTCCAATACGAAAGTAGCGATCGGTGCGCAATTAGACACAGGGAGTGTTGTTTGTCCACCCATCAACGGCCGCATGATGTGCGATCAACGCCCGCTTCAAGGCGGTGGTGCTCGCCGGCGTTGACATCAGATCAACATGGGTGTCCCCAACACAGCAGCCCCGATCGGGAGCAGCAATGGCAGCGGCTAGTTGTAGTCGCCCACTGCAACCCGCGCGAATACCGGAACGTGGTCGCTACCTGGTCCTGCCCCGCGCCAGGTGGTCAGCGATGTCATTCCGGGTGAGATAAAGACGCGATCCAAACGGAGCACGTACTTGACCGGCCACGCAGCGCTGTAGGTCGGTGCAATCCCGTGTCCGCTGACGCGGTGCACGTCCTGCCAGCCAGCATCTGACAGTTCACGGATCTCACGATTCTGGATCGTCCCGTTGAAGTCGCCAGCCATGACCATCTGTCCGTCGGCCTGGAACGTTCGAAGGACGTCCATATAGTCCTTCCAAGCGGTGACCATGTCCGGTGATATCGGCGCTGGAGCGTGCGCGTTGATGACGCGGACCTCACCGCCTGGCGTATCGATGTCGGTGATCAGGATGGGAAAGCCGCGGCCATCCCGCTCGAACTCTTCGACGATGGGGTAGCGGCTGAGGGTCACCATCCCGTAATAGTCATCACGTGGGCGGGCCAGGACGTTCGGCACCATGTCTGAGAGTGGATGTGCCAGCACCTCATCGAATGCTTCGGGGGTGACTTCTTGGAGCAACACAACATCGGGCGTCGTCGCCGCAATCTCGGTGAGCAAAGCATCGAGCGTTGGGTTGTCGGCTTTAACGTTGGATGTGGCTATCTGGAGTACCTGAGCTCCCGCGGGATCGACGCGTTGTTGTCCGCCACCAAGATCCTGAGCCACCCAACCGCTGATCACGGCCATCAAGAACAGAGCGACCCAGCCCGGCGCTATACCGTCACCAAACACTCCGTACAAGACCGAGGCCGACAGCGGCAGCAAAAACAGGGGGATGAGCGGCATCATCTGGGTGAGGCCGTCGTCGGCCCGCAGCACCCTGAGCAGGCAGAGCGCACCGATGCCGAGCACGGCTGCCCAGCTGACCCAGTAAAAGGGTGAATGGTCAACTGGCGGCAAAGCCCAACGCCAGCGCACGTTAGCGGTCCCAGTGCCACTTCTTTGACGTCGAGCTGGCGTTCGGCTAGCGCGCGAGTACCCCGCGTTGGTCCGCTGCTCGAACTCATCCATTGCGTGCAATCTAGGTTGCGCTGAGCGCGCAGCGGTGGAGACTGGGCGAAGACATCTAGGTCATTTCATTACTCCCACCAAGACCGTAGGGACCCGTCGACGCGTTGTGGGTAGGAGAAGACGGCGTTTTCGTCCTAGTTTGACGCCACTGCTGGCGTGCCAAGCCCGCTGCTACGACCGAAGCTTTTCGGGTCGCGGGGGTAGGTCAGAGTTTCGTGCACGCGTCTTGGTAGCCCGATGACGAGCATTGACCTGAAGAAATGGGGAACAAGTGGCATTCGAAGTGACGTCCTTCGTGGACCTGATGCACCTGGAAAGCCACGGCGTCGACACCTTCGTCGGGCGAGGACCCGAGTATCCATGGGGTCGTGTTTATGGCGGACAGGTTGTCGCCCAGGGGATGCGCGCGGCATCGTTGACCGTTGACGCGGATCTCGGGATGCATTCGGTGCACGCCTATTTCATCCGTGGCGGCAATTCCGATGAACCGATTCGTTTCGAGGTCGACCGAATCAGGAACGGTCGTTCGTTCGCCACGAGGCGGGTGGTCGCTCGCCAATCCGGCGGCGCGATCCTCAACCTTGCCGCCTCATACCAGGTGACCGAAGACGGCGCGAGCTTTCAGGCTGAGCAGCCACGCCCAGAACGACCGTTGCCAGAGGCGTTGCCACCTGATCCAACGACGTGGGGCCCGCTCTTTGAACGCCGCTGGATCACTCACGACAAGGAGCGAGGCGAAAGTGCTGCCTGGTTACGGTTGGTCGACTGCCCCAATGACCCTGTGATGAACCAGTGCGGGTTGGCCTATTTGTCCGATGATCTGCCGACCGACGGTGTGCTTTCGACCCATCCTCAGTCTCGTGACGGGCTGGCACGTTATGACGGGCTGATCGGCGCCAGCTTGGACCATGCCATCTGGTTCCATCGACCGGTTCGCGCTGATTCTTGGCAGCTCTATGACTTTCGAGGTAGCGGCGTGGAGAACAACCGAGGGCTTGCTATTGGTCGCGTCTTCGACGAGGCAGGGACACATCTTGCGACGATCGCCCAAGAGGTTCTGATGCGAAAGTACGACCGCGAGAAGAGTGGCTAGCCCAGCTACGAAACGGTGCGTTGTGCTCCAGACAAGGGTGAGTCCGGTGATTCACCCTCCCCGCGAGAGCAACCACCGGACTCACGACCTTCCCGCTCGACCCAGGGAGGCAGTCTTGGGTCGTGCGTGTTTGGCTGGCGGGCTACCCCATGTAGCGCGTCCGTGCTTTAGCCCGCCATTGATGCAGCTATCAAATACCATGAACCTCAAGAATGGATAAAGCCCCTATATGTTTTCAGTAGGAACTGATGGCATTGTCTGCCAAGCGGCAGCCTTCAGGTCAATGCGAGGTGTCGGAAGGGTCTGACGCGATAGACCCGAAGTCAACGATTTGGCATGTAACCCGCCGGTTCTCGGCCGCATTCACAAAACGGGCATGCATCAGACCGTGGCGATGACCAGCGGTGTCCAGCCAGTTCGGGTGACCAGGGTCGGCATGAGCGATCACTAGGGTGACCGATCCATCCTCGTCGACCTGCGCCGTGGCGTTGTTGCGCCAGATAGGTCGACGAGCGTCGAGACATTCGGCCCAGATGTTGGCTAGCTGGAAGTTCCAGTAGTCACAAGGCGGCGGCACAAAGCGCACGACGAGGGCCTCGTCGGGTGCGAGCGTCCAGTAGCCGGACTGGCTCAAGATGCGCGGATCTCCGCCGACGCGTTGCTGTTCGGCAGGATCCGAGAGTGTCGTCTGATTGGGCGTCGCCAACCAGGGTCGTACCCAATCGACAAACCAGTTTGCCGCGCCAGCGGTGTACAACGCGACAGCTTGGAGTTTGTGTTGGATACGGTCGGGACGTAGCGGTGGCGGTGACATATCGACGTCGAGGTTTTCGATGCCGATATCGACCCAACGTTCCGATGTTGGATCGGCGCGTGTTTGGCGGACCAACAACAACGTGGTATCGGGCGCCAGTCGAAGCCAGTTGCCGGGCCGCTCGTCGGCAGACGCGGTGATGGCAAACGCGCCGTCAGAGTCGGTGATCAGTTGTGAGGCATCGATGTGATCCGCGCCGCCGGTGATTGCCTCCCGCTGGGCATAGTTCTGATTCTGGGCCGCGAAGCTGAGATAGGAGAGACGGCCGACGTTGCCGGTCACCCGATAGGTGTACCGAGCATCGACGGGGGCGCCGAGGTAGTGATTGTCGGGGTTGTCCATCCCAAAACCGTTGGAGAGCAGCCGGAATCGTGGATGCTTCGGCGACGCGGTCGACATCATGTTCGCGATTGCGTTCTCGGTCAGCCGCGCCAGGTATCGGAGCCCTTCGGCACGGTCGAGGTCATCGAGTTCGAGGCCTTCCCATGCGAACACCGACGACGCAGAGTTCAGCAGCTCGGTGAACTCTGCCCACAACGCCTCGGGCCGCAGCGCGCCCGGTGTGGGACTGGCTGCGCCTTGAGCGTGTTGGTTTTGTGTCCGTTGGGGCGTCTGCGATGTCATGCGCCGATGACCTCCACATTGGTTATCGGGAGCGATGGAGTGCTGTTGCGAGGTTAGCGGCGACGTCGTTCATGCTTCTCGGACGATCATGGACCGGGTGGCCACCGTTGGAGGTTTTCGCTAAAAGTTGAAGTTTCGTTTGATTTAGCTGGATCTGTAGGTACATTTATCGGTCCCAACACACGAAAGAGGGGACGAAGATGAAGATCTTCCGATTGCTTTTGATTGCGATGTCCGTCGTTTTGATCTCTGCCTGCACGAGTGGCGGGAGCGGAGGCAGTGGTGGAGGCGGAACTCCGCCGACGTGCACCGCCCCGAGCACCACCGGTTCGATGCAGTCACAGATGCTGAGCAGTGTCAACTATGAGCGGTGTATGGCAGGGGTCACACCGGCGTTGACTGCATGTGCCAACCTTGACGACTCGGCACAGGCGCATTCCAATTGGATGACCGTCAACGGCATGTTCCACGAAGAGGGCAACCTGGGCGACCCGACGTACTCTCCATCGCAACGCGCCGAGATCGCTGGTTATATCGGTTGGACGGCGGTCGGCGAGAACATTGCGTACGGCCAGGCAGATGTCAGCGCGGTCATGGACGCCTGGATGAACTCGTCGGGCCACAAGGCGAACATCCTCAATGTCAACTACCGGCACTTGGGTTCGGCGGTTGCGTACTCGGGCAGTACGCCCTACTGGACGCAGAACTTCGGTGCAGGCGGTAGCTGCTAGACGCCTGAGAAGACGCACAGGGGTACTTCTTGTACCCGCCAAGAGAGCCGCTGGCCTTCGGGTCAGCGGCTCTCTTTGCTTTTGTGATCGGTATGCGAAGCGTGGCTCAGCGGCGCCTGTACCAGGTTCCAGGCGCGACGGAGCCGCCAGGCCAAACGGCTCTAGCGGCTCCGAGAAATCGCTACGCAGAGCGGCTCAGATAATACGGACGTTGTGCGCCTCGTCACCCTTACGACCGGGAGCAACGTCGAACTCAACCGCTTGACCTTGGTCGAGCGAGCGGTAGCCGTCTCCAACGATGTTCGAGTAATGCACGAACACATCATCTGCACCATCGCGGGAGATGAAGCCGTAGCCCTTCTCGGAGTTGAAGAATTTCACAGTTCCTTGCATCAAATTACGCTTTCTTTCTGGGCTGACCGGATTGGTCGAGAAACCCTGGCGGCAGAGTACTCCAGACCGGCGGCGCGACTCCGATGTCGCGGCAGTTAGTTCATGTGTTTGTGGCCGAGTGTTGACGGACGGTCGCCATGCCTCGGAGCAGCCGTGTCCGGCAGGGGACACCGCTGGCTCGGTTTGGTATGTCTTGCATCAACTTCCTCAAGCACTCTGTTGATGCACTCATTCTTGACTCAAGTCAATTAAGCACGTGTCCTTCCCTCGCCGATGGTTAGGTCCAGCAGGGTGCTGCTGGCGGCCACCACCCGGTCGATGGAAGGAGGTTGCTGAGGGCAACAAACCCGCCGTTTCCAGTCAGACCGTGGGTACCGGCGGGAGATGAACCTCAGCCTGACATGACGGTTTGGTTGAACGCGACCGGCGTTGGCAGTGCTCGAGCATCCGGCGATCCGCCTCCCGTAGGCGTGTTGGCTGTGTTCTTGCCACGAGTCAGTTCGTGTCGTGCTCTGTCACGTGCGTTCCGGCTCAGGCAGACGTCGATGCCGGAACGGTGATGAACTCAGTGACCGCTTCGGGTTCTGATCCGTCCGGCGGGACGTCTCTGTGACCAGGCGTTTTCGTGGCGTTGCGGTGACATGCCGCTCGGTTACGGGCGTACCGCAAGGTATTCCAGCGCTCGCTGCATGACCTCGGATGAGGCGCCACTCGCAGGCGTACCCGCGTATGGCGGTTTTGGCGTGTACTCAATCGCGAGCTGTATCGCTTGGGCAGCAGTCTCGTCGACGAGGAGTTCGGCCAGGCGCAACGCCATGTCAATACCGGCCGAAACCCCAGCGGCCGTGATCAATCGTTCGGTGAGGTGCTCGACGAATCGTTCTTCGGTTGGTAGCGCCCCGAAATTTTCCAGCACCGCGTAGCTGGTCCAGTGTGTTGTGGCGGTTTTGCCGGTCAACAGGCCTGCAGCACCGAGGACCAGCGCACCGGTACACACCGATGTCACAAACCGTGCCGTCGGATATGCGTGCCGAACCCAGTTGACGAGCCAGTTGTCCGGTGAGAGCAGGGCAAAGGAGCCAATCCCGCCCGGAACCAACACGATGTCGGGCGCTGGCAGCTCATCAACGGTCGCATCCACGCAGAGGCCCAAAAACCCGTTGTCGGCCCGTACCGTTCCGGTTTGTTCACCGACGAAGGTCACCGTCGCATTGGGAAGACGCTGCAGGACCTCATATGGCCCGATTGCATCCAGCGCCGTTACTCGAGGGAAAAGCGGTATAGCGATGTTCATCGAGGTTCCTCAACAGAGGTCGTGAGCCCTACTGTTTGAGGGCATCCAGATAGGAGCAGAGCAGGTTTGCGGCGTGTTGTGATTGTCCGGCCGCGTCGGCTCGGCCGAGTTGGGCGAACGAGGTGGCGTGGGACCGATGTTCGTCGATCAGGTCGGTCAGTACGGCGATGACATCGTTCTTGGACAGGGTCTTGCGCTCAGCCTCGCTGGCGCCGACTCCCTGTGCTGCCCCCACAACGTGTTCGGACGCCTCCATCGTGGTCGGGGGGTCGACTGCGATCGCCTCTGCATTGTCCAAGGCCGAGATCGCCTGGCGCAGTGCCGCCGTATCGGCGCGGCGCCTTTCTTTCATTGCAGTTTTTAGGTCGCGTCGCAGTGCTTCTTTGACCTGCAACGCAGTGGTCAGGTCAGCCATCGTTGCTCACTTAGGTGGCAGGAGTATCGACGCCAAGGGTTCGAGCTGTGTCCGATGCCGGAACGTCGGTTTTGTCGGGGTTGGTGCCCAAGACACGGTCGCCGATGTTGTTGGTCACACCAAACCAGTAGTGCTCATTGCGATAGTGGTGGAGGCGGTGAGAACGCCAGATAGCGCGGTACCACTGCGACTTGGGTCGGTACGCGGTGTGAATCAGGTAGTGGGTCCACTCATAGGTGAGGGCGAGTGCAGTGCCGACGACAGCTCCCGTCACCATGAGCTCCGGTCGGGGCAGCAGCACGATCAGCGCGACACCAACGCCGATGATCAGCGTTGCAAGGTCGAACAGAGGGATGAAGATCTGCGGAACATCGTTGGGATCCAGGTGATGGCCGCGGTGCTTCTTAGCGGCGTGCAAGTCGATGGGGACCCCTGCGATCTTTCTGGGCTTCCAGTGAAGAATCCCGACGTGGATGAGCCATTCGGTAAAAGGCTGGAACGCTATTAGCGCGAACGCAACGTAGACATCGGTGATCTGCCAATCACCCAGATAGATGCGCCACGCCAAGAAGCAGACGAGCATGGGCACCATGATCTGAACGGTTGTGACACCCGCAAAATGTCGTCGGTGAAACCACAGGTCGTCGCTCGAACCAAACGGCTTTGATTGCCCAACTTCGGATGCGTGCGTCGTCGCCATGCGTTCACCGTACTCGGGGGGTGTGACCACCACCAAGAGGGTCACTCTGGCCCACACCGTGGCTTCCACGTCTCGAGCGCGCGCCAAACCGGGCGTGTTCTGCGCGGTCGGACTCAGCTTTCGCCGCTGAGGGTGAGGCGATCGACCGCGTCGATGAACTCTTCCATCATTTCGAGCACAACACGGCGGGTCGGTGTCACCTGGTTCATCGCACCGACAACCTGGCCAACGAAATAGGTGACGAGATCGTTCGCGCCGGTGCCCTCTTGTCCGGCCACACGGCCAATGCGGGCGAGTGCCGGACCAACCAACATTGGTTGCAGCGGCATAGGCAAAGCGCCCGGACCGTCCTGAGATGCCCACGCCTCGGTCCACGGTGTTTTGAGCATGCGTGCGGGCTTGCCGGTCAGCGACCGAGAGCGCACCGTGTCGCGCGAGCTGGCTTTGACAAACTTGTCTCGGATGAACGGTGGGACTTCGGATTCTTCGGTGGTGAGCCAGACCGAACCGCACCACACGCCGTCGGCGCCCAGTGCCATTCCTGCGGCGATCTGGCGACCGGTTCCGATACCTCCGGCGGCCAGCACCGGAACGGTAGCGCCGACGGCGTCGACAACGTCAGGTACGAGCACCATCGTCGATACCTCGCCGGTGTGACCCCCCGCCTCACCGCCCTGGGCGACGACGAGATCGGCCCCCGCCTCGGCGTGCTTGACGGCATGTTCGACGGTGCCAGCCAACGCCGCGACGGGGATGTTCTGGGCGTGCGCACGATCGAGGAAGTGTTGCGGCGGCGGTCCCAGTGCAGATGCCACCAGGCTGGGTGAGTGCTCAAACAACACGTCCAGCAGCGGTGCCATCGATTTGGGATCGACTCGCATGCCCCCCATCCCTCTGGGAACGCGCAGCTCTGCGGGCATCGGTGGAACGTCGAAGCGATCGAGAAGCTCGTCGAGGAACGTTTGATGTTCCTCGGGGAGGAGCTGGTTGAGGGCTTCGCGGTCGATACCACCTTCGTCGGAGCCGACGAACTTTTGTGGTACGAGGAGGTCGACGCCGTATGGCTTTCCGTCGGTTTCGGCTTCGATCCACGCAAGGTCGATGTTGAGCTGCTCGGGGCTGTGTGCGACGGCGCCGAGCACACCGCACCCACCGGCGTTGGTCACTGCGGCGACGACGTCGCGGCAGTGGCTAAAGGCAAAGATCGGCAGATCGATTCCAACCAAGTCCGTGGCTCTCGTGTGCATCGTCCGTACCCTCCGGTTCTTGGGCTCGCTGCATGCGAATGAGGTTACGTCACTCGCCGCCGTCTGTGATTGCGACTCCGTTGACGCTGCTGTGGGCTCGAAATGAGCCGCGCTGAATGCTGGATACAATCCGGCACGGGAATGGTCTGGTGAGCTGCGGGAGGACGCTGTGGCAGGAAGTGTTCACCTCGACATTGACGGGGCTATCGCTACGTTGACCAACGACAACGTCGACAAGCACAACGCGTTCGACGATGAGATGGATCGTCAACTGTTCGACGCACTGGCGGTCATCTCCGGTAATCCGGACGTCAGGGCGGTGATCTGGCGAGGAAATGGCAAGTCGTGGTCGTCCGGCCGGGACGTTGGCTCGATCGGCACCAATAAGACCGAGATGACGCATCACCAGTTGATGATGCGCGGGCACCGGGGCATCCAACAACTCTGGGAGATCGACGCGCCGGTGATCGTCGCAATCCAGGGGTGGGCGATCGGCGGCAGCTTTCAGCGAGCGCTGTTGTGCGATATTCGCATCGCCGCGACCGACGCTCGATTCATGCTGCCCGAGGTTGGTCACGGTGTGATTCCCGATACCGGCGGTATGGGTGTTCTGTATGAAATCGCGGGTCACGGGCTTGTTTCTGACATGGTGTTATGCGGTCGTCGCCTGGATGATGCCGAAGCCCTGGGGTACGGAATCGTGAGCCGAGTCGTCGCGCCCGACGTCCTCGATGAGACGGCTCGCGAGATGGCCGAACGCGTCGTCGCGGCGCCGTTTGCGACGGTGAAGTCTGCGCGGCGTGTGATCGCCAACCTGGCGCGCCCTCAGCAGCGAAGTTCGATGGGCGACGAACTGATCCTGCAGACATACGTGAACCGGTCCGATGATTTCGCCGAGTTCAAGACAGCGCGCGTCGAGGATCGCGCCGGTCGGTATACGGGCTCGTGAGGTCGATGCGCCCGGGGCGCACACCGTCCGATGTGGCCTGCTCGACACACAGGCCGGGTCGCGTTTCGCCGAGTCTTTGGGACACCCGAAGTGGTCGGCGACCGGTCGGCTCGGCGCCAGTACGGTGAGTGAGGAGTTGCGATGAGCGAGCCCGTCGATTTCGAGACCCGGTTGATCGGTTTGCCAGCGCCGCCGCCGGTAGGCCGTTCGGCCCTGCCGGTCGGGACATTCATGGGAGCGACGGTGCTGGTCACCGGCGGCGGCACTGGGCTCGGTAAAGCGATCGCTGCGGAGTTCACGCGGCTCGGTGCCAACATCGTTGTCGCTAGTCGGAAACGAGAACACCTCGACGCGGCCGTCGCCGATCTTGGCAGCATCGCTGCACAAGTCAGTGTTGCCAACGGTGTTGTGGGGGAGGCGGTCGCCGGGCCGGCTCGGACACCGCCTATCGCGAGACTTTCCGATCGCGGCGAGGTTGGGTCAGGTACACCGACGGGGCCGGCGGGCAACCAGTCTCCCGGCAACCGGTCTCCCGGTGTGCTGGCAGTCGAATGCGATATCCGGGACTCAGATCAGGTTGCAACCGTATTCGATGCCGCCGAACAGCGCTTCGGCACAGTCGATGTGCTGGTGAATAACGCCGCCGCAAACTTTCCTGTCCCGGCCGAAGAAATGTCGCCAAATGCGTGGAGGACGGTCGTCGACATCACGCTCAACGGGACGTTTCTGATGAGTCGAGAGTTCGCTCGGCGACATATCGCCGCTCGGGTGCCGGGCTCGATCATCAACGTCGGGGCGTCGTACGCCTGGACCGGTGGACCGGGTTTTGCGCACAGCGCCGCGGCCAAGGCCGGTATCAAGAACATGACCGAGACGTTGGCGGTCGAGTGGGGACCGTACGGCATCCAGGTCAATGGTCTGGTCCCGGGACTGATGCCGCATGAAGACATGACCAGCGACATCCAGACGAACCTGCAGCGGACACACGATAAGGATATTTGTCAACCAGCGTTGCGGGTCGGACAGCGCCAAGAACTCGGTTGGGCGGCGACCTTCCTCGCATCGCCATATGCTCGGTTTATCTCGGGACACACGTTGGTGGTGGACGGGGCCAACTGGCAGCGTCGCACGCTGACCAACCCGCCCGTCGTGACCGTGCGAGAACAGATGAACCTTGGACCATTCGCACCGTGATGGGTGCGAACGGTTTTGATGGTGAGGAGTGCAGTGTGACTAACGGGAAGCGATCGAGTGGGTCTGTGCGTGAGACCCGCCCGGACAGTACGAACGGCGATGTCGCTGGCCGTACTGCGGCGGTTGAGATGCCGATGCTGATCAGCGTTGATGATCACGTCGTCGAGCCGCCCAATGTTTGGGTCGATCGCCTACCGGCCAAGTATCGCGACATCGGCCCCGTGTCGTGATAGCTCCCCGGGGTGACATGAAGCTGGTTGACGGGGCGTGGGTGGAGACCCTGGCGACACCGATCAGATGGCGGCGTGGTGGCATTACGAAGACCACCGCTACCAGCTCAAACAGATCATCGCGTGCCCCGGTGTTCCACCTGAAGAGGTCTCCGCGATCGGCGTGACCTATGACGATATTGCGCCCGGATGTTTCGACCCAGCGGCACGTGTCGCCGATATGGAGCGCAACCACGTCGAGGCGAGCTTGTGTTTTCCCAACTATCCGCGGTTCTGCGGGCAGCTGTTCAACGAGCGTTCCGATCGGAACCTCGCCAAGTTGTGTGTTGAGGCGTACAACGACTGGATGGTTGAGGAGTGGGCGGGTGGCAGCGGGGGCCGGCTGATCCCGCTGTGCATCGTGCCCTTATGGGATCCACATCTGGCTGCTGCAGAGATCCGGCGGAACGCAGCGCGCGGGTGCGGGCTGTCGCGTGAGTGAGCTACCCAATTGGTTAGGTCTGCCGTCGATCCACTCAGGTCACTGGGACCCGTTCTTCGAAGCGTGTGAAGAGACCGGCACCGTCATCAGCATGCATATCGGTTCGGGTACTCGCACCGTCACCACATCGCCGGACGCGCCGACCATCGTCACCGCCAACCTGATCGCCTGCAACTCTGTGTCATCGATGGTCGATTGGCTGTTCTCTGGCAAGCTCGCTGAGTTTCCCAACCTGAAGCTGCTGTACGCGGAAAGTCAGGTCGGTGGATCCCGTACTTCGTCGAACGCGCCGACGATACGTGGCAGACCCATCAGTGGGCCCAAGGCGAGACCCGTCTGCCCGAGCCCCCGTCGACCTATTACCGGCGGCAGATCTATTCCTGCTTCTTCAAGGACACGGTCGGCATGGATCTGCTCGACCGCATCGGTGTCGACAATGTGATGTTCGAAACGGACTATCCCCACCAGGATGGGACGTTCCCGCATTCGCTCGCGACGGCCGAAAAACTCTTCGGACACCTCGACCCCGACGCGAAGTACAAGATTGCTCGCGGTAACGCGATCAAGTTGTTGGATTTGCCCTTTGACGCGAACCGAGGCGAGGGGTAGCTCTGGGCGTGTCCCAGGAAGGTGGTTGAATAGCGACCTTGACTGACGCCTTGTGGATCGCCTCGCTTATTGGCGGCACCGTATTGATCGTCCTCGGTGCCGAGCTATTTGCCGAGCACCTCGCTGGCGCCTCGGCGCGCCTCGGGCTATCGGCTTTTGCCCTGGCCGTTCTTCTGGCTGGTGCTGAACCCGAAGAGCTCGGGACCGTTGTCACAGCATCAGCGGGGTGTTGATGGGGTCGCTTTCGGGGACATCATCGGTGCTAACGCAGCCATTGTGACCGTCGCTTTGGGCGTTGGTGCTGTTGTTGCGGCATTGCCGTTTGGGCGGCGGATCCAGCGTTACGCGCTAGGAGGGCTCGCCGCGGCGCTCTTCGCTGCGCCGATTATTTGGGATGGTCGGGTCTCGCGGCTTGAAGGTGCGGTGTTGGTCACCGCCTATCTCGTGTTTGTCGGCTGGATTTGGAAGGCTGAACGCCAACCGCCTGCGCTCGGCGAGACGGCCGAACTCAACGAGGAACGCGATACTGACGGACCGATCGGACGTGACCTGATCCTCGTGCTCGGCGGCCTGATCGCCTTGACCGGTGGATCGATGATCCTGGTTGAGTCGGTTCGCCAGCTCTCAAGTTTGGAGGACACCCAGACGCGTCTCGGTCTGATCGTGGTTGGTTTTGCGACAGCGTTCGAACTCGTCGTCTTGGCGTGGTCCGCTGGGCGTCGTGGGATGCCCGAGGCCGCGGTGGCCGGGGTAATTGGATCGTTTGCTTACAACCTGACGATGAGCTTGGGGGCGGGAGCTTTGGTCGCGCCGATCCAGATTGCCGACGCGACCATTATCCGGGTGCCGTATGCCTTCATGGCAATGTTGATGGTCGTCGTCGTGATGGTTGGTTCGAGGTTTGATCGGATCGGGCGACGCTTCGGCCTGGTTCTTTTGTCGCTGTATCCGGTGTTCGTGGTCGTGTCGCTCGTCGCCTAGGGGACCGTCGACCTCCCAAGCCAGCCGAACAGGGCGCGGGAACAGGGCGCCTGCGGGCGGTTATTGGGCGATGCCGAAGCGGTGGAGGCCGTAGGCGGTGATGGCGTTACCCCGCAGGACCTTGTAGCACTCTTCGGCGTTCATACCGGCTTCGACGAACATGCTGTGGGCAACCTTGCGGGAGTGTGGGAAGGTGCCGTCCGAATGTGGGTAGTCGGTTTCGAACAAGATGTTGTCGACGCCGACTTCGTTGCGGTTCTTGAGGCCGAACAGGTCGTCGAAGATGCAGCCATAGACGCGGCCCCGGACCTGTTCGCTGGGCAGGGGACCGGCGCCGCCGACACCGCCGCGACCTTCCCGCCAGACCGAATCCATGCGTTCCATCTGGAACGGCATCCAGCCCACCTGGCTTTCCGCGTAGCTGATGCTGAGGTGCGGGAAACGTGACAAGGTGCCCGAAAACACCCAATCCGCGAGCGACCCTTCAGCGTTCTGGGCGTAGAGCGACATGCTGGTCGCGAGCGGTGCGTCCGGGGAGGTGTGCGGCATCGACGACGACGATCCGATGTGCATCGAGACGATGGTCTCG
Organism: Acidimicrobiia bacterium; assembly: GCA_020637365.1. GTDB lineage: Bacteria > Actinomycetota > Acidimicrobiia > IMCC26256 > JAGNEX01 > JAGNEX01. Next base: position 578,309 of record JACJWE010000002.1, on the reverse strand, counting down.
GTTTCGGTGCACATCTGCCAGAGCACGTCCCAGTCGCCGGAGTACATCGTCGAGCAGCCGAGTTTGGAAGGGTTCTCACTGAACGCAATGGCGTGGCTGCCCTTATCGGCGCAACGTTTGACCTCTTGTGCGGCGAGTTCTGGGTCCCACAACGGCACGAGCGTGAGGGGGATGAGGCGGCCCTTGCCGGCGCCGCCGCACCACTCGTCGATCATCCAGTCGTTGTAGATCTGGAGCGACGCCAGAGCGAGAGCCTTATCGGAGCGTTCAAGAAAGCCTTGGCCCGCAAAGCGGGGGAAGATGTTGGGATAGTTGAGGGCGGCCTCGACGTGGTTCGTGGTCATATCGGCCAGTCGTTCGGCCTGGTCATAGGTGCCTGGCCGAAAATCTTCGTAGGTGGCGGCAACATTGCGTTGCTCTTCGCGGGGCATTCCTGCCGGGCCGTGTAGTAGCCCGGTCGGCGCGACCAGGTCATCGAACAGCCAGACGTCGCACCAGTCGCCATCGGGATCGTCGCGATGGAAGCCGTAATGGCCGCCGACAAATTCGAGCCGGACCTTCTCGCGAACGACCTTGGGGCCGCGGTGTTTGAGACTTGCGGGTAGTTCGCGCTGCCACAGGTCGCGTGGTTCCATCACATGGTCATCGACCGAGATGATGAGTGGAAGATCGTTCTCTGCCGGTGTTTCGGCCGGCGTTTGTGCAGCCATGACTCGACCCCAAGTGCTCAAAACCTGACGCCAATGTCAGGAAACGAGAGGGTACCGCGCTCTCGGTGGCAGTGCATAGGCATGACGGCCAGAACACAGGTGACTGGCAGCTCGGGGGTGCCCGACCCGTGGAGTGTGGGGAGGGTCCCGCTAACCCATCGGGTGGTGTAGTAGTCCGCTACACTTGTAGCTACTTGCTACAGGCACAATCGCGGTACGTCGGAAACCATGCATCGCGGACGGAGGTCGACTCCATGGCAAAAACTGCTTCTACTCCAACTCGGGTCAGTGCCGATGTGTTTGAGGCGGCGGCCGCTGTCGGCAGGCTCGAACATCGGACCGCGACCGAGCAGGTCAACTATTGGGCGCGTATCGGTATGCAGATCGAGCGCTCCGGCACGTTGGCCCACCGCAAGGTGCTCGATGTCGCGGCTGGGCGGTCACAGTTTTCGAGCTGTCCGATCATGACCGGCAAGTCGCTCATGCACTGGTTGATGCAGCGATCGCCGAACGTGTTGCAACGGCACACCCGGGCCGTCGGCCCGGGCCGACGGCAAACGAACCGTTTCGATCGATGAAGACGGGATGCTCATCGAGATCGGTCCCGACGGAGCTGTTCGCCCTCTTTGATCCACTTCTCGCATCGACGATGCTCGCGCCTGTCCGATGCTCGTTGCCGGGATCCCCGACCCCGGGCCCCCGGCCCCCTGCCGAACCCTTCCCCCGATCCGTTGCCCTGATCCGTTTGATTCAGTTGCTCCCTGTCGCCGTGGGATTTTCCATGTCGCCTACGACACATCAGAGGTGCTGATGCGAGCCGAACCCCATACCGACAACGGGACTCAATTGCGACGCTCAGATGATCCAGACCCCATACCGACAACGCTCACGCGACGCTGGATGATCCAGCCGTCTCGACCTGCCGTCTCGACCTGCTGGTCGGACCAAACGGCGCTGGCAAAACCACCTTCTTTGAACGGATCATCGAACCCGAACGGTCAGGGCTGCCCTTTGTGAATGCCGACGCATCGCCGCACAGCGCTTTCCCGGCGAAGAAGCCGAGCGGTCATATGAGGCGGCGGCAATTGCCGCGCAAAAGCACGTGCGGCACTGATCGAAGCCCGTCTGGATTTCTGCACCGAAACGGTCTTCTCCCATTCGTCAAAAGTCGATCTGATCGCGACTGCTGTCAACGCTGACTACCACGTGTCGATGCACGTCATCATGATCCCTCTCGAGCTCAGTGCTCCTCGCGTGAGAGCCTGGGTGGAGTCCGGCGGGCACGCCGTTCCGTACGACAAACTGGCTGAGCGATACGAACGAATATGGCCCCTCGTCGCGACGGCCCTACCGTTGTGCTGGCGGGCCACGTTCTATGACAATGCACGCGATTCCGGGCCGACCGTCGTGGCCTCGCTCCGCTTCGGTGTGGCCGACTACGCGCCCCGCTGGCCCATTTGGGCCGCACCGGTACTTCGCCAGGGTTAGCGCCCCGACAAGACATCATGCGGCGCCGAACCGATGAGCAATCCGGACGTCCGCCACCCCATGGGACCATCGCTCGGTGCTGGACCCAGGTGTTCTCTGCTCACGATGGTCGAGCACGGGAAACGATCGTCTCGCTCGTCGAACGACCTCGGTATCGATGTCGACGATCAGCGTTTGTGTTGCACAACCCACGGTCGAATCGTGGGGTTTCGTCTCGGCCTCGGCGATGACCTGACCCCACGGATCGACGACGAGCGAACCGCCGACGTAGCTGATGCCGCCGCCTGAGCCGACCCTGTTGACGGCCGCGACATAGCACTGGTTCTCAATCGCTCGGGCGATGGTGAGTGAGCGCCAATGGTGTTGGCGGCGTCAGGGCCAGTTGGCGGTGAGCAGGTATAGGTCGGTGTGTGCAGCGCGCTCCCCACCACAGGTCGGCGAAGCGCAGGTCGTAGCAGACGAACGGGGTGACCGAGACGTTGTCGATCTGCAGCGCGAGCGATGCCGAACCCGGGGTTACCAGATCACGTTCGGCACCGAAGAGCCGCTGTTTGGCATAACGAATGATGGAGCCTCTTGGATGCCACGACCATGTTGTTGTGGGCATGGCCGTCGGAAGCTATCTGGATGACGCTGCCAGCCATCCACATGTCGTACGCATCGGCCTGATCGAGCAGAAAGCGCTCCGATGGGCCCCCCTCGAGTTCCGCGCCTGGGTCATCGGCCACGACGAAGCCATGACTGAACGTTTCGCTCAGCACGCACAGCTGGGTTCCGGCGCTTGCGGCATGACGAATCGGCCCGGTGAGCAGCTCGAACGTCGCGACGGGGTCACGCCACGCGATGTCGTGTTGGAGCAGAGCAACCCGCAGGCTGGCTTTGGCCGATGGATCGCTGGTCATCGGAGCGCATCCACCTATGAGCCGTTGGCGTCCATCTCGGCCATCATCTCTGCCATCGCGACCGTCATCTCTTGTGGAGTCAGGTCTTTGATACGTGTATGTAGCGACCAATGATGCCCAAATGGGTCGATGACCACGGCCGCACGATCGCCGTAGAACTGATCAGCGGGTTCTCGCGCCACTGTCGCACCTGCTCCGGCGGCCTGGGCCACCGCCTCGTCGACATCGGGAACATAGAGGTGCAAGATGACGCTGGTGCCGCCGAGTTTGTTGGGGTTGGCAGCGTCGCCGGGCATTTGATCGGGGGCATCCGCCAAATAGACCGGCGCGCCGAAGACCTCGATCTCGGCGTGAGCGATCGCCCCGTTTGGCAGGTCGAGCGAATAGACCGCTGTGGCACTGAAAGCACGGATGTAGAAGGCGATGGCGTCCGCCGCGCCGTTGATCATGAGATACGGGATAACCCGGTCGGACAGCCGGTCGGGAACTGCGTTGGACATGACAAGGCTCCTCAAAAGTGTGAGTTTCGAGGAGCCTATCGTCAGGGTGTGTCACCCCATTCTGGGTGGGAGAGGGCGTGCTATTTGCCGGGCGAGGTCACCGCGACGTCATAGCTCCAGAGTTCGGCACTGACGCTGACCGGTCCGCCGTGCGCTGCCGGACGATCCGCGCCCTGGTGGCCGTGGGCAAACGCCTGAGAGGTCGTCCAGGCCTCAAAGGATGCCTCGTCACGCCAGCGGGTGATAACGAGCCATTGGTTGCGGCCGTCGGTCGGTTGAAGCAGCTCGAACCCTTCGAAACCGTCCTGGTTGTCGACCGCACCCGCGCGGGCTGCGAAGCGGTGGGCGAGTTCGTCGCCAGAGTCTTCGGGGACCGTGATTGCGTTGATCTTGATGATGCTCATGACTGCCATTCTGTCGTCGTGTGAGTCGAAGTCTGGTCCCACCGCACACCGGCGTTTCGGCCGGTTCCTGTTCCCTGGATGCGTCGGGCGAACAGGGAGCGTAGTGCTCTGCATCTTCGAAAGTGTCGTCGCGTTCGCAAGCGTCCCGCGAGCTACAACCGCTCCGGGCGGACTCGCCGTTGGCGGTTTGAGGCTGGTCACGCGAGACGGTCTCCCGGGTGGCAAGGGCATATGGTGATCTGATGAATATCGAGCTGACACCAACCCAAGCCGACCGTCTCGAAGCGTTTATGGAGGGTCTGCAGGCTCGCAACCCGGGTGAATCGGAGTTTCATCAGGCTGTTGGTGAGGTAGCAACGACGCTGATGCCGTATCTCGAAACGCGGCCGGACTTTGTCGAGGCCAAGATTCTCGAGCGGATGATCGAACCCGACCGGATCATTATCTTCAGGGTGACGTGGGAGGATGACGACGGAAACGTCCAGGTCAATCGGGCCTGGCGTGTCCAGTTCAACAACTCGATCGGGGCGTATAAGGGCGGTTTACGTTTTCATCCAGACGTCACCCAGTCGGTGTTGAAGTTCCTCGGTTTTGAACAGATCCTCAAGAACAGCCTCACCGATCTGCCGATGGGCGGTGCCAAGGGCGGATCCAATTTTGATCCGAAGGGCCGATCCGACCGGGAGGTCATGCGATTTTGTCAGTCGATGATGACCGAACTGTTCCGTCACATAGGCGACGAAACCGACATTCCCGCAGGTGATATCGGAGTCGGTGGACGCGAGATCAGCTACCTGTTCGGGCAGTACAAGCGCCTCGTCGACAAGTTTGAGGGAGCGTTGACGGGCAAGGGTTTGGCATTTGGGGGGAGTGCAGTCCGGGTCGAGGCTACGGGTTACGGTGCGGTCTTTTTTGCTGAAGCGATGCTCAAGCACGCGGACCGAGACATTCGTGGGCATCGCTGCGCGGTGTCGGGGTCGGGCAACGTCGCGCTGTACGCCATGCAGAAGCTCAATGACCTTGGCGCGGTTGTCCTGACCGCTTCAGACTCCGACGGGACGGTGTTCGACCCGGCCGGGATCAGCGGCGAGAAGTGGGAGTGGCTCCGCGAACTGAAGGAAATCCGTCGTGGACGTGTGCGCGAGTACGCCGAACACTTCGGGTGTCAGTATCTCCCCGGCGAACGTCCGTGGTCGATACCGTGCGACATTGCGTTGCCCTGTTCAACGCAGAACGAGCTCGATGGTGCCGCGGCCAAAATGCTGGTCGACAACGGCGTGGTCGCGGTGGTCGAGGGGGCGAACATGCCGAGTACGGCTGAGGCCATCGAGCGATTCCAGGAGGCCGATGTGCTCTTCGCTCCGGGTAAGGCGGCGAATGCTGGCGGGGTCGCAGTCTCTGGCCTCGAACTCAGCCAAAACGCCGTCCGCCTATCGTGGTCACGGGCCGAAGTCGAGGCCCGTCTCGCCGACATCATGCACACGATCCACCGCAAGTGCGTCGAACGCGGCACCCGTGAAGATGGTGTCGACTACGTGGCGGGTGCCAACATCGCTGGTTTTGAAAAGGTCGCCGAAGCCATGCTCGCCTACGGGGTTATGTAGGTCCCTTCAGCACGCGACATCACTCGTCCGTGGACACTTCCAACTTTCAGCCGAACTTTGCTGCCACATCCCAGGGCCGCTCGCTCCGACCGGCCGTCGAGCATACGACCGTTTGGACGAGGGACCCTGCGGCAGGCGGTTGTCATCAGTCGATGAAGACTTGCTGGACTAGCCCCCCAAACTTGTCGTAAGCGCAGGTACGAGCGGCGCGGATGGCGGCCACCGCCGCAGCTATCGTCGACGCGATCGCTATCAGTCCCACCGCTCCGAGGTAGCCCCCCGGAATCGCCAGGTGCTCGGGTGCGGGATCAAAAACGCCGTGAAGAACCTTGACCAGCATGTGAAAGGGCCCATGCGATCACCGACCCGGAGAGCATCCCAGCACCGGTCACCACGACCGCCTCAGCCCAGACGAAACTGGCGAGTTGGCGCGGTGTCGCGCCGAGGGCCGTCGCGATCGCGTAGGTCCGACGACGTTCGTTGAGGCCTAGCCACAGGGTAAGGCCGGTCGCTGCGCGCCAGCCAGGGCGAGGGCAAATCCCAGTTCGACACGGGTCAAGCCCGCAAGATCGACAGCGGTCAGGCTCGATCCAATAATCCGTCTGCTCGATTCAATATCGGTAACGGTCGCGCTGGTTCCTAAGGCTGAGCGCAGATGGTCCGCTATCCCGGTGACATTTGAGCCGCCCGTATCTAGGAGGAAGGCGCCGACCGTATCCGTGCCGGTTTGCTGGGCTACGTAGTCAGCGTTTGCCAGCAGGAAGCTGTCGCTCGGAGCGGTCGGAAACTCCTTAACGACGCCCGCGTAATGGAACGGGACGTCGACATATTCCTTGGTGGCACCGTCCTGAAGCCGCAGCGTGATCTGGTCGCCTGGCAGCAGCTGAAAGTCTCGAACCGTTTCGGCCGAAACCAACACGCTGTCAGGATGTGCGGCTAGTTCGGCGATCAGGCCGTTGGCTGTGCCGCCTTCGAAGTAGCCGTTTTGTAGGCGACCGGCCGCGACGATGGTGTCGGGGTTGACACCGTACAGGTCCTGAAGGTCGCTCCCGACGTACGCGAAACGGTGTTGAATCGCTTCGACATGATGCACCCCTGCGGTTGACTCTATGGACTGAGCGATGGACCCATCTGGCTGAATATCAGATCCAGGTGACGTCGTGACCGTGACGTCAGCACCGTTGGTCAGGACCGCATCGACTTCCGCTTGTTGACGGTAGGTGGCGTTGAACACCGCTGTGGATGCAGCAAAACCGACCGTCAGGGCGATCAGTGCGGCCGCTTTCGCAACGAGTCGCCGCTGACGTATGAGGCTTGCAGCGACGGTATCTGAGAGTGCACCAGATACGGGCTGCAACACGGTCCTCAGCGGTGAGCGACCGCGCCGCAACCCGATGTCGGTGAGGCGGTAGGCAAGAAGCCCGGCCCCGATCCACAACAGCGCGGGTCCTGCGAAGGCCCAGTAGCTCACCGAGATGGTCGGTACTCCCTCGATCGCGAGGACGAGTTTGTAGCCGGTTCGCGACGTCATCCAGAACACCACGACGGCAGCGATCAACAGTACATAGTCGACACGCCAGCGCATCCAGATGGGAGTCGTTGCTCTACCGAGGAGGAGGCGGGCCGACGCCACGGTCGTGTTGTGAGCGTCCCGGAAGGCGGGGACGGCGATCGCCATCAGGGCGATGACAAATCCGCTCAAGATGGCAGCTACCGACCAGACCAGTTCTGCGGTATTCGTCGCACCGAAGCGGCTGGTACCAAACGCACAGGCTCGGCCGACGAGTTGTGCCAAGCCCAGGCCCAGCGCCGAGCCGAGCACGGCGACAAGGGCTGCTTCGATTCCGCCGAGGATGACCAACTGACGCGTCAGTAGCTCCACGTGTTCGCAAGAGCGCTTGCTCTCGCCGGCGACGTGTTCGTCCGGAAGCGGCAACCGTTGCGGTCAGCAATCCGGCAAGTACTGCACCCGGAGTCCCCAGGAACAGGAAGAGGACCTGTGCGTACAGGGCGTCGGTGCGCGCGCTAGCCAAGGCGGCACCCACATTGTCGCCAACCAGACCCGAACCAGCGAGATGCACTTCGAGGTTCCGGGCCTGTCCGCTCATCGCGTTGTATGCGGCAGATGGATCACCCGGCAGGTAGTGGTCGATCCGCGCATGTACCTGTTGGGTGATGAGGTCTGGACGTGTCTGCTGCAGCGGGTCAAAGACCTGATGCCAGAGGTCGATGGGCAGAATCACGACGTTGTCCGGAGGCGCTTGCGGTTGGGCGTTCGGGGGTGCGCCCACCGCTTGGAAAAGCGAATCCGCTTGAGGGATATCCACCACTCCGTCGACGGTGAGCGTTGCCGCATCCATACCTGGGCGCCCGATCGTTATCGAATCGCCGGGCTGGGCGGCAAGGTTGGCCGCTGTCTGCTGAAACAGCAACACGCCTTCGGTCGATCCCGCCAAATCACGGAATTGATCGGGAAATGTTGTTCGGTAGGTGGAAGACATTCCAAGCACCACGCCTGCCCCCGTGGTCTGGGTTGTGTTGCCATGGTGTGATTCAAACCCGGTGGTCTGTCCCAACTCGACCGTTTCGTGTGAAGTGATGTGCGGGTCCGCTTGGATGACCGCCGCCATATCGGCCGGTTGCGCTCCCGTCTGAGCTTCGATCTGCCAGTCGACGGCGACGCCTTCGATCGCGCGGCTGGTCATCGTTGCTTTGGATGCCGACACGAACGCGCCGAGCGAAGCGAACAGGCCCACCGCGAGAGCCACGCCGAGCGCGGTTGCGATGAGACGCCCGGTACGCCGACGCAGGAGCGATGTCGCCCAGGCAAATCCGAGATGAGCGTTGTTGAACGGTTTCATCGCGATGTCTCCAGTCGCCCGTCGATCATGGTCCACCGGAGTGGAAATTGGTCCGATACGCTGAGGTCATGTGTGTTGACCACGAGCGCCGCGTCGAGTGATGTGGCTGCAGTGATCAGTGCGTCGATCACGAGTGCGGCGTTCCCATGATCGAGTTGGCCGGTCGGTTCATCGGCCAGGATCAGCTTCGGTTGTCCCGCAAGCGCGCGTGCGACCGCGACACGTTGAGCCTGTCCCCCGGAGAGTTCTTCGGGGAGTTTCGCCGCGAGGGACCCGAGACCCAGTCGGTCGAGAGCCTGTTCGGCAGCAGGTGTCGCCGCCGGTGAGGGAGTGCCAGCGAGCAGCAACGGTAGTGACACGTTTTCGACGACGTTTAACGGAGGTAGCAAGCTCGGAGCTTGAAAGACGACGGCTACGGGTCCTGGGCGCAGTTGGTCGCGGTCGCCGATCGCTGGCCATGACACCGTCCCGGTCGTCGGGATGTCGAGTCCGGCGAGCAGGTTGAGCAGAGTTGTCTTTCCAGAACCGGACGCGCCGCTCAGAGCAACGAGGTCGCCTCGATGCAGCACACAACTCGCTCCGTGTACAGCCACGACGGCACCGGGTCCATGTCCGAATGTGCGTGACACGTCGTCGGTCGTCACGACGACATCTATGTCGTCGTTCATAGCTGGTGCTCCGTCCGTTGTTTTGTCAGTCGCTCCAGAGGGGAAGTTGTCGTCGGTGGGGGGATCGAGAGTTGGCTGGATCTTCATGGCATGACCTGTCCGTCTCGCAGCGACACTTCCCGATCGGCGATGCCAGCGACAGCGCGGCTGTGAGTGACGATCACAACAGCGGCTCCTGCGCCAGCCCGGCGTCTCAAGAGGGCCAGGATCTGCCCTCCCGTCGTCTCGTCAAGTTCACCGGTCGGTTCGTCGGCCAAGATGAGCAGGGCACCGTTTGCAAGAGCCGTGACAAGTCCTGCCCGCGCTGCCTCACCACCCGACAGAGTCGCTGGATAGGCGTCGGCGCGACTTTCGAGCCCTACTTCGGCGAGGAGTTCGCGCACGGCGCCAACGTTGGGACTGCCAGCGAGTTGTTGGGCGGCGAGAGCGTTCTGTTCCACCGTGAGTTGGTCGAGCAGGTTGCCGTTCTGAAACAGCATGCCGATGTTGCGAGCTCTCAACTCGGCTCGGTCCGACTCACTCCGACGGCTCATCATCTGGCCATCTATATGAACGCTTCCGCCATCGGGTTCGTCGAGTCCGGCAATACATGCCAAGAGCGTTGATTTTCCGGAGCCCGACGGGCCCGTGACAGCGATCAGTTCACCAGCATTCACCGACATCGATACACCCTTGAGAGCGAGGGTTTCGTCGTCGCCCGCGGTGGTAGAAGCGATACAGCTCGTTAGCTTCGAGCACAGCGGGCCGGTCGCTGAAAAGGTCGTCCATCGTCGACATGGCATCGTTACTTCCACGTCAAGGAGTCGCTGACGATCTTCCACGGGTCGACGTTGTCTGCGCCCTTTGCTCCGGAGAGCGTGAGTGTCACCTCGTGGCCGTCCTGGAAGAACACGTATCGTTCGACCGCCAACAGGGCCTTTTGCCGGTGACGGCGTTTGGCTCGCTGGCGATTTCGTACAGCGCCAGGATCCCGTCGCCGGACGAACGCGTGACCGGAGCGACATCGACCAGGTTGAATGATGGGTCCTTCGAAACGTCTGCGAGTCCCGCGCCCTTGACCGATTGAACCGTCGGCGCTGCGGTCGCAGTTGTTTCATCGATGGTGATGGAGTTGTACTTGTCGGTAAAGGTCACGCTGCCCTGGTTCTCCGATCGTGCCCAACCTTCGGGGACGTCGACGCTGAAAACGCCGTCGGCCGACTCGTAGGGGACGAAAACCTGGTCGTCGGGAATGTCGCCGGGTTCAACGACCTCGGGGGCGTTTGGGTCGACTGCCCCCGCCGGTACGGTCTGAGCGGCAGAGGCGCTCCCTGCACCGGCTCCGACCGTGGTCGTTTGGGCCGACACCTGATTGTCAACCTGTGGAGTCGAGCTGGTGCTCGAGTTGTCGTTGCTGGATCCGCAGGCGCCTAGCAACAGTGCTGCAGCAAACAAAGTGCTCGTGAACTGGGTTGATGTACGCATGATGAACGTTCCTCCTCAAGTGGATATTTCGAACATCACGATCGTAGGAAGTCCCCGATGAGCAGCGGCCCCGACGAAGGTAAGCGGACGGCCAGAACTTGGACAGAACTGTCGTTTAGGCATCTGGGCAGGCGGTGAACCTGTATACGGTTGTGCGTGGTTGAAGCGCGGATCTTGCTCATCGAAGACGACGAACGAATCGGCTCAACGCTGGTGCGCGCTGACGAGCTCGGGTTACCAAGTTGAATGGCATCGCGACGGTGCCGGTGGCCTCGTTGCAGGGACGACCAACCGCCCAACTCTGGTGCTCCTCGACTTGGGCTTGCCGGATGTAGATGGACTAGAGGTGGCACGTCGCCTTCACGCCGCTGATCCGCGCGCGTGCCGGTCATCATGCTCACAGCGCGCGATGAGGAGCTCGACATCGTCGTCGGCCTCGACGTCGGGCGGTCGATTACGTGACCAAACCATTCAAGCTTGCCGAACTATTCGCCCGTATCCGAGCTCAGCTTCGCCAGATCGACCAGGTGCAGCCGGGTGCGAACAACGATGATCTCGTGCTCGACACCGCCGCCCGACGTGCGTGGTCACAGGGTGAAGAGCTCGATTTGCGACCCAAAGAGTTCGACCTGCTCGCGCGCCTTGCCGCCGACGCTGGAAGGGCTGTTACTCGGGAAGATCTGATGGCCGATGTGTGGGATGAGCACTGGTTTGGATCGACCAAGACGCTCGATTTCCACATTGCGGCTTTGCGTCGCAAGATCGATGTGCCGGGAGCCAGCAGCCGGATCACGACCCTTCGCGGGGTTGGCTATCGCTTCGAGCTGCCATGAAGCGTCGCATCCTCGTCGCGATCCTTGCGATCACGGCCCTGTCAATCCTGTTGTTTGCCGTTCCGCTTGGCGTGCTCGTCGAGCGGTTTGTCGATCAAGAGGCAACGCTACGGTTGGAGCGGCAGGCAATTCTTGCTGGGCGCGCGGTACCCGCCGACTATGCGACGGACAACGACCCGGTCGAACTGCCTGCAGGTGAGGACGGTGCGCTGCTGGCTCTGTACGACATGTCTGGTGATCTCGTCGTGGGGACGGACCGACGCATGCCGACCAGACGACGGTGAACGCACTGTCGAACGGTGTCGCCGATGACGAGAGACGCGACAGTCGTATCGTCGCTGTTCCAGTCACCGCCGATGAGAGAGGTCGTTGGAGCGATCAGGGCACAGCAGCCGACGTCAGGAAGCAACGCCCGCAGTGTGCGGCTGATCTGTCTTATCGTCGGACTTGCCATTGTGGTGTTTGGTCTAGGCGCTCTGATAGCGGTGATCGTGTCCCGTGACCTGGCACGTCCGGTTCTTCAGCTCACCGAGGCGGTCGTGTCGCTTGGTCAAGGCAGCTTTGATGCACGGCCGCTGGCGACGGGTGTGCCGGAGCTCGACGCTGCGTCCGCGGCTTTGATGACGACCTCCCAGCGTCTCGAGGATGTCATGACGCGAGCGCGCGTTTAGTTCCGACGCGCCACACCAGCTGCGGACACCTGTCGCAGGTTTGAGGGCGGCGATCGAAACCGAGCTTGCCTTTCCCCGCGACGACTCGACCCAGGTGTTGCGCGAAGCGCTCCAGGACATCGATCGACTTGAGCAGACGATCACCGAGCTGTTGACGCTGGCACGAGCCGCGACCGTTCCCGTGACCGCGAATCTCGATGTCGCGACGGTGCTCCGAGGGGCAGAACGGCGTTGGCACGGTCCTCTGGCGAGCGCGGGACGCCTGTTGCGCATCGACACCGAGTGTCAATGTTCCGGTGTCATCGGCGACGAGGTGTTGTTGGGTCACGCGCTCGATGTCGTGCTCGATAATGCGCTGGTACACGGCCAGGGTGTCGTTCGAGTGGGGTTGGTTGTTTCTCCACCCGCGGTCGTCATTTCGGTGAGTGACGAGGGTCCTGGATTCGATTCCGACAGCGACGGCGACGCACGCATCGAGTCGTGTGAGCCCACAGATGTGGTGGCGGACACAGTCGTGTCTGGCTACGGGCTGGGGGAGGATTTCGGTGCTGATTCGGCCGTGCATGGTCTGGGCCTGGCCCTGGCAGATCGGCTGCTTGGACGAATGTCGGCGAGGTTGGTGATCGCCCGTCGCGGCCCGCGTCCACAAGTGGACCTTGTTCTGCGTCGTTTGGCCGACTCCCCAAATGCGAGCTAGGTGGGTGGTGTTAAACGTCTCGGCTCAGATGGCCGATCTGTTTGCATCGCTGCGGTGTTCAGCAGCTAGTTCCTCTGGTGTGCGGTGTACATCTGGTTCGATGTAGATGATCCGCGCGGCGGGCACGACCCGACGGATGTTGGCTTCAGTGGTATTGATCGCGCGGGTGACCTCATCGAATGTGAGCCGGGAGTCGTACTCGATCTTCGCGGCGATCATGATGTCGTCTGGACCGAGGTGCTCGGTACGCAGGTGGAGGAGTTCGTCGACGTCCTTCGAACCCTCGATTGCAGAGCGGATCTTGGCGACGTCGTCACGGCTCGCCGACTCCCCGATCAGCAGGCTCTTCATCTCGTTTGCGAGTAGAAGCGCGATCACGATCAGCAACAATCCAATCGCGATAGACCCGGCCGCATCCCATCGTGGATCGCCCGTGAAGTGCGCGAGCAGGACACCGGCGAGGGCGAACGACAAGCCGATCTCCGCTCCCGAATCTTCGAGTAGGACGACGGTGAGTTCGGGCTGTTTGGACTCTCGGATATAACGGAACCACCCCATGTCTGGCGGCTTGATCTTGCGAGATTCCTGGATCGCAGTCCACAGGCTGTAGCCGTCGAGTGCACTCGCCAACAACAGGATGACGATTGCGATGCCGAACGATTCCACTTCGTGAGGATTGCGAAACTTGTTGATGCCCTCGTAAAGAGCAAACAGCCAGCCCATCGAGAACAGCACCAACGCCACCGCAAATGCCCAAAAGTAACGTTCGCGACCAAAGCCGAACGGATGCTCATCGTCGGGGTGTTGGCGTGCCCTGTTACTGCCAAGCAGCAACAACGCTTGGTTTCCGGTATCGGCAAGTGAATGGACAGCCTCAGCCATCAGGCCAGCCGACCCCGTCAGGAGAAACCCAACGAACTTGGCGATGGCTATACCCAAGTTGGCCGCAAAGGCGGCGAAGATTGCGCGTTTGCTGCCCTCATTCACCTGCTCAGATTGCCAAACGGATCCACGTGCTCGCTATCTGTGAACCAGCTTTGATCGTCGCGTGTGCCCTTGGCAACGTTGACGGTGCTACCCGCCGGGGCGATGTGGGTGTCGCCACCGAAATGAGGACGGATCGTCCTCTCACTGGGAGCTCGGTAGGTGAATCAAGAACCGCGTGCCGAGGCGTGGCGCCTCAGCGAGATTCGGAGCATCGCTCAACGCGACAGATCCTCCATGACCCTTGACGACCTCGGACACGATGGCCAAGCCCAGACCCGCATGGCCGCGATGATCGGCTTTGGTCCGTGACTCGTCGAGGCGGACAAAACGGTCGAACACCGTCGCACGCTGCTCGGCAGGGATGCCCGGCCCATCGTCGCTGACCGAGAACCACGTTCCAGAGCCATCCGTTCCGCAGGCGAGCGCGATCACCGAGGTGGCGTACCGGGACGCGTTATCGGCCAAATTGCGGATGACCCGTCGAATTTCGTTCGGTGCTCCGAACGCTTCGGTCGGCTGTATGCCGCTGATATCGACCCGTCCATCGAAGCGGAGGGTGACATGGGCGGCCTCGTCAAACAACAGGTCATCCAGGCTGAAAAGCTTTTCGGATCTCAACGAACGGCCCTCGTCCCGGCTCGCCAAGAACAGAAGGTCCTCAACGGTGGTGCCGAGTCGGCGCGCTTCGTCCATCATTCGATGTTGTACCTGGGGCCAACGGGGGTCGTCCAAGGTGGTGGTTTCTGCGAGCAACGCCAAGCTGGCGACAGGGCTCTTCAACTCGTGTGACGCATCGGCGACAAAGCGTCGTTGGGCGGTGTCTTGTGCCGCTAACCGGTCGAGCATGTCGTTGAGCGTGGTGATCAGATGGTCGATCTCATCTCCGGTCCCGGGTGAGCTCAGCCGTGTGGGGTCGCCCGCGTCGCTAATGGTGGCGGCGCTCCGAGCGGCGGCTTCGACGGGCCGCAACGCTCGTCGGGAAGCCCACCAAACGGCCAGCCCGACCAGGGCGATGGTTGCGAGTACTCCCCAAATCAGCGTTCTGGTGACCGATTTCAAAGCCGATCCGACGTTGTCACGGGCCGAGCCGACCAGAACGGTGACCTCGCCATAGGTGTCGGTATTCGTCGTCGCCGACGCGAGTCGCACCCTGGTCGCTTGTTCGTCGTCGTCGTCCCCATCGTCCCCGGCGTCGCCGTCCCCGTCGTGAATGACGAAATCGTCGTCGAAGTTGGCGGTCGTGACACTTGACGTCGAGCCCGGACCCGTTGGTCCTGCGGTTGGGGAACCGTGGTGGTCGCGATCGCCGTCATGCCAGGACCGTTCGTCGGCTTCCATTTCCCTCACGTCGAGTCGGTATTCGTCGACGTGGTCCGGGCGAGGTTTCGGCACCTTGCCGGTCGGCTGCAGGAAGCCACCCTGAGCGAGAGTGCCTTCATCTGAAGAGATGATCACGAAGGATTCGTTAGGGCCGGCGCTTACCAGGCTCGCTGGATCGGCACCACCGCTCAACAACTGAGCCCGGTCGGTCGCGGCCTGTTCGATCGTGCGATCCAGATCGGACAACAACGACCGTTCCACCGCCCACGCAAAGAGGCCCGCTCCCGCTGACAGGACAACCGCGACGATCAGCACCGCTGCAAGGGTGCTTCGGCCGCGAATGCCCAGCGGATGACGTCGCCACCAGGCGCTCATTGCCGGTCGGATCGGGCGGCGCGGCGTTGGCGGCGTAGAGCCCTGCGAAGAGCGGTAGCCTCGGCTTTGGCGTCGACGGCCGATTCTGCGCCGTTCGGCAATCCAGACCCCGCCGTCGTTGCGGATGCCGATCTTGACGACGTGAGCTCACCAGGGGCGCTGTCTTTGGAGTCGTCTTGTGGGCCATCCGCTGAGTCCACGTCCGCAGAAGGGTCCGGGTCGATGCAGTAGCCATGTCCACGGACCGTACGAATCGTCTGGGCACCAAACGGTGTGTCGATCTTTTTGCGCAACGAACTGACATACACCTCGACGATGTTGACGTCGCCGTCGAACGCGAAGTCCCACACTTTGGAGAGAATGTCGGTCTTTGAGAGAACATCGCCAGCCCGCGCCATCAGCAGTTCGAGGATCGCAAACTCTCGGCTGGTCAGCGGCACCTGTGTCTCTCCCCGGGTGACCAGCTTGCTCGCCGGGTTCAACGTCAGATCGCCGACGCGCATGCTGGTGGGCCGCGGGGTGCTCGATCGGCGCAACAGCGACCGCAACCGAGCGAGCAATACGACCAGCGAAAACGGCTTGGTCATGTAGTCATCAGCGCCCGTATCGAGCCCCTCGGCCTCATCCCACTCGCCATCCTTGGCCGTCAGCATCAAAACCGGAGTCCAAATCTCGCGATCGCGAAGTGTTCGACAAACCAAAAAGCCGTTCATCTTGGGCAGCATGACGTCGAGGATGATCGCGTCATACGGTTCTTCAGTAGCCAGCCACAGACCCTGTTCGCCGTCGTAGGCAACGTCCACCGCGAAGCCCTCATGCTGAAGACCCTGAGCGAGCGCATCGGCCAGATTCTGTTCATCTTCAACGATCAGGATTCTCATATCGGCTCAAGACGTGTGTGTGCTGCCGACGCGTTCGTCGGCTGCGCGAAATGCTGCTTCGTCGAAGGCTATGTCAGCCCATCGTTGCGGGTTTGAGCCTTCGCCTTGAACAAGCATGCCCAACCAAGTCTGAACCGAACCTGAAGATGAACCGCGGCCCCGGGCCCACCCTTCGTTCGGCCCATATTTCTGAGGACATGCATCGAGATGATGCCTGTTGGCTCTGTCGGAGACATAGCCACGGGAGTGAGCGTGAACTCAGGA
This sequence comes from Acidimicrobiia bacterium, assembly GCA_020637365.1. Classification (GTDB taxonomy): domain Bacteria; phylum Actinomycetota; class Acidimicrobiia; order IMCC26256; family JAGNEX01; genus JAGNEX01. The sequence continues at coordinate 561,680 of JACJWE010000002.1, read as the reverse complement.
GCAGATGCTTTCCAGAACCGCTAGCAGCGTTTAATGCACCGCTTGGAGCGCCCTCCATGCGATGAGGCACAGGGCGATCCCCGTGATCAAAAGGCGCGCTTCCTTGTCGCTGCGGGCGACATGAAACGCGATGGACCACATCACGATGATCAGCAGCACCTGAACGAGCGCTCCCGTATCGCTTTGTGGATTGATGATCTCGCTCACGACACCTCGTCGGCTAGGACGCTTCGCCCCGCATTCTGCCCCAATCCACCCGGAGTGGACCTGAGTTCAACCTCGAAGGGCCGCAGCACGCCTATCCGTCGCACCCATGCTGGGACCAGCAAATCCACATGCACCAGCGGGTTTGCGGCTTCGTGCAACGACCGCGTGCCGCCATCGATAACACAGGGCGGACTTGGAACCGGCCCTGGTTTCAGGGTCGGTCTGGCGTGACAGGCGGGGCAAACAGTGGTTCACCACCGAAGGCGGCGTTTCCAGCGAAGACTGACTCGACGTCGACGTGCTGTCCCGTGGCGGCAACCGGAGAACCCTGCGTGTGAGCGTGGAGCCGAACCGCGTTCGTGTGACTCTGAGGAACGCCGCTGCTCGGCACGCTCTTCAAGATCCGAAGAACGGTCATGACCGAGATCACCGCAGTGAACAGCACGGCCCCAGCGACGTAGGCGGGTTCGCCAGCGTCCGTCCCGGCACCTGCGCCGTGCATGATGCCAGCGAAGAAGACGACATAGCTGGATAGGTGGATTCCCTTCCAGAGTCGGCGAGGGATGTGCTTCATGTACAGCGATGACACTTCGACCGCAATCAGCAGGTAGAAGGCGCAAATACCCCAGGCGATCGCGTTCGCTGAGAACGGCGATCTGAACGGGATGAACGCGTCTGCCACCGTGAAACCTTGGTGTGCGTTCATGATGATCGACGCGATATGTCCGCAGGTAAAGACCAGGGCGGCGGCGCCGAGAACCTTGTGCGTGTCGACGAGCGACGCCTTGGTGAAGCGTTGTTTCAGGAAACGACCTGACGCGCTCAACCCCCACAACACCGAGAGTCCGGACAAAACCATTGCGACAATGCCACTCGACCGGGCCAGGTACCACCATGTTTCGGCGGTCATATGAATAACTCCTCCGCTTGGCCGCGGCGGTGAATAGTGCCGTCGGCGGTGATCAATAGCGCGGCCCGAACACCTTCAACCTTGGTGTTAAGACCGCCCACGAGGAACGATTTGGTGGCGACTTCCGCCCCGGCGGCGGTGTGTGCAATCACCGAGGCGAGTACGACCGAGCTCTCTCGTCGATCGTCGGTGCAGACGCCCGTCGCTGGGTTCAGCAGGTGATGGACCTGGTGCCCATCGTTGCCCCAACGGCGTCGTCGGGTGGTGCTGGTGGCAAGCCCACCCGACGACAAGATGGCGGTTGCCAAAGGCTCTTGGCGTACCGCGGCTTCACTGACCAGGAGGCGCCAGGAGCCACCGTCGGCGGGGATCCCGCTGACCCGCACGTCGCCGCCGATATTGGCGAGCGCTCCGTCGGCGCCTTGGTTGATCAGCTCGGTGACGATCACATCGGCTGCAGCTCCCTTGCCGATTCCACCGAGGTCAAGTTGGTAGCCCACCGGCAGCGTCACCGTGCTGCGGGCGGCATCGATAACGAGGTCCGGTACGGCTGAGGGCAGCGGCCCGGCACCGCCCTGGGGGGAGGCGTTCCCAGAGGGTGCCGGGCCAGATGTGCTGCCAGAAGAGTCGGTATCGAGGTCTGGGTTCTCCCAGTCCTGCCACGAGCGTGGCCGGTCATAGCCAGCGTCGTTCATCTGGACACCCATGGTCGGGTCGAAACGCCCGTACGATCGTGTCCAGCCAGCGACGGCGAGTTCGAGCACCGCGATGGTCTCGGCGGCGACCCGTGTGGGTGCTCCATCAGCCCGGTTGATCCGGCTGATATCGCTGTCGGGCAGAAACCGACTCCAGAGATCTTCAAGCTGTGACAACCGATCGACCGCCCCGTCGACCAACCGTGGGTCACCGTGCACAACGAGATGCGCTTGTGAGCCCATGGCTGGGATTCGTCGCTGGCTTTCTTGCCCTGCTGAGCGGCGGAAACGATCGTCGGTGAGGCCTTCGAGACCTACGAGATCGGCAAACGCATCTGAGGGGTCTCCGCTTCCGTCCGTGCGCACGAAGGGTGCCATCGCTAGGAAATTGGGGCGGTTCGATCGGAGTCGCATTGTCTATCTAGCTTCCTGAGGATTGGGAGTGGCTGCGCTGTTGCATCCCTGGTGTCTGGCTCGTGCCAGATTCTCCCCTACCGGTGTTGCCGTTGTTGGTTCCGTCGTTTGATTGCGGTGCATTTCCGACGTTTGGTGTCTGACCCTGACCGTTGGAGTCGGTATTGGCTTGGCCCATACCGCCGCGGCGTCCGGGCATGTCGCCGCTTTCGGGCATTTGTCCAGGTAGCCCAGGGGTGCCCGTCGGCGCTTGGCCCTGTTGCTGCCCAGATTCATCGTCGGTTTCGTGATCTCCGTCGAAATCTCCGCCCAAATCTCCGTCGTGGTCGCCGCGTTCACCCATTCCCTGGCGACCAGCCATTTCCTCAGGGCTGCAGGGGCGTTTGTGGTCGGCGGAATCGGTTTGACTCGTTCGCACCGAGTCGCCTTTTGCGCCATCTGCTTCATCTGCTTGTGAGCGGCCGGACTGGCCGTCATCGGACTCCTTGTCATCGGACTCGTGATCTCTGTCGAAATCTCCGTCGTGGTCGCCACGTTCGCCCATCTCGGCGTGGTCGCCGTCGTGGTCACCCATTTCGGCGTGGTCACCCATTTCGGCGTGGTCACCGTCGGGGTAGCGGTTTCCCAACCCCTGGCCCGCTCCATCTGTGGAGCATGGATTGGAGCCCGCCTCCGGTTTGGCGGTGTCGGGCCACCCGGCATCGGTCGAATTGGGCGCAGACGTGCCGTTCGAGCTTGGGTTGGTCGATGGGGTGGATTCGCTCACGATTGTCGACGTTGTCGTGTCGCCGTCGGCCTGTTGGTCCGCCGCACCAAGTGTTGCGGTCACCGCTGTGGCACCGGCTCCGAGGGCGACGATCGCTGCTACTCCAGCAGCAGCGAGTTTTTGTTTGGTCAGGGGAGCTTTCATTTGAGCAATTTCCTTTTCTGAAGTCTCGGACTTCTGACAAAGACACACATAGGCGTCGTGGTGATGTTGCTGTGGTTAGGGCGTAGGACCGGGAGTGAAACAAGGGGCTTGCCCAGGATTGATCGGTGTCTGGGTTACTCGGGAAGATCAACCCAAAGATCTGGTCGTTCGCCCTACTGAAGATGCAGGGCCATCGAGGCGAAGAGGGTGAGAAATGCGCCAGCGCTGCCAAGGCCTACCCAAGCGATCCGGCGGCGATGCGCGGCGGCTCGTTTGGCAGCTGTCACAGACATCGGCCTCACGCCCCCCGTCCGCTCACGGTGCCGGGGTTGCAGGGTGGGCCGACCCGACAGCGCCGAGGTCTGCTGCACTTCCGCCGACCGAGATCGGACGCCGACCCGCGGTGGTGCAGGGGGTCGAGGGCGAGCAACCGGGAGGGGTTGGGACATCGCGGTTACGGCGACGGCATGAGCCACGGGTGCTGGCCATCGGCGGGCTTCCCATTGCCATGTGGACGCTGTTCCCGAACCCGAACCCTGTGCTCGCTTCGTGGTTCGCCGCTCAGCAGAAACTGCTGAGGGATGCCGACTCTGGGATTCGGTCAGCCGCGCTGGTTCCCAGAAAGACCGTTCCATTGGGCTGCTCTGTTGGATTGATGACGACATTGTTCCGTCCTTCTCATCGTCGATGGGGACAGAATGCCCGACGTTGCCTGAAACCAACCTGAAGATCGGTCCGACATGGTTTTCGCTTTTGTGGATGCACTCAGGATGTCGACAAACGGTCGGTTCGTGTTGGCGCGGTCGTTGACATTGTCGATTCGCGGCATTGACGGCCAGTGATTCGGAGGTGTTCCTTGCCGTGAGGTCTTTCGGTGTTGGTCAGTTCTTTGCTAAGAAGACGTCCTACAGGTAAACGGCGCCTGAAGGCGGGGCGTCCTGACTGCGTGAAAGGGATGCGCATGCGCACAAGCAATTGGAGTTTTCGACTCCTCGGTCTGGTGTTCGTATTGATGCTCGTCATGTCGGCATGTTCCGATGATGATGACAACGATGCGAGCGACGTCAATACCGGGGATACGACCAGTGAAACGACGACCGCAGACGAAGCGGCAGACGAACCAGCGGATGGCGCAAGCACGACAGCAGCCGAAATGGACGACCAGGCCAGTGTCGATGACTGCACACCCACGCAGCCGCCGACACCAACCGAAGACGGTGGTGACGGCGTGCTGAAGATCGGGACGTTGCTTCCTGAAACGGGTGACCTCGCTTTCCTCGGACCCCCCGAGTTTGCGGGTACCGAACTTGCCGTTCAAGAAATCAACGATGCTGGCGGCGTGCTCGGTGCCGATGTCGAGATCACCCAAGGTGACTCTGGTGACACCAACACCGAAATCGCTAAAACGACAACCACCAAAGAGCTTGCCGACGGCGTTGACGTGATCGTCGGTGCAGCATCTTCGGGCGTGTCCTTTACGGTGATCGACCAGATCACGTCCGCAAACGTCATCCAGATTTCCCCCGCGAACACCTCGCCTGACTTCACCTGTTACGACGACAACGGCATGTACTTCCGTACCGCGCCGTCCGACGTGTTGCAGGGCCGCGTGTTGGCAGACGCCCTGATCGAAGAAGGCGCCGAGTCGGTGTTCATCATCGCCCGGCAAGACCCCTATGGTGAGGGCCTTCAGCGCTACACCAAAGAAGCGCTCGAAGAGTCTGGTGTCGACGTTGAGACCTCGTTGTACGACACCAACGCCAGCGAGTTCGCCGCGGAAGTCGACGAAATGTCCTCGTTCAACGCTGATGCATACGTGGTTGTCGGGTTCGCCGAATCCGACCAGATCTTGAAAGAGATGATCACGAAGGGCATCGGCCCGGACGCCAAGATCGTCTACGGTACCGACGGCAACATCGGTAACGCCTTGGGCAAGAACTTCCCCGGTGGTGAGCTCAAAGGCATGAAGGGAACCCTGCCCTCACCCGAGCTGACCGACGAATTCCGTAACCGCATGCTCGAGGTCGATTCTGAACTGACCGACTTCACCTACGGTCCAGAGTCATACGACGCTGTCATCATCACTGCGTTGGCCGCCGAGGTTGCTGAGTCCGATGACCCCGTAGCGATCGCAAATGAGCTCAACGGTGTCACTCGGGACGGCGAAAAGTGCACCAACTTTGCCGACTGCGTCGCTTTGATCAAAGACGGCAAGGACATCGACTACGACGGTGCCGGTGGTCCGTACACCTTCGGGCCTGCAGGTGAGCCCACCGAGGCGTCGTTCGCCATCCAGGAATATGGCGACGACAGCCAGATCGACGAATCGCTGACCGTGTACCGGTTTGCGAAGATCGCTGGCTAGGTCGCCGCTCAGCAAGGCATCTGCCCGCTCGACCTGAGCGGAAATACAACAAATGAGTGAAGGGCCCGACTCGTCATCTGAGTCGGGCCCTTCACATGAGCCGTTTGGGTCCCTTTGGCGCTGTACACCGTTTCCGTTGAGTTACCGGGCTTGGGCGAGAGTTCCCAGATAGAGATCGATGACCTTGGGGTCGTTCAGCATCTCTTCGCCGGTGCCGGTGTACGCGTTCGTCCCCTGGTCAAGCACGTAAGCCCGGTCGCAGATCTGTAGACACCGGCGCGCGTTCTGTTCAACCATCACGATGGATACACCCGATTGGTTGATGGTCTTGGTGCGGACGAACACCTGGTCCTGGAGGTTCGGTGACAAGCCAGCGGACGGTTCGTCGAGTAGCAACACTTCGGGTTCCATCATGAGCGCTCGGCCCATCGCCAGCATCTGGCGTTCTCCGCCAGAGAGCGAGCCGGCACGCTGATCGAGTCGTTCACCGAGGCGTGGGAACATTCCAACGACACGGTCGAGTCTTTTGGGAAATGATTTGGGCTCTAAGAAGCAACCCATTTCAAGGTTTTCAGAGATCGTGAGTCGCGGAAAGACATTCTCTGTCTGGGGCACATAGGCAATGCCTCGAGACACCAACTCGTGAGCACGTAACCCCACGATGCTTTCGCCCCGGTACTCAACCACTCCCGAACGGACCGGGATCAACCCGAACAGGGTCTTGAGCAGGGTCGACTTGCCAGCACCGTTTGGGCCGACAATCCCGATCAGTTCACCTTTTTCGACGTGCAGGTCACAGCCGTTCAAGATGTCGACGTCGGGCACGTAGCCAGCGACGACGTTCTCGATCTTGACGATCAAACCGGGTTGTTGTTCGCTCATCAGACACCCCCGTCGCTATTGCTCGCACCGTCACTGCCTTTGCCGGTGGTGTCGTCGCTGGTTGTGACGTCGCCGGTGGGTGCTTCCCGGGTGGGTGCGTCGCGGGTACCGGTTCCATCGACGGTACGGACGAGGTTCGACTCGTGGTCGGAACCCAAATAGGCATCGATCACTTGCTGATTGCGACCGATCGCGACGGGCGGACCTTCTGCGATGATTCGTCCTTCGGCCATGACGACAACCCAGTCTGAAATTTCGGATACGACGTCCATGTCGTGTTCGACGAAGACCACGGTCAGCCCGTCGTCTCGTAGACCTTGGATATGTTCAAGAAGGCTTTGAGTCAACGCTGGGTTCACCCCTGCCATCGGCTCGTCGAGCATCACCAACGTCGGGTCGGTCATCAACGCACGGGCCATTTCGAGAAGCTTGCGTTGCCCGCCCGACAGTGTGCCCGCGAACTCGTTGCGCATATGGTCGAGTTTGAAGCGTTTCAATAGTTCGTCGGCGCGCTCTTCGATCGACGCTTCCTGGTCGGTCCACAAAGGATGGATCAGTCCACGTGAGAGTCGTTCACCCACCTGCCCCTTGGCTCCCAGCGCCATGTTCTGGATGACCGGCAGCTTCGTCAGTGATTTGGTGAGCTGGAAGGTTCTGACCATGCCATGTTGAGCGAGTTCATGAGGTGAATAGGGCCCTTGGACGTAGGAGCCGAGGGCAAAACCCAAAATGCCCGACGAAACCGTGCCAAAAAACGGCAGCAGGGTAGACCAACGGCCATCGAGATGTGTCGCCCACACGGCGATTTCACTCACGACAAGACCGGTGGCAAGCCCGGCGATGCCGTACAACGGTCGGGCCGCTCGTCCGTCCAGGAAGGCGTTCGAACGTGGACCCGGAGGGCTGGTCAGCAGCATTCGGTTACCAAAAAACAGCAACGTCAAACCAACAACGAATCCCAAGATCTGGCCGAGACGGACATTTCCTTGTCCAACGGCGCCGCCGACGACCAGTCCCCCGAGCAACGCAACGGTGACGACACCGGCGCTGGCGACAGCTCGCCGTGCCGGTGCTGATCCAGCGCGTCGCGACAAGCGTTCACCGTTAAACACCCGCTCGCCGGTGTCGGCCTGATCGAAGCCGGTCATCAGGTTGAAGAAGGTTGTTTTGCCCGCGCCGTTCGGTCCGATAAGCGCGGTGATCATGCCGCGCTGAATCTCGAGGTGTTCGACGTCGACGGCCTTCAACCCACCAAAGGAACGTGACACATTCGACACGGTCAAAATCGGGTCCGGTTTCGGAACGCCCGGCTGTTCGGCGAGTCCGTCAAGTGAAGCCGTGGCTCGGTCAGACATCATCGGTCCTCCAGCGCCATTTCGTTGCGGTCGCCGAAGATCCCCTGCGGGCGGAAGATCAACAACGCACACAGGCCGAGGCCGACCATGATGAAGCGAACCTGTCCGACTTGGACACCGTCGATGAGCCAGTCGGGCAGATAGTTGTTTTCAACACCCTGGCGCAGCACCCCTTCGGTGAAGGACAGCAACACCCAAAAGATCATCGCACCGATGACGGGCGACCACGTACGTCCGACACCACCCAAGATCAGCGCCGTCCAGACAAAGAACGTCAGCGAAGTCGAATAGACGTCGGGCTGCACGGTTTGAGTGCCGATCGACAGCACCATGCCGCCGATCGCTCCGATCACACCACCGACGATGAGTGATTGAACCTTGAACCAGTACGCGTTTTTGCCTAGGGCGCGCACGGCATCCTCGTCTTCGCGGATTGCTTTGAGTACCCGACCCCACGGGCTGCTCACCGCAAGACGCACGAAGATCAACAAGGCGACGACCACGATCCAACCGATCAGGAGGATCCACGCGCGGTTACCAAAGAACTTGATAGATAGGTCGATGCCTGGGATCCGTATCCCGTACTGGACCTGAGGATCAAACGGGCTCCAAGCGTAGAAAGCGTTGGCGAAGCCGTTGATGCCGTTGGAGCCGCCCGAGAATTCTCGGAGCGATACCGATCGAAACGACAGGCGCAGAATCTCGCTGGTCGCGATGGTCACAATCGCCAAATAGTCCGCTCGAAGACGCAGCGTTGGCAACCCCAAGATGAGTGCCAACACGACCGCAGCCAAGATGCCGACGACCAGGGCAACCCACGGATTCCACCCAAAATAGGTAGTGGCGATCCCAACGCCATATGCACCCGCGGCCATGAAGCCGACCTGACCAAAGTTGAGTAGTCCGGTGTATCCAAAATGAATGTTCAGCCCGATGGCCGCGATCGCAAACACGACCGCATCGAGGTCGAATGCCGCCCGGATTGCGCCTTCGAAGATCGATCCCCAATCCATGATCTAGCCGATCCTCTCCTTCTGACCCAGGATGCCTTGGGGTCGTGCCACGAGAATCAACACCAGGATGAGTAGAGCGCCGACGCTCTTGAGTTCGGGTGAAATGAACAACGTCGAGACCTGAATGAAGATGCCGACAACAAGGCTGCCGACGAGGGCGCCAAACGCGGTTCCTAGCCCGCCGAGAGTGACGCCAGCAAAGACCATGAGCAGCAAGCGGAATCCCATGTCCCAACGCACCGATTCGCCTAAGCCGAACAAGATTCCCGACAGGGCGGCGAGGACCGCGCCATAACCCCATACCAAAATGATGACGCGTTCGACGTCGATACCCGAGGATGCGGCAAGGTCGCGATTGTCCGCAACGGCTCGCATCGCCTTTCCGATACGGGTTCGCTGCAACATCAGGCCAGCAGCGATCAGGACGACGAGTGAAATGCCGATCGTCCAGAGGTCCTTGGGTGCCAGGGTGATCGGACCGATATCGACACCCTTTTGGACCGCCCAGTCTTTGAAGGACCGGGGGTCACCGCGAAAGACGTACAAAAACGAATAGCGGATAGCCATCGAGAGTCCGATGGTGATGACGAGTTGGGATGTCAGCCCTATACCTCGACGACGCAGGCGTCGAAAGATGAATCGGTCCATGGCCATGCCGGTCAGGAAGGCGATGATCAGGGCAGCGATGGCCGCAAACACGAGGTTCCCGCCGGTGCCGATGAGGGGCAGACCGCCAGCTAGAAACCCAAAGATCCCGGCGAGACCATAGGCATTAAAAAAGAACGCGACCAGCGCTCCCCAGGTGATCATCTCGCCATGGGCGAAGTTGACCAGCCCGGTGGTGCCAAAGACCAGGGATAGTCCCATTGCCGCAAGGGCGAGGATCAAACCGAGCTTGATGCCTTCCGCGCTGAGCTGAAGCACCCGCCGCATCGTGACGCCGGTATCGGCGGCATAGGTGTTTTCCACCGCTTCGTCATCGAGTCCAAACACGGCCCGCCCGCCGCTCTGGGCCCGGACGGTAATCTGCAGCGGGTTGCGGTCTGGATTGCGCAGATTGACGCCGTTCGGCAACGTGTCTTCTTCGAGGGTGACCGCGACGACACGTTCTTCGGCGCCGTTGAGAGGTACCGGAATTTCGAAGGTGCCGTCTTCGCCGGACACCGTTGCGCCGATGCTGTCAGCACCATCAGCGACGGTAATGCTCACATCGGGTACGGGGTTCTTTTCACCTTCTGAGTCGCGAACCGACAGCGTTCCTTGGAGAACCGGGTCGTCTGAGGCGTCAGATTGTGCGCCCGACTGCCCGGTCACGAGCAACATTGCCAGGAGGATCGCGAAGGTGACAGACGCGCAAAGCTTTGACCAAAACGGCTTGTCGAGCACGGTCCGGCCCACGGCGCGTCTACGCAATTTTCTCCGCCTGGTTCATCATTGGAGGGAAGCATAACCCCTCTGACGCATGCCTCCGACGGTACGAGCACAGATCAAACCAAACACCGTTCTCCGCGTTGGACGCACCCGCGGTTCATCCACCGTGCTCCTCGCCCTCGACGCTTTCTGCGTGTTGCTGGCCGCGGCCGTCGTGGACGCTCACTGGTGGACAAGCTCGGCTGGCGGGCAGGTCGGATCAACCCTGCTGGGGCCGAACCGAACCGCGGGGATGCGTACCGATTTCGTTCTGGCAGAAGCGTTGTGCTGCTCGGCGACACGTTCGTCGGCGACACGAAGGTCGGAGTATTCCTCGACCGGTGCAGCTTGGTTCCACCGCTCGGCGGGGGATTTGTTGCATCACCACGTCAGCTCATCGACCGTTGAACAGCACCGGCTTGGTTGTCCTGGCAGGGTGTTCTGCCGCGGGTGCGTGGCACGCTGGGGGTCATCGATCGATGAGTATCGGTCCACCTCTTTGGCGCTCCTGGGTTATTGGTCGTGACGGAGTGTGAACGCCCATTCCATCGGCGTTCTGACCTGCCAGCACACCAGAACTAGCTGCCTCCCGAACGTGAGTGAACACTCATCTGAGCGGTCGCGACGCTCTGGGAAGCGGTCTGAGATGCTGTGCCTGTACCTGCTGTCGCTGTCGATGCTGCCACCGAGCTGTTCGAGCTGCTCGAAGCGTTCGCGAGTTGGCTTGCCACGGTGTTGGCCGTCGATGCGTCTGCGGTTGACGTATCGCTCGTGAGCACGGCGGCAGCAGCGGTCGTCGATGCGTGTAGCGAGCTGGCGACCGCAGCTGACCCAGCACCGATAGTGAGCGCGATCGCCATGGCCGGGACGGCCAGCCTCCGTCGCATCCATGACGGGTTGTGTAGATCTTTCGACGTGTTGTTTGCTCTGTGAGAGTTGGTCGGTTCCATGGTGGTTGTCCCTTCTGTTTGAACAACCACAGCGTGCCGCTCCAACCCTGAAGTCGAGCTGAGAGCGCGATGAAGACGCCTGCAGCTTCAGCCAGCTCTCAGAAGGAGGCCAACCGGCAGCTAGCCAATGCTGCTACCCAATGCTGGCGCGCCGTGCTGTTTCGGCGTTGAACTCGTCGAGAGCGGTGTTGAAGGTCGCAGAGGGTCGCATCGCGGCGCTGACAAGCGTCTCGTCTGGCAGGTAGTAGCCGCCGATATCGACCGATGGACCCTGGACGTCGTTGAGTTCAGCAACGATCGTGTGCTCATGTCGGGTCAACTGTTCAGCGAGCGGAGCGAACCGGTCGGCAAGGTCTTGGTCGGTGGTTTCGGCGGCGAGTTCTTGGGCCCAATAAAGCGCCAAATAGAAGTGGCTTCCCCGGTTGTCGAGCTCGTGGACTTTGCGCGATGGCGATCTGTTCTCCTGCAAGACGCGTCCGGTCGCAGCATCGAGCGTGTCGGCCAATACCTGTGCCGAGCCGTTGTTCGCGTGGGTTGCGAATTGCTCGAACGACACTGCCAGCGCCAGGAACTCACCTAGCGAATCCCACCGAAGATGGTCTTCGGCCACAAACTGCTGAACATGTTTGGGAGCCGATCCTCCCGCACCCGTTTCGAACAGACCGCCGCCATTCATAAGCGGCACGATCGACAGCATTTTGGCGCTTGTGCCGAGCTCCAAGATCGGGAACAGGTCGGTCAGATAGTCACGCAAAACGTTGCCGGTGACCGAGATCGTGTCGTGGCCCGCCCGGGCACGGCCGACCGTGAAGGCCATAGCGTCCATCGGCGCCATGATGCGGATATCGAGTTCGGCGGTGTCGTGGTCGCCGAGATAGTTGCGCACCTTCGCGATCAGTTCGGCGTCGTGGGCGCGATCGGCGTCGAGCCAGAACACCGCTGGTGCGCCCGTCGCCCGGGCCCGCAGAACCGCCAACTTCACCCAGTCCCGAATTGGCTGGTCCTTGGTTTGGCACATCCGCCAGATGTCGCCAGCTGCAACCCGGTGGTGCAACACCGTGTCGCCCGCACGATTGGTCACCCGCACCTCACCCGACGACGCGATCTCAAAGGTCTTGTCGTGTGAGCCGTATTCCTCAGCTTTTTGGGCCATCAGCCCCACATTCGGGGTCGTACCCATCGTTGTCGGATCGAAAGCGCCATGAGCGATGCAGTCCTCGATCACCACCTGATAGATGCCCGCGTAGCTCGAATCCGGGATGACTGCCAAGGTGTCTTGCTGCTCACCTGCGGCATTCCACATCTGTCCAGATGTGCGGATCATCGCTGGCATCGACGCATCGATGATCACATCAGAGGGCACATTCAGATTGGTGATGCCCTTATCGGAGTCGACCATCGCGACCGCGGGCCCGTCACGGTACGACTTTTGGATGAGGTCCGCCGCGGTCTGCTGATCTGGCTTGGAAAGGTTCTCGATAGCCGCGAGCACGCTGCCAAATCCGTCGTTGGCGTCGGCCCCCGCCGCTTCGAGCTGCTCGCCCATCTCATCGAACAGCGGCTCAAAAAAGGCGCGGACTGCGTGACCAAAGATGATCGGGTCCGACACCTTCATCATCGTGGCCTTCATATGCAGCGAAAACAGCACATCGTTTGCGTTCGCCTGCGCAATCTCGCCCTGGAGAAATGCCACGAGCTGTTCTTTTCGCATCACCGCAGCGTCGATCACCTCGCCTTGTAGAAGCGGAATGGCATCGCGGAGTTCGTAGGTTGAGCCGTCATCGCCGTGAAAGGTGATCTGGACGATGTCGTCCGCTGGCAGCGTGACCGAGAGTTCGGTCGAGCGGAAATCGTCGGCGCCCATGGTCGCGACGCGGGTCTTTGAATCGGGCGACCACGCGCCCATCGAATGCGGGTTTGCGCGGGCAAATGCCTTCACCGACGCAGGCGCACGCCGGTCGGAGTTGCCTTCGCGCAAGACCGGGTTAACCGCACTGCCCTTCACCTTGTCGTAGCGAATCTTGACCCATTGTTCTTGTTCGGTCTGGGGATCGTCGGGGTAATCCGGCAGCGCGTAATCCTTGGCTCGTAGCTCCGCGATCGCCGCGTCCAGCTGCGGTACCGATGCGCTGATGTTGGGAAGCTTGATGATGTTGGCTTCGGGACGGGACGCCAGCTGCCCCAGTTCGGCGAGGGAGTCGGGCACTTGCTGGTCGGCGGTGAGCACCTCGGGGAACGCTGCCAGAATGCGGGCGGCGAGCGAGATATCCCGGGTTTCGACCGGCACGGACGCGGCGCTAGCGAACGCCTGAACGATCGGTAGCAGCGAGCGGGTCGCAAGCGCGGGGGCTTCGTCGGTCAAGGTATAGATGATCGAGGCGTCACCAGTAGTCATAACGGTCCCAAGTCGGTTGTCGGTGAAGAATGTCCCAGAAGCTTGTCGGGACGCCTCGAAGTCTCGCGCGACGCCCAGCGGACCGCTCAACGAACTGCGCTTGAGATCGTTCCAAGCCTGGGACTCCGGCCTGGCTGTCAGTCCCGACACCCGCCCATGGTTCTGCCTCGGTACTGGGTTCTGGTGCTGTTGTTCTGTCGCTGGTTTGGTGTTGCTTGGGTGCTGAGTCCTGGTGTTGCTCCGGTACTGAGCCCTGATACTCAGAGCGGCGATGCGGGGGGCGCTTGTCGCCGTGGCCGCGAACGGTGTCGCGGGGCTCCCCGCCGGAGCTGAAGAAGTCGGAATGGTGGTTCTCAGAAAGGTGCTCGCCAGGATGGAACGGCGCCCCGGGGGGACGACGGCCCAACAAGGCAGGTTTGGCCTACCAACGAGACCGCGGTTGCGTTAGCCTCCCCGGTTGATCAAAAAGTATGCGCATCCACCTTTGCCCCGGGTTGCTTGAACGCCTGGTGGGCGCGCTGGACCCGGACGTTGTGGTCCAAGCATCCCGAAGGGAACTCCTGACGTGTTGAAAGAGTTTTTACACAAGCGGTCCGTCGACGTTGGCAAGTTGGCGTTCAAACTCATGCAGGTGCCGATCCCGGTCACCTTCGCCGGCAGTGGCTCAAGCGCTGAACTCGCCGAAGCGATCGGTGACATCGAAGTAAAGAAGCTCCTGATCGTGACCGACGAAGGTCTCGTCCAGGTCGGCATCGTCGGCAAGATCACCGACCTGTTGGACGCCGCAGGTGTTCCGTGGGCGCTGTACACCGGGGTGCTGCCCGATCCGACCTACACCGAGGTCAATGCCTGTATCGACACCTATAGGGCGCAGGGCTGTGATTCGATGTTGGCGCTCGGCGGTGGTTCTCCGATCGATGTTGCCAAGGTCGCTGCCGCTTCGGTGTCGAACGGCAAGCCTGCCGAAGAGCTCGAGGGTCGCTTCAAGCTCCGCAAGCAGATGATCCCGCTGTTTGCCATTCCGACCACTGCCGGGACCGGATCCGAGGTCTCCGCTGGCGCCGTTGTGGGCGAAGCAGATTCACATAAGAAGAAGTTCTTGCTCGACCTCAAAGTCGTGCCGTTGATGATCGCTCTCGACCCCGACCTCATGCTCGGTCTGCCGCCAGCCATCACGGCCGCGACCGGTATGGACGCGCTTACCCATGCGGTCGAGTCGTACCTCGCAAAAACGGCGAGCCCCGAATCGAAGCGCTACGCGGCGATCTCGCTTCGGTTGATTTTCAAGCACCTGCCCGTCGCCGTACACGACGGCAAGCAGATCGTCGCCCGTAAAGGCATGTTGTTTGCCGCCTATTACGCGGGGCTTGCGTTCACCCGAACGTCGCTCGGTTACGTGCATGCCATGGCTCACGCCATGGGAGTCAAGTACGGCATTCCGCATGGTGTTGCTAACGCCGCGGCGTTGCCGGTCGTCTTGGACGCATCACGGGACGACTCGATCGATCAGCTTGCCGAGATGGCCGAGATCATCGGTATCAAGACGGGTACCAAAGAGTCAAAGGCCGATGCGTTCATCGCAGCGGTGCGTGCCCTCAAGGCCGATATCGGTATGGAACCTACGGTCCCCGCGCTGTTGGCGGCCGACATCCCCGCCCTGGCCGTCGAGGCGTGCGCCGAAGTTCACATGAACTACCCGGTTCCCACGCTGCTCACGCAGGAAGAAGTCGAGGCTGGCTACCGGACACTGCTTTCGTCCTAGGCGTGGCTGGTGTCAAACGCGTGGCGCACTTCTCGACGTCCTGGCATCACCACTCTCGGCGTCCTCAATTCCGCCATTACGTACGGGTAGAGACGAAATCTCGTCCTTGCGAGTGGCGCGCCGGATCGCCGATCCGCACACCGACGTTTGACACACCCACCTAGATCAGCGCCGCCGAGCCCGATGCCCGGCGGTGCTGGCGCGCCGGACCGAGCCTCAAACCCAGCAACACGGTGGGGTGACGGCGTCGTGCGCGAATTGATGAGATCTCGTCGTTGGGAATGACGCGTCGGATTCACCGATCCATACACCGATGTCGATGCCAGACACCAGGGCACGAGGAGTCCTGTGAGGAACTCCACGTTGAGGTCCACGCTGGGTCTCACAGGACAGCATTTTTGAGTGACAGAACGTGGCCGGACAATGAGTACCGAGTCGAGGAGATGATGCTGCGTGAGCGGGCGGCGCGTCAGCAAGAAGGCTGGACGTCTGATGACCATCCGCTTTCGGCGGATCGGTCGAGGCTGCACATGGGTGGCTGAACGGCCAAAACGCATCATTGTCCCCGGCCCGACGATGGCCGCCGGTGGTGACTTGCCCCATGACCTGTATACGTTTGTGATCGAAGATGCGCTCGGTCTGACCTATGGGTTCTGGGGGTGCGTTGCTGCAGGCGCCACCTTCAAAACCCTTGGGCGCAAGCGCACGCCGCAGGGTATCGCCGTCATCAACCACCACCTCAGGGAGCTACAAACCGCTGAGGTACAAGTGAACGAGATCTATTTCGCGTGGCGTGCGAGAGAGCAAACATCGCTCGATCAGCAGCTAGACGACATGCTCGACCGTTGGCGGTCGCTTCAAGAAGGTGACGAGCTGGTGGTCACCTGGCCGATACCGGCATAAGGCGTCGTTCGCCGTTCGATGGCTGCGGCCTCTGAAACATCAACGGGCGGATCAACGGGCGGATCAACCGGCGGGAACCCCGACAGCGATGCGAATCGTCGAACCGCTGGCCGCGGTCCCGGTCAAGGGCTCTTGGGCGACGATCGTCCCGACTTTTGCCGGATCGCTGGTTGGTTCCCCAGGCGATGCGTTCACTTCAACGTTGAAACCCGCTGCTTGCAGATTGGCCCGTGCGGTGCTCGGATCCTGACCGAGGACGCTCGGCACAGCGGTCTGTGCGCCGACATTCGGCGTCTGGCCCACATTTGAGGTGCCTGCTGCGACGATGACTTGAACCTCGCTGCCCTTCTGCAATTCGGAGCCCTGGTCAGGAATGACGCGAATCACGTTGCCTGGCTCGACCGACCCGTCTTGGACCAGACCCGGTGTCGGCAGAAAACCGGCTTCTTTGATCAGGTCCCGAACTTCGTTATAGGGGAGGCCCAATAGTCCCGTCGGAACCGTTCCATCTTCGGGGCCGTCGCTGACGACGAGGGTCACCGTCTGATCGGTCGTCAGGGGCTGGCGCTCGCCCGGGTCGACCGAGATGACGGCGTCTCGTTCGATCTCCTCGGAGCGTTCGCGGGTGGTGGTGATGGTGAGACCAAGATCCAAACCCTCGAGCATCTGGGTTACCTGTTCGGCGGATGACCCGACGATGCCACCGGGGACGACATCGGGTGTATCGCCGTCACTCACCCACAGAGTCACTTCGCTACCAGGCGAAACGATGATGCCTTCGCCAGGGTCCTGATCGAACACCCTCCCAGCGGGGAACCGTTCGTTGGCTTTGCGCTCGACGATCACTTCCAGGCCGAGGCCCTCAAAGACGTTGACCGCGACCTCTTCGGTCTGGCCGATGGAGCTTTCCATCATGAACTCTTTGCCCGATCCCTCTTTGTCTCGCAACTGTTGGATGAGCAACATGATGAGAGCGACGGCCGCGACGATCAACATCACGAGGCCTGCGATCATCAGCGGTGTGCCGTTCCGTTTTCGAGGACGGATCTGGCGTTCGGCGTCTTGTGAGGTCGGTCGTCGCGCTGCACCTGAGCGGCCCACCATGGACGAACCTTTGGGAGGTTCGTTGCGGAGCAGTCGCCGCAGGTCGGTCCGAAGCTCACCCGCATCGGCATAGCGATGTTCGGGCCGCTTGGCCATAGCGGTCCCGATGACGAACTCGAGGCTCTTGGGCACATTCGGGTTGATCTTTGACGGCGCGGTGGCTTGTTCGCGCACGTGCTTATACGCGACCGCCACGGGATTATCTCCCCGGAACGGTGGTCGACCGGTCGACATTTCGTAGAGCACTACGCCGAGGGAATACACGTCGGAGCGATGGTCGACGGGCAACCCTTGCGCCTGCTCAGGTGAGAAATAGTTGGCTGTCCCCATGACCGAACCGGTCTGGGTGAGGTCTTGGCTGGGGCCAGCCTGCGCGATACCGAAGTCGGTTACCTCGACATCGCCGTCGGGGGTGACGAGCACATTGCCCGGTTTCACATCGCGGTGGACCACACCGCGCCCGTGCGCGAAGTGCAGCGCTCCAGCAATATCGGCCCCGATCCGTGCAACCTCGTTCGGCGGCAGCGCCCCGTAGCGCTTCAACAGGGAGCGCAATGTCTCACCGGGGATGTATTCCATCACGATGAAGTACGTGCCGTGTTCGGCGCCCCAGTCGTAGACGCCGACGATGTTGGGGTGCTGCAATGATCCGGCGGCTCGGGCTTCGCGGCGGAACCGTTCGACGAAGGCTTCATCGCGGGCGTATTCGGGGAACAGCACCTTGATGGCCACGGGCCGATTGAGCAGGCGGTCTTCGGCGAGGAAGACCTCGGCCATACCACCCTTGGCGATTGGTTCGATCACCTCATATCGATTGGCGAAGATGAGGCCGTTCACAGGATGGCCTCCAGCACCTGCCGAGCGATCGGCGCCGCAACGACACCACCCGATGCGTTGCCTCCGACGTTGCCGCCGTCCTCGACGTGGACGGCAATCGCCACCGTAGGATTGTCGGCCGGGGCAAACGCTACGAACCACGCACCGGGGTCTTGACCGTTGACCTGTGCAGTTCCGGTCTTGCCCGCAACGACGACCCCGTCGATTGCGGCGCGGGTCCCGGTGCCTCCTTCGTTGACGACGGCGATCATCATGTCCTTGACCTGACCAGCCGTATCGGGGCTGATCGGCTCACGCCACACTTTTGGAGTGATGCGCTCTACCACCTTGCCGTCTGAATCGAGTACCTGGTCCACGACGTGAGGGGTCATCATCTTGCCCTCATTAGCGATCGTCGCGGCAACCATGCACATATACAGAGGGGTGACAGACACATCGCCCTGACCGATACCTGCATATGCGAACTGCGGTTTCTGCTGAGAGAAGTTGCCGACTTGAGGGGCGGTCCCCGTCGCAGCCCCCGGGAGTAGATCGATGGGTGGGGCCTGGTCAACACCCCAGTTATCGAGGGCTTTTGCGAAATCGTCACCCATGTCGAGTGCTATCTCGCCAAACGAGGTGTTACAGGATCGTTTGAAGGACTCGGTCAAGGTACCCCCGCACGATGACCCGCCGTAGTTCTTGAGGGTCAGGTTGGTGAGGGGAAGGTCGAGGGCCGTTAGGACCGGATAATTCGAGTCGGGCGTTGCATAGCCCATTTCGATAGCGGACGCAGCGGTGATGACTTTGAAGGTTGATCCGGGAGCGAAAATCTCTCGGTAGGAGTGCGCGACCGTCGGCTTTTGTGGGTCGTCGATCAGGCGGTGGTAGTTGGCATCGAGGGTGTCGCGGTCGTGCACCGCCAGCAGGTTTGGGTCATAGGTCGGGTTCGAATACATCGCCAAGATGGCCCCGGTCTGGGGGTCCATAGCAACCACCGAGCCTTCAAGTCCGCCGAGTGCGTTAATGGCCGCGCGCTGAGCTTTTGAGTCGATGGTCAGGCGAAGTGTGCCGAGCTGCCGGGTGTCCATGAGGATCTCGGACAGGTCGCGGAACTCAAGTTCGGGCGTCCGCCCTGTCAGTTCGTCGTTGTAGGAACGTTCGAGGCCTTCGGCAAAGTATTGATAGGACCAATAGCCCGAGATCTGGGCGAACATTTCGGCGAACGGATACTTGCGGATCCATTCGAGTTCGTCATCGGTCTCTTCGCTGATAGCGACGAGCTCGCCGTCAGCTGTGTAGATGTCCCCGCGCTCGCTTGCCATATCGCGCAGCAGATCACGGCGGTTATATGGATTGCTGGCCAGGTCATCGGCGGTGACGACTTGCAGGTAGTTGAGCTGCACGAAAATCACGAGAAACAGCAGCATGATGACGAGGGTGACCTTGCGGATCGCTGCGTTCATGCTGGGCTTCCCACCACCTGAGCCCGTTGAACTTCACGAGCACGGCGGGCATCTTGCGCAGCGAGAGCGTTGGCACCGGCGCGTTGCCGGGGCTCGCTGATGCGCAGCAGCATCGCGACGATCACGAAGTTGGCGATCAACGAAGACCCGCCGTAGGAGAAGAAGGGAAGGGTAATGCCGGTGAGCGGGATGACTCGCGTGACCCCTCCGAGGATGACGATGGTTTGGATCGCGATCGCCGTCGTCAGACCGACTGCCAAGAGTTTGAGAAATGGGCGATTGTTCTCGGCGGCGATGCGAAAGCCGCTGCCAGCGAACAGCATGTACGCAATGAGGATCCCCGTCGTGCCGAGGAGCCCGAGCTCTTCACCGACAGCGGCAAAGACGAAGTCGGTTTGAACCTGGGGGATGAGATCGGGGCGGCCGAGGTTCAAGCCGGTCCCCGCGAAACCACCCGATCCGAACGCGAAGAGCGCTTGCTGAAGCTGTGTGACCCCGTTTTCTATGCCGTCCCACGGGTGCAGCCAGGTCACGACGCGGTCGTGGACATGGGGGAAGGCCTGTGCCGCCAACGTCGCACCGAGCGCAAAGACCGCGAGACCGATGATGACGTAGGAAACCCTGTTCGTCGCGACATAGATCATGACGAGGAAGACCGCGTAAAACAGCAGCGATGAGCCGAGGTCGCGTTCGAAAAGCATGACGAGAAGCGAGACGCCCCAAGCGAGGAGGAGGGGCACAAAATGCCTGATGTCGGGGATGCGAAGCGGTCCGAGTCGACGGGTTGCGATCGAGAGCAGCTCACGTTTTTCGTCCAGGAAGCCAGCGACGAAGATCACCAACAAGACCTTGGCAACCTCGCCCGGCTGGAAGTTCAGCCCGCCCACCCGGATCCAGAGTTGTGACCCGTTGATCTCGCCACGGCCAAGTCCAGGGACGAGCGGCATCAACAAAAATCCGATGCCCAACAAGAAAAAGGTGTACCGGTAATGCTGGAGCCGCTGTATGTCTCTGGTGAATAGCAACGTGAGGAAGAACGCGAGTGTGGCGAAGGCAGCCCATCGAAGCTGAGCGACCGCCAGGTCATGGTCGAGCCGACTGATGATGACGAAACCCATCCCGGTCAGCAGCGCCGTAAGCGGGAGAAGGGTTGCGTCGGCTGCCGGTACCAAGAGGCGGATCGAGAGGTGCGCGGCAAGAAACAGCGCCAAGACCAGACCGAGCGATAACCCGACCTGGGTGTTCAGCTCTTCTTGTCGACCTAAAGCCGACAGGACGTAGCCGACCGACACCACGATGAAGGCCAGGAGCAACAAACCCAGCTCGCGCCAGCGCAGGGCCGGGTTGGCGACGATGACATCCGCTCCGACGGCTTGTGACTGTCTCTTTGCTTGGCGTCTGCTGCTCACGGCACCGTCGTTGGAGTCGGGGTGGGGTTAGAAGCAGGATTCGTCGTTGTCGTGGCGCCGAGCGGTGGTGTGACGCCGGGGATGAACGGCAACGTCGACGACGTCGCGACCATCGTCGATTGAGTCGTGCGGTCTGCGGCGCTCAAGGCAGCAAGGCGGTCGACGAACGCCTGCGCTTTGCTCAGACTGTCGAACTCTCGTTGGTCTCCGACCATGCGGGTGGTCGCATCGGACAGGTCGTCGACTTTGAGGTCGGTCACTTCGGCGATCTCTGGATCCCAGGTGAGAAATCCCCCGGGGGTTCCCCGGTAGATCACCACGCTGCCCTCGGCCGCGTCGACAAAGTAATTCGAGCTGGCGTACCAGCTGACCGTCCAATATCCGATGCCGAGAATCGCCAGAACGAGGGCGGTGACGCCGAGCGTTCCCAAAATGATGCGGCTGCGGCTTCGCGTTTTGGCCACTCGACCGGTTTTTGCTGGTCGTTGTGGGGCCGGTGTGGGGCTGGGCACATCGGCGAGGTTGAGCCCGTCGTCGACGGGACGTTCTTCTTGCGGTATCTGTAGCGGCGCGGTCCCGACGTCGTCGGTGTTGTGAACGGGCTTGGGTGTCTCTGCAGCACCTCGGACGGTGCCATCGTCGCTTGCATCGCCGTTCTCGGAATCTGCCTGTCGGCGTCGTCGTCGCCGGGATGGCTGCGTGATGGTGATCCCACCGGATAGGTCGATGGTGCCGGTCGTGTCACCGTTGGGTGCGGGGTCGCCGGGGTCGATCTGCACGTCGAGGACGACGGCGGTGATGTTGTCCTCCCCGCCAGCGTGGTTGGCGAGGTCGATCAGGCGACTCACCGCACGTTTTGGATCTCGGTTTTTTCGCAAGACCTCGGCGAGGGAGTCGTCGTCGACCATCGAGGTCAACCCGTCAGAGCACAACAAGAATCGGTCCTTGTCGTGCAGGTGAACGTGGTTGGTGTCGACCTGAACCTTGGACGATACGCCTAGGGCACGGGTGATGATCGAGCGCTGCGGGTGGTTAGCTGCTTGTTCCCGAGTCAGGCGTCCTTCGCGGACGAGTTGTTCAACCAGAGAGTGGTCGTCGGTGACGCGGCGCAACTTGCCGTCGCGCAACAGGTACGTGCGCGAATCTCCCACGTGGCCCACGATCGCCAATCGCCCGATGACAGCGACAGCGGTCAGTGTGGTGCCCATGCCTTCCCACTCGGCGTTCGAATGGGCTTTGGTATAGACGGCCCGGTTGGCCTGGACGATGGCGTCGCTGATGTCGTCCTCGGCGTCGAACTCGGCACGCAAGGTTTCGATGGCCGTGTGCGAAGCGATCTCGCCAGCTTGATGCCCGCCCATACCGTCAGCGACAGCGAACAGTGACCGGCCATGGTCGACGAGGAACGCGTCTTCGTTCCCCGATCTGACCCGACCAACATCGCTTTTACCCGCACCCACCAACTTCATTTGGCTACCTCAAAGATCGTGTGGCCGACCTCGATTCGGTCCCCGTTCTTTAGGCGGCGAGCCTCGGTAAGTTGCTTGCCGTTGACCGTCGTCCCATTGGTTGAACCTAGGTCCTCGACATACATGTTGCCATCGCGGACGAAGACTCGAGCGTGAAGCTGTGAGGCGTAACTGTCATCTGGCACCGCGACGGCGCAGCCCGCCGCCCGGCCGATCGTGAGTTCGTGGTCGACCTCATAGGTCGTGCCAGCGCGGTCGCGCGGCGACTTGATCTGCAGTTTTGTGGGACGGTTGCGGCGTTGGCGGCTCTTTACCGTTTCGGGGCCCGCCGCTGTGATGCCTTCGTTGTCGGCTTCGCTGATCTGGATCCATACCGTGCGGATGACGCGTGCCATAAAGAGGTAGAGCAACGCTAGGAAGCACAGTTTGAGGATTGTCAGGATCGACTCAGGCACGGCTCACAAGCTTTCATAGATCATCGTCGTCGACCCGATCGTTATGCGGTCGTGATCGGACAAGATGTGGCTGCGAACCAGCGTGCCGTTGACGGTCGTGCCGTTGGTCGATCCGAGGTCTTCGAGTACGTGGACGTCGTTGCGCCGAACGATGCGTGCGTGCTGACGGGAGACTCGAGGGTCGGACAGGGTGACGGCACTTTCGGGGGTTCGGCCAATCTCGACGGTGTCGATGCCTATGGGGAGGCGGCTACCGTCCTCGAGGAGGAGCTCAGCGGTGGGTCCGCTGATGTCCTGGTCGATGACTCCTTGGACGTTGAGTCCGCCGGGCTTCATTTTGGGGCTGGTCCGGAAACGCACTTCGACCCGGCTGACCAGACCGTACCCTTCTTCGCGGGCGTGTTGGCGAGCGGTTGTGGCGAGCTCGCGAGAGGGCTTCTTCATAAGGCGCAAACTGCGCGGTCCTCCGCCGACACCGTCACCAGAAAATGGTTGGGGGCGATGAGACGTTCGGTGCCGACCGTTCGCTTGTCATCCATTTCGCGGGTGATTCGCTTGCCGATTTCGATCGGTTGCAGACCGCTTCGGAAAGGCCGGGCAATGCCGTCTTCGAAGATACGTTCGAGCGCGCGCTCGAACCGCTTGAGGACCATCGGGGCAGTCTACGCGTGCTCAGAGGTTGAAATGGGCCTCTTCCCGTTGTTGCCGATGTTGAGCCTCGTTTCAGCTGGGTCGCGTGGTGCGCGCCTGGGTGGGGGTGCGGGGACTGTGTTCGGTTTCGGCGACATTGTTGTCCTCGGGATTGTTGTCCTCAGGTTGCGCGCGACTCCCCAGTGGACGGCATGTCTGTGTGGTGTGCCTGTGCGGTGGGTCTCTGTGGCGTGTCATTCAGTCTCTTGGAGCGTTGGGCGTGGTCGATCAGAAGCGGTGAGCTGGGGTGTGGGTCGCCGTGTTTATCCCGGTGGATCGGGGGCCGTGGGGAGACAGCGGAGGTCTTTGGCGGGTCGTTGCGGTCGGGGTCGGTGGCGTGGATCGTTGGGGTGGATCGTTGGATGGATCGTTGGGGTGGATCGGTGGCGTGGATCGTTGGGTGGATGGCAGCGCTGCTATTATCTGCGGGCTCACTCGGGCGAGTGGCGGAATTGGCAGACGCGCAGGCTTCAGGTGCCTGTGGGGTAACCTCGTGAGGGTTCAAGTCCTCCTCGCCCACTTCTCGCGCCGTCATCGTTTGTCCGGTCGGCCTGCTGTGGTCGGCCGTTTCCTTTCCCTGAGTGTCTAGCGTCGAACGCACCCGCACGTCGCGTCCCCAGCGTCGCTGCTGGCTGTGGTGCCCTTGGGTTACGGCGATTCCGGCCCGAGGAGTGGCGAAAAACGCGTCCTTGCGACCGACGTGCCAAACCGGCGATCTGCATATCGGTGGTCTAGATACTGGTGGTCTAGGCAGCGGTGGTCTGGGTACTGGGGCTCTGGGTACTGGGGCTCTGGCTACCGGTGGTCCGCATACGGCGGTTCCTTGGACTTCCGCGAACGCTGGCATTCGCCATGCGGTCCACCGTGTAGTGGAAGCGCTATCACCCCCGACCAGCGAACGTCGGCCCCACGGGAGGAGTACCGATGGCGAACAACCCGGGTTTGCAGAAGTCGATTGAGAGTCGAACAGGCCACGGCCCATCGGCGCACGGCGTCGCGGCGTCCCTTCCGGGTACAGGCACGGCTGGGTTGCCAAAACGGATTCTTTTCATCCCCGAATGGATCGTGTTGGCGGTTGTTGCGGCAACGATCTGCGTCGCCTGGTGGGCTTCCGGACTTGCGGGGGCTGTCCCGTGGCTGTTGCTGAGTTGGGCTGTTTTCTATGTGCTGCGCAAACGGTTTTGGAACCACTACTTCGAAATTCGGTCGACGGCTTTGGTCGTCAAGAAGGGAGTCTCGACGACCGAGATGCCCCTGTCGAACATCCAATCGATATCGATCAGGTCGTTTCCCGAGTGGACGATCCAGGTTGCCGCGATCAATCCTGACCAGGTGCTCGAGGTTGTGGGCCGCTACGGCGGTGGTTTGGGCACCATGGATGGGGTCCAAGGTGTCGCCAACACGGCGATGAGCATCGCTCGGGCCGCAGGCTTTCCTCCCGATCAGCAGACCCTCGACGTACAACACTTGCGCGAGCAGTTCTTGGGCAGGGCCTTGGTCGGGAGGGACGGCGTCACGCTGGCAACGTTGCATCGCTAACGGCAGATCCTGGAGTGGGTGCTGAAGAACGGCACTGAGGCTGATGCTGACATTCATGCTGCGTCTCTGTGATCCGTTGGCCGCTGTTCCGTTGGCCGCTGTTTGGTTGAGGGTTGTTCGGCTGGGCGTTGTTTGGTTGGGCGCTGTCTGGGTGCGATTTCGTGCGGGCGTGCCGGTCGAGTGCTCCAAATGACAGGGCTCGATCCGGTCCCGTGCCGGTCGCTTTCGCCGATGTTCGCTTCGAGCGTGAGCTCTTCGTCGTGGAGCTGACGGTGGCATTGCTGGCACACCAGCGCGAGGTTGTCGATATCGGTCCGGCCTTTGGCGGATGCATTGAAGGGAATGATGTGATGCGCTTCGCAGCGTCGATGGTGGGAGTCGCAGAGCACGCACGACTTGTCTCGGGCGATGAGGGCAAGGCGTTGTCCAGCGGTCGCGGTGCGGCGGGTACGACTCAGCCAAAGCGGTTGACCGTGTTTGTCTGTCGCCAAGACGGTGAGCGCGCAGTTGCACAGGATCCGTTCGAGTTCTGAATTCGGGATGGGCCCGACGCCCACCAGTTGAGGTTGAACGTCTATCGGTCGTTGTGGCATTTCATGCCGCGGAGGGTCCGATTGAGGAGCATCGTGACGCGCGACGTCGCGGTCGATGCCGTCTCCCACGGGTTCGGTGTCCGGTCTGCGGGATATGTGGTTGGGGATGGGTTCGGTTTGGATGGGATCGATGGGTTCGGTGTCGGGCCGGAGGGAAATGTGGATCTCGGCAGGTCCCGGTGAGTGCGTGGACGTCTTCGATTGGTTCTGCTTAGTTCTCGCGGTTCTCGCGGTTCTCGCGGTTCTCGCGGTTCCCGCCGCGGTGGCGGGCGGCAGGGGTAGAACACCCCGACCGTCGCCGTGGGCGACGATGTGATCAGCGGCGATTTCGAACTCGTCCGCTTCGACCTCGTCCGTCGCGGAGACACGGCGCACGCGGGGGTCGCTTGCACCCTCACCAGGCGCCTGACGGACGTTCGTCGGCGAGGCATCCGAAGGAACCAGGTGTCGCAGCGCGTCGCGCGCATCAACGGTGATGACCACGCGAGGATGGGCAGGGCCACCCTGAGCCGCACGGGTGGTGAAGTGCTCGATGGCGGCGTCGTACAGGCGTTGTGATTTGGTGCGCTCGTGCTTGAGGTCAGGCGTTTCGCGTCCACCTTCGTCGTGGTACATCTGGTCGGCCAATGATTCGATGGACGACCAGGCCTGTTCGATGGTGATGTCATCGCCTGCCAAGGAGATCATTGCGAGGCCATCGGGAGAAGACGCTCGGCGAGCGTTGCGCTGGTCGCGTGCCATCGCATGGGCTGCGCGTGTGTCGGACGTCTGGAGACGTTGAGCGAGCCAGCTATTCGCGATCTTGCGTCCCTGATCTGGTGAGACCTGTTTAATCTTGCCGACCAACTTCGAGTCGTTCGCGGCGGCTCCGCGGGAACGCCGCGATGCGGAAGCGACAACATCGAGCTGGGCACTACTGATCGCACCGACGGCAAGGTCTGCTTGAAGTGCTGGGTTCCCTTTGACCAGACGCGCCCGCTGAACGGAGCGAAACACGTCTGCTCTTGAGCGGTGTCGTGTTGACGCCGCGAGGCGGGCGCTGCGCAAGTCGTCGGCATCCGACATAAGCGCGGCCAGTGTCGACGCCTCGATCGCGTCGAGGTAGCCCCGAATCTGCTGGATAGCTGCTATTTGGTGGCGTCCTTTCAACTGCATCAGCAAGTTGCAGAGCGCACCGAGCACCCCGACGAGCTTGTGGGGAAGCCCGGGTGGTGGTTGCGGCAGGTTGCAGGTTGCCCCGTCGGTTGTCATGAACACAGTTCATCACGAGGGTGTGACAGCGAACGCAGGAATCATGTAGATAAGTCAAAAAAGCAGAGAGAGCGACGAAGTCGTGCCTGTTGCTGAGGCCTACGAACGACCAAGATGTCGGTTCGCGCCTGGCCGGCAATGACATCCTCACCGAGCTCCGGCCGCCGCATCTGGCCCGTTTGCCAGCTGTAATGCCTTGGGAGGTTGTAGACGCGGGTGATGGGTGGGTGGGCGCGGGCACCTGAGGGGTTGTCATGGTGACTATCATACGAACGTATGAATGAACGAAGGAAACCGCAGCGTCGATCGGCTCAGGATGCCCAGAGCGACACCAGGGCAGCCTTGCTGCGGGCGGCTCGGTCGTGTGTCGCCGAGCACGGGCTTGCTGGCACAACCAGCCGAATGATTGCCACGACCGCGGGAGCGAACCTGGCGTCGATCACCTACTACTTCGGCGGTAAGGACGAGTTGATGGGCGCGGCTCTGTTCGGTGAGTTGTCGGCCCGGGTGGAACCAGTGCTCGACCTCCTGGAAGACGGCGAGCAGTCAGCAGCGACGCGACTCGCGTATGCGGTCCAGAGGTTGCTCGTCGATTTCGAGGCAGCGAGGGGCGATCTGCCCGTTTTCCTGCACGCTCTCATGGAGTCAGCCGCGCCGGGCGCGTTCGCTCAGCAGGCCCGTCGGCTCTTGGCATCGTTGCAGGAGCGGCTCGCGGCGGTCCTCGCAGATCTCAATGGGCGAGGTCTGATCGCCAGCTGGGTCGACCCAGACCCGATGGCGGCGCTCATCATCGCCACCGCGCAGGGCGCTGCGCTACATGCCCATCTCCATCCCGACGGCCCACCGTTGGCCGATCTCGCTGCCCAACTCAGCATGCTGCTTCTCAGCGCTGCCACCCCGACGGCGTTTCAGCCTCACAACGTCGCCAGCGCCGATCCCGCATAGCGTCGTGACGTTGTCCGATCACCAGGCATGCGCCCGAGCCCTGACCCTCGACGCTCCGCGCAGTCAGGTGATGCGAAGCCCAACGCCTCGATGTAGAACTCCCGCCTCTGGTCGTCTGGTTGTCATGCTCCATTGGTGGCCAACTGACTGAGGGAATGGGGCCTTGACTTCTGACCGGGAAGGCCCCATTCCAACTGACTGAGGGAATGGGGCCTTCCCGGTCAGAAGTCATCGAGTTTGCGGCTGCTCGTGCGGGTGATGCCGTATATGTAAGGGCCGGGCAGCTCTGAAAGTTCTTCGATGTTCCGCCACTGACAGATCACGATCTCGAGTATCGCGAACTTGCGGAGCGTCTCTCGGCTTGTGACGGCGATGTGTCGCCCTCCAGCCGCTCGCACGGCGGCCCTCTCAGCACTACGTTGCGAGATGCGACGGTCGCGGGTGATCACGATCAAGCCTCGCTCGGCAGCGATAGGAATCCAGTCCTGGTCCGGAGTGGACGGAGCGATGTCGCATGGCGGCCGAACGCGACCGTCGAGCGTCCCCCCTGGGTCTCCCGGGTAGGTAACGTCTGACCGCACAGCGGTCAACAGGTGGGCGAGGCCGAGCGTGTCGGCATCAACGTAAAAACGAAGTTTCGCGGGCTTCAGCGTTGCCACGAGCGGCTACGCGGCCGCGACCCGCGATCGACGCCACTCGTATGCCAACGCCGCCCGGAGGTCGGACTCCGAAAGGCCGAAGTCGGCGGCCACCGACTCGAGGTCCTCGCCCGCCTCGACAAGCTCGGCAAGATTCTCGGTGCGTATGCCTGCAACGTGGGGGGCGCCGAACGCGATGTCGGGCTGGATCGTTACGGCAGAGTGGTGCCCATCGGGCGAGATGCGGACAGCGATCCGGTCACCCTCAGACGAGAAGTCGACCTCTTCGAGGAAGGACTCAGCGATAGTCGACAGGCCGAGCTGCCCATCGGGAGCGGTTACCACCATCCACGAGCGCGGCGAGAGCTCGTCTTCCTGTTGGATCTTGAAGGCCAGCCGCCGACCCGCTGCCACGAACGCCTTCTTATGTGCAAGGGGATAGGCGACCCCCAGCTCCTCGCGCAGGCCAGTGATCAGGCGGCGGATGTCTCTCATTGGTACTTCGTGGACCCGTCGGTACTGGCGCACGTACCAGCATTCCACGAACTCGCCCCAAGTCAGGTCGGTCGTTCCGGTTGGTGCTGGTCGGACGACGGGCTCGTAGACCACTCCATCGCGCGCTACGCCTTCGAGCCAATAACCGAGGGTCCTTTTGGGAACCTGAAGGTATTCGGCTGCCAACGACGCGCTGTAGAGCGGTTGATCGAGCGTCGAGAGAGCAGACATCTGATCAGCGTAGCCCGCGCAGTGGTCGGAGCGATCCCTATCGGCTACTGCGCTTGGCCTCGGTGCCGACGATTCGGGGCGAGATTTGCGGCGCGCTATTCGGCCAACACCCGACCCGAATCCGACGGCTAGTTGTGATGCCTTGGGAGGTTGTTGACGCTGGTGATGGGTGGCCGCCGATTGCGGTGTGGCGCCGGTGATGGTTGTAGGTGTGGAGCCAGTTTGCAAGTGTTTGTCGCCGTTGGGCCTCTGAGCGGTACGCGCGGACGTATGCCCACTCATCGCACAGGGTCCGGTTGAACCGCTCGATGCTCCTTTCCCGTTGGTCTGGGGTCGGTAGGGGCGGGTGCGTCGGTGTTTGAGGCCTGATGTCTTGAGTTCGTCACGCCATAGGTGGCTCCTGTAGCAGGATCCGTTGTCGGTCAGGGCCGCGGTGATGTTGATGCCGCGTTGGGCGAACCACCAGCGAGCCCGCCGCGAGAACTCCACAGCGGTGACGGCCTTCTCGTCGTTTAAGAGTCGTCGTGTTGGACGCCCGTGACGCGTTCCAGCGCCCAGCCACCAACTCGCCGACCCCCAGAGTCACCCATCAAGCCGTCATAACCAGACGCGCATGTCTGGCTTGCGACTTTTGTCAATGCGCGCCGGGCCGCCTACCAAGACATACCTGCTTCGCGGCAGGCGTCCTGGATAGCGTCGAGGCCGAATGCGCTGATCGGACCGAGTGCGCCGGTGTCCTTCAGACCTCCAGCGTCGATCTGCATGGCGCCCCAGGCCAGAAGGTCGCCGGTGACCTCGTACGGGTTTGGTCCGCGCAGTTCGATGCGGGTGAGTTGCCGGTCACCGGAACGGGCATCGGCGAAGACCACGGTCGTGGCTTTGGCGCGTTCGGTGGCGTCGGGTCCGCCGGTCGAGCCTTTGGCGGCGCGGTCGGCAAGTGATGTGATCCCTCGATTCACCACCCCGATCTTGCCGAGTGGCCCCACCAATCGGGACCCAAAAGCGAGGAACCGTGCAGCCGATTGTGGGAAGCCGAGCAAGACGTTGATCTCGCGAAGTTGCGGGTAGGTCTGCGGTAGCCCGAAGTGTTCGGCCGCCGGGACGGATGCTCCCAGGTTGGTCGTACCGTCGATATCGAAACGCTTGGTGTGTTTTCCGGGCCGCTGGGGCTGGATGCGTCCTTCGCTAAACGAGAAGCTCTCATCGAGTGCGACGCGCACGACCGATGCCTGGCTGCCGCCACTCGGCGTGAACCCTGGGCTGAAGTATGCGATGTCGAGACCTGTCGCCTGATTTCCTGCGGATTCGAGGGCGAGCGCTCCGGCAAGGGCGCCGGGCACGAAGTCGTAACCGAAGGCGGTCAACAGGGCAGAGCCGTTGCGTTTGGCGATCGGTCCCCATTTCTCAAAGACTTCTCGGATGAATGGCCCCTCACCGGTGGAGTCGAGGTAGTGGGTGCCGACCTCGGCAGCGGCCTGTACAGCGGGCCGCCCGAACTTGAGGAACGGTCCCACAGTGCTGATCAACACGTCCCCGGGTTCGAGTAGTTGGCGAATGCTCGCAGGGTCGGTCGCGTCGGCGGTGGCGGTGTCGAGTGCACCGGTTCCGGTGACTTTGCCAAGCTCCCTAGCGAGGGCGTCCAGACGTTGTTGGTTTCGTCCGACCAGGATGGGACGCATCCCGCGGGTGATGAGACTTCGGGCGGTGAGGTCGCCGGTGTAGCCGGTAGCTCCAAAGACGAAGATGCGAGACATGTGAGTTCCACTCCTGAAGTTGTTGAGGTGTCAGCGGCCGAATGCGATATGTTTACGCCGTTCACATGAACTGTACGGGAAGAGTGTTAGCGATGTCAACATCAACCAAAGAGGGCTATCACCACGGTGATCTGCGAGCGGCATTGTTGTCCTCGGCGATGACGAGGCTCGAGGCTGGTGATCAGTTCTCCCTGAGGGCCTTGGCCCGTGAGGTGGGGGTCTCTCCAGCGGCGCCGTATCGGCACTTTGACGATCGCGAAGCGCTTGATTCGGCGCTAACGGCGGTCGGCCTGCGCGAGTTGACTGCCGAGCTGGTCGGAGACGGACGGCTCCCTGAAACCACAGAGGATCTGGCCGAACTCGGTGTTCGATACGTGGGGTTTGCGTTGCGACGACCTGCACTGTTTCGCCTCATGTTCGGCTCCGCTTGCGACCTGGACAACCCCGAGCGTGTCGCGGCAGCGGCCGAGATCCGATCGCTACTCGAGCTATCGATGCGGAACGTATTTCCCGGAGCCAACCCGGCGCCCCTGGCGGCAGCGGGTTGGGGTCTGGCCCACGGACTGGCGTTCTTGCACCTCGAAGGCAAGCTGCCCGCCGACTCTCCTGAGCAGGTGGCCGCTGATGTGCGTGCTGCCTTCGCCGCCATCGTCAGTATCAACGGCTAGACACCCCTGGGGTGTCTAGCCGTCCTGGAAGGCTGTTCCGCCGCCAAATGGACGGCACCTGCCGCCACGCTCTGTGTCCTCGTCGCTGAAAATGGGCCCACACTTCTGCGCTCCTGCGTCGTCGATCGTGACGGAGAGCGGTCGGCCATTTCGTCAGCGTTCTAACCGTCCAGGACGCGAGATATCTGGTGCTAGACGTTGGCGTGCGGATCGAGGATCCGGGGCCGCCCGCTACTCCGCCGCCCGTCTACTCCGCCAGCGTTGGAGTTGACAACAGCGGCATTCCAGGCACCCATGTTGACGGCGATTACATGACTCCCTAGAGTACGTGAGCAACGCAAACATTGCCGTGGTGCATGCATCGTCGATCAGAGCCGACGACACGCCATATGAACGAGGAGTCCACATCGTGACAACCCCAGCTCAGGACCAGACGGTCGAGGTCGAACTTGGTGGACGCACCGTGTCCGTTCCCAAAGGCGGGCTCTACGACCGATATCGCATGGCGACCGACCTCGATGTGGTGGCGGCCGACCCACGGGTGACCAGCGTCGACTGGTTCCGATCGATGCCCAAGACTCCCGTCGAATCCAGGATCGGGCCGACCATGACGCCCAACTTCTACTACCGGATCTCCTTCGCTCGAGTCGTCATGTTGGCCCCGACCCGGGTCATAAGGTCACAACTTCCTGCGGGACTGGACCCGCTGCAGGTTGCTCCAGGGCGAGGCATCGTTTCGGTGATGTTCTTCCGTTATGACGTTGCCGACATCGACTTCTACACCGAAGCGGCGGTAGGCATCGCGGTGCGCCCCGCTCGGCATGGCTCGCGTCAGGGCGATCGATCTGTTCGCCGGGTTGGCCGACGATCACGTCCACACGCATGTCCTGGCATTGCCGGTCAACACCGAGATCGCCCAGATTCGGGGGCACGATGGCTATGGGTTTCCCAAGTGGGTCACCGATCTCGACGTAGAAATCGACAACAACCGTGTCGATGCAACAGTTGCCAACGCGAAGGGTGGTGTCGACATGGCACTTTCGGTGGCGACCCCAGTCAATCCACCCACCAAACCGGGGACCGCGTCTCGACCTTGACTTCGTATACCCAGATCGACGGAGCTTGGCATTCGACCTTCAGCCAGACCAACGTGCTGGCAGGGGGATCAAAGGTTCTTCCCCGAGATGTGAACCTGACGGTCGGAGAAGGCCGCATGTCGGACGCGCTGCGCACCCTCTCCCCGGGTCAGGTGATCCGACTCGACGTCGTCACCAACGGCCAACTCGCCCTCCATTTGCCTGTGCCGACATCCGTCCCGACAAAGCATCCCTGACCAGCTGCGTCGTCGCGTCGTCCGCCGTCGGTTGGCGGTGCTCGGCGCCCACTGGCGAGCTTGAGGACAACGTGCGTAGATCCCGTTGCGGATCGCTGCCCCGGACCACCGTTATGGGGTAGCGGGTCTTCAGTACCCGTTGTTCAGGACGAGGGTAGCCGGGGCCCGGGGTGGCCCGGATGTCTCTGACGTGGAGTGGTTCCTGGCACTCGCTGCAGACGACTTCGGCGTGCATGTCGTGATCGCAGGTGGTGTGGTGCAGGATCAGCGGCGTGCCTTCGGGTCCGGTCAACCAGCGGTCGCCCCAAGCGGCCATCGCCGCGAGGATGGGGTACACCTCTCGACCCTTGTCGGTGAGTCGATATTCGTGACGCTGCCGGCTTTCGTCGTAGGTCACCCTGGTCAGCATGCCTTCTTCGACGATGCGGTTGAGCCGTTGGGTCAGGATGTTCCTGCTGATGCCGAGCGCTGTTTGAAAGTCGTCGAACCGGCGAGTGCCGAGGCACGCCTGTCGGATGATCAGCAGGTTCCAGTGGTCGCCGAGCACGTCAGCGGCGCGAGCGATGGTGCACGGCCAGTCTGAGGTGTCAGTCCGTTTCATCTGCATAGCCTAACGACTTTGAGTTGCAATATAGAACCCCAAAGAAAGTTCCGGCATGGTCTGCGGCGGCCCCTCCAACATGCTCGTGCCCTGAACACATCTTGCTTGCGAACACTTGCGAGACGTCCGTCCCGAAGAAGCTTCCCTGCTCTACCGCCAGCGCCTGGGATGCGAGGCCGTTACTCCTGTGTACGCCTAGCGGTCATGGGGACACCTGTCAGTCCGCCTGCTCCTGAGCCCTGGGCAGTGGCGTTGGTCCTGCAATGGACTCGCTGAGCAGGCTGAGGCTTTCGGCAATCTCCACCCGGGCCGACTGTGGGTCTGGCGAGTTTGCGATGTAGAGCGCGGCTTCATCGACCGCTCCTGTGATGAGGTGTGACAGCGGCCGGACCGGTTGGCGTCGAATGGCGCCGTTGTCGATCCCTTCTTCCATGAGCTTGCTCACGATCCCCACGCTGTGCCGTTCACAGACCTCTCGCCAGGCGACCCAACCCAGTACTGATGGCCCGTCGAGTAGGACGATCTGTCGAGTCGCCGGAGCCCGGGTTCTTCACCGACGGAACCCTGTGGCGCCCCGTCGCCGAACGGTTAGCGTCGCGTGGGATCGGCAGTATCGTCCCCAACTGGCCCCTCGGTAGTCACCGAGTCCCGGCAACAGGAGACCTGTCCCTCGGATCGCTTGCGACGGCGATCAATGCCCTCGCTGCCGGGCTCGATCCTGCGGGGGTTGTGCTCGTCGGCAACGACACGGGCGGAGCACTCTGTCAACTCGCGCTTCGCGACCCTGCGCGCAACGTTCGTGGCCTTGTGCTCACCAACTGCGATGCTTTCGACCGGTTCCCGCCACGCTGGTTCGTGCCGCTGATCCGCTCGGCCCGCTACCGACCATCCACCTGGCTGTTGCTGCAACTAACTCGATTCAGGGCGGTGCGGCATTCACCGCTTGCCTACGGTCGGCTACTCAGTTCACCAAGGCCAAGCTCCACGACACGAGATTGGGTAGACCCTGCGTTGAGGAGCGCTGCGATTCGCCGAGACATCAATCGCTTCACTTGCGGGATCAAGGGCGATGAGCTGGTCGACGCGGCGTCGTGGTTGTCCAACTTTCATTACCCAAGCCGAGTTGTGTGGGCGACGGGGGACCGCTGTTTCACCGGTGAGCTCGGCCACCGGCTCGTCGACGCTTTGCCTCGAGCAGAGTGGATAGGTGTCGACGGCGATACGACTTTCGTCCCGTTGCAGCAACCCGACGAAGTAGCTCAAGCGATTGAGGACTGCCTGCGTGAGATCGGCGCCGATACAACCAACCGGCCTCCCACAAACGCACCAATGCAGGACAAACGCTGAGCGCTGCCCCGTCAACCTTGCACGGCAGCAGACCCTGCCATAAGGCAAGAGAGGGGCGCCTGGGGGATCGCCCGCAGCAGATGCTGAAGTGCCGGACCTTCGGCTTTCAGGAAGTGGGGTAGCCGGGGCCGGGATTGGCTGTGATCTCTCCCAGGTGGAGCGGTTCCTGGTGTCGGTCCGCTTCATGAGCACGGCCACCCCGGTTAGAGTTGCATGATAGAACTTGAGCCGGGTACCGTGCCGCAACGCAGAACTTGGGGCTCCGCTCCTCCGCGGCGCGGTTTGCCAAAGCAGCTCCAACACCGAGCGTCTGTCTCCCGGTCTAACTGTTCAACTCAGTCAGCGCAGACTTTGAGGAAGGTCACCATGACCACCACGATCCCCATCGACCCGGTCACAGGTGGGACGCTGTCGTCGCCGGACGTCGCGGGCGAGACGAAGCCTGGAACCGAGGCGACGATCGGTGCCGCAGGCGGCGACGCAGCCGCTGCGCAGTGGCATCAGACGGCGTGCATCCTGTGTGAATGCAACTGCGGGATCGAGGTGCGGCTCGGCGACGATCGGCGGACCATCGAGCGGGTCCGCGGTGACAAGGCGCATCCGGCATCGCAGGGGTATACCTGTGAAAAGGCGCTGCGAATCAACCACTACCAGAACGGCCCGCACCGCCTCGACACCCCAATGCGTCGCCGACCCGACGGCACCTATGAACCCGTCGACTGGGACACTGCCATCGCTGATGTCGCCGCCAACTTTGCCCGTGTGCGTGACACCTACGGTGGGGAGTCGATCTTCTATTACGGCGGCGGTGGCCAAGGCAATCACCTGAACGGCGGCTACGCAGCGGCAACCAGAGCAGTGCTGGGCAGCAAGTACAAGTCGAATGCTCTCGGCCAAGAGAAACTCGGCGAGTTCTGGGTCAATGGCCGGGTGGTGGGCAACTACACCCGGGGCGATTTCGAGCACGCCGAGGTATCGGTGTGGGTCGGCAAGAACCCCTACCAGTCGCACGGCATCGCGCAGGCCCGACGGACGCTCAAAGAGATCGCCCGCGATCCCAACCGCACGATGGTCGTCATCGACCCGCGCCGCAGCGAAACCGCAGAACTCGCTGACTACCACCTGGCGGTTCGTCCCGGAACCGATGCCTGGTGCTTCGCGGCGTTGGCCGCCGTACTCCTTCAGGAAGACCTCATCAACAGAGCGTGGCTGGCCGAACACAGCACCGGGCTCGACGAACTGACGCCGCATTTGGTCAGCGTCGATATCGACCGATACGCGGCCATCTGCGATGTCGACGCCGACCTGATCCGCACGGTTGCTCGCCGTATCGGAACGGCGTCCAGTGTGTCGGTTTATGAGGATCTGGGCGTTCAGATGAACCTCAACTCGACCCTCACCAGCTATCTCGACAAGCTGCTGTGGGCGTTGACCGGCAACTTTGCGGTGCCTGGCGGCCACTACATTCCGGCGCCGATCGTCGCGTTGGCGAACAACTCGCCTCGGGGAACCGACGGTTCGCAGCGGACCCGGGTGACCGGCACGTCGATCATCTCGGGGCTGGTCCCCGGCAATGTGATCAGCGAGGAGATCCTCAGCGATCACCCGGATCGTTTTCGGGCGATGCTGGTCGAGTCCGCCAATCCGGCGCATTCCCTCGCGGATAGCCCCCGTATGCGGGAGGCGCTGGAGGCGCTCGACTATCTGGTGGTCATCGACGTTGCCATGACCGAGACGGCTCAGCTCGCTGACTATGTGCTGCCGGCGTCATCGCAGTATGAGAAATGGGAAGCGACGTTCTTCAACTTCGAGTTTCCGCACAACTACTTTCACCTGCGTCGCCCCATGATCGAGCCGCTGGACGGGACGTTGCCCGAAGCTGAGATTCACGCCCGGATCGTCGAAGCGCTCGGTGCGTTGGACGACCTTGATTTGGAGCCGTTGCACGCCGCTGCGCAGTCCGGCCGCGAAGCCTTCGGGCAGGCGTTCATGGGCTTCATGGCTGAACACCCTGACGCGGCGAAGGTCATGCCGGTCATCTTGTATCGGACGCTGGGCCCGACCCTTCCCGACGGGGCGGCCTCAGCGGCGTTGTTGTGGGGTGCGGTCAACATCGCCTCCTTGAGCATCGGTCCGAGTATCGAACGTGCGGGTTTTGTAGGTGACGGTCTGGCGCTGGGCGACGCGCTGTTCGATGCCATCTTGAAGAGCTCGAGCGGGGTGATCTTCAGTGTCGACGAACCCGAGGTCTGCTGGTCGCGGGTCCAGACTCCTGACGGTCGCATCAACGTCGCGATTCCAGAACTGTTCGACGCTCTCGATGGCCTGGCGACCGCCAAGATCCCTGGATCTGATCCCGACTTTCCACTGGTCTTGTCTGCTGGTGAACGACGATCGTTCACTGCCGTCACGATCTTCCGGAGCCCCGACTGGCGTAAACGGGACCGCGACGGTGGGTTGAGGATGTCAGCGGCGGACGCAGATGCGTTGGGTCTGAACGATGGCGACCGGGCACTGGTGACGACGGCTCGAGGCTCGGCAGAAGCTGTCGTCGAGATCAGCCCGATGATGCGGGCCGGTCATATCTCGTTGCCCAACGGCTATGGCGTCACCGAACTGCCAACGGCTGAGCGGGTTGGTGTTCCGCCGAACAGTCTCACTTCGACCAGTCACCGAGACCCCATCGCCGGTACCCCGTATCATAAGCACGTCCCCGCCAGAGTCGAAGCGCTGAGATAGGCGTCCCCTGTTCACCTCAGGTTGGCGATTTCGTCGGGAGGGTGAAGGGCTCGCTGACAACACTGGTTGCCACCACGCCCGTGACATCATCGGAACATGCTCGCAAGCAGGTTGCCTCGCATCGGTCGAAACGCACCTCGTTGAGCGAGGTACGGCGGGTACGCCAAGCATGGTCTGTCCTATGGGCGAGGTGGACGAGGTGATGAACGAGGAGTTGGTTGGGCAAACGGTGAGGTTGCGGCCTGTCGTGGCGGCAGACCGGGAACGGGTCGTCGAGATGAGGCAGACGCCCGAGGTTGCGCGATGGTGGCGCGGCGTCGATCTGGGCGCTGATTTCGACGAGTCCCTCGCCGAGGGGCTGATGCAGTTCGTGATCGAAGCACCCGACGGTGCCGTCGTTGGTTTGGTGCAGGTCTCCGAAGAACCCGACCCCGAGTACCGCCACGCTTCGATCGACATCCTGGTCGATCCGGCCCATCATCGTCAGGGCTACGGGACCGATGCGCTTCGAACGGTGATCGCCTATCTCGGTACCCAAGGTCACCATCGAGTCACGATCGATCCATCGGTCGATAACGCCGCGGCGATCGCCTGCTATCGCAGGGTTGGCTTCGAACCCGTCGGCGTCATGCGCGCCTACGAACGCCAGTCGGACGGCACGTGGAACGACGGCCTTCTGATGGACCTGATCATCTAGCCATGGACATCCCCGATAGCCGCCGCAGGTCCCCGGCCGCAACCTCAGCGACGTCGATCAAGGACTGACGGCCTCACGAACAAAGACACCCGTCTGTTGATCTACTGGCGATACGAGGCGATCCAGCACAGCAATGTCCGGCGAGCGGTTTCAACGGGCGAACCATGAGACCTTGATCAAGGTGCTCGCGTCGGCCGCGACATCGGGGGAATCAAGCGAACAGAATAAACAAGAATCGATCGAGGATGAACGGATTGCTGGTGTCTAAAGATTCGTCGGAACGCCCTGATGACGCTCTTGTCGACGTCGCTGCCTGGTTGGCTGGGCAGCACGACATGGTGGGGCGGTTTGGTAATGCGATTCGCCAGAGCTTCGACGAGGTCTTCGACGGCCAACGCACCGGGCGTTTCAGCCTGGACCAGCTGTCCAAAGTGGAAAAAACGTACATCGGAACCAAGGTCGAAATCCTGGTCCAGCACGAATTCGGCCTGCAGCGGGGTCAGGGGATGGACTACCACATCGCCGGGAATGAGGTGGATGCCAAGTGGTCGATTCGGTCAGGTGGGTGGATGTTTCCGACCGAGGCGATGGGCGAGCTCTGCCTGTGCCTGACCGCAGACGACCAGCGAAGCAGGTTCTCGGTCGGTCTGATCCGGGCTGAACTCGGTCGAATGACAGCGTCGAGGAACAAAGATTCTAAGCGACGTCTGTCTCCAGAAGGACTTACCGACATGACCTGGTTGGCACAGAACGCCACCCTGCCAGAGAACCTGCTGCTTCACCTCGAAGATGCGACGTTACGCGCCGTGTTAGACCCGCAATTAAGTGGCCAGCGTCGTATCAATGAGCTGTTCCGCCGGGTGCAAGAACGGATTATTCGTCGAGAGGTTGTGTTGACCGTTGCCAAACAGGACGACGGTCCGAAGCGGGTCCGAGACGCTCGCAAACACCTTGCCCAGTACGACCTGCTGATCCTCGGACACCAGGGTGACCATCCGGTGGCGGCGCGACGTTGGGGTTTACCCGTCCCCAAGAAGGGTGAATGGATCAGCGTGTCCGTGGAGGCAGCGGCCGAGAGTGACCGCCGTGCAATGTGCATCGACGATCGTTGGGTGCGGCCGGTGTTCGCCGGTGCGTCCGCGGGACTGTCGTAGGCGGATGCAAGAATACGGCTCAGACCACGCTGTCGAGTTTTCGATTGTGGGGTCGGACGTCCCGCAGGAGTGAGAACTTGACCCATGCCGAAAGCTGATCGAGGACCACAAACGACTAGCACGGTGTTGGGATCCAGCCATACCTTGATCGACCTGTTCGCTGGTTGCGGCGGCATGACCGCCGGTTTCGTGGCCGAAGGTTTCGAGCCAAGACTGTCAGTCGAGTGGGATTTGCCTGCGGCAGCGACCTACGCAGCCAATTTTGGTGAGGCTCACACGCGTCATTGCGATATTGCCGACATCGCAGACGGTGCGATTCCTCAGGTCGATGTTGTGATCGGCGGCCCACCCTGTCAGGGCTTTTCGAATCTTGGGAGCAAAGACCCCAACGACCCGCGCAACAAACTGTGGAAGGAATACCTCCGGGTTGTCTTGGCCGCGGAGCCGCAGGTCTTCGTCGTCGAAAATGTCGACCGCTTCGCAAAGAGCGCCGAGTTCGCCCTATTGAGGGAAGAGCTGACCACGGGTTCGTTACGGCGCTGGAAACATTTCGATCACGCTGTGCTGAATGCGGCTGACTATGGGGTACCTCAGCGGCGCCAACGCACCATTCTGGTCGCGTCGCGGGTAGGTCCGGTCGCGTTGCCTAAGCCCACGCACTCCAGGGATGCCGCGGACGACCGGTTGCCATGGGCGACCGTTCGTGAGGCGCTGAGCGGTGTTCCATTCAATCCGATCGGTGTTGACCTGCCTGACTCACGAGATCAGTTCTTCGGCGAACGGGTGCCGGGTGTGTTCAAGTCCAACGAGCTGCATTTGGGTCGGCGCCCAACGCAGCGTTCGCTCGAACGGTATGACCACGTACCGCCTGGTGGAGGGCGCTTCGACTTGCCACCACATTTGTTGCCGAGGTGCTGGGCCGAAAAGCCGACGGGTACGACCGATGTGATGGGTCGAATGCGGTGGGAAGCGCCGAGCCTGACGATCCGGACTGAGTTCTTCAAGCCAGAAAAGGGCCAATATCTGCATCCGCAGTGGGACCGGGACCGACCCGAGCACAGGGTGAACCGAGTGATTACCCACCGTGAGGCGGCACTGCTGCAGACCTTCCCTGAGGATTTTCTGTGGTGCGGCAACAAGACCGACATCGCCCGCCAGATTGGCAACGCCGTCCCTACCCGGCTGGCAGCGGCCATCGCCCGGGCCGCAAAGGACACGCTGCGTTAGGACTTTCCCAAGCGAGCGGCCACATCGCTGGATGGCGAACGCCGCGAGCGTGTCGACAGTAGAGCGCTTAGACGACATGGGTAGCCAGGTAAAGTGGCGAAAATGAGTGACGGACAGTCAACTGCAAGTATCCCTCACGGCCCACCAACACGGTAAGGCGAGGCGAAAGACTCGGTGACAACGCTCGCTGCGGTTCCCGAGCCTTGTCAGCGGAGACGCTTGAGTACGTCCCCAAATCGATGAAGTTCGCCCCTGGACTCCAACTGTTCAGTGACCAGTCGTTGCCCCTCGTCCCTCACTTCTTGAGTCGAGATGCCCAGGTCATTCGCCACGATTCCGAGCCTGCCCGAGGCCTTCTCCAGGTTGCTCTTCGAGAGTTGAACGGCGGGCAAGAGCACGATTGATGGACCATGCTCTCGAATCATTCGACGGATCTCTGGGAGGTACGCCAGCATCTGTCCCCAAAGGCGCACTGGGTCGTTGACGCCCCTCCGCCAGGTGACGATTGAGAGTTGGGTGTGCGAAAGGGCCCACATCTCCTCGACCTGCTCGGACTGATGCCAGTCCCGGGTGACCAGAGCGTCAAATCCAGCTTCATGGGCACGGAGGTAGAGGTACCAGTCGGGCGTCGATGAGCCCGCCAGATCTGGGTCGAACGACTGAAGTGTTGTCGCCTCGACTGTGGCGTCCACCGTTGCAAGCTCGAAGCCTGGAGGTGAGGGGAACCCTTCATCAAGCAGGAGGCGCACGGTGGCTACGCGGCTCTCAACCGCTGTTCGAACTGGAACGCGTCGTCAATGGCAACGATAGGCAATTCGGGGTAGAGGCGTTGGATGGCGATCGTATCGAGCCCTCGCTCAACACTCAATGCGTGGATGGTGGCGCTGGGCACGCGGGAATGCGCGATGCATGGCTCGCCCGCGAGGACCCACGGTGAGATATAGGTGTGTTCCGACGGGCGAACCAGACTTGGCCCCCAGATCTCGCGGCTGGACACGCCTTCGACGGGTTTGGTGAGTTCAAAGACATCGAGGACCGATGCGAGCTCGTCGAAGACCTGCTGACCGGTAAAACGGTCGGTGCGTTCGTCTCCTATGAGGAAGATGCTTCCGTCGCTGTGCGCGGCAGGGTCGATCTGCGAGGTGGTTACCAGCTCGCGGAGGTGTTGAACTCTCGTTGCGGCTGTAGAACGGTCCATGTGTTTGCTTCGCAGCCAGGCGAGAAGACGTGCGTACACGATGTCGCGATAGGACCACCCGCGCGGTGTTGCGTTGAACCAATCGGGTCGAAGCACGCCAGATTTTGCCCAGTCTTGGAGTGTGCGAGCCGGTATGCCGGACAGTTGGTGGGCTCGTTCGACGCCGTATCTGCCGCGGGGCGAGTTCAACGCACGAATCACGAGGGCGCGATCTTCAATGGTGAGCTCCTGTTCGGTCAGATGCATACGAGCAGTATTCCAAATGACAGCAACTCCCATGCAGATGGGCTTGCGCTTTCGGCGCGAAGTCGCTCAGAGTCGCGGAAGTCCCAGTTAGCGGTTTGGTCGTGGAGAGTGTCGCTGTCGCTGTCGCTGTCGCTGTATTCCACGTCCTGTTGGCAGGTAGGAGTCGTCGGTTCGTCGATGATCAGGGGAATGACGCCGGAGGAATAGAAGTAGGCGATCACTGGCGTTGGCCGGCGACGAGGTCGCTCACCGTTCCGCCTGCGGCAATCCCCCGCCCAGACCGGTCGCGCTTCGGTATCCGCGCTGGGGTAACGAGGCCTTCGGCAATGAGACGATCGAGGACGCGCGGCTGATCGAGAGGGATGATGCGGGCGATTGCTTTGCCGTGATCTGTGACCGTCACGTCTCCACCTGCGCGCACGGCGTCGAGATACCTGCTGATGTGGTCTCTTCTGTTCACGACGCGATGAATCCGAAGCGTTCGGCAACCTTTCGCTCGAGGCGGCGAGATGTCGGGGTGGCCACCTGCGGGGCCTGCGCCAATGCAGCCGCGTAGGGGATGTCCTCGTTCATCTCGGTCAAACGCCAACCAATATGTTGGTGCGAAAGCTCACTGACCTGGGATGCATTCTGCCCGCGCAGCTCAGAGATGACGCTGTCAACGGTCTGAAGTTCTTCGGCGCTGAAAGGCGTGAGATCGGCGTCGCGCAAGGCAACAAGTCGGTGTTGTTGCTTGTCGCCTCGGTCTTCGTTCTGGACGGCGGCCGAACCATCAGCGACTAGCGCGTCGCGCACTGGAAGGAGTCGCCGAGGGGCTGGGCCATGTTGCAGTTTTTGATAGACGGCGCCCGTGATGGGCTGACCCGTACGCTGCATGTGAGCGAAATCGGCAAAGAAAAGGACCTTGTTGACTTTGGTCGCCCCGCCCCAAGGATCGTTCACCAACTGCTTGGCGACATACAGAAGGAGTTCTGCCAACTTGTGTTCGTCATAGCCGGGATTCATACAGCCATCATCGCGCGCCGGTGTGACACCGTCGGCTCCTCAAGGCATCTGGACGGAAGCACGACGGATAGATTTCCTCGGTGTCTGACAGTGTCATGAGGAACACGGTCGCGTCCTCGGCGATTGAAGAACCGTAACCGCTTGGGCCGAAGGATCGGTTGCCCAGAC
Source organism: Acidimicrobiia bacterium (assembly GCA_020637365.1). Classification (GTDB taxonomy): domain Bacteria; phylum Actinomycetota; class Acidimicrobiia; order IMCC26256; family JAGNEX01; genus JAGNEX01. The sequence goes on along the minus strand of JACJWE010000002.1, from coordinate 518,271 downwards.
CCTGGCCGACGAACCGCAGTTCACTCGGCTCGATGCCGGGCGAGTGAGTCACCGTCTCGTCGAACGCAACATGCGAGTCGAGAGCCACGAGACCCGTGCGGCAGACGCCATGATCCGCAACCAGTGCGGGCGCAGATGATGAGGCCGCTTGCCCAGTCGATTTCGACGGATCGCAAGCGAGCATCGGACAGAAGGGTTTCGCGGACCTCGATCGTTTTGTTGCGGTGCAGATCGCTGACGAACTCTGGCGGAGTCATGTCGTCGACCAGCGAGTTTCCGCCGGGTTCGAGGGCAGCGATGGTCGAGTCGAGGCCGTCCCACTTGCCAGCGGGTGCATCCGCGAAGATCAAACTCCAACGGCTCTCTTCGCTGAGCAGATCGACGCCATCGGCCACCAGGACTTCGACGTAGTCCGCCAGGTCAAGCGAGACGGCGACGCGAACCAGCTGCGGTACAATGTCAACCGAGGTGACTGACACGTCGGGTTCGGTCTCCCAACCGGGCCACGATCCAAGCGAGGCCTACCCCGGTGCCCGTCCCGAGTTCAAGGATGGAACCGCTGTGACGCACTGCAGCGGAGAGCACCGAGAGCAACTCGCCAACTCGCGGATCACAGGAAAGCTCGAATCCCGCGTCGCGAGCGGCCGACTGTGCCGGGAACTGCCCGCGCAACAATCCGCTGCGACTATTCGCTGATGAAGAGGCCGTATACCCCGCCTCGGGTGACCGATCCCGCCAACTGGTTGCCGCTCCTCGTCGCGGATCCGTCGATGACCCAGTCAGCTTCGTCGGAATCCCACATCGCCAGGAAGGCGCGCTCTCGGTCGGCGTCGCTGAGCGACGACGTGTCGATGGAGAGGGTCAACGGAACGACTGGTTCACCGAAAAGAAACTCGATTTCGTACCAGTCTCCGACGTGCTGAGCGCCGTCCGGCAGGGGGTAGGGGACATCAGCGGGGAGGTTCGTTACGACTTCAGGCGCGTCAGCGGAGGCGGGGATCCAGAGCTCGCCGTTCTTTCCGAGGTTGATGGAGGCTTCGGTTGGGTAAGGACCGTTCCCGATTCCGCACGCTGCTACGGACACCAGCGTGAGAACCAAATAAAGCAAGCTCAGAATTGCCGTTCGAGAGAGATTGCGGCGGGGTGGCATTCGATCGCTCCTGTGGGGATCAGATTCGCCGGTGGCGGACCCGGGCGCTGGTGCAGCTGTTGACACGGACAGGGTATTGCATCGGCGCAAACATGCCCGAAGGCCCGATGCTCAACGCGTGCCTGTAGTTGTGAGCGGTCCCGCTTGCCGAGCTCCAGGGTCTTCATTGTCAGATGGGCGGGCGATCGCTTCGTGACGAGCAGGAACGCATCTCAAGCAGACGAGCCAAGCTGTTTGAGTGACTGCCTCGAACGGACCCGACGGTTGCAGAGAACATGGAGCAAATTTCGTACTACGATAGGGAGGCACAGTTTCATCGATCTGCGTTCAAGCGCAACTGTGATAGGGATGCGAGCTGCTTCCAGCTAGAAACGAGTTCAGGCAATGCCCAGCTATTCGACGAAGTCCGGGCGAACCCTGACCGAAGCCGACCTTGACGGGCTCGCGGAGCAGGTCGAATCTGCCGATTACGATATCGAGCAGCTGAAGAGCCGCGGCCGAGGCAGGCCCGCCATGGGGTCAGCGCCCGCCAGCGTTGTCCCTGTCCGGATCGATCCAGAGCTGCTGGCAGCGATTGAAGAGCGCGCTGACGCGGACCGCACGACCACAAGTGCAATTATCCGGCAAGCGCTCCGCGAGTTTCTGAACGTCGCATGACTCGTCGATTTGAGCGCCCGATCGACGCCCTCGTGCGTGGCCCGCTCATGCCGCTGCGGGACGGGTGGGCCTGGCCCAACATGTCCAGGCTGCGATCCGATGGGGACTGACGGGGTCATCGTGTCGTGCGTGCGGCGGGGCCTCGAGGATCACGACGGCTGGATCGTGTATCCGGATGTCGGGACAAGCGTCAATGGCGTCGCCGAGGCGACGTCGGGCTGTGGTGAGATAGCTCACTGGTCCTCGTCGCTGGCTGGTCGCCCGCGTTCAGTTGGGTGACAGAAGACGCGCCCCACGGAGGACCGAGCAAGCCGTCTAATTCGCCGACCTCGGTTCGAGTCGAATCGGTGGTTCCACTGGGTCCGGTACGACCCTCACAAATGGATCTAGCGCGATCTCCTCGGGCAGGTTAGATGCGCTCGACTCGTAGACGTCCAAGAAACCTTCCTGCGAGTTCACATTGAACTCTATCGATTGACCCGACCGTCGAAATAGCTCCACAAGTGCGTTCAAATACTCAGCGCTCGCACCGCCGTGATGAGAAACGACATCGACGGTCAGCGAGCGCTCCAGGTCGTCGACTTCATCTTTGAACGCTGCATCTAAGTACCTAACATGGACAACTTTTCGATCTCCAAGCTGATCAATCCACAGTGCGCCGAAGTCTGGATCGTTGACGTGAGCATCCAAGAAGCGTGCTATCGCGACTTCTTCGTCAATGGACAATGTCGAAGGTTCCGACGGGGGCAAAACCCTGGCGGGTTTGGGGGCTTGTGCTTCCGCTGCGCGGCCAGGCACGATCGACGTTTGCGCTGTGGCGCCGCCGTCACCCTCTACGCAGCCAACAAGCGCCGCCGCGGCCAGCACACCCCTAAAGAGCACGTTGCGTACCCATTTCCGCTTTCCTGCACCCCGCAGTTCTATCAATTGCAGGTACCTGTTCGGTGTTGCCGCATCTGGCCGGGCGCTGCTCACCACGACGGTCAGCCTTCCCAGTCGACTTGGACGTTGACGGTCAACTCGTCGTCGATGCCGTTGATTATTGGGTCGAAGTGGAGCGCCAAGGGGACGCCGGTGTCTTCGTCGAAAACAGCGGCGACCTGGCCCTGGTCTGCGTAGTAGTCGATCAGGTCGAAGACGCCCTCAACGGTGTATGGGGCCCACGGCTGCTGCAGATCGGCCGGGTCGACGGGCTCGCCACGGTCGGTCACCTCGGCGACGACGCCGTCCGTCTCGACGGTGCGCAGGTCGTGAGAGTCTCCCTCGCCGACCCCAGTTTGAATTCTGTTCGTGCGGGTGGTCGGAGTCTGCGCCCATCGGCGTCTGGCTGCAGCGGTCGCGTCAGAGACTGCGTCCCATCCGATGATGGTGGGGTCGGTCGATTCAGAGAAGCCCCGAATTGATGCACTCGCGTCCGCGGTGCGGTCCGAGGCGCTGAACGTGAAGATCAGCCCGTTCTGGAGGTCGCTGTCTACGGAGAAGTACTCGGCGCCAGCAAGTTGGCGAGCCCGATTGAAGGCATCGGCTAACGGATCCCCCAGATCGGAAATGGAACACGGGAACGCCTTGTCGGAGAGAGGCGACACGTCGGCCAATTCGTCGTCGATGACGATTACTCGCTGGGTGCTGTAGTAGCAGGGTGTGCCCGCACGGTCCCACCTCGAAAGCAGGTAGGAATACGATCGTGGTTCCGCCGCTTGCCACGCTTGTTCGGCTGCATCGATGGCCGCAAGAGCTTGCGGGTCTGGTTCGCCGACGGGGATGTCCCGGCCAGGCTCGATCAGGTCCCCGAACTGCGCTTCCCAAGCGACGAGTTGATCGCCGGGCGGGCTGTCGACTGCCACACAGGCCTCAGCGATGCCCGACGGCCCGGTGACGCCATAGATCGATGCTTGTGTCGCGTCCCCGGCGACGGCCAGCCGGTCACCTGGCGCGACATCGAACCCCGGCATGTAGATCTTGATATGCGCGCCCCAATCGTTGGTGTACCAACCCTCGACGGCGAACGTGACCCACCGAACCGACCGAGTCGGGCCTGGCTGAACTCGCGTGACTGTCCCGACAAACGCGAACTGCGCGCTGCTCAAGTCGAGATCGCTCCCGTCACAAAGTGCGCCGTCCTGAAGCTGAACAGTTGTGGAGGTCTCGGCCAAGTTTGGGGGCGATTCTACCTCGGTCGTTGGGGACTTCGAGATGTCTGGCGAAGCAGCTGCCCCCGGCTCGGAATCTGAACACGACATCGCGGAAGCGGCCAGCAGCAGGCAGATCATCAGGATCCGGTGTGTGTGGCGCATGTCACTTCGACGCCACGAACGCCCTTCGAAGTTCCGGCCGTTCAAGGTGGTGAGGCAACAACATGTTCAGAAGCCCTCGGCCTGTGGCCGATAGGTCAGCCCAGGCAGGCGCGTTTGTGAACTCTGGTTGAATCGTGGCGGCCTGCATGGTGGACGGGGGGTGGAGTCTGTTAGGCAGACATCGGGAGCGTGCCCGGCCCCGATCTCTGTCACAGCGTTTGCCCTGCCACCTTCTGCTTCAAGGAGTCACCAGTGCTACCCAGTCGAACCGACTGATTGCGGGTACGAGCATGACTCGCGTTCTCCTCGCCACAGCCGAGCTAGATCCCTTCGTCAAGATTGGCGGTCTGGGTGAGACCGTCGCCGGACTCGCCGCGTGCCTCAGCCAACTGGGCGTCGACGTACACATCGCCGTGCCTGACTATCCGATTTCCCTCGCAGCCAACCAACATTGGTCGGTGCAGTTGCCCGCATGGGCGTCGTCTCAGGCCAGCGTCCGTAGTGGACGGGTGCCCGGGCTGGGGACCGTGCACGCCGTCGGTGTCCACAACATCGAACGCCCACACCCCTATTACGACCCTGCCACCGGTGAATCGTGGTTCGACAACGACCGGCGCTTCTTTGCGTTCGGCATCGCCGTCGCCAAGGTCGCCCGCCAGCTGAACGTCGACGTCCTCCACATCAACGACTGGCACACCGCCACTGCCGTTGCCGACTTCCCCAACGAGCGTACGATCTTCACGATTCACAACCTCGCACACCAAGGCGCCGCCGATATCGGCTGGCTGCCCGCGTTCGGCGACAAGGCGCCCTACTTCGAGCATCTCGGATCGTGCAATCCCATGGCGGCCGCCATCCGCCTGAGCGCCAAAGTGTCGACCGTCAGCCCCCGCTACGCGATCGAGGCGTGCAGCCCGACGTTCGGCTGTGGCCTACAAGACGAACTCGCCGCACGCGGCAGCGACTTCTTTGGCGTGCGCAACGGGATCGACCCCAAACGGTGGAACCCCGAAAGCGATGTGCTGCTGCCCGCTAACTTCTCGGCGCGCGACCTGGCGGGCAAACAGGTCTGTAACAAAGAACTCCGCCGAGCAACCGGCCTGGGTGACGCCCCCGGCCCGATCATCGGCATGGTCACCCGCTTCGCCGACCAGAAAGGCATCGACCTGGTCGCTGACCTGGTCGGCTACCTCGAAGGCATCCCCGCATCGCTCGTGATGCACGGCACCGGTGAGGTCGAACTGGTCAGCCGCATCTGGCACGAGGGGCGCGCCCGCCGCTCCCATATGTCCTACCTGCCCGGCTTCGATGAGCAGTACGCCCACCTGGTTGTCGCCGGATCCGACCTGCTGCTGATACCCAGCAAGTTCGAACCGTGCGGCCTCACCCAGATGCAGGCCATGACGTGCGGCACCATCCCGGTCGTGACCGGGGTTGGCGGCCTGGCAGACACCGTCATCGACACCGACGCCGACCCCACCCGGGGCACCGGATTCGTGTCGGGACAGGCGTCGGTCACTTCGGTGCTGGATTCACTCCACAGGGCCGTGCGGGGCTGGCGCAATCGATGGCGGCGAGAGGCCGTCCAGCGCCGAGGCATGTTGACCGACTGGACCTGGGCGGGGCCGGGGCGACGCTACCGCGAGCTTTACCGTGAAGTTCTGGACGACCTATGAGCGGTTCCGATCAACACACCGGGCACGATCAACCCGCTGGCCCACACGCAGACGGAGCTTCTGGCTTAGACGGTTCCGTCGGTGATCCGCCTGCCGCGTTCGACCAGCTCTGCGAACGACTCGGCTTGATCTGGGAGTACGTCGACGGGTGCGGAAAGCCGACCGTGTCAAGTGTCGACACTCGACTGCGAGCGGTCCAGGCGCTCGGGGTCGACATCACACGTCCCGATGACGCGGCTGGCGCGTTGGAGTGGGTCGATCAACTGCGGGGACCCGAACCGGTCATCGCGTGGGGCGGGCGCATCCCCGACGGACTGTTCGACCGGGCCGACTGGCAGATCCGTCTCGAAGACGGTCAAATGCGCGGGCCGAGCGGTCGGGTGGGCGCGACCCGCTGCCCTTCGGCATCCATCGGCTGGACGCCGACGGCCAGCCCACAACCGGCGAGCCCAACGACCTGGGCGTGACCGTGGTCGCTGCACCCAGACGGAACCCGAACGCTCCGCTGCTGGGGCCGCATCGTCCCTGGGGCGCGGTCATGTCACTCGACTCGCTGTGGTCGAGCGATGGTGAGCGGGCCAACCTCGATCTGTTGGCGACGATGGCGCGCTGGCTGCATCACGGCGGCGGCGACGTCATGGCGCTGCTGCCCGTCAACCTCGAACTGCCCGGCGAAACCAGCCCCTACCGACCGTCGACCCGACGTTGGTGGCGCAGCGACCTGTCCGCTGGCCCCCTGACCGCTCGCCAGCGACGCAACCTGGCCAGCTGGCGCGCGGCGAATCCGTCGATCGAGCGGCTGGCGTGGTTCGTGATGGCGCAGCGTCAGTTCGGTACGGAGTGGTCCAAGTGGCCGCCCGAGATCCTTCAAGCGGGTGACACCGCCGAAGGGCGCGCCCGCTACTGGTTCAGCAGCGGCGGCGACATGGGCGGCGTCCGCGATAGCGGCGGTGACACCGAATTGGACGCCATCGTCTTGGCGCAGTTTCAAGCCGAACACGGTATGGCCAGCTTCTCGTCTCGGCTCGGCGAAGCGAGCCAATGCCTGCTGCTCGACCTTCCGATCGGGTCGCACCCCGACGGGTTTGACTGCTGGGAATATCGAGACCAGTTCGCGTTCGATGCCTCGCTCGGAGCGCCCCCCGACGACTTCAACCCAAACGGACAATCGTGGGGCATCCCCCCGATGAATCCGTTCAAGGCCCGAGGCGATCAGCACCAACTGTTACGCCAATGCCTCGACCATCAACTCGCCCACGCCCACCTGCTGCGCATCGACCACTTCTTCGGCATCGAACGGCAGTTCTGGACCTTTGGCGATGCGTCTGACGGGGTGTATGTGCGCTGGCCTCGCGACGAGATCCTCGCCATGTTGGAGCTTGCCGCCTGGCGCAACCACGCATCGCTCATAGGCGAGAACCTCGGCACCGCTCCGTCAGATTTCGACTCCCTCATGGAGCGCTACCGCATCCACCCCATGCACGTCGGCCGCTTTGCGCCGTTCGTCGACCCCAAACCCGAGTCGGTCGCCAGTCTCGGCACTCACGACCTGGCCACGTTCGGGGGCTGGTGGCAGGGCCACGGCGCCCAGTCAGCAGCGCATCGCGAACGAGACGCCGAGCTCCGCCGCCGGCTCCGGGCGGCCAGCGGACTCCGACCCTCCGACGCGTCCCCGCCTACACGTCACCTCGATGCCGCCATTCCCGATGTCGACGCCTCCGCTGCGTCCGTCCCACTCAATGCAGCCGAAACGGCAGCCGACGGTGAGCCGCTGCCCGAGATGGTGTTGCGGACCGAACTTGAACGGCTTGCAGTCTCGGATGCCGCGTTGGTGCTGGTGTCGCTCGAAGAGCTGACCGGTGATGTCGAGCCGATCAACACGCCCGGCACGATCAGCGAACAGAACTGGACCCGACCGGCGAACGCATCGGTCGAAGACATCACCAGCGACGAGCACATTCTGGGTTTGTTGCACTTTGTGGAACGGTGCCGCCGAGCTGCCCAAGACCGCAACAGCCACCCCAACCCCGGATGGTTCGGGGCGATTGACCAGCACCTGCTTGCCGAAGGGACGCATCGACGCCTCGGCGCGATCTTCGGGGCGAAACCGACCGAACACCTCAACCGTCGCGGCGCCCAATTCACCACCGTGTGTCCGGGCGTCGACGAGATCACCGTCGTCGGTGACTTCAACGGCTGGAACCCGGTGGCCGCGCCGCTGCATCGCCTGCCCGGCACCGACGTGTGGACGGCTTTCGTGTCCGGCGCTCGTGCTGGCCAGTTCTATAAGTACGTCGTGCGCGGCGGCGGCACCGAACGGCTCGTTGCCGACCCGTGCTGCTCGTGGCGGCAAGCCCGAAGCGACGGCGCGTCGGTGGTGTGGCCCCTGCATTTCGAATGGCGGGATAGCGAGTGGATCGATTCTGGCCGAACCGATCTCGGCGTTGACCAGCACGGCCGATCCGTCTATCTGGCCGGGCTCGACGATCCCGCGAACGCAGAGTTCACAGCGCGCGACATTGTCTGCGACGCCCGGGCCGATGGCGTGACCACCCTGGCGCTGGTGCCGCCCAGCCCAGAAGAGGGACAGAGCCTGTTCACCATCGCCGGTGAACGCTGGACGCCGCAGCAGGTGATGTACCTGATCGATTGCGCTCACCGGTCAGGCATCGCCGTACTCATCTGGTACCCGGCGGACGAGCTCGCTGGCCTACTGCCCGTCGTCGATGAACTCACGATGCAATCACTCATCGTTTCGGGTGCACTGCATCGATACGCCGCCTATCACGTCGACGGTCTGCTCGTGCCGCCCAGCATCGCTCCGGCGAGCCCTCTGAGCGACTCCTTGACCGAAGCTGCAAACGTCGCCTCAACGCTCTTTCCCGGCACTGCCGTCATCTCCCGCCATCCACACGATTTCTCGACCCTCTAAAGGGGAGCCACACATGAACATCGCCTCGGGCGGTCGCCAAACCGATATCGACGATCTCCGGCGGAGTCTGCGCGAGCTGGCGCTCGACCTGCGCTATCCCGCTAAGGGGGCCTCGGTCGCCATGTGGCAGGCCCTTGACCCCGAGCTCTGGGCGCGCACCGAGAACCGCTGGCTGGTGCTGCAATCCGCTTCTGACCTGAGACTCTGCGAACTCGCCGCCGACGATGGCTTCATGTCGATCTTCGATATCGAGATGGCCCGGCACGTCAAACGGCTTGACGGCGCATCCTGGTTCGATCGCGAGAACAAGCTGACGCCGCCTCCGGTCTGCGCCTATTTCTCGATGGAGTTCATGCTGGCCGAATCGCTGCCGATCTATTCGGGCGGGCTCGGCAACGTCGCCGGTGATCAGCTCAAAGCCGCAAGCGACCTGGGCGTGCCGGTCATCGGCATCGGGCTGCTCTACCAGCAGGGCTACCCCCGCCAGCTCATCGATGACGACGGCAAACAGCGTGAAGCTCACCCTTATAACGACCCGTCGCAACTGCCGATTTCGCCCACCCGCGATGCCCAAGGCCGGTGGCTGCGGGTGTCGATCCCCTTCGCTGGGTCGCCCGTCGCCGCCAAAGTGTGGGAGGTCGCCGTCGGGCGTAATCGTCTGTACCTGCTGGACGTCAATACGCCGTGGAACCGTCCGGACGTTCGTGGTACGACATCTGAGCTGTACGGAGGCGATGATGAACTCCGGCTGTCACAAGAGATCGTCCTGGGCATCGGCGGCGTTCGCCTGCTCGATGCGCTCGGCATCGAACCCGACGTGTTTCACCTGAACGAGGGGCACGCCGCGTTTGCAGTGATCGAGCGTGCAGTAACTCTGGCAAGACGAACCGACCTGTCGTTTTGGGAAGCGATGGAGATCACCCGGGCCGGCACCCTGTTTACGACCCACACGCCGGTATCCGCGGCTTTCGATTCGTTCCCCCGATGGCTTGTCGCCCGCTACCTCGGCCAGTACTTGTCCGATGAGGTCGGTGTTGACATCGACGATGTCATCAGGATGGGCCAGAACGGCGACCACGATCACGTCAACATGGCCTATCTGGCGTTACGCGGTTCGGGGGCGGTAAACGGCGTCAGCGAACTGCATGGCGAGGTCAGCCGCAAGCTGTTCAGCCCGCTGTTTCCACGTTGGCCGGTCGCCGAAGTGCCGATCGGGCATGTCACCAACGGGATTCATGTCCCCACATGGAAGAGTCCTGAAGTCGAAGAGGTCACCCACGATCTGACGTCGCGAGGTTCGCGGGTGCACGCACTCGTCGACCGTTTGGAGTCGTTGAGCGACGGCCAACTGTGGGAGATGCGCACGAAGGCGCGCCGCCGACTGGTCGACTATGTGCGCGAGCGGGCGTCGATGCGCCTGGGCGACATGGGCCTTCGAGAGAGTGAACAAGCGGGTCATCGCCTGTTCGACCCGAACGCCCTGACCATCGGATTCGCCCGGCGGTTTGCCACCTATAAGCGCCCGAATCTCATGCTCTCCGATCCCGAACGGGTCGTGGCGATGCTCACCGATATCGACCGGCCCGTTCAGATTGTCGTCGCCGGTAAGGCGCACCCCCGAGACCATGCGGGACAAGAGATGGTGCGCGAATGGGTGCAGTTCTCTCGTCGTGTCGAGGTCGAACGATCGGTGATCTTCCTCGCCGATTACGACATGTCGATGAGCCGCCACCTGGTGCGAGGGGTTGACCTGTGGCTCAACAACCCGCGCCGCCCCTGGGAAGCGAGTGGCACCTCAGGTATGAAAGTGCTGGTCAACGGGGGTTTGAACCTGTCGGTTGCGGACGGCTGGTGGGCTGAGGCTTATCAACCCGGCCTCGGTTGGGTGATCGACAGCGACGAGTCCAGCGATGAAGCCGACGACAAGGTTGCTGCCGAAAGCATGTTTAGGGTGCTCGAAGAGGAGGTCATCCCGACGTTCTATGAGCGAGACATCCACGGGGTGCCGGTCGCATGGGTCCAGATGGTGCGCAACAGCATCGCGGACCTGACCTTGCAGTACTCCAGTGAACGGACTGTCCAGGAATACGCGTCGTCGTACTATTTGCCCCTCGCCCTGTCGTACCGTGAGCGCCTCGCTGGAGACGCCGCGGTGGCGAGAGAGCTGTACGCGTGGACGGGCAGGGTCCGTCGTGAATGGCCGTCGGTCCGGCTCGCGGCACCGATCCTTGAATCCGATCTGCGTACCAGGACGGTGGTGTACCTGGGCGGGCTCACCCCCGCCGACGTCCGGGTCGAGCTCTTTGCCGAACCCGCCATCGAGGGCGCGGCGGCGACCGTCATCCCGATGACTGCGTCCGAGCGTCTGATCGGCGCTGACGGGGGGTATCGCTATGAAGCCGACCTGCCCGACGCCCGGCCCGTTTCCGACTACAGCGCGCGGGCGTTTCCATCGCATCCTTCGCTGCGTCAGCCGCTCGAAGTGCCGCTGATTGCATGGTCTGCATCGGGCGGATACATCGGTCACGTCGACCCGCTCGGTGGCGTCGAAGGTGTCGACGGGTCGCCTCGGTGAGTCACCGGTTCGGTGAGACCGATCGCTGGCTGCTGGCCGAGGGCACCCATGCTGAGCTGTACCGCGCCCTGGGCGCGCAGCCATCGGCGGATGGGCTGGGCACGACCTTTGGGGTGTGGGCGCCCAACGCAGCCTCGGTTGCGGTGATCGGCGGGTTCAATGGTTGGGATGCGGGCAACGGTCATATGCAGCACGTCGGAGGCGGTGTCTGGACGGCAACGATTGCCGCTGCCCATCCGGGTGAGGTCTACCGCTACTGCATCACCGCGCAAGACGGCAGAACCTTTGAGAAGTCCGATCCCTTTGCCTTGAGTGCCGAAGAGCCGCCTGCCACTGCGTCGGTTATCTGGCATCCGGGTGCATATGCCTGGACCGATGTCGAGTGGGTGGCGAGGCGCGCGCAACGCCAAGGCCTTGAACAGGCCATTTCGGTCTATGAAGTCCATTTGGGGTCGTGGCGTTATGAGCCCGACGGGTATCGGGGGATCGCTGAGCAACTGCCCCGATATGTGGCCGATGCTGGCTTTAGCCATGTCGAGCTGCTGCCCATCATGGAGCACCCGTTTTATGGCTCGTGGGGCTATCAGACCTCTGGATATTTCGCGCCGACCGCTCGCTATGGTTCACCCGATGACCTGATGTATCTGATCGACTGTTTTCACCAGCAAGGTGTCGGCGTGATCTTGGATTGGGTGCCGTCACATTTTGTCGGTGACTCGTCGTTCTTGGCTGACTTCGACGGCACTCATCTGTACGACCACGCCGATCCTCGTCTCGGGGTGCACCCCGATTGGGGCAGCCTGATCTTTAACTATGACCGCCCCGAAGTGGCAGCGTTCTTGCTGTCGAGCGCCTGCTACTGGCTCGACGTGTTTCACGCCGACGGGCTACGGGTTGATGCGGTGTCGTCGATGCTGTTTCGGGACTACTCCCGTACAGATGGTGAATGGATACCCAACAAATATGGCGGCCGGGAGAACCTCGGAGCGATCGAATTCTTGCGGCTTCTCAACGAGGTCGCTCATGAACGCTTTCCGGGGACCATCATGTGCGCTGAAGAGTCCGCGGCATGGCCCGGTGTGACGAAACCGGTGTCCGAAGGCGGGCTGGGGTTCGACCTCAAATGGGACCTGGGATGGATGCACGACACGCTGGAGTACCTGGCCCACGATCCGATCTATCGGCGGTACCACCACCACGACCTGACATTCCGCTCGATCTATGCCGAAAGCGAACACTTCATCCTGCCCCTGTCACACGATGAGGTCGTACACGGGAAGGGCTCGTTGTTGGCCAAGATGCCCGGTGACGAATGGCAGAAGCGGGCCAATCTGCGGATGCTGCTGGCCTACCAATGGGCGACCCCCGGTAAGAAGCTCCTGTTCATGGGGGGCGAGTTTGGCGCGCACCGAGAATGGGATCACGAGTCCGAACTCGATTGGGGGCTGCTGGCGTCCGCCGATCACTCCGGGTTTCTGAGCCTGGTCACCGACCTGAACTTCTGGTACCGATCCGAGCCGGCATTGGGTGCCGATGACGCGGCCGGGATGGAGTGGATCATCGCGGATGACTCCCAGAACTCTGCATACGTATTCGTGCGCCACGGTGGGGGCGGCTCGCCGACCCTGCACGTGTTCAATGCAACACCGGTGCCCCGCTACGACTACCGGTTCGGGGTGCCGCTGCCCGGCGTCTGGCACGAAGTGTTGAACACCGACGCTCCGGTGTACGGCGGCAGCGGTGTGGTCAACGGCCTGCGCGAGAGCGAGCCGATCCCGTCACACGGCAAAGAACACAGCATCGCCGTGACCCTGGCGCCGCTGTCCGGGGCGATGTGGACGCTCCACGGATCGTGATCGCTCCGGGTCAGCCCATCCTCGGTCCGGTCGTGTCGGCTGACGGGACGAACTTTGGTGTCTATGCCCCCGACGCTGAAAAGGTGATGCTGTGCCTGTTCGACTCCGCGGGTCGGAACGAGAGTTGCGCTTGCCCGGCCGGACCGGGGACATTCACCACGGGTTCGTTGCCGGGGTCGTGCCCGGCCAGCGTTACGGCTTTCGGGCGCACGGTCCGTGGGCGCCAGAAATCGGCTTGCGTCATGACCCCAGCAAACTGCTGATCGACCCCAGAGCCCTGGCCGTGACGGGGCAGATGACTTGTTCACCACCAGGGGTCGAGGTCGAGGTTCATTCTCGCCCGGGCCTCGCTGGTTCGGAGTCCGATGGCGACGCTGGCCAGGCGGACGGGGCGATCCCCGACAGTTGTCATGCGCGGGGTGCCAGCCACGACGCCGCGGACCCGGTAGGCGTCAGGTGGGCGAGGGTGTTGATTCGGCTCCGTTCGTTCCCCGAAGTGTCGTGGTGGCTCACCCCGCCCCGGGTTTGGGACGACCTCGCATGCTGCCGTCCGGCCCGATGGCGCTTTGTCCGGTGGAGGTGGCGGGCCGGGTGGTTGTTCTCGTGGCCAGCCCGGTTGTGGATCGCTCGGCACGTCCACGGATCCCTTGGGGCGAGACGGTCATCTATGAGACCCATGTCAAGGGGATGACCATGCAGCATCCTGACGTCCCGCCCGAGCTCCGCGGCACCTACGCAGGTTTTGCAACCAAGCCTGTCGTGGACCATCTGCTCAACCTTGGCGTCACCACCGTTGAGCTGCTCCCCGTGCAGCATTTTCTGGATGAACCGGGCCTGGGTCGGCGAGGGTTGACCAACTATTGGGGCTACAACCCGATCGCCTTTTTTGCTCCGCACGCCGGTTATTCATCGCGAGGTGACCGTGGTGAACAGGTCGATGAGTTCCGCCAGATGGTCCAGACCCTTCACGCGGCGGGGCTTGAGGTGATCATCGACGTCGTCTTCAACCACACAGCTGAGGCCGGTGACGACGGGATGGTTTTGTCGCTCAAGGGCCTGGCGAACCGGGACAGCTATTTGCCTGAAGATGAGGCTGGGGGTGGATATCTGAACGCCACCGGAACCGGTAACACCGTCGCCGCGAGCAACCCCGCCACGTTGCAGCTCATCGCGGACGGCCTGCGGTATTGGGCTTTGGCGTTTGACATCGACGGCTTCAGGTTCGACCTGGCGTCTGCGCTGGTGCGCGGCTGGCCCGGCGGCGAGTTTGGCGGCGTGTCGCCCTTCCTCGCGGTGCTCGGACAAGACCCCGTACTGTCCGACCGCAAGCTGATCGCCGAACCTTGGGATGCGACGGCCGACGGCTATTGCCTCGGCGGATTCCCGAGACCCTGGCGGGAGTGGAACGACCGGTTCCGAGACGACGTTCGCAACTACTGGCGGGGGCAATGCGGACGGGCCACCTTTGCCACCCGCCTGGCGGGCAGCCGTGATGTCTACCCGGTTATACCCGGCGAGGGGTCGCGATCGATCAACATCGTCACGACTCACGACGGCTTTACCCTGGCCGACCTGGTCAGCTACGACCAGAAACACAACGAGAGCAACGGTGAGGACGGCCGAGACGGCGCTGACCACAACCACTCCTGGAACGGCGGTATCGAAGGTCCCACCGACAACCCGGCAGTTCGACTGGACCGCTTCCGCCGCCAACGTTCGTTGCTGATTACCTTGCTGCTCGCTGGCGGTATCCCTCACATCCTCGGCGGTGACGAACTCGGCCGCACTCAACTCGGCAACAACAACGCCTACTGCCAGGACAACTCGACGTCCTGGTACGACTGGTCCGGCGTAGGTGGCTCTGCTCCGGATCGGCCGATGGCGGACGGCGTCGATCTCCCCCGCCTCGATGGCCTGCAGGCAGATTCCGATCTCAGCACGGTGCTCGCACATGTCATTCGGTTGCGACGAGAGCACCCCCTTGCCCATTGACGATGCCAACCTACGTCGCTCAGCTCCGTCGCGATTCGGTCAGCGCGAGGAGGAAGTTGGCTCTGGTCAGATTTGCTGGCTCGCCTCTGACGGCAGCGAACTCTCCGGTGAGGCCTGGCATTCTGAGGATCAGCGAGTGGCTTGCCTCATTACCTCAACCAGCCCTGGTCAGGAAGCCGCACTCGTCATCTTCAATCCGACCGATAACGCAGTCGAGTGGCATGTTCCGGAGCTTCCGTCGGGTGCTTGGCAGCTGGCGCTCCCAGGCGGCCTCGAAACTATTGAACTGTCCGGCGCCGGGCAGAACGCGGTCGTCCCACCATGGAGCACCGCGGTCCTGGTCACTCAGACACCTCGGTCCAGGGGATAGGGACCGACCTGATTGAAAGCCAAGCGAAGCTTGTCGGGTGGCAACTTGGACCCCATGGTCAAAAGCGCGCCGGGCTGTCCGTTGAGGGCGGCTGTTGGGTGGGGTTGTGGGCGGTAAATAGCGGCGGTGCATAGGTGGGCGGTGGAGTCTTCGCGTCGATCACGACGGTCCGGGCCATCTTGTCGTGCCACCCCTGGGACCGTGCGTCCCACGTCGCCGACAGAAGACCCAGGCCGCAGAAGAGGTTCGAGACGGCAAGGGCAAGGTACCGACCAAAGGCCCGGCGCGTCCCTATTGGGGCGCCGGTATCGGCGTCGACGACCCGAACTCCGGCAATGCGCTTTCCTGGGGTTTGGCCGGTCGCACCGAGTTGCTTACAGCAGTAGATCAGCCATCCGATCTGAGCACCGATCGCCAACAAAATGATCACGACGAAGACTGCGGGGTTGCCTACGGAACAGGCGTCCGAGGAGATCGTCCCCGACTCAGAGATGTCGGCGATGTCGTATGCGCAGCTCAACCAGGTCGCGGCAGTCGCGACGAACATGAGAACGTAAAACGGCACGTAGACAAGCGCAGCAAAGAGCCCATCGAGGAAGTATCCAAGCAACCGCGACGACAGTTCTGCGTACCGCGGGTACGGGGCCTGGGGGGTGACACCCATGCCTGGCCAGCCGGGCTGAACCGGGTACAGAGGGTACGCGTGTGGCGGGTAGCCCTGCGCGGGACCCGGATTCGGAATTGGAGGTTCGTACGGTGCCTCATGAGGGCGTTGCCCGGACCACGAGGGTGGTGGTTGTGTCCCGCCCAATGCGCCGTCTGCGTTGTGGGGCACCCCGGGGTTTGGCGGCTCCGGTGTCGTCGGACGTGTCGGCCCGGCATGTTCCGTCCCGGGGTGCTTGTCGTCGCTGCTCTCACCGAAGATCGGGCTCATGGCATGTCCATATGGGGGTCAATGTCCGCGGATGGCGGCAGTGCTCGGGCGAGCGCCTGAGCGGCTTCGAAGCGGGGCACGACCTTAGGTGGGTGCAGTACAGGATTCAATGTTGATCTGCTTCGAGCGCACGTTGACCATTTCGGTCACCCAAATTGCATCGCAGGTGTAGATCGTTGTAGCTCTCTGCATACTCCTGAGCGAATGAACGAAAGGCGCTTCGTGCAACCCCAGCCGACCACCCCCACCCGCCACCTGCTCGCCCGATTGTTGGCGGTGGCACTCCTCTGCACCGCCGTCAGCGCTGCGGTGGCGCCGAAAAAGGCCGACGCCGCTTCAAATCCATGGATCATCAACATCGGTGACAGCTGGTCGATCCGCAACGCCATCGCCCTGCCGTTGGCGTTCGCCGGTCGGGCCCATGTCGTGTCGATTCCCGTCAACAGTTATTGGGCGAGAGATTGGCGCAAAGACCCCATGTACGGCCTGGGGCAGGTCGAGCTTGCGCTTGCGGCGGCACCTGCCAACCCGGTTGTCTACCTCAGCCTTGGTGGGCCCGATCTGCGAGACGTCCTCCGCGGTAACGATCCCGACACCACCGAGTCTGACCTTGCCTGGGTCGTCGACCAGATCCTCGCGATGCGCAGCGATGTGCGGATCATTCTCCCCGGGTATGACCTGCCGAATTTAGCCATGGAAGAAGAATGCAGGGAGGAGGCGTTGCGGCTCGGTGGAACCCTCGACCCGGTCGTGTTCAACTCAGAGTTCATCGTTCTGCGTGACATCTATAACCGAATCGCCGACGCGCGTCCGCGCGTGGTCGCGCCGGACTTGTGGGGCTTCCTGCAGGGCCGTCCTGGCAACCCCGACCTGACACAGTGGACCGCGCCCGAACTGATGTCGGACTGCACGCACCCCAACCTCGACGGTTTCAACCGACGAGCTCAAGCCCTCGCCCAGATGGTTGAGCTCTAGGTGGCTGGAGCCACCTAGGTGGGTGGCGGGATCGGTCAGCGGGCCCCGGCCGCTACCGTTGTCCTTTGATTCGTTGGACTTCTCTGATCATGCGGCCGAATTGACGGTTTGCGCGCCGGGCAGCGACCGGATCGGCGCGCAGTTCTGCCGCCAGTGCTTCGCGACGCAGGCGCTGCCACGAATTGAGGCGTTCCGGTGCGAGTGTGCCGTTCGCAATTGCAGCTGCCACAGCGCATCCTGGCTCGGTGTCGTGCGTGCAGTCGCCAAACCGGCACTCTGAACCCAGGTCGGCGATGTCGTCGAATGCTGTGTCAACCGCATCGGTCCCTGCCCAGAGGCCCACCTCACGAACACCGGGAGTATCGATCACCCAGAAATCGCCGACTGCGAAGAGTTGTCGGGCTGTGGTCGTGTGGCGGCCTTTCGAATCACCCGTCCGGGTGCTTCCGGTTCGGGCGATGTCGTGGTCGTACAGCGAGTTCAGAAGCGTGGATTTGCCGGCGCCGGATTCCCCGACAAACACCGCTGTTTTGCCCGCGAGTTCGGCCCGAAGGTCGTCGAGGCCAGCGCCGGTCTGAGCGGACACAGCGACCACCGTGATGCCGGGTGCTGCGGACTCCGCGCGCAGAACGAAGTCGGCGGTCTCGTCGTCGCCGCCAAGGTCGCATTTGGTGCATACAACCAAGGGCGAAGCACCGGCGTCCCATGCGAGCGTAGAAAATCGCTCGATCCTGCCGGGACGTAGAGGGCGATCGAGGCCGCAGACGATCGCGACGACGTCGGCATTGGCCGCGATGAATTGGCCGGTGCCTGTGCTGGGGTCGCGACGCTGTAATAGCGATGAGCGATGGAGGACCTCATCGACGGTCCCCGTTCCGATCAGGATGCGATCACCAACAGCGAAGGCAGGGTTCGACGGCACGACCGGGATGTGTTGTCTCCCTGTTGGTGTGGCGGCGAGGACGGCTGAACCATCGTGTCGAAGGATGATGCCGGGGGTGAGCCCCCGCTCGACACCTTCTGCCGCGAGCGCCGCCCACCTCGGTCCCCAACCGAACTGTTCAAGCTTGCTGGTGTCGTCCGGCCCGCTCACAACGGGGTTCTCCTCACCTCGATATCCCTACGCAGCACATCTGCATCCCGAAGATTGCGGTCACGAGCGACGGCGGGCCGCCCAGGTCTGGGGTCAGCCCGGAACGTAGGTGTCTCAGACTACGCTGCGCAGAGCCACGATCAGCGCGCCGAGGCGCTCGGATCGCAAGAGCGGGCACGAGGGAGGTCGTCGACGCCAGGACGGCCGCCCCTTGTTGAGCGTCTTCGCATGGTGGTATTGACGGCGGATCCAGATGACTGTGGCCGTGAGGACGGACATCGTCAGACGTTGTCGGTCCCTCCGGTATCACCGCGGGTTGAGCCAGATTGAGCACGCGCCCGATTGGCGAGCGGGGCTGAAACGAGCGGTGTTTGTCGTTGAGGACCCCAGCTCGGTCAGGTGATCGAATCGAAAGGATGCCCTTCATGCGCGTGATTGAAGTGGAAAACCTCGCGAAGAGCTACGGGGGTGTCAGCGCGCTCACCGACCTGTCGTTTGGTTGTCTCGAGGCGTCGACGCTCGCGGTGTTGGGCCCCAACGGTGCTGGCAAGACCACGGCGGTAAAGATCTTGGCGACCCTGCTACGTGCCGATGGTGGTCAGGCTTTCGTCGACGGTATCGACGTCGCTGCACACCCCCGCGAAGTGCGGGCGCGGATCGGGCTGACCGGCCAGTATGCGGCCGTGGACGAGCGCCTGACCGGCCGTGAAAATCTTGAACTGGTGGGTCGGCTGCTCCGACTGGGGAGCAAAGAGTCAGCCGCACGAGCCGCGGATCTGCTCACTCAACTACGTCTTAGTGACGCTAGCGATCGGGTCAGCAAGGGGTACTCCGGCGGAATGCGGCGGCGCCTCGACATTGCGATGTCGCTAATCGGGCGGCCGAGCGTGTTGTTCCTCGACGAACCCACTACTGGGTTGGATCCACGCAGTCGGCTCGAAATGTGGGACCTGATCGACGACCTCGTTCGTGGCGGAACGACCATGCTGCTGACCACGCAGTATCTCGACGAAGCCGATCGTCTTGCCGACTCGATCGTCGTGATCGATCATGGCCATGCCATTGCGACGGGCACCGCTGAGCAGCTCAAACAGGACATTGGTGGCGATCGTGTCGTGCTCACGTTGAGCGAACCGTCGCAGCGAGCAGCCGCCGCGTCTGCCATGTCGCCGTTCGCCGTGGCGGCACCGCGCGACGGAGATCACGATGCCGAGTTGATCATCCCGGTCAAGCCGACGACGACGTTGGTGGAGGTTCTTCGCTGTCTCGATCGAGCGTCCGTCGGCGTGGACGATATCGAGATGCGCCGCCCAACACTCGATGACGTGTTCTTTCGCCTGACCGGATCGACCACAAGCCAGGAACCCGTCGATGATGACCGCTAATACTGCGCCCGAACATCGATCTGCGCCCAGGATCGGGCGTGGGTTCGGGTGGACCCTTCGGGACAGTTGGACTGAAGCCCAGCGCCACCTCCGCGCCGTTCCTCGCGACCCGGAGCTGCTGATCTATTCCACGCTTCAGCCGGTGATGTTCATCTTGCTGTTTAACTATGTTTTCGGCGGGTCGATCGCCGTGCCTGGCTACGACAATTACACCCAGTTCCTAATCCCAGGCATCCTGGCCCAAACCGTCGTTTTTGGCTCGGCGTTCACGAGCGTCGGCATCGCTGAAGACATGCAGAAGGGTTTCATGGACCGGCTGCGCTCACTCCCCATGAGCCAGCCCGCAGTGCTTATTGGCCGAACCATTTCAGATCTGCTGCGCAACCTGTTGTCGTTCATTTCCATGGTGCTGGTGTCGCTCGCCATTGGTTTCCGCTTTGAGGGAGGGCTCTTCAACGCGGTCATAGCGACGCTCTTGCTGTTGATGTTTAGCTATTCGCTGAGCTGGATCAACGCGTTGATCGGCCTCAGCGTGAAGTCGATCGAGGCCGCCAACTCGGCGGGTTTCACCTGGATGTTTCCGCTGACCTTTGTGTCTTCCGCCTTTGTGCCCATCGAGAACATGACGCCTTGGCTACGGCGAGTTGCGGAGGCTAATCCGTTCACTGTCCTGACCGATGCGGTGAGAGCACTGACCAACGGTCACCCTGTCGGTGACGCGGTGTGGCAGTCGATCGCGTGGATCGTCGGCATCACGCTGGTGTTTGCGTTTCTTTCCATACGGAAATTCACCCACATGACCGGTTGAATGCGCCAGCACGCGGGCAGCGATGCGCCCGGGCGCATCACCCGTCGAGCGAGCGATCCGTTCCCTCACAGAGCCGGGTAGAGAATCACGCCATGGCTCCGCCTTCTGGCTCAGATCACGCAGGGGCCCAACTTCCGTCCGTAGGGAAGCGACGCAACTGGTACGAAGGTCTCCACCTCACAAAGAGACTTGGAAGTCGGTGTTCGTGGTTGTTGCCAACCAGTGCGCGGGCGCCAATCGAATCGGTACGTCCGGGTGACGTGGTCCGCGTGCAGGGCTGGTGAGGCTGGACAAGCGAACAAAACGATCATTGTCGGTTGACCCGGCTTGGCTATGTCGAACCGGCCTTACGACGCTGAACTCTGGACCCTGGGCGGCGCCTCACTCCCGACTCGGACGAGCCCTGTCCCGGTGCATCGGTTAGTGCATCGGGGTTCCGTCGGCGACGTCGTCGTCGACAGCGGGGAAGGTCCGATTGACCGCTACCGCACCGATGATCAGCAGACCTGCAGCGACCCAGAGAGCGACCTGCATGCCGCCGATGAAGGACGTCTTCGCCTCGTGAACCAGCGCCGCGCCGTTAGGCAGGCGCTCGGCGACGATCAGCGCCCGGCCGAGACCGGCCAGCACCATCTCTCGGGCCTGTTCAGGGAGGCTCGCCGCAACGTCGTGCATGGATGATGCATATCGTGAGGTGAGTACCGACCCGAGAACGGCCACGCCCAGCGCGGCACCGATCTCACGGGTGGTGTCGTTCACGGCCGAACCCACGCCAGCTTTGGCGAGTGGCAGCGTCGACATGATCGACGTTGTCGATGATGGCATGACCATGCCGCCGCCGACGCCCATGATGAACAGCGACACGCCGACTACCGCATAGGTGGTATCAACCCCGACAAAGGAGAGCCCGACCGCGCCTATCGCGGTCAGCAACATGCCCGTGGTGACGGTGGTTCGCGGTCCGATGCGAGCGACGATCGATGGGCTGTTCGAGGCGAAAATCATCATGGCGATCGGCATGGGCAAACTGTGCAGGCCAGCCGAGAATGCCGAATAGCCGCGGGCAAACTGCAGGTATTGGGTCAAGACGAAGAACATGCCCATCATCGACATGAACTGGAACATGATGGCCATGCTCGCAGCACTGAAACGTGGATTCTTGAATAGGGCCAGGTCGAGCATGGGGTTCTTCTGGGTCGATTCCCAATAGCCAAACCCGCCCAAGAACACCGCGGCGGCACCAAAGGTCGCCAGGCTCTCAACGCTCAGCCAGCCGTGATTCGGGCCCTCGATAACGCCGTAGATCAGCGCGGTCAGTCCGACGATCGACAGCAGCGCACCCACCAAATCGAGCGCATGACCGTCGGGGTCTTTGGAGGTTGGGACCAAAAGCGCCCCCGCCACGAGCGCAACGAGTCCGACCACCACATTCAGGTAGAACACGGCGGACCAGCCGGAGTGCTCGACCAGATAGCCGCCCGCGATCGGCCCGATCGCCCCACCCGCTCCGGCGAGACCAGCCCAAATGCCGATCGCCTTCGGTCGCTCCGCGGGAGGAAACACGTTCGTCAGAATCGACAGCGTGGCGGGCATCACGGCGGCCGCTCCCACACCCATGAGGGCGCGTGCGGCGATGATGTGGATGGGCTCTGTCGCCCGGGTTGCACCGATACTCGCTAGCACGAAGATGACGAGCCCGGTCGATAGCGCACCTTTGCGTCCGAACCGGTCGCCCAGCGCCCCTGCTGTGAGCAGCAGGCCAGCGAACACCAATGAATAGGCATCGACCATCCATTGCAGCTCGGTGTCGGTGGCGTCGAGTTCGCGGGTCAAGGTCGGCAGCGCGACGTTGAGCACGGTATTGCCCAGCACGATCAGGACGAGGCTGAGACACAGCACCGCCAAGGTCCACCAGCGTCGTTCGAACGTTGCGTACACGCCGTGCTCCCACGCTCCACGCAGGCAGCCCGGGCGCTACCTGACGACGAAGAGGCTAAGCGTAACGGTCGTACTCACCAGCGCCCCGGTGCTGGTCGATTCCGGCACCGTTGCCGTGCGAACGCTCGTTATCGATCGGTGGCTACCCGGTTGTGACCAGGTGCGGCTGCTCGACATTTACGAGGGCGACGAATGAACGCTCGCCGACAACGAGCGTCCAGTGCAGGACGTGCTGTGAGGACGGCCAGGCTCGGTTGTCACGAAAGCGTGAATGTTTAACCGAGGGGTAGGTCGTGTTGCTGTTGCGTTGAGCCGTACTGCGTTGGTTTACCTGGGGTTCATGAGTCAAGCAATATTGGAGGCGTGTTGTTTGCCTTGTCGTAGAAGTCTCGCAACCCTTGCGCAAGATACGGTTCAAATAGGTGGCCGAGTTATTGGGGTATCGATAAATACACGAGACGGCATGCAATATTCAATTGACGCAGGTAGTTTGACGCCCGACCGATGAGTACCCCATTCGTCGGTGCACAAACGATTGGACCCCCATGGCGTCAACGTCAGAACGGGTCGGACCCAGCAAGACTGAGGCTCGTTCATGTGACGGGCCTGTTCTCCGCACAGATGCCGACCCGCGTTCATTCCCCAAACGCTCGCACCCCGCACCTCACGCGACGAATAGTCGCCTTCTCTGTCGAAGGCACCTTCGACGATACGGAACGACCCTCAGAGTCCACGCTCAGACGTAGGTCGTTGCCCTGTCCCAGCCGACAGACGCCCCGTTTCTGGCGCCGAGGGCTGGCAATTCTTCGTATCGTCGTCCGCCCATCTCCCCCCAGGTGGGCTGTCTGAAGGGTGCCCAGATAATGCGCGTTATTGCGGTCATGTTTGGCGTTGTAGCAGTGATCAACCTCTCCCGAATCTGCTTCTATCTCATTGCCTCTGAGCTCTATCCCCGCTGGCGACGGCGTCTCGTCGCCGGGTCCACGCTCTTCGATCGTGAGTTACCCGACGTGGTGGTCATTACGCCGGCCCACAATGAAGGCACCACACTCAACCCATGTCTGGAATCGGTTTCTCAGCTGGACTATCCGTGGAGAAAGGTGCTCCACATCATCGTCGATGATGGGTCGCGCGACGACACCGCCCTCGTCGCGGAGCACTTCAAAATGACGCATCCGCACCGTCGCATCCACGTGATTCGACAGAAGAATCAAGGCAAGGCGTCGGCTCTGAACAACGCGCTTGAATACCTTGCAGCCAACCCGGAGTTCGATAACTGCAACATTTTCATGTGCCTCGACGCCGACTCGCAGTTGCACCCCCAGGCGTTGCGGCGAGGGGTCGAGTACTTCCGCAACGACGGCGTGAAAGCCGTAGCGACCCACGTCAAGATCGTGCCCGAAAAAGGGCTGCTCAACTATGTGCAGAGGTTCGAATACCTCACGTCGTATCGAATGAAGCGAGCCCAAACGGTTCTGGGGTTTGACTACATCATCGGTGGGATCGGCTCGATGATGCGGCGCGACGCCTTCGACCAGGTCGGTCGCTATGAGACCAATACGATCACCGAGGACATCGACGCTTCGATGAAACTGTTGCATTTCTTTGGCAACCGTCGACCAACCTGCATCTATGCGGCGGACGTCATTTCTTATACCGAGGCCTGCCCCAATTTTCGGTCTCTGATGACCCAGCGATATCGGTGGAAGTTTGGACGTTCGCAAACCTTCTACAAGCGTCGCGAGATGTTTTTCAGCAAGTCAGGGCGCTTCAAACGATCGCTCACTTGGGTGTTTTTGCCGCTCGAAGTGGCTTTTGACTTCGTCTTTTTGATTGAACCCGTGTTCCTCTTTTTCCTTGGATACCTCATCGTGAGGTACGGCGACTGGCGAACGATGCTCGGGGCGCTGGTTACCGTGTCTGTGTACATGACGATCAACGCGTGGCGTGAGCCCTATTACTCCAAGATGGATCGCGCAAAGTTCATTCTCAGTGCGCCACTACTCTACGTGGCCAACTACGCCCTTTCGATCGCGGAGTATTCGGCATCGACCAAGACGGTGTCGAAGTTGCACACCATCCCCGAGAGCATCGTCGCAGGGCACCAGACGTGGTCCAGTCCGCCCCGTTCCGGAGCGGCCAGCAAACAGTCGGCGCCCGCAGCAACGACGGCTGGCGTGCATCCCGACGCAGTGGGTTCGGCCGCATAATCGCGCAAGCGCGACCGTCACGGGGCCTCGTTCCCCCAGCAGTCCGAATAGAGCCCCAACTGCGCGGCCCGCTCCAGGATGTTGGGCGGGCCTTGCTGTCGAGGGGTTGTCGTCTGACAGAGATCGTCGTGGAGGTTTTTGGCTTGGGGGTCCTTCTCGCGCGGCGATCCGCGGCGCAGATCTTGAGGCTTGGGTTCCAAATTTGCCCATGAGAACCTCGATCAGTGCGCGAAGGCAAGCACAATGCTGAAACAACACAGGGAAGGGAGAACAGGGGGCAACAGCGACACGCTCGGGTGAGTCACTCGCCTCGGCATCACGCAAACGCGGTCTCTTCTCGTCGACAATTGTCGACCCAGGCCCCAGCCCAAGTTCACGCAGAGCGGTGCTTTTCACGGGCTGTAACTGACGCGTAACGAATCTGTGCGACACCAGTAACGCTGTCTTATTCAACCCCTCTTCAATACGGCGTACAGACATGTTTCTAAAACATATTTTGGGTTAAGAACCCCGAAGCGATTCTGAAATATTGGCTCTCCGGTCGATATGGTGACCTCCGTCATCCCGTAGGCAAGCCACGGCTTGCAGTCTTTAAAGGAGTGCCCCCATGGCCTTCTCAACCTCCCTTGGTCTCAGCTCAGTTGCAACTCCGGTAACCGGTGCGCTTGTGCTGGGCAAAGTCACCACCCGTGAGTTTCCGAACACTGATGCCCTGGCTTTTACAGGAAGTCACTCGGCGGAACTGGCCATGTTTGCCGGTGCGCTGATCGGCACCGGGCTGATCCTCAAGCGGATCGCAGGACGTAAAGACGCCGATCTCGTCGTTGACGATCAAGCCTAAATGCTTTGCCCCCTTCGGGCTGCTCGGTGTGTGGAGCAGCCCGACTCCGCCCGATAGGGCGGTCCTCACCGAGGTGTTCCCAAGATGATGCGCATTCTCGCAATCATGTTTGGGGTGGTTGCGGTGCTCAATTTGGTTCGGATGGGCTTTTACCTGGCCGCATCAGAGATGTACCCGCGCTGGCGCCGACGCCTAGTCGCGAGTGCTCCCTTCACCGAAGACGAGCTGCCAGCTCTGGTCGTCATCACCCCTGCTCATAATGAAGAAACAACATTGAAGCACTGCCTGCAGTCGGTCGCCCAGG
This sequence comes from Acidimicrobiia bacterium, assembly GCA_020637365.1. GTDB lineage: Bacteria > Actinomycetota > Acidimicrobiia > IMCC26256 > JAGNEX01 > JAGNEX01. Next base: position 492,281 of record JACJWE010000002.1, on the reverse strand, counting down.
TGGATTACCCAACACACAAAATCCTCCACATCGTCGTCGACGACGGCTCGAGCGACTCAACCCTGCAGATCGCGGAACGCTTTGAATCCACGAATCCCAAACGGCAGGTGGTCGTGCTGACCCAGGCCAACCAAGGTAAGGCAGCCGCGCTCAACAACGCGCTCCAATACCTGGCTGAGCGGGAGGAGTACGACGACTACAACATCTTCATGTGCCTTGACGCTGATTCTGCGCTGAGTACGGAGGCTGCCAAACGCGGTGTCGAGTACTTCCGCAATGAAGGTGTGTGTTCTGTTGCTACGCACGTCAAGATTGTGCCTGCCAAAGGGATCTTGAATTACCTGCAGCGGTTCGAGTACCTCACCTGTTACCGCATGAAGCGGGCCCAAACGGTCTTGGGGTTTGACTACATCATTGGTGGAATTGGCTCAATGATGCGCAGAGATGTATTTGACCAGGTAGGGCGATACGACACGAATACGGTGACCGAAGATATCGACGCTTCGATGAAGCTGCTACAGAAATTTGGCAACAGAACGCCTACATGTATTTATGCAGCAGACGTCATCGCATATACAGAGGCGTGTCCCGATTTTGGGTCGCTTATGAGGCAGCGTCACCGATGGAAGTGGGGTCGAACGCAGACGTTCTTCAAACAGCGGCGCATGTTTTTCAATCGAGACAGCCGCTTCAAGCGTTCGCTGACCTGGGTATTTCTCCCACTTGAAGTGATGTTTGACGTGGTGTTTCTGCTCGAACCGCTCTTCCTGCTATTCCTCGGCTACCTGATCGTGAAGCTCGGCGACTGGGGCACACTGGAAATGGCGATCGTCACGGTTTCGCTCTACATGATGCTCAACGCTTGGCGCGAACCGTTCTACTCCCGGCGCGAGCGGCTCAAGTTCTCCCTGAGCGCACCGTTTCTCTATGTCGGAAATTACGTGCTCTCGGTCGCCGAGTATGCAGCTTCGGCGAGGACGTTCGCCCAGCTGCGGGGCATACCCGGAAGCATGGATGGCGAACACCAGACCTGGGCGAGTCCGACCCGGTCCGGTGCCGCTATCCAAAACGAAGCAGATGCACAGCAGCACGTTGGGTCGCGCACCGCGGCATAGCGACAGCACAGATCGCCGTTGCACGCTGGTCGACCCGTAACCAGGACGTGCAACCTCGGCGGATTGAGGGCTCGGTGACTTGTGGGGAGTAGCCGAGTCCTCAATCGCGTTCGGTCGTACGCTTCCCAGCTTCTGTCGGGAAACCAGACCAAGCCGATTCGCGCTCAGAACGACAAGGCAGGGGTCCGTGCAACGATGGGGCCCATTGACGCTGCCGCGCCGGTGGTCCTCGACGCAATGCCCGTCCATCGGTATCCTCCCGTCGTCATGCCTCCTGGGGGGTCCGACCATTCGCATGTTCAATCCCAGAGGTGATGGCCAGTAGTGATCCTGTTTGTTCAACGTTGGCCCCAGGTCGACATCCGGTGGGAGATGGTGCACGTGGATTCTTCGAATATGCCGGTCGCTTCGGCGATGTATCCAACCGACGTCGAGGTCGACACGCCCGACGCGATCGATCGGTGGCGTCCGCTGGTGCAATGGTTGCTGGCGCTGCCGCACCTGATTTTGATGTCCGCACTGAGCACCCTTATGAATGCGGTGTCCGTCATTGCGTGGTTCGTGATCGTGTTCACCGGCAAGATGCCGCGAGGGCTTGCTCAGCTCACCGAGATGTCCATGCGTTACGCGTTTCGCGTCGCTGGTTACGCGCTTGGACTCGTTGCGGTCTATCCACCGTTCTCGTTCTCGGAAAGCTTTGAAGATCCTCGAACCTACCCGGTGCGCCATTGGGTCGAACCCGAACTCGAGGATCGCAATCGGTTGACCGTTGGGTTGCGAGCGTTGTGGGTCATCCCGGCGGCCGTTTTCGCAGCGTTGATCATGATCGTTGCCCATTTTGCCTTTCTGATCGGCGCCGTGACGGTGCTCTTCACCGGCAGTTGGAACGAGACGCTGCGGGACTGGATCGTCAAGTGCCTGCGGGTCTACAACCGCCTGTATGCATATGGCCTGTTGTTGACCGACGAGTACCCGCCGTTTACCACGGACTGAACCAGCGCTGATCGGTCAGCTCCGCCAACCAGCGTTCTGACCTTCCAGGACGCTAGGAATCGGACGTCAGAGCCTCGGCGATCGCAGCGCCTGTCGCAGCGCAGTTGAGGTACGGCTCAGGAGCGTGAGCACGGTGTCCGTTGTCGATGCGGTGGTTCTCCACCCGATCGCCGAAGTTCTTGGTGAGACTGCCCGAGCCGGTCGCGTGGTCGCCGACAGCGGAGACGTTGAGCCACCGTTTGACCGAACCCGGCCAGGGGTAGGTGCCGTCGTGCGCGGGTGGCGGCAACAGCATTTGGACCTGTTTCGTTCCGAGTGGTGATCCCAACGTCACCAGCGTCTCGACCGAAAGGTCGGGCCGGGTCTGGAGCAGGTGATACGCGAACAGCGTCCCCATCGAATGAGCGACTAACACGTCGACCCCGCTGGATATCGCCCGGGAGAGACGGTCGAGGACGGTGTCGAAAATGCCGGGGTTGTCGGCCATAACCGCAACCATGTCGACGGTGCGGTCCCATGCAGCTGCGCTGGCTGCCTGACCGACGATCTCGCCGATCTCACTGTCGGTTTTGCCGCCCGCGAACGCTTCGAGCGCTTCGGCAGCACCAGCGCGGGTGTGTCGCCAGGCATCGTCGTCGCACTTTTTCGGGTCGAGCCGAAAAAGGTCGCCATAAAAGCAGACCGTCACATCGGCAGGGTCGACATCGGTGCCGTGGTGCCACAGCCCGTCGCGCAGCGCGGGCACCCATCGAGCATGGATCTCGTGGGGACCCCACAGCTCATTGAATGCCCCATGGATCATCACGATCCGCGGGTGGGGAGCGGCCGTTTGACCGGTCTGTGTGCCATCTTTGTCAGAAGGCCTGCTCGCGCGTTGTGCGTCGTCCGACATCGGCGCGAGGCTAGCAGCAGCCGAAAAGCTGTAAGGGGGGCCCAAGACGGCCAATCATCTCGCCCGTAGCGTCAAACAATTCCGCTCCTGCGGCCCGAGTAGTGCCGCAATCGGACTTGGTGCTCGGCGGGTCCCCGAGCGCCCTGGACTTGACTTGCGTTGTTCATTGCCCTGATCGCCGCTGCTGACTGGAGCATCAACATGTCCGTTGAAGAGGTCGATCGGTATCTCGCAGCGCTCGATGAGCCGAAGCGGGTCGCGCTAGACACCTTGCGTCGGACGATTCTGGACATCGTCCCGGACGCCGAACAAGGGATGTCGTACGGCGTTCCGGCGTTCCGAGTCGACGGCAAAGCAGTAGCCGGATTCTCCGCAGCCAAGTCACACCTGAGCTATCTGCCCCACAGCGGTGCGATCCTGCCAGCGATGTCGCCGGACCAACTCGAAGGTTTTCAAGCGCCGAAGGGTGCGCTGAAGTTCCCGATCGACACCGCACCGTCACACGCCTTGGTCGCTCGCCTCATCAACGCACGGTTGCGCGAAATCCGGAGCTGAAACGTAGGTAACTCGTGTCCTTACAAGGTGTTGAGTTCTAAGCTGCCGCCCCGCTAGGCGCAGGCTTCGGCCATATAGGTCGAGACCGATTCGGCCGCTTCGGTGAGTTCCGTATCGCCAACCCCGCTTGGCAGGGTCCCACCACCCGCGAGGCTCGCCGACATTTCGGCCATCAGTTCGAAGTCGGGTTGCACCGCATCGGGGGCAACTTTGCCTAGTTCGGCATAGAGCTCGGCAATGGAATCCATATCCTCGGGGTCGAGGCCAACACTGAGTTCGACCAGCCGTGAACAAAACTCCGACGTCTCAGCTGCTGTCGCTTCGTCGTCACCGCTTGCCATTCCCGCGCTGAGATCGTCACACGTCGCCGAGTTGGCGCCAGCGATGAAGCCCGCACCCGTCGGTGTTTGCGGCTCGAGTCCAGCAAGAGAAGCGCAGACTTCTTGGGCCATCCAAATTTGTCCACAGCCGAGCTCATCGGCCTTCTCGGTGTATGCGCCGCCGGTCACCGAGGCAATCTCCTCGTTGAGCGTTGCGAGGATCCCCGGGTCTGCCAACGGGTCGAAGTCGGCATCGTCGACATAGGCGAAAACCTCGCCCATCATCGAGTTGAAATGTCCGACGAGTTCATCGCAGCTCGTCGAGCTGAGAAACTCGGCTTCGAGCGCGTCCATATCGACGATCTGTTGCGTGCCGTTGGTCGTGCCGGACTTGCGCTTCGGCGCGTTTGTCACGAACTCGTCGCGTGAGTCGGCGTCGGATTCGTCGTCATCTGCCTTGCCGCCGCCATCGGTCCCATCGGCCTCGGCGTCGGATTCGTCGTCGATGTGGTCATCGGTCGTCGCGGTCGCTTCGCTATCTGAAGCGTTGGCCTCGGTGGTGGTCGGAGCGGGATCTGATGAGGAATCGTCATCGGAGTCGCTCGATCCGCACGCGACGAGGCTGATCGAGAGGAGGATGAGGAGGAGCTGGCGCATGAGAATCTTTCGGAGAAAACGGTGAGGGGTATCAGCCGCGTTTGACGGTAACCCACGTTGTGTCTCGACAGGCCGGGCAGCGCATCAGACGGCGGTGGGGTCGGAACGGGAAGAAGATGGGCGCCGTGATGAGCTTGCTGGCGAGTTCGCTCAGACTGATCGGCGTTCGTGCATGACAGTGCGAACATTCGAGGACCATGGACCCTCGCTTGGCCTCGCTCTGGGAGAACAACGCCCGTTTACCCGATGGGGTGTCCCGCCCCGTCGCGTCATCAACGTCGCTGTCCTGGTCGGCAGCTCCGCCGTCGGCATCGACATGGGGGTCGGTCAGGCGGTCCGCATCGCCGCTCTCAGCCCCGTCGCCGAACAGGGCACGTTTGCCCAAGGGGTCAGGTGAACCAGCCATCTCTATGCCTCTCCGTCGGGGGAGTCGTCGGCGGAGGGACCCTCGGCGTGGAGCGTTGCCGCGATCGCTCGATAGGCGTCGGCTCCAGGATGTGCGCCCGCGTCCAAGATGGTCTTGCCCTGTTGAGGCGCTTCGGCGAATCGCACAGACTTGCGGACCGGCGGCTCCAACACGGATAGCTGGTACTGAGTCGTCACCGCGTCAAGGATTTCGCGGCTGTGACGTGTTCGGCCGTCATACATGGTCGCCACGATGCCTCGAATCGCTAGTTCAGAGTTGGTAAACGCACGAACATCTTCAATCGTTTCCAACAGCTGACCGACGCCGCGGTGCGACAGCGTTTCGCACTGCATGGGGATGATGACCTGCTCAGCAGCGGTCAATCCATTGATTGTCAACACGCCCAAACTCGGGGGACAGTCGATGAGGATCGTGTCGTAGTGGCGGCGTGCTGGCATGAGGGCTCGGGCCAGCGCATGTTCGCGCCCGGTTTTGGTGAGAAGGTGCATCTCGGACCCCGCCAGGTCGATGTTGGCGGGTAACAGGTCGAAATTCTCGAGGTTGACGATGACCTGAGACGCCGACTTTCGCCGGACGAACATGTCGTGCAGCGACAGTTCAAGCCCGTCGGGGTCGACGCCGCAGGAGAACGTCAAACAAGCCTGCGGGTCGAGGTCGACCAGCAGCACGCGCTCGCCCAGCTCGGCCAGCGCCGCGCCGAGGGTGAGTGTGGTCGTCGTCTTTGCGACGCCACCCTTCTGGTTGGCGATGGTCAAGATTCGTGCCATGCCGCGACATTGTAGGGGTACCTGTCCAGGATTCTTGCGCCCACATAGGTGCCCATCTCGATCTGGCCGACCGGACACGATCACCCCGAGTCGTGCCGGGCACCGCCCCATCGGTTGAGCGCCGTAACAAGGTGTGTTCCATCTGTGTGTTGGGGACTGCTAGGTTTCGCCGAACCTATGGAATCACTCAGCGCCTCATACTCCCTATCCCTGCGTATGCAATTGATGGATACGCCTGGGGTTCTCGCCCGTCTCTGCCAAGCGATTGCAGATGTCGGCGGCAACATCTCCTATGTGCAGATCCACCACACCGGTGACGGCATCGTCGAACAAGACATCACCGTCGATGCGCGCAACGAGGCTCATGCCGAGCAGATCCGGGCGGCGGTCGAAAATCTCGATGACGTCCGCGTCCAAGGTGTGACCGACCGGACGTTCATCCTCCATGAGGGCGGCAAGCTTGAAGTGGTCTCCAAGACGCCGCTCGTGCACCGTGACCAGCTGTCGATGGCATACACCCCCGGCGTCGCTCGCGTGTGCAATGCGATCGCCAAGGACGATGACAAAGTGTGGGAGTACACGATCAAACGGCACACCGTTGCGATCGTGACCGATGGGACCGCCGTCCTCGGGCTCGGCGATATCGGCCCCAACGCCTCGCTTCCGGTTATGGAAGGCAAGGCGATGTTGTTCAAAGAGTTCGCCGGGATCGACGCCTTTCCCATGGCCCTGAACGTCTCTTCGACGCAGGAGCTCATCGACGCTACCAAGGCAATCGCCCCCAACTTCGGTGGTATCAACCTCGAAGATATCGCGGCGCCCGAATGCTTCGAAGTCGAAGAAACCCTGGTCAGAGAGCTTGATATCCCGGTATTTCACGACGATCAACACGGCACAGCGGTCGTTGTTATGGCCGCTCTGACGAACGCCCTCAAGGTTGTCGGCAAAGAACTGGCCGATGTGCGTGTCGTCATGACCGGTGCTGGTGCCGCGGGAGTCGCGATCACCAAGATGTTGATGGGTCGCGGGGTGAAGGACATCACCGCATGTGACCGAACAGGTGTGCTGCACCTCGGACGCGATGGGTTGGCGAATAACCCGGCCAAACTCTGGCTCGCCCAGCACACCAACCTCGAAGGTCGAACGGGCACCATTCACGATGTGATGCCTGGTGCAGACGTTTTCATCGGAGTTTCCGGACCAGGGGTTATCACGGTGGAAGACGTCGCGGCGATGGCGCGCCAGCCCATCGTGTTTGCGCTGGCCAACCCCGATCCCGAGATTTCGCCCGAGGAGATCAAAGACATCGCGGCGGTGATCGCGACCGGCCGTTCGGACTATCCCAACCAGATCAACAACGTGTTGGCCTTCCCGGGGATCTTCAAGGGCGCCATGATGTCGGGAGCGACCCGCATCAATGAAGAGATGAAACAGGCTGCAGCGGACGCGATTGCTGGCGTCATCTCGGACGATGAGGTCAACGCTGGCTACATCATTCCGTCGGTATTCGACACCGGCGTCGTCAAGGCGGTGGTCGCTTCGGTCAGCGCAGCAGCGCAAGCGACCGGAGTGTGTCGCCCCGAACGTGCGTGGAGTGAAGAGGAAGAGCCTCCGAGCGTCCGGGTCTGACCTCAATGCCTGAGCCGAGGTTGCCTGCGCGGTCGGTCGGGGCTGAGCTGATGACGTCCCCTCTGACCAGGAGCGAAGTCCGATGCCGATAGAGGCGGTGACGTTCGATTTCTGGAACACCATCTGTGTCGAAGCCGAACTCAAGCCGTCCATGCGTCAGCGGCGTTTTGATCGGATGACCGATCTCATTTCCTCGTCGGGCATCGACGTCGATCCAGCGCATGTATGGGCTGCGCTGGAAGCTGGGCATCACTTCTGGAACGACGCGTGGGAACGCAACGAACACCTGTCCGGATCAGACGGTGGGCGCCACGTCCTGGCCCGTTTGCAGGCGTCGGTGCCCGAGGTGGCTCCTATCGCCGACGCCCTGGTGGCGTCGTTTGCTCCGCCCGATGAGTTCATCGACATTCCGCTCGCTCCTGGGGTGGCTGAGGCGATTGCGCGGCTCGCCGAGCGAGGTATCGGACTCGGCATCATCTGCGACGTCGGATACACCTCCTCTGCGGTGCTCAAACGTTCGCTCGATGCCGTTGGGTTGCTCGATGCCTTCGACGTGACGGTGTTTTCAGACGATTACGGCGTCTACAAACCCGATCCGCTCTTGTTTGAACAAGCTCGCACAGGGCTTGGTAGACCGGATCCGACGGCGATGGCACACATCGGCGATCGGAGGAGGACCGATATGGCGGGGGCACAACAGGCCGGTTTCAGGGCGATTCGTTACGCGGGGGCGTTCGACGACGTCGATGCTGCTGCGGGACCGTCCGGCGACGCGGTCATTCTTCATTTTGACGCGTTGTTGTCGAGCCTCCCCCTGAGCCAGTGACTTCTCGGCAATCCGAACATCCGGAGCGACGCAGGGGGTACCGATCCTGGCTATCGTGTTGATGTTGGCTGGCGTTGTTGTGGGATGTGCGGGCAGCGACGGGTCAGCATCGGGGGTGTGTTCCGCACCAGAACACATTGTGGATAGTTCGGGAGGCGGACACGCTCTGCCCGGCGCGGATGTCGTCTACGACACCTACCCGCCGGCATCAGGTCGGCACCTCGACGCTCGCTTTGCCCCACAGCCTGGCGCCTACGACGACGCCGCTCAGTCCGGTCGAGCAGGTCACCGCGCTGCATCAAGGTATGGCGGTGGTCGTCTATGACCCCGACCAGGTCGATGACGAAGGGTTCGAGCAACTCACGTCGCTCACCAGCGGTGGAGATCTGGTCGTCGTCCCGGCAGATCAGGCGCTGCCCGAGCGCGCGGCGATTGCCATCACCTGGTGGGAAACCCGCCAACTTTGTTCAGACATCGATGAGAGCGTGATCGAAAACGCCACAAAAGAGGCTGCCGCCAGCGCCAGCAGGCACTGACTCGGCGGAGACCTACCCGTCGGTCCAGCACCCTACGGTTCATATCGTGGGATCTGCGGTGGGTAGATCGGGGGCATGTCCCCGGAGGATGCGGTCCGTCTGAGGAGTGGAACCGTGGACCGGTGAAATGGTGGCCGGGACCGGCGTCGATCCGGTGACCTCACGCTTTTCAGGCGTGCGCTCTGCCAACTGAGCTACCCGGCCGAAACGGGGATGAAACCCCAAAAGCGGTCCTGACGAGATTTGAACTCGCGACCTCCGCCTTGACAGGGCGGCGTGCACTCCAGGCTGCACCACAGGACCTTATGTTGCCGGGTTAGACCCGGTTATGTTGCTGCGGCGCCGAATCCGCTAGTCGCTTATGGCGACTCTCGGCTTCGGCCGTGTGCGCAGCGCAATGTAGCACCCCGCACTCGTGTTTGCCGCAACAATTGCACCCCCAACGGGGTTCGAACCCGTGTTACCGCCTTGAAAGGGCGGCGTCCTAGACCGCTAGACGATGGGGGCCTATTGGGCTGGATCAGGTTAGCAGTCGCCCCGTCGTCGGCTTGTAACGCTGGACGGGTGAATGGTTGGCGGTGCCACGATAGAGACCGTTCAGCCTCAACGGCTAGCCTCATCGCTGCGGATTGTGTTGGGTGCGGGCCGCCGCCAGCGGCATGGAAGAGTTGTCGATCGGTTGTCGACAGCGGTGTCGACAAGGGCGGCGGTATTTAATCAGGAGCGGGGAAATGCGTTTGATTGCATTCGCTGGCGTGGTGGCGCTAGCGCTTGCGGGATGCGGCTCGGATGACGGTTCGGCCGCGCTGCCCTACTGTGACGCGGCGGCTGACTACGTCGAGCAGTTGTCGTTTCAAGTCGGTGGCGATGAGACCGCCGCGATCGATGCGCGGATCGAGTCTCTCGATGCTCTCGCTGGGCCGAAGTCTGACTCGATCCGGTCCGATATCGATGCGGTCAAAGCGGGTTTGCAGGACGCTCGGGTCCAGGTCGACAAGGGTGAAACCGTCGATCTGGCGACCATCGAACCGGATAAGAACCGGACGATCGTCCAGCAGTTGACCGTCACGTGTTCGTTATCGGTCGGAGATTCCTTCGCCGGTGAGACCGTCGCTAGCCAGATCGACGGCTCTGTCCAGCAAGAGATCGACGGTCTTGTTCCGTTCGGAGAAGCTGCACAACTCGGCGATCAGTGGACCCTCAAGGTCACCAACGTCGACTTCGACGCGACGCAGGCAGTTGTCGCACAGAGCGGGGCGAACGTTGAACCGCCCCCGGGTACTCAGTATGTGCTGATCAGCATGGACGTCGGGTATGTCGGCCAAGATGCGTCAGGCATCACATCGCTGCTGCAAGCGCAGCTTGTCGGACAGGGGGCGACCGACTACCTGGCGGCTGAACACCGATGCGGCATCTTGACCAGCGACCTCGCGGCGGTCGAGGTTGCCCAGGGTAAAACCGCACCGGTCCAGGTCTGCTTTGCGGTCGGCGAACCCGAAATCGATGCGCTCGTGCTGGAAGTCTCCGATCAGGACACATTTTCCAACGACGCGGTGCGTGCCTTCGCGCTCCAATAGTTGCGCTCGGCATGAAGACAAGTCGCTTGGTCGGTCGGGAGAGCGGCTACTCAGGTGCTGGCGATGAAGCCTGCCCGAGCGCTTCGCTATATGCCTGCAGCGCCCGCTCGCGTCCGACGGCGAGGTCGATGATCGGCGAGGGGTAGCCCAGCGCCGGATCGTCGAACGTGCCATAGTCGGGCCGTTTCCACGGCTCGAAGCACCATTGTGGGTCGAGTTTGGCAAGTTCTGGGATCCATCGGCGAACGTAGTGAGCTTCGGGATCGAAGCGTCGCGCTTGTCGCACGGGCTGGAAGATCCGAAAGTACGGTGCTGCGTCGACGCCGCAGCCAGCGACCCACTGCCAGTTGCCGACATTCTGAGCGACGTCGCCATCGTTGAGCTGGGAGCGGAAATAGCGTTCACCGAGCCGCCAGTCGATCAACAGGTGTTTGACGAGGAAGGATGCGGTGACCATCCTCAGCCGATTGTGCATCCAACCGGTTTCGGCAAGCTCGCGCATCGCTGCGTCGATGAGCGGATACCCGGTCATCCCCGTCTTCCATACGGTGAACAGATCGCCGTCGCGGTGCCAAATGCCCGATCGATACGCCGCTTTGAACTCGATATCGGTCGTCTCGGGATGGTGAAACATGATGTCGGCAAAGAAGTCTCGCCATGCCAGCTGTCGGATGAGTGATTGGGCCCCTGCCTCCGCGGAGTAGGTGACCGCGAGCCGCTCGGCACTGACCACACCCCACTTCAACGCGGGTGACAGGTGTGCGCCTCGGTCGAGGGAGTCCGCGAACGAATCGCTCAGACCGCCGCGAACTTCGACTTCGGCCTGCCACGCGGCCAGTACGGTGCCAGGCCGCAACCACCACTGACGTGCACCCGGTGCGATCACACCCAGTTCGACCGGATCCCCTAGCCGTCGCGGGCCTCCTGCCGTCGAACTCAAAGAGTTGTGTGACGTCCCCGGTCGAGTATCGCCTGGGTGGCCAACATCGTCGCTGTGCTGCGCCTCTGAACGCGCTGCGTCGTCCGCTGCGCTCCGGTCGCTGGCGTTCACGTCTGGGTCGTGTCCGTGGCCGGAGATCGCTTGTTCTATCGACCGAGCGGGCACCCAGAGCCGTGTCGCATTCGCTGGTTCGTCGCCCGCCCGTCGAGAGAAACCGTGTTGGGAGTAGCGGTCGAGGTGCTCGCGCCAACGCCGGTAGAAGGGAGTAAAGACCTGGTAGGGCAGACCGTTCGCTCGACGGACCGAACCCGGCGGGCAGACCCAGTTGCCGTCGGTGACATGGACTGAGCCGCTCAGGGCCTGCCTCACCCGTTCATCTCGGCGGCGTGCATATGGGCTCACATCGTCGTTCCAAAAGATCGACTGTGCTCCCAAGCGATCGACGATACCGGGGATCACGACAACCGGATCACCTCGGCGAATCATGAGTCTGCTGCCAGCCCGCAGCAGTGCTGAGTCGAGTTGGGCAAGCACAAACATGAGGTCATCGCGGCGCTCTTCGCTGGCGGCGTTCCACAGCACAGGATCGACCACGTACACGGCGACCATCGGCGACCTGGTCGCTTCGGCCGCGGCGATGGCCGGATTGAAGTCGAGCCTGAGATCACGCCTGAACCAGACGACCACCGGCGCTTTCGTGACCGACGACAGCGATGGGCCTGGTGCCGCCCCGACTTGGGGACGCGGCAAAGCCACGTCGGAGTGCGATGTTGGGGTATCGATGTCCATATTGGGGGATGAGCGGGGTCTCTGCTCGTTCCTTTCAGCGTCAAACGGTCGGCGGGGTACCTGGATCGCTGAGAGAGAGTTTGGCACGATCTACCCACGTGTCGAGATCTGCCCAAACTTGGTAGAGCCAACGTGTTGTCGCAGGTGAAGGGATCTGAGACCTTGGTACTCGTGAAAACGAGACTTTGACCGTAGAGCCTGGGAGGGCCGCGTCGAACAACGATCTGACGCCGACCATCCGGTCGAACCCGATGTGACCCATGACCAGCACGTCGCAGTCTGTGGCGTCGAGGAGTGCAAGGGTTCCGGCCGGTCGAGGGGCGATCACGTTGTGGAAGCCGTCTATGAGGCTGGCGAGCTCTGGGGCTCGAGCCAATGCGCGTTCGGCCGCTCGTTTGCGTGCGGCGGGGGTGGCCAACCGTCCTTCTGGATAGATGATGACGCCCGAATGATCGTCGAGGCCCTTGGCGAGGCCGACGATCCCTTCGATCTCTGTGGCCGAGTTCGTCGTGTCGCGGTCGACGAAATAGTTCGGCAGACGAGAACCACAGATGTCGAGCGCGGGGTCGAAACGCAGCTCATCTTTGAGCACATATCGCAGACGAACACCGTGCTGACTGGTGACGATGTTGAGGGGGAGCAGGGTGTCGAGTATCGAAACATGCCGGATCAAGACCACAACCGGACCGGGCGTGATGTGGTCAGCCCCTTCGATGACAACCCGGAGGTTGAAGGCCTTGAGGAGACCCCGGTACAGGGTGTGTGCCCACCATGACTGGGCGCGGTACGCGCTTTCTACGAGATACCTCGACCGCAGACCGCCGAGGCTGATCACCCAGCTCGCGCCCAACCAGATCAGTCCGAACACCGACGTCCACGCGTAGACCAGCGCGCACAGCCACAATCGCCAGACAGCACCAGGTTTGCCGCGGCCGGCCCGATACCCGTCGACCAGCAGGCTCGCGACCAGCCAGAGCGGTGCCGAAACGGTCAGCAACACGGCGAGTACGACGACCGTCGGAACCGAGATGAAACGTCGCAGAGCGGTCTTCATGACGCCTTGCCACGTTCGTTGTCGGTGGTGACGCCCGACGCGAACCTCGCGGCTCCCAAACACGCAACATGGGTTCTGCCGGGCGGGATGACCTGAACGTCAGCGCCTACACGGTGCGTAGCCGTTTGCATATCGCTCCAAAGCGGGGGTGTCGTGGACCTGTCACGCGAGCGGCTCGCCATGTCCCATACTGCCCGATTCCCAACGGCGCGGACCAGTACCCCCAACCCGCTCAGCCGTTGCACCCTGACCCACCTGAAGTCGCGCGGATTCGTATTACGCCCCAACTGGGAGGCGGTAGTGTGACCGCCACGAACGACCGCCATCGCGCGGGAACGCCGGGGCGCCGTCGCTGAGCAACATCGGGGCTCTCACATCTGCGCTGGGGAGGCTCGCCGATGTCGTCAAGAAACCGCTCTGTCATGGGACATCCTCGCTCGTTTGAGGCCCGGGATGCGCGGCCAGCAAGGTCGCCTCACGGTCGATACGTACCCTCAGCGGCACGACGAGCGATCGGCCTCGGAACCGCCATCTTCGTCATGGCCGGGGTGCTGGCGCTGCTCGGAGCGGTCACATCGCAGCGCGATCTGGGCTCGCCGGAATCGTCCACAGGGGCGGCTATCGACGCAACGACACCGGACGACAACGGGCCGGTTTCGATCGAAGGGGCCCGGTTGGCTGGTGCCGAAAGCCTCCTTCCGCCAGAGCTGGCAACAAATCCGTTGCTTCAACAGGTCCTCGCTCCCGACGCGCCGCCACTGTGTAATCCGCTTGGATACTCAACGTGTGCAATGCCCTACCCGACGTCACTTGCAGGACTGCCCAATCAGGAATCGCCAACCGGTTTCACCGTCGTCATCCCCGACTCGACACTGCGCTCCGAGGTGCTGGCCGAACTACCACAGTCGGTACATCCAGCGAACGTTTTGACGGGTATGAGCGGTTTCCCCACCACGGGGCCGGTCCTCTTTGAACTGCCAGCGCCGTGGGATCCCTCGACCCTCCCGGCAACCGGTGGGGACACGGTGGTCATCTTCGATGCCGAAACGGGCCAACGGGTGCCGATCATGGTCCGCAGAAATCGTGTTTCTGCAGGCCAAGATGCCAACTCGTGGATCGTCGAGATCGTTCCACGGGATCGTTTCGAGTTTGGCCGACGCTATGTGGCCTATACGACGACGTCGTTGCGACGCCTCGACGGCTCGCTGTACACCCGTTCGGCGGGGATGTCAGCCGCTCTTCAAGGCGATCCGAATGCCTTCGGTGCGCAATACGCCCGGGACCTCCTGGCTGAGATCGCCGCGACCGGTGTGGACCCGGCGTCGGTGTTGACGATGACCGATGTCAGGGTGCGCGCCGAATCCGAGGTGGTCGACCCGATGATCGCGCGGGCCGATCTGGTGCGGTCGCTGCCGCATCCGACCCGCAATCTCGAGGTCAAGGCAACATTCCCGGAAGGTCCGATCGGGGCGTTGATCACCGGTGAGATCTTGACCTATGACTTTCGCAACCCCGATCGGGTCTTCGACCGTCAGGTCGTCGAGCCCCGACCGTTGTGGGTCAAGTTTTTGATGACGCTTCCGACCGTCGACCGTTCAAACCCGGCTTCGGTGCTGATCTATGGCCACGGCATTACGACATCGAACCATTCGATGTTGTTCTGGGCTGAAGAGGCGGCCGATCATGGATTTGCCACGATTTCGATCGACCAACCCAACCACGGTTCGCGCATTCCGGCTGAAGGGTTCATCACCGATCTCGCCTCGCCAGCGACGATCAGCGGTATGGCCGGCATGGTCCAGCAGTCGCCGATCGATCACATTTCCCTGGTCAGCGCCTTGCAGACAAGCTTTCGAGGGCTCGACCTCTACGGTGCGGGCGGGGGGCCTGACGGAGTCCCCGACCTCAATGTCGACGATCTCGTCTATTCGGGTACTTCGATGGGCGGCATCCTCGGAGCGACCTTTATAGCGCTTGAACCGGATCTGAGGGCGTCGCACCTCGAAGTGACCGGCGCTGGCATTTTGGATCTGATCTCTGCGTCGACCTTCTTTGACGAGCTTCACCTCCAGGATGCCTCGCCGAAGAGTGCGACCGGCGGCGAAGCAGCGGTCCTCTACGCGGGCCTACAACAGCTCATCGACCTGGGTGATCCGGTGAACTTTGCTCAGATCTATCGGGGCACCGACCCACGACTGGGCAGCCGTAAGGTGTCGATGCAGTACGCGCTGGATGACGCGGTGGTCTACAACGCCAGCAGTGAACGACTCGCCAGAATCGCGGGCATGACCCAGACCGGGCGAATCTTCCGTTCGATTCCCGATGTTGCTCAGGGAACCGGCTTCCCCGATCGCAACGTGTATCAGTCGCCCAATTCACAAGGCGATGGAATCTCCGAATTGTTGGAGCCAACCCTCGATCATCGGCTCTTTGCGTTGTTGATGCACGTTGGATTTTTCCATCCTGTTTCTACCCAGATGAGAGGCGAGTGGCTCACCGCAGTCAATCCGTCGGTCACGGCGATCGACGCGCCGATGACCTGGCAGGAAAAGCTCGCGATACCCACGATCGTCTGGCCGTTCTTGGCGGTATTCGCCGTGATTTCGAAGGCGCTGAACGGTCCCCCGAGCGGCGCCCTGTATTACCAGGGGGGTTAGCGTCACGAAGGCAGGGCTCGGCAGCGTTGTTCGGCGGGTTGTTAACGTCCGCGTTACCGGCGGGTTCCTCGACAGCAGGTGAGCTTTGGGAGCTGGGTTAACGTCCCTGGCAACGGCGAACCGCCGGTATCCCCCACGTTGGACCGCAGCCCGAAATGGTCGGGCGCGAACCCGCTGCTCCGGCGAAGGCCAGGGCGCACGCTGATCGTGGGCGTGGATGCCGCAAGATCTTTCCCAACCTTCGAAGAAGAGCGCGTCCGGCGCGGTGTTGACCATCCTGATCATTCAGGCAGCGCTCGTCGTGACGGGACCCCTCATCGCCCGGATGCTCGGACCCGCAGACCGGGGCCGCTACGCGCTCGTGATTCTGGTTCCTTCGGTGCTCAGCCAACTGGGTGTATTGGGTCTGCCGCGGTCGATGACGTATCACCTCGCGACCGGCTTTGATGAGGCCTCAATCAGAGCGCGGGTTGCGCGACGTGAGGCCATGCTCGCCGCAGGGCTGCCGTTCGTCTCACTCGTGTTCGCTATGGCCCTGCTCCGCGAAAACTCCGCCATGGTCATCGGTTCGGCGGTCATTGCGTCGGCCTCGATCCCGTTTCACGTGATGCTTCAGCACTCCCTGGCCGTCTTGCTCGGACGTCAGCAGTACTTCGCCCACAACGTGCTGATCACGTTGCCGGTGATCATCTATGCGTTGGGGATCGCTACGTCCTTCCTGTTGGGAGTCGACACGTTGAGCGGCGCGGTGATCGCTTGGGTGCTCGGTTTCACTCTCGGCGGTCTGGCCGCTGGCGCATTCGTTCGCAATGTGCCTCCACGCCTCGGGGGCAAGGCCATCGGGTTTGGGGATATCGCCACCTATGGTCGCAAAGGTCTGCTCGGCACATCGTCGCCGGTCGAGCAGTTCCGCATCGATCAGGGCATCGCCGGGTTGGTGTTGACACATGTTCAGTTGGGCTACTACTCGGTCGGTCTCGCCTTCTCGAACATGCCGAGGTTTCTGGGGATGGGGGTGGGTCTGCTGGCACTGCCCCAGGTGGCCGAGGCTCAAAAGCGGGGGACGGCGGTGGCGTCATCAGCGGCGCGTCGATATGTCCTGTGGTCGGCGTTGGTATGCGGGTTCGCTGCGGCGGGGCTCTGTGCTGTGACGCCCTGGATTCTGCCGCTCGCCTTCGGCGAAGAGTTCCGCGCTGCGATCTCGGTCACGCAATGGCTGATCGTCGCAGGCGCCGTATTCGGAGCTCGACGAACCCTCGTCGAGGCCGCTGGGGGGATGGGCAAACCGGGGCTTGCCTCCACCGTCGAGGTCGTGGCCCTGATCGTGCTGATCCCCGCGATGCTGATCTTCGGTCAGAGATTCGGCACCGTCGGTGCAGGTATCGGGCTGTTCGCCAGCGCGGTGGTTTCGCTCGGATTTGGCCTCAATCGCTTGCAGCGCATCGAATCGGAACCCGGGGACCTCGCTGACTCTGATGCGGAGTTATCCGAAATGCCGATTAAATCGTATTCAAGGGAAGCCCAAGCAACGGGCTACGAATCCGCTGAAAAGCCGTTGTAGGCAATACTCCTCATTACCCCCGACGACCCCCAACGCGCCAAAACAATGCTCACATCCGGCTCGTGGTTCCGGCGGTGAGTAGGCATTGATAGGTCACTATGTCGGAACACACTTCCGCATCTCGATACTGGGTACCCGCATACGTTCTGTGCGGGGTTGTGGCCGCAACGGCCGGGTATTACGTCGTCGATCGCAAGCCGCTGCTCATCGTGGCCGGGGTAGCGCTCGGCCTTCTTGCTCTAGCGGCGAGTTTTAGACTTGAGGGTTCGCAAGGGCTTTTCATCGCCCTACTCTCAATCTTTGCTTTCACGATCCCGATGTCGGGTGTTCGGGTGTCGCAAACCACCGCGCTGAGCGACGTCATCATGCTGCCGCTGATTGCGCTGGTGTTTTTGATGACTGTGCGCACTAAAGACACGGTCGTTCCCGAAATGAAGCCGCTGATGATCGGCGGCGCGCTTATTTCAGCATGTGGAGTCGCCTCATCGTTCACTGCGGCTGATGTGACCCTTGCCCTCTTTGGCGCTTTTCGTGTGTTCGTCGCCACCGTATTGTTGCCGTGGGCCATCGGAACCATCCGGTTGACAACCCCGCTTGCACGCCTGATGACCTGGGCGTGGATGGCCGGCCTGGTCATCTCATGCGTCCTTGGCTTCGTCCATTTCAAGACGCCGTTCGGTCGGGTCTTGGGGTTGACGACGCATGAGAACCACTTTGGTCTGACCGCTGTTTTCGGCGTTGGCGTCGCCCTGGCGTTGTACCTGTCGGAGAAGGGCTTCCTCAGGTACGTAGCGTTTGGGTGTTTGGCGATCACCGCGTATGGGGTGATCGAAAGCGGTTCTCGCGCCTCGCTCCTCGGCATGGTCCTGGCGGCCGGAATCTTCGTGCTTCGGACCCGGCGGTCGATCTTTCTGCTGTGGGGTTGGCTCGCGATCGTCGTCAGTTTCGCGGTGCTCGTCACCGGCATCGTCCAACTACCCGAATACAACGCCCTCGCCCGGCTTTTCGGCGGCGGCAATGCGAGCGTTGAGATCGCAGACGATGTGCGGGCCGAGGCGCATGAGTGGGCGGTTGAAAAAATCGACCGCAACCCCCTGTTCGGCGGCGGCTTCGACGAGGCCGAAATCGTCCACAACGTGTACCTGCAGATCTGGGCATCTGCAGGGCTGCTCGCGCTTGCCAGCTTCTTGTTGGTGATGGTGGCGGCCGCCAGACCTGCGATCGCACCCAAGGTGCTGCATCCAGATGCCAGCCAACCCTGGGATAGGCGCGCCTTGCTCTCGCTGGGCTATTCGGTTGGATGCATCGGCTACTTCCTGATCGCGACGACATCGAACATCTTTTGGACGCGGTACGTGTGGTTTCAGATGGCGATGGCGATCGCTTTGTCCTCTCGGCGCTATGCAGATGTGCCGCTCCCCAGGCGTGCGCAGTCCACGGGCGGGGAGTGGCCGACAACCGAGACGGCTCTCGCTGCGGCGAGCTGGCCGATCACCGAGACCACCCGCCAAAACAGTTCTGCCCCGATGAGTTCATCCCAAAAGAGTTCAGCCCTAGTCAGTTCAGCCCAGAGCGAGCCTGCGCTGGTTCGTGCCGGGCAACCCCAACACACCGTGATGTCTGCCAACACCGGCGAGCCGCTGAACCTGGAGGTTGTGCAGCGGCCCTGACCTCGACGCGACGAGCGGGTGCTCATCGCCACATGCGCGTGGCGCGCCCGCAATGAGGGGGAAATACCTTGATGCGAACCACAGACAAAATTTTCGTTGCCGGACACCGAGGCCTCGTCGGTTCCGCCTTGGTGCGGCGACTGCAGGCCGACGGATTCCAGAACATTCTCACCGCCAGCCGAGATGAACTCGACCTTCGCAATCAAGCGGCGGTCAACGACTACTTCCAACGCGAACGGCCAGACATCGTCTTCCTCGCGGCTGGAACCGTCGGCGGCATCATGGCCAACTCAACGCGGCCAGCCGAATTCATCTACGACAACATGCTGATCCATGCGACGGTCGTGCATGCCAGTTATCTCAGTGGCGTTCGCAAGCTTCTCTATCTGGGCTCGTCGTGTATCTACCCGCGCCAGGCACATCAACCGATCGACGAAGCACAGCTACTGACCGGGCCGCTCGAACCGACCAATGAGTGGTACGCGATTGCCAAGATCAGCGGCATCAAGTTGTGCCAGGCCTATCGCCAACAGTACGGCTGCGACTTCATTTCGGCGATGCCGACCAACCTGTACGGCCCGTTTGACAACTTTGACCTGACATCGAGTCACGTCGTCCCCGCGCTCATCCGCAAGTTCCACGACGCAAAACTCGCTGGAGCGACGCAGGTCGAGATCTGGGGACCGGATCGCCGATGCGCGAATTCCTCTATGTCGAAGATATGGCCGACGCCTGCGTGTTCTTGATGAACAACTACAGCGATCACGACCACATCAATGTGGGAACCGGCACAGACGTCACCATTTCTGAGTTGGCTGAGACGCTTCGGTCGATCGTTATTCCCGATGCGGAGCTGGTCTTCGATACGAGCAAACCAGATGGCATGCCTCGCAAGGTGTTGAACGTCGATCGCCTCGCCGAGCTGGGCTGGTCGGCGGTGACGCCGCTGAGCGATGGCTTGGCTCGGACCTATGAGTGGTTCACGAGCCAGCAAGACGGAACGATTCGCGGAATGGAGCTCGTTGCTCAGTCCCGCTGAGCAGCTCAAAGGATCATGACAAAACCATCACCCCAGCGTTCAGCCGAACGCCACGCGGACCCTTATGAGTCGAACCGGATCTTTCACGGTGCCGTCTTGATCGACTACGCCAATCACCCGTTTCTTAAACGCGGCGTCGAACAGTTACGCGAGCTTGGCCATGACGTTGCCTACCTCTATTCGTCTTCGTTTCAAGGCCCCAACATGTCCTCCTCGGCGGATGGATATCAGCAATCAAATTGGCTGATCGGCGTGTCGCTCGACCAGGAATTCGCTAAGTACTCCTGGCTGAAGCGCCGAAGCCAAGAGCTTGAATGGGCAAAACGAGCCGTCAGAGAATTGGACCGCCTTCAGCCCTCGGTGGTGCTGGTCGCCAACACCCCGCTCGATGTCATGCGCAAGATTTCCGCATGGTGCACGGCCAACGATTCCAAGATGGTCTTTTGGATTCAGGACTTCTACGGCATTGCGTCGCGGCGGATCTTGTCGGAACGTCTCGGACGCGCCGGTGATCTGGTTGGCCGTTTCTATGAACGGATGGAGCGTCGGCTGGTGAACTCAGCCGACCACCTCGTCCTGATCTCACCGGCGCACCTTGCCATGGTCGAAGAAATGGGCGCTCCCGCGAGCAAATGCACGGTGCTTCCGAATTGGGCGATCTTCGAGGACTACCCGCTGGTTGATCGCCACAACCATTGGGCCGATGACCAGGGAGTTGGCGAGACGATCAACCTCATCTACTCGGGCACGCTCGGGCTGAAGCACAACCCAGATCTACTGAGTGGCCTGGCCGAAGCACTCTCGGACATCCCCAGCGCGCGTGTGATCGTGATCAGCGAGGGAGTGGGCGCCGATGTGTTGGCACGGGCCAAGGCGGAGCGCCCTGAGGCGCTGAACAACCTGGTGTTGCTGCCGTTTCAGCCATATGAATGGCTGCCCGAAGTGCTCGGCAGCGCCGATGTCTTGTTGGCGCTGCTCACCCACGACGCCGGTGACTTCTCGGTGCCGTCCAAGGTGCTCTCATACCTCTGCGCCGGCCGACCGATCGTCGGGTCGATGCCCACGAGCAACTTGGCTGCTCAGATCATCGATAGTCAGGGTGCAGGTAGCTGCGTCAACCCCGAGGATGAGGCGGAATTCATCGCCGAGGTACGCCGGATTGTGTCGATGTCGGCACAGGAACGGGCCGACATCGGGCGAAACGCTCGGGACTACGCGGAACGCACGTTCTCCTCCCATGTGGTTACCGATCGGATGCTCGAACTGTTTCAGGCTGCCGATGTGCCGACCCGGATCCGTCGTGGGTCGCCCAGCACGAGCGACCGCCTCCTCAGCAACTGAAGCGTTACCCAACAAAGAAGGATGTTGAACGACATGGTCAAGAACCGAACAGCACGAGTTCTGGTGCAAATGGCGGTGATGTTGTTGCCGTGGAAGGTCCGCCGATTCGTCTTTCGGCGCGCCTTTGGATGGCATTTGGCACCGACCGCTCGGATCGGATGGTCCATGGTCGATGTCGAAGAGCTCAGTATGGGCGAGCACGCCACCATCGATCACTTCACCATGATTCTGCGCCTTCGCAAGGTGGAAATGGCCGAACGCTCCCAGATCGGCCGTTACAACTGGGTGCGAGTCGCCGCCGTGTTTCGCGACGCCACACCCGACGTCGCGCCGGGGTTCTTGAAGATGGGCCGCAACTGCGTGATCACGATCCGTCATTTCATCGACTGTTCGGGTGGATTGACCTTCGAAGATATTTCCGGCATCGGCGGTGTCCGCTCAACGATCTTTACTCATCAACCCGACTGGGTCACCCAAAAGCAGGTGACCGCTGGGGTGGTCTTCGAGTACGGCTCGATGGCCGCTTCCAATTGTTTGATCCGCCCGGGAACTCGCGTGCCGCGACACGCCGTGCTGGCGATGGGCACGGTCCCGGGTATGCGCGTGACCGAACCCGAGATGATCTACGCGGGTAACCCGGCCCGGCCCGTGATGCCCGTCGGTGAGGAGTACCTCCAGCGCGACTTTTATGGGGAGTACGGCTTCGTATCGCCAGACGCTGGCCAGCGGGTCGGTTTCGGTGAGGGTCTTTCGGAGGTGGGTGGTGGCACCAGCGCATCGTCGACCGGTGACCCGAGCGACGGCGACACCGCAACCCAACAGGTCCTCGCGGCAGAATGAGAGTGCTCCACGTGCACAACCACTACCGATCCAGACTTCCTTCTGGTGAGAACAAGGTGGTTGAGTTCGAGCGTCGTGAACTCGGGTCACGAGGCGTCGATGTCGTCGCGTTTGACGCATACAACGATGACGTCGAGGACGCTTCGACGCTCGACAAGGCACGGACCGTCCTCAATCCGATCACCGGTGGTGATCAACGACGGCGAGTGCGTGACGTGCTGGAACGCCAGCGGCCCGACCTCGTGCACATCCACAACGTCTACCCGCTGATTTCTCCCAGGATCATCGAGGAAGCAAAGCGGCGCAACATCCCGGTCGTCCATACGGTCCACAACTTTCGCCATGGATGTATGGCGGGCACGCTGTTTCGTGATGGTCAACCGTGTCGGAACTGCATAGATACGAAATGGCCGATTGCCGGACTCAGGCATAGGTGCGCCAGCAACTCAATGGCGCTATCGGCATCGATGATGCTGTCGCAGCGGTTCATTTCGCCATTGTGGAAGCAGGCCGACACCATCATTGCCATCAGTGACACACGGTCAAGAACTACCTGATCGAACAGGGCTTCCAGCCCGACCGTATCGTCGTCAACTATCACGGCGTACCCGATCGCTTCGAAGAGCGCCCCACCATCGGGGAGGCTCGTTCCTCGGCGAGCGGCTTCGTGGTCGCCTCGCGGCTCGACGCGCCGAAAGGGCTGTTGGCGCTGCTCGACGGGGGGGAACGGTCTGGACTCGATGGCCGGACGAGGCTGACGTTGATTGGGGATGGCGAGCTCACCGCGGAGCTTCGCGATCGATCGGCCCGGTTCGCCTCGGTTGCCCTTCTCGGTCGGCTCAACTCCGATGACCTGGCGGAGCAGTTTGATCAACACGCGGTGATCGTCGTTCCCTCCATCTGGGAGGAGCCGTTCGGTCTTACCGCCGTCGAAGCGATGGCGTCGGGTCGCCCGGTGCTTGCGACCACGGCGGGAGCGTTGGCTGAACTGGTTGATGATTCGGTGGGCTGGTCGGTGCCTCCAACGGTGGACGGCCTCGCCTGCGGTCTTGTCATGGCGCATGGCGCATCCGCGCAAGAGCGCAGACAAGGGATCAGCCGGACGTGCCCGCTATGAAGCGACCTTCCGTCCCGAACAATCAACGATGCGGCTGATCGATATCTATCGATCTGCCGTTGCTGGCGCTCCCATCGCTCAAACACCTCGAGCCGAGCACGTCAATGCAGTCAAGGAGGCGAGCTGACATGGCTCAAAGAGCAGCATCTCTCGTCGATGCTCGTCCGGGTAAAGACCCGCGAATTTTGGCGCTCATCCAACCGGGAAAAGTCGTACTCGACGTGGGCTGTGGTGCCGGTACATTTCTTGACGATGTTCGACATCGTTTCGATCTTGCCGTCGGTATCGATCGATACACCGGGCGCCTCCACGCACGCGACGATGTCGCTGAAGGGTGGGAGTTCGTTCAGGGCGATCTCGCGACACATCTGCCCTTGGCCCCCGGCTCGGTCGACCTGGTTCTCGCCAATCAGGTGATCGAGCACATCCTCGATCCGGTGGGCTTTGCGCGCGCCGTGCTCGACGTGTTGGCGCCCGGTGGGCGTTTCATCGTCACCACCCCCAACGTTCGCTATCTCAAACACGTCTACCGGCTCTTGGTCAAGGGTCGAGGGCCCCGAACCGCCAACGACGATGATCGCGACGGTGTGTGGGATGACGGCCACGTGCACTACTTCACACATGACGATGTTGCTCAGATCCTCAGCGATGCTGGTTTTGAGACGGTCAGCAACAGCGCGCTGATCGAACTCCAAGGCGGAAGGATCAGGCCGCTACTGAACCGATACCGCACATCCCGGGTCGTGCGCGAGCTCCTCTCGGGAAACATGCTGATTACCGCAGACAAGGCACTGGCATGAATCATCGATCGACCCCCCTGACCCGTTCCGTGAAGTACCTTGCCGTGGCCGCTGCGGCCGTGGTGCTGATGCTCGTCGTCGCGGCGTGCTCATCGGACCCACATCCGCTCGCAGAGGTGTCGACGAGGCAAGTCCCCGTCACGAGTACGACCACGGTGCCCGAACGCCTTGAGGAACGTCCGCCATATACCGATCTCATCGGCACCGGGTTGCCGGTTGGGGGACAGGATGGCCTCGACGTCGCCACCGAGATGATCCCCGGTCAGATCGTCGCGTTCGCCTTAGAGCTCGGCGCTACTCAGAGTCAGGCCGAATGCCTGTCCCAACAAATCGTGAGTCGGGTTCCGACAGACGAGATCCTGCGCTTTGCCGCCGCACCGTCGGAGGTGTTGCCAGGTGGCGCCCTCGAAGCGCTGGACGCGTGTGGTGCGCTTCCCGATGAGCTGACCGCCGATGCGATGCGCGGTGAGATCGTCAAGGTGGTCCGTTCCGCTGGCTATGACGCCGCGTCGGCGTCGTGCTTCGCCGATGAACTTCTCGACCGGTCGACCCCGGCCGAGATTCTGGCGATCGCGGATGGGCTCCAAGATGACGTGCCGCCCGTCGTGCTGGACGCGGCTCGCGTCTGTGGCGAGATCCCCGTCACCAAGGAAGATCTCGGTCCGCTGATCGTCAGCGTCGTCCAAGAGTTCGGGGCAACACCGTCCCAAGCGCAGTGCTTGGCCGAGGATGTGTTGACGAACTGGACCGTCGATGGGATCGTCAACTTTGCTCTCGAACCGAGCGACGATCTGCCGCAGCCGATCATCGATGCGGTCAGACGGTGCGCGCCCGAAGCGGCTTCGGGTATGCCGTTAACCGCGGCGCAACTCCAGCCGCTGATCGCCCAGGTCGTCGTCGAGGCCGGGGTGTCGCGTGAACAGGCCGACTGCTTCTCACATCAACTGTTGAACACTGCCTCGATCGACCAGATCCTGGCGTTTGCCGAACATCCAACCGAGGACGTTCCAGCCGAGTTCCTGACCGCGGCCAAAGCCTGTGGTGGTCTGCCGATCACCGCCCAACAGATCCGTCCCGAGATGCTCAAGGTCGCACGCGACGCGGGTTTGAGCAGCGATCAGTCGACCTGTGTCGTCGATCAGATTTTGGCGACCGTGCCCGTGCCCGACATCGTTGCTTTGGCAGAGAATCCGCCGACCGAGCTTCCCGACTCCTTCCTGGCCGCTGGTCAACGGTGCGGTGTGTCACCAGATGCGCAGCCAACACCTGAGCAGATCCGTCCGGTCATCGTCGAGGTCGCCCTGGGAACGGGGATTGCTCAAGCCCAGGCGAGCTGTCTGGCCGATGACATGCTTCAGACGATGAGCTTGTCGAGCATCCTGGCGCTGGGGCAGGGCCCGGTCAGTACCCTGCCCGAACCGGTGGTTGCCGCGATGTACCGGTGCGGTGCCGTTCCGCCGCTCGCTCCTGCCGATGTGCGCCCCGTGCTCGTCGATGCTGGCGTTCAAGCAGGCTTTACCAGCGATCAGGCCACGTGCGGAGCGGACGCCCTCCTCGGTTCGGTCCCCATCAACGACCTGGTTGCGTGGGCGCTGAACCCCACTCCCGAACCGCCCGAAGAGTGGGTGGCGTTGGTCGAATCCTGTGTACCGACCACGGTCGCGACAGCGGATGTCGTCTCAGCGTTGGTGACCTTCGGGGTCGATCAGGGTCTGCCAGAAGCCGGAGCGCGCTGCGTTGCCCAGCAGTTGGTCGACACCGTGCCGCCCGAACGGCTCCAAACCATGCTCCAGGCAGGCGACGCCAATCTGCCCGCGGAGTTCTACGTGCGGTCCTTGCAGTGCCTGAATCCATAGGCGTCGTCACGGTTTGGGAGCACCGCAGAACAGGTGTCGACGGGTGCCCCGAATGAGGTCGGTATGTGCCTGAACAGCCCAAACCCGAAGACATCACGCTGAGTGGTTTTCCATGCATCGACATGGTGTCGAAGCGTGTGGTTATGAGGGGGATAACGGAGGACGTTGCCGAACCTAAGAGGTCATCCCGGGATGCCGAATCGCAAGCGACTCGGTCCATAATTCGATCTGGCTTTCCCCCGCACCACATCGCTCGCAGCGAGAACGCGCAGCGTGGGCATGAGCCGCCCATGCGGTCGGTCCCCAACTTCTGGCCAGCCCCCAACACGCGGTGATTAACAAGTCTCCGAAAAACCACGGACGTCTGAACAGGCGCCGATCTGGTGTGTTGAGGTACTCGTGTCCTACGACAATGAAGAATTTGATATCCGGCGCTACTTCCGCGTGTTGGCGCGTCGGTGGCGGGTGCTGGTGATCGCGGGTCTGGTCGGCGCTCTCGCTGGCACCGCCTGGACGATGCGTCAACCCAAGCTCTACTCCTCGAGCGCCAAGGTCCGCCTGGTCGAAGGTGCGAGCGAGACGGCGTTCTCCCGCAACGACATTCGCTTGACGAACCCGTTCTCGGCGGCACGTGAACTCGACACCGAGGCCGAGATCGTCCAATCCGACCCGATTCGGGCGAGAGCTGCCGAAGCGCTTGGCAAGGACGCCAGTTCGGTGTACTCGGTCTCGGTCAAAGCGATCAACGATTCCGATGTCCTTCAGATCTCGGTACGCACCCGTGATCAGGCGGTCGCCAAGAAGGCGGCGACAGCGATCGTCGAGGCCTACATCGCTGCTCGGCAGGAAGAATCGACTGCGATTCTCAAGGATTCAGCGAGCGGTATTACGGCTCAGATCGAAACGATCAACGCCAAGGTTGCAGAGCTCGACCAAGAGATACTCGATCTTGCCGAGTCTCAAACAGATGAGAACCCGCAGATCACCGAACTCATGACCGGATCGCTGATCGCTGAACGCACATCGCTGCTCGACCGAGCGCGCGAACTCCAGGCCTACGCTGATCAGGCCGAGGTCGACGCAGAGCTCGTGACCGGTGGTGTCCGCGTGGTCGACAGCGCCACAACGCCGGGAGGCTCCGATTCGCGCGGTTTGTACCGCAATATCGGTATCGGGATCACCATGGGGCTGATCCTCGCTATCGGGCTGGTTCTGCTCGTCGACATCTTCGACGAGACGATTCACGATGAGAACGAACTCGAATCGTTGGTGCGTCCGCTGCCTGTGCTGGGCCGCTTGCCAGCTGGCGGCAGGGCGTCTGACACCGTGCTCACCCACGGTCCGACACTCGAAGCGTATCGAGCGATTTCGACGACCCTCGCCGTCGTTGCCGAACGCGAATCCATGCGAGCGTTAACCCTGGTTTCGGCCGATGACATCGACCACAACGCCGGGATTGCGGCCAACGTCGCGATGGAGTCCGCCGAATCGGGGACGTCGACGATGGTCGTCGACGCCGATCTGCGCTCACCGCGACTGAGTAAGGCCCTCGGCGTTTCGGTCCAGCAGTCGCTCTCATCCTTCCTCGATGGTTCCGAAGGACCAGACGATCTCATCCACAAACAAGATGTCGGCAATGACAAGAGCCTGTTCGTGGTCCCACAGGGGCGCTCGGTCGCGGATCCAACCCCGTTGCTGAGCGCACCCAAGTTCCGTTCGTTGATCCAGCGTCTCCGGGATCGATTCGCTCTGGTCTTGATCGAAGCGCCAGCGCTCTCGGAGGGTTCTGACGGACTCCTGTTGTGTGACGTGGCCGACGGTGTGGTCCTCATCGTCCAGGTTGGTACTACCCGCCGCGATCACCTGGAACGGGCACGTCAACAATTGGGGCTGCTCGGAACGCCGGTGGTCGGTGTAATCATCAACGAGTCGACGGCAAGCGACGCGTCAGCGGCCTATGTCAATGCCTGACACCCGGGACGCACTCCGGGTTGAGGATCGGCCGCTGATGGTGGACGGTATCGAGGCGGGCGGTGACGACGGTTGGCGTGCTGGAGACTTCCAACGATCCAGCGTTCCGAAGCCTGTTATCGGCGCCGACGTCTCGACGATGCCCGCGGATTCGCAGGCGCGTCTCCGTACGGTGCTGCTCGGACTGAACCTATCGAGGTCGATGTGGGGCCGAGTGGGCATCTGCGTCATCGTCGCTGCCGTCGGGGCGTTGTTCTGGGTCTACCGACAGCCAGCGGTGTACACCGCTGAGGCCAAGGTCGTACTGCGACACCCCAAATCGGATTCAGCCTTCGAGCGACTGAACGCCGGGTTTCGCGACGAGAACGGCATGGATCGCGAACTCGAAACCGAAAAGCAAGCGTCCAACGTCGATACCAACAAAGCAGCGGTCGCTGCAGAACTGGGTGACCGTTGGGACGACGTCGAGACGATGTCAGCCGAGCCCATCACATCGACCGATGTCATCGCCGTCAAAGCGCAGGCGACCACATCGTCGAGTGCGATCGATGCGGCAAACAGCTTCGCCGACGTGCTTCTCAGCAATGCTCGAGGAGCCGAAGCGGAAAAGCTCGAGCACATCGCGGCCGCACTGAGACGGTCGAGTGATCGGACCTCCGCCGAGGTGCAGGAGCTCGATGAGGAGATCGCCGCGCTCGTCGATGCGGCGCTCGTCGGCGATGAGTTGGCTTCTGAGCTGGCTCGTGCCGCCGTCGCCGAACGGATTGCCCTGACGAACTACGCGGCGACGACCGAAACCTACGCGGAGTTTTCTGACATCGATGCGCAACTGCGTTCGGGCGGTATGCGCCGCCTTCAAAATGCGGTCATCGTCGGTGGGCCGACCCGTCCCGGCGTGTGGCGACCTCTCGGACTCAGCCTCCTGCTCGGCGCCGCTTTGGGGTTCGCATTGGCACAGCTTGAAGTCATCGTCCGATCGGGCCGTAAATCTGTCCAAGGGGGGAGTCAATTGAAGCGTGCAACCGATGTGTCGATCGGCCTATTGCTGTCGATTGCGACCGCTCCGATCATCGCCCTTTTGGCTGCGTGGTCCACGGTTTCCTTTCGGGCCTTCCCATTCTTCATTCAGGAACGACGAGGCGTCGACGGTACCGTCTTTAAGCTGATCAAGATTCGAACCCTTCCCGCTGGCAAGCTCACCACGGCGACAAAATACGAACTGCGGCAATCCGATATTCCTCGGTCGTCCTGGTTCATTCGTGACCGGCACCTCGACGAGCTCCCGCAGGTGTGGAATGTCGTCATCGGGACCATGTCGCTCGTGGGGCCGCGCCCACTTCCCCTCCATAACGACGAGATCATCCCCGCCGAGTTCGACGAACTCCGCAGATCGGTCCTACCCGGCTGCACCGGTCTCTGGCAGATCTCGCCGGATGCGTCCCGACTCGTCACTGAGGCGCAGGAATATGACCGGCTCTACGTCGAGCGTGGTACCTGGCGTCTCGACCTGTGGGTCCTGTGCCGAACGCCCATGGCGCTCGCCGGTATCTCCACGCTGCAAATCGAACGCATACCCGCTTGGCTCCTGGGACGTGCACCCAGACCGAGCCGATCCGAAGCCGATGAAGCTCCGCTCGACTCGATAAGTGCGTCGTAGCTCGGAACATCATCTCCGCAAAAAGGAGACAACACATATGTCCGATTTCAGTGAAATAGTGAAAGCAATCGAAGGCGGAGCGACACCGGACGAACTCGCAGGCCTGCGGATTCCTGACACCTTCCGCGCGGCGTATCTTCATGAAGATGATATGAAGCGTTTTGAGGGGATGGAGTCCGACGACAAAGACCCGCGGGTTACCTATCGCGTCGGTCAGATCGAAACGCCTCAGCTGGCGCCAGATGAAGTCCTCATCGCCAATATGGCGTCGTCGATCAACTACAACGCCATCTGGTCTGCGATCTTCGAGCCCATCCCGTCGTTCCTGTTTCTGTGGGGAGCAGCAAAACGTGAACCTTGGGGCGCTCGTCACCTCCAGTCGTTTCACATCATTGGATCCGACGGCGCGGGTGTCATCCTGGCAGTGGGCACCGCGGTGGAAACGTGGAAAGTGGGTGATGAGGTCGTGATCGGCGGTGTGGTCTTCGACCCCGAAGATCCACGCACCCAAGACGACGGCATGCTCGGCAAGAACCAACGAATCTGGGGATTTGAAACCAACTATGGGGGTTACGCCGATCTGACGATCGCCAAGGTGTCCCAGCTGATGCGCAAACCCAAGCACCTGACCTGGGTCGAAGCAGCGTCCTATCTCGCGACGCTCGGCACCGCCTATCGATCGCTCAACTCCCGCACCGCATGCCAGATCACACCGGGTGACGTCGTCCTGGTTTGGGGTGCAGTCGGCGGGATGGGGGCCTTTGCCTGCCAGCTGACCAACCTGTCCGGTGGAACGCCCGTGGCGATGGTGTCATCGCCAGAGAAGGCCGAACTCGCCCGATCGATGGGCGTCGAGGCCGTGATCGACCGACGCGCCGAGGGCTACAAGTTTTGGACCGATGACGATCAGCAAGACCTCGCAGAGATGCATCGCTTCAAGAAGAAGATTCGTTCGGTCGCTGGCGACGACCCCGCAATTGTCTTCGAACATCCCGGTCGTGAGACCTTCGCCGCGTCGGTGTACGTCGCCGCAAGGGGCGGTGCGGTCGTGACCTCCGCCGCGACCTCGGGGTTCAACTTGGAGTTCGACAACCGATTCTTGTGGATGAACGTCAAACGGATCGTCGGTTCGCACGCCGCCAACGCGTACGAGGGATTGCGGGCTAACAACCTGGTTGAAAAGGCGCGTATCCACCCAACCGTTTCCGAAACCTGGGATCTCAACGACATCGGCACCGCCGCTCGTCGTCTGCAGTTGGGCAAAAACGTCGGCAAGATCGGCATCCGTTGTCTCGCCACCTCAGATGAGAGCGGAGTCACAGACGCCGAAACCCGCGAGCGGTACATCGACGACATCATGCGTTTCAAGCGATTCGCGCAAAGCCATGTCGATCTATCCGTGCCGCCCATGGCGTAACGTCGCAGCACGCGGCGCCGGTCCGCCCTGGGGCGTGGCGCCGCGGCGTGACCGACAGACCTGGAGACACCAGATGGCCAAGCGACGACCGCGTAAACCGCGCCAACAACCTGCGGGGACGCAGCCAGCGGACCGCCGGCGCCTGGGCCGCATGCCGATGGTTCAGGTGCTGGTGGCTCAGCGTCGGCCTCCGCCGTCGTTGCGTCTCAGGAGGGGTGAGCACCTCAGCTCCGTAACGCCACCGGCGCCGATGTCGCCGGTACAAGACTTTTCCGCAACGGTGTCGCTCCGACCCTTCCGCTTGCCGCCGGCAATACGGTCGTCTTTGCCGCCATCGCATTGGTCCTCTTCGGCGGGGTGCGAGCGTATTCGCTCAACTCAGGTCTCGCGTTGACCTTCGATGGTTCGATCTATGACGAGCTGATGTTCGGCTTCATGATCTTCCTATGGGCTAGTGCCGGGTGGCTGTTTCTAGGGCTGGCCATCCGCTCGCGAACCATGATGATCGCCACATGGTCGCCGAAACAGCTGATCAATATGTCGACGATCGGTCTGGCCGTCGGCGCCGCGATCGTCGTTCAAGGCGCTCAATGGCTTCTGGTGCGCGATCCCAGCGTGTTCCAGGGTCTGGCCGGGTTACCGCCGTTCTTGCTGCTTCCTCTGATCATCGTGGTGCTCGGGGTTGGGGTCCCAGCGTTAGCGATCAAACCGTTGGCCGCCCGCGACGGCGCCGTGGGCCTGCCCGGAAAACCGTTCTGGATTCGGTTCGGTCGGCCAGCGTTGGCGTTCTGGGGCGCGATCGTCGGTTCGCTCCTGGCGGCCTGGCTGTTCGGGGCTGTCATTAGTGTGGTGATCGTTGGGGTTCTCAGACAGAGTTGGTACGGCGACATATTCACCGCGCCCGACTCGCTCTTCGACCTGGTGGTGCCGGCGCTCGTGACGTTGTTCGTCGTGCCGCCGGTCGGTGGCGCCTTGTTTGCACGGCTGACGGCGCCAACCGCCGCTCCGGCCTCTTCGGCGGTTTCGATGTAACCCAGATTTGATGTAACCCAGGTTCGGCGGCGTCGGGAACCGTCGCCTACTTCCCAGGGCGGTCGCGCATGCCGAGGCCACTCATGATCTTGTCGTAGTGCTTGTCGATCCTGGCAGAGCGTGTCTCTGCCTTCTTGGCGTCGGAGAAATGCAGGTTGTACTCGCGTTGGCGTCCCGGTGTGAGTCCTTGGAAGGCTTCGCGGAAGTCTGCATCGGCATCCATCCGTTCGGTCAGTTCCGGCGCCCATTCTGGCTCGGGGGCCGGTCCAAGGTCTTCGCCTGATGCTTCCACCGCAATCGCATCGTCGATCAATTCGCGAATCGCGTCGGCCTGAGTCTGGATCTCGGAGACCGAAGTGAATTCGAGCCGCATCGCGGATCGAGAGTTGGGGCCTTGGGACTTGAGGAGTCCCTGTGGATCGTCAAGAAGCGCGCCTTTGAAAAACATCAGGCTCAAGAATGCCTTCATCTCTTGAAAGATGGCGATATTCGCGCCGTCTGCTGAGAAGCATGGCTTGCCCCATTTGATCGACTCATCCAGTCCACAGTCCACCATGATGGGTCGCAGAGCAGTCATTTCGTCAGGCCATTTCTGTGACCGTGCGATATATCGGTCCACTGCTGATTCAACTGCCATGGCGATGCCTCCTTGGTGATTGCGGGCACGATCGAAACGATGCGGACGGGACCCGTTTGAGGTCTGATGGCTCGGACCGTCAGCTTCCCAGCACCGTAGGCTACGAGCTTCCCCCTGCAGTATTGGTCACCCATGTGTTGATCGAGATCGAAAGCTTCTCGAGGTCGCTCAATCCGGGAGCATGACGCTTGGATATGGTTTCTCGGTCTGGTGGCATCTCTAATGCAGATGCGAACGCATCTTGAGACGATCGACCAAAGATCGGGTCGTCCTGTGAGGAAATGAACAACACGGGCATGTCGCCAAAGAGCGGCGCCCAACGTGCTGGATCCAGGGTGGCGAGCGACTCCGAAAAGGAGTCCAGGTCAAGTCGGTGTGCCTGAGCAACGGCAGGGATGACGCCCGACCGCAACACATCCTCAATATCTCCACCAACAAGGGCAAATGAGGCGAACTTCACACGCGGTTCGGACGCAACAAAGATCGAGCCGATGATTCCTCCAAGGCTCATCCCCACAAAGCCCAAACGATTCGGATCGCATTCAGGCGTCTCGACCAGCACGTCGACGGCCGCTTTCATGTCGCCCAACACCGTTTTGATGCTGTCGATAACTTCGTCTTTGGTACGCCACGAGTCGGGGTTCAGGTCGCCGCCGGTCTCATCACCAAAACGAGAATCGATCGAAAGTACGCCCATCCCCAGGGGACGCGGTGCTGCCCAACCGAGGTTCAGGGTGATGCGGTCGCCGCCAATTCCATGAAGCGCCACGACGCACGGTAACGGAGCATCTGACCAGGTCGGAATGGTCAGGTCGCCGGTGACTACGCCGTCGGCTGTCGAGTGAAACGTAATGGTGCGCGTGACGAGGTCATCGTCTACAGCGAGCGGCTCTGAATCGCGACCCTCGACGTCGAGTGGCGGCGACTCGACCGATGGTCCAACGGTGGCGAAAGCAGGCTCCGGAAAGGTATCGACATTCGCCCTCCGCTCAGCAAAGACCTGGGCTGGTGTCGTCTCGGCGTCGCCGTCAGGGCGAACAGGGCTCAGCACCGACGGTGCGCATGCCACCAGCAATGAAAGTGCGCAGAACCCAGGAATAAGGGTCCGTCGAGTTGGTAGCCGGTGCCTGAGTCGAGTTGGTTCTTCCAGATTCGCGCCCATGTGCATCCGAGATTACTGGTAGAGCGCTCGCACACCGTGACCGCCTTGGTCCCCCCAACAACTGAGGGCACTCGCTGCGGAGCGGGACGATCCAAGGGTGCCGTGACCGGAGTCAAGCGGGAGGCTGACCCCAACCAACGGCACCCTCGATCCAAGCTACTCGGCGGCTTGTCGGCCCTGTTGGCGAGCCGACAGCTGGAAGAACAGGCCAATCAGGATGAGCCCAGAGCCCAACAGTACAAGTGGCAATGTGGTCGCCCCGGTGGTGGCCATGTGTCGCGTTAGGCCGCACCCAGCACCTGTGCGTACGGACCGGTGGTCGCGGTGGTGCTGGCATCGGAGGATGTGGTTGCCCCAGTCGTGCTGCTGTCTGCTGTTTGGGTGTTATCACGGGTGATGGCGAGGCCGAGAACAGCGCCCGTCGTAGCCGTCGGACCGGTGGTCGGCGTCGTGGCGACTGCGACGGAGGTGCTGGTCGACGACGTCGTGATGGCCGATCCGAGCGAAGACGTTGATGATGTCGAAGCAGCCGACGTGGTCGAGCTGGATGACGACGTGGATGTGGCGGCCTCAACGGCGCTAGACGTCGTGGTGGTCGGAGCGGTTGTGGATGTCGTGGTGCCTGCTTGCACCGACGTCGTCGTGGTTGGTGCCGTTGTCGTGGTTGGTGCGCCGGTCGTGGTGGTTGTTGGCGCCGCCGTGGATGTGGTCGTGCTTGGTGCCGCTGTGGATGTCGTGGTGCCTGCGAGTACCGACGTGGTCGTGGTCGGCGCTGACCGTCGTGGTCGGTGCTGCGGTCGTGGTCGTGGTTGGCGCCGCCGTCGTGGTCGTCGTCGGTGCGACCGTCGTGGTAGTTGGTGCGATTGTCGTGGTGGTCGGTGCTGCGGTCGTGGTCGTGGTTGGCGCGACCGTCGTGGTGGTCGGTGCTGCGGTCGTGGTCGTCGTTGGCGCCGCCGTCGTGGTCGTCGTCGGTGCGACCGTCGTCGTGGTAGTTGGTGCGATTGTCGTGGTGGTTGGCGCCGCCGTCGTGGTCGTCGTCGGTGCGACCGTCGTGGTGGTTGGTGCGATTGTCGTGGTGCGTTGTCGTGGTGGTCGGCGCGACTGTCGTCGTGGTCGTGGTGACCAGATAGTTCGTCACCGATGCAGGAGTCGTGGTGGCGGTGCCGAGCTCCACATCACCTGGCAGTTCTGGACTGTAGATCGTGAGGTCGACACCGGGTTCGGAGAGGACGCAGACGGTCTGGGGTGTGCCGGTGTTGGAAGTTGGGATGCCGTCGATCACCGTTGTGCCGCCTGCGCTGCCGAACACGGCGTCGCCTTCGGCCACAACAACGTCGTCGAGCGTGCACTCGTAGTGAACGGTGAACTGATCGTCCGAGCTGGCGGCCGTGGGTACCGTCTTGGTGATTTCAAGTGAGCCAGTGCTCTGGTAGACGCAGAAGCCGAACTGAGTGATGTTCCCCTTGGCTTGGTTCAGGAGGACAAACGCATCATTTCCGGTATTGGCTTGTTGAGCGAGGTCCAAGGTTCCGGTATAGACCTTGCCGCCGCCACCGAACGCAAACACTTGGCTATAGGCGACCGGGTCGCCATTTGCGTCATAAATGCCGTACACGTCAAGAACAAAGTCGTCGACTTGGCCGTCGCCATCGGCATCAACAATTGATTCAGACCATTCCAGAGTGAGTCCCGCTTCGGTCTTGGTGAGGTGGCCCGCGCCGTTGCTGCTTGCATGACCGGTGGAGAACAGGGCGGAAGTACTTCCTGCGGGGCAAGCATCCTGAACCGAATTCACGTTGGGATCCGGCGTCGAGCCTGGTCCCTCCAGGTCGACGAGGCCCTTTGCGAGTGGCGGTAACGCAACGATGAACAGCAACAGTGATCCGACAAGGATTCCCAAGAGGCTCAGCGGTGTATTGCGAATGCGAAAGATGTTCACGCGGGGACCTTTCATTATGAGCGACGCCGGACGTGTGCGGCATTCGCTGTCCAATGAGGTCACCGTATCGGGAAACATCAGTGGTTCCGAACAGGTCGGAGTTGGCTTAAATAAACGAATTTAGGCTGGCCGTCGCCGGAAACGCCTGGAGCGACAGGTCGTGATGGAGCTTGATCGATCGCCAGACGCCTACCGCACTGGCGCGAGAGACCGCGCTGGTGCGCCTCCTGGCAAATGCCTGGTTTCGTCTCGTGGATTCGAGGTCTCGACCTTGGGCCGAGGTCGAGACGCCAGAAATCGTCGCGCTATGCAAATCGGACAGAAGCGCTTGCCCGGGTCGCGGTTTCTGCACGCTTCTGTTTAACGTTTCGAGGGTTGGGGTCGTGTACTTCAGCGGCTCCGCTTGCCACATCGTCGACCGCCAGCATGGAGCTGCAACAGCCAGCCCGTCAGAACCAACGTTGAGCCGAGTGCGACCAACGGCAGGGATGCGGCGCCGGTTTCGGCCATCTCCGTTGTCGCCACTCGGGTGAGCATCAGCGTGGGTGGTGTGGTGCCGCCGACGGTTTTAGACGCGCCGCGGCTCATGTCGCTCCGGCCCTTCACGACGTCGACCCGATCGGTATTGGCGATCGCCTGTCCAAGCACTGACACTGTTGTCTCAGCCGCACTCGAGCCCGCATCGACCGTCGATGAACCAGGGCTTGATGGCAAGCCCGCCGCTGCTCGACCGATGGTCGACGAGGAGCTGTTCTGCCAGGGTGATTCTGAGGGATCACTCGTCGTTGAGGCATCCGATGAGGTCGTCGCACCGAGGACCTCCGCCGATGTGGTCGGGCTGAGCACCGTCGTTGTCGTGGTGTCAGTACTCGCGGACGTGCTTGGAACGTTGGAGGTTGTCGTCGCCCCCGTCGTGGAAGTCGGGGCTCCCGTCGTAACGCTGCCTTGCCCAGTCGTCGTCGTCAGGCCGTTCCGATCGCTCGACGTCGTCGTCGCGTTGAACGTGGTGGTTGTCGTGGAGTCGGCTCCAGTGGTTGTTGTGGAGGTGAGCATCATGGTCGTCGTCGTCGTCGTGTCGTCGTGGTCGTGGTGGTCGTCGTGGTCGTCGTGGTCGTGGTGGTGGTCGTGGTGGTCGTGGTGGTCGTGGTCGTCGTGGTCGTCGTGGTCGTCGTATCGTCCGGCCGGGTCGTGGTGGTCGTGTCGTCCGGCCGGGTCGTGGTGGTCGTGTCGTCCGGCCGGGTCGTGGTGGTCGTGTCGTCTGGCCGGGTCGTTGTCGTGTCGTCTGGCCCTACGGTCGTCGTGGTGGTGCTGTCGTTCGGCCGGGTCGTTGTTGTTGTGTCGGGTACCGCTGTCGTGGTGGTGGTCTCGGGTCCCGCGGTCGTGGTGGTGGTGTCGTTCGGGCCGGGTCGTTGTTGTTGTGTCGGGTACCGCGGTCGTGGTGGTGGTGGTGTCGGCTACCGCGGTCGTGTGTGGTGGTGTCGGGTACCGCGGTCGTGGTGGTGGTGTCGTTCGGCCGGGTCGTTGTTGTTGTGTCGGGTACCGCTGTCGTGGTGGTGGTGGTGTCGGGTCCCGCGGTCGTGGTGGTGGTGTCGGGTCCCGCGGTCGTGGAGGTGGTGTCGGGTACAGCGGTCGTGGTGGTCGTGTCGGGAACAGCGGTTGTGGTGGTGGTGTCGGGTACCGCGGTCGTTGTCGTCGTGTCGTCCGGCCGCGTCGTTGTTGTTGTGTCAGGTACCACCGACGTAGTCGTTGTCGTTGCGGGATTGTTGGTCACCGTTGCCACCACGGCCGTGTCCGTGAGGAGCGTCACCGCAGCGGGAAGAACCGGGGTGTAGAGGTCCATGTCGACACCGGGTTCGGTGAGGGTGCAGGATGTCACGGGCGGTTGGGCGGCAGACATGGGGATGTCGTCAACGAGGACCGATCCGCCGTGGCTGCCGAAGGTCACATCCCCATCGGCCACGATGCCGTCGCCGAGAACGCATTCGTAGTGAACGGTGAACGTATCGGTCTCGTTGACTGGCTGGGGCACTGCCTTGTCGATTCGGAGCGCACCAGACGTTGGGTACACGCAGAATCCAAACTGAGTGATCTTGCCCTTGCCCTGGTCCAGCACCACCAAAGCGTCATCGCCAGCGCTGCTCTCCTGCGCTTGGGGCAATGTTCCGACGTACGTCGACCCGCCTCCAACAAAAACGAACACCTTGCTATATGCAATCGGCTCACCGTCGCCGTTGTGAATCGCGTAGATGTTGAAGACAAAGTCGTCGACCTGACCGTCGCTATCGCCGTCGACGACCGAGGTGCTCCATTCAAAGGTGAACCCGTTCTGAGTCTTGATCGAGTGGCCGTTGTCGGAGTTGGTGCTGGCTCCCGTCCCTGAGAGCAACGCAGAGAGGCTTCCTGCAGGGCAAGCCGCCTGCAACGAGGTCTGGTTCGGATTTGGTGCGCCGTGAGGACCGTCGAGTGTGACGAGGCCTTTAGCGAGCGGCGGCAAGGCAAACGCAAACAGCAGCAACGCGCCAGCAAACACGGCCAGAAGGGACAGGCGGGAGCGGTAGACACCGTGGGTGTTCATGCGGGGATCCTTTGATGTGTCGATCTCCGCGGCTGTGCCCCGACCATGCAGGTCACACTTCACGGAATCGAGAGACAACCTTGATTCTCGGCAGATCGAATCGTCGTCTGAATAGGCAAATCTTTGCCACGAGGCGCATTGGCGAGCGATCGCCGACATGTCTGCCGCTGGGCCCCGTACCAAGACGCCATCGGGCAACGTCGCTTGGTCGCTGCGAAGCTCAACGCGGTCGAGGCATCTCGCGGTCCGACGGTTCGCGAATCGGTCGATCGCTACCCGCGCGGGGCTACGATCTTGCGCACACCGTTGGTTGCAAACGAGCACCGTCGAGTGCTGGTGGCAGCACCCGCATTACGGCGCCTAGCGCACGGGACGGCACTGCGACCGGATACACCGTGGATCCGTCGTCCACTTGGGAGGTCCCATGCAACAAGGTGGAACAAAGGCTCGGGGCGCCGCGGCCGGTCTGATGTTGGGTGCCCTCGGCGTCGTGTTTGGCGACATCGGTACCAGCCCCCTCTATTCGTTCCGCGAGTCCCTGGCGGGTGAGCACAACCTGGCGGTTTCTGAGGAAACCGTCCTTGGGGTGCTGTCGCTGATGATCTGGTCGCTCATCATCGTGATCACGATCAAGTACCTGATCATCGTCATGCGAGCCGACAACCATGGCGAAGGCGGCATCCTGGCGTTGGGTGCACTCATCCCGCACGACAGCAAGGGGCGCGCCAAACTGATCTTGTTGGCGCTGTTCGGAACGGCGTTGCTGTTTGGTGACGGCATGATTACGCCCGCCATCTCGGTGCTTTCGGCCGTCGAAGGGATTGAAGTTGCCGCCCCGGGGGTAGGCGACTGGGTGATTCCCATCGTGGTTGTGATCCTCATCGGCTTGTTCTCGGTCCAGCGGTTCGGGACGCACATAGTCGGCAAGTTCTTTGGGCCAGCGATGTTGATCTGGTTCGGTACGTTGGCCGTTTTGGGTGTCACCAACATCGTCCATGACACGTCGGTGTTTCGAGCGATCATCCCGACCTACGCCGTGCAGTTCTTCATCGATGAGGGCGCCAAAGGATTCCTCGTCTTGGGCTCGGTATTTCTGGTGGTCACCGGCGGCGAGGCCCTCTATGCCGATATGGGGCATTTCGGCCGCAAGCCGATCGAAAAAGCGTGGTACTTCATCGTCTTTCCGGCGCTCATCTTGAATTACCTCGGTCAGGGTGCACTGCTACTGCACAATCCAGAAGCCATCGAAAATCCGTTCTATCTACTGGCTCCAACCTGGGCGCAGTGGCCCCTCACGATCTTGGCGACATCGGCCACGGTGATCGCGTCCCAGGCGCTGATCACCGGGGCATTTTCACTGACGGTCCAAGCGGTCAACCTCGACTACCTCCCTCGGGTGCGGACCGTGCAAACATCCGAAGAACACCGCGGTCAGGTGTACGTGCCGGTGGTCAACTGGGCGTTGTTGGTCGCGTGTGTTGGGTTGGTCTTGGCCTTCCGCACGTCTTCCAGTTTGGCTGCGGCATACGGCGTCGCTGTGACGGTCACGATGGTGATCACCACCATCCTGGTCGCCCGCATCGCGCAAGATCTTTGGAAGTGGTCCCGAACCAAGACCTACCTCATTCTCGGTCCGATTCTGCTGCTCGACCTGGCCTTTGCCACCGCAAACCTGTTCAAGATCCCCGATGGTGGTTGGTTCCCACTGCTGATCGGCATGCTCGGCTTTTTGGTGTTCACGACGTGGAAGAAGGGCCGCGAGCTTGTCGCCGAACGTATCGAGCGCACCGGCCTGACCATCGGAACCTTTGTCCGGGGCCTGAAGGAGAACCCGCCCCATCGTCACACCGGCACCGGGGTGTACATGCACCGCCGCCCGGACCATGTCCCACCAGCACTCATCATGAATCTGCGCCAAAACGACAGTCTCCACGACACCGTCGTCATGCTGTCGGTCGTGACCGACGACCGTCCTGTCGTCTTGCGTCCCCAGCGTGCGAGGGTCACAGAGTTCGGCGATGGGTTCTTCCAGCTCGAGATGCGCTACGGGTTCACCGAGGCGGTCAACCTCAGCGCTGACCTCGCCGATCTCACCATTCCAGCCCTGTCGTTCGACCCTGATCACACCGCCTACTTCTTGGGGCGGGAGCGTATCGAGGCGACCAACCGCCCGGGAATGGCGATCTGGCGGGAGCGGCTGTTTGCCTGGATGCACCGCAACGCAAGTGACCCCAGCCGCTATTTCGGTATTCCGACCGAACGTTCGGTCGACCTGGGTATCCATATCGACCTGTGAATCGGTCCTACGGGATGGGCCAAGAGATCCACGGTGCCGCGGCAGCTATGGACCGGCCTTGTATCTGATCACCCGACCTACTGGTCGTCGTCGGTATTTCTTTCTGACGGGCTGCTCGTTCTGAGCTCATCGCCGGGCCACAACACGAGTTGAGGGAAGGCAATGGTGATGTTGGCGGCTTTGAACTGCCGGTCGATCGACGTAATCAGCGCGCTGCGAGCTTCCAACTCGGTCGCAATGTCTGACGCGTGCCA
This sequence comes from Acidimicrobiia bacterium, assembly GCA_020637365.1. Taxonomy (GTDB): domain Bacteria; phylum Actinomycetota; class Acidimicrobiia; order IMCC26256; family JAGNEX01; genus JAGNEX01. The sequence continues at coordinate 451,383 of JACJWE010000002.1, read as the reverse complement.
GTAAAAGATCACGGCATCGATGGACGACGCGCCAAACGCCGTCCATCGAACACTCGGCAGCGGACTTTTGTGTATCGACTCAACCAAGTTCGCTGCCTCGAACAGTTCCGCAGCTGCGTCATCGAGATTGGTTCCATACGCGACCCCGACGGTGAGATTGCTGCGGCGCTGTGGCCGACGGGTCAGGTTGATAATGGTTGAGTTCAGGACATCGCTGTTGGGAACCCGGATGATTTCACCGTCGAGCCCTTTCAGCACAGTGGTTCGCGAGTCGACATCGAGTACCGAGCCCACCTGATCACCGAGTCGGACTGTTTCGCCGATGATGAAGGGCCGGCGTGTCTGAATGAAGATCGCCGAAATGAAGTTTTCGGCAAAACGTTGCAGCGCTAGGGCGACGACCAGACCCCCGAGTCCTAGGGCACCCAGAAGTGGACCGACGCGCACACCAAGATCGTTAAGTGTGTAGAACACTCCGATGAGGAACGCCGCGTACCCGATGAAGCGGGCAAGCAGCACGCCGGCAAACCCGGACCCCAAGGCTCGACTGAGCCCGCGGCGACAGACGCGGTACAAACCGATCGACACGGCGAGGGTTAGCGCAAAAAATGCACCTGCGCGGATCCAGTCGGTGCTTGAGAGCCCGCCCTCAACGATCGCGTCGTCGGCCTGAGCAAGCCAGGGGACGGCTCCGATCAGCAAGAAGTTCGCCACGCGCCCAGTAAGCGGTCTTTTGCGATGAGTGAGATGCCCCGGTTCTGCGCGTCACCGCACAGGGGGCTGATATCGCCGTACATAATGGCGAAGATCGCCTTCCCTGCATCCGCGAACGGCTCCAGCAGATGGCACTCGCTGTAGTTGTAGCAGCTCTCGTTGATGGACCAGTCGAAGTGTCCAACCAGTTCGCCGATCTGGCCGAGGTTGTTCTTGAGGCCAATGCCGAGGCCGTGCGCATGTGCGGTGTCTGCAACACGACGGTTGAAGATGAGCTGGTCGGCAGCGGTCAGACCAAAACCCGTGTTGTGGGTGTAGGCATTCATGTTGTCGGCGTCGACGCCGTCACAGCCCTTCTCTTTGGCGAGCACCATGATGTTGTTCATCAGGCCACCGACCGCAGCGTCCCAGGCGCGGATGTCGATCCAACGTTCGTCCGGCCACCCGTCTACGGCGTTGCCCTTTATCCATTCGGGGTAGTCGCCAGCGTCGGGACGCCAGTTTTCGATGGTTCCCGCGGAGAAGTAGCAGACAACCGAATGACCGCGGTTGTGAAGCTCGGCAATCGTCGCCGACGACGTGGTGTGCAGACTGATCTCGTAGACATCGACGGGGTGGTCCATATCTACACCGTTGATCAACTGAATTTGCCAGGTTGAGCCAGGCGCAGGACTCCACACGCCGCCCGACGATGCCGCTGCCGCTTCGGCTTCTGCTGCGGCTTGTTCGGCTGCGGCCTGTTCCGCCGCGGCCTGTTCGGCGGTTGCTTGTTCCGCGGCGGCTTGTTCTGCCGCGGCCTGTTCGGCGGTTGCTTGTTCCGCGGCGGCTTGTTCTGCCGCGGCCTGTTCTGCGGCGGCTTGTTCTGCTGCGGCCTGCTGGGCTGCAAGCTCTTCGGGTGAGGGGCCAGGAGGAGCGGGCGGTTCGAAGGCCGGCGCTGCTACCTCATTTCCTGGTTGAACCTCTGGTGCAGGTTCAACGTGGGGGACCGGCGGCGGTTGCGTCACCTCGACCGGTGCGGTCGTTGTCGTCGGAGTTGGCGGTGCAGGCGCTGCCGCCAACTCGACGGGATCATCGCCCCCTGCCTTCGCCTCTTGAGCTGGACCCATCATCGCAATGACGGCAAAGACGGCATCGCGGCTCTGCCCGAACCCACGCATCAGCGAAGCGGTCCGCGTGCGAGCCTCAGCCTCTGCCTGTGGATCGTCGCGGACGGGGCCGTCAGGTTCAACCTCGGGTAGAGGGTTGTTGGTCACGGTGAATGCGTCGTCCTCGTCGCTCGGTTTGACCGCCATCCAGCCGACGAGCACAGCAACCAGAGCGACGACGGCGACCATGATCCGCCACGGTGGCCCTTTCTGTGGCTCAACGTGGTCGAATCGGGGTACCAGCGGAGGATCTTCATTGACGGAAACGCCTGCGGCGCGGCCCTGCGCAGTGGACCTCGCCGAGCGTCGTCGCGGTGTCGGTCGCCCGGCGGCGAAAACGCCCTTGGTGGAGGGGGCCGAAGTACTGGGGCGCGCTGTTGAGTCGGTGGTGAAAGGCTCCTCGGCCGGGCCGTCGTCCGCGTGTGGCCCAGCGCTGGTAGACCGTGGGCGGCTAGCGACGGGCTCTGTTTGTGGGGTGAGGCCCTGCCCCGATCTCAATGGTCGTTCGGGTCGAGAGCGAACCGGGTCAGCAGGGCTGGCCGATCGGCCAGCACCGGAGCGAGACCGTAGCGGGCCACCCTCGGGGAGTGAATGTCCGCTTCGCAAGGACGTCCGTGGAGCGCCGTCACCATGTGGACGGCCAGGGAGCGCAGCATCCGCAGGAAGGGAATCGTTGGTGTGGACACCGCCGCGGGTGGGTGACGAGGTCGGCTGATCGTCCGGATGAGAACCGCTGCGCAGGCGCGCAACGCGGTCGGTGTCGCGTTCTTGCGCCATGCGCCGCTGACGCCTCGACGAAAAGCCGTCGCCCTCAGAATCCGAAGTCATCTGGTGCAACGATAGATCAACGCCCGTGACGACCTGAAGTCATCCCCGCCAGGAACGGGTTCGTTGTCACAGCAGATTCGCCTCGCCAACCCCCGGTGAAACGTAGAGATGCTCGGTAGTCATCCGGGCGAATTCCGGTGACATGGCCGGGACGTTCTCAGGGCCTTGACTGCGTACCCGGTGGTGCAATATTACTAATACCGCATCATGATACGGGCTGAGCGCTGGTTTGGAGTGGACCGCAGCACTCAGAAACGTTGCGTAACCAGTGCAAATGCTCGACACCTTGCCAGGTGGTCGCGGGGATCCGCCCCTGTCGGCACGCTTTGAAAACAATATTGCGGACCTCATCGGGGGCTCACGGTGCGCCCGCACCGACAGCTTGCCCGGATGACACGGAAGGACCGAACACATGCCCCCAGTCCCCCAAGCAGGCCGCCAAACAGGCGGGTTCGTGACCCTCCGAGGTTTGAGGATCGGACTGCTCGCCGTCGTGGTGGGGCTGGCCTTCTTGCCATCGATACGGCGGGCCGATGCGGCCGTGCCGGTCGGCACCTGCCAGATGCAACGCAGCGGGGCCCAAGTCACACTCGATTGGGTCGATGATGGTGCGACGTTTGTCATCCGACGAAACGGAACCTGGCTCGCCACGCCCGGAGCAGGTGTGAACTCATTCGTCGACCAGAACGCTCCCGCGGACGCCCACTACGAGGTCAAGGCGTGGAGCGGAGGGACGGTCGCTACGTGGCCATGCGTGTCGGGCATCGCTGCGGGTGAGTGCAGCGTGTCTGCTGCTGGTGCAGGTTTCGTCATTCGGTGGGTCGACATCGGCGGAACGTACGTTCTGCGACGTAACGGCTCCTGGCTGGCTAGCCCGGCGCCCGGAGCAACGAGCTACACCGATGCGAACGCCCCGGCCAACAGCACCTACCAACTGGTCCGCTGGGTTGGAGGTCAGCGCACGACCGCGGAGTGCACACAAGCCAACGGAGCCCCCGGCGAGGTGCCCCAAGTTCAGCGGGTCATCCATATCAGCATCGATGCCCTCCGCTCAGACCACGTGACACGGCAGCTCGCCCCGAACCTTGTCGCTCTACGCAGTCGGTCAGCGTCGACCATGAACGCTCGCACCGACGCCGATGTCACCAAGACCTTGCCCAATCACACGTCTCAATGGACCGGACGTCCGGTCTACGGTGCGGCAGGGCACCACATCTGGTTCAACGTCGACGATGGGACGACCGTGCACGTCGCCGCCGGGCACTATGTCGCATCCATCTTTGATGTGGTCCACGATCACGGCGCCCGCACGGCGCTGTACGTGTCGAAGGACAAGTTCGACATGCTCGATCGTTCGTGGAACGGGGCGAACGGTGCCGTCGACGTCACCGGAGTCGACAACGGTCGGGACAAGATCGACATCTACTCACGACGTGACGCCGAACTGAACTTCAACAACCTCGCGGACGCGCTGAGCAATCGACCAGAGTTGCGTTTCGCCGCGTTCCACATTCCATATCCCGATACCGCTGGGCACGAGTTTGGCTGGTCGAGCGGTCAGTACGACGAGGCGGTCACGCGATCTGACGCGTTGCTCGGTCGAATCGTCAACCTCATTACATCCAACCCAACATGGGCGAGCTCGACCATGATCATCGTGACCGCTGACCATGGGGGCCCCAATACTGGACTGCTCCACGACGACCAAACCCTGAGCTCGAACTACACCGTCCCGTTCGTCGTCTGGGGCCCGGGGATCACAGCGGCCGACCTGTACGCCATCAACCAGGGGCGTCGCGTCAATCCTGGAACGGGAAACCCTCCGACAAACACAGCCCAGCTCCCGATCCGCAGCCACGAGGTTGCCAACCTCGCCCTTGAAGCTCTCGGACTGGGCCCTGTGCCTGGCTCGGTCGCCAACGCTCAACAGAACTTGATCGTCATCGCGCCCTAGAGGCCCCACAGGCCCGAGCGGTCCGCAGCGCAGGCTGCATGAGCGAGTACGCAACCAAGCATCAATCAGATCCGTCCCTTCCCGCAGACCCTTGTAGGTGTCTGGGACCCAGAGCCGCATCAGGAATGGGGTGGTCGCGGTCGGTGTTGAAGGAGGTAACGCGATCGTTCTTGAATCTCGTTGCTCGGTATTCTGGGCGCTGACATGTCGATGTCGCAGCTGTGGTCTACCCCCGCCGCGGTGAGCTTCTCACCGTGAGCCTGCTTCGAACCGCATGATCGGCGCGGCTGAGCCCGTGCTCAGAGCACAACGGTTCTGGGAACCTTCATGAACAGGCAAATGAACTACGAGCCCCTGAGGATGGGCCAACACATGAACCTCAACAATCTGAAACTGCCATTCTTCTCGGTGGTTTGGGTGGCCTTGCCGTCGTGTTCGGCGGTGCGCTGGGCGGCAGCAGCGGCGCCACATTCGGTCTGGTCCTGGGCCTTTTGATGGTCGGCGGGTCCTATTGGTTTTCGGACAAGCTGGCGATTAAGGCGGCCCGAGCCCAGCCGGTCACCGAACATGATGCGCCGTGGTATTACTCGATGGTGCGTGAACTCACTTCCCGCGCTGGCATCCCCATGCCCCGCCTGTACATCGCGCCGTCGGAGCAACCCAATGCCTTCGCTACGGGCCGAAACCCCTCACATGCCGCGGTCGCCATTACCCAAGGTCTGATCCAGACACTCGAACCCGACGAGATCAAAGGTGTCATCGCCCACGAACTTGCCCATGTCAAACACCGTGACATCTTGATCAGTTCGGTCGCGGCTGCCATCGCGACCGGCATCACCTTCATCGCCCGTATGGCGATGTGGGCGGGGATGTTTGGTGGTCGCAACGACGACCGCAACGGCAACCCATTGGGCATGCTGGCGCTGAGCATCCTGGCGCCCATCGCTGCTGGACTCATTCAGATGGCGATCTCTCGTTCCCGGGAGTACGACGCCGACCGGGGCGGTGCCCAGATGATGGGAACCGGCGAGCCGTTGGCCCGGGCACTTGAAAAGATCAACATGGGGGTCGCTCGACGACCGATGCAGGTCAACCCGGCGACCGAAAACATGTACATCGCCAACCCGTTCGGCGGGGCAAGACGTCCGCAGGGGGCGATGAGTTTCGCCAAACTGTTTTCAACCCACCCGCCGATGGAGGAGCGAGTTCGCCGCCTTCGCGAGTTCCGCCCGGCCTAACCGCCGCTCGAGCTTCGGGCCCGTTCTTGGGTCGACATGGTGAGCGACCGGGGACGACTTCAGCGTCCGCCGATTCGCCGTTCCAAACAAGGTGTACAGCAAAGGGTCAGCCCTCGTGGCTGGCCTTTTGTCTGCGCAGAAATGCTCTCGCCGGATTGGCCATCGCCGTCTCGGCCACTCCAGCAGTGGTCACTCCGACATAGGCCTGCGTCGTCGCGAGGTCGGCATGTCCGAGCAGTCGCTGCACCTCTGGCAACGAACCGGTCTGTTCGACGAGCAACGTGGCGTATGCATGTCGGAGCGAGTGGTTCAATGCGCCGGGCGGAGGAACCAAGCCAGCGCGTCGGAACCAACCGCTCACCATATGGTCGAGTACTCGCCGTGTGAGCGGTTGAGTATTCGGCCGTATGAACATGCGGTCAGACGGCTTGACCGCACCGAACCGATCGCTGCGCGACTCGAGATACGTATCGATCGACGCGACCGCCTCGGGAGGAAACGGTATCGCTCTGGTCTTGTTGCCCTTACCGGTCACGTGGAGCGAGTCGATACCGTCCACAGAACGGTGCAGGTTGCCCACCTTCAGGTCGACCACTTCGGAGACTCGCAGACCGGCGCCGACGAAGACTGCGCAAACCGCCTGCTCGAGTTCTGGCCAGGGGTTCCGGGCCTGCGGGTCGGGACGTTGAGCCGCGCCGATGAGCCGCAAGAGGTCTTCCTCGGCGATTGGTTTGGGCTGCCAAGGCGTCTTTCGAGGTCCCTCGAGTTTGTCGATGGGATTGGAGTCCAGGCATTCCAGATCGGTGACAAGCCATTGACAAAAGCCGCGCCATGTCGAGCGTGCTCGACGGATCGAACTGGCAGCGTGTGTGCGCGCAAAATCGGCGAACGCTTCGCCCAACTGCTCGTTGTTGAGATCGCCGAGCGTCACTCGTCCCAGTTCGCGGTCGAACCCCTTGGTCCCTGGCTCCAACCAGAACGGGTGTGGGCGGTCAGCGTTATCGGCGAGGTGACGGGCGATGATGGTGAGGTCACGGCGTCGGGCTTCCTTGGTGTTCAGGGACGGCTTTGCAAGGTCTTTGCGGTCGAGCCACTGCCCCGCCCGGGGTTCCAACGACTCTTCATGAGCCTTCACGATCTCCACCATGCGTTCATGATCGCGTCTCCCTTGTGCCAGCACGAAGCACCGTGCTGGAAATGATCATGGCGGACACCGTCTGCCGGACAAGTCCGGTGGGGGAAATGCAAGATCGCGCAGCGAGACGGCATTTGATGTGGCAGTTGCCATATTCGCCTGAGCGCGGTGTCGATCCGCTGGAACTTGGCTATCGTCTTGGGCGCGGTGTGCGGCTGGGGTCACATCGGAAGCGGCAAGCAATATTCGTTGCCCTCGAGAATGAGTAGACCTCGGAGTTTTAGGTGAGACGTACCTTTGGGATGTTCCTCTCCCTGTTCTTGAGCCTGACCACGGTTGGGCTGTTCGTCGGGACGAGCAGAGCACAAGCGCAGGAAGCGCCGGTTCCCACCCAGCCCGGCACGGCGGTGGATGGTGGCTCCTCGGGTGCGCCACCTGGCGCACCCGCACCGACCGGAACGACAGGAACGCCTGCCCCGCTCGACACGCCTGCTCCTGTGGACACGTCTGCTCCCGAAACCCCGCCCACCGTCATCGTCGACCCCACCGTCATCGTCGACCCCAACGCGCCCGACCTCAATGCGCCCGACCCCGGTGCTCCCGATCCCAACGCACCGTCGACAAGCGATGCCGTCCCGACGACGACAACCATGGTGGCTCCAACCACCACGACCACGCTTGGGCCTCGCGAGGTGCCGCCCGAGTTCGTTTCCAAGATCAACTCGGTTCGACGCAGCGCTGCGCATGACACGAGCGATCTGGTCGCGCTGCTGGCGCCACTCGTTCGTGCGGGTATGGATCCTCGCGAGGTCGTCAACATCGGTTACGGACAGTTTCCGGTCGGTGGGCAAGCCAACTACTGGCACGATTGGTGGATGCCCCGGTTCACTCCGGCGTTTCACCTACATCAGGGAACCGACGTCTTCGCCGCGATGGGCGTGCCGCTCAGGGCCCCTGTGGACGGTGTCTTCACCAGGCGCAGCGGCGGGGCCGGTGGTATCGGAGCCCGGGTGACCCAACCCGACGGCACGTACTTCTACTTCGCTCATCTGGAGTCGTGGGTGGACGGCCTCGAGGACGGCACGCCGGTCGAACAGGGCGACATCATTGGATATGTCGGCGACACCGGCAACGCCGACGGTGGCACACCTCATCTGCATTTCCAGTGGCACCCCAAAGGGGGAGGGCCGGTCGATCCCAAACCGCTGCTCGATGAGTGGCTGCAGTCGGCGATCGACGACGCACCGCGACTCGTCGCGGTCAAGCTTGCTGAACTCACCGGTGAGCCGATGTCGACAAACCGGGTGGTCGCCATGTTCGCGAGAACACGGTCACTCTCCAGCGTCGATCGCCCGGTGGCGAAGTTGAACGACTTGTCGTTCGACCCGACTCTCGGTGACCACGTACCCGACGCGACGCTGCGTCTGGTCGCTGCCGAGACGCCGCGGGTCGCACCCGCAGATCCCGATGCATCCATCGGGGCTCAAAAGGCTCGCGCCGCCTTTGACGACTTGTTGGACGGTGTCATCGGCCCGAGACCGTTCGGTCTGAGGTGGCAGTGGTAGGACGGCACTCTCCAGGATCGCTCAGCTGGCGAGTAGGACGCCGCCGATGATACCGACCGTGAAGCCGACGAGCGCAGCCATTGGGGCGCTGGTGACCAGCACGGCAAAGCCCAACCCAATGGCGAAGCCGATCAGAGCGCCCAGCAATCCCGCGATGAAACCGGACTTATCAGAGGGCGGGCGATCGTCCATATGTTCGTTTCTCCGTACTCGGGGTCGCACCGGCGACTCGGGCCGAGCGGCTCGTTGTCCGCTGCGGCGGGATCGTGAGGCCCGGTGGTTGCCGCAGTCAGACGACGGCGGCAGCTGGTTAGGAACGGTAGTTGATGAACTGCAGTGAGCAGTCGAAATCCTGCTCTTTGAGTTCAGCGATGACACCTTGGAGATCATCGATTTTCTTACCGGTGACGCGGAGTTGATCTCCTTGGATCTGAGCCTGAATGCCCTTCAGTTTCAGGTCCCGGATGAACTTCGAGATCTTCTTGGCGGTCTCGGTGGGGATGCCGTTGACAATGGTCCAGGTGGTTTTAGCGGTGCCGCCAGACGCTTCGCGAATGTCGCCCCGGTCGAAGCTCTTGAGCGACACCTTGCGTTTGATCAGCTTGCTTTCGAACACATCGATCACCTGACGCAATTTGTCGTCAGTGTTGGATGCCATTTCGACCTTGTCGTCCTCTAGCGCGATGGTGCTATCGGTTCCTTTGAAATCAAAGCGGGTGCCGATCTCTCGGCTCGCCTGGTCGACCGCGTTGCGGACCTCTTGCGCGTCGGTTTGGGAGACCACGTCAAAGCTGGCCATATCAGCATCCTCTCCTCGATGTGTGCCCGCCCATCCTGCGCGGGAGGCCGCCATCGCTTCGAATTCGGCGTCCTGGACGGCTAACCTATGCGGACTCGGGTCAGTACCCAAGCGGCCAAAGGGGACCGGCTGTAAACCGGTTGCGTCATGCTACGTTGGTTCGAATCCATCCTGGCCCACCAGCGAGTTATTTACTTCGAGAGGCTCCCGACTCATCCGAGGCGGGAGCCTCTCGATGTTTCGGGCGTCTCCTCCGCACCCCACGGCTCCGTAGGTAAGGATCGAGGCCTACCGCCAGCTTTGTGACCGACTTACACGCAGCGTTCGCGTCAAGGGCCCATCAAAGCAGCCTGAAATATCGCTCCGATATTCAAGAATGGCTCTGCGGATACCGATGTTCTTTCCGTTACCCAGACAAAGAACAGGGTGGAAGGGGTCACGGTGTCGCATTTACAACGCCGAGGAAGTGGTCGGCCGCACCGATCATCACAAGTCGTCTTACTCTTCGCAGTACTACTCACTACCTTCGCCGTTTTGGCGCTACCAACCAGGGCTGACGCAGCACGCGTTTCAGGCTCACAAATGACGGTCACGTCGCTCGGGGCAGGCGGTGCATTCAACGGCGGCACCACCCCGGCAGGCCCCGACGAAACGATCGGAACGGCCGACGACTTCGATCCCTACCCGTGGATCAGTTTTGGAGGTTTGATCCTGGGCCAAGTTCAGGGCAGCGACGGCTCCCTCGCTGACACCGCCACCTACTGCATCGACATCACAACCGGCATCGGGATCGGCGACAGCACCGACGCGGGAAGTTGGCTCGACGCCGTTTCGGTGACGCTGCCGGACAGCCGGCCGAGCACGCTCACCCTGGACGGTCTCGCAACCATCGCGTCCATCGTGACCAACAACTATCCAAGCGACGACAGCCTCGTCCCACTCGCGGGGACCGATAACGACAAGGCCCTCGCCGTGCAGTGGGCGGTCTGGCACTACGCGAACGGTTTCGAGCCTGGCACTGCGATTGCGTCGCAGAGCTTTGGCGCGCTCGGCACCTATGTGACCGACCCGCCGACCGTCCTGGCCAACTACAACCTGATCGTGCAATCAGCTGACAATGGTGTGTACCCGCCGGTTGCTGAACCAGAAGCGCCATACCTGGAGATCGTCGAACCCGTCTCCCAGGTGGCTGGCACCAACGGACTGGTTGGACCCTACGCCATCATGACCAACGGAGGCCCCGTCACGTTGACCGTCGACGGCGACGCCCAGATCGTCGACGAATTTGGCGAGCCTTTGGCGGGTCCGTTCATGTCGGGGGATCAGGTCTATCTGACCAAACCAACCGTCGGCACCGCCATGATTACGGCGGAGGCCGAGATCACCACCGACGTTGCCAGCACCTTCGTGACCGCCAGCGTGCAGAGGCTCATCAACGCGAGTGCGTTTACTTCGACCTACTCGACCGCGGCCCAAGCGAGCTTCGTTGAATCGGTCTCTGTCGGTGACTTTGTGTGGCTCGACTCGAACCGAGATGGCCTCCAGGACGTGGGCGAAGACGGCATCGCTGGCGTCGTGATGACCCTTTCTGGTCCGAACGGCGAAGCCGTCTATGACGTTGCTGGCAACTACGTCGCGCCCCTCGCAACCGACGTCGACGGCGGTTACCTCTTCACCGGCCTTCCCGCTCTTCCTCGGGGAGAGTCCTACACCGTTTCGATCGACTACCTCGATCCTTCTACGGAACTGGCTCTCGGTGGACTGGTCCCAACGGTCGGTCAAGCGGGTGCCGTCGAGATCGACTCATCGACCGATTCAGCTACGAGTGCGGCGGATCTCTCGGTCGACGGAGCCTCGGACCTGACATTGGACTTCGGTTTCATTCGCACGTCGGTATCGGTTGGCGACTTGGTCTGGCTCGATACCAACGCCAATGGTGTCCAGGATGAAGGAGAAACAGGTATCGGCGGGGTCGCACTGACGTTGACCGGCCCCGATGGCCTACCGGTGACCGACGTGTTCGGCGAACAGGTCGGGACGGTTTACACCGATGACACGGGCGCATACGCGTTCAACAACCTGCCAGCAATCGCGCCGAATGAGTCCTATGCGGTGTCGATTGTGTACACCGACGCGTCGACCCAACAAGCACTTGCCGGTCTCGTGCCGACCCTGTCGGGTCAAGGCGACTCCGCCTTTGACTCATCGACCGACGTTGCGGTGAGCGAGGCTGACCTCTCCTTTGATCAAGCGAGTGACACCGGCCTGGACTTTGGCTTCGTGCCAGCGTCGGTGTCGGTGGGTGACTACGTCTGGCTCGACGACAACCGCAATGGCCTTCAAGACGATGGCGAGGAGGGGATCGCTGGCGTTGTACTCACGATCTCTGGTCCAGACGGGCAGCCGGTGATGGACATTTTCGGTGACGAAGTCGGTCCGGTCACGACCGACGCGAACGGCGCGTATCTCTTCACCAATCTGCCGACCCTCCCCTCGGGGGAGTCGTACACCGTCGCTATCGACTACGGCGACGCATCCACGGAGGCCGCTCTGAGTGGACTGATCTCGTCGCCAGCCGGCGCCGGTGCGAGCGATGTGGACTCATCGACCGACAGCGCGTCAACGACCGCCAACCTCTCATCTGACGGTGCCGCTGATCTGACCCTTGACTTTGGTTTCACCGTCCAAGCCGTATCCGTTGGCGACCTTGTGTGGCTGGACGCAAACGGCGACGGCATACAAGGTGCCGGTGAGGACGGCATCGAAGGTGTGGTTCTGACGCTGAGCGGACCTGATGGACGGCCGGTGATCGACATCTTCGGCAACGAGGTGACCTCGGTGACGACCGATGAAGATGGCTTCTACGCCTTTGTCAATCTGCCGACGCTTGCGGTGGGCGAGTCCTACACCGTCACCATCGACTATGACGCCGCTTCGACTCGAGCTGCGCTGACCGGGCTGACCCCGGCAGCGGCGGGCGCCGGAGACATCGCTGAGGACTCGTCGCTCGACAGCGTGTCGACGACGGTGGACCTCTCCACGGATGGAGCGTCCGACTCCACGCTCGATTTCGGTTTCATGACCGCGGCGGTCTCAGTCGGTGACCGCGTGTGGTTCGACTCGAACGGAAACGGGCGACAGGACGTTGGCGAGTCTGGTATCGAGGGTGTCGTTTTGCTGTTGACCGGACCGGACGGAAAGCCGGTGACAGACGTGTTCGGCGAAATGGTCGGGGCGGTCACGACCGACGCCAACGGGATGTACGTCTTCGAGAATCTGCCGTCGTTGCCAGCGTCGCAGTCCTATACCGTGACCATCGACCTGACCGCGGCGTCGACTCAGGACGCACTCGATGGGTTTGTTCCGACGCTCAGCCAGATCGGAAGTTCGGACCGGGATTCTTCGAGTGGATCGGCATCGAGTAACGCTGACCTTTCCCAAGACGGCGCCACCGACCTGACGCTGGACTTCGGGTTTGCTGTGCAATCCGCGACCGGTGGCGGCAGTGAGAACTCCACGACCACGACCACGACAGGCATGACGACGTCGGATACCGATGGCGGAACGAACGGTGGTGGGGCCGACGGCGGAGCCGCAGCAAGCTCGGCGACGGGCGGTGCTGCGACCAACTCCGGTTCGAGCTCCGGTTCGAGCTCCGGTACCAACTCCGGTACCAACTCCGGTTCGGACGGTGGTTCCTCCGGTGCTCGTTCCTCCGGTGCTGGGAGCTCAAGCGCAGGGACTGCGGGGAACGCAACACGAGCCAGCGGCTCAGGTGGATCTACCCCTCTGGGTCAAGTGACCGGCAATACGTCCAATGCGGCGGCTTCGGTCGCAGGTTCGACACGGTCGGCGTCATCGACAGGAGGATCAGGTTCGGCTCGTACGGGTACGAGTGGTTCGGTGTCCCTCGGAGCTGCGCCGTCGGGTTCGGGGTCGCGATCCAATATGGCGATGACCGGGACCGGGGTGGCAACCTCACTGACGGTCGGCGTCATCCTCCTCTTCGCAGGCGGCGTGCTGGTCCTCGGCCAGCGTCGTCGACGGGGTGAGCGATAGCCGGGGCTCTCACACCCTCACACCCCGCACTGCTGACATGCTCCATAAGGCGGTCGATGCCTCCGGGACGCCACACGTTCCGGAGGCATCGCCGCGCCTGAGCCGACCGGGTGGATCGTTTTCGCGCACATAGGTCCTCAGAGAACCTGCGGCGGGGTGGACTCGCCCGCCGGGTAGCGGTGAACGGCACTGTTACGGGTTGGTCGCGTTAGCGTGCTGACATGTCCCAAAGTCGCGTACCGCTGTCGATACTGGATCGCGCCCTCGTGAGCGGCGACAGTACGGTCGCCGACGCTCTGCGCGCGAGCGTCGCTATGGCACAGGCGGCGGAGGAGCGCGGGTATAAGCGTGTCTGGTACGCCGAGCATCACAACATGGCTTCGATTGCGTCCGCTGCCACATCGGTGTTGATCGCTCATGTCGCAGCGCGCACGGACGCGATTTTGTTGGGGTCGGGCGGCATCATGTTGCCCAACCACAGCCCTCTCACCATCGCTGAACAGTTCGGAACCCTCGCCAGCCTTCACCCCGGTCGTATCGAGCTGGGGCTTGGTCGCGCTCCGGGCGGCGACCAGGCGATCTTTCGCGCGCTTCGGCGTTCACCGATGGCGGCGACGTCGTTCCCCCAGGACGTGGCCGAACTGCAGGGCTACCTTTCGGATCACAGCATCGTCGACGGCGTGACCGCCATTCCTGGTACTGGCACCTTTGTACCGCTGACCATCTTGGGATCCTCGTTGTTCGGTGCCCAGCTGGCGGCTCAGTTCGGGTTGCCGTACGGCTTCGCATCGCATTTCGCCCCCGATGAGATCGACCGGGCGATACCCCTCTATAGGGATCAGTTCCGGCCGTCCACGCAGCAATCGACGTCACATGTCATCGCTGGGGTCAATGTGGTCTTGGCAGAAACCGACGACGAGGCGTGCCACCTTCGAGCAGGTCACGCGGCTCCGGGTGGCTTCGTTCTTGGCGAGGGCCGCCAGCTTTCTGCATCGCAACTCGACGAACTCGTCGAGTCGCTACCGGGTCAGCAGGTCAAATCGATGTTGCGACACACCGCCGTTGGCACACCAACGACGATTCGACCCCAACTCGAGGCGTTCGCATCACTCGCTGATGCCGACGAACTGATCGTCGTGTTCAACGACATTTCCGAGGCTGGGCGGATGCGCTGTCTGCATCTTCTCGCCGACGCCTATGGGTGACGGTTGCTCGCCGAGACCGGGGAAACCGGCGAGCCCGGCCCGAGTCCTCGATTTGCTGGCGCTCCACGTGTCCAGGGGTCGTCGTGTAACGCAGTCCCGTTCCAGGCACGGCCGCCGGAGTCCATGCTGGTGAGCGCAGGCACTTGAAAGGAAACGCTCTGTGAGTCCACGACAACCTCATCCCGAACCTGCGGGCCCTGGTTTCGACAATCCTTCCACCAGAAGGCGCAACATCGCACTGGGGCTAGCGCTCATCGTCGGGGCCGTCGCGGTAATGGCCGGCACGTACTTGTGGGCGGGTCGAGACCCGAAACCGAACGCGCGTGGCCCGAGGTCGACCTCGGAGCGGACAAGGTGGTGGTGTATAAGCAGACCGAGACCCGAGCGCTTCATCTTCATGTCTTCCTACCCGACGGCGAACCGACTGCTGCCGCGGTGATGTTTCACGGCGGTGGTTTTGAACGGACACCGATCGAACAGTTCGTCCCACAAAGCCTGGCTCTCGCTCAACATGGCGCCGTTGGTTTCATTGCCGAATACCGGGTCAACAGTGATGACGTGACCACCACGGATATCGTCGCCGACGCCAACGATGCGGTTGCGTTCGTGACCGAACACGCCAGCGACTACGGCTTTCCGGTTGACCGGGTGGTGGCGATGGGCGCGAAAGCGCGGGCGGAATGTTGGCGGCCAACACCGAAACGTCGGATCCGAGCGAGCGGGGCCCCGAGGCCCTGGTCCTGTACAACCCTGCAATTTCGACCCGTCTCGCCGATCCGCAGATCCCGGTCTTGGTCTTTCACGGTGAATCCGACCGCACCGTGTCGATCGACTCGGCACGAAGCTATTGCTCTGATTCAGAGACCTGTGAGTTGGTGACCTTCCCAGGTCAAGACCACGGCTTCTTCAACGAAGAGCCGTATCTTGACCAGACCACCGACCTCATGCTGGCCTTCCTGAAAGAGCACGATTTTCTCCGGTAGCGCTCGGGTGGTCTGCCGCCCTACACCAGGAGCTCAACGCCTCGATTCGGTGGGCACCATGTATTGCAGCACCACCACGTCGAGCCACCGTCCAAACTTCCGGCCGATCTCACGTTCGGTGCCTATCTGGATAAAACCCAACGATTCGTGCAGCGAAATCGACGCGGAGTGGCCGCCAACAATCCTGCCGATCACGGTGTGATAGCCGTAGCGCTCGGCGAGGCGGAGGATTTCGCTCAGGAGTAGCCGCCCGACTCCGCGGCCGTGCCAATCCTTGTGCACGTAGACCGAATCTTCAACTGAGGTGGTGTATGCCAGCCGGGGCCGATACGGCGTCAGCGAGGCGAAGCCGACGATGGTCTCACCCGCGCTCGCCACGATGGCGGGGTGGCTTCCGTCATGGGAACGGATCCACTCGCGCTGGGTTGTTTCGGTACGAACTTCCAGGTCGAAGGTCACCGTCGATGTGCTCACATAATGGTTGTACAACGCGGCGAGCTGTGGCCCATCCGCCTCGGTACAGAGGCGCACCGACACGTTCGACTCGTCTGACGAAGCGCTTCCATCGGCTAGACGGCGCTCTGGCGATGGCGCATTGTTGCTCGGCATACCCACAACGTACCGCCGTCGATGAAACGAAATGACCAACGCCACCGGGGTGTGATCTCCGTACGGATTCACGGACGCGTAGGTGGATATACTGTCGAGCTGCGCCTCCTTAGCTCAGTAGGTAGAGCACTTCCATGGTAAGGAAGGGGTCTCCGGTTCGAGTCCGGAAGGAGGCTCTGATCAGCGTTAGTCGGGCAGGTGCTCGGCAGCGCCGTAGGTGGCACCCAACACTTGGCGGTGTAGCTCAGCTGGTAAGAGCGCGCGGCTCATAATCGCGAGGTCGAGGGTTCGAGTCCCTCCGCCGCTACCAAGCATCCAACACATCTGGACACACCCACCTGGGAGAAGGCCTTCAAAAAGGGCTTTCTCCTTCGCGTATGTCCACATCAAAATGTCGGTGCTTCTTTCAAATCACTTCTGTAACGAACGAGGTCGAGGATCATGGCAAAGGAAACCTTCGAGCGGAATAAGCCCCATTTGAATATTGGGACTATTGGTCATATTGACCATGGTAAGACGACGTTGACTGCTGCGATTACGAAGGTTTTGTCGGATCGTGTGTCGGGTGTTGCGTTTACTGCGTTTGATCAGATTGATAAGGCTCCTGAGGAGCGTGAGCGTGGTATTACGATTTCGATTTCTCATGTTGAGTATGAGACGGCGAATCGTCATTATGCGCATGTTGATTGTCCGGGGCATGCTGATTATGTGAAGAACATGATTACGGGTGCTGCGCAGATGGATGGCGGTATTTTGGTGGTTGCGGCTACTGATGGGCCGATGCCGCAGACTCGTGAGCATGTGTTGTTGGCGCGTCAGGTTGGTGTGCCGGCGATTGTTGTTGCCTTGAATAAGGTTGACATGGTTGATGATGAGGAGATCCTTGAGCTGGTGGAGCTTGAGGTTCGTGAGTTGTTGAGTGAGTATGAGTTCCCGGGTGATGATATTCCGGTGGTTCCTGTTTCGGCGTTGAAGGCGTTGGAGGGGGATTCGGAGTATGGGGACAAGGTGATGGCGTTGATGGCGGCGGTGGATGAGTATGTGCCGGAGCCTGAGCGTGATATTGATCGTCCGTTTTTGATGCCGATTGAGGATGTGTTTTCGATTACGGGTCGTGGGACGGTTGTGACGGGTCGTATTGAGCGTGGTGTTGTCCACGTGGGTGATGAGATTTCGATTGTTGGTATTCGGAATACGCCTAATACGACGTGTACGGGTGTGGAGATGTTCCGGAAGCTTCTTGATGAGGGGCGTGCTGGGGACAATGTGGGTGTTCTTCTTCGTGGTACGAAGAAGGAGGATGTTGCTCGGGGTCAGGTGTTGGCGAAGCCTGGTTCGATTACTCCGCATACGAAGTTTGAGGCTCAGGTGTATGTGTTGACCAAGGATGAGGGTGGTCGTCATACGCCGTTTTTGATAATTATCGTCCGCAGTTTTATTTCCGTACGACTGATGTTACGGGTCAGGTGAAGTTGCCTGAGGGTACGGAGATGGTGATGCCGGGTGATAATACGGAGATGACGGTTGAGTTGATTGCTCCGATTGCGATGGATGAGGGTTTGAAGTTCGCGATTCGTGAGGGTGGCCGCACGGTTGGTGCTGGTCGAGTCACCAAAATCATCAGCTAGCCCGTCAGAACCCGCGACGGGTCGAATACGACAGACGATTGGTGTGTTGGGATCGGAACTTGACCGCCCCACATGCCCGATGTGACGGCGTTCGCCCCCGAGGGCGGTCCGCGAGAGGAAGGGCCAAACATGGCCAGCGACAAGCGAATTTTGGTCACGCTTGAGTGCACCGAGTGCAAAGAGCGCAACTACTCAACCCGCAAGAACAAGATCAACAATCGCGAGCGGATTGAGCTGAACAAGTACTGCAACCGTTGCCGTACACATCGCAACCACAAAGAAACTCGCTAGGTGGCGTAACGCCACCGAGGGGAACGTGTTGTGGTAGCCCAGGCAGAGCGACCTCTCCACGAGATTGCGCGCCCACCGGTCCTGCCACGCAGCAGAATCCCACGGGTCTCATCGTCGATACCCACCCTGTCGCGGGGTGGGTATCGACGCGTCAGCGACACGGTCCTGGTCGAAGGTGCCAGCGCGGGAGATCGAGCGTATTTCGATGAACTCGTTCGTCGGCATACCCCCAAGGTGTACGCATTGGCACTTCGCCTGACGCGCAACGAAGAAGAAGCCAAGGACGTCGTTCAGGAGTCATTTGTGCGCGCCTGGCGGGCGATCGACCGCTTTCGCGGCGATGCTCGCTTTAGTACGTGGATGTACCGAATCACGGCAAACACTGCCGCCACGGCCTTGGGGCGTTCCGCCCGCGTGCGGCATCGCCCACTCGACGAACAGATCGAACAGATCCACGACGACGAACCAGGTCCCGAAGCGTTAGCAGAGGGGCGGGAGCTGCAGTCTCGGATACAGCAGGCGGTTGCCGAGCTGCCCGCCAAATTACGTGCCGTGATCACCCTGCGCGAACGCGACGGTCTCGCCCATGAGGCGATCGCTGCCGAACTGGGTATCTCGGTCGCCAATGCCAAGATGCGTTTGCATCGCGCTCGAGCCGCTGTGCGTAACAGGCTCAACGCGAATGAGCGACCAGCGTGACGGTTGGCTGCGTCAGTGCGCTGCTGGCAGGTGTCGATCGGCCCCAGGCGCCCACTGTTTGAAGACCTGTGTGGACTCGTCGACACGTTTGGTTTGCAAACTCGGCTGGGATAAGACCTGTGGAAACTGATAGCTTTGATGTTTCTGCCTTGTCCACGTACGGGGCAGGCGACCAAGGGCAGTAGCTCAGCTGGTAGAGCACCGGTCTCCAAAACCGGCGGTCGGGGGTTCAAATCCCTCCTGCCCTGCTCAAGGCAACGATTTCGGTGGGCAGGGGTCCACGCGAGAGTCGAAATGTCGAGGCATCACATGAACCGAGAATCAAAGCGAATGATGGAGCGCCAAGAGCGGCGTTCCCAAGGCGGCGGTGAACGTCGTCGACCGGCAGACGGCGTGGCTGGCGGCGGCGGTGGTGGCCGTGGTGGTTTCTCGGTCGGCGAGTACTTTGCGGGCGTTCGTTCCGAGATGCGCAAAGTCGACTGGCCAACATCCAAAGAAGTCGCAAGTTCAAGCGCGGTGGTGGTCGTCGCCGTGTTGGTGTTGACCGCATTCGTGTACGGAGTCGACTACTTGGCGGCCAAGTTCGTGCTCTGGCTGTACTAATAGCCGACGGCCGACCAAAGCAGAGATCGCGCACATGACCGAAGACAATTCAACGCTCCAAGACGCTGTCGCCGACGAGTCTGAGTCCACCGCAGGTTCCGTGTCTGGCCACGACGCCGTGCAGGCGGAAGAGGCCGACGAGCCGATTCAGCGCCGCTTCTCCGAAGCTGAAGACGCCGCCGTCGACATCGAACTCGATTTCGACGATGACGACGACGAAGAAGAGGACGAACCAAGTCCATACGACCGTCCCGGTCGCTGGTATGTCGTCCATTCCTACGCTGGCTACGAAAACAAGGTCAAGCAAAACATCGAACACCGCGTCCGTTCCATGGACATGGAAGACCGCATTTTTGAAGTGGTCATACCCATGGAAGACGTCGTCGAGTTCAAGAATGGTCGCAAAACGGTCACCCGCAAGAAGGTGTACCCGGGTTATCTCTTGGTTCGTTGCCGTCTCGACGACGACGCCTGGTACATGGTTCGCAATACGCCCGGTGTCACCGGCTTTGTGGGCAGTGGAGCCAAACCAACCCCGCTGCGTCGTAAAGAAGTCGAGGGAATTCTGGGAGTTACCCCAGAAAAGCGCGAAAAGAAACTGCGTCCGCGCCTCGAATTCGATGTCGGCGAGCAGGTTCGCGTCACCACGGGCCCGTTTGCAGATTTCAACGGTTCGATCAGCGAGATCGATGTCGATCGATCCAAGTTGAAGGTTCTGGTCAACATCTTCGGCCGGGAAACGCCGGTCGAGTTGGAATTCGGCCAGGTCGCCGCGCTTTAGTCTTCGGCGGCCTTTCCGCCGCATCAGGGTTCCTTCGCCGCGCGTGGTGAAGTCATAGGAGCAGTCACATCATGGGTAAGAAGAACGTCGCCGCGGTCGTCAGAATCGCAATCGAGGCCGGTGCTGCATCGCCAGCCCCGCCCGTCGGTACGGCGCTTGGTCCACACGGCATCCAGATCATGGAGTTCGTCAAGCAGTACAACGCTGCGACGGAAAACCAGCGCGCTGTTGTCCCGGCCGATATCACCATTTACGAGGACCGGTCCTTCACGTTCGTCCTCAAGACGCCGCCAGCGGCCAAGCTGATCTTGCAGGCGGCGGGGGTCGACAAGGGCTCTGACAATCCACTGCGGAACAAGGTCGGAAGCCTCACCCGCGCCCAGGTCGACGAGATCGCAAAGACGAAAATGCCCGACCTGAACGCCGTCGACCTTGAGGGTGCTGCGTTGCAGATCATGGGTACGGCGCGATCGATGGGCATCAGGGTCGTCGACTGAAGCGAACAATGGTTGATTGAAAGCTCAGGAGGACCTCGCCTGAGCGCCGAGAAGTCGCCACTTCCGGTTTTAGAGGGAGCACATACCTGTCAAGGAGCGACACATGCCTGGTAAGAAATTCGATGACGCGACGCGCCGTTTCGACCGCGAGCGTCTGCACACCCCTCTCGAAGGGCTTGAACTCGTCAAGTCCCTCTCGTTCGCCAGTTTCGACGAGACCGTCGAAGCGGCTTTTCGGTTGGGTATTGATCCACGTAAGGCCGACCAAATGATTCGCGGCACGGTCGGGCTACCCGGAGGCCTCGGCAAAGATGTCCGAGTCGCAGTCTTTGCCGCTGGCGACGACGCAACCGCCGCGACCGAGGCTGGCGCTGACATCGTCGGGGCCGACGACCTGGTCGAACGAGTCGAAAAGGGCTTTCTCGACTTCGATGTTGTGATCGCAACCCCCGACCTGATGCCAGCGGTTGGAAAGCTCGGCCGCGTCCTCGGGCCCCGCGGCCTCATGCCGAACCCGAAGACCGGCACCGTCACCAAGTCGGTTGACAAGGCGGTCGGCGAGTTCAAAGCGGGTCGGGCCGAGTACCGGTCTGACAAGAGCGGAAACATCCACGTCCCGATCGGCAAGGTGAGCTTCGACGCTCAAACGCTGTTGGCCAACTACCGGGCCGTCGTCGACGAACTCAACCGTGTCAAGCCCGCAGCCGCTAAGGGCAAATACGTCAAGGCGATTACGGTCACCTCGACGATGGGCCCCGGCGTCAAAGTCGATCCCGACGCTCCAACGCGTAACGAATAACGACCTCGACGACGTCGAGAGGCGTGCAGCCGAGGCCGTGAGCGATTGGTTGGCGCGGCGCTTGCCCCCGACATTTCGAGCGGACTTGGCGATGGATGATACGCTGTGCCGCTCAAATTTTTTGTCTTTGCCGAAGACCACTGGTCCGCAACAAGCGGGTAACGCGGCGCACCGCACCAGTCGAGGCGAGGTTGTTCGCACGCTTCTGGAAGCGTCTCCTCGTGTCGGGTCTCAACAGCTCCGCGAGGAACGTTCATGCCAACCGCAGCCAAAGTCGCAACCGTTGAAGAAATCGGGAGCAATCTCGATAGCGCCACCGCAGTGATCGTGGCCGAGTACCGTGGCCTCTCGGTTTCTCAACTCGCCGAACTTCGCAACTCGTTGCGTCCATCGGAGACCTCCTACAGGATCTACAAGAACACGCTGGTCAAGATCGCAACCGAGGGTCGTGATCTCGGAGCTCTCGAGGATCTTCTCGTGGGTCCAACCGGCCTGGCATTCGTCGATGGTGATGTCGTCGAGGCCGCCAAGGCACTCAGCGCTTTCGCTAAGGGCCAGGACCTGTTTGTTCTCAAAGGCGGGGTGCTGCGCGGCAAGCCAATCTCGGCCTCCGACGTTGACGCCCTCTCCAAACTCGATTCGCGTGAAGTCCTTCTGGGCAAGATCGCAGGCGGATTCAAGGCGCCGTTGTTCAAGGCAGCGGGACTTTTTGCGGCCAACCAACGCAAGTTCGCCGGACTTCTCAGCGCTTACGCGCAAAAGCGAGAAGACGAAGAAGCGGCATAGCCCCTCTTACCGTCGACACCAGTTCTCCCGGCCAGCAGACCGGGTGTGCATTCACAACCAAAGCAAAGGAATACCACCATGGCTTCGATGAGCACCGAAGAGCTCTTGAACGTCTTCAAAGAGATGACCGTTCTGGAACTCAACGACTTCCTCAAGGCATTCGAAGAGGAGTTCGACGTTACGGCGGCGGCTCCGGTTGCAGTGGCGGCAGCAGCACCTGGTGCTGGCGGCGGCGATGGCGCAGCCGAAGAAGAGAAGAGCGACTTCGATGTCGTCCTCGACTCTGCTGGCGACGCCAAGATCAAGGTCATCAAGGAAGTCCGTGCGCTCACCAACCTCGGTCTCAAAGAGGCTAAGGAACTGGTAGAGGGTGCACCCGCCACCGTACTTACCGGTGTCGCGAAGGAAGACGCCGACAAGGCCAAAGAACAACTCGAAGGCGTCGGCGCCACCGTCTCGCTCAAGTAGCTTGAATTTCGACTCGACCCGTCAGCGGGGAGCCGCACTTCGGCCTAGTATCTGGGCCCTGCGGCTTCCCGTGGGTGACGCTTCTCGTCGCCTACCCAGGTGGGTGGCTTGATCGCGCGCGCTCCACATGCTTTACTGCACGGTGCTGTGCACGCACCTCAACATCTTCTGATTTGATACACCATAATTTCCGCCCACGCGCTCGCGCGCGTTTTTTTCATGAGGGGTGAAGTCCGTGGATCGTTCCGCGCCTCGGGAACGCTATTCGTTCGCCAAACTTCGGGAAGTTCTTCCTCTACCTGACCTCATTGCTATCCAGCGGGATTCGTTCAAATGGTTCCTCGACGACGGCGTCGCCGAGGTTCTGAGCGATATCTCTCCGATCGAAGATTTCACCGGCGCTCTGCGCCTGGAACTCTCCGAGCACCAATTTGAGCCACCAAAGTACGCCGAAGAGGACTGCCGCGAGCAGGATATGACCTTTTCGCGTCCGCTCTTTGTTACCGCGCGCTTCATGAACTCCCAAACGGGTGAGATCAAGGAGCAGACGGTCTTCATGGGGGACTTCCCGATGATGACCGACAAGGGCACCTTCATCATCAACGGCACCGAGCGTGTCGTGGTGTCGCAGTTGGTCCGTTCGCCGGGCGTGTATTTCGGGGTGAACCCCGATAAGACGAACCCCGAAAAGGACGTCGTCGACGCCAAGGTCATTCCTGGCCGCGGTGCATGGCTCGAGTTCGAAGTGGACAAGCGCGACGTCGTGTACGTGCGCGTTGACCGCAAGCGCAAGCAGCCCGTCACGGTGTTGCTGAAGGCGCTCGGCTTCGGCGAGACCGATGAAGAGCTCGGCCGGTTGTTCATCGACCCTGAAACCGGTGAACCGTTCGAGTCCATCAAGAACACCCTCGAAAAGGACTCGACGGGCAGCGTCGAAGATGCCCTTTTGGACATCTACCGCAAGCTCCGTCCGGGTGAGCCGCCGTCGGCCGAATCGGCGCGCTCCCTGATCGAAAATCTCTTTTTCAATCCAAAGCGTTACGACCTTGCAAAGGTCGGCCGCCACAAGAGCCTCAAGAAGCTCGGTAGCGAGTACGACAAGATTCCGCTGGCCGAACTTGACCTCGAAGTACCCGAGATCGACGAGTTCACCTTGTCGCGCTCCGATGTGCTGGCGGTCGTCAGCTACCTGGTCAAGTTGCACGCCCGAGTTCCAGATTACTGGGACGACGACATCGACCACTTCGGTAACCGTCGTATTCGCTCCGTCGGCGAGCTCATCCAGAACCAGGTCCGCATCGGGCTCTCTCGTATGGAGCGCGTCGTCCGTGAGCGAATGACGACTCAGGATGTCGAGGCGATTACGCCTCAGACCCTGATCAACATTCGCCCGGTCGTCGCCGCGATCAAAGAGTTCTTCGGTTCTTCTCAGCTGTCGCAGTTCATGGACCAAACCAACCCGCTGTCGGGTCTGACTCACAAGCGCCGCTTGTCTGCACTTGGGCCAGGTGGTTTGTCCCGTGAGCGCGCCGGGTTCGAAGTGCGAGACGTGCACCCGTCCCACTACGGGCGGATGTGCCCCATCGAGACGCCTGAAGGTCCAAACATCGGGTTGATTGGATCGTTGTCCTCGTACGCTCGGGTCAACCGTTTCGGCTTTATCGAAACGCCATATCGCCGAGTCGAAGACGGCCGAGTTACCGACGAGATCGAGTACCTGTCCGCCGATGACGAAGACCGTTACGTCATCGCACAGGCGAACGCTCAGACCGACGATGAAGGCAACTTCACCAATGACCGCGTCCTCGTGCGTCGCCGTAAGGGCGAGATCGCGTACGTGACCGGCCGTGAAGTCGACTACATGGACGTCTCACCGAAGCAGATGGTGTCGGTCGCCACGTCGCTGATTCCGTTCCTCGAACACGATGACGCCAACCGTGCCCTCATGGGCTCCAACATGCAGCGCCAGGCGGTTCCGCTCGTGCGTGCTGAGGCTCCCTTCGTCGGAACCGGTGTGGAGGCTCGCGCCGCTCAGGACGCTGGCGAAGTCCTCTTGGCCACCGCCGACGGTGAAGTCGTCGAGGCTTCCGAAAAGGAGATCGTTCTCGAGACGACCAGCGGTGGCGAGATCATCTACACCCTGGACAAGTTCCGTCGCTCGAACCAGGACACATGCATCAACCAACGCATCATCGTCAAGGCTGGCGATGAGGTCAAAGAGGGCGATGTGCTAGCCGACGGTCCGTCGACCGACGCTGGCGAGCTGGCCCTTGGCAAGAACCTCCTCGTGGCCTTCATGACTTGGGATGGGCACAACTTTGAGGACGCGATCATCCTCAATCAGCGTCTCGTGCGCGACGACGTCTTGACCTCGATCCACATCAAGGAACACGAGATCGATGCTCGCGACACCAAGCTCGGTGCTGAAGAGATCACTCGTGACATCCCGAATCTGAGCGAAGACATCCTCAAAGACCTCGACGAGCGCGGCATTATCCGTGTCGGTGCCGAGGTCTCGCCGGGCGACGTGCTGGTTGGAAAGGTCACGCCGAAGGGCGAGACCGAACTGACGCCTGAAGAGCGTCTGCTCCGTGCCATCTTTGGTGAGAAGGCCCGTGAGGTCCGCGACACATCGCTCAAGGTTCCTCACGGAGAGAGCGGCAAGGTCACCGCGGTCAAGGTGTTTTCCCGCGATGACGGCAACGAACTGCCACCTGGTGTTAACCAGCTGGTTCGTGTCTACGTCGCTCAGAAGCGGAAGATCTCTGAAGGCGACAAGCTCGCTGGACGCCACGGCAACAAGGGCGTTATCGCCAAGATCTTGCCGACCGAAGACATGCCGCACCTCGCGGATGGCACGCCGGTCGACATCATCTTGAACCCGCTGGGCGTTCCGAGCCGTATGAACGTCGGACAGGTTCTCGAAGCGCACCTCGGGTACGCGGCCAAGCACGGTTGGGAAGGCCAATCGGCCAAACCAAACGAGGCCTACAAGACCCGTCCGCGTTCCGAGCCTGCGGTGTGGGTATCGACACCGGTCTTCGACGGGGCGCATTGGGATGAGGCAGATCAAAGCCTGCACCACCCGACGATCCAGGGCATGTTCGAAAGCCTGCATCCCGACGGCCAAGACGCGGCGCGGAGCCGCTTGGTCGGCACCGACGGTAAGGCCATCCTCTTCGACGGCCGTACCGGCGATCCTTTCGACCAACCTGTGACCTGCGGGTACATGTACATCCTGAAGCTTGCTCACCTTGTCGACGACAAGATCCACGCACGCTCCACCGGTCCGTACTCGATGATCACTCAGCAGCCGTTGGGTGGTAAGGCGCAGTTCGGTGGACAGCGTTTCGGTGAGATGGAGGTGTGGGCGTTGGAGGCCTATGGAGCGGCGTACGCCCTCCAGGAGCTTCTGACGATCAAGTCCGACGATGTGCTGGGCCGGGTCAAGGTCTATGAGGCGATCGTCAAGGGCGAGAACATCCCCGAACCGGGAATTCCCGAATCGTTCAAGGTGCTGATCAAAGAAATGCAGGCTCTCTGTCTGAACGTGCAGGTCCTGTCGTCGGCTGGTGAATCCATTGAGATGCGCGAGCTCGACGAGGACGCCTTCCGGACCGCTGAAGAACTCGGCATCGACATATCACGTCCGGAACGCGGGACCGACGAAGACGATGAACGGCGTCGCCAGCGGACGATGTAGATCGAGGGGCCGAGACATCTCGGCCCCTCGGCTCGCCGTCTGGACGTCCGCTGCATCGGCGATGGCAGACACCTCGGCAGCTCAACCCTTCCGCAGCGCAACGCTGCGACAACCCTGAAACGGAATATCCACTTCCATCAGTGAGGAATGCAACGTGCTCGACGTTAACGAGTTCGACAAGCTTGGAATTAGTTTGGCCACAGCGGACCAGATCCGTAAGTGGTCCAATGGTGAAGTCAAGAAGCCCGAAACCATCAACTACCGGACGCTCAAGCCCGAGAAGGATGGCTTGTTCTGCGAGAAGATTTTCGGTCCTACCAAGGACTGGGAGTGCTATTGCGGCAAGTACAAGCGGGTTCGCTTTAAGGGGATCATCTGCGAACGCTGCGGCGTCGAGGTCACCCGGTCCAAAGTGCGCCGCGAACGCATGGGGCACATCGAGTTGGCGGCCCCCGTCACCCACATCTGGTATTTCAAGGGTGTTCCGAGCCGTCTCGGCTACCTCATGGATATGGCTCCCAAGAATCTCGAGCGCGTCATCTACTTCGCCGCGCACGTGGTGACCTGGGTCGACGAAGAACGCCGTCACGAGGACCTCCCCGAACTCGAAGCAGATCTCCGCGAAGAGATCGCAGAGATCGAACACGAGCGCGATGAAGAGGTCGAAGCCGCGTACGCGGAACTCGAGGGCGAGATTGCTTCGCTTCAGGAGCAAGGCGCTAAAGACGCCGAGATCAATAAGCTCAAGCGCGGTGCCGAAAAAGACATCGAAGAGGTCCGCGAGCGTTACACCGAAGAGATCGAACACCTCGAGAACGTTTTTCACGTGTTCCGCACGATGGGCGTCAAGACCCTCGTCGATGACGACCGGGTCTGGCGCGACCTGCAAGATCGCTATGAGGAGTACTTCGGTGGTGGCATGGGCGCCGCTGCGGTCAAGGACTTGATCGAGCGCATGGACCTCGATTCTGAAGACGTAGTGCTTCGCGAGGTGATCCAAACCGCCCGCGGTCAGCGCAAGGCTAAGGCGATCAAACGCCTCAAGGTCGTGACGGCGTTCAACCGTGAGAACGAGGCGGGGCTTCGCGCCAATCCTCCGACAGCGATGATCCTCGACGCGATTCCGGTCATCCCACCGGACCTTCGCCCGATGGTGCAGCTCGACGGTGGCCGCTTTGCGACCTCTGACCTGAACGACTTGTACCGCCGTGTGATCAATCGAAACAACCGTCTCAAGCGGCTCTTGGACCTCGGAGCGCCTGAGATCATCGTCAACAACGAAAAGCGCATGCTTCAAGAGGCCGTCGACGCACTGTTCGACAACGGTCGACGCGGCCGTCCCGTGACCGGACCGGGTAACCGCCCGCTCAAGTCGCTCTCGGACATGCTCAAGGGTAAGCAGGGTCGTTTCCGCCAGAACCTTTTGGGTAAGCGCGTCGACTACTCGGGTCGTTCCGTGATCGTCGTCGGCCCGCAGCTCAAACTCCACCAGTGTGGTTTGCCCAAGCAGATGGCTCTTGAACTCTTCAAGCCGTTCGTGATGAAACGGCTGGTTGAACTCGAGTACGCCCAGAACATCAAATCCGCCAAGCGGATGGTTGAGCGTGCCCGCTCCGAGGTGTGGGATGTGCTCGAAGAGGTCATTTCCGAGCACCCGGTGTTGTTGAACCGTGCTCCGACCCTTCACCGTTTGGGCATCCAAGCCTTCGAGCCTGTCCTGATCGAAGGTAAGGCCATTCAGATCCACCCGCTGGTCTGCGCGGCGTTCAACGCTGACTTCGACGGTGACCAGATGGCGGTCCATCTTCCGCTTTCAGCCGAAGCTCAGGCCGAAGCCCGTCTGCTCATGCTGTCGGCGAACAACATTTTGTCCCCGGCCCACGGGCGTCCGATCGCCGTTCCGTCACAGGACATGGTTATCGGTGCGTACTACCTCACGGTCGAAGATCCTGAGGCGATGGGTGCGGGCCGTTCGTTCGGGTCGGTCGCTGAGGCCCTCCAGGCTTGGGACCAGTACCGGGTCAATCACGGCCAAGGTCTTTCGGTGCATGCGCCGATCCAGATCCGCTTGGAGGATGACCGGTTCCCCGAGGACGAGTTCCCCGTTCGTGACGATGAACACCCAGACGCCATGGTGATCAGCCGCGCTGACGGAGTCGTTCGAGTGGAAACGACCCTTGGGCGCGTCCTGTTCAACTCGGCGTTTCCTGAGGACTTCCCCTTCGTCGCCCAGACGGTTCGCAAGAAGCACCTCTCAGGCATCGTCGGTCAGTTGATGGCGCGTTATCCCAACGCTGACGTCGCCGCGTCACTCGACCGCTTGAAGGATCGTGGCTTCGCTTTTTCGACGATCGCCGGGTTGACGGTCTCGATCGACGACGTGCAAACGCCGTCGGACAAGCGTGAGATCCTCGACGGCTACGAGGAGAAAGCAGCCAAGATCGAGAGCCAGCACCAGCGAGGCATCATCACCGATGAGGAGCGTCGTCAGCGCGAGATCGAGATCTGGACCGAGGCGACCAATGACGTGCAGCACGCCATGGAAGCGGTGATGAGCGCGGACGACTTCAACCCGATCAACATGATGATCGGGTCGGGTGCTCGTGGAAACATCATGCAGGTCCGTCAGATCGCTGGTATGCGTGGTCTGGTGGCAAACCCGAAGGGTGAGATCATTCCGCGCCCGATCAAGGCCAACTTCCGTGAAGGCCTCACCGTGCTCGAGTACTTCATCTCGACACACGGTGCTCGTAAGGGTCTTGCTGACACCGCTTTGCGTACCGCTGACTCGGGATATCTGACCCGACGCCTCGTCGACGTTTCCCAGGAGTTGATCGTCCGTGACGACGACTGCGGGACGATTCGAGGCATCTGGGTCAACGACATCGACCGTGAAGACGGTCACGACAAGATGCTCGAAAGTCGCCTGTTCGGACGTGTACTCGTCGAAGACGCTGGAGACTTCGCCGCCGGTGACGTCTTGACCTACGACGTGATCGACGCGCTCGCAGATGACCCGTCCGTGGAACGTGTACGCGTTCGTTCGGTGCTTACCTGTGAGACCATCTATGGGGTCTGTGCGCAGTGTTACGGCCTGCAGCTGGCGACCCACCGCGACGTCGAGATGGGCGAAGCGGTCGGGATCATGGCAGCGCAGTCGATCGGTGAGCCTGGTACACAGCTGACAATGCGTACCTTCCACACCGGTGGTGTGCACGGTGGTGACGACATCACCCAGGGTCTGCCGCGAGTCGTTGAACTCTTCGAGGCTCGTACGCCAAAGGGTAAAGCCGTCCCGTCACGTACCTCGGGTGTCGTGCGTATTACCGACGGCGAAGGCACGGGCCGGATCATCACGGTGATCAGCAACGACGGAACCGAAGAGGAGTATGAAGCCTCCCGGTTCGCGCTGGTGACCGTCAAGGACGGACAAGAGGTCGTCGCTGGTCAGCGTTTGATAGGTGACGAAAAGGCACCACTCGATCCTAAGGAGATCTTGGAGATCCAAGGTCTGCGCGAGACCCAGCGTTACCTCGTCGACGAAGTCCAGAAGGTGTACCGCGAACAGGGTGTGTCGATCCACGACAAGCACATCGAGGTCATCGTTCGCCAGATGCTGCGCCGCGTCGCCGTTTCTGAGTCTGGTGACACCGAGTTCCTTCCCGGTGAGAAGGTCGACGCACGCGTCTACGCCGAGACCAACCGACGCATGGTTGAGGAAGGTAAGCAGCCGGCCGAAGGGCGCCCTGAGCTCATGGGTATTACCAAGGCGTCGCTCGCTACCGACTCGTGGTTGTCGGCGGCCTCGTTCCAGGAGACCACTCGTGTCTTGACCGAAGCGGCAATCGAGAGTCGCCGCGATGGTCTCGTCGGTCTGAAGGAAAACGTGATCATCGGCAAGCTGATTCCGGCTGGTACCGGCGAGACCACCTACCAGCACGTGCGGCCATTTGCTCCCGAAGCCGAAGAACTGCCGTTCTCCAGCAACGAGGGCGAGGATCTGGCGGACTGGCTACGCAACATCGGCACCGAAAACGCAATCGGCGACCCGGTTGCAGAAGGTCTGATGAAGCCTGAACCCGACCTCGGCCGGAGCACGAGCGCCTAGGCGCACCTGTCGTCCGTCCAACACCGGAGATCGTTAACCGATACAAGTTGACCAGGACATG
The DNA here is from genome assembly GCA_020637365.1 of Acidimicrobiia bacterium. Lineage (GTDB taxonomy): Bacteria > Actinomycetota > Acidimicrobiia > IMCC26256 > JAGNEX01 > JAGNEX01. The sequence continues at coordinate 420,725 of JACJWE010000002.1, read as the reverse complement.
CCGTGAGACATAGGTTATCGGGCTGTTCGTCTTGAGCTGGACGTGGTTCATTGATTGAACCCGCCGCAACACAGACTTCAGCCCGGGCTCGTGTCTCACGGTTCTGGTTCGGCTGATTTACAAGACTTGGGTCCTTGAGGAGTTTCGCGTGCCCACGATTCAGCAGTTGGTCCGAAAGGGCCGCGTTTCAAAACCTGACAAGGTCAAGACGCCAGCGCTTAAGGGCGCGCCCCAGCGACGTGGTGTGTGCACCCGCGTGTTCACGACCACACCGAAAAAGCCGAACTCGGCTCTTCGCAAGGTCGCACGTGTGCGTTTGACCAGTGGGATCGAGGTCACTGCGTACATCCCCGGCGAAGGTCACAATCTCCAAGAGCACTCCATTGTCTTGGTGCGCGGTGGTCGTGTGAAGGACCTTCCGGGTGTGCGTTACAAGATCATCCGTGGCGCGCTGGACGCGTCCGGCGTGAGCAAGCGCAAGCAGGCTCGCAGCCGTTACGGCGCTAAGAAGGAGTCCTAAAACATGCCTCGCAAGGGAGCCGCTCCTCGTCGGGACCTCGCGCCTGACCCGCTGTACCGCTCGGTGCTCGTCACCCAGCTTGTGAACAAGGTTCTTCTCCGCGGTAAGCGTTCAACCGCTGAACAAATCGTCTACGAAGCCCTCGACGAGGTTGCGAAGCGCTCGGGCAATGAGCCGATTCCGATGCTGAAGCGCGCCGTGGACAATGTCAAGCCGCAGCTCGAGGTCAAGAGCCGCCGTGTCGGTGGTGCGACCTACCAGGTTCCCGTCGAAGTGCGTCCGCGCCGTGCCACGACGTTGGCGATTCGCTGGATCGTCGGCAACTCCCGTTCGCGGCGTGAGCGCACGATGGCCGAGCGTCTCGCCAATGAGCTGCACGACGCGGCTAACGGTGTCGGCACCTCGGTCAAGCGTCGTGACGACATGCACAAGATGGCCGAATCAAACCGGGCCTTCGCCCACTACCGCTGGTAGGCGCTGGAGTTCATCTCCGGTCCTATCGGACCAAGTACGAAGCTCAGGGCTCCTGCGGAATCCGCTGGGGCCTTGATCGCGAGACAGCAACATCGAAATTCGACTAACAAGTCGTCGGTTGACGCCGATGCCGCAAAGGCGCTCTCATGCCACGTCAAGCACCCCTGAACAGATACCGCAACATCGGCATCATGGCTCATATCGATGCCGGCAAGACCACGACGACCGAGCGGATCCTCTACTACACGGGCCGTTCCTACAAGATCGGTGAAGTCCACGACGGTGCCGCCACGATGGACTGGATGGCCCAGGAGCAAGAGCGCGGCATCACCATCACTTCCGCTGCCACCACGTGTATGTGGCGCGACCACCGCATCAACATCATCGACACGCCCGGCCACGTCGACTTCACGGTCGAGGTGGAGCGTTCTTTGCGCGTGCTCGACGGAGCGGTAGCGGTCTTTGACGGCGTTGCTGGCGTTGAGCCGCAATCAGAGACCGTGTGGCGGCAGGCCGACAAGTACAACGTGCCGCGCATGTGCTTTGTCAACAAGCTCGACCGAACCGGCGCCGATTTCTACATGTGCGTCGACATGATCAAAGACCGCTTGAAGGCAAATGCGCTCGTCCTCCAGCTGCCGATCGGCAACGAGGCGGACTTTGTCGGCATCGTCGATCTCGTCCGCATGAAGGCAGTGGTGTGGAACGGCGAGGACCTTGGCGCATCCTTTGAGGTGACCGACATTCCTGCCGATCTCCAAGAACGCGCCGAGGAATACCGCAACACGATGCTCGAAGAGATCGCGTCGCACGACGAAGAGCTCATGGAGCGTTACCTGGAGGGTGAAGAGCTCTCCGAGGACGAGCTGCGCGCAGCCATCCGCAAGATGACCATCGCTAACGAGGCTGTACCCATCTTGTGTGGAACGGCGTTCAAGAACAAGGGCGTGCAGACCCTGCTCGATGCAGTGGTTGACTTTTTGCCGTCACCGCTCGACATTCCTCCTGTGACGGGCATCCTCCCCGGCAGCGAAGAAGTCGTGACGCGAGAGACCGACGACAAGGCGCCGTTTACCGCGATCGCGTTCAAGATCGTTGCTGACCCATACGGCAAGCTGACCTATTTCCGTGTGTACGCTGGCCAAATCGATCAGGGCACGACCGTTCTCAACGTCACACAGGACAAGAAAGAACGCATCGGTCGACTCCTCCAAATGCACGCCAACTCACGCGAGGACATCGACACGGTGTACGCGGGTGACATCGCTGCCGCCGTCGGACTGAAGAATGTGCGTACCGGAGACTCCTTGACCGCGACGGACGCTCCAGTGCTTCTCGAAAAGATGGAGTTCCCCGAGCCGGTCATCTCGGTTGCTATCGAGCCAAAGTCCAAGGCTGACCAGGACAAGCTGTCCAAAGCGTTGTCGAGCCTCTCCGATGAAGACCCGACCTTCCGGGTGCGCTCCGACGAAGAGACCGGTCAAACGGTCATCTCCGGTATGGGTGAGCTTCACCTCGAGGTGTTGGTCGACCGCATGATGCGCGAGTTCAACGTCGAAGCGAACGTCGGTAAGCCACAGGTCGCATACCGCGAGACCATCACCAAGAAGGTCGAAAAGGTCGACGTCAAGTACGCCAAGCAGAGTGGTGGTCGTGGTCAGTACGGTCACGTCGTCATCTCGATGGAGCCCAACGAGGTGGGTGAGGGTTACGCGTTCGAGAGCCAGATCGTTGGTGGTGTCATTCCTCGCGAATACATCCCGTCGGTCGAAAAGGGCATTGGCGAGGCGCTCGAATCTGGCGTCATCGCCGGGTATCCAATGGTCGACATCAAGGCCACGTTGACCTACGGCTCGTATCACGACGTCGACTCGTCCGAAATGGCGTTCAAGATTGCTGGATCGATGGCCGCGAAGGAAGCAGCGCGCAAGGCCTCGCCGGTGATTCTCGAACCGATCATGCAGGTCGAGGTGGTGACGCCCGAGTCGTATTTGGGCGACGTTATCGGTGACCTCAACTCCCGTCGTGGGCGAGTCCAAGGGACCGAGCAGCGCTCAAGCGGCCAAACGATCACCGCACAAGTTCCCTTGGCGGAAATGTTCGGATACGCTACCGATCTTCGTTCGCGGACCCAGGGTCGCGCGACGTACAGCATGGAGTTCAACTCCTATCAAGAAGTTCCCAAGAGCATCGCCGAAGAAATCGTGGCGAAGGTTCGTGGGGAATAGCTCACCACTCATCAAGAAACCCATCTAGATCGCGCGCGAGCGCATCGCATTCAGGAGCTGTGCATCATGGCAAAGGAAACCTTCGAGCGGAATAAGCCCCATTTGAATATTGGGACTATTGGTCATATTGACCATGGTAAGACGACGTTGACTGCTGCGATTACGAAGGTTTTGTCGGATCGTGTGTCGGGTGTTGCGTTTACTGCGTTTGATCAGATTGATAAGGCTCCTGAGGAGCGTGAGCGTGGTATTACGATTTCGATTTCTCATGTTGAGTATGAGACGGCGAATCGTCATTATGCGCATGTTGATTGTCCGGGGCATGCTGATTATGTGAAGAACATGATTACGGGTGCTGCGCAGATGGATGGCGGTATTTTGGTGGTTGCGGCTACTGATGGGCCGATGCCGCAGACTCGTGAGCATGTGTTGTTGGCGCGTCAGGTTGGTGTGCCGGCGATTGTTGTTGCCTTGAATAAGGTTGACATGGTTGATGATGAGGAGATCCTTGAGCTGGTGGAGCTTGAGGTTCGTGAGTTGTTGAGTGAGTATGAGTTCCCGGGTGATGATATTCCGGTGGTTCCTGTTTCGGCGTTGAAGGCGTTGGAGGGGGATTCGGAGTATGGGGACAAGGTGATGGCGTTGATGGCGGCGGTGGATGAGTATGTGCCGGAGCCTGAGCGTGATATTGATCGTCCGTTTTTGATGCCGATTGAGGATGTGTTTTCGATTACGGGTCGTGGGACGGTTGTGACGGGTCGTATTGAGCGTGGTGTTGTCCACGTGGGTGATGAGATTTCGATTGTTGGTATTCGGAATACGCCTAATACGACGTGTACGGGTGTGGAGATGTTCCGGAAGCTTCTTGATGAGGGGCGTGCTGGGGACAATGTGGGTGTTCTTCTTCGTGGTACGAAGAAGGAGGATGTTGCTCGGGGTCAGGTGTTGGCGAAGCCTGGTTCGATTACTCCGCATACGAAGTTTGAGGCTCAGGTGTATGTGTTGACCAAGGATGAGGGTGGTCGTCATACGCCGTTTTTTGATAATTATCGTCCGCAGTTTTATTTCCGTACGACTGATGTTACGGGTCAGGTGAAGTTGCCTGAGGGTACGGAGATGGTGATGCCGGGTGATAATACGGAGATGACGGTTGAGTTGATTGCTCCGATTGCGATGGATGAGGGTTTGAAGTTCGCGATTCGTGAGGGTGGCCGCACGGTTGGTGCTGGTCGAGTCACCAAAATCATCAGCTAGTCACAGAGATCTAGGTAGGAAAGCGGCACCATGGCTGACAAGCGCATTCGTATTCGCCTGAAGGCGTACGACCACGAAATCATCGATCAATCGACGAAGAAGATCGTTGAAACGGTCACTCGCACGCAGGCACGGGTACGCGGTCCGGTGCCGCTTCCCACCGAAATTCGGCGTTACTGCGTGATCAAGTCTCCTCACAAAGACAAAGATTCACGTGAACACTTTGAAATGCGAATTCACAAGCGGCTTCTCGATATTGTGGAGCCGACCAACAACACGGTTGACGCGCTGCAACGGCTCGATCTGCCCGCCGGGGTTGAGATCGAAATTAAGTAGCTGACAGCGCAACCTTTGGTTGCATTGACATAGTTCGGTGCAGACACCAGCAGGTGTCGCGTCGGACGCGAGATTCCGGAAGGTTCGCTCGCAAGAGTGAATCCGCCGCGATCACTGTGGTGCCTTGAACGCGGCGTAGGAACAGGCATGAGTGCGCCTTGTGCACTCCGGTCCGCCACAGAATCGCGGATACCACCTGGAGAAAGCGGAGCAAATGGGAAGCAAAGGCCTTCTGGGCCAGAAGATCGGCATGACGCAGATCTGGAACGAAAACAACGAGATCGTTCCGGTGACCGTCATAAAGGCTGGCCCCTGCACTGTTACACAGATCAAAACGGTTGAATCTGACAAGTACGCCGCCATTCAGATTGGCTTTGGCGAAGTCAAAGACAGCCGCCTCACCAGCCCTCAGCGTGGCCATCTGGCCAAGGCTGGCGTTTCCGCACGTCGCTACCTCACGGAACTCCGCGTCACCGACACCACCGACTATGCGGTAGGTCAAGTCATCGATGTCAGCCTGTTCGAAGCGGGTCAGCTCGTGGACGTGAGCGGCGTGTCGAAGGGTAAGGGCTTCGCTGGCGGCATGAAGCGCCACAACTTCAAGGGGCAAGGCGCTTCGCACGGTAACCACAAAAAGCACCGCGCTCCCGGTTCTATCGGTGCTTGTGCGACGCCAGGCCGCGTGTTCAAAGGCACCCGGATGGCGGGTCGCATGGGCGGGCGCAAAGTCACCACTCAAAACCTCGAAGTGGTGCAATCCGACACCGAACAAGGTCTGCTGTTGATTAAAGGCGCGGTACCCGGGCCTAACGGCGGCCTCGTACTGATCCGCGAAGCGGTGCGAGCAACTAAAGGCGGTGAAGCATGAGCCTCAACCTCTCGGTCAAAGACCGCAGCGGTTCCTCGGTCGGGACCGTTGAGCTAAGCGCCGACGTCTTCGGGGTCGAGCCCAACGTATCGGTGATGCATCAGGTCGTTACCGCTCAACTGGCCGCTCGGCGTGCAGGTACGCACGCAACCAAGACTCGGGCGATGGTGTCCGGTGGCGGAGCCAAGCCGTGGCGTCAAAAGGGCACCGGGCGTGCGCGCCAGGGCTCGACCCGCGCGCCGCACTGGACCGGTGGTGGTGTCTCTCATGGACCGCAGCCCCGCAGCTACAAGCAGCGCACCCCAAAGAAGATGGTGCGTCTTGCTTTGACCAGTGCGCTTTCCGATCGTGCACAGGGCGGCAATGTCGCGGTGATCAATTCCTGGGAGTTCGACGCTCCCAAGACCAAGGACGCGATTGCGCTTCTCGAAGCCTTCGGTTTCGACGGTGCGCAACGGGCGCTCGTCGTTCTCGACAACGATGACGCCAACGCCAACAAGTCGTTCCGCAATCTGGGGCGCCGCGTACACGTTATTCAGGCTGGCGAGCTCAATACCTACGACGTTCTCGTCAACGATGTCGTGATCTTTTCTGAAAAGACCCTCAGCGCCACGACCGACCGCCTGTCGAGGCCCGTGCGCCCGGGAGCAAAGGTCAATGAGGTCGTGGAAGCCGAGGAAGCGGACCCGGCCACCGACTCCGATGCAGCAGAAAGCGGCGCCGAGGCATGAACAAGAACCCGCGCGACATCATTCTGAGCCCCGTGGTTTCAGAGAAGTCATATGCGCTGATCGATCAAGGTGTCTATACCTTCGTCGTCTCTGAGAGCGCCAACAAGGTAGAGATCCGCCAAGCCATCGAATCGATCTTCTCGGTACGGGTGGCAAAGGTGAACACGCTTAATCGGGACGGCAAACGTAAGCGCGACCGCCGCACCGGCCGCTGGGGTGTGCGACCAAGCTCGAAGCGAGCGATGGTCTCCTTGGCCCCCGGTTATTCCATCGACGTTTTCGAGGCCTGATATGCCACTGAGACAGCGAAAGCCGACGAGTCCTGGGCGCCGTTTTCAAACGAGCTATGACTTCTCGGAAATCACCAAGACCAAGCCTGAAAAAAGCCTGACCCGCCCCAAGCCGAAGACCGGTGGTCGTAACGTCCATGGACGCATTACCTCCCGGCACCGTGGTGGCGGCCACAAGCAGAAGTACCGCATCATCGACTTCCGTCGACGCAAGGACGGCGTGCCCGCCAAGGTCGCGGCAATCGAGTACGACCCCAACCGGAACGCTCGCATTGCTCTGCTGCACTACCTCGATGGCGAGAAGGCCTACATCATCGCCCCGATCGGCCTCAAGGTCGGCGATATGGTGCAGAACGGCAAGGACGCCGACATCAAACCCGGCAACGCTCTGCCGCTGCGAAACATCCCTGTCGGTACAACGGTGCACAACGTTGAGCTGAAGCCCGGTGCTGGCGCCAAGATGGGACGAGCGGCAGGTACGGCGATTCAACTCGTCGCCAAAGAGGGCAAATTCGCAACGCTGCGCCTTCCCTCTACCGAAATGCGCCGCGTGCCCATCGACTGTCGTGCGACGGTGGGTCAAGTCGGTAACACCGAAGCCGAACTGCTCAAACTCGGTAAAGCAGGACGCTCCCGTTGGAAGGGACGCCGTCCGCAGACCCGTGGTGTGGCGATGAACCCGAATGACCACCCGCTCGGTGGTGGTGAGGGTAAGAGCTCGGGAGGCCGCCCGCCGGTATCCCCTTGGGGTCAGCCAGAAGGCCGGACACGCAAGTCCAAGGCCTCCGACAAGATGATCGTGCGCCGTCGTCGTGGACGCGGCTCCCGGAGGTAATGACAGATGCCACGCAGCCTGAAAAAAGGCCCGTTCGTTGACGACCATCTAGAACGCAAGGTCGAAGCGCTCAACGAAACTGGCGACAAGCGAGTGATCAAGACGTGGTCGCGTCGTTCGACGATCATCCCCGAAATGGTGGGGCACACGATCGCCGTGCATGACGGTCGTAAACACGTACCGGTGTACATCTCAGAATCGATGGTCGGGCACAAGCTTGGCGAGTTCGCACCGACGCGAACCTTCAAGTTCCATGCAGGCCAAGAACGTTCCTCTCGGCGGTGATGGCAGATGGCTGAAGCACGAGCATCGGCTCGACACATTCGACGGTCTCCATACAAGGTCCGCCAGGTTTTGAACCTGATCCGCGGCGAGGACATCGCCACGGCTCGAGATCGCCTGGCGCTGTCCGACCGTGGAGCTTCCGCAGACGTCCTCAAGGTTCTGAATTCAGCAGTACACAACGCTGAACACGAACTTTCGCTCGGCGCCGATGATCTCTTCGTCGAGGCGTGCTACGCAGACGAAGGGCCCACGCTGAAGCGCTGGCGCCCCCGTGCTCGTGGACGGGCAACACGGATTCGCAAGCGGACCTGTCACATCACCGTCGTGTTGGGTCGTCTACCCGACGAACTCGTTGCGCAACGGGACACCGCTGGGGCCGCCTCGGCGGACGCACGCCGTCAGCGTCGCCGTCGCGTCGAGGGCAGCCGCGGAACCCAAGGCGCTGCTGAGTCCACCGAACCGAAGGCTCCCGTCGCTGACGCAGCCGACGCAGACGAAGACGCGTTGGCTACCGCTGCGACCGAGTCCGAGGCGAGCGCCACCCCGGCTGCTGCGGACGCCGAACCCACTCAGGCGGAGACGTCAACATCGGACAACGATGGCGGCGCGACAGGCACCGAGGCAGATGCTGCCGAGGAAACACCCGAACAAGACGGGGAGAACGAGTAATGGGCCAGAAGGTCAACCCATATGGGTTCCGACTCGGAATCGTTACCGACTGGAAGTCCCGTTGGTTCGCCGACAAGGAATACACCGACTATCTGATCGACGACGTGAAGATTCGGCGTTTCCTGAAGGCTCAGCTTCCTCACGCAGCTGTCAGTCGTGTCGAGATCGAACGTACCCGCGATCGTCTTCGCATCGACGTGCACACGGCTCGGCCGGGCATTGTGATCGGTCGACGCGGCGCTGAGGCCGATCGGCTTCGCCAAGGCCTCGCGAAGATCACGGGCAACAATAAGCTGCAGCTCAACATTCAAGAGATCAAGCAGCCCGAGCTCGACGCAAACCTGATCGCACAGGGTATTGCCGACCAGCTAGCGGGTCGTGTTTCGTTCCGCCGGGCGATGAAGCGAGCGGTGCAAACGACGACACGAGCAGGTGCTCTGGGTGTCCGGGTCCAGTGTTCTGGGCGTCTTGGTGGTGCCGAGATGGCTCGTACCGAGTGGTACCGAGAAGGTCGTGTGCCGCTGCACACGCTGCGCGCGGACGTGGACTACGGCTTCGCCGAGGCACGAACGACCCAGGGTCGTATCGGTGTCAAGGTGTGGATTTACAAAGGTGATGTCGTTCCCTATAAGGCGGCATCGGAAGACAAGATCGCCCGTGAAGCGGCAATGGCCGCCGGCGAGCCCTCGGGTCAGGGACGGCCACGGAAGTTCGTCGGAGGAGGGCGTCGTGGTGCGGGTCGTCCGGCAGCTGAGAAGCCTGAAGCAGCGACGGAAGCCGCGCCACCGAGCGACGATGCCAAGCCGTTGCTGGGTGAGGGTGATGCCGAACTTGAGCGCTTGTTGAACGAAGAAGAAGACGTCGAGCGCCGCACCAAGTCGGCGAGTGCCACCCCCAAGCACCGCCCCGGCGACGAGTAAGGACATTCCAACATGTTGATGCCGAGGAAAGTTCGTCACAGAAAAACTCAACGTGGTCGGATGAAGGGCCTCACCAAGGGTGGGGAGCGCGTCACCTTCGGCGAGTACGGCCTGCAAGCGTTGGAGCCCGGCTGGGTCACCAACCGTCAGATTGAAGCGGCCCGTATTGCGATGACCCGACACATCAAGCGTGGCGGCAAGGTCTGGATCAATATTTTCCCAGACAAGCCCATCACCGAGAAGCCCGCGGAAACTCGTATGGGCTCCGGCAAGGGAAACCCCGAACGCTGGGTGGCGGTTGTCCGTCCGGGCCGAGTCATGTTTGAGCTCGCTGGCGTAAACGAAGCAACCGCTCGTGAGGCGATCCGCCTCGCGGCGCACAAGCTGCCGATGAAGTGCAGGTTCGTAACTCGGGACGGTCTCTAATGGCTAAAGATAAAGACTTGGACACACTCGACGCGGTCGAGCTCGTCTCCCAGCTCAATGATGCCAAGGAAGAGCTCTTCAACCTGCGATTCCAACGGGTGACGGGCCAGCTGGACAACACCGCACGCATCGGCCAGGTCCGGCGTCAAGTTGCCCGGATTATGACCGCCATCAGGGCGCGTGAAATCGCCGAAGCAAAGGCCCAGTGACATGTCAGATGAAGAAGTTTTGAACCAGGTAGATGCCGCCGAGGCCGAGTCCACCAGAGCGAGCCGCAAGATCCGTGAAGGCCTTGTGACGTCGACGAAGATGAACAAGACCATCGTCGTAACCGTCGTCGACCGCAAGCGCCACCCGCGGTATCGCAAGACGATTCAGCACACCACGCGTCTACACGTTCATGACGAGACCGGCGACGCGAACGAAGGTGATCGGGTCCGGGTGATGGAAACCCGTCCGCTGTCCAAGACGAAGCGTTGGCGCCTCGTCGAAGTTGTCGAACGCGCTCGCTAACGAGCACGTACCAATCGGAGACAATCGATGATTCAACAAGAATCAAGACTACGAGTGGCCGACAACTCCGGGGCCAAAGAGGTGCTCTGCATCAAGGTGCTGGGTGGCTCTCGCCGGCGTTATGCCGGTATCGGCGACGAATTCATTGCGACCGTCAAGGACGCAATCCCTGGAGCGTCGGTCAAGAAGGGTGACGTGGTTCGTTGCGTGGTCGTTCGGACCCGCAAGGAGCGTCGCCGCCCCGACGGTAGTTACATCCGCTTTGACGAGAACGCTGCGGTGTTGATCAATGATCAACGTCAGCCACGTGGCACGCGCATCTTCGGCCCAGTCGGCCGAGAGCTTCGTGACCGCAAGTTCATGCGAATCGTCTCACTGGCGCCGGAGGTGTTGTAAGTGAAACTGCGTCGCGGAGACAAAGTACAAGTTCTGACCGGCAAGGATGTCGGAAAGCAGGGCACCATCATCCGTGCGATCCCCGAACGGGACCGTGTGATCGTGAGTGGTGTCAACATGGCCAAACGGCACACCAAGCCAACGCGAGATGTGATGCAGGGCGGCATCATCGACAAAGACATGCCGATCCATGTTTCAAACGTGGCGCTGGTCTGCGGTAAATGCGGTCCAACCCGTATCGGGTACCGCTTTGATGGTGACAAGAAAGTCCGCACCTGCCGCAAATGCGGAGGAGATGTCTAATGGCTGCAAACGCCAAGATGCCGCGCCTCAAAGTGCGGTACAACGACACGATTCGTGCAGATCTCAAAGAGAAGCTCGACATCGCCAATGTCATGGATGTCCCACGTTTGGACAAGATCGTCGTCAACATGGGCGTCGGGGCTGCAGTTGCGCAGCCGTCGTTGCTCGAGGGCGCGATCAACGACCTCATGGTGATCACCGGACAGCGTCCCGCAGTGAATAAGGCGAAGAAATCGATCGCTGGCTTCAAGTTGCGGGAAGGCCAGAACATTGGCGCCAAAGTCACGCTCCGCGGCGACCGGATGTGGGAGTTCTTCGACCGTCTCGTGACGATCGCGATTCCCCGTATCCGAGACTTCCGCGGGCTGCCCTTTAAGTCCTTTGATGGACGGGGCAACTACACCTTCGGCGTCACCGAACAGCTCATGTTCCCCGAGATCGACTACGACAAGATCGATCAACCCCGGGGTATGGACATCACCATCGTCACCACTGCGAAAGATGACGCTGCGGGCCGGGCATTGCTCGATGCGTTCAACTTTCCGTTCCGTCGCAGATAAGGAAGCGCCATGGCACGCAAGTCGCTGATTGTGAAATCACAGCGCAAGCCCAAGTTCAAGGTCCAGGCATATACGCGTTGTCGTCGGTGCGGCCGTCCGCGGGCGGTGTATCGCAAGTTCGGTCTGTGTCGTATCTGCCTCCGAGAGATGGCTCACGCGGGCGAAGTCCCGGGTGTCCGGAAGTCGTCCTGGTAGGAAGGGGAAGAACATGTCGATGACAGATCCCATCGCGGACATGCTGACCCGCATCCGTAATGCCAATATCGCCTATCACGACACCTGCAACATGCCGCTGTCGAAGCAGAAGGCTGCTCTGGCGGCGGTGTTGAAGTCCGAGGGCTACATTGCGGACTTTTCCGCAGATAACGATCCCGGTACGCCCGGCGCTGTGTTGAGCATCGAGCTTAAGTACACGGTCGACCGGAAACGGACGATCTCGGGCATCAAACGGATTTCTAAGCCCGGTCTTCGGGTCTATGCCAAGTCCAATGAGATCCCGCGAGTTCTCGGTGGTCTCGGCACAGCAATCCTGTCGACATCGCACGGCTTGTTGACCGACCGGGAGGCACGACGCCAGAAGGTCGGCGGCGAGATCCTCTGTCACGTTTGGTAGGCCACTCATGTCACGTATTGGACTTAAACCCATCACGATTCCCAATGGTGTGACCGTCGCTGTCGATGGTTCTGACATCACGGTGAAGGGTCCCAAGGGCGAACTCAGTCACGAGCTACCCGACGGAATTACCGTGAACGAGGATGACGGCACCCTCTCGGTTGCTCGGGACTCAGATGCCCGGCAGATGCGTGCGCTGCACGGTCTCAGCCGGTCGCTGATCTCGAACATGGTTGAAGGTGTGAGCGAAGGCTTTACCAAGAAACTCGAGATCGTCGGCGTTGGTTATCGCGCCGCTGCGAAGGGTTCGGACAAGCTGGAGCTCGCACTTGGCTTCTCGCACCCCGTAGAGGTGGTCGCTCCGACGGGCATCACCTTCGAGGTGCCCACGCCGACCGAGATTTTCGTTCGGGGCGTCGACAAACAAGCTGTTGGTCAGGTTGCTGCCGACATTCGCAAGCTGCGCAAACCCGAGCCCTATAAGGGTAAGGGTGTCCGCTATGCAGGTGAACGCATTATTCGCAAGGCCGGTAAGGCCGCGGGTTAGGCCATGGGCCTCTCTCGACTACGACAGTCATGGTTGCGCAATGAGTATTAACAAAGTGCAAGCACGAAAGAAGCGTCAGGTGCGTGTCCGCAAAAAGGTGCGTGGCACCGCGGAACGGCCTCGCTTGTGTGTGTTTCGGTCGAGCCGACACATCTATGCCCAGCTCATCGATGATGAATCCGGGCGTACTCTCGGCTCGGCATCGACGATGGAGCCGACCGTTCGCGACGGCTCGGATAAGCCGCTCGACGCGGCGAAGAGCGTCGGGGGCCGTATCGCCGAAGCGGCCAAGTCGGCTGGTATCGATGCGGTTGTGTTCGATCGCAATGGATTCCGCTACCACGGCCGCGTTGCCGCGATAGCCGATGGCGCCCGCGAAGCCGGGCTGAAACTCTAGGGAAGGTACGGCCAAAATGGCTCAGACCGAATACGAAGAGCGGGTCATCGCTATCAACCGCGTGGCCAAGGTGGTCAAGGGTGGCCGTCGGTTTTCATTCACCGCACTAGTCGTGGTGGGTGACGGCAACGGACGCGTCGGCCTCGGCTACGCAAAGGCCAAGGAAGTCCCCGGTGCCATCCAAAAGGGAATCGAAGAGGCGAAGAAAAACGTCTTTTCGGTCGCGATGGCTGGTGACACGGTGACTCACACCATTACCGGTCGACACGACGCAGCCCGCGTGCTCATCAAGCCCGCTGCTCCCGGTACAGGCGTCATCGCCGGTGGAGCGGCGCGTGCTGTGCTCGAAGCCGCTGGTGTGCACGACGTCTTGGCGAAGTCGCTCGGCTCCTCGAACGCGATCAACGTCGCGCACGCGACGATCAATGGTCTGCGTGAGCTCCGTCGTCCAGATCACGTCGCAAAGCTCCGCGGTCGGGCACCCGAAGAGTTTGTGCCAGCTGGCCTCTTGGAAGCGTTCAAAGAGACCGAGCGCAACCGCAGGCAACAAAGGAACGAGGGCTCCTGATGGCTGATTTGAAGATCACGCTCGTTCGTTCAACGATCGGCACCAAGCCAAAGCACCGCGCAACCGTCAAAGCGATGGGACTGCGCCGAATTAACGACTCGCGGATGCTTCCCGACAGTCCGTCTGTACGAGGGATGATCCAGCGTGTCCGCCATCTCGTTGAGGTGGAGGAGAACTAATGAAGATTCATGATCTGAAACCATCCCCCGGAGCAAAGACGGCGCGCAAGCGCGTCGGCCGCGGAATCGGCGGTAAAGGCGGCAAGACCGCAGGCCGAGGTACCAAAGGTCAGCACGCGCGAAACACCGTGCCCGTCGGCTTCGAGGGTGGTCAAACACCACTGCACCGTCGAATCCCGAAGGGTCGCGGCTTCAATAACCCGTTCCGCGTGTCATACGAAGTTGTTAATGTTGACAGACTTAACGTCTTTGACGCGGGCACGGTTGTCACACCGGAACTGATGCGAGAGCGCGGCCTGATCCCCAAGAAGGGTCTGGTCAAGGTTCTCGGCAGCGGTTCACTCGACACCAAGCTCAATGTACGGGCACATGCCTTTTCGAAGTCCGCCGTTTCGGCGATCGAAGGGGCTGGGGGCAGCACGGTCAAGCTCGACTTGCCGTTCTCGGGTGTGCGTCCGGCATCGCGTGGAAGCGCGTTGACCAACCGCTAAACACCGGAGCTGGATGCTGCATCCACGCCGGGAGGACCGATGCTGAGCCGACTGCCAAATATGTTCCGGGTGCCGGATCTTCGTAACAAGATCCTGTTCACCATCTTGATTATTGCGCTATACCGTTTTGGTGCGTTCATCCCGCTGCCCTACGCAGATGTGGACGCCATTGCGAACCAAAGCAACCCGGCCTTGCAGGGTGGTTTCGGAAGCTTGTTGAACCTGTTTTCGGGCGGTGCGCTGGCGTCTGCGTCGGTGTTTACCCTCGGGATCATGCCGTACATCACCTCGTCGATCATCATGCAGTTGCTCGGTGTGGTGATTCCCAAGGTCGAGCAGTGGCAGCAAGAAGGGCAAGCGGGTCAGAAAAAGATCACGCAGGCGAGTCGCTATCTGACCGTCGTTCTGGCGGCGGTCCAGTCGACCGGCATGGTGACGTTCGGACCGACGTCGCAATTGATGCGCTCTGGGATCACCGCTCCTGAGGTGATGTTGGTCGTGATCACCCTGACCGCCGGTACAGCTCTGATTATGTGGCTCGGAGAACTGATCTCACAGCGTGGGATCGGCAACGGTATGTCGCTGATCATCTTCTCGGCGGTCGTATCGGTGATCCCCGGTCAGTACGAGGCGATCCGCAAAGAAGAAGGGGCCTTCGTTTTCGGCATCCTGATGCTGCTGACCCTGGCCGTCATCGTGGCAATCGTCTTTATCGAATCTGGACAACGCCGAATCCCCGTCGAGTTCGCCAAGCGGGTCGTGGGTCGTCGCATGTATGGCGGTCAGCGAACCTACATTCCGCTGAAGGTGAACCAGAGCGGTGTTATCCCGGTCATCTTCTCCTCTGCTGTCCTGTACTTCCCTGTACTGATCCAGAACGCACTTCCATGGGAGGCCGCTCGTAACTTCATCGAGGACGCCTTTGGGGGCGGTAACTCTTCGGCTTCGTGGACGTACATCATCATCAACGCCGTGCTGATCATCTTCTTCGCGTACTTCTACACGGCGATCTCGTTTAATCCGGCGCAACAGGCGGACATCATTCGCAAACAGGGTGGTTATATCCCAGGGATCCGACCAGGTCCCGACACCGAGTCGTACCTCGCTCGGGTCCTCAACCGCATTACCTTGCCAGGTGCCGCGTTCTTGGCTGCCGTGGCGACGGCGCCGTACCTATTGCTGAAATTCTGGGATATCAACACACTGTCGTATTCTGGAACCTCGTTGATCATCACCGTTGGTGTCGCTCTGGAGACGATGAAACAGATCGACTCCCAGCTCATGATGCGTAACTACGAGGGGTTCCTCAAGCAATAGTTTCTGAGTTAGCCCCCCCATCGCCTCAGAATGGGAAAGGACGAGACCCACGCCATGGCATATGCACTCAAGATGCTCATCTCGGGCAAACAGGGCGCGGGAAAAGGAACCCAGGCGGCCAAGCTCGCGGACCACTACGGCGTTGCTCACGTCTCGACCGGTGACATGTTTCGGGCGGCCGTGAAAGCCCAAACGCCTCTAGGTCAGACGGCAAAGGGCTTTATGGATCGCGGCGAATTGGTTCCCGACGACGTCGTGATCGGCGTGGTGGTCGAGTTCCTGACCAATCATGGTGATGACGGCTTCATCTTGGATGGTTTTCCACGGACCGCTGCACAGGCGGAGGCTCTTGAAGAAGCCGTTGGCGAAGACGGTCTCGACCTGCTTCTCGATCTAGACGTTCCGACCGACATCGTCGTCGCCCGAATCGCTGGCCGCCGCGTATGCTCGGAATGCGGGGCGACATATCACGTCGATAGCCCGCCCAACGTCCAGTGGGTTTGTGATGTGTGCGGTGGCGCCGTCGTTCAACGCGACGATGACACCGAAGACGCGGTGGCTACTCGTCTGCAGGCATATCAAGAGCAGACCAAGCCGTTACTCGACTTTTATGCCGAGCGCGATCTGCTGGTACAGATAGATGGTGACGGCGATGTCGACGAAGTGTTTGCTCGTGCCGTCGCGGCTATTGATGGGGCGCGTGCAGGCTCGTGATCGTCGCAAAGAACAATGAACAGATCGCTCTCATGCGCAGAGCGGGGATCGTCGTCGCCGAGATGCACGAACGGGTACGCGAGTTCGCTCGCCCCGGAGTGACGACGCTGGACCTCGATGCCGTTGCGCGCAAGGTCCTCGCTGACAATGGGGCAGAATCAAACTTCCTCGGTTACCACGGTTTTCCTGCGGTGATTTGTACTTCGCCCAACGACATGATCGTCCATGGGATACCGGATGCGACTCGACTCGAAGAGGGGGACATCATCAGCGTTGACGCGGGAGCGATCATCCAGGGTTGGCACGCGGATGCAGCTCGCACCTTCGGCATAGGTGAGGTGACCAAAGAAGCGCAGCGGCTTATGGACGTGACCGAGGAGAGTCTCAACGCCGGTATCGCCGAGATCGTCGAAGGAAATCGGCTGGGTGACCTCGGTGCAGCGGTGCAACAAGTCGCCGAGGGAGCGGGGTATTCCGTTGTCCGGGAATATGTTGGGCACGGGATCGGAACGGCGATGCACGAGGATCCCCAGATCCCGAACTACGGCCGTCGAGGCAAGGGCATGCGCATGCGCCTCGGTCACGTCTATGCCGTCGAGCCGATGGTGAACGCGGGCTCGGCCGGCACCAAGGTCCTGGCCGACGGTTGGTCTGTGGTGACCGCGGACGGTCGGCTTTCGGCACACTTTGAGGACACGATCGCAGTTACCGACGACGGTCCGCAGGTACTGACTCGTGTGTGAGCTGATCACCTCGGTTGTCGTGTGTTCATACGTAGCGCGTGTGGGTGCAGAGCGTGATCGACATGGAATTTATGACCAGCGTTTGGGTTGAGTAACTCGCCAGCGATACTATTCTCCGCTGGCCCCAAGCCCGGTCTCGTCGCGCGGATCCGTGCGTCGACGAACAAGGAAAGAACCACTGGCCAAGGCAAAAGACGATGCAATCCTCGTCGAAGGAACCGTCTCGGAAGCTCTTCCGAATGCGATGTTTCGCGTCGAGCTCGAGAACGAACATGAAGTCTTGGCACATATCTCCGGCAAGATGCGTATGCACTACATCCGAATCCTGCCCGGTGATCGTGTTCAGGTGGAGCTCACCCCGTACGACTTGAAGCGAGGCCGGATCACCTACCGCTATCGGTAGCGGTTTGACCCAGCTCAACCAAACTTCCGGATGCCGCCGCGCCTGGCGGCCGACCCGGACGGAGTTGCCCGAAAATGAAAGTACGCCCAAGCGTCAAGAAGATGTGCGAGAAGTGTCGCGTCATTCGTCGACATGGTCGCGTCATGATCATCTGTGAGAACCCTCGCCACAAGCAGCGGCAGGGGTAGGAGAACTAAATGGCACGTATTGCCGGAGTGGATGTTCCGCGGGAGAAGCGGACCGAGATAGCGCTCACCTACATCTTTGGTGTGGGCCGCACCCGAGCGCAGCTCGCGTGTGAGCAGACCGGGGTCAACCCGTCAACGCGGGTTTACGACCTCACCGAAGATGAGATCCAGCGACTTCGTTCTTTTATCGAAGAGAACTACCGGGTCGAGGGTGACCTGCGTCGCGAGGTCAGCCAAAACATCAAACGAAAGATGGAGATTGGCTGCTACCAGGGTTTGCGTCACCGTCGTGGGCTTCCGGTCCACGGACAGCGCACGCAGACCAATGCACGCACCCGTAAAGGTCCGCGTAAGACCGTGGCCGGCAAGAAGAAGGCCCCACGCCACTAGTCCGGCGTCCCACTCCAGGAGTTCGTTTCAATGGCACGACCAAGCTCGACGGCCAAGAGGCCCCGTCGTCGCGAGCGCAAGAACGTTTCGCACGGCATCGCCCACATCAAGTCGTCGTTCAACAACACAATCATCACCTTCACCGATTCTCAAGGCAACGCCATTTCGTGGGCGTCAGCTGGCAACGTCGGGTTCAAGGGGTCTCGAAAGTCGACCCCGTTCGCTGCGCAGATGGCGGCCGAGGCCGCAGCCAAGCGAGCGATGGAACATGGCATGCGCAAGGTCGATGTCTTTGTGAAGGGTCCCGGATCCGGTCGTGAGACCGCTATTCGGTCCATACAGAACGCAGGTATCGAGGTTTCGGGGATCAAAGATGTGACCCCGGTTCCTCACAACGGTTGTCGTCCCAAGAAGCGTCGGAGGGTTTGAGTCATGGCGCGTTATACAGGCCCCAAAGCCAAAAAGTGCCGTCGCTTGGGCACGAACATTTATGAATCAAAGAAGTACGACCGGATCCTTGAGGCACGTGCATACCCGCCGGGTGAGCACGGTCGTCGCCGGATCCGCGAGTCTGAGTATTTGCTGCAGCTTCGTGAGAAGCAAAAGGCACGTTTCATGTATGGCTTGCTCGAACGTCAGTTCCGCAAGGTGTACGAAGAGGCCAACCGTCAATCGGGCGTTACGGGTGAGAACTTGCTGCGTTTGCTCGAGCGTCGCCTCGACAACGTCATGTTCCGTGCCGGTGTCGCTGCGACCCGTCCGCAAGCTCGCCAGTTGGTGGGACACGGGCACGTCTTGGTCAATGGACGCCGAGTGAACATCCCGTCGTTCTTGGTCCGCCCCGGCGATGTCGTCACGTTGACCGACAAGGCGCGTGGCTTGCTGAACATTCGTCACAACATCGACACGCTGGATCGCAAAGTTCCGGCTTGGTTGGAGTTCAACTCCGGCGATGTTCAAGTGACCGTTCGCGACCTGCCGATTAGGGCCCAAATCGATGTGCCGGTGCGTGAGCAACTGATCGTGGAGTTGTACTCCAAGTAATCCTCTGTTTGGCGTGAGCCAGACGAGACGTGCCACATATTTCGCAACACCACTGAGGTCGTTACGCCATGTTGATGATTCAACGCCCAACCGTCGAGCCGCTCGGCGAGGAAGAGAACGGACGCCAGCAATTTGCCGTCTCTCCCCTCGAACCGGGTTTTGGCCACACGCTCGGAAACAGCATCCGCCGTACGCTGCTGTCTTCGATTCCGGGTGCCGCGATTACCAAAGTTCAGTTCGATGACGCTTTGCACGAATTCGACACCATCGAGGGTGTCAAGCAGGACGTCACCGATATCGTCTTGAACCTCAAAGACGTCGTCTTGAGTTCCGTCGCCGACGAGGCGGTGACGCTCCGCCTCGACAAAGAGGGCCCCGGCCCGGTGACCGCTGGCGATATCCAGCTCACCTCCGATGTCGAGATGATCAATCCAGAGCTCGTCATCGCCGATCTTGACGACCACGGACGTCTCGCTCTCGACGTGACGGTCGAACGGGGCCGCGGCTACCTGTCAGCGGACCGCGCCAACCGTGAAACCACTATCGGCCTGATCGTGATCGACGCGATCTTTTCACCGGTACGCCGGGTGTCTTACACGGTCGAGCCAACCCGTGTGGAGCAGGCGACGAACTATGACCGTTTGGTCATCGAGATCGAGACCGATGGTTCGATGACCCCGGCCGAGGCGCTCGCGTCAGCCGGTCAAACGCTGCAGAACCTGATGCAGCTGGTTGCCGAGATGGATGAAGAGCCCCAGGGCCTCGAATTGGGCGATACCTCACCGGTCACGGTGACGTCGCCTGACCTTGAGCTCCCCATCGAAGACCTCGATCTGTCAGAGCGTCCGCGGAATTGCTTGAAGCGAGCTCAAGTCGACACGATTGGTCAACTCGTTCAAAAGACACCGGACGATCTGTTGGCAATTACCAACTTTGGGCAGAAGTCCCTCGACGAAGTTGTCGAGAAGCTCGACGAGCGCGGTCTGTCGCTCGCCATGAAGGAGTAAGCGCAATGTCGAAACCCCGTCGCGGCCCAAATCTTGGCGGCTCAGCAGCGCATGAGCGTCTCATCATGGCCAACCTCGCGAACTGCCTGTTTGAGGCAGAAGGAATTACGACCACGGTGACCAAAGCTAAGGCGCTCCGGCCGTTTGCTGAGCGTCTGATCACCAAGGCGAAGAAGGGCGACGTCCACAACGCCCGGCTCATCGTTGCGGCCATTCGTGACAAGGACGTCGCCAACAAGTTGATGTCCGATATCGGTCCTAGGTACAAGGACCGCAACGGCGGCTACACCAGGATCCTCAAATTGGGTCCGCGCCCGGGCGACAATGCTCCAATGGCACGGATCGAACTGGTCTAGACCGGTTCGCAACAACATTTTGTGAGCTGTGGGCATGGCCTGTTTCGGGTCGTGCCCACAGCCCTTTTTTGGTCAGAGATCGGGCACGTGAAACCACCGGCCATAGGCGACCAACGCTCCGGCGCATCCCCCGTTACCGCGCGTGTTCCTGACTTGTTGAACGTTGGGGATCCGATTGCTGATGTCGCCGTCCTCGTCCTGGCGTACCGTGGCGATCGTTTTCACGGATTCGCCGCTCAGCCCGAGGTCAAGACGGTCGCTGGTGTGCTGAGCGATGCAATTCAGCGGCGGTGCGGCATCGATCCATCTCTCGAGGTGGCGGGGCGAACCGACGCGGGGGTGCACGCTACGGGGCAGGTGGTGTCCTTCCCGGCATCGACCCTTGCGCTTCGACGCGTACCGCTCGAACGCCTCCGCCGTGGGCTGAATCGTGATCTCAACCCCGTCATTTCGATTCGAAGCGCCCATTTTGAGCGTGCACCGTTTTCGGCACGTTTCGACGCAAAGTGGCGGCGCTACAAGTATCGCCTCAAACTCGATGGCGTGATCGATGTGTTGGAAGCCCACCGTGAATGGACGCCGCGCTGGCCCGTGAACGTCGACTTGATGACCCAAGCCTCACGAGCGTTTGTCGGTCAACATGACTTCGCATCGTTTTGTCGTGTAGGCCCGCCGGGTTCGACGACGCAACGCGAAGTGGTGCGACTCGACATCGAGCCCCTTTCGCGGGGCGTTCACGGCGATGAATCGCCGCGTGTCGATGTGGCCGTCACGGGTACGGCCTTTTGTTGGCAGATGGTCCGTTCGATCGTCGGCACGCTTGTCGATGTAGGCCGGGGCGCGGTCGATCCGGCAAGCGTCCCTCAGATCTTGGCTGCGCGAGACCGATCTGCTGCTGGACAGATAGCGCCGCCGGAGGGGCTTGTGCTCGACGCCGTGGGGTATCAACACTGGTCTTCGGAGTCGGTGATATGAGGCTGGCGTTGCATGCGGTGTTGCCAGCCGGTTAGCCTTGCCCGTCGCGCTTGTGGCCGACCAGTCTGGCGCCGGTGTATCCGGTGTGCCGTTTCTCAAAACGGCGCCAGGGTTGGGCTGAACGCGCACTTTAGTGACGCAGGTTAAATGAAGCAGCCGCCGATACGGGGTGACCGTACCCGGGGCTCGCACTACGAGGACTTCGTTGTGAAGACGTTTTCACCCAAACCGACCGACATCCAACGCGCGTGGTTTGTCATCGACGCGCAAGGTGCGTCGCTGGGCCGTTTGTCGACCGAGGTAGCACGCCTCCTGCGCGGCAAGCACAAGCCGATTTATGCTCCGCACGCCGACACCGGTGACCACGTCATCGTGATCAACGCTGCGGAGATCTCAGCGTCGCCCAAGGCGTTAGAGGACAAGGTGTACCACCGTCACTCGGGCTACCCGGGCGGCCTTCGCTCCGAGACCCTCGGCGAAGCTCTCAAAAAGCACCCCGAGCGCGTGATCGAACGTGCGGTCAAAGGCATGCTGCCCAAGAACCGGCTGGGTCGTCAGATGATCGGCAAGCTCCGTGTCTACGGAGGTCCGACCCATCCACACGCCGGACAGCAGCCGCAATCCTACGAACTCGCTAGTAAGCGCTGAGGAGTCATCCAACGATGTCTAAGCCACTTGTTCAGACCGTCGGCCGCCGTAAGGCTGCTGTTGCCCGGGTACGCCTTCGTCCCGGTACCGGTCAGATCACCGTCAATGGCCGGACGGTGGAGAACTTCTTTCCTTCAGCCGCCCACCGAGTCGTTCTTTCAGAACCGCTCCGCGTTACCCAGACCGCCGAGGTCTATGACGTGGCCTGTACCGTGGACGGTGGCGGGATCACCGGCCAGGCAGGTGCTGTCCGCCTGGGTATCGCTCGCGCACTGATCGAGCTCGACCCCGAAATGCGCCCACCGCTCAAAAGAGCGGGACTGCTGACGCGTGACCCCAGGGTCAAGGAACGCAAGAAGTACGGTCTGAAGAAGGCCCGCAAGGCGCCTCAGTACTCCAAGCGTTAACCCGGAGCAGGTGGCCGTTTCCTTCGGCACCGACGGAATCCGCGGTGTCGCCAATGGAGATGTAGATGTAGATGTCGCGGTGCGCCTCGGGCGCGCCGCGGCGCGTTGCCTGGGCATCGACCGGCCGTTTTATGTGGGGCGCGATACCCGCCGCTCAGGTCCGATGCTGCAAGCCGCGCTATCGGCCGGAATGGCGTCCGCAGGGGCAGACGTCGTCGATCTCGGCGTGATCCCGACGCCCGGTGTCGCTGTTGCTTGCGCTTCCCGCCACGCACCTGGTGCCGTGGTCTCGGCTAGTCACAACCCATTCGCCGACAACGGAATCAAGTTTTTTGCAGCGGGAGGGCTCAAACTCACCGATGCGCAACAAGACGGCATCGAGGCTGAGCTCGCTGCACCGCACGGTGATCTTCCAACGGGCGCCGGTGTGGGTCGAATCGATACCGACCGATCGATCGCGGCCGACTATGTGGCGCATCTGTGCTCTGCTGTGGCGCCGGGTTCGTTGCGGGGTCTCAGAATCGTCCTCGATGTGGGCAACGGAGCAGCGTCGGAGTTTGCCCGGCCGGTCTTTGAGCGAGCGGGTGCGGACGTCATCGTCCTGAACGACGAGCCCGATGGCGTGAATATCAATGCTCGATGTGGCTCCACCGATGTGACGGGCCTGGCTGAAACGGTCGCATCACGGGGCGCATCGCTTGGTTTTGCCTTTGATGGTGACGCCGACCGTGTGATCTGCGTCGGCCCCGATGGCTCTGAGATCGACGGTGACGCGTTGATCTTCTTGCTCGCCAACTCGCTTGATCGCCGATCGGCTTTGACGCCGCGCACCGTCGCGGTGACCGTCATGTCGAACCTTGGCCTGCACAAGGCACTTGCTGATCGAGGCATTGCCAGAGTTGTAACGCCGGTCGGTGACCGCCACCTCCTCGCCGCCGTCGCCGACCAGGGGCTGAAGCTGGCCGGTGAGCAGTCTGGGCATCTCATCGTGGCCGACCTGAGCACGACAGGAGACGGGTTGCTCAGCGCGCTCCTCGTCGCTCAAGAAGTCGCCCTTCTCGGTGAACCGGTGAACCAACTGGTATCACCGGTCGTGATGCAGCCTCAGGTCCTGATCAACGTGCCGGTTCCCCTGGGCGCGAGCTATGGCGATGCCGCGCTGTTCGCTGCATCGGTGGCCGAGGCTGAAGAACGCCTCGGGACCGACGGGCGAGTCTTGGTGCGGCCTTCGGGAACCGAGCCGAAAGTTCGTATTATGGTCGAGGCGGCAGATGACGCCACGGCCGCTGAAGTTGCTGGTCAGCTCTCTGACAAACTGGCCGAAGAACTCAAGGTTCTGGCGGCGGCGCCCGAGTAGCGGGGTCATGTGCCGGGCGCGCTGGCGCCCGACCGAAGCGGGCCGTCGGGTGCCACCCGAACGGATGTCGATCCGTTCCGACTGTGAGGTGTTGTGCAGCCCATTCTCCGAGTCGCCAGCATGCGGGCCGCCGATGTCGCGACGATCACTGCTGGAACCCCCCAAGACGAGCTCATGCGCCGGGCCGGACACGCGGTCGCGCGCGCTGCGCGGACCCTGTTGGGTGGATGCTACGGGCGCCATGTCGCAGCTGTGTGCGGTTCGGGAAACAACGGAGCTGACGCTCGCATCGCACTAGAGCTGTTGCGCGGCTGGGGCGCACGCACGGTCGCATACCGCGCCGATGATCAACTCCCCGCTGAGTGGACCGAACGTTTCGACCTGATTATCGACGGGATGTTTGGCACGGGCTTCGCTGGTGACGTTCGACCAGAGGCATCGGCGCTGATCGGGCAGATCAACCGGTCCGCCACCCCGGTCGTATCGGTCGACATTCCTTCGGGGTTGTCGGGCGATACCGGTCGGGTCGATAGCGTCGCTATCCGAGCAACCCGCACCGTGACCTTTGAGGTGATGAAACCTGGCTTGTTGATGGGCGATGGCCCGGCCTACGCAGGAGAGCTGATCGTCGCGCCGATCGGCATCGAGTTTCAGGCCGTTGACGCCGTTAGCTGGGACACCACAGATGTGGCAGCCCGGTGGCCATCACCTCATCAGGCGGGGCACAAGTGGAGCGTCGCGCCCGTTCTGATCGTGGGTGGATCGCCGGGCCTGCAGGGTGCGCCGCACCTGAGCGCTCTCGGAGCGTCGGCGACCGGATCGACGATGGTGGTGATCTTGACCCCGAGCTCGTTGACCGTGCCGGATCGGCCCGATCTCGTAGTGCGGCGGGTTCGGGCACTTGAAACCGCCCTCGACGGGGAGCGGGCGTTCGCGACGATCGAACCTATGTTGGAGCGCTTTGGAGCCGTCGTCGTCGGGCCGGGAATGGGGCATGGTCAAGGTCCGGATGCGTTGATCGGCAAGTTCTTGCGCAGCGATCGGCCGCTCGTCATCGACGCCGATGCGCTGAGCGCCAACTCGCTGCATTGGGACGCTATCGCAGCGCGGAACGCTTCGACCGTCCTGACCCCGCACCATGGCGAGTTTGTCCGTATGACCGGGGAGACACCCGCCGATCGGCTGGAAGCGTGTCGCAAAGTGGCAGCCCAACTCGGCGATCGTGCTGTCGTCGCCTTAAAGGGGCCCGGCACCGTCATCGTCTCGTGCTCCCGTGAGTCGGTCCGATGCGCAATAGATCGAGCTGGTGATGTGCGCCTCGCCACGGCGGGGTCCGGTGACGTGCTAAGCGGCATCGCCGCATCGCTGCTCGCCCAACATGTCGATCCCTGGGAAGCGACGGTTATGGCGGCTCATGTTCATGGGCTTGCGGGACGACGAATGCCCTTCGTGGGCGGCAACGCGACTCAGCTCGCACACCATGTCGCCGAAATCGCGGGTGGTTTGGGCGAGCCCAGGCCGGGTGGGCCCAGGCCGATGAGTCCAGACCGGTGAATTCAGACCGGTGACTGCAGATTCGAAACGCCACACCACAGCCACTCAGCGTCGGGGTGAAGTCCGGATCGACCTGTCGGCCTTGGCGGCCAACGTCGACCTTCTCACTCATGGGCGCGGCGACCTCGACGTCATTGCCGTGGTCAAAGCGAATGCCTATGGACATGGAGCGGTCCCCTGCGCCATCGCTGCGCTCGATGCCGGGGCGGTCGCGCTGGGCGTCGCAACGGTTGAGGAGGCAGTCGAACTCCGACACGCCCAGATCGATGCTCGCATTTTGTTGTTGAGTGAACCGCCGATCGATCAGATCCGAACGGCGCTGGATGCCGACGTCGAGATCGCTGCCTATTCCATCCCTCGACTGGACGACTTCGCCGCGGCGAGCGAGCTCACCGGACGTCCGGCAAAGCTCCACGCCCACATCGATACGGGCATGCACCGGGTCGGAATGAGGCCCGACGATTTGGTGGACTGGCTGGGCCAGGCCCGACGACTCGGCATCCAAGTGCCGGGCGCCATGACGCATTTTGCCGTCGCCGACGAGCCTGGGCGTTCCCTGACGAGTGAACAACACCGCGATTTCATCTCTGCGCTCCGGCAGGCCTCTGTAGCCTTTCCCGACTGGAGGCCAACGGTGCACACGGGCAACTCAGCGGCACGGCTGCGACACACGGATCTCATCGCGGGCGATGACATGGTGAGATGCGGGATCGCGGTCTACGGTATCGAACCCGCACCTGGAATCACCTCGTTCACCGGTGATGGCCGCGAGCTTCGCCCCGTGATGAGCATTCATACGAATGTTTCATGGACGAGCCAGCGACAGGCTGGTGATCGCATTTCCTATGGGCAGCGATATGGCATGCCCACCGCGGGCAGGGTAGTCACCTTGCCGGTCGGCTATGGCGATGGCCTACCCCGTGAAGTCGGACCAACCGGCCAGGTGTTGATCGGAGGACGGCGGTTTCCCTATGCGGGTTCGATCACGATGGATCAATGCATGATCGATGTCGGGGATGAAGACATCGATATCGGCGAGCCGGTGGTACTGCTCGGGAGCCAGGGGCAAGACAGAATAACGGTGACCGATTGGGCCCGGTGGCTTGGAACGATCGCCTACGAGCCGGTGACGAGGTTGAGTTCACGACTGCCCCGTCGTTACCTCCCTGCTGAAGCCGACCCGACCCGCTAGGCGTCTGGTGCTGTTGGTCGTCGACCGCTGCCGGACTGAGCCGTCATCTCCGATGGACACCGATCACAATGGGAGCAGCACGACGTGAGTCAGCTTGATCAGATCCGCAAACAAGCTGAAGCATGCACGCGATGTGACCTCTCGATCTCGAGAACCAAGGTCGTGTTCGGAACGGGCGACCCGGATGCGGCACTCATGGTGATCGGCGAGGCTCCCGGCTTTCACGAGGATCAGGAGGGTGAGCCGTTCGTCGGTAAGGCGGGTAACCTGCTCACCACGTTGCTCAGTGAGATTGGCCTCGGCCGCGATGACGTCTACATCGCCAACGTGCTGAAGTGCCGTCCGCCCAACAACCGTGATCCCCAGCCGATCGAGATTTCCAAGTGCGAGCCGTTCCTGTCGGCCCAGCTCGATGAGGTCGCGCCCAAGGTGATCATGTCGCTCGGAAATTTTGCCACCCGATATCTGCTCGACACCGATGTCGGCATCAGCCAGCTCAGGGGCCACGAGTTCTTGTACCGAGACGGTGTGGTGATCCCGACCTACCACCCCTCTGCCGTGCTTCGTCAAGGAGGACTCGCGTTGGCGCAAGCGCGCGCTGACTTCGTCTTAGCAAAAGCGGCCCTGAACAGGTCACACGCGGACCGGGCGGTGGATCACGCGGGCCCGTCGCAGGGACGGGACTGAACCCGTGTCGCCTGGATCGATCTGGTCTGCGTCACCGGAACAGACAGCGGCGATGGGCGCTGTGCTCGGCCCGGAGCTGCGACCCGGTGATGTCGTCGTTCTCGATGGTGATGTTGGGGCTGGGAAATCGGTGTTTGTCCGCGGGCTTCTTCGTGCGCTGGGCTGGCGAGGTCCCGTGTTGAGCCCAACATTTACGCTCTTCAACGAGTACGAGTTCGCAGGGGGCCCGCTGTCGCGAATCGTGCACGGAGATCTCTACCGACTGGACACCGTGGCGGAACTGAACGGCCTTGGCCTCGATGAGTACTTCGACGGGGGTACCGCTCTCGTCATCGAATGGGGCGGGGTCGCAGAGGGTGTTTGGGGTGACGACGTGTTAACCCTGACCTTCGATTACGTGGGCGTCGACGCAGCCCACCCCGAACGTGGTGTGGCCGAGGGAGGCGCCAGCAGAACTGCCCCAGCCACCGCTCGCCAGGTCACCATCGACGGCGTCGGTCGATTCCTCGGCCGCATTGCTGAGCTCGATACCTTGTTGGCCCGGGTCGCCGTCGAGGAGGCCGAGGCGCAGAACGACGCCGCTACGGAGCACGGCGCTGATACGCAGGATGACGGTGAGGCACAGAGCTACCGCGAGGGTGCCCCATGATGCTGCTCGCGGCCGACACCAGCACAACACAAGTCACGGTCAGCGTCGGAGACGCGGAGCGTCTCTGGGGCGGGATGGTCCTTGCCCGACGACGCCATCACGCCGAACTCCTCGTCCCAGCGCTCGATCACCTGTTGACGGCGCTCGATATTCGCATCGCCGATGTGACCGGTGTCGCTGTGACCACCGGTCCGGGACTATTCGCTGGTCTGCGGGTGGGAATCGCGACGATGGCCGGTGTCGCGCAGGTTGGCGAGCTCCCGATGTACGGGTTGTCGAGCCTCGAGGTTCTTGCCGATGCTGCCCCGGTCATCGACGGCACAATCGCAGCAACGATCGACGCTCGGCGCGGTGAGCTCTATTGGGCTCGCTTCGCCCGACTTGACGGGCGACTGGTTCGGCTCAGCGCTGACGCCGTCGACCCGCCAGCCACGGTGGCGCGTGCGGCCGTCAACGACGTCGTCGTTGGCCATGGTGTCGACGTTTCTCAGCGAGCGGAGACCGGTAGTCACCGGGCGGGCCGCCAACTGGACACCGGCCTCACACCTGAAGCGCTGTGGCGAGTCTCGGTCAGAGCCGCCCAGACGAGCAGCGGCGTCTCGGCACAAGAGATTGAACCCGTCTATCTGCGTAAGACCGACGCCGAACTCAACTGGGAGCGGCGCCGTTCGTTGGAGCCCACGTGAGAGCGCGTCACGGCACCCACATGTCATCATCGAGAGTCGGGGTTGTCGGCGACGCTGTGAGAGGCGATGCATCGTCACGAGCCGCGCTGCCAGCTACGAGTTTGGCGGATGTTCGCCTGGCGTTGGCTCAACCGGCGGTGGCTGATCAGGTCGCTCATCTCGACGAAGTACTCCATGGACGGGCAGCGTGGACCAGCCAGATCACCTCCGATGAGATTCGCCGGGGAGATAGCTGTTGGTTCGCTGCATTGCTCGACGATCAACTCATCGGCATCGCTGGCGGGCGCGTCGCGACGGGGTCGTTTCCGCGGACCGCTGGCTCCTGGAAGCTGAGAACGGCGCGCCCCCGCGTCTATGACGCGCACCTTCTGTTGCTGCTGGTCGACCCCGAGTGGGCGGGCCGGGGCATCGGTCGGAGACTCATGGCCGCGTTCGCCCAACGTGTCTCAGGCACCGTGGGCCCTGCGATGGGGGAGTTCGTCGTTGTGAGAATCGACGTGCCCGTCGACGCCGCGGCGGCCAGGGGGTTGTACTCGTCGCTTGGTGCCGAAGAAGTGGCCAGAATCCCTGACTGCGACGGATTCGGGCGTCCGGCGATCACCCTTGCATGGTCGCTGGCCGAACGTGCCGACGAGGAGTATGGCAAACAAACGACCGGGAGCGATGTGGCCGGGAGCGATGTGGCCGGGAGCGATGTGGCCGGGAGCGATGGGATCAGGCCGACGTGGAGAGCATCGATGGCTGAACGTTTGGTGCTTGGCTTGGAGACGTCATGTGATGACACGGCGGCAGCAGTGTTGGCGGTCGCCGATGGGCAAACCCGCGTGCTGTCCTCGATCGTGTCCACCCAGCTGGTCGAACATGAACGCTTTGGCGGCATCGTGCCGGAGTTGGCGAGTCGGGCTCATGTCCGGCTGATACCCCGAGTCATCGATGAGGCGTTGTCGGTCGCCGAGGCGTCCTTGTCAGAGATCTCCCTGGTCGCGGCAACTCGAGGCCCAGGTTTGTCCGGCGCGCTTCTCGTCGGTCTCAGCGCTGCAAAAGGCATCGCCTTCGCTGCGGGCGTCCCGTTCGTAGCGGTCAACCATATGGAAGGCCATCTGTATGCTGCGGCCCTCCAAGCGGATGCGCCCGAACCCCCGATGATGGTCCTGCTCGTGAGCGGTGGACACACACTGCTCGTCGACATGGCAGGCCACGGTCGATATGAGGTCGTTGGCACGACCGTTGACGACGCCGCTGGCGAGGCTTTTGACAAGGTGGCTCGGTTCTTAGGACTCGGCTATCCGGGCGGTCCAGCCATCGACGCCCTCAGCGCTCAGGGTGATCCGCGAGCCTTTCAGTTTCCGCGACCCATGCGCGCGTCGGGTCTGGATATGTCGTTCTCTGGTCTCAAAACGGCGGTTGTCGTCGAGTTGCGGCGGCTCAACGACCGGGGCCTGGACTGGTCCAACGCCGATGTGGCGGCGTCGTTCCAAGCTGCTGTCATCGATACCCTGGTCACGAAGTTGTTTCGCGCTGCGGACCGGTACGAACGCCAAACCGTCGCGCTCGGCGGCGGTGTTGCAGCAAACGAAGGGCTTCGCAACGCCGTGACATCTGGCGCCAGCGAACTCGGGTTGCGGGCGTTCATTCCAGAGCGGCGCCTCTGCACGGACAACGCCGCGATGATCGCCTTGGCGGGGTGGCGGACGTTTGAACGCCAGGGGCCTTCACCGCTGACCATCGGAGCCGATCCCAATCTCGCGCTTGCATCGACACTCGACGGGGAAGGGCACCCCGATTAGGAAGGCGGGTGCTTGCCGGTTGCTCGATTCACCAGTAGGTACGCGAGCGCTCCACCCGGGATCGGCAACCAAAAGCTGAAAAGTCGAAAGGTCACAACACCGATCGATGCAATGCCGTGGTCCATGCCAAATGCGGTCAAGGTCGAGATCATGACCGCTTCGACGATGCCAAGTCCGCCCGGCGAAATGGGGACGACGGCCATGACGTTCGCAAGGCAGTAGGCGACGAACAATCCGATGATGCTGGGATGTCCACCGTAGGCGAGCAGCGACACCCACAGTGCACAGGCACCGCACACCCAATTGATGACGGCGTCGGCGAGAAGTCGACCGAGTAGTTCACGATCGCCGATAAGGGCCCGGATCTGATCCGCGAGTTGATTGACGTAGAGACGTACGGCGCCGGGTTGGGTTCCGGGAAGCCAGCCGAGGACTTTGGTGAGGGCGTCTGCGGTGGGCTTGGTGAACTTGGTGATTGCCGCGAGCAGCAGGCCAATACCGAGGTACAGGGCAAACCCGAGCCACAGCGCGATCTTGTAGTCGTCGCGAAGGCCGGTGATTGGAATCGCGATCAGAAGCGACAGCGACAACATCACGTTGAGCACCAGGGCCGAAACGGTTGATTGAGTACTCAGGACGAAGGGCAGTTCTTCCGCTGGCACGCCAGCGCGACGCAGGAGCCTGACATTCACCGCCGCAGTAGCGGCCGCTCCCGCGGGTACCACGTGGCTGACAGCTTTTGACGCCAGGGCGGTTCCAAACGAGATCGCCATGCTCGGCCGGTGAGCCCGGCTCACCAACTGTACGGTCATGCGGGCGTAGGCGAGCCAGGCGATGACTTCGACGATCGCGGCAGCGACGAGGAACGCCGGACGGACCTTTGAGATCGTGTCCCAAGCGGACCGAGCGCTGGACAGTTGGGGTATGACCAGGAAATGAACGACCAGCGCCAGCAAAACCAGCTGGATTGCCTTGATGATCGTTGAGCGGCGTGACTTCTTCTTGGCTGCGCTCGTCGCTGGCGTTCCGTCCTGTCCGTCAGCGGGCACCGCGCCGCCGAGGCCGCCTCCAAGATCTTGGCTCATCACGCCACCGATCGCATCCGCGTCGGGAGCGACGTTCGTGGTGTGCCCGCGAACGGGCGCGCCGAGCAAATCCTGAGATTCGTCGTTCGATGAGCTCATCGACACATCTGTTTCATGCTGGTCCCCAGGTGGCTGCTCCACGCCGGTCTAGTCGACAGCTCGCCACCCATGTGGGGGGACACGGATTTTTGTGTCGGGTAGGACGGCGTGTGGAGCACGCGAGGAGATCCGCGCCACAGCGAGCAGGTCGCGGGTTTCATATGAGACGGCCAGCCGTTGCCAGCCGTCTCATCATCTTCCGACCGCTTGCCGAGCTGCTGGCGTTGTCAGCTGGGATATGAGTACAGCTGTCGGTTCAGCCAACGGTCGTGGTGGTGGCAGACGGGACCGTGGTCTGAGCCGTCCCGGTGCTCGACGTCGCACCAGCCACCGTCGTCGACGAGGCGGCTCCGGTGGTTGTGGTTGCATCGGCCATCGTCGTCGCTGAGTTGGCGGCCTCGTCGGCCTCGTCGCCGACGGTCTGAATGGTGATGCTGTAGATGTAAGCGGGCTGGGTCGGGGGACCGTCCGAGGGCGCCTCCTCGATCGCGAACGATTCGATCTTCTTGGCCACGTCCATGCCGCTGGTCACCACACCGATGCGGGGATACTTTCCGGCCTGGTCGAGAGCCGAGGTGTTTGACCCCGTGACCACGAAGAACTGTGAACCAGAAACCGCTGAGCCATAGGCCATTGCGACATCGCCGACCTTGTACGGCAGCTCGGTTTCTTCGTCGGGGAGGCTATAGCCCGGTCCACCGGTTCCGTTCCCAGCAGGATCGCCTCCTTGGATGACGAAGTCCTTTACGACTCGATGCCAGGTGAGTCCGTCATAGAAACCTTGTTGAGCGAGGGTGACGAAGTTGTTGACCGCGACTGGAGCGCCCTGCGAAGGGTCGAGTCCCATCACGATCTCGCCGCAGTTCGTCGCGATGGTTGCTTGATATTGAACACCCGGTTCGACGACGATCTCGGGTGTGATGGTGCCGCCCGCCGAGACGTCGGGTGCATCCTCTGAACAGGTCACCGCGTCAACTGCAGCCGCGTCTGCAGTGTCGGCGACAAACGGCGGTCCCGCGGTTGCTTCGGTGAAGTCCGCAAAAGAAGCGGGGTCGAGCACGTCGGCCGCCGGTGCTTGCACCGTGGGACGACCCGAGGTCTCGTCCCCGACAACTGTCGTGGTGGTCGCCGAAGCGGCGTCATCTCCGTCGCCATCGTCTCGAGTGAAAAAGATGAAGGCCCCGACGAGTACGGCAACGACCACGCCGATGATGATGCTGGTGCGCATCCGATCATTCCGGCTTTGCTGCTGTACCGCTTGTTCACGTTCGGCCCGGGCGAGTGCCTTATTGGCTTTCTGGCGGGCTCTTTTCTCAGGTGTCGACATGGGGGAGGAGTGTAGCCAGTAGCGCACGTGTGTTTCTGCCGGTTGTTGGGGGCTCAGATCTGCCAATGTGGAACGCCCCACACTGAAATGCCCGCGGTGACGCTGATAGCGTCGGCCGAGTATGTCGCTTATAGTCCAAAAATTCGGGGGAACCTCTGTCGCTGATCCTGAGCGGATCGCAGCGGTTGCCGACCACATCGCACGCACCCGGAAGCAAGGTCATGGGGTGGTCGTTGCCGTCTCGGCCATGGGTAAGTCCACCGATGACCTCATCCGGCTCGCCAACGAAGTCGCGTCCAACCCAGGTGGGCGTGAGATGGACATGTTGCTGACGGCGGGCGAACGCATCTCGATGGCGCTGTTGTCGATGGCGATCATCGAACGAGGCATCCCCGCGGTCAGTTTCACCGGCTCGCAGGCTGGCATCGTGACCGACTCCGCCCACGGCAAGGCAAAGATTCTCGAAATTAAAGCCGACCGTCTTCAAGAGGCGCTCGACGAGGGCCAGGTCTGCATCGTCGCTGGCTTTCAGGGAGTATCGACCGGTCGTGACATCACGACGCTAGGTCGTGGCGGAAGCGATACCACAGCGGTCGCGCTCGCTGCCGCGCTCAGAGCCGACGTCTGTGAGATCTACACCGACGTGTCGGGGGTGTACTCAGCAGATCCTCGGATCTGTCCCCGAGCTCGGCGCCTGACCGAAGTTTCCTTTGACGAAATGCTCGAAATGGCAGCGACGGGCGGCCGAGTCCTCGCCCTGCGTTCCGTCGAGTTCGCCAGGCGCTACAACGTGCCGTTGCATGTCCGTTCGAGCTTTACCTGGGAGCCCGGTACGTGGGTTCGCGATCTAGGAGAAGATAGAAATATGGAAGAAGCTGTCGTCACCGGGGTAACTCACGACGCTTCCGAAGCGAAGCTGACGATTACCGATGTCCCGGACCGGCCGGGCATCGCCGCACTCGTCTTTCGGTCGCTCGCATCGGCTGGTGTCAACGTCGACATGATCGTTCAGAACGTCTCGCATTCATCGCTGACCGACATCTCCTTTACTGTCCCATCCGATGAGGCCGCAAAGGCCGAGGCGGTCGTCGTCGACCAGTTGGGGACTATCGGTGCGGACGGCGTCACTGTCGACAGCGATATCGCTCGTGTCTCCATCATCGGAGCGGGGATGAAGTCTCATCCCGGTGTTGCTGCCACCATGTTCGAGACGTTGGCAGATAACGGCCTGAACATCGACATGATTTCAACGTCGACGATTCGCACGTCGTGTGTTGTCCGCCGAGACGATGTCGAGCGGGCCGTGCGCTCATTGCACACCGCCTTCGGACTCGACGCCTAGTACCGCCCGAAGCGGCTGAACCTAGCGGAGTAAATCAGATGAACATTGGTGTGATGGGTGTGACCGGATTGGTCGGCACCGACATTCTGCGCATTCTTGAACAGCGCCAAACGCCTGTGACCGAACTGCGGGGCTTTGCCTCACAGCGGTCCGCTGGGCGCACCGTGCCCTTCAACGGTGGTGAGGTCACCTGCCGCGTGCTCGAACCGGGCTGTTTCGACGGGCTGGATGCGGTCGTGGTCGACGTGGATGACCCGATCTCACTCGAATGGGCGCCACAGGCAGCCGCAGCGGGCTGTGTGGTGATCGATAACTCAGCGGCGTTCCGCATGGATCCCGACGTGCCTTTGGTCGTCGCAGAGGTTAACCCAGAGGACCTTGCGGACCTCCCTAAAGGCATCGCGAGCTGCCCAAACTGCACGACCATGGTGCTGATGGTCGCGCTGGGGCCGCTCCACGCAGTCAACCCCATCAAGCGCTTGATCGTCTCGACGTATCAGTCGGTTTCGGGTGCGGGTCAGGCGGGCCTGCACGAATTGCGCGACCAGTGGCAAGCCAACGCAGATGACCTCGATTGGATGACGTCGTCGGGAAGTGGCGAGATCCCCCAGGGCAAGGTCTGGCCTATCCAAATTGCCGGTAACGCAATTCCGCTTGCCGGATCGGTGAAAGACGCTGGCTACACCTCAGAAGAGTGGAAGCTTGTTCGGGAGACCCGCAAGATCCTCCACGACCCAGACATCCAGGTATCGGCGACGTGTGTGCGCGTACCGGTGTTTGTGGGCCACGCCATGACCGCCAACGTCGAGTTTGAGCGCCCGATGTCCAAAGCGGAAGCGGTGTCCTTGCTCGCCGATGCTCCGGGACTCGTGTTGGACGCAGACGGCGCGCCGACTCCGCTCGAAGCTGCCGGAATCGATCCGGTCCTCGTCGGACGGGTCCGGGAGGATGTCTCCAGGCCCGGCGCGCTCGACCTGTGGGTTACCGGTGACAACCTGCGCAAAGGTGCGGCGCTCAACGCCGTTCAGATGCTCGAAGTAGCACTGGCCCAGCGTTCCTAGCGCCGATCTGCGGACGCTTGAGGTCTGTGTCGGTTTCGGCGCGCTTGCCAACCGTCGGCTTGGTCGCCGGCGGGTCAAAGCTTCGTTTACGGTTGGTATTCGGTAACGCCGGTCTGTTTACCCTTGTTGACGCGTACCTGTCGTCCATCCCACGGGTGGTGATTCCCTATCTCTTCGATCGGGACCAACCGACGTCTTGATGTTCTCCGCAAACCCACTCCGGCCGATGGCCGGGCGATGCACCGGCTAGCGGCCGATCACCTCGACCTCAATTCTGAGTATTCCTACGTGATGTTCGGCGACTACTTCGCCGAGACCAGCGTGGTTGCCGAAGCCAACGGTGAAGTCATCGGCTTCGCGACCGGTTTTCGGGCACCCGAGGATCCAGAGACGCTCTTCGTCTTTCAGATCGCGACCGGCGATGCTTTCGCCGGCCAAGGGATCGCGTCAGAGATGCTCGATCACCTGGTACGCCGCGCGACAACTCCCCGGGTTCGCTTCCTCGAAGCAACGGTCACGCCAGACAATGACGCTTCGACGCGTCTCTTCGAATCCTTTGCGTCGCGTTGGGATGCCCAACTCGAACGCCAGGAATGTTACGGAGCCGATCTTTTCGGATCGGGCCATCAGCCCGAATTCCGTTTCCGTATCGGCCCCTTCTAACACCAGCGCCACGACGGCGCCGCTTTGTCGCGTTCCGCGGCGGGTGTGTCGCGTCGTTCGGCGGCTTCACAACTACCAGGAGATATATCCATGGTTCTGTATGCACCCACACCAACGGACACTTTCGATCGTTTAGAGTCCGAGGTCCGCTCGTATTGCCGCGGCTGGCCGACCGTCTTTAAGACCGGCCAGGGCGCGGTCCTCACCGATGAAGATGGCCGTGACTTCATCGACTTCTTTGCCGGCGCTGGCGCTCTCAACTACGGCCATAATCCGCCGGAGATCCGCCAAGCGCTGATCGACCACATCTCCGCCGGGTACGTCACCCACTCGCTCGACATGATGACGGTGGCCAAACGTGACTTTCTCGAAACCTTGTCATCGCTCATCCTCGAGCCGCGGGGCCTTGACTACAAGGTGATGTTCCCCGGGCCGACCGGTACGAACGCCGTCGAAGCGGCCCTAAAAATCGCCCGCAAGGTCACCGGACGGCAAAGTGTCGCGTATTTCACCAATGGGTTCCACGGCATGACCCTCGGCGCTCTAGCAGTGACGGGCAACCAGTACAAGCGCGGCGGTGCGGGGGTGGCGTTAAGCGACACGGTTGCGTTGCCGTTTGAGACCTTCTTCGGTGAGGGTGTCGACACGCTGGACCAGTTGGAGGCGATGCTGGCCGATCAAGGGTCAGGACTTGAACTCCCCGCAGCGGTCATCGTCGAAACCGTGCAGGCCGAAGGTGGGGTCAACGTGGCTTCGCCGGAGTGGATGCGTCGCCTGTCTGCGATGTGCCGTGAAGCTGGTGTTCTGCTGATCGTCGACGATATCCAGGTCGGTTGTGGACGGACAGGCACCTTCTTCTCCTTCGAAGATATGGATCTGCCGTACCAACCCGATCTGATCTGTCTGTCCAAGTCGCTTTCTGCGTACGGAGTTCCGTTCTCGATCGTCCTGCTCGATCCCCGCTGGGATGTCTTCGCTCCGGGTGAGCACAACGGGACGTTTCGCGGCCACAACCTCGCATTTGTCACCGCGGCGGCTGCGCTGCGGGAATGGTGGACCGATGGCGCGCTGTCATCCGGGGTTGCCGATCGCGCTTTGTTGGTAAACATCGAGCTCGAACGGATGCGCGACGCCTATCCCGACCACTTCACCGAGGTGCGTGGTCGAGGGATGATCCAGGGCATCGTCTGCGCGGATCCCTCGTTGGCCGACGCGGTGTGCGCTTTGGCTTTCGAGCGAGGGCTCCTCGTCGAAACGGCGGGGCCACGCGGCGAAGTGATCAAGATCCTCGCCCCGGTCAATATCGATGAGGCGCTGCTGGCCAAGGGTCTCGGCATCCTCCGTTCTGCGGTTGACGATGTCATAGCGAAATGAGGGGCGAAGCCCGATGATCATCAGAAGTCTTGAGTCCATCCTGGGCACCGACCGGGAAACGAACGCCCCAACCTGGAAGTCGCGGAGGCTGCTGCTCGCTGCCGACGGTATGGGCTTTTCTCTGCACGACACCGTGCTGGGCGCCGGGACCGTGACCGAGATGCGTTACGTCAACCATCTCGAAGCTGTCTACTGCATCGAAGGGTCAGCGGACCTGACCGACCACGCAACCGGTCAAGTGCACAGGATCGAACCCGGAGTTGTCTACGCGCTCAACGAACACGACCATCACACGCTGACCGTCATCGACGAGTTCCGTTGCGTGTGCGTCTTCAACCCGCCGTGCGTCGGAACCGAAACCCACGACGCACATGGGGGATATCCCCTCCTGACCGAGGAGGAAGCGTGACCATCATCGACCGTTATCCGTCGCGTGTCGGCGCCGTTCCTGAGATCATCGAGCGGCATGACCCTGTGGTGTGGAACGCCGAGATCGACGGAGGACCGCTGTCCGCCGAACAGCTCGCTCACTACGCAGACGCCGGTTACGTGATCATCGAGGACGTGCTCACATCCGACGAGGCGGAGCGACTCAACGCCTACGCCCAAGAGCTCATCGATGCTGCCGAGGGCGCGATCGCGGTGAACGAGCCGGACAGTTCGCAGCGGCGCTCGCTCTTTGCTGTGCACGAGTCCGACCCGAAGTTCAGCCCGCTGACGAGAACCGGCCTTCTCGCTGCCGCTGCGCGCCAGATCTTGGGTTCAGGGGTCTATGTGCACCAGAGTCGAATCAACTGCAAACGGGCGTTTGTGGGTAAGGCCTTTCCCTGGCATTCAGATTTTGAGACCTGGCATGTCGAGGATGGTATGCCAGCGATGCGGGCGTTGAGCTGCTCTCTTGCACTCACCGAGAACACGGCCATCAACGGTCCGTTGATGGTGATTCCAGGTTCGCACCGAAGCTACGCGAGCTGCGCGGGACGAACGCCAGAACGGCATTTCGAAGAGTCCCTGCGCCGCCAAAGCTACGGCGTTCCCGAGGATGCTCACCTGAGCGCGATGGCCCAAGAGTCCGAGATCGTGGCGGTCAAGATGCGTCCTGGTTCGGTGTGCATGTTCGATTGCAATCTGATGCACGGATCACCCAACAACATGACCCCGTATGACCGGACCAACCTGTTCGTCGTGTTCAACAGCGTCGCGAATCGTCTGGTCGAGCCGTTCGGCGGAACCGAACCACGCCCAACATATCTCGCCTCGCGCTAGTTGCTGTGCTGCCCTCTAAGGGCGGACCAGCGGTTTCGGTAAACGAATGAACGGCCGTGCCCTTTGCGGGGGCACGGCCGTTCATTATCTAGATGGTCGGGACGGCGGGATTCGAACCCGCGACCTCAGCGTCCCGAACGCTGCGCGCTAACCAAGCTGCGCTACGTCCCGATGGCCGACCATTCTAGGCGGGTATTTCGTCCGCCCCGCACGCCACGGAGCGAACCAGGCAAGAGGTTAGGCGTCGGCCTTCGCCGGTGCCGCAATGAGGCGCCGTACGACTTGACGCAACGCGCCAGCGTTGAGCGGCTTCAAGACGGCGGCATCGGTCTCGGACCGATCAGCCAGAAAACGATCGGCTTCTCGGTCGAGCAGCAGGACGATCTTGGTGGCTGGCAAGCGGCCTGCCCCGGCTTCAAGACGCAGCTCACGAGAGGCCGCAAATCCGCCCATGTTGGAGATCTGCATGTCGAGAATCACCACGTCAGGATGGTGCTTTGACACCGCATCGGCGATACCCACGCCGTTGTCGACGATTTCGACCGACATATCGCGCGCGGCCAAGGCCGAACGCGCTTCCTGTTGAATCCACGGGGCGTCGCTTGCGACAAGAACGGTAGCCACGGTCGACACGTTACTTTTCTCCGCCAGCGAACAAAGACTCGCTCATGTGATTGAGGCTCGCCATGTCATAGATCTCGCGCCCGAATTGGGGAATCATCACCGTCACCGTCGCCCCAAGATCTGCCACCAGACCCGACACCTGGTCCTGTTCGCGTGCAGCCAGCGCCTCCCACCGGGCGAGATTGTCGACGGCCGCACGCAACGTTGGGTCGGTCTCAGATGTCTCTTTGTCGGCAGCGAATTGTTCGGCGGTGCGGTCGGTGCGTCGTGGGTGAACGCGGTTGACGATCACGCCAGCTACCTTCTGGCCGGTCTCGCGGAGTCGCCGCCCAAAGAAGCGCGCCTCTTCGATCGAATCTTGTCGCGGTGACGTGACCACCAGGAACGAGGTGTCGCTGGAGTTGATCACCGCTTCGATCCGGGAAGCTCGCTGGCGAAAGCCCGCCTCCATACCTTCAAAGGCGCCGAAAAACGCGACCGCATCCTCGACGACCTCGGCGCCTACGACACGACTCATGGCGCGCAACAAACCCATCATCGCCCGGTTGGCGGCGCGCAGATAGAGCCGAGTCGGCGCGGTTAACAACCGGGTGACCGGGTGTTCGAGGAAGCGGTTCAGACGGCCGGGTGCTTCGAGGAAGTCAAGCGCGTGCCGACTCGGTGGAGTATCGACGACGATGAGGTCGAACTGCTGACTCGACTCGATCTCATAGAGCTTTTCCATCGCCATATATTCCTGAGTCCCGCCGAGCGCTCCGGAGAGGTTGCGGTAGATCTGGTTGGCGAGGATCCGTTCGGCCTGTGCCGGGTTCTCTGACTGGCTACGGATCAGGTCATCAAATGTGGCCTTCGCATCCAGTTGTAACGCCCAGAACGTTCCGGCGGTAGCGCCGGCGGTGCTGGAACTGTCGGTGTGGGCACTCGCCGCTGCCACATCGTCGCTCGCCCCTTGAGAGGAGTGGGCGAGATGGGGTTGCCACAACGATGGGTCGATCTGCTGAGGTCGATTTGGCAGGTTGTCGAGTCCGAGCGTGTGCGCTAGCCGTCGAGCCGGGTCGATGGTCACGACCACGGCGTTGAGGCCCTGTGTCGCACCATGCAACGCCAGCGCCGCGGACACCGTGGTTTTGCCTACGCCGCCCGTACCGCACACGATGACGATCTTGGAACGCTCGATGACGTTGGTGAGTCGAGGGTTCATCGTGGGCCCCCATTGGAGTTCGCGGTCGGATCGGCGTTGGTCGCATCGAGCCCGGTTGCTGCCGTGTGGGTTGCTGACCGGTCGGTTGCTTGGATGCCAGCCGTGAAGGCGTCTGCCAGATGATCGATACCGGAGCGGTCGACTTCGGCCTCGAAAATGAGCGGGAGCGAGACCAAGTCGAGTTGTGTTTCTTTGGCGAGCCGTGCGATCTCTGCATGCTGTTGTTCACCCCGGGCAACGGCGAAGGCGGCGCTTTGCGCGCATGCATCGATAAGTTCCTCGGGCCAGCCAAGACCTGCGCGGTCAGCGGCCGTCGTGAGAGAAGCCGCCGACTGATCGGCGAGGATCGACACGTCGGGATTGACCATGTTGACGATCGCTGGTGCCAACACCACGCCGGCCTGGCTGGTGAGCCACTCAGCGGTCTGGATCATCTCTGAAACCGGCGTGTGCTCGGGAAGCGTGACGGGAACGACCCGGCAACGGGAGGGATCTTCGAGCATGGCAACCGCCCGCTCAGCCTGACTTCGCAACGGACCCACCCGGGCGGCCTGCTCCATACGACGAGGTGTCGCAAGGAAGGCGAGGGCGTGACCGGCTGCAGGTGCATCGACCACGATCACATCGGCGACCCTGGCTTCTTGCATCTGACGAATTTTGCCCATCACCAACAGATCTCGGAGTCCTGGGACAGCTGTCGCGACGACATCGGCGACACCTGAGCGAATCATTCGTTTCGCGACCCGTCGCATCCCGTGATCATTCAAATACTCGAGCAGCGCGGCGAGCGACGTGATCTGGCGCCCTCGGATATTGGGGGCCAACTGCTGATCGATGTCGGAAAGCGGTCGACTACCGAATAGTCGTGATAGGCCCGACTTTCCTTCGATTTCGACAATCTGCACGCTGCGGCCGGTCTTGGCCGCAGCAACGGCCAGAGCTGCCGTCACGGTTGTCTTGCCGACCCCGCCTTTACCGGCCACGATGAGAACGCGGGATTGCTCCCAGAAGGAATTGGTGTCGGTCACAGGCGTGACACTAGTGGAAGCTTGCGGTCCGATGACCCGGTTCGACGATGGCCCACGGTGCCGTGAAGACTGCAGCTTGATCAAGGCGTCGTTCGGTCGCGCTCAGGGCGCGCGTCGCCTACGAGGTCCGGGGCCACGAGACAACTTCGGCAGGTCGGCCACGTGGATGTGAAACAAATCGTTCCAAGCCGAGGCTGGCGTCGGCGTTTCTGCTGCTCGGCGTCGCCGTGGCATCTCTTCTCGCCAACGCCGGTGGCGGGTATCGCGCGGGCGCACAGGAAGTCACCGCTCAACTGGCCGACGACTCTCCGGCGTCCACATCGACGACAACGGTTCGCCGAGAACAGTCGGACCGGTCCGATTCGCTCCCCGGCACCGACACCGACCCCAGTCTCGATCCTGCGTGGCTCGACGATAAACGTATCGACGTGGTCAAAGTCGATGGCGTGATCGATCCGGTGACGGCGTCGATGATTCCGATGTGCTCGAACAAGCCGATTCGCTCGATGTCACCATGATCTTGTTGCAGATCGACGCGCCGGGCGCGCTCGATGTCGACGTCGCCAAGCTCACCGATCAGATCCGGGCCTCAGAGGTGCCGGTCCTTGCCTGGGTGGGTCCCTCCGGTGCGACGGCTAGCGGGGGTGCGGCCGAACTCGTCGCTGCTGCACATCTGAACGCCATCGCCGACGGTGCGACGATCGGTGATCCCGTGCCGTCGCGACTCGACCGCACCTCGGCGTCTGATCAAGCATCCGATCGGGCATTGCTCGAAGAACTCCTCGCGGAGACGGGTAGGCCGAGCGACTGGATGTCGGCCGCTGCCGACGGCGGTCTCGATGCTGATGAGGCGGTTGCATCGGGTTTCATCGAACAAAAGGCTGTCATCCTGGGCGAAGCGATCGTTGGCGTCGACGGGGCGTCGGTCGATACGCGGGCCGGTCAAGTCGTCTTGTCCACCGCCCGGACGATCACCGATGAGACGACCGGCGTCCGTCGCCTGAGCGAAAACCAGCAGATTCGGTTCTTGCAGTTGGGATTGGCCCAGCAACTCCAACACACGCTGGTGAGTCCCCGGGTCGCGTATCTGCTGTTGATCAGTGCGCTCGCCCTTATCCTGTTCGAGTATTACGCCTCAGCGGTAGGGTTGGCGTCGGCTACCGGAGCATTAGCCTTGGTCGGCGCCTTCTTCGGTATGTCGCATTTGCCGGTCAACACCTGGGCGGTGGCGCTGATCTGTCTGGCGTTCATCTGTTTCGCAGTCGAGGTCCAGGCGGGAACCTTGGGGCCGTACACGGCGCTAGGAACGGCGTTTGTCGCGTTGGGGTCCGCACGGCTGTTCTCGGGGCCTGCCGCCGTCACCGTCCCGTGGTGGCTGGTGATCATCGGCACGGTCGCTACCGTGCTCTTCGTCGTCGGGGGTATGACGGCGATGGTCCGGTCTCGATTTGGGACGCCCACCGTCGGCCGAGAGGGCCTCATCGGCCGCGAGGGGATCACGCAATCGCCGATCGCTGCTCGTGGCATTGTCATGATCGATGGAGCCCCCTGGCGCGCTGTCACCAACCGCGCCCGTCCGTTGGCCGCTGGCGTTGCGGTGACGGTCGTCGGCATCCAGGGACTCGAAGTCGAAGTCGAGCCGGTCTCATTAGAGGACTGAACAGACGCCTCGCGCCGGTCACCCCCATAACCACACGTTTGCGGACCGATCGGTCCAACTGTTCGAGACTCGGGGGATGGGCCAGGTCTCGAACGGGACTGCTGGCTGTCGGCAGGCGGTAGCACCTCGGTCACGATGTACTCGCGCCTAGCAGGGTCTGGGTTCGGGCGCTGTCGTTGTTGAGGTACGCCCAAACGCAACGGCGAACCGAGCAGAGCGAGACGGCCGTCATGGTCTGAGAAACTTCTGGCCTTTGCATACCTGCAGCGGTTTTGAGCCATTGTTGGCACCCGGTTGATTTGTTCGGCTGCACTCTTCGGGTATCGATGCCCTGCGTCGCGCTGACGGTGGCCTTTGCGTGGTTCTTGTGATACGTGGCATCGCTTGAGGGTTGTGGCCGATTGTTGGCAATGGGGTTTGTCGTTTACCTGTCATTGAGTTTCAACACGTGAAGTCAGTACAAGTATTTGCGAATTCAATCATTGCGAAAAGACCATTTGTTCTGGGGTTATTCGTGGTGTAGCTTGAGCGGTACCTAATCAAAAGCTGCGCAAGGAAAGATCGAAATGGCACCTTTGTTTAACGAGAGCTGGCATCTTCGGGCCGCATGTCGGGGGCCTGAGACACATCTGTTCTTTGCGCCGAGCCGATTCGAGCGCAGAGATGAGCGTGCACGTCGCGAGCGCCGTGCAAAGGAAGTTTGCGCACGTTGTTCGGTTCGTGATGAGTGTCTCATGCAGGCGATGTCCACCTCTGAACCGTTTGGTATTTGGGGCGGACAAACCGAAAGCGAAAGGCGGCGCGTCCACCTGGCAGCGGCCGAGGCCGCAAAGTTGACTCCAGTTCCTTTTTCCGTTTAGAGACTCCGCGTGGCTGGCAACTTTTGGTCGCGCTTTTTCCGCAAGAAAATGACATTAACGACTGTAAGCAACGCCCTGTACTTTCGGGGCATTTTCGGTAAACGATCGGCGATAGACCAGCGGTTAGGGCACTGAGACTGCTGGTCTGCGCGCTCACAGCGGTCGACGGCGCCACGTGAGCGCTGTCTGCCCTTTCAGATGCGGACCATCTGGTGGACGTGTACGGAGTGGCGCTCTGCCGCACGGGACATTGTGAGTACTGGGCTTGAACACCCCGTCTGTCAATGTTTCGGCCCTGAGAGTCCGCTCCCCGAGAGTTCGCTGCGACGGCGCCGGGCAAAGTTTGGGGGAGCGTGGGGGTCCGGGGCGCTCGCTGCGCCGGAAACTACACTTGCGCCGTGAATCAGCGGTCCCAAGGCCATAGCTCGCCCAACCCGACCAG
Organism: Acidimicrobiia bacterium; assembly: GCA_020637365.1. Taxonomy (GTDB): domain Bacteria; phylum Actinomycetota; class Acidimicrobiia; order IMCC26256; family JAGNEX01; genus JAGNEX01. The sequence goes on along the minus strand of JACJWE010000002.1, from coordinate 376,186 downwards.
ATCGGGTTCCCTGTTAGAGCTCAATCGGGTCACCAAGGAATACCGCGGTCGAGAAGTCCCGGTGCGGGCCCTTGACGCGGTGAGTCTTTCGGTACCGGCCGGGTCGTTTCTGGCGGTGATGGGCGCTTCCGGATCGGGCAAGTCGACCCTTCTGCACTGTGCCTCGGGCCTCGAAGCGGTGGATCGCGGTGAGGTCATGCTGAACGGTGTCGACGTGGCGCAGCTCGATGAGAAGTCTCGGGCGGACCTACGGAACTCGCAGATGGGCTTCGTCTTCCAGTCGTTTTATCTCCTGCCGCTGCTGTCGGCTTTGGAAAACGTCGAACTGCCACAGCTCATGGCGGGAGTCGGCCAGGACGAGGCCCGCCGACGAGCGGAAGACTGTTTGGCGTCGGTCGAGATGACCCACCGCTTCGACCATCGACCGAACGAACTGTCCGGCGGTGAACAACAGCGGGTCGCCATCGCTCGGGCGATCGTGAACAACCCTGCGATCATCTGGGCGGACGAGCCGACAGGAAACCTTGACAGTGAACACGCTGCCAATGTGATGGAGCTGTTTGTCGATCTCCATCAGGCGGGTGCCACGATCGTGTTGGTCACGCACTCGCCGCAGATCGCGAGCTATGCCTCGGGCGTCGTCGTCATGGAAGACGGCCGAGTCATCGGACAGGACCGCCGCCCTCGCTCCTCGGGGCGTCGACGGCTCGGACGCGACCCGCGTGTCGATGGTGATGTTCACCGACGCCCGCCCCGCAATGCGACCGGCGCGCTCGACGATGGGCCAGGCAGGGATGGGCGCCGAGGACGTCGACGTCAGGAATCCGACGAGACCGGGCCGACGCACAGGTGACCGCGCGGACGACCCGGCGCCGTCTGAACCTGCGTCTCGCCTGGTTACATGCGTCTCGCAGGCCGATGGCGGTGGTCTTGATCGCCGCCGGTGTCGCATTCGCCACCGCTCTCATCAGCGCCTCGCTGATCGTCGGCGACAGCGTGAAGGCGTCTATCCGAGCTGTTGCGTACGAGCATCTCGGCGCCGTCGATGAACTGGTCGAGACCACCGACCAAGCACAGTGGAACGCTGCGACGCGCCTCTTGAGCGAGCTCGACGAATCGAGTGCCGAGATCGACGGCGTTGTGGCGTTCCGGACGATTCCGGTTGCGCTGCGCCATGACGGTCGGGTGCTCGCCGACGCCCGCATCATCGTCGTCGACGCCGAACGAGCGGATCGATTCGAAAGCGGTCAAGGCCTTCCCACCAAACAATGGGCGACTTTGGGAACGGACGGCCGGCTCGTCACATCCGATGTAGCGAACCGCTTGAACATCGTCGTCGGCGACGACATCGAGGTCTGGCTCGGCGGGCAATGGCTGTCCGATACGGTCGATGGGATCGCTCCGCGAGCCGGTCTCTCTGGCTTCGACCTGGGTTTGGGGTCAGCGTCGTACAACGTCATCGCCCCGGCATCGAATGTTCCGACCGATGCTGCCATCCCCGGCACGGTCTATTACATCGGCATCTCACAACCTGGTGGTGTGACCCATTCCAAGGCGTTGCCAGCGAGTCCTGCGGGCGCGGCGCTGGCGGGTACGGGGCTGTCGGTCCAGCCGGTCAAGGACAACGTGCTGAGGATCGCAAATGTGCAGAGCGCAGAGCTCGGTTCGCTCTTTGCCGCGTTGGGGCTGTTCGGGATTGTCGCCGGGCTGTTGTTGACGATCAACATCGTCACCATGCTGACCCAGTACCGGCGCCGTGAGCTCGGAACGCTCAAAGCGTTGGGGCTCAGACCAGCAGATATCGGTGCGGTCCTCGGTTATGAAGCCGCCTTGGTCTCGATCGTGGGCGCTGTGATCGGAACGATCGGGGGAATTGGGCTCGCGCTGCTCGTCGTGCGTGGTCTGGCAGACATCGTGGGAAGCGGTGGGGTCGTGGGCGAACCCTTCGACCTGCAGTTTGGTGTGCGATGGGTCTCGCTGCTGTGGGCAGCGGTCGCTGGAATCGGGCTGTCGGGCGCGGTGACATTGGTGTGGATGCGCCGTCAGCGTTCGATGTCCGCGGTGAGCGCCATGGCGAGTGAAGACCTTGATGGTTTGTCTCTGAGTCACACGGGGCAGGCGCCGCTGCGCACGGCCAAGATCGGACTGGTGTTGGCAATCGTCGGCGTGACCGTATCGATCTGGAGTGCTATTGCCTCCAACACGGTCGCGTTGGTTGTCGGGCCGCCGCTTATCTGTGCCGGACTGGGTGCGGTGTTCGTGACCCGTTACGGTCGGAGAGCCTTTGGTTGGGCGGGCGGAGGCATGTTGTTCTGGACGATGGCCGCAATGGTTATGGCGCCAGGGGATTTGGCGGAGCTTGGCGTCGTCGCGTTTGCAGTGCTTGGGGTCCTGGCCTCTGCGTCCGCGACCATTCTGGTCGTGGGGTTCTGGCCTGATCGCCTCACCGGCCGCTTTGGTGGTTGGTCATGGCGCCTCGCTGCGACCTGGCCCGGCGAGCAGCGGGTACGGGTTGGTTTGATCGTCGCGTCATTTGCGATGGTGATGTTCGTGCTCATCTTTGCGACGGTCATGACGAGCTCGTTCACCGGGCAGCGCCACTCCTTTGTGGAGGACGCGGCGGGTGGCGCCAGTGTTCGTTTGAGTGCGGCACCCGGACAACCGATCGCAGCGGACTCGATCGCCGCCGATCCGGCGGTCGCCGTCGCAGCGCCGGTGGCACGGCTGTACGCAGATGTCTATCCCGCCGACAGCGATGGTGTTTTCTGGCCGGTCGCTGTATTCGGTGAAGAGTGGGCCGAGGTCGGTCCGCCAGCGCTTCGCGACCGCGGTGGCGCCGCGAGCGATGCCGAACTGTTCAAGCAGGTCGCCCAGACACCGGGACTCGTGATCGTCGATCCCTATATGGGCCAGCAGCGCGCCGGTTTGCCCGAGTACCAGACGAAGGTTGGTGATCGGCTGACGCTCGTAGATGTACGAACGGCGAACGCGACGGAGGTGACCGTCGCTGGCGTAACCGAAGACCCGTTCGCTCGGCTCGGTGTGCTCATGGGAGGCCAAACAGCCGACGCCGCCTTTGGCACCCAACCGAGTGCTGACCTGTCATATGTGCGTTGGAAACCCGACCTCGATGACGTCGAGGTGGCGGCGTTCACCGATCGAATGGCAGATCTCGGACTCGAGGTCCAAAGTTTCGAGCAGATCGTCGGCGACGCAATTTCGACCCAAGTCGGCCTGTTCCGCCTGTTCCAGGCGTACCTCGGCCTCGGTCTGATCGCTGGTATGGGCGGTCTCGGCGTCGTCATGGCCCGTGCTGCGTGGGAGCGGCGCCGATCGCTTGCCATCGTTCGATCGATGGGAGCCACCGAGAAGGATCTCGCGTGGATGCTGACCTACGAAGGACTACTCGTCAGCGGCATTGGTGTCATGCTCGGGCTCTTCCTCGCTCTGTTCACCGTGGACCGACTACTCGGCGCTACCGAGCGCTTTGGTCCGCATCTCGCGATGACGTGGCCGGTGCCGACATTGGCAGCGATCACCGCTGCAACCATTCTTGGGTCATATGTGGCGTGCTGGCCGGTTCGACGTTGGATCAAGTCCCGGGACTGGAGCGGACTGATGAGGCCCGGAGGATAGGCCTCTCAGGAAGGAGAGTTTTCGATCGCCGCAAGCATGCGCGCGGTGCAACCTTCCATGGAGCGGATCGGTGCGATCTCGTCGATGATCCGGTCGGCAATCGCCTCAAAACGCGCCGCTGCGATGCTGTCGGGATGTCCGAGCACAACCGGAGTGCCCTCATCGCCGTCGATGCTGACCGAAGGCTCCAACGGAATAGAACCCAACAGCGGTACGCCGAGCGAATCGGCGAGCGCTTGTCCGCCACCCGAGCCAAAAACGTCGATCCGCTCACCGTGAGCGCAGATGAGTGAGCTCATATTCTCGACGACGCCAATGACCTTGAGATAGGACCGGCGGGCCATATCTGCCACCCTTGACGCCACCCGCTGCGCGTTCTTCGGGGGTGTCGTGACGACGATCAGTTCAGCCCGGGGGAGTAGGCGAGACAGCGCCATCTGGATATCGCCTGTCCCCGGCGGCATATCGATGAAGAGATAGTCGAGCTCACCCCACCGAACATCGGTCAGGAACTGCTCGACGGCCTTTGCAAGGATGAGCCCTCGCCACATCAGGGCCTTGTCCTCTTCTTCGACGAGCGAACCCATCGACACCATCTTGATCATCCCGGCAGGCGGGTCGTTCGTGGCGGAGCCGCTGCTGGCTGGAGCCACCGTGGTGATGGGGATCTCGATCGGATCGATCTTGCCATCCTCGCCGCCAAGTCGATCTGAGGCACCCAACAACCGCGGATAGAAAAGCCCCAAATATCAGCGTCGAGAACGCCGACGACATGACCCGACCGTGCGACCGCCGCAGCGAGATTGGCCGTGACCGAGGATTTGCCGACGCCACCTTTGCCCGGCGCGACCGCGATGACTCGGGTCGTGGGCGGGATCTCGGTGTCGGGTGCACGATCGGCCGCAGCGCGCGCGCTCGATCCATGAGGGCACTGCGCTCCTCTTGGGTCATCTCGGTCGTGACCACCTTGACCTTGTCCACCCCGGGGATGCCGTTGATCCGTTCGGTGACGGCGTCACGAATCTCACCGCGCAGCGGACACGATGCGATGGTCAACTTGATCGGGATTGTGACCGTACCGTCGGAAATGGTGATGTCACCCACCATCCCCAGATCGACGATGTTGCTCCCCAGTTCGGGGTCGGGAACCGCTTCGAGAAGCTTGGAGATATCGGACGCTCGTGGCGTGGTGCTCATCGACATGTCTCCAGAACCACAACTGTCCATGGGTTCGAAACCGTATGGCAGCGCGCGTGTCGCTCGCATTAAAACCGGGAGTTGCCTTGAAAATAGGCGTAAAGCGCGGGTACGGTCAAGCCATGGACCAGCGGCAGTTGTTCAAAGTGTTGGCGGACGACACGCGTTGGACCCTTTTCAGTATCCTCAACGAATCCGACCGTGGTTGGTCGGTCCAAGAGTTGGCAGACAAAGTCTGTCTGCATCCAAACAGTGTCCGTCCGCATCTGGATCAGATGCGCGAATCGGGTTTGGTGGTTCTCGAGGCTCACCACACGGGTCAGCCCGGTCGGCCACTTCATCGGTATCGTGCCAATCCCCAGGCGATCATGTCGGTCTGGCCCGAAGCTCCGATCGGAACGCTAGCGAGCGTGCTCGCAGATCTCGCCGATAGCCACGGCATCGACGGAGACGCAGCAAGGGCTGCTGGCCGTGACCTGATCGAAGGTCTCGAACCAGCCCAGGGTGTTTCAGGGTTCACCAAGGCGCTTGAACAAGTCGGCTTTCATACGGTCGTGCGCGAGGGCGAAGCGGGTACCGTCGTCGGTTTTGTGAGCTGTCCCTACCGTCCCGTAGCCGACGAACACGCCGAGCTGGTCTGTGGAATTCACCAAGGTCTCTGCGACGCCCTGGCAGAAGGTTCCGGTTTGCGAATAATCGATGCGGGTCAGCTGGTTCTTGAAGCGGATACCGTTTGCGAAGTCTGTGTTGCCCCTGACGAGACTCAGTCCGTCACAATTTTGGAGAAGATTGCAACATGATCACACTTACCGATGCTGCGGCGACCAAGGTAAAGGAACTGATCGATGCCGAAGGCGATGCCGCGCTCGCATTGCGAGTGGCGGTTCGTCCAGGTGGATGCTCTGGATTGAGCTACGAGATGTTCTTTGACGGCGAGTCGGCCGATGATGACACCTCAGCGGAGTACGGCGATGTTCGCGTCATCGTCGACCCGGCAAGCGCCCAGTACCTCCAAGGCGCCACGCTCGATTACAAGACAGGCTTGAACGAATCGGGTTTCGCTATTTCGAACCCCAACGTCAACCGCACCTGCGGCTGCGGACAATCCTTTAGCTAACACACTGTCGAGCGCTCATGGGGCTCTGCAATAAGTCCTCGCCCGGCTCTACGGGTTCAGCCCCAAGGGTTGAGCGCTGGGATTCAGCCCTGACGATGTCAAGGGTTCAGCACTGCGGGAGGGGGCAAAGGCAGCCCCAGTGGCAACAGCCCCAGTGGCAGTAGCTCCAGTGGGAATGATGTCACTCATGGAAAGCGGCGCCCTCAGGGCGCCGCTTTCCATATGGTCGTCACAGAAGCTGCCGTGGCTGAGCGAGCGGCAATAGCGCCCGCCGGCTCCTGAACGCCCGCACTACTCCACGTTGGTGGCTTCTTCAGACTGAGGCGTCGCCGGTGCTGGGATGAATTGGACGCCCGTTATGCGCAAGACGCCAGCGGTCATGTCCCACTGGTACCCAACGATGTAACGGTTCTGGTTGACGTCGATGATGATCAGGTTGCTTTCAGTCCGCTGGATGTCAGCGATGCCAATTCGCTCGCCGTTCTTCTGGGTCAACAACACCGTCAAGAGACCGGTTCCCGACGACGACGTCACGGCGATGTTGGTGCCTTCGGCCTCGGGGACTTCCACCGATACGACATCGACGTCACCCGGATTGGGAGGCTGCGTCGTCGTTGACGACGAGGACGGCTGAGTCGTGGCCTGAGGTGTTGTGCTCGCTGGCGTTGTCGCCGTCGTAGACCCCGTCGCACCTGGCGCCGCAGTGGTCGCCGTAGGCCGGGTACTCGGCGGAGAAACCACTGGTGCTGTGGGGCTCGTGATCACTGTGGGCGCGGTCGTGACCGACGAACGCGGTGTCGACGGCTTGGTCGTTGCGGACGCAGCGGGGGTGGTGGTCGCGGTCGAACCGCGGCTGACGGCTTCTTGCGCGGTCGCTGGCGGCACCGAGATCGTCGGAATGTCAACCCCGGCCGGAATTTGAGGGATCAGTACCGGTCCCGGAGTCACCGTGTTCTGAGTACCCAGACCGGTGTTCGGAACAGTCCCGGAACCAGCGTCCTGAGAGGCCGGGGGTAGGGAATCGGAAGGCGCGGAGGTCGGGGTGTAGTTGATGACCGGGTCCGAAGCGTTGCCGGTGGTCGCAGAAAACGCGGTGTCAGGAACCACGGGCTCGTCGTTGGCGCGCGGCACCACATCGGCAGGGCTCGCAGTGGCGGTCTCTTGAGACCCTTCCGCAAGTACCTGGCCGACGTCCGGTGGCGGAGACGCGACAACCTTGCTGGCCGCAGCATCGAAACCGACGTGCGCAGCCACCAAGGCCAAAATCGCGGCCGCGCCCCAGAGAGCGACGAACCTCAAGTTGTTCACGTAGCTATTGTGACCGATCGAGGTCACGTCCAGTGACAAGCCGTTACAAAATCGGATTTAAGATTCCCTCAAGGGAGCGACCGACATGCTCCGACGCGTAGTCTGACCCACCGATGCCATCACTTCTGATAATCGAAGACGACCAACGAATCCGCGAAGCCCTTGTGCGGATGCTGACCCAACGGGGACACGAAGTTCGCTCTGTGTCCCGTGGGATGGACGGAATTCGGCAAGTTGTCGAGTTCGGACCCGAGGTTGTCATTTTGGATCTCGGCCTGCCCGATGTCGACGGATCCGAAGTCGTCAAGATGATTCGTGCGACTTCGAGCGTCCCGATCCTGGTCGCAACCGCTCGTGATGAAGAGGGTGAGATCGTCAGGATTCTCGACGATGGCGCTGACGACTATGTGGTCAAGCCCTTCTCGGCGGCCCAGATCGATGCGCGGATTCGCGCGATTCTGCGCCGAACATCGACCGACGACGCGTCTGCAGAACTGGTAGTTGGGACGCTCCGGATCGACCCCGCGACCCGTCAAGCCACCGTCGCGGGGGATGAACTTGAGCTCACCCGCAAGGAGTTCGACCTCCTCGCCTACCTCGCGGCTCGAGCGGGAACGGTCGTCACGAAGCGCGAGATCCTCGCCGGGGTGTGGCGTCAGCCGTACGGCGGGGCTGACAAAACGGTCGACGTTCACCTCTCATGGCTGCGTCGCAAACTTGGCGAAAGCGCGGCGGAACCCCGCTTTTTGCGAACCGTTCGTGGCGTCGGGGTGCGTTTGGTGGATCCTGACGAAGTCGATTGAGGCGGCAGCTGGTCCTGATCGGGACCACGGCCGCGGTCGCCGTGACCGTCGCGTTCTTTGTGCCACTGCTCCTCGTGGCGCGCGACAACGCCTTCAAACGATCGTTGGTCAATGCCGAGAGCGACGCGATCGATGTAGCGCTCGAATCCGTTGAAGCGATTACGTCGCGCGGGCTGACCGCTGCCACCTTCTTGGAACTCGAAGACTCCCTCAGTGCAATCGTCGTGGAGCACGGCGCGGATACGACATCGATCATCCTGCCAACGCAGCGGATCGGTGCTGACATCGCCAACGACGAGACGCTGATCGCTGCAAGGGCTGGCAAGACATTTACCGCGAACGTGGGACCCGATCGCCGGGTGGTCGCGTCGCTGCGCGTCCCCGGCTCCACCGAGTACGTCTCCGGCGCGATCCTCGTCACCCGTGATTCGCTCTGGTCAGGTGTCGGTGGGGCACTCGCGATCGTGACCGTCGTTGCGGTGGTCGTCTTGGCGCTGGGCGTCGTTCTGCTCGACCGCCTGGCCGTGTCACTGGTCAAACCGGTCCAAAGCATGGCGGCGGCCGCCCACCGGGTCGGTCTTGGTGATCTCGACGTGAAGGTCGAAGAGCGCGGACCGGCCGAGATTGCCGAAACCGCGGCGGTGTTTAACAAGATGACCGAGCGAATTGGTCACCTCCTCGTCGCCGAACGCGAACTGGTGGCGGATCTCAGCCACCGGTTGCGAACACCGCTCACGGCGCTCAATATCGATATCGAATGCGTCGAAGATGACGAGACCCGCACCCGACTTTTGGAAGACGTCGGCCATGTCGAGGCGACCCTGACCGAGGTCATTCGCGAGGCCCGCAATGCTGGCAGAACCGATGCGCCCGAGGTGTCGGACCTGGGTGAAGTCATCGAGGAGCGCCTGACTTTCTGGGAGCCTCTCGCCGAGGACCAAGAGCGGCCCTGGGCGCACCGCGTCGAACCCAACCTGCCATCGGTGGCGTTGCCTCGAGGCGATCTCGTCGCTCTGCTCGATGCGTTGATCGGAAACGTCTTTGCCCACACCCCTGAGGGGTGCGGCTATGGGGTCGCCGTACGAGTCGTCAACGATCGATCACAGATCCGTTTGATCGTCACCGACCAAGGCCCCGGGTTTGTCAACCCTGAACGCGCGTTGGAGCGCGGCGTCAGCGGAGGAGATTCAACCGGGCTCGGTCTCGACATCGTCAAAAGGACCGCTGAACAGGCGAGCGGCTCGGTTAGCGTCGGCAACCGAGCAGGCGGCGGCGGCCGCGTCGAAGTGATACTTCCCGCGACCCACGACGATCAACAGTCGGTGCGGCGACGCCCGATCCGGTGACCTGGAGCGTTCGGAGAACACCGTTGCGCGACGAGCACGCGAGTAGGTAAAACGCGCCGCGATGGATTCAAACGGCGACGCTTTCGAACAGCGCACGGATTTCGTTGCGATCAAAGGCCCCGTCCAAGCGCGACCGAATGATCCCGTCCCCATCGACGGCAAACATCCAAGGCTCGCTGGGTAAACCCCAGTCCTCGACCGTCGGGACAATCGGGTCATCGAGTGCGGGGCCCGAGTAGATCTCGACGTGGACCGGCAGAACAGAATCGGCAAAGTCGGGTTGTATCTCGACCATGAGATCGAGGACCGGTCCACAGAATCGCGTCTGGCAAAGCGCTGGCGTCGCAAACAACACCACCACCGGTTTCCCGGCGCCGATAACATCGGCGAGATTGTCGCTGTGGAAGTCACACGCCGGGTCCCTGGTGCACAACGGATCGACATCCATCGGATCCGTCACGGTCGGGCTCTGGGCGGTTGGCGCCTTGTCGCCCGGTGCCACAACGGCGTACTTGTCGGCGATCTGCCAGGTCAGCGGCTCGGCGAGCTCGCTGCCATCCAAATCGATCGCCATGTCCCAAATGCCGGAACGATCAAAATCGAACGGCACGGTGAACAGCCCGCGCCCGCCCAGCCCCTGATCGCGGAGGGTGGCGTCGATGAAGTTTCCACGTTCCCCTCCGTCATATGCGAAGGCAACCTTGACCGTGCCGGCCGATATTTCGGTGACGGCGTTGTCCTTCTGGGAAACGATCCCAAAGGCAACCCGGTTCTCACCGACGGCTAGGTCGGTGCTGGAACGAACGCCAAAGACGCTGTCACCGGTCGAACCGGTGTTTGTGCTCTGCGACGACGCATCGGGATCGTCGTCGCCGCAGCCAGCGAGAAGGCTTGCTCCTCCAAGCAACGACGCACCGCCGAGCGCACCCACGACGAATGACCGGCGAGATATGCGGTGATGTGACCAATCCATGTGACGGCGCCTCCTGTGCGCGACGGTGACACGGCCAGGGTACGCCCAGTCTCATGTCAAGTTGGAACGCCGGTAGGGTGGGCAGATGTCTGTACAACCACAAACAAGTGCCGTGACCCCACCCGCACTCGGGCCATATTCGCCAGCGGTACGGGTCGGACCCTGGCTCATTCTGAGCGGCCAACTCGGCATGGACCCTCGGACAGGTTCGCTGGTCGACGGAGGTCCAGGCGCTCAAACCGCTCGAGCGATGGAGACTGTTGCGGGAGTCTTGGCCGAACACGGGCTGGACGTGACAGCGATCGCCAAAACGACGATCTTCGTCACCGACCTCGCGGCATTCAACGAGGTCAATGAGGTCTACGCGTCGGGTCTCGGCGGTCACCGGCCAGCCCGTTCGACGGTCCAAGTGGCCGCCCTGCCAGCCGGAGGTCAGGTAGAGATTGAAGTGTGGGCCTGGGTTGGCTGACCCGTCGAACGGGCGTTGCCCAAGTTCTGGCGACTAGGCTCCCAGCCCATGGGAGAGGCCATCGGTGGAATCATTATCGCCCTGCTTATGGTGTTGGGGCTACCAATCGCGGTGATGCTGGGCGGCCTGTTGTGGTCGGCCCTGATCGGTTCGTCCCTCGACGCGCACGCCGTGGAGAAGGCGGGTGCCGAAGGTGGATCCGACTCCTAAGCAGCCCATCTAGAAGTCAGATCCGACTCCTAAGCAGCCCATCTAGAAGTCAGCCCATCTAGAAGTCAGCGCGGTACCACCGCGTCCACTCCACACCGGGACTGACATAGCGGACGTCCCACGCCTGCAGCCACGCGGCGGCTCCGGCGGGATCTCCCCGGAACTGACCAAGGTCATGTTCAGCGGTAAGAGCGCGCATCCGACGCTGATAGACCTCATGTTGATGCTGTGCCTGGGGCGGTTGCGAACGATCGTTACGGAACGCGACGAACAACATCGGTGGACGCCGCCACGCAACGAGATCGTCCAGCCGAGGAATCCCATCAGAGTCGTTCTCAATCACCAAAACCGACGCATTTCCCGTCGACATGTGCTGGACGGGCGCTGCGGATGCCAGGACATCGGTGATGACACCCGGAACCCGATCGGGTTCGCTGGCGTCGAGTTGAGCGAGATTGACGCCCACCATGCCACCGAGGCTGTGCCCCACCACCGTCACCGCTGCGTCAACGGGTACCCGAGCAGCGCTGAGCGCCGCTGTTGCTACGTTGACAAGCTCGGTCGTGTGGGAGAAGTAGTTCACGACCGCCTGCTCGAAAGACAGGGGCCCGGTCCACAGGTTTTCAAAATCGGTTCCCCGGACAGCCAAGACGTATTCGCCGCTGTGTAGCCGAGACACCGAGACCGCTATGTCACGCCGAGCATCCCCGTCGGAGTCGGCGGACAATCCCGGATAGGCAAGCCACGGCTCTTCCAACAGCCCAATCTCATCGAGATAATCCGCGGCCGTCGACACTTCAGCCACGTGACCGGGCGGCGTCACATCGGTGATGGGCGCGGCGCCCGACGCATCGTTGATGACGTTGGACGTTCCGGAGGCCGGTGCCGCCCACAACAAACCGGCAACCATCAAACCTGGTAGTGCCCCAAACCGAACCACGAGAGCCTCCCCGAGCCACGAGTCACCGGCCACCTCACCCTATAGGTCTAAGAGAAAAGGGGAAAATATCGCCGTCTGTGGTTATCGGCCGGCCGCTTCGCCGTCTGTGTCTATCGGCCGGCCGCTTCGCCGACCATGCCCCCAGAGCCGAAGCGGTAGCCGACCGAACGGACCGTTTGGATGTAGCCCGCGTACTCCTCACCCAACTTGGCGCGCAACCGGCGTACATGAACGTCGACCGTCCGCGCGCCGCCGTAATACTCATAACCCCACACCCTGCTCAACAGCGTTTCGCGGGTGAACGCTTTGCCCGGGTGGGTAGCGAAGAACTTGAGCAGTTCGTACTCCATAAAAGTCAGGTCGAGGGGACGGTCGCCCACAGCCGCCTGATAGGTCTCGGGGTTGAGCACCAGCCCCCGATAGTCGATGAGCTCGGTTTCTGGTGCCACACCCGCCCGGCGCAGCATCAAGGCCAGTCTCGTCGAAAACTCCTGCGGCACGAGCGGCAATAGGCAGAACTCCTCGAAGTGCGATTCGCGCATCTCGAGGTCGTCGAGCTGATCGCCGCGGATCAAGACCATGATCGGTTCCAGGCGTGTCTCAGACTTGCGGAGGCCTCGGCTCAGTGTGAACGCCGTCGAGATCGGAGTCCGCGGAGATGATGCCGCCCGCCCACTGGTCGACCGGTCCGAGCGCTAATGCCTCTGAGACGTTGTTGACAGCAACCCACTTGATCCGGATCGAGTCAAGCAAGCGTGCCAACAACGGATCAGGAGGATTGGGATAGGCCAGAAACCGTTCGGTAGGGCCCTCGGCGGGGGTGGGTCGCACCCCGCTCATAGGGCACCTAAATAGCGGTCGACTTCAAAGGGGCTGACGTAGCGGCGATACTCGTCCCAATCGGCCCGTTTGTTCCGGATGAAAAAGCTAAAGACGTGTTCGCCGAGGGCATCGGCGACCAGCTCGGAGCGTTCCATCTCGTCGAGAGCTTCGTTGAGTGTTTCGGGTAGCGAATCGATACCGCTGGCAACGCGCTCAACCTGGGACATCTCAAAAATGTTGTTCGTCGATTCGAGGGGTAACTCATAGCCCTCGGTAATGCCTTTCAGGCCAGCTGCCAAGATCACCGAATAGGCCAAATAGGGGTTGCACGCCGGATCCGGCGCCCGAAACTCAACCCGGGTCGAGGAGCTCTTTCCCTGTTTGACGAGCGGAACGCGAATGAGCGCCGACCGGTTGTTGCGCGCCCACCCGATGAACACCGGTGCTTCAGAGCCGACCGTCAACCGCTTATATGAGTTAATCCATTGATTGGTCACGGCGGTGATCTCACGTGCATGGCGCATCAGCCCCGCTATGAACTGGCGACCGACCATCGACAAGCCGTCAGGCGAATCTGCATCGGCAAACGCGTTGCGGTCGCCTTCAAACAGCGAGAAATGGGTGTGCATACCGGAACCGGCAAGATCGGTGCGCGGTTTGGGCATGAACGTGGCGTGGACGTCGTGGCGCTGCGCCACCACTCGTACTACGTGACGAAACGTCATGATCGCGTCAGCCATGCTGAGCGCATCGTCATAGCGAAGATCGATCTCCTGCTGGGAGTACGACACCTCATGATGGGAGTACTCGACGGGAATTGATAGCGCCTCCAACGCCAGGATCGTGTCACGCCGCAGGTCTGAGGTCTTCGTGCTCGCCGTATGGTCAAAGTAGCCGCCTCGATCGAGGAGCGAATTCGTGTCGAGCGCCTTGAAGTAAAAGAACTCCATCTCGGGTCCAGCGAACAATGTGAACCCCGCCTCGCGCGCCTTTTGCAGGTTGCGCCGCAGCACCTGGCGGGGATCGCCCGGGAAGGGTTCACCATTGTGGAGCTGGATGTCGCAAAACATGCGTGCCACCGGGGTATCGTCCCCGCGCCACGGCAGTATCTCGAAGGTGGACGGATCCGGCATGGCGAGCATGTCGGCCTCCTGCACCCGTGAGTAGCCATCGATAGCAGAACCGTCGAAGGTGACGCCCTCATCAAAGGCGGCCTCCAAATCGGCAGGTGTAATCGCCACCGATTTCAACGTGCCGAGGACGTCGGTGAACCAGAGGCGAACGAAGCGCACGCCGCGCTCTTCAACGGTTCGGAGAACATATTCTCGCTGTCGATCCATGCGACACAGTGTGGCACCCCTCAAAGGCGGCGTCCGCACCGTTTCAAAAGTGGGTGACCCGCATTCGCTCAGGCGGACCTGGTTAACAAGCCGTTCACATTTGGGCAACGATTGTGACATGGGTCGAGACGAGTCTGAACACCGTTCAGGCGAGGGGCTAATCGACTCGATCTTCATCGACGTGTCAAGCTCGCGCGTCTACAAACGTGAATCGTTGCGCCCATACATGTCGAGGGATGGGCCAAGTAACGAAAGGAAACCGCCGTGGCATCTGCGGAGGATCTGGTCAAGCTGGCTCAAGATGAAGGCGTTGAGGCGATCGATTTTCGTTTCTGCGACCTCGTGGGACAGCAGCAGCACTACTCAATGCCGACGCATCAACTCACCGTCGAATCGATTGAGAACGGTTTCGGATTCGACGGTTCATCCGTCCGTGGCTTCAAAGCCATCAACGAGTCCGACATGTTGTTGGTCCCGGACCCCGACACTGCGTTCGTCGACCCGTTCTTTGCTGCAAAGACTCTGAACGTCGTATGCGATATCAACGACCCCGTCACCGGAGAGTCCTATAACCGTGACCCCCGGGGTGTTGCTCGCCGAGTCGGTCAGTACCTGTCGAGCACCGGGATCGCGGACACCGCCTACATCGGTCCCGAAGCTGAGTTCTTCGTCTTTGACGCCGTCCAGGTCTCAAATTCGCCTGGCGAGCAACACTTCAAAATCTGGTCCGACGAAGCTGCATGGGCGACCGGCTACGTCGAGGACCCCAATGGCCAGATGAACCAGCAGTACAAGCCCGGGTTCAAAGGTGGATACTTCCCGGTACCGCCGGTCGACCACTACCAAGATCTCCGTGGCGAAATGGTGCGTCACCTGGAAAACATCGGTATCGAGGTCGAGCTGCACCACCACGAGGTCGGGACCGCCGGTCAAGCTGAAATCGACGTTCGCTTCGACACGTTGTTGCGGATGGCGGACAACATCTTGAACTTCAAGTACGTCGTGCGTCAGACGGCGATGCTCGCTGGAAAGACCGCCACGTTCATGCCCAAACCCCTCTACGGAGACAACGGGTCGGGTATGCACACCCACCAGTCGTTGTGGAAGGGCGGCGAGCCCCTCTTCTTCGACGCTGATGGTTACGGCCAGCTCTCCCAGATGGCGTTGTACTACATCGGCGGACTGCTCAAGCACGCTCCGGCGATCTTGGCGTTCTCAAACCCGACGGTGAACTCCTACAAGCGTCTGGTCCCCGGGTACGAAGCTCCGGTTTCGCTTGCCTACTCGGCACGTAACCGTTCGGCCTCGATCCGCATCCCGATGCTTGGCAACTCGCCGAAGGCCAAGCGCCTCGAGTTCCGTTGCCCCGACCCGACCGCCAACCCGTATCTCGCATTTTCGGCGATGATCATGGCCGGTCTGGACGGTATCCAGAACAAGATCGACCCGGGCGCACCGCTCGACAAGAACCTGTACGACCTCGCCCCAGAAGAGCTCGCAGACATTCCGCAGGTTCCGAGCTCACTCGAAGGCGCTCTCGATGCCCTCGAGGCGGATAGCGATTTCTTGTTGGCTGGCGGCGTGTTCGACCAGGACACGATCGACGCGTACATCGACTTCAAGCGCACCGAAGAAGTTGACCCGCACCGTCTGCGTCCGACGCCATTCGAACTGGAGATGTACTACTCCTACTAAGAGGACCGGCGCATAGGCCGGGCCGTGGCCCGAGCGGCCCGCAGCGCAAGCTGCATGAGGTCCGTCGCTATCCGCTGACCCTCTCACGGCTACACCGAGTACAGGCTGACATTGGACGGGGGCGAGCACAACCGGTGTGGACCCGACCGTAGAACTGGTGTCGGCAAATCTCGGCAATCTCGGTAATCCATACGAGATGGAGGCCACCTTTGGGTGGCCTCCATCTCTTTGTTTCCCTGATCTCGGTCGTTTTGCGGCCTTGAGCGGACGGATCGGCCCGGATCGGCCCGGATCGTTAAGAAACCCGCTGCCCGTAGAAGAGGCGTTCGAAACTGGCGCGGGCACGTCGGGTGATCCGCTTGTGTTCCTCTGCCAGAGTCGTCACGGGATTGCTCGAGTACCCCATCATCCTGGCCAATGGAGCTGCGATCTCTGGGCTGGTCGGCAGGTTGCTGCCACCCTGACCGGTGTACAAATACAAGTGATTGCGCGCCTGAGTGCAGAAGATAAACGATTCCCGCAGGGTCTCTTCGTCGCCCGGCGAAATCACTCCGACCGCAGCGAGTCGCTGGAGGGCTTCCAGAGTCGACGACACCCGAAGTAACGGGTGAACCCCGCCGTGGCGCAGTTGAAGCATCTGAACGGCAAATTCGACGTCGGATAGAGCGCCAGCGCCCAGTTTGAGATTCAGCGCGTAGTCGGAGCCGGGCGAGACTCGTTCGGATTCCATGCGCGCTTTCATCCTGCGCAGTTCGATCACGGCGGCCTCGGGAAAAGGCCGACGAAATACGAACTCCGCCGCCCGAGACATGAAACGTTCCGCGAGGACCGGGTCCCCTGCAACCGGCCGGGCGCGCAGCAACGCCTGAAACTCCCACCACTGGGCACGCTGGTCCCAGTACCGCTCGAACCCGCCCAGAGAGAGACAGATCGGACCCTTAGCGCCCTCTGGCCTGAGGTCCAGGTCGACCTCGAACGGGCGCCCCTCCGGGGTGGTGCTTCCGAGGTGTGATCGGACCGCTTTAGCGACCCGATTCGCTACCTGCGCACCGTCACCAGATCCCTCAAAGACAAACATCACGTCGAGATCTGACTGGTAGCCCATCTCCTCGGAGCCATATCGCCCGAGCCCGATCACGGCGAAAGGTACCTGAGCATCCGCCGCGTTCAGAGCCGCGTTGAGCGCTGCGTTGACACAGGCGTCGGCAATCGCGGTGAGCTCATTGCCGACGGCCTGGGTATCAGCCAGATCGAGAAGTTCCCGCGCCGCCACTTCAAGTCGGCTATGTCGGACGAAACGAGCGAGTCCCTCGCGAAAACCGCTGTCGGATCCCCTCCATCTGAGCGACGTTTCGGCCTGCCTGATTCGCTCCATCCGCAGGTCGCTTCGGGCGAGCGCATCGTCGTCTTCGAGCCAAGCCACGAGGTCGGGATGCCGGACGACGCCCTGACCTACGACACGGGACGATCCGAGCAAAAGGCAGAGCCGTTGCGCAGCGTCGAGGGATTCTCGAAATACCTTGGCCAGGTTCCGTGCTCGAATCGAGCCATCGGCGACGGTCCGCAACTGCAACAAGCCGAGTTCGGGGTCGGGGGAGGCCGAGATATAGGTCAGCAAAAGCGGCAAAATCTGTCCGAGCAGACTTGAGCTGCGGGACATTCCACCGGTGAGCTCACGCATGGCTGCGCGCAACTTGTTGGCGTCTCCAAAGCCGAACGCGGCTAGGCGCTCTTGAGCCGCACCGTCGGGAAGGGGACTCGCTCCCGCGAGGGCGTCGATAATCGGGCGGAAGAAGATGCGTTCGTGAAGGTCTCTGACCTCGCGCTGGTGGCGGCGCAGATCGTCGAGAAAGGCCTGCGTCGCAGAATGGGCGACGTCGCCGATGTAGCCGAGACTACGAGCGATGCGTTCGACCGAAAGGTCGTCGTCGGGAAGGGTGTGGGTCTGACGCTCCTGCCACAGCTGGATCCGGTGTTCGAGTCGTCTCAGAAAGCGGTAGGAGCTGGCGAGCTGATCGGCCTGTGACCGGGCGAGAAAACCAGCGCCAGCGAGCGCATCGAGCGCCTCGATGGTGTTTGGTGGTCGAACATCGGGGTCGTCATGACCATGGACCATCTGAAGGAGTTGCACGGCGAACTCGATGTCTCGAATCCCGCCTGTACCGCGTTTGAGTTCTCGTCCGGTGAGGCGCTTCTTTTCGATATTCGCTTCGGAACGGGCCTTCAAGGTGCGGATCTCTGCGACCGCTTCCGGCGCGACCGGGCCGCTCCAGATCCGGTCACGGGAAGCCGTCATGAAGGCATCGCCAAGTGATTCGGTGCCAGCGACCGGCCGGGCCTTCATCAGCGCCTGGAATTCCCACGGGCGGGCACGGTGATCCCAGTACTGGGCAAAGCCAGCCAGCGACAAGCTCAGTGGCCCAGCGCCCCCCTCCGGTCGCAGATCGGCGTCTGTACGAAAGATAATGCCGTCAACCAGGGGTTTCGCCATGGCTTTGAGCACGTGTCGGGCCGCCCGCTCGGCCTCGCGGTGGTCGCCGTCGTGAACGAAAAGCACGTCGACATCTGAGGAGTAATTCAGCTCGTTACCGCCGAGTTTGCCCATGCCGATGATCGACATCGGCACGCCTGGCGATGCCAGGACGAGACAAGCTCGCAGCGCACCTTCGGCGAGGCCGGAGATTTCCCGGGTCGCGCTTGCGACACCAGCGGTGTACAGCATGTCGCGGCCAGCGATGCGAAAGAACTCGTAGTGCTTCCAGCGCCTCAGTGCGCCACATGCCCGGTCTGAGTCGGTCGACGCCGGTAGTGACGAGGTGACCGCAGCCAGGTCGAGCTCGCCTGCTGCGGCCAGCCGCGCACGGTCTGCGTATTCGTCAGCGGAACGTTCGCGTTCGGGGTCGTCGGAGAGTGCTTCGACCAGAGCGGGACGCGCGATCAGCGCACGCGAGAGCGACTGGGAGACGGCGATGATTCGGACCAGTGCAATGCTGGCGTCGGGTCCGAGGCGTTCCCAGAGTCCCGCGGTGCGCGCCGGATCAGCGGTGACGAGATCGGAGAGGACCGTTCGGATCCGGTCGGGTTCGGCCTGAGCGGAGATCTCGTCGGCGACATCGTTGGGAAACTGCACGCTGCGATTGTGTCATGCCCACGGGTCTGACCGTGCTGTGAACGACGCTTCTGAACCACGCCGTGAACAACGGGCCCGCATGGGTCGCCGCGGTCTTGCCCGCGCTCGGCGGGCGGTTCGTAAATTTTCTTGTGGAAGTTGTGGGTCGCGAAGAGCGCCGCGGCACCCACTCTTAGCTGCCTGTTTGTTGTGGGCGTGCACCGTGTGGTCAGAGAGAGAAAAGTGAAACTTTGAGTTGCATTTTGCTTCTTCCATGAAAAGTGGTTGAAATGGTGACGGTATCAAGGTGATCCTGTATGGAATATTCACGACAGGTCGTACTTGTTGAGCAACCGCAAAGGGGCACGCCAACATGAGTCAAGAACACCCTGCCACACCCCTCATAGGGGGTTTTCGACGGCAACTCACCACAGCAATCCTGGGCCTGATGGTCGCGATCGCAGCGGCGGTGTCGATGCCTGGAGCTGTCGGTGCTGCCGACTTTGAGGAACCTCACGATGATGAGCTCAAGATGCAGCCAACGAACTGGACCGACCGCTTCGAGGTGCCCAAGTTCGACGGGAGCCTCGGCCAACTTCGTTCGGTCAAGATTTCGGTGCGAGCGGCTGTTGCTGGATCGATGCGGGTCGAGAACACCTCACCGAGTTCGACCACGTTCACCGCAAAACTCGCCGGGATACTCGATATCGATGGGCCGGTCGATGCCACCGACGGCACCCTGTCGCCATCGACCGAGCGCACCTTTGACGCAACCGCATACGACGGCGAGAGCGATTTCGGCGGCACCTCGGGCTACACGTGGGAGGACATCCTCTCCGACGACTTTCTCTACGAGGTGGAGCTGACCGAACCGGCAGATCTCGCGGCGTTCATCGCCGCCGACAACGGCGATATGGTCATCTTCGCGGCCAACGCTCGGGGGGCATCCGAATCGGAAGGTCCGGGCAACGCTATGTCGTCATTTAACACCTTGGTCGGCGCGGACATGACCGTGGAGTATCGCTACCAGACGATGACGGTTGGGGACTACGCCTGGTGGGATCTCGACGAGGACGGAATCCAAGACGCGAACGAACCGCCGGCGGCAGGTGTCGAGGTGACCGTCTTGGACGAGGACGGCAAGGTCGTTGGAACCGCCGTCACCGATCAGGATGGGCACTACTCCGTTGCAGTTCCCGGTTCGGGTGACTACACGATTCGTTTCGGGGCAGAAGGCCAGACCACCCAGAAGGGGGCGGGAGACGATCCTGCGGTTGACTCCGATGGTCCTGAGGTCACGGTGACGGTCGAGGATGACCGTACCGATATAGACGTGGGCCTGCTGCCCTTTACCCTCGGTGATTTCGCATGGCTCGACGAAGACGGGGACGGGATTCAAGACGAGGATGAGCCCGGGGTTGAGGGCGTGGTCGTCACCCTGCTGAAGGACGATTCGGTTATCGACTCCACGGAAACTGACCAAGATGGCAAGTACGAGTTTTCTCAGCTGCTCGCTGGTGAGTACACCGTCATGTTCGAATTGCCGAAGGGGTACACCTTCACCAAAGACAATGTCGGTGATGACGCGACCGACTCAGACGGTATGACGGTCGGTGTGACGGTCAACAAGTCACGTGACGACATCGATGTCGGCGTTGTTCCGGGGGCAATCGACATTGAAAAGACGGTGGCTGTCCAGCCAACAAGCCCTGATGATGACGTGACCTGGCAGGTCGTTGTCCGAAACATCTCAACGGCGACGCTGACCGATGTGAAGATCACCGATTCCGAAGCGTCGGAATGCGAACGCACCCTCGATTCGCTCGCTGCTGATGAAGAAGAGCTCTGGACCTGTGTCGGACCAATCCCGGAAGACGGTGTCAACAACATTGAGGTGGTGGCGACGCTGGAGGGCTCCGATGAGACCGTGACCGACGAGTCGAGCGCCGCTCCACGAGTGCCGAATTCGACGACCACGACAACGGGTTCAACGACGGGTTCAACGACGGGTTCTGGGACGACGGGTTCTGGGACGACGGGTTCTGGGACGATCGGTTCTGGGACGACGGGGAGCACCACGACGTCGACGGGAAGTCTCGCGAAGACCGGTCCTGATGACGTTCTGGGTGAAGCCCTCTGGCTCACAGCGCTCCTCGTGTTGTTTGCGGGACTCGTTTCGGTAATCGGGGCGCGCCGAGGAGCTCGCAACGGATAGGTTCTTGGCGCACAAACCGCGTTGAGAGATTCTTCGCGGAGTCTGTGCACTTCCATCATTTCGGGGCGAACTGAAAGCGGAGGGACTCGGGTTAGCCGAGTCCCTCCGCTTTTATTCGTTTCGACGACAACTTCGACGCAATCATTTGCTTAGTACGCGATATGTCGCGCGCTCATGATTTTGTGTTTTCCAGGTCAACGGATGCTTGGTCGATTTGCCGTTCCTATGGAGATGATTTCCCTTATTCGCCGTAAAGGACTGCTTGTTGCGTCCCGATTGAGCACATACGGCCTTGTCTGCTTGCTGACCGGGTCTTGAAGTCTCCGGACGTCGTACTCACATCGATACCCCGCGACAACAGGTAAGGAACCCCGGCGAAATGACGCTCATTCACCGCATCCAAGGAAGCCCGCAGCTCACTCGGTCCGTCATCGTGGCAGTCATCGTGGGACTCATGACATTCGGGTTCGGGACGGTCTGGTCGCGTTCAGCGAAGGCCGCGACGATCGACACCGCTGAGAGTTTTGGCCCTGCGTTGACCGACTGGACCCAGACTCTGAGCTTCGCCAAGTTCGATCCCTCCCTCGGGACCCTGAACTCCGTGACGGTTATCGCCGACGCGACAGCGGACGGTTCGATCGAACTCGAAAATCGCACCAACGGTGCGACGACGATCCTCGGCACACTCGCCGCCGAGATCAGCCTGAGCCCTCTCGGGCCGAACAGCGAACTGCTCGTCACGCCGTCGGCGGAGCGCTCATTCGATGCTGGGACGTATGACGGGGCGATCGACTTTGCTGGTGCCTCGGGCACTGGGTACTTCAACGTCCTCACCGATGTGGCACATGAGGAGGCGACATTTACCGGTGCGGACCTGGACTACTTCATCGCGAGCGCCGGAGATACGGCCTTTGACGTGAATGCGGTCGCGACCGCCAAGTCGATGGCAACTGCACAAGGCAATCTCGTCTCTCGCTTTGTGACCAACGCCTCGGTGTCGGTTGAGGTGGTCTATGACTACACCGGCTACCAGCTTGGCGACCGAGTCTGGCTAGACGCCGACGGTGATGGCCTCCAAACGCCGGGTGAGATTGGTGTTGCCGGTGTTCCGGTGACGCTGTTAGACGAATTCGGTGACGAAGTCGCGACCACCGAAACCGACGCCCAAGGTGAGTACCTATTCGACGATGTCGACGGCGGCGACTACACGGTCGTCTTCGAACCGACCATGGCAGTGACGACCGCCGATGTCGGAGCCGATGACACGGTCGACTCAGACGGCGTCGAAGTGGCGGTCACACTCGATCGTGACCGGCTCGATATCGACCTGGGGCTCGTGCCGACCAGTATCGGCGACTTCGTTTGGCTCGACGAGAACGGCAACGGTCTCCAAGATGGAGGCGAGCCCGGCGTCCCTGGCGTCGACGTAAAACTCCTTCAAAACGGCGTGGAACTGGCTGCGACACAGACCGATGACTCTGGCATCTACGGGTTTAGCTCGCTGCTCCCCGGGGTCTACACCGTGGTCTTTGAGCCATCAGCCGAGTATGACTTCACCCAAGGCAACGTCGGCCAAGACGACTCATTGGACTCCGATGGGGCAAGCATTGACGTCCTGGTGGGGGTTTCTCCCCGCGAGGACATCGACGCTGGCTTGATCCTGCTGGATGTTGCGACGACGACTACGACGGTTCCGGCCGCTGCGACGACGACTACGACCGGTCCGGCCGCCGAGACCACGACTACGACCGGTCCGGACGGTGGAACGACGACTACGACGGCTCCGGCCGCCGAGACCACGACTACGACCGGTCCAGCCGCCGAGACCACGACTACGACCGGTCCGGACGGTGGAACGACGACTACGACGGCTCCGGCCGCCGAGACCACGACTACGACCGGTCCAGACGTTGCGACGACGACTACGACCGGTCCGGACGGTGGAACGACGACCACAACTGCGGTCGCGACCACGACGACTGCAGCAGCAGATACCACGACAACGTCGGTCGCCGATACGACCACGACGACGTCTCCAGACGGGGGCGCCACCACGACCACAACTGCAGCAGCAGATACCACGACGACGACTCCAGCGGATGTGACGTCAACCACTCAACCCGTGACGACGACAACCCGTCCTAAGAATCCGCCGCTGGCCTTTACCGGGAGCGGTTCGGACACCCTGACCATATTCGGTCTGTCGGCCCTGCTGGCTGGATTGACGCTGGTCATCGCGTTCCAAACCCAAGTATCGGGCCGCAAGAAGCGGTAGACCTCATCGGGTAACGATGTGCTGAGTGCGCGCGGAGGGCGGACCCAATGTGGGTCCGCCCCTCGCGCGATTCGTTTTTGCAGTTGTGTCAGAGAAGGATTGCTGTTTGACTAGTGGTTGGCGGGGCAGAAGTGATTGGAGTGATCTGCGTGCTGTATGAGTCGACAATGCGCTCGATTGGTTCAGATCGAGGACGCAACATCTGGCGAATCGCGGGTCTCATGGCCATGGCGATGGCAGCGATCTGTGCCGCGCTCCCGACGTTGCTCGCTGGTGCTGCAGAGGCGGCACAAGAATCGGTTGTCGTCACAGACAGCGCTGGACCCCTGTTGACCGGGTGGAACCGAACGCTCGACCTCGCTCTCCACAATCCCGAGCGCGGCACCCTCGATTCGGTCGATATCACCGTGACAGCGCTCGCGAGCGGATCTATCAAGGCCGAGAATGTGACGGACGCCGATGCCGAGATCGGTGGTGCACTCGCTGCGGAGGTCGCCTTCGGCAGTCCCGGACGGCCGATCAGTGGTGCCTTGGAACCGTCGATAGAGCGACTCGACAACGTTGCATCCGACGATGGTTCCCTCGATTACCAAGGCGCCGCAGGACGTACCTGGGACGACCTGGAATCTGACCCTGCAACGTGGACCACCACTATCGATGATCCCGATCAGCTCGACACGTTCGTCGGGCAGGGCACGTTTGGTATCGACGTCCAAGCTCGAACTCGTACCCGCGCCGTGCCTGAAGGTTCCTCAAGAGTCCAGACGTTCGCCGCCGTCGAGGTGACCGTTGAGTACCACGTCAGACAACCTGGAATCAGCGGCTTTTTCTGGAATGACACCAACGAAAATGGTCGACAGGACAACGGTGAACTGGGAATCCCAGGCGTCATGGTGATGCTCGTCTCCGATGGGGAGGTTGTGTCATCGGCCAGTAGCGGATCTGCTGGTGGTTTTCGCATCTCGCCTGTACCAGCCGGGGACTACGAACTGGTCCTCGGCCAGCCCATTGGCTATCGAGCGTCGAGTGGGCCGGAAGGTTTGCGGATCGATGAAGGTGGCGTCGCTGTCCCGGTGTCGGTGACATCGGAAAACGTACGTATCGATGTTGGGTTTGAGGCGGGCGTGAACCAGATCGCTGACTCCGGATCCGACACAGCGACGACGTCGACCACAGCGGCCTCGGCGACGTCGACCTCGACGAGTTCACCCGCTCCCAGCTCGACGACCGTCGCTCCGGGGGCATCGACCACAACCTCTCGCGTCGCCGCGGCCACGACCACCAGCACCAGACCTGCATCCACAACGACGCGGGTCCGCGCTGAGGTCACGACCACATCATCGGCCGTGGCTGGCAGCTCAGCAGCGACCACAACGACGGTGACGCGCAGCTCGGGAGCTGATACCAGCACGACCCAATCGGGGGGCGGCGGTACGTCGAATGTGACGGGTCCGCAGGTCGCTGGCGCCAGCGAACAGGCCGCGGGTGTCGATGGCGAGGCGCTTGCAACGACCGGCTCCGCGCAGCGCTCTTTGTACGTTGCGTCGTTGCTGCTCTTGATGGTCGGCCTCGGCTGCATGATCGTGAGTCGCAACGCCCGAGCCGCGTAGCCTCCGGTGAGCGCCGGTCAGCGGGACGAGGTCTGCTGACCGGACCGCACGAGTCGACCGGGCAGCTCTGCGGTCCGCGTATCGTCGACGATGACATCGACCCCAGCCACCATGGTGTGCAGGTAGCCCGATGCCCGTTGCAGGAGCCGTTTGCCGCCAGCGGGAAGGTCATCGACCAAATACGGTCGTTCCAGCGCAAGGTTGTCGATGTCGATCACGTTGATATCGGCGCGCTTGCCGGGTTGGATCGTTCCGCGGTCAGACAGGCCGATGAAGCGCGCGTTGCGGCTTGTCTGCATCTCGACCGCACGGGTAAGGCCCAGACCGTCATCGCGGTCGCGACCCCAATGCATCAGCATGTAGGTCGGAAAGGATGCATCACAGACCGTCCCCACGTGGGCGCCGCCGTCGCTCAGAGCCGAGAGGGCAAGCGGGTGGCGGAGCATCTCTGCCACCGTGTCCAAGTTGCCGGACGAATAGTTGAACAGGGGCAGGTACAACAGCTCATGACCTCCCTGTTCCAGCAGAGCGTCATAGACCACATCGAGGGCCGGTCGCCCTGCCATCGAAGCCTCAGCGGCTAGCGATCGTTCGGCGCTCGGCTCATAGTCTGGATGCTTCCCGAGGCGGAACAACCGAGTGGCCACCAGGTCTAGCGCCGCGAGCAGCTGGTCAGCCATCGGCGGAATCGGCGATCCGTCTCCCGCGACCGGTTCCGATGTTTCACTGAGGAGGCGCGCTTTGAAGTCGGCCCGCCGCATTTCGGCGACACGCTCATCGAGCGGCAGATGTGAGATCGCCTTATAGGACGGAAAGCCCATGAACGGGTGAAAGGTCGCATTGAGGCCGAGAAGGACGCCGATTGCGCGAACTCCGACCTGGAGGTTGATCGGTACGCCGCTGTCGGTGGCTCGTTGCGCTCTTTGGGCGATCCAGCGCCACTGGTCCGGTACGGCGAAGCGTTCGATACATGACACCGACACGGGGCGGCCGGCGCTGCGGCCGACGGCTTCGATCCGGTCGAACTCCCTATCGAAGGTCTCGCGATCGCTCATACCGAAGTCCGACACCACCTGGAAGATGCCGCGGTCTCGTCCGCGAAGTGCAGCCGCTATCCCGACGAGTTCCTCGGTGGCAGCGAATCGGGCTGGAGTGTCGTGCCCGGTCGCCGATTTGTGGTTTTCGGATCGGCCGGTCGAGATGCCAATCGCACCCGCATCGAGCGCCTGACTAGCGAGGCGTCGCATGTCTGCGATGTGTTCACCGCTCGCCGCGGCGCCCCGGGCTCCCGGTTCTCCCATGACGTAGACGCGCAGAGCGTCGTGGGTGACCTGCGCGCAGACGTCGATAGAGCGAGGCACGGCATCGAGTGCGTCGAGATACTGCTCGAAACTCTCCCATCGCCAGGTCAAACCTTCCGCAAGCGCAGCACCGGGGATGTCTTCAACACCCTCCATCAGTTCGACGAGGCGATCGCGGTCGCTCGGTCGACACGGAGCAAAGCCCACACCACAGTTGCCCATAACCACCGTGGACACCCCGTGAGCGACGGAGGGCTGAAGCTCACTATCCCAACTCACTTGGCCGTCGTAGTGGGTGTGGATGTCGACGAAACCGGGGGTGACCAGAGCGCCGTCGGCGTCGATCGTCCGTGTCGTGAGGCCGTCGACCTTGCCCACCTCCACAATGACCCCATCTTTGATGGCTATATCTGCTGATCGCTCTTCAGAGCCTGATCCGTCGATCAGGCGAGCTGATGTAATCACGGTGTCGTACACGGTCTGTTCCCCCGGTCGCGATGGTCCAGGTTGACCATTGTTTCAGATCGGTAGCGGTCCCGTTTTGGACCCACACCGACGCATCACGGGACGGTGGTCGTGGAAGTTTCGAGGGTCGTGGTGGGCGTCACCTGGACAAGGGGTTGGCGTTGTGTCCACCAAATCTGGACCACATAGCCGCTGCCCAAATTTCCCTGGACGATGTCCTCGATGTCTTCCTGAGTGTCGCGGGGCGCCTCTTGGCCGACGAGGTCGATCAGCACGACTCGGTCGTTCACCTGAACCGACGTGACCGCGAGGCGAAGGCCGGTCTGGGATGCGGCCCACGTGCCGATCGCCTGTTCGAGACGTTCGATCGGTGACTGTTCCCCCGTCTCTATCGGAACGGTTTCGGTCCATTCGACAATGACTTCCGGCTCACTGCCGAGTTCGTCTTGGATGCTCGCGGTGAGGGTGTTGATGTCGAGGAGCGGCGCTTTCTGCCCCCGGATCTCAACGGTCACGCTGGTCTCGGTGATGATCAGGTCGGTGAGCCGCAGAGTCTCATCTGGTGAGCCGGTCAGCCATTCCTCGATGATGCGAGTGATCGCCTCGCGTTCCTCTCGGTCCTCGGTGAGTTGAGCTTCGACGTTGGGATCGGTCGGTGGACGCGTTTGGGTCAAACGGACGCGCAGTTCGCGGGGTTCTTCGAGAATGGCCTGAACCGAGGGAGCGAGAGAGGCCACCGGCGGTAGCGTTCCATCGCCTACAACATTCACCGTGACGAACTTGTCGGTCACCGATAGGCGATCAATTTCCAGTTCGGTACCTTGGAGCCACGCTGTGACGGCCTGGTTGAGTTGTGTCGTTTGGCGATACTCAGATGTCGTCTGCACCGACGCTGTGAACAGCGGCACGGCAATGGCCAACACGATGAGAGCGGTTGCACCTCCGCTGAGAGCCACCCGGTTCCGCAGGGTGTCGAGGCGCTTAGGGGGAACGAGCCCAACCAGCAAAAAGACCATCATGCCCGAAAACACGATGGCCGCAAGGTTGGTGAGGTACAGCAGCGTGGCGCCCTGGGCCAGGTCCCAACGGCCGCGTTCTAGGGTGTAGCCGATTGCGCCCAGCGGTGGGACCAAGGCCACGGCTACGGCCACCCCAGGAAGCGCAGAGGATACTTCGGGTCGGCTGATCGCGTACGCCCCCGCCGTACCCGCCGCCAACGCAACGGCCAGGTCGCGAATGTCGGGAGCCGTCCGGGACAGGACCTCCTGAGGCATGCCGGTGTCGCGCAACAAGGTGGCGCACAGGAACGCCAAGGCCACCGACCAGAGCGATGCGAACAGGACCCTCCGCAACGAGAACGCGAGGTGGCGTCGAAGTCCCATCGACAACGACGCGGCGATGCCCATCACAGGGGTCATCAACGGAGCGACCAACATTGCGCCGATGACGACCGCAGCGGAGTTGGCCGATAAGCCAACCACCGCGATCACGACCGACAGCGACAGCATCAAACCAAACCCAACCGCCCAGTTCTCATTGGATATCAGGGCGACCGAGCCCATAACGCGGCGACGGTCTTCAGCTGACAGGTCGTTGTTGAAATAACGACGAATACGGGACTGCCTAGCCGGTTCGG
Organism: Acidimicrobiia bacterium; assembly: GCA_020637365.1. Taxonomy (GTDB): domain Bacteria; phylum Actinomycetota; class Acidimicrobiia; order IMCC26256; family JAGNEX01; genus JAGNEX01. The sequence goes on along the minus strand of JACJWE010000002.1, from coordinate 347,719 downwards.
TCATCTGTCCTCGACCGGTTCGGGTGGTGTTGTCACGTGGATCATCCCTGCCTGAGATGTTGAGCCATCACACGAATCGCGTTGCAGATGCCCGCGGGTGGCAGGGCTGCCGAACCAAACGGCCAGCCTACATCACCGCAATAGTGCTCGACGGTGGACGCGGCGACGGCAGCTCCTGTGCCAGGCCAGCGGAGTGTCGTCATGACATCGTGACCAGCGGAGAAGTCACATGCGTGGCATCGGCTGCCAGTAGATTGCGCCGATGCTCCGTAGGAACGAACGCGTACCCAAGACTCCTAGCGAACGAATCCGCTCCTACTTCTGGACCCGCTATCACCGGGTCGCTGGCGACGTGGTCCACATGATCCAACAGCACCTCGACGAGGTCGGCGTGGTCGGTCCGACCTCTCGACGAGCGCTCCAGTTCGGAACCTTCGGCAACGGTTCGGTGATGTGTTTTCCGGCTATTCGCGCCGTCAATCCCCAATCGATCCACGTCGGTTCGGGAACACTTATCGGACGAGAGGTGGTGCTCTCCGCCGGCTGGGGGCCAGGTCACGAGGGGCTTGCCTCACGGGTGTTGAGCATCGGCGATCGTTGTGTGATCGGCCGTGACAGCACGATCGTGGCACACCGTTCGATCGAGATCGGTGACGATGTGTGGACCGGGCATCAGGTGTTCATCACCGACGGGAACCACACCTTCGACGACTTGACCGCGCCCATCCACACCCAACTCATCGAAGAACGGCCTGTCAAGATTGGCGACCACTCCTGGATCGGCCATGGTGCGGTCATCCTGCCCGGGGTCAGCATTGGTCATCACAGCGTCGTCGGGGCGGGCAGCGTCGTGACCCGGGACATCCCCGATTTTTCCGTGGCGGTTGGCGTGCCAGCCAGGGTGGTGCACCGGATGCTCGAGTCAACTCCGGTCGACGAAGCGATCAGACCGGGGGTGCCGGAGGGCTGACCAGGCGGCGTCTGCGCTAGCTCGTCGGTGCCGTACGGACGACGCAGAGTTGGCGGCCCTGGGCGACGAGGTTTCTGGCGTCGTCCCACACGGTTTCTTCAATCTCGGCGAATCCGCCTCCGATCGAACGGGTCACCGTGTCGACGAGCAGGTCACGGCTTTTCGGGCGGGCCCGCATATGGGTCGACAACTGCAGCGTTGGCGAATACGCAAGCCCGACGCCGGTATTGAAAGCCGCAGGCGGAAACGAATCGATCGCCTGGATCAGTCCAAAACCGTCGGGCAGGGTTTCGCCCGGGAGTCGCACCCAGCCACGAAGTCTCCCTGTGCGTTCCCCGCCGCCGCCGAAAAACTCGGCGTCCGGTTTGAAGATCGACATGGTCACGTGGCTCGAAAAGTTTGGGGCGCCGTCTTCGTTTCCGAGCTGAACACAGTCTGCTGGTGGTGGGATCTCGGGTGGTGTGCGGTCGAGAAAAAAGGGGCCATCGTGATCGTCGAGATCACCTGTCGTGACGACCGCGGTCAGGAGCGGGCCTGCCTCGTTCGACAGCGTCGCCTGAAAGGTAGAAAAGCGCCTGGTCTGATGCGTCGGGACCAGTGTGATGGTCGCCGGACCTGGTCGACCGGGTTGAAGATAGTGTGCGCTGACGGCGACGGGATCGGGGCGCCCAGACGCGTGGCACGCGGCCCGAGCTACCGGCGCGAGCAGCGTCCCGCCGTTGGTGTTACCAAAGATGTCCCACCCGTTGGGTACGTCGGTTTGGTAGACGAGCGGTCCTTCAAAGCCATTGCGCCCGCTGCTGAGATCGGCCAAGCCGGAAGCGGCGACCTCCCCTGCGGGTGAGGTCGCCGCATGTTCAGGCAGCGGGTGCACAGCCGTGGCTTGTTCGAACGAAGGATTGGTCACGGTCACAAGCTAGCGACCCGCAACGCTGTCAAGGCAAAGAGACAGGTCGGCACGCCGCTGGGGGCGATATCAGGGTCAGCCTATGCAGCCCATGACGGAGTTGGTCATGATGTTGAGGAGTTCTGGGGGAGGGTTGTTGGCGTCAAAGGTTCCGCTACCGCCCCATTGCACCATCTGCTCAACAGTCGTTTGGTTCATGATCGAGTTGGCGACACATGAGGACTGAGCGGCCGATAGCCCTCCATCCTGCTGAAGGGCAGTGGTCAATTGAGCAATCATCTCGGCCTTGGTCGGAAGCGGAGGATTCGTGCTTGCCGGAGTGGTCGCTGGGGTGGTCGGTGGTGTCGTGGGAGTGGTCGCTGGGGTCGTGGCGGGTGTCGGAGGAGTTGTGCGCGGCGCTGTCGATGGCGTAGTGCGGGCGGTGGAAGCCGGCGCCGTCGTATTACGTGTCGTCCCTTGGGTCGACGCAGTCGTTTTTGTGGTCGGCCTCGTCGAGTTCGAACCCGACGTGTTGTTGGTGCCGTTCTCTGAGTCGGCCTCATCCGCGTCCGTGGTCGACGTCGATTCGTCGGTCGTCGTCGTTGTCCCGTCCAGGATGCTGGTGCTCGTCGATGACACTGCCGATGACGTCGAGGTCGATGCATCGTCTGCCGGGATGCTGATGATCGACGTTGCGGTTGCACCGGTCGACGTCGTCGAGCTCGCGGCATCTTCACCGCTCGAACCGCACCCAGAAAGCAGCAGCGCCAACATGGCAACGGCAGCCAACGCTGCATGAAGGCGGGCTCGCCGTGGGGATGTGTGTGAGTCGAAGGGTTGCATTCTGTTCCTCGCAGGGGTGCAAAAAGGTCGGTGCTTCCGCAGAAGCGATACATCCCACAAACGGATGAATCACTGAGGGTGTTTCATCAATGCCCCGGTCGTAGGCTCGATTTAAACAACCCGACCGACATTCCCACGGCTACTTGATCGTCCAGCCCCCGTCCACGGTGATCGTCTGCCCTGTGATGTAGGTCCCCGCGTCCGATGCGAGCAACAAGACGGGTCCGTCCAATTCGCGTAGCTCACCGGGTCGACGCAGGTAGGTGTTCTTCTTGATGTAGCCGAGTCCGGCTTCATCGGAGGTCATCATGTCCTGGGTGAGTTCGCTCGGAAAATAGCCTGGAGCGATGGCATTGACCCTGATGTCATAGCGGGCCCACTGGCCAGCGAGTTCCTTGGTAAGCCCGATGATCGCGGCCTTCGACGCCACGTAAGCCGCTTGGTTGTTGGGCGCTGCGGCCACGAATCCATGGATCGAAGCGATATTGACGATAGAACCACCTTCGCCGGTGTGCATCATGTTTTTGGCCGCTTCGCGTGCCAGCAGAAACGGCGCATGAAGGTTGACGTCAGAGACCCACCTCACCGTCGTCATCGGCTCGTCCAGCGCGGAGGCGGGGCCGTCGGTCACACCGGCATTGTTGATCACGATATCGACTCGCCCGTGGTCGGTCACGGTCTGATCCACCAGGTGGATCACTTGCTCGTCGTCGCTCATATCGCAGGTGTGGCCGACGATCCGATCGTTCTGTGCGGCGAGAGCGTCGAGGCGTTCCCGGCGTCTGGCCGCTGCGATCACGGTCGCACCGGTGTTTGCTAGAACTTCGACGATATGGGCGCCGAGCCCGCTCGAAGCACCCGTCACGATCGCGACCTTCCCATCCAAAGCTGTGGGCTGAAACAGGGTCATGTGAGTCCTCCGGATTTGTCGGTCAGGGCGAGCGAGGTCCGAGCCACCCAGGCGTCGCCAAGTCGTGGGTGAAGATTAGGTGGCTCCGGCGGCAACGTTGGGGTCCGTCGTCAGCTGGGATGCAATCGATCGCTCCAGGCGCGTACAAGTTCGTGAGGGCGGTCGTGATGAATACACTTCGCCGATGGCTTCGATCGACGTAGCGCTCGTGCAATGCAATCCGGCGGTCGGCGCGTTGGAAGACAACGCCCGGATGGTCGACGAGCGGCGTGTGGATGCCGTCGCTCGAGGTGCAGACCTCGTGGTGTTTCCCGAGCTGGTCATCACTGGATATCCACCTGAAGACCTCCTCTACCAAGACGCGTTTCTCGCTGCAGTGTGGGAGAAGGCGATGTGGATCGTCGGCCGTACCACCGGTGAGCTCTGCATCTTTGGAGTCCCGCGCCGCGTCGACCATGGTGAGTATCTCGATGGCCGGTCAGCGTCTGGTGGGGTCACCAACAGCGTTGTCATCGCTCGCTCGGGTCGGGTCCTGGCGGTGTACGACAAGGTGGCATTACCGAACTACGGCGTATTCGACGAACGACGGTGGTTCGTATCGGGTACGACGCCGCCGCCGGTCATTACCCATCGCGGTGTGACCATCTCCGTGCTCATCTGTGAAGACGCGTGGATCGATCCGAGCCCGGGAGAACCACACAGTTCGCTCGCAGAGGGTGCGTCGGTGTTGCCGATCGCCGACGCGTCGGTGAACTCGCCGGTGCCCGATCTGGTCTGCGTGGTGAACGGGTCGCCGTACCGGGTTGGCAAAGTGAAACGGCGTCGTGAAGTCATGGAGCGTCTCGCCGAGCGCTTTGACCGTGCGGTGGCGGCCGTCAATCTCGTGGGGGGTCAAGACGAACTCGTTTTTGATGGCTCCTCGTTGCTCATCTCCCGCCCCGACCAAACGGGCCTCACGGCGACACACGATCGGGCCGCTCTCAAAGCCTCCGTCGACTTTGTGGCGGAACCGTTTGTCGACCTGACGATCCACACGGTCTTTAACGCTGAGACCGGTACCTGGTCAGATGTCGATGCCGTCGACCGCGATCCAGGTATCGCCGGACCTGGAGCTGAGTTAGGTGGGTTTGCGCTCATACTCGGACCGCATCGCCGCGCCGGGGCGCGGTCTGGCTCCGTCATCACTGGTGCCGAGGCCCGCCGGCCCGCCGCACCGGACAGTGCACCCGAGAACGAACCCGAAGGTGAGCTCTACCGGGCCCTTGTGGTCGCGACCCGCGACTACGTGCTCAAGTCTGGGTTTGCAACCGCGTGGATAGCGCTGTCGGGGGGAATCGACTCGGCGCTGACCGCCGCCATCGCGGTCGATGCGTTGGGTGCGGCGAATGTCCGCGGCGTCATGATGCCGTCGCGGTACTCGAGCGACCACAGCGTCGGCGATGCCCGACTCTTGGCTGACAACCTGGGGATACGCAACGATCTTGTGCCGATCGACCTTCCCCACCGAGCGATGGAATCATCCCTTGAAGACGTCTGGGGATCGGGCGGCGCGGGTCTCGCTGGCGAGAATGTCCAGGCGCGTCTTCGCGGGGTCATCATCATGGCGTTGTCCAATTCTCACGGCGGCCTGGTGCTGACGACTGGGAACAAGTCAGAGATGGCAGTCGGCTATTGCACGCTGTATGGGGACATGGCGGGCGCATTCGCCGTCATCAAGGACGTCTTAAAGACCGAGGTGTATCAGCTCTGTAGATGGCGAAATCGATACGCCGGTTTCGAGGTGATTCCCGAACACGTTCTGACCAAACCGCCGTCCGCGGAGCTTCGACCCGACCAAACCGATCAGGATTCGTTGCCGCCCTATGAGGTGTTGGATTCGATCATCCGCGCGTATCTGGAGCGTGACGCGAGTCCTGATCTCATCGCGACCCGCACTGGACACGATCGAGCACTGGTGACACGCGTGGTTGGAATGATCGACAGGGCAGAGTTCAAGCGCCGTCAGGCCGCTCCCGGCGTGAAAATCTCTCGCCGAGCGTTTGGTCGGGACCATCGCATGCCGATAGTCAATCGATGGCGCCACTAGGGCGCTCCCATCTGCTCGCTACCAAATCGGGTTACAGAAAAACGGACATGTAGATGTTGGACATTCGCGACCTTGCCCACGAGTTGACCACCCTGAGTTGGGTTGAGGTGTCGTGTTCTGAGGTCCTCATCGGCTGGGCCAGAAGCGTTGTCGATCCCCACGCCAAGGTTTCGATGTATCGGCGGGGCCGTTCTCACGGACGACAGGGCGCCCGGCTGCGTGACCTCGTACCGGTGTTGCGTGAGCTCCAACCGGCCCGCCCAGCCGAGACCGCGGTTCGCGCTGTGGAGAAGTTGGGTGCGGTGCCCGAACAGTTCTTGCGCATCGGGTTCCATGACCATGTGCTACCCGAATTGCAACGCCGCTACGCCCTGGCGATCAACGAGTGTTCGTGGTGGTCCGACGCTCCAGCAGCGCGTTTGTTTACCGAGGGCATCACCAACGGCACAGCGTCGCTGTCGGCGTTCGCTGATCTCAGAGCCGATATCGATATCGTCGCCATGTCGTCGAACGCGACGCCAGCCGTGGAGTCTCTTACCCAAGCCTGGGCGGCCTTCGGCTCGGAGAGGGCGTGGGTATCGGCGGATTGACCCGATGTTTCCGACGCGACGCGACGCGGCGTAAGCGGTGTGAAGCGACCGATTCGCACCGTCCCCGCGTTAACGACGAGGGTGAGAATCACCGAAATTCTTGCGTTAAGCGGTCTGGCCAACTATGGGGTTGACAGGCGTGGATAATGAAGCCACACCTCTTCCCTCGGTCGGTACCGCAGGGCTCACCAGTTTCTCAAGGTGCCGTGTCCCAGAAGGTTGGGTCGAGGCGCGTTTGAGTGATCGGCGAAGGGTGGCTCAACATGCACCGACGAGCGTCCGTCAACACGGTTGACCGGGCTTGACGGTGCTGCCCCGCACGGGTGTTGGGCGAACGATTGTGTAGACGGGCGTCCGGAGGCAGCGGGCGTTCCCAGCGTCCCCGAAGGAGATCGAACCCGGGATGGCCAAAGAGCGTGTAGAGAGAGACGAAGAAGATTTGGTGAGGTTGTACCTCACCGATATCGGGCAATACCCCTTGCTGACCAAGGAAGATGAGGTGCGCCTCGCCCAGCAGATCGAGGCTGGTAACGAAGCTCGAACACAGCTTGAGGACAAGACTCAACGACTGACTCCCGCGAAGAAGCGTGAACTGCGACGCAAAGCCCGTCACGGCGATGACGCGCAGCGTACGTTCGTTCAGTCCAACCTCCGTCTGGTCGTCTCCATTGCCAAGAAGTACCAGGCGTCAGGACTTCCGCTGCTCGACCTCATCCAAGAGGGCAACCTCGGTCTGATGCATGCGGTCGAGAAGTTCGACTGGCGCAAGGGCTTCAAGTTCTCCACCTATGCAACGTGGTGGATCCGGCAGGCGATCACCCGTGGTATCGCCAACACGGGGCGTACGATTCGGCTGCCCGTTCACGCTGGTGACACCCTCACCCGTTTGCAAAAGGCGCGTTCGCGCCTCGAACTCAAACTCGGTCGACCGGCGACCTTGATCGAGCTCGCAAAAGAAGTCGAGATGCCCGAGGACAAGGTCACCGAAGCGCTGCGTTTCGCCGCCGAGCCTCTGTCGCTCTCCGAGCCACTGCGCGAAGACGGCGACGCAGAACTCGGCGACATCGTCGAGGACCGTTCAGCCGAGTCTCCCTTCGAGGTTGCTGCGACTGCGTTGCTGCCCGCGGAGATCGAAAAACTGCTCTCGCCGCTCGATGAGCGCGAACGCCAGATTCTGGCGTTGAGGTTCGGACTGGATCGCGGTGAGTCCCGCACGCTGGAAGAGGTCGGGGAGTACTTCAACCTGACGCGTGAGCGCATTCGTCAGATCGAAGCGCGTGCAATGTCCAAGTTGCGGCATCCATCCTCGGATACCGGAGCGCGGGACCTCCTCGCTGTATAAGATTCACCCTAGGCGTCGTCGTAGGCTGCTACCTGCGGCGACGCGATTATCTTGGAGCCGCAGCGCAATGCGGGTCTGTCCTACCGCCTAGCCTGGCGTCCGCGGGCGGGACGACCCCAGCAGATTTTGTCGGCCCCGCACGAGCATCGCTGAGTGCGATGTGGACTTGGTAGTGACCGGAGCCTGTGGGGTTATGGAGTCAGGAAGCGTTTCGTCGCCCATATCGGTAGCGCTCATCGAAGATAGCGCCGAGTTCCGCACCGTTGTGCGTCACACCTTGAAGGAAGATCGATATCGCCTCCACGTTGCTACGACCGGGCGCGAAGGTATCGAGCTGGTTCGGCAAAACAGCATCGACGTCATCATCTTGGACCTGTCGCTGCCAGACGTTGACGGTCTCGACGTCTGCCGGGAGATACGCGCCTTTTCCAATGCGTACATCATCATGCTGACGGGTCGTGTCGACGAGGTCGATCGGGTCATCGGACTCAGGCTCGGTGCCGATGACTATGTGACCAAGCCGTTTTCCTCTCCTGAACTCGTCGCCCGTATCGACGCGGTCATGCGACGGCCTCGGTCAGCACCTCAACCTGGTGACAACGATAACGATCACCGGGTCCTGGGCGAGGTTGTCGTCGATGTTCCAGGGCGTGAGGCCCGAATCGACGGTGAGTTGATCAAGCTGACCAAGATCGAGTTCGACCTGCTCGAAGCTTTTACCTCTGCCCCGAAAGTCGTGTTTACCCGCGACCTGCTGCTCGAGCGGGTTTGGGGGCCGAACTGGTACGGCGATGATCACGTCATCGACGTTCATATCGCGAACCTGCGCCGCAAGATCGACCCACCGACCGGTAGTTCTCGGATCAAAACGGTGCGCGGAGTTGGCTACCGCTGGGGCTAGGTGGGTGGGACCTACAGCTCAACCGGTAGGCGCCGTTATGCAACGGGTGGGGTCGCCGATCCCAACTCGCCATCGGTGAGCATCCTGGAAATCTCCGCGCCGCTGCTCGCAGCGAGGCTGCAGAGCGCGTTGCGTTGCGCGTCGAGATCGTCGCCGAACCTTCCGGTGGCGGCTGCCTGTTCGATACCGCGGCACAGCGATGCGAGAGGGATCGCTCCCACCGTCGCGGCAGGTGTGCGCAGCGCATGGACTGCCCGTCGGAGCGACTCCGCGTCGGTGGCGCTCGCAATGTTGGCCACCCTCGAATCGAGGCTGTCGACGAAGATCGTCGCGACCTCGATCGCGACATCTGACCCAAGGTCAGCTGCGATAACCCCCAAACTCGTCGGATCGACGATGGGTTCGGTCTCGATCGAGCCTTTTGTTGGCATCTTGGGTACCTCTGGAGTCCGATCTGGGCGTGCGGGCCCGCCGGGTCGGTTGGCCGCATTCAGCTGCGTGGCTGCTTTGAATGCTGGGGTTGCTCGACCGAGTGTAGGTCGATGGTGTCTGAGCAGCCTCGTGTGTTTTTCCGGATATGACGATTTCTTTCCTGTCGATTCGCCATCTGGCAGGCCCGATTCGCGCAGCTTGAACGGCGGGGCACGCAGGCAGAACCAGAGGTAGCAGGGGAGCCTCTACGCGTCGTCTTGGGAAAGGTCTGCTGTGGTGAGATCGGCGAGTCGAGGGTCGTTTGAAAACATTCGAACGATCGGGCTGTCCTGCATGCTGAGTTCTCGTAGCACCACCCTCATCAACGCTTTCTGATCCCACTCGATCAGTGTGACCACGAGCCCGCTCGCTCCGGCGCGCGCGGTGCGACCCGAACGGTGCAGGTAGTCCTTGGCGTTCTCTGCCGGGTCTGCATGGATGACCAATGTCACATCGTCGACGTGGATTCCTCGGGCCGCAACGTCGGTCGCGATCAAGGCCGGAACTTCGTGGTTGGCGAATCGGCTCAACGTTCGTTCGCGCATCTTCTGACGCAGGTCGGAGTGGATGGCAGGGGCGTTGACGCCGAGCTCTCCGAGGTCGCGCGAGAGCCGGTCGCAGTTTCGTTTTGTTCGACAAAACACGATCGCTCTGCCCGAGGCTTCGATCAGAGCGGCGATCACTTTCGCCTTGTCCATGTGGTGCACTTCGAGAAAGCGGTGCTCCATATCGGGCACGGTCTCGCCGTCGTCTGACTGCACCTCGACCAAGGTCGGGTTGTTCAAATGACGCTCGACGAGTTGGCCGACCGATCCGTCCAGGGTGGCGGAAAACAGCATGATCTGCGCATCGGCGCCGACCTGGCGAAGGAGCCAGTCGACTTGGGGGAAGAAGCCCAAATCGCACATCCGGTCAGCCTCGTCGATGGCGACAAAGCGGAGAGACTCAAGGGAGACCTCATCTTGTTCGATGAGGTCGATAAGCCGACCCGGCGTTGCGACGAGGATATCGACAGGTTCAGCGAGGCGTTGATGATCCCGCTTCATGTTGGTGCCGCCGTAGATCGAAATGGTGCGAAACCCGATCGTGTCCGCGAGGGGCGAAACGACGTCGGTGACCTGTGAGGCAAGTTCGCGGGTGGGGGCGAGGACCAAGGCCTGAGGGTGTCGAGCTCGGGTCTCGGGTGAGCCTTCGGCCAGCCTGGACACGATCGGCAGGGAAAACGCCAGCGTCTTTCCGGACCCGGTCCGAGCTTTTCCGAGCACGTCGCGTCCCGCAAGGCTTTCGGGAATCGACTCGATCTGGATGGCGAAGGGGGCGAGGATGCCGTCGGCCTCAAGGACCGAAACGAGTCGCGGATCGACGCCGAGATCGGCAAAGGTTGGCTGCAGGTTTGCGCCAGGGGTCATTGGTGGTTGTGTCCCTTCCCTCGGGTAGCGGGTCGATGCGTCAGAACGCTGGTGCCCATCTGTAGGGCGTTTGTTTGCACTTCGGCGACCCCCGTGTTGGACGGGCATCTGAACCGCTTTGGGATGATGAATTGGCTTGGCCAGTGAGAGCGGTGTTCCTAGTGCTTTGGCCGCCGCAGACCGGTCAAGATTGGTCGCGAGTCGACGTACCGATCGTGATGAGTGGAGTGGGCCGCGTGCACCACTGACTATCAATGTTAGGTCGCTCGCCGTCGTTGCCAGCAGGCGAGGGGGCTTTGCCGAAGACATTTGTGTTTCTTCCGATGTCGTGACCGAGCTGGTTGTCGGTCACTAACATCGTCCCATCAGCACCTTGGTCCGTCGGCGTGGCTGAGAACTGCAACATTTCCACCTGCACGGGTCTCTGAACAAAAGGAACGCCATGAAGAAGATCTTGATCGTGTTGCTCGTCGTAGCGGCGGGTGTGATCCTCGCCAAGAAAGCAACTGACGCATAGCATTTGAATGACTTTTATGTAATTTGAGAAGGTTAGGGCGTGGCCGTGTGCCACGCCCTTTCGTGTCGAGACCCCGACGCCAACGTCGGCCTTCTGGCCCTCTACTTCGGTCGAAGGAACGTGCCGTGTTGGCAATGTGGTCTCCCAAAGGTGGCGCGGGTACGACGACGGTGGTCGCTGGTCTTGCGGCGCACTGTGTTGCCCGAATCCCCGTACTGCTCATCGACCTCGCTGGTGATCTCGCCCCCGTCGTCGGATCCGAACCCTCCAGACTTGGGTGGCGGGACTGGCTGGAATCGACGCACCCGCCAGGCTCGGGTGCGTTACTGAGGTCGTGCGCAGAGGTCCTCCCAGAGGTTTGGCTGCTCTCCCAGGGTGATGTTGGCGCGTGGGAACGGCACGGCGGCGATCTCGAACTGCCTGAGGCCGCTGTGTCCGCGCCCACGTTACGCGCGACGGGGGTCGACCGCGACGCGCACTCAATAGGCGCGAGCGTCGCCGATGCAGCGACCGATGGCGGCCCGGACGTCGCGACGCCGTTTCGCTCGCCAACTGTCGAACGAGCATTCCGGCAACAACTCGATGACTTCGAAGGCCTCGTGATCATCGACGGGGGTCGGGGCGAACATCCGCTGTTTTCGTGGTTCCAACGACGAGGTGCAGCGTCGTGGATGGTCCTTCGCGGGTGCTATTTGGGACTGCGCCGCGCCGCTCAAAGTCGTGCCCGACACGGTGTGCCCGACGCGGTCGTATGGATTTCCGAACCTGGGCGAGCGATCCGCGCCCGCGATGCGGACAAAGTGTTGAGAGCGCCGATCGTCGCCGACGTGCCGTGGCGCCCTGTGATCGCACGAACAACGGACGCTGGGTTGTCGCTGACGCGACCCAACGATGTGATCGCTAAGGCATTGGCGCCAGCGTGGCGGACGCTCGTCGAGCGGTCAGGCATCACGATCGCCACGCCTGCTCCTTCGGTTCGAGCTCACGATGCCGCATGAAGGCCGTGCCGCGCTCCGCATCCGCCACTATGTCAGCTCGGGTATCGGATGAGTCGTCCCTTGGGAAGGCCTCTGGGCAGTCCGCCGCGCAGGGGATCGTCGAGGAGGTTCGCGCCGCGTTTGTCTTGGCCGATGACCACCGCATCCAGACGCTTTCGGCGAGAGTCCGAGAGGAACGGTTTGGTCTCGGGTTGATCGACGCGTTGATCGAACTTGATGGCGTCACCGAGGTCATGGCAAACCCAGATGGTTCGGTGTGGGTGGAGCGATGGGGCAAGATGCATGCAACACCGCACGTTGTCGGAAATGCCCAAAAGGCGATCTTCGTCGAACGAGCCATCCGTCCGCTCGGGATTCGTTTTGACCACGCATCGCCGATCGCTGATGCCCGACTCGGGTCTGGAGACAGGCTTCACGTTGTGGGGCCGCCGGTGTCGCCTGACGGGATTACGCTCACCGTTCGCCGACATCGGAGCGCGGGCTTTGTCCTCGACGATTGGGGTCCTTGCAGCGCAACGCTACGAAGTGTCGTCGACGACGACGCCAACGTGTTGGTGGTGGGTCCGACCGGTTCAGGCAAGACCGCGCTGCTCGGAGCGATGCTCTCCTCCGCCGCACCCGCCCAACGGATCGTCTGCGTCGAAGACACCATCGAGGTCGTATGCCGCCACAGCAACGTCGTTCGCCTCGAGGCCAGAGCTCCCAACGCCGATGGATTTGGCGCTGTCACACTGAGAGATCTGGTCCGTGCGTCACTTCGCATGCGTCCGGACCGTCTCGTCGTGGGTGAAGCCCGCGGACCCGAAGCGCTCGACCTCCTTTTGGCGCTGCACTGTGGGCACCGCGGGTCGATGGCCACGCTGCACGCACACAGCAGCGCGGAAGCTATCGACCGCCTGGTTGCGCTCGCGCTCCTGGCCGATCGTGGCGTCGGTGAGCCGGCGCTCCAGAGGATGGCGCATTCCTCGATCGATGTCGTCGTCGTCGTTCGAAAACTCGACACGCAGCGGATCGTCAGCCGTATCGATCGACGTTTCGGAGACGCCTGGCGTCCCGTATACACCCATCGTGGCCCTCAACTCGCGACCGGTTGTGGTGCCCGAGTCGAGCAGCGCCCTGTTCGTTGCGAGGGCCCGGACGACGATGCTGATCACATTCGCCTATCGGTCGGGGAAACACCATGATCCTGGCGGGCTTTGTGACGATCGCAGCGGCGTTGATGTGGCGCGCATCGCAGACCACCGGCGACGGCGGCGATGCCGATACTTCGTACACATCGATCCGCTCTGCGGATGACCCTTCCGTAGCGGTCCGAGCGACGGTGGGTGTGACGGCATGGTCGCCGTCCGTCGCGCTGGATCGAGCTCGGTTCTCGAAGTCGGTGTTGAGTATGGGCGAGGCCCTCCTGGGTGAGGTGTCGCGATCGGTCCGGGCGGGTCGTACGCCTGCGGGCGCTCTTCGGCAGGCTTCGTGGGTAGGCCTCCTGGGAGAAGCAGGTGCGCAGCGGCTCGCCGAATCACTCGACGCGGGTCGCTCGGTCCAGGAGGTCCTGGGTGAAGCATCCGCTCAGCTGGCGTTGCGAGGCGACACCCGCTGCGGCCCGGTCATTCGAGCGTTCGACGGCGTTGCTTTGGCGGATCGCCTCGGTGGTACCTCAAGCGATGCCATCGACCGCTACCTCGACGCGCTCCGGCTGACCATCGAGAACCGGCGAGAAGCCTGGGTGCTCTCGACACAGGCGCGTCTCTCCGCAGGTGTGGTCTGTAGCCTTCCGCTCGTCGCGGTACTCCTTGTCGTGGTCACCGACGCTGAGTCGTTCGGATCGATGCTGAGTCAGCCGTGGGGCCGCATAGTCATCGGGATCGGCCTGAGCGCCGAGGCCGTTGGGCTCTTCTGGATGCGACGGCTCATTGGAGCAACGCTCGTTGGCGACGTGGATGTCGCCGGAGCGGTGCTCACATCCAGAAAACACCTGGAGGAACGGTGAACCCGATTCCTCAGCTGACCTGGTGTATCGCCGAGAGCAAGAGCCCGATGGGCGAAATGTGGTGGCATATACCGCTGGTGGTGTTTCTTGCCGTTGTCGGAGCGAGGTGGTCGCGGGCGGCATCACTGAGACGATCGGCTCGCTACCACTCCGGTCATCCCGTCCGCGCTGTGCGTCCAGCCGCATCAGCGGGCCTGGCGACCGCTCATCGTGGCGATGCGGCCGGCCGGTCTGACGTATTGGGTCGATGGTCGGAAGTCCCCTTCTTGAGAGTGCTCACGGCGCGGCGTCAGCGACGAGAGGCTCGCGCCTATGAGGATCGAGTCGCCGGTGAACTTCCCTACGTCATCGAAGCGCTGAGAATGTGTCTGCGCGCGGGCTATTCAGCGACCGCTGCTTGGAGCGCCGTGTCGACCCACACCGCTCGATATCTCGAACCCGATATGGCGTCAGCTGAACTCGTGGCGTCCAGCGAAGGGGTTTCCATGGTCGAAGGGTGGTTGCGGCTCGCCGAGGCGCAACCGGCGTGGCGTCCCACCGTGATGGTGCTCCGAGATAGCCATCGGCTCGGTTCGGCCAGCGATCTCGCGCTGGGCGCAGTCGCAGATGAAGCACGACGTTCGATGACCGCTCGTCAACGGGCGCGCATCCAAGCGTTGTCGGTCAAGCTCTTGTTCCCCCTCCTGATCTGCATTTTGCCTGCCTTCATCTGTTTGGCGATCGTCCCGAGCCTCGCGGGGCTCGCCGACGGAGCGTCGATGAATCTGTCGGGCGGTTGACTCCGCCCCGCCCAGCAGCTCTACGTCCGTTCAGGCGCTCCGCTGCCATCGAGCCTCGTGACGAGGACCTTCCATTCACACACGAAAGCGAGTCTCACCATGAGAGTGCTCAGTCAGAGCGCCACAGATGTTGCGATGCCCGTTGCCGACGACGGCGGTGGTGTCGGAGGCGTCGACCAGTCCCCATCTCAGGGTCTGAGCGATGACGCCGTCGACCCTCGCTCAGCGTTGCGCTTCGGTGACGAATCAGGACAGTCCACCGCTGAATATGCGCTGGTCATGCTGGGAGCGGCGGCGGTGGCGACGCTGTTGATCACCTGGGCGACCGGCAGCGGTTCGATCGGGCGACTCTTCGACGCAGTTATCGACAGCATCATCAACAGCGTCACCTGACGCCGGATTCACGATGAAAACCAGTACCGATACACACCGTGACGACGCGGGTGATGACGGCGAGGCATTCTCGCCTGGCTCAGTGAGGTGGCTTGGCCGAGCTGATACACCCCGTGGACCCATACTCGACGGGGCAGACCCTCGCCGTTGGTCGGAGCAACGCTCCGCCAGCTTCGGCGAACGGGGCCAGGCGACGGTCGAGTTCGCGGGAGTGTTGATGCTCATCGTCGTGGTGGTCTTGTTGATCGGTCAGGTCCTGGTCGTGGCCCAAGCTCGGGTGGCGGTCGAAAACGCCGCCCGAGCAGGGGTCCGCGAGCTTTCGATCGGTGCCACCGACGCCCAGGTCGCCGCTGCCATTCGCGATATCGATCAGCGTGCCAATCTCACCGCGGCACAGCGGGCTCAACCCGGTCAAACATCGCGGATACGGGTAGAGCTCAGAATTGCAACGGACGTACCGATCGTTGGCGTGTTGGTACCCGACGTCACCGTGTCGGCTTCGGCGACTGCTCGCACCGAATGACCGGCCGCGACGTGCCCGGAAACAAGCCACGCGCCCGCGATCCTGAGCTATTAGATCGAGGACGTTCGCGGCCGAGTGTTGCGAGTTGTCGCGGCGACTCGCCGACGGTACCAGGGCGGCGTATGGCGCGGGCGGAGCAAGGGTCCATCACGGTTCTTGGTGCGGGCATCGTCGCTGTTGTCGTGGTGTCGATGATGTGGATCGCGACGCTCACCCGGGTTTCAGCAACCAAGGCGCGTACTCAAACAGCGGCAGATATCGCAGCCCTCGCTGCGGCAGGAGTGGTCGCCGATGAGTCGAACTGTGCGAGCGCACAGGCGGCCGCCCGTACGGTGCTCACCGAGTACGACGCAACGCTCGAACAGTTCGAGTGTGGACAGTTCGGTACCAGGGTCATCATTTCGACGCAGCTTCGAATCGGCGGAATCGCCCGCACCCTTCGAGCTCGGGCACAAGCCGAACTGTCTCGTGACGGAGCTGGCAACGGTCTCGCCAGCAACGGACTCGCAGGCAACGGACTCGCAGGCAACGGTCCCGCAGGCAACGGTCCCGCAGGCACGGAGTCGATACCGATGGCCCCATCTTGACCGGCGCTACAAGGTTCGCAGGATCTCCCCGAGTAGTGCGACGGCCGCGCTCTTGTCGAGGAACTCGTTCCAGTTACCGCATTTGGGTGATTGGATACAGCTTGGACAGCCCGCCTCGCACCCGCACGACGTGACTAGATCGTGGGTGGCTCGCACGTGGCTGATACCGCGACTGAAGGCCACATCGGCGATACCCGCACCACCGGGATATCCGTCGTAGATAAACAGGGTGGGCGCGAGGGTTTCGGGGTGGTCCGACATTGATAGCCCTCCAACGTCCCATCGATCGCAGATCGCGAAGAGCGGCAACATGCCAATCATCGCGTGTTCGATGGCATGCATTGCCGACAGGGTCTCTTCGGTGCCGAAGTCGAGGAGTTCAACGACGGATGGGTCGATCACGATCCATGATGAGCGTGTGGTGAGCCGCTGGGGAGGCAGGTCGAGTGTCACCGTGTCCAAGACGACGCGGGTGGCCCGGTCTCGAACCTGATATCCGGTGACACATGACTCGACCTCGACGGTTCCAACCGCGTGGCTGAATGTGCCGTAGCGGCGAACTTCGTCGATCTCGACGATCGCGATCTCACTGGACTGACGGGCTTGGGTGTACTCCGAGCCGTCCACTGTGACCAGTTCGGCATATCGGCTCTCGAGGTCGAGGGTGGCGACCCGGTAGTGACGGCCCTGATGGACATAGACCGCACCCGGGTGAACGCCGAGCGGGGCGCGCCCTGCATCGATCGTTCCGACCAGCACCGGTTCGGGTCCGTCGATACATCGAAGTCGGACCTCCCCTCCGCCGCCGGACCGCAGATCGACTTCGGCAGCGGGTGACCATGAGGGTGCCCAGATGAGCTCGCGCCCGCGAACCAGCAAGAGATCGTCACGCACAAGATCGGTGACGACATCGTCGAGATCGTCACCGAATCGATCTCGGTCGGCCGGTGTCAGCGGCAGTTCGGCAGCGGCGCAAGCGACATGCGCTCGCAACATCCGCGGGTTGGAAGGGTTCACAACAGCGGGTTCCGGGCTCCGGGTGATGAACTGCTCCGGATGGTCGAAGTACCACGCGTCGAGCTGATCGTCTCCGTTGACCACGATCGCAGCCGATGGCGTATCGCGTCGCCCGGCACGCCCGATCTGTTGACGGAGCGACGCAATCGTTCCGGGAAATCCGTTGAGGATGACGGCGTCGAGACCGGGGATATCGATACCGAGTTCGAGAGCGTTTGTGGCAGCGAGTGCGCGCAGCGAACCATCGCGGAAGTGGTCTTCCAATTCACGTCGTTCTTGGGGAAGAAAGCCACCTCGATATGCGGCAATCCGCTCTTTGTCGTCGCGAAACATCTGTTGCGCTTGGGCTGCGATCGATTCGGCATTGCGTCGTGAACCAGCGAACGCCAATGCTCGATGACCTTCGGCGGCGAAACTTCCCAGCAGGCGCGCTACCTCGATATCAGCACTTGGGATGGCGCTGCCGTCGATGGGTCGTGGTCGCCTCCACAGTGCGAGATCTGAGTCGGGGCGGGGTGAACCGTCATCGGCAATCACGTCGACGGACACCGCTGCGATGGTCTCGGCGAGCTCGCCCGGATTGCCGATAGTTGCCGACGTAAAGCAGATGGTTGGCTTGGACCCGTACTGGTCGCACAGCCGCAAAAGCCGGCGCACAACATGGCTGACATGGCTGCCGAAGACACCGCGAAGCGAATGCAGCTCGTCGATCACGATGAACTGCAGCCGCATCAGAAAGGTGGCCCAACGTCGGTGTGCGGGCAGGATCGCACGGTGGCACATGTCGGGGTTGGTCAACAGCACATTGGCGTGTTGGCGGACCCATGCGCGTTCGTCTGGGTGCGTGTCACCGTCGTAGCTGTAGGCGCCGACCTCGGGGATGAGCATCGAGCGAAACGATTGCAGTTGGTCGGCCGCAAGCGCCTTGGTGGGAAACAGGCACAGTGCCGTCGCTGGCGTCGTGTCGAGGGCTGCTTCGGCGATCGGAATTTGGTACGCGAGTGATTTGCCCGATGCGGTGCCGGTCGCGAGCACGACGTGTTGGCCGGAGCGCAGCGCTTCGACAGCGGTGACCTGATGCCCATAGAGGTTGGCGATGCCGCGGCGTTCGAGAAATGCTTCGACCGGAGCGGCGAGGCCGCCGTCGATCGATCCGTATCGTGCGATACGTCCGGGTACGGGCAAGACGGTGACATCGACCCCCCGGCCCGTTGCTTCCGCAGCTAGCCGTTCGAGGACAGATCGCACATCAGACATGTGAGACCGTGAACCTACAGTCCCTGGAAGCGTCCGCCGACGAAGCGGACGTACTCGTCGCTTTGCACGATGCCATCATCAGCCATATCTGCGAGAAGGCCTGCCGCTGCCCCCGTGGTGCGCACCACGGACGCCGAGCCGAGGCGACCTGATTCAGATGGCAACAAGAACGAGTCGATGCTGTCGGGGTCGAGTTCGAGCGCGAGTCGACCGAGGCGGTAGAGCTCGGTCGACGACATGCCTGTATACGTACCGTGGGCCAGGAACATCTGGACCAGGGTGATCGTTTCGGTGATGCTCGCGCCGCGGCCTTGAATCTCGCGGAGCGTCTCGATGATCAACTGTGCCTGGTTCATCGTCCGGCCCCAGTCACCACACCGCTCGGGGATTCCATCGCACGGCAGGCTTTTTCGATTGCGTGAAAATGCCAGCGCCTGACCACCGTTGAACTCGTTTTCACCGGGCAGGAACGCCGCCCCAGACGCCGGGTCGTCCATTCCATAGGGAACGTCGACGGTGATCGTGCCGAGGGAGTCGACGACGCTCAGGAATTGGTCAAAATCGACCGATACGACGTAGTCGACCGGGATTCCGGTCAGATTGGTGACCGCTTCAGCTTGACCTTCGAGACCGCCGTAGGTCAGTCCGGTGTTGATGCGCCCTTCGCCATGCCCTGGGATCTGAGCGACGGTGTCTCGGGGAATATTGAGCATGGTCGCGTGTTGCTCTTTGACGTTGATCCCGACGAGGTGCAGAGCATCGCCGCGTGCCCCATCGACGGCGTCGCCGTAGACGTCGGGTCGGCCGACGCGGTGGTCAGAGCCCACGATCAGGGCCCACACCACATCCGATGGCGCTCCCTGAGCGGTCGAGTGGCCGACCGCAGCAATCTTGAACAGCGGTGCAGTCCCCGAGAGCTGAGGGGACAACAACATGATGATCATCCCCACGACACCGCTGATCACCGCAACGGTGACCAGACCAGCCGCTTTCGCTGTTTTGGCGACGGCGCTGGGACCTAAACCATGTCGAAAGAGCAATGTGGTCATCCTGAGACGGAAATGTTCGCAGCTATGACGCCGACCGCAGCCCCCGTGCCGGCGTCACTCGAAAAATCTTGAATGGACAAGCTATCCCCAGCGGTTGTCGTTGTAGCCGCGGCGGCGGGGGCCTGCACCCCGTCTGCGCCGTCCGTTTCGACCGAGCTCGTCGCCTGGGTTTGAGTGTCTACACCACCACCTGCCCGGCGGACTTCGAGGTCCCAACCATCGAGCAGCCATGCGGTTCCGCTGCGGATGAAGGACAGGTCGCCGGCGCGCTGGCTGATCGTTTGAGCGGACCCTTCCTTGGCGAATACCGCATTGATCCGCACGCGAGCGGCGATCACGGTGATGTTTCCCGCTTCATCGGGGAGTCCGCCGGTCAGCGTCGCCGTCGCCGTCGTCACCTGTTTTGGCGTTGCGCCCGGGCCGACCGACGCGTCGGTGAGCACGTCTTGGGCCTGCTGAGTGACCTGCGCTGCTGCCTCGTCGGTCATGAGGGCGTTCAGGCCGGCGGGTGCGGTCCCGGTCTGGGCGGATTGGTCGATACCGATCGCCACGTACTGCTGGATGGCTTGTTGTACGGCGGTTTGGTCCGCTGCGGCGATCTGGCCACCTCCATCGATGTTCGCTGCGGTTATTTCGACGGTCGGGGTTGCTGACGCTGAGGGTTGATCGTTTGCGTCGACAGCGGAATTGGCGGCCGAGTTCGGCGTCGCGGTCGATGTATCGTCCCCGCCTCCGCATCGCGACAACAACACGATCAGGAGCAATATGAGGACAACGCCGATCACCGCAGAACGGATCTGACGGCGCCGCCGCCGCTGCTGGCGACGGTTCGCCCTACGGTTGGCCCGTTCCTGCGCGACCGAATCTTGAGCCCGTCTGGGTAGGGGGCGTCCGTCCCCGCGAGGCGATGGATTGCGTGGCATCGTCATAACGTGGAACATCCCTTGTGGGGGTGGGCTCACGACATCGGAGCCGTCCCAACCCCTACTATCCGACTTTTGTATGCCGCCCGTTTCGGACTGCGAGCCGGGACGATGTGGCTGATCACGCGTACCAGCGTCATGCAACCCAGTGGCGGCGCATACGAACCCGTAGGCTAGACCGTTGCCAACGAGGTGAATGCAACACGCCGAATTGAGGTCTTTTTCGTGGCAAATTCTCTTGTGATTGTCGAGTCGCCAGCCAAGGCGCGCACCATTGCTGGGATCCTTGGCCCGGGCTTTACGGTTGAATCAAGTGTTGGGCACGTCCGTGACCTGCCCGGTTCTGCCAGAGAGATCCCAAAGGCGTACAAGGGTGAACCGTGGGCGAACCTTGCCGTGGACGTCGACAATGACTTCAAGCCGTTGTACATCATCCCGGCTCGTAAGCGCGACCAGGTCAAGAAGCTGCGGTCCTTGCTGAAGAACGCCGACGAAGTGTTTCTCGCAACGGATGAGGATCGCGAGGGGGAATCGATCGCGTGGCACCTGTTGGAGGTGCTGAACCCCAAGGTGCCGGTCAAGCGCATGGTGTTCCACGAGATCACCAAGCCCGCCATTGAGCAGGCGATGGAAAACACGCGGGACCTCGACCGCAAGCTGGTCGATGCTCAAGAGGCCCGTCGCATCTTGGACCGCCTCTACGGCTGGGAACTCTCCGAGGTGCTCTGGAAGAAGATCATGCCCAAGTTGTCCGCTGGGCGCGTACAGAGCGTCGCGACCCGGTTGGTCGTCGAACGCGAACGCGACCGCATCGCTTTTCGGGCGGGCGCTTACTGGAGCATCGAAGCCACGATGAATGCCAAGAGCTCCGATTTCGGGGCAGCACTGCATTCCGTCGATGGGGTGCGGGTCGCGAGCGGCAAAGATTTTGATCCCGACACAGGTCGCATTTCGCAGGGCAAGAACGTCCTGCTCCTCGACGGTGAACGCGCCGAAGCGATCCGGGGTCGCCTCGAGAACAGCTCACCCACGGTTGTGTCGGTCGAGGCAAAGGACTACCAAAACAAGCCGTACGCGCCGTTTATCACCTCGACGTTGCAACAAGAGGCTGGCCGCAAGCTGCGTTTTTCTGCGTCTCGTGCCATGTCGGTTGCCCAGCGGCTTTATGAGCGCGGGTTCATCACCTATATGCGTACCGACTCGACCACGCTGTCGGAACAGGCCCTGGCGGCGGCGCGTTCTGAGATCGAGCGGCGTTACGGGCCCGAGTATTTGCCAGCATCGCCGCGGCTGTACACCAAGAAGGTCAAGGGAGCTCAGGAAGCTCACGAGGCAATCCGACCCGCGGGTGAAACCTTCAGATCGCCTGACGAGGTTGCTTCCGAACTCGATGACGATGAGCGCAAGCTCTATGACCTCATCTGGAAGCGAACCGTCGCATCTCAGATGGAGAACGCTCGCGGCAAGCGGATGACCGTTCAGCTTTCCGAAGCTGGCCCCGACGGTGAGGCGCTGATCCTCCAAGCCAACGGGCGAATCATCGTGTTCCCCGGATACTTGCGCGCTTACGTTGAGGGTGCCGATGACCCAGAAGCCGAACTCGATGATCGAGAGGTTGTCCTGCCGCCGCTCGAGGTCGGCCAGGTTGTCGAGTGCACCTCGGCTCAGGCCAAGGACCATGAGACCAAACCGCCCGCCCGCTACACCGAGGCCCGTCTGGTCCAAGAGCTCGAGGCGCGCGGTATCGGTCGCCCGTCGACGTATGCATCGGTGATCCAGACCATCCAGGACCGCGGCTATGTCTGGAAGAAGGGGACGGCCCTGGTGCCCTCGTGGACGGCTTTTGCGGTCGTTCAACTCCTTGAAACCCACTTTGGTGATCTGATCGACTACGACTTCACCGCCAATATGGAGTCTGACCTCGACGCGATCGCTCACGGCGGCAACGAGGCGGTGCCGTGGCTGACCGACTTCTATTTCGGAGGATCGGGCGATCACGCTTACGGGCTGCACAAGCAGATCGAAACCCAGTTTCCCGACATCAACGCCCGTGCGATCAATTCGATCACCGTTGGCCAAACCGAGGGTGATGACGGCGTCGTCGTTCGGGTCGGTCGTTATGGTCCCTACGTCGATATGGGTGAAAAGCGTGCGTCAGTCCCGACCGACCTCGCGCCTGACGAGCTCACGACCGAACTGGCGATGGAGCTGATCGAACGCCAAAACGCTCCTGACAAAGTGCTCGGTACCGACCCTGAAACCGGCAAAGAAATCGTCGTGAAAGATGGCCGTTACGGCCCCTATGTCCAACTTGGCCAGCCCGAGCCGCCCCCATCCGGGAAGAAGCGGGGCAAGAAACCGAAGACCTCGTCGCTGTTCAAGACGATGGATCCCCGGACCGTCACCCTCGAGGAGGCGCTCGACTTGTTGAGCATCCCCCGATCCCTCGGTGAGATCGACGGTGAAGAGGTCGTTGCGCACAACGGGCGTTTTGGCCCATACCTCAAACGTGGCGACGATTCGCGTTCGCTGCAGGACGAAGCCGAACTACTGACGATCACCTTGGATCAGGCGGTCGAACTCTTTGCTCAGCCGAAACGCCGCGGACGTCGCCAACAGCGCGTGTTGCGCGAGTTGGGCGAGAACAGCGAGAACGGTAAGGCGCTCAAGATCCTGGACGGTCGCTATGGGCCCTATGTCACCGACGGCACGACAAATGCGTCGATTCCGCGGGGCCGTGAACCTGAGACGGTCAAGGTCGAGGAGGCGGTCGAGTGGCTGCGCGCCCGGGCCGACGCGAAGCGTTGACCGGTTACGGTGCTGGTCACAGCCCTGATCAGAGCATTGACACCTACCGACCTCTGACGATCGGGACGTAAGCTCGGTGACGGTGGACGCAGCCGACAGAGTTGAACGACACGACGGTTCGAGCCAAGGCTGGATCGAGCGGACCTTTGGTTCGCGCGCGTTTTTCAACCTTTGGATTTCCCAAGTTGGGTCGAGTCTTGGTGACTGGATCGGCATCATGGCGACGATCTCGATCGCTGGTCGTGTTGCCGGTGAGGTCGGAACCGCGCTCACGATCATGGCCCGGGTGCTTCCCGGGCTGTTGTTGGCGCCTGTCGGCGGAGTGCTCGCCGATCGTTGGGATCGAAAACGCACCATGGTCGTGATCGACTTTTCGCGTGCGTTGGTGTTTTTGCCGTTGTTATATTTCGACAATCTCTTCGGGCTGATCCTGATCCCGTTGTTGATGGAAATCCTGGCGATGCTGTGGGCGCCAGCGAAAGAGGCGAGCGTTCCGCACCTGGTACCTCGCGAACGCCTTGAAATGGCCAATTCGCTCTCGCTCGCGGCGATGTTTGGGGTGATCCCCGTTGCTGCGCTGATTTTCGCGATCCTCGCATCGATTTCGGATTGGCTTGCCCAGTTCAGCCTGTTCGCCGATGTCACCGGCGAGAGCCTGGCAATCGTCTTTGACTCCTTGACCTACGTTGCTTCGGCGATGGTGATTTCCCGTTTGGCGATTCCTCGCGGCAGGGAGCGTCACCGTGAATCGGATGCCAAGGGGATTCCTTGGGGCGACGCGTGGCGAGACATCAAAGAAGGCATCCGATTTGTTGCTCAACAACCCGCCATTCGCGGGGTGATGTTGGGTATGTCGATCGGGCTGCTCGGCGGCGCATCGATCGTCTCATTGGGGGAGCGGATTACGAGTGATGTTCTCGGTGCCGGTCCGAGCGGGTACGGATTGCTGAACTTTGGGGTTGGGCTCGGAGCGGCGTTCGGCGTAGCGAGCGTGCGGGTCGTGTCGCGCTTTGTGCCTCAGAACATGTTGTTTGCTGGGGGGGTCGCCATCTCGGGTATAGCGATCATCCTCGCCTCGTTGACCAGTTCGCTAGCGGTCGCGGTGGTGTGGATCGGGGCCTTGGGCTTCTTCGCTGCACCGGCATACGTCACCGGGTTGACGATCCTGCACGCGCGAGCGACCGACGACATCCGTGGCCGCACCTTCGCCGCGCTCAATACGGTCGTGCGGCTTTCGGTCTTCGGATCGCTCGTGCTGTTCCCCGCCCTCGCTGGCGGTCTCGACGTATTGTCCCGAAGGGTGCTGGGCGCGGATCGGACGTTCAATATCGGTTCGATGTCGATGTTCTTTCCGGGTAGCCGCTTGGCGCTGTTGACGGGCGGCATCATCGCAGCGCTGGGCGGGCTGCTCGCGGCTCGGGCCGCGCGCACCGAATCGCCTGAAGAGCGTCGGCGCATCGACACCGTGGAACCACAAACGTGGAACCGATGAATCCTCTGACTCGACCTCCAGGCGCTCAATGTCGAGGCGACCAAAACCCGCCCTCCAACCAGCGGTCCCACCAGAACGCACCGGACCCGGGGAAGAAACCCGATCATGCTGCTCAACGAGGGCTGTTCGTGGTGTTGGAGGGTCCCGATGGAGGGGGCAAATCGACACAGGTCGATCTGCTCGTCAGGCGGTGGCGCTCCGGTGGGGCGACGGTTCATCAAACCTTCGAACCCGGCGGTACCGATCTGGGTCGTGAGATCCGAAGTCTTGTGTTACATGCCGATTCTGAGCCGATGGCTGAGGCACTGCTGATGACCGCGCAACGCGTTCAGCATGTCGCTGCGCTCGAACCCCTCTTGGCGGCCGGCAGCCATGTGGTGACCGACCGATATCTCCCAAGTTCGCTCGTCTATCAAGGACTCGCCCGTGGTCTCGGCGTCGATCGGGTTCTGGCGCTCCACGATCTGAGCGGCATCTCACTGGAACCCGATGTGGTCTTTGTTCTCGACCCTGGGGACCGGTCGCTGCGTGACCGGCCAGATGCTGACCGTTTTGAGTCCGCAGGAGCGGAATTCGGACAGCGGGTTCGTGATGGCTATCGTCATCTGGCGACCAGGTTTGGTTGGCAGATGATCGACGCATCCGGTTCGATCGACGAGGTAGCAGATCAATTGTGGGGCGTCCTAGCTGACTTCGGCGGTGACGCCGTCGAACCTCGAAGTGGGTGAGCCCGGCATGTCTGCCGTCGAGGAGTCGGGCTTGGAACCGGTGGGCTCCGTTGCTCCGGTGCTCGCAGCGAGCGTTGGGCATGGGAGCCAACTCAGCTACCTGTCACGTCTCGCTCTAGCGCCTCCACACGCCAACCTGCTGGTCGGTCCGCCCGGAAGTGGCCTCGACGACGTCGCTCGACGCTTCATCGCCGCGGTCCTGTGCCCAGATCGTGGCTGCGGGCACTGCCGAACGTGTACCAGGGTCATGTCGATGGCGCATCCCGATGTGTTCGAAGTCGAGCCCGAGGGTGCATCGATCCTGGTTGAACAGGCCCGTGAAATCGTGCGGCGAGTCAACGTCGCTCCGATCGAAGCGGGTCGCGCGGTGGTGCTCATCCACGACATCGATCGTCTCAACGAGACCGCCGCCAACAAGCTGCTCAAGACGATGGAAGAGCCGCCGCCCGGCACGGTCATCGTCGGTCACACGTCTTCACCTCAAGACGTGCTGATCACGATCAGGTCGCGCTGCGTTGGATCCAACCTTGCGCCGCTGACCTCTCAAGAGATCTCAACGGCGCTACTCGACGACGGCGTCGACGCGGATGCTGTCGCTGACGCCGTGGCGGCCTCCGGGGGAAGTCTCGATCGCGCCCGACGACTCGCCGGTCCCTACCGCGACCTACGACGGTTGGCGCTGGATCTTCCTGCCCGATTGCGGCCGTACGGCGCGAGCGCCGGGCGCCTATCCGCTGAGATCACCGATGCGGTCGACGCTGCAGTCGACGGGCTGGGTGAACAACACGCCGGTCAGATAGCGAAACTCAGAACCGATATCGAGGCTGCGGGGTATCCGCCGCGCGTCGCCGCAACGATGGAAAGAAGTCTCGAAAATCGCCAGAAACGTCTGGTGACCCAAGCCCGCATCGAAGCGCTCGGAGAGGTGTTTGCGGGAGTGCTGGCGTCGGTGTCCAACCGGCTGGCGAACGGCGAGATCTCGCCCGAAATCGCGGACGGTTGGTTTTCGTCGACGGAGCAGACTCAACGTGTCTTCACCGAAACGCCATCGGTGCGAACGAGTCTGATGTTGGACGCGTGGCTCCTTCGATGTCCTCCCTTGGGCTGAGCGCCACTAGCATGTCCGGGTCGGCCGGGGTAGCTCAGACGGTAGAGCAGCTCACTCGTAATGAGCAGGTCGTCGGTTCAAGTCCGATCCCCGGCTCCAGTTCTCTTTTCACAGTCAGCTTTTCGGAGGAGTCCATGAGGCTCGGTCGCGTACGTCCAGCATTGGCATCACTCGGGATTTTCTTGGCGATGCAACTTGTGGCCGTTATGCCAGCCTGGGCAACCGAGGCTGGCTCCTTTGAAGCGCCCGATGTCGTGACCGACATCTCAACCCAGCACAAATGGCATTCATGGATCGCTCCCGTGATGGCCTTTAGCGCCCTTGCCGTGCTCGTGTTGTTGGCGCTCTGGTACCTGGCCAAGGTGTACCTAGGCTGGTCGGCTCGCCGGTGATCGACCCGTCGGTTGCCGACTTCGATCCGGCCGCCGATCCGGTTGACTGGGGCTTTGTCCGCACCGTCGCGAAGCGTTTCTCGGGGACCGAATCGGCTTCCGGGGCGGTTCTCGCGGCGCGTTTTCGCCATGACATGGCCGAGCACACTGCGTTTGCCGAAGCGGCGGTCGCAGAGTTCACCGGGCTTGGCGCCATCGCCGCACCGGCCACGGTGCGCTGTGTCGACCGATCCGAATGGGTCGGCGCGAACGCAGATAGCTACATGGATCTGCTGCGGTCGCTCTATCTGCGCTACCCCAAGCTGATCGAAGCGGGTGTCAACGGTTTCACGCGTAAAGCAACCGCTGCCGAAGTTGGTTTCATGCTCGGGTTTGTCTCCCGGCGGGTCCTCGGCCAGTACGAGGTGTTCTCACCCGCTGGCGATGTGATGATGTATGTCATCCCGAACATGGTCGCTGTCGAACGGCAGTACGGGTTTGAACCCCAACAGTTTCGCTTGTGGGTGGCACTTCACGAGGTGACCCACAAGGTGCAGTTCACCGGCGTTCCATGGTTGCGGGAGTATTTCTTTGGCCTGGTGGACGAACTCATGGCGTTCGCCGACCCCGATCCGGCACGGCTACAGCGCGCTGCGCAGAAAGTCGTCGCCGGGCTTCGCCAACGACAAGATCCGATTGGACCGCGGGGTATCGTCGGCCTGTTTGCAGATGGTGCCCAGATCGAGGCGCTCGACCGCGTCCAGTCCTTGATGACGCTCCTCGAAGGGCACGCCAATTTTGTGATGGACCACCTCGGTGCTGAGTTCATCCCGGGGCAGGAACAGATGTCGGACGCGCTACGCACCCGCCGTTCCGATGGAGGCCTCGCCAAAGTGGTTCGCTGGGTGCTCGGCCTCGAACAAAAGATGGCCCAATACGCCGTTGGCGAACGGTTCTGCGCCGATATCGCAGCTCTCGCGGGTACCCGCGCGATCGACCAAGCGTGGGTTGCGCCCGAGAATCTTCCTACCCTTGATGATTTCAGCGACCCGCCAGCCTGGCTCGAGCGCGTCGGCGTCAGCGTCTGAATTCGATGCGCCGCGACGGTCTCCGACCCGACCGTTCCCCACCTGAGCCCCAACGCCGCGACCGCATTGACAGCGTTGGTGACGATTGCCGCCAACATCGGCTGTGTTTGGGGTGGATGTGATCGACGTGGGTTATCGGAGCCTTCTCGATCACCTCTCAGCCAGAGCGCGTACGCCTGAGGGGCGGCAGCAACGTTGGCTCATCGGTTGTTCGGGAGGGCCCGATTCGACCGCTTTGGCGCTGCTCGCCCGTGCTGCGGGTATCGACATGGTCATCGCACATGTCATTCACGACGGCGTCCCTGCCCCGCGCGGTTCGATGCAGCCCTCATCGGACGACCCGCAGAGCGAACACAACCGGGACGGGACGTGTGGCGTCGACGGTACAGACTCGGGCAGGGTGGCGGTTCGGCGGTTGGCCCGCCGACTCGGAGTTCCCATGATCGAAACGGTGGTGTACGTGCCACCGGGCGCATCGTGGGAATCGCAGGCGCGAACGGTACGCCGGGCAGCGTTGTGTCGACTCGCCGCCGGGTCGCGCTGTCACCGCGTCGCACTCGCGCATCATCTTGATGACCAAGCCGAAACGGTCATGGACCGTCTGCTGCGCGGCTCGGGCGTGTCGGGCGTCGCTGCGATGGCACCCGTCGACGGCATCTGGATCAGACCGCTGCTCGGCGTCAGGCGCGCCACCTTGGCATCGATCTGTGATGAGGCAGGTGTATCGGTGTGGAACGACCCCACCAATCTCGAAGGGATCAATGTCCGCAGTTGGCTCCGCACCGAAGCCCTGCCCTCGATGTCGAGGTGGCTGGGACGTGACGTCGCGGTCCCGCTCGCTCGTTTTGCCCAGATCGCTCGTCAAGAGAACGAACTTCTCGATGGACTGGCACGCCAACTCGTCGACGAGGCCACATGTGAGCGCGGGCTGCGGGTTGCGCCGCTGCGGGCAGCGCCAGATGCTTTGGCTCAACGTGCGTTGCGGATCTGGTTGGGGTACCCGCGTCCTGACCAGCGGGCGGTCATGCGCATGATGACGGTCGTCGCCGGTGAACGGGTCGCCACCGAAGTTTCCGGATACGGCCGATTCGCTCGCTCGGGAGGCGTGGTTTCGCTTGTGAGTGATCCAAAGACCCGATGACGCAGCGAGCAGCGTGCATCGGCGTCGATGCCCAGGGGTTTGCGGTTCAACATGCAGGCTCCGGCAAGCGCCGTGCGGGGCAACCGCGGTATCCTCCGCCGCTGTGGAACAGGTAGTCGGGTCAGATATTGCGCCTGCAAACCGCACCCACAAGCGTTCAGACGATTCGGCCGAGACCGTTCCTGCACAAGCAGGCCGACATACATGTCAGACTCACGTCGTGGGTCACCTTGAGGGAGCCTTCGGTCCAATGGAGCAAACGCATCTGGGGGCCGAGGTCATCTCGGCGGACGAGATTCAAGCCCGGGTCGCCGAGATGGGCGCGCAGATCAGCACCGACTACGCGGGGGCGCGACCCTGTTTGCATCTGCGTTCTCAAGGGCGGCTTTGTGTTCATGGCCGACCTGCTCCGCGCGGTCGATATCCCGGTGGAGACCGAATTCATGGCGGTTTCGTCCTATGGATCTCAGGTCACCTCCAGCGGCGTCGTGCGTATCATCAAGGATGTTGATATCGATATCACCGATCGACATGTGTTGATCGTTGAGGACATTGTTGATAGCGGTCTGACGCTTGCCTATTTGCAACGAATGTTGAAAGCGCGCCATCCAGCGAGCCTGGCTGTGTGTACGCTTTTACGCAAAGACATCCCTGACCGAGACGGCAACATCGCGTACGTCGGATTCAAGATCCCGGACTTTTTGTCGTTGGTTACGGTTTGGACGCCGACGAGCGATTTCGAAATCTGCCGAACATCGTGCAGTACCTGCCCGAAACCGACTAGGACCACCCGGTCGGGCAGTCCCCGAGTGATAGGGACAAACAAAACCTGTGGAACCCGAAAAGAACATTGGTGACGGAATCGGTAAGTGGAAACGCGCCCGGGCATTTGGGTCGCTGTGGCTCTGGTGCTTGGCTTCATCGCTCCCAAACCGTCAATCAGAGCGACGAGCCCGAAGAATTCACCCTGGTCGAGTTTGAGCAGAAGATCTCCGAAGGCCAGATCGACAAAGCGGAGATCGTCGATCGTACGGTACGTCCGACGATTAAGGGGACGACGACCGACGATCAGGACTACCGGGTCGACATTCCGGGTGACTCGACTGAGTACTACCGCGAATTGCTCGTCAACAACGATGTCAAAGACATCACGACGACCAAGGACAGCGACAACATTTGGGTGAGCCTGCTGTTCAACCTGTTGCCCTTCCTCTTCATCGTCGGCATCTTCTTTTTCGTGATGAACCAGATGCAGGGCGGCTCGTCCCGTGTGATGAGTTTCGGCAAGGCACGCGCCAAGATGGCCAATAAGGACGCTCCCGAGGTGACCTTCGCGGACGTCGCCGGTGCCGACGAAGCGGTCGAAGAGCTCAAAGAGATTCGCGATTTCCTGGCCGATCCCGGCAAATTCCAACAGATGGGCGCCAAGATTCCCAAGGGCGTGTTGCTCTTCGGGCCTCCGGGGACCGGTAAGACGCTCCTCGCTCGGGCCGTCGCTGGTGAAGCTGGTGTCCCCTTCTTTTCGATCTCGGGTTCAGACTTCGTCGAGATGTTCGTCGGTGTCGGAGCGAGCCGAGTCCGCGACCTGTTTGAGCAGGCAAAGGCGAACGCCCCCGCGATCGTTTTCGTTGACGAGATCGATGCTGTCGGCCGTCATCGAGGAGCCGGACTCGGCGGTGGTCACGACGAACGTGAACAAACGCTCAACCAGTTGCTCGTTGAGATGGACGGATTCGACACCAATTCAGGCGTCATCCTGATCGCTGCGACCAACCGTCCCGATATCCTCGACCCTGCCTTGTTGCGTCCGGGTCGATTTGACCGTCAGATCGTCGTCGACCGGCCCGACCTCAAGGGTCGTCGCGCGATCCTTGAGGTGCATTCAAAGGGCAAACCGCTGCACCCGAGCGTCGACCTCGACATCATTGCCCGACGGACGCCCGGTTTCACCGGTGCAGACCTCGCGAACCTGATGAACGAGGCGGCATTGCTCACCGCGCGCGAGGGTCGTTCGTTGGTGACGACCGCCGACATGGAAGAGGCGATCGACCGGGTGATGGCTGGCCCTGAGCGCAAGAGCCGTGTCATGTCCGAAGAAGAAAAGCGCGTGATCGCCTTTCACGAAGGCGGCCACGCCCTCGTTGGACACGCCCTTCCGCACGCCGACCCGGTTCACAAAATTTCGATCATTCCCCGCGGTCGTGCCCTCGGTTGGACGCTGACGCTGCCCGAACAAGATCGCTACCTGGTCACTCGCTCTGAACTTCGCGATCGTTTGGCGATGATGCTCGGCGGACGTACCGCCGAAGAGCTGATTTTCGAAGAGCCGACGACCGGTGCGCAGGACGACATTCAAAAGGCGACGAGCATCGCTCGCCAGATGGTGACCGAGTTCGGTATGAGCGACGCGCTCGGCCCGATCCGCTTTGGCCAGTCCGGCGATGGCGAGGTGTTCCTCGGCCGTGACTTCTCCTCCCAGCCGGACTATTCCGACGAGGTGGCAGCCCGCATCGACAGCGAAGTGCGCTTGTTGATGGAGCAGGCGCATTCGACGGCACGGAACATCCTCACCCACTATCACGAAGTGCTCGACCAGCTCGCTGAACATCTCATCGCTGACGAAACGATCGAACGAGAAGAGGTCGAACGCCTCTTTGCGACGGTGACGCCGTGGACGTCGGGTCATGTGGCACCCGCAGCGTTGAACAACGGTGCGGTCGATGGTGTGATCACCTCGGCAACGGCGCCGACGGCAATGTTCCCTGACGAGTCCGACGACCTGTCATAGGCGGCTCCATCGCCCTGTCGTCCATGATCCAGTTCCGGGATGCGGGCCAAACTCGGCGTGTGCCCGCGACCGGGGTTGAGCGACCGCCGCAAACGCGTCATGAGCGGGGATACCGCAGCCGAACGCCGAGCACGCCAGTTTCTGTCCGCTGATGCTTTTGAGGAGATGGTGGCAGCAATGATCGACAAGCCGCGCATCCAGGCCGCTGTCAGGGAGATTCTTCTCGCTATCGGTGAGGACCCTGAGCGCGACGGTTTAGCGCAGACGCCGCGCCGCATCGCGGAAATGTACGAGGAGATCTTTTCTGGTCTTCACACCGATGCAGCCGCGCACCTAAACGTTCAGTTCGAGGAGTCTCATCGCGAAATCGTGATGGTGCGCGATATTCCGATGTACTCGATGTGCGAACACCATTTTGCGCCCTTTTTCGGTGCCGCCCACGTCGCCTATATCCCCGGCGAATCCGGCCGAATTACCGGTCTCTCCAAACTGGCTCGGATGGTCGATACCTTTGCGAAACGGCCCCAGGTCCAGGAACGTTTAACCACCCAGATCGTCGAGGCGATCGAGGACCGGCTGGCGCCTGCGGGATCGCTCGTCGTCATCGAAGCAGAACACCTCTGCATGTCGATGCGGGGGGTTCGCAAACCCGGTTCGCGCACGGTGACATCGTCGGTTCGGGGCGTCTTTGAAACGAACGCAGCAACCCGGGCCGAGGCGATGAGTTTGATGACCCACGCCGCGATTGGTCGGTAGCAGTAGGTGGCTGGCCAGGCTGACAGTCAACCCGTGACACGGCCTCATTGGAGTCTGAACGACGGCCATGTCGCGGTGATGGGCGTGCTGAACGTCACCCCGGACTCCTTTTCGGATGGCGGGTTGTACGTCGAACGTCGTCAGGCGGTCAAGCGAGGGCTCGACATGGTTCAGCTGGGCGCTCGGATCATCGATGTCGGTGGCGCATCCACACGTCCAGGCGCTGTGGAAGTGGGTCCTGACCTGCAGATCGAACGGACCGCGCCCGTCATTGCCGATCTCGCTGATGCGTTGGGGTCCTCGGGTCAGGAACACGTCGCCATCAGTATCGACACGACGAGTGCTGCGGTCGCTGAAGCGGCTCTGGACGCTGGTGCGACGATGATCAACGACATCTCCGCTGGGACCCACGAACCCGAAATTCTGGCGCTGGCCCACCAGCGATCGGTCGACATTGTGCTCATGCATATGCAGGGGACCCCTCAGACAATGCAGAACGGTCCCCGCTATGACGATGTCATTGCAGAAGTATCGGACTACCTTCAGACACGTGTTGCTGCCGCGGTCGAGGCTGGGATTTCGCCAACAAGACTTCTGGTCGATCCCGGAATTGGGTTTGGTAAAACCCTTCAACACAACCTGAGCCTCATCGCCTGTTTGGATCAACTTCGAGCCAACGTACAGACGCCGGTTTTGCTTGGAGCCTCAAGAAAGTCTTTTATTGGCGCTGCGCTAGGGCTCGATGTAGACAATCGCGATGAAGCGACGCTTGCCACCGTGGTCTGGGGCGCCCAAATTGGTGCATCCGTCGTGCGCGTGCATGATGTAGAAATGGCGTGTCGTGCCCTGGCGCTCATGGACGCTGTGGATAGTGCAAAGGTGAAGAACTCGGTGGCTGAACGGCGCGAGCCTTCTTCAGGAGGTCGGAATGAAGGGTAAATGGGCTCACGGACTTGAGCCGCGAGGGTTCCGCTGGGTGATCACTGATCGTCTCGCAGCGTCCGAACGCCCTGGCGGGTACGGTCGGAATCACCGACGCGTGCGCCGAGATGAAGAGATCCAATGGCTTGTACAGCAGCAGTTCACGTTGGTGCTCTCCCTGCTGCCATCACCGCACAACCTCAAGGCGTACCGCGATCGTGCCTTGCGCTACAAGCGCATCGAAATCGGCCCACCGGCCGACCGTCCGCGGCATCTCCAAGCGATTTTTTTGACTCTTCGCCAGTGGCTCTCCGAAACTGACGAACGGATCCTGATCCACCACGAGACCGTCGATGATGAACTCTGCGGTGCGATCGCTGGCTATCTGTTATGGGCTGGCTATCTGGAAAAGCCGTCTCACGCAATCATCGCGGTCGAACAGCTGATGGGTCGCCAGCTCGGAAGTCTGGGTCGCAACGTCGTCGCGCTTTCCGCAGAGATCCCCACCGAAGCGCCCGAGTCATTTGATGTCAGCGACGTGATCGTTGACGATGACTTGTCCGCGGTGCTCGACGACGACGTCGAACTGTTGCTGCCCGACGCCTGACCGTCGCTCCGGTCACGCGTCGCTCATGCGCAGCGCTAGCGGCGGAAACCTACCCGTGTCCCATCGACACGCAAGATTCGCATGTAGTCGGTTGCCCCGGCTCGGGGTCCTTCACCCCCAGCGACGATAGCGACCAAATCGCCGATCTCAATCTCCCCGGCGTCGATGACCGACTGCATGATCTTGTTGACGTCGACCTCATCGGTGTTTGCCGCGGCGGAAAAGAGCGGACGAACCCCCCACGTAATCGCCATCGATCCCAGGGTGTCTGATCGAGCGGCGAGTCCAATGACGGTGACCGGCGGACGGAATGCAGCCACTTTTCGTGCCGTGGCACCGGACCGTGTCGGGCACAAGATCGCAGCTACCCGAAGATCGGATGCTGCTCGTACCGCTGCATGCGCCACCGCCCAAGACACGCGATCGATGTGATGATCTTCAAGCGACCAGTCAGCTGAGTATTGCAGCTCTTGTTCGGCTGCCTCGGCCACCTCACTCATCAACTTGACCGCCGCCACTGGATAGGCACCGATGGCGGTCTCTTCACTCAGCATCAACGCGTCGGTACCGTCGAGGACGGCGTTGGCTACATCGGCGACTTCGGCTCGGGTCGGCATGGGCGACCGGGTCATGGATTCAAGCATTTGGGTCGCGGTGATCACCGGTGTACCCATCTGGTTGCAGCGCCGGATAATTCGCTTTTGAAGCATGGGCACTTCGGAAAGGCCCATCTGAATACCCAGATCACCACGAGCGACCATGACGACCGATGCGACCTGGACGATCTCGTCGAGGTTGTCGACCGCAGCTCGCGTTTCGATCTTCGCCACGAGGAGCGGACGTGAACCCCGCTTAGGAAGGGCCCGCTGCGCGCGGCGAATATCGTCGGCATCGCGTACGAACGAGAGTCCGACCAGGTCGACTTCGGATTCGACGGCGACTTCAAGCGCTGCGCGATCCGATGGCGTAAACGCTTCCACCTGGGCTTCTGAGTGCGGGAGGTGCATACCTTTTCGGGACTGCAGCCATCCCGACCGGGTGATACGGGTGACGACATCGTCACCGTCGATACCGATTACCTCGGCAACGATCCGGCCGTCGGCCAACATGACAGGGTCGCCGGGCTGGACCATCTGGCTCAGATCTTCGAGTGATGTCGAGATCCGCTCAGCGGTACCGAGAATGTCCTCGGAGGTGAGGACGAGTTCGTCACCCGCAACGAGTCGCACCTCTTTGGACGCCAGCAGCCCGGTCCTCATCTTGGGGCCGGGAAGATCGGCGAGGATGCCTACCGGGGTTCGGGCCGAGCGACATGCCTCTCGGATGCGTTTAATGCGCTGCGCCTGCTCTTCGTGGGAGCCATGGGCAAAGTTGACTCGAAACACGTTGACGCCCGCCTCGGCCAGCTCGGCGATCGTGCTGGGTTCGTCAGTGGCGGGACCGATCGTTGCTACGACCTTTGTGTTGCGGCGCATTTGCTCGATTGTATGGAAATGAGCACCAGGGCCCGATAGCGGAGCGCAAGGAACTCACACACTCAATCAAACCTCAACGCACCGTTCATGGTGCGTTCGCGCGGAGCCAACCCGCACACCGAACGTCAAACACCGGACACCTACCGCTGTAGCGGCCCTGTCGATGTGGTGATGTCGACACCGGCTGCCGCGCTGTTGATGCCCATGATCTCTTGGAACGCATCGGCGACTGCTTCGCCAAAGCTTCCCGAAGGTTCTGGTACCTCGACATTGACCGGCTTGCCGAAGTCGAACATGTCCTGGGTAAAGGTGACGATCGGTCCACCGGGTTCGGGGCTGGCGATCCGGTATGAGATGCGCATCGGCAGACCATCATCGGATAGCCAGATATCGACTGGATAGCTCGTCACACCGAACTCATCTTCGATCCCTTTGGTGGTGAGCTCAAAGACCGAGCGGTCCTCCGATGTCCCTTCCCAGTTGTCGAGCGCTTCGTCAAGGGACGTCGTCGCCCGATAGTGGGTCGTTTTGACGCCCTTGATGCGGGCCCGGTCGACAACTTCAGCATCGTCGGTCACGCCGTAGAGGACGGTCAGCGTCCTCGTCGGGTCGTGTTGGCGTACCTGGGTAAACGGCTGTTCGAGATCGACTGCCGGTTTGAGCAGGTTGAGCCCCAGGTCGAGGGAGAATCCATCGTCGATGGGGATGGGGATCCACAACCGCAGGTCGAGGGGTTGATCCATGAGGCTCAGCGAGATGTCGGGCGAAATGAGGATCGTCTCCCCGTCGTGCACCGCCTCCATCGAGATCACGCCATCGCTCTCGGAGGAGTGGTGGTCGAAGCGGTACTGCATCGATCCCCGGCCCATGGCCACGTCGTAGATTCCCGAACCTTCAAAACCGATGACGGTGTTCTCGGCATCATTCGCCTCGACCTGATAGCGAAACTCGGTGGCGTACGAACCGACGGTCAAGATCGCGCTGGGTACCGCTTGTACCAGCGACTGGACCGCGCGGCGACGGTTCCGACCCGGTCTGACACGCGGTCACACACCCAACAACGCTCCGGCGACCACTGCAGCGATGAGACGCCGGTGCATGGTCTGTTGAGCGGTGCCGGGCCGCCACCTTTTCAGAAGATGCCGCCGAGCCAGTAGGCGCCAGCGAGCCAAAAGGGATGAGAGATGCAGAGCGAGCCTCCGCCACAGGTCGGACTCAAGCGCTCAGAGGCTAGCTAAGTCACCACAGGTGTCCTCGTCGCGGTCCTCGGCAGGGGACGTCATGATCCGAGTCACTGGTCGCAGCGCGGCAATTCCCTGGCATTGACTTGTCATTTCCGAACCTCGACCCTCTAACTTGTGGGCGTGGATGAGATCCGCATCGACGGCATCAGAGCACTTGGAACCCACGGGATCCTCCCAGAGGAACGTGGGCGGGCTCAACCATTTCAGGTCGACGTGACCCTCGGCGTCGATCTTGGCCCCGCAGGACGATCCGACAATCTCGACGACACCGTCGACTACGGCGAGGTCACCGAACAGGTCGTCGGGATCATCTCCGGCAAGCATCGGGACCTCATCGAGACCCTTGCTGCCGAAATCGCCAGCGTATGTCTGAGCCACAGCCGCGTCGCCGAAGTGACCGTTCGCGTCACCAAGGTGCGGCCACCACTGCCAGCCGATGTCCATGCGGTTTCGGTTGAAGTCCATCGAATCTCTCAAACGGACGGTCACCTATGACCGGTAGGCGGGTCGCTTATCTCGCGCTCGGATCGAACTTGGGTGATCGAACGGCCCACCTCCAAAGGGCGATCAACGGCCTTGGTCGCCATAGCGATGTTGACGTTGTGGCGTCGTCCAAGGTGTACGAAACCGATCCGATAGGCCCCGATCAACCCGACTTTTTGAATGCGGTCCTCGAGGTACAAACCTCACTCGACGCATTGTCGCTCCTTCGAGCCTGTCAAGAACAGGAAGATCTCGCTGGGCGGGTACGCGCCGAACGTTGGGGGCCACGCACCCTCGATGTGGACGTCTTGTATTTGGGGGACGAGCGGATCGATACCCCCGAGTTGGTGATACCGCATCCCCGGATCGAAGAGCGCGGGTTCGTCCTGGCACCCCTCCGAGACGTCGCACCCCACCTCGTCCAAAACCGAGGAAACTGGCCCGGCGTGCGTCCGACCGATATCTCCCTGGTCGTGGGCGCCAAGGTCGGTCCGACCCGGTAGCTGCGGTTCGGGTCTCGCCTCTTTGGGCGAGTCCTAGGTGAGGACTGAAGCCTGTCTATGAGCGACGACGCACAAGAAATCCCCGGTGGCGATGCCGCCCGTCGGCTCCGATCGGGAGCGGTGGGCTCAGGGGCATGGGACTCTGGATCTCCGCCCTCTGGATCTCCGCCCTCTGGCGAGCCTGGCTCAGGGTTCGATCAGAAGCTGCAGAGCATCGCCTTGATCGGACCGGGGCGTGCTGGGATGGCCCTGGCGAACGGTTTGACCCAATCCGGTCTGCGGATCGTCAACGTCGCCGGACGAGCACCAGGCGACGCGGCTGTGATTGCTGCTGCCGCCGAGCTTGGGGCGCGACCGGTCAGCGTCGAACAGGCCGGAGCGGACGTCGGCCTCGTCGTGTTGGCGGTCCCCGACGCCATCATTGGAGATGTCGCCCTCCGTCTGGCTACCTCGCTGACCACGGGTGCCCTGGCTATTCATTGCAGCGGGGCTACAGGGCTGGACGTCTTTGACCGGCTGCTTGAACGTCGGCCCGATGTGCGGGTTGGTTCGATACATCCGCTCCAGACCCTGCCAGGTCGCCGCGATGACGCGGAACGGTTGGTCGGTGCTGGCTTCGCCGTGGAGGGGCCGATCGTCGAGCTGACCGCCCTTGTCGACCGACTAGGCGGAATCGCGTTCGAAGTCGGCGACCGAGCCCTGTACCACGCAGGCGCCGTCCTAGCGTCCAACCACGTGGTCGCTCTGATGGGTCAACTGGCCAGGTTGGCGGCTGAGGTGGGCGCGCCGATCGAGGTATTTCGTCCACTCGCCTTCGAGGCGCTCACGAATGCGTTCGATCTGGGGCCGGAGGCGGCACTGACGGGACCGGTGGCTCGCGGCGATGTCGAAACGGTCGCACGCCACCTCGATGCCCTCCCCGCCGATGAACGCAGCTCATACAGGGCGCTTGCCCGAGAGGCTCTCAAACTCGTTGAACGGCCCTCACCCGAACTGGTGGCGCTCCTCGACGGGGATGGCGGCGTCGGCGAGCGCTGGGGAGTCTCAACCCCTGAGTAGGCTGAGCGGTCCCGTTCGCTCGCCCCGGGTTCGCGGTGAATCGCTGAGGTCACAGCTCGCCGTACGAGTGGGCATTACAGAGGTAGCGGTCCTATGCAGCAGATCGGTCAGATTGCAGAACTTCGGCGTCACCTCGACGAGGTCCGATGTTCGGGATCGACCGTGGGATTCGTCCCGACGATGGGGTGGTTTCACGAAGGTCACCTGCAACTGATGAGCACGTCGGTCGCCGAATGTGACGTCACGGTGACCTCGCTGTTCGTCAATCCGACTCAGTTCGGTCCTGGTGAGGACCTCGCTGCATATCCGCGCGACCTCGACCGCGACGCGACGCTCGCCGAAGGCGTCGGGGTCGATGTGCTTTTTGCCCCGTCGGTGGAGGAGATGTATCCGTCACCGCCGCTCACCCAAGTCGCAGTCCCCGCTCTGGCCGAGAGCCTGTGCGCAACGAGCCGACCATGGCATTTCGGCGGGGTCGCGACAGTGGTCGCCAAATTGTTCGGCATCATCGGGCCGTGC
Source organism: Acidimicrobiia bacterium (assembly GCA_020637365.1). Taxonomy (GTDB): domain Bacteria; phylum Actinomycetota; class Acidimicrobiia; order IMCC26256; family JAGNEX01; genus JAGNEX01. The sequence goes on along the minus strand of JACJWE010000002.1, from coordinate 308,190 downwards.
CGTGCGTACTTCGGAAAGAAAGATGCGCAACAACTCGCGATCGTCGAGCGGCTGGCGCTCGATCTCAACTTCCCTGTGACCGTCGTTGGCTGCCCCATCGTCCGACACGGCGATGGCGTCGCAATGTCGAGCCGTAACGTCTATCTGTCCGCCCAAGATCTAAGGGCAGCGCGTTCGTTGAGCCGTTCGCTCCACGCCGCCTCGAGCCTCCTCGAGTCGGGTGAGCGAGACTGGTCGGTGCTGCGGCGCTGCCTCGCCGCCGGTCTAGCGGAGGAGGCAGGCGTGATTGTTGACTACGCCGAGGTGATGGATCGTTCGACATTGCTGCCCCCGGCCGAACCACCCTCGCCGGGTACCGAATGGCTGCTGGCAGTGGCCGCACGGGTCGGCCCGGCGCGCCTGATCGACAACATGACCGTGATGTGGTCAGAGGATGGGCCGATCGTCGACCGTGGCATTCGTGTCGACGACGCAGCGTCCGGGCAGACCGGAAACCCAAGGCGGTCCCAGACCGTTGACCCAGAGTGGTCAACTACACCAGGAGAACAACGATGATCGGCGCTCCACAGACCACCGATGTGCTCGTACTCGGTACCGGGATAGCTGGTTTGAGCGTTGCTAGGCGGGCCCTCGGTGCTGGTCTCGGCGTCGTCCTCGTCACGAAGGTTCCCTTCGGGGGGAGCGCTACGTGGTTTGCTCAGGGCGGTGTCGCCGCCGCGATCGGTCCCGAAGATGATCCCGATCTGCACTGGCGAGACACCATGACCGTCGCCGGTGGTCTCGCCGACCCCGACGCTGTGCGAACCCTGGTGACCGAGGGACCAGAGCGTGTCCTGGAACTACTCGATCTCGGCGCACGTTTTGACCGTGTTGGCCGAAGTGAAGAACCGGCGTTGACTCGGGAGGGCGGGCATTCGGTCGCTCGGATCCTTCATGCTGGCGGTGACGCCACTGGCCGTGAGATGGAACACACGCTCGTCATGGCCCTCTCTGCTGCGGGGGTTCCGGTGCTCGACGGGTGGTTCGGGCTCGATGTGTTGATCGAAGGCGGCCGATGCGTCGGCCTTCGGATGCGCACCAACGAGGGTGAACTCACCGAGATTCGTGCGGCGCACGTCGTACTCGCCTCGGGTGGCGCCGGTCAGCTGTACGCGGTGACGACTAATCCGCTGGCATCAACCGGTGATGGCTTGGCGATGGCTTGGCGGGCGGGGGCCGTCCTCGCCGACACCGAGTTTGTGCAGTTCCATCCAACAGCACTGCACCACGAGTCGATGCCTCGACCGCTGCTCTCAGAGGCGCTGCGCGGCGAAGGGGCGGTATTGCGGGATCAGAACGGCGACGCGTTCATGGCGTCGGTGCATCCAATGGCGGACCTCGCTCCCCGCGACGTGGTCGCCCGCGCGATTTCTGAACGGCTCGAAGGGTCCGATCTCGATCATTTGTGGCTCGACGGTACGGGTATTCGAGACTTTGATCGCCGTTTTCCCACGATTTGGAATGCGTGCCACGCGGTCGGCCTGAACCCGAACAACGACTGGTTGCCGGTGGCTCCCGCCGCTCACTACACCTGTGGCGGGGTTGTGACCGACCTCAACGGAGCGACGTCGATCCCCGGATTCTGGGCGTGTGGCGAGGTCGCGTGTTCGGGTGTGCACGGCGCCAACCGACTCGCATCCAATTCGTTGCTGGAGGGTTTGGTATTCGGCAACCGGGTCGCCGAGGCCATCGTCTCAGGAATCGACGGTCCCGAGCCGAGCGGTCCCATGCGACTGGTGTTCGAAGCCGATGCAGTCGGAGTCGCTCCAGGCGATTCGAGCGATCCCGCGCCGCTGGGAGGCCCACCCTCACTGTCTGAGGATCTCGCCGATGATGCTGCGGTCGCCGTTGCTCGACGCACGCTCCAACACGGTATGACCGCGGGGGCGGGCGTGCTGCGGGATGCCGGTTCGCTGGCCAACGCACGAGCCGTACTCGATGAGACCGGTCGGCGCGTCGAGGCGAGATTGGCGTTGGGTGGTGTCCCGTCGGTCGCGCTCCTCGAACTTGCCAATCTGGCAGCCTATGGCGCTCTGGTCGTCGCCGCGGCGACCGCTCGTTTGGAATCACGCGGTTCGCAAACTCGACGCGACTACCCCGAGACGGATCCTGAGTTGTTGGGGCGGTTCTTGTTGCGGCGCGCTCGACGAGCAGGTCTTGGTGGGGCATCTGAGGCTCCGGCACCGCGGTTCGCACCGCTATCCAACAGCGAACCGGATGGCGGGGACGCAGCGAGTGCTCAGGCGGCCGCTCCGGCGGCCGCTCCGGCTCCGAGCGGTCATGTCGACGCTGCCAGCCCTGATGTTGCAAGCCCTGATGTTGCAAGCCCTGATGTCGCAAGCCCTGGCGGTGGGGAGGCCCTTCGATGAGTCGGCGATTCGCCAGCATGTACGACCCGCCCGATTCGGCGGCGCGCCGTCGTCGACATCGCGTTGGCTGAGGACGCGGGTATCGCTGGAGACATCACGTCATCGGCGACGATTCCGCTCGAGGCACTTGCCAGTGGCCGGATCGGGGTTCGTCGCCCAGGTGTGATGGCAGGCGGCTTGACCGCCGATCTGGTGTTCCAATTGGCTGCACCCGATGTCGACGTGACGTGGCACAAGGTAGACGGCGACGAGTTAGCGCCCGGTGATGTGCTCGCCGACCTGGATGGGTCAGCGCGTCAAATCCTGGTTGCTGAACGCCCCGCGCTCAACGTGCTGGGTATGTGTTCGGGCATCGCGACCCTGACGGCCGCTTACGCTCGGCTTGTCGCCCCCGCCCGCGTACGGGACACGCGAAAGACCGCTCCGGGGTTGCGTGCGTTGCAGAAGGCCGCAGTGCGTGCGGGGGGAGGCGCCAATCATCGTGACAGCCTGAGCGATGCAGTGTTGATTAAGGACAATCACCTCGCGGTGAGTTCGGTTGGTGATGCGGTCGCGAACGCCCATCGCATGTGGCCAGGCCGCACGGTCGAACTCGAGTGTGATCATTTCGATCAGGTCAAAGCTGGGGTGGAGGCGGGAGCCGACATGATCCTGGTCGACAACATGACTCCAGATGAGGTCCGCGATGTCGTTGTTTGGGTCGCCGGGCGGGTACCGATCGAAGCCTCGGGGGGGATCGACCTCGATACTGCGCACCTGTATGCAGACACCGGTGTGGATTTCGTCGCGGTCGGCGCGTTGACCCATTCCGCCCCTGTTCTCGATATCGGTCTGGACCTTGATGTGCGCCAGGCGTTTCTGAGCAACCGGACATAGTCTGCTTCAGGCCTCGTTTACCCGCTGTCGGCTCCATTGTCGGCGGCCCGATCGTCCCGTTACGCAGAGGTGCTCACAGACATGCTTTTGGCAATCGATGTTGGCAACACCCACATCGTCATCGGCTTGTTCGACGATGACGACGAACTGATCGAGCATTGGCGACTTCACACTCAAGCGGAACGCACCTCCGATGAGATTGCACTGCAAATGGCGCAGTTGCTTGAACTTTCGGGGCTCAACTTCGGGCAACTCGATGGTGCGGCCATCAGCTCGGTCGTACCGCGCGTCACCGCGGAGCTCCGGCGCCTCGCTGAGCGTTACCTTCCGTTCCCGCCGGTCGTCGTCGGTCCAGGCACACGCTCCGGTATGCCGATTCTCTACGACGACCCAAAGGAGGTCGGCGCCGATCGGATCGCCAATGCCGTCGCCGCCTACGACCGATACAACGGGCCGGTCATCGTCGTCGATTTCGGTACCGCCACGACGCTCGATGTTGTGACCGAGGCCGGTGAATACCTCGGCGGAGCCATCGTTCCCGGGATCGAGGTTTCGTTCGACGCGCTTTTCGGTAGAGCTGCGGGGCTACGTACCGTCGAGTTGGTCCCACCGAAGAACGTCATCGGGCGTTCGACTGTCGAATCGATCCAATCGGGCGCGCTCTACGGATTTGCAGGCATGGTCGACGCGATCGTCGACCGTTTTGAAGAAGAGATCGGCGGGGCAACCGTCGTCGCTACGGGCGGTCTTGCCAACCTCATCGCTCCGGTCTCAGACACGATCGAACACACCGAACCCTGGCTTACCCTTTATGGCCTTCGACTCATTTACGAACGCAACCAGGGCTAAGGGGTTCAGACGTCTCCCAACACCAAGCGGAGCGAGTGCAGCCAGGGCCTATGCACGGGGTAGCGGACGGCTCCGAGGTTCACGCACCTCGCAATCACGCCAGAAGGGATGCCACTGATTGACGCGAAGGTGTGCCTGATAGCCTCGCCACCCGTTCAATCGGGAGATGCTAGGAGAGTCCGTTGATCGACGATACCGCAACCGGAGACGCCGTACCCTCGGGCGACAACGACGACCCAAAGGCATCTGTCGACGGGCTGGCATCCGAGCGTGAGCGACGCCTCGCCGCCGTGAATGCGCTCCGGTCCGAAGGGATCGAGCCTTACCCGTCCGGCTACGAACGGAGCCATCAGGTCGCAGATTTGGTCGCCCGGTACGCTGACCTCGAAGCGGGAACCGAGACGGCGAATCAGGTTTCGGTCATGGGGCGCATCGTGCTGATGCGACGCCAAGGCAAGTTGATCTTCATCACGATGCGCGATGGCGAGGCGAACATACAGCTGTTCATCTCCAAGCAGGTGACCGGCGACACCGCGTTCGACCGTATCGCCAACCTCGACCTCGGTGACTGGGTCGGCGCGAGCGGAGTCATCATGACGACGCGGCGAGGAGAACTGAGCGTTAAGGCCGACGACGTCGTGCTGCTCGCCAAATCGCTTCGACCGCCTCCAGACAAGTGGCATGGACTTGCTGACGTTGACCGGCGGTTCCGTGAACGCGAGGTTGACCTCATCGCAAACGAGGAGGCCCGAAGGGTTCTGCGGTCCCGGTCGATCATCGTGAGCGCTCTCCGTCGCGCCCTTGAACACGATGGCTTTCTGGAGGTCGAAACACCGATCTTGCAGGTCATTCCCGGTGGTGGTTTCGCTCGACCATTCATCACGCATCACAACGCGCTCAACATGGACTTGTACTTGCGGATCGCCCCCGAGCTGTACCTGAAGCGACTGATCGTCGGTGGGTTGGACCGCGTTTTTGAGATCGGCCGCAACTTCCGCAACGAAGGGTTGTCGGTCCGACACAACCCTGAGTTCACCATGCTCGAGGTGTACCAAGCGGGTGCGGATTACCTGGGCATGGTCGATCTGGTCGAACATCTGGTGACCGCGGCCGCCGCCGCTCTGGGCATCGACGGCCTCGTCGATGCGCCAGATCCGGGTCAGTCGCCGATCGACCTGTCGACGCCGTGGCGACGCGCGTCGATGACCGAGCTCGTTCGCGAAGTCACGGGAACGGACGTCTCGTTGAACACCGAACGCGACCAGCTCATCAGGATGTGCGAGGAAAACGGTGTGCAGGTCGAGGCCTATTGGGGTCCCGGCAGGCTGTTCGCCGAGCTCTACGAGGCCACGGTCGAACACCGGTTGTGGAACCCGACGATCGTCACCGACTTTCCGGTGGAGGTGTCGCCATTGGCGCGGCGACGCCACGACGACCCTCGTTTAGCCGAGCGTTTTGAAGTCATCGTGATGGGCCGCGAGATCGCGAACGCTTTCACCGAGCTCAACGACCCGATCGATCAACGAGAACGCTTCGAAGCGCAAGCGGCGTTGAAGGCGTTGGGCGATGCCGAGGCTGCCCCGGTCGATGAGGAGTACCTACGAGCCATCGAATACGGCCTTCCTCCAACCGGTGGGCTGGGGGTCGGTGTCGACCGTCTGGTCATGTTGCTGACCGGTATGCCCTCGATTCGCGAGGTGCTTCCGTTCCCGACGATGCGACCGCGCGACTGACCGGCAGTGCAGTCCTCGCCGCGCATCACCCGGCACGAGTACCGGGATTGGAACTCATCGCGGGGAAGTACACGCTTGTGATTTGATGGGCCCATGTGGCAGCATCTGGCGTGGATCTCACTCGACTTCAAGAGTTGCGCGAAAAGTTCTTGCGGGTTCGTCCGACGCTCGTCGCGTCGGGTCAGACCGGCCGCTGGGCCCTCATCAGCGATGGGCGAGTCGTGAGCTGCTTCGAGACCGAAATCGAGGCGGTACATGCGGGCCACGCCACGTGTGAGCTGGGCGGGTTCCTGGTTCAGCAAGTGCTTGACCACGAACCCATCATCCAGCCGTCGATGAACGTCGGCGCATAGCGGGCTCGCGTCCATGGCCCCCGAGTTCGAACCAGGCTTTATCACGCTTGTGGGTCCGGTAACAGAGCGCGGGCCGCTGCTCACCGTGCGCATCGCCATGAGCGCATCCGAACAGGGGGCGTGCGAAGAGGTCGGTAACGAGGTCGGTCGCCCTGTCCACTGTCGCGCCGTGATCGATACCGCATCGGCCCGCACCCAGATCCGACCCGAATACGCCGAAAGGCTGGGCCTGCATCCCCATGGTTTGGTGGCGGTACACACCGCACAAGGTCAGGGATTTGCTGCCCAGGTCATGATCGAGCTCGGCCTCGGGGCCCCTGCACAAGAGTTCTTTTTTGAGCTTCCTGTTTTGGCTGGCTTCGCCGGCGACGATGACGTCGGTGCCCGGATCGGTATGGACGTCTTGGGTCGCGCTCGGCTCTGTCTCGAAGGCGAAGACCGACGCTTCACCCTCGAGTTCTAGCTGCATAGCGAAGCGGGCTGTGTCGAGCGGCGCGGCGCTCAAGCTGCATGAGCGCGATTTGTGCGGCAACGCCGCCGAGACGTCATCCAATCAACTGGGGCGATCAGGTGGCGTTGGAGAGGGTTACGGGAGAGGGACGAGATTCGCGTAGGCGCGGTCGTGGTCTTCGGCGGCTTTGTCGGGAGCTGTCACGACGGCCTGTCCGATCAGTATGTAATCGTCTCGGAACGCTGCAAGGATCTCACCGTTTGTGTCGAGCATCCAGCGTGGTGCCAACCGCCGGGGAACCCGAACGACATCGGGCTGGTCCAGCGTGCCAGCGACGCGATCCCACCAGTTGACCGTCACCCCCTGATTTCGCATCGGGTGACCAAAGTGGTGATGGAGGTGGTGTTTGCGCACGAACCGCTCCCATCGATTCTTGGGTGCGCGCAGATGCGCCGCTCGGTGATGCCACTCATAGAAGAAGTAGTGGACCGTCCAGCCGGCACCAAAGCCAATGCCGATCGAACTGGCTAACCCGTCCCGCTTATCTGTGCCGACGACATCGAGCAGCAATGACGACACCTGCGTTGCGGCCCACGCCCAGCCGACGCCCGTCAGCAAAACTCCGAACCACGCCAGGAGTATGTGCGGATCAAAGATCCAGGTGGCCCGGGCATGGTGGTCGAGGTGCAGGCGCGATCCGAGGTTGCGTCCGCGCCGTTCGTGAAACATGAAGCGGTGAAGGCCGTACTCCCAGACGGTCCACCACATCGCACCCAAAAGAAATGCGGGTACTCCCCAAACCCAACTCATGACCTCACCCACCTAGCGGACCGACTCAGGCCCTGAGAAGTTGGCCTGGCTCAACACGGTACCGTGTTGACGAGGATGGCCCTGCGAGAGGCTTCGAACGGGCCTCTATGAGCCTGAGTCGCTGGTCGTTGCTCGTGTCTCGGTCTCGTGTCTCGATCTTGGGTAGGAGCCGACGTCGTCTACCCGATCAGCTGGGCTACCGCGTCTTCGAAGGATGCGTCACCTTCGGGTAGTTCGACGATCTGATTGTGGTCGTCGACGTGGACGACGATCGGAGCAAAACCCTCGAGTTCGGCCTCGTCCATCGCCGCATAGGTAATAACGATCACCATGTCGCCGGGCTGGACCAGACGTGCTGCGGCACCATTGAGGCACACGTCGCCCGGTCCGCCGGGAATCGCATAGGTCTCAAAGCGGGCACCGGTCGTGATGTTTAGGACGTGCACCTGTTCGTGGGGGAGGATGTCCGCAGCTCTCAACAGGGCCTCGTCCAGGGTTATCGAACCCACATAATTGAGGTCCGCTCCCGTGACGGTTGCCCGGTGGATCTTGGAGCGCATCATCGTTCGCTGCATCGCTCAACCCCTTTTGAGGTATTGCCTCGGCCGAGACGGGCAGCGATCACACGCTGAGTGCGCGCGGACCCAGAGCAGCAAACAAGATGGTCTGAATCAGAGGCGCAACGTGGATCCCCGCACATGACGAGTCGAGGTCCGTTGTTCGCCCACCATGTTAGCCGGGTGACGGCGTAGCGGCCACGCGAGCGTCATCTCGATGCCGCAGTTCCGTAACAACGCACAATCGCGGCAGGTGTGTGTCAGAGGCACCCGGTACACTGCTAGTAGCTGATGACGGACCGGTCGGATGGGTGGCGGTGTGACCTTGCCATCCACGGGGCGGGCAAGTCGCACTACGGCGGTTCTGGCGCATGGGTTTTCGGTTTCGATGCGTGGCTTCTCTGGGCAACTTGCGGTCGCCACCGATTCACGCGGGAATGTACGAGACCGGTCTGGGTGTTGGCTACGAGGAAAGACAACAACGCCGAGCGATGATCGCCCCGTGGCCTCCGGTCACCAGGCGACAAGCAGCGGAGGACAGAAGTGTTCGAACGGTTTACAGACCGGGCGCGACGGGTCGTTGTATTGGCCCAAGAAGAAGCCCGGCTCCTCAACCACAACTACATCGGCACCGAGCACATTCTGCTCGGCCTCATCCACGAAGGTGAGGGGGTCGCGGCAAAAGCGCTCGAATCCCTCGGCATCTCGCTGGAAGCGGTTCGTTCACAGGTGGAGGAGATCATCGGTCAGGGGGGCACCAGCCCGTCTGGTCACATTCCCTTTACGCCGCGCGCCAAGAAGGTTCTCGAGCTTTCATTGCGGGAGGCTCTGCAACTGGGGCACAACTACATCGGCACCGAGCACATCTTGCTCGGCCTCATCCGCGAGGGTGAAGGCGTCGCTGCGCAGGTCCTGGTCAAGCTCGGCGCGGATCTTGCTCGCGTCCGTCAACAGGTCATCCAATTGCTGTCTGGCTTTTCGGGGGGCAAAGAGGCCGCTCCGACCGGCGCAGGTTCCGAAGGCGCCGGTCAAGGTTCGGTCGTGCTCGATCAGTTCGGGCGGAACCTGACCCAGATGGCATCCGACGGCAAACTCGACCCGGTCATCGGCCGCGACAAAGAGATCGAACGCGTCATGCAGGTCCTGTCGCGGCGCTCGAAGAACAACCCGGTATTGATCGGTGAGCCAGGGGTCGGAAAAACGGCGATCGTCGAAGGCCTCGCTCAACAGATCGTCGCTGGCAACGTGCCCGACACGATCGCAAACAAGCAGCTCTACACCCTCGATCTCGGTGCCTTGGTCGCTGGCTCTCGCTACCGCGGCGATTTCGAGGAACGCCTCAAGAAGGTACTCAAAGAGATCAAGACTCGCGGTGACATCATTTTGTTTATCGACGAGCTGCATACGCTGGTCGGTGCGGGTGCCGCCGAGGGGGCTATCGACGCCGCATCTATCCTCAAGCCCATGCTGGCTCGCGGCGAACTGCAGACCGTTGGTGCGACGACGCTGGACGAGTACCGCAAACACCTCGAACGCGACGCAGCGCTCGAACGCCGCTTCCAACCCATCAAGGTCGAAGCTCCCGAAGTGGGGCACACGATCGAGATCCTCAAGGGGCTGCGCGAGCGCTATGAGGCTCACCACCGTGTGACGATTACCGATCAGGCCTTGGTCGCTGCTGCCAACCTGGCGGACCGCTATATCGCCGATCGACACCTGCCGGACAAGGCGATCGACCTGGTCGACGAGGCGGGTTCTCGTCTGCGGATCCGTCGTATGACGACACCGCCGGACTACCGCGATCTCGAAGAACGGCTGGCAACCGTGCGCCGCGACAAAGAAGAAGCGATCGAGAACCAGCAGTTCGAAGAAGCGGCGCGCTTGCGCGATACCGAAAAGCAACTCGCCGCGGAGATGGAGCACAAAGAGGCGCAGTGGAAGGCCGAAGGCGTCGAACTGTTCAACGAGGTCACCGAAGAGCTGATAGCCGATGTTCTCGCCCAATGGACCGGTATTCCGGTGCAGCGCGTGACCGAAGAGGAAACCGCCAAGCTCCTGCGAATGGAAGATGAGCTCCACAAGCGCGTCATCGGCCAAAACCAGGCTATCGAGGCGGTTTCCAAGGCGATTCGACGCACTCGTGCAGGTCTGAAAGACCCGAAACGTCCTTCTGGTTCGTTCATTTTCCTGGGCCCATCCGGTGTTGGTAAGACCGAGTTGGCAAAGACCCTCGCGGAGTTCTTGTTTGGCGACGAAGATGCATTGATCTCGCTGGACATGAGCGAGTACATGGAGAAGCACACGGTGTCCCGGCTCGTCGGTTCACCTCCGGGATATGTCGGTTACGACGAAGGCGGCCAGCTGACCGAACTCGTGCGCCGTCGTCCGTTCTCGGTCGTGCTGTTCGACGAAGTCGAAAAAGCGCACCCCGACGTGTTCAACACCCTCCTTCAAATCTTGGAAGAGGGGCGTCTGACCGATTCGCAAGGTCGGTCGGTCGACTTCAAGAACACCGTCATCATCATGACCTCGAACCTCGGTACGCGAAACCTCAACAAGGTTTCGGTCGGTTTCGGTCCGTCAGATGACGCCGTTGGGTACGAGAAGCTGAAGGACAAGCTGCTCTCAGAGTTGAAGGCCCACTTCCGCCCCGAGTTCTTGAACCGGGTCGATGAAGTCATCGTCTTTGACAAGCTGAGCCGTGATGAAGTCCACCAGATCGTCGACCTCATGGTTGCCCGCGACCAACGTCAGATGGCTGCTCAAGGCCTCGGACTCGAGTTCACCGACGCTGCTCGGGACGTGTTGGCCGATAAGGGTTACGACCCAGAACTCGGTGCACGGCCGTTGCGCAGGGCCATTCAGCAGCATGTTGAAGATCCGTTGTCGGAGCGCATCCTTTGGAAGGAGTTCGCTCCAGGAACTACGGTTCTGGTCGACGCTGAGGATGGCGAGATCGTCTTTCGTTCCGAAGAAGGAATCGAACCGCCTCAGGTAGAGCTTGCCGGAAGCGGATCTGAGGGTTAAGTCCCAAGCAGGATGGCTCCGGCTCGTTGAGAGAGGAGTCGGAGCCATCAAGCTGCCCTCGACGCGCTGGCCGCGGACTGTGTCCGCGGTCTTTATGGTGCTCGCCGTGTCGGCGCTGTCGGGCTGCCGCGCGTCGACGCTGCTCAATGTGCATATGCTCGAGGATGGCGCGGGCGTCGTGACCGTCACCGCAGATGTCGCTGCATCCCAAGAGGACACATCGGTCATTACGGCGGACGATCTTGCACTGAGCGACCTCGAACAAGATGGCTGGGAGATCACGGTCGAGGAACGCGACGACGGCGTTCATGTCGTCGGCAGCCATGATTTTGACTCTCCAGAGGACTTCGCTCGAGTTGTCGCCCCGTATGTGGCGACCGACGGACCCCTACAAGGATTGACCGTTTCTGTCGATCCGGGAAGCCTGAAGACGACATATCGAGTAGACGCGAAACTCGATCTGAGCAATGGCTTCGCCAGCGCCCTGGATACGCCGTTGCGCAACCGAATCGACGCAGCCACCGGCGACGCAGATGTGCTGGCTGCCGGTTTGGCGAGCCTGGACGACGAGTTTCTGCTGGGCATCTCCGCAGAGCTCCCCGGCAATGAGAATGTGACGAGGTCAGCGGTACAAACCCCTCAACCTGACAACTTTCGGGGGGTGGTGATCTCGCCCGGTGAGGCTGCCGATTTCAAGGCGACTTCAGAGGTGACCGATCCGGATCGGGCGGCGGCGCTGTGGGTCGCGATCGGTGCGTTCCTGGTGCTGATCGCCGCGCTGATCTGGGGACGGTCGATCTCTCGACAGCAGCGTCGGGGGCGGACCATGTTCGCAGGTAGCTCAACGTATTCACGACGAGGTTCGCGTTCCTCTGGCCGTCGTGCCCCAAACTTCCGTCGTCGTCGCCGCAGGTTGTTTCGATAGCGCGCGGTGACATGACTGGCGTCAACCCCGAGGCCTACGCACTGTGGTCGGGCTGGTTGTGTCCCGTGTTCGAGCCGGGCTGAGGGGAGCCATCGCGCTCACATCGGTTTCGTTGTCACATGCGATCGGTATGGTTTGACCCATGGCCAAGACAGCGATCGTTTTCGAATGCACCCACTGCGGAGCGCAAACACCGCAGTGGCACGGGCGCTGCAGCGACTGTGGTACATGGGGCTCACTGGAACAGACTCAAGTGGGTCCGGTCGAGTCTGAACAGCACGTCGGCATCACCGGTGAAGGCGTCGTGCCGCTCGCCGAGGTTTCCCTGCTCGACGCCGTCCCGACACCGACGGGCATGAGCGAGTTAGACCGGGTGCTCAGCGGGGGCCTCGTCCCCGGTTCGGTGACGGTGCTGGGCGGTGAGCCTGGAATCGGCAAGAGCACGATGACGTTGCAGATGCTCGGCTCGCTCGCAGCGCTGGGGCATCGTTGCTTGTTGGTCTGCGGTGAAGAATCCCCCAAACAGGTCAAACTGCGCGCCGATCGCTTAGGGGTCAACACGGCGGGGATCTCTGTGCTCGGAGCGACATCACTCGCACATGCACTCGATCAGATCTCGGCGTTTTCACCAGACGTGGTCGTGGTCGATTCCATTCAAACGATGGCGCATCCAGACTGTGCGGGTGTTCCGGGTTCGGTTGCCCAGGTCGCAGGGTGTGCCCAACGCTTGACAGCACTCGCCAAGAACTCTGGACCCGCTGTTGTCATGGTCGGTCACGTCACCAAAGAGGGGAGCCTCGCCGGCCCCCGTGTTCTCGAGCACGTCGTCGACACCGTGCTCGCCTTCGAAGGTGACCGCACCCAAAGCGTCCGACTCCTTCGGGCACACAAACATCGGTTTGGTTCTACACACGAGGTGGGGATCTTCTCGATGGGTACGGCCGGACTGCTCCCGCTATGTCAGCCCTCAGGATCGACCGAACGAGGAGAACAGCCTCGTCCCGGATCGGTGATCGGGGCGGTGACCATGGGGGCGCGACCGGTTCTGATCGAAGTGCAAGCGCTGGTGACTCCGTCGCCCGCCGCGCGCCGCATGAGTCAAGGGATCGACGCCGGGCGACTCAACATGATCATCGCTATCCTCGAACAACACGGTGGAGTCGATTTCGCTGCTTGTGACGTGTACGCGTCTGTCGTGGGCGGAATCCGGGTCAGCGCGCCCGACGCGGACCTGGCTCTCGCCCTAGCCCTGGCCAGCGCGCGTCGCGGCCGGAGCGTTTGGGCAGGGTTGGCGGCTTGCGGTGAACTGGATCTCGTCGGCGATGTCCGCCCAACCTCAGGATCCGAACGGGCACTCGCCGAAGCTCAACGGCTCGGCTATACCAAGCTGCTGGGGTCAAAGTCGGGTGTTGGGGTCGAGGACTCACCAGTGATCCAAATCGCTACACTGAGGGATGCCCTGCGTTCGGCGGGGCTTGTCGGGCCGCTGGCGGCCTCGGTCAGCTAAGTGTCCCCGCGGATAGGCCGGGGCATAGCTCGAGCGGCCTGCACCACAAGCTGCATGAGCGGGTATGACGCAACCAAGCATTCGATGAGGTCGGTCCTATTCGCTGACCTGTTAGGCAAACGCGAAGGCATCTGATGGTCCACTCAGCACCGCTCTTGGAAACGTTGAGAATGCTGGCTCCCGGCACCGAGGTCCGAGACGGCATTGACCGGATACTTCAAGGTCGACGCGGTGCGCTCATCGTGGTGGGTGACGACCCCGGAGTGTTGTCCATCTGCTCCGGTGGGTTTCTCCTCGACGCAGAGTTCACCCCACAGCGGCTCTCAGAGCTGGCCAAAATGGACGGCGCGATCATCCTCAATTCCGACTGTACGCGGGTGGCGAGGGCGAACGTACAGCTCATGCCTGATCCGACGATTCGCACTACCGAAACCGGTACCCGGCACCGTACGGCCGAACGGGTAGCGCGCCAGATCGACGCGCCGGTGATCTCGGTTTCTGAAGACATGGCAGTCGTCACCATCTATCGCGGTGAAGTTCGGCATACGTTGATGCCGATCTCGCGGATTCTCGACCGTGCGAACCCGGCGCTGCAGACCTTGCAGCGTTATAAGTCTCGTTTCGATACCGTCATGTCGCAGCTCTCCGCTCACGAGATAGAGGATCTGACGTCGGTTCGCGACGTCGCGCTCGCGGTGATGCGCTCCGAAATGGTGAGGCGGATCGCTGTTGAGATCGACGGCTATGTCATCGAACTCGGCGCCGACGGCAGGCTGATTTTGTTGCAGCTCGAAGAGATGATGGCAGGGGTTGTCGCCGATCGTTTTGGTGTGCTCCGCGACTACGTGCCACTCGATCGGATGGCCGAAGCGAACACCGGTATCGAGCAGCTCAGCAACGACGATGTTCTCAACGTGAGGGCAGTAGCGGAAACGCTCTTTTTCGACGATAGCGTCGACCTTGATGATGGCGTCTCCGCCCGCGGCTACCGAATGTTGGGTCGCCTTCCACGCCTGTCCGACGATCTGATCAACGAGGTTGTCGAACACTTTGGAACTCTGCACGAGATCATCAGAGCATCGATGGAAGAGCTCATGGCGGTTCCGTCGGTCAGCCAGGTCGATGCGCAGAACATCAAAGACGGTTTGTCTCGTCTGGCCGAAGTATCGATGATGGACCGGTTCGCGTAAGCGGCACGCGGGGATCTGGGCTGTGGCTCCAGCGGCCCAGATGAAACGAACCAGGAGTGCAGAGGCGTCAGCCCGCGTGCGGCGGCGAGGATGTACAACGTGGCGGCGGATACCGCCCATTTCGCAGTCGAACGCTTGACAGGACACCACATGGCACTACTTGAAGCGGGACGTTGGGAAGCCACCGTCGCTCGTATCGGGGTCGAACGCGAAGGCGAACATCCCCTGGACGCAATCCTGGCCTGGCCCGAACCGACCCATGACGACGAACGGTTTCCAGCGATCATTCTCCTTCCCGACATTTTTGGCGTGCGGCCGTTGTTCGATGACATCGCTCACCGCATCGCGACAAACGGTTGGTGCGTCATTGCTCCCGAGCCGTTTTCGCGCATTCCCCGCAAAAAGCGAGAACACATGGACATCGACGCTCGATTCGCAGCGATGCCCGATCTGGTCGACTCTCAACAGCTGTCCGACATCAAGGCCTGTGCCGCCTACCTGGAAGCGATGCCGGAGTGTGACGGCCACACGCCGGGCCTCATCGGGTTTTGTGCGGGCGGCTATTACGCGTTCAAGGCGGCCCAAGCCGGTGTCGCTAGTGCGGTGGTCTCCTTTTACGGCATGTTGCGGACGCCACCCGCGTGGGATGGTCCGGGGCACTATGGCCCGCTTGACAGCGAGCCAGCACAGACCCCGACCCTGGCGTGGTTCGGGTCCCTCGATCCCTGGGTTCCCGCCGAAGATGTCCGCAGATTCGCTGCCACGTGGCGCAGGCCACACCGTTCGGTAACGATCGAGGGCGCGGATCACGGGTTCGTCCACGACCCCGACCGTCCTGCCCATCGAGCCCAAGACGCGGCGTACTGTTGGGAAGAAAGTCTCCGCTGGCTTAGAGATCCGGCGGAATAACCGTCTAAAAGACAGGGTTGCATCCGCAGCCTCTGCGCAGTTCGTCTGGCCCGAGAGCTTCTGACTTAGTTTTTCTGGAGCGTGTATGTCCTTTGATGTCGGTGACAAAGTTGTTTATCCGCACCACGGCGCGGCCACCGTCGAAGACCGGATCGAGCTTGAAGCGTTCGGGGAAACCCGTGACTATCTGGTGCTTCGCCTCGCATACGGTGATTTGACGCTCAAGGTCCCAGCGGACAACACCGAAGAGATCGGTCTTCGTGAGGTCATCAACGACGAAGAGGTCGAAGAAGTTTTTGCGGTGCTTCGCAAGAAGGAAGCGCGTATGCCGACGAACTGGTCCCGCCGCTTCAAGAATCACGTTGAGAAACTGAAAAGCGGGGACATCTACCAGGTTGCCGAAGTGGTGCGAAACCTGTCGTTGCGCGAGAACGACAAGGGCCTCTCCGCTGGTGAAAAACGAATGCTCGCCCGTGCTCGTCAGATCCTGATTTCCGAGCTGACATTCGCGCTCGATTGCGACGAAGACGCGGCCACCGCCAAGCTCGACGAGGCGCTGGCCTAGGTGTCTAGGCGCCTAGGGTCCTGTGCACGGTGATGGTGAACGTCCTTTCGTCGCTGCGATCGTCGTAGCAGGCGGGAGCGGCAGCCGTTTCGGAGCCAAGAAGCAGTTCGCAGAGCTGCCGGACGGCACGGTGTTAGAACGCAGCTGCAGTACGGCGGCGAGTGTGGCCGATCAACTGGTGGTCGTCGTACCGTCCGCGGATGTCGCAGATATTGAGATCCCCGGTGCGATCTGTGTCGCTGGTGGCGATACGCGGGCTCAGTCGGTTCGCTCTGGGCTTGCTGCGGTCTCTCCGGACGCGGCGATTGTGGCGGTCCACGACGCTGCACGCCCTCTGGCTACCCCGGCCCTGTGGAATGCCGTTATCGATGCCGTTCTCGACGGCGCCGCCGGGGCCATTCCAGGACTGGCATCGACAGATACGCTCAAAGAAGTTCAGGGGCCGCCGGACCGAAGGACCGTGTCGCACACCGTCGACCGTGACATGGTCGTACGAGTACAGACGCCTCAGGCCTTCTCGGTGGAGGCACTGCGACAAGCCCATGCAGCGGGGCTTGAAGCGACCGACGATGCCTCGTTGCTCGAACATCTAGGCGCTGAGGTCGTCGTCGTTCCCGGAGAGCCCACCAACCTCAAGATCACCGATCCCGACGACTTGGAAACCGCTCGCAGGATCATCGGTGCGCGCGCCGATCGGCCGGGCAGGTCCACGCTGGCGGTGATCAACGATGCTGAATCGAGGGCTCCAATGTCAGACCATGCCAGCGAAGTCGACGATGCGCGACGCGGCGTCGCTCCACCGGCTGTACGAGTTGGGCTCGGCTACGACATTCACCCGTTCGGGAGCTCAGCCCCACTCGTCTTGGGGGGTGTCCGAATCGACGGGCAGGGCCTTGCCGGCCATTCCGATGCCGACGCTGTGGCCCACGCGGTCGCTGACGCCCTACTCGGAGCGGCCGGTCTCGGCGATATCGGCAGCATGTTTCCCGCTTCTGAAGACCGTTGGGCGGGCGCTGATTCGATGATGCTCTTGGCGATAGTCGTCGAACGCGTCAGCAACGCTGGCTGGGCGATATCCAATCTCGATGTTGTGATCAACGCCGAACGCCCGAAGCTTTCGCCACATCTCGACGCCATGAGATCAAACCTGGCGACCGCCCTCGAACCCCTCGGTGCATCCCCGGAGCACGTCAACCTGAAACCCAAGCGGGGAGAGGGTCTCGGTGCCGTGGGACGGGGCGAAGGCATAGCGTGCTGGGCCAACGTCGCACTCATGACGAGACCGGAGCCGGCATAGGCCGCGCACCGCGGCGGCAGCGCGGACACGAGATGATCGCGCTCAAATCGTCGTCTGGCGCTCATGTCGACAGGGCCAGCAGCGCCCAGGAAACCAAGTAGCCTGCCGCCATGGTCCATCTCTATGACTCGATGCAACGAGCGGTCGTCCCATTCGAACCCGCGAACGCTCCAACGGTGACCATGTACGTCTGCGGCCCGACGGTCTATGACGTGGCTCACCTTGGACATGGCCGGACAGCGCTGGTCTTCGACACGATCCGTCGGTGCTTGACGTGGCGCGGTTACACCGTCAACTACGTCTCCAACGTGACCGACATCGATGACAAGATCATCGCCCGCGCCTCGGAAAGCCGACGTAAAGAGGCGAAGCTAGCCAAGCACTTCAGCGATGCCTATTGGAAGACGATGGACAGTCTTGGCGTGCAGCGGCCAACCAACACGCCCTACGCGACCAAGTACATCCCCCAGATGATCGCCTACATCCAACGACTCATCGACGATGGCGCCGCATATGTCGTGCCCGGTCGGGGGGTGTATTTCTCCGTGGCTCGGTACCCCGGATACGGCGACCTGGTCGGTCGTACGGCCGAGGCGCTGCGGGACAACGCCGAGGCGCGTATCGACGCTGACGATGCAAAGGCTGATCCACTCGACTTCGCCCTTTGGAAGGACGCAAAACCCGGAGAGCCCACGTGGAAATCGCCGTGGGGTGAGGGCAGGCCGGGTTGGCACATCGAATGCACCGCTATGAGTATCGATCTGCTCGGACCCGGCTTCGACATCCACGGCGGCGGCAGCGATTTGCTGTTTCCCCACCATGAAAACGAACGAGCCCAGGCCGAGGCGGCTGGCGACCCCTTTGCTCGCTACTGGATGCATTCGGGAATGGTCGAGGTCGCTGGCGAAAAGATGTCGAAGTCGACTGGCAATTTCTCATCGCTCGACGACCTGCTCGGTGCACATGATCCGCGTGCGGTTCGGTTGCTGGTGTTGCAAAGCCACTATCGCTCACAGATGGAGATGGGCCCCGACGAGCTCCACGCGGCCGACCGATCCTTCGAACGTTTCGTCAACATGGTCCGGCGAGTGTCGGCTCATGTCGAGATTCCTCGCCTCGACGTTGGCGTAGGAAGCAAACATTCGGGGGCCTCGGGGGAGCTCGTGTCGACCGTGACCGCAGCCGTCGACGACGATTTCGACACGCCAGCCGCACTGGCAGCAATTTTCGAGGCGGCGACGGTCGTCAACCAGTTGGTCGATGCAGGCGACTATTCCTCTGCGGCCGAGCTGGCTGGGACGATCATCGCGCTGCTGAAGGTGCTCGGCGTCGAGGTAACCCTGGGGAACAAGCACCGCGTCGATGACGCGTTGATCGACGCAATGGTTGCTGAACGCAACCGTGCTCGGGCTCGGCGAGACTTCGACGAGGCCGACATCCTGCGCGAGGAACTCGCGGAGATGGGCGTCATCGTCGAGGACACCGCCGACGGCTCAACCTGGTATCGATAGCCGCACCATGGGCGGACGACGTTCAGGAGGACCGGGCGGCGGCACGAGCCGAGGCAAACCAGGTCGTCCAACCAAACAAAAGAGCGCCCAGAGCCGCTCTGGTCAGGGCAGAGCCAAGCCGGGTAGCTCCGACCAGCGGAAATCCGGCGCAGGGAAATCCGGCGCGGGAAAATCGGGCGCAGGGAAATCGGGTGCAGGGCAATCGGGCGCGGGGCAGTTCGGCCAGTCCAGGTCGAGTCAGGCCAAGTCGACCAAGTCCAAACCGGGTCAAGGTCAGCACGGCGGCGCGCAGGTGTCGCGTGGGAGCCGACCAGGCGCTGGTATAACGGCGACGTCGGGGTCAGCGCAACGATCGACGCGATCGACGCAACGAGCCCCGAAGGGTTCTGGCAAACAATCCGTGCGAACGCGCGAAGGTGAACGTCTCGGTCGCGGGGCTCGCAGCGGTAGTCGCCGGTCCTCCGACGGCGTTGGCGGCATCGGAGGTGATCTCGTCGAAGGCATACAGGCGGTCGACGCGCTGTTGTCGGGTGATCGACGAGTTATCGAGCTGACCGTCGATGGGTTGCGCGCCGACGACCCCGATGTCGAGGCGCTCATGGTCAAAGCGTATGAGCGCGGAGTCAGCGTGCGGACCGTCACTCGGACGACGTTCTCCAATGTGGCGCAATCCCAGACGCCACAAGGCGTCCAAGCGAGGGCGACGCCGATCGAAGCAACGGCACTTGACGCCTTGTGTGAGGACCCATCTGCGTTTCTGGTAGCTCTGGATGGCGTCACCGACCCAGGGAATCTCGGTGCTGTTATGCGCAGTGCATGCGCGGCGGGTGCAACCGGTCTGGTCCTGCCCAAGAAACGAACCGCTCGGCTCAGCGCGTCGGCGATGAAAGCCGCGGCGGGCGCGGCCGAGAAGCTGCCCATCGCGCTCGTCTCGGGAATACCGTCCTTCCTCGACGATATGAAACGGCGCGGCATCTGGAGCTACGGCCTCGCGGGCGACGGCGGGTCAACATATGACCAGGTCCGTTTTGACACCGCCCCCGTCGTCATCGTGGCGGGGAGCGAAGGCGACGGATTGAGCACCCTCACGAAACGTCGATGCGACGCGCTCGTATCGATTCCGATGTACAACGGGATGGAAAGTTTCAATGTGTCGGTGGCGACCGCGATCGTCTGCGTCGAGGTCGCTCGCCAACGAAACGCGGCCCCCGCCAGCGGATCGATCACCGGAGACCTTTGATCGGTTGACGTGCCAGGAGCGAAGGCGCTCGGCGTGGGCCTTGTGACGCCCGCTCTGCCTGCCCGTCGGCTCGCGTCTCTGCCCCGTGTCTGCCCGCGTGGCCGATCGATGTGTTGGGGTTGACGTAGTCCGCCAACGGGAGCGGGAACGACCAACCGACGTTGAGGTTGCGATTGGCCTGCGCGGCGAACGCGATGAGGGTGAACCGTTCGCTGGTGCGCGCCGGTTAGCATGTACGGCGATTGCCGGAGTGGCGCAGTCTGGTAGCGCAGACGACTTGTAATCGTCAGGTCGTCGGTTCGAATCCGACCTCCGGCTCTACACGCACAGGTACATCTGGGTCGGTTCCTGCGGCCCGATGACCTGGCGGACTCGACAGGGTGCAGGCAATACCTCGCTATCGGCCCAACACTGTCGAGACACACGAATCGACGGCACAACGACGTCGACGGCAGGACGGTCGACACGACAACAAAGTTCGGTAGGCGCGTGTGCCATCTGGCAGCGCCGACCGTCCGAAAGCGTCAAACCGGAGCACATACATGTCCAATACCCAGAACACGGCCGTGTCGCTTGTACGTGGAGCGCTTCTCATCGGCTTCGCCATCGTTCTGGCCTGGCTGCTGTTGCAGTTCACCGACCCGAGTCGGGGAGCCGACTCGGAACCGGTCGCGCAGTCTCCCCAGACCACGGCGACAACGACGACCGACGACAACGACACGATCACGATTCAGACCAACCCGTCGTTGAGCACCGTGACGATCTCGGCGTCAACGACCACGCTGGCCGAAGATGACACCGCGACTCAGACGACCGAGTCCGCAACCCAAGGGCCGCCCAGCGGGAAGGCGCCCGGCGAGACTGCCATCCTGGTCCTGAACGGGACTGGTGAGGCCGGGGCCGCCGGGACGCTGGCAACGACGCTTGAAAAGAGTGGGTACGACGTGTTAACCGCCGCGAACGCAGCGACGCAGGTCGATCAAACCTGGGTGTACTACAACCCGTCCACGATCTCTGACGCAGACGCTCGTGTCGCCGCGAAGGCGATCGGCGAGGCGATGGCTGAAAGCGAAGTCAAGTTCGAGGCTCTCAACGGTCAAACGCTGTCTTCTGACAGCAACGAAGAGGGCGATGCCGACATCATTGTGGTCATCGGCTAGGTCGTTCCGAGTCGATCGTTGCCAAAACGGCCCCGCGTTCTGTGTTGTCCCGACAAGTTTCGGGGGTCGATGACCGCTCCGCAGGCCGCCGCCGCCATGCGATCGGGTATCAAGCGGGCGGGAGCGACAGGAGTCGCAGTCCTGCCGCTCGCCGATGGTGGTGAAGGCACCCTTGACGCCCTGCTCTCGGCGCGAGGTGGTTCGGCTCGACCGGTGAAAGTGACAGGACCCACCGGGCGTCAAGTAACCGCCTCGCTCGGCATACTCCCAGGCTCGGTCGCGGTGGTCGAATCTGCTCAGGCTGCGGGGATCTCCTTGGTCGACGGCGCCAACGATGCGCTCCAAGCGACGTCGCGGGGGGTTGGCGAACTCATCGCAGCAGCACAACGCGGCGGCGCTCGCGAGATCATCGTCGGGGTTGGAGGTACGGCATGCACCGACGGTGGTCTGCCCGCTTTGGATGCGCTCGGCTGGAGTCTCGCCGGTTTGAAGGTCACGGTCGCCTGCGATGTGACCGCGACGTTCGTCGAGGCGGCGACAACGTTCGCCCCGCAGAAAGGGGCAACCGAGGCGCAGGTGGCGTTGCTTGAACGCCGTTTGGAACGTTTGGCCCTGCTCTATCAACAACGTTGCGGGACCGACATCGCTCACCTTCCGGGTGCCGGTGCCGCTGGCGGTCTGGCTGGCGGACTGGCGGCCATCGGCGCCGAACTCGTCCCAGGTTTCGAAGTGGTTGCAGAAGCGACTCGCCTCGACCAGATGCTCGAGGACGCCGAGATCGTCCTCACCGGCGAGGGTCGGCTAGATGCAGCCTCCCTGGAAGGCAAGGTCGTCGGCAACGTCATCGAGTTGGCACGTGAGTACGCCGTTGCGCACTGTGGGGTGATCGTCGGTCGAGTCGACCCCAACGTCGAGCTCGCACCCGACGTCGAGCTCGCACCCGACATCGCAGTGTCCGATCTGATGGGCCGAGCATTCGATGAAGAAGATGCCTTCACCCGCGCGGAACTCCTGACCGAAGAGGCAGCACTCGACCTGGGAAGGCGCTTCTTGGCTGGCTAGTGCTTTCCGCCGCCTCATTCTCCGTGGTCAACCTCGAAGGGGCCAGGCTGCGGAGTCATACCGTGCGGCGGCTATCGTTTGGTCCGTGAGCTCGGACCGACATGTTTCAGCCGACCCAGACGGTGGATCAGTACCCGCTGACCAGGCAGAGATGAACGGGAGTCAAGAGGACCAAGAAACCGCGTCGGATCGGATCATGCGAATCGGCAGAGTCGCTTGGGCGATCGTGGGCATCTTGGCCGCGACCGGCGCGATCGTCTGGATCTTTTGGCATTTTGCGCCGATCCTTCCGCCGTTGATCATCGCTGGCGCGTTGGTCTTTTTGTTGAACCCGATCGTGTCGTTCCTGCACCGCCGGGGCTTGCCCCGTCTCGTCGGGACAGGGGTCGCGTATCTGGGGGTTCTCCTCGGTTTGGTGCTGATCATTTTGCTCGTCAGCCCGATGATCACCCACCAGGTCGATGAACTCTCCAAATCGTGGGAGTGTCACGACACACCCGATGAGACCGATTCCGAAGCTGACGGCGCTACTCCAACCACTACGGCCGCCCGACGTTCCACTGTGACAACGTCGCCCACCAGGGCTTCGGATGAGGCGACCACCACCGATGCATCGAGCTCGGATGGCTCAACCTCGGATGACGATTCCGATATCTGCCTTCGCTCAGAACTGGAGTCGAAGGCTGATGAATGGCTCGCCAAGTCTCCGCTGGATCTGACCGTTCAAGACATCATCGACGAGGCGCAAAGCACCGACGTCTCGGTCGGCGATCAGATCGCGACGGCTCGCGAAATTGGTTCCCGGGTGGTTGATGTACTGCTCATTTTGGTCCTCGCCCCGATCTTTGCGTTCTACTTCCTGATCGATCTGCCCCGTTTGCGTCAGATCTCGCTCGATTTGTTGCCCTCACCCATGGATCGAGACATCGTGTATATGGCACGTCACATCGGCTCGGCGGTCGGTGGGTTTTTCCGAGGTCAGCTCTTTGTCGCTCTGGTGGTGGGGATCATGTCCTCGATCGGTCTATGGCTCATCGGCCTCGACCTGTGGCTGGTCGTGGGAATGATCGCTGGCCTGTTCAACATGATCCCGTTGATCGGCCCATGGATCGGTGGAATCCCCGGCTTGGCGATCGCTCTCACCACGGGCACACCGGTTCAGGCAGCGCTCGTCGTCGTGGTCATGGTCGTCGTCCAACAGCTCGACAACCACATCATCAGTCCGTACGTGATGCATCGCACCGTTCATCTGCACCCTGTCGCGGTGATGGTCGCACTCTTGCTCGGAGGCACGCTCGCCGGGTTTTTTGGACTCCTCATCGCTGTACCTGCGACCGCCACCGCCAAGATCATCGGCGGTCATCTCTGGCGACGTGTCGTCCTGGGCCAAGACCCGGTTTGGGACGAAGAAAAAGCCGAGATCGAAAAGAAAGATGCCGAAGAAGGCGTCGACATCACCGGGGAGCCGATCACTACGGCGACGTAAATGGCGCCGAGCCGTGGCCCGAGCGCCCCGCAGCGCAAGCTGCATGAGCGGGACATGCACAACCGAGCATCAGTCGGGTCAGTCCCTACCGCTGACCCTCTTAGGAGGTGGGGCGTTCGGCGCAGGCGCTCGGTTGTTGGACCGAGGCTGCTGGCGGGCGTTCACGACTTTCTACCGGAACCCACTCCAGACTCCCGTCGGGTAGCAGCCGGACGACCTGTTCGCTCTGACCGGTGGCCTCGCACCCTGCTCGGCGCAACATTACGTTGATAATCGCCGCTGCCTGCGGTGTGAGTTCGTGGAGGGCTCGGTTTCGGTGCCGTCGCACCCCCAGGTCGGCCTGAGCAATCGATTCGACGCCGAACTCGCGAGCAATATCGATGAGTAGCCCCATCTCGACGCCCCAACCTTCGACGAAAGGCACCGCTTCGAGCGCGCTGCGTCGTCCCGCGTATTCGCCGGAGAGTGGCTGGCGGATCCCGGAGAGTTCGGGGAAGTACCGCGAGATCATCGGCCGGGCCACCAACTCGGTGACACGTCCGCCCCCTTGGGGCAGGTTTTCGTAGGGACGCTGGTAGTAGGCCTTGACGAAGCAGAGGGTTGGATCGTCGATGAGGGCAGGATCAGATTGCGGACGAAGTGCGCTTCAAAGTTGCGGATGTCGCCGTCCACCCAACAGATGACGTCGCCGTAGCTGGCGAATAGGGACTTCCACAGCACGTTCCCTTTGCCGGATCCGGCGATCAGCTCTGGCAGTACCGAGTCGACCGCGATGACTTTGGCGCCCGCCGCAGCGGCGACAGCTGCAGTGTCGTCGGTGGATCCATCGTCCATGACGATGACCTCGTCGACGAGTTGTTCACGTTCGACGAGTTCACGACGAATGCACGAGGCGATGGCGGCGACGGTCGGAGCCTCGTTCTGACATGGGATGATGACCGAGACGGTAGGTCGGGCCTGCGGTGGTAGAGAACGGCGCGACGCGCCGAGGCCACCATCTGTGGCGGTGGGGCGAACATCAGGATCGTCGGCGCGTCGGTGTACTGGCATGAACAACTTTGGGAAGCGGTTTGTTCTGTCCTTGGCGGCATGGCACCATCTACCGAACCAATGCGCTCATCGAGAGCGGTCGAGGGACAGGCCCGACGACGCCGCGGCAACCAGCGCATACGGAATCGGCCCGAGCCAGTGTAGGAGCAATCTCCGAGCGGTGAGGGACGGGGCCGGCTGCAGCATGGTGCCAATGCCTGAACGATGAGCTCAGCGAGCAGCCAGCTCGTGGACGGCTCGATCAGAGCGCAGCGGAACTACGTAATGCCGTAACCACGAGGAGAGATACCGCTATGGCTGCAACGCATGCCGACTTTGTGCGCGCGCTTCGATGTCGAGAGTGCGGACACGAATATGAAATCGCCCCGATTCACGTTTGTGAGTGGTGCTTCGGGCCTTTAGAGGTCGCCTACGACTATGACGCGATCGCATCGGTGATCACCCGCGAATCGATTGCAGCGGGCCCGTCATCGATCTGGCGCTACGAGCCGTTGCTGCCCACGCCGCGGGAGCCGCTGATCGATATGGGGGCCGGGTTCACCCCGCTGGTTCGCGCTCACCGTCTCGGCGAAGTGCTGGGGCTCAGCGACCTGTGGATCAAGAACGACACACTCAATCCGACCAACTCGTTCAAGGATCGAGTCGTGACGGTCGCTTTGTCGAAGGCTGTCAACTTCGGGTTTAAGACAGCGGCATGCGCCAGCACGGGCAACCTCGCCAACTCCGTCGCTGCGCATTCCGCTCACGCTGGCCTTGACTCCTATGTGTTTATCCCCTCCGATCTGGAGGCGGGCAAGGTCACCACGTCGGCTGTCTACGGTGGCAACCTGGTGGCGATCGACGGCTCCTACGACGACGTCAATCGTCTCTGCGCCGAGCTCGCTGGCACGTATCCCTGGGCGTTCGTCAACGTCAACGTGCGTCCGTTCTATGCCGAGGGCTCAAAGACTCTCGCCTATGAGACCGTCGAACAGCTTGGCTGGCAGCTGCCCGATCACTGCGTCGTTCCGGTGGCGTCCGGCTCGCTGCTCACCAAGATCAAGAAGGGGTTTGAAGAGCTCGTCAAGGTCGGCCTTATCGATGGTCCCGCCGACGTGCGTATGTCGGGGGCCGATTCAGAAGGTTGTTCACCAGTCGCGACGGCGTTCCTCGAAGGCACCGACACGATCAAACCCGTGAAGCCGAACACGATCGCCAAATCCCTAGCGATCGGCAACCCGGCCGACGGTTATTTCGCTCTCGACGTCGTTCGTCAAAGCGGCGGCGGGATGGCTGCGATCAGCGATGATGAGGTCGTGGAGGGTATCCGCCTGTTGGCCGAGACCGAGGGCATCTTCGGTGAAACCGCCGCTGGCGTCACGATCGCGACCCTGAAGACACTGACCGAACAGGGTGTGATCCGGCCCGATGAGAAGGTTGTTGCCTATGTCACCGGTCATGGCCTGAAGACCCTTGAGGCTGTGCAACCGGTGGTGGGGCCGACCGCTACCATCGCGCCGACTCTCGACGCTTTCAACGAAGCGTTTCAGATCGAGGAGTAAGAAGATGGCAGTTACCGTTCGAATTCCAACCGCGCTCCGCAACTTGTCCGAAGGCGCCGCCGAGGTGCAGGTCGACGGGGTCACCGTCGCAGAGATACTCGTCGCCTTGAACGACGCCCATCCGGGCTTTCACGACCGGCTTCACGACGCCGACGGCAATCTACGCCGCTTTGTCAACATCTACGTTGCCGAAGAGGACATTCGGTTTCTCGATGGCGCCGACACGGCGGTCGCCGAGGGTCAAGTGTTGAGCATCGTGCCCGCAGTCGCGGGGGGGTAGCGCACGACGTGGTGTGCGGGGTCGGCTCCGTGCGACCCGTCGATGTGTCCGATGGGGCCCCGATGGGGCCCCGATCGGCGCCATGAAAGTTCGGCGACTTGTCGGGGGTGCTTAGCACTCGGCAGTCGAGAGTGCTAGAACATGGCGGTTCGCTTTCGGGCTGGCGTGGACGAGCCCGCAATCACTCACCGCTGGGGAGCATTTTTGCCTCCCCACCATCATCTCCAGGGGGTAACCCAATCATGGCCAAGATGATCACGTTTGACGCGCAGGCACGTAAGGGCCTAGAGGCTGGCATGAATAAGCTGGCCGACGCAGTACGCGTCACGCTTGGGCCCAAGGGCCGCAACGTCGTTCTCGAAAAGAAGTGGGGCGCACCCACCATTACCAACGACGGTGTGTCGATCGCCAAAGAGATCGAGCTGGAGGACCCGCTCGAGAAAATTGGCGCCGAACTGGTCAAAGAGGTCGCCAAGAAGACCGACGATGTCGCCGGTGACGGTACGACGACGGCCACCGTTCTCGCGTGGTCGATGGTCCGTCACGGTCTGAAGAACGTGGCCGCTGGCGCCAACCCGATGCTCCTCAAGCGAGGCATCGAGGCAGCTGTTGCGACCGCCGTCGATCAGATCCACGACACCGCCAAAGAGGTCGAAGACAAGGATCAGATCGCACAGGTTGCAGCTATCTCTGCAGCAGACACCGAAATCGGCAGCGCGATCGCCGACGCTATCGACAAGGTCGGCAAGGACGGTGTCGTCACCGTTGAAGAGAGCCAGACCTTTGGTTTGGACCTCGACATCGTCGAAGGTATGCGCTTCGACAAGGGTTACGTGTCGCCGTACTTCGTCTCGGACCCCGAGCGCATGGAGACGGTGATGGATGACCCGTACATCCTCCTGGTCTCATCCAAGATCACCGCGGTCAAAGACCTGCTGCCCGTCCTCGAGAAGGTCATGCAGAGTGGCAAGCCGCTCGTTCTGGTCGCCGAGGACTTCGAGGGTGAGGCACTCGCCACGCTGGTGGTCAACAAGATCCGCGGCACCTTCAAGTCCGTTGCGGTCAAGGCCCCCGGCTTTGGTGAACGACGCAAGGCGATGCTCGAAGACATCGCCATTCTTACCGGCGGTCAGGTCATCAGCGAAGACGTTGGTTTGAAGCTTGACGCGGTGACCCTGGACCTGCTCGGTCAGGCTCGCAAAGTTGTGGTGACCAAGGACGAGACGACGATCATCGAGGGCGCTGGCACCGAATCAGATGTCGCCGGTCGCATCTCGCAGATCAAGAACGAGATCGACAACTCCGACTCGGATTACGACCGCGAGAAGCTGCAAGAGCGTCTGGCGAAGCTGTCCGGCGGTGTTGCTGTGATCAAGGTCGGCGCCGCGACCGAGGTCGAGCTCAAAGAGAAGAAGCACCGCATTGAAGACGCGGTGTCCACCACGAAAGCAGCGATCGAAGAGGGCGTCGTCCCCGGCGGTGGCGTCACGTTGCTGCGGGCCAAGACGGCGGTCGACGAGTTGGCCAACACGGTCGAAGGCGATGTCGCAACCGGTGTGCGTATCGTGGCGAGTTCCCTCGAAGAGCCAATGCGCCAGATCGCATTGAACGCAGGTCTCGAACCCGGAGTCGTCGTTGCCAAGGTCACCGAAATGAAGGGTGGCGAAGGTCTGAACGCTCGTACCGGCGAATACGAAGACCTGTTTGCGATCGGCGTGATCGACGCTGCGAAGGTCACCCGGTCTGCGCTGCAGAACGCCGCATCCATCGCCGCATTGTTCTTGACGACCGAAGCGGTCGTGGCCGACAAGCCAGAAGATGGTCCAGACCCGATGGCGGGAATGGACGACTTCTAGGCAGCGCTCATACCGCGGGGTCGATGCCCGAGCGTTCTGCAGCGATAGCTGCATGTGCGGGCATCATGCGCCCGAGCATCGAGTAGGTCAGTCCGTCATGTCACTGACCCTTTCGGCTGCAATTTGAACGAGGGTGTCGGGCCGGTCGGCTCGGCACCCTCGTTATGTGTTGGCTGTCTCGATCGCTACCCGTCGGTGAGGCGATCGATGTCGTACCTGCATTGCGTTCCTGGCGCAGCACAGCCGTGCGGTCTAGACACCCCTGGGGTGTCCAGCGGACTTCTGCAGCACCATGCCGGTGTACCCGCGGTACCGTTAGCTCGTTGAGTCGGTCGATTTATCCTGGAGATTCCCATGGAGACAACGGTGTCGCGTCACCTGTTTTTGTCATTCCCCGAGACGCTGGTGACACAGCCGCTCATTTTCACCGCTGCAAAACGTTTCGACGTCTTGCCAAATATCAGGCGGGCAAACGTCGAAGAGCAATCGGGATGGGTCGTCCTCGAACTCGACGGTTCGGATGAGGCGGTCCAGGCAGCGGTCGACTTCTGGCGAGAGACTGGTGTCCAAGTGAACCGCATGGAAGGTGACATCCTCTCGGGGTAGCTGGATGCTGTACCGACGGCGATGGCACGTTCGTCCAGATGCCACCGGACGGAAACCAACGCCGGCACTCGTCGGGCCGGAATCGGCGCTTGCCGGGGCCGCCCATGTGGTCGACTCGACCGAGGCCAGCGAGCATGCCCTGAGGAGCAACGCCATGTCAGATCAGACGACGCCGCGAGGTACCGACGCTCTGGCTGAGCGCACCGCCCCCAGCGCTGCTGGGACATCGGGCGCTGGGACATCGGACGCTGGGACGTCGGGAGCTGGCGGAGGTACGCAGACGGATGTGGGCGCACTTCCGCCCGGTCTGCGGCGCGGCGGACCCGATATCGGCGACGCCCCGCGAGCGGCTGAGGCTGAAGCGCTGCGCTTGTTGGCCGAGATTGGCCACGCCATGGCCGAACGGGTCTCCCTTCTTGGTCCAAGCTGGGCCGCCGCGAAATACGATCAACTCGCGATCGGCGATGATGCCGTCAGCTCGGATGCTGACTCCGCTTCGGTGCGAGAGGCCGTAGCCGCGGCTGGCGAGGAGGGTGCGCGACGCGTCGCTGCGAACCTCGCCGTGCTCTTCGCTCAGGATCCCGAGCAGCAGCGGTCCACCCCGCAGCAGATCATCCGAACGCTGGGGCGTGAATTGACCGAAGTGTTGGCGGCGTCGGGTGTTCAGCCGCCACAGCTCGACCCATTTCACCGAGAGCGCTTTCCCGATGATCCATACGGGCTCGCCTCAGCGGATCTGCAGAGCTTCGGCGACGATACCTTGCCTGCTCTGTCACTCGCCTTCGGCGTGGCCAAGACCCGCGTCGTCAAGGCACGCCGCCACCCTGCCTACGGGGGCGAGGCGTAAAGACGCCTCTGTCCGGGGCGACCTGCGACCTCCAGCGCGGATCGTCGCTCACGGACCGAGGGGCCAGTTCCCAATCCCCTCCTGGTTCATCGATCTGAAACAATCGCGCCGCTAGCCGTTAACAGCTAGCGATGAGCCTCAAGGAAACGTGCTTCGCGTTCCCAGAGGCGCGTACCGGGCTTGGCGTTGTTGTCGCATTCCGAATGTGGCGAAGCGTCTGACGAGGAGGGAACTCATGGATTCTGGTTCTGTCGCGTGGATTTTGACCTCGATGGCGATGGTCATATTCATGACGCCTGGGCTGGCGTTGTTCTACGGCGGAATGGTCCGCTCAAAAAACCTGCTGTCCATGCTGATGATGAACATCATCTGTATGGGCGTCGTCAGCATCCTGTGGGCGGTTATCGGCTTTAGCTTCGCTGGCGGCGAGGGATCGTTCATCGGCGGTTTCAGTAATGCCTTCATGTCCGGTGTCGACGACGGCGAGTCCCTGCTGAACTTCGTATTCGCTCTGTCGTTTGCCATCATCACTCCGGCGCTGATCTCGGGTGCGATCGCCGATCGGATGCGGTTCTCGGCGTGGTTGACCTTCATCTCGGTCTGGTCGGTGTTGGTGTACTCGCCCGTTGCCCATTGGGTGTGGGGGACCGGCGGATGGATCGGCCACGGCTGGTTGG
Organism: Acidimicrobiia bacterium; assembly: GCA_020637365.1. Lineage (GTDB taxonomy): Bacteria > Actinomycetota > Acidimicrobiia > IMCC26256 > JAGNEX01 > JAGNEX01. Next base: position 277,417 of record JACJWE010000002.1, on the reverse strand, counting down.
AAGAGCACTTTGCCTCCCTCGACTTTGCCGGGGGCACCGTGGTGCACGTCAATGCCGGTGCGGCCGCATTGGTCGCTTGCATCATGCTCGGATCTCGCCGTGGGTGGCCGAAGACTCCTATGCCCCCACATTCCTTGCACCTAACGATTCTCGGTGCCGGAATCTTGTGGTTCGGCTGGTTTGGTTTCAACGCAGGCTCGGCACTCGCTGCGGATGACAACGCAATTCTTGCCGCCGTCAACACCCAGTTGGCAGCCGGTGCAGCGATGGTTGGATGGCTGATCGTCGAACGCGTCAAGACCGGACATGCCACGACGTTGGGCGCAGCGTCAGGCGCGGTCGCTGGCCTGGTTGCGATCACCCCAGGTGCTGCCTATGTCACCGGCATGATGCCGATCGTCATTGGATTGGGTGCCGGGGCGTTGTGTTTCTGGGCGATCTCCTTGAAACACAAGCTGCATTTCGACGATGCGCTCGACGTTGTCGGCGTCCATCTCGTCGGCGGACTGTTCGGGTCGCTCGCACTCGGTTTTGTCGCGAGCAATGCCGCGTTCACCGATCATGCGGAGGGGTTGTTCTTCGGCGGCGGGTTCGATCTTCTCATCGGTCAGGTGATCTCCAACGGTGCCGCTTTCATCTACTCAGCTGGTCTGACCTTCGTGATCCTGAAAGTCATCGACGCACTCGTGCCAGGTGGGATCCGAGCGAGCGACGACGAGGAGTTGCAGGGGTTGGATCTGAGCTACCACGCCGAAACCGCCTACGACATGAACTAGCCGGGTGCTGACCGCGAGATCCTGCGGGTTTGGTGATCCAATGAATCGAGACACGATGATGCCAAAGGTGACCTTCAGCGCAGGCCGCGCGGCGCTGCTCGACGACGAGACGGTTATGGGAGCCGATTTTGGCGCCGCCTATTCGGATTTGGTGGACTCGGTCCTGATCGACTGTTTCGACGGTTTGCCGTCCCCGAAAGCGTCGCTGGTGGCGCTCGGCTCATATGCCCGCCGCGAACTCTGTCCCGCGTCGGACGTCGATGTGCTGTTGTTGTTGGCCGATGGTGTGAGTGACGACGGCTACTCCCAGGCGATGTGGTACCCGCTTTGGGACGTTGGGCTCACCGTTGGACATGCGACCCGCAACCTCAAAGACATTGCGCCGCTCGCGGCCGATGACAATGAGGTTTTGACATCGATGCTCGTCGTTCGGCACCTCGCTGGCGACGTCACACTGACCCAAGCGCTGCTCGATCAGACATCGAAAGTGGTTGCAAAGCACAAGCGACGAATCGTCAAGGGGCTCAAGGGGGGCCTGGATAACCGAGAGGAATCGAACGGCGTACTCGGTCAGCTGTTGGAACCCGATCTGAAGTCGAGCCGCGGGGGACTTCGAGACATCCACTCCGTCGAGTGGGCGGCGCAGATCTGTCGAGATCGACTTGCTCCGATTGAAACACCGATTGACCTCGATGTTCTGGTCGACAATGGCCTGTTGCATCCCGGTGATGTTCGGCTGATCAATTCGGCGCGTACCACTCTGCTCGATGCTCGCGTCGCGCTCCACCGAGCGAGCGGTCGCCGCTCTGACCGGCTGTTACTGCAGGATCAGGATCGCGTCGCCGAACTGACCGGAGTCCCTACCGCCGACATCTTGATGAAACGCATCGCTGGGTCGGGGCAGAGCACCCGCTGGATCACCGACGAGTTGTGGGACGAGCTGGACCGGCTCGTCGGGTCGTCCCGTCTGCGTCGCAAGTCAAAACCCGTGCTCATCGACGGAATCCAGGTACTCGACGGCCGGGCGAAGCTTCCTGATACCGCTCCACGCAATGCCGAGTGGGCCATGCGCCTTGCAGTCGTCGCAGCGAAGAAGGGCGTCGACCTCGATCGAGGTTCGGCGCTGTCGTTGCGTCAGTGCGGCGCGCCGGATTGGAACGCTGGGGGACGGGTGCAGTTTGAGGAGCTCCTCAATTCGGGACCCGGACTGGTCGACGCCGTCGAAGAGCTCGCTCACGCGGGTGTCTTCGCTCAGATCCTGCCCGAATGGGATCGCTTGCGGTCGCTTCCTCAGCGCAACGCTTACCACCGCTACACCGTCGACCGGCATCTCTTAGAGACGGTGGTCGAATGTACAAAACTGTTCGACGATCCCGGTTTTGATGGTGACGTCGCGAGGTCGCTACCCCGCCCTCATCTGTTGGCGTGGGCGGCGCTACTCCACGACATCGCCAAAGGCATGCCCGGTGACCATTCGTTGGTCGGTGCCGAGGTGGCCGAGGTCATTGCGCTGCGGTGTGGCCTGTCCACCGACGAGACAGCTGTCCTCCGGGTATGTGTCCGTCGACACTTGCTGCTGCCAGATATCGCAACGCGGCGCGACCTCTCCGAAGAGGCGCCGGTCGCGCAGGTAGCCCGCCTCGTTGGAGATCAAGAAACCCTCGACCTGCTCTATCTGTTGACCGTCGGCGATTCGACGGCAACGGGGGCCAGTGCCTGGGGTCCATCCAAGGCGATGCTGGTTCGTGAGCTCTATGTAAAGACCCATCGACTTATCGGAGACGGCACGATCATCGGCGCCGATACCAGCGAAACGATCGCGGAGCTCTCTGAACAGATCGGACCAGAGGCCGCCGAGCATCTGATCGACAATTTGCCTCGGGCCTATGTGTCGCACACGACGGTCGACACGATGGCCATTCACGCCGAGATGCTGGCAGAAGGCCCTCCAGGTGTGCGATGGCGCAACAGTCCAACCGGGATCGAGTCGATGTTTGAGTGCCTGATAGTCGCCGCCGACCGTGAAGGTCTCTTGGCGGCCGTCGCTGGCGTGATGGCCGCCAACGGCCTGCGCATCATGTCCGCTACCGGGTTCTCGACCTCGAGAGGAACCGCAGTCGAAACCTATGAGGTTATTGGACCGCATGGGCGGCTCGAAGACGAGCATCGTCGGCGCAAAGTCACCGCCGAACTCATCGACGCGGTCAGCAACGGTATGACCGACGCCCTGAGAGACCGCATCGCAAAGCGACGGGCGTCGATGCGCCGTCCGACCGCACCCCCGGAAAAGGGCCGCGTGCTGGTCGACCATGACGCGTCCGATTTTGCGACCGTCATCGAAGTGCACGGCAACGACGACGTTGGTTTGTTGAGCCGCATCGCAGAGGTGTTTAGCAACCTGTCGCTCGCCGTGCGGTTCGCACGGGTACAGACCTTGGGCGATCACGTCGTCGACACGTTCTATGTGCGTTATGCCGACGGCACCGCCCTGTCGGACCGTGACGATGTTGAACGGCTCCGACGCGGTCTGTTGTCGGTGATCGACGAGGCTGGCACCACGGTAACGAGCTGACGGCAGCGGTCCTGTGGGTCTGCGGTACCGGTGACGGTAGGCTGGCCGCATGTCTGAAGCGCCCCGACCAGCCGATATGTGTGGCCCCGAGAATGCGCCTGATGTCCACACGCTGCACCGTTGGTCGGAAGCGCTCGCTGGCGTAGCACGTGCTGGCCTGGCCTTCACCGAAAGTCTCTACGAACAGGAACGCTTCGACGAGATTCTCAAAGTCGCCGCCGATATCGCCGCCGCCGCAAGCGGTGCCGAGCCGGTCGACCGGCATCTGGCGTGGACGCAGAGCATCGAACGGGGTGTCGCTGGCTATCCCACTCCGAAGGTGGCGGTCGCCGCGATCGTCGGGAACGAGCGGGGCGAGATTCTGCTGACCCGACGGGCGGATTCAGGGATTTGGCTGTATCCGGTCGGCTGGGCAGATATCGGGTATTCGCCGTCGGAGGTCGCGATGAAAGAGGCCTATGAGGAGACCGGCATCGTCGTCCAGCCGCGGTCGCTCATCGGCGTGCTCGACGGACTACGGCTGGGTTTTGGCGGTATTGCCCTGTACTCACTGCTGTTCCACTGCGACATGGTCGGGGGTGACCTCCGCCCGCACCCGCTCGAAACTTCCGCCGTTGGGTTTTTTGCCCGTGGCGCGTTGCCGTCGCCGCTCGCCGGACAAGAACGATGGGTCGATCTGGCCTTTGACGCGATCGAGGGCCGAGGCCCGGTCGCGACTTTTGACGAGCCCAGAGAACCGGTATGGCGCGCCCCGATCGAACAACGCGAACCTGCGGGCCCGACTTCGACGGTAAAGATCGGGCCGGTATCGACACATGCCCCCTCACCTGGACCTCAGAGGAGCACATCGTGACCAAGGCGATGCGTCAGGAAGCTCTGCCCGCGAGCGAAACCATCGACGAGGTCGCTGCGGGGGTGTTGCGGATGCAACTTCCGGTGTCGTTACCCGGGCTCAAGCACGTCAACTGTTATGGCTTTGTCGATCGCCGCGGCCTTGCCATCGTCGATCCGGGTATGCCGAACCCAGCGAGCTATCAGGCGCTCAAGAAGCGGCTCGCAGATGCGGGTTTCTCGATCGGTGACGTCCACACCGTGTTGGTCACACACGGCCATATCGATCATTTCGGGCTCGCCTTGCGCGTCCAGCGAAAGTCGGGTGCCCGGATTGCTGTTCACCCTCACTTTGGCATCCCTCCCGATGTGAGCGGTCCGCTCGGCGATGCTCACATCGACGGAGACACCGTCGATGTGTCCGAGCGGTTGCGCACCGGTGGCGGTGTTGTGGATGTGCCGTCGGTCAGCCCACGGTGGCGAAGCTGGGAACCGCTGGAGCGGGCCACGAGATGGTCCTCCGACGGCGACAGGTGGTGGAACAAACGCCGCGCCGGGGTTGCACACTGGCGTTTTGAGTCCCCATGGAACAACGAGTTCATCGGTCCGCCGAAAGCCTGGTATCTGGCGATGAGTGCAGGCGCGTTCATCGCCCCCAAGAGATTCCGCATTCCTAGCCCAGACATCGCGCTCCACGACGGCGAAGCGATCGAGCTGGCTGGGCGTCCTTGGACGATCGTCCACACACCCGGTCACACGCTGGATCATGTGTGCCTCTATGACGATGCTGGCGAGGTCATGTTGGTCGGCGACCATGTTCTGCCGACGATTACCCCGCACGTCTCGGGTATGGCGGCCACCGAAAATCCACTCCAGGCGTATGTCGATTCGCTGCGACATGTCGCCGATATCGGACCGGATGCGACGGCACTCCCGGCCCACGGCTTGGTGTTTGGTTCACTCGCAGAGCGGTGCCAGGCCATCATCGATCACCACGACGAACGGATCAGCAAGATGTTGGGAATCGGTGCCGAGATCGGTCCAGGTACCGTCGAACAGTTTTCGCAGCAACTGTTCGCGCAGCGGCACTGGGGGATGATGGCCCAGAGCGAAACCTATGCTCATCTCGAACACCTGCGTTGCGAGGGTTTGGCCGAAGTGTGGACCGAACGCGGCGAACTGGTCTATCGGCTCGACGCCGCCCCCAAAGAGCCATCGCTCAGCGAAGCAACGGGTGGGTTGACAGCGGACCGTGAGATATCGACATGAGTCTCGGTTTTGATGTTCGTGATGAGGACCGCGTCGCCAACGAGGTCGGCGAGTTGTTGTCGGCGATGATCCGCAACGCATGTGTCAACGACGGGTCGGAGACGTCGGGTCATGAGAGCCGCAATGTCGCGACCTTGACCGACTTCTTTGCTTCCTGTGGGCTTCCCGTGGAGGTGTACGAACCGGCGCCTGGGCGCGGGTCGTTGGTGGCGCGGCTCGAAGGACGCAATCCAGAGGCGCCCAGTTTGCTGTTGATCGGCCATACCGACGTCGTGCCTGCTGATGATGCGAATTGGCTGCATGACCCGTTTGGCGGTGAGCTGATCGATGGGGTGATCTGGGGTCGAGGTGCTGTCGACATGCTCAACCTGACCGCATCGATGGCTGCTGCAATGCGTCAGGCTTCACTCGACGGCTGGACACCCGAGGGTGACATCACCTTTGTCGCGTCGGCGGACGAAGAATGTGGCTCGCGTTTTGGCGCTGAGTTCTTGACGACGCAGACGCCACACGATCTGCGCGCCGATCATGTTCTGACCGAGGCCGGTGGGTTCCCACTCGACTTGGGTTCGGGGCCGTTGCGTCCGGTCATCGTTGGCGAAAAAGGTGTGCACTGGTTCAAGTTGGTGGTTCACGGTGTGCCAGGCCACGGGTCACAGCCACTTCGTACCGACAACGCCGTGGTGAAAGCAGCGGAATGTATCCGGCGCCTCGCAGCATTTACGCCCCGCGTGAACATGACCGAACCGTGGCGACGGTTTGTTGAGGACGCCAACCTGGCAGCCCCCTTGGGGGACGCCCTGACCGATCCGGTCGCGTTGGATGCGCTCGTGGAGACCTTGGACGATGTGGCGCTTGCGCGCCAGATCCACGCGTGTACCCATCTGACGATCGCTCCGACTCGGGTGGACGGGGGGACCAAGACCAACGTCATTCCAGACCGGGTCGAGATCGAGCTCGATGTGCGTAGCCTGCCAGGTCAGAACTCCGAAGACGTCCGCGGCGTCGTGATCGACGCGCTTGGTGATCTCGCGTCCTCGGTGACGATCTCGACGACGCTGGACGATGTGGCGTCGGTGTCGCCGATCGATACGGCGCTCTGGGACTTATGTCAGCAAGCCACCGATCTTTTCGCTCCGGGCGCGCGCAATGTCGCCTACCTCACGGTCGGTGCGACCGACGCACGGTTCTTTCGACGTTCCGGGTCGGTGGCATACGGGTTTGGCATGTTCTCTGACGCCATCAGCTTTGAGCAGTTCGGCGCCATGTTCCACGGCGATAACGAGCGCGTCGACACGAGATCGCTTTGGCTCTCGACCCAGTTGTGGGACTTCCTGATCCGATCTCACTGATGTGCTGAGGGTGACCTAGAGATCGCTGAGGGTGCCGATGCTTCGGTGCTCTGAGAAGGGGGTGAGGTCACAATGCGCCATCTGATAGGCCGATAGGCCGGTGAGTGACCACGTCGAAGGGCTCCCTGCTGAGAGCGCAGCGTTTGATTTGTAGGGAATCAGACACCGTTGTCGAACTTCGGACGTGGGGAGGTCGGCGTACTCGAACCAGTCGACGCTCATCAGGCCACCGTCGCGGGTTCCGTCGGGTTTCCTGGCCGAGATGCCTCGACGCAGCGCATCGGCGAGGCGGATCGCCATCCGCTCATCGTTGAGGTGGCCCGCATCAGCATCGAAGATGCCCGCAGCATGATCGATCGCGCCCGTATCGAATAGCCCCAAGATCATCGCCAGCAGGCTAAAACCCGCCGGGTTGTCGTCTGATTCGGCGAGCAGCGCGAAGACTTCGATCTCGCAGTCCACCCGGGTGCCGAAGTCCGCGAGGACGTGAACCCAGTCGTGCTGGGCGAGCAGAGGTGGCGCTGATCCGGGCAGTCCGGGGACGATGAACCGCCTGGAGGCGTAGAAATCCCAAACATCGCGACCCAACGTTCCCGGTGTCCCCGATGACAGAGCGTTCCAGCGATCTGCCAGTGCAGGGTCGTTCTCAGCAATACCCCAGCCGGTACCGACCTCGCCGGGGCTGGTATGGAGCACGCCGTCGCGCCCATCGGCGACGAATTGGCGGGCGTAGCCGTTGCGAGCAAAGTCGGTGAGAACTGCGTGTTGACGTTCCGAGCTGGCTGGCTCCAGCACTCCGCCACAGTCGTCATCGATCCCGAGCGCCGAAGCGTACCTGTGGATTGCATCGATGACCTCGGACGGAACCGGGTTGAGAAGCAGCGCGACCAGGCCCATGTACCGGACGATCCGTTCGCGGAATACATCGGGGAAGGCATCCGGTGAGATCACCCCGGTGAGGGCCTGCGGGTGACCGGCGGCGCTGTCGAAGCGTCGAAATGCTGCCCGCTGAGAGCGAGACAGATCGCGTCGATCACGTTGCGTTGCATCGCTGTCAAGCCGGACGGCGGCCTGGCAGCGCTAGCGATCGCGCCGAAGATCGACTCGATCTCAGAGGGGGACAGCGGTCTGGTCAGTCCGCAACAATCGGCGTCGGCCGGTATGGGGCCCTGTGGTAGACGTCCCGGGATCATGTCCGAACACTACGCCTTTGCAGGGAGAATGTGGCACAGACGCAAGATCGGCGAGGAGTTCTAGACCTCACTTGGTCACCCCGATCACCCTCCGATCAATCCTGGTCGTCGTCGAGGAAGGGGTTGCCTCGGTCGGGACGTTCCGTTTCACCGAACAGATCCGGCCGGTTCTGGAGAAAGTCTTCAAAGGCCTCGGCGATGGCCTGTCCGCTCGTGGATGCATCCTCGAGGCGTTGGTCATAGCCCTCTTCGAGTTGGCGCACGTAGCGCTGTGCCTGGTCGTGTTCCGCGACCGAGTTGGACACTCGCTCTTCCCAACTGGCTGCAGCGAGGCGCAACTGGGTGTAGATGCCGCTCTGATCGGGGAGGGTGAGCCCGCTGGCCTCTTGGAGGCTGTCGAGTAGCGCCAAGGTCACCTTTGGATTCGGTGCCTCATGCACATAAGACGGTACCGCGCCCCAGATCGAAAGCGCTGGGAGCTGGCGCTGTTGGCAGGTATCAAGAATCGTCGAGACGATACCTGCGGGTCCGGTGTAGGTCCCCGACAATGCCGGGAATGTGCCGAGCAGATCGAGCGAGGACCCTCCGGTGATCGCCACGGGGCGTGAATGGGGAACCTCGGCGAGGAGCGCTCCCATCGTCACGACCAGCGACGCGTCAAACACGTCTGCCAGGGTGACGATCTCATCGCAGAACAACGGCCAGGAAAGCGATGGTTCAGGCCCTTCCACCAGGATGATCTCTCGTTCTGAGATGGTTCCACCATAGATCGTGATCGAGGGGTACGACGTGGTGCGTAGGACCCCGTCGCGGACGCTGAGTTCGGGACGCACGGCCTGAAAGTCGAAGTATCTTTCTGGGTCGAAGATCCCGAGGGTTCTGGCCCCGCTCCAGTCTCGCAACGTTTTGACCGCCTGCGATGCGGACTCGGCGGCGTCGTTCCAGCCGCGAAAGGCAGCGACCAGAATCGTCGGGAGGCGTGAAACGGGGCGACGCCCAAGTTCTTCTACATTCCAGCGGATGGTTTCCAAAGGGGCACCTTGGTCGAGACGATAGGGTCGCGGGTCACGCTTCTACCCCAACGTTCTGCCCAAAGCAAAGGCGGCAAGCGCCGTCACGCTTCCAAACAGAGTCGACCGCAGGCGTCCCGGTCGGGTGGCCAACTCGACAGCCAGCGTCGAAAAGGTGGATAGTCCGCCGCAGAGCCCCGTCGCCAACAAGGCTGCGGGTGCCACGCTGAGGTGGAGCGCGGTCATGACGCCGAGCCCAAAGGAACCTGCCGCATTGACGGCGACGGTTGCCGCGAATGCTCCGTCGCCCCGGCGTACGCTCCAGGTGGTGACGACCCAGCGGATCAGCGCACCGGCGGCTCCACCGACGGCGACCAGCGCGTACCACCAGACGCTGCCCGTACTCACGGTGTCTTCCGCCGTCGTCTGAGGGGTCGGGGTCTATCTAGGCGGTTCGTGGTAGCGGTCGGTTCGGTCTCGGTGCCTTCGAATTTGGGTGTCGCCCAGCGTCGACCGAGCGCCGCTGCGATCACTCCGGCAACGGTGGCGGCGACAATGGTGATGAGGGCCCCGAGGCCCGGTGCGATGTCGGCCAGTATCGGCGAGTCGTCAGCGAGACTGGCGAGACCCGACATGGTGGTGAACGCGCCGCAGAATCCGACTCCCCAGCGAAGCCGGCGTTCATCGTTGCGCACGGCAGCGATCCCACCGAGTGCGAGGGCACCGAGCAGATTGACGATCATGACCGCCGCTAGCTGGGCCTGAAACGGTGTTGGAGAAGAGAGTCGCCCGGTCAGGTCAGCGACGGCGGCTCTTCCCGCGGCTCCTAGGGCTGCTCCGCTGGCGACTAGCCATGCGGACCGGGGGTCGAGCCACGTCGGTCTCACGACCTGGCGCGCAGACCCGGCAACGATGATGAGTCGGCGATCTGTTGAGCTGAATCGACGAGGAGCGGTACGAGTGATCCGATTTGGGCGAAACCTTCGCCGACGGTTTTGCCCTGGAGGTATCGCTTGTGGATGCCCTCGAGAATGACGGCGAGTTTGAAGTGAGCAAACGTCGTGTAGAAGTCGATGTTGTCCAGGTCGCGGCCCGACCGTCGTGAGTAGGCCTCAGCGACCTCGTCGGCGCTGAGAAAGCCTGGACCCGAGGTGGCGGGCGCCGCACCCGCGGCGATGGCGCCACTGACATCGCCCCAATAGAGGATCAGCAGGCCGAGGTCGGCAAGGGGATCGCCGAGGGTCGACATTTCCCAGTCGACGACCGCGACGACCTCGCCTGGATCGGTGGGATGGATCATGGTGTTGTCCAGGCGGTAGTCGCCGTGGACGATGGTCGCATCGCTGTGCGCGGGCACAGAGTTCTGAAGACGGCTGATGAGGTCGTCCACCTGAGGAAGTGGCGCGGTCGCGTTCTGGTCCCACTGCTTGGCCCACCGGCCGACCTGTCGTTGCATATAACCCTCGGGGCGGCCAAAGTCACCAAGGCCGACGGTTTCTGGCTCAACTTCGTGAATCGATGCAAGTACGCCGACCAGTTCGTTCGAACAGGCGCGACCGTCGGCTTCGGACCAGTCGCTGACCTCGTCCAATGTTCGCAACGACCGACCGTCGACGAAATCCATGAGGTAAAAGGGGGACCCAATCACCGAAGCGTCCTCGACGAGGGTGATCGCGTGCGGTACCGGCACTTCGGTCGGTGCGAGTGCGTTGATGACCCGAAATTCTCTGGCCATGTCGTGCGCGGTTGGGAGTACATGGCCGAGGGGCTGTCGGCGGAGCACCCACTTGTTGGTGCCGTCGGTCAGTCCGTAGGTGAGGTTTGAACGGCCACCGGCGATGAGTCGTGCCGTCAGGTCACTACCATCGGCGCCGAGCATCTCGCCGATCTCCGAACCTGCTTGGTCAAGGTCGAGTCCATCGAGGTTGCGTTGCCAAGCCGATGCGGTCATGTTTGTTTCCTTCGATCGTTGACGATAGATGTCAACCGTTGATGTTGTGCCGTGTCCGGCACCCAGGCGCCGGTCGCTCCGCCCGGTTGAGTCCGATCCATGGCCCATGTGGTGGGGTCGTCTGTCGGGCATGTCGAGTGGTGGGTGAGAACAGTACCCGGCTGGTTCTACAAGCCGATGACGCCGTGCGCGAGAGAACCCCGGCGACGTACCGGGGTTCTCCGCTCAATAACGGTCTTAACGTGCGTCGTTAGGCGATACGGATGCGGGGGCGAACCGGTTTGCCGTTGCCGCGGGGGTAGCGGGCGACGCGTCCGACAGGCATATCAACGCGGAATCCGGCTGCAGCTCGCTCTTCTTCGCTTTCGGCTCCCCAGAAACCGTATTCACGGTTGTGGCGAGCAAATTCCCGGCACGGGGCGAGCACTGTGCATGTGTGGCATAGCGCACGAGCTCGGGACTCGCGCACGGCCCGAGCTTCGGGTCGCTCACCGGCTGGTGGGAAAAAGAGGTTGGTCTGGCTCTGACAGGCTGCGTCAGACATCCAGGTGGTGTCGTCTGTGTGCTTCAGGAAAGTCAATTGCATCTTCGTGCTCCGAAACGTACGGCTTCGTCCATCTGAACGTGGAGGTGAGGAACGCCGCCTTGCGCATCAGGTGCTAACCGGGTGCGTCCTTCTGCAAGCAATTCAAGCGCGCCGAAGCTTTTCTTTCAAACAGCTAATATCGATGGGTGCCATCACCCACAAGGATGGCTGAGGGATGCAAATTGTCCGCACAAAATTGAGGCCCGGTTTTATTAGGGCGCATCAACGTGTCTTACCAGGGATTTCAAGGCATTAACGGAGCTTTCAGAAGCGGCACTTTCCGCTAGTGCGTGATAGCAAATGCTGCGCGTGTTCGTCTCTCCACCGGACCGGTCGTCAGCCCCCGCGGTCCCGACAAACAGATTTGGGACAAAAACACATCCCCGTATGAAGAGGAATTTTGATGAGCATCGACCTGCGGCACCTCGACGTTCTGTTAGCGATAGCGGAGACGGGAAGTTTCACCGCAGCGGCCGAGCGGCTGTTTACCGTGCAGAGCAACGTGTCCGAACAGGTCCGCCAAGTGGAAACCGAATTGGGTGTCCCGCTGTTCGTCCGAGGGCGTCGAGGCGCCGCCCCAACCGAATTTGGTGAGGTGGTCCTGCGCCGGGCGCGTCACATTCGTCGTGAGGTCGCGGCGCTGCGCGACGACGTATCGATGCTGCTCGAACTCGAAACGGGTCATGCCAGCCTCGGTGTGGTTGGAACCGCTAGCCCATGGTTGGTGCCTCAATTGGTTGGTGAACTTCGGCGTCGTGCCCCAGGTATCCAACTCAAGATTGAAGAAGGTCCCTCCGAGCGACTCGCGCGAGAAGTCTTGGATGATGAGTTGTCGGTCGCGGTCATCACGTCGCAGTACGCATCGGACAAGCTGGCAAAACAAGACATCCTCGAAGAAGCATTCGTGGCTGTCGTGGCGTCCGATGTCGAAGTACCCGAGCCGCCGATTCCGGTCGCGTGGTTCGCTACCCAGCAGTTGGCCCTTCCTCCCGCTGGCAACCCGGTACGCCGAGAGGTCGAGGTCGCTGCTCGCAATCAGGGAGTGAACGTCGCCGTTCCCATCGAGGTCGAGGGCGTGCGATTGATCACCGATATCGTCCGATCGGGTAGGGCGGTGACGATCCTGCCCCAGACGGCCGCACCGCTTGGTGAAGATGGTGTGCGGACGTTCCCGATCTCGGGCATGCCGCCGCGTCGCCTGGCGTTGGTTCGTCGCCGGGGTGCCCACCTGTCCATCGCCGACCAGACGGTGTGGGACGTTGCGGTCGGCATCATGGAGCGGGCCGTCACCGAACTGGGGGCTGAAGCGTTGACCGATGAGATCGACGCCGAGCTCTTGGCCCCCGGTGGCTCAAATGCTGGCCTCAGCGATCTCCGCAGCGACGATCCCGAGGAATAGGGCTAGCCACCTGGGGCATTGGTCGCGATTGCGCGGTCGGACTATCCAGTGAGACGACGGTCCGCTCGGGTTAGTCCGCGATCTGGTCGGCCGCCGAGGGCCCGTGGGCGGTGACCGTCGGGCTGTGTTTGGCCCACCACCGCGACCACAGGGTGCCGATGACGAACGCTGCGATAAAGAGCACAGCGCCGCCCGCGGCGTCGAGGAAGTAGTGGTTCCCGGTCAGCACGATGGCCGTCAGCGTCCAAAGCGGATACGACATCATCAACAATCGGGCGCGGGTCGTCTTCAGAAAGGGAACCGAGGCAAACATGCACCAGCTCGACCATGCGAAGTGGAGGCTGGGCATCGCTGCGTACTGGTTGGACACCTTGGACATCGTGCCCGAGTTGAACGTCCAAAACGTCGGGTATTTCGCGAGGGTGTCGACGAATCCCCATTCGGTCGGCAGCAGACGGGGCGGCATGAGGGGCCAGGTCACGAAACCGATCAGTGCCCCCGCGGTACACAAGGCGAAAATGTTGCGCCACCTGGGATAATGCTCGGGATGCTTGCGGAACAGAAAGACGATTACGCCCGCGGTGACGATGAAGTGCAATGACCCGTAGAAGTAGTTCATCGCGATGATCAGCGGACGGAAGTTAAGCGCCCACTCCTGGAGTTGCTGCTCGTGGAAGATGTGCAGCGACTTCTCGAGGTCGATCAGGCTCATCGCGTGTTTATACGCCTCGGCCGTCGAGCCCTCACTTGAGTGTCTGATCAGGGTATACACCGTGTAGAAGCCCAAGACCGTGAGCGCTTCAACCCACCAGCGCAGAACCCGCCCATCCCTGAGTACGCGCACGCCACGTTTGTGCGTCACGACCGCGTCATCTTCGAGGGGCGCATCTGAGGCGTCGCCAGGCGTCACCCCTGCGGTAGGCCGTTCTGGGCTCTCCGCGGAGGAAACGGCCGGGGTGTCCACGGGCAAATCAATGCTCAGCGCGCCTTCAGCGTCTGGTTTGCCGTCAGTCGGCGTCGTGGCCATTTATTTACTCCGTTTGAGCACCGTCGCCGGTTTCAGAGGTCACCGTATGGGTTCGGACGGTGGACGTCGACGAGCGTTTCCCGCCACCCATCATGAACATCGGCGCTCCCACCAAGCTAGCTATGAGGGTCATCCCGTACACGATCAACCCAATCGCGGTGGCCGTGCCTTCGCTTACGCCGAACGGACGCAAGAAGATCATCAGTGCGAACTCGCGAAGACCCAGGCCACCAAAAGAGATGGGGATGACCTGGGCGATGTTCACCGCGGGGACGAAGGCTAACAACGCGGCGGTGGGCACCTGCACTCCAAGCGCCCGGCACGCGCATCCGTAAGCGACAACCGTGGCGATCTGGAACAGGCCGGTGACCAGGATGACCCGGAGCGCTGCCGCCGGATGTTGTCGCATCTGGCGAAGTCCGGTGTGGATCGCGCCGATAAATCGCTGCCATCCCGCGTGTCCTTCGAAGCGACCGGCCAAGCGGGAACTCGATGCGATCGCAAGGACAGCGCCCAAACCGACCAGAGCGGCTGCCAACAATGCCAACGCGACGTGTGTAGCGTTGCCGAGTCGCAGGAGGTCGGGGTCCACCGCAAAGCCCACCGCAGCGAGGAAGGGCAGAACCGCCCAGCCGCTCAGGCGATCGATGGCAACCGAAGCGAACGCCTGTTCAGTCGAATGAATATCTTTGGAGAGTCGGCTGACGCGAAGCACATCGCCGCCGATCGTCGACGGCAAAAAGTTGCTCACAAACATGCCCGCTACGAGGTAGGACCAGAGACGGGATCCCTTCAGGTCATGTCCGGTCAGCCGCAACACGAGGCGCCAACGCCAAGCCGCCAGCACATAGCCACATTCCAGGGCGAGGAGTCCGCCGATCACCCACACCAAGTCGTCTCGGTTGAAGTCTGAGGGAAAGACTTCACCGGAACTCAGCTTCCACGCCAGCGCGCCGAGGATGAGTACGGTGACGACGAGTCGAATTGCGGTCCACGGCGGTTCTTGCAGAACTGCCGGACGTTTGCTCTTCACGCCTTCACGGCAGACCACGGACGCATGTTTCCACTGTAGGCGCCGTGGCGGTCGTTGCGGTGGTCAAATCGTGTGACGAACATTCGGGCGTTGGTCTCCTCGAAAAAAGTCGGCGAGCGGGCTTGATGCGGCGCGTACCGTTAGCCTCGACGTTCTGGACACCTTCCCGACCTTTGCGGAGAGCCTCTGTGGCCGTCATCGATGTTGCCGGATACGTAACCGACCTGAAGGATCACGCCGTCGAGCATGGCTTTCACGTCCATGACGAGCGGCACTTTCTCGAGACCTATTCGTTGCGTCAAAGCTGGGAAGTGGATCTGCACCCCGAAGAAGGATGTGGCGGCCCCGTCGACCTTCACCTCGCCATCGAGGTGGATCCTCGGACGCTGCTCGGTTTCGAAGACGCGATTTTGGTGCTCAATGAGGACGAAGATCCCCCCGATGCCTTCCATTTTTCGCTGGCCTTCACATGGATGATCCCGCCGCTTGCGGAAAGTCCCGATCTGCTTGTCGTCGCGACCGACCTCGCTGGAATCGGAGGTCTCGATCTGCCGGTCGAAGTGTCTGCCATCGACTCATTTCACGAGGTCACCGATGCGCCCGAACGCGCCCTGACCGTTGTGGCAAAGCATCGACTCTCGCTACTCCAGGTCTTTCGCGGCGACGAGAATCTGTGCACCGTCCTGGATAGGTGCATGGATGTGAGCCGCTATCTGCTCGAGCGCGTCCCCTCCTGGCGCTAACGGCGTCTCGAGCAAAAGCGGTTGGCGCTTTCCCGAGGCCGCGACTGCAAGACCCACATGGTGAACCGCGCAACGGTGACGTTGTGACCTGAACGCGATGAAGGCACCTGTTCGAGAACAGGTGCCTTCATCCAAAGTGGCAGGGGCTCAGCGCCGGCACGGGTGCGGCGGGTTGTGGGTGTGCGTGACGCCTCTCGTGCGAGAACGGTCGACGTCACTTCCGGCGGTGAGCCCCTTGCCTCTCGGCCAGGGTTACCGGCCCGAGACAGACGCAGTAGGTGAGGACTACGTCGCGATATTTCAAATATCTACAACTGCGGGGTCGTTGATTCCGTCATCATTGCATTATCCGTGGAGGAATGCAACCAGTGGCGAAAAAGGGGGCAATGTCGCCTTCTGAGCACGGATAGTGGCCGGTTTGTCACGCGTTGGCGAATAGTTGCGCGACGGAATCGTCACTCTGAGCGAACTCCGGGAAGATTTCATTTAATGAGCTGTTGAGTTTGAGGTGTCGATCGGTGACAGCTGACAAGACGGATCGAAAGTCTGTGGTTCGAGCGATTCCCGCGGTTGGGTCGAGGTCGAGGCCAGGCCAGCGACCAAACATGTTTCCTCCGTTCACCGATGTGCCGAGCACGAACCCAAGCGACGCATCGCCGTGGTCGGTTCCTTGGGAGTTGTTTTCGACGATGCGGCGCCCGAACTCGGATTGACAGACCACAACGACCCGGTCGCGGTGGTCGCCGAGATCAGCCCAGAACGCGGCTAGCGCCATGGAGAGATTCTGAATCTGGGCCCGCATGCGTCCTTTATCCCAGAAGCCCATCTGGGCGTGCAGGTCCCAGCCGTTGTGGTCGACCGCGACCAGTCCGACGTCGAGATCGGAGTTGAGAAGCTGTGCGACCTGCCAAAGATCGTGTCCAATATCGGAGCCTCCGTACCGCTCTGGCGTATCCGAGGTCCCGTCGATGGTGCCGAAACGATTGAGAAGCGCCAGGGTCCGCATGCCTTGAGCAGCGGCGATATCTGGGTCTTGAACGGAGTACATCGTCTCAAACGCGGCGGCAAGCGGGCTGTGCTGCTGAGACAAGTCACGGATCTTGAAACCGAACAACGACGGCACCGCCACCGCCGACGGGAGGCCCCACAACGAGCGGGGCATCATCTTGCCGATCGCAAAGGCCGGGATCTCGCGAGGTGTCATCGCGGTCGCCGCCCGGGCCATCCACCCGGTCAGTTCGCTGGTGTGTCCTGGCCAACCTCGGTCGACGTCGTCCTGAGCGTCGAAATGTGAGCGGACCTCCGACGGGTTCGCAACCCCGTGGACGATGGCGAGGTCACCCGTCGAATACAGCTCTGCGAGGCCGCTCATCGCCGGATGAAACCCAAACGTCGTATCGATGCCGATCAGCTCATCATCGGGAATAGCGCTCGTCGGTCGGGCCGTCCGGTACGCGGGGTCGCCCACGGGTACGACGGCGCTGATGGCGTCCATCCCGCCGCGCATGAAGAGGTGAACGAGGATCGGGCTACCGGAGTTGGAAGGCATGACTCCCCAACAGCAGTCCGGCGCCGCTTCGAGCGAGGCGCGTGTGGTTTGCTCCGTTCCCGGCGACACCCTCCAGATACTCGATTGTCGCCTCCCGTTCGTGATGTGTGAGCGGAGCGAGAGCGAGCCGCTGGGCCAACCCGTCGACGAAGGCGGGGATGTCGTCCGCGGTCTGACCGCCGCCATGGCCGCCAGTCGATCGAAAAGACTCCCTGGGTCGTTGCGCCAAGATTCTGCGCATAATTCCAACGCATCAACATCGCGCCCGCATTCATCCAGGTCGTTGCCGTATCGGGGTATCCGTTGGGGGGTGGCCACTTGAACAACGGCTGTCCCATAGAGGTCAAGACGAACTGCGACCATTCGCCGAGCTGTTGCGCCTTCTTGGGGTCGAATGTGGCGTCGACCGAACGGAGGCTCGCCGCGACGATTTCGAACGGGCGGCGCACCTTGGTACGCCGCGCTGACGCGAACTGAGGACTCGAAAAGATCGCCGCAAGCGTCGAGGGAATATCGGTGTCGTTGTCGAGATAGGCGTTGGCGACATTGTCGATCAGGTCTTGGTCGGGGTCGTCGGCAACGAAGCGTCGGCAGAGCTTCTCGGAGAGGTGCAACGCCGTGTTCTCGTGGCGCGCAAGGTAGCGAAGCAGCGACATGCCCGCATCGATGCCGGTGAGGCCGTCGGCCGACCAGCCCATCACCTGTTCCGTACCGGTCATGGCATGCCAGTCGGCACGAAACTCAAACAGGAGTGTGTCGTCGTCGATGCTCCATCCAGCCAAGACGTGTGCTGCGGAGCGGATGTCGGTTTCGGTGTAGCCCCCGTCAACGCCGACGGTGTGCAACTCGAGCAGTTCTCGGGCGTAGTTTTCGTTCGGGGTGTTATCGCCGTCAGCTCGGGAGTCCTTGTTGTCGAGGTAGTCGAGCATCGCCGGGCTCTGAGCGCTCGCCTGAAGCAGGTCGGAAAAGCGGCCCAGCGCGTGTGCCCGGATGACCTCCTGGTCGTCGGTGGGCTTGGTGTAGGGGCCGTAGCTCGGCGATTGGTAGATGTTGAGGTGGTTGGACCAAAAATCGACCATCACCTCGAAGAGCTGCCACGGACTAGCGACCGCTCTGACCAGCGTCGCTCCCATCAGTTCCTGGCTCAGCACCCCGCGCACGTTGTCAGCGCTGTATTGCTCGCGGCGCTCCGCCGGGCTGAGTTGCAGGGTCTTGAACCCTGCGAGCACCGTTGCGACCTCGTCGGAATCTCCCGATTCGGGATGGAGTTGCGCCTGGAGATAGGCGCTCGCACCCGAGGTTTGCAGCGCTCCTATGAGGCTTTCGGTCGGCCCAAAGGTGACTCTTCTCAGCACGTGGTCATCAAGTGTGGGCTTGACATTTTCACGGTTCACCGTCGCAGCATCGTCAGAGGAGTTCTTCGATGTGCACGCGGCGAGAACCGCGCTCGCGGCGGCCGACGCCAACAAAGCGCGGCGCGAGATCGGGGTGTGAAGCCAATCCAAAGAATCGTTCATCGGTCCTCGCCGTCAGCGGCTTGCCGCCAATGTGCTGGCTGAGACTCGCCAACAGCTTCGGTGTGCAAGAGCATCAGGGTGCTGGGGGTCGTGTTTTCGGGGTTTCAGGAAACCCGACAAGCTTGGGAGCGGTGTTTCTCGAGAGATCAATGTCGCCCAGTCGGTGGGCCGTGACGCAATTTTAGAGCCGCTCTGCGCTGTTGTTGGAGTCGTTTCGACCAAAGGCCCACTGTACGGGTCTCTTATCGAGCTCCTGAAGCGGCCGAATGCGGGGAATTGGCGACCTGGAATGGTGGTTGTGACCCCTTGCGGACCGGATGAGGCGCAGAACAGGAGAACAGACGTGGTTGACCCTGCGGTTTTGGATCGCACATTAGAAACGGCGCTGGCCCGAGGCGGTGAGTGGGCCGAGGTCTTCGTCGAAGATCGGACCGCGAACTCCGCGCATCTCGACGACGGGAAGATCGAAGAATTGTCCTCCTCGCGCGAACGGGGGGCTGGAATCCGAGTCGTCGTGGGCGACAGCACCGGCTTTGCGCATACCTCAGATCTATCGCCCGAAGGACTCACAGCCGCGGCACGGGCGGCATCGAGCGCCGCTCGAAGCGGTGATGGCGGAGTGCGTACGGTCGCGCTGGAACCGCGTCGTCATGCCGGAAGCCCGGCACCCAAGTATCGACCGGCCGATGTGGCAACCGAGCGCAAGATCGAAGCGCTGCGGACCGCCGATGAGGCCGCTCGGGCAACGGGCGACGCCATTGGGCAGGTGTCAGCGGCATACGCCGATTCGACGCGTTCGATCATCGTCGCCAACTCAGATGGGCGGCACGTCGCCGATGACCAGGTGCGCACCCGATTCATGGTCCAGTGCACAGCGATCGGCGACACCGGGCTGCAGACCGGCTTTGACGCGCCTGGCCAGACCGTCGGCTTTGAACTCCTTGAACGCCACGATCCAGCCGAGATCGCCCGTCGTGCGGCGCGCCAAGCGCTGGTCAAGCTCGACGCCCGCCCGGCGCCGACCGGCAAGACGACCGTCGTCTTGAAACGAGGTGCTGGCGGCGTGTTGTTTCACGAGGCCTGTGGCCATGGCCTTGAAGCGGACCTCGTCGGACGGGACGCATCGGTGTTCAAAGACCGGATCGGGACCCGGGTTGCGTCACCGGGTGTCAATCTGGTCGACGACGGAACCTTCGACACCGGCTGGGGCACGTTCGCCATCGACGATGAGGGCAACCCGGCCGCGTCGAACATGCTGATCGAGGACGGCGTCTTATCGGACTATATGTGGGACGCTATCGAGGCTCGCCGACGGGGTCACGCCCCGACCGGCAACGGACGCCGACAGAGCTACCGGCACCTGCCCATGACCCGCATGACCAACACATACCTGCTCGCGGGTGACACCGATCCTGACGACATCATCGCCAGCACCGAAAACGGCATCTACTGCGTGGCGCTCTCGGGCGGCTCGGTCAATACCGCCACCGGCGACTTCGTATTCGGGATCACAGAGGCATATCTGATCGAGAACGGTGTGGTGACCGCGCCGATCCGTGGAGCCAACTTGATCGGCAACGGTCCGGCGTCGCTGCGTCAGATCGACGCCATCGGCAACGACTTCGACACGTGGGCCGGAACGTGCGGTAAGGACGGACAGGGTGTGCCTGTCAGTTCGGGTCAGCCGACTTTGCGCGTGAACGGAATGACGATCGGAGGTACCGCAAGTGCCTGAACGAAGCCATGATGAGCTGTATGCGATCGCCGATGCGCTGATCGCCGATGCCCAAGACGGCGAGCAAGTCGAGGTCTATGTCGGCTCCGTGTCGATACCGACGTCGACGTCGTCAACGCCACATTGCACTCGCTGACCGTCGCGACGAGCGAAGGCGTGGGGATCCGCGTCATCAACGACCATCGGCAGGGATATGCGAGCGTCGGGTCGCTCGACATAGACCTGGCCCGCGATGCGTTAGCACAGGCGCGTTCGAACGCCCGTTGGGCCGCTCCTGATGAGTTCATCGGGCTCGTCGATTTGGCGACTGCGGACGCGCTGCCAGCGGCCGAACTCGATGTCTATGACCCAGCGGTGTTGTCCGTCCCCACGGCCGACAAGGTCGAGATGGCCTTCAAACTCGAACAGGACACCCTGGCGCGAGACCACCAGCGCATTCGTGGGATCGAAACCGCGGCGTACGGCGACGTCGTGGGGAGTTCGGTCATCGTGTCGACCGAAGGCATTCGGGTCGCGTCACGCCGCTCTGCCGCATCCGCATCGGTCGTCGCGATGGCGGGTGAGGGCGTCGAGACGCGTACCGGCTACGGATTTACGGTGGGGCGCAGTCCGCTGGCGCTAGACCTGTCCGAGGCGGCCGACGATGCTGCGGAACGGACTTTGCGGCTCTTGGGAGCAAAACAAGGGCCCTCGGCGACGTTGCCGATCGTGTTCGACCCGTTGGTGAGCGCATCGTTGATCGGGCTGATCGCCGCCGCCTGTAACGGCGAGGCACTGATCAAAGGTCGGTCGATGTTTGTCAACCGCCTTGGTGAAGCGGTCGCTGCGGGCGGCGTGACACTGATCGAAGACCCGACCGATGCGCGGTTCTTCTCCGCCGGTGCCCGGGATGGTGAAGGTGTGGTAACTCGGCGAACCGAACTGATCTCCGAAGGGGTCTTCGCCGCAGCGTTGAACAACGCATATACGGGGCGACGTTCGGGTGCTGGCACGACCGGCTCTGCGGCCCGGGGTGGGTACGGCTCAGCGCCGGGCGTGGGAGCCCGTGCTCTTCGTGTCGTGCCGGGCAACCGTTCTCAAGAAGAGATCATCGCTGGGATCGACCAGGGTCTGTACGTCCAGTCGTTGAACGGGCTTCATTCCGGAGCGAGCACCGTTTCGGGCGACTTTTCGGTCGGTGCCGACGGTCTCATGATCCGTGACGGACACCTCGCCGAACCCGTGCGCGAGATGACCATCGCGTCGACGCTGCAAAAGATGCTGCTGGGGATCAGCGAGATCGGAGCCGACGAGATCTGGCTGCCCGGTAGCGCCGTCGGCGTGACGTTGCTGATCGACTCGATGAGCGTGTCGGGTAGCTGAGACAGGTGTCAGCCTGGTGAAGGCGTGTTCGTCGCGAATGTCGTTCGCGACGAACACCGTCGCCCGGCTTCTGCGCTGCCGGGCTCCATTAGTGCGCTGCGATCGAGATCGCCAACACCGCTGACGCTGCGACCAAGTACCACGCGAACACCGCGATCGAATGGCGACGCACATAGTCCATCAAGAAGCGGATCGCGAGGTAGCCGGTCAACGCTGCGGTCACGAAACCGGCAATTTCGTTCGCCCCAAGGTGGAACGAGCCGTCCATCACGTCTTTGCCGACGACCAGGACGCCACCAGCGATGATCGGGATCGACATCAGAAACGAGAACCGTGCCGCCGCTGGTCGTGAGAAGCCGATGAGTAGACCGGCGATGATCGTCATACCACTGCGGGACAGTCCGGGGAAGATTGCGACCGCTTGGGCGCATCCGATGAAAAGAGCGGCGCGGGCGGTGACGTAGCGCCAGTTGACATCACCGCTGGCGTCCTCGTCGATGCCGAGCGACGGCCGTTTCTCGGTCGACGCGACACGCTCGCCCCAGACCAAGACGGCTGCGGTGACAAGCCAAAAGACGCAGACCCAAATCGGGGCACCAAAGACCTCTTCGAACACGCTGTTCAATGCCAGGCCAGCGACCGCGGCGGGGACCGATGCCAGCAGCAACATCTTGCTGAGGTGACGGTACCCATGCGGATCGAGTTCGCGTTTGAACCAGACCCCGCCGATCGCGACGAGGTCGGCGCGGAATGCGACGAGTACGGCGAGAAGCGTTCCCATGTGGAGGAACAACGCCATCGTCGTAGAGGTCTCGCTCCACCCGAAAATCTCGGGAATGGCGACCAGGTGCCCGCTGGAACTGACGGGGAGGAACTCGGTCAGTCCTTGGAAGAACCCGAGAACGATCGATTGCAGCACGCAGCCTCCGGGGGTGCTTCGACGAGCATGAGTGACGCAGATGCTACGGCCTGGACGAGTGTGGGTACGTCGGATTCGCGCACCAACACCGTGAGCATTGCCGGGAAAGCTTGTCCTACCGCGTCGGTTGGAGTGACATCGAGGATGATTGCACTTGAAACGATGTCTTGAGTTGTCAAGAGGAGAGTGGATGGGTCGTCTGATGTTGCCCAGATATCGACGATGGACCCGACGCCCAAGGACGGCGCCGCCGATGCGTTGATCGTCACCGCACGGGTTCCCTCGGGGACCGGATGCCCCACTCCTCGCACCGAAGGAACGAGATGTTGAGCCTGCAGTGCCGTACCGGCGAGGACCGGGACGACGATGACCGAGCCCACCGCGGTCGCTGCATCGCTCAGCGGTGCGATCTCAGGGCGAAACCCGCGACGTGTCTCTACGTCGACGTCAGCGTCGGTGACCAGATGGCCGAGCGGCAGGTCGGTGGTGGCGATCACAGCGTGATACGACGATGTGGATTCCTCGGCAGCGCGGTTTAGCGTCGCAATGTCTGAGATCACGAGCTTCGCTGCGATGGCCACGGCGAGCACGGCCCCGAACCGCAGTAGCCGGCGGTTGCGTGTGCGTCGTCGTATCGGTGAGTGCTGCGAGCCTGCTGTTGAGCGGCCGATGCGGAAGCGTCTGGTCTCAACGGGCGTCGCAGCGCCGCGGGTGTCGCCGGACTCGGTATGGACACCGCCGTCGGGCGAGCTTCTGCCGCGGATGGCCTGCCCCGCGCCCTCGACGGGCGGGCGCTGGCCAAGTGGGGAGTTGGCGAACAGCTCATAGGAGGGGATCTCTAGGACCGGGAGGCTATCGCTCGCCACCGCTTGCTGGGTTGGCTGGGTTGGCTCACCGTCGGCGCGGGTATGAGCGGTGGGATCTGGCACGGTCGGGTCCTCCATCGGTCTGGGGTCGATCGACCCCACTTCGAATGTGATGGAGGATGAACATCCTCGATGTGTCCGCCGAAGCGGCGAGCTACGGCGACGCTACTTCGCCGACTTCGATTCTGTCTTGGTTGCCGTCTTTGTCTCCGTGCTCTTGGTGTCGGACGACTTTGAGGACGTTGACTCAGACGATGCAGACGACGAGCTGTCGGTTGTCGAAGTCGACGCCGTTGCGCTGGAAGAACTCTTCGAACGCGACCCGCGCGAGTCGTTCTTGTAGAACCCGGAGCCCTTAAAGGAGATCCCGACCGGCGAGAACACCTTCTTGACGGCTTCGCCGCATTCAGGGCACGACGTCGGTGGGTCGTCATGAATGCCCATCTTGATGTCGAAACGGTGGTCACAGGCCGTGCATTTGAATTCGTAAACCGGCATGGTGTGTCTCTTCTGGATGGCAGCTTCGTCTCGCTGGCCTCTTCGCTCATCGGGGTGGTTGATTCCCGGCTGGCGATGGCCGATGGGGTCGTCATCGTAGTGGCCAGCGCCGAAAGGTCTCAGACCGGCAATGGTCGTCCCCGCCCCTCGCCGGCTCGGTGGACGAAAGCCGAACGGAAACTTTTGCCTGCCAAACACTCAACAAAGCTTCACGCATTCCTGATTCGGGTCGATACGTTGCAAGAGTGACTCCAAGTGGAAGGTCCCGCGGCTCGGGACCCTGAAAGGTGCGACATGACCGGCGACACATCCAAGGTGCGTAAAGCGGTAATTCCAGCGGCGGGTCTCGGGACACGATTCCTTCCCGCGACCAAGGCCGTCCCTAAAGAGATGATCCCGGTAGTCGATCGGCCGACGATCCAGTACGTGGTTGAAGAGGCCGCCAACGCAGGCATCGATGATGTGTTGCTGATTTTGGGGCGTGGCAAAGGGTCGATCGCTGGCCACTTTGACCGTTCACCAGAGCTTGAGGCCGCCCTCAAAAACGCAGGTAAGACCGCTGTTCTCGAAGAGGTCATCGCCGTTGCGAACCTGGCACGGGTGTACTCGGTGCGACAGGGAGCCGCATTGGGTCTTGGTCACGCTGTCGGAATGGCGGAAGGCCATGTCGGCAACGAACCGTTCGCCGTGATGCTCGGCGACGACGTCATGGTCGATGATTCAGCCCTCCTGAAGGGCATGATCGATGCCGCTGAACAACACCACTGTTCGGTAGTGGCGCTCATGGAAGTGCCGACCGAAGAGATTTCGTCATATGGCTGCGCGTCGGTTGCCGACGACCTCCCACCCATCGAGGAACAGCCGCTGGTGCCGGTGCAGCACCTGGTCGAAAAGCCCTCGCCCGAAGAGGCTCCTTCCAATCTCGCCGTCATCGGTCGCTACGTTTTCCAGCCCGAGATCTTTTCAATTATCGCCAAAACCCGACCGGGTGTGGGTGGCGAGATTCAGCTGACCGACGCCATCGATGAACTCGCCCGCGACGGTCGAGTTATGGGGTACCGGTTTCGCGACGGGCGTTATGACATAGGCAAGAAAGACGACTTTCTACGTGCCACGGTGGAGCTTGCTCTGGCTCGCGACGACCTCGGTCCCGATTTCGGTGAGTATCTACGCAACCTCGTCGCCGGGCGCTGGGGCACCGTGTAGTGACCACAGGCAGAGTGATCCGTCGCTACGAACACGACGCTCTGGGCGATCTGGTCCACGTCGACATCTACGCCCGCGGAGCGATGCAGGTGTTGCGGATCGAGCCGATTCCTTCGATCCAGCTTTCGAGCATGTTGCCGGGTTGAAGTGACCGGGGTGGTTGTCGCGTGAAGCCGACACCCGCGGGAGTGCCGGTGAAGATGACATCGCCGGGCAGCAACGGCACGATCGCAGACAGCTCGGCGATGAGGGAGGGGACGGGGAAGACCATATCGCTGGTCCGCCCGTCCTGGACGACCTCCTCGTCGACAGAGCAGCCGAGCGCAAGGTCGTCGGGATTGTCGAACTCGTCGACGGTCACGACCCAGGGTCCTATCGGGCCATAACCCCGCCGCGACTTGCCGAGGGAGAACTGTGATCTAGCGGCGAACTGCAGGGCTCGATCGCTGATGTCTTGGCCGATCGACAGCCCCGCGACGTAGGACCAGGCGTCTGCCTCGGCGACCCGATCGGCCAGTTGCCCCATGACGACGACCAGCTCAACCTCCCAGTCCACCGAGTCGCCATGAATTTCGATGTCGTCGAACGGGCCGCTTAACGCAGCGGGGAACTTGGTGAAAGTCGCTGGCACCTCAGGCACCGTCATGCCCGACTCGGCGGCGTGGGCTCGGTAATTGAGCCCGACGGCAAACACCTGCTGGGGCATCGGTGCCGGGTTGGTCAGGAGCGCCAGGTCAAGCGGGGCGGTTGGTGTGTCGATCTGCAGCGCGGCCTCCCGGAACTCATCCCACCGTTCATAGATGTCGTTGACGGAGGACCCAAACAGCCCGCCGGTTGCTTCCTCGATATCGGCGATGCCGTCGCCCATGAGGACCGCGGCCCGCCCGTCAACATTTGCGATTCGCATTCCACTTCGCTCCAAACCCTGTGCCGTGCACCGTCGTGGCCATCACTGACGCATAGCCGCCCTCAGCGGGGCGCTGACCACGAACGTAACCCATCCGCCGAGGGAGTGATCCCGCTGCGCGCAAACATGTGGAGGGAAGGCGGCGCCACCATGTAAAGGTGGCACGCTCACGGGGTCATAGAACCAGCCGTCGGGACTGCTTGGTCCCCATACACCTCCGGGCTACTTGGCGACAGGTCCGTGCCGTAGCGCGACACGGATGTCGACGCGGCTCGACACCGCCAGGGGGGAGGCTCCCCGACGGTGCCGAGTCGACTGAGTGTGCTTACAACCGCAATTGCAGCCGCGTTGGCATATCTGCCGGTACGTTGAGCCTCGGTACTCGGCGGTAGGCGTGGAGTGGCGGGGCGGGCTTGAGGGGCAGAGCACTAACATTTCGCCCCATGCCGCAGGAACTGTCTCACCTTGATCCGCTCGGCCGTGCGCGCATGGTCGATGTCACGCCTAAGGAAGCGACCCATCGCCGGGCCCTCGCCCGAGGCCGCGTCTACATGGCTCCCGAGACGAGTCAACGAATCGCATCGGGAGCGGTATCGAAGGGAGATGTGCTGGCGGTAGCGCGGGTCGCGGCCATTCAGGCCTCCAAACAGACCCCGCACTTGATTCCGCTTTGCCACCCTTTGCTTATCGGTGGTGTATCGGTGAGCTTTGCGATCGAAGAGGATTACGTCGAGATCGAAGTCGCTGCCGAAACCGTCGACCGGACCGGGGTGGAGATGGAGGCGATGACGGCGTGTTCGATCGCCGCGTTGACCATCTATGACATGTGTAAGTCGATCGATCGGACCATGTACATCTCTGAGGTTTCCTTGTGGGAAAAGTCGGGGGGCCGGTCGGGCAATTGGCGGCGTGATGTGCCGGCAGGCCTGATGGACGGCGCCAACGGCCCCGAGTTCTACGGCGAATAGGTGACGCTTCGCCCACGCAGCGTTACGCGTTCGGCGCTGCGTGCGTTTAGCCCCAAACCGGGAAATGTGGGATAAATACACCGATGTGATTCACCAGCGTGTGAAGATGTCTGGACGTGACCCGGCCGAACGGGTTGGCGTCCAGGGCTTTTGCGACAACACCGAGTCAATGACCGAGCCGGCACTCCCGGTAGCGATCTTGAGATGTCGGTCCGCACCGCCTCGGCGCACCGTCGGCCAGTTGGCCCACGACGGTTGTCGGCAATCCGTTCGCATTGCCTTGAGGTGTCTCTATGGTCCGATTCGGCGAAGGCGGTGAGCGCGGGCGCGCGGCGTACGATCAAGCATCGTCCCCGCTCCGCCCGGTCACCAGACCTGGCGATCCAGCTCCGGTCTATCCCATCGATCAGGTGCCCTCACGTCTCGCGAACGCGAGTCGGACCCCCAAGCCCCGCAATCGTGGACGTGGTCGACAACTTCGTTCGGTCTGGAATTGGGAGCGCGAAGTGCCCGAGCTTGGGGCCTCCGCACGAACGCCCCCACGGTCTCTCGGCAAAGCAGCGCCGCCACCTCGCGGTGAGATCTCTCGCGGGTCCCAGGGCGCTATCGACGCACTCGGGCAGTATCGAGATCCTCGTCGGGTGGCGAGTCGCAGCGACCGTTCGGGGTACGCCGATCGTGCTGCGCAGGGTGGCGAGGCCATCTCGCTCGAGCGGGGGCGTCAGCTCGCGCGCGAGGTATGGCGCCGACCCGGTGAGCACGAGATACATGACGAGTTCTGGGGTGCTGGCCAGCTCGACGACCGCTCGCATCCTCGAGGACGCTCTGCACACGGCGACGGGCGCGGCCGTCATCGCGCTGCTGATATGCCAGCCGAGATCGGGGAATGGGGTGGCCGAGATCCCAACGGCAACGACCGTCGTGGCTTGACGGGTGGACGTGCTGGTCGTGCTGGCGTCGCTGGACACTCGGGCGAGCTCGCGGCCCGTCGCCAGATCGAGGAACCGCGTCGCAGTTGGCACGAAGCCATCGAGGCGGGTCTGGCCGAGCGTGGGATCGACGCGTTTGGTGCTGGCCTGGCCGAGGTCGACGACGGTGCCATCGCTGGCCAAAGCGGTGAGTTCCGCGAGGCCGGGGAGCCTGGCGGTCTGGATGCTCCTGCTCGCGACCGCGGCATAGGCAATGTCCACCGTCATGCCGACGAGCCATACGCGGATGACGTACGGGGCGATAGCCGTGATACCGACGATTCCTACGCTGACGGTCGACACGCACCCGATCTTCTCGAAAGCGACTTGTACTACGACCAGGACGAGGACCCCGACGACCTCGACGACGATCCCGACGACCTCGACGACGACCCCGACGACGATCCCGATGGTGGGCCGGACGGACCCAACGGGGGTTCCAGGCAGTCGGCGGGGGCGTCGGTCAGTTCTCTCGACGATCGGCGATCGATGCGTCGCCTAGATTCGGGGCGTTCCAATGATCGCCGTGCGGTGGCCAGTGAACGTTCACGGACGCTCATGCGCCGCCGTCGGGCGACTATCGCCATCGGGTCGTTGCCGTTGTTGTGTTTGCTGGCGTGGCTTTCGACGGGGTCGGGTTTGTTCCTCGTGCTCTTCGTCACGGCCGTGTTGGCGGTGGCTGCATATCTCACCCTGCTCGCTGCGGTTGCGGCCGATGAGCGGGTCCGGCGAATGGCCGATGCTGAGACTCCGGGCATGGGGGTCCGTGCTGCTTCGCGCGGATCATCCACCGGAGAAGATTTCGATGATTGGCGCGCTGACTTGGGTGGGTCACCTCGAGCTCGTGCGGATCGAGCCGGTTGGAGCCAGGTCCGATCGGTGACTGGCGACCGAGACTTGCGCGGGACCCATAACGCCGGGGCGCGACGGACCCAGGCCGATCAGGATTGGAACGATGAGCTCGGCTGGGAGCCCGCTCCACTGTCCGCAGCGAGCGATAGCGACCCGACAGCGCCGTTGGCTGATCCCTTTGGTCAAGACCTGCTTCGTGCCGACCGGCGTCCGCAGCCTTGGGAAGCACCTGTCACCGACATGGCTGCACGCCGTCTGCGCCACGATTCGCGTGCAGATTCAGACGTAGGCATGCACAGTGTGCGGCCGATGCGTACCCGTCCCGCTCACAGCGCTCCGCACCGGAGGCGTTACGGCGGCTAGCCGAGTGTTGCTGGCGGATGGGCCGGCCACGGGTGCTCAGCCACCACGGGCGGGTATGTCCCGGTCGCCGGTACGGGAGCTGACCGCATGAGTGATACGATGCGGGGCCGGTTTTTGGGGGTGTAGCTCAGCTGGTAGAGCACTACGTTCGCAACGTAGGGGTCGTCGGTTCAAGTCCGATCACCTCCACCATAAAGCGCTCGCCTTTGATGGCGACTTCGCCCGAGCGGGATTCGTCGAGGTCCGAGCCTGACGGTGCTCGGTGTGTTTCTCTCTAGCGCCGGGAAAGGCGAACCTTGCCTGGTGTTCCCTTGCGGACGTCCTGTGGTTCTGAGACCGTGGCAGCACAGGACCAGCACCATGACCGGAGCCGCGGTCATGGTCGCCCGCGTCCGGCCACCGCATCAGCCTCGTTCTTGCGGGAGTATGCGGGCTGGGCAGGCGCTGATACTCGTTGCCGAGATTGATGACCGCGTTCCTCCATATGATTGGTCCGTTTCTCTTGATCTTGAACGGCGGTGCCGGGAAGCAGGTTTGACGGTCGCCAGCGTCGCACGCGTGGTCGGTGCGCCCGAAGTCGACTGTTGCGGCCTATAGCGATGACGGCGATATGCCGCCTGTGGTCATTCGACGACTCCTTGACGTGGCGATCGCTGCGGGCGCTGACAGCAGTATCCAACGCTTTGGGTTAGAGACGTCGGCTTCCACAGCTGCTGGTCTTCGCCGTGACCTTGGCAGTGGCGCCGATCATGGACAGATGTTGCGGCGAATCCGCGAGCTGGTGAGCAACGTCGACCAGCTCGACGCCGCGGACTGGGACCTGTTCAGCGCGGAACCGCCGACGACCGGCCACCGTGGTTGGGATGCCGCTCTGGCTGGCGCTGTGGATTGGTGTGCGGACCGACTTGGTATGCAGCGCCCGACTTGGACTGCGCACCGGAACGCTGAGCCTTGGCTATTCGTCGGCAGCACCAAGGCGCTTCATGCCTACGCGTTCGCGTTCTCGCCTCCGCAGTTTTCGTTCAAAGGTGTGTTTCTTGACCCGGATGACCTGGTGACGGTGTGACTTCGACGCCAGGCGACAACGGTTGCTGTGGGCCCGCCGACGGCAGCGACGCGGTTCCGGACGACCATGCTGTGGCGGCGAGCGCGCTCGAACACCTGAGGGGCGGCGACCTCATGGGTGCGGCTCAGGCGAGGGTACGATGATGGTATCGTTTTGATACCATCCTCGCATGGCGATGACTTTGAGGTTGACCGTCGAGGAACACGCTGCTTTACGTCAGCGGGCTGAAAAGGACGGCGCATCTATGCAGGAAACAGCGCGCCGAGCCATCCGCCAGTACCTCGAACTCGAGGATCATCGGGCCAGCGTCTTGTCGAGCGCTTCCAGAGTGATGAGCGCGCATGCCGACGCCCTGGCGCGCCTCGGCGAATGACTGAGCCCTCGTTCCGCTATCTGGCGACTGAAGATCTGACCATTCTCGCGCGAGAGCTCCTTGGGGACGTGCTCGTCGTCCGTGACGTCGGGTTGCTCGCATCGGCGGCGGCCCGGCCCGAAGCATCGGCGTTTGGCCGCGACGCATATCCCGATCTGATGTCTAAAGCCGCAGCGCTGCTGCAGTCCATCGTCAACAATCACCCTCTGGTCGACGGTAACAAGCGCCTCGGCTGGCTGAGCTGCGCCGTCTTCCTCGATATCAACGGTGTCGATCCGACGGTTGCATCAAACGATGATGTCTTTGACTTGGTGATCTGGGTCGCAGCTACGTCAGTCGACGTGGAAGCCATTGCCAAACGTCTGGAATCCATCGTTCAGCGGTGACCTGCCTCCTACTCTGTCGTGTTTCCGGTCGTTGAGCGATTGCGGACCCTGCAGGAGGTTTCAGGGGACGAAGCGCTGGCCCCACTCAGGGGTGTTGTCCCGGTGAAATGGTGGCGGTCGAACGTGACCACTTAACCCGTTTGCCCTTGAACGGCGCGAGCAGTCCGCTGCCGGCGACGCCAACCTCATCTGCTTGCGCGTCCGAGTATCTAGTTCTCAATGGATTATGCCTGATCGTCCAGTTCGCGGTTGGCGCGTCTTGCCGATCGCAGATCGTCGAGCGGCAGGATCAGAGCACGGGTACGTCGTACTGGACGAAGCGTTCATCGACGGATGCGATGACGAGGTTGTCTGATGCTGCTTGAGCGATGAGCATTCTGTCGAATGGGTCTCGGTGATGCAGCGGTAGCACTCCTAGCCGCTTGGCATGTCTGACTTCGAACGCCAACCATCGATGGCGCAGGTCCTGTTCGATATCGCGAAGGCTGAAATCGAAGGTCAGCTTCCCGATGGACTTCTTGATCTCGATCTCGGCGAGCGAGACCGAGGAAACGACGAGCTCGACCTCTTGGTCCAGGATCGCGTCCCTGACGGTGACGGGGAGCTTGGCGGGATCGCCGATTGCCCACAAGAGAATGTGAGTGTCGAGGAGGACCTTCACGCCAACGGCTCGTCGAGCGCTTCCAGAAAGGCGTCCGGTGTTTCGTCGAAGTCGTCGGCGATCCAGATTCGACCCTGATAACGCCCCAATCGGCGTGCAGTTGGGGTATCCGACGCGATTCCCAAAGCGCTGCCGAGGAGGGCGTTGGCAACCGCCGAAAAGGAGCGACGCTCCTGGAAGGCCTTCGCTCGAATGGCTTCGTGGATCTGATCGTCAAGAGAGATCGTCGTTCGCATGCTGCCAGCTTACGCGGGGAGCCCTACATCATTGCATCATGATGCGCGGGTCGCCCAGGGTGAAGATTCCCCTTTCGCTTTCTGGAGTTCGTTCCTCGTCGTAGGCCGTGTCGGGGTGCGACGCCGCTCGGCAATGATGGGTCGCGGTCGCCTCTCGGTGACAGGGCGACGAGCACCACGCTGGCTCTGCTGATCCGGTGTTCCCCTTCGCAGTTGACGTACTTCCCACACAACGATTTGGTCATCGGAAGTTGCAGACAGCTGGAGCGCTGCCTAATTGGCGGACACCACTCCGTCGGGCGTCTCTAGCTCTACCGTCACGACAAAACTTGTGGGCGGGTCCTTGCACTGGGCTCTGAGATACTGGGACTCGTCACTGTCGCCGTCATCATCGGCGACGACAATCGAGATGGCCAACTGTTCCTGTTGCTCGCCCCAATACCCCAGGTGATCATTTGCTTGATCCGCTAGCTAGCTGAGCAGCGATTCGAGTTTCGCCAGCTGACCCTTGTAGCCCCATTTCATCCCGAAGGCCGCCATCTTGGCTTTCGGGCCGATCTTGTGGATCGTGACGTGCAGGTGGAGGAGCGTTCTGCCGTCCTGTTCGGCCAACGTCAGTTCGTTCGTGTGTTCGATGGTTGTGGTCGCCTCTTCGCCCTCGGTCGTCGATTGAGCCTCATAGACCAGCCGTCGGTCCGGTTCGATCTGGGTGAACTGGCCGACCATCGGCCAACGGGTCCCGGCGTATTTGCCCATCTCGGGGCCTGCCTCGATGACGACTCTGATCTCGCCGCCGATTCGCAGATCGACGGAGCACTCCGGGACGGTCGTCTTATCGGGCCCCCACCACTGACGCAGCTCATCGGCGTTGGTGCAAGCGCTCCACACCGCACTCGGCGGGGCGTCGCAGACGCGTTCGAGTTGAAAGGTTTTCTGCTTCTTCTTGAACAGCTGTGTGATCACGGATTTCCTCTTGAGTGGGCTCGGCGGTGTGTCGAGGTCGGATGTGGAGCGGTGGATGTTCCGGGGCGTGAGGGCTGGGGTCGGCGGTCGTTTCGTTCGGCTACTTGTCTCGGCGGCTGAGGCCGACCAGTGGTGCCGCTAGGGATGTGACCGATCCGGTCGATCGGTCACCTGCTGGGCGGCGAGGTAGCGGCCGAGGGAATCCAGACGATCGGCCCAGAGCGTTTCGAATGACCCAAGCCACTCGGCCATCTCGTCGAACTTGGCGGAGTGCAGTCGATAGAAGCGCTGTTTGGCGACGGGTTCGACCGTCACGAGACCGGCATCGTTCAACACCTTGAGGTGTTTCGATGCTTGGGGTTGACGGATGCCGAGTGTTTCGGCGATAACGCCTACCGGTTGCGATCCGCCGCGGAGCAGTTCGACGATTCGCAGCCGGCTGGGTTCGCCCAAGGCAGTGAACGTTGCAGTATCCACGGAAGAAACCTAGGAGGCTTTCATATTCTTGTCAAGGAATATGAAAGCTCATGCGGGTGACCGTTCCGACAAGACCGCCGAGGTTCGCGACACCCTGTTGGCAGACCCGCGGCTGCGGACGGTCGAGGTCGACTGGGCGAGTGGTATCATTTTGTGCGTCCGCACCCATCACGGCTGAGTCGTTCGAGCGATGATGCCTCCACGTCGTTGTAGCCTGCGATCGGGCTTCGAAGTCGGACGAAAAACTCCCAGCGGTCGCCGCGTGACACTGGAACGTCGGCTCGAGCGGCGGAGCGTGCTGGCCCACCGGATTCGCCCCCAACTACGTACTGCGGTTCAGGCCGTCCTGCCAGAAGAGGGTTTGATGTTGGACGCGCAACTCAACGTGCTTCACAGAGTTGTGCCACCAGCGGGAGAGCCTGGGTATGGGTGACGCCGTCTCGGCGGTCGGGATGATCGCCGCTGCTCTCGGCTTGTGCGTGGTCACGTGGAAGCTGGCGCCGCGGCTTTTGTCCGATGATCCCTTCGGAGTGAAGTCCCCGGCTGTTTGTTCGCTCCGATCAGCTTGGTCTCGATGCTGCTGATGGTCTTGGTGGCGGACGCTCTGATGCCTTCGAACATCGTCATGATTGTGGCGTTGGCGATCGTGTTTTACGGCCAGACAGTGGTGTTGATCGTCGTCTCGAACCGTCTGGTTACGGCGAGGCGTGAACGAAACGCCCGCAACAAAGACCGCAATCCATACGGCCCGTTCTGAGCCCCTGACGTTCCCCTTGGGATGTGATGTAAGCACCCCGAGTCGAGCACGATGTCGAACGGCCCGGAGACGTCGATGTCGATCACATCACCTTCCCGACAATCCACCGGAACACTGGCGCTCGCGGCCCGCCGTTGGGTCGCTGCAAGCGCATCCGCAACGAAGTCGACCGCCGTCACGTCGTAACCCTGTTGAGCGAGGTAGACGGCGTCCACGCCGGTACCGCAGCCCAAGTCGAGTGCTCGACCTGTAGATGGGCGCTGAGCGACGGCCGTCTTGAGTAGGGGCACGGGATTGTCTCGGTGCCAGGCGAGCGACTCGGTACTCGAGGCCCGCTTGTACATTCGGGCAAACATCCGTTGATGCCACTTCATCAACGTCTCGTTCTCTTTGGGCGGGGAGGATGGGGGCCGGGAGGAGAGCGCCTTTCTTGTTTCTGTGCGTAGCCTCTCGACGACGTCTTACTGGGGGATCAGCTGGTCAGGAAGGCAGACCTCGGCTCGATGGGTAGTTCAGGTAGCTGAACGAGTGGAGGCGGAAGCGGCATGCGCGCCTAACGCTCGAAGCGCCAAGTGCTATTTCGGCGGCAGGCTTGCGGCGTAGTCGAGGGAACGTTTGACCCAGAGGTCGAGTTCGTCGTCGGAGCCGATATCGGTCGTTTGGACGCGGAGCCAACCGCGCATCTCGCGGTTGCGCATGATCACTTGTTGGGCAGGTGTCGTTGCGAGGAGCTCAGGGGCGAGTTCTGGGTCGAGCCGCACCATCAATCCGCCTTGGCCACTTGCTACGACGGTCATGTGACCCCGCACCAGAAAGCTCAACCCGCCGAACATCTTCTTTTCGGTGACGTCATCGACGAGGCTGAGGAGTTCTCGAATCCTGTCCGCGAGCTCAGGGTCATAGGCCATGTGCCAAAGCTACCGAACCCAGGGCATGCTCGAGGGCGACACGCCCCGGTGCCATTGGCACTGTCGGGCCTCACCGAAAGAAGCGCCGAACTCATTCATGGCGTTCGTGTTCGGTCGTCCCTCCCACATGTGCTGAGGCCCCATGCTGATTGGCTGGTCAATTTCGCTCCTGGTTGTCTCGCCGGAACCGCTCGTCGATGCCCCCGAGGGGTGGATCGTGGGCCGTCGTCTGTTGTTGTCGCCGTTGCTCGCCCTCATGGTCGGGCTGATCGCCTGGTCTGTCTTGACCCGCGCCTTCGATCGGGACGGGACCTTCCCCCGAAACGCGGCGATCCTCTCCGGGCTCCTTGCTCTGGTGATCGTGGTGCCGCTCGCCAGTTGACAGGCTTGAAGGTTTCCGAGCACAGCGGATCGGCGATCGGTAGCCTCGCTCGGAACAACGTCGGGGCGGCATCGGAACGGCCGAACGCAACGTGCCGACCAGAGCGAGGACTGCGACGTGGACTTACATCTGAGGGGCAAGCGAGCGATCGTAGCGGCCTCGACCGCCGGTCTTGGTTTGGGTGCAGCGCAGGCGTTGTCGGCCGAAGGTGCCGATGTCGTCATCTGTGGTCGCAACTCGGACACCGTTGACCATGTTGTGGGAGTGCTCGCGGAGACGGCCGGAAATGGGCGCGTGATCGGATTTCCTGCCGACGTGTCGACCGGTCAGGGAGCCGCGGATTTTGTTGGGGAAGCGGTCGAGGCTCTGGGCGGTGTTGACATTCTGGTCGCCAATGCTGGCGGGCCGCCGCCGGGCACCTTCGAGACGACGACCATCGACGACTATCAAACGGCCCTAGAACTCAATCTCTTGTCGACCGTGGCCATGTGTCAGGTTGCCGTACCTGAAATGGTTGCCCGAGGCTGGGGTCGGGTGGTGGCGGTCACGTCCCTTGGTGTGCGCCAACCAATCGGCACGCTCATGGCATCGGTGACCGCCCGTGCAGGGGTGACGGGGTTCTTGAAAGTGCTGGCGAACGAGGTCGCACGTCACGGTGTCACGGTCAACTCGTTGCAGCCAGGTCTACACGACACCGCTCGGCTGGCATCGTTTACCGAGGCGGCGTTGACCGCCATGGAGGCAAAGATCCCCGTCGGGGCTTTCGGCGACCCTTCTGATTTCGGCGCCATCGTCGCGTTCTTGTGCAGCGAACAAGCCAAGTTCATGACCGGCACGGCTATTCCCGTCGACGGTGGCGCGTACACCGGCTTGATGTAGGCCACCCACCAGCGGCGAGACGACCCTTATTGGCACTGCGCCAACAAGGGTCGTCTAGGCTCCGATGCTTCTGTGACAACGTTCGGTGGACGACCGCGATGAAGGGCTGATTCATGAGCTCGATGGACCTCGACGCATTCAAAGCCAAGGCGACTGCATTCTTAGACGGAGTTTCCACGCGGCGCTCCGTTGAAGATGGGCCGTTCGTATGGGGACAGGGTTCGGACAACGTCGCCATTGTCGAAGAAACCGACGAAGAATCCGAAGCCGAAATGGTGGGCAAAGCTAAAGGGTGGGCGGCCGCCGGTTACGACGCCGGGTTTGGCTGGATCAACGGGCCGGTTGAGTTCGGTGGCGAAGGTCTGCCGAACGAGTATGCAACGGCTTACCGTGCCCTCGAACAGAAGTATGAGGTGCCCGACCTGTCGATCTTTATGATCAATCTCGGGATGGTCGGCCCGACGGTCGCCGTCCACGCCCGGCCCGAAGTCAAGGCAGACGTCCTGCCCAAGCTGTACCGGGGCGACTGGGTGTCGTGTCAGCTGTTCAGTGAGCCAACCGCTGGCTCAGACCTCGCTGCGGTATCGGCCAAGGCCGTTCGCGACGGCGACGAATGGGTCGTGACCGGCCAGAAGGTGTGGACCTCGAACGCTCACCTCGCTGACGTCGGTGAGATCCTGTGTCGTACCGATCCAGACGCACCTAAACACGCAGGCATCACCGGGTTTTTGGTCGACATGAAAGCGCCTGGTGTCGAGGTGCGCCCACTGCGTCAGATGACCGGCGGGGCGGCCTTCAACGAAGTGTTCTTCGACGAGGTGCGCATCCCCGACACGTGGCGCTTGGGGAGGTCAACGAGGATGGGGCGTTGCGATGACGACCCTGATGAGTGAACGCGCCTCGATCGGTTCCGGGATGGGCCTCGGCCCTGGCCCTGGCCCGTTTGAGCGCCTGACCACCATGGTCGAACACTTTGGCGTCGGCGATGACCCGCTGATCCGCATGGAACTCGCCAACCTGTACCTGCATCATCACGTGGTTGCACTGACGACCAAGCGGTACCTCGACCGGGTGAAGGCGGGTGGCTTCCCGGCCCCGAGATGTCGATCTCGAAGCTTGCAGGTACCTACCAGTTGCAGCGGATATCGGATTTCGTGACCCGGGTACTGGGACCTCGCCTGACCGCCGATACCGGCGAGTGGGGCACCTTCGCCTGGCGTCACATGGTCTGCGGTATGCCCGGCGCCCGTTTGGGCGGCGGCACCGACGAGATCATCAAGAACATCCTCGGTGAGCGGGTCCTCGGCCTGCCCCGGGAGCCCAAGCCGCAGAGTTAAAGAAGCGGGTTAACCGCCCTCAGTATCCGAACCGGTTGCCGGTGTCTTTCTGTGCGCCGGACTCCTGTCTAATCTCTCTGATTTCGAAGAGGAGCACATCTTGGGTGTGCTCCTCTCGGTGTCTCAAGCACCAGATCGAGAGGAACTTGTCAACGATGACATTGTGAGCTTTACCGAGATATGAGGAGCGGGTGTGAGTGCCTGTCAAAAGATCCTCAACGGCGGTTATCGTTCGCGACCGGTCATCGACAGAAGATGCCTGACCGGGGAACCCCATATCGTGCGCCGGACGTCTAAAACGCTCAAGAGTGTTGTGCGCGGCGAAAGCCCGTTCCGAACGCAGATCCGCTCCGGGTTCCGCGCTTTTGGCGGTACTATGCAATCCGAATTACTGTGCGTTGGCAGTTACGAGTTGAAACTCCCCGAAGGGCGACGAGTTGAAACGCTCCCGAGATGTTCGAATGTGGTCAATCCGGAGACGACGAGGGGGGGACCGGGCGCCGGTCTCTGGGATTCGAGGCCAGCGGCGGATTAGCCGTGTCTTGGTCGGTTGTCTGGTCGCGAGCTGGTGGAGCGTCGCACTGCCAACGCTGGCGGGGGCTGCCACCACGGTGACCGTTGACGTGCCAGACACCGCAACGATCCCTGGAGTCGTCGTCTCAATCAACATTTCAGTGAAAGCCGATGAGCTCGTCGACGGTCATGTCGAGCTTGTTGCAGGCAACAATTGGGACAACCAAGGAACCGCCTACACCGCCGACCTCGAACTGGCTGCGGGGGCGCGCAAGACGCTGAAAATCCCGGTGATTGTCCCCTTCATGGGAATGAACGAAGTGAGAGTTCGAGTCTTCGATGGCGACGACGAGGTTGCTCAGGTATCTCAGGATTTGGGAGACGACTTCGCCATTCCCCAAGTTGCGGTGCTCAGATCTGGATCGGACCAGACGCCGCTTCCAGAAACCGTCGCTACGGACTTCGACCTGCGGCCGGCGGCGGTCCGAAGCATCGACGCGGACGCGAGTATTTCGCCAGGAGCGCTCGGCGGCGGGAGCGTCGTCATTTCAGACGCGAAATCATTGCGGAGTCTTGACGAGGATTCAGCGAGAACTCTCGGGGCGTGGGTTCGCTCTGGTGGGACATTGAGAATCGCTGGCAACAACCCCGATTTGGCGCCTCTCGGTATGGAATGGAGCCCGGACCAAACGGGTGTGATGGTGATACAGAGCGGTCGGGTGGAGACTGTCGACAGTGTGGTCGCCGCGCTCAACATACCGTTCAAACCTGGCGCGTTGATGCTTCCAAACGGTTCGCCCGCCGGCCCAGAAGTATTGGCCCGAGACCTCGCAGAGTCGGCTGGGTTTGCGCCCGTGGAAGTGCGCTTTATCGGTGGGTTCTTGTTGGGGTATGTACTGATTGCAGGCCCCCTCTTGTTCGGGTTCACCGCTCTGATCAGGCGCCGACGGTTGATCTGGATAGCGCTGCCATTAACCGCCTTGCTGGCGACCGGTGCAGCCGTTCAGCTCACGAAACAGCAACGGGCCGAACAAGGGATGTCGCATTCCACGGTGTTGAACCTTGACGGATCTCGCTCGTACGTCACGACGGCGCTGGGGATTTCGTCCCCCACCGGTAATGCATCGGTCCTGTTGCCTCAGGGCTTTGCCGCCGGAAACGGAAGCAGCGACGCACGTGGAGTGGAAGTGGCTGTGACTGCTGACGGCCCAAAGGTCCAGACCCTCGGAGGCGTGGGGTCGTTCACGGTCGCTTCGGCTATCGGTGCAGCGGTCAGTCCGGGAGACGTTTTGGTCGATGTAGTTCGCGAGGCATCGACGGTGACCGGCACCGTGACCAACGAAATGCCTTGGACGTTGCATGACTGTGCGATCCAAGTCGGCGACGCTATGGCGGCACTCGGTGACATCGAGCCGGGTCAGACGGTGGATGTGAGCGTGGACCTCAGGCAACAGGCCGATCTGTTCGCCGAAGCCAGTCAGGTGTGGCCGAACATCGCCAACCTCGTCATGTCGGGCGAATCCCTGCCATCCGATGAGCAGAATGGCGTCAGTGGCGGCCTCATCGTTCAACTGCTTTCCCAGCCTCAAGCGGGCGGCCGCAGCGACACCAACGCTGCGTTCCTCGGTTTTACCGGCGAGTTTGAAGACCCCTTGGGTGACGGCCGGTTGCTTCCTGGCCACACCCTGGTTGCGAAATCGCTGGCGGTGCCGCTGGCGGCCTCGCTCGATCCTGCCGACCGAGCCGTGCTGCCCACTCACATTGAGTTGATGGCGTTCGGTGATCAGGACAGTCGCAATGTCATTCGCGCGCACTTTGACGATCCAGAGGCCGCCCGTCAAGAAGCGGAGGCGGGACGCTTGGCCGTCGAAGGACCGACCTCGCTGCCTCGGGAATATTGGAACGGCGAGAGCTGGGTCACCCTGCAAAGACAGGACGGGGGCAACGTTGCCACCCTTGAGGTGCCTGACGATCTTGAGGTTGACGATCTTAATGGTGATGGCTTGCCCGATGACATCGACGGTGACGGGCTGATCGACGACCTCAACGGTGACGGAATCATCGACCTCGATGGCGACGGGATTGCCGACATCCCTGTGGGGGTTCCGCTTGACCAGGGTATGCAGACAGCGCTGAGGCACCTGATACCGCCAGAAGCGATCGATGACAACGGCGATGTGGTTCTCAGGCTTGAGCCGTATTACGGGTCGATGCTCTCTGGAGCCGTCGTCCGTTTCACTCCGCCTGACCAGTTGGACCTACCACCAACGCTGCCGGCAGGACAGAACGGTTTCGGCGTCATGATGGATGGCCCATTACCGGTAGGTACCGCAGCTCCACCGCTGCCTCCCCCGAGCACCCTCGATGAGGGGTCAGACACCACAGCGGTGACGGACGAACCTGAAGACTCGACGCCCTTGACCACAGCCGAAGAAGCGGGAGGCGAGTGATGGCCGACCAACCGATTCCTGACGCAGAATCCGTCGAACCCACCCCCGACGGCGCGACGACCGGTGAAGTGCAAGCGTCGCGAACAAAGGAGCCTCCCGCGGCCCACACCGAGATCGCCGTCGATATCGCGAATCTGACCAAGGTGTACGGCGATCTCAATGCGGTTGACGACCTCACCTTGCAGGTTCCCCGGGGCTCGATCTACGGGCTGATCGGTCCGAACGGCGCAGGCAAGTCGACCACATTCGCCGTGTTGGCAACCATGCTGAAACCGACGAGTGGAACGGCCAAAGTCTTCGGCGCCGATCCCAGCAAGGACGCAAAGGCGGTGCGCCGAATGATGGGGTACATGCCAGACGTCCTCGGGCTCTACGACGGGCTCGACGCTGCGTCGTACCTGGACTTCTTTGCGAGCGGATATCGCATCCCCCGAAGGAAGCGCAAGGAACTGACCGGGTCGCTTTTAGAGCTAGTTGATCTTGACGGCAAGGCCAAGACTCAGGTGAGTCAGCTCTCCCGGGGCATGAAGCAGCGTTTGAGTCTTGCCCGTGCGTTGATCCACGACCCTGAGCTCCTCATTTTGGATGAACCCGCGAGTGGGCTTGACCCTCGGGCGCGGATCGAGCTGAGGGACCTGATTCGCCAGCTTGCTGGGATGGGTAAAACGATCTTGGTGAGCTCGCACATCCTCAGTGAGCTGCAAGACCTCTGCACCGACGTCGCCATCCTCGAAGCTGGCAAGTTGCGGGCCAACGGACCGACCGAGACGATCTCTGCGGGGAGCGGTGAGCGGGTCGTCACCGTGATCTTTGCTGACGGCGCTCGTGAGACGTTCACCGCTGCCTCTGATGACGAACAGGTCGAGCTGCTGCGGCGGCTCATCGTCGATGATGGACGAGCGGTGCTGTCGTTCCGAAGCGATGCTGGGTTGGAGCGTGCCTTCATGACCATGACCGAAGGGATCGTGCAATGAGTGCGTTCAGGGCGCTCCGCAACCCTGTACTGGAGCGGGAACTCATCGATCAGGTGCGGGGATGGCGCCCGGCTGCGATCGTCACCCTTCTTCTGCTGCTGCAGGGATGGATTCTGTACGTGTCCTACGACAATCTCCAGGGGAACGTGTCGATCAACAACAATGGCGCCGTCGACCTGGTCAAACAGGGAGCAACGGTCTTCGCCATCCTCGTCGCGGTGATGATTGGGTGGATGACCATGGTCGTTCCCGGGTTGTGCGCGGCGGCCATTGCAGGCGAGCGCGAGCGGGACACACTGCTGCCGCTCCAGATCACCCTGATGGGTCCTTGGAGTATCACGCTCGGCAAACTGCTGTCATCGCTGGGCTTTGTGCTCCTCCTGGTCGTCGCATCGGCGCCCCTGATGGTCGTCGCGTATCTGATGGGCGGGGTGACGATCGGGCAAATCGCCACCGCCGTGGGGCTCGTCATGTGGACGGCCTTTGTCTGGGCGTGTCTGTGCCTCGCCGTTTCGGCGCTCTTGCAGCGGACTGTGAGAGCAATGGTCACGTGCTACATGCTGATCTTCCTGATCGTCGTGGGGTCCATGGTGTACACCGCTCTGAATTGGCGGAATGATGGCGTCCAAGCCAGTCGCGGCGGACCGTTGCTCGCTAACCCGGGCGCCCTCGCCATCGACGTGTTGGGCTCGCCCGATCCCGACCTCGAACGAGCGGGAATAGCGACGCCATTCGATAAGGCTGCCCGTTGGCTACATGACGTCAGTGCGTGGGAGCCGACGGTCACAGAGTTGAGTGAAACCGATGTACCGGACGTGTTCCTGGACGGTGGTGGTGAGTTCGGCGGCATGTTCTCGGGCGCCGGAAACGTGATCGTAACCCGGGAGGTTATGGGGGACGGGTCGATGATGGAGACCGTGACGGTCGAAGACGGGGGCATGCCAGCGACCACGATTCCAGGTTCTGAACCGGGTGACGGTGACAGCGATCCTGGCGATTCGGGAACCGACGCGCTTGAGGGGATGCCTGCCTGGGCTCTTCAACCAGACGGTACCTTCGATATCGACAACTGGATACTGGTCGATGGGTCTCCGGTGCCGGTGCAGGACGCCAAGATGAACGGGTGGCTGCCGATGAGTTGGGACCCTGGGGACGTGGTGGGCCACCGCGGCGACCCCGCCAAGAATTTCACACGGAATGCGCTGATCTTGCAGTCCGGGTTGGCCATCATCTCACTCGGGATCGTGGCGTGGCGGCTGCGGCTGCCTAAAGAGAAGATCCGGCTCTGATGGGAATCAACGAGATGGCCGGTCGGATCCACGGATACCAGCACCCGTACGAACGCCAGTTTGAGCAGTGGGACGGTATCGACCGAGGGAACGAGTCGGGGCCGGACGACGGAGGACCTCGGGAGCCGCAGCGGAAGTTCCTTCGCGAAGTGCGCAGGCGGCTTCGGCTGGTGTGGGGCATCGCATCGGTCCAAAAGTTTGGTCCGCCCGCCCTAGGGTTTGTGGCCGTGGTCTTGCTGGTTGGCTGGCTTGCGCCGTGGGAGTGGCCCGGCCAGCTCGCCCAACTTGTGGCGCTCGGCGCGCTGGTCGTTGCGGTGATCGCTTTTGCTCGTCTGAGGATCGGGTGGAAGAAGGCGGCGATCGCGGCTGACCGCGGATTGGCGTCGAAAGACACGTTGACGACCTCGCTGGCCTTCGCCCATGACGATGGGCCGATGATCGAGCCGGTGCACGAGCGGGCGGATCGTCTGGCCGATCGAGCGTCGCCCCGCTTCGCCATTCCATCGCCATGGCAGCCCCGGCGACTGGCACTGATTGGGGTGCTTGCGCTCATCGTCGGGTTCTTAACTTTCGGGCCGAATCCGCAGGCCGAAGCGATCGCGGAACGCAAGGCCGCGGCTGCAGAGCGCGATGACCTGGCTGAGAAGCTCGAGCGGGCTGCCGACGAACTCGACCCGGATGACCCGCTCTCCAAAGAAGCTGCGGAGGCCCTCCGCAAGACTGCCGATGAGGTGCGGTCGGGGGACCTTGAACGAACCGAAGATGCCGCCGCACAGGCAGAAGAAGCGCTGAAGAAGGCAGCTTCCCCCAACGCTGCAAGTCAGAACGCTGCCGCTGCCGGGCTCGAAAAAGTACTCGACCAGAACCCCTTAGCCGAGGGTGAGACCGCGGCGGAGCAATTGGCATCGTTGGCGGAAGAGATCGCTGCGATGTCAGCCCAAGAACA
The DNA here is from genome assembly GCA_020637365.1 of Acidimicrobiia bacterium. Lineage (GTDB taxonomy): Bacteria > Actinomycetota > Acidimicrobiia > IMCC26256 > JAGNEX01 > JAGNEX01. The sequence goes on along the minus strand of JACJWE010000002.1, from coordinate 233,368 downwards.
GGCCGATCTGGCCGAACGCCTCGAAGAGATCGCCGAGTCGCAAGAGGCTGGCAACCCCGAAATGGCCGAGGCGCTCAATGATGCAGCGGCGGCGCTGCAGGCGGGTGATGCCCAGGCGGCGGCAGATGCTCTCCAAGCTGCGGCCGCAGCACAACGTGCCGCCGCACAGCCGACCGCGCAGAACCAAGCCGTCGGTCAGGCCCGCGGCGCGCCTCGACTCGGTGATGGGGCAGATCACGGCCCGGCCGGGCAACGGCCAAGGCGAAGGGTCGGGCCGGGGGCAAGGTGACGGCAAAAGCAAAACCCCGGGAACAGGGCAGGGCTCTGGAAAGGGCAACGGCAACGGTCAGGGTCAGGGTCAGGGTCAGGGCTCGGGCCAGGGTCAGGGTCAGGGCCAGGGCCAGGGTCAGGGATCCGGCCAGGGCCAGGGCCAGGCCAGGGCCAGGGCCAAGGCAGCGGCCAAGGCAGCGGCCAAGGCGGCCAAGGGATGAACGCCAATCCGAATGGTGGCGCTGCGGGCCAGGGTTCCGGACAGGGACAAGCGGCTGGCGGCAGACCAGATGTCGAGTCCGAGAGCGAACGAGGCCAAACCGCAGTGATCACCCCGCCAGACCGAACCGGCGGTGAACAAGACAACGTCGATGCTGGTTCGGGATCTACCCCGGCCGAGCGGGTGGGGAGCGCAAACGGTCCGACCGCTGCGGGTGTCAGGACCGCTCCTCTCGGCGAGGTCCTCCCCGAATACACCGACCGTGCGGTCGAAGCCCTCGACCACATGCAGATCGCACCGTCGCAAGCAGATGTTGTGCGCGACTACTTCAGTCGCCTCGCTAACCCGGAGGGTTAGATGCCCGAATCATCGCTCATAAGCCCGGACGAATATGCCCGGATCGCCGAACGTGTCACCAACGAGGTCGAACGGGTGATCGTCGGTCAGCGAACGCTGGTCAACGACGTTCTGACCTGCCTGTTCGCGGAAGGCCATGCGCTCCTTGAAGGACTGCCCGGGCTCGGCAAGACGAAGCTGTTGTCCACGCTCGCGCAGGTGGTCGGGTTGGAGTTTCGTCGCATTCAGTTCACCCCCGACCTGATGCCAGCCGACATCGTCGGGACGCACGTGTTGCGCCAGGGCGACGACGGCAACCGTGGCTTTTACTTCGAACCTGGCCCGGTGTTTGCCAACCTGGTGCTCGCTGACGAAATCAACCGAGCGACCCCAAAGACCCAGTCGGCGCTGCTGGAAGCAATGGCAGAGCGTTCGGTCACCGTCTCGGGCGAGACCCATCGCCTGACCCGCCCTTTCTTGGTGATGGCAACCCAGAACCCCATCGAGCTCGAAGGCACCTATCCGCTGCCAGAAGCCCAGCTCGACCGCTTCATGTTGAAGGCGATGGTCGAGTTTCCCGACGCGGATGATTTGGCGACCATCCTGAGTCGAACCACCGGAGTCGATGAGCCAACGGTCACCAAAGTTGTCGACGCACAACAGCTCGTCGCGATGGCAGATCTCACCCGGTCGGTCGCCGTGGCCGACCATGTGGCTCGACACATCGTCGACATCGTGGTGGCGACGCACCCCGAACGAGATGAATCGCCCGATGTGGTCAAGCGCTACCTGCGGTTCGGTGCCTCGCCACGTGGCGCTCAGTCGATCACGCTGGCTGGCAAGGTACGTGCTCTTCGTGACGGCCGGACCCATTTGGCGATCGAGGATGTCCGGGCGATGACACTGGCCTGTTTGCGTCACCGTGTGCAGCTTAAGTTCGAAGCCGAGATCGACGGCGTTGGCGTCGACGAGGTCCTCGACCAGGTGCTCGCGGCGGTGCCAGCACCGACCGCCGGGGTGCGTGGTGCCCCCTAACTCGCGAACCTCGGCCGGCACGGTGGATGCGTCGCAACATTCCGGCGTGGACGCAGCGGCCGCTCGCTCGGCAGAGAGCTTGGCCAGCAACGTGCTGATCCCGCCTCGGTTGGTCGGTGCACTCACTCGGTATGAGTTGACGGCACCGCGCCGCGATGGGTCGCTCGGCGGGTCGCATCGATCGCCGCGCCATGGCAGTTCACAAGACTTCGCTGACTACCGCGAGTACCGGCCCGGCGATGACCATCGTCGGATCGACCAGCGCGTCCTTGCCCGCCTCGACCAGGTGCTCATCCGACTTCACGACGCGGAAGAGTCGGCACGGGTACGCCTGATTGTGGACAACTCGGCGTCGATGGGTTTTGACGACAAGGCGTTCCGGGCTGCCCAGGTGGCAGGTGTGGTCGGCCAGGTGGCTCTTCAGACGCGCGACCTGGTCGAAGTTGTCGCGGCGCCGGGCGCTGTCCGCCACGAGGCGATCGGCGGTGGCCGGGCGGGCATTCCGGCGCTGCACCGCCGACTGTTGGCAACGGCACGGACCAGTTCACCCGACGGATCGGTCGCCGAAACGGTCAGCCTGTTGCAACGTGGCGGAAACAAGACAGCGATCACCGTGTTATTCAGCGACCTCGCCGAGCCAACCTGGGAGCTGGCCTTGGAGGGGCTGCTCGGAGCCAAACAACAGAACGTGCTCGTCCACGTGGTCGCCCCGTTCGAACTCGACCCGACCAAGTATCCGCACCCCGAACTGGGTGAGATCCTCACCGGTGACGTGACCCTGGTCGATATCGAAACACGCAGCACCGTCGAGGTGTCAGCGACCTCGAAGGTCCTCAAACAGTACCGAGACACCTTCGTCGCGTGGTGCGAAACCGTCGCACAGGCCTGTGCCCGCCGGGGCATTCGCTATGTGCGCGTCCGCACCGATGACGACCTGGAACAACTGGCGCTTGGACCACTTCGAGCGGCGGCGGGTTACCGATGACCTTCGCCAACCCGTGGGGGTTTTTGGCGCTGCTGGGGATCATCCCGGTCATCGGCCTGCACATGTTGCGCCCTCGCCGACCGCGCGTCGCTATGCCGTCGACCTTGTGGTGGAGCGGTGAGGCGGCGACCGCGTCTGCAGCTCGGCCGTGGCAGCCGCTCAAGTTTTCATGGCTGTTGCTCGCCCAGCTCTTGCTGGTCGTCTTGTTGGCGGTAGCGCTTGCCCGACCCGGTATCCCGCGCGACCTTGAGGTGTCGCCGCACACCGTGCTGATCGTCGACACGTCCGGGTCGATGGCGGCACTTGACGGCTCGCCGACCCGTCTGGACGCTGCCCGACAGGCCGCGCTGGACCTGATGGATGGCGCGCCGGCTGAGACCCGGTGGTCGGTCGTTTCAGCCGGTGTTGAACCCGAAGTGTTGGTATCGGCCACGACCGACACCGACGCGGTGCGGCGCGCGCTCAATGGGCTGGACAGTACGGCGGGGGCTGGGGATACCGCAGCGGCGCTCGACTTGGCACGTTCACTTGAAACCGCAGACCTGCCGATCGGCTTCGCGCTGTTCACCGACGGAGGGCTGACCGCCGAGCAAGAAGCGGCGATACCTGCTGGCACTGACGTGACGGTCGTCGGTGAACGGCGCACCAACCGTGCGATCAGCTCGATGTCGATCGAATCGACGGCTGGTCAGCAGGACGTTCGCGTCACGATCACCAACCACGGTTCAGAAGACGTCACACAGCCGATCCGAGTCGAAGTCGACGACGTGCTCGTCGCTCGTCAGACCATCAGGATCGCTGGCGATAGCTCGCGCGACCTTGTCGTGGCGATCCCGCCCGGTGAACGGGTCCGGGCCGTCCTCGAATCACAAGACTTGCTCGAAGCCGATGACGTGGCGCGCGTGGTCGGGTCGACCCAACCGGCGCTTACGGTGCTGGTTGCAGGCCCTGAGGACACATTTCTTCAAGCGCTTTTCGCCGCGATGCCATCGCTAGAGGTCACTTATGCCGAAGAAGCGCGGCCCGGGGACGGCTTTGACGTGGCGATCTATAACCAGGTCGACGTACCCGATCGGCCCGGTGCACCATTCTTCGCAATCGCGCCGCCAGCCAGCACCGACATCGCGACGGTCGCAGGTTCGGTCAATCAGCCGATCGTCACCTTCGTCGACGGCCAGGATCCGATCGTTGCCGGGCTCGACCTGAGTGACGTGGTCATCGGCGAGGCGCAAGCCCTGACACCCGCCGACAAGGCGGTGGTCGTACTCGGTGGTGTCAACGCACCGCTGCTGGTGCGCGGCGAACAAGGCGATCAGCCGGGTCTGGTGCTGGCGATGCCGCTGTTGTCGACGACGCTGCCGCTCGACGCCGTGTTTCCCGTCATGATGGGCCGCATCGTTTCCGACCTGGGTAGCGTCGTTGCGCAACCCGCCACCCTCGAAGTGGGTGACGTGCTGCCCATCCCGACGACCGGCGAGCAGGTTTCGGTGTCGTTCCCCGACGGAACCGCTGCAGTCCTCAACCCTGACGACCCGACACCGATCGTGGAAAGCCCAGGTTTTTGGGGGACGACCGTCGCTGATCGTTCGCTGACATTCGCCGCCAACGCGGCCGGTGCCGAATCGGATTTGGCGGTCCGCACCCCTGTCGTCGACGTCGCGCCAGCGGCGGAGGCTCAGAAGCGGGACACGGTGACCGACCAGCTCAAGTACGTCATCGCGGCGTTGCTGGTGTTGCTTGTCGTCGAATGGCTGCTGGCTCGTCGCCGGATCGGTGTCGGTCCTCGGCAGTGGCGCTGGGCTACGGCGCTCAGAGCAGCGATAGCGGTCAGTCTGCTGCTTGCGCTGCTCGTCCCGACGTTGACGCGCCCAAGTGATCAGGTAGCGACCGTCTTCCTGATCGACGATTCCGATTCTCTGGGGACACCCGGACGCCAAGCGATCCAGGTGTGGCTCGATGAGGCGCTCGATGCCTCACACCTCATGGTCAGCGAGCGGTGGTCGCGTTCGGACGTGACGCGCAGATCGAACGGCTCCCCGCTTCTGATGTGAAATCGGGTGATATTTCGGTCGACGTCGATCGCACCGGTACCAATCTTGAGGCGGCGTTGCGACTGGGCACCGCACTCGCCCCGTCCGATTCGCGGCGCCGAGTGGTGCTGATCTCGGACGGTCGCCAAACGATCAACGACGCTACGTCGGTCGCGCAACAAGCTGCCGAACAAGGCGTTCCCATCGATGTGGTCGTGATCGATCCGCGAACCGATCAAGGCGCGGCGACGGTCGGTATCGATGCGCCCGACCATGTCGAACTTGGCGAGTCGCTGCGGCTGAGGGCATCGATCGAAGCCGAGAAGGACGCTCCGGCCACCGTCCGGCTCTGGAACGGCAGCGAACTGGTCGAAGAACGCGACGTCGACTTGGTCGCGGGCGCCAACCAGGTGACATTCGACACCACTGCCGACGGTCTCGGCGCCGCCCGCTACCGGGTGGAGGTCGAAGTCGAAGGTGATACCCAGCGACAAAACGACGCGTTCAGCACGGTGATACAGGTCACCGGCGCCGAGAGTGTGCTGTTGGTTGAAGACAAAGCCGGTGAAGCGGGTTGGCTGTCATCGGCGCTCGCCGCCGGGGGCGTCGATGCGACGGTGGTGTCGACCGAAGGCATTCCTCCGCTCGATGAGCTGTCCGGATACGCGTCCATCGTGCTGGTCGACGTGCCCGAAGCCGCGTTGAGCGCAACCCAGGTCGACGCGTTGGACACAGCGGTTCGCCAGCTCGGCGTCGGGATGATGACCGTCGGTGGCGGGCGATCCTACGGGGTCGGGGGCTACCTTGGATCAGACCTTGAAACGATGCTGCCGGTTATCAGCGATATCACCGACGAATCGCGTCATCAGCCTGTCGCTCAGGTCTTTGCGATCGACACGAGTGAATCGATGGGCGCTTGTCACTGCGCCGAAGGAGGCATCGCAGATTCCCGATTGCCGATGGGCGCAACCAAGACCGGCATCGCTGCGGCCGCTGCGTTCGATTCGATCGAGGCGATGTACCCAAGTGACGAGGTCGGGATCATCGGGTTCGGTACGAGAGGTGACTGGCTGCTCGACCTGCAGAGTTCACCCGACCCCGATGTCGTCACCGAAGCGCTCGGGACGATCAGGCCGGTCGGCAATACCAATCTGATTGCTGGTCTGAGAGCCGCCGTCGACGGTGTGCTCACCAGCAAATCCGAGATCCGCCATGTGGTGTTGTTCACCGACGGTTTCACCGAACAGCTCAACTACAGGTTGCTCGAACAATCCGCTGCGAACGCGTTGGAGCAGGGCGTGACCGTGTCGGTCATCGGAACGGGTGAAGGCGCTTTTGACGAACTTGCCGACGTTGCTGCCGCTGGAGGTGGTCGGTATTACCCCGGCGCGAACCTGACCGAGATCCCCCAGCTGATGGTGCAAGAAACCATGTTGGCGTCGCGCAACTTCATCCAAGAAGGCAGCTTCTTGCCAACGATCACGTCACGTCGCGCGGTCGTCGATGACCTAACCGAAGCGCCGCCGCTCGCCGGATACGTCGCGACCACGGCTCGGCCGACGGCGCAGACCATGTTGGCGGTCGGCGAGGAGAGCGACCCGCTGTTGGCAACGTGGCGTTACGGTCTGGGGCGGGTCTCGTCCTGGATGAGCGACGCTGATGGCGGCTGGACCACTGCGTGGAGTGCCTGGCAACCGAGTGCCGACCTGTGGACCCGTATGGTTCGCGACACGTTCCCAACCGTGTCGCAGGACGGGGCGATCCGCACGAGTTTTGACGGGGACGACATGGTCGTATCGGTCGAACGCACCGAGGCGTGGGAGGACGGGCTGCCCGGAACCTTGAGCGTGACGGCGCCCGACGGCACCGTCAGCGAAGTGCCGCTCGAGCGGACGTCGGCACGTGCGTACACCGCTCGGGTGCCGGCCGCGTCGCAAGGCGTGTTTGCCGTCGGTGCCCGCATCGGCACCGATACCGCCGATGCGATCGAGCTGAGCAAGGCGGTGTCTCGGTCCTATGGCGTTGAGTATCGGCCAGCACCGGCGGACGCCGCGATGATGGACCGCCTTTCGGCACTGTCGGGCGGGCGAGGCCAGATCACCCCCGATCAGGCCTTCGATACCGACGGAACCACGGTGGGGAAGAAGCTCTGGTCGATCAGGCCGTGGCTGCTGTTGCTCGCCGTGTTGTTGTGGCCGTTGGCAGTCGCCGTCAGCAGGCTCCGTCGTCGAGTGGCGACGGTCGGACGCCCCGCCACGGTGTCAGCGACCGCTCGATCTGGCGCTGGGCAGCGGTCACTGCGATCCCTTGCCGTCCGGGCGGTCGCTCCGGTCAAGCGGGCGCTGCGTCGGTCGTCTCGCAAGGCTGAACAGCCAGCCGAGGGTGTCAGTACCGCATCGCCTGGAAGTCGGCAGGCCGGTGACCGGTCAGGCTCCGATGCCTCCGCCTCGACGGGATCTGTCGCAGGCTCGAGTCAGAGCCCCGACGGGTTTGGCCACGATTCCCGTGGTTCGAGACCGGCGCCTTCGGGTCGAGGTGACAGCACAGGCGGTGACGACTTCCGCCAGCAAGTCGCCGATGCCGTCCGTGACGTGCCCGAGGCACCCGCCAAAGCACAAACCGTCGACTCACTCCTCGCCGGCAAGAAACAACGTTCCGCCGACCGCGACAACAAGTAGCCGTATCAACAGGCACAGGTTGCCAAGCCATCAGATCGGCGACGTCGGCTCGTGCCTCTTCGAGAGTCAAACCCGTTTCGATTTTCCGAGTCACGTTGACGTAGCACTCGTTCAGTACTTGAGCGCTGGAGAACCCCGCGCGTCTCCCAGAGGCGTTCGACCCAGCTCGCGGCCACTTCCTGTTTGTCGTGTTCAGTGGTATCGCGCGAGCAAAGCAGGGCGCTGGTGTCAACGAAATACGTTATCTACCGTGGACTTCGTCTCGTGGCGGATATCTCGACTCGGCGGCTTTCAGCGACCGGGGCGTGCGTTTTGCCCACGAAGAACGAGAACGCTCGTAAGAAGGGTCGGCTTTCATCATGTCCTAAAGGATAGAACCGACGAAGCGCGAAACGCTTGTTTCGCTACGCGCTCCTCCATCCGGGCCCACCGTAATGTCTCGTCGTCAACGGTGATGGTCAAGTTTCTCACTGGGCCAGTGTCGCACCAGGTTCATGATGTCGTCGTTCTTCGGCAGGGTGCTACAGACGGCCCGGGTGCGGCCCGTCGGCGGGTGGCGCTTGCGCTGAGTCCTGCGGCGATCAAGATGGCGCATCCGATCCAGATGGCGGGCATGCCGGGTTGGGTCTCGATCCCCAGTACCGCTGCGCCGGATGGGGTGACCCGGACGAGGCTGACCCAGATGTCTCGTCGCCATCCGACCACGCCGTCGGGTTCGGCGAGGATGACGTTGGTGAGGGGGAATTCTCGGACGGCGGGTGAACGGTTTCGTCGTCGACCGTGACGGTTGCGGTGACGACAACTTGGGGTCTGCCAACGGGATCGCGCTGGATGGCGTCGAGAACATCTTGCGGGCTGCCGGATAGATCGACGAGCTCGACGGCACCGATGTCGGTGGGGCCGACGACTCGCCGGGGAGAGGACCACTTGAACGTTCTGGTCGCCCGTGCTGGTGCCGATGCCGATCAGTAGCACCCCAAAACCGATGTGACCGAGTAGCGCCGCGGTTCGCCATCCGAGAACGCCCGCCGCCGGATCCCGACAAAGAGCCCGGCAGCGAGCCCGCCAGCCGCGGCGAGGACGATGCCCAGCAGGCTCGCCTTGGAGACGACCGCGTAGATCAGCCCGGTTGTGGCACCGAGCGCTGCGTAGGTCAGTAGTCGGGTCGCGGTCCGGGCCGAAGCGATCGCCGGGTTCCGGAGGGCGACAAAGGCCTGCAGCCCGACAGCGATCAGGGCCAGCGGATACATGGCGAGCACGAAGAACCGTGGCCGCAGGGCAACCGCGTCATCTGACACGGCGGCGATGAGCGCCGGTCCGAGCGTGCCGATCAGTACGACGGCCAGCATGGCGACCAGCACGGCCGTCTCGGGGTCGGGCTCGATCGGACCGCGCCCGACCGGACGAGCTTGACGGCGACGGCAGCAGCGACGAGAACCGCGGTCCACTGGATGATGACGGCATCTGGACCGGCGATCGCGAATGCGTGAACCGAGCCAACAGGTGCGGTGCGGGTGATCGCCGTGCCGATCATGACGAACGCAAAACTCGACGCCGCAATGCCAGCCCGAGCAACAGCACTGCGGTGTCCCAGATGCAGGGCGATTAGCAGCGCCAACCACGGCATGAGCGAGGTGTTCTCGACCGCATCCCACGCCCAGAATCCGCCCCAGCCAACCTCGCCATACGCCCAGAACGCGCCGATCGCCATCGTCAGCGTCCTGAGGGCCCAGAGCATGCCGAGGAACGGACGGAGGTCAGTGGGCCCGAGGACGGAGCCGGTGTCGTGTCCACTGCGTCAGGGTCGCCAGCGCGGCCCGGGTCAGGGTCGGCAGCACCAGGGTCGCCAGCACCAGGGTCGTCGAGGTCAAAACTCGCCGATCGACCGCCGAAAATGGGGGCTCTGTCAGCCGCGCTGGCTCCACCGTCAGATCGCTCACCCGGATGCAACGGGACGAACCAGCGCAGGAAGCACGCGAAGCAGCCCACCATGAACGTCAGCATCAACGGCGGGTGCACCAACATCGCGGGATGTTCCAGTATCGGCGGCATCCCAGCGCCTTCTAGCGGCGGCATCGACAGTCGAGTGAACAGGTCGCCACCAGCCCAGATAGCAGCACAGCAGAGCGACCACCGTCGTCACCAGTGCCGTACCAAACCACCCGCGGGTGACGGAGTCGGTCGGCGGTCAAACCTCTGAGCACTGCCGCTCTGTCCACGCCGAACCCGCTTCATCGGTATTACGAACGCGGGTCCTCTGAAGCGCCGAGCTTGGAAACAGGGTCGGTGGGCCCCCGGACTGCTGACGCTGATCCACCTCAAAGGCGCCTCCGCTCGAACCACCGATCTCGCCACGAGTCGCGTCTCGACGGCCCGCGGCGTACCTCGATGCTCGCGCCAGCCGGAGCCACAACACGATGGCGCATCCCGTCGTGAGCACCAACAAGCTGCCCGGGTTCCTCGCCCATAGGGCAGCGATGCGGTAAGCGCCGGCGTCGCGGTGGGAGTACTCGGCGACTAGTCGATAGGTGAACTGGTCGGTCCAAAACAGCCAGGTCAGCCGTATCACCGTCCACGAAAGAAGGATCGCAGCTAACAGGACGGCCCACTGCGGCACGGCCACCCACACCCGCACGAGCAAACCCGACCGCGGTTCATCACCGTCCGCGTCCAGCCACCCGAAGCGGCTTGCAACAGCGATGCCAGCGGCGGCCACCGCGGCGACACCAAGCAGGACGGTAGCGGCAGGTATCAGCAGATGATCCAGTTCAATCTCCGAACCATGTGGAGGTTGGCGAGTACGTCGCAGACCCGCCAGAACCTACAACCACCCGCCAGCCATTCGAACCCGAGAAACGTTGAACCCCAAGAAAAAGCGGTCCGCTGCTGGCTGTCAGGAGCTCCCCTGGGTGAGGTCCCCTCGCTCACAGTCGAACCATCTTGAGCAAGATCGATCAAGACCCCAGGGTGGCATCGCGGCTCCAAGGGTAGTCATCAGCGTCTTCTTGCAACTGCACCCTGAACGGAGCTTCGGGGAGGTAAGAGCGTTCGACGGCCACTAGATGAGTAGTTCCAAGGGGTAGGGCGGTGGGAGTCTGTGTTTCGCGTGTATGCGTGGTTGTTCGCGCGCCGCGCGAATGATCCGCCACTACAACGGTGAGGGAGTCCGGGATCAACGGTGTAAACAAAACACCGGCCTGAAGGACCCGCGAATGATCGCCGACCTGAAGTCCCTCGCCACCACACTCTACGTAACAATCGACGACGCAATACAAGGCCATCCCGAATGGGTCCCCTACCGACCCAAAATCGGGATCACCCCCAAACTCTCATACGCCGAACTCCTCGCCCTCGCGCACTCCAAGCATTAGTCGGCATCCGAAGCCAGGTTCGTCCGCTACGCTCACACCCATCTGACCCACTTGTTCCCCTACCTCCCGCAACGATCCGGCTACAACAAACGGCTCAGAAAAGCAGGGACACTCATCCAACGCGCCACGGCCATGCTGCGACGCAACTGCGAAACGTTCCACGACGACGTCTGGCTTGTTGACTCAACCCCCGTCGAATGCAGCCGCTCCCGACAAACAGCGAAACGATCAGACCTCGCCGGATGGGCAACCTACGGGCACTGCGCATCACAACTCACGGTTCTTTGGGGCCTCCGCCTCCACCTGATCTGCACGCCTTCAAGCCTCCCCATCGCCGCTGCGCTCACCGGAGTCAAAGACGACGAACGAACCACCGCAACCGCGATGATCGACGACGCCCCCGCACTCAAACGCCCCGGCCAGATACTCAGAGCCGACAAGGGTACCGGTCCGTAGCATTCGAAGCTGAACTCAACGCATCAGGCGTCACGCTCATCAGATCCGCCGCCAAGAAAGAGAAACCCCGCCCAGGCCAACGATACCTACGTCCGTTTCGGCAGATCATCGAGTCGATCAACCAGACCCTCAAAGCTCAACTCGATCTCGAACGGCACGGCGGTCGTCGACCTCAAGGAGTCTGCGTCCGTATCCTTCAACGACTCCTCGCTCTCACCGCAGCGATCTGGCACAACGAAACCAACCAACAACCCGGCCCGAAACGCACCCCACCCACTAAGACCACTAACAGCGGTCAGCACCCCTTGAGCCAATCATCCAGGTGTTGATTGTCAACAGTGCCTCTCGTGCCTTCGATGTGCTCAAGACTTTGAACCTCCGGCGGCGTGCACCGGAAATTCCAGATCGCCAGCCTCAAACGGGCAGCTTCCCAGCTGGTAATCGAAGGTCGTCTGCAGCCGTCCATCGTCCACTATCTTCTCCCCCAGGTCCGAGCTTCCCTCCACGCGATACTCGTATGAGCGGGGCTCGCTCGCCTTGTCCGCCGCGAGTGGGACGAAGAATCCGCCATCTTGTTGTTCGATCAGCTCGGCGGTCTCGTGACAAACCTCGGCGACACAAATCTCGCTCAGCGTGTAGCCCTCTTCAACGGTCACGATCAGATGGTTGGGAATCATCGCCTCCGCGCAGATGCGATGGCCGCAACTCGACGACAAGATGCAAACAGCCACCAGCCCGAGCAGTGTTGTCAATCGCTTGAGCAAGAGGGTCCTCGGGGACTAGAACCAACCCCTAATCCCTTGCGCCCACGATTGCCATTCCTTTCGATAGAGCGCGAAAATTCTTCGGTCGTGGTAACTGCCCCGGTGGTAGTCATGATCGACCAATACTCCTTCTAGCCGGAAGGGTGTGATCAAACCGACCCCGACAACTTCTTCGTTGTACAGGGAATCTCCGCGTAGATCTTTCGCAAGGGGCTTGAGTCGAAAAGAAAGTCGATGAAGCGGAAGATGCCTTCGTACATCTGGCCAGCCGATCGGCGCTGCGAACTCCGCTGGAAGGCAATGTAACAATGACCCAGGTCATCTTGTCGTGAGTAAGCAGCGACAAGCCCATAGGCATGTCCGTCAACTCGATCGACCACCATGAATTGAGCAGCTGTCCCGGCGTAGAGTGAGCGGACGAACGACTCAATGTCCACTGTCGCACCACGGTAGCGCCAACGGTAGCCGTCCTTCGCAGACATCCCGGCACGAAAGAGAGCCGGGTAGTCCGTTTCTTCTAGCGGTCGGAGATCAACGCGCGATGCACTCTTAGCGACAAGCTGCCGATTGCGACTCATCAAAGCAAGCGAAGTCAAAGCGCTAGAACAACTTTCACTGGAGGAAATGACCCCCGGGCGTCCTCTCCCCACAAGTGCGTGGCAGCCCAAAGCAAAACGGCCAGGCCTGCTCCGCCGATGACGTCCGCCAGACACCTGTCCGGAGGCGATCTCAGCAGTGTTTCTATGTCGTCGAGCGGCGAATCAACTCCCAGATGGGATTCAAAAATAGGTTGCGCGTCAGCCGCGAGAAGATCTACCAGTCTCATGTTTCGAAGTGGGGCCGTCAGATTGATGACGGCACGCTTGGGGACGGTGCGGCCAGGACCAGCTGCGACGGGGAAAGACCCAGCAAAGGTCCGGGTCCGTGAACTTGAGGCTCAACTACGGCGTGCGAGGGAGAAGATCTCGACGTTGGAGGAGTTGGTGACAGCTCAGGGAAAATGCTTGGCGCTGCACGTCGATGTGAGACTCGACGACAGCGCGAACTCCCAAGCGATGTGATTGAACACGTGACCGGCTGGATCCGTCGGGCATGGCCTGGCCTATCCACCGAGCCTCTTACGAAAGGATTTAATTAAATCCATGCGTAAGCAGGGTCGCTACGCGAGGATATCGCCATGTCTAAGTGCGTCGACGTGGTGTGGGAGGGAGGCGGGTACGGTCCCCGCGCACACCGGAAACCATTTCGCTACCAGGCTTTTGTTCCCGATCTGATCGCTGACTGGGATGTCTCGACGACGGGCGCCGCCTCAGAGGAGGTCTCTCGCGCCACCGCAGAGCTCACCCATCTTGTCAAGACAACGACCGAAGCGTCGTCTGCTGGACAGCTGGCGAGTGTGCTGGCCGCCCCGTTGACCAGGTCAGAAGCGCTCGGGTCATCCTTCATTGAGGGTTCACTATTTCCAATCGCCAATTAGCCCTGGCTGATCGTCCATCGTCACGAGCGAAGACAACGGCCCGGCGGTGCTGGGAAACGTCCGGGCGATGGAGCGAGCCCTTGCGGTGGCAGCTTCACCGGATCCGCTCAGCGTGGAACACCTCCAAATGGTTCACCAGGCCTTGCTCACAGGAACGACCGAACGACAATACGCGGGAAGATCCGTACGGAGCAGAACTGGATCGGCGGTACCAGCTGGGGCCCTCTCAACGCCGAGTTCGTCCCGCCGCCCCCTGACATGCTTCCGATGCTTCTCGAAGATCTTGTCGAGTTCTGCAACCGTGCCGACCTTCCAGCGGTGGTTCAAGCTGCCGTCGCCCATGCCCAGTTTGAGACGTTGCACCCCTTTGCAGACGGCAATGGCAGAGCGGGACGGTGCCTGATTCACATCATCCTTGGTCGGCGCGGCATGGAAGGTCCCCTGCGTCCCCCGATCAGCTTGGGGCTTGCGGCTGATAAGCGCAGCTATATCGAGGACTGGCGGCATTTCGCTCTGGCGGCGTGAACGAATGGATTGGCGCGTTTGGGCCACGTTGTGAGCACGGCGACGGCGTCGGTGGGTGCCCTGATCGCGGCGGTCGAGCAACTCAGATCAGACTTACGGCAACGGGCGGCTCACCCCAGAAACGATTCGACCGCAGCGTTCGTGATCGACTCGATCGGCAGTCAACAGATCTGGTCAGCAAAGGAATTGGCGCTACACCGCGGAACCTCCGACGCTGCTGCACGCAGCGCCCTTCTGCAGCTGCAAAATGCTGGGGCGCTCAGCCTGGTGTCGCCAAAAGCAAAACGCGCGACCGCGAATGGATCTGCGATGACATGTTCGATCTGCTCGACGACTTCGAACGTAGCTTCTGGCCTGATGTGCCACTTGAGCCACCCGGTTGCTCGGCCCGGTGTCCGCCAATCGTTCGGACTCACGAGCCCCCGTACCGCATCTCCGAATCGTCCGCGGTGGAGCCGGGTTCGCGAAGGTCGGTAGGCACATGGAGTATTCCGGCGCTGTCCCACTCCAGTGACTCGGCTTCCTCGTCCAACTGCACCTTGAACGGCGCATCGGGAAGCGAGGTTCGTTCGACCGCCACGACGAACGCGATTGGGTTGAAGTCGTCGTTGCAGCCCACTTGGCGCGCTTTTACGGGCGAAGTCGGCGTAGACCTTCCTGTCTTCTCGATCGAACACGACGTCAGTGAGGATGATCGGACAGTTGCCGCCGTGGCCCGTGGCGAATCCGACGGCGATCTCGCTCTCAAAGTCAACGTCCGGCGTCTCTCCGTCGTCGTGGGATACCCGCCGCCACCTGGCGAGCTCTTCGTGTGAGGTGGCGACCTGTGCCCGCTGATCTGGCAAATCCTCGGAGTTGGCGATACCAGCGGCCTGCCACAGCAGTCGCCAACCCTCCCCTGAGATGGTTGTGGCCGAGGAGCGCAGAAGGCCATGAGGAAGACGACGACCAGGACAAACCCGGCGATCAGCCAAACCGGGGAAGTAGTTCCGACCGTTTCATGCCCCGTTAGACGACCCGGCAACCATCCTGAGTTCCGTCCTAAAGGCAGGCCCTGCACCCGTTCCAGATTGACCTTCATGAGCGAGGGGCGATAGCGCAAGCCAGCGTCGTTGTGTCCCCGGCGATAACGGCGACCGAACCGTTCCGGTCGGCTCAAGACATCAACTACGACAGCCCAGCGGGACGGACGGGACTGGATAGTGAGCGAGAACGCGATCTGCAACATCGCTTCCGGGAGCGGCCGGAGTCCGAATACTTCGATACCACTGCCCGCCCTATCGAGAACGGCAGGCGCTAGCTCGGTGGTCGATCCTGAGGACCAATGACGGTCCGTTGATCCTCGTCGATCTCGTAGACCACGCGGTAGGCACCACGGCGAGCAGCAAAGGCGCCAGACGGCTCCCGATGAAGCGCGTGTCCGACTCGACCGGAGTAGCGCGTTTGCTCACCCCAGGGCGGGTTGGCCAGCCATGAGGACCCGTTGCCATTCTTCGGAATGGGGGTCGATTTGGCGGCGGCCCTGGACCATCAGGGAGAGCGGGACGACCACAAAGCGGCCGTTCCACGATGTCACGCAGCAAGCCGTTCGACCCGCCATCGCCGTATGGACGGCCTGCTGTGCGAGCAGCACACAAAACTCCGAATCGAAGGCGTTGGCGGGCAGCGACCGAATGGTGTAGCTGGGGTCGAGATATTTGATCGTGCCGATGCGTCCGGTCGCCTCAAAATGGCGAGCAATGCGGTCGCGCAGCCACGTGCCGATATCGGCCAGCTTGCGGTTGCCTGAGCGATCCAAATGCACCGTGTCGTCCTCGATCAGGTGTTGTCCGGCGCCCTCCGCTACCACGATGAGCGCATGGCGCCGCCGATCGAGACGCCGATCCAGGGTGGCCAGCAAACCGGACGGACCGTCCATCTCAAATGGAGCTTCGGGCACCAAACAGAAGTTCACATCCGATGACGCCAGCGCGGCATGGGCGGCGATGAAACCCGAATAGCGTCCCATCAACTTCACCAGGCCAACGCCATTCCACGCGCTGATCGCTTCGGCGTGCGCACCGTTGAGCACCCGGCGGCCTTCGCCGACGGCGGTCGCGAAACCAAAACTGCGGTCGGTCCACAACAGATCGTTGTCGATCGTTTTGGGGATGCCAACGATGGCGATATCGAGCCGTCGCCGGGCCACCTCTGCAGCCAGCTCGTTCGCCCCCTGCATCGTGCCGTCGCCGCCCACACAGAACAGAATCTTGACGCCGTGTCGAACGAGGAATCGACCATGTCGCCGGGATCTTCCGGGCCCCGTGAGGTCCCCAAGATCGTCCCACCAAAATCGTTGATCCGGTCGACCGCAGCATGGTCGAGCGTGACCGGCTCGGCCCAGGGCTCTGGGCCCAAACCGTTGTACCCATATTGAAGCCCTTGACCGCACGAACGCCGTAGCGTTCGTTGAGCGTTTGGCATAGCGACCGAATGACGTCGTTGAGGCCAGGGCATAACCCGCCACACGTGACGATCCCGGCGACCACCTCGGCCGGATCAAAGTGGATGGAGCGGTGCGGTCCGGCCGGTTCGAACGACGGAACGGCCGACGACCCGTGCTCTGGCTCTGAGGCCTGCGGTGGTGCCAAAGCGACCCCGTTTTCGAAGGTCAGAGGATCGACGCGAACTCGCCTATCGGTCTGGGCGAATGCAAACGCTGTACCGATCAGCGGAGAATCGAAGGTGGCGCCGCCCGAAGGCAGGAGCGGAGCATCGAACGGGGCCGGTGCGGGGACGTCGCTGAGGTCTGGCACGTCACAACTCCTCGGGGTTTGATGGTCGATCGTGGCGGCAAAACGTTAGGCGACGCTCTCGCCGACACGGCTTCGGTTGGGCTGGGAACGAACGTGACGAACGGAAAGAAGTCCGAAAGATGCGGGGCGAGGCACTGACATCGGTGCTGGCAACGGTGAAACAGCACTGGTGTTTCATCGGCAGCGAGCTCATTTCAGCAATCGGCCTTTCAGCGACCTACGTTGCGTTGGTTGGCTCCCAGGCGGGAGTATCGCCCGGGCCCCTCGGACTCCGTGGTGTGGTGTGTCTATCGGGCCTTCATGAATCGACTGTTAACAAAAGCGAGGTTCGCTGTGAAAGCTCCTGTTCGAGTTGCTGTGACCGGTGCTGCCGGTGCCATTGGGTACAGCCTGGTCTTCCGTATCGCCAGCGGCGAGATGCTCGGCCCAGATCAGCCGGTCATCCTTCAGATGCTCGAAATTCCACCAGCGCTTTCCGCACTTGGTGGGGTAGCGATGGAACTCGACGACTGTGCCTTCCCGCTGTTGGCCGGCATGGTGATAAGCGACGATCCCGACGTCGCGTTCGGCGACGCAGACTATGCATTGCTCGTCGGTTCGCGTCCGCGTACCAAAGGAATGGAGCGGGCAGACCTGCTCGAAGCAAACGGTGCGATTTTTACGACCCAGGGTCGAGCGCTCTCGAACAGCGCGAAGTCGAGCGTCAAAGTGCTCGTCGTCGGCAACCCGGCGAATACCAACGCGCTGATTGCGTTGAACAACTCAGACAATGTCCCCGACGGTCAGTTCACCGCCATGACCCGCCTGGACCACAACCGTGCGATGGCCCAGCTTGCGGCCAAGACCAATACGACGGTCAACGACATCACCAATATGACGATCTGGGGCAACCACTCAGCGACCCAGTACCCGGACCTGTTCCACGCCAAGGTTGACGGTCGCCAGGCCTACGCCGTGGTCGACGATCAGGAATGGCTGATGGGAACATTCATTCCGACGGTGCAAAAGCGTGGCGCGGCGATTATCGAAGCTCGCGGCGCGTCTTCTGCAGCCTCGGCGGCGAACGCTGCGATCGCTCATATGCGCAGCTGGGCGCTTGGGACGCCTGCAGGTGACTGGGTGTCGATGGCCGTGCCCTCGGACGGTTCCTATGGTGTGCCCGAAGGCTTGGTGTCGTCCTTCCCGTGCACGTGTGCCGGCGGGGAGTACAGCATCGTTCAAGGCCTCGACATCGACGAGTTTTCGCAGGTCAAGATCGACGCGACGGTTGGCGAATTGATCGAAGAGCGCGACACCGTGCGAGAGCTCGGCCTGATCTAGTGAGCTCCATCGCACCAGCCGGGATCCTCTGAGCCCCATCGGTCGGTCAATCGGGTCAAACCCGCCAGCCTGATTCCGGTCGGTTCAAACGGGTGGGGCGACGGGCTGGCGAGAGTCATCGACGTTGGTGGAAGGTCATCGATGACGACCGGTGATAACACCTCAGAACCAGAGTCAAACAGAGGATGCCCCGAAGCACGCGTGCTTCGGGGCATCCTCTGTTGAGTGCCGAGGGGTGAGTGCGGTTCCCTGGCCCAAATCTTTCTCGGGTAACCCGACCAGGCTTGACAGCTCTGGACCTAGGGCACCGTCACCGGGTCCGGTGAGCAGGTCAGGTCGGTCACGACGCCCGCCGCTCGGTAGCGGATGACGTAGGTGTGGTCACCAGCAGACACTGCCGTATCGGTGTAGCCAGGAGCGTCGACGGTCGTGAGCCAGCTCCCATCACGGCGCACCTGGTAGCTGGTGACCCCAGCGTCGGGCCAGGCCAGCGTCACGGCCGATGCGGCGTCAACCGATGCCACACAGGTCGTCACCTCACCCACGGTGAGCGGGTCTGGCGTGCATGGAATGGTGGTGGTTTGGCCTGCGTCACGCCAGCGAACCTCATAGGCGTAGGTGCCGTCGGCGAGGGTCTCGCTGTATGACGTTCCAGAGACGGTCGACACCCAGCTGCCGTCGCGTCGGACCTGTACCGGATCGGCGTTGACGTTGGACCAGGCGACGGTGATGAGACCAGCATCTTCGACGGTTGCGTTGCATTCGGGCGCTGGTGGCGGGGGTGGTGGTGTTGGCGCACCCAAATCATAAAAGCCCCAGCGTCCGACTTTGATCTGGTTCATCCGGTCGCCGTCGTGCCCAACGAGCAGACCACGGTCGGTAACGGTCATCACCTTCGCGCCGACATTGGAGTTGGCGGGCGATTCCCAGTCGAGCGCCCGACCTGTCGCGGGGTCGAGGGCGGCCTGGTGGTAGCGGTACACGGTGTGGTCGAAGACGCCGCCGCCTTGGCCATAACACGAGTACTGGTTGCCGTCGGTGCCTGGCCACTTGTCCCACGATGATGCATCGGCGGTCGGTCCTTCGGTCCAGCAGAAGTGGCCGCCGATATAGACCGCAACGTCGGAGACGGCAACGCTAAAGGCCGAGTCAAACATTTGGGTTACCCAGATGGGCAGAACGTTGTTGTCGTTGAAGTCGGTTGTCGGGAAGGCGATGACCGAATCGTGGAGCGGCATCGAG
Organism: Acidimicrobiia bacterium; assembly: GCA_020637365.1. Lineage (GTDB taxonomy): Bacteria > Actinomycetota > Acidimicrobiia > IMCC26256 > JAGNEX01 > JAGNEX01. The sequence continues at coordinate 213,864 of JACJWE010000002.1, read as the reverse complement.
TTGCCCAAGATGTTTGTCAACACGACGTAGCTGCCGTCAGGTGACAGGTCAGCGTCGGTGATACCGACAAAGTCCGATGCTGGCCACAGGTTGGTGTTGTACGGCGTGACGACGGGCGTTGTGCCTCTGATGTCGATGATGGCGATGGCGCTTCGGGCTTGTCCGCCGATGTGGCTGCCTCGGTGGGCAACCATGAGGTGCTGGCCGTCGGGGAAGACTTCAAGCCCTTGGATGAACGCGCCTTTGAACCAGCCGACGCTGCTCCAACCGTCTGAGCGCGTGCCGTTGGTACGGTCGCCGGTCGACCCGATGGTGAAGTTTGTGTTGATGTCGCCCGTGGCCAGTGACAGTTCGGCGAGGCGGCTCTGGGTCACGCCGTCGATCTTGGTGAAGTCGCCGCCGACGAAGAGGCGGTCACCGTAGGCGCTGAGGTGGCTGACGCGTGCGTTGGCGTTTGCGACCCAGTCTGCCGTGGCAACGCCATCGACCGCAGTGATCTGGGCGAGCTTCTTCCGAGGGCGGTTCGACACGCTCCGGAATTCGCCGCCGATGATGAGGGTGTCGTCGGGCCCGGCGATAACCGCTCGAACGGCGCCGTCGATGGCCGGACGAAAGGTCTGGTCCAACAAGCCGGTGTTGGCGTCAAACGCCGCGAGGTACGGCTGAGCGACGGTGCTGCCGTCGGCCAGCGTCACTGTCGTAAAGTCGCCCCCGACCAGGATTCGGTCACCGATTTGTTCGAGGGCCATGATCTCGCCATCGAGGATCCTGTCGGCTCCTAGACGCGGGGTTTCGGGGACGAGAGTCCCGTGGATTCCTTGGGCAGAGGCCGATCGGCCACCTGCCATGACGATCAGCGCCGCCGCCATCAGGGCGACGAGGCCAACAACTACAAGGACGCGAACGCTCTGCACTCGTCGAGCTGCCATCACACTATTTCTCCGAGTCCGGGCTCTTCTGAGCCCCTACATAACACTGCCCGTGGTATTGCGGGTCCTGAATATCACTCAGAGTGTAAGCGGAGGGTCCCCTCGCGATGAAACGAATATTTATGTTCTCGGTCGGACCGGGGCGATTTATGTACGTACTTTTAGCGAATACGGCCAGACGCCCAGGTGTCTAGGTGGGTGGTGTTAAACGTCGGTGTGCGGATCGGCGATCCGGCGCGCCACTCGCAAGGACGAGATTTCGTCACTACCCGTACGTAATGGCGGAATTGAGGACGCCGCGAGTGGTGATGCCGGACGTCGAGACGTGCGCCACGCGCTTGACACCAGACACCCAGATAGGCGGTAGCGATGGATCAGGCCATTGGCTGGCTCGGGGTCGCCGTCGCGACCGCCGTGTTGGGTGTTGCGATCGGCATCGCGTGGCGCGCCAAACTCGGCAATGAACGCACGCTGGTCTGGTCGTCTTTGCGCGCCTTCGTTCAACTGCTGCTCGTCGCTGCCGCTCTGGGTCTGGTGATATCTCCCGACGCCCCGATCTTGCTCGCAACCGCCTGGTCCATCGCGATGGCGGCGATGGCGGGGGACAACCTCGCCCGACGAGCGCAAGGGCCTCCCGGGCTCGCCTGGGTGGCCTTTGGCTGTCTTGTCGGGTGCGCCACCTTTGCGTTGGCGCCGATGTTCCTCAGCGGCGCTCTGGCCTTTACCGGCCGCAGTCTCGTGCCGCTGGCGGGGATGATGATCGGCAACAGCATGAACTCATCGGTGCTCTCCGCTCGTGGAATGGTCCGCGCTACACATGACGAACGTCCCCAGATCGAAGCGATGTTGGCCCTGGGATTTACCGGCCCCGAGGCGATTGCCCCGACGGTTCGTCGAGTCGTTCGAGATGCCCTGGTGCCCCTGACCGAGACCACCCGAACGATGGGGGTCATTTTCCTGCCGGGCGCGACGGTGGGCATGGTGTTGGCCGGTGCGGATGCTCTCGCAGCAATTCAGCTGCAGGTAGCGGTGGTCTTCCTCATCCTTGCAACGGCCATCGTGTCGTCGTTGGTGATTGCACGATGGCTAGCGGCTCAAGCGATCACGCCCGACTATCGACTGGTGCCGTTGGTCGAGCGCTGAGCGGTGTGTTTGTGTTGCTCTACAACTCGCTGCAATCGGTCTGGTAGATGCGCCTGAGTTTTTATGTAGTCATCGCAGATATTGGTGTGGGCGATGGATTGGTAGCTACGCTCCGCCCGTTCCCTATGACACGGTTTGAGTCGCTGGAGTGATCGTTGCCCGAACGGAACCGCACCGACGGCGAGATGCAATCGGCCGATCCGCCCAACTTTCCTTTTCCCTTGACCGATCTGCTCGATTCGTCTTCCGACGGTCTGATCGTCGTCGACGGCGACAACGTGGTGCGGTTCGTCAACGATGCGGGCGGTGCCTTGCTCGGAGACCAAGGATCGTTGGTCGGCCGTGCGGTTCAGTCGCTGCTCGCTGCACCGCATGGTGAGTATTTGGCCGAACTCGTGACGATGGCTCGCCAGTACGGGCGGGAGCGGTCTCGTAGAGTCCTCAGCCCACACGTGTCGAACAATGCTGGGGCAGCTCTGGCTGCGTCGGTGACGCGCATCGACCGCGCGCTGGACCGAGCCCGCGAGATCGATCTTCGCGATCACGTCGACGGGCGCTCGCACGTCGTCAAAAGGCATCGCGAGATCGCGGACAACCCGTGGGTGCTCATCCAGCTATCCGACATCACTCGTCAGCAACGGGTCGAAACCGAACTCCGCCGGCTGTCGATGCACGATGCGCTCACCGGTCTTCCTAACAGAATGTTGTTGCTCGACCGCCTCGATCGAGCCATTGCTCGGATGCGTCGCAACGGGCTTTCGGGGGCGGTCATGTACCTCGATGTCGATCGTTTCAAGGCGATCAACGACACGATGGGCCACCGGGTTGGCGATGACGTCCTCCGGCAGGTGGCCGGGCGAATCCAGCGCACCGTCCGCGCCGAGGACACCGTCGCTCGTATGGGCGGAGATGAATTCGTCGTCCTGTGCGAAGGCGTTGATTCCTGCCACGACATGATGGAACTCGCGAGTCGCCTCGGCGAGGCGGTCGAAGTACCCATCGACGTCGAAGGTGAGGTCATCTCGACCCGAGCGTCGATCGGTGTGGTCGTGTTCAATCCCTGCGATGCGGGTTCGGGCGAGGCGTTCCTCGGCGACGCTGACGCGGCGATGTATGAGGCAAAACGAAACCGTTCTGCTCCGGTGCTGTTCTCCCCGGCGATGCGCCCCGACGGGTCCCGACTTGCGGCGATCCGAACCCAACTGACGACGGCGGTCCACGATCGGTTGATCGGCCTTGCCTACCAGCCAATCGTCAACGTCTCTGACCGAGCAGTCGTCGGCGTCGAAGCCCTCGCCCGCTGGTCAGATCCGGTCTTAGGGGAGGTCCCTCCCGCCGAATTCCTGCCGATAGCCGAAGAGCTCGGGCTGCTCGAAGCGCTCGGCGACAGCGTCTTTGAGGCGGCCGCGGCCGACTATCCAGCGCTCGCAGATCACTTCGGTCGTTCGCTGTGGATGTCGGTCAATATTTCCTCGGGTCAGGTTTCGCCGCATCTGGTCGACGGTGTGCGTCGGGTCAAACAAGCCACCGAGGGCGGTGGGCTCTACCTAGAACTCGCCGAAAGCAGCGTCGTCGATTCGGATATCGCTTTAGGAGACCTCGAACAGACGGTCAGCGAGGGTGCTGGCCTGCTCGTCGGCAACTTCGGCTCCGGGCTGTTCTCGTTGCGGACCCTCTCACGCCTGCCGGCGGCGGGCTTCAAGATTGGGCGGGGAGTCGTTCGAGACCTAGGCGACGGTGACGAATCTGTCTTTCACGCAGCGGTATCGGTCGGCGAGGCCTTGTCGATGCAGGTCGTTGCCGAGGGTGTCGAAACCGAATCCGAGGCCGAAGCGGTCGAACGCCTCGGATGCCGGTGGGCCCAAGGCTTCTATTTCGGCAAACCGTCCAACGTCGAACAGCTCACCGCCTAACGGCACCTCACGGGGCGCGGGAACTCCACTGGGCCCACATGCATGGCGCCATGCGGGAACGGGTGATGCCGGGCCAGAGGCCGAACCGTTTTGAGTGTCACACCCTCCGGGCACAATTCCAGACATGGACACAACCACACTCGTCATCGTCGTTCTCGTCGCCATTTGCGCGGTACTGGCCGGGGTTCACATCGGGAGTCGTTCACGCCAGGGCGCCGATGAGCTGGCGTCGCCAGCCGGGTCAGGCTCGGTGGGGCTCCGGCGACCAGCTGAGTCGGGCGGAACTGATCGACGTTGCGCGAGCTGCCGCCAGCGACGCTGCACGTGTCGCGGCGAGTGAGGCATTAGGTGCGTCTCAACAGTCCTTCATGACCCTTGCCCAGGGCGAGATGAAACATTTGCGAGACGGCCTCGACGACCAGCTTGAAGTCTCGCACAGTAAGTTTGCGGCACTGACCGAGTCGGTCGATAAGCAGCTCAAACAGGTCGATCAACAGCTCCAGATCTTCGATCGCCAACGCTCGGAATCACACGGTGAAATGATCGGCCAGATTCGCGGTCTGCATCGATCACAAGAAGCCATCCGGCTCGAGGCCGAGCAGCTCCGGGTCGCGCTCCGCAAGCCTTCTGTTCGTGGTCGTTGGGGCGAGATGACGCTGAGGCGAGTGGTCGAACTCGCCGGGATGTCCCCGCACACCGACTTCGTCGAACAGCACACCACCTCACACGATGGCAGCGGGCAACGCCCCGACCTGATCGTCAACATGGCCGGGGCCGTCACGTCATCGTCGACGCGAAGTGCACCTCGACGCGTATCTGATGCGGTCGAGGCTGCCGACGAGGCTGGCCGCAAACAACATGAGCGACGTCACGCTCAGCAGATGGCCAAACACGTGTCACAGCTCGCCGGCAAGAGCTATTGGGCGTCGATGGACGAAAGCCCTGACTTTGTGGTCATGTTCGTCCCGGGCGACACATTTTGACAGCAGCACTCGAAGCCAATCCCAACCTCATGGAGGAGGCAATGGGTCAGAACGTCGTCATCGCAACTCCCAGCACGCTCCTGGCATTGCTCCGTACCGTCGCATACGGCTGGAAACAAGAGCGTCTCGCCGCTCAAGCCGCTGAGATCTGGGCGATGAGCAAAGAACTCCATGGCCGCTTGTCGGTCTTTGCCGGGCACTTCGGCCGTATCGGCAAACAGCTCGATTCAGCGGTAAACCACTACAACAAAGCCGTCTCGTCATTCGATCGGCGAGTCATGGTGACGGCCCGGCGCATTGAAGACGCCCACATGTCCAGCGAAAAGAGCTGGTGTCGCCTGAGCAAATCCACACATCGGCGGCAACGGTCGAGAGTCGGCCAACCCTGAATGTCGAGCGGCTCGATCACGACGACCCGCCCCTCCGGTCCGAGCGGACACAGCCAGCTGCTCGAACCCATCGGTTGGACCCGTTTGCTTCAAGGGCTCAGTCCACCGACGGCGACCTCAGCCACGCCGGGTCAGACGCGTCCAATAGTTCGAGCGAGGTTGCCGCCGAACGGCCAGACCTCCACACACTCGAGCGGATGTCGGGTGACCGGGCATCCGCCAACTCCCAGTCAGCCCGCCTTGGCCACGATCTCACCCCCGGCTTGTGCAGCGCTGCCACTCATCGTGGGGCACACGCCAGCACACCAGCCGTCTATAGGGCGTTGTGTCGAACCCGTGACTAACGGCCAGCGCGCGGTCGCTTGCCGTGGTTGGCCTTGTTGCGGCGGGCCCGCAGCTTGCGCTTCTTGGTTTTCTTACCCATGACGACTCCCTTGGCGATGGTGCTGAACGCCCATGCTCACAAAGGCGCAGATTATAACGGTGGAGGTGTGGCGCTCTCGGACTGCGGGGCATTCTGACTGCCGCTGCGCACCACAGGTCGCGTAGGCTGGGCCGCTATGCGCCAGCCGGTCGAATTAGCAGATGCCTTCGTCACTCTTGATGGCGAGCCGTTAGCCCATGCCGTCGTCGCGTCGGACCGTGGGGCCCGTCGTCGGGGTGCTCGCGGTGTGACACATATGACCGACATGCTGGTTCTTCCCAAGACCAGGCACGTCCACACGTTTGGCTGCAAAGTTCCGTTGGGTGTCGCGTTCTGTGCCGAAGACGGCCGGGTGCTCAAAGTCCAGCGCATGGAGCCCCGGCGTATGTCGGCATGGGTTCCTCAGGCGAAGTTCGTAGTCGAATGGGAATGGGATGCCATCCCCGAGGACCTCATCGTCGAAGGACGCAGTCTCGCCGTAGCGCTCTGATCGCCTGTTGCATCCACGTCGGGGCGCCACGCCACATCCATCGAAGGGCAACCCAGAGTGAATGGTCCGCTCCTCGCCTTGGTTGGCACGCCGATCGGGAACCTGAGCGATGTCAGCGAACGGGTGATCCACATCCTCACGACGGTCGACGTCATCGCCGCCGAAGACACGCGTCGAACCCGGGCCATGCGCTCCGCATTGGATATTCCGGCCGGACAACGTCTGTTTGCGCTGCACAAGCACACTGAGCGAACCGTCAGTCGGGCGCTCGTCGAACGGCTCCGGGCGGGCGCGACCGTCGCATACGTCACCGACGCAGGGATGCCGACGATCTCAGATCCGGGCTTTGAGCTGGTCCGTCTCGCCACGGAGGCCGACATTCCCGTCACCGTCATTCCCGGTCCAGATTCGATTACGACCGCGCTGGCTCTGAGCGGATTCCACGTCGACCGGTTCGTCTTCGAAGGGTTCCTTCCCCGCAAAGGCGCCGACCGAAAGAAGCGACTTGCCGCCATCGCTGTGGAAGCCTCGACGGTGGTGATCTTCGAATCGCCGCATCGGGTTCAGCGACTGCTTTTCGATCTTGGCGAAGCGGGATTGGCACAGCGTTCTGTCGCCGTGGCACGCGAAATGACGAAACGTTTTGAAGAGGTGCTGAGAGGCACCGTCTCGGATGTGGCTGCTCATTTCGATGAACATCCGCCACGCGGCGAGTTCGTCGTCGTGCTCGCTGCCCACATCCCCGAACAAAGGGAACCGTCCAGCGAGGAGATTCGTCGCCTCATGCTGACCCTCCTCAACAGCGGTCTGCGTTCAAAAGAGGTGGCAAAAGAACTCGCGGCAACCTTCGGGCTGTCGGCCCGTGACGCATATGAACGAGTGATCGAAGCGCAGCGCGAACAGGACCAGCCACGTTGAACGCCCATAATCTGTGGCCGAGCAACGTCGACCCCGTCCCATCACGCCGCCGTGGTACCGGTGTCGGCGCCCCCTCGGGCCATGACGGGTATGGCCGTCGTTACTACCCAGCTATCTGTCGGGCGCGAGGTGCGATCCCGGCGAACGAGGAGACCAGGTGAGTCAGCCGTATTACGTCACGACTCCGATCTACTACGTCAACGATGTGCCCCATATCGGGCATGCATATACGACCGTGGCCGCAGATGTGTTAGCCCGCTGGCACCGCATGTCGGGGCGCGACGTGCGCTTCCTGACCGGGACAGACGAACACGGACTCAAGATTCAGCGCGCCGCCGAGGCCAGAGGGATTGCACCGCGCGAACTCGCTGACGAGACCTCTGCGGTGTTCCGCTCGGTATGGGACGCTCTCGACATCACCTATGACGATTTCATCCGGACGTCCGAACCGCGTCACTACGCGACGGTTCAGGCGTTTCTCCAGAAGATGTACGACGCCGGCGACATCGAGCTGCGCACCTATGAAGGGCAGTACTGCGTTCCTTGCGAGGCGTACTACACCGACGACGAACTCGTCGACGGGAACTGCCCGATTCACGCCCGTCCGGTTGAACAGATGAAGGAGGAGAACTACTTCTTCTTGCTGTCCAAGTACGAAGACAAACTGCTCGACTTTTACGACAAGCACCCCGATGCCGTCCGTCCGGCGACCCGGCGTAACGAGGTGCTCGGCTTCATCCGCCAGGGGCTTCAAGACTTCTCGGTGTCGCGCACCACGATCGACTGGGGTGTTCCGCTGCCCTGGGATAGTGCCCACGTCGCATACGTGTGGGCCGATGCGTTGGTCAATTACTGCACATCGCTCGGGTTTGGTTCGGGTGACGATGCGCTGATGGACCGCTATTGGCCCGAAGCACATCACCTGGTCGGCAAGGACATTCTCAGATTCCACGCCGTGTACTGGCCCGCGATGTTGATGTCGGCAGGGCTCACGCCGCCTCGAGAGGTGTTTGCGCACGGCTGGTTGCTCGTCGGTGGCGAAAAGATGTCAAAGACTCGCCTCAACCAGATCCACCCGCTCGACCTGGTCTCAACCTTTGGGACCGATGGGTTTCGTTACCACTTCTTGCGCGACCAACCATTCGGTCCAGACGGCGACTTCAGTTTCGAAGGCATGGTGTCGCGTTACAACGCAGATTTGGCCAACAACTTCGGCAACCTAGCCAACAGGGTGGTCACGATGGCGGTCAACTATCTGGGTGGGCTTGCTCCCGACCTCGAAGATTGGGGCGAACTCGAACAGGCGTCGATCGCAGCGGTCGCGAACTACACCGACTACCTCGGCGCGACCGACTTTGAGCGCGGGTTTGGTGCCATCTGGGATCTGATTCGCACGACGAACGCTTTTATCGAGCAGAACGAGCCATGGGCGCTGCACAAAGCGGGCGACGCGGCGGGTGTGGCGGCGGTCCTGGGGCCCTGCATTCAAGTGCTCGGGACGATGGCGCTATGCGCGTGGCCGGTCATTCCTCGGGCATGTGAAGCGCTCTGGGCTCGACTCGGACAAAGCGGCTCTCCCGGTGATCGCAGACTGCCCCAAGCGACGAACTGGCCCGTGATCGAAGCCGGTTCGGTCCTGACCAAGGGCGGCCCGTTGTTCCCCCGAATCGCTGAAGAATCCTGAGAGTCTCCAACTATGTCCGCTGAATCGGCCACAGCATCTTCCGGTCAATCCCAGGGCGTCGAGACGGTCATCGGCCCGGGTTGGATCGATTCTCATTGCCACATTCAAGGGCTCGACGCGCAGTTTGACCGCTTCAAACTCGATGATTCACCAGCGGTACTGATGGAGCATGCCGCGAGCGCACATGTCGGCGCTGCCATCTGCATCGGAACCGAACTGGCCACTTCGCTACTGGCGGTCGAGGTCGCTCGAACACTGCCGAATCTGTTCGCTGTGGTCGGTCTGCATCCTCATGACTCTGGACGCATGCCCGAGGAATCCGCTCAGCTTGTAAGCCTGGCCAATGACCCTCAAGTCGTCGGTATTGGTGAGGCGGGAATCGACCTCTACTACGAGCACTCCTCGCTACTCGATCAACAGAACGCGTTCGCGACTCAGATCGGTTGGGCACATGAGATGAACCGGACGTTGGTCATTCATACGCGCGACGCCTGGGAGGAAACCTGGCGGGTCCTCGACACCGAAGGCGTCCCGAGCAATACCGTTATCCACTGTTTTTCTGGCGGACCCCAAGACGCCGATGCGGCGCTTGAGCGAGGCTGCTGGATTTCGTTTTCGGGGATCGTCTCCTTTCCCGCCGCGACGTCTGTCCACGAGGCCGCGCGCTGTGTGCCAGCGGACCGGATGCTGGTGGAAACCGACAGTCCCTATCTGGCGCCGGTGCCCCATCGCGGGAAGTCGAACCGCCCCGCGTGGGTCGCCGATGTCGGTCGTGCACTCGCTCGAGTTCGCGAGGAGGATCCCGACGAGACGCTCGCCGCGACGAGGCAAAACACACTGACGGCGTTTGGTTTGGACCGGGCATCGACACAAAGTTGATCGTGCCCGCAGGGGCTGCGACATGACTCGCCCCTGCTCAAGGTGGCAAACTGAACGCTCCTGTGGTGGGTTCGTGGCGATTGCTTCACGTCGAAAGCCTTCCGCACCCCAAGGGCACCGTCAGCCTTCAAGGTTGATAGCTAGCGACCGGCGGGAGCGCACACCATGCCGACATCGGGCGATCCTCAGTCACGCAAACAGCGACGAACGCGGGCCGACAACGCCTTGGAACACGAGTTTTGGTCGCGGATCGACGATGCAACCCCCGAGTCGCCCTCTGATGGACCACCGCAGCGGCGTTCGGCCGACCCTTCGCGCAGCGGGGTCCTGCGGCCTGCCAGCGCACCCCGAAGGAAAGCCGCGTCCCCTCGTTCGCGCGGCGGCCATACCCGCGGTTCCCGGTCGAACAAGCTCAGCGGTTTTGGTTCGGTGCAGTCGCCAGCGCAGCGTCGGGCTCAGGCGCGTGCGCAGAGTTCGGCGGGCATCTGGGGTCCGAACAAACCGTCGTTGAGTCACCGGATCTTGTCGTTGCCCCGCGGTGTGCGGCTCGCCACCTCGGGTGCCGTTGTCTTGCTCGTTGTCCTGGTCGCCTCGCTGGCCTTTCGCGGGACCGGCACCGTCGAGTTTTCACTCAACGACGAACTCATCGCGGTCAGCTCGAGTTCTCAGACGGTGAGCGAGGCGCTCGACAATGCTGGCGTTCGTCTGGGTGATCACGACCGTGTCGAACCTCCGGGCAAGACCCCGTTCGTCGAGGGCATGGCAGTCACCGTCGAGGTCGCCAACGTATACACCCTGCAGATCGACGACGCGGTGCGCACCGTGTGGTCGACAGGTGAGACGCCCGAGGAGGTCGTGACCGACCTCGGCGTTCAAGGCGTTCCCGTCGATCGGACACGGGCACTCCAGTCCGGTGACTTGATCGTCGTGCGGCAAGGGGCTGCATCGGTCACGATCATCGATGGTGGGACCGAAACACCCGTCCTCAGCGATGCTGGCACCGTCGCTGAGCTGTTGGCCTCCCAGGCCATCACCCTGGGAGCAAACGACACGGTGGTGCCGCTTCCCGAGTCAGAACTTCAGGACGGCCTCCGCGTGACCGTGGTCCGAAATTTCGAGGGACAACTCACGCAACTGCCGGCCGGTGCCGATGTCGGCACCTCACCGAGCGTGCCGTCCAATGCTCAAGGCTCAGCCGAGGATGATCTCGCCAATGCTGACCAGGGCGGTGCTGGCCAGACCAACGTCGCTGGCCCGGATGCCACCATGGGGACGAGCGCCCCGGCCAAGGCCACGTCGACATCGGCCGCAGCGTCGTCGGCAACGACCGCGCCGCCGACGACCAAGGCCCCCGAACCCGAAGTGGTGCCATATTCCGAGCAGGTTGATGTCGCTTTTGAGACGATTGAGCAACCCGACGGCAACCTGCCTGCTGGCCAGTCACAGCTCGTCCAAGACGGCCAGATCGGCCGCGATGTCGTCCATTATCTGGTCACCAATCCTGGCCCTGACCAAGAGGTCGCAGAGCAGAATCGTGAACGCCTGATCGATCCAATCCCGAGGATTGTTCGAGTCGGAACCAAAGCACCTGCGCCCGTAGCGAACGGAGCAACCGAGGCCCAGCTCGCTCACCTCCGCCAATGCGAGTCGGGTGGGAACTACTCGATCAACACCGGGAACGGATACTTCGGCGCCTACCAGTTTTCACCTTCCACTTGGGCGGGCCTGGGTTATTCCGGTATGCCCCACACCTCACCGCCAGCCCTCCAGGACGAGGCTGCACAAAAGCTGATCGCTCGCTCGGGCTTCTCGGCCTGGCCCACGTGCGCGCCGTAACGTTCCGCCTGGTGTCGGAACGAGCGGCAATCTGACATGGTTCGAAACTCAGAGATGTCGACCGTCAGCCTCGATGCAGGAACACCCGATCCCCGCCACCCGTCAGGTGCCCGTTCGATGCTGACCGCAGCAGGGCTCAGTCCGAAGCGGTCACGTGGACAGAACTTCCTCATCGACCCGAACACGACCCGTCGCATCGTCGAACTCGCACGCGTTGAGGCTGGGGAACACGTCATCGAGGTCGGTCCGGGTTTGGGTGCGCTCACTCGGCAGCTTCGAGACGCGGGGGCCCGGGTCACCGCCATCGAGATCGACAGCGCGCTCGCAGCGTTGGTCGCCCAGACGTTCCATGGGGACCCCATGGTTCGGGTCATCAATGATGATGCCCGCTCCGTCGATATCGCAGCGGTGACCGGCGACGAGCCCGCTCGCGTCGTCGCCAACCTTCCCTATAACGTCGCCACTCCGCTGCTGATGGACATCCTCGCCGAAGCAGCACAAGTTCGTTCGGTCTTTGTGATGGTCCAAGCCGAGGTCGCTGACCGGCTCGCAGCGCCACCGGGCACCAGCGATGTGGGCGGTGTATCGCTCAAGGTGGCCTGGTACGGAAATGCCGAAGTTATCCGTCGCGTCCCACCGACGGTCTTTTATCCAAAGCCTCGCGTCGACTCTGCGTTGGTCAGGATCGTCCGGCATCCAGGTGCACCTCGCCTGGGTCGCCCAGAACCCCTGTTTTCGTTGATCGAAGCGGGATATAAGCAGCGGCGCAAGACGCTGCGCCGTTCGCTGTCTGCGGTCTGTCCGACCGATGTGATCGAATCGGTCGGAGTCGACCCGGGCCGTCGTGCCGAGACGGTCACACTGCAGGAGTGGGAGTCGTTGGCCGCCGCGCTCTGAGATCGTGACCGAGATGTTCGCCGATCGTTCGACCTCTCAACCCGACGTGATGCGGGGTGGGACCCGTCTGCTGTGGTGACGCCCCCTGGTTGCGGTGCAGTCATGTGCCGGAGTTCGTGGTGAGGCCGACCGAGGGCGGCTGCGTCGGTGGGCGCACTTCGGCCAGGCGCGACAAGATGAGCCCGGTGAAGAGCCATCCACATGTCAGTTCCACGGTTGCGATCAAAGCGCCAGCCAAACTCACGGCGACCCTCCAGATCGTCGGCACTCGCCCCGATGGGTATCACCTGCTCGACGCGCTGACGGCACCCCTGCAGCGGCCGCACGACGTCGTTTCGGTCACGACGGGCAGCGAGCCGGTCCTCGTCTATAGCCAGCAACGTTCCAAAGATCCTCCGTCGACCGGATCGAGATCCCAGCCGATGTGAACAACTTGGCGGTCGCCGCGGCCCTCGCCATGTTTGAATCCGCCGGATCGCCCGTTCAGTTCCTCGGTGAGACGGACCAGCGGTCCGGGTTCGACGGTAGGCCGGACGGTGCCTGGCACCTGGGGTGGATAAGCGCATTCCCGCTGGCGGTGGGCTTGGTGGAGGGTCGGCCGATGCGGGTGCTGTGATCCGGCTGTTGGGTCGGATCCTGTCGGTCTCCGAGAAGGACCAGCGTGCCGTCGCTGCTGCCGGTTGGGTTCTGATGTGCCGATCTGCTGGGCGGATGCACCGATGTACATGCGCGGAGTCGGCGATGTCCTCAACCCGGCTCCGAAGCTGGAATCGGTGTGGGTTGTGGTTGCGACGCCACCGCTGTCGGTGTCGACGCCCGAGGTGTACCGCATGTGGGACCAGATGGGTGGCCCGGTCGGTCGAGAGGTCGAGGCGCCCCGGTCCTGGCGTGGCGCGGTCCAGGTACTGCGCAACGACTTAGAACCCGCTGCGCACGCTGCCTGCCCTGCATTGGCCAGTTTCGCTGACGAACTCAGGGCGCTCGATCGGCCTGCAACCCTTGCGGGGAGCGGCGCATCGTACGTTGTCTGGGCGCGACGCCGCGGATGCATCGGTGATTGCCGACACGCTTCGCAGCCGAACCGCCATACACGCTTGGGTATCAGAATTCCCGGCGGCAGGTGGTCTGGACGCGGCGTCCGTCAAAGGCTGAGGCAACCCGCTCTCCGCAATGGAGAGCATCGACCGTTGAAAAGACCCCGGAACTTCGTCCCCGGGGCCTCATCAGCGATTGCTACTTGTTGCGACGCTGGAATCGCGTCCGCTTCAGCAGCTTCTTGTGCTTCTTTTTACGCATGCGCTTGCGGCGCTTTTTGATGAGAGATCCCACGAGTCGGGCACCCTAGTTAAAGTCGGTCGGCCTCCGCATGTTGGACAGGCGGTTTCTGCCGAGTGGTTGCTGTTGTGAATCGTTGAAAACTAGTCCCGTTCACGGGGTCAGAGCGATCCGAGCCATTCGGTCGCTCCGTTGGTTCAGCGGCTTTGGTCAGGTTGCGCTGTCGATGACCGGGTTCAGGATCGCCATGATCGCGTCGGTGCTGGCGTCGGTGTCGTCGGGGTCGATCGGCATCGCTGCATATGACAAGGCGAGGCGGACCGCTCCGTTGGCGAGGTTGTTCGCTGCGGGTGCGGCGATGAATCCCCAGTTTCTGAGGATGACGTCGCGGAGTTGCAGCACAGCGACGCCGACCACCTGTGCTTCTGATGGGGTCAACGCGACTTCTAGGAGTCCGTCTGACCAGTCGCCGTGGGCGACGCGGTGCAGCACCGGATGATGTGCCGCGCCGACGAGGAAGACATTGACCGCCGCTCTTACCGCTTCACGGGGGTTGTCGGCGTTAGCGGTTACCACCTGGTCGACCGCATCCATGAAGCGGCCGGTTTCGCGCAGGACATAGGCCTTAGCGAGCAACTCCCGGTTCTCGAATTCGTTGTAGACCGTCTGGCGGCTGACGCCGGTTCCCTGAGCGACTTCCCGCATGCTCACCCGGTTCCACGGCATGTCTGCCAGCAACGTGCCGACGGTGTCCAGGATGCGAGCCCTCATCGAGTCTGAGGCTGTTTGAGGTGTCGGAGATGTTGGCATGGGCTCCTCCGTCGGGTGTGCGGGCCGATTCTGAATCGTACGCGTCGCGGGCTGCGGTGATGGGGCCGTTCTTCACGCTAACCAGCTCACATAGCGGCCATCCAACGAACATTTGTTCAATCCGCTTGGCCAGCGACCCGCGAGTCGGCTACGGCGGCGCCGCGAGCAGCGCTGACCATGAGCGGCGTCAGTGGCCTGGTCGGGCTAGTGCGGCAGCGGGGTGACGGCCCCTTGGATCCCCTGGAGCGAGCGGGGGAGAGCCCCTGATTCCATCATCCGGCGATAGTGCGGATGCATGTTGATCTTGGACAGGTCGCCTCCGTAGTGAGCGACGACTTTGGGGTCCATGACGCGTCGCCAGAGCGGCGGGACGGCGGCTAGCACGATCATGCCGGCGTACCCGGTCGGCAACTGGGGGGTGTCGGGAAAGTGCCGGAGCGCCTGGTACCTGATCGTCGGGTTGGCGTGGTGGTCGCTATGGCGCTGCAGGTGGAACAACAACAGATTGGTCATGACGTTGTTGGCATTCCACGAGTGCTGTGGTTGCGTGCGGACGTACCGACCGTCGGGCCGCTGCTCGCGGAGTAGTCCGTAGTGTTCGAGATAGTTGACGATTTCGAGCAGGCTGAATCCGATGATTGCTTGCAGCGCCATCCAGGGCAGCACGGCAAGCCCGAAGAAGGCCGTCATCACGGCGAACAGGGCAATGCTCATCGCCCACGCGTTGAGCACATCGTTGCGTGGGGACCAGAAGGAACGGCCGGTGCGTCGGGCGCGTGTGGATTCGAGCGAGACGGCGGATCTCACCGAACCGGACACACTGCGCCACCAGAACTCATAGAACGTTTCGCCCATCTGTGAGCTAGCGGGGTCGAGGGGAGTCGACACGTTCTTGTGATGACCGCGGTTGTGTTCGATGAAGAAGTGTCCATAACAGGCTGGGGCGAGGGCGATCTTGGCGAGCCATTGTTCGATGGTCGGGTGCTTGTGTCCGAGTTCGTGAGCGGTGTTGATCGCAACCCCTGAGACGATCCCGACGGTGAGGGACAAGCCAATGGACCCGATGATCGAGAGTTCGCCGCTGGTCAGCAGGCGGGCCGACCAGAAGAGGGTGGCGAACTGGATGGGTATGAATGCGTAGGTGAGGTAGCGGTAGTAGCGGTCGTGCTGGATCGATTCCCAGAACTGGGGGCTGAAGTTGTTGGTGTCCTTCCCCATGACCAGATCGAGTAGCGGAATGATGACGAACACGAAGGGCACGCCGAATCCCCAGGCCCAGTCGGATCCCGTGATCGAGACGAGGCGTGCACTGAGCAGGGGTAGTAGTGGGACCAGCAGTCCGATTGCCCAGAGGAGCCGCTTTCGGTCGCGCGTGTCGGTGCCGATGACCGGGGCTTGACGAGCGGCTCGCTGACGAGCGGCTCGTCGGGGGGCGGCGGAAACGGTTGGAGTGCTCATGATGACCTTCCGTTTGCGCCGGTCGGTGAGTCGGGAGAAACGTCCGACTAGACAAATGGCGACCGGCTGTAAACCAAGTCTGTACAAACCGTGAGCAAATGTCAAGTAGATCTTCTTGTGTGTCGGGGTTTAGCACCGGAATGTATGAAGGCCCAGGGGGTGCGTCGCCGCACTCCCTGGGCCTTCATGGCACTGCTGAACAAGGTCGATATCGGCGCGTCGCAACGTTGCAATCGTCACGGCGACCGACCAATTGGAACCGCATGACCAATATCGGGCAATGGCTCGTTGAACTTGAGTTGATGTGGTTCGGTGGATCCCCGAATCCCGGCATGCCGGTCTGCCAGCGCGATCGAGTAACCTCTGATGACTCTTTCGGGGGTGGTGTAATTGGCAGCACGACAGGTTTTGGTCCTGCAAGTTGGGGTTCGAGTCCCTGCCCCCGAGCAAGGTTGTAGCGTATGACCCACCACACGACGGCGATCGTTCTTGCCGCGGGGCATGGCACCCGCATGCGGTCTTCCCGCCCCAAAGTTCTCCACGAAATCGCCGGGCGTTCGATGCTCTCCCACGTGCTGGCAGCATTGACGGGCGCCGGAATTTCCCGGGCCGTCATAGTCGTCGGGCACGGATCCGACGAGGTGCAGGCCTCACTCGACGCTGATATCGCAGCGGGAACCTTCGGTCTGGTCGATGTGACGTACGCCCAACAGAAGGCCCAACTGGGAACGGGCGACGCCGCTCGGGTGGGCCTTGACGCCGTCAATGCTCTCGACCGGCCCGGATCGGGGGCGGATCACGTGTTGATCCTCGCCGGCGACACGCCGTTGGTCACCTCCGAGCTCATCGGTCGGCTGCTGGAGGCGGGTTCACCGACCGGTGTCGTGGGGGCGCTCGTCGCTGCGACGGTCGAGGATCCAACGGGCTACGGCAGGGTGGTTCGCGACGCAGCGGGCAACGCCCAGGCGATCGTTGAACACCGTGACGCTACCCCCGACCAACTCGCCCTGAACGAGATCAACGCGGGCATGTACCTGGTCGATCGGGCGCCTCGACGAAGCGCTCGGCAAACTGACGCCCCAGAATTCCCAGGGTGAGTATTACCTCACCGACATCGTCGAGATCCTCGGCGCCGACGATGACCGACTCGCTATTTGTCTCGCCGACGCTGCTGAAGTCGCCGGTGTGAACAACCGGGCCCAGCTTGCCGAGGCCGCCCGCGTGTTGCGCGATCGCATCAATCGCCAATGGATGTTGAGCGGGGTGTCGATCACCGATCCAGCCACCACCTATGTCGAGGTATCGGTCCTGCTCGAACCGGACTGCACGATCGAGCCGGGCACATCCCTGACCGGCGCGACGATCGTTCACTCCGGGGCACGGGTCGGTCCGCATACGACGGCACATGATGCCCACATCGGCCCCTCCGCCCAGGTTCCGCATTCGTGGATCGTCGGCGCCGAGATCGGGCCGGGCGCGGTCGTCGGTCCATTCGCTCACCTTCGCCAAGGGACCGCGCTCGCTGAGGGGGCCAAGGTCGGAAGCTTTGCCGAGACCAAGAACGCCCGTCTGGCGCCCGGCGCCAAAGTCCCGCACCTTTCATATGTAGGTGACGCCGAAGTCGGAGCTCGCGCCAACGTCGGTGCGGGCACGATCACCGCCAATTATGACGGTGTCAACAAGTCCAAAACGGTGATCGGCGACGGCGCATTTATCGGCTCCAATTCGGTTCTCGTCGCCCCGGTGACCGTCGGAGCGGGGGCAAAAACGGGTGCTGGTGCCGTCGTGACGAGAGATGTCCAACCGGGTGAGACCGTCGTCGGTGTCCCGGCTCGACCGCTCGGCAAACCCGGTTCAGACGCCGGGGCGGGCTCAGGCGACGACACGACGGAGGCGCCTCATTCGTCGAAGTGACGGGTGCGGCAAATATCGGCAAGAACGAACGATCACACAGCAGTAACGATCTCACAGCAGTACGGAGGAATGACGTGGCGACCGCGGCAGCTCGGACCCAGGTGACCGAGAAGAAACTGATGTTGTTTGCGGGGCGGGCGAACCAAGAACTCGCGTCCGAAATTGCTGAATGCCTGGGTATCCGGCTCGGCAAGGTCGATCTGAACACCTTTGCCAACGGCGAAATTCACGTCAAGTACGGCGACTCGATGCGCGGTGCCGATGTGTTCATCTTTCAAAGCCACTCCGATCCCATCAATGAACGGATCATGGAGCAGCTCATCATGATCGACGCTGCGAAGCGGGCGTCGGCGAAACGCATCACGGCGGTCTGCCCCTTTTACGGCTATTCCCGTCAGGACCGTAAGGCGAGTGGGCGCGAACCCATCTCGGCGAGGTTGCTCGCCGATCTACTCACGGTCGCAGGCGTCGATCGCGTCATCACCGTCGATCTGCACACCGGTCAGATCCAAGGATTTTTCGATAAGCCTGTCGACCACCTAACCGCCCTACCCGGCCTCACCAAATACCTCCGCGAGACGATCGACGGAGATGTCGTGGTAGTCGCTCCCGACGCGGGTGGCGGCAAGATGGCGCGTCGCTTCGCAGACCATCTCGGCGCCGATATCGCCTTCATCGACAAACGGCGCCCACCGGGCACGATGAACACAGCGGTAGCGACCGAAGTGGTCGGTGACGTCGCTGGCAAGACGGCGGTGATCGTGGACGACATGATCGACACCGCAGGCACCGTGACCTCCGCTGCCGAACTGCTGATGAGTCGAGGGGCGGTTTCGGTTTATGTAGCGGCTACGCACGGGCTTTTGTCGGGGCCAGCGGTCGAACGGCTCGAAGCGGCGCCGATCGAGCAAGTGGTCGTGACCAATACTCTCGAAATCGCGCCGGACAAGCGCTTCGACAAACTTCATGTGCTGTCGGTCGCCGACGTCATAGCACAGGCGCTGCGCGCGGTCTTTGACGACACGTCGGTGAGCGAGATCTTCGAAGGCGAAAACATCCGTTCTTAGCGCCGCTTGGGGCGCGTCCGGCGCTACCGCTCCGGCACGCATTTCGGTTCCGGCTGGAAATGACCGGTCCGTCGGCTACACAATATGTGGCCGCGCTCAGAGCGCCTCGCTCGTCTCGGTACCGCTCCAGAATCGTGCGGTCCTGCGGTCACCTACATTTCACACCTCGTTTTTGGAGCCCAAAGTCATGGCTGACGTCACTCTCGCTGCAGCACCGCGTACCGACATTGGATCGCGCGAGTCCCGGCGACTCCGCCGCGAGGGTCGCATCCCGGCAGTCCTCTACGGAACCGATGTCGACGCCACCCAGATCACGGTCGATGCACATGATTTTGGTCACATCGTTGCTGGCCACGCTGGCTACAACACCTTGATCACCCTTCAGCTCGACGGCGAGGACTACCTGACCCTTCCCCGCGAGACCCAGATCCACCCGATCCGCCTGACGGTCGAACACGTCGACTTCGTCAAGGTGAACCCCGACGTGAAAGTCGTCGTCGACGTTCCGGTTCACCTCGCCGGTGAGTCGATCGGTGTGAAGTCCGGTGGGGTGCTCGACCAGGTGCAGACCAGCCTGAAGGTTGCGGTCTCGCCCAACAGCATTCCTGACTATGTCGAGGTCAACGTGACCGACCTCGACCTCGGTGACCAGTGCCGAGCCGAGGACGTCAAACTGCCGTCCGGCGTCGAGCTCAGGTCTGATCCCCGCCAGTCGGTGGTGGTCATCATGGTTCCCCGTGGTCTCAAGAGCTCGGGTTCCACCGAAGGTGCTGAGGCGGCCGAATAAGGCCTCGTTGGTTCGTCGCCTCTGCCGAATTTCGGGTCGACATTGGATTGGCTCATCGTCGGCCTGGGTAATCCGGGTCCAAAGTACGAACGAACACGCCACAACGTCGGCTTCGCCGTCATCGACGAACTGCTTGACCGTGCCGGAAACCCGACGCTCAAGTCCAAGCACAACGCTCTCTTCGCTGAGACCCGCCTGGGTGGTCACCAGGTAGCCCTCGTCAAGCCGATGACCTATATGAACGAGTCGGGTCGTGCCGTTGGTGCGCTCGCCCGCTGGTACAAACTTGGCCCAGAACAAATCATCGTCGTCCAAGACGAACTCGATCTGGCTCCGGGCGTGCTGAAAGTCAAAGACGGCGGCGGCCTTGCTGGACACAACGGGCTCCGATCGATAGCAGCGCACCTCAGCTCATCAGACTTCGTTCGCGTCCCGCATCGGGGTCGGCAAGCCTCCCGGAGGTAAAGAGCGAGGGGTGTCGCACGTGCTGGCGGCATTCTCCAAGGTCGAGCAAACCGAAATGACGGCAACGCTGCTCGCTGCGGCCGGCGCGTGTGAGTGCATTGTCGACGACGGGGTTGATCGGGCGATGAGCGACTTCAACGGACGGGTGTGACACATCCGCGACGGGACATGACGACCTATGGGCGACACGACTTCTAAATCGACCGGCGCCGCGGCCTCCACGCCGCCTGAGGCAGGGTCCGACGCTCGGGCGATGTCGGCTCGGCGAGGATCCGCCCCCTTGGCCGGTGTGTTGCGCCGCCTTCGCTCGGATACGACCGCATCGAGCTTCTTTATGGGGCGCGCCGAACGCGTCGCCATTCCTGAGGCCGGTCGGGCCCTTGCCGTCGCGGGACTCCACCGTTTGGGGCATCGTCACCCCATCTTGGTCGTCGTCCCGACCGAAGCCGAAGCGGAACGTCTCGCTCACGACCTCGGCGAGTTCATCGGTGCTGGATCGGTGGCTTTGTTCCCCGCCTGGGAGACGCTGCCCTTTGAGCGGATGTCGCCCAGCGTCGAAACGATGGGCCGCCGCTCCGAAGTCGTCTTGAGGCTCGAACAACCCGACCCCGACGCCACAAACACCAACAGCGTCGCATCCAAGAGGGTCGCCGATGACGCGGCCACCGATGATGACGCCCAGTCCGGGACCGTCATCGTCGCGCCGATCCGGGCACTGATACAGCGGCTTGCTCCTTCGAGTGCCAAATCGATGCTGTCGCTTCGGCCCGGCGCTCACATCGACCGGGACAAGATCGTCGTTGCGCTGTCGCGCCTTGGGTATCGCCGCGAGTACCAGGTCGAGGCACGAGGCGAGTTTGCCGTTCGCGGTTCGATCGTCGACATCTATCCATCGACCGCGGCTCACCCGGTGCGTATCGACCTGTGGGATGACGAAATCGAACGGATCGACGAGTTCGCCGTCGCCGATCAACGTCGAACCCACCAGGTCGACCGGGTCGATGTGCCACCAGCGCGCGAAGTGATCCTCGACGACGAGATGCGCGAGCGAGCACGCAGACTGATCGAGGAACAGCCGTGGGGTGCCGAGCAGTGGCAGCGGCTTGCCGACGGTGAGTTGTTCGATGGGATGGAGTCGTGGCTGCCGTGGCTCGTCGACAGCGACGACATGCTGACCGACCGCATGCCCAAACATGGTTTGGTGCTGCTGTGCGAACCTGGTCGACTGCGCGATCGCGCTGAGATGCTCGCCGATGAAGAGCGTGACCTCGCCCGCAGTCTCGCGGTGACCTGGGGTGCGCATGGTGAAGAGTTCCCCCGGCTGTCGCTGCCATTTGGCCAATTGCTCGCCCGAAGTGACGCCGATGTGTGGACGTCGTTAGCGCTGCCGGACGGTCCTGATACGCCGGTGTTTGGGGCGTCCGCGTTTGAACGAATACTCGGCGACCTTCCCGCTCTCGTCGAGCGCCTGACCAGACTGTCGGGCGACGGCTATCGAGTGTTGTTGGCCGCTGACGGTGAGGGTTCAGCAGCGAGGATGCGTCGAATCCTCGGCGACGAAAACGCCATCGTCACCGACGTGACCGGCCTCCAACTCGAGTCCGAACAGCCGATGACTTCGGGAATTAGCACGATCGTCGCGCCCATCGAGCGCGGGGTTGTCATGCCCGCGATCAAGTTGGCGATCATCGCGGAATCCGACCTGACGGGGCGGCGCAACACGCGCAGGCGGCGAGCCGCCCGTTCGCGCGCTGACGATGCGTATGACGATCTGAAACCCGGCGACTACGTGGTGCATCAAACCCACGGCGTCGGCCGCTATGAAGGCATGGTGTCAAGAGCCATTGGCGGCGGCGAGAAGGACTATTTCCTGGTCGCGTACCGCGGCGGCGACAAGCTCTATGTACCCACCGAAAACGTCGACGCGATCAGGCGCTATACAGGCGGTGATAGCCCGACGCTCAACAAGATGGGTGGCGCGGACTTCGCCCGACAGAAAGCCAAGGTACGCGCCGAGGTCCAGCAGGTCGCCGACGAACTCGTCGAACTGTACAAAGCCCGGCAGATGACCGAGGGCTTTGCACACGCGCCGGACAACCCGTGGCAGCACGAGTTTGAAGAAGCGTTTCCGTTCGAAGAGACACCTGATCAGCTCGCCGCGATCGAAGCGGTCAAAGAGGACATGGAGTCGGCCAAACCTATGGACCGGCTGGTCTGTGGCGACGTCGGCTACGGCAAGACCGAGGTGGCGATTCGAGCCGCATTCAAATCGGTCCAGAACGGCAAACAGGTTGCGGTGCTCGTGCCGACGACGATTCTGGCCCGTCAGCACGGTGAAGTCTTTCGATCGCGATTTGCCGCGTATCCCGTCAACGTCGAGGTGTTGAGTCGTTTCGCGACGCCAGCTGACCAGCGCCGGATTATCCGAGGGCTCGCCGATGGAAGCGTCGATGTCGTCATCGGAACCCATCGGCTCCTGAGCCAAGACATCGAGTTTAAGAACCTGGGTCTGTTGATCGTCGACGAAGAACAACGCTTCGGCGTTCAACACAAAGAGCGGATCAAGCAGTTCCGAACAGCGGTCGATGTGCTGACCTTGACCGCGACGCCGATCCCCCGGACCCTCGAACTCAGCCTCACGGGCATCCGCGACCTCTCCCTGGTGAACACGCCACCGGAAGGCCGCCAGCCGATCTTGACCTTTGTAGGCCCCTACGACGAACGGGCCGTTGCCGAGGCGATCCGCCGCGAATTGCTGCGTGAAGGCCAGGTGTTCTTCATCCACAACCGGGTCGCCGACATCGAACATGTCGCCCGCGACGTCTCGGCCCTGGTGCCCGAGGCTCGTGTCGCTGTGGCCCACGGGCAGATGGATGAGCAGGCGCTGGAACAAGTCGTGCTCGAATTCGCCGATCGGGAGTATGACGTTTTGGTCTGCACCACGATCGTCGAGAACGGGATAGATATGCCCACCGTGAACACGATGGTCGTCGACCGTGCGGACGCACTTGGTTTGGCGCAGCTCTATCAGCTGCGCGGGCGGGTTGGACGGTCCGGGCAACGCGCCTATGCCTACCTGTTCCACCCGCGTGACCGGAAGTTGACCGAAGAGGCTTATGAGCGCTTGAAGGTGATCGGCGAGTTCACCGATCTCGGGTCGGGCTACAAGATCGCCATGCGCGATCTGGAGATGCGCGGCGCAGGGAACCTGTTGTCGCAGGTGCAGTCTGGCCATATCGCCGCGGTCGGATTCGACCTGTACTGCCAACTCGTCACCGAGGCCGTCGCCGAACGCAAGGGCGAACCGATCGAGGAGCACGAAGAGATCACGCTCGATCTGCCGCTCGACGCCCACCTTCCCAAGCACTACATCGAACGTGAAGACCTGCGTGTCGAGGCCTATCGACGGTTAAGTCAGGTCGAGAGTACCGACGACATCGAAGGGCTCAGGGACGAATGGCAAGACCGTTATGGCCCGCTGCCATCCGCTGCTGAGGCGCTGCTCATCGTCGCCCGGCTGAGACTGACGTTGCGTCAGGTCGATATTCGAGAGCTGGCGATCCAACGCGACACGGTCCGGATGAGCCCCCTGCACCTCAGCGCGTCACGTTCGATTCGCCTTCAACGACTGTCGCCGAAGGCGATGCTGAAACCCGATGGACAGTTGGCGATGCCGGTGCCGCGTCCCGAGCGGCGAGGCAAAGCGGCCGCCGTGGGTGCGAAGAAGCCAACCGCCGAAGAGGATATCTTCGCGATCGTCCAGTTTTTGGAGCTGCTGTTCAGCGACGACGCGCTCCCGACCCCCGAACCACCCAAGACGTCGGACGCTCGGGGAACCGCACGGGAGGAACGCAATGCGCGAGCCCGTGAACGCGCCCGTGAACGTTTGAAGAATCGACGCCGATAGCAGCGATTGTGCAGACCGCCTATCCGGTCACCTCCGAGCCGTCGCTGCAGTCCTGTGGTGTTGTGCCATGTTCACGTTTGTTCACCTCGTCGGGTTTGTCGGGCAGCGGCAGCGTGAGCACGACCGTCGTTCCTGTGTCTGGGGCGCTGTGGATCGAGACGTCGCCGCCGTGGGCTGCCATGACGCCTTGTGTAATAGCGAGCCCTAGACCAGAGCCGCCAGCATGACGTGATCGGGAGTGGTCCACCCGATAGAACCGTTCGGTCACCCTCGCAGCGGTTGCAGATGTCATCCCCGGACCGTCATCCTCGACGATGACTACGGCCGAACCATCGAGTTTCGCTACACGGAGACGGACATCGCCGGTTGTGTGAACTATCCCATTGCCGACGACGTTGGTGAGGACCTGACGCAATCCGTCGGCGTCGCCAACGACGTCCATCGCCGGGCATGTCGCATCCATCACGATCCGTCGAGGCGCGTTGAGGGGTCGATGTCGGGCTCTGCGACGCCAAGGCGACCCGCGCGTCGTTTGCCACGTCGGTCGCCATGGCCGCAAGGTCAACCCGCTCCATCTGCAGGGGACGCTGCTCATCTAGTTTTGCGAGTGTCAACATGTCTTCGACGAGACGTGCAGTGCGCTGGGCCTCTTCTTCAATGCGCCTCATCGCGTCGTCCAGCGCTTCGGTCGTTCCCAGGCCGCCCACTCGGTATAGCTCGGCGTATCCGTTGATTGTCGTAATCGGTGTTCGAAGTTCGTGAGATGCGTCAGAGACAAACCGCCGCAGGCGCGCTTCGGATGCGGCTTGGGCGCTTGTCGATGCCTCGATCCGTTCGAGCATGGCATTCAGGGCCGAACCCAACGCCGCTGCTTCGGTGCGCGGATGTGCCGAATCGGGAATCCTCTCACCTATGTTGCCGTCCGCGATCCGTGCCGCGACGGCGGTCATCCGTTTCACCGGACGCAGTCCGAGTCGATCAACCCAGAAGGCCACAGCACTGAGTGTCATGAGCACGACGAACAAGCCGATTACCTCCCAGCGGATCAACGTCGACAGCGTCGAGTCGACGTCTGATGTGGGAAGTGCATGGATCTCCCAACCGGCGCCGAATCGGCGAGCGATCGCGCGGTAGTGCACCGAACCGTCCGCTGAACCGACTTCGAAGACCTGGCCATCGCCATGTCGTTCGACCAGGGCCGTGGTGATGTCCGGCGGTGGCAAGGCGGTGCCGTTTGAGTCGGAGGCAAATATCGTGACCAGTTCGTTCTGGGTGCTCAAGCTGCCCTCATACATGGGCCCCAGACGCACATCGCTGCTCGACGGCGTGGGCTGGGATGGTAGGTCCTTCGGAGCTTCGGACTCAGGCGCCGCACGACCGGATGGATCGGAGCCAGGTAGGGGCCGGAGAGGGCGATCGGAGACAGCGAGCAGTTGATCGTCGATTTGGCGATACAACTCGTGAATGGTCGTACGTGTGATGCTGACCGCAACGACGATCAGTACGACCGCTGTGGCGGCCAAACCCGCCCAAAGTCGCGTCCGCAGTGACATCATGTCTACCGTTCTCGGAGGGAATAACCGACGCCGCGGATCGTATGGATGAGCTTCGGTTCGCCGTTGTCGATCTTGCGTCGCAGATAGCCGATGTAGGTTTCGACGACACCGGCTTCCCCGTCGAAGTCGTAGTGCCAGACCGCGTCAAGAATCTGACTTTTCGACAAGGCGATGCCTTGATTGGTGAGCAGATAGTGCAGCAGGTTGTACTCGGTTGGGGACAGTTGCACCTCGAGGCCACCTCGTGTGACCCGATGGGCAGCGTCGTCCATATGTAGGTCCGCGCACGTCAGCAGATCTGATCCGCCGCGGGATCCGTTGCGACGCAGGACTGCGCGACAGCGGGCGACGAGTTCGTCAAGGCTGAAGGGCTTCTGGAGGTAGTCATCCGCACCGATCGTGAGGCCGCGCACTCGGTCGGTGGTATCGCCCTTTGCGGTGAGAAACAGGATCGGTATGTCGTTGCCTTGCCGACGGAGCCGTTGGCACACGGCGAAACCGTCGAGGTCGGGCATCATGACGTCGAGAATCATCAAGTCCGGTGTGACCTGAGCAACCATCGTGAGCGCTTCGCGGCCGTTGACAGCTTCGATGACGTCAAAGCCGTTATACGACAAGGCCGCGCGAAGCATCGATCGCAGGTTGTCTTCATCGTCGACGATCAGTAGGCGTTCCTTCACCATCTCACGATGATGACAGCAGAACCTGAGAGTTTGCTGAGAATTGACCGAGGGCGTGCCCTCAGTTCTCGCCCCGATTCAAGGTGCCCTGCCAGCCGCTGGTCGTGATTCGCTCAGCGTTCTTGTCGACGATCAGAGCTTCGACTCCGTCGAGTGAGTCGATCCAGTCGAGCCCAGACCGAGGTGATTGAGCTGCGGCAGCGGTCGCGATGACCTGGGCAGCGACGGTGTCGGGCGCAACGGCGGTCACGCTGAAGGTGTCTTGGCTTGGCCTCCCGTCAAAGGGGTTGATGACGGGTCCAAACCATGTGCGCCCGATGCGAAAACCGTCTCGGTGAGCTTGAGACGTGGCGATCGCCTGATTGCTGAGCGTCACGAGTCCGAGCGGTGGCTCATCGGGAAACGGGCGGTGC
This sequence comes from Acidimicrobiia bacterium, assembly GCA_020637365.1. GTDB lineage: Bacteria > Actinomycetota > Acidimicrobiia > IMCC26256 > JAGNEX01 > JAGNEX01. The sequence goes on along the minus strand of JACJWE010000002.1, from coordinate 187,047 downwards.
GGGTTGACGATACCGACGCGGCTGGAGACTGTTCCCCGAGCAGATATCCGGCCTCCCGACGAAACGAGTGCCGCAACGACGCGACCGTCGGTAGCAGCGAACGCTGCACTGGGTGAACCATCGGCGTTGAAGACGGTATCGAGCGCCCGATCGATGATGAAGCTACGAACGAGGTCATCGATCGTAAATCCGTTCGTGGCGTCGGTTCGAGCGGGCGTGCCGTCGACCACGGCGACCGCAGGCCGTTTGAGGTCGTCGACTAGCCGGGTGAGTTCGTCGGTGTGGGGTTCGGTTCCGAGGTGTTCGGCGGTCCGCCAACGATCCGTCAGGAGACCGATGCGCGGGTTGAACCAACCGTCGGTCTCCTCATGCCAGAACGCTGTTCGGACCAGCAGGGAGAGGAGTTCATCGCCGGGTGAGTGGAGCGTGCCAGCCAACCATTGGGCGAGCTCACCGTGACCGTCCTGTGGGAGCAGGCTGGTTTCAAGCCGGGTGATCTCGGCGACGATGGCATCGACCGCCCGCTTGGCGATGAGCGAGTCGGTCGCCTGCACTCGAGTGCTGACGCCACGACCGAGCAGTCCGGGCGTGTGGACGAGCGCGAGTGAACTTGAACTGTCTGGCTCGGTCGGGCCACTGGACAACATGATCGAGGCTGCGCTCCCGGCTTGCGACGGTACGACGGTGTGGTGTGCGGGGAGCGTGAAGAGCGAGGACTAACAGATCGATCTTGGTTGGCGATTCCCGACGAGCACAACTCGCCGTCGAATGACGTTGAAGTGGCTACAAACAAACGATGGGGAAGCGGCCGTCCTAGCGGCGCGGAAGTTATCGTAACGCCAGGTCATCGAGTTGTTGATGGGACTTCGGCAGGTCGGCGGGGATCTATCGAAGAGTTAATAAGGTGCGATAGAACCTGCGCTGACGCACGCGCACGACGCACGCACTACACACGATGCGCTCGAGACGATGAGAGGGTGGGTATCGATGTTTTCACTTGAGGGTAGGGTGGCGTTGGTCAGCGGCGCGGGGCGCAACATAGGTGAAGCGATCGCTCATCGGCTGGCCGAGCGCGGCGCCGTGGTCGCCGTCAATGATGTGGTAGCTGAACGGGCCGAACGCGCGCCGCCGATATCGCTGCCCTGGGCTTTCAGGGTATCGCTGTCCCCTTTGACGTGACCGACGCCAAGCAGGTCGGCGAGGCCGTCGCGGCGTTCGCTGCCGGACCGTACGGCCCCATCGATATCTTGGTCAACAATGCTGGCGTGCCAGCCGATATGGCGCTCGGTCCTTTTTGAACTCCAGCGCCGAACAGTGGGATGCCCTCGTCCGGCTCAACCTGTTCGGGGCAATGAACTGCGTTCACGCCATAGCTCCACCCATGATCGAACAGGGTGGGGGCAGAATCGTCCAGATCTCCTCGCTTGCGGGAACCATCGGCACGCACGTCGGGGTGTCGATCTACGGATCGGCCAAGGCCGCCTCTGAATCGTTCGTTCGCAACCTCGCCGCCGAACTGGCCAGATCTGGGGTGACGGCAAATACGTTGGCGCTTGGTTTGATGGACAACGTCGACGGCGAACTCTCCGCCCAACTGGCTAAAACGGTCCCGGTCGGTCGCCTCGGTACTCCCGCCGACGCCGCTGCTGCAGTCCTCTATCTGGTGAGCCCGGAATCGTCGTGGATGACCGGGCAAACTCTGCACCTGAACGGCGGTACCTACATGTCATAAGGCAGGTTGTGGCGTCACGACCTGTCGGCATCTGGGGGCGAGGCGACCCGTCCCCTGGTACTAACGGAAGGTGAATGGCTTATAAGGCTTTTCATCGGTGGCCGCCACGCGCGATAGACAGTCGGTGTCCCCCATTTTGCACGAGGCCACCGTGACCTTCCAAGACCCCGACGCTCCCCATAATCCCCATTCGCGACGCGCAGCTGTTTGGTTTGTCCTCCTCGCAGGTCTGCTCGCCTTGTTCATCGCGCTTGCAGCGGTTTCCCACGCGGATCCCGCGGCTGAGGTCAACTCCGCTGAGGCCCTACCAGCCGAGCCCGCCGGTGTGGCGCAGGCACCGACGCCTGAGTCGACCGCGCCCGCCGGCTCGACGCCACTGCCAACGACGATCGGCCTGCCTCCGGGTCAGCTTTCTGCACCCGCGAGCGTTGTCGGTGTCGGTACGGACTCGGCACCTGCGTCCACCGTCGTCACCTTGCCGCCGACGGTACCGACCTCGTTTGCGCCCGCGCCTTCGAGACCCCGGCGGTCCAACCAACCATCGCGCCCGAAGTTTTGGCGACGATTCCCGCAGCTCCCCGAGAAGCGCAATGAGACCGTCGCCGATGAGCGCGAACCCGAACCGCCGGATCCGGTGCTTGATACGAGCCCTCCACGGGTTGTGCTGTCAAGGTCACCGGCGTTCCCCGGTGACGCGCCGGATCCGTTTGTTGTGGTGTCGGGCGGGTCGTATCTGCTGTATTCGACCAACAACGTCTATGCCAACGTCCCTGTCTACAGAGCGGTGACCTCAATCCTGGTCGCCGCTCGGTGATGCGCTGCCGGTCTTACCCACCTGGGCCGCCTCGGGCGTCCTCCAAACGTGGGCGCCCGCGGTCACCCAAACGGGATCCCAGTGGGTGCTGTACTTCACCGCCGAAGAGCGCTCCTCGGGTCTGCAGTGCATCGGGGCTGCGACCGCTCGCCGACCGGAGGGACCCTTCGTTGGACGACCAACGCCGTTGGTCTGTCCTCGAAACCTGGGCGGCGCCATCGATCCCGATGTCATCCGTGATGACAAGGGCGCCTTGTGGTTGATCTGGAAGAACGACGGCAACTGCTGTTCGATCACGACCAGCCTATGGAGTCGGCGTTTGACCGCCGACGGGCTCGCGCTCACAGGCGGTGGTCCCAACGAGCTGCTCTGGGCCTCTGAACCCTGGGAGGGCGACCTCATCGAGGGGCCCACGATGATCCACGCCGGGGATCGCTGGCACCTTTTCTACAGCGCGAACTGGTGGGAATCGACCCGTTATGCGATCGGGCACGCCGTTTGTGAAGGGCCTGGCGGGCCATGTGTTCGTAGTTCCGACGGCCCGTTCTTGTCGAGCGCCGGTTCGCTCGTGGGTCCAGGTGGGCCACACGTGTTCTCCATTCCCTACGGCGGGGTGTGGATGGCCTACCACGGTTGGGTTGGCGGCTTTTATCCCGAAGGTGCACGCGTCGCCTACGTGTCTGCGTTGCGGTTCCCCGACTACGTACCGGTGACGACCACCACGTCGTCGACCACCACAACGACATCGACGACGACAACGTCAACATCGACGACAACGTCAACATCGACGACCACCTCAACGTCCACGACGACGTCGACCACGTCAAGTTCGACGACGACATCGACGACATCGACGACGACGACCACGACCACCACGACGACGACCACGACGACGACCACGACGACGACTACTACGACTACTACGACGTCCACAACCACAACGTCGACGACCGCGCCGCCAGCCACTCCGGCGACGGCGTCGACCACCACAACGTCAACGCCAACCTCGCCAGCGACCCCCGCGCCGTCGGTTCCTTAGAGGCTCGCCGGATAGGCAGGCCCGAGCGGCCCGCAGCCAAAGCTGCAGAGGAACTCGACCTCCCTGCTCGACCTCCCTGCCTGACGAACTTCGGGAGGCTCCGGACCTCGAGCGCTGCCGTGTGGTCGCGACACCGCAGCTCAGCGCTCGCGTCCGTGAACCTCGGTGAGCGCCCTCGCTAAAGTGACGCCGTTTGTGTGTCCGAACGGTGAGGTTGCTGATGATTCGTGTGGTTGGTCTGGGGCCCGCGGGTCTTGATTACGTACTGCCCGTCGCTCGTGAGGCACTCAACCAGGCCCAGCCGCGGCGGCGTTTCCTTCGCACGGCCCGTCACCCGGCAGCTGATCAGCTCGACCTGGTGGGCTCGGGCTGGGAAACCTTCGACTCCATCTACGAGCATGCCAATTCTCTGGACGAGGCATATGCAGCGATCGTCGAGCGTTTGATCGCCGACGCCGAAAGCGGCGATGTCACCTACGCGGTGCCGGGAAGTCCCGTCGTCGCCGAACGGACGGTGTCGGATCTCGCCGCCCGCTACGACGGCGACATTCACATCGTCCCGGGTATGTCGTTCGCCGATCTGGCCTGGACCCGGGTCATGGTGGATCCGATGCAGGGCGCCAACGTCCTCGATGGGCATACCCTCGATGAGGCAGCGCTCCTCGCTCAGGGTGGGGGCCGACCCTGATCGCTCAGGTCGATTCCCAATCGGTGCTCGATGACGTCGTCAGCATGCTGTCCCTTCTGCTCGACGACGATGCGGACGTGACGATTCTGTCGCGCCTGGGCCTGCCAGATGAGCTGGTAAGAACGGTGCCGTTGGGTGACGTTTCCGCTCGCTGTGAACCCGACCATCTGACGTCCTTGTTCGTTCGTCTCGAACCGACTCCCGATGAGCGTTTCGGTGATCTGGTGGCGCTGACGCACCGACTCCGGGGCCCAGGCGGTTGTCCTTGGGACGCCGCTCAAACCCATCAGAGCCTCACGCGTTATCTGCTTGAAGAGAGCTACGAGGTCTTGGATGCCATAGCGGGTCTCGCTGTGCCGTCGCCGCCCATACCGCCCTGGTCGGCGGACTATGAGGGGGATGGTCAGCCATTTCTGGTCGACTTCGACGCTTACGGTCCGCTGCAAAGCGAACTCGGCGATGTGCTGTTTCAGGTGCTGTTCCACGCGGAACTCGCCAGCGAAGCGGGCGCCTTTAGCATCGGTGACGTCATCGACGGTCTGTCCAACAAGTTGGTTCGACGCCATCCCCATGTGTTTGGAGATGCGATTCGGCACGATTCGGCCAGCGTGGAAGCGCAGTGGGAGCAGATCAAGAAACAGGAACGTTCTGCTGAGGTGGCCTCAGAATCGGTGATGGATGGCATTCCCGCTAACCTGCCGGCGTTGTTGACCGCCGCGAAGGTTGTCCGAAAGGCAGCGGCTGTCGGCGACCCGTTGGCCGGTTCGCCGTCCGGTGCAGTAGCGGACCTCCTCGACGAACTGCTCATTGCCCAGTCTGGAGGTGCCCAGTCTGGAGGTGACCCGGCCGACCTCGTCGCGGCTGCGTTGGTCGACATCGTTGGCTGGGGCCGCTCCCACGATGTCGATTCCGAAACCGCGTTGATGCACGCCCTCCGCAGGACCCAAGAGCGTGTCCGAGCGTTCGAAGCCTTCGCTCTTGAACGCGGTGTCGATGTGTCTCAACCCGGTGATGACCGGGTCCGAGCCTGGGCTGAGTTCAACGAGTTCTGACGCAGAGTGAAAGTTCCATACGTGTAATTCTCGCATTGCCACTCGGGGTGCTGTTAGGGTCCACTCTGTCAACAGAGGTAACTCTGTTAACGGCAGTATCTCTATCAACTGTGTCAACAAGATGCTCGTTGGTAACGGTTGGCCATTATTCGAGGGTTCACGCGAGGCATTCATGGGCGAAATCAATGCGATCCACGGTCGGCAGATTCTTGACTCTCGGGGTAACCCCACAGTCGAGGTTGAGGTGGTGCTCGACAGCGGTGCAGCTGGGCGGGCAGCAGTTCCCTCAGGTGCCAGCACAGGTGCACACGAGGCCGTCGAGCTACGAGATGGCGGCGCCGAGTACGGCGGAAAAGGTGTCCTCAAGGCCGTCAACAATGTCAATACCCGTATTGCCGAATTGCTCTTGGGCTTCGAGTCCCTTGACCAGCGGTCGATCGACCAGGCGATGATCGAACTCGACGACACACCCAATAAGGCCACACTGGGCGCCAACGCGATCCTCGGCGTGTCCCTCGCCGTTGCCCGCGCTTCTGCTGAAGAGCTCGGTTTGCCGATCTATCAGTATCTCGGTGGACCGAACGCTCATGTGCTGCCGGTCCCGATGATGAATGTGCTCAACGGCGGTGAACACGCCGACTCTTCGGTCGACCTTCAAGAATTCATGTTCATGCCGATCGGTGCCGCATCCTTCTCCGAAGGACTGCGGTGGGGAACCGAGTGCTACCACGCACTTGCGGGCATCCTTCGCAAGAAGGGTCTGAACACGGCGCTCGGCGATGAGGGCGGCTTCGCTCCCAATCTCGCAGCCAACGAAGACGCCATCAAGCTGCTCCTTGAGGCGGTTACCTCCGCTGGCTACGAGCCCGGCACCGACATCGCCATCGCTCTCGACGTTGCTTCGACCGAGTTCTATTCAGATGGCGTGTACAAGCTCTCAGGCGAGGGCCGGGAGTTCTCATCCCAAGAGTTCGCCGACTATCTGGCCGACCTGTGCGATCGCTACCCGATCGTCTCGATCGAAGATGGCATGGCCGAAGATGATTGGGAGGGCTGGGCATACCTCACCAACAAGATCTCGCCCCGCGTACAACTCGTCGGTGACGACCTGTTTGTCACCAACGTCGACCGGCTCAGTCGGGGCATCAAGGTCGGAGTCGCGAACTCGATTTTGGTCAAGGTCAACCAGATCGGCACGCTGACCGAGACCCTCGACGCGATCGAGCTCGCGAGTCGCAACGGCTACGACGGTAATCTCGCACCGCTCCGGCGAGACCGAAGACAGCACGATCGCCGATCTCGCCGTCGCCACGAACGCTGGGCAGATCAAGACCGGTGCACCCGCCCGAAGCGACCGGGTCGCCAAATACAACCAACTTCTTCGGATCGAGGAAGCGCTCGGCAGCACCGCCGCCTACCTCGGATCCAACGCTCTGGCTGGTTCGTAGCGCCATGAACGACGACACGTCTTCAGCCGTCCCCCCTGCAGCTGGGTACGCGAACGACTCTGCAGCCTCCCGCAGAGCCAACCTGTATCTGGTGGGCGAAACCGCGGTTGCGCCGAACCGCGGTTCGTTCGATCAGTCTGGATCCGCACCCCGGATTGATCGACGCAATCCGCCTGCAGCCCGGGAGTCACGGCCCCGGCCGTCTCCCGGGTCGCAGCGGGCCGCTCACAGCCACGGGCTCCTCGAGGGTCAAAGTCTCCCGTCCGCTGCACCACTCGTCCGCGCCCAAACGTCTCCGTCTGCAACCCAACAGCGCCGGACGGGCCCGGTGTCCCCACGCGCCGATCGGTCCCGCCCATTGGCGTCACCCCTAGGCACGCTCGGGCAGCGCCTTCACCCGCATTCGGCCGGTGACGGAGGGAACGGTGCGGCAAAGGCATCGCAACGTTCATCGTCGTCTCGCGGTGCTTCGAAATCGTCCGGCGGTGGCGCCTCCGGTGGAGGACGCCGTAGCAACCCAAATGTCGAGCCACGACGGCTGCGCGGCCCACTTTTGTGGCTCGGTCCGATCGCAGCGGTCGTGCTCGGTCTCGGTGTGCTCGTCTATCCAATCCAGAACTACCTCGCGATGCGTCAGTCGATCGCCGGTGCCCTGGCCGAACAGGTCGCTCTGACAGATCAGCGAACCTGTTTGGAAGATGCCGTCGGTCAGCTCCGGGAGGGGGATTCACTCACCCTGGAAGCCCGCCAACGCTTCGGCATGGTCGAACCCGGCAACGTCGTCGTCCGGTCGACCACCGAACTGCCCGCTCCGGTCGCGTCATCGTGTTTGACCGCGTCCGGTGAGTCGGCCGAGCCAGGCGGCGAGCGACTCTCCAAGAGTCGACAGATCCTCAACGCGTTGTCAGAGTTCTTCGTTTTCTGATCGGTGCCTGTGAACGACCACGAATGGCTCACACAAGCCATCGGACGTCCGCCCCGCGGACCGTATGAAGTCGTCCTCAGGGTCGATCCCGGCGCCGAACCTGCGGTGCTTCGAACCGCTCCGGTACTCGATGACGGATCGCCGATGCCCACTCGGTTCTATCTGGTGCATCCGACGCTGGTGGCTTCGGTATCCCGGGTCGAATCGCTGGGTGGCGTGCGTGCCGCCGACGCCCAAGTCGACCCGGACGCCCTTGCCTCCGCACACCAGATCTACGCGGCCGAACGCGACGACGCGTTGTCTCCCGATTACGTCGGACCGCAGCCATACGGCGGTGTCGGCGGCACCCGTCGAGGGGTCAAATGCCTCCATGCACACGTGGCCAACTGGCTGGTGGGTCGTGATGATCCCGTCGCACTCTGGACCCTTGCCAGACTCGATGAGCCCGCCCGGCAACTCTTGGTCACCAACGGATACGCTCTGCCCGACCCGATCAGCTTTCCTGAGCCCGTGGCGTCTCCTGAATCGGCACCTCCCGAACCGACGTTGCCGGACTCACATTCCCTGACGGAGACTCCCGCCAATCCTGGAGTTGAGTGATGAGCCGATACGCCGCCATCGACATGGGCTCCAACTCGACACGGCTCCTCATCGTGCGTGCCGACCCTGACGTGGCCGACGCCGACTCGACGTCGAACCCGCTCGCACCGGGCTTCCAGGTCGGCGGTCCAGACGGGCCGATGCCCGTCCGTTTGACCACGCTTGAACGTCACATGCGGATCACGCGACTCGGCGCTGGCGTCGACGGTCAGCATCGCCTTGCCGACGACGCGATCGCCCGTACCGTGGAGGCGTTGGCGTTCTATCGCACGATCATCGATGCGGTGGGTGGAGTCGACTCCATCAGGGCGACGGCAACTTCAGCAGCCCGCGACGCCAGCAATGCCACGGAACTTTTGGACCGAAGTGAAGCTGTCCTCGGTGTCCGTCCCGAAGTCATTTCGGGTGAAGAAGAGGCTCGCCTGAGCTTTGCGGGCGCCACGGCCGACCTGCCTCCTGGCAAATATCTCGTGGCTGACATCGGCGGTGGTTCAACCGAGTTGGTCTGGGGCGAGGACCGCCCAGAAGGTGCGGTGTCACTCGATGTCGGCTGTGTCCGGATGACCGAGCGTTATCTCGCCAGCGATCCACCAGCGCCTGAAGAACTCGCCAATGCGGTTGGCGAGGTCAAAGACTTGTTTCTCGAAGTGGCTGCTGCCCATCCAGAGGTAGCCGATGGGCGACGGCTGATCGGGCTGGCCGGCACCGTGTCGACCGCGGCGGCCATCGAACTCGGCCAACAAGACTACGACCGTGAGCAGATCCACCATTTCACCTTGACCAAAGCGGCCGCCGAAGACGTCTTTCGAACGCTCGCGACCGAGCCGCTCGCAAGCAGGCTGCATAATCCCGGTTTGGCGCCGCAACGGGCCGATGTCATCGTCGGCGGCATGTGCGTACTGGTCAACCTGTATCGCGTTTTCGGGTTCGTTGAACTCACGGTGTCCGAAAGCGACATACTCGACGGGACGGTGGCCGATCTCGCCGCGGGAGGCCCCGCGGGAAGGAGCTAGATCCAATGGAACAGCTCGCATCCGTCTCCGAAACCACACGCAGGGTGCTCACCGGAGCGCTGTCATCCGATGATGTGTCCGCTCGCGATGCTGTGTCGGAGGCGTTCACACAGATTCGCGACATCACCGAACGGCTTGCTGAACCGCTCGAACCCGAAGACCAGGTCATCCAGTCGATGCCCGATGTCAGTCCAACGCGCTGGCATCGAGCGCATACGACCTGGTTCTTCGAAACGTTCCTCTTGAGCGACGAACGATTTTGGGCTGCTGGCGCATCTCCACCGCAGCCGATCGACCCCACCTACGACTATCTCTTCAACAGCTACTACCAGCAGGTCGGCCCGCAGTTTCCCCGCAACAAGCGTGGTTTGCTGTCACGGCCAACGTGTTCTGAGGTCGCGCGGTATCGGCAGCTTGTCGATCGCCGGATCATCGATCTGGTTCAAACCTGCCCGCGGGACACCTTGGCCGATCTGCTGAGCACGGTGACCCTTGGGCTGCATCACGAACAGCAACATCAAGAGTTATTGCTGATGGATATCAAACACGTCTTCTTCGAAAACCCCCTCATGCCCGCCTACGGTGATCCTGCCGATGACGCGATCGCTGTCGAGCGACCCGTCGGGCAGCGTTGGAGCAGCTTCGAAGGCGGCGAGGTCCCGATCGGGACCGACGTTGGATTCCACTTCGACAATGAGGGGCCAGCGCACAACGCGTTGCTCATCGATTTTGAGCTGTGTGACAGGCCGGTCACGGCAGGTGATTGGCAGGAATTCATCGAGGACGGTGGGTACGAACGTCCAGAACTGTGGCTCTCCGACGGGTGGGCGACCCGCACCCAGCAGGGCTGGGGTCACCCGTTGTACTGGTTTCGGCGGGACGAGCACTGGTACGAGTTCACCCTGTACGGTCCACGCCCCCTGGATCTCGCTGCGCCGGTCGTCCACATCAGCGGCTTCGAAGCCGACGCGTATGCGCGATGGTCCTCGGCGCGGCTGCCGACCGAGTTCGAGTGGGAACATGCCTGCCGAACCTCTGGATCTGCCGATGACGCTTCAGCCAATCTGGGTCTCACGCACCTGCGTCCGCGCCCATTACCTCGCATCCGCTCACGCCCCGAACGCGACAGCGACACGGAATCGGCGTGGGCACGCCGACCAGGTCTCGAGCAGATGCTTGGAGATGTTTGGGAGTGGACCGCGAGTCCCTATGTCGGGTATCCCCGGTACCGACCTGCGGCGGGCGCGATCGGCGAGTACAACGGAAAGTTCATGTCCGGCCAGATGGTGCTGCGCGGTGGCGCCGCGATTACACCTCCGGGTCACATTCGCGCGACGTATCGGAATTTTTTCCCGCCTCATTCACGTTGGCAGTTTGGCGGTCTGAGACTTGCCCGTGACGCCGCATCTTAAGGGGCTAGGCCGGTAGAGCCGAGGGGCTTGGCCCGACACGGTCACCGTGCGCGCGGCGCTCAGTCGCAACCGTCTCGACCGGAACAAGCTCGACCAGAACCGACTGGACCAGAACCGCTCAGAGGAGAACGTACAGACATGACGAACGCAACGGTTGAGGTACATCTGTCGCCGTCGTTTTTCGATGAGGCCCTTCGGTCCGATGCTCGCCAAGGTCTACTCGCTCAACCCCGTCGGATCCCACCAAAGTGGTTCTATGACAAGCGCGGCTCGGAGCTTTTTGATGCGATCACCGAAACCGAGGAGTACTACCCAACCCGTCGGGAGCGCAGCATTCTCGCCAGCCATGCACGCGAGATCGCCGAGCGCACCAAGGCTCGCACGATCATCGAGCTTGGGTCAGGTAGTTCAGAAAAGACCCGGCTGATCCTCGATGCCGCCCAACGGGAAGGCTCTCTCGAGCGCTTCGTGCCCTTCGATGTGTGTGAAGAGGCGCTGCGCGGCGCGCTGAACGTCTTGGCGGAGAGATTCCCGAATCTCGACCTCGCCGGTGTGGTCGGCGATTTCGAAGAACATCTGTGGGCGCTGCCCCAAGGTGACCGCAGAATGATCGTTCTGCTCGGGGGGACGATCGGCAATTTCGAACCGACCAGCAGGGCCGCATTCCTGGCTTCGATCCGTACGGTGTTGGCGCCGGGGGACTGGTTGTTGTTGGGGACCGACCTCGTCAAGGACGCAGCCAAGATCGAACGGGCATATAACGATGCTTCTGGCATCACCGCCGAGTTCAACCGCAATGTGCTCGCTGTGATGAACCGTGAGCTCGGTGCCGATTTCGATGTCGATGCCTTCGCCCATCGAGCTTGGTTTGATGCTGCCAACAGCTGGATCGAGATGCAGCTGGTGAGCACAACCGATCAGCGGGTCACGATCGCAGCGCTTGACACCCACATCGATATCGCTGCAGACGAGGCGATCCGCACAGAAATCTCTGCAAAGTTCCAACCCGACGGCATCGCCGGTGAGCTCACACAGGCGGGATTTCGCACCGAAGCGTTCTGGACCGACGATCTCGACGACTTCGGCCTGACACTCGCCCAAGCGATCTAGGTGGGCGCTATGCAGCCCAGGCGTCGTAGGCCTTGCGGCGGCCGCGTTCGGTGAAGGCGCCTTGGTACACCATGCCGAAGATGGCCACACCCAGATAGATAAGGCCCCACCAGAATTGACCATCTGCCGCATCGACAGTGGTGGTCGCGCTCAGCGTGTCCAAGTCGACACGGTCAAAGATCAAGAACAGCCCCCACACCACGGCGCTCGCACCAGAGAGTGACGTGATGATCATCAGGATCGACGCCGGTACCGACGCCGTTGCGGACCAATACGCCAACAGGAATGCGACGACGACGCCAACGACGACGATGACCCAATTCCATTCGATACCGAGCCAGGTCAGAAACGCGGCGGTAAGGGTGAAACCGAAGGAGCCGATCGTAAAGATGACCGCCACCGCCCAGTAGGCGTACGCGAGCCAACCGAAGAGCAGCCCCATCGCAATGCCGGCCAGCCACCCAGCGATATCGACCAAAAGACCGCTATCGCCAAGCAACGACACCAGACCAGCTCCGAACAGCAAACCCACAAAAAAGCCCCACACCGTCATCAAAAGTCGTGCTGCGATGAAGCCCTGAAAGCAGAAAAGCAAGCCGATTGCTACGGAGAGAATGCCGACGAGAATGTCCATGGGTGGCAGTTTGGTCCCTATGGGTGCCCTGCACAATGGGCACCGGCAAATAACGCTCTCCGCCGACCAAGGCGCGGCTGTGGAAACGGGCTTCTCAGCTGCGTTGGGCGCTCGTGTCCTAATGTCAGCCGAATGGAAAACACTCCGACACTACGTGAGCTGCCAAGCTGGCGATCAGGCGACAACCTCGATGCCCTTTGGGGATTTCTCGAGCAGTCTCAGGCCGTACCCACCGAGCAACGTGTTGCCGTCTTCGATAACGATGGCACGCTGTGGTGTGAGCGTCCGACCTACAACCAGGTGTCATTTGTGATCTGGTTTGTTGAGCAGAGAATGAAAAATGATCGGGGTCGTCAACTCCTCGATGATCTTCAGACGCTTCTCCAGTCTGGCTCGAACCTTCTCAAAGGCCTCAACGCACAAAATATCGTCCAGGCTGTCAACCACCTGTTCGAAGGCCTGCAACCCCACGAATTCGCCGATCTGGCGAGAGCGTTCGCTGAGCGGTGGCGGCATCCCGATCATGGAGAGCTTCGAGCTCTTCGTTACCAGCCGATGCTCGAACTCATCGCAGCCTTGCGTCGCCGTGACTTCACGGTGTTCCTCGTCACCGGGGTGGCACCGACTTTGTCAGGGCGTTGGCACCGAGCCTGTATGACATCGAACCTGAGCGGGTTGTCGGGACCCTCGTCGACTATCGATATGACGCTCAGAACAAGACCCTCACCCGGGGCCAGCAACTTCTTGGCGCTCCCGACGAAGGGGTCGAGAAGGTCGTCCGGATTCAACAGATGCTCGGCCGGCGGCCGATCTTCGCGGCTGGCAACTCGGCCGGTGACGGCCCACTACTGGACTACACCCAAGCGAGCGACGGTCCGGCCCTGTCGATCTTGATCGACCACGACGACGCTGAGCGCGAGTACGCCTACAAGAGTGTCGCGGCGTCGATCCGTGACGATCGAGACATCGTCGAGGTTGGTCGAGAGTCGGGATGGCGCATCATCTCGATGCGCGAGGACTGGGCGTCGGTTTTTGCATCGGACCCCTCATAGACCAGCGATGACCTCTTCGACGTAGGACAGCTGCCCCTCGTCGAGGGTGCCTGACGGCGACAGACGCACAACAGCGGCATGTCCTCGCCAGCCCGGATCGAGAGGTGCATCGCCACGCGCCATCGACGAGCACGCGATGCCGCGTTTTCGCAGCTCATCGACGATATCTGTGGGTCGGCGTCCATCTGGCGGGACTGCGCCGATAATGGATGTAGGGCCGCCGCGTGGATCATCCAACAGGATCCATTCTCGATCCTCGAGGAATGCCCTCAGCCGTGCAGCATGAGCAAAGCTGGCCTGTTGCCACGCAGATGTCTCGGGCAGGGCGCCTATTGGCGGGACGCCTCGACTGCTATCTGTGGGTTCGCCTTCGAGGGGTTGGCTCTTCCCGAGCGGATGCGGGTTAGTGGCACAGAGCGGATGCTGATTGGTGGCACATGCTGTGAGCGCCTCGGCGGCCGCGGTCCCCAAGCCATGAAAGGCGGCCACCGGGTATTCGCCCCGTTCAAACCACGCGCCAGGACAGGGGCCGTCCAGCGGTTCGAAAGCTGCGAGCGGCTCCGGATCCCAGCCGATGAGCCGGGGATGCACGCCCAGGCCAGCGCGTCCTGTGCAGTGGTCACCGAGCACCAGAAAGCCGGTGCCTCGCGGCCCGGCCAACCACTTTCGTCCGGTTCCTACGAGCGTCGCTCCAGCCAACTGCTGCTGGTCGACCGGGACATGTCCCAACCCTTGACAAATGTCGACCACCAGGGGCACGTCCGCGTCGGCGCACAGACGTGCTAGTGCTTCAACAGGTTGGCGAACACCCCGGTGCGCGGGAACCAGGGTGGCGAGGATCAGCGTCGTCGGTGCAGACCGGAGGCGTTGTTCACACGCGCCCTAGATCCAACAAACCGGTGGGGTCGCTGGGGAGCATACCGACGGTGATTCCGCAACGGTCGCGGAGTTGAGCAACCGCCGCAGCCGTCGTCCCAAACTCGGACGGGGACACCAACACGACGTCATCGGGGCCGAAACGCATCGAGCTGAGGAGGCGCAACAACGAATCGGTACCGCCCGTCGTCAGCGCAATACGGTCGGTCGGAGCTCCGCAGAGCGTTCCGATTGCGGCGCGAACCGGTTCGAGGGGTGTTTCGTTCTGAGCGGAGTAGCCGTCGGTACGGTCCTCGAGCTCGAGAATCGCACGTTGAGCCATGATCGTGGCCGATGACATAGGCCCTGCACCAGCCATGTTGCAGGCGACGTTCGACATGGCGTTTCAGCCTCGCTCCTGTTCAGACTCGTGTGGAGAGATATGTCGGCTGATGTCGGAGATGGTCACTCGGCGGGCGTTGCGGCACCCTCGTCGATCCGAACCGCTGCGGCAGGGTCGCCATCGACGAAGATCGTGTCTCGGTAGTACCGCAGTTCATGGGCGGATTCGTGGATATCGTCGAGCGCCCGGTGCGCGGTCTCTTTTTGGGGTCGCTTCGAGAACGTCGCGGGGTACCACCGACGAGCAAGCTCTTTGATCGACGACACGTCGACGGATCGATAGTGCAGGTAGTCCTCGAGGTCGGGCATGTACTTGGCGAGGAAACGCCTATCCGTGCCGATCGAACTGCCACAGAGGGGGACGCTGCGCTGGTGTGGTACGTGACCTTTGACGTAGGCCAAAACCTCCGCAGCAGCGGTGGGGACGTCGATATCGCTCGCTTTGATCGCGTCGAGCAGACCCGAACGGGTATGCATACGCGTCACGACATCGTCCATCTGAGCGAGCTCATCGGGATTCGCGTGGATGACGATGTTGATGCCGTCGTCGAGCGGTTTGAGATCGGCGTCGGTGATCAGCGCAGCGATCTCAACGATCACATGGCGATCTGGTTCCAGGCCGGTCATTTCGAGGTCAAGCCATGCGAGGCGGTCGTTCATCATCGTTGTGGACCATACCAAGCGCTACGGACATTCAGCCGTTTAAAGAAGCTCCTCTAACCTCCCGGTTGGGGCACGAGGTCCCCGGGCATCCCGGCTGTCACCTTCTCGACGCCGCCTCCGCTGCAGTCGGCCTCTACGAACAGGTTACGAGACCCCGCTGGGTGCCGTTCAGGGTCGCACCAACGGTGAGACAACGGTGACGCTACGCTTCGGGACGTGTTTAGAACCCGCGATCCGATTGACGCACCGTTGAAGGCAGGACGCCTGGTTCTGCGTCCGTTGGAACCTCGCGACTACCGCGTCTGGCGTGAGGTGCGGACCACCAACGCTGACTGGTTGCTGCCGTGGGAGCCGCTCCTCCCGCCCGGGGCAACCGACCCGATCACCAGCGCTGCGGCGTTTCGTCACCGCTGTGATGTGTGGCGCCGTCAGCGCCGACTCGGCTTTGACTACCCCTTTGGGATGTTCGCCGACGGTATCCACCTCATCGGCGAAATCAACCTGTCAAACGTCCAACGAGGTGCGTATCAATCGGCGTCGATCGGCTACTGGGTAGATCGTCGAGCCGCCGGGCAGGGTTGGTGTCCGCATGCGTGTGTGATGGTGTTCGGCTTTGCGTTCGACTCGCTCGAACTCGAACGCATCGAGGTTGCGATCGTTCCGCGCAACGATCGTTCGCGTCGGGTCGCCGCAAAATTGGCGCTGCGAGATGAAGGCATCGCGCGCAACTATCTTCAGATCCGGGGTCGACGCGAAGACCATGTCCGCTACGGCCTGTGTCGCGATGAGTGGAACGAACGGCGCGTCGACCTTCAGCGGCGCTTCATCGACCGGGTGGGTGCGACGCCTACGCTCTAAGGCAGGCGGACACCCATCTATGTGGGTGCACTATCGGTCGAGGAACCAACACGCTGACGCATCTTGTCGAGTGCCGCACGGAACTGGGGTTGTCCGATCGACCAGATCTGGGGATCCAGCTCAGCTTGCACGGCTTCTGCATGCTGATCGATCGACGCGGTGGTCTTGAGGGTCTGCAGCGTCGTGGTCAGCAGGTCGGGCGGCAGTGTCGCCGCATGCTGACCAAGGCTCACAGCGGCCGCGATGAGTCGTTCGGCTGCGACACATTCGAGGGCGAGCCCCCAAGTCGGCGCCTCTTCGCCC
Source organism: Acidimicrobiia bacterium (assembly GCA_020637365.1). Taxonomy (GTDB): domain Bacteria; phylum Actinomycetota; class Acidimicrobiia; order IMCC26256; family JAGNEX01; genus JAGNEX01. Next base: position 170,447 of record JACJWE010000002.1, on the reverse strand, counting down.
CGTACCTGGCGGCCAAGGGTCAACATGGCAACGGCGCGTTCGTGTCCGACGATGCGCTGCAGCATCCAGGTGTGTCCACCGCCGGGGTGGATCCCAAGTTCAAGGAACCGGCAGATAAAGGTCGCCGCCGGTGAGCAAATCCGAACGTCACACGCGAGCGCCAGGTTCATGCCAGCGCCAACCGCTGGTCCGTTCACCGCTGCGATCGTGGGTTTGGGGAACCGAGCAAAGGCCAAAAAGCCTTCATAGATCGAGGTCAACACCGCTGCGGCGTGTTCATGGTCATCAGCGGCGCTGGCCAGATCCGACAGATCTGCACCCGCACAGAACGCCGGGCCTGCGCCGGTGACCACGACGCAGCCAACGCTGTCGTCGTCCGCGAGTTGATCGAGGTTGGCGACGATGTCGGCGACGAGTCCGGGCGACAACGTTGCGACGTTTTGGATCGTCGAGGGTGAGGACGGCGACACCGTCGTCGACAGCGACACGGAGCTGTGCTGAGCGGTCGCCGTTCTTCCGTTGGTCTGGCTGATCGATCGACACGACAAGCCCGTCGTTAGGAACGCTGGTGCGTGCGCACGACCGCAGGTGAGTGTCGGAAGAAGGCTTCGACATCGCGTTCGTAGCGATACACCGGTTGGGTGGCTCCGATCGTCGAACGGAGCCGCTGTCCCTTGGCATAGGCATCAACCGCGCCCGCTGAGGTGTATGAGTATCGAAAACCAGCGCGCTTAAACAGCGAATTGTCGACGCCGCGGCCGTACTTCAACAGGCGGATTGTCTCGTGAGGAATGCGGATCCCCAACGGTTGGGCGTAGCGGAGCATTGTCTCGGTTCCGGAGGGAGGTAGCGCAATCCGGCGCTTACCGACGATCTCGCAGACCTCGCTCCAGGGCAGCAGACCATCACCTGCAACATTGAAAATGCCGGGTCGTCCCGAGGTCGCAGCGAACAACAACGCAGAGAGCACGTCATCTTGGTGGGTGAACTGCAGGCGCGGGTCGAAGCCGAAGACTTCGGGGACCACCCGCATGCGCAACATCCTGGCGAGAGGCGTACTGAGGTCATCGCCCAAAACGTTTGAGAAGCGGAGGAGCGAGACGAACACGTGCGGGTTGTCGGTGGCGAAATCCTTGAGATACGCCTCTGCTTCGAGGAGGCTGCGTTCGACGGGTGAGACCGGACCGGTCGACCGTTTGGCCGACTCGCGGAACATGTTGGGGTCTTTGTCGTTGGACCCGTACACCAATGTCGAGGACTTGACGACCACTTTGCGCACGGGGCTGGTTGCCGCACCCGCCGCCGCTAGCAGGTTCATCGTTCCGATGACATTGGTTTCGTTGATCTTTTTTGCCGAAGCCTGTGAGGAGTCGACGATCAGATGAGTGTGGACGATCGTATCGATCTGGGCGGCCTCAACGATGCGCTGCAAGATGCCGTAGGTCTCTTCGGTGCGCACAAACTCGGTGCGTTCCAGCGGCAACCCCGGGTCGTGGGTATCGACCCCGACGATCACTTCAACGTCGTCGATCTGTTCGAGCACCCGGGCGATGTGTCCACCCCAAAAGGTGCTGAGGCCGGTGACGAGAATTCGCATTGGATGCTCCTATCCGAACCACACGCTCTTGCGCTCCGACAACATGTCGTAGAGCGCGTCTTGGATGCTGCGGCGTACCCGTTCTGAATATTCCATGAGTACCGACCGCGAATAGCGCGGAAGGTCGGGTTCGACGTCGAATTCAACCGGCGGCAGAAAGCGAATTCGGAACTTGGCCGGGAAGTACATAAATGTGCCGAGCAGCGGTCCGAACACCAGGTGGTTGGCGGTGATCGGTACGTAGGGCAGGTTCATCATTTTGGCGAGGCGCTTCGATTGCCACAGCACGGGCATCGATTCTTCGGCGCCGACCACCGCGACGGGGATGATCGGTGCGCCTGCTCGCATGGCAACCTCGATGAAGCCGCCGCGACCGAAACGGGCGACCCGGTACCGGTCGCGGAAATTCTTGGAGGTGCCTTTTGTGCCTTCGGGAAAGACGAGAGCGAGCTGACCTTCTTCACGGAGCAGGCGATAGGCATTATCGGGATGGGCGGTGACGCCGCCGAGTCGTGACCAGGCAGTCCCGATAACGGGCATCCGACGAAACAAGTACTCCGCTAACCCGTAGACGGGGCGTCCCAGTTCGGTTTCGATGCCGTGCATGATCGCTGGGCCGTCTGACGGGATCGCTGCTGAGTGGTTGGATACCAACAGCGCGCCACCCTCGGTCGGGATGTGTTCAAGGCCTTCGAGGTCGACCCGAAAGTAATACTTGTAGAACGGCTCGTAGAGGTTTCCGGCAAGGCGTCGAGCCTTTTCCGACCTGCCCCAATGGTCGATATCGGTCGTTCGCACACCGAACGCAGGGGGTGCATCCGCGTCGCCGAGCTCGGGCTGATTGATGCGGACCAGGGCCTGCGTATTAGCCGTTGCCGCATCGGCCACGATCTCGGCCAGGTCTTCGACAGGGGTCGCGGTCGCTGGCACATCTCGGGCCATCTTCTTCGATCTGGTGGACCCGGTTTTTCGCTGGTCGGCCATGCTTGCTCCTTGGATGTGCCCAACGGCGCCGCACCGTAACGTCATGGGTGCCCGACGTTGCCGCGCCCTGTGGGCGCTGTGCGGCTTCAACCGTATCGGTCGGTGAAGTATAAGGACAGACCCAGTGTTATGGCGGGTGGAGCCACCTTCTGAGCGTCGACGGGTCTTTGGAATGAGCGCACTGGTGGCGACCGATGACGGCCTGTGAGGCTCTTGCGGGCCCTTGAGTCACCTGGGTCGGCATCTATGGTCTGTTCCCCTGGATCAGACTTCGTTGGAAGTGGTGGATTGGAGCTAGATGGCGGGATCAGGTCTCCGTCGGGCGGTGAAGGCGCTGCGTAACCCGGACTTTCGGCGCTTCTGGGTCGGCGCGTTGATCTCCAACATCGGTTCCCAAATGCAAGGCATCGCGATTCCGATCGTGTTGTTGGAGCTGACCGATTCCGAGGCCTGGATAGGTATCGGCACCTTGGCCAACTTCCTGCCGGCCTTGCTGATGAACAGATGGGGTGGGCGGGCCGCGGATCAGCGTGAACGCCGTCGAGTGATCATGGTCACCCAGACGCTGATGATGTTGATCGCGTTCGGGTTTGCTGCCCTGTGGTGGAGCGGGCATATGTCGCCGGGCACGGTGATCGCGCTGGTCGCGGTCAACGGCCTGATCTTGGGGTATCAGGTGCCCTCGTGGCAGGCGCTTGTCCCCGAACTCGTTCCTCGTGAGGACTTGTTGAACGCCGTTACGCTCAATTCGGCGCAGTTCAACGCGTCCAGGGCGGTTGGGCCAGCGATCGGAGGTCTGACCCTGTGGCTCGCTGGCCCCGGTTGGGCCTTTTTTGCCAACGGTGTGAGCTATCTCGTGGTGCTCGCTGCCCTCGCGGGTATCACGTACCGTCCCGACCGGAGCAAGAAGGTCGACGCATCGTCGAGCGCCATTTCCGGCTGGCAGGTGGTGCGGCGTTCACCGGGACTGTTGACGGCGGTAGTTTCGGTGACCGTCGTCGGGGTCCTCGGCAGTCCGACGGTCTTTTACGTTCCCGTGTTTGCTCGGGATGTTTTTGAGTTAGGTAATCACGAGTTGTTCGCTGGCCTGATGACCGGGGCGTTCGGTTTCGGTGCGGTGCTCGGCGCCGTCATCATCGGAGCATGGGGCGAAGACACACCTCGGCGAGTGCTGGCTTCAGGTGGCGTGGTGCTCTTCGGGGCGGCGATCGTGGCGTTGGCGACCGCTCCCCAGGTGTCGGTCGCGATCGTGGCGATGTTTGGGATGGGTGCGGGTTATCTAGCGATAGCGTCGTCACTCAACACATCCATCCAGATGGTGGTCGGTGACGACTTTCGTGGCCGGGTCATCGCGGTCTACATAGCGGGGCTCATGGTCGGATTGTCGTTGGGGGCACCGTTGATGGGCTTCGCAGCGGAAGCCTTCGGCGTTCGGGCCGCGGTCGGGGTGAGCGGGACCCTGCTGGTTGTGGTCGGCGTCGCGATGTTTCTCGCGAAGCGCTATTCGGGCGGTCTCGATGCCCCCGAGGGCTCTGCGACGGCGAATCTGCCAAGGGCTGGTGCCGGCTGAAGGTTGGTGCTCACTTGAGTGTCACACCCTCGGGCGATACTGCGAAGGTGAAAGATCTTCCTGAACCACAGTCGCTTTGGTTTGCTCGCACGAGCCGGGGTCTCGCCGACCAGGCGCGCCGGCTCGGCTTATTAGCGCCGAGCTTTATTTCGCCGCCGAGCGCGACCGGTGCGATTCGCACCATCCGGACGGGTGGCGCGACACCTGTGGTAGCGGTTCGGCTGCGGGGGCGTCGACGTGAGCAGATCCTCGGCGACCTCATCGAGGGGATCGTGCTGGCCAACCGTCTCGCCGGTCCACGCTCTGCGGTGGTTCGCTCCCAGTTGTGGGATACCGCTGCCGACCATTTGATTCACGTCGACACGGGCAGCGAAGACCGATGTCGTTCACGATCAGACCGTGGTTACCCTCGACCCAAAACTGGCCGAACGATTGCCGCAGCGGTCGCCACCAGGGGTGTCGAACGACACCGGCCACCACGGTCATGCGGTCGCCGACCGGGACGCGGCGCTAGCCTCCTGAGCTGTTGCCCGGATGGCGGAATGGCAGACGCAGACGGCTTAAACCCGTCGGCCCGATTGCGGGCGTGGGGTTCGAATCCCCTCCGGGCACCCAGGTGGGTGGTGGGCTGCTAGTTACGGGTGGCGCTATCGGCCCGTTCCCGGCGGTCGGGGTGTTCCCGATCTGAGTGGGTTCGGGTGTGGCGGCCGCAGGCGCATCGGTGGGTCCGCCGTTGCTGTCGTAGGCGGACATAATCGCTCCGACAACCGAATCGAGCACCTCGCTGCCCTGGTCGCTCGCAAAGACCAGGCGCACGGCGTCGTCGCTGTAGTACAAGATTTCTCTGGCGTTTTCGGCGTCGGTGAAACGCAGCATCTCGTGACCGCTGACGTCTGCGGGTTGGCCTTCTCCGTAGGTGGTGGTAAAGCCCGAAAGTTGGGCGTCGTCGTAGCCTGGCGTGGCCTCAAATCCGGGATCGATGAGGTAGCTCCACACCAGCACGATCGGGGGTGCGACCTGGTCCGCAGGGGTGGTCGGGCCTGCGCCTTGACTTTCGTCGATGGTGACGTCGACGCCCAGGTCGAGATCCTCCGAGCTGACCTGGAGGTCGCCTACCGTTTCGCGAATGACGCCGCGCTGAGCAATTGCGATGACGCCGAGGTCCTCGCCGGCTGTCTGTACATCGAGGTTGTAGGGCACAGCGACATAGTCATAACCCGCCGGATCGAAGAGCCCAACGCCGGGCGCTTCACCTTCAGCGGGTGGCTGGGTTGCTGAGGCCCGCTTGTACCCATCGCTGCTGCCGTCGGATGAACACGCACCTGCCGTCAGCGCTAGAGCGCCAGCCAGGGCGCCCGCCAGCAACCTTTCTGAAGCCGCTTGCGCGGTTGAAGCGGAGATGAGAGCGCTCAAAAACATCGGCATCGCCGCATCGTAGTCGCCGCCGCCGGCCCAAAAACCGGTAGGGGCATTGGGTGCGCAGATACTCAACCAAAAATAATTGGTTACCGGTGTGACCCATGAGGCAGCGTGTTTACTCAGGTTGCCTACGGGTTAGGTGCGGTAGTTGCAGGTTTCTGACCGAGTACAGAGGTCAGCGAGGCTGTTCCGTGTGCTGCTGGTCTCAGCAATTCTCGGTGCGGGTGCGCTCCTTATCGGAGGTGTGGTCCTGTCGGGGCCTGCCCCCGCCGAGTCGACCTGCCCTCAGAAGGCCCTTCCAACGCTGTTTGACTATTCCTCAGGTGAGGTCGTCGAGTTCAACGGTTCGACGTTGGCGTCGGGAACGGTCCGCGACGCCGTGATCACAGACGGGGGAGCGGTTATCGCAGGTCCCGGTCTGGTGGGGACGTGGTCGACGCCGAAGGTAACCGGTGGAGACGGCATCTGGGGTGATGTTCGACTTCGCGGTCAGCGCCTCGACAACATCTCTGTTGAGGCGCTTCTCGGCGGTGATGCGGGGCGTTCCATCGAGCTGCAACGTCAACTGCCGCCAGAGGACAACTCGCTTCTGGAAGCGTCCACCACCACCGCAGACAACACCGTTGACGAGGTCCGCTTCGCTCTTCCTCCTAAGACGACGACCGACTCACTCGTGTTGCAGGTTGCATTGGTGGGCGATGCCGAACTCACGGGTGTTCAGATCATCCACGGACTAGACCCCCTGACCAGCGGCGGAACGTTGACCGTTGAGAAAGGGTGGTCGGGTCCCATCCTTCGGCTCATCGGGCCTGATTCCCGCGAGTTCAGCGGCTATTTGGGGCTGGTCGCATCGTCCAATGTGGACTTCGCTCGAGTCGCGACCGGTCAAGATACCCATGTGGTCCTCGATCGCACCCAGGTCGTTCAAACCTTCGGGAATTCGGTGACGGCAAGTCAGCTCGATATCTGGCTCGATGCCGAACCAATCGACTCCGAACGAGCCAGCACTGGGTCCGTCACCACCGGTTCCGCCACCGCTGGGTCGACCGGTCCGCAGGCCACCGATTCTGCGACGGGCGGCGGCGAGGCTGGTCGTTCGGGGACGGGTGCGGTCGGGCCTATCGGCTTTGAACAGAGCGCAGAGAACCCTGAATACCTTGAGTCGACCGTTGTCGAACCGACGATCGTCGATCCCGAGCCGGGCGGACCGGTCCCGAACAGAGTAGCGATCGACGATGGACGCAACACCGACGTGACCGAGAGCGAATCACTCGTCGGCAAGGTCGACGGCACCGTGCCCGGTGGTATACAAGCCGCGCCGGGTGAGTCGATCATGAGCCTTGAGTGGCGATGCGGACCCGGCGATGCCTGGGCCGAGCCATTCACCATTCGGATGAAAGATCTTTAAGCTCTGCGGCGATGAAACCAGGTTTGGTAATCGTTGGAGCATCCCTCGCGGGTTTGCGATCGGCCGAAGCCGCGCGCATGCACGGTTTTCACGGGTCGATCACCGTCGTGGGTGAGGAGCCGGATTGGCCCTATGAGCGCCCCGAACTGAGCAAGGGATTCTTGAGCCGTCATCTCGATGGCCCCCACCCCGGGCCCGGAGCACTCGACCCTGCAGACCTTGAGTTGCGTCGAGCGACCTTTGGCCCTGATGACCAGATCGAATGGCTGCTCGGACACAGAGCCGAGAAACTCGACGTCGAGAATCACGAGGTTGTACTCGATCGCGGTAAGTCGCTGCCGTTCTCGATGGCCGTCGTCGTGGCTACCGGAGCGAGCGCGCGCCGCATGCCGGCGTTTGAAAAGCAAACGGGGACCCATGTGCTTCGGTCGTTGGCCGACGCCCGATCGTTGCGGTCGGATCTGGTCCCCGGCGCGCGCCTGGTCGTCGTCGGCGCTGGCTTCATCGGCTGCGAAGTGGCGGCTTCGGCCGTCCGTCGCGGTGTTGAAGTCACCATCGTCGAACCACTCGCTCAACCACTCGTGCGCGGGCTCGGTCCCGAGTTGGGCGGCCATATCGTCGAGCTGCATCGGCGGCACGGTGTGACGGTCAAGCTCGGCACGTCGATCGTGGAAGTCGTCGGCGACGTTCGTCCCGAAGAGGTTGTGTGTTCCGACGGCGAACGGATTCCGGTCGATGTCGTGGTGTTCGGGGTGGGCGCCGAACCCAACACCGCGTGGTTGTCGGGATCGGGTCTGACTCTCGAGAACGGTGTGGTCTGTGACGAGTACTGCCGCGCCGCGCCGGACGTCACTGCGGTCGGCGATGTCTCGCGCTTCTTCCACGCGGGTACGACGCATTGATGAGGTTGGAGCATTGGACGAATGCGACCGAACAGGCCGTCGTCGCCATGGGCAACCTGATCAATCCAGACCAGCGGAGGCGCTACGTGCCGGTCCCATTTTTTGGACCGATCAATATGACCAAAAGTGGCAGTTGGCCGGGCGTATCAATCCGGGTGACCACATGTACGCCGTCCAGGGTGATCCGGCAGCAGGCTCGTTCTTTGCTCTTTTCGGACCCGATCCCGCCGGTGAGCATCAGCCGGTCACCGGCGACATCGCAGGAGCCTTCACGCGCGGTGTTACCGCTGCGGTCGGTGTCAATCAACCGCGCCGTGTGATGCGGGCGATGCGGATGATCGCGGCCGACCTTTCCATGGCGGAAGCACTCACCGCGTTCTGACGGTGCGTCGTCGTCGACCCCGAGCAGCAAAACCCATGAAAGCGCTGCCAATTTCACAACTGCTGGCGCCGCGTTACCATCCTCCGCACGAACGGAGCCGCATTGCACACCGCGGGGATCGGTATCGCAACGGCTTGTTAACGGCCAGGGCAGTGGACGCAGATGATGAACGCACGACGGGGATGGTTGGCATTACTCATTGCAGTGATGCTGGTGACGGCGGCATGTGGCTCCCGGGTGGACGCTCCCGACGGCACAGCCTCGGGCGGTGGCAGCAATGCGGCCGCTGCCGACAGCAACGCTGAGCCGTCGGCAACCCAGCCAGCTGGCGACTCCGCTACCGCACCGGCGCAAGGTGACGCGACGCCGGAGAACAACGGCGGCGCTACCGATGTCGGGGTGACGGCGGACAACATCAAGATCGGTATTCAAGCCGACATCACCGGCGCACGACCGGGTCTGTTCAAGACCGCGCTCGAAGGTCTCGATGCCTATGTCGCCTACGTCAATGCCAATGGAGGAGTGAACGGTCGGACCCTCGAGGTCGTGCCGTACGACACCAAGCTCAACGGCGACGAGGTCCGCCGAACCGCCAAAGAAGCCTGTGATTCGGTATTCGCCCTGGTGGGCTCGATGGGGATTCAAGACAGCGACGGAGCCGCCACGATCGAAGAGTGCGGCATCCCCGACATCATGGCAACGGCTCTCACCCAGGAGCGCCAAGAGGTCTCGACGAGCTACTCGCCGTTGCCTCAAGCGCCGGGTCTGTGGAGCACCGGTCCGGGCGCGTATCTCAAGACTCAGTTCCCGGACGCGATCGCGCACGCGGCCATGATCACCGTCGACCAGGCATCCCCCAAGCTGAATGCCGCAAAACTGGTCGACGCCTATCAACAAGAAGGCTTTGAGTTTGTCTACCAAGGCAAGACCAACGTCATCCAGATCGATTTCACAAAGCTGATCCTCGACATGAAGGACAAAGGCGTCAGGTACGTGATGATGATCGCTGACAACTCTCAGATGGCCGATCTCTTGAAGGCGATGAACACGCAAGATTTTCATCCCGATGTCATCGAATTCATGCCGCAGGCGTACTCCCAGAGCTTTGTCGACCTCGGTGGCGACGCCGTTGAGGGCAGCTACGTGTGGGCAAACTTCGCCTTACTTGGCGAGTCGGACGTCAATCCTGAAATGGCGCTCTACCAAGAGTGGCTCACAAAGACACACCCCGAGGCAACGCCGGACATCTTCGGTGTGTATGCGTGGGGGGCAGGGATGATGTTCGTCGAGGCGCTTCGCAACTCAGGGCCCGAGGCGACTCGAGATGGGCTCCTGACATCGCTGTCCGAAGACTTCATCGACTGGGATGCCAACGGTCTGATGGGCCTGTCGAGTCCTTCGACACATACGCCGTCGCGCTGCTTCGCGCTGATGCAGGTTCGAGACGGCAAGTTCGTCCGGGTGTTTCCTGAAGAGCCTGGAACCTTCGAATGCGAGCTGGGTGGGCTGCGCGAAGTCAACCCCGACCTGTAGCGAGGTTCGGAGGTGGACGTCAAGGAGATCCTCCAACTCGTCGTCATCGGTGTCGCCATGGGCTCTGCGTATGCGATCGCCGCGAGTGGCTTGGTCGTTACCTACACCACGTCGGGAATCTTCAACTTCGCACACGGAGCGATCGGCATGTTGTCGTCGTTTCTGTATTGGCAGCTCACGGTGCAAGACGGTTGGCCGGTGTGGCTCTCGGTCATCGTCGTGGTGCTGGGCTTCGGCCCCGCGGTCGGAGCGATCATCGAATTTGGCATCGTTCGGGGGCTGCGCGGCTCCTCGTTGGCGACCAGGATTGTGGTCACCATTGCGCTGATGGTCTTCGCCATGGGGCTAGCGACCAACATCTGGCAAGGTCAGTCGGCGTCGCTGCCGGGATTCTTCCCCGATGCTGATCCGGTGCGTTTTCTCGACGTGGCGCTCAGTGTCCACCAGGTGATCGTGATCGTGTGTGCGCTGACCGTGGCGGTCGGTCTGCGGTTCTTTCTGTTTCGTACGCGGGTCGGTACGGCGATGCGAGCCGTTGTCGATAGTCCTGCAACGGCGTCGCTCAACGGCATCAAACCCGATGTTGTCTCCCAGCTGTCCTGGGCGATCGGCGCGGGGTTGGCGGCGCTGGCGGGTGTGTTGATCGGGCCGATGCTGCAACTCGAAGCGTTTGCCCTGACCTTCCTGGTCATCAACGCCTATGCCGCCGCAGTGGTCGGGCGCTTGCGGTCGTTGCCGATGACCTTTGTCGGCGCAGTGGGGCTTGGTCTGTTCATCAACCTGGTTCCTTACGTCGTCGAGCACATCGGCTTTTTGTCATCAGCGCTCGATGGCTGGCGTTACCAACCTGCGCTGCCGGCGGTGTTTTTGTTCATCGTCTTGATGCTGATCAAGGATTCCTCGCTGCGCGGTGCCCGACCCACCCGGGCGCGAACCATGCGTGTGCCGACCTTCACCGAATCGGTGCTCGGCTCGGCCGGTGTGATCGCCTTTACGATCGTCGTCGCACAGTTCTTGTCCAACGACACGCTCAATCGACTTCAACTGGGGTTCGGTGTCGGCGTCGTCGGGCTCAGCCTCGTTCTCCTGACCGGGTACGGCGGCCAGGTCTCTCTGGGACAGATGGGATTCGCCGGAGTGGGCGCCTTCGCGATGCTGAAGTTCGGTGGCGCGTCAGGCAACCCGCTGGGGCTGCTCGCCGCATTTGCCCTGGCAGCGCCGGTGGGAGCCCTAGTCGCAATACCTGCGCTTCGAGTGCGCGGTCTCTATCTGGCGTTGACGACGATGGCATTTGCCCAGTTCATGGACGAGACGGTGTTCCGCCATGAAGGCGTCTTTGGGTCGACATCTAATGCGCTGGGTCGGCTGTCGATCTTTGGAGTTTCGACCGATGGCGACAAGGCATATTTGGTGACGGTCGTGACGGTCCTCTGCCTCCTCTCGATCGGCGTGCTCGCCTTGCGACGTTCTCGCTATGGCCGCGTCCTCACCGGGATGCGTGATTCCGAGCTGGCCAGCGCCACCCTCGGGATCGATCCGCGGGCGGTCAAACTGGTGACGTTTGCGCTGTCCGCGGGGATCGCTGGCGTCGGCGGTGCGCTGATGGCGATGGCGAATGAAGGCGCCGCTGCCGAACAGTTCGCATTGGTTCAAAGCCTGCCCGTTCTGCTGATCGTCGTCGTCGGCGGTGTGGGCATGGTGACATCGGCCTTTTCGGGAGGCCTTGCCCTTGGGCTTATGAGCATCGTGGGCAAACAGGTCGATATCTCAAACCTCGACTTGTTGCTGACGGGCGTTGCCGCGGTGGGCCTGTCGCGCAGTCCGGAAGGCTGGGGGGTTGGCCTTGCCGACCAGGTCACCAGGATCGTCCCAACGTCGCGGCGCTTCGCATTCTTACCGGGGCGTCCCGCCCCTCAACCCGAACCGGTCGACGAGGTCACGCCGGCCGATGTCACCCGACCGTCGGGCGTCCGAGCGGGAGGCCTGGTCTGATGGCATTGCTCGAAGTGCGGCGTGTCGATGTCCGATTCGGTGGGCTCCATGTGCTCCACGATGTGACCTTTGCCTGTGAGGCGGGCGAGATCACCGGTCTTATCGGTCCGAACGGCGCGGGCAAGACGACCACCTTCAACGTGATATCCGGTGTACAGACGCCGACCGAAGGCACCGTGATCTTGAACGGGGAAGATGTCTCGTCGCTCAAACCCCACCTTCGAGCTCGACGAGGGATCGCTCGAACATTCCAACGGCTCGAAGTATTTGGGTCGATGACGGCACGCGACAACGTTCGGGTCGCTGCCGAGGTGGCACAACGTCGCCGCAAACACGGTGCAGCCAAAGGTTCGGTGCGTGACGTGGTCAACCTCATCATCGAGCGGGTTGGCCTGTCCGAGGTCGCCGACGAACAGTCAGATGCCTTGCCGACCGGCCATCTGCGCTTGGTCGAACTTGGGCGCGCCCTCGCTACGGGCCCGTCGCTGCTGCTGCTCGACGAGCCTTCTTCGGGGTTAAATGAACGAGAATCGGCAGCATTTGGCGAGCTCCTCACCGAACTCGCAGACGAAGGACTCGGCATTCTCCTCGTCGAACACGACGTACCGATGGTGATGGCGATCTGCGAGCGGGTTCACGTACTCGACCAAGGGATGGTGATCGCTTCTGGTACCCCTGCCGAAGTGCAGGCGAACAACGCTGTGCAGGAGGCCTATCTAGGCACGAAGGGAGCCGCACTATGAGCGCGACCGACGGCGCTGAGCCATCTGTGTCCTCGTCGAATGGTCAGGTCCCTGTCGACGCTTTGGCAGCCGCAGGCCTCGCTGAAGTCGAGGCACACACGCCGATCCTGGAACTCGCCGCCATACGGGCCGCCTATGGACAGATTCAGGTTCTGCATGGAGTTTCGCTCAAGGTGTTCCGCGGCGAAACGGTTGTGCTGTTGGGCGCGAACGGGGCGGGTAAGACCACGACCATTTCGGTGATGTCGGGTCAGATGACCCCGACGGCGGGTGACTATCTGCTGGCCGGTCGGCGCGTCAACGGCGCAGCCCCCGACGCGTTGGCTCGGATTGGTGTGTGCACCATCCCTGAAGGGCGCGGCGTCTTCCCAAACCTGACGGTGACCGAGAATCTGTTGATGGCGAGCTACGGCGGGACCCCTGCGGCCCGCATCAAAGATCAGGCGTTCGAGTTGTTCCCGCGCCTTGCAGAACGACGCAATCAGGCGGCTGGCACGATGTCGGGCGGCGAGCAGCAAATGTTGGCGCTCGCCCGAGGGCTGGTGACGAACCCGGCGATTTTGATCCTCGATGAGATCTCGATGGGCCTCGCACCGATCATCGTCGACGAGCTGTACTCCTATGTGGCGCGAATCGCCCGTTCTGGCGTGTCGATCGTCATCGTCGAACAGTTCGCCCACCGAGCGCTCGCAATCGCCGACCGCGCCTACATCATGGCGCACGGGAGTGTGACGGCGGAGGGTGATCCCGCCGATATGGAAGCCGTGCTACAGGCGTCCTATCTGGGGTCGGGTCATTGAGATGGGATGGGCGACGGTGAACCCGAACACGGTGGATACGAACACGGGGAATACGCGACCCGGTGAATCCGAAGGTGGTGCACATGTTTCGGGATCACCTCTGTGTTTTCAAACGATGCAACGAATGTGCCTGGGCCGCGTCGCGGCCGTGCAAGGGGAGGCGATTGGATGACCGACCAAGGATCAGCAGATCAGCGCTATGCAGACCTGCAGCGCGAGGTTGAGAAGCTACGAATACGCGAGCGGAGTCCGGACGCTGAACGGCGCCTCCGTTTCAGCGGGGTGTTCGCCACCGGTCTGGGGTTGCTGCTGATCTTCCTCGGCTACTGGGGCGCGTCCGGTACCAACCAGACCTATGAGCACATTCCCTACCTGATTTCGGGTGGTATCGGGGGCCTCGCCCTGATCCTCATGGGTGGCTTCATCACGGTCCGAGCATGGGTCGTAGCGATGAACGCGGAGCTCGTTATCCAGTCCGAGCGCCAAACCCAAGTCCTCGAACGGATTGAAGCGCTGCTCGCTGAACAACACGATTGATACCGGGCGCAGATGGTTGCCATGCCGGGCCCTCGGGGCCGCGCCGTACTCTTGGAGCGGTTCGCGGCTCGTCGATGAGGTGATGCGGGTGCAGGGGCGGTCGAGGGGCGATCACAGCTCCCGGCGTGTCGCCGATACCTGACGTCGGTGTCATAATTCTCTCGATGTCAGATCACAACCATTCAGCCCAGACCCATTCGGAAGCGACCGGTGAACAAGGTCGCTCGGCCATCCCGGTCGATCCGGTCGACATGCACGACATCCGAATCGAGGTCGCAGGCGCGGCACGGCTCGCCATTGCGCACCTGAACGACGCGCCCCAAACCGAGGATGCGTTAGCCGAGGCGGGTCGATTGTTCAGCGAGATCGCCGCTTTGTTGGACCGTGGGAGTCCGCTCGGACCGAAACAATGGCGTACCGATACCGAGCCCGGTTTTGACACCTTTTTCAGGTTCGACCCGTTCATGGGGGAGTACAACCCAATCGCCCCGCCAGCCCGGCTGCGCTATGAGGGCGGTGAGGTTCATGGAACGGTGAGCTGCAGCCCGGCATATGAAGGCCCGCCAGGTCATGTCCACGGCGGCATCGTTGCAGGCATCTTTGATCAGCTGCTCGGTTTTGCGAACTGCTCTTTTGAGCATCTCGGGATGACCGCGCATCTCGACGTTGACTACCTGGCGCCGACCCCGTTGATGACCGAGCTGACGTTGGTTGCCCGCCCGGCAGAGGTCGACGGGCGCAAACTCGTCGTAGAGGGTTGGATCAGTGCGGGAACGACCGTGACCGCCAAGGCGCGCGGCCTGTTCATCCAGCCTCGGCCCGGCATGCTCGCCGCTGCGGTCGCCCCGCGAACCGAAGGTCCACCACGCTCGTAGGCGCCCCACACGTTGAGCGGACACCGCCCAAGGACGTGAGCAAACCATGGATTTTGATGACACCCGAGATGAACACGAGTTTCGGCTCCTCGTTCGCAGCTACTTGGAATCGACCTTTCCGAGGCGACCTCCCGGGTCGGGGGGAGGGCGGATCTATCACGAGGGTGATGAGGCCGCGTGGATCGCCGACGCGAAGGCCACACAGCTGCGTCTGTACGAGGATGGCTGGGCAGGAATCACATGGCCTCGTCAGTACGGCGGCCGCGGCGGTACATCGATTCAAAACTCGATATGGAACCAAGAAGTGGTCGACTTCGATGTCAACGTCGGCAGCTTTGCGATGGGCATTGGTATGGCGGGCCCCACGATCATGGCTCACGGAACCGACGACCAGAAGCACCGTTACCTCGCGCCGATGCTCAGTGGACAAGAGTTCTGGGTGCAGCTCTTTAGCGAGCCTGGTGCCGGATCCGACCTGGCCAACATCGGCACCAAGGCGGTGCGAGACGGCGACGATTTTGTGATTACCGGTCAGAAGGTGTGGACGTCGTCGGCGCAGTTCGGCGACTTCGGCATTCTGCTTGCCCGCACCAACCCAGACGCGCCAAAACACCGCGGCATCACCTATTTCCTGGTCGACATGTCGAGTCCGGGTATCGACATCCGGCCGCTCGTTCAGATCACCGGCGCGCGACATTTTTCAGAGGTCTTCCTCGATGACGTTCGGGTGCCTCGCTCAGCGGTTCTGGGTGAGGTCGACGGAGGCTGGGGCGTTGCGATGACGACCCTGGCCTATGAACGTGGACTCATCGGCGGTGGAGGTGCGGGAAGTTTCAAATGGCCCGAACTCGAACGCCTGGCGGAAGCGACTGGCGGTGGCAGCGATCCATTGATGCGTCAGCGGCTCGCCAAGGCATACACCAACTTCGAGATCATGAAGTTTCTGCGATACCGGATCCAGACGGCCCTGTCGAAGGGTGAACGCCCAGGTACCGAGAGTTCGGTGATGAAGCTGTTCATTGCACAGCATCTGGCAGAGGTGACCAATCTCGCTCTGAGCATGGATGGTGCTGACGCGTTGCTGGATGGCGCCGATGGCCGCGATCGTGGACTGTGGGTTCGCCAATGGCTGCAGGCGGTTTCGGTTCGCATCGCGGGTGGTTCCGACGAGGTGCAGCGCAACGTGCTCGGCGAGCGAGTTCTCGGTCTGCCCGCCGAACCCAGGGTCGACAAAGACGTCCCCTTCAACCAACAGAACAAATCCCGTCCGTGACGGCTATGCCCCGATCGATGATCGAGGCGGTGGTCACGGTGCGCTGTCGGGCCGTGGCGGGATAGTTTGCTCGGGTGGCATTCGACGCACCCTTACCCGAAATCGATGTCGCCCTGAGCGGCGGACTGCGCGAACGCAACCAGGCGGCGCGGCGTGACCGGGTCATCCGAGCCGCCATGGAGCTAGCCAGCGAGGGCGGCTACGAAGCCGTTCATATGCGAGCGGTCGCTGAACGCGGTGATGTCGCGCTCGGCACGATATACCGGTACTTCAGCTCAAAAGACGATCTGCTGGTCGCGGCGATGGTGCAATGGGCGGGTCAGCTGCGCGACAGATTGGCCGATATGCCACCGAGCGACGACGACCCGGTCGACCGTGTGGTTGCGGTGCTGTCCCAGGCGGTCAGCGCTTTGGAACGTCGGCGGGGCCTGACCACGGCGCTGGTGACGGCCATGTCGTCGACCGATGCGGCCGTTGCGGCGGGCAAGGTCGAAATCGGACGGGTCATGTTGGCGACGCTGCAGGCAGCTGTCGGGGATTCTTCAGAGGTATCGCCGGCGGCCATGCGAGTCCTTGGACAAGTGTGGTTCGCATCGTTATGGGAATGGGTCGGCGGGCTCGCCGACGATGGAACCGTCGCGGCTGATCTCGCTGTCGCCGCCGAGCTGCTCCTCGGTCGCCGACCTGCTGCAGAGTCAGCCATCTGACCCCGACCTAGCCCGGCGCGGGCGGAGGTCAAGGTCCCTCGCCGCCGTCGTTCATCATCTGGCAATCATCATCTGGAGACGGCGCATGTCGACGGCGCATGTCGACCCGGTCGATGAGTTCCTCGGCGCTCGTTTGCGAAGTATCGTTGCGCCATGTCCAATTTCATGTTGACACCCGAACGTTTCTCCAGCGCGGCGCAGAAGGTCGATACGTCGACGACCGCCGGCGCTGGTGAGGCCACCAGCTCGTCGGTGAGTGATCGCCTGTCGACTCAGCGGATCGATCTGCCCACCCCTGACGTCGGCACCTATGGCGGACCGGGCTTTGGCTCCGAGGTCATGACCGTCGCTGGAACCGCACGGATTGCGTCACTCCTTCTCGCGTGCATCGCTGGCGCTGCGGCCGTCGGCTGGCAGGTCGTCAAGGTGACCGAGACGACGATTCCTGGATCGTTCGGGTCGCCAGACACCGTCAGCCGTGACGTGTCGGTCAACCCGCTCGTGTTCGTCGCGTTCATCCTTGCGTTTGGGTTGGTCCTCTTCACGTCGTTCAAACCGGGCTACGCACCGTTTACCTCGGTGCCGTACGCGCTGGCCGAAGGGTTCGTCTTGGGTGCTGTCTCGCACCTCTTTGAGGCCGATTCATCGGGCATCGTGTTGCAGGCATTGATCGGCACGCTCGCGGTGTTCTTGGGCATCTTGTTCGCCTATTCGACCGGTTTGTTGCGGGCGACCCCCAAGTTCCGTCGCATGGTCATCATGGCGACTTTCGGCATCATGTGCGTCTACATCGTGAGTTTTGTTGGAGCGCTGCTGGGGTTCGACATCTCGTTTTGGAATCAATCGGGAATGGTCGGTGTCGGTATTTCCCTGTTCGTGTGCGCAATCGCCGCTCTGAACCTGGTACTCGACTTCGATCTGATCGAACAGGGCGCCGCCCGTGGCTTTCCTAAGCAGATGGAGTGGTACGCCGCGTTTGGTCTGGTCGTCACCCTCGTCTGGCTGTACCTCGAGATTCTTCGATTGCTCTCCCGGCGCGACTGAACCGTCATTCTGACTTTGCAAAGGCGGGTGCGCAGGTGGCGTGCTGACGGTACAGTCGGCCCCGTCCGCGCCTGACGACATCCCACCTCCCTCGCCTCAGGCGCTTGTCCGATTACAACCGGGGAGCGATCCATATGAGCAAGTTTGACGACGTCATCGAGGCCAGCAAGACCCAGATGACCGAACACGACATCGCAATCGACGAGACGCTGTTGCGGGCGGTCGCCAAGGGATTGGGGCCGACGATCTATCGCGCGGATAGCTCGATCGTGGCCGCTGGCGACGCCGAAGAGATGGCCCGGGTCAAGAACAACTTTCTGATCAAGAAGTTGGGCTGCGACGATGACGCCAAGATGGACGACGCCCTGCGGGTCGCGACTCAGGCCTTGGGTCAGAGCAACCCTCGCAAACTGCGCACCGTCTTTTATTACGTGCTCGTCACCGAGCTCGGCAAGCAGAGCGTGTACCAATAACACGCCGAGCTGCCGGTCTCGTTGTTTGCCGGTTCACTAGGTTGGGCGGCGGTTACGGGGCAACTTTCGAGGTGCCGTCGGTTGCGAGTTGTTTGGCCCATGGGTAGTCCGGTTTGCCAGACGGTGACCGGACAACC
Source organism: Acidimicrobiia bacterium (assembly GCA_020637365.1). Classification (GTDB taxonomy): domain Bacteria; phylum Actinomycetota; class Acidimicrobiia; order IMCC26256; family JAGNEX01; genus JAGNEX01. The sequence continues at coordinate 152,071 of JACJWE010000002.1, read as the reverse complement.
TTGGCCACGACGTGGAGTTCGCGTGGCACCTTGTAGCTGGCCAGGCGTGCCCGCACCGTCGCCGCGAGCTCGTCCAGCGTCGTCGTTTGCCCGGAACGGAACTCCACGACGGCTGCGACCCGTTGCCCCCAACGTTCGTCGGGGACGCCGACAACCAAGGTGTCATAGACCGCCGGGTGCTCTTTGAGTGCGCCTTCAACCTCTTCGGGATAGATCTTCTCGCCACCAGAATTGATCGAGACCGATCCGCGGCCGAGCAGGGTGATCGTGCCGTCGGCTTCGTGTCGTGCGAAGTCGCCAGGGATCACATATCGCACGCCGTCGACCTCAAAGAAGGTCTTGGCCGTCTTTTCGGGGTCCTTGTAGTAGCCGATGGGGATGTTGCCCGATCGAGCGACCTTGCCAACGACGGGTGACCCCGCTTCGATCGGCTGCAGATCCTCGTCGACCACGATGGTGTCCGGGCTTGGATTGACCGTTGGTCCGCCTGCATCCTGGGCGCGGTCGCCCTCGGCGGCGGAACGGAGCCCGTTAAAGCCCGATTCGGACGATCCAATAGCGTCGACGATGATCGCATTGGGGAACGCCGCTCGAAACCGGGCCTTCAGACCGGGTGAAAACACCGCTGCAGATGACGCGATCACGAACAGTGACGATCCCTCATAGACGCCCGTGTCCCACTCTTCGAGCAGCGGTTGTGCCATTGCGTCGCCGGTGATCGTAAAGACGTTGACCGATTCGTCGTCGGTCGTCTCCCAGATCTCTTGCGCGTCGAACTCTGGCGCCAAGACGATGGTGTGACCTTGAAGCAACTGCTGGAGCAGGCCCCATTGCGCGGCACCATGCATCATCGGCGGGATGACGTAGTAGCGCATGGGCTCGGCGGGGACGGTCTCGGCGAAGTGTGTCGGCGATGGACAGCGCGAACCGTCGTAGGGATGAATTCCGCCGCCCAAGGCAAAGAACACGTCGGCCTGGCGCCACATCACACCCTTCGGCATGCCGGTCGTACCGCCGGTGTAGAGCATGTAGAGGTCATCGCCCGATCGGTTGGTGACGGGACGTTCAGCCGACTGCGCGAGACAGACATCGCCCCAGTCGAGTGCTCCGAGCTCTGCAAGTGCCTCGGCCTGTTCATCGGTGAGGTCGTCGTCGAGCATGTGATCGATGGCGATGAACCACTCGAGCGTGTCGACCTTTGGAGCGACCGCCAACACTCGGGGGGCGTAGGACCGTTGAAAGAGCACCCCTTTCAGGTCGGCGTTGTCGAACAGGTACGCCAGCTCATCGTCCATATAGCGGTAGTTGATGTTGATGGCGACAGCCCCGGTCTTGAAGCCGGCCAGCATCGCAATGATCCACTCGGGTGAGTTTTGTGCGTACACCCCGAAGTGATCGCCGGGCCCCATACCAAGGGCGATGAGCGCATTGGCGAATCGATTCACGGATCGGTCGAGTTCAGCGAAGGTATAGCGCCGATCCCGGCACATCAGCGCCATGCGGTCGGGGACCGCGTCGACGATGTGTTCGAACATGTCTCCGAGATTGAAGGCCGGGTCGGCACCGGATTGCGGCACGTTGTTAGATGGCTCTGGGGCGGACGGCCCGTTGTTAGATAGCCCTTGGGCGGACGTGCGGTCTTTAGATGGCACGTTCCCGACCCTCCCAATATGGGTCGCGCAGCTTGCGCTTATAGAGCTTGCCGGATGCGTCTCGAGGCATCGCTTCGATGAAGTCGACGTCTTGGGCTGCTTGTATCGGGCCAGGTTGTCGGCCGCGTATGCGGTGATCGCATCCCTGGTGGTGTCATCGGCTTCGACACCGTCTTGGAGCTCGATAACGGCCTTGACCTCTTCACCCCAGTCGTCATGGGGGATACCGAAGACGGCAACGTCAGCAACCCCCGGCGCCGAGATGAGTGCGGCTTCGATTTCGGCGGGATAGATGTTGACGCCACCCGAGATGATCATGTCGATCTTGCGGTCGGACAAGAACAAGAACCCGTCGTCGTCGAGGTATCCAACGTCGCCGACGGTGAAGTAGTTGTCGAAACGGTTCTTGTCGGTCTTCTCTTTGTCCTTGTAATACTCAAATTCTTGTCCGGCCATCATGAACATATAGATGGTGCCCACCTGACCGGCTGGAAGTTCGTTCATGTCGTCATCGAGGATCTTCACATCCGATGCTGGCCATGCGTTGCCGACGGTACCCGGATGGGCAAGCCAGTCCTCGGGCGACGCGATGGTTCCGCCGCCCTCTGACGCGGCGTAGTACTCCCAGATCACCGGTCCCCACCAGTCGAGCATCCGGCGCTTGACCTCCGGCGGACACGGCGCGGCCGCGTGGATGGCTTGTTGCATCGAGGACACGTCGTATTTGGCGCGGGTGTCTTCGTCGAGCATCAGCATGCGGTTGAACTGGGTCGGCACCATGTGGGTGTAGGTGCACTTGTAGTCCTGGATCTTTTGGAGGGTCGTTTCGGCGTCCCACTTATCGGTCAGCACGATCGGGTGCCCCATGTGCATCGCTGTGGTCGCATAGATCATGACCGCGGTGTGGTAGAGCGGCGATGACACCAGGTGCACGCCGTCGCCGCGGGGTGTGACGCCGAACATCGATGGCAGCATCGTCATCAGCGTGCCCATGGTTTCGGGGTCGAGGCCGCTCAACTTGCGGCGTACGCCTTTGGGTTTGCCTGTGGTCCCGCTGGTGTACTGCATCGCCGCCCCGGACAGGCGGTTTTCGGGTGCGGTCGTCGGCTGGGCCGCAACGAAATCGTCGAGGGTTTCGAATCCGTCGATCGAGCCGTGGGTCGAGATGCGGGCGTTTGCGGGTAGTCCGGCGAGGTCTGCGGCTTTTGCTGCTCGCTCACCGAAGCGGTCGGCGGCGAAGAAGGCTTTGGCCTCGCAGTTATCCAAGATGTAGGACACCTCGGGTGCCGCGAGCGAGTTGTTGATCGGTGTGACGTACATGCCGATCTGTACCGCAGCCATATAGATCTCGAGCAGAGCGGCCGAGTTGTAGGTCATGGTGGCGACCACATCGCCGTCTTGGGCGCCCAGCGCCCTGAGCGCGTGGGAGATCTGGTTGACGCGGTTGAGGACTTCCGCGTTCGTCAGCTCGGTGCCGTCAGCTTCGACGATGGCGAGCCCATCGGGATTTTCCTCGGCCAACTTCCAAAAACCTAGAAGGTTCGGGTCAGACATTTCGCTCCTCGTCGCTCTGCGCAGGCCCGCGGGTGTGCGCCTCGTGGCTGTCTACAGGGGTCGCCGGTTTCGGGCTTGGTGTGATCACGTCTCACGGGTTGCGGCCACAGGTTGACTGCACCGCGGCGGCCACCCCCATCGGCCGGTCAGGGGGTCAAACTAGTGCACCCCGATACGGGTTGCAGCCCAGAACTAGAACGTGTTCTAATTTTCTCATGACTGCTTCGACCCGCACCGAGAGATATCCCTTCGAGACCATCCCATTTGGGTGGTTCTCCGTCGGCTACCAAGAAGAGTTCCCGGGGGGTGAGGTTCGCCCGCTCAAGTACTTCGGCCGGGATCTCGTCGGCTTCCGTGATGACACGGGCGCGATGCGTGTGATGGACGCGTTCTGTCCGCATCTGGGCGCACACCTGGGTTACGGCGGTCACGTCGACGGCGAAGATGTCGTCTGCCCGTTCCACGGCTGGAAGTTCAATACCGAGGGGCGTTGCGTCGACATTCCCTATTCGGATCGGGTCAACAAGCTGGCCAAAATCCGGACCTACCCGGTTCAAGAACTCAACGGGCATGTCATGGTGTGGTGGCATCCCGATGACGAGGCCCCCAAATATGAGGTGCCCGAGGTGCCCGAACTGACCTCTGAGGACTTCTTGCACCATGCCCGTCGTGACTGGCAGATCAACGCCTGCATGCAAGAGCTCGGCGAGAACTCGGTCGACTTGGCGCACTTCAAGTACATCCACGGCACCGATTTCGTCCCCAAGATGGAGAGCCTCGAGTTTGATGGCTACAACCAGATCATGAAGTCCGTCCAGTACTTCCACACGCCGCGGGGCACCACCGAGGGCCACATCGACGTCAACATGTATGGGCGGGGTATGGGCACGACTCGGTTCACCGGCATCGTCGAAACGCTGTTGTTGACCGCGACCACGCCCATCGACGAGGAAAACAGTCACGTTCGGTTCTGGTTCCACGTCCGCAAGCTCGGCGATGAACGTGCCGAATCGTCCGTCGGTGACGCCTTGGTTGCCGATGTCAGCAAGCAGGTGGAAGAGGACATCCCGGTGTGGGAGAACAAGGTGTTCTTGCAACGACCCGCTCTGGCCAAAGGGGACCAGGTCTTCATCGAGTACCGCAAATGGTGTCAGCGCTTCATCGCAGATTCGCTCAAGAGCGGCGACGTTGAACCTGCCGGTGTAGCCGACGAGGGCTAAAACCTGCCCATAGATCGCGGATCAGGGTTGCGAGGGCCTCTGCTGATCCCTACACTTCCAGCATCTTGTCAGGAGTACCGGTTCTAGAGGTCCGCCGTTGAGCGGCGGGAACCGAGCTTCAAGCGAGTGTTGACATAGCAGCGTCTTTTGGCGGGACGTTGCGCTTATCCCTGGGGAACCACGGCTCACTGGGAGGCGTAGTGGTGCGACGGTTCCTTTACCCTTATTTGTAATGATGCTCATGGCGCAGACGATGATGATCGTCACGCCGGGGCGTCCGGCGCGTTCGACGTGATCGAACCCTTCGACGGTGATCCACTGCGTTTGCGATGTACGGCAAAGATGCCGACTACGCGATGACGGGTAACACCAACACCGTCTGTTCCAATGAGGACATCGACGATGTCACCGCTGCCATCAACGGCCTGCTCGACAAACTCACCGTCGGCGGCCCCGGCGACGTGGCAGGGGCTTTGCTAATGATGGAACGCTTGGCGGCTGGTTCGGACCCTTCGCCGACGCAATCAAGGTTCCTCGGCCCATTCGGCTCACGGTATCAATGCCGATGGAATCCAGCTGGATCTGCTGACACTCTGAACTACATCTTGACCGTTGAGGGCTACAATACGCTCCTCCACGGCTTCCATTGTTCCTGGGTTGGTCGATAACGCTAATTCCCAGCGCTCGCAAGCCGGGTTAATGCTGGCCTCAATTTCGGTTTGGTGGGCGTATGATCTTGATATGAGGTTTGGGTTCGACATCGACCAGGAGCCTGACTATGACTGTGTTGAGGAGCAAACTAACGGTGCGATTGATGGAAACGGCAACCCGCAGCCAATGCAACTTACGGGGCTAACGACCTCTACTGGCTAGAACTCGCCGACCATGTCGGTATCCAAACTCACTCGTCTGCAGCACCTTTGAATATCCCCGCGGATGCACAGGTTCAGTTCGCTGGCTTGTATCTCCGTGGCCAGACGAAGGCTTGCTATGTGAGCTACGAGTTCAATCTGTTCAAGTCGATTGCTTCGTATTTCCGGATCAACATCAACAGCATCTCGCAGGACTTGTTCTGCACTGATGAGGTTCGTGGGTCAACGACGCAGGCGCGTTTTGGTTCGATGCCGGTTCGGGCCCGGTTGACTTCACGTTGCCGATGGACGTTGTCGACAACGAGGAGTCCTTCACTGACCTTGGTCTCAAGTAGTAGGCAACGTCGACTTCTTCAAGACCGACAACTACGTTGGCTTTGCAGATGCAACCGATGTGTGCGGACGGCTCTTCGCGATGGTTTTGATCCTGCTGTCGACACTGTGTTTTCCGGCGGTCAGCGTTGCATTGACGATGTTCCGATGTGAACTCCAATCCATCGTTGATTGATGTCTTTCACACGGAGTTCGACTGGGCACGTTTGATGTGAACTGCTCATGGGCGTTGGTCGTTGCTTATGACTTCCGCATCCGAATGCGAACCTTTCATACGTCGAGGTTCAGGACGGATGGTTCAACTTCGAAGACGATGATGAAGACTCGCCTGCGGTCGAGTTTGCCTTCGATGGCGATGTGGCTGCGGTTCAGAATGCCGTAGGAACGGTCACTTTGAAGGATCTGAAGCACTTCCACGGCACGCTTTACGCCCGAGTTCGATGCCAACTACTGTTTCATGACCGGTGCATTTGCTACTTGGGTTATAGCCGATCTCTGCTTGTTCAACCTCCCTATAGTCGGTCGACTTGCGGCCTCCTGGGTCGGATTAGGCTGACTGAATATTCTCGATCTCGACGTGCGCTCTTCGATTTTCAGATTGGCGACGGACACGGTGTCGGCGGACTTCGTATCGTGCAGCCTTGGTGATACGGCCGTGCCAGCTATGATGATCCTTCAACAACTTTCGGGGCTTTCACTCCGCCGGCTGGCTCGGAGTGCCTGGGGCGCTTGCGAGAATTTGACCGTTTCGGTCCGTCTCGTCGTTGTGGATGCATGACCAGTATTCTCGATGTGCTTATCAGCTTTGCTTGATTGATTCACCTGCGTTGATCTAACCGATATCAACTATTGCACTAGATCACAACACTATTTCCGCAGACCCCATTTTCAGTTCAATCTGACCTTCCCTGATATCGACATATCCGTCATCTGTGACGCCATCACAGATTTCTCGGCTGCGGGCAGCGATGTGCCGGGGGCGACGGAGTGCGGCGAGGTAAACGGCGGGTCGGCGCCATCGGTGTTCTATTTGTTCTTTGGCTTTTGTGGTGGGTTTGACATTGTGATGGGGTTGTATGACGGGTTGGAGGTGTATCAGGATTACGCGAATTTCAATACGTATGATTTCCCGAATTCGACTGCGTATCCTGATCCGTTTGAGCCGCAGCAGGGCTTTTTGGATGACACGCAGAACAACACGTTGTCTTCGTTGGTGATGCCTGGTGTTGGTGAGGGTTCGATGTTGAACTCTGATGGTGGGGCTGGGTGTTTGTATGACCCGTGTTATGTGCACAACTTGAATGTTGATGTGCATGATTATGCGATTCCTGAGGTTGAGCGTGTTCGTTCGGGTGGGAACTTTGTTCGTTTCCACACGACGGGTGTGCCTAACAGTTATCCGCGGTTCTTGGTTGATGATTATGAGCCGGTGGCTGCGGTGATGCGTGTTGATGTCCCGACACCTGATTTGTTGACGATTGATAAGACGGGTGTGGTGGATGAGAAGGATCAGCGTGTTGATTACACGGTGACGTGGACGCATTCAGAGACTGATGCTGCAGGCGATGGTTCTCTTGAGGTTGGTGCTCATATCACTGATGTGTTGCCTGCTGGCCTTGACTATCTGGATGAGTCGATGCGGGTGACGTGTCCTGATGGTCTGCCTGTTCCGTTGACTGATGCTGCTGATGGTGATGGCGGCACGTTTGATGATGGCGAGTTCGATTTCGAGTTGCCGTGTGGTTCTTTTGATGGTGACCCTGTTGTCCTTGAGTATTCGGCGTTTTGGGATGGTGAGGGTGATTATGAGAACGAAGCGGTTGTTGATGAGATCGTGATTTTTGATTACTTCGGTGCGGATGGGCAGCCGTTGCGTTGTCCGCATGAGGATTCGGACAAGTTCTTCTTCTTTGTTCGTGATGATGAGGTTGTGATCCCGTCGACGACGACAACGACTGCTGGTGTGGGTGTGGTGACGACTCAGACGCCGGTGACGACGATGAAGGGTCATCACGACGATAAGAGGACGACTCATTCGGAGTACACGCCGTCGACGATTAGTCGTTCGCGGATTGTTCCGACGCCTGTAGCGAGTGTCGTTCCGACTCCTGTGGCGAGTGCGCCGGTGAGGTCGGTGGCGTTTACGGGTCAGAACTCGGGTTGGTTGGCGATGGCTGGTCTGACGTTCTTGGCCTTTGGAACACTCCTCATCGGTGCAGCCATGAAACGCCGCAAAACACGCATGAACTAGGTCCGGGGGAACAAACGGGTAAGCACAGTGGCGCTGTCCTTCGGGCAGCGCCACTTGCCGTTTCGGGACGGCGAACGGCGATCGGTGCACCACCTCAATGACTTTCAGGGTTGCGTTCCCGACGCGATGCCCCTTACACTGCCGCACAACTGTCACGCCCCAACACTTATCTACGTTCGTACTCTCGGGTCGTGAGCAGACATAGCTGGCCAACGGCGGCGCCAGCACACTCGATGAAACCCTGGGGGGGGCAACGTGAGACGGGTCATGAGCATGCTGACGGTCGCGCTGGTAGCGACCGCGAGCCTCGCATTTGTACTACCAACCTCTTCAGGTGCGTTCGATGTGATCGAACCTTCGACGGTGATCCACCACGTTTCGCGATGTACGGCAAAGATGCCGACTACGCCATGACGGGTAACACCAACACCATCTGTTCAGCAGAAGACATCGATGATGTCACCGCTGCCATCAACGGCCTGCTCGACAAGCTCACCGTCGGCGGCCTGGGCACTGGTCGAACGGTTGGGATGGCGACGGAACGTTGGCGGGCCTTTCGGGCCATTCGGTCAAGTGCTGACGCCATTCCTGGACTGGTCTTCAACGCTGACGGAATTGGTGTCGATCTCCAGAATTGCTGGATCAAACGAACATCCTTCAGGCGTTGACCCAACTGCTTAACGTTGACCTCGATCTCGGCCTCGCCCAGATCAGCGTAGGTCTTACCGATCTCGGGTGCAGGCTAAGGCTCTAATCAGCTGGCCTCGACTGGGGCCTCGGCGGGCGTGGATCTCGACATGGCCTTCGGATTCGGGGTTGATCAAGAGCCCGATTATGACTGTGTCGAGAGCAGACCAACGGAGCGGTAGATGGAACGGCACTCCTGCCCGAATGCGACGTATGGTGCGAATGATCTGTATTGGTTGGAGCTCGCGGATCATGTTGGGATTCAGACGCATTCGTCTGCTGCGCCGTTGAACATTCCGGCGACGCAGGTGCAGTTCGCTGGCTTGTATCTGCGTGGTCAGACGAAAGCTTGCTATGTGAGCTACGAGTTCAATCTGTTCAAGTCGATTGCTTCCTACTTCCGGATCAACATCAACAGATTTCGCAAGACTTGTTCTGTACCGATGAGGTTCGTGGGTCGACGACTCAGGCTCGTTTGGTTATGACGCTGGTTCTGGTCCGGTTGATTTCACGCTTCCGATGGATGTCGTCGACAACGAAGAGTCATTTACGGACCTTGGTCTCAAGTACGTCGGCAATGTCGACTTCTTCAAGACCGACAACTATGTGGGTTTGCAGACGCAACCGATGTTGTGCGTACGGCTATTCGAGATGGGTTTGACCCGGCGACCGACACGGTGTTTTCGGGCGGGCAGCGTTGCATTGATGATGTTCCGATGTGAATTCGAACCCATCGTTGATCGACGTGTTCCCACCGAGTTTGGGTTAGGGACTTTGATGTCAACTGTTCGTGGGCGTTGGTCGTTGCGTACGACCTGCCGCATCCGAATGCCAACCTTCTATGTTGAGGTGCAGGACGGTTGGTTCAACTTCGAGACGACGACGAGGATTCGCCACTTGTCGAGTTCGCCTTCGACGGGGACGTTCGCCGTACAGAACGCACGTGTGGGAACAGTCACATTCGAAGGTTCGGAGGCGCTGCCACGCGTCTTTCGCCCCATACTTCGAAGCTGACTATTGCACCATGTTCGGAGCATACGGCTATCTCGCCCGTTTCTTCTCAGCGTCCAGGAGAGTTGGGCTTCGGGAGCAGCTTCACTCTTTGCCGGACTCGATATTGATCTCGGACTCTTCGGCAATCCACCTGGCGTTGACGTGTCTGCAGTTGCCGGGCTTGACGTTACGCTGAATCTGGATCTAACTCATCGACTTCAGCTGGTGATCCGGCACTTTGCAGATGGACAACTTCGTCAGCTGCACACTTGGTGACGATCCGGCTTTGACGGTACAGTTCCAACGCTCACTACCTTTGAGCCTTTACGCCGCCCGGAGATGCCTGTGGGAAGTGTGCTGGACGGTACATTCGCTATTTCCGATCATTGATTTGACTCAACTTTGAATTGGTGATTGATACGCCGATTGGTGACTTGTCTCCAGATCTCTTGTCATTGACTTGCTCGATACATCCGCTCATCGATGAGTTCAATTTGACCTTCCTGATATCGACATATCCGTCATCTGTGACGCCATCACAGATTTTCGGCTGCGGCAGCGATGTGCCGGGGCGACGGAGTGCGGCGAGGTAAACGGCGGGTCGGCGCCATCGGTGTTCTTTTGTTCTTTGGTTTTGTGGTGGGTTTGACATTGTGATGGGGTTGTATGACGGGTTGAGGTGTATCAGGATGCGAATTTCAATACGTATGATTTCCCGAATTCGACTGCGTATCCTGATCCGTTTGAGCCGCAGCAGGGCTTTTGGATGACACGCAGAACAACACGTTGTCGTCGTTGGTGATGCCTGGTGTTGGTGAGGTTCGATGTTGAACTCTGATGGTGGGGCTGGGTGTTTGTATGACCCGTGTTATGTCACAACTGAATGTTGATGTGCATGATTATGCGATTCCTGAGGTTGAGCGTGTTCGTTCGGGTGGGAACTTTGTTCGTTTCCACGACGGTGTGCTAACAGTTATCCGCGGTTCTTGGTTGATGATTATGAGCCGGTGGCTGCGGTGATGCGTGTTGATGTCCCGACACCTGATTTGTTGACGATTGATAAGACAGGTGTGGTGGATGAGAAGGATCAGCGTGTTGATTACAGGTGACGTGGACGCATTCAAGACTGATGCTGCAGGTGATGGTTCTCTTGAGGTTGGTGCTCATATCACTGATGTGTTGCCTGCCGGTCTTGATTACCTGGATGAGTCGATGCGGGTGACGTGTCCTGATGGTTTGCCTGTTCCGTTGACTGATGCTGCTGATGGTGATGGCGGCACGTTTGATGATGGCGAGTTCGATTTCGAGTTGCCGTGTGGTTCTTTGATGGTGACCCTGTTGTCCTGAGTATTCAGCGTTTTGGGATGGTGAGGGTGATTATGAGAACAAGCGGTTGTTGATGAGATCGTGATTTTGATTACTTCGGTGCGGATGGGCAGCCGTTGCGTTGTCCGCATGAGGATTCGGACAAGTTCTTCTTCTTTGTTCGTGATGATGAGGTTGTGATCCGTCGACTACGACAACGACTGTGGTGTGGGTGTGGTGACGACTCAGACGCCGGTGACGACGATGAAGGGTCATCACGACGGTAAGAGGACGACTCATTCGAGTACACGCCGTCGACGATTAGTCGTTCGCGGATTGTTCCGACGCCTGTAGCGAGTGTGGTTCCGACTCCTGTGGCGAGTGCGCCGGTGAGGTCGGTGGCGTTTACGGGTCAGAACTCGGGTTGGTTGGCGATGGCTGGTCTGACGTTCCTGGCCTTTGGAACACTCCTGATTGGTGCAGCCATGAAACGCCGCAAACACGATGAACTAGCGGATCGTTGAGCCCGGCTCGACCGGGGTGAGGCAACCGAAACTGGAGAGGGGGCGCTGTGAAGCGCCCCTCGTGCCAGGGTTGAGGAGCTGCTTGGTGATGAACGTAGCAGGCTTGATGGAAACGTAACGACGGGCGTCTGAAGGATACCGACGGGTGGTAGCGTCATCACCGGTTGACCTACGTGGAAGTCTGTGACCAGTGACGACGCTCGCCGAGAACATCGACCCTGGCCCGAGGGCACCGTGCTGGTCGTCGACCGCAATGGCCTGCTCTGTACCGGATTTGATCCGTCGCCGTCGTCAACGAACGGCTCGGCGCCGGACTGGTCGACCAGCCGTTGATGTCTCGCCCAACAGCGTCCACGAATGTGCGGCGGCTGGTGTCGAGCGTCACCGACAGCATCCGGCCGTTATCACGCCCATGCGCAAGCCGCCGAAGCGGCGAACGTCAGCAACAGTCCCTTCGACCCCACCGTCGATGGCAGCATCATCACCACCAGGGTTCCCTTTGTGATGCTCCCAGGTCCGCAAGGTTTCAAGCCCACATCCACACCGCACTCATATTCGCTCGACACCGCCGATGTCCAGCTCTTGGTGACAGCGATCCCCGGAACGTCATATGCAGATCTCGAGCCCACTGCCCGGGCGATGTCCGCGACGCTCGTGGACGCTGATATGGCGGCACTCGAGCACATCCCCACAGTCCAACGCATCGAACGCCTCATCGCTCTCGGGTTCTTGTCGGTGGCAGCTCAGGACGCGCCACGACCAACCCAGACGACGATGCGATCGCCGCTGCCCACGCGTCCACGTGACGGCGGCGAGGCGTTCTCTGTCGGCACACTCTCCTCAACGCTTCCCGTCATTGCGGTCGCGACCGAAGACGACCGTTTGCCTTTGTGTCTTGGCTACGTCCAAGCAACCCTCGCCGATAACGATGCGCTTCGGAGCCACATCCAGACCACGACCGTGACGCCCGACCGAGTACCGACTCTCGTCGCGGAGCTCGCCAATAGCGAGGCGGTCTGGCTCTTTGCGGCGTCCTCACCAACCGCCGAACTCGCTGCGGTGTTGAGCAAACGAATCAAGACGCTCGCACCACGGCATGTGATCGTCCACATGGGGTCCACGATCCCTCATATCGACGCAGCACTTGTCGAGCACCTCAGCGCCCATCGAGATATCGATGTCGCCGTGGTCGGTGAAGCCGAGATCACCACGCTCGAAACGGTCTCACGCATCGTGCGGACGGGTACTGATCCCAACTCGTGGTCGGCGATGCCCCACGGGGCGGCCCGCATCAGCGCTACCGGGACGCTCATCAGGAGCCCGGAACGCGAACGAATCGCCGCACTCTCCCATATTCCGTCGCCCTATCTGTCGGGGATTCTCGAGGGGTTCACCGGCGATTCGTCCCGCATGGCGATCATCGAAACCGTTCGTGGATGTCCGTTCCAGTGCGTTGGCTGTGATTGCGCCTCGGGGTCTCAGTCCCAGACGAGAAAACATCCGCTCGATCGAGTCTTCGCCGAGCTCGACTGGATTGCCAACCACGGCTTCGAGACGCTGGTGATCACCGATGTCAACTTTGGCTCGTCGCCACGCGACCAGGTGATCGCCGAACACCTAGCCGATCTCAAAGATCGTACGGGCTATCCCAATAACGTGGTGATCAACCATGTGAAGCAGCCGAACCCTCGCCTGCGGTCGATTGCCGAGGCGCTCGTCCACGCTGGCATGTTGCCGATAAGTGCGATCACGCTGGCACCCACTGTCGGCCGAGAGGCCAACCCCGCTCGCCGAGCCAACGTCGGTCCCGCGGAGTCGCAGCGGCTTCGTGAGGTGCTGCACAAGTCGCCCATACAGCTCTCGACCGAACTTGTGGTCGGTCTGCCCGCCGCAACGGTCAGTAGCTGGCGAGACGACCTGCAGTTCATGGTCGACACTGAGCTGCGCGTCAGCGTCACCCGTTGGCGGGCGCCATCGAACAGTCTTCTCAGCGATCCGGCGTTGCGGTCTCATTGGGGAATCAAGACGGATCTGGACGGTCAGATCACCGAAACTCGGTCGGCGTCGCGCTCCGACCTCAGGCACATGCTCACCGACTTCGCTGCGGTCTACGGTGCGGACGGCCTCGGATGGTTCCGGCTGCCGTTGCGCAAGATTGCCCAGCAAACCAATGAGCCCGAAGTCGATCTGATCTGTCGGCTGCAACGGTGGGTTCTTGAGCGTCAGGAAGACTTTCCGTTGAGCTCCTTTCTGCTGACAGCTGGCACCAGGTGGGCCATCAGTCCTGCGCCCTGGTCATTCGTGTTCGACGAACTTCGCCGGGCGGCCGAAGCGTGTTGGGGTGCCAAGCATTGGACTGCATGGCGTTCGGTCGCCACCGCCCAGGAGGCGATCTTGCCTCAACGGGGTGATACCTATCCGCGAGAACTGGCCCTTGACCACGACGTTGTCCGCTGGTGGGACGGCGTCTCGGACGCTAAACGGCGATACCCCGGCGCTTGGCGCCAGCACGCTGTCCGGCTGGCGCTGATGCCCGAAGCAACGCTGCGGGTCGACGACACTGCCCATCGAGCCGGACAAGCATTCGGCGAGGTGACGTCTCTGGTATTTGGTGCACGCTGGGACCTGGACACGCCGGTAGGCCGCGTGCCTCAGGCGCTTCGTCGACGTCAACCAGATCTGGTTGACGGCAACACAGCCGCCGTCATCGCCACCGACCCGACCGCTGCGGCGGGGCCATACGAACACGCTGAGGGGTGACCTGACTCGGGCGCCCTGAGGGCGAGCATTTGTCTCACCCACGCGTTCGCACAAAATGAGAACGTGTTCTAATCTCACGAGCTGCGCTGCTCCCAGCGGCACTGTCTGGTGACGGTGTCAGCGGCTCAGCGGCGCATCTTGAGGTGGCCGAACCATCTGCATCGCGGGCCGCAAACGACCTGGTGCGGGGGACGACTCGCAGGAGAGTGGGGAAGTGTCCGAACCAACGGTGCTGACAACTCAGCACATTCTGGAGTATCCGTATCATCGTTCGACGGGCCCGACCGTCGGCAGGTTTCTAACAGGCCTGCGCGATGGGCAACTGTTGGGGTCGGTGGGGGCTGACGGCCGGGTGCACGTGCCGCCATGTGAGTTCGACCCCGTAACCGCTCAACCGCATACGGACATGATCGAAGTGGGCCCAGGTGGCGCGGTCACCACCTGGACATGGATGGCCGAACCGCTGCCGAATCAGCCGTTTCAAAAGCCGTTCGCCTACGCGCTCGTGTTGCTCGACGGCGCTGATACTGCGTTCCTCCACGCCGTCGAGGTCGCCGGACCCGACCAGATGTCGACCGGCATGCGCGTCACCGCGAAATGGGCCGACGAACGTGTCGGGCACATCAACGACCTCATCGCATTCATCCCTGAGGAGGCATCATGAGCGCGCCAGCGAGCGGAAGCGGCGCCGAAGTCGGCGGAGTCGAGGTTGGTGCACCTGAACCCGTGACCAAAGTCGTCACACCCGTGCGCCTCGAGTACGTCTATCCGGCCGGTATCGCCAACACCAAGGGTCTGCTCGCCCTCAAAGACGCCCAGTTCATCGGTGAGGAATACCCCGACGGCAAGGTCTATGTGCCGTGTCGCGGCTACAGCCCCACGTCTGGTGACGCCGCGATTGGCAACGTCGAGCTGTCCGACAAGGGCACCGTGACGACGTTCTGCGTCGTTAATGTGCCCTTTTATGGGCAGGAGATGGAGATCCCCTACGTGTGCGCGACCGTCCTTCTCGACGGCGCCGACATCGGGCTCTTCCATGTGCTCCAAGAGGTCGATCCGACCGAGGTGCGTATGGGTATGCGCGTCGAAGCGGTCTGGTCCGATCCCGCCGACCGTGAGCCAAAGTACGAGACGATCAAATACTTCCGCCCGACCGGCGAACCTGATGCGCCACGCGAGAGCTACCAGGAGCACGTGTGATGGCCACCCCGACCGCTACCGACATCGCCATCGTCGCCTTTAGCCAGGCGCCGAATCTGCGCCACGACAACGGGGGCCGATGAGGTCGAAACTCTCGCCCCGATCATCCATGAGGCTCTAGCGCAGATCGACCTCCCCAAATCGGAGATCGGCTTCGTGTGCTCGGGGTCATCTGACTACCTGCTTGGCCTGCCGTTCTCGTTCGTCAAGGCGCTTGACGCGCTTCGGTCCGTGGCCACCGATCAAAGAATCCCACGTCGAGATGGATGGGGCGTGGGCGCTCTATGAGTCGTGGGTCCGAATGCTTCACGACGATGTCGACTATGCCCTCGTCTATGCGTTCGGCAAGTCCTCGAACGTGAACATCCGTCGGATGCTGACACTGCAACAGGACCCGTACCTCGTCGCTCCCTTATGGCCCGACACCGTCGCCCTGGCCGGGTTGCAGGCCCGCGCCGCTCTCGACGCAGGCACCGTGTCTGCAGAACAGATGGCCGACGTTGTGGCGCGCAGTCGCCACAACGCCAAGTCCAACCCGTTCGCGCAGCTGAGTGGGGACTACACGACCAGCGACCTGCTCGACGAGCCGATGTTTGTGGACCCTCTCCGCAAACATGACTGCGCACCGCTCACCAACGGAGCGTCGGTGGTCATCCTCGCAAAGGGTGATGCTGCCCGGCGCGTTTGCGACCGCCCTGCGTGGTTGCGGGGCATCGATCACCGGATCGAAGCTCACCAACTCGGTGAGCGCGACCTCACCAGGTCGGTGTCCACAGCGATCGCCGCCCAGAAGGTAGGCGTCGCGAACGGGCCCATCGACGTCGCCGAAATCCACGCGCCGTTCAGCCATCAAGAAGTGATCGTCGCCGATGCGTTGGGTATCGAAGACCCGACCTCTATCAATCCGTCGGGGGGAGCCCTCGCAGCGAACCCACTGATGACAGCGGGTCTTGTACGGATGGGTGAAGTCGCTCGACGAATCTGGGCTGGTGAGGCCGATCGGGGCGTGGCACACGCAACGTCGGGCGCGGCGTTGCAGCAGAACCTCGTGTGCGTGTTGGAGGGTGAGTGATGAGTGAACGTGCAGCGGTCATCGGCATCGGCCAGACCAATTACACGTCGGTTCGGGGCGATGTGTCCATCGCCGGTCTCGTGCGCGAGGCAGCGGACCGAGCACTTGACGACGCGAACATGTCGTGGGACGACATCGACGCGGTGGTGATCGGCAAAGCACCCGACATGTTCGAGGGTGTGGTCATGCCCGAGCTGTACTTGGCCGACGCTCTCGGCGCGGTCGGCAAACCAATGTTGCGGGTGCATACCGCCGGTTCGGTCGGAGGTTCGACCGCCATCGTCGCAACAAGCCTGGTCGAAGCTGGTGTGCATGACCGGGTGCTGACCGTCGCCTTCGAAAAGCAATCCGAATCAGAAGCGATGTGGGCGCTGTCACCCCACTACCCGTTTGCTCCGCCGGTGGTCGCCGGAGCCGGTGGGTTCTTTGCCCCGATCATCCGTGCCTATATGGCACGTTCGGGTGCCCCGACGACACGGGGATCCGGGTGGCCTTAAAGGACCGACTGAACGCGCTGAAGAACCCATTGGCGCACCTGCACGAACCGGACATCACCTATGAATCGGTCCGCGATTCGATCATGTTGTGGGACCCGATCCGCTACTCCGAAACGTGCCCGTCGTCTGACGGCGCATGTGCAATGGTGATCACCAACGAGGCGTCCGCTCACGCTGGCAAGTTGCCGCCCGCCTGGATTGCGTCGCATTCGATCCGTTCAGAATCGACCTTGTTCGCTGGCCGTGACCAGGTCAACCCCTTGGCTGGGCGCGACTGCGCTGCCGAAGTATTCGCCAAGGCGGGGATCACCAACCCCATCGACGAGATCGACGTCGCCGAGGTGTACGTGCCGTTCTCGTGGTACGAGCCGATGTGGCTGGAAACCATCGGGTTCGCCGCCGAAGGCGAAGGTTGGAAGTTGACCCAAGACGGTGAGACCGAGATGACCGGCGTCATACCGTTCAACCCATCAGGTGGGGTCCTGTCGACCAACCCCATCGGGCGTCAGGCATGATCCGCTTTGCCGAGGCGGCCATGCAGGTCCGTGGACAAGCTGGTGAACACCAGATCGACGGGGCCCGCACCGCCCTCGGTCACGCATATGGCGGTGGTTCCCAGTTCTTCGCCATGTGGGTCGTGCGCGCGACTGACTTGAGGCTTGGAAAGCCTCAACGCGATTCGCAGATCTAACTGATTGCACCGCAGTCAGGCGGGGACCCGGCCAGGCTTCGAGCGGCCCGTATCGATAGCATCGCGCGGTGACTGACAACGACCCTGCCGAACCGACGGCAAACCGCAGGGACTTGAGTTGGGAAGACGTTGCTGGATACTTCCCCCAGGTTTCTCACCTTTTAGGTTAGAAATCGCGCAGGTTCTCCCAAGCTTTTCGGCGAATGCAGTGTTTGACTCGACCCATGTCAACCCGATTGGAATGGTGCACGGTGCAGTCATTGCAGCCACGATGGACGTGTTTATGGCGCTCCTCGCTGCTGCGACCGCAGGGGGCCACAGGTAACCGAGTCGTTGCAAGTGACCTATCAACGGCCCTGGAGGACTGACCGTCCCGTCGTGTTCAATGCGGAAGTAGTCGCCACCGTTGGTAACCAACGAACGGTCGAGATGACCGCGCGTCAGCGTGCAGTGATCGCACGAGCAGCCGCCAATTTGTTGCAATTACGATTCGAGACCGCGACGGGTAATCGAGCAATCGGAGCGGCAGCGCTCTCGACTGTTGGTTAAGGGCGTTTCCTTCGCGGCGGGTTTTGTTGATCAAGTAGACGGGGCTGTGGTAAACCCGCGCACCTGGCGGCGTAACAGCGCTGGATGCCTGGACATGCGTTGGACGAACGCGATTCCGGCTTTCAAATACAGGGGGCTCTGTCATGGGTGGATTTTCCACTACTTCACGCGTACCGACGGGAAGGCGCGCGTTCACAGCATTTGCAGTTCTGGCGGTCATCTTCACCGCAACCTTTGCCGTCCCCTGGGGACCCTGTCCGGCCCATCCGAGGCTGGTGCAGCGAACCAAACGGTGTCGCGAACGGCATCTTCGGGAAACTATTGGTTCGACGGTACGCAGTTTGATCACAATGTGCCGGTCCAAGCGACGTACCCCGACCTGGTCGAGCAGAATCAGGCTTTCAACTATTCGTTTTGTGCCAACAGTCACAACTGGACACGAAACAACGCAGCGCTGTACGACCGATTCTCCGGTCGAAGCGTCACCTACGCGTTGCCAGGCGGGGGAAGCTCCACGGTTGGCATGGGCGGGGCAATCGACATGGCTGAGTTCACTACATCGGTGACAGGTGGAGGAGGCTGTCAAACGACAACGCCGTCGATCGCAGCGACAGGACCGTATCTCTTCAACTGGGGCGCCGGGATGAACGTCTCTGGGACGCACCAGCGCTGCACGTTGTGGTTCGGTGGCTGTGGCATCGAGTCCATCAACCAGACAGACACGCGCTCGATGGCATTTACCGATACCAGAACGATCAATGTTCTCCCTCAGATTATCCCAGCCACCGACTTCGTCACAGTGGGTAAAGGGAGCAGTGTCTCTGTGTATGCCGTTGGAAACGATACCCAGAGTTCTGGGTTCATACCCCCGACGATCACGGCCGTTACCAATGGCGCCAAGGGCACGTGTTCATTTGCTGGCGGTACGGTTACCTACACTCATACAGCCCCAATTACCGACCCTGCCACATCGGATACGTGTACCTATACGGTCGCTTATCCGGAAGCGGCGTACGCGGGTGGTGCGCCAACGCGAACGGCCGTTGTTGAGGTCACCATCGTTCCGCTCAAAGTTCCAACGCCGCCGGTGGCTACGTTGGATTTTGCTCAGACGGACACGAATTATCCGGCTGCGACCCCGCCCGGCTCCGGCCCGTTCCCAGTCACGCTTGACGTGCTCGCGAACGATGCGGATCCCAATCAGGAGACCGGAGACGCCGATCCAGTCATTGTGTGGGTGGGTTTCAACGGCACCGATACGGGTACTGACGGAGTCTACGACACTGGGTCGGCTGCAACTCAGGCTGGTGGAACGGTGGCATGCGGCACCTTGCCAGGCGCTGGCCCGTGCACTTATACGCCGCCGGATAACTACTCTGGAACGGACACGTTCCTATATCAGATCCGTGATGCAGAGGGTTTGCTTTCAGTTGGCGTCGCCAACGTGACCGTTGTCGGGAACCAAGCGCCGATAGTTGCGGGCGAGGCTTTCGAAGTTCTGCAGGACGCCTCGTTGGCCACATTTGATGTTGCGCCCAATGATTTTGACCTTGAATCCCCGGCATTGACCTATTACTGGCCGAATGTACCGTCCGGCTTTTCATCAACTTCTACGGCCGGAACGTTTGCATACCAGCCACCCTCCGGATTCACGGGGACTGCAGCCATCACTTATTGGGCTTGTGATGACCATCTGCTACTCGGCATCAATGCCGGGGACGGGTTTGCCGTCAACGACCAGACCGGGACTCCTGCCGGGGATTATCAGAACAAATGTGCGCAGGGAACCGCGACTGTAAACGTGGTGAAGCCGCCTCCGGTGCCGCCGGTCGCGGCGCCCGACTACGGATCACCGACGCGTGGTATTCCGACAACGTGCCAGGCACGTCGGGCACCGACGTTGACATCAAGATCAATCTGGTCGCGAACGACTTTGACCCCAATGGAGCCACCGGAAACGCCGGGGCGTATCCGGCGGAGTTTACGGTGACGCAAGTGGACCCGACCTCGGTGAATGGTGGGACGGTCGACGGCTTCAACACCGTCACGGGCGAGGTGACCTACACGCCGCCAGCAGACTTCTGTGGCACGGACACCTTCACCTACACGATTAGAGACATCGCGACCAATGATGATTTGACCGGTGTTGGTGTGGTGTCGGTCCAGGTGTTGTGCAACAGCGCACCGATCGTCGTAGGCGAACTCGTCACGGTGGCCCAGAGCGGCACCGTGAGTGGCGACGTCTCGCTGAACGACGCTGACAATGACCCGCAATCGGGTTGGACCTACAGCCTGGTTTCTGGCGTCTCGAACGGCTCCCTGACCTTCAATGCGGACGGTACCTACAGCTACACCCATGGCGGCAGCCCCACGGCACTGACCGATTCGTTCACATATCGCTTGTGTGACGGTCACCAAATGCTGGGGACGAGCGACGTCAGTCCGGCGAGCCGTTGCCGCGAAGCAACGGTGACGATTCAGGTCACCTCGACGCCGCAGAACGCTCCGGTGGCGGTCGGCGATGTTGGCAGCGTCGATTCGTGGTACTCAGCTGATGGCCAGAGTCAGACCTCGACCACTATCAACGTCGCAGCGAACGACTCCGACGCTGACGGCAATCTCGACCCCTCGACAGCGTCGGTGTTGGTCGGGCCGTCGGCGACCCAAGGCACTGCGTCGATGACCAACGGTGTCTTGACCTTCCAACCCGCAGACGGATACTCGGGGTTGGTGACGGTCGTCTACCAAATCTGTGACAACCCAGCAGCCGCCACTCCGGCGGCAGCGACGCAACTGTGCGCACAGGCCGCCGTGTTGATCACCGTCACCGGCAACCAGCCGCCACTCGCTATCGACGACGTCAAGGTGGTCGACGAGGACAGCACCGGCAACTCCATCGACCTTGCGGTCAACGACCTCGAGATCGACGGCGAAGGGTTGACCTACACAGCGACCCCGGTCGTGGCGCCGGCGAACGGCACGGTCACGATTAGTGCCGCTGGCGTTGCGACCTACACGCCAAACGCTGGCTTCTTCGGGACCGACTCCTTCACCTACGAGGTCTGTGACGACCACGTCGCTGTTGCAAACTCGGGAGCGGTGTCTGCGGGCGGCGCCTGGGCGCGATGCACGACGGCTACGGTCAACATCGTTGTGACTGAAACGCCCGACGCACCGCCGATCGCGCTGCCTGACTCGGCTAATACGACGATCAACACCGCCGTGACCATCTCGGTGTTGGACAATGACCGCGACGCCGAAGACGGCGGTCCGGGTCTGCCCGTGCCGCCAGCGGCAGGGATCGTCGCCTATGACGCGACCACGTCGACCGGTGCCACGGTGACCTGTACGGCAACCGAATGCACCTATACCCCGGCGGCAGGCTTTGTCGGCACGGACATCTTCCAGTACACGATTGAGGACAGCTACGGAAACCAGGCCTTTACTTTCGTCACGGTGTCGGTAACCGACGACAACACGCCGCCGGTTGCCATCGATGATGGCGCGAACACGCTGATGGAGACCCCGGTCACCACCGACGTGTTGGCCAACGACTCAGATGCTGACGGCGATCCGCTCACGCTCACGTTGTTGACGCCGACGACAGCGGGTGGTGGGACGGTCACCTGCACCGCCACCGACTGCACATACACGCCAGCGACCGGCTTTGTCGGGCTGGACACCTACAGCTACATGATCGAGGACGGTGCAGGCGGCACCGCGATCGCAACCGTGTCGGTCAACGTGACCGGCGGTGACGAGGATGGCGACGGGATCCCCGACGTTGTTGAGATCGAGATCTGCGGTACCCCAACCTGTTCGGACGGCACCGAAGACTCAGACGGCGACGGCGTACCTGACTGGATCGAAATCCTGATGGGTACCGACCCGACCGACCCGAGTGACAACCCGATCGGTATCGACTCCGACGGCGGCGGCATCGACGACTGGGTCGAGTACATGTCGGGTACCGACCCGACCGACCCGTCCGACGACGCTGCGGCTCAAGGGACCGATTCCGATGGGGGCGGTGTACCCGACTGGGTCGAAGTGATTATGGGTACCGACCCGACCGACGCTTCGGACGATCCACTCACGTTGGACACCGATGGCGATGGCATCCCCGACTGGGTTGAGATCATGCTCGGTACCGATCCCTATGACCCAGAGGACGGCTCGACGAGCCAAGACTCCGATGGTGGCGGCGTGCCCGACTGGGTCGAAGTGATCATGGGTACCGACCCGACCGACTCCTCCGATGATGCCCTGACCCTCGACAGCGATGGTGATGGCGTACCCGACTGGGTCGAGATCCTCATGGGTACCGACCCGTACGACGCCAATGACGACCCAGGTTCGATCGACACCGATGGTGACGGCGTGCCTGACTGGGTCGAGATCGTGATGGGTACCGACCCGACCGACTACAACTCCAACGACACCACGACGGACAGCGACCTCGGTGGTGTGCCGGACTGGATCGAAATTCTGATGGGCACCAGCCCGACAGATTCTCGTGACGACAACACCACGTCGGATGCCGACGGCGACGGATACCCGGACTGGACCGAGTACGCGTCATGCGGAAACGCCTACTGCTACAGCGGCGGTGACGTCGACGGCAACGGCATTCCCGACTGGGTCGAGGTCATCATGTGTGGGTCGGCCGGATGCGCTAACGCAACCACCGACAGCGACCAAGACGGTGTCGTCGACTGGAAAGAAGTCGAGATCTGCGGCACGACGACATGCGCTGGCGAGAACGGCATCGTGGTGTCCGACCTGTATGGCAACAACGGAGTCCCGACGGTCTATACGGGTCTTGCATGGACCATGTGGGCCTTCACCTATACGCCAGGTTCCGTCGTGACGTTCGAGCTGCATTCCGCACCGGTCTTTCTCGGTACGGTGGTCGCCAACGAAGAAGGCGTTGCCATCCTGAAGGCGGAACTTCCCTGCGACATCGACCCCGGTGTTCACGAGGTCGTGGCCAAGGGGCAGACCCAAGACGGCCAACTGCTCGAACAGACCTACCAGGTCAACGTCCTACCCGGCGCCCCGTGCCCTGACACCACCGCCACCGGCGGTTCGGGTTCGGGTTCTGGCGTGGGGACAGGAAGTGGTGGAAGTGGAACGGCTGGCGGCAGTACCACGCCGGTGGTCGTCAACCAGAACGTCGGCATGCAGGTTCCTGCGACGACGGTCCGTTCGACGACGGCGACAACCGCCCCGGCATCGAACCGCTCGACCGTTGCACGAGCGGTTGCGTTCACCGGGTCGGATCCGCTGATCATGACGCTGCTCGGCGCTGGTCTGCTGCTGATTGGTCTGGCGACGACCCGCATGGTGCGGAGGCGCCGCCAGAGCTAAGCCTCTGGGGCGTACCCGTTCCCTGAGAGCGTTTGACGTGAGGAGAAATGGGGTAAGAGGCTTGGCCTCTTACCCCATTTCGTTTGGCCTGCGCTGGTTGACGAGCTGACCCAAAGGTGGTTGTGGTGCGATCGTTGTTGGTTGTCTGGTGTTTGTTTTGTCTTGGACTGGCCGCGTGTAGCAGTGGTGACGACGAGGACTCATCGAGCCCCACCGTGACCTCACCCACCACGTTGGTGGCTGAACGTCAGCGGCTACCGGGGACGACGGGCCCTGTCGCCACGTCACCGGTCGCGTTGAACTTTGCCAGGGCGTCGCTCGACGGCGCTCGCATGACGTCGATGAATCTCGCCCAAGCGAGCTTTGCGGGCGCTTCGCTCGTCGGCGCAAGTCTGGCCGGATCCGATCTGAGCGACGCGAACTTTTCGGGTGCCAACCTGTACCAGGCCAGTTTTCGTGGGACGCAGCGCGACGGGACTATTGGGGTTCCGACGGGGACGGCTGGGCCGTGTGCCCGGACGGGACCTCTGCTGCCGACAATTCCGGCACATGCGAAGGGCATCTTGGGGACGTGGGTGAGCCGGGCGACGGAAATGATCCGGGGACTCGCCTACCTCCGCGAGTGCGGATCCGACTTCGGTGCCGGCCGCCGTGTCGACGTCAACAGCGGTCGAGGCGCAGTAACAAAACCTTAAAAACACCACGGTACATAAGCGTGATGTTGTGGCTTTGTAGAACAATCAGCGTCAGTCACAAGCCGCCGCTACGGCGACGTCCCCCAAATACATGTGTCATGCAGTGTCACATTCGATGCTGCATGGGACCTTCCGGCGAGGGTCCGTTTGCTTTGGTGGGGCGGGTAGGTCAACCCCTTACCTTCTTTGTAGGCGCTGAGTAAGACTCGGGGCTTGGGAAGTCCGGCGGTGCTGGCATGGCTCATTGCCCCTGTCACTTGATGGCCTGGGGGTGTTGCCACCAGTGCCATCGGGTGCGAGAAGACCTCTGATGGGGACATGCGACCAATCGCTGATTCGTAAGGTGGATGACGGCAAGCGCACCGTGGACTCGGCTTCCCTCCATTTGACCGGCTGGTAGGAGGAACCATGGCCGCACCCAATGAAGTCACCGTGTGGATCGGGCTCGATGTCGGCAAGGATGAGCACTTCGCCGATGTCCTCGACAATGCTGGCGAGTCGCTGCTGGCCCGGTCAATCCGCAACGACGAAGCCGCGCTGGACTCCCTGATTGACGACGCCAGCAGTCACGGCACTGCTGGGTTGGTGATCGACCAGCCCGGCTCGATCGCCCAGCTCGCTATCGCTGTCGCTGCCCGGCGTGAGGTACCGGTCGCGTATGTTCCTGGGCTGGTGATGCGCCGAGCAGCGGACCTGTACCCGGGCGAAGCCAAAACCGACCGTCGCGACGCGTTCGTGATCGCCGACACCGCTCGCATTCGACGCACGAAGGTGCACTGGCTCGACACTGGCAGCGACGAACTACTCGACCAGCTCCGGGTGCTCAACGGGTTCGACATCGACCTCGCCGCCGATGTCACTCGGCTCACGAACCGGCTCCGCGACCTGCTCGTCTCGGTCTCACCCGCCCTTGAACGCGCCATCGGTTCCCGACTCCACCAAGCCGGAGTCCGCGCGCTGGTCGCCAAGTTCCCAACCCCACCACGCTCCGGTCAGCCGGTCGCGCTCGGATCAACCGCACGATCAAGGCTCGCTCCCGCGGCTCGCTGACAAGGTCACTAACACAGTGATCGAAGCCCTCGACGCCCAAAGCGTCGTCCTACCCGCTGAGACCGCACTCGGCCGCGTCATCGCAGAAGTCGCCGCAGAACTCGACCGGCTCCAGAACCGCCGCGACGCCCTCGCCAGCGAGATCGAGGAGGTGTTCCTGGCCCACCCTTTCGGCCAACTGCTCCAGACCTTGCCCGGATCGGGCCCAGGACCGGAGCTCGAATCCTCGCTGAGATCGGCGACGGCAGCCGATTCGCGGATGCATCAAAGCTCGCCAGCTACGCCGGGCTTGCTCCAGTCACCCGCCAGTCCGGCACCTCGATCAGAGGCGAGTCCATGAGCCGCCGCCGCAGCAACCACCGGCTCAAGAACGCCATGTTCCTCGCCGCGTTCGCTTCACTGCGCTCACCCGGAGTCCAAGACCTTCTACGACCGCAAACGCGCCGAAGGCAAGAAACACAACGCCGCGCTCATCTGCCTCGCCCGCCGCCGGACCGGAGTCATCCTGGCCATGCTCTGCGCGAGCAACAGCCCTACCGGCCACCCACCACTACCGCTCCCCAACTCAACAAAGCCGCCTAAACCCCTTGACAACAACATGGGGACACCCCCGACCTATCCGCCTCGCCGCTGTCTGGTGTCATCTGGGGAAATAGATCGGGTCTCGGCCCGAGATTGGGGGGGTGGAGACCTCAACCCCCCCCCGAGGACCACCTCCCCAATCCTTCTTTCCTCAGCGTCGCTTCGCTGGTCTTTTACTGAAGGGCTGTCGGTACGACGTTGTGTAAGGCGAACCGCTTCCGAGCCCTATTGGTCGAGCTTTAGCACTCGAAGCGCATTCTCTCGCAAGAATTTTGGCCAGACGTCATCGTTAAATGGCACGTCAGGCATTTCGGAAAAGATTCGGTCGAGTGAGAGTCCCATTGGGAAATAGCCAGCGTACATAACCTTGTCTGCGCCCCTGCTGTTGGCGAAATTGACGATGTCCGTTGGGTAGTAGCGCGGCGCGAAAGCGGACGTTGAGTAATACAGATTGGGCCATTTCAGTAGGAGTTTGACCGCGAGTTCGGTCCACGGTTCGCAACCATGACGTGTGACGATCGTCAGTTCTGGAAACCACCAGCAGACCTCGTCGAGCAGCTCAACCTTTTGGCATGCAAAAGGAACACGGGGTCCCGGCACGCCAGCGGTCACGAAGAACGGCAGATCCAGCTCGACGCACTTCGCGTAGATCGGATACATGCGCTTGTCGTTAATGGGGACCTGCGGGTTGAGCCCTGCGGGGAAGCACGAGACGGCCTTAATGTCGTAGGTCTCTTTCATGTGCGCAATCTTGCGCACCGCGTCCATGCCCTCGTTTGGGTTGACTTCGAAACTTGCAAAGAACCGATCGGGGTGTTGTTGGAGGGCGCTGAGCGCACCTTCTTTTTCGGGGCGAGCGGTGATCATGCCGCGTTCGATGTTGAACTGGTCCATCTTTGCCAGCAGGTAGTCGACGTAGTTATCGCACTCGTCGATCTTGGGAACGTTCTTGAACATGTATTCGGCCGGGAAGCTGTATGCCTGGCTTTCCTGGTCGCGCAACAGGGGGGCGAGAAACTCGTACCAGTCCTGGCTGGGCCCCGATGGCACCTGAATCATCAGATCTATGACTGGAACGTCGGTCGGAAATCCCACATGTGCTCCTCGGAGACCCGCAACGAGCGGGAACGGCCAGACGTGGCCTCGCTCGACCGCGCTCGCTTGTCAGTGAGCAAAGAGGCCGAATGAAAAATAGAACGTGTTCTACTTTAGCAGTCGGGATCTTCTGCCCGAATGAACGGTCTCGGTGAACCGTGTTTCGGTGACACAGCGTTTGTGCCGCCAACTGCCCGGAACTCTCGTTGTGACCGACAGGTCTGGCGGATCGTGCTCTGCGACGCAGCCTCCAACCGCATCGGCTCCAAGTACATCGTTCGATGTGTCACGATTGGAGGCAACGGGCGCCCGACGAACGGACGCTACAGATGAGGAGCACCCCGGATGCATATCAAAGTCGACTACGACCTTTGTGAGTCGAACGCAATCTGCATGAGTCAAGCACCCGAAGTTTTTGAGGTCCGTGACGACGACATGCTCTACGTCCTCGACGAGAACCCTGATGAGTCGCTGCGACCCCAAGTGACGATGGCCGCGCAGCTGTGCCCCAAACAGGCCATCACGATCGAAGGCTAAAACCGCTGCCAGCAAGGTGTCGACACCGGACGTGAAATGGGTGAGGGGGTGGCCTCCGACGGAGGCCACCCCCTCACCTGTGTGTGAACGACGTTGAGTGAGACGGTGGTCGTGGACTGGAATCCAGAGCCACCGTCATCGTCCGTCGCCTACCCCATCGTTAGGAAGGGCAAGGTGTTTGGATCATCGAACCGAGCGCACAGATGGTCGACTTGCCGACCTTCCATTCACCATCGACCTTGACCGACTCACCTGACGTCGGCGCTTCGGGAAGGCCAGGAACAGCAAAGATCATGTCCAACGCAGCGGAGTCGCCATCGACGACCACGCCCTTGACGGTAACTGCGACGTTCTTCGAGAGATCGTTGTTGATGAACGCGTCGAGTACGCCTTCGATTTCGTCGCCGTCTTGGACCAAGTCTTTGACCTGAGCGCCGCTCGTCGCTCCCGATGTCAGAAACTCGTCCCACACGTCGACAGCACCTTGCTGCTCGTCGTCAAGACCGTCGGGCGACACGAAAGTGATCCCTTCACCCTCGGCGGCCATCGTGGTTTCAGAACCCGCCATCGTGGTTTCAGAACCCATGTCATCGCCAGCCGACGTGCTGGTGGCGTCCATCATGTCGTGGGTGGTGGTGGCGCTGTCCATGTCGTTCGCCGTCGTGGTGTCGCTCGCAGCGGCCGCTTCGGTGGTTGTGGAGTCGGCGCTATCGTCATCGTCGTCGCTGCTGCAAGCCGCGAAAACCAGTGACATGGCGAACAAAGCTGTCAAGAGACGTTTAGTCATGAGCCCTCCCAGGCCAACGTGCTGACGCACAGATTTGTAAAACGTTCGCTGCATCGTAACGACTCGGCAACACCCCTACATACAACCCGTTGGAAATAGCGGTCTGCGATGCGGTAACGACGGAGCCGAGCGGCGTCGGAACGTCAGTCCCCTGGCGGGAACAGCGAGCCCAGAATCACCGATGTCAGCGTGTCGAGCGACGTCGGCACATCGACCCGAATTTGGTTGGTCGCCGTGAAGTAGGTGAACCGTTCGACCAACGCCAGCAACGCTGTGCCGGCAACCTCGGGGTCGACTCCAGGACTCGCCGCGACCCGGGCGCCCTCTGCGAAGGCGGATGACAACGCCTGGAAGACCGTGTTGCCGATCTGCCCGAAGCTGTTGTTGTCGTTTTCGGCTTCTGTCCAGACACGCAAGATCGGGCGATACAGCCGGTACATATCAGCGAATTCGGCCAGCCACGCACGAAGCGACTCCCGGCCGGTGGACGTCGGCTCGAGCTTGGGTAGCGAACCTGCGAGGACGGTGAGTTCTGCAGTCACCGCGCGCGCGAGCGCCTCGAGGAGCTCATCTTTGTTGGCGAAATACAGATAGAAGGTCCCGTGGGACGCCTCGGCTTCTTTGACGATGTCGTCGACGCGCGTGCCGTGGAATCCCTTCCGGGCGAAGCACACGATGCCAGCGCGCAACAGTCGGTTCATCGTGTTGCGCCCACGGGTCCGCAACGCCCGTTCGGCGGTGGGTCCGCCGGTGACCGGCCAAAGGCGTACCGGGTCGAGTTCGAGCAGCGATTCGTCGTCGTACATGCGTGGAGCAGGGGCGGCGCGGGCTAGGAAGTCCCGGCGGGGACCGTGTGGTCGACCCGTAAGCGGATCCGTGCGAGTTCGTCGTCTTCGAAGCGAACAGAAAAGGCGTATCCCTTCGCCTCGGGAAAGGTGAGATTGAAAAACGGGATGACGAGAGGAACGTTCGTCACGTCTCCAGGGCGCGCATTGGCTGGGGTTCCTACCCGCAAACGAGTCGTCGCAGTACGCCCGGCATCGTGACCGTCTTCGTCGATGAGCGACACGGTGATGTCCAGGTCGCGATGCCGGTCTTCGGGCGGTACGTCCATGACGAGGACGACGGAAACGCTTGGCACCACTGCGGGCAACTTGCGGACCCGGATGGCCGAAAAGGCGCCGCCGAGCACATAGAGCCTGCCGTTTTCTACCCTCGCCGCGTCGGCGATCATCGCTGCGGTGACCTTCATGGCAGCCATGGTAGTGGCGACCAGGTGGTCCCCTGAGCGAGTTGTGGGTGACGGCGCGACATCGCTACCTCGTTTCGGGCGTCAGCTGCAGCGCCGATTCGGTCGCCGAGCGAACGGCGTCTTCGCCCCAGGCGATCGATACGCCGTCACCAGCGGTCCACAGCGGCACCATGTCGTCGTAATGCGGTGAACACGGGTTGCCGCTCTGGCCGCCAGCCAGAATGAAGCGGGTCGAGTTCCACCGGCCGACTTCGCACACCATCCGCATCGACGCGACCCCATAGGGGTTCGCCCAGATGTCCGAGGGGAGCACGGCACCGTTGTTGAGGGTATGTGCGCTACCGCCAAAGGGGATAGGCCCAACGTCGAATGCCTTCGCCATCAGGGGCGATGCGTTGCTGACCGGATGGGTCAGGGTCAAGGGTCGCACACGGCCCCAATGCCACCGATCAGTGTCGGAACCAAAGCGGGCGGTGCATTCTTGAATGGCATGACCGAGTGCACCCGCGAGTTCTTGGGGCCACGTGGACGACGCGAACCAATCGTCTGGCTGCTCGGCGATGACCTGAACGATGTGCTGCATTCGGCGGCTACCAACCGTCGCTGCGGGCAAGAGCGAAAACATCGATCTGCCGATGGCCCAGTCATAAGAGCGTGGGGCCTTCTCGCGCTGCGCGGCCGATGATGTCCCATAGGAACGCTTGGAAAACGCTTGCCGCGGTCGAGTCGGTCGCGAGGTCACCGTCCCAGCCCTTCAAGATCAGCAACGCGTCTCGGACCGCGGTGTTCGACGGGTCCACCGCCTCCACGGCAGCGCGGACATCGCGCCAGACGAGGCTGACCCGGTCGAGCTGCATGCTCAGCGTCGAGTCGATATCCCAGTCCGTTTTGGCTTCGAGCAACTCGGTCGCTCGCGTCGCTCGGTACGCGTCCTGCCAGTCATGGGTGATGAAGGTTGGGTAATCGTCGGGTACGGCACGGTTGTTTGCCGTGGTCACGAAGCCCGCTTCCGGCGCGATCAACGTTGGCATATCAGAGGGCGGCACCGGATCATCAGCCCAACCCGCTGTCGGGTCCCAAGCGGGGTCGGCAGAATGCCAAAACCGTCGGAGCGTTGGGGAGTATCACCCACCAGCTTCCAGCCGATCACTCCGTCGACGTCGCCAGCGACGACGTTCATGCTGAGGCCCGGCCAATAGCCCATGCGGTCAAACAGATCGTTCAGCGAATCGGCAAGGTGGGTCACCAGGATGCCTTGAGCGTCTCGCGGGGCGAGCCACGTCGCTTTGATGCTGAGCGCCCCGCAGTCCGGGTCGAGGACATCGCCGATGACTGGACCCCGACCGGTCTCGACGATGTCGAGACGAACGTCATCTGAGCCTTTGACCCGAATCGTCTCAGACCAGCGTTCGACGGGTTCCCAACCCTCGGGACCGCGCACCTGGTCGCCGGCGTCGTTGAACTCTTCGATGAACAGGTCGGTGTTGTCGACCTGACCGGCGGTGATGCCCCAAGCGACGCTCTCGTTATGGCCCACCGCGATACCGGGGTCCCCGCCATGGACGCTCCCGCCACTTCGAAGTCAGGGGTCGTGATGTGGCCGAGATACCAGTGCGCCGGAAGGATCGAGGATAGATGGGGTCGTTTGCGACGATCGGCAGTCCCGACGCGCGTGCGGCTCCCAGCGATCGCCCAGTTGTTCGATCCAGAACCGACGCCGGTGAACTTCAAAAAGCCTTCGAGTTCATCGATCAGGTGCGAGACCTGCGGGCGGCGGGCTCACCGGGACGCGAGATGATGCTCAGCCATTCTGGATAGGTCGGATCAAGCGCCTTGAGCGCGTCTGGCCCATCGGCTTGAAGCACTTTGAGCCTTCCGATCTCAGAATCCCAGTTGGATGCGAGCAGAAACGACACGAGGGCGAGCGAACCGAGTACGTCGCTGGGCTCTAGTGGGGTCGGGCGAACGTTGAGGAGGCGGAACTCGTGTGCTCGGCGGGTCGCCCCGATCCGAGACCCTTCGATCACACCGCGGCAGAACGCTTCGATGGTCGACCGACCATGGTCGTTGAGCACCTCGTATTGGGCTTGTGCGTGCCGAGCCAAACCCATGCGTCGACTCAACCGGTCAACGGGCAGACCTTCGGGGCCGATCAATTCGGCGAGGCGTCCGCGGACGACGCGGACACGGGTCTCGATCTGAAAGGCGCGGTCTTGGCCTTGGCAAAAGCCCCACGCGTACCAAGCATCGGGTTCATTGCGTGCATCGATGTGGGGAATGCCAAAAGCGTCCCGGCGGATCAGCACTCGATCGGTGATACCCGGTACTTCGAGGTGGCCGTCGGTGGTGGGCATGCGCTTGCCGAGACCGATTTGAAGCGCGCCGCAGAAGAGACCTGGTGTTGAGCATCCGCTCAGGGTAGTGGCCATGAGCGACGTCTCGGGAGCCGACGAGGTGCGGGTCGTTGTGACCGTTGATCTATCGCTCCGCCTGGTGTCGCTGCGCGCTTTCCAACACCGAACAGGTCGTCTCGACCGCCCTATCTGTCAAGGTGGTGATCGCCCCGTTCATGATGAGGTCTCGTTCGTTATGAGGTGGTCGTGGGTGAGTCGTCGAGCACGGTCGTCGCCGTGTCGGCGTCGGACCCGTCGACGGTGGGCGGTTCGGGTGTCAGCACCGATGGAACCGTCGTCGCAGCGTCGTCGCCAGCTGGCTGGGCATCAGGGGTTGAGGCTGGCGCCCCGCCCGGGTTGGTCGACGCGGTTGGAAATTTTTCGACGCAGGTGGTCACCGCATCGGATTGGGCTTTGGTCTGTTCCGCTGTCAGAGCGGGCACCCCGGAGTTCGGGTCGTTGACGAACTCGAGATAGGCGTTCACGTCGACGACGTCCTTGACCGCATCGGCGATGCACTGGGCCTGCTCCTGGGAGAACGTTCCGTCTTTGACATAGAACTCGACCATCGCAGCGACCGCTTCATCGGATGATGAGCTCCCGACGGGTCGGGTATCGGGGGTGTCATCGCCCGAATCCGAACCGCTGCAACCCGCGACGGCCAACGCTGTGAGCAGGGCGAGGAGGAACGCTGCGACCCTCGGTACGGTCAGCAACCTGGGCCTGGGCCTGCGCATCGTGTTCAGCACCCTCGGAGTTGAGAGGGCCGTGCTCGCCGCGGGACGATCCGCCCGGCGTTCAGCTGGGTCGATAACTGGCCGGTGGGACGCCTGGACGCGGACGCTCCGGGGCGGGGTGCGATGCAGAGGGGCCATGGTGGTCTCCTGATGTGGTCACGCAACACGCGCAGGGGGCACGGCGGTGTGCGGGGAAGCATAGAACCCGAGTCAACCGCAGGTCATTCGTCGGTCATTCGTGGGACAACTGAGCCTTGCATGCGACACGCGTCAGCTGGCTCCGGTCGAGTTTGTTCATCGCGGTATAAGGAAGTTCGTCGATCGCTATCACTTCGACCGGCAACTTGTCTTTGCTCAGCTGCGCGCTCGCCCATCCGTTGAGGTCGCTAGCGGTCGGCGCCGTCCGCCCCGGTCGGGTGACGACCACGGCGACGGGCACGGTCCCCATCACGGCATCGGGGACGGGCACGATGGCGACGGCCGCAAGGTCGGGGTGAGCGCACAGGACCGCTTCGATCTGGGCGGGATGAAGGTTGTAGCCGCCTCGAATGAAGCTGTCCCCGGTCCTGCCCAACAGCGCGAGCCGACCCTGAGGATCAAAGGCACCCAGATCGCGGGTTCGGATGAAGCCGTCGGGGAGCAGAACTTCGGCCGTGGCGGCCGGATCGTCGTAGTACCCCGACATACACGCGGCCGACCGGACACAGACCTCGCCTTCCACCGTTGGTCGTGCTGGGTCGTCGGGGTCTCGAATTTCAATGGTGACGCCCGTCCGCGGGAAGCCGACCGACACTTCAGCGTCCTCGGCTGGGGCGTCGAGTGCAGTTGCGCTGATCACGCCGGTTTCGGTTGAGGAGTACCGGTTCGATAGCGGCGCTCCGAAACGCTGCCGGGCCAACCGAGCAACGTCTGGTGTGAGAGGGCCGCCGCCCGTGATGATCGCTCGGACGCTCGTCACATCGGGTGGCGTCACCCACAACTCGTCTCGGACCATGAGAGCGATCTGCGTGGGCACGCCCGTGACGGCTGTGAGGCCTAGATCCTCTACGGCGCGAAGAACGTTTCGTGCTCGCCAGCGGTCGATCATGAACATCGTCGTGCCGAGCGCAAGGTTGCCCGCCAACTTGGTCATGAATCCCACATGGGCAAACGATGTCGCAGCGATGACACGTCCACCAATATCGAGGGCCCCGCCGGTGTCGGCGAGGGTGATCGCTTCGATCTGGGACTCCCCAAAGACAGCGGCCTTGGGTCGGCCGGTCGTACCCGAGGTAAAGACGACGGCAACCGGTCGGTCAGGGTCGGGAGGCAGCGGCGGCAACGAGTTTCCGCGGCCGCTGCTGGCGGATCGGAGTTCGAGGAGCGCCTCATCGGGATGGGCTGAGGTGGTCACCGGGATGATGTGAGGACCTTTATGTCTCCACAGCTCGGGAGTGTCGGTGACGATCCAATCCGGTTCGACCCCGTCGACGAGATCCGCTCGTTCGCTGTGGGTCAGACGCCGATTCAGTCCGGCGGCGACGGCACCCAACGATGCGCAACCTAGGTAGGTGAGCAGGTAGCCGACGTCGGAAGGCAGATCGATAGCGACGAGGTCTCGCTCAGACACACCTGCTTCGGCCAGACCGACGGCGGTTGCAGTTGCCCCGCCGAGCAAGTCGCCAGCCGAGATGGATTCACCCGTCTGGGTGACAAAGACCGGATGTTTGCCCCTTCTCTGTGCGGCGGCCCGCACGCTCGCGATCAGCATCGAAATCCTCGCCTTGGTTTTCAGAGTGAGTCAGTTGGTTTGCGGAGTGTGTCAGGGGGTTTCCCGACGTCTTGGTGTGCGTGCGTTGTCGGAGGTGGGATGGCCAACATGCTAAGCCAGAGGGATGGGTAGCCCCTCAGAACGCCGTCCGGCGTCGGTCATCGTCGGCGACGTGCCAGCACAGTCAGGTCCTGAGAACGACGGTCTCAGCGACCGCGAAAGAATTGGCCGAGGGGCCGCTGCACGTGACGCCGACCGACAAACAAACAGGCACCGAACGAGTCACGGGTACAGAGCTGCTCGGAGGAGAAGTCGCCGGGGCGACGGCCGCAGCGACCCGAGATTTGCGGGCCCAAGGTCGCAAGACGCTCCGCAAGCTGCTGCGGTCGGGTGCCGCCGTCTTCGAGGAACAGGGGTATCACGCTGCTCGGGTCGACGACATCGTCGCTCGGGCCAAGACCTCACACGGGACGTTCTATTTGTATTTCACCAACAAAGAGGACCTGCTCAGAGAGCTCGCCTCGCAGTGTTATGAAGAGCTCGACGCCCTTGCGCACAGCCTTGCGCGGTCACGCCCGACCACGCTGGATGGTCGGAGCTGCGTCGCTGGCTCGGTCAGTACACCGTTGCCTACAACCGCAATGGCCCGGTTTTGCGGGCATGGATGGAAGACCAGGCGGCCGACCGGGACTTGCAGCGGATGGGGTCCCGTCTCCTCGATTCGATCGTCGAGGGGCTCGAAAGCCGGGTGGTTGAGGCGAACGCTTCTGATCTTGGGGATACGCACGCTGGCACACAGGCGATGTTGGCCATGATTGAACGGTTTACCTATTTCCGTCGGAGTCGACGCTTTCTCACCGACGATTCCAGCCTGGACACCCTCACCACGTTGATCCATCGGGCATTTTTCGGCGCATCCGAAGGCACCTACCGCGCCTCTGTCTGAGAGATCACACCGCGCCGCCGACTTCAGCTGACCAAGCTACATCGAGGTCCTCGCCAGCAGGGTTGCTCCAGACCGGCGATCGGTGATGAGGGATGAGCGCCGTTGTGTGTTCTGGCCTGGTGAAACAGTGTGCATTTCTTCCCGCGACGGGGTGAGGGAGGGCCGGGCCTTGACGGCGTTTCGTCGCTGGACGGGCGTTAGCGGAGGCGGGGGTGATGCGTTCACCGGATCTAAAGGTGGCTTGTCCTTCGGCCAAAGAGGCGTCGTCGGTGCCCTGGGCAACCAGGAGGGAGCCCATCGACAGGGCTTGCTGTCGCGAAAGCTCTTGTGCTGCCCAGATCGATCGGACGGTCCCCTGAAGGGCGAGCGCTGGAGCGGTCGCCATCTGGCGTGCGAGGTTTTGGGTATGTGCGACCAATTCTGGGCCGGGCACGACTTCGGATACCAGACCGATTTCCATCGCTCGACCTGCGGTGATTCGCTCAAAGTTGCCCATCAAGGACATGCGCATGACTTCGCCCAGCGGCATGCGGGCCAACATGAGCATCGCTTCGAACGCCGTGGTCATGCCGTAGGTGACGTGTGGATCAAAGAACGTCGCGCCGTCCGCAGCGACGATGAAGTCGACCTCGCCCAGCATGTAGAACGCGCCTCCGCATGCCATGCCGTTCACCGCCGCGATCACGGGCTTCCACAGATCGCATGCTTTGGGGCCGAGGTCGTCACCGGGGTCGTCGTAATGGAAGGGTGTCGTCCCAAAGCCGATACGGTCGTCGGATTCGAGTGTGGCGATGGGGGCCGGTGCCCCGTCGATGATCTCTTGGCGGTCGATGCCGGTGCAGAACGCCTTGTCGCCGGCGGCGGTCAGAACGACCACCCGTACCGGGTCGTGGTGGCGCAGGTAGCGCCAGAGTGAACTCAGCTCTTGGCGCATCTTGGTGTTGAACGCGTTGTACACCTCGGGGCGATTGAGCGTGATCGTCGCGACGCCAGCGTCTTCTTCATAGATCAGCGTTTCGAACGTCATGGTCATGTCGATCACCGTGTCCTTCTCGTGTTCCGCATCGTCGCGCCCGACCGCAGGGGCTGACTTGGTTGACTGAGCAGTAACATAGTTCGCCTGAACGCGACCCGAACCGGGCCTCTGGCGATCCACGGGCAGCGGGCCTAGCTAACTAGTCCGGGCGCAGCATTGGATGACGAGGGAGTGACCGTGCCAACAACAAACGGTTTGGGGGAGCGCGCTGCAGCGATTCAACGATTGCGAGATGACGTCTTTGACGTCCTCGTCGTCGGCGGGGGCATCGTCGGTGCTGGCGTTGCGCTCGATGCCGCGAGTCGCGGCTTGCGCACCGCCCTCGTCGACAAAGGCGACTTCGCCGCCGGTACGTCCTCACAGAGCTCGAAGCTTGTCCATGGAGGTCTGCGCTACCTCGAACAGCGGGAGTTCCGGCTGGTCTACGAAGCGTTGTCGGAACGTTCAACCCTGCTGCGGATAGCGCCACATCTGGTGTTTTTGCAGCCGTTTGTCTACCCGATCTTCGCTTCGGGACAAGGTTCTGCTCGCATGACCGCGGCCAAGACGATGGCTCGGGGGGTCAACACAGCGCTGTGGGGGTACGACCTCACCGGTTCGGCGCGCATCGGCAAGCTGCACAAGAAGATCACACCCGACGAGGTCCTCGACTACCTTCCCGATCTCGACCCGACGCTGCTGGCCGCCGGTTTTGAGTTTCATGACGCTCGCGTGGATGACGCTCGTTTGGTGCTGACCATTTTGCGTACAGCGGTCGAGTCATACGGGGCGACGGTGGCCAACTACGCCGAAGTGGTGGGCATCGAGCGCGCAGGTTCGACACATCGTCTGACAGGAGCCACGGTTCGAGACGCCGAAACCGGTGATGTCATCTCGGTTCGGGCGTCATGTGTCGTCAATGCGGCTGGTGTGTGGACCGACGAGATCCGAACCATGGACGAGGGCACAGACCCCGATTCGGTGCGCCCGGCCAAGGGTGTGCACATCGCCGTACCCGCAAGCACGGTGATCGCTCGTCGCGCTGGCATCATCCCGGTACCCGGCGAGAAGCGGTTCATCTTCGTGATTCCGTGGGGAGAACACGTCTTCTTCGGCACCACCGACACCGACTACACCGGCTCGATCGACGATGTGGTCTGCACCGAAGACGACGCCCGATACCTGATCGATACCGTCAACGCATGGTTCTCATCGAAGATCGGCTTCGATGACATCACCGGCACCTGGGCGGGCATTCGTCCGCTGATCAAAGCGGCGAAGAACGCCAAAACCGCCGACCTATCACGGCGTCATCAAGTCACGACCAGCGAGAGTGGTGTCGTCTCGGTGACCGGCGGCAAGCTCACCACCTACCGGAAGATGGCTGCGGATACCGTCGATGCGGTGTATCCGGTCATCGGTGCCAAAAAGCAGCGTTCGACGACGAAGAAAATCGTTCTCAGCGGCGGGGATCGTTGGGAGTCCTACCAGGGCATTTCGGGGAGTTCCCGCATGGGGGTGACCGTCGAGGTCGCCGACCACCTTGCGCGGCGTTACGGCAGCCATGCGATCGACGTCGCTCAGATCGCTGCGGATCCGACCCTCGCTGGCCATCTTTGCGCCGCGCTTCCCTACATACGGGCTGAGGTTGTCTACGCGGTCCGTCACGAGATGGCGCGGACGGTGACCGACGTGCTGAGTCGGCGCACACGCTCGCTGCTCCTCGAACGAGATGAGGCGATGGACGCAGCAGGAAGCGTCGGAGCGTTGATGGCTGCCGAACTCGGGTGGGATGAACAGGAGCTGCTTGATCAGGTCGACGCATTCGTCGCCCTCGCTCAGGCGGAGCGTGACGCTCTGCCCCCGTTGTAATGGCAGGTCCCGCCGGGTTTACGCCTGTACTCGATGCTGCTGAGGTCGAGACGGTGCTGCGGTCCATGTTCCCGGTCAGTGACGTGCCGTATCGAGTGATCGAAGTCGGTGAGGGGACCTTGTCCGTGTCGCAGCTCTGCGGTCGGCGAGAAGCGCGCCCTGGTGGAGTCGTCTCGGGTCCGACGCTCATGGCACTGGCTGACGCTTCGATGGTGATGTGTGTCGTCGCCCATATCGGCCCAGAAGCGATGGCGGTCACGACGTCGCTGAAGATGGACTTTCTGACGATGTGTCCACTTGGCGAGGTCGTCGCGAGTGTGAACCTGCTCAAGCTCAGTCGTCGTACCGCCATGGGGACGGTGTCGATCGCAGCCGCAGGGTCCCCAGCACCAGCGGCGTTTGCGACCGTGACCTATTCGATTCCGCCCACGCCATCTGGGCTGGTCAACCTGTAGCAGGTGCAGAAATACTCCCGAGGGCCAGAACGGGCACGACCGGATGGTCGGATGGTCGGATGGTCGACATGGTCGGTTCAGTCGGCTCGGGCCGCGCTCAGTTCCAGGCGTCGATGATGTCTGCCGCGGTCGTGAGTGTGGCGATGGCTCCCAGGGTGTGCGTCAACATCATCTGTGCGTAGTCCGCAGGGAAACCGGCGACGGCGTCGGTCGGTAACACGAACTGGTAGCCAGAGTTCACCGCATCGAAGGCGAAGTTGGCCATCGCGACGTTCAGTGATACTCCCACGCCGATGATCGTGGTGACCCCCTCGTTGCGCAGCACCCAGTCGAGTTCGGTGCCATGAAACGGTGACAGTCCGTGCAGTCTGGCGATGCGGAGGTCTTGTGGCTGAGGCCTGATCGCGTCGACCGGTTCCGCGCCGGGCGTTCCGGGCTCCATATCGACGCCTGACCGGTTCATCATGGTGAAGAGGCGGGCGTTCGCGTTCGCCCCTAACCGGTCCATCCGGCGTGCTGCCAGGCCGTGAATGACGGGAACGCCTCGGGCGCGGGCCGTTTCACACAGAACCGCGACCGGCTCGAGGATCGGAGCGGCCGCTATTGCCAGTTCGGCGAGCGGCGAATCTGGCCCGACCACGGCCCCTTGGAGTTCTTGTGTGACGACCGCGCAGCACCGTGGGTTGATGAGGTCCGCGAGAGTGATTGTCATCGGTTGATCTGCCGGGGCGCTAGGCCACGCAGCCCTTGTCGACCATGAAGATCGAACCGTTGACATAGCTCGCTTCGTCGGAGGTGATCCACGTGACCGCATTGGCGATCTCGTCCGGGCGAGCCATTTCGTCGACCAGCGAGATGCGTTCGATCAGTTTGGTGCCACCACCGCCGGATGGGGGGATGAAGTTTCCGAGCAGTGGAGTGTCGACCCCGCCGGGGCATACGGCGTTGATGCGGACACCGAGGCGTCCGAATTCGACTGCCAGAGCCCGGGTCAACATGACGACGGCGCCTTTCGATGAGCAATATGCGACCGAGAAGGGTTGACCTTTGACTCCTGCGATCGACCCGATATTGCAGATCGCTCCGCCGGTTTCGAGCAGGTGAGGCATCGATTCGCGACACATCAAGAACGGCCCTGTGATGTTGACCGTGAGATAGCGGTTCCACGTGTCCATGTCGGTGTCTTGGAGTCGCTTGAAACCGCCGATACCGGCGATGTTGGCGAGTACATCGAGTTTGCCGTGAGTCTCGACGACAGCGCGGACCGTTGCGGCGACGGCCGCCTCATTGGTGACGTCGAGTTCGACCGGGTGGCAGATGCCACCAGCGCCAGCGATCTCATCGGCGGTCTTTTGGGCGGCATCGCCGTTGATGTCGACCCCGACAACGGTGCCACCGTCGGCCGCGTACCGCATCGCCGATGCCCTGCCGACACCCGAACCCGCTCCGGTGACGATGATGACCTTGTCGCTAAAACGACCCATGTGCTTCCCTCGGTTCGTGTTGTTGCTGCCCGGACCGTGTGCCCTTCCTGTTTGGATAGGGCCAGCAGTCGCGTAGCTGAAATTGAAACGCGTTCTTGTTTTGTCGGCAACCCCGCGCGGCTGGCTTTGTGAGACAGAGACGTCTCTCGCATGGGCTGGACTTCATGAAATATCATGAAGTAGCTTAACGAGCTCGAAGACCTCCTTGGTTCAGATCCCGAGACTTTGACGAATCTGAGCCCCTGGGGCTTCGCAACAGGAGCCAGACGCTTGAAGCTCTCAGTGCTTCGAGTCAACCGGTGAGCGCAATTGCTCCTTGCGTCTTGGGCGGCTTCAGGCCGTCTCGTACAAAGGAGCCTTGAGCGTTGCCGCCTCATTCAATCTCTTCGGCCGATCCCACCCGACTGCGCGATTCCGCCCGAACGCTGCACTCTGCGGTCTCGTCGGCGACCAAGGCCTTGTCAACAGCTCAAAGTCAGATTCAGACGGCGAACAATTGGTCGCCCGATGTGGTACCGGGCTTTGTCCTTGACACCTTCACTCGGACCGCCAATAGGCTCAAATCGAGTACTGAGCTCGGCCGACTGCTCAATAGCATCGCGTCGTCATTCGAGCGCGCCGACGACCCGTACTACTACGACGGTGACGTCTCCTGGCGCCGTCCTGATCCGTTGAGTTGGTATAGCCGCGCCCTCGTGGGATTCGAGCGCGTACTGATGGAGATGACGGTCAAGAGCCTCGTTGAACGGCTCGGCGAGTCCGATGACCGTTGGCGGACTGACGAGGCACGAGAGCGGGAGTTGGATGTGCTTCCGGCGGTCAAGAAGCTGCCTCCGGAATATCTCCGGCAGTTCGTCAGGGAAGTGGGTGTCGAACGCTTCGCCGATCTATATGAGACCTTCTCCGTGCAGTGGCTCAACGACGAGTGGAGCGGGGACATGACTTCATGGACCGCTGGGGTCTACGCCGAACGGCGAGCCCAGGCGAGCGCCAGCGGGACCGAGGCCGAATTCATACAAGGTACCGATGGTGAGCGGCTGGCGCTCCAAGCGACCACCGCCGACCAAGATTTCATCGACCGAGTGATGAGCGATCAAGAATCGGTCGAGTTCAACCGACGAGCTAGTCGAATACTCTCCGAAAACCACTGGGGCAGTTTTGGTGTGACCCTCGCCGAACGGACTTCTCTGGACAAGCGTCAAGGACGCAACGTGCCGTCGTATCAGCACTACGCGTCGAACTCGCTCGGTGCGGCCGTTCTCTTGTCGGGCGAGCTCAGCCTCGAACAGCAGCGCGATGTCGCCCGCAACGTGCATGCGACACAGGGTTCGGGGGAGCTTCGCCCGACCGATCGGCTCTTTGCAGCAGTAGCTCATGCTGACGTTGCGACACCCATTGGATACCAAAGCCCGCAGCTTCCCGGTGAGATGCTCGGGGGCGTCGGTGGTGTTCGCCTTCTCACACCAAAACAAGCTGCCCGACTTATGGACTCAGAAGGCTCAGACGGGTACGGACGAGGCACCTTTGGGCTTGTCGATGATGCTTTCGACTCGGTGCCGATGCCGCCGACCGACAGTGGCCTAACACCTGATCAGGTC
Organism: Acidimicrobiia bacterium; assembly: GCA_020637365.1. Classification (GTDB taxonomy): domain Bacteria; phylum Actinomycetota; class Acidimicrobiia; order IMCC26256; family JAGNEX01; genus JAGNEX01. Next base: position 110,293 of record JACJWE010000002.1, on the reverse strand, counting down.
GTTCGAGCGAGCCTGCTGACGGAAACGAGTGTGGAGTTCTGGGGCGGGCGGCGGGAGATGGAAGAATTCGCGAGCCAGCAGATTGCAAGGCTCCAAGCCGCCACAACCCTGCAACACGTTCGTGTCGACCCCGTCCGGTTCGACTCGCCGGACGGCCCATATGCGGAAACGCCGGTCGACGGGCGCCCCAGTTTCCGAGGGAACTACGTTGGTTTGTATGCCTGGGGCGGAGACTCGCCGGGTCTGCATGTTGGTGAGGCGCCTGCCGCCGGTTTGGTCTTCAACGAGGACGACCTGACCGCTATGGGACGCGCTGCGTTCCAGTCCTCGGAGGACAGCGCCAGCTACTACTGGGAAGCGCAAGGGAAGGCCGCGGGACTCATGATCGGCATGGAAGCGCAACAAATGGGCCAATCCCCCAGTTCGCTTCCAGCGGACACAGTAGGGCAGGGGCTAGCGATCGCTGTTCAAGCTGAGGCTCCGCTCGTCGAAATCCCTGCTTCAGCAGGTACACAATGGGTCGTGCAGCAAGGGTCAGCCCTTGTGGCCAAGAGCGCTGTCGAAGCGTCCAAGGCAATCCCATATGTAGGACCCGCAATTACAGCCTGGGACACGGTCTCGAAAATTCAGGGGATTCCGTCGCCAGCTTCAGTTCTGGCAGATCGGCTAGCGAGTGCAATCGGCCCGCACCCTGAATACCGAATCGAAGGCAGAGAGACACTCGTGCGTGTGGCTACAGGATCGATCAGTGACATGGCGTCGGACGTATTCAATGCGATCGATCCAGCATTGGGGCCAGCGACTCACGAACGCTTCCTTGACAACATCACCCAATCATTCTCAAACCCCAATCGTTATCCGGTACGCCCCGATCTTCCGTTACGCCCCGATCGTCGGTCGGAAGTCGAGCATCCAGACGGTCGATCGGTGTACCGGGTGGTTCCGTAACGCAAGTAAACCGGAGGAACGATGTCAGCGGTACTTACTTACCCCGCAGCAGTCGCGTCGACGAGGATGAGGTCGGTGAGGGTTGGCGGGGAGTCAGGGCTGATCGCTGGGACCTCAAGCACAGCGGTGCCGTTCGAGTCGACCGGAGCGACAACGTAGGTGCCATCGTCGGTCTGGACGAAGCCGAGGTCGACCAATGCTTCGCCGACTGCGGTGTCGGTGACGTTGGAGAGGTCCTCAGGGGTCGCGAGCCCGTCGACTTTGGCCACGACATAGCCGCCCTCATCATTCGCTGGGACCTGGACGGGCAGCAGCCACACGTCACCCGTCGCGACCGCCACGCCTTCAACCACGTCGAGTACGCCATTTGGAGGTCCGGTCGGGGAGATACCCGACTCATCGCCGGACCATGCGGGAATGTCGGTTGGGAGTGGCAGCGGTGCTTCACCCAGGTCCGCGGCCAGCGAAACCACGATGAGGTCACGAAGTGAGCCGTCGAGCAGACGGAACCACACACCCCGATCGGCAGATTCCAAAAACACCACATCTGCCTCGCGCAGTGCCTCGACGATCTTTGGATCGGTTGTTGGTCGCCCGCGCCATTCCGCCATCGTCACCTTCGAAAAATAGGGCGGAAAGAACGTATCGGCCGCTTTCAGGAACGAGTCGTGCAGCACCAATAGCGAACCCCCAGAAAGAACATCATCCGCATCGGCGTCCGCGGTCAACTCGCTGACCAGCGTCTGAAAGTCGCCTTCAAATGCAGACCGACTCGAATCGACGGGCCTCGTGCTTTTCCAGATGTTCTGGTCGTCATAGAGGTCCAGTCCCGCCTGGAGACCCAGGTCGCCCGCCACCGGTTGACTGCGGACGACGACAAAATCGTCATCGGACCACATGGAGGGGTCTACTGAGTTGACCAGCAAGCGGGTCACGTCGACATAGGCATCGGTACGCCAATGCGTGTCGTTCTTCAACCATTCGGGTTTGCGCCATCGGTCGCATAGCGACGTGGTTCGAGCACGGCCCACAGGTCGTCGTAGCCCGCCGGTGGGGAATCCTCGAGGACTTTGCGCAAGCGGCCGGTCTGCTCCAGCGCGGGCTGAGCCAGTTCGGTCAACGTCGGCCCCAAGTACTGCTGTTCGATATCGAGTTTGGCGGGAACGATCATGAACACGGGTTGTTTGCCTGCTCGTTCGATCAGCGAAGTCACCTCGCCCCACAACGCGACGGTGTCGACGGCTGACAGCGGAGCATTCGGCGATCGCTGGAACTCCTCGGTAGGAACAGCCAGCCATCTTCACCCCTGAAGACCGTTGAAATGTTGGGGTGTCGCCGAAGAGGCGATAGTTGATATCGGCCGCGGCGGAAATGGCCTCTTGCCGCAACGGCATGCGGTCGGTCGCATACGCCGTGATCTCGTTGTACATGTCGGTGTTGAGAATGCGCCTCAAGGACAGATTCGGTGGCGGGGCGAACTGATCATTTTCGAAACTGGTCGCCCGAACGCCGACGAGCCCGGCGATATACGGACTCGCGAGGAACACGGCGAAGGCAACGACCGCTGCGACACCGCCCCATTTTGTAAACGTTCCTGGCGAGCCCTGTTCGCCCACGTGGCCGTAGACGCCGACAGGCATCGTGTCGCTGGTGTCATGCGCCCGGATTTCGGGCGCACTCGAACCCGATGCGGCAACGTCGATATCCCGGTGCTGTCGGGACGGTCTCCGGAGGGTCGTGGTTGTTTCGTGATGACGGATCGTTGTTCATCGGCTCAGAAGGCGAAGTAGAGGAAAGGCTGGAAGGAACCGGTCGCGACGAGCATTCCAGCGTATGGCAGAGCGATGCCCAACACCGCCGCACGCCCACAGCAACCCGAGGCCCTCGAGCCGACGCCAACCACACCCCGGTCGAGAACCGTGGCGGTAAGAACCATGTTGACCACGCGAAGATCAGCAGTACGACGTTGCGGGTTGTCATAGTGAGTTTCACCGCGGCCGGGATCGCTCCGTTATGGAACGAGAACATGTTGGAGAACATGTCAAAAGCCTGGCTCAGGTTTGTGGCTCGGAACAGCGTCAAGCTCATGACGATGACGAGGACGTAAAACACCCGTCGCACAGCGACGAACCGAACCTGTGATGGATCTGAAACGTTCTGACCCGTCGCCGCTTCGACCACCAGGAAGGTGGCGTGGAAGACGCCGAACGCCACGAACGTCCAGTTCGCCCCATGCCAAATCCCCACCAGGATGTAGACAAAAACAGGTTGAACATCCGTCGTGCGGGTGCCCTTTGAACCGCCCAGCGGGATGAACACATAGTCCCGGAACCATGCCGACAAGGTGATGTGCCACCTGCGCCAGAAGTCCGTAATCGAGATCGACGCCAGCGGCCTGAGAACGTTTTCAGGAAAGCGGAAACCGAAACACAAACCGAGCCCTATCGCCATATCGGCATAACCCGAAAAATCGAAATAGATCTGCATGCTGAAAGCCAGCACCCGATCCAGGCGGTCGGGTATTCAACTGATCGGGTCCGAGGCTGAACGCAGCGTCCGAGATTGAGCCGATCGAATCGGCGATCACAACCTTCTTGAACAGGCCGTGAGCGAATCGAACGGCTCCGGCAGAAAAGCTGTCCACGGTTGCGGTGCGGTTGACGAGTTGGTCCGCCAGTTCGTGATATCTGACGATCGGACCAGCGATCAGTTGCGGGAACAGCGTCACATAGAGCAAGAAATCCTGAAGCTCTTCATCGGTTCGACCGACCGCGGCGATGTCGAGCGTGTAGCTCATCGACTGAAACGTGAAAAAGCTGATGCCGATCGGAAGCGCCACGTTGTGCCAGGCGATCTGACCCCAGCCGAAATGTGCGGCGACGTCGTTGAACTGACCGACGATCCAGTTGCTGTATTTGAAGTAGCCGAGCGAGCCGAGGTTGAGGACCAGCGAAGCGAGCAGGGCGAGTTTGCGACCGCGTTCGTTGCCTTCTGCGCTGTAGGCGCGACGAGGCGGCCTGCGGTGTAGTCGACCAGCGAACTGCCGATCAGGATGAAGACAAAGGCACCGCCGCCCCAGATGTAGAAGAGCAGGGAGGCAATGCTGAGGAGGGTATTCCGCCAGCTTTTCGGACGATGTAGTAGGCCGCGAGCGTGACTGGAAGGAATAAGAACAGAAACTGCAGCGAAGAAAGACCACGTTGTCCCTAACGGCTGCCGAATACGGTGCCGACGGCTAGACGCCGCACAGAGTGGCACATGTTCGCGCTCAGCCTGGGTGACCGACGAACTCCGCGGTCACCTCACACCGTTGTCGAGCGTGCTGGGTCTTTTGCCAACAAATTCACCAGATCCTTTGGCCCAGAACGTCCTTTCTCTCAGTCGGGAGCACCCTGCGGACACAGGCACGAAATGACCTTGAGCGCCGAGATCCCCATCGCCACGTTGTGCAAGACCGACGAGCTGTGGCGCGAACTCTTCGGTGCCTTGAGCGCCGAGATCCCCATCGCCACGTTGTGCAAGGGCTTGCGTCCCCGTGGGGTCGAGATCGGTCATCTCGGCGCGGGCCTCACGACCGTCGCAGCGCCCGTGCTGGTCATCACTGTGCTGGTCATCACTGTGCTGGTTATCACCGTGCTGGTTATCACCATGCTGGTCATCACTGTGCTGGTTATCACCGTGCTGGTTGTCGCCGTGCTGGTTGTCGCCGTGCTGGTTGTCGCCGTGCTGGTGTTGTGGGTGTCGGTGTCGGTGCTGGCGCCGATGCCGGTGCCGCAGTCTGTGCCGGTGTCGGTGTGGTCTGGCCCGGTGGGATGTTTGTTGTTGAGAACTTTTCTGGGGTGCCTTGCAATGCACCTGTGGCGGTAAGAGGATGTGGAACCGACGGACCTTCGGTCCGGCTGCGCCTCCTCGGGAGGTTGCCGATGCGCTGGAGTACGAAGAGCCGCTGGTCGCCATAGACACCTTACGAACCGTCGAGGTGCCCGAGCCGCCAATCTCCGGGCACTTTTCAGGCGAGCTTTCGGGGGCGCCGCCGGTTTTGCCTCCCTTTTCCGGCTGGCGCCCCCGATTCGCGTGCGGATTCGGTCGACGGACATCCGCTGACGCTCATTCGCCGCCTCCCGTCTCCCGTCTCCCTCCTTGAAGTCTGGAAGTCTTGCGGGTTTGCTGGTCGCCGAGACTGCGGGTTCGTTGAGACCGCTCGTGATCGGGGTCGTCAGTCGTCGACGCAGCGGGCCATCGACACGTGTGCATACCGACCGACCGGTTCTTCGCGCCGCACAGGCAGCCACTAACTGACGTCCGTGTCAGGTTTTGGGTAGATTCCGCTCGTGGATCTCAGGTACTCAGAAAACGACGAAGCCTTTCGCTCCGAACTTCGGGCGTGGCTGCACACCGCTACCAAAGAAATCGGCATTCGGCCGACCAACGAGGACTGGGCCGAACGCCGGGCCTACGACCAGCGGTGGCAGAAAATGCTCTTCGATGCGGGCTACGCCGGAATCAATTGGCCCGTCGAATACGGCGGTCGCGGCGCAACCCTCACCGAACAGCTCGTCTACTACGAAGAGATTGCTCGCTCGGGCGCGCCTGACGTCGGGATTGGTTTTGTCGGGCAGCTCCACGCTGGGCCCACGATCATGATGATGGGCAACGAGGCCCAGCGACGCGCCCACCTGCCAGGGATCCTTGCCGGTACCGAAGTGTGGTGTCAGGGGTTCTCTGAGCCGGGCGCCGGATCCGACCTTGCATCGCTGCAATGCAAAGCCGTTCGAGACGGCGACGAGTACGTCATCACCGGCCAGAAGATCTGGACGAGCTTCGCTCAGGTGGCCGACTTCTGCGAAATGCTTGTCCGGACCGACCCTGAAGCACCCAAGCACAAGGGCATCACCTGGTTGATCGTGCCTATGGACCTGCCTGGCATCGAAGTGCGGCCGCTTCGCAACATGTCTGATACGACCGAATTTTCAGAGGTGTTCTTCGACGAGGTCCGCGTCCCGGTGTCGAACCGGGTCGGCGACGAGAACGCGGGTTGGCGAGTCGCCATGACCACGCTGTCGTTCGAACGCGGCACAGCGTTTATGGCGGACCAGATTCTCATCGGCCGACTCGTCCAAGACATGGCAGCGCTCAGCCGCCGAATTACGACCGGCGGTCACCGGAGTTGGGATGACGTCGAAATCAGACGAGAGCTCGGTCACCTCGCCGCCGAGGTCGACGCCCTGGACGCGTTGACCAAACGCAACGTGAGCGCAATCGCCCGTGCGGGTGACGGCATTCCCGACATGAACTTGGCCGTCGTGGTCAAGCTCGCCTATTCCGAGCTGAGACAGCGGTTGGGCAGGCTTGGTATGAACATCATCGGCCGCGCTGGCCTGGTATACGACGACATCGAAGTCGACGGTCACGATCTCGCGACCAGAGCATTGCTCTACGAGCGACTCCACAGCCTCGCCCTCTCGATTGCGGCGGGCACATCACAAGTGCAGAAGAACATCATCGCCGAGCGCGTCATGGGACTTCCCAAGGAGCCGACGTGGACTTCCAACTAAACGCCGACCAACTCGATCTTGTCGATGCCGTCCAGGCGTTCTGCATCGACCAACTGCCGATGAGTCGCCTTCGGACGATGGAAGGCGGTCCTGGTGTCGATCGAGACACCTGGGCTCAGATGGGCGATATGGGCTGGTTTGCCTTGTCCCTAGCACCCGACGACGGGGGTGTTGGGTTGGGGCTTGCCGATGCTGCACTGGTCTTTGAACAGGCTGGACGGTTCTGCGCGCCCGGCCCGATCATGTGGTCGCATCTGGCTGCGGGACTCATCGACGGTGCTGCTCAAGGAGCGGTGGTCGTCGGTGGCGTGGAGCGTCCAGCAGCGGCGATCGACGGCGCCACAATGCCTGCGGTGATCGAGTACCCCGACGCCTGTGACGTGCTGATCGTCGTCGACGACGACGGCTTGTGGCGGATCGATCCGGCGACGCTGAGCGGCCGGACACCCCGACCGACCGATCCGCTCACACCGGTCAAACTCGTCGCCGACCTCCCGCAAGGTGACCAGATCGCTGGTGCCGAGGTAGCCGCAACATGGAAGTTGCGCGGGAGGATTTTGACCGCAGCGTTGATGGTCGGACTGGCCGATCGTCTGGAATGGCTCAGCGTCGGTTACGCGGCCGAGCGTTTCCAGTTCAATCGACCGATTGGGTCATTCCAATCGATTAAACATCTGCTCGCCGACATGCACGTACGCACCGAAATGGCGCGGGCTCAGACCTATGCGGCAGCGGTCACCTGGGATCAGCCCGATATCGGCGACGCTGCCCGGGCCGCCGCTGCAGCACTCGTCGTCGCATCCGGTGCAGTGGAAAAGAACGGTGACATGGCGGTTCAAGTGCACGGCGGTATGGGCTACACCTGGGAAGTCGACGTGCACTTTTTTCTTAAGCGCGGGTTGGTGGCACGAACCTGGTGGTCTGGAACCGAGGCCGCCGCCGAAGACGTTGCAGCGTCGCTCGTGTCGTAGGCGTCCAGGGAACATGAGCGGGCTCGGTGCCACGGCGTATCGGCCCCATGTGGCAGATAGCGGCGCGGGGCCATTGCGATGTGCCGTCGTGTTGCCGTCTCATTGTGCGCAGCGCACACGCCTACGGACCACGCCTTGTGGGGATCGGGGAGCGGAATCGCTAGACGATGGCGGGGTGCTGTGCGGGTCTATGAAAAGTGGCGAGAAAACGACAAATCGGCTCGGTCGCGTTGATAAATGATGGCCAAACCCATTGCGCTGCGGCTCGGGGTCGTCCATCGTGTGTGCAGGCCGGATCCCACGGTGCAAGCCGTTGGCGCAGACCCTCAACAAAAAGGGTCCGTGCTCTTTTCCCCGCGAACATGAGGGCAGCCTCGGGTCTCGACCCGGGGCCGCGCCAATGCGGCGCACATGGCCGGGGGTGCAGGCAGACCGGTTCGGGACCAGCTCGTTCAACCTGGGAGGCGGCTGGACGTGCTGGTCCCACGTGTCTGTCTGACTGCAAAACCGGTGAGCGGCCCTCCTGCACTGACCGGAGCCGCTCCGCTGCTTGTTTCAGGATTGGAGCGGCACTCTGGGGTGTCTAGCCGCCTTGACGCAACGTCGGCTCGTACCCGCCGGGCAGCGAAATCGACTTGGTTTCCAGGAACGCATTGAGTCCTTCTGGCCCCAACTCGCGGCCGATGCCGGACTGCTTGAAGCCACCGAACGGTGCTGCAGGTTCCAACATGAACCCGTTGACGGTGTAGGTGCCCGTTCTGACCTGCCGTGCAACGTCGAGTCCGCGGTCGACGCTCGCTGAAAAGACGGTTCCTGACAGCCCATAGTCGGAGTTGTTGGCGATCGCCACGGCATCGTTCTCGTCGCTGTACTCGATGACGCTCAGAACGGGACCAAAGATCTCTTCCTGCGCGATCTTCATCGTGTTGTCAACGCCCGTAAACACGGTGGGCTCGACAAAGTATCCAGAGTCGATGTCGGGACGACCGCCACCCGTGGCGAGGGTCGCACCTTGTGACTTGCCCGCCTCGATGTAGTCCAGCACACGGGTCCGCTGACGGTCGGCGATGAGGGGTCCGATCTGGGTGTCCATCTCGGCTGGGTCGCCCACAGGCATCGCCTTGACAGCCTCGACGATCGCTTCGGTCAGTTCCGCAGACCTCGAAGCGGGTACCAAGATGCGGGTCTGGGCCACACAAGCCTGTCCATTGTTGAGCATCGCGCCCATCATGAGGTTCGGCAGGGCTTCGTCGATGTTGACGTCGTCGAGCAGAATCGCCGCGGATTTGCCGCCGAGTTCGAGCGTCACGCGTTTGAGCTGTTCACCACATACCGCAGCGACCTTGCGGCCCGCCGCAGTGCTACCCGTGAACGAGACCTTGTCGACGCCGGGGTGGCTCACCATGTATGCACCCAATTCGCGGCCGCCGGGGAGGATCGAGACGACCCCTTCGGGCACGCCCGCTTCGGCGATGGCGTCGGCGAGCAGGAACGAGCTGTGAGGTGCCTCGGGTGATGGCTTCAGGATGATCGACGATCCCGATGCCAACGCTGGACCGAGTTTGAGCATCGAAATGTAGAGCGGAACATTCCAGGGGACGATCCCGACCGCAACACCGACCGGTTCTTTGCGGACGACCGCCGGACCCATGACCCCGTCGCGGAGTTCCTCAAACTGGAACTTCGATGCCAGATCGACGAAGTAGTCGAGCACCATCGTCGCCGCAAAGACCTGTCCCATGTACGAGAAGGCCAATGGTGCGCCCATCTCGTTGGTGATCGTCGAAGCGAGCTCATCTTGGCGCGATTGCAGGAGGGTGGAAAGCTTGCCCATGATCTCGCTGCGTTCTTGTCCCGACATGCGCGCCAGGGTCCCGAGTCGACCGCGGCGCGCGCTGCAGAGACGGCGGCATCCACATCGGCTGGTTGAGCGTCGGGTACCGAACCGTTGACTTGTTCGGTGAACGGGGAGATGGTCTCGATGGTCGCGGTGGTGGCGGGCTGCTGCCAGGTGCCGCCGATGAAAAGCTGGTCGCGGGTGAACATATCGTCCCTATCTGCGTCGTTGCGGACTCGAATGTGACATGTGCGTCACATATGGTCAGCGAATCTACTTGGCAGGCAGGCGCGAATGCATCCGTCACACAAAGCAGCGTGTGCTGGGCTTGGGGCGGCGTCAGCGGCGCCGGTACTACACGGCCGCGAGGTGCAGTGAAACGGGCTCGAACCAGTCGTCAGCGACAACGGTCGGTGTCGGTTCGCTCAGGCCCCTCCATTCGACCGGTCGAGGTGTAAACGAAAAGCTCGCTTCGCGAAGGCGCGCGCCTGAGACGACCGCCTGTCGGCGTGACCGTGGGAACTGAATGATCTGAGCCGTGTGGGCCTGATTCGCGCTGGCCTTGCTCCAATGGGCGAGACGATCCTCAGGCGTAACCGTGAGGCTGGCATGCAGCTCACGGCGGACGTGAACGACCGCGCCGGATGCTGGTGACACGTCCAATGCCGACGGGTCCACCGGGGCGACGACGTCGCGAATGTCGCTCCCGCGACCCTGCACGGGTTGGCTGTGGCGGGCCTCTTGTTCTTTGTGAAAGGCCTCGATTTTGGCGGCGATCTCTGGTGTGATGTTGCCGTAGAGCCACGACCCACGACGCATGTCTGCGGCCGTCGAATGAGACGGATCCGACAATGCGTCGGTCGATGCCGACGCATTGGTAGTGGCGGTGGCGTCGACCGGTCGGGGCCCGCCCAGTGCAGTATCGGATCGGCCGTCGTGAGCAGACGCGGCGTCCGAGATTGCGGCTGAGCGCGCTGCGATAGCTAGGTCGGCAGCGCTCGGTGATGTGGAGGATTCATGAGCCTCTGAGCGCCCCGCGGTCACAAGGATGGGGTGGTGACGGTCCGCTGGTGTGGCGGTACCGTGCTCTGCCCGGCCCGGGTGCCGTGCCAGGTCGGCGAGCACGTGTTGATCTGGTCCGGCGCCGAGGCGCTCAACTGCCAACGCGTCGGCAGCAAGGGCTCTGCTTTCCAGCGACTCGATGGCGATGTCTTGAGCGGGAGTCGGGCGCCGCAAGACCAACGCCGAAACCGCAGCGATGGAACATGCCCCGAGCGCCGCTGAGACCCAGACGAGTTGGGCTGTGCCACCGCTTTGCGCTGCGAGATTGGCTGTATCGGATCCGCAGATCCCGCTACAGGCCGCTGAAGCGACGGGTCCATGGGCCACGCTGAGCGTTGCACCCGTCAAACCAGCGGCTGCTTTTATCCATCCGTTCCGGCCCATCAAATCCCCAAATGTCTACGCGATATTGCAATGGGTAGATCCTATTGGGTTGCTGTTCATCTTCTCTCTTGATTTTTCTCAAGTTGTGGGGTCGGCGGTGCCGATATAGCTCAGCTCACGAATGCATCTTGCAATATCACGTTGAGTGGTGAGACACTTGGCCGTCGTGGCGAAAGGTACCGGGGCAGGGTGCATCGCCGCGACCCTGTTGCTGGATGGGTGCAACAAAAGAGATGGTGGCGGAGCGTTTTGTCGCCCTGCCACCATCTTTTGTTGACTGTTCGTTGGCGAGGTCGTGGGGCCTCTGCCGACTACTTACCGGTCTGTTCGATCCGCTGTTTGGTTGTGGAGTGCAATTCGGGTTCAGGGTCGAACTTGGGAATGACCTGCTCGCCGAACGTCCGGAACACCCGCTTGGCGTCTTGGAGGGAGATCTGGGTCGTCAAAGGCGAGAACGTCAAGATGTCAGCTCCGAGTGATTCCCACTTGCGCAGCCCTTCGGCACAGTCGTCGGGGTCGCCGACGATGACCGATGCAGTCTTTCCAACCGCTTCCAGCTGGGCTGGCGTTGGTTCGGGGAGCACCTCGGGCCAGACGGGAAAATCCTTCGGGCGAGGGAAGCTGTCGAGCCAACGGACAACCTGTGAGTGGTAGTAGCTCATGCCGATTTCGGAGCCCAGTTTGAAGGCGTCGTCGCGGTCTTCCAGACAGACCAGGTTGGTGACGCACATCACGTTGTTGTTGACCCACTCGCCGACCGGATCGCAGTTCTCGATCGTCTTTTTGTAGGTCTCGATGAGAGGTCCGAGGCGGTCGGGTGGACCGAACGAGAAACAGATGACACCCAAACCGAGCTGGGCGGCCTTTTCAAACGTGCTCGGCGACCCGGCGGCGACCCACATGGGTGGGTGAGGTTGGGTGTACGGCTTGGGGAGCACGTTGCGCACGGGGGTTGAGAACCACTTGCCGTCGTGGCTGTATTCGGTCTCACGCCACATCTTGGGAAACTCGCGGATGGACTCGTCCCACATGTCTTTGGTGTCGTCAGCGTTTTCGATCCCGAATCCAAACATTTCGGTGGTCGAGGAGCCGCGGCCGGTCCCAAACTCAAAACGTCCCTTCGAGAGGTGGTCCAACATCGCGACCTGCTCAGCCACTCGAAATGGGTGGTTGACATACGGGGTGATGTTCATGATCGAGGAGCCGATGTGGATCCGTGACGTCCTCGCTGCGACCATCGCCAGATAGACCTCGGGCGTGGACATGTGGGAGTACTCCTCGAGGAAGTGATGCTCCGATGCCCACGTGTATTTGAAGTTGCACTCTTCGGCATAGACGCCCAACTCGAGGTTAGCGATGAGGCGTTCGTGCTCAGCGTTGGGGTTTTTGTCCGCAATCGGCTTGGGCACCGCGCCCTGAGCGAAGAATCCGAATTCCATTGAACAGTTTCCTTTGTGTTCGGGTTTTCTGGGCCAGTAGCTGCGGGTCTCGGGCACCACAAGGGGCCGTGAACCGATGGCGTCTGGCTCCAGTAGCGCAGCTCCGGGCGGGCAGTCGCGTTTCCTGACAATCATGTCAGAGAACGCGCGTCCGCGGCAAAGATTCTCACCCTTTGCACCGGGCCAGCGGTGTTCTCGTTCGGTCGGGCTTCGCGCTCAGAAGTGGCGCGCCGATCACGGCATCCGTGGCTCGGACGGTCGGCTGCACAGCCCCTGCGGCCAACGGGGCCGGCCCTGCCCGGGCGTCCGGCGCGGTGGCCCCAGCTCCGGCGCTGCTGCTGAGCGGAGAAACGTTCCGCGGACAAACCGTTGCTCGGACAAACCGTTCCTCGGACAACCTGGCAACGCAGCGGTAGCTGCCCAGCGTCACCGGATCACGCTCGGATTGGCATGTGTCGACCGGCTGTCAGCCTGCGTAGGTCTTGCGCAGGTCGCCCTTCAAAATTTTGCCGGTTGGATTGCGCGGCAACGCATCGACGATCTCGAGGCGTTCGGGGATCTTCTGGGTCATCAAACCCTCGGCTGCACAAAACGCAAAAACCTCGTCAAGGCTCAAAGCCTCCGCGCTCTCTGCCAGCACCACAACGGCGCAGCAACGTTCACCCAGAACCTCGTCGGGTACGCCGATCACCGCGACATCGGCGATCTTTGGGTGTGTGTAGAGCAGGTTTTCGACTTCGACCGCCGAGATGTTTTCGCCCTTGCGGATGATGACGTCCTTGAGGCGTCCCGTGATGGTGATGAATCCTTCGTCGTCTTGTTTGCCGAGGTCGCCGGTGCGGAAGAATCCGTCGTCGTCAAAGGCGTATTCATCGAGCGTGGCGTCGAGATAGCCCCGCATGAGCTGCGGCGCCTTGACCCGGATCTCTCCAACTTGACCAACCCCGGCGACATCTCCGTCGAGGGTCACGATCTTGACCGTGACACCGGGCGCTGGCGCGCCTTCGGTGTTGGCGAGGTGCTCATCTGAGTCGGTGATCTTGTTCATGGCCAAGATTGGGCATTCGGTCAGTCCGTAGCCCGAGACGATCCCAGCGGAGTTGAGCTCGTTCTTCATCTCGTAATGCAGCGCTGGGGGTTTGGACGCGCCGCCGCCGGGATAGACCCGCACGCTGTCGAGCAGACCAGCATCGGGTTGGGATCGATGCACCGAGAGGAGTGCTTGGTGGATCGGTGTTGCACCCCCGGCGACCGTGACCTTCTGATCGAAACAGACCTGGGCTGTTCCTTCGGGGGAGAACGCTTCCACCAGGGCGAGGCGACATCCAACAGCGATCGCCCCCAACATCAGACCGATGCCGCCGATGTGGGTGAACGGGAAGACCAACAAGATGACGTCCTGTGGCGTCCAACCAACACTGACGACGTTGACCATCGCTCCAGCGATGACCGACGGGTCGGTGTGCTGCGCGCCCTTTGGATCTGCGGTCGTTCCACTCGAATAGAAGATCCAGCGGACAGGTGCGTCGTCGGCTGTTTGAGCGACCTCGGGAACAGGTGGGAGGACTGCCGGATCGCCGGTGGGTAGGTCTCGCCCGGGGGAGATGACAGCTACATCGGCGCCGTCCGCATTGGCCTGTTCCGCGACGCGGTGAGCCATCTCGCTGTAATCAAAACCTCGCCAGACCCCAGGCATCACCATCAAAGCCGGGTCGGCTTGACGAACGATGAAGCTGACTTCCTTCTCGCGGTAAATCGGTACGAGCGGGTTCTGGATCGCGCCGAGTCGACTGAGGGCACCCACCAGAACGGCTGCTTCGATCCACGTCGGCAGCTGCCACGACACGACAGAACCCGGTCGAACGCCGAGGTCGAACAGTCCTGCAGCCACCTGTTCGGCGCAGGTTGCATATGCGCCGAAGGTCATCTCGTTGCCCACGTCGTCGGCCATAAAGACCGAGTCCGGTGTGGCCGCAGCTCGTTGTGCGATGAGGTCCCATACACCGTTGCTGTGGATCATCGACGTTCCCCTTTTTCGCGTGTGCCTTCGAGGAAGGCGTATCGCTGGCGTTTGATTATCGCGCCGCTTCAAATGGCACTTTGAGCCTGTATCCGAGCCCACCCGTCATCTGGTTGTCCATCGGGATGATGTGCGATCGCGTCGACCAACACGATCGACTTCGGAATCTTGTGGCTAGCTAACCGACCTTGGCAGAAACTGCTGACGCCATCAAGTGAGACCCTGGTCGACCGGTCGGGCTGGATGACGGCGGTTACCCGCTCACCCCAATAGGCGTCGTCGACGCCGACGACGACCACATCGGCGACGCCGGGCATCTGGCGGAGGATGCTTTCGACCTCTTGGCCAAAGACCCGTTCACCGCCGGTATTAATCGTCCGAAACCCGTCGTCGACGATGTGGATGCGACCGTTGCTGTCGACCGTTGCGCGGGCCCCAGACATCACGTACCGCTTGCTGGCGACCTCGACAAAAGTTCGGGCGTTGCGTTTGGGATCTCGATAGAAGCCGAGCGGGATATGCCCGGCACCGGCGAGGCGGCCAATGACCGGAGATCCTGCGCCGATCGGGTGGTCCTGATCGTCGAGAACCGCAACATCGCCATGTGCGAAGACGGTCGATTCGTCAAAGCTCCATCCCATCGTGGCGACGCTTCCTGCGGGTGCGCCCGGATCGCTGCTGCCATCGAACAGGTCGACCGTCGGAAGTAGACGCGCCAGGAGGGCCTTGACATCGTTGGACCAAATCGCTCCGGATGAAACCCACCGGGTCAGTCGGGACAGGTCAACGCTGTGTTGCGCGAGTGACTCCGCCAACGGCCGACACATAGCGTCGCCCGTCGTCAGCAACATCGTGACCCCAGTCTCTGCCGCGGTGGACAGGATCTGATGGGGCCTCAGCGTGGCACTGGCGTCGAACACGACGGTGCCGCCTGCGAACCAGGCCATCCAAGCTGGCCATTGACCCGCTGGATGATAGGGGCGAGCGAGCGGCATCACGACGAGCGACCCAACCGGGGCGAGGCGATCGGTGAGCGGTGCGTTTTCGGGAAGTGGCCCTTCGGTGCCGGTCGGGTCACCAGCGCCGAGCGCTGCATAGAAGAAGTCGGCCTGCTTCCAAACCAGTCCGGCGGGTCGTCGAGAACGCCCGCGGTCACCAGAATGAACGGATCCTCAGCAGAACGAACGGTGCCGGTCGGACGGTCTGTGGGTTCGCCAGCGAGGTCATGTTCAGAGACGTGGTTGCTGGCATTGATCGCGCGGTGCTCAGACAATTCGTCGAAGACGACGACGAACTGCAGTTGAGCGGTGGCCATCGACGCGTCCGCGACCACCGTGGCGTGATCACCTTCGGTGAAGATGCCCTCGACATCTAAGAAATCGATTGCGTCGGCCAGCTCGGAGGCCAAGAGGCGCGTGCTGAATGCCAAGGGCACCGCGCCCGCCTTGAGGCAGCCGAGCATGGCGGCAAAGAAGTGAACCTGATTGTTGAGGTGCAGCCCAACATGTGCACCTGGCGCAACGCCGAGCGCCTTGAGCCTGTTGGCTATCTGATTGGCTCGACCGTCAAGTTGGGCGAAGCTCAGCTGTTCGTCTCCGCGCACCAGCGCGAGGGCATGTGGTCGCGAGTCGACCACGGATTCGAACAGGACCGAAAGGTTGTCTGACATGTGAACTCGCTCGGATCATCTTTTGTGCGGTCGATTCGGGTCACTAAATTAGAACAGGTTTCAATCTTGCGGGTCGTGCCCACCACGGTACGCCCAAAAGTCACGCACCGAACAGGGCGCTACAACACCTGGGTCATCGCCACTTGGGTTATTGCCCTCCGACGCAAGGAAAGCAACAGCATGGGAATGCTCGACGGGAAAGTCGCCATCGTCACCGGAGCGGCACACGGCATCGGCCGAGGTCACGCCCTCGAACTCGCCAAAGAGGGAGCAAGGGTCGTCGTGAACGATCTGGGTGTCACGGTCGATGGGACCGGCTCAGAGACCAATGACGCCGACCTTGTGGTCAACATGATCAAAGAACGGGGTGGTGAAGCGGTGGCGAACACCGCCGATGTTGCCGACTATGAACAGGCCGGTGCCATGGTTCAACAGGCGATCGACACCTGGGGTCGATTGGACATCGTGGTCTGCAACGCCGGGATTGTGCGCGACCGAGTGATCTTCAAGATGACCGAACAAGACTGGGATTCGGTGATTCGCGTGCACCTCAAGGGCACGTTCTGTCCGGTGAGTCACGCGACGCGTCATTGGCGTGAGCTCTACCAGAGCACAGGTGAACAGCAACGTGGGCGAATCATCACCACGACGTCCGGTGCTGGCTTGGAAGGCAACTTTGGTCAGGCCAACTACACCGCAGCGAAGGGTGGGATTGCCTCCTTCACGCTGACGACCAGCCTCGAGCTGTACAAGATGGGCGTGACGGTGAACTGCCTGGCCCCCGCGGGAATGACCAGGATCACCGCGACCATGGGTCGTGCCGATCTGCAGGCAAAAGAGCCCGACGAGTTCACCGAATACGACATTCGCGACCCATCCAACTCGTCGCCCCTGGTCGCGTGGTTGGCATCTGACGAAGCTCAACACGTCACGGGTCAGGTGTTGCGCGCCGTCGGCGACTCGATCATCAAGTTCATGCCGTGGGACTACGGCAACATGATCGAAAAGCCCGGCGCTCGCTGGGACCCGGCCGAACTCGGCGCCAAGCTGAACGCCAAGGTCTTCGGCTGTCGAGCACCCGGACTTCGGTCGATCTAGGTCGGTCGGATCGACGGATAGGTTTTCCGGTGGCCGGTCGCTCAGCGATGGTGGAGCGGCTTCGCGCCGCCGGGATGCATACCGTGTTCGTGGCCGAAGGTGTCGAGTCAGCGCCGGTCGGCGATTCGGCATTGGAGTGGGTCCATGCACCGCCGCCAGTCGCGAGAACCCTCGCGATGGCGGCAGGTGAACTCGGGCCCCACCCCGGCGTCTATTTCGACGGCGACTGGGCGGTTGCGACCGGTTTGGTCAGCCAAACTGAAACGCCGTCAGTGCTTTCTGCCGACGCTGCACTCCCCACGTTGCGCAGCTTGTCGCCACGCTGGTTCGTAGTTCCGAGCAGCAGCGATCGACGGAACCCTCAATTCGCGCCGGACGCCCAGCACGGTACAGAGCCTCAGGGGAGCACAGGCACTCATTCGGCCCTAGGGGTCGACGTGACCCGCTCGGGCCCTGCTGGGTCGGCGGTCGGTGAGGCACGCGATCCCCAGGACCCGGCGATCCCAGCGATGCTGGACGATGTCTGGGGTTTCATCGTCGGGCCGGGAGTTCGTCGGTCGGGTCGCGAGGCCGACTGGCGTGCCCTGTCCATTTCGCTTGGGCTCGGGGTGTTCAACACGATTGGAGCGAAAGGGTTTTTCGAATGGGACGATCCGCTCCACCTCGGGACGGTTGGCCTGCAAGTCGGTGACGCTGACGCGACCGGCCTGCCGCCCGGAAGTCTCTCGCTGCCGGAATCGATCACGTCGAACTTACCGATCCTGGTTGGAACGACCTGATCGCGGCCCACGTCCCCGTGAACGCGGCGAGCACTCACCCGCTCCACCGCCGATTCGCCGGTGACCGTCGAACGTCTGGGGCTGGGGCTCGCAGCCGCGCTGACGCAACGGACTCCAGGTACGCAGCGACGGTTCTATGACACGGTGTCACGGCTCGCCCAACAGCTCTACGCAGGTGACGTGGCTCCGGGAGGTCCAGCGGCGTTGATGGGGAGCTCTCCGGGATGCTCCAGCGCCATCGTCTGCCGATCAGCCTGGTTTCGGCCAGTCCAGGTGTCAGCGGCTTCATCGTCGGTCGGCTGTTCCCAACGCCATCAGGTGCTCGAGTCTTGGTGCCGGCCCGCAACGTCGATGGAGGAGCGGTCGCTCTGGCGGTCGTCGCTGCGCTGGCCCGACCCGACCTCATTCCGCTGGCATTCGTCGACGACGTACAAAGCCCGATGACCAGCGCTCTGCTGGAATGGGCGCGACGCCTGGGTCTCACCGTCTTGGTCGTCCACTGGACCGAAGGTTCGGGCAGCTCCGGTGAACTCGGCCGTCGACTACTCGCCAATGTCACCGACCTCCGCTCAGGAGTGACCCGCGATCGAGTGCTGATCGCCGAGGGACAGGCCAGGATGCATGAAACGATCGCAACGCTCGTCGAGGCGCTGGGTCCGATTGCATTGTGGCGAGACGCACCACGTTTGGGAGAGGTATGACCCATCGATATCTGTATTTGCACGAGGTGATCGACATCGTCGGTCAGGGTGCCGAGCCGTATATGGCCCATACCGTCGACTTCAAAGCCGATGAGGCGGCCGGGAGAGGTTTGGAGCTCGTCGGAACGTGGCAGGTCGTCGGGTCGACCGGCCGCTGGCCCCAGGTTGTGAATCTCTGGGAGCTCATCGACGGATGGGAAGGTTGGCGCCGCCTCACCCGCACGACCAACATCGAACGCGAGTCGAACCGGCCGCTCGCTCAGTGGTGGCAGGAGGCCTACAACTATCGGACGGGTGGGCTCGACCGTTTGCTCGGTGCCGGACCGGCGTGTCCAACACTCGACACGCTGCTCGAAGCGGGTGTCCGCGGCGAGCTGTTCGTGCACGAATACGTCACGGTGCGACCCGGCTCCACGCTCGACTACCTCGCCGCGGTCGCGGAAGAACGACGACGGGTCATGGCTGACTACGACCATGAGCTCGTCGGGGCGTATGAAACGTTGCTGCACGACGACGAAGCCGTCATCGTGTGGGCGACGGACCTCGACGGTCAGATCTCGCTCGCTCAAGCATGGGACGCTGCGCGCGGACTCGGTGGTGACCGCATCTCGGTCGTCGACGACCGCCTTCAGGCATGGGCGCGACATTCACGCACCTTTGTGCGGACATCGCGCTCGGAACTCATGACTCCGTTTGCGCGCTCACCGATCGGCGCGGATGCCGCCCCCGAGGCTGGTCTCGACCCGGCTGGTTGATCGTCGTGGGCCCCGCTGGAGAGCCGCTGAGGCTCCTATGCGGCGACGGTTGCGGTCACTAACGACTGGAACCAGGCGACGGTATTCGCGATCCCGTCCGCCAGCGAAACCTGTGGTTCCCATCCGAGCACCTCACGAGCCAGGGTGATATCTGGGCGGCGGCGTGTCGGGTCATCGATCGGCAGCGGCTCGTGGATAATTTTGCTGTCCGACCCAGTGAACCGAAGCACATGCTCGGCAAGCTCTAGGACGGTGAACTCACCTGGGTTGCCGATGTTGACCGGTCCGACATACTCGCTGTCGAGCAGCGCGATCAGACCTGACGCCGTGTCGGTGACATAGCCAAATGAGCGGGTCTGGTCACCTGCTCCGTACACGGTCAGCGGCTCACCGGCGAGCGCCTGACGGATGAAGTTGGACACGACGCGACCGTCTTCGGGGCGCATCCGTGGGCCATAGGTGTTGAAGATCCGGGCGATGCGGACATCGAGTCCGTGATAGCGGTGATAGGCGAGCGTCATCGCTTCGGCGAAACGCTTCGCTTCGTCGTACACCCCGCGAGGACCGGTTGGGCTGACGTGTCCCCAATAGGTCTCTGGCTGCGGGTGTACCTGTGGGTCGCCGTAGACCTCAGAGGTCGATGCAAGTAGGAAGCGGGCATCGTTTGCCGAGGCGAGGTCGAGGGCGTTTTGGGTGCCAACGCTGCCGACCTGAAGCGTCTCGATCGGCATCTGGAGGTAATCCTTGGGTGAGGCAGGTGATGCGAAGTGCAGCACCGCGTCGACCTCACCGGGGACGTTCATCGGCACGGTGGCGTCGTGAGCGATGAATTCGACACCCGCACCCAAGAGGGGAGCGATGTTGTCGATCGAGCCGGTCGACAGATTGTCGACGACGACGACGTTGTCGCCACGGGCGACGAACATCTCACATAGGTGCGAGCCGAGAAAGCCTGCGCCACCGGTAATGACGACTGTGCTCACGATCATCCTCCAAGCTTCGATTGTGGCGAAGGTTGGGGACAGCGCCGTGCTACCGATTCATCGTTATGTGGTCACCCGCGAGTGCGGGGTGGGTTATTGCCGTGCTCACTATTGTGAGCGCCGAGCCGTATTTCAAATCGACAGGCGTCACTATGGCACCGGACTTTGTCCAGGCTCCATGCACATCCCAACCTTGGTGCTGTCATAGCTCGGGCTTTACCTTGGCTTCGGGCTGGCGCTCGCCGTGGAGGGTGCAACATCGGGGGTCATCGCTAAAGAACCCTTGGAATTGCAACACCGAGTGGACAGTCCTTGCGGGCGTTGTCGATTCGGGCGAGTTCGGTGGGCCAACCCGTGCGAGTGTGCCTTTTCGGTGTGAAAAGACCTGGGTATGCGGTTGCTTTCAGCTGCCGACCGCCGATGTGGTCGGTGTGGCGAAGTGCTGCCTCTGGTGAACCTTGTACGCGATATTGGGACGTATCGCGGTGGGGTTGGCATGGTCGGATTGCTCAGACGTGTCAAGGTGGGGTCAATTCGGAACCGCTCGTCCTTCTGGTACGTCTGACGCGGAGCAGCTACCGGATTTAACCTTTGAGGATGCGGATTCCCATGACGCGGCCCGACCCACAACCACCGATCTTCTCCGCAGCGAAACGATTGCGCGCCAGAGCGCCGCTGGTGGGCATTCTGCTGGTCTCCCTCCTACTGCTCGGATGCGGGCAAGCCGCTGAGCGAGCGGCGAGCGGCGACGCTGGTCGAGATACGACGACGACCAGCCGTCCTTCCCGATCGAACGCCGGTGGAAGTGACGCCTCCGCCAGTAGTGCTGCAGGTGGCACCGGTCAGATGACGACGCCCAGTTCACAGGCCACGACATCGGTCGTCGTGAACATTGGCGACGCCGAAGACTCAGAAGAACTGGAGCCGAGTATGTCGAAGATGCAGGACCCTGGTGCAGAAAGCGATGATGCTGGTCTGCCCGTTGACCGCAGCGGTGGAGGCGTGGCCGCGACGAGGATGACGCGACCGGCGTGTCCCCCGATGACGAGGTCGAGGGGTCCGGGCCTGTCGGGTCTGGCCAAGCAGGATCTGGGCAATCAGGACCGGGGCAATCAGGATCTGGTGTGTTCAACCCGCCCGGTGAGAGCGAACCCGAGCCTCCGGGCGATGGGTCGCCAAGGTTCGAAGACGTCCCCGAATCGGTCGATCCACCACCGGCACGGACGGTGCCGCCGCGTGGCAGCCCCGAGGATCTGATCGGTGTGACGTGGTATGTCTATGCGGCGACCGGACCCGATGGACACCGTGTTGCTCCCCCCTGGCCGGTGACCGTGATGTTCGACCAGAC
This sequence comes from Acidimicrobiia bacterium, assembly GCA_020637365.1. GTDB lineage: Bacteria > Actinomycetota > Acidimicrobiia > IMCC26256 > JAGNEX01 > JAGNEX01. The sequence goes on along the minus strand of JACJWE010000002.1, from coordinate 88,744 downwards.
CGGCCAACTCCAGATGCATTTTGGATGCAATTCGGGGTCGGGAACGTGGCTGGCGGAGGGACGAAATCTTCGGATCGGCCAGATCATGTCGACCATGATGGCGTGTTTCAACGTCGGCGACTTCATGCCGTTCAGGGCATCGGAACGTGTCCTCTACTCGGTCCATAGCGACGGCTCTTTCGCCGTTCTCATCGCTGACGATGACGTCTCGAGTGTGGAACTGACCGCCGAAGCGATGGGGACAGTGAAATAGTCCACCCTGTCGGTTCGTCCGGCGGATGCGCCCGGTGACCAGGTTCTGCCACGGACCTGCTGGACGTGCCAGAGGCACATGCCGCCTGGGACGAGGCTGCCAGACGGCCGTCGCAAGTCAACGGTGGATAACATGCGCCTTCGTTTTTTCATGGAGGTAGCGGTGAGAATTTCGGTCGCGTTTCGGGCGCTTGTCGTCACCACGTTGATTCCGCTCGGCGCGTGCAGTTCTGACGATTCGAGCGAACCGGCCCCAGCAGACTCGACCACTGTCACGTCGGGTGTCGTTGCGCCCACGACCACACCGGTGACCATCCTCGCCGAGGTCGACTCGGTCGGTCTCGCTGATCTGCCCGACGGCGTCCACTATGGGCTCATCACCGCGGTCGACCCCGAGGATCACACCCTGTCCTTCGACAAGGCTGACCTCGTCGAGGGAGGGACGCCCGCGATGCAGCCGGTCGACGGGATTTCAGATCCCAAGGGTGCGGCGCCAGACCTCTCACGCATGGTCAACGACGACGACACCACCTTTGAGGTGTCCTACGCCCCCGATATGGAGGTCTATGCCATCAACTGGGGGCAAAGTCTGGACAGTTTCGAGGCGTCGACAGAATCGTTCCTCGACGAGTTTGTCCACGGCGACCCCAAGGTGGACCCGCTGATGACCCATCCCTACCTTGGGGCTCGGTCGTCGTACTGGATCCTGATCGAGAATGGCGAGATCACCCGGATCGTCGAACAGGCCTAACCTCGGCGTCGCCCTGTTCAGAGGCTCGGCGGCCAATCTGGCCGTGAGCCGTGAGCCGTGAGCCGTGAGCCGTGAGCCGTGAGCCGTGAGCCGTGAGCCGTGAGCCGAGCGGTCCGCAGCGGCAGCTGCCTGCCGGAAGTACGCGGCCGACTCGTCAAGCGGCCAACTCGTCAACAGGTCAGCCCCGTCCGGCGACCGATCTACGCGGCTTGTGTCACGAGCTCTCAGGGATGAGGTGGAGGACGGGTGCCGCCGGGTCACCATCGACGGTGTAGAACGCGATCGTGTTCTTGCCGCGGTCGAAACGGTCCGGGCGGACCATAGGCGAAATCAGTGGGTTCTCCGAACGATCCACGATCACGTTGCCGCTTCCGACGATGACTCCGTTGGCTGCCACGACGACGTCGGTGCCCTGCGGGAGCGAGCCGGTCACACTCGCCGGTGCGGTCGCATACGGGTGGGCAATGTCCGGGTTCATGTCGTTATAACGGGCGCCGTCGATGAGCGTCACCGTGGCGGACGCATCAGGACCCACCTCCGCGTCGCTCACCTCGGTGCCGACCAGATTGCGATAGGGGCCCATCGCCCACGGATCCACCTCACCCGACGGTGTAGCAAAGATGTCCACAATGTGTTCTTGGAGCCGTAGTTTGCCGGGCCAAGCGCCGTCGAACTCGCGAGGACTTCCACCGCTGCCGTACGGCCACATGAGTTTGACCGGTCGCTCCGGTGCACCCTCGTCCAGCAGTGAGGTGCCTTCGAAGTCGATAGTGGTGTTGTCGACACCGAGATCGTCGAGGATCGTCGGGAGGACGTCGACCCCCTCGACGTTGCGATCGCTGACCTGGCCAGGTGTCTGATCGGGCAGGTGGATGAACAGCGGTACGCGGGCGAGGTCTTCGAAGTTGTCGGGTGAGGACCAGCGGCGTTGTTGACCTGCCCAGAACGACACCCCGTGGTCTGCGGTAACCACAACGATCGAGTCATCCCACAGGTCTTGTTCGTCCATTCGGGTCAGGAAATCGCCGATCAGTTTGTCGACGTACTCCAACTGCACCATGTACGCCTGCAGCTGCCGGTCGGGGACGGCTTGAGGTTCGTACCACCAGTTCGAGCCGTAGACCGTGGCGGGGTCGCCGTTGAGGGGATAGGTGCGCCCGTCTGGCAGAAACTCGATCGGCTCGTGCGGCAGCACCGAATGGTTGAACCACAGGTTGCCGGTCTTCGCTCCATTGAGGGTGTCGAGGAACTCGGCGAACAACAGATCTCGGTCAGAGCGGGCGTCCTGGATTGCGGTTTGGATGTCGTCGAAGGTCCATTCTTCGACGGGCTGGCCGTCGGGCGTCGTGAACTGGGTCGTCGAGGTCGGCGCGCCTTGCGCGGTGCTCTCCGGTGGCGCACCATCCGAGCCGGAGCTATCGGTAGCACTCGAGTCGTCGTGTGCGTCTCCGCTTGATTGGCCGCCGGTGCTTGCGTCGCTCTGGCCGTCGTCGGTCTGGCCTTCGGCGGCCACACCGTCGAAGTTGCCCCATCCGGTGTCGATTCGAGGCAGCCCTGATTGCCATTTGGTCGGATAGATGATGTGTTTGTAGACGACACTGATGTCGTCGAGCATCGAGCCCAGCGAATCGTCTCCGAACGATGTGGTGGCGCCTCGGACGTCACACGCAGTGACGCAGAGCTGGGTGAGCGGTTCGTACGCGGTGATCTCGTAGTCAGCGTCGAGGAGCGTAAAGAGGTTGTTGGGCCAGACCGAAATGTTCGGCAGGTCCCCCTCTAAATAACGGCCCGACAGGAGTGACGGAATCGCCTTGTAGGTCTGCGGCTGGGAGGTCGTCGCATTCCGATACCAGGTGCTTCGGCTCGCGAGGTCCGCGATGTTGGGGAACCGCTGAGCGTCGATGTCGAGATTGCTGTCGAGCAGTGGGGCGAGGGTCATCTCGTCGAAGATCAAGACGACCACGTTGGTGTCGCCTGCGACGGCTGCGGACTCGGTGGCAGCGTTGGCCGGGCGGACGATGCCGCTGACGCCCGAGCTGAACAAAAACAGCCCAGCGAAGACGATCGGTACTGGCGCCAGGGCGGCCAGACCGGTGCGCATCCACGCATTGTTGAGGTATCCAAACGCGATGACCAGCGCGAAGCCACATGCGACGAGCAACGCCAGCAGCGGCGTGTTGCGCAGTGCGTCATCTGCGTACGGCAGGGCGATAATCGTCGCCCAGGCCGCGATGCTGAGCGTCCATCCGATTCGCGCACCTCGCTCACCGCCCACCGCTCGTCCGATGAACCAGAGCGCGGCGCCGATGACAAAACCGACGATCGCTGGCAGAAGCAGCAAGGCGACGGTCAGCGAGACCACCGAACCGCCCGAGGCCCCTCTCGCTACGAAGAACGTCGGGTTGTCACCGAGTATGTCGAACATGGGGAGCGCCACGGCCAGGCCAGCGGCAGCGAAGTGCTGAGCGAATCAATGAGCGCTCGCTGCCACATAGGGCGTCCCTCGCGTGGTGGGGTGGCGTCACCCCGTCGACCCTCGTCGCCGGGGCGGTCGGTCGGGGCACCACCGACGGGGCCGGGGTTCCCCAGGTGGGCGTCGCCGGGGTTCGCCCTCGCCCCATCGCCGTCGGCGTGGCCAGCGTCAGCCTCGCTAGCGCTGCCTTCAGTCGCGCCGGTATCGGCCGTGCCGGTGTCAGCAGCGCTGTCGTCGACGACCGGTCGATCGGCAGGTTGAGCGTTGGGCTGGAGGACGGAATCTTCGTTGGAGTGTCAGACATGAGCGGAAAACGGCGATCGACGAGTAAGCCAGATTTGGGCAGCGGTGCCACGCGCGTTTTGCAGATGGGTGGGGACACCACCAATGAATCTAGGTGAAGCAAGGGGTGAACCTTGGTGAAATATGTGCAACGGCTGACTCCTGCGCTGGCAGGTTGGAATGCTGATGAACGGGGCGAGCACTCTCCGTCACGACCAAGAACGACGAGTGCCGAAGTGTGGGCCCAGTTTCAGCGACGAGGGCGCACGGCGCGGCGGTAGGTGCCGTCCGTACCCGGTGGAACAGCCTGCCAGAACACCGAGGCACACAGAAGTCACGTGAGGTGGGCTTGTGCGAGGTCCTCGTCGGGTTGCGTTGCGGTGGTGTTTGGTGGTTGAGCGCTGCACGTATGGTGTGCTCCGGCGCGTAGCGGCGTAGCGTGTCGCTGGCATCGCGCATCCAACCCGGGTGGGCAGGGGCGGACGGAGACGTAGTGGTAACGACGGTCCATGTTGTGGCAGCGGTGGTCTTTACCGTCAGCATGGCCGAGTGGTCGTGGCGCTGTGTGACATCAAAATCCGCAGCGACGTCACCAACAGCGGGATCTTCCCCCAGCACTCGCCTTCCAACGCTGAGCATCATCGGATGGTTGGCCTTCGCCCTGGTGGTCGCGACCGGATTTTGGTCGGTGATGGAACTCGATGGTCGTTCGACCGGTTTTCTGGTCGCCTTCGGCCTCAAGATGCTGGTCGTAGCGTCGGCCGCCCTGTGTGCAGCTGCCGTACCAACCGTCGTGCCGCCACGGGCAGGCAGATGGCTCAGCGTTTTGCGGCCGCCTGTGCCCTAGGCGCCCTGGGTATCGGCTCAGAGCTGAGCAACCTGACCTAATGTCCTGGCAAGCTGGTCCGCCGCGGAATGGACGGGACCGACCGCCACGCTCTCTGCGTCCGCCTCACTGAACGTGGGCCCACGTTTCGGCACTCCTCGTCCTTGACGATGACCGAGAGTGCTTGCCCGTGTCAACGGCGTTCCAACGCAGGACACCACCCACCGAGGTGACTGGTGTCAAACGCGCGTGGTGCAGGACTCGCCGTCCGGCATCACCACTCGCGGCGTCCTCAATTCCGCCATTACCTACGGGTAGTGACGAAATTTCGTCCTTGCGACTGGCGCCCGGATCGCCGATCCGCACACCGACGTCCGACACCAGACATTCTTGCCGCTTGAGGGTCAGCGAACAGTCCGGGGCGTTCCGAGCCGTCCCTTTCTAGGTCGTGGCGAGCAGGCGTCCGATGCGGGTGAGGGACTCCGTCGTGCCGCCGAGATACAGCTCTAGTTGTTTGGCAGCGAAGAAGTAGCGGTGCAAGGGATAGTCCCGGTCGACGCCGATTCCTCCGTGGAGGTGCTGAGCGGCATGGACCACCCGTTGGCCCGCCTCGGCCAGGTAGTACTTGGCGACCGCAACGTGTCGCCGCGCAGGCAACCCCTCAGCGATCCGCCAGAGAGCGTGTTTGGTGGTCAGCGTGATCGACTCGGTATCGACATAGGCATCGGCGGCGCGGTGCGCAACGGCCTGAAACGAAGCGATTGGCTGGTCGAACTGCTTGCGGGTCTTGGTATAGCTCGAGGTCAGCGACAGGGCCTCGCTCATCACACCCATACCGAAGGCGCATTGGCTGACCACGGCGAGGTCTACTGCGTCGCCAATGAGCTGTGTGGGGTCGGCCTGTGTGCCGACCCGGGCGTCAGGCGGGACGGCTACGTCGGTCAAGGTGACGTCAGCGTCTGGCCATCGGCCGGTGGTGATGAGCGGGACCCGCTCGACGCCCGGATTGTCGGCGGGGATCACGAACAGCGCAGGCGCATCATCCAGCCATGCCGACACTATGAAGCCATCTGCGATCTGACCGGCGGGAACGCATATCTTGTGGCCGTTCAGCACATAGGTGCCGCCTGTGGATGTCGCTGTTGTCGATGGCCGTTCCGGGTCGGCGAGATCTTCTTGTAACGCACTGACGAGGATCGAGGTTCCCTCGCCCAGCGGTGTCAGCCAGCGGTCCCGCTGGGGTGTCGTTCCGTACTTGGCGAGTATCTGAGCGGCCATACCCAGGGTTTCCATCAGGGGTACCGGGGCGACGAAACGCCCCGCTACCTCAAGGATCGCGCCGAGCGCGACAGCGCCCAATCCCGAGCCGTTGTTGTCCTCGGGAAGGGTTGCCGAAAGAACTCCAGCATCGGCTAAGGCCGACCACAGCTCACGATCAAAACGTGGTTCGCTGCCGAACTCGAGCTGCTTTGACCGCTGATGATCGACCCGGTCGGCCAAGATCTGGCCGGTCAGATCGGCGAGCGCCTGACTTGATTCATCGAGGGTGAAGTCCATGGTTATCTTTCTGGTGCGATGACAGCGTCAGCGGATAGGGACGGACCTGCCGCATGTGTCGTTCCGAGGGGGCCGCTCATGTGGCTTTCGCTCCGGGCCCGTTTCCGGGCCGTTTTCGGGGCCCTCTGGGACTGTGGCCCGGTCCTGTCCTCGGAGCCCCTTAGGCGCGGATAGCGCGGGGCAGACCCATGCCAAACACGCCGATCAGGTCTCGTTGGATCTCATTGGTCCCGCCACCGAAGGTCAAGATCAGCAGGCTCCGATACATCATTTCGAGACGTCCGTTGAGGACGGCCCCCGGTGAACTCCGGTCGAGATAGGCACGGGGCCCGAGCACTTCCATCAGCAGACGGAAGGCTTCAAGGTAGAACTCGGTGCCAAAGACCTTGATCGTCGACGCGTCAGCGACGTCGAGGTGGCCAAGGGTGCCGGTCCATGCGACTTTCCAGTTGATCAGCCGCAGGAATTCAACGCCCGCATACACCCGGGCAAGGTTGATCTGTACCCACTGTTCGTCGATGAGGCGGCCACCCGCGGCCGTGCGTGTGTGCAACGCATAGTCGCGGACCTCATCAAAGGACTGTTCCAGCAAGCCCGACGAGCACAGGGTTACCCGCTCATGGTTGAGCTGGTTGACGATGTAAGTCCAGCCGTCATTTTCGGATCCGACCAGCCTTCGTGCGGGCACTCGAACATCGTCGTAGAACGTCGTGTTGATGTCGTGGCTCGACATCAGGTGCATGGGGTCGACGGTGATCCCCGGCGAGTCCATGTCGACCGCAAGGATCGAGATGCCTTTGTGTTTAGGAGCGTCAGGATCGGTCCGCACCGCCAGCCAGATGTAGTCGGCATCGCCGGCGAGTGAGGTAAAGACCTTCTGGCCGTTAACCACATACTCATCGCCATCTTTGATGGCACGGGTTGTTAATGACGCGAGGTCGGTTCCGGCGTTTGGCTCGGTGTAGCCAATGCAGAAGCTGATCTCGCCTGCGAGGATGCGTGGGAGGAACTCCGCTTTCAGCTCATCGGATCCGAACGCCATGATCGACGGGCCGACCGTGTTGATCGTCAGCATCGGCACCGGCGCACCGGCTCGCATCGACTCGTCAAAGAACAAGAATTGTTCCACCTGGGAGAGGCCGCGACCGCCGTATTGGGTGGGCCATCCAAGACCGAGCCAGCCGTCGGTTCCCATCTGTCGGACGATCTGGCGATGGATGGGCCCGACACCAGCCTCGTCGTGGAGTGCTGCAGCCACTTCGGGTGTGAGTAGCCGCTCGTAGTAGGCGCGCAGCTCGTCGCGCAGCGCAACCTGCTCCGGTGTGTAGGCGATGTACATCGAACCCCCAAGCTCAACCCGTCGTCCTCGAAATGAGAACCGGTTCTCATTTTGCCCGACGGCGCCGTGAACGCGCTACCTCGTCGGAGCGTGGGGCAGCCAGGAGGGCCGGATCGCCCCTCCCCGAGGGGGGCTAGTTGCCGTCGGAGCCGATCGGAACACGTAAGACCTGACCTTGGAAGATCATGCCGGGGTCCCAAATCCGATCGGTATTGGCCCGAAAGATCTGCCGCCATCGCTCGTTATCGCCGTGGTGGATACCGGCGATCGACCAGAGTGTTTCACCTTCTTGCACCTGGTGGAGGCGGTAACCCTGATAGTTGGCGGCGAGCCGCGGACCGTAGAACACCGGGACGACAACCCGAGGCTTCCAGACGGGATCATCGTCGTCGGCACCGCCGTCGTCTCGAACTTCGACAAAGATCCGGTCGACGACAAACTCGGCTTGGCTGCAATCGACCGCGAGCTGGAATTGCGCCAGCTCACCGGTTCCGCCGCCGACGTTGAACGAGCCGGACAGCTGGGTGGTGCCGTCGCTGATGCGATAGGTGAGGGTCGCTTCGAACCCCGTTGCGGTGCCAGAGACCAAGACCGGGTTATTGACCAGGTCAAAGGGACGGGGCTGGTCGATTCGGATGAACTCAAGCATTGGTCGCCCTTCCGGGGTTCGAGGTGCGGAACGAATGCAATATTACAAACAGCGAACATTCCATGTTCGCGGCTGGCGACCGCTTCGATGAGGCACACCCCAAGGTTTTTCAGAACGGCAGCTCGGTTAGCATGCGCGCCGTGGATTCTCAGACGATGTCTCCGATTTTTGCTGTCCTTGCGCTCATCGCGTTAGCGACGGCGTTCGTCGCAGGAGCGGCCCTCATCACCGGGGAGATCCGACCGTCCCGCCCATCGCCGACGCTGGTCCTGATCGGTGCCGCTGCGGTCGCTATCACGGCGACGGCAGGGTCGCTGTTTTACTCAGAGAGCGCGGGGTTCATTCCCTGTGAGTTCTGCTGGTACCAACGCATTGCGATGTATCCGTTGGCGATCATCTTGAGCATTGCTGCGGTACGCCGCGACGTGCGGATCTGGCCCTACGGGTTGGCGCTGTCCAGCATTGGTCTGGCGCTCAGCTGCTACCACTATTACCTGCAGCACTGGTTCCACGGCACGACCAGTTGCGCTGCCGAAAGCCCTTGTACCGCCATCTGGGTCGAGGAGTTTGGCTTTGTCACGATTCCGTTCATGGCCGGATGCGGATTCATCTGCATCGCTATGTTGATGATCGTGCTGGCACGCTGCGGTCAGCGGGGAGTGGCGCCGGTCTCGACGCCAACGTCCGCCCCGGCAACACCTGCGCCAGCGGCGCAGCGTCAGCGTCAGCAGCAGCGTCAGCGCAGCGTCACCGGCGTCAAAGCGAGCGAGATGACCGAATAGCGTTCGATCCGGGTGCCGTCTTTCGCGACGGTGAAGTCAAGTCCGTCGGCCGGTCGGGTCGCGACATAGAAGTGGTAGCGGTGCGGTTTTTCGACCACTCCATTGCGGATGACGGCGGGTTCGTATCCGAGGGGATTAAACGCCCGGCCGACGCCATATGCCGCGTCGATGACAATGCCCTGGGGGTCGATCGAGAACGTGGTCGGGGCGACCTCGAAGGTAACGAGATATGGAGGCTCCAGAGCTACCCCCGTTGGTGACGTCAATGCGCCCGCGGGAAGCTGCCAGGTGCTGGCCTCGGCTGGCGAGGTCCAGGTTTCCTCAGCGTTGCAGCCCGAACATGCGACACCTTGGTGAACGCGTTCGGGTGCCGTTTCGGTCAGCGTCGCGGCGCTCTCCTCGACCAGACGTCTCACGAGCGGGAACGCGGGGTCGAGTCGCCGGGTGAACAGCATTTCGGAGAACGCGATGACGATCCGGTCCGCGGCGTTGAACTCGTCATGAAACACCGTCGGCGCCTCAACGGTCTTTCCTCGCAACATGGTAAGCGATTCAAAATAGGAGGGCAGCTGTCCGGTCGCCCACCAAGAAAATGAGTCGTGGAGCCACAGGGTGTGTCCGGGAATGATCAGCGATGGGTCGTCGCTCTCGGCAGCGAAGCGCAGCAGAGGATGGTCATCCAAGCGGCCCAGCCCCTGGCAGTCGCACACGATGGATCCGGGGACCGGGCCCTCGTGGAGATACCACTGATCGTCGGGTAACAAGGTCGGTGACAGAAACTCGTTGTCGGAGTATTCGCCGGTCACCGTTGCGCGAACACCAGGCCGGATGACGCCGTACCGAACGTCCGGGTCGATGCCGTCGAGGCCGAGGTTCAGCAACTGTGTGGCCTCCTTGTCTTCGTCGCCGACGGGGACCAGCGCTGCCTCGTCCCACAGGCCCGGCGAGATCGCGTTCACGATGCGCTCGGTCATCACCGCGGCGCCGCGGGTGTTCCAATGCAGGTCATGGGGGTAATAGACGAGTGGTGGGGCAACACCGCCCATCGGCGACGGTGCCGGACCTGCCGCCTCGGCGGCATCGCGTGCGTCGTCGATCCCATCCCAGAGCGGTACAACATGTGGCATCGCAGCCTGATCGAGGCGTTCGCGGAGCGTCTTGCGGAACTCAGATGCGCAGTTCGAGAGACGCTTGGCTCGCGAGTTGAGCCGGTCGGGATACGCGTACCAACGGCTCGGCGGCAGCGTCCACCACAGGTCACGTCCCGAGAGCTCCACGATGTCGGTGACGACCCCCATGAGTTCGACCATTTCGCTCGGCTCAAACGCGATCGACACCGATTCGAGATAGCCAACGTCGGTCGGGCAGTAGGCATCGAGTTCGGGACGGCTGAAGACCCAGCCGTGGGTACCGACAACCGCCTCGACGTTGTTTGAGTCCTCAAAGAGGCGGTAGTTGACCGATGACGTTGCTCGAACCGCTTCGTCATGGAGGGCCATATTGTCGGTCAACCACAGGTCTGTGGCGTTCCACACCGACGGGTCGAGCCAGTTTTCGGGACGGACCGACGGTCGCGGGGTCGGTTCGACGCGGGGGTCGAGCTCGGTCCGGTCGCCCACCGCGAGCGCCACCCACGGCACCATGAGGGCGCATACGAAGGCGGCCAGATAGACGAGCTTTTCCGAGAACCCAAATCGGTGCTTCATATGAGCCCTCCGACGTGAGGTGGCCCAAGCGTGTGTGGCCTGAATGCGGGTTGGTGTGTGGGCTGTTCGGGTCCGCGGTGACGTGGCGTTGCTGCGACCGCGCTCATCGGATCCGTCACGCAGAGCGTTGATGTGCCGCTGACCGAGAGAAGAATGTTGGGGCCTTTCAGCGAGTGATCAAGGGCTGTATGGTGGCCGCCATGCGCTTTACGATTCGAGTAAAGCCCAGGTCTAAACGCCCGTTCGTCGGAGGATCCTGGGGGCAAGACACACTCATCGTGTCCGTCGCCGCGCCCGCTGTGGACGGTAAGGCAAACGCGGCCGTGGTTGCCGCGCTGAGTGAGGCCCTGAACGTGACGTTGCGTCAAGTCCACATCGTCGCCGGACACCGTGTGCGCATCAAGCTGATCGAAGTACTCGATCCTCCAGCTGATCTGGCGGCGCGAATATCTGAACTGCTCGTCGCCGCTCGTTAGGCGCTTGGCGTCAACGTCACAAACGCAAAGGAGGGGAGTCATATGACCTCGAACGAGCATCCTGCTAAAACCTGAAATAGATAAACGGGCTCAGCGTGCCCGCCTGGATGATGAGAAGTGCATAGGGGAAAGCGGTGAGCATGAGCCCCGCCCGAGCCGCGACCAACCGTGCCGATCGGCGCCCCGACGCTAACCACGGTCCGGCCACCCAATCGCCAGGCAGCAGCGCCGTCGCCATCCCCAAGACCACGGCGATCGTGTCAAACCCCGGCAGACCCCACTGCACCTGCGATGCCAGCGGATCCAATGTCGGGGCGATCATGCTGGACATCATCGTGCCGGCCTGCGACATGTCGACCGCTCGGAAGATCACCCAGCCGAACATGACCAGCAGCAGGGTCACCGCACGTCGTGCAGCGCGCGCCGACACATCAGCGTCACCGACCGGCCGCTGGTTCGTGACGCGTTCCAGACAGATCAACACGCCGTAATAGGCGCCCCACACGATGAACGTCCAGTTGGCTCCATGCCAGAGGCCGGTCAAGATGAACACGATCATCAGGTTCCGAAGCGTCTCGCGTTGGCTGCCCCGCGACCCGCCGAGTGGCACATAGAGATAGTCGCGGAACCAGGTCGACAACGTGATGTGCCAGCGTCGCCAAAAGTCGGTGATCGACACCGACGAATAGGGGCGGCGAAAGTTCTCAGGAAACGTGAAGCCGAACATCGTGCCCAGACCGATCGCCATATCTGAGTACCCGGAGAAATCGAAGTAGATCTGGACGGTGTAGGCGAGCGCTCCAACCCATGCGGTCAAAAAGTTCATCTCCGCATTCGGTGTCGCAAAGGCCTGGTCTGCGAGCCGTGCAGCGGCGTCGGCGATGATGACCTTCTTCGCGAGCCCATGCGCGAATCGCAGGACCCCGGCGGTCAAGTCGTCCGCGGTGACGTTCCGCTTGCGGAGTTGGGGAGCGATCTCATGAAAGCGGACGATCGGACCGGCGATGAGCTGGGGGAAGAAGGCGATATAGAGCGCAAAGTCGATCGGGTTTCTCAACGCATGAGCACGGCGACGGTAGACGTCGATGCTGTAGCTCATTGCCTGGAAGGTGAAAAACGAGATACCGATCGGCAGTGCGATCGGAGCGAGGTGAGGTCCGTCGCCACCGAACCACGAGATCACCGTTGCGATCTGATCGACCAAGAAGTTGGCGTATTTGAACCAGATGAGCAGGGCGAGATTGGTAACCACCGAGACGGCCACGACGCCGGTCGCGCCACGACGATTGTCGGCATCGAGGAAACGCTCCACGTAGAGCCCGAATCCGAAATTTGCGACGATGCTGCACAACAACCAGAACACGACGGTGCCGCCGCCCCAGGCATAAAAGCCAAGTGACGCGACCAGCAGCACCGCGTTGCGGAGCGACCTCGGTGCAATCGTCGCTGCCAGGAGGACGACCGGCAGGAAGATCCAGATGAAGGTGACCGATGAAAACGGCATGGTCAGGTTGCCAGTAGAGCGTTAGCGAATGGACAAGAGGCAGCTCAAAAGCCGCGAAAGACCGGTTTGCGACCTTCGACGAAGCTCTTGATGCCTTCCTGCGCGTCGACGGTCGACACGACGAGTTCCTGGGCCGTCGCCTCCTCGTCGAAGGCTCGCTGCCGGTCGGACTCAAAACTGTGATTCACGAGGCGTTTGGTGTACGCCAGCGCTCGGGTGGGCAGCGTCGCCAGCCGGTCGGCGAAACGCTGAGCTTCGCTCAGGACTTCTTCGTCGGTCACTTGGGAGTTGGCGAGGCCGAGGGAGATAGCGGTGTCAGCGTCGATGTCGTCGCCAAAGAACATGAGCTCCTTTGCTTTGAGCGGACCGACGAGTCGTGGCAGCAAATAGGTGCCACCTCCATCGGGCATGATTCCCCGCCGGACAAACACTTCGATGAAGCGCGTCGATTCACCGATGACGACGATGTCGCTCGCAAATGCGAGGTGGGCGCCGATGCCCGCTGCGACGCCGCTCACCGCAGCCACGACCGGTTTCTCGCAGTCCATGACCGCCGCGATGAGCCGCTGAGCGCCCATGGCGATCATGCGTGTCGGTTCACCGACTGCCCGGTCGGGAGCGTCGTCGGGACGAGGATTCTTGGGCTGGCGGGCACGGAGATCTGCACCGGTGCAGAAGCTCTTGTCCGTGCCGGCCAGGATGACGGCTCGCACATTCAGGTCGGCACTGACCTGTTGAAAGAGGTCGATCAGGCGGTTGCGCTGATCGGGTGTCAGCGCGTTGCGCGCCTCGGGCCGGTCGATCGTGATCGTCGCAACCCCATCGTTGACGTTGTAGCGAATGATCTCATCGAGAGAACGTTCGTCGGTCATCTCGCACCCCGGCTGTTGTGTTGTATGCGTCGTTGCGACCGATGTCCTCGTCCGGCCGGCAACCTGGCGTCGTGTCGCGCCGTCGTGTTGTCTAGAACGTCTCGTGTTACTTGGCCAGTTGGCCTATGGGCATGCGCTGCTGGCACGTCGCTTGTCGTCGGTCTATCGGCCGGTCGGAAACGACGGATGAAGGTGGGGGGTCTCGTTGATGCTGCCGATTCCTCGACGGCCCTGTCTGCTCGCATGGAGCCGCGAGATGCCGGTATAGGCGGGCACGAACCAGAACAGATCGTCGATGCCGATCACCGAACCCGTCGAGACATTGATCACCGCACCATGTGCGAAGACAGCGACTCGCTGCTGGGGGTGAGCGTTGACGATATGGTCGATCGCCTCCAACACTCTGGCGCGAAACGCGGGAAGATCGATGCCCAACTCATCCCAACGGCCGTCGCGAATCTTGTGCCACTCGGGATGATCTTGTGCCTGTAGTTCTTCCATGGGTACATAACTGGTGGCGTCCCGATCGAATTCAGCAAGACCCGCCAGGATCGTCGGCGCCATGTTGAGCGCCTCGCAGAGCGGCATGGCCGTTTCGAGCGCTCGCTTCATCGGTGAGCTGTAGATCGCGTCGATCTGTTCGGTACGCAACCAATCGGCGACAGCTTGAGCCTGCTCGCGGCCAGCAATGTCGAGCCCTGGGTCGGCCGGACCCGACTCGCTAGTTTCTCGAATGGGCAGGCCGTGCCGTACCAATATCAATTCCACTGCGTTTCCTCTGTTCTGCTTACTCTGAGTTCTGGGCCGGGCGCTCCGGCAGATCCGTCTATCGCTCGACCGTGGTGTCAAGTGGCGGCAAGGCGAACCGGGGAGCGCGTGCTGTTCCGAGGAGCGGGTGCTGTTCCGAGGAGCGCGTGCTGTTCCGAGGAGCGATTTGTGATTCCAGGAGTAGTTGTCAATCCAAGGGCGGGTTGGTGATTCCAGGCGCGAATTCTGGTCTGAGGAGTGATTGCGATCTGAGGAGTGTCGAGATTCCCGAGATTCCCGAGGAGACAAACCCCCCGTTCCGTGTTCAAAACCCCATGGTTGATGGTCTGCGCCCGAGAAATCTCTGGGGCAGTCATTGAGGATGCCGGATCGTCCGGCATGTCTCGCACGCGTTTGGTATCGGGCGCCGAAGCGGTCCAGGTCGGTGGTTGGCGGTCTTGGTGGCGGTTGGCGGTTGGCGGCTGCTGGTTGGCGGCCACCGGTCGCGGTTGGCTGTGAGTCGCCTTGACCTCACGAGTTGGTCCATTACCGGCGAAGACGGTCGCGGTTGGCGGTCTTGGTCAACGGTCGTGGCCACAGCCACAGCCACAGCCACGGCCGTAGCCGAAGTCTTGGTCAACGGTCGTGGTCGTGGTCGTGGTCGGCGGTCGTGGTCGTGGTCGTGGTCGGCGGTCGTGGTGGCGGTTGGCGGTCGTGGTCAGCGGTCGTGGGTGGCGGTTGGCAGTCGTGGTCAGCGGTCGAAGTCAGCTGTTGAGTCGTGGGATGTCCATGACCCATGCTGACCAAATCTCGATGGTCATGTCCTTATCGGGGTCTGCGGGGTGAATCTTGTTCTCGGGCTGCAGCGACAGCTCGACATAACCGGCGTCCATGCCGGTCAGATTGAACGTCAATGTGCCCGCCGAGCGGGTCGCCTGTTCGGTGAGTTCTTCAAAGTCCCCGGCATCGAAGGCCGCCTGGTCGTGAGCGACGCGCAGGGTGAAGACCTGATCTTCAGATCGGCTGAGAAAGGTGAGGATTCGGTAATCCTCGGTGGGCGGTTCTTCGATTTCGAAACCGAGGGTGAAGGTCTGATCCGGGGCCTGCCAACGTCGGCTAGTGGTGTTGTAGCCAATGCCGTCGTTCTGGACCAGCAGTGGGTGCAGCGAAATCCGCTCGTGGGGGAGGTCGTCAAACCAGGTGCCGACCATCAGCGTGGTCATCGGCCAGCCGTCGGTCGCAAACAGGAAACTCTGCATCTCTGAGAGTCCCAAGATCAGGCGGTCGGCGTTCTTCATCAGGTCGTTGACGTGGGTGTGTCGCCGCGTCGGGTACACATACGCGTAGTCGAGGTGCGAGAAATAGGGGGCGATCAACGGTGGCAGCCAGAAGGAGAACGAGTCGTAGATGAACAAGGTGTTGCCCTCGATCATCTCGGCTGGCCCGGACTCGGCTGGCCCGGCGTCGGTCGGCCCCGCTTCGGTGGTGCGGAATGGCTGGTCCGCGACGTCGTAGTACGAAGCGTCGAGATGGAGCGAACTCTTGTCGTCGACGATCGAGAACGCCCCATCGACGCGGGTCACGCCCGAGAACTGCCCGTCGATCTCCAGCTCTTCAAGATCGTTGATCGTAACCCCGGGCCGGGCAACCGCCAGGGGCACCACCGTTTCGGTGCCGGGAAGTCCGAGGTTCGTGAATCCACCAGGCACCAAATCGACCGGGGCCTGGGCCATGACGTCGGCCTGGTCCCATAGGTCGGGGGCGAACGCGTCGATGAGGGTCTCGGCCATGAGCGTCGCGCCTTGGGGGCGCCAATGCGGGTCGGCGACGAGATAGAGGGGTGTCGTTGCATCCGCTGCCGCCTCAGAGACCGAGTCCCACAGCGGATAGAAGCCGGTAATCGGGCGTGCTGCGAGGATGTCGCGAAAACCGGAGCGGATGTCAGCGCCGCAGGAATCGATCTGTTCGGCCTGCCAACTGAGCCTGTCGGGGTAGATCGACGCCTTCGTCGGAGGCATCACATACGCGAACTCGCGGTCCGCAGCCTGTGCGATCGCCGACATCAAGGTGATGTTGTCAGCGAGTTCTTGAGAAGTCATCGCAGGGTTCGGTGGCATCTCGTCGTCGACTTTGCCAAACGCTGGTGCGCACAGCGCTTCAAGGGCTCGGTCTTGGAACAGCCAAGGGCCCTCACCGACCACGACGACAGGATTGTTTGACGAGCGAAGGATGTCGCGGTCGGCCGTGGCGCGCACCCGCCGGGCCTGGGCCAACATCGGGATCCGATCGCTGATGGCACGGTCCATCGCGGCGAATGTGTCGGGGTTCCGTAGCGAGTCGAGCGAGAGCTCCGGAAAACTGGCTGGGGGTGGTTGGTCGAGATGCAAAAACGCTACGTCGGCAAGTCCAAAGACGTGCGGTGATGCGATGACTGCGATGACCGCAATCAGCGACAAGAGGCGAGAGCGGCGACTGCGTTCACCGTGGCGTGGGCGCTTCTCGGCCGGTGGTTCACCGTCAGCTGTGCTCGCGGCGGATCGTTCGGCAGCGAGCTCGCTTTTCAGATTCGCTGCTTCACCCGTACCGCTGGCTTGGTTGGTTTCGTTCATGTCGCCAGTGTCGTGAGTGTCGCCCGTATCCGGCGTGTCGTCAGCGGGGTCGGCGTCACCGGGATCGCCTGTTGTGTCAGCCGCGTCCGTGTGGATGGTTTCGTTGATGTCGCTGGCATCGTCGGTGGCGTCGGTGGCGTCCTTCGGTGTTGTCGCTGTCGTTGTGCGGCTGGTCTGGTCTTGTGGTGCCGTCTCAGCGGGGGGCGTTGCGTCGGTCGATCCGGGTGTGGGACCCTCGGTGAAGGGCGGTTCAGTCGGGGACGTCTCAGGAGTCGGTTTAGCCATGGCGCATCAGAACTTGAAGTAGATGAACGGGCTGATCGAGCCCGCGTAGATTGCCAGCGCGGTGTACGGGAAGACGATAACGAGCAGCACGACCCGGCACAGGTGTGAGAACGCCGAATTGCCGAGCAAGACGTCGCGTCCAAAGGTGGTGTTTCGGGGGATGGCGAGTGTCGAGAGACCAATCGCCACCATCAGCAGGGTTTTCGGTGACGCCATCAGCATCATTTTGTGTGGGAGCTGGAGAGCGCCCGGGCTGACCATGGCGCCCATATAGCTCACGGCGTCGGTCAGGCTGTCCGCACGGAACAGCACCCAGCCAAAGACGACGACGACAAACACCACGACCTGACCCAGCCAATGGGGAAGGGGCCAACGTTGCCGCCAACCAACCGCCCGCTCGATCAGCATCCATCCGCCGTGGTAGATGCCCCAGAACACGAACGTCCAGTCGGCACCATGCCATAACCCGGTCAACAAGAAGACGATGATGAGGTTGCGGTAGGTCTGAGCCTTGGTGCCCTGTGAGCCACCCAAGGGTATGTAGAGGTAGTCCCGAAACCAGTTGGACAGGGTGATATGCCAACGCCGCCAGAAATCCGTGATCGAACGGGAGCTGTAGGGGCGAGCGAAGTTCTCGGGGAAGTCGAAGCCGAAGACCTTACCGAGGCCGATTGCCATATCGGAATAGCCAGAGAAGTCGAAATAGATCTGGACCGCATAGGCCAGCGCTCCGAGCCATGCGCCAACGAACGTGAGGTCTCCGTGATCGAGTGAGAACGCTGAGTTGGCGAGTCGAGCGGCACTGTCGGCGACCAGCACCTTCTTGGAAAGGCCATGAGCGAACCTGACCGCACCGTCTGAGAAGGCGTCGAAGGTGATCTCGCGGTGGCGGATCTGCTGGTGGACCTCGTGGAAACGCACGATGGGCCCGGCCACCAACTGGGGAAACATCGACACGTACAGGGCAAAGTCGCGAAGACGGTCGACCGGTTCGGTGCGTCCGCGGCTGATGTCGATGACATAGCTCATCGCCTGGAACGTGAAGAAGGAGATGCCGATCGGAAGCGTGACCTTGGGGACGGCCACAGGGTCGATGCCGGCGAGATCGAGCAGTTCGTTGAGTTGCGTGATCGCGAACGGGGCGTATTTGAACCAGGCAAGCATCGCGAGGTTGGCAGCGATGGCCAGGTAGAGATTTCGTCGCCGATGCGGCGATGCTTCGGTCACCCGGGCGCCGAAGTAGTAGTTGACCAGGATCGAGACGCCGAGCAGTGCGACGTATTCGCCCGTTCCCCATGCGTAGAACACAAAACTTGCGACAAGCAAGATCGTGTTCCGCATACGAGCTGGCGCCACGGTGGCAAGAAGCACCGTGATCGGCAGGAAATAGAACAAGAACGTGACGGATGGAAAGACCATGGGCGCTATCCAGACCGTCGCGACGGACGGCTTGCCGGGGTGCCCTCAAGGCGAGGGACCGTCAACATGGGCCGTGATCATCCGGCGTTGAGGCCGGAAAAATGCTGCCCGGCACGCTAACGGCGCACCCGATCCGAACCAAGTCGGAGCATGCCCAACCTCGCGGCTCTTTAGGGCGGTGTGATGTCGTGGGTCAGATTTCTTGGGGCGTTGCTGGGTCTGCTTTCGCGGGTGTCATTTTTGTGTAGGTCTTCGGAATCTGGCTGACGGGGTATCGCGGGCATGTTTGTTTCGTCAGCGGGTGCGGGTGCGGGTGCGGGTGCGGGCGGGTGCTGGTGCGGGTGCGGGTGCGGATACGGGCCGGTGCGGGCATGCGCTCGAGTTGGTGCGTGAGTGGGTCGGTCAGCGAGAGTCGGGTGGCGAGAGTCGGTGCGAGCGTCGTGGTGTGTCGCAAACCTTGCGTCGTGAGAGTCGGGTGGCGAGAGTCGGGTCGCGAGCGTCGTGGTGTGTCGCAAACCTTGCGTCGTGAGAGTCGGTGGCGAGTGTCGTGTCGCGAGCGTCGTGGTGTGTCGCAAACCTTGCGTCGTGAGAGTCGGGTCGCGAGCGTCGGGTGGCGTCGGGTGGCGCGTCGTGGTGTGTCGCAAACCTTGCGTCGTGAGAGTCGGGTGGCGAGCGTCGGGTGGCGAGAGTCGGGTGGCGAGCGTCGTGGTGTGTCGCAAACCTTGCGTCGTGAGAGTCGGGTCGCGAGCGTGGTGTCGGGGACGCGATAATCGCCCGGCCAGGGCAAGCCGGGCGATTATCAACAGCCTGGCCGGATCCCTGGGAGGCAGGCGGAATAAACGGCCACAGCTGCTGCCGGCCGTATTGGGAGCCGCTCCGCGACACCCCAAAAAAGGCTGTCAGCGGCTTGTTTTCGCCTCGGAATGTTAATGAAGAATCTGTTAAATGTCCAGCGCAACACTTACGCCGTTCGTTTCGATACTCGACGGTGATACTTTTGAATTGGCCGTATGTAATCCAGCTGCCTGAGATGCTGGCCGCATCGCAAAATGATTGAGTGGCCAACGCCGACAATGCTCAGTTTGTGGGGATATCTCGTCTCGAAAAACCTCTAAAGGCTACTGCGATGAGTGTGAGAGTGCAGCGACGCTCATCACGATGAGCCCGGCTGTTTCCACTGGTCCCTGTGGTGGATCGCCAACGTGGGTCGTCGGGGCGAGGTCGACCAGAAGCGAGGGCAGCTTGATGGCGTTCCCCAAGAACGCCAAGAAGGCTACGACTGCGTAGTACCCCCATAACACCGAAAAGTACCGAGCGAAAGCTCCAAACATCAGCGCCGCCAGCCCCAACACCAGAAGCTCGGCTGGGAGGTACGCCAAACCAGAAGCGAAGAGTCGTGTCAGCTCTGCTCCGGAGCCCATAGACAACGCTGTACATGCGGCAAAGGTTGCTGATGCGATGACCACGATCACCACTAACCCAGCTGTAATCACCGCGAGCTGTATACCCAACCACGCGGTCCGTGACCGGGCGCCACTCAGAACGGTTTCGAGGCGTCCTGCCGCCTCTTCTCGACGAAGGGTCGAGACCGCTTGGATCGCGTAACCAAAGCCGATCAGTGCGATGTATAGCTGGACCATTGCGGCGAACGCGTCTTCTGGATGGTCCACATTGGCGCCGATCATGTCGGCGATCTGTTGATTAGACGTAAACGCGTCGATCACATCTTGTGCTAACACGCCCATCATCACGGCCAACACCACGCTGCCAGCGAGCCAAGCGATCTGGGTGGGCCGATGCAGCCAGAGAGCAAACCCGAGCGGGCTTTTCAGCATTGCGCTGGCTTCAGCCGGGCCGCCCGAACTTTGAATCAGCGCGCTTCCAAGATCGCGGCGACCGTTCAGGACGAGTGCCAGACCTGAAAGGGTCAATCCGGCAATCAGTGGCAGGGTCAATACCCACCAGTGCTGACCGCCTGTAGCAGCCGTCTTTTCCTGCCATCCCAATGGTGAGAGCCAAGTAACCCATGTGCCGGTAGCGTCACCGACGCCTCGCAACACATAGGCGACCACGAGAGCTGCCAGCGAGGAGATGTAGACCCCTCTCGAATGCAGGGTGGCTTGGGCCGCCACGGCAGCGAATGCGGCAAAGACGAACGCGAGCCCGCCGAGCGAAAATGTATAGAGCGCAGCACCGCTTGTCGGGAAGTCCGTCGGGATCAACACGACAAAGAAGGCAACGCAGAGCGCGGCGATGGTCGCCCACGTCCACAAGAGTGCGCCGGTCAGGGGGCTCAGTCGGTCGATTCGCCCCGACAACAGCAGTTCGAGCCGGCCCGCTTCTTCCTCACGTCGGGTCGCTCTGGCGATCAGCGAAATTCGAGCAGCGGCAGGAGGAACGCCCCCATGAATGCGAACTCGTCCTGGATCACTCCGCCGAGGGTGTTGATGCCTTCGACTTTTCCGTTAATCGCGTACAGCGCGCCCCCAGCAATGGAGTCGGCGTAGGTAGCGATCTTCTCGGGTGTGTTATAGAGCGACGCTATCGACCAGGCGGTCAGAGCGAAGGTGCCCGCGACCGAAACCAGCCACAGGAGGATGACCCTCCCATTGGTCCTCCACTGGATGGACAGCGTGGTTGCCAATCCTGCGGGCACGGTCATTTCCCCCTGCCCCGGCCATCATCGCCCTGGTTGTCGCTGCGGTTGCCGTCCGGGCTGTTGTCGTCCTGGTTGTCGTCGTGGTTGCCGTCGGGGTGGTTGTCGTCCGGGTGGTTGTCGCGGTGGTTGTCGTCGTGGTTGCCGTCCGGGCTGTTGTCGTCCTGGTTGTCGTTGTGGTTGCCGTCGGGGTGGTTGTCGCGGTGGTTGTCGCCGTGGTTGTCGTCGTGGTTGCCGTCCGGGCTGTCGTCGCGGTGGTCGTCGTGCCGGTGTGCTCCAGCGTGTCCATGGCGGGGACGGAACCCAATCGATTGGGGTGATCCGCTCACGCCCGCTGCTGCGTTTTCTCGTTCGCGAATGTCTTCGCCGTAGCTGCGCAAGAACAACGAGTCCAGACTTGGCGGGTTCACCGTCAGCGTCCTGATACCAGCGTGGTGCAGTGCAGCAATGGCGCCATCGAGGTGAGTCGGGTCGACGGTGAAGGCGATCTGGTTGCCATCGGAGGATGTCGACGTCTCGTAATCGGCGATACCGGCACCGGTGGCGAGCCCATCGGGGGAGTGGTTCACGGTCGCCCTGACGGTTGTCCGGGTGTGTTGCCGCAGGTCTGTGAGTGAGCCAGCCTGAACGGTTCGGCCTTTGCGGATGATCGAGACTCGGTCCGCCAGGGCTTCTACCTCGGCGAGGATGTGGCTCGACAGCAGGACCGTCACGCCCTCCGCTTTTCGCTGGCGCACCACTTCTTGAAACGCCTGTTCCATCAATGGATCGAGGCCGCTGGTCGGTTCGTCGAAGATGATGAGTTCGACATGGGTTGAAAGCGCGGCGACCAATGCCACCTTTTGGCGGTTGCCTTTGGAGTAGTCACGGGCTTTCTTGGTCGGGTCGAGATCGAAACGCTCGATTAGTTCAGTCCGTCGCTTGGCGTCGACTTCACCGTGGCTGGATGCCAAGACGTCCAAGCATTGGCCGCCCGTCAGCCCTGGCCATAATGAGACGTCGCCGGGCACGTAGGCGAGCCGTTCATGAAGCTTGGCGGCGTCTGCCCAGGGGTCTGACCCGAGGAGGGTCGCCGCACCCGATGTGGCGCGCATCAGACCTAACAACACTCTGATCGTCGTCGATTTGCCCGCCCCGTTGGGCCCCAAGAACCCGTGAATCTCGCCTTGGGTCACCGAGAGGTCCAGTCCATCGAGGGCGCGAAAGGTCCCAAAAGTCTTGACCAGTCCGTCAATCTGGATGACTGAGTGTGTCACGTGCGGTCCTTTTTGTGAATCCGCTCCTTGCCGGTGGCAGGCGGGTATTCGGCGAGCAGGATGCCTGGTGTTAAGAGGTCGCCCATAGTTTCGCTTCTTTGGTATGTCGCTAGGTATCTGGTGTTAAACGTAGGTGCTCGGATCGGCGGTGCGGCGCGCCGATCGCAGGGACGATATTTCGTCACTCCTCGGCCCGGTTTGGCGGAATCGAGGACACGACGAACCCTTGATGCCGGGACGTGGAGACGTGCGCCATCCGTTTGGCGCCAGCCACCTGGGGCGCTCGGGTGGCCTCGGCTGGTGTTGCGTGTCGGGGTGTGCTGTCGCGTTGGGTGGTGTCCGGCGTCGGGCGGTGCTGTCGCGTTGGGTGGTGTTGCGTGTCGGGGTGCGCTGCAGTGTTGGGGCTTTGGTCGGGCCTCCGGGCGAACAGGTTCGGGGTGTGCTCCGGCGTTGGGTCCTGGCTTGGCCTTGGGTGCGCTGTGGCCTGGGGCTGCGATTTGGTCTGGTCCGGGTGTGCTGTTTCGCGGCTTCATGATGTTGCTGCTCAGCGCGCTGGTCATGATTCCGGTCATGGCGACCTGTTGGTGCGGGCATCGTGTGCCCTGGTGTTGAGCCGTGCCGAGTGGTGTCGTCTGGTTTCGGCCGGTTGACGGGGTGTTGACGGGGTGCGGTCTTCGTGTGCTTGTCATTTGTTGTTCGCGCTGGCCGTATTACCTCGCCGAAAGTGCCGGGGGGTAGCTTCGCTACATTGCGTTTCAGCAGGCGATGAGCGTGAACCTGGAGATCAGGCGACCCAGGGTTTCCTTCCAGCTCGCGGACATCAGCACCATCCAATTGGGTGTTGATCGTCTCAAATGACAGCCCTCTGCGGTTCGAGGGCCTCAGATGACGGACGACGCCGAGTCGCACAGCCATCCACGGTTCGGATAGGGATAGTGGACCATGAGCCGAAACACTGCCGTGGATCCCAGACGTCCGTTCGCTCATTTGGACCAAACGCCGCTCGACGACTTCGAGGCATCCCACTCGTTGGTGATCGTCGCCAACCGCCTTCCGGTGGTGCGTTCCGACGACGGATCGTGGTCGAAAAGCCCGGGGGGACTTGTGTCGGCGGTTTATCCAGTGCTGGTCGAACGCGGCGGCGCGTGGGTCGGCTGGTCGGGGGTGACAGGTCAGGACTTCGACGCGTTCGAGTTGGATGGCTTGCGTATGGAGCCGGTCGCACTCGACGCCGAGGAACACGATTTCTACTACTCGGGGTTTTCGAACAGGACGCTGTGGCCGCTCTACCACGACGCCGTTCGGACGCCTGAGTACCACCGTCGCTGGATGCGTCAATACGTCAGGGTGAACCGGCGTTTCGCTCGACGAGCGGCGAGTATCGTCGCCACCGGTGGCACGGTGTGGGTCCACGACTACCACCTGCATCTCGTTCCCGCGATGCTGCGTGCGCTGCGACCCGACGTTCGCATCGGCTTCTTTCTTCACATCCCGTTCCCGCCTCAAGACCTGTTCGCGCAGTTGCCTTGGCGTAGTGAGCTGTTGAAGGGAACGCTCGGTGCCGATGTCGTCGGTATGCAGATCCCTCGTGATGCAGAGAAGTTTCTGTTGACTGCAGAACGCTTCACCGAAGCGGAGTATGTCGAGGGGGCACTTGACTATGAGGGTCGTCGCGTCGACGTTCGGGCTTTCCCTATCTCGATCGACGTCGATGCGATCGAATCGATCGCATCGGATGAAGAGACTGAGATGCGGGTTGCCGAGCACCGTGCCCGACTCGGTGTCGACACCAAAGTGCTGATGGGCATTGACCGGCTGGATTACACCAAGGGCATCGACGTCCGGCTCCGCGCGTTTCAAGAGCTGCTGCGCGCAGGTGAGCTTGATCCGGAAACGTGCGTTTTCATTCAGTCGGTTGTGCCGACGCGAGCCCGGATCGACGAGTACGCGGATCTGCGGTCGCGAGTCGAGGAACTCGTCGGCCAGATCAACGGTGAGTTTGGGCAGGTCGGACGGCCCGTTGTGCACTATCTGCGGCGCAATCACGACGTCCACGAACTGGTCTCGCTCTATCGACTCGCAGACGTGATGATGGTGACACCGTTCCAGGACGGGATGAACCTGGTCGCCAAGGAATATGTGGCATCGAGGATCGACGACGACGGGGTGCTCGTCCTCAGTGAGTTTTCGGGTGCGGCCCAAGAACTCACTCAGGCGCTGATCGTCAATCCTCACGACCTCGACGGATTGCAGCAGGCGGTGGCACGGGCTGTCTCGATGCCCAACGATGAGATGAAGGGGCGAATGGCGGCGATGCGTGCTCATTTGGAGTCCTATGACGTCAACCGTTGGGCGACGGCGTTTTTGGATGCGTTGGAGGTGGACGGTTGAACGCCTCGCTTTCGGTGACTTGGGACCGGCAGCCTGGCCTGTTGGACAAGCTCACAGAGCTGGCTTCGACGCCGGTGCTGTTGGTAGCGACCGATTTTGATGGCACGTTGGCGCCGATCGTCACCGACCCGATGGATGCCAGGCCGACACGTGAAGGTGTGGTGGCGATTCGAACGTTGGCCGAGCTTGGTCAGACTCATGTCGCTGTGGTCTCGGGGAGAGGGTTGCGGGACCTCGCGTTTTTGACTCGCCTGCCCGATGAGATCCGACTGGTCGGCTCGCATGGTGGCGAGTTCGACTTGGGCTTCTCGCGGGCGTTGTCGATCGAGCGTACCGAGACGTTGTCCGAAGTGCGGCGGTTGGCCAAGGAGTTCGGCGCAAAGTGGCCCGGAATCGGTGTTGAGACCAAACCGGCGAGCGTCGCGATCCACTACCGGAGCCGCCCTGAACAAGCGCAAGAGGTGCACGAGTTCACACAACAACTCGTCGATCGTTTCAAGCTGTCTCGTCGTGACGGAAAGATGGTCGCTGAGGTTGCGGTCGTCGAAACATCGAAGGGCTACGCGCTCGACCGCTTGAGGACTCAGGTAGGCGCAACCGCTGTGCTGTATCTGGGCGACGACGTGACCGACGAGGACGCGTTCGTGACGTTGGCGGGACCAGACGTTGGTATCAAGGTCGGCCTGGAAGACAGCGCTGCGGAGTTCCATATCGCCGATCCGGTCGAGGTGGCGCGGGTATTGGCGTTTGTTGCCGAGCGGCGTCGAGCGTGGCTTGAAGGCGCTCGGGAACGTCCGATCCAACATCATTCGTTGTTGTCCGATCAGCGTGGCTTGGCATTGATTTCGGACGAGGCCCGGGTGGTCTGGGCATGTTTTCCCCGGCCGGACTCTCCAGCGTTGTTTGCGGAGCTTCTCGGCGGGTCGACCGCTGGCGGTTTTGGAATTTCTCCGAGACCCGATGCGGAGCGTCCGATTCAGCGTTACGTGGGGTCTGCCTTGGTGTTGGAAAGCCGATGGCCCGACATGACCCTCGTCGACTATTTGGATGCGAGCGGCGGCCGACCTAATCAGCGTCCGGGCAGGTGCGAACTCGTTCGTGTCGTCACAGGCACCGGTGAATGCCAGATCGACTTTTCGCCCCGGATCGACTTTGGTCGAATCGCGACCGGCATCGAGCGCCGGCCAGACGGCCTTATCGTCCGGGGGAGCCACACTCCGATCGTGCTGAGGTCTCCCGGCGTCGTGTGGGAAATCAGCGACGAGGGGCGCCATCAAAGTGCCCGCGGCATCGCGAAGCTTGGCGACGATCCGCTCGTGATCGAGCTGCGATTTGGAACCGGGTCGCTCGCGCCAGATCGGAGCGAGTCGATCCGAGCGACGGCGACCACACGGTTCTGGTCGAATTGGGTCGAACATCTGCAGTTGCCCGGCAAGGCCAAACCGCTCCTGCAGACCTCCGCGATGATTCTTGAAGGGCTGCGATATGGTCCGACTGGCGCATTTCTCGCGGCCGCGACGACGAGCTTGCCGGAGACTTTGGGCGGCATTCGCAACTGGGACTACAGGTTCTGCTGGTTGCGCGACGGGGCGCTCGTCGCCACCACACTGGTGCGGTTGGGGCGCGAATCGGAAGGTATCGAGTTTCTGAACTGGGTGCTCTCGGTTCTGGAGACCGTCGATGACCCTGCTCGGCTCTCGCCGCTGTATACGGTCACGGGTGAGCCTCCGATGTCTGAAGCCGAGATCGGCGAGTTGTCTGGCTATCGCCGATCCAGGCCGGTGCGGGTGGGCAACGCCGCCGATTCGCAGGTTCAGCTCGACGTGTTCGGCCCGATCGTCAACCTGGCCTATGAGTTGGCGCGCCGTTCGGCGCCCTTGTCGTCGGAGCATTGGCAGCTGGTCAGGGACATGGTCGCTGCGGTTGAGGCGCGCTGGCGTGAACCTGACCACGGCATTTGGGAGCTTCGAGCTCGACCGCGTCATCACGTACATTCCAAGACGATGTGCTGGATGACAGTGCACAAAGCGATTCAGGTTGGCGACCTGCTTATGGGTGAGCACCCGCCGGAGTGGGAGCTTTTGGCACATGAGATTCGCAACGATGTGTTGACCCATGGCGTCGACCCGGAGCGGGGGCTGTTCACTGCTGCGTACGGCGCAGAAGACCTTGATGCTGCGTCGTTGTGGGTGGGGCTGTCGGGAATGGTCGAGCCTCATGATCCGCGGTTCGTGCGGACGGTGGAGGCGGTTGACCAGGAGCTCGGTGCGGGTCCGGTCACCTGGCGATATCACAGCGACGATGGTTTGCCTGGTGCTGAAGGAGCATTCCTCATCTGCGGTTCGTGGATGATCGATTCGCTGTTCCTGATTGGTCGAGCCGATGAGGCTGAACGGCGCTTTGACCGCTTGTGTGATTTGGCCGGTCCGACCGGGATGATGGCAGAGCAGCACGATCCCGATGACGATATTGCGCTCGGCAACGTGCCTCAGGCATATTCCCATTTGGGGTTGATTGATAATGCGCTGAGGTTGGCGGGTTGGCTTGAACCGGATGGGTCGGACGCTGCGGGGCATTGGAGGGATGATTCGTCGGCGAACCGCTAGCCTGCAGACATGGATCTCCTCGTTCACACAATTCCTGGTGCACACGCCGAACGTCTGATGGTGTTGATTCATGGGCTCGGGTCGAATGAGAACGACCTGCCCCAGCTCATGGCACACCTCGATCCCGAAGGGCGTTTCACTGCGGTGTCTGTGCGCGGGCCGATCGAGTTCATGGGCGGCTTTGCATGGTTTGAGTCGCTGCAAGAGGCGCCGGGTCCGCTGCCCGAAACGGTTCGTTCGTCGGTGGCGGCGCTTGATGCCACCATCGATGATCAGTGCGCCAAACTTGGATTCGAGCGGGACCAGGCGGTCATCGTCGGCTTCTCGCAGGGCGCAGCGATGGCTCTGGCCCTCGGACTGGGGGCTGAGAGAGGTCAAGGTGGTTTGGTGTCGGCCACCCGTCCCGCTGGTGTCGTCGCAATGAGCGGCTTTTTGATGCCGGAGGCCTATGTGCCCATGGCTTGGGATGTCGATGGGTACGACGCTGCTCAGATGCCGCCGGTGCTGGTGCAGCACGGCTCGCAAGACCCGGTCGTGCCGTTCAGCCTGTTCGAGGCGGTATGCGACCAACTCGCTGGAGCGGGCGTACCGTTCGTCGCGAGTGAATATCCAATGGGGCACCAGGTCGCGCTCGAGAGCGTTCAAGAAGCGAAAGGCTGGGTCGACGAAGTCGTCGCCGGCGAGCGTCCCGATGCAGGGCGGATGCGGGCCACGTCCCCAGTCGAGGATGGGCCGGTGAAGACGGTCACCACCGCAACCTTCGCCGATGAGGTGCTGGGTTCGGACATGCCGGTCATCGTCGACTTCTGGGCGCCGTGGTGCGGTCCGTGCCGACAGGTTGGCCCCGTCGTGGCTCAGATCGCAGAGATGCGGTCGCATAGTTACAAGGTCGTCAAGATCAATATCGACGAAAACCCCGATCTGGCGCAGCGCTACGACGTGCAGTCGATTCCTTTGATCGCCCTGTTCCAGAACGGCTCGCTGGTGCGAAAAGCCCTCGGTGCTAAGCCTCGCCAGCAACTGGAGGCCGAGCTCGGGATGCTGGTGCTTCCATAGAGCACGACGAGTCGACAAGCTCGCACGCCGACGACCAGCTCCGGCCATCTGCTGAATAAGGGACCGATATGCCGTTCTGACGAGGCGGTCGTTGGCGGAAACGACGGCCTCTTCGTCAAGAGGCAGCGCTGCGGTGGTCGGCC
The DNA here is from genome assembly GCA_020637365.1 of Acidimicrobiia bacterium. Classification (GTDB taxonomy): domain Bacteria; phylum Actinomycetota; class Acidimicrobiia; order IMCC26256; family JAGNEX01; genus JAGNEX01. The sequence goes on along the minus strand of JACJWE010000002.1, from coordinate 60,107 downwards.
CGCCCCGGTCATCAAGCTGCACGGGTCTCGCCCGCTTCTTCTGGTCCGGACGTCTCTGTTTGGGGAGGGTGAGCGGTCCACGTTCCTGGTTCGGGCCGCTCTAGTGTCCATCCGCCCTCGTGGATGAGGTGATGGTGTGCCGAGCAGATCATCGCCAAATTGTCGAGGTTGGATGGGCCTCCCGCTTCCCACGGGATCAGGTGATGGATCTGACACCAAGAAGGGGGCCGGTCGCATCCTGGGAAGACGCAATGCTGGTCCCGCAGGATGAGAGCGGATCTTTGAGCGGGTGTCGCCGTCCGGTGGCGTCGTCCTTGATCGAGGATGACGCCTTTGGCGCCCATGACGGTTGGGATGATGTCTGCATCGCAAGCCAGCCGTCGGATCGTCGCAGGTGAGAGTGCTGTACCGGTGGTCGTCATACCCACCTGAGTGAACCCACCACGCCGATGGTCCGGCACTGCTTCAACCACAGTCGCGTCAGGCACAGCTGCTTCGACCGCAGTCGGGTCAGGCACAGCTGTCTCAGACGCATCGGGCCCGTCAGGTAATAGAGGAAGATCCGAGCGGTCGCGCTCCGCTGACTGAGAACGCTGATCTCCGGCTGGCGGACACAAGCCTTCTGATTCTGGATGTTGCTGTTGTCGGTCGGTCTGACCTGGGGGAGTTGCTCGGTCGGGTTCTGCCGCATCCGCAAGCCGTGCGGTCGGTGAACTCGGTTTGAGGGGGTCGGCCCGACCTGAACCGCTCGATCGACCAAGACGCCGCGGTCGTCTCGCCTCACTGTCTGGATCGGGTTTGCTGAGAGGATCGAGTCGGTCCGATGGTCGAGTCGAACCGGCCGAGTACTGGCCTGACTTGCCGGACGCCTTGGCCCCGCCGGGCATGTCGTCGGTCCGAGAGTCTGTTGCGCTGGGACTTGTCGTCGACGAGGCCCGAGTCGCTCGATCAGCGTCGATGTGGAGTGATGTGTCACACGAAGGATCACAAGAAAGTCGTTCGGACAGTAGGTCGTAGTCGAGTGCCACGTGGAGGACCGGTCGGCCCGGCTGTCCGACACCTTGGAGTAGCGCCTCGCCGTTGTGTACGACCACCTGGGTGAACGCATCGGCCATTCTCTGCGGAGGACTTGCTGCTGGCCGGTGCTTGCGCGATTCGGTCTGCCATAGGTCGTTTGAGGCTGCGGTGAGCACGGTCTGAACCTTGGATCCGGCCTCGGGGTCGAGGTCACCGCGGATGCGGTACATGCCCGACGCGGTCTCTTCGATCCTCAGAAAACGCTTCCTGTGGAGGCGATCGAAGCGGCTTTCACCGTCATCGGTTTGGTGGTCGGCGATCCACCGCGACACGTGTCGAGCGAAACGGTCCGGGCTCATCTTTTGGGCGGGGTCGACAAGGTCGGCTTCGGCTTGGGTGAACGCGTCGGCGGCCTCCCTTTGAGCCCTCGCCAATTGGACGAAGTGGTTGGCGGTGAGGCCACCTCGAGAAAGCTCGGTCTGAGAGTGTTTGAGCTTTGGCGCCCGCGACGCAATCTCGGAGTGTTGGCTGGCCTGCTTGCCGGTCATGCCGCCGTCGGATCGCAGGATGTGATGCAGGTTGACGGACCGATCGCTGCAGGCGCGTTGCGCGAGTTCGGAATGCAACCGGTTCGCGCAACCTTGCAGCACGGAGCTGGCCCGTTTGACCGACTGCACGCACGTGCGCAACTGGTCAACCGACAGAGCGGAGAGATCGGACGGGAGGTCGATGATGACATCGATCGCTCTGTGTAAATCATCTGAGGAGTGAGAAGAACCGAGTTGTTGCGACACCACGACCCCCGAGGAGAAGGAAGTTCAAAGTGAAACCGAGCCCAGGACGGAACCGGCTTGTGGCGTCGTGCAACGCGATAGGTGCTCTCAGCTCGAAAGCGTGAGCAGAGCCACATTGTAGGGAACGGGTGTTCGTTAGTCAACCTATGGTCAAAGAAAATATCTGCCGAAGCAACGACTAGGCAGCGGTCCTCTGCGGCCGGCCGACGGACTGCTCCCGGAGTGCCGTTACATCTACGTCCTGGGCGAGTCCGTCGTCGTGGGGGAGTCCGCCGAATGAAAATGGTCGTGGTTCTCTCAAGGCAAAGGGGGCATCTGCGGTGCCCTCTGATCGGGGGTGCAACCACGTGATTGGCGCTCGTCGCCGTCGGAAGATACTGGATTGAATATCGCGAAGTTGCAGGTCAACGACGAGGAGACGTCGGTTCAATCGCGACGGCCCATCACGTCAACATTGCTGGAGTCGCGCCCGTTGCCGACCGGCAGAACCCTATGGTGGCGCTATGACGCAACACGCCAGTCCCCGTCAGCCCACGATCTCGGATCAGCCCGATGCGGCTAGTGGGCGTCGGCTGAGCACGTCGACCCTGAAAGTGTCCTGTGGCCCGCTGCCCACTGTTGCCTTCGTCGACCTCGACCAGTATGCCGGGCGATGGTTTGAGCTCGCGCGACTCCCATCGGAGGGCCAGCCCGACGGCACGCTGGCGATGGCCGACTTCCGTCACAACGATGGCGACACTATGGCGGTTCGCAGCGTGTTCTATCGAGATCGCAACAAGATTGCCGATGTGACCGGTGTCGCTACCGTCGCCAAAGATGCGTCACGTTCGCACGCCAGGATGAGTCTGGCCTTCGGCGGGTCAGCCCCCGACATTCTCGGTCGTGAGGTGGACAACTACTGGATCCTCGAGCTGGCAGAGGACTACTCGATGGCCTTGGTTGGAAGTCCTGACCGTATGTCGTTGTGGCTCCTGGGCCGCGAGCCATACGTCTTTGAGGTTGATCTGGGCGAGGCCTACCTCAATCGAGCCCGCGAGCTGGGGTTCAATCTGTCCACGTTGATTATTGATCACTGGGAATCGGGCACCACGCTTCCTCATCAAGTGTCGATTTAGGTGCTGCAGATGTCTTGGTGGGCGGTTGTGCCGCGACACGTGCGTGCGGCGCTGACCAGGCACTGTGGTTTTCGGAGTGTGTCCGTCCTGCCTCGGGGAGTGGGGAAAATCGCTTCCCCGCCACTGGCGCGCTGGCTAGCGATCCGCATCTCGACCACGACCACCACGACTGAGGTCAGCTTGCGGTCCGGCAGCGCCAACACCTGTCTGAGCGTCTGAGTCCACTGCAGCCATCCCATGATTCGTGGTGTCGGGCGCTCAGAAAGGATCGCGGCTGGGGTACCAGTGTGCGGAGGCCTTGAACGCCCAGCGAAGGGTGTGGAACGACCTTGAAGGACTCGATCTGTCGCCCGCTGGACCCTTAACGCCAGCAGTGCCTATGCCAGGGGTTGTCCCTTTATCCTGAGCATCGTCTAATAATGCAGAGGCAGCGTGCCCGGTGAGGGTTCGTTGACCGATCCGGGCAGTCTCGCTGACCCGGCCCAATTGCGGCGTAAGAGTTAGGTCTGGCTCGCGTATTACCCAGAATCTTTCCGGGCCACCAGCGCCCGGCCCCTCGACTCGCCGAGGTTCTGTCGTGGTGGCAGGGCTTCGGCGCCGCACCCCAATAGCGGATTGGTAAGAGTAAGATCAGGAAACAGTGCCTGCCTCTTGACGTCGTTGTCTGCCGTGTGGCATCATCTGCTTCCGGCGGTGGACCGGTCGGCATTCCTTCTGGTCTGCACCGCCAATCATGCCCCACCCCTGTGACATGCAAAGACGAACCACGATGGACATTGATGAGTTCTTCCGCCAGATAACCAACAACAACCCGTATCCGTACCAAGCGTGTCTGGGGGTTGAGGGTCTCCCAGACGTGCTCAACGTCCCGACCGGATGCGGCAAAACTGCTGGGGCGGTGGTGCCGTGGATGTATCGGCGCCGCCATCATCCAAACCCGGAAGTTCGGCGGCAGACCCCAAGGTGGCTCGTATTGGCTCTGCCGTTGCGAACCCTTGTTGAGCAACAGCTGAAAGTGGTCGGTGAGTGGGTGGAAGCGGAAGCCCAGACCAATGGTGAGGATCACCCGCCGATTCAGGTGCATCTCTTGAGAGGCGGCGAGGACCGGGCGTCCATGCGGGCTTGGATGGATCATCCTGAGCGGGACGCAATCTTCATCGCGACAATGGACATGGCCCTGTCGAGAGCACTCAATCGCGGCTACGGCGTACCTCGATTTGTCCAGCCCATCGAGTTCGGCTTCTTCAACAACGACGTCCAGTGGGTATTTGACGAGACGCAATTGATGGGCGTTGGCTTCCCGACCTCGGTTCGGCTTCAAGGACTGCGTGAGGCGGTTGGAACCTTCGGGCCAACTCACACCATGTGGATGTCGGCGACGATTAGCGAGGACTTGTTGGGTGATGCGTGGCAGAGTCAACAGCGCAAGTTGACTTACCGCCAGTTGAGCGAAGCTGATCGGTGCGGCGGGCTGGCTACCCGGCTGGGTGCGCAGCGCACGTTCCGCGAGCTCGACGTTTCACCGAAGGACTTCGCCAAACCTGTCGCAGCTCGAATCCTTGCAGAACACCTGGAGGGTTCCAACACCATCGCTGTGTGTAACCGCGTGAAAGATGCTCAGTCGCTCTACCAAGAAGTTGTCAAGCTCGCAGTGGGTGACGGTGCCCCCGATGTGCTCCTCATTCACTCGCGTTTTCGTGGCGCCGATCGGGACGCTTTGACCGCCCGATTGTCTTCCGATCCGGGCGACCGGGGCCGCATCATCGTCTCGACTCAGGTCATCGAAGCAGGTGTCGACCTCTCGTGTCGGACGATGTTCACGCAGGTTGCTCCTTGGTCCTCCATCGTTCAAAGGGCGGGACGGTGTAACCGTGACGGTCGGCTCGACGGTGCCCAGATCTTGTGGTTCGAGGCTGCGACCCCGGCCCCCTACGAGTCTGAACTCTGCGACGCAGCAGCCCAGCTGCTCCGCAGTATCGACAGTCAAACATTGACCAATAAGGAGCTCAGCACCTTCGCCGACGTTGAGCCAGCGGGCCCGTTTGCAGCGCTGCGCCGGGATGACCTGTACGACCTGTTTGACACCACGCCAGATTTGACCGGCAATGTCATCGACGTGAGCTCGTACATCCGAGACGTTGAATCGCTCGATGTGCAGGTTGCTTGGCTCGATGTGCCCGATGGGTCAGCACCGACAGCAAAGTATGTGGCGACCGAGGAGCTGTGCGGCGTGCCGGTCGGGCAGTTCCGCGACTTCCTCAACAAGGCGTCGAAGAAGCCAGGGTCATTGCAAGCCTGGAAGTTTGACGTCGCTTCCTCATCTCGCTCCGGTGAATGGAAGCCGATCGTTCGTGACCGCGTCTGGCAGGTCATGCCCGGTGATCTGTGCATTTTGTCGCCATCGATGGGCGGTCTCGACCCCAAGCTCGGCTGGACGGGACTGCCCGGAAAGACGGTCCCGCGCCTCAGTATCGCCGGGGATGAGTCTGCCGAACCGACAGCGGTTGACGTGGCGGTCGACGACGACAACGGTCTCGAAGCACTCGAAGCGATCGGTGATGACACCTTGTCGTTAGATCGCGGTGGGTGGGTGACGTTGGACGATCACCTGCGCGACGTGCAGGTCGCTGTCGACCGTCTCGTCTCGCGCCTGCTTGCGGCAGATGTGGTGGGTTTCACCGCGGACATGTCTGAAGCGGTCCGCTCAGCCGCCGTCTGGCACGACCTTGGCAAGGCCCATCGGGTGTTTCAGGACACACTGCTCGGCGGGGATTCGGGGATGGCTCCACCCCACGATGCAATCTGGGCAAAATCTGAGAACCGGGGTCGACATTCGCGCCCCTATTTTCGGCACGAACTGGTGTCGTTGCTCATGTTGCTCGACGACGAACATCCCGCATTTCTTCAGGCGACTGACCGGGATCTCGTGCGATACCTCGTGGCAGCGCACCACGGCCGGATCAGGGTTGGACTTCGGGCGCACTCCCAGGAGAAAGCGATTCAGGGCCAACAGCCGATACTGGGCGTTCTCGCCACAGACACCGTCGGTCCGCTATCGGTATTGGGCTTCGACCTTCCCGAGACCACGTGTTCATTGGAGATTGCGGAGTTTGGTGGGTCGGGCCGCGACCGATCCTGGACCGATCGTGCTCTCGAGCTGCGAGACCGTGGGGATCTTGGCCCGTTCCGGCTTGCCTACCTAGAGGGGGTCGTTCGATTGGCGGATTGGCACGCCTCCGCTAACCCATCGAACGCAAGAGCAGGCATTCCAAAACCACACGAACCCCACGAATCGACTCCTGGTGCGCATCTTGAACGTGGCCCTGTCGCTCGTGTCGCCGCGAACACCGAGACCCCGGAGGTCTTCGCATGAATACCATTCACCTCTCCGGTTGTACCGACTTGCCGCTGATGCGATTGCTTTCTGGGTTCGGCGTGATCCAGGCGGTCGGTACCCAACTCGACCCCTCTGCCCGTTTCGCGTGGCGGCGCGGCGAGCTGGTGGTTCACACAATGGCTACTGCCGATGAGCTCGTCGACTTTTTCCTCGACAGTTGGTCACCTACGCCCATCATCTCGCCCTGGAACGGTTCATCAGGGTTTGACGGGCGTGCGGCACAGGACGACCTGGAGGTGATTGAAGGGACGTCGGCGCCTCGGTTTGCGGACTACCGCGACGCCATCTCGGTCGGTCGCTCGACCTTCGCCGAACTCGCTCGCAACCCCAAGTTTGTGGATCCGAGCAACTCCAAGATCACAGCGGACGGCAAAGCCCGCATGTTGTTGCTTCTTCGAGAGCGCCTGCCCGATGCGGCTCTGCCATGGCTCGACGCCGCCGTGGTGTCGCTGGGACATGACACCAACAACGCGCCGTCGTTTGCCTATCCGGCGATTCTGGGTTCGGGCGGCAACGACGGGCGATTGGAATTCAGTCGCAACTTCGCCACCAAGCTGGTCACCGTCCTCAGCCTGACGGACGGCAGAGGTTCGATGTCGCGTCAACGCAGCGAAGAATTGCTCCGCCAGGCGCTGTTCTCAGGATCAACTCGTCTCGTCGGTGACGCTACGGGAATGTTTGACCCCGCTGGTGCTGGTGACCCTCGGTCTGCATGGAAAGAGAAGCAGTTCGTATCCAACCCGTGGACCTACGTGTTGTGCTTCATCGGGACAACGATGATGCGGTCTAGCGCAGCGAGACAATGGGGAGCTGAGAGCGGCGCGCACCATGGAGCTAGGCATCGTTCAAAGCTGTCGGCGACACCATTCATGTTCGAGATGAGTCCAATCGGTCACGCTTCGGCGGCCTCTGAGAATGCACGGGCCGAGTTTTGGGCGCCGCTATGGAACGATTTCTGGACTCTGCGAGAAATCAGGCATCTCTTGGGTCAGGGACGCGTTTCGTGGCGAGGAAAGCAGGCCAAGAACGCTTTGGACGCCGTTCGGGGTGCCAGCTCATTGGGCGCTGCGCGCGGTGTGTCGGTCTTCAATCGTTTTGTGTTTGCCGAACGTAACGGTCTGTCGGTATTTGCAGTACCCGCGGGACAAGTCCGTCCACGATCGTCCGATGTCGTCCCGCTCACATCTGAGCTCGATCGATGGCTCGATCGTCTCGAGGGGAAGCAGGTATCCAACGGTGTCATCGCGGAGTTGCATGCCACGAAGCGAGCGTTGTGGAACCTAGCGATGGCTGAAAGTCCCGAACGCCTTCAAGACGTTCTCATTGCACTCGGAGGGCTAGAGGCTCAGATCAGTCGTTCTCCGTCAGCTCAGGAGTTCGTTCCACCGGTGCCTCACCTGAATGCCCGCGAGTGGGCTCAACACCTCGACGACGGTTCGCCGGAACACCGCATAGCATTGGCTCTCGCAACGCAGCGTGACTGGACAACGCGGAGGACTTTGTCTCTTCGCACCCTGATTCGACCGATTCGGATCGACGGTCGCCAACCAACGTGGTATGGCACGCGGTCGACTGTGAGCGGCCTGGGGTCGCGGCCGATTCTCCAAGTACTCGCCGATGCCTTGGCCAGTCGTTTCATCGAGGTGCAGCGAGAACCTCTCCGCAATCCCTCCCCTCGGTCGTCGGCGGAGGGAACGGAGCGCTCCGTCGCAACCACCGGTGTGGGACTGGCGGTTTGTTACCCGACACGCCCGGTTCGGGTCTCTCTCGGTGACGTTGCTCAGTTCCTGAATGTCGCTGGTTCAGCATTTGATCTTGAGCGGTTCGAGCGCCTACTGATTGGCTACTTGCCCTTCAGCGTAGGTCAGCGCGAGGCGTCGTCATTGGCGGCCGAATCGTCACTCGGTTCGCTGTCCCGCAGAGGGCCAAGGGATCCGTTTCCTTACAAGGATCTGCTTCCGATGGCGTATCTCTTGTTGGCTCCCTTCTTCGTCCCGCTGACCGAATGGAATGAGCGCACACCGGAGGGGAGCCGTGTGTCCCGGCGTCTCATGGCGAGGCCGCGAGCCGATTGGGGAGCGCTGCTTGCTGCGGGCCGTACCGAGGAGGTGGTACAACGCGCCATCACCCGTCTCCGAATCGGCGGTCTGCAGACCAAAGCGCTGTCCCCACTTGATGCAAGGGGAGCGGGTTCTGTCATCGACCCAACGTTGCTTGCGGCTTCGCTGTTGATCCCCATCGGATCCTGGTCGGCTGCGGATGCTCTAGCCCGGGTGGTGGGCGACCCTGCGATGGAGACCAATCCAAGGGGCGCCCGTCAGCCGGACGATGAGCTAGGCGAGTCGTCGGAGCTCTCAGGAAGCTCAACCATCTCGACCCCCTGATCGTTCACAAGTCTCGGTCACCCCCCGTTTGGTTTCGGGGTGACGAGGAACCGAGGGGTGGACCCGCTTTTGGGAGCCCTGTCTCACAACCTGGCGGCAGATCACCTGCTGTCACTTACCCTGAGGAGGACCAATGTCCCCACGTCACGAAATCTATGAAGTCCAACTTCGTCCGGTTATGGGCGACAGGTTCCAAGCGACTGGCTTTCCTGATATCGGGGCTGCTCAGTACGAACGACCGATCGTCGCCGATGACGGTTCGGTTAGCTGGGAGCCAGCGCTTTTGGTGGAGTCTGCACAGTCGGTCGCGAACCGTCTCGAAGCTGCGGCGTGGGACGGCACACAAGATGTCCCAGAAGCCGTCGTCGCCGGTTTACCGTGGGTGCGAGTGGTCAATACCGACGGAGAATTTCTGACTTCGAGCCGTCTTGAGGCTCACCGCCTCGCTTCAGCGTTCATCAGGGAGGCGACAACGAGTGACGGCACGGGAATGCTCGCCTACATCGGAAATGTCCTCGACCTTCAGGACGATCGCCCACTGAACGCGGGACACATAGCTCGCGCTGTCGCAGGACTTGACCCGTTCAGTTTGTTGCATGGGGTGTTCTTCAACCAGAAGGAGTGGGTCGGCCAACCAAAGCTCGCCCGAGCGATCACCGGTGTGATCGAGGCTCAAAATGTCCGCCCGGTGTATTCCGGCGGTGTGAAGCGTGACGAGGTACGGCACAGCATCGGCGAGAACAAGGCCGGGGCAGCTGAAGGCTACGGCTCGGTACCTTTTCAGAGAGTCGAGTTTGTCGCCGCGAGTATCACAGCGCAGTTCGTCATCGATACCAAGCAACTGACCGCATACGGACTTTCGGAAGCCGCTACCGAAACCCTGATCGATGTTGCCCGTTGGGAGATCCGCCGTTTCCTCAACGAGGGGCTTCGACTTCGAACGGCTTGCGACTTCAAAGTTGTTGGCGGAGACGAAGAACTCGCTTCCGAAGGCGAGCTGGCAGCCTCAATCCTGAAATCCGCTTCTGAGGCCCCCGAATTCAACGGCGGTGAGGTGCTGACCGTGACCTGGTCAGGCGACAAAGGTAAGCGTTCAAAATGAGCACCGAACTCGAATTCTTCTTTCCGTTCGGCCGCTACCACGCAACGTCTTGGGATCGTGCCGCAAATGATGGAAGCGTTGAATGGCCGCCAGCACCATGGCGGATTCTGCGGGCACTCTACGCATGCTGGGCGAACCACGAGTTGGAACGAACCGACGGCATCGCCGAGGAGGAAATGCTTGGGGTGCTTGGCAAGCTCGCCGTTCCGCCAACCATGGTCACCGCTCCGGTCGATGAGGCACACACACGCCACTACATGCCGAGCGCAAGTCACCGAACCACCAACCGATCGGCCGGAACCGACCGTATCATCGACTCGTTTGCAGTTGTCCCTGCCGCAAGGGGACCCAAACCTCGTTCCGCGCTCAAAGTGAGTTGGCCTGTCGAGCTCAGCGCCCCAGAACGCGACCGCCTTGCCGCTGCCGCTGGTTCGATTGGGTACCTCGGTCGGGCGGAGTCCACCTGCTGGGCAGTACTTGTCGACGAGATGCGGGCCGCCTCGGCTCCAGCAGGGCTCAATCATCGAGGACTAGCGGGGGAGCGCCGTTGGGAAGCTCGGCCAGCGGAGCTTTCCGCGTCCCCAAGCGATGTTTCGGTCATGCTTGATGGTGCTGTGGCAGATGTGGACGAGGCATCGTTACTTACTCCCGATATCGGAAGTGGCTTCAAGCCTGAGCATCTTCTGGCGACCGTGGCCAAGGTCCGCATCGCGGATAGGCGTGCTATGCCGGTCGGCTCCAAGTTTGTTCGCTATTGGGCGAAGCCCGCGGGCGGATCAAGGTTGAGAAGTCGAAAGCCTGTGACCGGTGATCGGGTCGAGTCGCTGAGATGGGTGCTTGATCCAGCAACCCGACCAAGCGCCACCCTTGGCCTCGCCTATGCGGAGTTGCTCAGGGCTCGCAGCAAGAAGGTCTTGGAGGGGGCAGATGACACTCGGTCCGACGTCCACCTGATCGTTGGGCATCGGGCGGGCGATGAGCAACCGGCGCACGGCCACCGCCATGCACATTTCCTATTCCTCGACGAGGACCGGGACGGTTTGATCGATCACGCAACGTTGTGGGTGCCTGATGGGCTGAGTCCCTCCAGTGCTGCGAAGCTACTCAAACGGGTCAGCGGTGTTGGCTCCGACGACGGTGGTCCTGCACGGCGCGTCAACATGCGGTTCCTGAGCGCTGGGCCGTTGCAAACGGTAACTCCGTGGTTGATCGGGCCATCGACCGTCTGGGCGACGAACACACCGTTCTGTGTGCCGCGGTTCCAAAAGCGTGAAACAACTGAGCAGTTCGTCGCCAATGCAATCGAACGTGAGCTTGCGTCGCGGGGGATCGACACTTCAGTGGTGAGCATTTCGATATCTGGCCAACGCGATACCCCGGACCATCGTTTTCCTATGCGTGACCTCCCGGTGCGCTTTCGACGCCACCGATCTAAGCGGCGACGAGGTCCCCAGCGGGATGGACACGAACGAGGCCACTTTGCTCGCAATCCATTCGCCGTCCGGGTCGAGTTCGGGAGCGCCGTCACAGGGCCCCTGGTCCTTGGGCACTACAGCCACTTTGGCTTGGGTGTGTTCTTTCCGGCAGACGATTGAGGAGGTCAGAACATGCCCCCCACTGCCCGCGACCAAGAACCCGTGAGCACACCAAGCGTGGTGCTCAACGAAGTGGCCGAGCAATTGCACGGTGATGTACCAAATCTCCCGCTCAGGATGCTCAACGAGTTCGTCTATTGCCCCCGTCTTTTCTACCTGGAATGGGTGCTCGGCGAGTGGGACGCCAATCTGGACACCGATCAAGGATCGTTCGTGCACCGCAACATCGTCGAAGCGGCGTCGCACCGAAAGGGTCCGGCACAGCCTGACGAACGACCGGAGGTAACCAGGTCGATTCATCTCGAATCGAACGAGCTAGCGCTTGTGGGCGTTGCTGACATCGTCGAGATATCTCGAAGTACCGCGATACCCGTGGAATACAAAAAGGGAACGGCGAAACGTGGCCAGGATGGGTATGAACTCTGGCCTTCTGACAAGGTGCAATTGGGTGGCCAGATGCTCTTGCTCGAGGCCGCTGGGTTTGACGTCCCCGAGGGCTTCGTCTGGTTTGATGCGATCAAGCGACGCGTCGCCCTACCCATGACAGATGATCTGCGTGAGTGGGTCACAGGTCAGATAGCGGCCGCGCGCCGCACAGCGGCCGGTGAGCTTCCAGCACCGCTCGTTGACAGTCCAAAATGCCCACGCTGCTCGCTTGTAACCATCTGCCTTCCGGGCGAACATGAAGTGCTTGCAGACCAGTCAGATGCGCGCCCCTGGCCTCGACGGCTCGTTCCTCGTGTCGATGAGACTAAGCCCCTTTTGGTTACTCAACCGGGAAGTCGCGTCGGTGTATCGGGTGGGCGCCTGGTGGTCCACCCGAAAGGTGAGCCGGATGTTTCCTTTCGTCTTATCGACATCTCATATGTGGGTCTTTTCACGGGTGTTGAAATATCTCAGGCGGCCATCACCCGTCTGTCGTCCCGCGGGGTGCCCGTAGTCTGGATGACTCGGACGGGAAAGCTGCGTGCATTTACCCAAAACGAGTGGTCCAAGAACATTGTGCTGCGCCAGAGCCAGTTCGGGACCTCCGATGCGAAGCGCCTCGGTATCGCGCGCAAGATGGTCGCTGGCAAGATTAGAAATTCCAGGGTCATGATCCGCCGCAACAGTGATGTCAAGCCTGCCGCCACTCTGCGACGGCTCGCAGCCTTGGCGGAAAAGGCTGAAAGGGCAGCGTCGTTTGCGGAGCTACTCGGGCTTGAAGGCGCTGCAGCGAGGACCTATTTCTCGAGCTTTGCCGACATGCTGAGACCCGACTGGGCTGCAGAGTCTTTCAGGTCAGTAGGGCGCAAGCGGCGTCCACCACCCGAACCGGTCAACGCAGCGCTCTCGTTCGCCTACGGCCTTCTCGCCAAGGAACTCGTCCTGGCGGCGACGGTGGTCGGGTTAGATCCCTACCTTGGCGTCTACCACCGTCCGCGGTTTGGGCGCCCAGCGCTTGCTCTTGATTTGTGTGAAGAGTTCCGCCCTCTGGTCGCGGATTCGGTGGTGGTCCGTGCCTTCAACACAGGAGAACTGACAGCTGACGATTTCGTTGGCGGGCTCGGCCGATCGGGTTTCACCCAGGCCGGGATGCGACGGTTCCTCAACTCATATGAACGCCGGGTGAATGAGACGGTCACGCATCCAGTTTTTGGCTATAAGGCGACGTATCGAAGGATTTTCGAAACTCAAGCGCGAGTATTGGGTGCAGTTTTGATGGGTGAGTTCGACGAGTACGCACCGATGGTGACGAGATAATGACGTCCGCGCGCCGTCGACGGCTCGTCGCCTACGACATTTGTGATCCGGCCCGACTGCGTCAGGTTGCGAAGGTGTGCGAAGCGCACGGTTATCGCATTCAGCTCTCCGTTTTTGTCTGTGACTTGACCCCGCGTGAGTTGTTTGACTTCAAGGTGCGACTACTCGATCATCTCAATCAACGAGTCGACCGGGTTGCCATCTTCGATTTGGGTCCTGCGAATGAACCCTTTGATCAGCGAGCTGAGATCCTCGGTACAGGCTCGTGGTCGCCGCCGACCGGTTCGCAGATCTTGTAGGGGTCGAGCCATCCGAAACGGTGGCTCTGTGGTCGGCTACGTTCTTTGACAACTTCGCGGGTACGGGTGTATTCGAGAAACGGATGCGAGCGCCCCGGTTCGCTCGATACCCCTGGAGGTGCTCGTTATAGGTCACAAGCAGCAGAAACAGGCATCGACTACCCTTCGTGGGTCAACAGCCCGCCACTCGACAGCACAGCCGCTCGCAAAGCATCACGTTTTGCCTGCTAAACGGCACCGAAATCCAGGAGCCGTCTCCGGGGCCTTCGTGCCCCGGCCCCATTGCGGCGGCGAATGCCGGCCTCTCCGGGGCCTTCGTGCCCCCGGCCCCATTGCGGCCGAGCGAGGCCCAGCTAGTCTCCGAGGCCTGCTCCGGGGCCTTCGTGCCCCGACCCCAGCGGCCATTGCGGGCGCCCATTGCGGCGTGGATCGGGGCTCCGGGGCCTTCGTGCCCCGGCCCCATCGGCATTGCGGCGATCGCATGCTCTCCGGGGCCGGGGCCTTCGTGCCCCGGCCCCATTGCGGCCCGGCGCCATCCCCATCAGCGGCCAACTCAGCGTCTCCGGGGCCTTCGTGCCCCGGCCCCATTGCAGCAACAACCCATCGCAGGCATGATGCGTTCCAGGTCTCTCCGGGGCCTTCGTGCCCCGGCCCCCATTGCTGGCAGCAACCGGCATCATGCGCTCCATCCGGGATCGATGTCTCCGGGGGCCTTCGTGCCCCGGCCCCATTGCGGCTCGGCGCCTCAACAAGGCAGGGGATCTGATGCGGGTCTCGGGGCCTTCAGTGCGGCCCGCAGGTCTCCGGGGCCTTCGTGCCCCGGCCCCATTGCGGCAGCATCGGCAACGTCAACAGCGGCAGCAACACGTGCCGCACGTCTCCGGGGCCTTCGTGCCCCGGCCCCATTGCGGCGCCCGAATGGGCGGGTTGGCGGAGCAGACCGGAGGGGTCTCCGGGGCCTTCGTGCCCCGGCCCCATTGCGGGCACGTACGGTAGTAAGACTCGTTGGGTTGCGCCCACGCACGCGTCTCCGGGGCCTTCGTGCCCCGGCCCCATTGCGGCGACAGCCGCATACATCTGATTTCCGCAATGGTCGTTATTCGCCACGTCTCCGGGGCCTTCGTGCCCCGGCCCCATTGCGGCAGCATTGTTGCAGTCTAACCGACGTGAAATTTGGGAAGTCTCCGGGGCCTTCGTGCCCCGGCCCCATTGCGGCAAGAAGTCCTGTGCGGCGTAAGCCCGACAGACGCTGTCTCCGGGGCCTTCGTGCCCCGGCCCCATTGCGGCGAGCTGCGAGAGGAGGCAACGCTGGGGCTGCTGGAGCGTCTCCGGGGCCTTCGTGCCCCGGCCCCATTGCGGCGGCGTCTCGCCGATCATCGGGCCTTCGTGCGTCCTTCAGCGTCTCCGGGGCCTTCGTGCCCCGGCCCCATTGCGGCAGGCCTCCGGTGCGCCCCTGGCAGCGCGCGGCAGGCTGCGGCCCAGGCTGTCTCCGGGGCTGTGCCCCGGGGGCCTTGCCCCGGCCCCATTCAAAGTTGTGAACATGAATCAGAACACGATCGAAGTCTCCGGGGCCTTGCCCCGCCCCATTGCCCATTGGGCTGGCACTTTGAGGTTCCGACGTGAGGGTGCTGCCGGAGAACGCGTGATAACACGGGTCTCCGGGCCTTCGTGCCCCGGCCCCATTGCGCAGCATCGGCAGAGCGAGGGCCTTCGTGCCCATTCCCATTGCGGCGCAGGGCGCCGCGCATCGAAGCTGGTAAACGAGTCTCCGGGGCCTTCGTGCCCCGGCCCCATTGCGGCATTGGCCTCCGACAAATCAAACGATACATGGGCGGATTGCCCTTCGTGCCCCGTCTCCAGGGCCTTCGTGCCCCGCGCCCCATTCGAGTCTCCGGGGCCTTCGTGCCCCGGCCCCATTGCGGCATCGTCCCATCGTCGTCGGTGTCTCCGGGGCCTTCGTGCCCCGGCCCCATTGCGGCGCCCAACAGAAGCAGCAGGAGGCTCAGGACTACCGTCTCCGGGGCCTTCGTGCCCCGGCCCCCCATTGCGGCTCATCGCTGCTAAAAGCTTGCCTCTGACGCTCGATGTCTCCGGGGCCTTCGTGCCCCGGCCCCATTGCGGCGTGCCGAACGGCATCTTCCCGTGCGTCACAAGGTCTCAGAGCCGCCGCCACATGTCTCCGGGGCCTTCGTGCCCCGGCCCCATTGCGGCAAAGTTGCAGGGCAATCAGAGATCGACGCACAAGGATGAATGCCGTCTCTCCGGGGCCTTCGTGCCCCGGCGGCATTGGCCTTCGTGCCGGCCCCATTCCCCATGTCGGGTCTCCGGGCCTTCGTGCCCCGGCCCCATTGCGGCATGAACGCATTTATCTCCGCCATCGCCCCTGCGCTGTTGCGTATCCCAGATTCGCGCGTCCGGGGCCTTCGTGCCCCGCCCCCATTGGCATGATCCAGATGCGCATCCGCATCGAAAGTCTCCGGGGCCTTCGTGCCCCGGCCCCATTGCCGCCATGCGAAGACATCCAGGTTACGGCCCATTCCGGGGCCTTCCCCGGCCCCATTCACATGATGCCCATGTCAGGCTCGGCGCCCGGGGCCACGTCTCTCCGGGGCCTTCGTGCCCCGGCCCCATTGCGGCGGAGCGTAGCCCCGTGAAAGAATGGATGTTCCGAGTCTGGGTCTCCGGGGCCTTCGTGCCCCGGCCCCATTGCGGCATGATGCCGAGCCGTGCGGGCTCATCCCGAGGTCCGACGTCTCCGGGGCCTTCGTGCCCGCCATTGCGGCATGCGGCCATCCTCGTCGCTCCAAACACCCAGGTGATCCCATGGCCTTCGTGCCCCGGCCCCATTGGGCCGGCATCAATCGTCTCCACCTAGGTCTCCGGGGCCTTCGTGCCCCGGCCCCATTGCGGCGAATACCCTCGGATTCGTGCTGCGGTCATGTCTCCGGGGCCTTCGTGCCCCGGCCCCATTGCGGCGAGGTCATCTGAAGGGCCTTCGTGCCCCGGCCCCATTCGTGCCCCCCCATTGCCACGCTGCGATCCTGCAGCGTCTCCGGGGCCGCCGATCCCTGAAGCTCCGGGGCCTTCGTGCCCCGGCCCCATTGCGGCGGGTCCGCCAACTCGTCCGGGCCTCGTGCCCCGGCCCCATTTGGTCTCCGGGCCTTCCTCGTGCCCCGGCCCCATTGCGGCCTCCGCATGCGGAACTGGCGACGCGCGTCTATCGGGCGCCTTGGTCTCCGGGGCCTTCGTGCCCCGGCCCCATTGCGGCGCGCTGCCGGATTGGCCTTCGTGCCCGGCACGCCGATTGCGGCGGCGTCTCCAGGGGCCTTCGTGCCCCGGCCCCCGCGGCGGCCCGAATCGCTCGACGCTTTGCGCGCCACCGTCGACGTCTCCGGGGCCTTCGTGCCCCGGCCCCATTGCGGCGGCGACACCGGATGGCGGCAGAACCAACTTGTCTCCGGGGCCTTCGTGCCCCGGCCCCATTGCGCCAAGTCTCCGGGCCTTCGTCTCCGGGGCCTGTGCCCCCGGCCCCATTGCGGCCCCATGCCCCCAATCAAAACCGTAGCACAAGTCTCCGGGGCCTTCGTGCCCCGGGCCCCATTGCGGCAGATCCGGTAGCCTTCGTGCGTTTGGCCAGGACTTTTTCGCGGCGTCTCCGGGGCCTTCGTGCCCCGCCCCATTGCGGCCCAAGCGGCCAGCTGATCAAGGACCGGACCGACCTCGAGTCTCCGGGGCCTTCGTGCCCCGGCCCCATTGCGGCATTCGACCAGCAGCTCTGAACGCTGCCGGCGATAGTTGCGTGTCTCCGGGGCCTTCGTGCCCCATTGGCCCCATTGCAACGTCTCCGGGGGGCCCGCCCCATTCAGATTCAGCTGCCGGCGATAGTTGCGTGTCTCCGGGGCATTCGTGCCCCGGCCCCATTGCGGCGGCTTTCAGAATCTCGGGGCATCGAGTGAGAATTTTGAGTCTCCGCCTTCGTGCCCCGGCCCCATTGCGGCTGCGAATGATGTCCGGCAATGATCGGTTGCCCGAAAGTCTCCGGGGCCTTCGTGCCCCGGCCCCATTGCGGCCGGGCCCGGGCCGTGGTGGATTGCTCCCGCTTGGCGAGGAGTTTGGGTCTCCGGGGCCTTCGTGCGCCGGCACATCGGGGAGTTCGGTCGGCTCTCGGAGAGCGCGCCCACGCGCCCCATGTCAGCAGATGCTTCGTCGAGCCCGCTGCCGAGCTGCCCATGACCGCGACCTAGTCGCAGGTGTAAGGCTGTGTCGCAAAGGTGACGGTGTAGGGGTCGCCGTGTGCCTTGAGCGTGATGTCCCAGGACTCCGGTGAGGGGCGGGTGCCGGGCGCCAGACGGAACGATGTGATCGAACCCGGGTCGAACGCCTCGGGGGACATGTCGAGGCACGCCGGCCAGGACAGCACGTGCCACTGGGTCGCCGTGCTGGTCACGAAGCGGAAGGTCTGGGCGTCGGGTGAATCGGCGGGTCCGTCAAACGGGGTGCGGATAAACCACTCATCGCCCTTCCACAGCATCTGCTGCATCCGGTCGACGGGGCGCTGATCCATCTCATCGAAGCGGGCCAGAACGAAATAATCGGCGCCGGGTGCGATGGGAACGTCGACCAGATCACCGACGGGCACCTCGAGTGCCTCGGCCTCATCCACCGAACCGCAACGGTTGTCAGCGCGGGTCCACAACACCCATGGCGGAGTGCGGGCGAACCTCGACGCATCGTCCACGGTCTCGGCCAGGCTCGTGCCGTCGCGCCCAACCGGCACAGGATCGCCCGGCACGGTCAACCGATAGTTGCACACCATCGACCGGACCGTATGGGGCGCATCGAACCGAGACAGATGCCGATCGATCACGTTGCGCTCGGCAACGATCATCGATGGAGCGGCGGCGCCGGTCAGAGCCTCCGCATTCGCGTTGTCGAGCCATGGCGTATACGCGGTGTAACGCTGAAAGACGGGCTCCGGCCGCCAGGTCGTCTCATCGACTCCAGCAAAAGCCCAGGCCAGAGCGGTCTCCCATTGATCGACATGGATGCTCTTGCCGTCCATCTGGTCATAGATCTCGGCGGGTAGGCGGTAGCTGGCACGAAGGTAATCGAGGCCTTGTTGACGGAAATCGGCCCGCGTCTTACCGCTGGTGAGCACGCTGACCGTATCGCCCCAACCGACTGGGGCGTTCGCGAGTGACAGCCGCTGACGAGGCTCATAATCGAAATGAGCGACCGACCATCCCATGACGCCGATCGCCAACAACGCCACCAATGACCGCCACCGGTTACGTGCGGCAAACAGCATGACCACGCTGAGCCCCAAGAAATAGAACAGCTCACGGTCGGCGCCCTGGCGCACAAAGCCATGTTTCCAGGTGCCGTAGATCAGCGATGCGCCGATGGCCAGGCTCCCTACCTGGGTAAATCTGCCGCCGCCCCGACCAGCCGACCAACACACCGCCATGGTCAGCGAGCCGATCAGCAACGCCACGCCGACGTCACCCATCGCTCCCGCGCTGGTGGTCTGCATAGCGGTCGAAAAGCCGCGCGACAGTTCGAGCGAACCTCGGAGGAAACGCGGTAGGTCGCCAAGCCGTTGACCTGCAAGCAGCCAGAACGCCAACAGCGATACAAGCCCGCGACCCTGCCCCGAGCAACTCGGACGCCGCGCCCTTTGCCGAGCTGGCAGAGTCGCCAGAGCTTGACGAAGCGGTGGCCGAGTCGCCCAGGCAGCAACAGCGAGTCGGCCTCGCTCGGTGATGCCGGTCGGGGCGCCACCCCGAACCGAGAGCGGCGCCAACCCGAGACGACCGCCGCCAACGCGGCCGCTGTCAGCACGACCACACCGTCGTTGAACTTGACCAACACCAGGAATGAG
Organism: Acidimicrobiia bacterium; assembly: GCA_020637365.1. Lineage (GTDB taxonomy): Bacteria > Actinomycetota > Acidimicrobiia > IMCC26256 > JAGNEX01 > JAGNEX01. Next base: position 40,780 of record JACJWE010000002.1, on the reverse strand, counting down.
CCGAGCACCGAGGCGGCCAGTGCCCACCCACGTCCGGGCGTGACCCGGCGTGTCAGTACAAAGACGAGGACGCCGATCACCGTCACGGTGAGCAGACGGCTGGGCCCGACGCCGTACATCAGCTCAAAGCCCCAACGAGCGGAAACGAACCCAATCGCCAACGTTGCCAGTCGACCAAAGTTGTGGCGCAACACCGCCACCAGGGCGAACACCGCAACGCCTTGTACCAGCACCCGGTACAGCGTGGCCCACCAGGCTGGCCCGGTCTCATAAACCCCGGTGTTCTCGAGAAAACCCCACGGCCCGTAGGTGAACATCACCTCCGAGCCAAAGTGCAAGCCGCGGGTCTTAGCCATCGCCAGTCCTGCGTAATAGCTGGGGTCGAGCCCACCGGTCGGTATGAACACCGTCTGCGGAGGCGCCAACAGCAACACCAACAGGCTGATGACCAACACGCCAGGCACCCAATTGGGGAGCGGACCCAGGCGCCGCACATGACGCCAACGAACGGTCAGCGGTTGCAGGCGATGGTCGAGACGGTTTCGATACCGCCCGATCTGCGGCCAGCGAGTCTCGACGCGATCAAAGGCCGTTCGCGTTCCCGCCCAGTCCAGACCGGGCACCTCTCAGCAGACCTAGACGTGACGTCCGACCGCCACGCCCCAACCGGGGGACGGGGCCGGATCGCCAGGCATGGGGTAGACGAGTTTGGTCCAGTGCGATGCCTTGGTGAGGCCGTCGGCAACCCGCTGCCACGCCACTGGGTCCCAGCCTTGAGCTGCGTCGACGAATGCGGTGTCAGCGCGAAGGTGGACCAGAGCAGGAACGGTGGTGATACCGACCTCTTCGGCGAAGGTGCCAGCTGGATCGATGAAGCACAAGAAGTCGTCGGCATCGGAACCGAGCACACGCCGGGCACCCCGTTCGCTGCCGATCACGATGTACGCGACACGACAATCCGACTGGGCAAAATGGTGCAAGGTCCGATGTGCGAGACGATCAAACTCCGCCGCTTCGGGACGCTCGGGCAGGACGACAGCACACAGGTGAAAGATGGTGAGCCAGTCGTCGAGCTTCCTGGTGTGACCCGTGATCGTGGTCAACTCCATCGTGGGATCAGGATTCTTCGGCACCGTTCACCTCTCCACCAGGCGGGTCGCGCCCTTCTTGGGCCGCCCCAACTGCCTGAGTTCTTGCCGCGCGGAACTCCAAACCGTACCGGTTTTGGCGACGACCGGCCGCATCCGTGTGCTGCGGACATCGCGGCCGGTGGCCGCGGTCTGTGTAGGCGGCCGCGGTCCCTGTCCGCCCGTGCCGGTCCGCACCGCCTTGGTCCTGGTCCGCCTGCGCTGGTCTGCCTGTCTTGGTCCGCCCACCCTGGTCTGCCCACCCTGGTCTGCCTGCGCTGGTCCGCGCCGCCTTGGTCCGCACGCCCTGGTCCGCCTTGGTCCGCGAGCATCGACCGGCCTGAATCGCTCCGCCGATGGACCCCCGGTCAGGATTCGCCCAGGCGTCGGCCCCGATCGGCTCGGCATGGGCGTGGCACACCGATAGCGGCGGCGCAGGCTGTGTCCGCGCTTCAAGCGGTTGCAGCCCGATCCGCTCGGCATGGGCGTGGCACACCGATAGTCTTCCCGCGAGTTTGCGTCACTCGTTGTACCGGGGCGGACCCGGTCGACATTCGGTCGACAGAAACAGCGCTCTGCCCATGCGCACTGTTTCTGTCGTGTCGACCAGCGGCGGCCCTGACCGAACCAGTATCGACGGGCATGTGGACCGCTTGACGCACCGTCGTCCGACCCGGCATGACCGCATCACCACCATTCGATTTTCAAGGAGCAATGACATGAGTCGCCGAGATCTCATCACCATGAACGCCGACGAGCGCCGCGAGATGCTCGAAGAATGCAGAAGCCTTCAGATCGCCACGATCAACCCCGACGGAGCGCCGAATCTCGTGACTATGTGGTACGCGCTCGACGATGACGACATCGTGTTCTGGACGTGCGCGACCAGCCAAAGGTCAAGAACCTCGAACGTGACCCGCGCATCTGCTGTCTGGTGGAGGACGGCACCGCGTACGAAGAGCTGCGTGGGATTCAGATCAACGGTGAGGTCGACATCATCAGTGAACCTGAGGAGCGGTTCCGACTGGGGCGTGCGATCGTCCGTCGCAACATCGAAGGACTCGACGAAGATTCGATCGCTGGCGCTGCAGAGATGATGGGCGCCAAGCGTGTTGCCATTCGGGTCAAGGCCGATGACATCGTGTCGTGGGACCACCGCAAACTCGGCGGCGTCTATTAGGAGGAGTGCTGCCGGACCGCGGTAGTGCTGCCCGGCCGCGGTCCCGGTGGAGTTGTTCAGCCGCGCGGTTGGGTGGACGGTGCAGGGACACGCGGTGCAGGGACACACGGTGCAGGGACACACGGAGGGATTTTCAGCGGGGATCGTGGGTGAGATCGGTGCAGGCGAGGAGGGAGCGCCAGTGTGAGAACGCTGCATCGGCGTTGTCCGCTGCCAGAGGGATGGGCTGACCCGAACGGATGAGTGCCGGTAGCCATGCCGCTGCTACCACCGCTCGATCGTCGGTTTCGAGTCTCAGTACACCGCTCTGGGCCCCCTCACCACCGGCGGAAGCGAAAGCGAAATTGCCCAACCCGTAGCCGATGAAGGACCCGTCGGAGCGCCAGCCCGCTGCCTGGAGGCGGTGAGCATGTGAGCCGATCACGACATCGGCACCCGCCGCCACCAGCGTGTCTGCGACGAACACCTGTCTCTCGGTCGGGCATGTCGCCCGCTCGACCCCCCAGTGGAGGTAGACGACGACGGTGTCGACCTCAGGACGGACCCGACGAATCTCGCCGGCCAGCACATCGAGATCGGTGCCCTTGGCCATCGCCAGACCGGATCTGTCGGGCCCGGCGCGCCACGCTGAGATCAAGGGCCCGTCCATCACGTCGGTCGCTCCGAACAGTGCCACTCGTTCCCCGTCGATCACGAACTCCGCGGGCGCAAAGGCCTCCGCTTCGTCTCGACCGATGCCGACGACTTCGACGCCGGCGCGGTCCGCAGCGGCCAACGCGTCTGCCAGACCATCACGCCCATAATCGAGCCCGTGGTTGTTCGCCATGGTGACGGCATCGACACCAGCCGCGGCGAGCGCCTCGAACGCGGTCGTCGGTGCTTTGAACACAAACTGTTTTGCGGTCGCTGACCCAGGCACGTCCGACACGGCCGTTTCGAGGTTGACGACGGTCAGGTCTGCGGTACCGAGCAGATGCCCAACCGGTTCCAACACCAGGCTGGGGTCTTTCGCTAGCAGTGTTCCCAGATGTCCCTCAAAGTTGGTGTCACCGGCGAACGCCCATGTCACCGACCTGCCGTCCGTCGTGTCGGAGCGTTGAGCCGCATTGAGGACGGGCGAAGGAGGAGCGTCGCGAGCGCCCAAGCGAGCGCCTTGAGTAACGGACCCGCCGTCGGTGCCGAGAGCTCGTACTCGATGTAGTCAGCGCGGCGGGCGAACCGCCCGATAAGGCTTCCGCTGAACCGTCGGATTCTGCCTCGCCTTCCAGGGTCGAGACGCCACCCGCGTCGGGTCCCTGAGCTCCGACCGCCAGTTCGGATGAGGGGTCATCTGATGATTCTGCGAGCTGGTGGGGTGCGGGGCCGCGCGGGCCGAAGGACAAGAACTCGGCGTCTTGAGCCTGAAGGAGTAGTTCATCGGGGAGTCCTGGGTGACCTGGAACAGCACTGACGCAAGGGCCGCCACTCCGAGAAAGAACAGCCCGCCAGCGAGGCCCTTTGAACGGCGATCCGCGGCCATGTCTGCTCGTCACGCCCGCTGCGTTGGTACCTGGTCAGTCGTCAGCGTCGATGTGTGAATCTGCTTCGAGGGCATCATCAGCTGATTCGGTGCCTCGATCTTGGCCAGCGCTGACCAACGGTTGCGGCACCGTGGTCGCCACGAGCGCATATTCACCCTGCGACACCAGGTCCTGCCGGAAAGCGCCCGACCCATGGGGAAACACGATCCGGCCTGTACCAAACCCGGTCAAGCGAGCGAGGGCGACGACGACCTCAGGGTAGATCGGATGCTGATGGGTGAGGTCGACCCAAAACGCCTTGGCCGCACGGGTCGAATGCGGATTGACCGTCTCGGCGATCATGACGCCACCTGGGCGCAAGGCCCGGGCGGTCGCCCGGAACAGTCGTTCAAGTTCGGGCGGTGGAATGTGTTCGATGAACTGTGCAGAAAACACCGCTGCGAGAGAATGCTCGGGCTGGTTCTCAAGCCACGAAATCGCGTCGGCGAGTTCGACGTTGAAGTCTTGTCGGCGGCATTCCGCGACCATGCCTTCATCCAAGTCGACCCCTATGGCATCGTGCCCGGCCTCGCGCAACAATCCGAGCATTTCGCCTCGCCCACAGCCAAGGTCGGCGATGACGCCGTCGGCCGGGAGAAGGTCTAGGTATCCGCGCTGGCGGTCGGCGATCTCGGCGACATCACCCCGGAACAGGTTCTCGAAGGCGACGTAAAGTTCGTCGGGCGACATCGGCACGTCGGTGTCGAAGCCCAACACCTCTTGTCCGTCGTCGTGAGTAAAAATGAACTCGCGGTTCGCGACATATGGCGCGGCGTTGAGCTCGTCTTCGATGACCAGTACGCGGTACGCGACCTCGTCGAGACGACCGCCCATCTCGTCAGCCTGCTGGTTCAGCAATTTGGTGGCGGCCGACCCTTGATCGAGTTGATCGAGGCGCGCCGCTAGTTCGTCCAAGCGGGTAGTAGCGAAACCAATCTCAGCTTTCGCCCAGGGCTGGAACGCCTCGATCGGGTCGAAGCGTTTTTCTCCCGACAACACCTGCTGCCACGTCTTGTTGAGATCAGCAGATAGTCCGTCGAGGTGGTTCGAGATGGCTGCGAGGTGGTCACGGGTGGCCTCGATGGACCGGTTTGTCTCCGCTATCGAGGCGTCGGTCCGATCCGCTCGCTCGACCGTGACCGCAAGATGCTGGCCGATGACGTTGAGGCGCCCCGCATGATCGCGTCGCAGCGAGTCGATGGCCTGTTCGAGAGCTTCGACGGTCAAGGTGATTTCGTCGATGAGTTCCTCGTGGGCGCTCAACTGCGCGGCTTGGGCTCGTCGGGACAGTCCTTTGCCCCGCCCGGCCCCAGCGTTGGTCACCGAGCGGATAGACCGCTTGGCGAGCGCCGTGAGACGGTCCTTGGGGGAAGTGTCTACGGTCGTAGTGGGATCTGACACGCCACAAACCTCGCAAATGCCTCGCTCATCATCGGCTGCTCAACAAGGCGGCGCACATACGTGCAAGCGATCGCTCGACGGTCGGTTTGACCGCCGCGTCGATCGTTGGGGCCGCACCCCACACCCGATGTGTCCAACCACCTGGTGGACGTTGCGTCAGCCTACGGACCTGCCGTCGATTCAGGCAAGGCGTGTCGCGGGTGGTGTCGGCACGTCCAATGCATCGTGTGCTCGTCGTCGATGCCCGGCGAATTTGGTCGCACCGCTGTCACACGGCAATGTCACAATTTGGTGAACGACGGAACTCGGTGGGCTTGTTGCAGCGTCAGAGTTGTTGAACATCCATCGGCGCCGCCGTCCCAAGGAAGAGGATCCGCAATGTTCCATAAACGTCTTCTGCTGGCTTTCGCCCTGGTTTGGGTGGTCGTTCTAGCCGCATGTAGCGATGTCGAAGATTCGACGGGTTCAGACACGACCGACTCCACTGACGTGCACTCCACAGGAGGCGTCCCAACGGGATCCGATAGCGACGCGCCAGACGCCGATGCCGCATTTGATGTGGAGTTCGTGAACCAGCTCACCCCCGCAGGCGAATGTGATGCCTTGCTGTCGTGGCTCAAGGACGAAGGCGCTAAACGCGTTGGTGCCTATGGTCTACCCGGTGTGACCGGTCCCTATGGTTATGGCATGGAGGTCGGCATTTTAGAGTCCGATGCCGGTTCTCGAATAGCGATGGACGACCAGGCCGCCGATGAAAGTGTGGCGGCTCAGGGCGGCGTTCCCGACGCAACGGTTCCGGCTATGGCGCCCGCTCCTCCCGCGGCGTCGGCCGCCGATCGGGATGCTGATACGGCTTCCGCTTCAAAGGCCAGCCAGGCGTACGCAGATGATGGCGGCGTCGACTTCGCCCCGGTCGAAGGTGAGGACTATTCGGCGACCAACGTTCAAGAACAGGGTGTTGACGAGCCCGACATCGTCAAGACCAACGGCAAGGTGTTGATCACCGCCCGCGACGGCCATCTCTATGTCGTCGGCCTTGGCGACGACACGCTCGATGAGCTTGCCGACCTCAAGCTGCCTGGGGATTGGGGACACGAATTGTTCCTCTCCGGTGAGCGCTTGTTGGTGATGGGCCGCAGTTCGCAAGGGTCCCTGCCCGTTGCCGCCGAACGGAACGCGGCTGCTGATAGCGCCTATTGGGGAGGCGGCAATGCGGTGACGGTCATGGTCGAATACGACATTTCTGACCCGTCAGAGCCAAAAAAACTCGGCACGCTTGAGATCGACGGCAACTATCTGACGGCACGCATGGTGGACGGGGTCGTTCGTCTGGTGTCGGCGTCGATGCCGACGGGACTGGCCTTTGAGACGCCGACCGGTGCTGGGCTGCGCGGCGAGCGCGAAGCAATCCGGGCCAATCGTGAAGTGATCGAGGCGAGCGAGCTTGCAGACTGGCTGCCTTATTACGTCTATGAAGACAAGGACGGCGACGTTTCTGAAGGCACGTTGATCGACTGCGAACGCGCATACCGACCTGACCTGTTCTCGGGTTTCGGGTTGTTGAGTGTGGTCACCGTCGACCTGGCGGGTGACGGGCTTGCTCCCACAACGTCGGCAGGGGTGTTTGCCGGCGGACAAACCGTCTATGCGTCACCTGAGTCGCTCTTCGTCGCATCGGAACGTTGGATCGATTGGGACAACATGTCCGAGGCGGATGCCCGGCGTGCCACCGAGCGAGCCTTAACCGACATCCACGAGTTCGACATAGCCAATCCTGGGGCAGCAGCCGAATACGTCGGTGGCGGCGCTGTCGTCGGGACCTTGCTCAACCAGTTTTCGATGTCTGAATACGACGACGACCTGCGGGTCGTGACGACCACCCGCAACTGGAACACCGGCGCGACGACATCGACGGTCAGGGTTCTCTCCAGAGACGACGGTGCGCTGGTGGAAGTCGGCCAAGTGGGTGGACTTGGCCGTGGTGAAGAGGTCCAGTCGGTCCGTTTCATCGGTGATCGCGGATACGTGGTGACCTTCAGGCAGGTGGACCCCCTCTATGTGATCGACCTGTCGGATCCAACCAATCCCACGGTCGAGGGTGAGCTCAAGATCGAAGGCTTCTCGTCCTATCTGCATCCCATCGGGGACAACTTGCTGGTTGGTGTCGGTACCGACGCCACCATGGAGGGTCGTCGAACCGGAGCCCAGATTGCGCTCTTTGACGTCTCTGACGCCAAGGACCCCAAGCGAGTCGACAAGATTTCTGTCGACGATGGCAACGTCAATACCGATCATCGTGCCTTCCTGTATTGGGCGCCCACGTCGATGGCTTTTGTGCCGATCGAACAGTGGAGCAGTACCGATACCGGTTACCCCCGCCTGGAACTGTTTGCCATTCAGATCGACACCGAAGCCGGGACATTGGCCAAGAAGGGTGCGATGAACCAATACTCCAACCTGACCGACGTAGATGGTGACGGCAAGGTCACCATGTCCGATGTCATCGTGACCCCGACCATCGAACGCACCGTCATCGCCAATGGCGCCGTCATCACGGTCGGTCCGCTCGGCGTCGCGTTGCACGACGGCACGACCTTTGAAAATAGGGCATTTGTCGAGACGGCCAACTACCAGGGGCTGGGCTTTCCGATGCCGGTCGAGCCAGGGATCGCCGTCGAACCGCCTGGTGAGCCCACGCAAACGACAACCGTGCCCGACACGGCGCCCCAACCAGAAACGATCGACGATCAGATCGCTTCGACCGAAGCTCAGATCGACTCGCTGACGATCGCGATCGACGCCTTGGTGCGGGGTGCTGAGGCCGGTGGTGAGGGCAACGATCTCAACGAACGTGTCGCCGAACTCGAAGCCGAACTCGAAGCGGCCCAGTCCAGACTGAGTGAACTCAACGCCCAACGCGACGAAGCCTCATAGGCATCCCTCATCCCTCATCGCTCATCGCTCATCGCCCATCGCCCATCGCCCATCGCTCCATCGGCCAACGGCCAGCGGTCGGGTTGTCGGGGCGGTCGGGGTAGATATCGGTAGCGGTAGCCAGGACGGGTTGTCGTGACGCCGTCCGGTCGCCGCGCCACGCTTCGGAGCGGCCTTGTGCACCGGGTGATGTCCGGTCGGCGTTGTGAGGATGGGGCGTTGCCAGGATGGGGCGTTGTGAGCAGGTCTGCCGCGTAGGCTGGTGCGCTTCTGGCTCAACGGGCCCCGCAACAAAGGCTGATCGTTGGAAATCGCGCTGAGACATCAACCCGTTTCGACCGTCGCTCGCTGTTCACTCGGCGCGACGGAACGCATTCTGGTTGAGGCCGGTGCGGTGGTTGCCCACACGCCGAGCATCGGTTTCGACATGGTCGCAGAGGGTTCATGGCGCCGAGCGTGGCGGAGGAGCATCCGCGGCAACATCAGCCAACCGGCGTGGGCCGTTGCGGGTGCTTCCGGAGGATGGCTCGACATCGTCGCAGAAGGGCATGGCGACGTGATCCACCTCGACGTCACAGCTGAAGAGGGTTGGCTCGTCAACCGATCGGCCTGGCTCGCATCCGACGCTACGGTCGAGATCGACTCGAACTGGTCCGGCGTGCGAGCCGCCGTCGGGGGTGACGGTGTTCGCCTCGTGCAGTGCACCGGCTCGGGCGGTGTGCTGTTGGGCGCCCATGGCCTCGCCGAAGGCATGGTCCTTGATCCAGGCGAGACCGTCATCGTCGATTCGAGCATCGTTCTAGCGTTCGCGAATACCGTACGGTACGAGCGTCGGCGCGCCCTCGCTGGACGGTCTCTCCACGAACTTCGAACCGGAGAGGGCTTCACGTTCCAGTTCTGGGGGCCCGGCGTTGTGCTACTGAGCACGCGCCAACTCGGGCGCAACGCCGACGACAGCGAGCCCGCACGCTAACTCCCTGCCAACGCACCCGACGCGTACTCCAACGGCATGGTCCAGGGCCCCAGAGCGTCGGCCGGGAGGGGTGCAGCAAACTGTGTTTGCGTCAGTCCGAGCCCGGGTCCGCCGCTCCCGAAAGGCGCAAGAGTTTCGCGTGCTGATCGGGGGTGCACAACACGATCAAGACATCCCCGGCATAGACGGTTGTATGCGGGTCGGGGTTGTGAATGAACTGCCCATCGAGCCGCCGAAGCGCCAACACACTGGCGCCGGTCGACTTGCGGATACCCGCCGAGGCCAACGAATGGCGATCGAGAAAATCGCCCTCTTTGACGTGCAGCTCGATCAGCCGGATGTCCAACTTGGGGTCGGTCATGACCTGGTCGAGAAACTCAGCGACGTTGGGTGACATGACCAGCGCGGCCATACGGTTGCCGCCGATCTCGTGAGGATTGACCACCCGGTTCGCCCCCGCCAGATGCAGTTTCGGTTCGGCCTCGGCGCTATTGGCCCTGGCCACGATGAACACGCCAGGATTCAACGAACGCGCGCTGAGCGAGACATAGAGGTTGTCCGCGTCGGAATTCAGCGCCACGACCAGGCTCCCCGCACGTTCGATACCCGCCAAACGCAAGACGTCGTCGTCGGTGGCGTCGCCCAGTACACAGAGGTGGTCGGGCAGATGTGCCGGGTCCAAGCTGTCGTCGACGACGACGACGGTTTTGCCTTCATGAGAGATCGAGTCGGTAATGGCTTGGCCGACTTGACCCCATCCACAGACGATCACGTGGCCGTTCAGCTGATCGATCGATCGCTGCATGCGCATCCTCCCAAACAAGCCGCTCAGTCGGCTTTCGACGAGAGCCTCGAACGCAACTCCCAACGTATAAAACCCGACACCTGTCCCCGCCACGATGACGCAGATCGTCACGAGTCGGTACGCGGTCTGGTCCGTGCCGATACCGACCTCGGTGTAGCCAACCGTAAAGATCGTGATGATCGTCTGATAGAAGGCATCCAGCAATGACAGACCCAGCCACATGTATGCGGCGGTCGATGCGCCGCTGATCAGCGCTAGGGCACCCAATCCGAGACGCGCGCGCCGCCATGGGTCTTTGATCGACGTACCAGCGGGTGTGGCGCTTGTATTGGCGTTGCCGTTCTTGGCTTGGCCAGCATGGCTGTGGTCGACGTCGCTCACAGCTTGCAGGGTAACGCCAAAACGCCCCGATTCTGTGGTGTAGCGGCGCGCGGGTAGAGGTTTTGTGGCGTCGGTAGGCCTGCAATGCTTAAAGAAGATGCGTCGCCGCGACGACACTGTGGTGGACCGTTCCGGGACCGCCCGCAACCCGATCAGACATGAAGGACCCTCCAAACAACCGGTTGAATCCCAGTGTGAGCCGGCGTTGGTGATCGGACGGGGGTTCTCTCAGAGGGCGAACGACCGCCGTCTTCACAAAGGCCAAATCTTTTGAGGACTCACAGCGATGGCAGTAGTGCGACATGACAGACGAACGACATCTAGAACAGCCCGCGGCTGACGCGGTCGTTGCAAGCCCCAGTCAAGGTCCGGTCGGTACTCCAGACGACACATCGACCGATCCCTCAGGTGAGCAGAAGGATCCCGACGGTCCGGTGACCAGCTCGTTTCGGAGCGGGCTCGATCGACGAGACCCAGCGATTAAAGACTGGAGCAGCCAGCGATACGTGCCCGCATCCGAGGTGCCTTCCATCTGGGTCGTCGACGGAGCGCCGTCGCGTCTCGACGACGCGCCTCCCGAGGCGGAGCCCTTGGCGGACGGTGCTCAGGCTGTGTCCGGCCCATTGCGGCCTCCACACATCACCATGACCCAGTCGACAACAGACGCCGAATCAACGCAAGCGGCTACGAAGCACGTTTCTTCTGCCGGAGCGCAGCCCGCCCAGCTCGTCCAGCCCACGTCTGGACAGGCCACCTCCGGACAGGCCACGTCTGGACAGGCCACGTCTGGACAGGCCACCTCCGGACAGCCCCCGGACAGGCCACGTCTGGGCGGGCCGCGTCTGGACAGGCCGGACCCGGACAGGCCGCCCCCGGACCAGCTCGCTCAAATTTCGGCGGGTCCGCGCTGGAGGTTCCGGCCCAGGAAGCGTCCGACAACATCGTGGCAATATCGAACACCCACGGCGCCTCTCCGCACGACCAGGCTGGATCGCCTATGCCAGAAGCGGTACCCCAACCAGTGCGTTCAGGGCGTTCGGCTTCGGGAGCAGCCGGAGCAGCCGGAGCAGCGGGAGCAGCGGGAGCAGCGGGAACGGCCGGAGCAGCATCCTCGACAGCGGCGGTCGGAGGCAGCGATGCCGGGCCCGCAGCAGAACGCAGGGGGCCGGTCGACCGCGTCGGTGATTCAGATGGCGGCATCGGCGAGACACAACGAATCGTGCTCTCGGAGGACCCGAATCATCCGCTGCTTCTCGCAGCTCTAGTCGCATCGGTCCTCGCGATCGCCCTTGCGCTCTTCGCTCTTCAGCAGGTGAAAGCGAATGACGACGGTGACGCTTCGGTAGGAACCACCGCGGACGCTGCCCAAGTAGATGATCGCGCTGCCTACGCTTCACCAGCTGTCGCCTTGGCCGACGTCCGGACCTTCGTCGACGAACGTCAGGATGCTGAGGCTCGCGACGTATGGCTCTGCGAGACGCATCTTCGTTTGATCAACACCACCGACCAGTCCGAAGAAATCGAGTCGGTCCAGGTCGTCCTCGATTCAGGGGGTCGCCAACGCACCCTCGATATTCAAGAGGGGCTCGTCGAAGACAAGGTCGCACCCGGCACCGATCATTATGGATGGATTCAGGCGGCGACCCTGACGCCAACCGAGGGCTTCGGTATCGAGGAAGCTCACGAGTTGTCTTCGGGAGGTCTCAAGACGGCATATCTCTCCGACGTCGCGCCGTTGCCGCTCAGCGTCGGGGCTGACGCCATCACCGACATCATTGTGCGGGTCGACTCCAATAGCGCTTGGCACGTACCCGATCTTGAAGCGCTCGATGCAGCGGTGAGCAAACCAACAGAGGTGGAAGGAATTCCGCTCAGCTATCTGGCGGTGGTGAAGTTTTCGGATGGCTCATCGCTCACCATGCCGACTCAAAGTTGCGGGAACATTGCGCCCGAGGAAGTAGCAGCGCTCGAAGCGGTGCTGCCGAGTGCGGACGAGTAGGCAATCAGCACGAGCTGGTGAGATGGCTGCCGTTACGCCGATTCGGCGTCGAGGCATGTCCGTTGCGCCTCTTGGGTCAGGGCAGGCAGGGTTACCACAGCCGAATGGGTGGCATGCCGAAGCGTCGCGTCTAAGAGCTCATCGAAGCTTTGTTTGCGCTGCATCTGATCATGAAAACAGCGCATCAGAGCATCGTCGGTGCCGGGGGCGGCGAAGGTGCGGTCCAGGTAGCTCCACGCCCAGCCACGGTCGATCAGTACGTCCGGTTCGACATTGATGCTGGGTTGTTCCGGCGCGCACACATCTAGCCCCATGCGGATACCGTCGATGTCGGTGGCGATGTTCGCGGCGATGAGCTGGTCGTACGCTTCGGCAAAGGCGGCGCGGTCGTCATCCGCCGCCGCTTGAGATGCTCGGTCGATCGCAGTTTGGAGGACCTCGACGTGCGCGACGAACGCGTCACTTTCCGGGGTTGCGACCGGAGGCGGGTCGCTTTCGGCGATCTGAGCGACGTTCGCTGCGAGCTGATCTCCATCGGCTTTGATGAACGCAATTGCCTGATCGAGGGTGGTGATATCGGTCCCAAGCGGCGTCCATGTGCCGCACACCTCGTCGAGGTTGTCGCGCCAGTCGGCTTCTTCAGCGCTGACCGCCTTGACGACCCGCAAGTCGAGCGTGGTGGTCGTGACCACCGCGTCGGGGTCGTGGTCGCTCGATTCCTCTGTCGTTGAACATCCGATCAGCCAGACCAGACACATGACGCCCAACAGCGGGGCAACGACCCGACCAGCCAAAGACCGTCCGAGTTGCTGGTGGGCCGAGGGGTCGCCCTCCACTCCAGTTCGACCATGCACTCTTGCCGAGCCCGTCGTCGCGTCGTCGGCGGCACCCCGCGGGCCAGTAGCCAGCCCGGAGCGAGACGACACGACGTCGCCCCGGTCGTCGGGCGGCATCGTGTCGGCACCAGATCGGCCACTCATTCGCGGACTGCTTACTGGTCGAGCGCAGCGATCGCGTCAGCGACGGCGAGGGTGCGGCGGGCGTTGTCGACGTGGAGGTTTTCGATCATGCGACCGTCGACCGTCACGACCCCTCGTCCTTCGCGCTCGGCTTCTTCGAACGCCGCGATCACTCGGCGAGCGTGGTCGACCTCGTCCTCAGATGGCGAAAAGGCGCCGTTGCAGGGATCGACCTGCGCTGGGTGGATGAGGGTTTTACCGTCAAAACCCATCTCGGCACCCTGCTGACACTCCGCAGCGAAGCCATTCTCGTTCTTGATGTCGTTGTAGACGCCGTCGAGCACCACGACATCTTCCGCGCGTGCGGCGAGCACGCAGTTCGCCAGGTGGGTCAGCAGTGGGGCCCGACCCGGTACGAGCTTGGCGCGCAGCTCTTTAGCCATATCGTTGGTGCCCATGACGAGCGTGGCGACGCGCTCGACGGCGGCGATGTCGCGTACCGACAAGATGCCCTCGGGTGTTTCGACCATCGCCCAAATCATGGTGTGGTCGGGCACACCTGCCATCTCTAGGTGGGTTTCGATCTCGGCGATGTGCCCAGCTCCTGAAACCTTAGGGATCACGATTGCATCCGGACCCGCCTGCGCTGCGGCGCGCAGATCATCAGCGCCCCATGGCGTGTCTAACCCGTTGCATCGAATGGTCACCTCGCGTTGACCGTAGCCTCCGTCGGCGACGGCCGCCGCGGCCTGTTCACGGGCTGTTTCTTTGGCGTCGGGAGCGACTGCGTCTTCGAGATCGAAGATCAGGCCATCTGCAGGGATCGATTTGGCCTTCTCCAGTGCGCGGGCGTTTGCCGCTGGCATATAGAGGACGGATCGTCGGGGACGGTAGAGATCGCTCATCGGTCATCTTTCGGTTTGTATCGTGCCGCGGGACTCGCGGGCCAGCAGGGCCGGAGTCTGTTGCGTTGGCGGTCAGAAACCGTACGCTTCCGCAAGGTCGCTGTCTCGGGCCGCGAGCCGTTTGGCCAGGTCGACGACCACCTTGCATTGTTTGACGGTGGCGTCGTCTTGCATCTTGCCGTCGATCATGACCGCGCCGGTGCCGTCACCCATGGCGTCGATCACCTTGACCGCCCATTTCACTTCGCTCGGCTCCGGCGAGAACACCTTCTTGGCGATCTCGATCTGGACGGGGTGCAAACTCCACGCACCGACGCAGCCCAACAGGTACGCGTTGCGGAACTGGTCCTCACAGGCGATCGTGTCGCGAATGTCCCCGAACGGTCCGTAATAAGGCAGCAGCCCAAACGTCGCGCACGCGTCGACCATCCGTGCGACGGTGTAATGCCACAGATCCTGTTGATAGGTGACCCGCGGTGCGTCGGGGTCGTCCGGGTTGGGGTCTTGACGGACGAGGTAGCCGGGGTGGCCGCCACCGACCCGTGTCGTCTTCATCCTGCGGTCGGCGGCAAGGTCTGCCGGTCCGAGCGACAGGCCCTGCATGCGCGGGCTAGCACCGCAGATCGCTTCGACGTTGGCGACGCCCCGAGCGGTTTCGAGAATGGCGTGGACCAGGATGGGTCGCTTGAGTCCCGCCCGGGCTTCGAGCTGAGCGAGCAGGCGGTCGACGTAGTGAATGTCTTCGGGGCCTTCAACCTTGGGCACCATAATCACATCGAGTTTGTCGCCGACTTCGGTGACTAATGTGATCAGGTCATCGAGGCACCAGGGCGAGTCGAGCGAGTTGATGCGCGTCCATAGCTGGGTGTCGGGGTAGTCCCATGCTTTTGCGACCTTCACGAGGCCAGCTCGGGCCGCCTCCTTATTGTCGGCCGAGACCGCATCTTCCAGGTTGCCGAGCAGCACATCGGCCTGCTCTGCCATCGACGGAATCTTCGACACCATCTTTTCGTTGGATGGATCAAAGAAGTGGATCATCCGCGAGGGGCGGAACGGGATCTCCATGACCGGTGCTGGCGCCCCCACGGCCAGGGGTGAAAAGAAGTCTTTTGGACTACGCATGAAGACGAGAACCTCCGTATCGGGCAATGCTGTTAGTCAGAGTGTGCTCCAACTGAGAGGCCCGGCGGATAGGCCGGGCCGTGGCCCGAGCGGCCCGCAGCGCAAGCTGCATGAGCGGGCAATGCACAGCCGAGCACCCAACAAGCTAGTCCGTACCCGTTGACCCTCTTAGGGATGATGTGCGCGCCTGGCCCATTCGCGCCGTGGACTCTGCCCGAGTTTTCCGACCCAGCGAGGGAGGTTCTGGGGGTTGGAATA
Organism: Acidimicrobiia bacterium; assembly: GCA_020637365.1. Taxonomy (GTDB): domain Bacteria; phylum Actinomycetota; class Acidimicrobiia; order IMCC26256; family JAGNEX01; genus JAGNEX01. The sequence goes on along the minus strand of JACJWE010000002.1, from coordinate 25,177 downwards.
CCTCAAAGGCGCCAAAGAGGGTTGTAATGATCGGACGGCGAATCAGCGCGAGAAGCCGGGCATCGATCTTGCTCGCCGACTCGCCCGGCTAACAAGGCGATAACCAGCCAGAAACATGAAGCATGCATGGAGTTTGCGTTTGCTTGCATCAGGCAGCCCATCGGCGGAGGGAGGCCAGCGGGGTCCAATATCGTCAAAGTGTTGAATTCACAGGGGTTTTGCCTGGTGTGGGGGTCGTGGTCACTGCGCGGTGTAGCACGAGATCGTCGCTTTTAGTACCGGGTCTGCGTCCGATCCAACACGAAAAGGAACTTGGTAAACGGAGGTTGAAATGGATGCGATGGGGTCAAACGACTGGTATGTTGCTCTGCGTCGTCCCCGGCCGGACAGAGGCCGAAAAACGGACGTAACCCAATACCCCAACTCTATGGAGTGTGCACAATGCTTACCCTGATCGCTTTCATCGCCCTCGTCATTTCCGAGGGCATCAACTTCATCAACGGCGGCATCATCAACAACGGTGTGACCCTCGCTGGTGACGCAATGACCACGCTGTCGGCCCTCATCAACGGCACCGTCGGTGGCCTCGGTACCTTCGCCACGACCGGTCTGGACGCTGTCCGTGTCCTCATCAACCAAATCGTGAACAACCTGCCTACCTGGGGCTTCTAGACCCTCAGCGTTTGGTTTCTTGAAAAGCGGCCCGGTTGACCGGGCCGCTTTTTGCTGTCCAGATTTGGCTGCGACTTCGGTCGCAACTGGGTCGTCACGTCGGCGCTTTCGCGGGTGCGCAGACAGCGCTCCCTGTCGGCCTCTGGGCGCCGATGTCGCCCGTGTCCATCGGCGACCTCGCGGACATTTGTGCGACGATCACCGGGATCGGCTGTTCCATCGTCTTCGACGAAGGCGTTTCATCTTGTGGCAATAGTGCCGCAGCAGGAACAGCGGCGAGTTCAAGCATGAAGGCCCAACGCCGCGTGTTCAGGAGCAGGTCTTATTGCTCCGGGTTGGCCGGGCGACGCCCCTCCAGGCTCGGCAAGCTCGTCGACTTGAAAGCGGACCTTGGTGCCGGGCGGAGCGAAGACGGCTTTCAGTCGGTCGCCCCACGTCGCAGCGCGGCGGACGTCGCGACCGATCGCAACGAGCTCATGGAAGGCGATGCGGACCGGGTTGAATGTGTGAATGTTCTTGGTCAGCCCATATCGGGGTCGTTCTCGTTCGGGTTCGAACGTACCGAAGAGCCGGTCCCAGATAATGAAAATGGATCCGTAGTTCTTGTCCAGGTACTGCTGGTTTGATCCGTGGTGAACTCGATGATGCGATGCGGTGTTCAGGGCTGTTTCCACCGGCGCGGGACACCGGTCAATGACTTCGGTGTGAATCCAGTACTGATACAAAAGGTTCAGGCCTGCTGCGGTTTGGTGCAAGCCGGGTGTGACACCCACCGATGCTAAGGGCAAGAAGAACCATCGGGTGAGGTAGTCCGACCAGGGCTGACGAAGCGCCGTTGTCAGGTTGTAATACTCAGATGAGTGATGGTTGACGTGGTTGGCCCACAGCAGCCGCACTCGGTGACTGGCCCGGTGCTCCCAGTAATAGATGAAGTCCCAGCCGACGACCGCGACCACCCAACCGAGCGGCCCCGAACCCACATCGACCAGGCGTTTGTCGTACAGCCGCCGTTCGATGCGGTGCCACATCTGGTCATAGACCATGTTCAAGGCGAGGCTGCCCGTGCCCATCGCCAGCGACGCGGCTGCATCCTCGGCGCGGTATCCAACGTATGGCTTGAGCGGTTCGTGTTGCGGCTCAAGCGCCGCGAACTGTTGCTGCGCACCCAAACCAGGCCCATCGGGACGGGGGATAGGGCCGCGCGTCGGCTGGCGCTTCAGATACCACGCCTCTAACGCAACGGTCCCGAGGAACAACGGGATCGAGCCGAACTTCGGATCTTTGAGTAACGAACGAATCCGCATGACGAACGCCCTCCCCTTCGACAGTGCTGCTCACAATGTTAGTTGGGGGATCCCCGGGACACGGGGCGCTCGAAAGGCACCTATCGGGCGGATCCGTCCTCTGTCTCGCGGGCGGCGACCAGGTGAAATGCTTTTGGTGGATGTCCGTCCACCAGATAGGTGTGAACCAAGCGGGTCAGGTCGACATCTTCGGCGGTCGTGCGCCGTCGCTGGCGTTCGTGTTCAGCCCAGGTGGCGACGGTGAACGACTCGACGACATGGCCGGGTCGATCGACATCGTTGTAGACGTCCCAGCGCACCGCCCCCTCCCGTCTGCGAGCACGCCCTACAGCGCGCATGACCCCGATGAAGGCCTGCTGGCGTCCGTCCTCGACCCGGTAGGACACCGTCACCAACACCGGTCCGTCGCTGGCATGGACCGACGTGGTTGGATTCAGGTCGGGAAACACCAGCGCAGGCGTTGGGTCTGCTGACATCGCTGGTTTCAGTGAGAACACCCGCCCGAATACCCCTTGCACCATCGTGAAGACCGCGCCCAGGACGAGCGCTGTGTCGACGGAAGTGCTGTCGCCCATCCATCCCCACGAGGCTGAACCCAGCGCGAACGCTCCTTGTAGCACGACCAGCATGACCGCCAGTCCGCGCCCTCGGACCCACTCGGGAAGCACGGCCTGAGCGGCGGTCGAAACCGTCGCCATGAAGATCAGATACGCCGCCCCGCCCAGAGCGGTCGCGATCATGCCGACCCACAGGCTGGTCGCCGCGGCTAACACGAGCATCGCAGCGACATAGAGGATGCCTGAAAGCGCAAACAGGCCGTCGGGTCCGAGCCGGTCACGAAGCCAGGTCAGGCGGGTAGCGGTGATCAGAGCGCCGACGCCCGCACCTGCCGACATCGCGCCAAAACCGGTCGACTCCAAGTGGATCTGTCCTCGAGCAACAGCGGGAATCAGCGCGACGAAGCCAGCGATAGCAAAACCTTGGAGCGCGCCCCGGGCGAGGAGGGCCAACATGCGGGGTTCATGTCGGACATAGCGCACACCGACAGCGATGGCACGTCCGATGTGTTCGGCGGGCAGATGAGGATCGGCCCGCTTCGGGTGCCACGAGCGCAGCGCGACGACCATCGTCAGAAAGCTCAGCGCGTTCAAACCAAAAACCCAGGCAACGCCCAGGTTGGCAACGATCAGCCCGCCAGCGAGTGGCCCGATGGCTTGAGCAAGGTTGGTTGTCAGACTCTGCAATCCCATCGCAGACGCGAGCTCAGAACGGGGAACGATGCTCGGAAAGATCGACAGGTAGGTGGGCGTGCCCAGCGCGCTCAGCGCGCCCATGGTGAATGTGAAACCCAGCAGAATCGTCGGGGTGAGCTCGTCGGTCGACGCGGTCAACGCCAGCGCGCCCGTCACGGCTGCGGCGAGGAGCTGCATCGAAATAAGTAGTCGGCGCCGATCGACGATGTCGGCGAGCGCCCCTCCAACGGCACCAAACAGCAGGACCGGCAGTGATGTCGCCGACTGCAGTAGGGCGACCGCCGTGACCGATTCGGTCAGATCGGTCATCTCCCACGCGGCACCGACGTTGTGCATATAGGTCCCGATGCTGGACGCCAAACCAGCAATCCAGATCGCCCGAAACGTCGGGTTGTGCAACGGGGAACGATGCGAGCGTGCGTCGGACATGGGAGGCAGCCTTGTCGACAGCTCGGATCGATCGCCAGCCTGACCCGGTGCTTGGACCGGCCACGAACGACGACTAGCGCTGGGGTGATGGTGTCTTCGGTGTTTGCTGCGCCGCTTCTTGCGGACTTCGTTGAGTACCACACCGGCGCCGACAGCGACGATCAGGATGCTGCCGATCAGTACGACCAAGGCGGTGCGGGCTCGTTGCTTGCCGACGAGTTTGGGGCCCCGTCCCCAGTCGACGACCTCAAGGTAGAGGTGTCGACCGATATCTGCATCGTTGACATCACCCTTCGGCCACGCGGAACACGAGCATCGTGTCACCCAAGGGAGACGTGAACCATTCTTCGCCTCCGGGTCCTTGGAACGATCCTTCGCTGTGAAGGAACGGTCCGTCAAGCTTGCTGCACGGCCCGAGGGGGCCTTGACACGTCGCCGCTCCAACGGCGTAATTGGCTGAGTCCCAAGCATTGGCCGAATAGGCGAGAACGAGGTTGCCGTCGAGGGATGTCATCGAGGGTGCTTCGATGAGCCCACCTTCCCAGTCTTGGTCGGGGGTCAACAAGGTGGTGGTTTCACCGACGAGTTTGGTGCCGTCCGCGGAGAGCTCCGAGGCGACGATCGAGGTGGGAAGATCGCAGCAGTTGCCGTCGATCTTCCATGTGAGGTAGCGCTTTCCGTCGATCTCGTAGGGGACGGGTCGATCACCCCGCCGTCGTCATAGGGGCAGATCAGCGGTTCGCTCGACGTGTCGACAAATGGTCCGAGCGGGTTGTCGGCAATGCCGACCGAAATACACATGCGGCCTAGTGCGGCCGTTGCGTAATACAGCACCATCTGGTCGCCGATCTTGGCGACCGATGGGGACCAGATGTAGCCCTCGGTGGTCCATTCAGGAGGTCGGGCAGGGCGTCGACGACGCCCCCGCCCGTACTGGCCAATACCGGTACATGAGCATCCTGGGTGTTGGTCGCATATGCCCAGAAGTCGCCACCTTCCCGATAGACGAACGGGTCGGCGAAGTCGGCGTCATAGATCGCCGTACCGGTGATGAGGCTTCGTGCTGCTTGGGCGAGGAAGTCGAGGTTGGTCACGGTGTTGCCAGCAAAACCACGAGTCTGCGGACGCCGCTGGCTCCCATCAGCCTGGGTGGCCGGGGTGGAGCTCGAGTCGCTACAGCCGACGAGGAGTAGGGAGACGCACAACGCCGCCACGGCGACAAACAGGAGTCGGGTGGCCGCTCCTATCTTGGTGGTCGATGGTTTGTGCAGGTCAGGCATGGCGAAAAGCTTGGCGGGATCAGCCCCAACGATCCAGTCGGACAGAGAGATCGCGTTCGGGCAGACGCCTCGGTGCCCGGTGGGTCAAGCCTGGGATGGCGGGAGCAACGTTTCGTGGCAGCAACGTAGTGGCAGGGTTGACACCTAGCTGACTTGTGAGACGTCACGGACAGCGCCGCGGTCCGCCGATGTCGTCATGGCGGCGTACGCGCGAAGTGCACCTGACACCGCTCGGGTCCGAGGCGTTGCCGGTGTCCATGCGTGCTGGCCGCGTTCATCCTGGCGAAGGCGACGGTGAGCGAGCTCTTCATCGGTGAGAGCGACGCGGATCGTTCGATCGGGGATGCTGATCTCGATGGTGTCGCCATCTTCGATCAGGCCGATCGCTCCTCCCTCGGCAGCTTCGGGTGAGACGTGCCCAATGGAGAGGCCCGATGTACCGCCGGAGAATCGCCCGTCGGTGATCAGCGCACACTCCTTGCCGAGCCCGCGACTCTTGATGTACGAGGTCGGGTACAGCATCTCTTGCATCCCCGGTCCGCCTTTGGGGCCCTCATAGCGGACGATGACGATGTCACCTGCCTTGATGACGTCGGGGTCGAGGATGGCTTCGCAAGCGGCTTCCTGGCTTTCGAAAACTCGGGCGGGGCCGCTAAAGGTGAAGATCGACTCGTCGACGCCAGCGGTCTTGACGACACAACCGCGTTCGGCGATGTTGCCGTAGAGGACGGCGAGCCCACCGTCCGCCGTATAGGCATGTTCGGCGTCGCGAATGCACCCCGTGGCCCGGTCCTGGTCGAGGGTCGGCCAGCGTTCGCTCTGACTGAACGCGACCTGGGTGGGGATTCCCGCAGGCCCGGCGCGAAAAAACTCCTCAACCTCCGGGGATGGGTTGCGCATGATGTCCCACTGGTCGAGCGCCGCGCCGAGCGTTTCAGCGTGAACCGTCGGGCTGAAAGTGTTGATCAGACCTGCACGGTCGAGTTCGCCAAGGATCGCGGGGGATGCCACCTGCCCGGTGGACGTCTTCGATGTGGTACTCCTGGGTTGAGGGCGCCACTTTGCAGATGTTTGGTGTGTGGCGGCTGAGGCGATCGATGTCGTTCATGGTGAAGTCGATGCCGCCTTCTTGCGCCGCTGCCAAAATGTGCAGCACCGTGTTGGTCGACCCACCCATCGCGATATCAAGGGTCATCGCGTTCTCAAACGCCGCTTTCGACGCGATGTTGCGCGGCAGTACCGAATCGTCTTCTTTGATGTAGAAGCGTTTAGCCAGATCGACGATTCGGCGGCCGGCCTCCAAGAACAACTTTTCTCGGTCGGCATGGGTTGCCAGGGTGGTGCCGTTGCCGGGTAGGGAGAGCCCCAGCGCTTCGGTCAGACAGTTCATCGAGTTGGCGGTGAACATGCCTGAACATGACCCGCAGGTCGGGCACGCGGATCGCTCGACCTCTGCCAACGTGTCGTCGGTCACCTCCGGGTCGCCCGCTTGAATCATGGCGTCGATCAGGTCGAGTTTGACGGGTGTGCCGGCCAGGCGGGTCTTGCCCGCTTCCATCGGCCCACCGCTGACAAAGATGGCCGGGATGTTCAGGCGCATGGCTGCATTGAGCATGCCCGGCGTGATCTTGTCGCAGTTCGAGATGCAGACGATTGCGTCCGCGCAGTGGGCGTTGACCATGTATTCGACCGAGTCGCTGATGAGTTCACGGCTGGGCAGGCTGTAGAGCATGCCGTCGTGACCCATGGCGATGCCATCGTCGACGGCGATGGTATTGAACTCTTTGGCGACGCCACCGGCCCGTTCGATCTCACGTGCAACCAGTTGACCCATGTCTTTGAGGTGCACGTGTCCGGGAACGAACTGAGTAAAGGAGTTCGCGACCGCGATGATGGGCTTGTCGAAGTCTTCGTCCTTCATGCCGGTCGCTCGCCAGAGCGCGCGAGCTCCCGCCATGTTTCTGCCCTGGGTCGACGTTGCTGATCGGTAGGTAGCCATGGGTGTCACCCTATCGCCGCGATCGGCCGACTCTGGCTCGTTGCAGGGGTGTGACCGCCGCCGAACCTGTTGCAAACGGGAATCATTCTCATTTAGCCTGCCGAGGCGCTGACCGGGGACCGTCCAACCCCGGGGCCGTCGATACCTATGGGAGAAGCCGCAATGCGCTGCTTGGCCTCATTTCCTATGCTCCGTCCCCTCGCTGCCAGCCCATCTGGGTCAGGCCGTTTCGTGTTCGGCCGTTTCGTGTTCGGAACGTTGACGCTAGGTCTGATCATGCTGGTGGTGAGCGGCTGTTCAGACGGTTCTGACCAGTCTGAGGACAACAACTCCGATTCATCGGCCGGTACGACCAACGAGGCTCAGGCGAGTGCGTCGCTGTTGGCCACGACCAGCATCTGGGCCGATGTCACCACCCAGTTGACCTGCGGACAGGTCGAAGTAGGTTCCCTTATTCCCGCGGGTGCTGACCCTCACAGTTTTGAACCCGCCCTCGCCGATCGCGCGTCGATCGATGAGGCCGATCTGATCGTTGCGAACGGTCTAGGGCTCGAAGGGGGCCTCGGTCCGGTACTCGAAGGGTCGAGCGCTCCGGTCGTGTGGTTGGGGGGACAGGTCGATGTCGCGTCGAACGACGGCGGTGACGAACAGTCCGATCCTCACATCTGGATGGACCCCGAGGTCGTCATGAACGCCATTCCCACCATCGCCAAAGCGATGAACGAGGCAGAAATCGCAGATCCGGACACGATCGCTCGCTGCTCGGCCGACTACCTGGACAAACTTGAACAGCTCGATGCCGACACCGCGGCGAGTATTGGATCGATCCCCGAAGACGACCGAAACATCGTGACGGGTCACCGCGCGTTAACGCCGTTCGCCGAGCGGTATGGACTCGATGTTGTAGCGACCGTTCTCGCGTCGGTTGACTCGTTGCACGAATCGACGCCAGCACATCTCAGCGACGTCGTCAAGACGATCCAAGACGACGATGTGCAAGGCATCTTCGTTGACGAGTTTCAATACTCACCCGACGTCGACGCCGTCGCTCGTGAGGCCGGAGGTGTCCCCGTCATCGGCCTCTACCTCGAGTCTTTGGGCGGACCCGATACTGGGGCCAGTAGCTATCTCGATCTGATTTCGACCGACGCGGCGCTGATCGTCGGGGCGCTCACGTGACGTGGCTCACCGATCCCATGGCCTGGTGGGTCGACCCATTCCGTGACGCGTTCATGATGAGGGCCCTGGTCGCAAGCCTGTTGGCGGTGGTCGCTACGTCGATGGTCGGCATTTGGGTGGTTCTGCGCGGTATGACGTTCCTCGGTGATGCTTTGGCACATGCGGTGCTGCCAGGAATCGCGGTGGCATACGTCGGAGGATTCTCGCCAACCCTGGGCGCTCTCGTGGCCGCACTCATCATGGTCGGCCTGATCAATACGGTTCGATCACACTCGCCGCTTCCCGAAGACACGACGATCGGGGTCCTATTCGTCGGCTTCTTGGCGTTTGCGGTGGTGTTGATGTCGACGGAATCGGGTGCCTACGTTGGCGACCTCAACCGCTTCCTGTTCGGGTCGGTGCTCGGCGTCGACAACCGAGATCTCATCCGTGAGGCAGTGGTGGCCTTCATTGCGATCGCCGCGGTGATCGTTGGTTACCGGGCGCTCCTGGTGTCGACCTTTGACCCAACCCAGGCTCAACTGTTAGGGCTGCGTCCGAAGCTGACCCACGGCATCTTGCTGGTCATCGTGGCCGTGTCGGTCGTCGCTTCGTTCGAGGCGGTGGGTTCGATGTTGGTGTTTGGCTTCTTGACCGCACCACCGGCCGCGGCGGCGTTGCTGGTAAAACGGGTTCCCGTCATGATGTTCGTCGCCGTCGTGATCGGATCGCTGTCGGTCGTCGTTGGGCTACTTATCAGCTTCCATGCCCACACCGCCCCGTCGGCGACGATGGCGCTCTGTGCGGTGATCGCATTCGTCATCGCGATCGTTGTCCGGGCCGCAGGTTCGACCATCCGCCGCCCCGCAACGGTGTAGCTCTGGAGCTCGTGAGGGGTGCAACTCGCTTCCCTGAATGGTCGGTTTCCGCTGGGACCAACCTTCGTCATGGCTCGACCGCGACTTGGCAGGTCAGCCGCTCGCCCCCGGTGTGATGCCCGGGGCAGCGGCGGATGACTCGGGCCTGATTAGCGGCCCAGGACCGGCATGATGAAGTCCTCCATGCCCTCGATGCGGATCTCGGTAATGCGCTCATCGACGTCGTCGTATTCGGTGCGCAGCGCTCGCGACATCACCGCATGCTTGAGGTAGAGCGTCGTGATGTAGGTCAACTCGAGGATTTCAAGCTCGGACAGGTGCTCGCGCAAACCCTCGAATACCGCATCGGGAACCCGGCCGAGGTCAAAAGCAAGGCAGTCGGTGTAGGCCAGCACGAGCCGCTCAACGTCGGTGAATTTGTCGGATGTCGACCAAGAAGGAATGTCGGCAATCTTGTCGTCGGGTACGCCAAGCCCTCGCAGCGACTTGCAGTGTTGGGAATATACAAACTGACTTTGTGCGGCGTAGCCGACGCGGGTCTGGCCCAGTTCCCTCAGTACCGGATCGAGTTGACGGTTGGGGCTTTGGTAGATGCCAAAGCCCGCGACAGCATGTTCGAGGATGTCGGGTGAGATGGCGAACGCTGTCCACCAGTCGCCGGGAGTGCCGGTTGCTGTGCCTGGATCGGTGATCGGGTTTCGATCGCCGAACATGAACTGGTAGATCGCCTTGACGATCGGAGCGTTGTCATCGGACGGCGGTACTGGGGTAAGGCGAGGCAAGGGATTTCCTCTCGTGTGGATCGATGTCGTGTCGGATTTGAAAGTTCGGGCGAATCGTAGGTTCGCTGTGCGCGGGGGTGGGACGAGCCCGATGTTGTCGGGCGGGTTGCTCAGCGGGACTCGTGGTGTTACGCGGGACGGTCCGCTGCCGTAGCGGGGTGTGGGACACATCGTCCGCGGTGAGTTCGCGTGCCCAGGATGCGAACTCGACCAAGATGCCGTCAGGGTCTTGGAAATAGATCGAGCGTACGAACACGCCGGGGTGCATGTCACGGGAGATGCCGAACTCGCTGTCGTCGTGATTGGCGACTTGGGTGCAGTCGACACCGGCATCTTTGAGTTTCTGTACGTATTCGTCGATTCGTTCAGGTGGCACGTCGAACGCGACATGGTTCATCGAGCCGTGTGCGCTCGCCAGATCACCTTTGTCAGGTCGATGCGCGGGGGCAGCGACACCGGGGGCAGCGAAGGGAGCGTTGGGGAACCAGAAGAAGGCAAGTGAGTCGCCACCACCGCAGTCGAAGAAGAAGTGCTGTCCACCGCCGAACAGTTCGATGGTCTTGATGAGCGGCATTCCTAGAACGCCTTCATAGAAATCGACGGTCCGCTGCATGTCGCTGGAGACGAGTGCGAGGTGGTTGATACCTCGGAATTCAAATGGTTGTGACATTCCCGGATTGTCGACGCAACCATGCCTCATGTCAAGGCGCCACACGCACCCTGTGCTGCTCGCCCAACGGTGGGGACTCAGGTCGCGTGCTAACGCTGTTTTGAAGAACCCGCCCGACAAAACCGGTCAAGATGCTGTCTCGGCCCGTCAACGGCATGTTGTCAGCCAAAGCAGCCTCAACAAGCTGCTCAGCTGCGGCGGTCATCGATCGATCCCCGGCCGTCGCCTCGGTCAGCGACCGGCGAACGGCCTCAGATGTTCGTCAATGGTCTCAGAATCAGATTTGTTGCTCATCACAGATGATCCTTCCCGGCCCACGACACCAAGTCGCGGACCAACAAGAACCATCACCACTTACACAAACCGTGCAGCAGTCCGTCGACGGTACGGATGTCATCGCAGTTGGCATCGCGGGCGTCCAGAAACCACGCTGGCGGGGTTGTCGCAGATGTTGGCGTCGTGCCAGCCGTGGATGTCGACGAGGAGCGACTACCACTGAAGTAGGCTCGGGGTATGACCACGACGAAAAAGCGCAAGCTGTCGATCTCTCTTGACGAGGACCTTGTGGCTGAACTCGAAGCCGGTGGTGAACCCGTCTCGGCACAGGTGAACGCGGCGCTTCAGGTTGAACTTGAACGCCGTCGCAGAAGCCGTTTGCTCGCTGAGTTTCTTGACCGGTTAGCAGACGAGGTTGGGCGGCGGATGAGGCTCTTGTCCGCCGGTTCGAGGACCTGTTGCGGTGAGCCGAGCCGTTGTCCTTGATTCTGAGGCGATGTCGGTACTTGCTCGGGGCGCGGCTCCGAATTTGAAATGGTGCGTGCGGCCTTGGAGGCTGCGCGGCGTTTGGGTCGCGATGTGGTGGTGCCCGCGGTGATTCTGGCCGAGCTCTATCGGGGGCCTGGACTCAACCAGGTGGTTGACGCCTGCCTGGCTCCAGAGAGCTTTGTGATGGTTCGCGACACCGATCGGGATTTCGCTCGCTTCGTGGGTGGGGTGCTCGCTGCTGCTGGCGCGGGTGCGGTCGATCTCGCTGATGCCCATGTCGTTGCGGCGACGGTCGAACGCGGTGGCGGTGTCGTTCTCACCGCCGACGAGTCCGACATGCGTCGGCTCTCGAGCACCTACTCGAACGTCGACATCGTCCGGATCTGATCTCTTCCACGGCCACCCCAACCAGCCAGAGGATGTCCGGGGCCAACAAGTCTGGTCGCTCGATCCGAGGAGGTTCGTCGGTAGGCTCCTTGGCATGGGTGACAGCTTCGAGTTGATCTGTGAGATCGAGCCGGCGACTCGGCCCGATCTGGTGAAGGTGCGACATCAGGTGGGCGTACTGGCTCCGGTCGCGTCCCGATTCCTGATCCCGGACAATCACATCGGCCGGGCGACCGTGTCGTCGATCGCTGTCGCACGTGAGGTTGACCTGATGGGGGAGCGGGCGATCGCCTGTGTGAATGCCCGCGACCGCAACATCCTCGGCTTTCGTCGTGATCTACTCACCGCAGCTGCCTATGGGCTCACCGAGATGCTGTTCGTCTACGGCGACCGCCCCGAAACCGGCAGGCGCTCCGATGACCTGACCGTCCGCAAGATGATCGACCTGGCCCGCGAGTTCTCTGCCGAACAGGACTGGCCGCTGCGCATCGGCGTGTCCTGCGGTCTGGGCGACGTGCAGCCGTGGAAGCACGACGCCGACGCCTGGTACGTCCAAGTCTCCTATTCCGTCGACCAACTCATCGCCTGGCGGCAAGGCATCGACTTTGACGGCGCCATCTATGCAGGCGTCATGGTGATTCCGTCGGCCAGCATGGCTCGCAAACTTTCCGCCGACGTACCTCAGCTCGCCGTGCCAGCCCACGTCATCGACATGGTCGACCGCGACTCGAACGCCAGCGTGGACTTTGCGGTCGAACTCACCGACTCGATCCAAGCCACCGAGCAGTTCGACGGCGTCCACCTCGTCCCCGTCTCTAAGTACCGAGAGATCGCGGCGGCACTGCTCGACGTCGGCAAGCTGTAGATGGCCGTCAAGCGGGCCTGCGAACCCGGTTGGGTGAGCGGAGTGGCCGCTTAGACCGGTTGGGTGAGGTCGTAGAGGATGGTGCCGTCCACGTCGACGCTGGTGAAGTTCTCCGACACCCAGGTCGAGATCGATGACGCTTCGCTGCTGCCCCCGTTGCTTGGGCCGATGCGCCCGCCTTCGATGAAGTAGTGGATGTTGCCATCGGCGACATCTTGCTGGAATTCGGCCAGGGTAGGCGACGGGTCGGATCCGTTGAAGCCGCCGAGCGGCATGACCGGTTCCTCGGTGGCTAACTGGTAGCCAGCTGCGTTGTTGGCCCCGACCGCTGCCGCGACCCAGGTGTAATCGTCGGCATCCTCCAGAAGGGTCGAGACCACTTCATCGCTCGGGCTGGCAGCGTCGAGCAGACCGCCACCTCCAGGTCCGCCGCCGGGACCGCCCGCTGGCATGCCCCCAGCGAACCCGCCTTGGGCGTTTCCGGCACCCGCAGTGCCTGCCCCGTTGCTTGCTGACCCGTTGGTTGCTGACCCGTTGGCGGTTCCGGTCGTCGTCGCCGGGACGTTGCCCGTGTTGGCGGTTCCGGTCGTGCCATTTGTCGCGCCGCCGGGCCCGAAGCCGCCGGGAGCCGCGGGTGGATTGCCGGGGAACCCGCCCTGAGGGCCAGGGAACCCGCCCTGCGTGCCGGTGCCGGTGGTTCCCGGGCCAGCGGTGCCGGTGCCGGCGCCCGGCGGAGGTCCACCTGCGAAGCCGCCGTGGGGCCCGCCCCCTCCTGGGCCAAATCCACCGGCGACGGCCGGTCCGGCGGTGACGATCGAGCCGGTGTGTGGCGTCGCCGCCGTCTGCAGCGACCACGCCGCTGGCGCGGCCAGCACGACGGTCGCGGCCAGAATCGATGCGCTCACCGCCAGAACGGACTTGCCCTGCCAGGCGACGAGCAGCATGGCCGCGGCGACCACGGCACCGATCAGGACGACGGGCCCGAGCCACGAGTTCCAGTCGGGGGCACGGTTCAACAGGGCGGTCGCCCACAGGCCTGTCACGATCACGGTGCCCGCCGCCACGAGCCGAGCGGCGAAACGGTCACGGGCTCGCCACAACTGGTCGGCCCCGATGCCGACCAGGGCAGCAATCGGCGGTGCAAGGGCGACCGTGTAGTACTCGTGAAAGATCCCCGCCATGAAGCTGAACGTCAGCGCGGTCACGACAAGCCAGCCGCCCCACACCAGGATCGATGCGCGTTGCACGTCGGTGCGTGGCGCACGGCGCAGCAGCCAAAGACCCGCGACGACGGCGATCAGCGCAGCTGGCAGCAGCCAGGCGATTTGACCTCCAATCGCCCCGTCGATCATCCGGGTGATTCCCGTCTGACCCCACATGTTGCCGCCCGCGCCACCACCGGGACCGCCGGCTCCACCACCGCCGGTCACGCTGCCAGTCTCATTGCCGGTGATCCGACCCAGGCCGTTGTAACCCAAGGTCAGTTCGAGGATGGAGTTGTTCTGCGAACCGCCGACCCACGGTCGTGAGCCAGCCGGCCACAACTCGACGAGTGCGACCCACCAGCCGGCGGAGACGACCAGGGCGACGCCCGCGGTGAGCATGTCCACGGCTCGACGTCCGATCGACCCCTTGCCGGCAATCAGCCACGCCAGGGCGAGGGGCGGAACCATCAACATCACCTGCAACTGCTTGGTCAGGAATCCCAGCCCGATCAGCGCTCCGGTCGCCAGGGCCCAACGACGGCGTCCATCCTCAATACCGCGCAGGGTGGCGATCGCTGCGAGGGTCATGATCAGCGTCAGCATGGCGTCGGGGTTGTTGAAGCGGAACATCAGCACCGCGACCGGTGTCAACGCCATGACGGTGGCTGCGAACAGTGCCGCTCCACCAGAGAACCATCGGCGTACGCCGTACCAAACCGCCCCAACCGTCGCGACACCCATCAGCGCTTGCGGCACCAGGATCGACCACGAGTTCAGGCCGAAGACCCGCACCGAGAGCGCCATGACCCATAGCGATGCTGGCGGTTTGTCGACGGTGATCGAGTTGGCGGCGTCGGACGATCCGAACAGGAAGGCCTTCCAGCTGACCGATCCGGCCTGGACTGCCGCCGAATAGAAGCTGTTGGCCCAGCCCGAAGCGCTCAGCCCCACAGCAGCAGAACGCCCGTCGCCAACAGGAGCGTGGCGAGCGCCGGTCGTTCCCAGCGGGCGAGTGGTCCGCCGCCCATCGGGGCCGCGGACGACGACCGGTTCGTGATCTGCTCCACCTCGACAGTGTTGGACGGGGCCGTCTCGGAAGGGTCCGCTCCGGGCTCAACGGACGGGAGAACCTCGAAGGTGTCGATGTCGAAGGCGCCCGGCTCGGCGTCCGGAACGACCGGGTGGTCAGTGTCAGGGGTCGCCTCGCGGCGTGTGTGCAGATCGGTGGTCATCGGAGGGCTCCAAGCGTGGAAACGGTCGGGGACGGGGCGCTGCGGCGGTGTGCGAACACCCACACGCGCAGTCCCAGGAATCGGACGACGGTCGCGGCCACGTTGGCGGTGACCAGGACGGCGAGTTCGACGCCGCGTGGCGCATCCGGGGCGAATCGATGCAGCGCGAACAGCGAGCCTGAGGTGAGGGCCAGGCCGACGGCGAAGACGACCAGCCCCTGGACGTGATGTCGCCACCGGTCCCGTGGTCCCTTCACGCCGAACGTGTAGCGGCGGTTGGCGGCGGTGTTGCCGACGGCGGTCACGCTGAGGGCGACGAAGTTGGCCCCTTGCGCCGACAGCCCGCTTCTCAGCAGCATGTACAGCAGCACGTAGGCGATGGTGCTGATTACCCCGATGGCAGCGAATCGGCCGACCTGGCCGCCGAACGATGGGCGGGTTTCGTGCGGTTCGGCGACCAAGCGACGGCGGATGTCGGCGGTCGGAATCCTGCCGCTGACGAGGTCTCGCGTCAGACGGGCGACCCCGCGCAGGTCGGCGGTGGCGGTCGCGACGATGTCAACCGACGAGTTGGGATCGTCGACCCAGTCGACGGGAACTTCGTGCACGCGCAGGCCACTGCGTTCGGCCAGCACCAGCAGCTCGGTGTCGAAGAACCACCCGGTGTCTTGGATGTATGGAAGCAGCTCGGCGGCGACATCTGACCGCATCGCCTTGAAACCGCACTGCGCGTCGCTGAAGTGGACGGCCAAGGTGCCCCGCAGGATCAAGTTGTAACAGCGGGAGATGACCTCACGTTTCGGCCCTCGGACGACGTGGGAGCCGCGGGCGAGGCGGCTGCCGATCGCGACGTGCGAATGACCCGAGATCAACGGCGCGACCAAGGGCAGCAGCGCATCGAGATCGGTGGACAGGTCGACGTCCATATAGGCGACGACCTCGGCGTCCGATGCGGCCCAGACGGTCGACAGCGCACGCCCACGCCCCTTCTGTTCCAGCCGGACGCTGGTCACCTCGTCGAAATGTTCGGCGAGTTGCGCGGCGATCGCTGGCGTGGCGTCGGTGCTGGCATTGTCGGCGATCGTGATGCGAAAGCGGTATGGAAACGCCCGACTGAGGTAGGCGTGCAGGCGTTCCACCGACTCCGCCAGGTCGCGCTGTTCGTTGTAGACGGGCACCACGACGTCCAGCACGGGGCGTGCGGTAGCAACTGCGGTGTGCTCGTCGATGGGTGCAGGAAGCGTTGTTGCGTTCATGCGGTCAGTATCGACGGGTGGTCTCAGAGACAACCGTGACGGACCTGGGAGTTTCCTGAGAGTTTCGACCTCCGAGGGCCCCATAGGGGCCGACGGGTGCCGACAACAACGAGCCGAACAATCGCGACATCGACCCCATCGCTGCTCGTGACTGTTGACCTGCTCCCGACGGCTACACGGTCGTCATCGCGAGCTCAGGCGGCGAAGCCTGGGAACTCCCCTCGATGTGACATCGACTCAGTGAAACCAGCTGGTGCCAGAAACTTCGTTCCATCCCGAGGGGTTGGCGAGGGCACGGGCTGCCTGTTCGCATTCGATGCCGACGAGATGGAGCGAGCCGGGGAGAGAAGTGATCGTTGTCGATCGGCGCCGGAGGTGCCTGAACTGTCCGGTGACGATTGCCATGAGGTGTTCGTCGAGCGTTTCGAGGACCTCTTGAGATCCGTTGTCACAGGCGTCACAACCGCAGATCGGAATCCACGTGTCGACCACTGCTGGGTCGCCGACCCCGATGGTGACGCCAGCGTCGTCCACACCGTCGATGCGGCTGCGACACACGACCAACGGCACCGCTCCAATTGCGCGCGGAACGGCGCGATCGCAGCGGGTGACGACGGTGCTGGGTGCCTCGCCCCAGTCGATGGTCGCGTCCCGCTCGATCGAGGCAAGACCGAATGTCGAGAGGACTTCCAGCCAGGCGTCGGCCCGCTGGCCGACGATCCGCCACCGCTCCGGGTGAGTGGCCCGCGAATACTCCTCGTCGGACGGTGAAACATTTGTATGCGGATCGGGCCAGAGGTCCTGGCCGTCGCATGTCCGAGCGAAGCGACAGTCCACCTCGTCTCTCATCTGAGCGATGCGATCCACGTCCACCTTGTTCCTCTTGGTTGAGTGCTGGGCCGAACCCCGGACCTGCCGGGTTAGTTCGTTTGGTGCCGCCGTTGGGTTCCCAGGTGAAGGTTCGGGAGGCAAGGAAGGCGCCGACGACGCCCCAGGCCGCGATGAAGGCGAGGCGTGGCCAGTCGAATCCGGCGCGGCTACCCAGGGGTCGAGCGTGTCTTGGAACGAGTTGACCAGCGCCTTTAAGGGAAGGCGTCGCCCAAGACTTTGATCCACAGCGGCAGTGGTTCGTACAGCGGGATGAAGACGTCGGACACGAACGCCAGCGGCAGGAGTGTCGCGTTGGCGACCGCCGGGGCGGAATCGGGTCCGGGACGAGGCTGGCGACGGTCAGCCTGAGGGCTGCGAATGTCGCCATGCCGACGACGAACGTGACCAGCATCGCCGGCAGTTTCGCGGGGTCAAGGGTGACACCATAAAAGATGACGCCGACGCTCAGCTGGATGACCACACCGACGAACGCGACCATCACGGCGCTGACGACCCAGCCACCGAGATAGACCCACGTCGCGACTGGCGTCGATCGCCACCGCTTCAGAATGCCGTCGGCACGGCGCATCGGAATGACCACGACCATGTTGGTGTAGGTCGCAGCCACGGCGCTGAAGGCCGCGAGGGCTCCCGTATAGAAACGGGCGATCGGCCAGGGTTCGCCGCCGGGCGTGTTCATCGTCTTGCCGGCGAAGATCGAGTTGAACAGGACCAACATGATGAGCGGCAACGCGACGGTGAAGAAGACGCCCGCCGGATACCTCAGGAACAGGCGCAGCTGATACGCAACCTGCTTGCGAAGAACCCTCCAATTGGAGGGCATGGGGCGGATCGACGCGGGCGGCGCAGCGATCGCAGCTTCGGCTTGACCGACATCATTCACCCTCCAGGGCGAGGAAGACCTCTTCGAGCGACGGCTTGCGAACGTCCAGTCCGTCCAGCTCGACTCCGCGGATAGCGGCCTCGTCAGGATGGGGTCAACACCGCCGTCGGGGTGGTCGTTTCGAAGACGACACGGGGTCCGAACATGTCGAAGTCAGCGGGCAGCGGGAGCTCACCGACCTCGACCCCGGCCGGTAGGTCGAAGGAAACGACCGTCGCTGGCGACATCGCCAGCAGTTCGGACGGTGTGCCCTCGACGACCATGCGGCCATGCGACAGGACACCCAACCGGTCGGCGAGGTGTTCGGCCTCATCCAAATAATGGGTCGTCAGCAGCACGGTGGTACCGCCACGGCAGAGCTGCTCGATCAGGTGCCACGACTGGCGGCGGGCCGCCGGATCAAACCCAGTCGTCGGCTCGTCGAGGAACAAGACCTTTGGCCGGCCGAGAATGCCAACCGCCAGATCGAGCCGCCGAACCTGCCCGCCGGACAGCGTGCCGACCCGCTGGTTGACCTGCCCGGTCAGCCCGACAAGTTCGATCAGAGAATCCGGGTCGGCGGGATCGCTGTACACCGAGCCGTAGATGTTGAGGACCTCGCGAACGGTCAGCTGCTTTTCGATCGCGGAGGTCTGCAGGACGATCCCGATCTGGTCGAGCAACTCGGCACTGCCCTTTGCCGGATCGAAGCCCAGCACCCGGACCGTGCCGCTGGAGGCTCGTCGGTGCCCTTCAAGGACCTCGACGGTGGTCGACTTCCCAGCACCGTTGTGTCCAAGCAGTCCGTAGACCTCGCCTGGGTTCACGTGAAAGGACAACCCGCGAACCGCTTCGACCGGGCCGCGACTGTCCCGCTCTGGATACGTCACTCGCAGGTCGTCGACCTCGATCAGTGGGGCAGAAGTTGAAGTAGGGGACATCTGAAGGAACGTAGCACTGCGTGGTGACTGCCACATTCCGTGGAGGGGCCCGCCTGGCCGCTTGTCCTTCGGTCGTCGACGGCCGATGTCGGCGCCGCGAGTTTGAACACGGGTAGGGTCGGTCGCATGGCGGTTGTGGTGTTTTTGCGGGGGATGAATCTGGGTAAGCGTCGGATCACTAACGACGATCTCGTCGCTGTCTTCAAGGGGGCTGGTTACGAGGGCGTGTCGGCGTACCAGGCGAGTGGGAACATCATCCTGGGCGAGGCCGACGACGCCGACGAGACCCAGATTTCGGCGCTGCTCGCCGACCAGCTCGGCTATGAGGTCGACGCGTTCGTGCGGACCGCGGCCCGTCTCGAAACGGTCGCAACGGCGTCACCGATCGACGGCCGCTCGGGTGTCGCCGGCGGCAAGCCTCAGATCATCTTCATCAAGGCCGGCCGCGACGTCGATCTGCCAGCGGTATTCCCCAATGATCATGAGGTCCACAAGATCGGTGACGAGATTCACTGGCTGCCGCCGGCCGGACTGAACGAACTGGGGAACCTGCACAAAGCGATGGACACTGCATTTGGCCCAGCGACAGTTCGAACGCTCGGAACCGTCCAGCGACTCGCCAAGCGGATCACCTAACAGCGCCTCGTCCGTATCCACCCGACCGACAGTGGCATCGGGAGCTTGTCCGCCACACTGATCCGGTCATTGTGAGGCTGGCTCGCTGACTGCCGCGAGGAGTTCCCAAAGGTAGGGCGCACAACGTTCAGCTTGCTTAACAAATTTGGCGCATCTAGCCTCGCAAAGCGTGATGGCCAACTTTCTCATCGGACTGCGAGAAGGCCTTGAAGCCGCCTTGGTGGTTGGCATTCTCGTGGCGTATCTCATCCGTACCGACCGCCGCGACCTGCTGCGATGGGTCTGGTATGGCGTCGGCATCGCGGTTGCGATCTCGCTCGCTTTTGGCGCACTGCTGACCTACGGACCGCGCGGCCTGTCGTTCGAAGCGCAAGAGGCCCTCGGCGGATCTTGTCGATCGTCGCCGTCGGACTGATCACCTGGATGATCTTTGATGGCCCGTACGGCGCGGTCTGCGCGGCGAACTGCAACACAAGCTCGATGTCGCGGCGGCAGCGGGGCCTGCCTCGGTGACGGTGATGGCGTTGTTGGCCGTGGGTCGCGAAGGGCTCGAGACGGCGCTGTTCCTGTGGGCTGGCGCGAAGGCCGCAGGGGACACCACCGACCCGCTGTTGGGCGCGGTGCTCGGTCTCGCAGTGGCGATCGTCCTGGCTACGCAATCACCAAGGGTGCGGTGCGGCTGGATCTCGGAAAGTTCTTTACCTGGACCGCGGTCCTGCTGATCTTCGTCGCGGCTGGGTGCTGTCCATGGGCATCCACGACCTACAAGAAGCAGGCATCCTGCCAGGGCTCAACTCGCTGGCGTTTGATGTCAGCGAGCAGATCCCACCATCGAGTTGGTACGGCACCCTGTTGAAGGGCACGCTCAACTTCTCGCCTGCGACCACCTGGTTCGAGCTCGCGGCGTGGGTCACCTATCTGGCCATTGTGCTGCCGATGTTCTTCCGGACCGTGCGGCGAGCTAACGAGCCGGCACCTCAGACGCCCGCGACGTCGGCTCCAACCACTACTGGTGCACCTGCCTAGACCTCGGACAGGACCAACTTTCCACCCTTCGAAAGGGATCACCGATGAATGCTCAACGTTTGGCGTCGATGCGCGGCCGTGTTGGCCCTTGGCGCTCTGGCGTCGTGCACCGACAACGACGCGTCCACCGGCGATGCGATCGAGGTGATCTCGACCGATGACGAATGCAAGGTAGCCACCGACGAGATGGCTGCGGCACGTTGACGTTCAATGTTCGCAACGACGGTGACAAGCCGACAGAGTTCTACCTGCTGGGGAAGATGGCCAACAGATCATTGGCGAGGTTGAGAACATCGGGCCAGGTCTGGAACGCAAACTCGTGGTGATCGCCGACGAGGGCAGCTACATCACCGCCTGCAAACCGGGTATGACCGGCGACGGTATTCGGGCGCCCTTCACCGTGACCGAAGGCGAGGCTGCCGCTGCACCTGAATCCTCAGAGCTGTTGACCGCTGCCACCGACCAGTATGCGCTCTACGTCGAAGAGCAAGCCGAAGACCTCCAGGAACAGACGGCGGAGTTCGCACGTCTCTATAAGGCAGGAGACGACGACGCTGCCCGGACGCTGTATCCGATCGCCCGAACGCCGTGGGAGCGGATTGAACCGGTAGCTGAGTCCTTCGGCGACCTCGATCCGCGGCTCGACCTGCGCGAAGCGGACCTGGCTGAAGGGCAAAACTGGACCGGATGGCACCGGATCGAGAAGGACCTGTGGCCGCCCGATGGCTACACCCCGATGACCACTGACGAACGCGCCGAAATCGCTGATCAGTTGGTCGCCGATACCGATGAGTTGGTTGAGCGCATCGAAGCGCTGACCTATAGCCCGGACCAGCTGGGCAATGGCGCGAAAGAACTGCTGGACGAGGTGGCTACTGGAAAGGTCACCGGCGAAGAAGAGTTCTGGTCGCACACCGATCTGTGGGACTTCCAAGCCAACGTCGACGGCGCTCGGGTCGCATTCGAAGACCTCGAACCGGTTCTGGACGAGAAGAACCCCGAACTGGCCGACACGCTCAACGAACGTTTCGACGCGCTGCAGACCATCCTCGACCAGTACAAGGTCGACGCGCCCGACGCTCCCGATGGGTACGGCTTTGTCAGCTACACCGAGCTGACTCCCGACCAGGTCAAAGAGCTGTCCGACGCGGTGAATGCCCTCAGCGAGCCGCTCTCTGAGCTGACTGCCGAGGTGTTGGCCTAACGATCGGTCGGTATCCGCCAGAACGTCGGCGGTGTCGGGACTGTTGGTGTCGGGTCGGTTGGTGTTTGGTCGGTGGGCGTCTTAACGGCTGCCTTACCGGGGGCGATTGGTCCAACGGGGCGTTTGGTCGCTTCACTGGATGGCCGCTCGTTGAGGGGTCTGTGCAAGGAGGAGTCGTGGCCGCTGAGACTAACGATGGTGCAGGCGATTCAGCGGGGAACGCTGTCGATGACGAATCTGAAACACAATCCGTGAGCGGTCCCCGCGCGGGTGGGCACAGCGAGAAGAACCGTGTTGATGTCGCCCAGGATCTGAGCGGCGCTCGGCGAGACAACAGCATCGACGATGCGGCACGAGACACCGGTGGCGATACAGATGGTGTCCAGGTGCACCGCGATGGTATGGACGTCGCCGAACCACCGGCCCGGCGAGGTATGTCCCGGCGTGGTCTTCTGCTTGGCGGAGTTGGTGCGCTCGCGGCGGGCGTCGGTGCCGGAGTCGTGATCGATCGCTCGCGATCTGACGGAGCTTCCACCAGCGGGGCCAGTGCGCAGACCGTCGACTTTTACGGTGAGCATCAAGCGGGCATCGTTACCCCCGCTCAGGACCGGTTGTACTTCGCGACCTTCGACGTGATCACCGACGATGTGGATGAACTCGAAGGCGTGCTGAGCGAATGGTCAGAGGCTGCGGCTCGAATGACCCAGGGTCTTGAAGCCGCTCCCGACGGCGCGACCGGGGGGTCCTATTTGGCGCCGCCCGCAGATACGGGTGAAGCTCTGGACCTGGCCGCATCCGACCTGACGGTGACGTTCGGCGTCGGCAAGTCGCTGTTCGCAGATGAGAACGGGCGGGACCGCCTGGGTCTTGCGGCGAAGCGTCCCGACGGTCTCATCGATCTGCCGCACTTCCCGGCCGATCGACTCGACCCGGCACGCAGCGGCGGGGATCTGTGCGTGCAGGCATGCGCTAACGACCCGCAGGTCGCGTTCCACGCGGTTCGCAACCTTGCTCGCATCGGCTTTGGCGTCGTGTCGATGCGCTGGTCGCAGTTGGGGTTTGGGCGCACGTCCAGCACGTCGACCGCGCAGACGACGCCCCGCAACCTGTTTGATTCAGGGACGGACGGCCAATTTGAAGGCCGAACAGGGTGATCTCGTCGACGAATTCGTGTGGGTGCATCCTGATGACGAGACGGGCGCAGGCGCGTGGTTGGTCGGCGGGTCATACTTGTGGTCCGTCGCATCTCGATGCACATCGAGACGTGGACTGACCTCGCTCGCCGAACAAGAAGCGGTCGTCGGCCGTACCAAACTGAACGGCGCGCCGCTGTCTGGCGGCGACGAGATGACCCCGGTCGACATCGCCGTCGAGGGTCGTGACGGTCCGCTCGTCCCCGTCGACTCACATGTGCGCTGGCCCTTCCCGAGAACAACGGCGGTGCTCAGATGTTGCGCCGCGGGTACAACTTCACCGACGGTTCCTGATCACCTGGGGCGGCTCGACGGATTGTTCTTTCTGTCGTACGTCCGTGACGTGCCGACCCAGTTCGTCGCCATCCAAAAACAAGCTGTCCGCCATGGACACCATGATGGAGTACATCGTCCACACCGGGTCTGCGCTGTTCGCCGTGCTTCCTGGAGCGCCGAAACCGGTGTCAGCGTGTTCGCCCCCTGCTTGCCTGACCGCTGTGTGCCCGTCATGAGAAGTGACCAGGCCCGCTGACTACACCGAACGGTACCCATCGTTGCGTTATGATCGACCGGTCGAGTGGGTGCTGCGGATGAGGCTCAACGAAGCGAACGAAGCATGAATGAGGATCAGGTAGAGGCCAATTTGGAAGGCATGGACAACCTGGATTTCAAGGGCTGGAACGCAGCCGATTGGGAAGGGGTTTTTGCCCATTACCACACCGATGACGTGGTAGTGGACTTCCATGGTCAACCCGTCACACACGGCATCGAGGAACACATCGACGCGATGAAGGCTCACGTTGGTGACGGCAGCCCAACCCAGATTGCCCTCCATCCGATCAAGTTTGGATCGGGCGAATGGACTTGTGTGGTTGGTGAGTTTGCGAACGGCGACAGAATGGTTACGGTCGCTCGTTGGAGAGACGGTGCAATCTGCGAGGAGTACATCTGGGGCGGGTAAGTCCGCTCAGTCAAGAGGCCGGTCGTCAGGCGGACCCCTCTCGTTCGATGACGAGGATGCGCGCGGTTCCAACGGGGTGTGCGACGTGTTCGACTCCCGCGCCCGCGTAGAAGATGTCTCCAACCTCCAAGCGGTGCACGTCGTCGACACCGTCCAGTCGCACGTGCATATCGACCTCCCCGTCGAGTACGACGAAGACCTCCTGGCCGTCGTTGACATGCCACCGGTAGGGCTGATCGGTCCAATGGAGCCGGACGGTCGCACCGTCGATCGCTGCGATCAGTTCGGCGTCCCAGGCCACCGAGCCGGTGAAGTCCGCCGGATGCACAAGCCGGGCGTTCGCACCAATGGAAGCGTCTCTGCTGGCAGTCATGGCACCTGCGGATCCGTGGACGGGGCAGTTGGACGGGTTGAACACTCGTGTTGTCGAGGCGGGGTTGTCGCCGAGCAGGCTGGCAGGTCTGATGGGACGGCGCTCCAGATTGCCGCCACAGTTCTTGCACCGTCCGCCCATCTCCTCGGCGCAGGTGGCGCAGCACGTGCATTCGTAGGTGCAGATCCGGGCGCTGTTCGATTCTCGCGGGAGGTCGGCGTCGCAACACTCGCAGGTGGGTCGAAGTTCCAGGGGTGACATTGTCTGAATCATCTCCCAAATCGTCGGCGCGTTCGGGCGCCGAATGGTTCGGCTATCCACCGTTGTCCGAGTCACAGCGAGCCCAGAAATGGCTCGACTCGGTGTACCGGCCACCGGGAAACAGTAGAGGATCTACCGCTACGATCGGACGGGATGAATGCGATCGGCTTTGACCATGTGCAACTGGCGATGCCTGCGGGGCTTGAAGCCGAGGCGGTGGCCCTCTACGAGGGGGTGCTTCGCATCCCTCAGGTCGCAAAACCGCCGCAACTCGCAGGACGGGGCGGGTGCTGGTTCGAGGCTGGCGCCGTCAAGATCCACCTCGGGGTCGACCCCGACTTTCGTCCAGCGAACAAGTCACACCCAGCGCTCATCGTTACGGACCTGCAGGCGTTGACGGTTTCTGTGGCAGCTGCCGGTCTGCCGGTTATCGAAGCCGAACCGCTCGACGGTTTCGTTCGTGCGCACATCTCCGAGCCGTTCGGCAACCGGATCGAACTCATGCAATCGATCCGGACTGGCTGAGTCCTCGACCGTAGGCAGCGGTGCACGGGCCTCCAGTCGAAGCGCTCGTCGGAACGTTCGAGAACACACGCCGTTTGAGTCGCGTCCCTGTTCTCGACGCCGCTCACGTCGCTCTCGTTCCGATGTCATCGGCGGGAACGGTCTTGTTCGTGCGACCGAGCGAGACAAC
>JACJWE010000001.1:650000-1696904 GCA_020637365.1 Acidimicrobiia bacterium | reverse complement strand
CGGCGTGGTGGCGGGCGTACCCAGGTCGTTGTCGACGCCAATCCCATACCCGCCTTAGCCATCGTCGCTATGCCAGACTTCGCCACGAATGAGCCCACCTCCCTGTAAAGAGACTGGGCTGCTCGACGAGTGGTGCATATCGGTCGAGTCTCGACCCAACTGCGGAATGCTTGGCGTTCCGTCTGCCGGAGACGTTGCGATGAGCGCAACCAAGATCCCGGCGAGAGGTAGCGTTCGTCTCATAGGAGGTCTTCCAACCGTTCACACGCGATGCTTGCGCGGCCGTCATCGTCTGGGTCCGCAGCTGCGTTCTGCGTCGCGGCGTCGAGTTGAGTTGAGTTTTGAGGTTTGGGTCGAGTCGGAATGACTTAGTAGCCGAGCGAGCGGAGTTTGGCGATGGCTCGACGCTCGATACGGGCTGCGTGGGCTGGTGTCATGTCGAGTTGTTCGCTGACCTGCCGAATCGTGCGGGGTGCGCCCTGGTCGAGGCCGAATCGAGTTCGTAGCACCTCGGCATCGGTGGGTGAGACATTGGTCAACATGGTTTCGACGTCGTCGGTCAAGGCGTCGATGTCGAAGGGAGGTCGTAGCCCTGTGGCTGGTTGTTCGGGGTTCCGTGGAATGAGACAGATCTTGACGTACCGCTCGACAGCGTCGAGCAGGTCAAGTGTGTTGAAGTAGCGGGCGAGTTGTTCTGCCATTGCGGCGTCTTGTGTCACCAGCGTGGATCGTGTTCGGATGGCAGCGGCGCAGATCCATCGGTCGTTTTGTCCGA
Source organism: Acidimicrobiia bacterium (assembly GCA_020637365.1). Lineage (GTDB taxonomy): Bacteria > Actinomycetota > Acidimicrobiia > IMCC26256 > JAGNEX01 > JAGNEX01. The sequence continues at coordinate 1,696,129 of JACJWE010000001.1, read as the reverse complement.
GGGATCGTTTGGTGCTGAGTGTGATCTGGGCGAAGGTAGTGGTGTCGTCGGCTTCGACGGTTTCAATGTCGAGCGTCAGTGCGGTGTCGAGCACCGGGCGCCTGCGGCTTTCGGCGAGGCTGTCCGATTCGGCTGCGAGTACACCCGTGCGGAGTTCGCCGATCACCACCGCATGGGTCTTGGGGGTGCTGCCGTCGTCGTGGTTCTCGAGCGAAGCGCGTAGCGCCTGTCGCACCCGGTTGTCGGCTTCGAAGAGGCCGATCAGTGCGCTCGAGTCGAGCATCACGCCCATTCGTGGTCTCTTTGTGCTGCCAGTTCTGCTTGTTTGGCCTGTTCGTATTCGTGCCCAGCCGGTGTCGATGAGGTCGTGTCCGTCTATTCGGTCGAGCAGGCGTCGAACGGGGCTTCGGGTATCGGGCTCGTCTCGATGTGGGGTCAGGCGGGCGATGACCTGTCCGTTTCGGGTGATGTCGACGGCGCCGCTTCGTTCAGCTTCGGCAAGAACCTCGACGTGTGGTTGCGAAGATCGCGAATGCCGAATCGGGCTGGGGTTGCCGCGATGGGATCTTCGAGTCGCTCCGGCGAAGATTTGGAAGCCATGCGTCGACCGTAGCACCTTTTGGTGCTACGAAAGCTTCGTTGATGCCGATTGACGACCCGGACGAAGGGTCAGGCGGGACCGGGGCGGGGCTAGTCGGGGTTAGTCGCCCCAGTGGCTGTTGACGGGTCGGGCGGCGGCTCTGAGTGCTCGGACGTGAAAGTTGGGGAGGTGCCGGTGGTGGTGAGTGGGATGATGCCGGTGGTGCCTGCCGCAAGGCTGCCGACGGTAGAAAGTCAGACCTAGCGCTGCGTTGGAGGGTCTAGCCGGCGGCTTCGAGGTGGGCTCGGAGCGCGATCCTGATCACTTCTGACGTTGAGAGTCCTGTTTCTGCGGCGCGGGCGTCGAGTTGAGCTTTGAGGCTTGGGTCGAGTCGGAATGACTCGACGGTCGAGGGTTCGCTGCCGAGGCGCGGTCTGCCGGTCCTGACTCGTTGAGTGATGAGGTCGTCGACGTCGAAGCCGTGTTCTGCCTGATCAGCGAGCTTTCGATGAGTTCATCGGTTATCGAGTGCCCGACCCAGTGTGTCCGTAGGTCGTGTTGTTCATCGTTCCAACAGCTTTCGATAGACGGGCCGCATGCCCATGGCGTGAATCAGGATCTCGTCTTTTCCGTCGTGGCTAACACCACAACCTCGACCAGATTGCCCGCGCTATCTGGGTCAATAACCAGCCATCGGTCGGGGGTCTTCGCCGACATGTTCCACCTTTATGGAGGGTCGACTGCGTGGAGCATGTCGGCATCAGGAATGCCATGTCGTCGCGCCGAGGGTGTATCTCCATCCGCTCGAATTGTAGTACAAAGTCCTGTAGAGGGTCAGCGGCGTTGACTTCCAACGTGGATCGCGCTGCTCTCGCCGGAAATGTGCTGCTACCCGGACATGTCACCGGGCTACCGAGAGCGTCGGTCGCGGTTCCTCTCGGCCTGGAGTTGATCGACCGATCCTGGCTGGACGACCTGATCGGCCAGCTCCCGCAACCCTTGATGGCTGCGCTCGATGAGGGTCTGCGAGCCGTGCTGGCACTCTGATCGAGGCCGCTGGGCATCTCGACGTGCCGCCGTGAGTAGCGTCGAAGTATGAAACTGAGTGTGTCGCTTCCTGATGAAGACGTCGCGCTTCTTGACGCTTATTCAGCCGAGCACGGCATGAGTTCGCGTTCTGCCGCTGTGCAGAAGGCGATTCGTCTGTTGCGTGCTGCGGGTCTGGGTGCTGCGTACGAAGAGGCGTGGTCTGACTGGGGAGGCGAGTGAAGACGGCGACCTTTGGGATGCCGTAGGGAACGATCGGGTGGATTCGTGAGACGGGCTGAGATCCGTTGGGTCGACCTTGCACCAACCCGTGGCGCAGAAGCCTGCACAGTCAGGCCTGCGGTGTTCGTCAACAATGGCGGAGCGAACGTCACTGCCGAGCGTCTCGGTCGGGCGTCGCCACCGTGGTTCCCGTGACGACAAACGTCTCGAAGGTGTTCCGTTCAGGTTTTGCTCGAGGCCTCGGTCACTGGCCTGAGTGCCGACTCAAAGGCGCAAGGCGAGCAGGTCCGTTCGGTTATCAGTCGATTAGACGCTGGCGTGCTCAAGCAGACGATCTTGCGGCGTTGACGGGCCTTGCGACTTCCGTCGCGCTCTAGTTCCAGGTGGAGTCCCCGCGGAATGGCTGATGGCGTTGGCGCAGCGGTGTCAACGAGGTGGCCGCTCTGACACCACTCAAGCTCTATTTCTGCGCCCGGTCGCTACCGCTCACTGGTTGGCGCCGCAACGCTCCGACCCCAGAACTGACCGATCAAACTCGACTCCGGCGTCTGGCGGTGCCATGTGTCGCGGCGGTTCCTGTTCCCATGGCGGCACAACTGACGTTGGAGTGCCGGGACGCCGGGCAACGTTGTCGTAGCGGGCGTTTCGTTCCCGCACTCTGTCGAACCTACAGGCGACGGGGACGGTCCCCCAGGTAGTGGGACGATGCTTACGGGCGGCTGTGTGCTGCTCAGCGGCGGTGAGCTGGCGATGGGTGGTGAAGAGCTCGGAGTGTTGGACTCCACAGTCCCGACCGGTGCTCCAGTCGGTGCTGACGTTCGCACCTCGACACCAGCAGACGTGCTCGTCGTTGTCGAGTGCGCTTCACCGGCAAGCACAGTCGTGGAATTGTCGGCCACCGACGAGGTGGTTTCCTCGCTCGGAAGTGCGTCGTTGGTGCCAACGGCCCCGAGGGTTGAGGTCTCTCATCCCGTGCGGCGGCATCGGATGTGACCGTCGTCGACGGCTCACCGTGCCGTCCCCGTTTGAACCGACTGGCCTCCGAGCACGAAGCGACAAATAACGCGAGCAGTAAAACCTAGAGGTCACGGCCCGCAGGGGTCGGTTGCGGGGAAAGTGCTCATCTCGGTGCCTTTCGTGAAGGGTTTTGTGAGGACGAGGCGCCTCGACCCAATATTACGGTCGCGGCAAGGCCCAATCGGCCGAGTTAGTAAAGGCTTTCGATCTGGGTAGGACGGCTGATCACGCAGCGACGCTAGATGGGCCGGTGGCGAGGATTCCTAGTTCCCGCAATCAAAATGGAAGGGTCCGGCGGCGCAGCGAGCAGTCTGAGAGGGCGGCGAGGGCCGAGCAAAGCTGGTGACGTCCCTGTGCTGCCTAACCGGCCCAGCCGTTGGGTGAGGACTGACTTGGGCACCGAGGCGAGGCGTGGCGTTGCAACGGCGGGGACCAGGCGGGCGTCTGATTGCCTACACCCACCCTCGGCCGTTCTTGGGTTTGGGAGGAGATGTCATCGGGACTCGTGTCGATGTTGCCCACAAACCTGCTCGGCGAAAGTGCGTCGTTGGGCGAACGCAAGGCCCGGTCTCGGTATCGATGGCGTAGGCTAGGGCAGTGGTTGAACGCGAGATTCAAGTAGTCGTCACTAAGAAGAAGCTGGACGAACCAGACAACTCGCTCCAATATTGGTTGTCTCGCCGCCTGCGGAACGTCTCGCAATGGTGCAGAAGCTCCGAGCCGAGTATCACGGGTGGGTCGATGGAACTGGACCGCGAATTCAGAGAGTTTGTCGAGTGCTGCGTCGCACGTGAGGTCCGTTTTTAGTCGTTGGGGCTATGCGGTCGCTGCTCACGGACACCCTCGCTACACCAAAGACCTTGACGTGTGGGTCTGGCTGACCCCACAATGCCGAGCGGGTGGCCCTGGCCTTGTCGGACTTTGGGTTTGCGTCCCTTGGGTTGACTGCGGCCGACTTCGAAGAGCCGGACGTTGTCATCCAGTTGGGCTATCCGCCAAAACGGATTGACATCCTGACCAGCGTTAGTGGGGTCGAGTTCGACGCTTGTTTCCCGAACAGGGTTGCTGTCGTTGTCCGGGTCTCGAGGACCCGGTGCCGTTCATCTCCGTCGATGACCTCATCGCGAACAAGACAGCCTCCGGGCGATTGCAGGACCTTGCCGACATCGAGGCCTTGAGCAATCGCTAGGGCGCCTCAGCATCCCGCTCAAACAAACCTGGCGTTGGTGTTCAGCGTCTACCTGATGAAGGCGTCGGGTTGGGCGTGACCTGCTGTGCACCTTCGGGCGAACAACCGGTGACGTCCAGGGTGAAGCGTTCGCTGACGAGTCCAGCTCGGCGCGACCCCGCCAGGGCGCCCGGCCCGCCTCTTCAGGTCGGTAGTTCGAAAACTCGGTCCATCAGAGCTGGGCCCAGCAGCATTCCGCCTAGAAAGAAAGTTAGGTGGAAAGCTAGAATAAGAGCATGGCGCTCAGTATCAAAGCGAAAGGCGGACCGACTGGCCCGTGATCTGCAGCGTTGACCGGTGAGTCCATCACTGAGGCCGTCGAGTTGTCACCGAAGTCCGACTAGATGTTGAGCGTCGTCGACGTCGCCGCGCCGTTCTGGCTGACATCGTCGAACGTGCCCGTCGGCTTCCTGTGTTGGATGGCCGTACAGCTGACGAGATCCTCGGGTACGACGAGCACGGGTTGCCGACGTGATCGTTGTCGATTCGTCGGCCATCGTCGCGATCTTGTTCGACGAACCCGCTGGCGAGGAGTTGGGTGGCGCGCTGGCGGCAGAACCTTGTGTGATGTCTGCTGCGACGCAGGTCGAGCTGGGGATTGTCGTCGAAGCGAGGTCCGGACCTGCCGGTTCGCAGCTGCTGGAGGAGTTGCTGGCCCGCCTTCAGGTCGAGGTCGTTCCGGTTGATGAAACGCTTGCTCGAGCCGCGCCGTTGCTTGGCGGCGGTTTGGCAAGGGCGCCACCGGCGGGCCTGAACTTCGGCGACACCTTTTCGTACGCGTTGGCGACGCAGCTGGATCAGCCATTGGCGTTCGTGGGACAAGACTTTGTGCTCACCGACGTTGCTTCTGTTCTCAGGCACACCTGAAACGGCCCGCCTCCAACACTGCGCTGGCCAGACCTCGTGCCAATGGCGGCGATCACCTGCATCCGTGATGTCGCCGCCAGCCTGTGCGATTCGTCGAGGTCGGGATGCAACAGCGTCGGGTGGGCGTTCCGGGTCAGCGTTTGCGGTCAGCTGTTTGAATGTCAGCCTCAGCTGTTGGGGTCCGTTTGTTGCCCTGCGGCGGATGAGTGTGTCGCACACTCAGGTCGAAGGTCACCGAGGTCAAGGTTAGGATCACGTGTTCCTCCACATGACTACGCCGCTCCTGCCTTGCTCCGGCGGGCAGCCCTCGACCCCGACGGCGGCACGGTCATTCCACCCACCAAGCAGATGGAACGTTGGCCGTCTTGCTTGTCGTTGTCGCGGAGGTTTCGCTTGCCTGACAAGGTTGACATCCGGCTGTTCGGAGAACCGAGGATCCTCGTCGACGGCGAAGCACTGTCGCTCACCGCAGAGCAGCAGATGATGGTTGCAGTACTCGGCGCGGCAGGTCCTGACGGTATCTCGAAGGGACTCTTGTACGAGGAGGTCTTTGGCGGGGGTGACAAAGTCGGGTGAACAAGCAGCATTGATGCGGGTCCGGCGGCTGGCCGTCAAGGTCAAGGATGCCTCTGGCATGCAGGTCATCCGGACGGCGGGCCGGTGCGGCTTTGATCCCGACCTTTGCTCGGTGGATGCGTGGGATTTCCTTTCCCTGACCCGCGATGGCACGTCCAGAGCGCTGCTCGCCGCAGCGGAGTTGGGCTGACCCGTATGCGGGGCTGACAGACCTCAGTCCTGTGGTGCGGATGTCGGCGACGGAACTCGGGAATGCCTACCGTGCGTCCTTGGGAGTACTTGGACCGAATCTCTCGAGCGTGACCGATCACGATCTGATCGTGAGGCTTGTACAACTTGCCGAACTCGCTGAGGTCGACGAAACGCTCGCTGCAAGTGCGGCCGCAGCCCTGTACAACGCTGGTCAGCAAACCGAGGCGCTGCGAATCATCTCGAAGGTCCGAGCCAATCTCCGCGAGGTACATGGTCTGAACGCGGGCGGAGCATTAGCCGAGGTTGAAAGGTCGATCCTGCGCAACGACCAAGACTCGCTTGGTGGTTCGCCAGCCGACCCGTTGGTTCGACAGGCATCGCGACCTCAGGCGTCGGAGGCAATCTTCGTCGGACGGTCCGATGTGATGAGGTCGCTTCGAGAGCGGATTGAGGCATTGCCGAGACCGGATGCGGAGGTGGAGACGGATATCGATCCTGTGGACTCCGTCGTCTTGATCGAGGGCGATGGGGGAGTTGGCAAGACCGCGCTTTTGGCGCAACTCTTCGACGAGTTCTCCAACGGTGACGTTTCGTTGCGATTTGGCACGGCCGGAGTGGCCGGCTCCGCCCAGCCGTCGTGTTACTCGATCTTCACCCAGGCGTTCCCGCAGCTCAGTGGTATCGAGGGTTCTGACGATGTCGGCGACGAAGTGGCTACAGCGGCGTTCTTTCGGCATGTGCAGCAGTTGGTTTTCCAGACATGTAAGGGTCGTCCTCAGGTCGTCGTGCTCGACAACATGCATCTGGCCGACTACCAGTCCGTGCTGCTCTTTCGGTTCTTGGTGCGTAGCGCACGACCGTCGGGGCTGTTGTTGATCGCTACCACTCGCCCGCCTGCTGGCGGCACCACATGGGCGGACGAACTCGTTGCGTTGAGTGAAGAGCGTGGCGTTGCCCACCACAAACTCGGAGCATTTGTTCGCGAAGATCTCGAAGAGTTGGTGGCCGCCTATCACCCAAGGGCATCCACCGAAGCGGCGGCACGATTCGTTGAGTATCTCGTTCGGGTAGGGGCGAACCCGCTGGTGTCGACGGCAATTACTCGTGCCGCCGACGCCGATTTGGACACGTCGATTGTCCCAGAAAGTGGTGATTCGAATAGGGCATACGAGGAGCATCTGAGGCGGGTTATTCGTGAGAGCAGCGTCGAAACCGTCCTCGCGGTGGCTTCGCTCATCGGCGAGGCCTTCTCACCAGGCCAGGTAGCCGAGGTGTTGTCGGTTTCTCGGGCATTTGTCGATAGTCGTCTGGCTCAGGCAGCCGCCGCACGGGTGTGCACTCGTATCGACGAGGACCTTTGGTGTTTCGATCACTTGATTACGGTCGCTCATTTCTCCGAACGCTGCGGTCTGTTACGCCCTTTGATCTTGGCCAAACTTGCCCGAATGGGGTCAGAGGACCCCGCGCAAATGTTGCGCTACGCCATCGGTGCATATTCGGAGCTGACGCCGGCCGAACGGGTTGCCATGTTCACCTCGATCGCTCGCACAGCAACCGACCACGGTTTGATCTCTGAGGCCTTTTCCGCATGGCAGGCCTTGCTCGCCGAAGACGACACGCCCGATGAACTGAGAACAGAAGCGTCCGTTGGAGCGGCCGCAATGCTCGCTCGCCTCGGCAGGCACGAGTTGGCGGCCAATTTGGGAGCGCCCGGTGTCGTTGATGGTGCGCCATCCCTCGGCAGCCCCGCGGCAGGTCAGCCATCGTTTCTTGGGGTGTCAGCTGCTGAGCACATTGGTGGCGGGAGCGAGCGGCTCGAGCTCCTCCAGCTGATGACGCCGGCTGAACGGGAAGCTGCTGAACCAGCCGAGTTCGCCCGATGGCGGCGACGCCTCCAACGACTGGCGGGAAGCCCACCGACGGTCGAGCAGGTCGCCGCGGAACGGTTTGACGTGTCGCGAGGATCGATCTTGCAAGCAGGCCAAGATCGACAATACGAAGAGTTCCTGTGTGAGAAGTGGAACTTTGAGGTCCAAAAGCGAGACTGCAAGCCGATGTATGACAATGTCCTCCGGCTTCTGGACAAGGCAACGGAGACCTCTTGGCGGACCCAGCTGCTGTTGAACGCGGTGCTGGCGGCGCTCAATGAGCAGCGTCCTGCCGAGGAATTTCTTGACCTCTATCAACGAGCGACTGTTGAGATATTGGCGTATGCCCCGCCCAGAACACAATGGTCGTTAGATATCGTCAGTGCGACCATCAACCAGGTCGGGATGGCCGAGACGGGCACGGGCCAGATGACGCCCGATCGAGCGGGGTTCGGTGGGGCATTTCGGATGCCGTCGACACCTGGTTTGCGCAAACTTTGTCGGGCTCTGGTTGGCTGGGCAGGTTGGGATGGTGCAGACCCTCATGGAAGCCCCTTCGTTTGGGGTGGGTCTGAACGGGGCGTGGCGTGCCGTTTGGTCACTCAGTGCCGCGACCAATGGCGATTGGGAAACCGCTGGTGTTCAGGCAAAGTGCGCAGCCGCGGCCGTCGAGGCGCGTCCGGACGACGCGTGGACGTCGACCTCTGCCGCCTTGCTCGCAGAGACGGCCGTTCTGTTGAACGATTCTCAGCTGGCAAAGTTGGTGGAAGGGATTCTGTCTCCACGATCGGGTTGGGCGGTCGTCCTGGGGAATGGGAGCGCCTATCTTGGGCCAGCAGACCGTTATCGAGGTTTAGCGGCGACGCTCACCGGAGCGCACGATCCCGATGAGCTGTTCTCTCAGGCGGTGAGTCAGGCCCGGACGACCGGGGCAAAGGTGTGGGAACAACGAGCCCTCCAGAACCTGACCAACTTCGATCGCGTCTAGCACGTTGCTGCCGCTCCGACGAAGCGTCGCCCGCAGCGGTCAGTCGGCCAGCAGTTCGAACTCACCGCCGGCTCAATCGTGCGAGGCGGTCGCCGCGGCCGAGACCATGGCGAGGACTCCTCGTGGGGATGGTCGGTTCCGTTTGTGCTGCTCTGAGAGGAAGTGCCGGAAAGAGCGCCCTGGGGGCGGCGCTCTGCCGACGTCTCGCCATAGTGCGGGGGAGTGGGGGCGCATGTGGGGTGCGGGGGTTGGCCCATCACACAATTCGGCGTAACGAACTGATAACGCCCGCGGTGATCAAACGGGTTCCTTCGGGGTGGAGCCGCGCCCCGTTGATCGACCGCAGCCTCGAAGCAGTGGTGCGCCGTCCGGGTCGCTCTCGCGACCGAGCGTGCGTGATGTCTGCGTACCTCAAGAGCTACTAGTCGGCTTGGTCTCATCCTGCGAACAAACCTGACGTTGGCGTCAGGGTTTACCTGACAAACGCGTCAGGGTGCGCGTACACTCCTATGCACTTGAGGGCTGGCCGCGCGGTCGATGACCGGACTAACAGGGTCGCCCCGCTGAGGAGGTGCGCACATGACTGTGACGGAGACGGCGACGTCGATCCCCTTGGTGAGCGGGGGTGATGCAAACGGCGATCATCTTGAAGAGATGCGTCGTGACCCCATCGGTTTGATGGTCCGGGTGCGCGAGGAGTGCGGCGACGTCGGCAGGTTCAGGATCGGCGGCCGTGACGTGGTGATGGTGACCGGGCCGGAGCAGAACGAATGGTTCTTCCGGGCGCCGGACGCTCTACTGGATCAGGCCGAGGCCTATCCGTTCATGACGCCGATCTTCGGTGAGGGTGTTGTCTTCGACGCGCCGCCTGAACGCCGCCGCGAGATGCTGCACAACCAAGCATTGCGTGACAGCTACATGCGTGGCCATGCCAGCACGATCTACGGCGAAGTCAACGACATGGTCTCTGCGTGGGATCCTGCCGTCGGTGGCCAGATCGACTTGCTCGACTGGTTCGCCGAGCTGACCATCTACACATCCTCTGCATGTTTGATCGGCAAGAAGTTCCGCAACGACCTGGACCGCCGCTTTGCCGAGCTCTACCACGACCTCGAGCGGGGCACCGACGCCTGCGCGTATGTCGATCCGTACGCGGACATCGAGAGTTTCCGCCGCCGTGACGCCGCTCGCATCGGGTTGGTCGCGTTGGTGCAGGGGATTATGGATGAGCGGGTGGCCCGGGGTGACTCGGCGGCCGACGATGACCGTGACCTGCTCGATGTGTTGATGTCGATCCCGAACGATGACGGCACGCCGCGGTTCACCGCGGATGAGGTGACCGGGATGTTCATCTCGATGATGTTCGCCGGGCACCACACCACGTCGGGTACGGCAGCGTGGACCTTGATTGAGCTGCTGCGCCACCCCGAGGCGATGGCAGCGGTCGTCGACGAAGTCGACCGGGTGATGGCCGACGGTGAGGCCCCCGATTATCAGGCGTTGCGTGAGCTGCCCCAACTGGAGTCGGCGATCAAAGAGGCGCTGCGTCTGCATCCACCGCTGATCATCTTGTTGCGAGTCGCCCAGGAGCGGGCCGAGGTCGGTGGCTACACGATCGACCCCGGGCAGATGGTGGCTGCCTCGCTGAGTGTCTCGAACCGCCTGCCACAGGCGTTTCCCGACGCCGACTCGTTCGACCACAACCGCTATATCGACCCCAACCATGAGGACACCGAGAATCCGTGGAGCTGGGTGCCCTTCGGCGCTGGTCGTCACCGTTGCGTGGGTGCGCCGTTCGCGATGATGCAGCTGAAGACCATCTTTTTGACGCTGTTGGCCGACTGGCGGTTCGAGGCGGCGCAGGAGTTGGACACCTACCGCGACGACATGTCCAAAATGGTGATCCAGCTCCAACAGCCCTGCCTGGTCACGGTCAGCTCGCGAAATCAATCTGGCGGCGCGGTGGCACCAATCGACACCGACGTCTCGCAGGCCGAAGCCTCAGAAACAGGTTCAACAGGAACGTCGACGCGGCATATCAAGGTCGACGAGGCGCTCTGCCAGGGCCACGGCGTCTGCGAATCCGAAGCGCCAGAGGTGTTCAAGCTGAACACCAAAACCCACCTTGTCGAGGTGCTCAACACCCGACCGCCGGACGAGCAGCGGACCAAGGTGGATCAGGCTGTGAAGTACTGCCCGACCCGGGCGATCTCGGTAGTGGAGGACTGAAGCGATGGGTGCATATCCGCGTGACGAACTGCAGGCGATGGTGGATAAGTGGTTGGCCGTCAACGTCCAGGCTGAGGAGCTCGGCGACTGGACCGTGATGGCGGAGTGTTACACCGAGGACGCGACCTATGGCTGGAATTATGGGCCGGGCACGACGTTCATGGCGGTCGGTCGGGACGAGATTCGCGACTTGGCGATCGGCCGGGAGATGGCCGGTCTCGACGGGTGGACCTATCCGTATCAGTCGATCCTGATCGACGATCAGAAAGGTCAGGTTGTCGGTTTTTGGAAGCAGATCGCCGACGCCAAACGGTCCGACGGTTCGGCTTATGAGATCGCGGGGATCGGCGGCAGTTGGTTTCAGTATGGCGGCAACATGGAGTGGTCGTGGCAGCGCGACTGGTTTGATTTGGGGAACGCGGCGGCGTTGTTCATCGAGATGATGGAAGCCGACGCCCTATCGGCCGGGATGGTCGAGCGGATGGGACGACCGCTCGGCCCCGGCCAACCTGGCCAGTACGCGCTGGGCGACGAACCCGCGCCGCTGTGGCCAGCGGACCTCTAGCGATGGCCCTCCCCAGCTATCACAGGCTCGATCACCTTCAGTTGGCGGCGTTGGGTCGTGAGTATCTGATGGCCGGGCACATGATTGATCGGGCGGGGATGCCGTATCTGATCGGCCAGTTTGATCGTGAGCCGATGCAGGCGGTGGCGATTGCTGAGTGGATGGGGGCGTCGCCGATCTATTCGCGGCGGATGGCTGCGCTCCTCGGGATCGAAGGTGATTCGGTCGAAACGGTGTTCAAGGGGATGCAGTTTGATATTGGTGCGCCGCCTGAGTTTCTGGATTTTCGCTATGAGGTGATCGACGATGATCACGGCGAGTTCTGGTTGGCGCATTGCGGAGCGTTGATGGATGTGGAGCCGATGGGGGAGGACTTCGTCGTCGGCATGTGTCACACCATCGAGGATCCTACGTTCCTCGCGACGGCGGCGGCATCGAACCCTCGTGCCCGGATGGTGCCGGTCCATCGGCCGCCTCGTATCCCTGCCGATCGGCATCCGCATTGCCGTTGGCAGGTGCTGATCGACCGAGACGCCGAACCGTTGGCGCTGCCCGATGAGGTCGCGGCGTTGGCTGGCTGCAATGCGGCCAACGTTCCTGTATCGCCGGTGCATCCTGAGGCTACGGGTCCGGGTCCCGGGATGGCGGACGATTGGCGGGCCTGGGTGGACTATCGGGCGCCGCTCGACAGCGACGTGCGGCTCGAGGACTTCGCTGGTGAGACGTTGTCGTGCATCGTGCAAGAGGCGGCATTGCAGGGCCATTTGTTGGTGGCGTCGTTTGTGACGGTGGTCGAGCAGAACCATGGTCGTGATGCAGCGTGGGCGGCGTTGCGCACCCAGGGTGTCGGTACCGCTGGCCTGGTGGCGGAGCGTCTGATCGCCGAGTTTGATCTGCCGTCGACGATTGAGGGCGCCGCGGCGTTGTTTGATCTGCATCCGGCGTTCCGCCCTGAGGGCTTCATTTCGTGGGAGGTCCAGGTCGACGTCGACTCGTTGGTTCTGACCTTGGGTGAATGCCCGGCCCTAGCGGATGGCCAGCCTTTCAATTGGATGTCGTTGCTTGCGGAGGGCGATGACGCGATGCTCGTAGCGATAGGACGAGCCCTTGACGACCGAGTTGTCGTCCAAGCCATGGAGCCCCCGTCCGTGGACGCGAGCGCGAACTCGTCAGCCTTAGCCAACCGTTCGTGGTCGTGGCAGGTGACGTTCGACGGCGACCCAGTCCCCGAAACTGACGACGTCCTCCTCGCCAAGTTCTCCACCGGCGCAACCTTCAAGTTCCACCGCACCGGCTACCGCAACCCTTGACCATCGGGCCTTAATGGCGTCGAAGCCTTCGCATGACGTCGGAGGTTCGACAAGGTCGCCCGCGTTACCTAATCGCGGCGCGTGGATAATGCAGGGTCACGCGCCGCGATTAACCGTCGCAATATGCGCCCGCAGCATCAGCCAAAAGTGTGGGTGAACGACTACCGACGCGTCTGTTTAGCGAAATCGGTTGGAACGGATAAGGAAACCGCCATTAGCGACCGACGTAGCTGTACCCCCCGGGTCCAACGACCGCCGCTGCGATCAGCAAAATGATCCCCATGGCGATTGACCCATTCACCAAACTGATCACCCCGAACACGGCGAGGATCAGCGCCCCAATCCACAAAAGCGTACCCAGCATCGTATTTGCCTCTCCTAGATGGATTTTCAGAAGCCGAACACTGTCACGTATTGGGAAGGCCGTCAATCGGTTGAAGAACTTCTGACGAATGCGCAGGTAGACAGCGTCGAAGACTGACCGATCCTACGCAGCCAACCTCACCACCACTCTCCGCGAGCTCGGCTCGGGCAGGTTCATTTTGGGTTAGTGGTGGCCGCCGGATATCGCCGGGTGCCGCAGACCCATTCGCCTCATGTCCTCGCTGATCGGATCCATTGTCCATGTAGTGGGTGGGGTAAACGAGGTTCTCTGGGCGCGGCCGGGCACCTTCATGAGCGTAAATTCGAGCTTCGCCTTTCTCGTTGGTCGTGTCGAAGGGTTCAACGGCGGTGCTCTCGGCTCATCTGAGCGTCACGGTATCGTCACATTGTTCATGGAATCCGGGGTCCAACGGGCCTTTGTCGCCTCAAGGCAGCGTGTCAACACGTCGAAGCGGCCTCCTCGGGTACTCTCCGAGGAGGCTGCTGAGTATGGCTGTCGCTCGGTGTCGACAAGCCCCGCTAGTTGGAACGTGGCCGTCTGAGGCCGAGCAGACATACCACTCGGGCCAACGTCGAGTAGCCCATTGCCAGTGTTGCCGAGGCTTGGTCGCTCACGACCAGTTCCAACGGGTGGCTCGGAGAGAGAAATCCTCGGGACGCTCAATCAGGCCGAAGGCTCGTTCGGGTCGGACTTCGATGACGGTGTTGCTGGCCAGAAATTCGCGCATCTGATCGGGGGTCGATGTGCCGTCGCCATACTTGGCAATCCACGCGTTGATCATCCGGTCTGCGTCAGGGGTGGAAGTATCAACGAATCGGCCAGTGCCCTCGACGGATACGCATTCGACCGTATCGTCGATCGTCACCGTGCACCGCGGGTTCTCGGCAAGGTTGCGAGCCTTGCGTGCCGATGGGGCGCATGAGAACCAAAACGTGTCATCGGCTGTGAGCCACACGCCCCAGACCGGCATCGAGTGTGGTCGGCCCGCTGCGTTCGCTGTCACGACCCAGTAGTTGCGATTGTCGACCAGTCGACTCTGCCCCCATTCCCAAGGAAGGGTGCCTTCGAGGTCGTCGTCGGGCACGTCATAGGCGGCCATCTGGGGTCGTTCAACACGTGGCTTGTCGAGCATCTTGGTTCTCCTCATGGTTCTGCAAGCTTGCGGCATCGCTCCCGCTGACCTGACCGCGCGCTGTGCCTGAACGTAGCCCTGTCACCCTTGTTGGTGAGCTCGGTCGGGGTGCTCGGTCCTGGTGGCCTCTGGGCGTGATGCCGCCGGCCCGGCCAACCCCAGCTTGCAGCGGTGGGTTCGCCGCGGTCGCCTTCGCTATCGGTCTGATATGTCGGCGGCAGCAGCTCTTGCGACACCCGTCAGGTACTCCAGAAAACTGTCTGCGAACTCTTCGGCTGTGCCAGCGTTAGCGGCGGCGGCCAAGGTGTGAAGGTTCTCCGCGTCGGCCTGGTTTGGATCGCCGCCACCGATGGGTCTGAGCATCGTGGGGACCAAACCCATGATCACGTTTGCATAGGTCGATCGGACGCTTTCGACGGCGTCGGAACCGTCACCATCAACGCTGGTTCGATCTTCGGGGTCTCTGGCGTCGAAGCCGAAGTTTCCAACCGTCACGAAGACCTCCGAAATGATTGCCAGCGAAAGAGCGATCTTGCGCCACGTGAAGGGAGGTCGCGGTTCGAGGGCTAGGGAATCTGCCCACGACTCGTACACCGGTTGATAGGTCGCCACGATGCTGTCGTAGAGGTTTCGGACGCCGTGCTTGGCTCCATCGCCGTCAAGGGAGCTCATGAGCACCTGCGCCCGGAGAGTTGGATCTGTCACCAAGAAGTCCCAGGTCGCTAACGCTGCAGTCCGCACCGATGTGCCGAGCAAATCGAAATCTTGCTGCTCCGTGGCCGGCATGATTTCGGCTTCGACGCTGTCGGCGTTGTCCTGTTCCTGTGTGGCGGTCGTCAGGTAGTCAAGAAGGTCGGCGTCGAAGGCCCTCTTGGAGCTCCAGTGGAAGTAGAAGGCTCCGTGGGTTAGGCCAACCTCCGAACACAGCTTTTCGATCGTGATTGGCCGTGCCAGCTGCTGAAAGCTGTAGCCGACCAACAAACGGGACCCGGCTTCGAGGAAGAGGCTCCTCGTTTCGTTTCGGCTGCGACGGCTCATGAACGGGTCACCCGGCTTTGTCCATCTTGGGGGCTGAGGGGGGCTGTGAGTAGGCGCCGGGTCTATCGACGCTCCACAAGTGCTCTGGTGATAGTCGATTTTGTCGTTCGCCGCAACAGGTCCCGAACAGGACGGAGGCGGTGTTCTGGGACGACTCTGGAGTGGGAAACATATCTACCCTTGCAACATTATCTTTCTAACGTTAGATTTCTAATGGTCGGTTGATCCAGTCATCTCCACTCTGCTCCGTTCCCCATATCGGCTCGAGAATCAAGCCTGATGCGGAGACAAGGTGACTCAGCCGCAGGCCCCCACGTAGGCCAGCCTGGACCCCCAACCAAGGCTTTCGCCGCAGAAACGTGAAGGCCGGGCAGGACCGCAGCGCAACCCCCACCGCAGGCGCTGCGGTCCACCCACCAAACTTGGCGCTGTCCGTGCTCAAGGCTGAGCTGGCGTCGTCTGCTCAGTGGGGTCGGCGTGCCGATCCGGCAATCACCCGCCCGCACTAAGCGCGGCGCGGCGCGTATCCATAGTGCTCGTTGTGGTCTACTCGCCGGGAGCGTCCTCGGAACTAGTGGGATCAGGTAGCTGCGCGAGCGCTCGTTGCCAGAGCCGCCCGAGGAATTCGGCGTGAGGGTCGTGATCGGTTTGTCCTTGATCGCCATCACGTCTTTCTTCGATCGGCCGCAAGAACGGGCCCAATACCGAGACAAGGACATCCGCGTAGAGCTGTCGCACCGCTTCGGGTTGGGTCATGATCCGCTCGGTCGGATGGCCTTGTGGGGCGACGGGGAACGGTCCGTTCTCATCGGCCTGAGGGTCGAAATCGGAGGCGTTGAGGACCGAAAAGCCCTCGGTGATTGCCGACGCGACAATGGCGATCTTCCGCCAGGTGTACGGCGGGCGAGGTTCGAGATTCAACTGGGTGGCCCAGTCGCGGAACAGGGGTCCGTAGGTGGCCACAACCCCTTCATAGAGCTCGCCTTGGGGTTCCCGCGCTTCGGGGTCGTTGAGGACCGCGACCAGCATCTGTGGCGCCAGCCTCGGGTCGTGAATGGTGAAGTCCCAGTTTGCCAAGATCATCTCGCGGACCGTTGCAACCCATCCGTCGAGCGGCCGGTGGGCTTCCGGCGGATTCCATTGTTCGTCGAGGTCGGCGGCGTTGGTCGGCTCGTTGCTGACCGACATGACGAACCGCAGCAACTCGGCATCGAAGGCCGCCTTTGACGACCAGTGGAAGTAGAACGCTCCGTGGGTCAGGCCCACGGCCTTGCAGAGTTTGTCGACCGTGAGGGGTGCCGCGATCTGGTTGAAGTTGTAGGCGGACAGCTGGGTCATCGCCGCCTCCAAAAACGCCCGTTTGGTGTCACCACCGCGAGAACTCATACTCAACTTTCCGTGTGGTCGCGCTCGCGCGCTTGTTCCGGCGACTTTCTATCAAGATTTTCCCTGGATGTTGAAACATTGGAGGTTCAACGTTACAGTTTCAATGTCGTCCGGTGAAGCGGCTCGGATCTGTTGGGCAAACTTTCTAAGTTCAAAGTTGTTCACACGCCCCACATCCGAGCCCGCCACGCCGAGAAGACTGACACACCCCTCTTTGGGGGGGGTGTGTAACCCCCAACACACACGTTTCCTCCAGGAACGTGATCCTCACAGGGGCCGCAGCAAGAGTCCCTCATATCCTGCTGCGGCCCACCTGAGGTTTCGGCGCTATCGGTGTGGGTGTGCCGGAGCGCAACAGCGCGTGGCCAGCTCGTTCGTTAACCCATCGGCATCCTCGGCGCCCGCCCGATCCGGCGCGGTCGACGCATCGGAAGTGAGAAGGACGATCAGACGACCGTCCAACCGCCGTCGTTGGCGATCATCTGCCCCGTGACGAAGTCACTTTTTCCGTCGAGAAATGCCAAACAGAGATTCGCGAAACCTTCCATCGAGCCGAACCTGCCTTCGGGGTTGAGCTGCTCCATCTGATGCCGAATGACCGGATCGGCAGTCCCAAGAGCAGCGTCGAAACCCGGAAAGTTCATGAAGTGGGTCCCGATCGCGTTGACCTGCACTCCGTAATAGGCGACCTCGACGGCAACCGATTTGGCGAGCATCACCGCTGCTGCGCGAACGGTCGAGTAGATCGCAGCATTTGGGTATGGCTTCATGCCCGTGGCGCTTGCAATCACCAGTATTTGGCCGCTTCGCGCCTCGACCATCGGGCGTGTCACCGCTTTCAGGAACCGGTAGGGAGCTTCAAGCCCACCGACAACCATGCTCCGCAGGTCCTCGATCGAGGAATCCAGGAACGCTCCCAGCATGATGTCGCCCCCAAAGCTGGTTGCAGAATCCAGCCGTCCAAAGGCGTCCAAAGCGGCTTTGACCATCTTGTCGGCGTTTCCTTCGGCGGTCATGTCTGTTGCCCCTTTGACGTCGACGACATCGACGCCTGCCGACTTGAGTTCGTCGACAAGGCCATCGGCCGGATCGGCGATCACCACGTTGTAACCGTTCTGGGCAAACGCGCGGGCAAGTGCCGGACCTGCATACTCCGTGCCGTTGGTAACCAAACCGACTCGTCTTTGAGTATCAACCATCTCTATGACCTCCGTGTTGTTCGTCGTTGTCTAGGCGCCTCGTGTGAAACGTCGTGGTCCGGTCGCGGAGTCGCGACATTCAGCCAGGTCGCTGAGAGCCGACCGTAGATCTGACTTCTGAACGGTGGCCGAGATCGATGAAATGGCTAGGGCGGAACGGTCTGGCATTGATGTGAGCGCCGATCTCGGGACGATCAGTGTGTCGCGTTCGTAGAATGATGCGCCTGACGACCAGGGGAGCGGCTCAGATGAGTATTGACTTCACGTTTTCGCCCGAACTCGAAGCATTGCGAGGGCGGGTTCGCGCATTCATCGAAGACGTCGTCGTTCCGGGGAAGCCGAGATCCGTTTGGAACGGCTGGACGAGACCGACCGGGGCCGTTATGTCGAAGTGCTGCTCGGTATGCGCGCTCAGGCTCAGAAGGCCGACCTGTGGCTGCCGCACATGCCGCCGGAATGGGGCGGTATGGGGCTGACCCACACCCAGATGGCGATGGTGCAGGCCGAGGCCGCTAAGACCTACTACGGGCCGTGGGTGCTCAACTGTCAGGCGCCGGACGAAGGCAACATGCATACGTTGCTGCACTGGGGGACCGCCGAACAGAAGGATCGGTATCTCGGGCCGCTTTGTCGTGGACGGGCGATGTCGTGTTTTGCGATGACCGAACCCGAAGTCGCCGGATCGGACCCCACGCTGATCCGCACCCATGCCGTGCTCGACGGCGACGAGTGGGTTATCAATGGACACAAATGGTTCATCTCAAACGCTCATCGAGCGACGTTCGCCATCTTGATCGCCCGCACGGAAGGCGACTTCGACGACGTGCGGGGAGCTAACAGCGCCTTCATCGTCGACATCCCCTCAGATGGCTGGACCGAGGTGCGTCAGATCGAAACGATGCACGGTTCGACCGGCCATTCAGAGATCTTGATCGAAGACCTACGCGTACCCGTGACCAACTTGCTGGGGGAGCGCGGTGGCGGCCACAAGCTTGGGCAAGCCCGCCTCGGTCCAGCGCGGCTGGCGCACTGTATGAGGTGGATCGCCCAGGCCGAGCTGGCGCTCGACATGATGATCGACCGGGCGCTGAATCGCTATTCGCATGGTTCGGTCTTGGCCGAGAAACAAGGCATTCAGTGGTTGATCGCAGACTCGACGATGGAGCTGTATCAGTCGAAGTTGATGGTGCTGCACGCGGCCTACAAGATCGACCGCGGCGACGATTTCAAGAGCGAAGTGTCGATGGCCAAACACTTTGTTGCCAACGCACTCAACCGGATCGTCGACCGGGCCGTGCAGGTCTATGGGGCGCTCGGCTATTCCACCGACACACCGCTCGCCGACATGTATCAGCACGCCCGTTGGGCCCGCCTGGCCGACGGCGCCGACGAGATCCACCAGTGGCGTATCGCCCAGCGAGCCATCGACGCCTACCGCGATACCGGTTCGGTCGGGAGCGCCGCCGGTGGACTGCCTATCTGAAGCGACGTGCGATCTGAAGCGACATGCTTGCCCTGAAGCGACCGGTCGGTGTCTGCGTCCAGAGATTTGCGACGACCTGGGCTAGAAACGGCGGTCTCGATGTCGAGGTGGAGGTTGAACCGTGAGTGGTGAATCGACGCCGTTGGTGGCGGTCCTGCCAGAGGACTCACCGTCGTGGATGCATGGTGCGGTGGAAAGCGGCGGCGGCCGAGTAGCACCGGTCGGCGAGGCGAGTGCACTGATTTGGGGGCTTCCGAGCCGTGCTTCGGACCTTTCAGCGGTGTTGGCCGCGGAGGGTGACCACCTGGGGTGGGTCCAACTCCCGTTCGCTGGCGTCGAGCCGTTCGTCGACCTGATCGAGGGTGACATCGTGTTCACCGCTGGTCAAGGTGTATACGCCGAGCCGGTCGCGGAACATGCGCTCGCTTTGGCGCTGACGGGGATGCGTCACATCGCCAGTTACGCACGGCGGACTGAGTGGCAGAACGACGAAGTCGGCACCAACCTCCTCGGCGCCAACGTCGTCATCTTCGGCGCTGGAGGCATCTGCACAACGCTCATCCGGTTGCTTCAGCCGTTTCGCACCAAGATCACCGTGGTGCGCCGCACCGCAACCCCGCTAGCCGGTGCCGATCGAGTCGTGGCGCTTGAGGATCGGCGGACGGTACTCAAGGATGCTGACGTTGTGTTCTTGGCGCTTGCTCTGACGCCCGAGACGGTCGGCTGTATCGCTGCACCGGAGCTCGACGTGTTGCCGCGACACGCCTGGGTCGTCAATGTCGCTCGCGGGGCGCACATCGTGACCGACGATCTCGTCGCCGCCCTGCAGAATCAGTCGATCGGGGGAGCAGGGCTGGACGTCACAGACCCTGAACCTCTACCTGAAGGTCATCCATTGTGGCAGATCGATACATGCATTATCACGCCCCACACAGCCAACACCCCAACGATGGCAGTGCCGCTTCTGGGTACTCGGATTACCCAGAACGTTGAACGTTGGATAAAGGGTCAACAGCTCCTCGGAATCGTGGATCCCGGCCTTGGCTACTGACCGCAACGACTCGCCTTTCTCAGAACCTCACCGTCCCCCGGACTCGGGTCCCCACTCCCGCTCTGACGAAGCTCGGTCTGGTGATCGCGCCGAGTCCGACTCGCCGATACCGCGGAGCCACGCGCTCGCGATCGGGATCTGCGCGTCACTCTGCTTGTTGGTGCCTTTTGGGCTGTGGCTCACGGGTCGCCGTTCGCCCATGTTGGAGAACCGTGCGCCGACCAAAACCCCCGAGTTGTCGTGGTCCGCAGTGTCTGACGGCAGCTATTTCAGCGATCTTGAAACCAAAATGGTCGAGACCTTTCCCCTCCGCACCCGTATCGTCGAAGCCCAGGCGATGTTCCGCTGGAAGGTGCTCGACGACAGTCCGAATCCCGACAAGGTGCTCCTGGGTACCGACGGCTGGATGTACTACCGGCGAGCGGTTCAAGAGCCCTGCCATATGGGTGAGTTCGTCGAGCCGACCGTCGCCGAGATGCTGCGGGTTAGTCGCATGGCCTACGCGATGGGCGCCGACCCGCTCACGGTCGTGCCGCCGGTCAAACAGGCGATCTACCCAGAACATATGACCGACACCCTCCGCGAGTTCGCCGCATGTGCAATCGACGCGCAAGAGCGACTTCGGGCGGCACTGCTCGTCGCACCTTTCCCGCGTTTTGTCGACGCCTGGGGAGTTCTCGAAGAAGCAAAATCGGTGCACGGCCCCACCCACATCCTGTACTGGATGAGAGACACCCACTGGAACTCCCTCGGTGCCGCTGTCACCGGCGCAGCCATCATGAACGATTACCTGCCTCAGGCAGATGCGGCGGGGGGCTTGTCGTTTGTGCGGTCGTTGCCGTACCGAGGCGACATCGCCGTACTCGGCGGGCTTCAAGCGACCGAGCAGACCGAGCGGTGGGTGCTGAAGCGTCCCAAAGCGGTTGAACGAACCAACGGTGACACCGACTACGTGGTTTCTGATGATGCTGCCAAACGGCGCGGGCTTTCGGTTGAGACCCGGGATGCAGCGGTCGACGGCCTGCCGATGCTCGACGATCTGGTGCTGTTGGGCGATTCGTTCCGCCTCAACATTCGCGAGATGCTCGCAGCATTCGCTCACCAGTTCCAGGTTGTGCAGTGGGACCGATACCAGCCGTCATGGTTGATTGATCGGGTCGAAGCGGGCGCCACGCTCGTCTTGGAGTCGGTCGATCGGTTGTCCGACCGCCGTTACCTCGACCGTGACCTCGGGGACCACATGACCTATGCCGTCGTCCAGCGGTTCGCTGGCGATGCTGACCAGCCCATCGAGGTCGACGGTGGTACCGCTGAGTTCTCGATCGCTCCCATAGCCAATGCTGGTGGATTCGCCAATGGAGTCGTCCAGATCGACGGCGCGGTGAGGGAAACGGTCGACGACGAAGCACCACAGACCATGCTGGTGGTGCAGGTGGGTGGCGCACTTGTCGAACCCGATGACCATGTTCAGGTCAGAATCAATGCTGATGGTCCAGGAGTGCCTGATCCGCAGGCGCTTTCAGCCGAACCGATTGCGCCCGAAGGTTGGACACTCCACCGCACGAGTGACGGTTCGCCCTTCGCAGTGGTCGTCATCGATTCGACGACCGATCAGGTCACCCTGGAAACGCTGGCTGGCAATGCCATCGATGTCGAGAATGCCTGGGTCATCACCACCACCGACGCCGGCTAGCGGGTGGACGCCGTCGCTGGTCGGGCGCTGTAGCTAGCCGGGGTGCCGTGGCTGGGGATTGGCGCCCGCTCAGGGTACGGTCCGTCGGGAGAACCCCAACGGATAGGTGGGTGGTGTTAAACGTCGGTGTGTGGATCGGCGTTCCGGCGCGCTACCCGCAAGGACGAGATTTCGTCACTGTCCGTCGGTAATGGCGGAATTGAGGACGCCGCGAGCGGTGATGTCGGGACGTCGAGACGTGCGCCACGCGTTTGACACCAGTCACCTAAGTGCCCAGGGCGAGCAGCGAGAGTGCTTCCTCGACCGAGGTGGCGATACGGAAGCCGTCGCGATCTGCCAGCCAGCGGGCGTTGCGGCGGTGCAACTCGTCCGCTCGGTCGTAAAAGTTGAGCAATACGACCGGTTCGAAGCCTGCGAGGGCTCTGACGCCGTGGCGAACCGCTGAAATGGTCCCCAGTCCCGCGTGGGCAACCAACAACATCGCGTCGGGGTGTAACGCCCGGGCGAGGTCGACGCAATCGCCGTCGACGGCTTGTGGTGAGCGAACTCCTCCTGCTGCCTCGACCAAACGAAGTCCAACGCTGCCCGAGGATCCCGCCGCGCCCGACGATCCGGTCGAGTCCGGCGATCCGGTCGAGTCCGGCGATCCGGTCGAGTCCGGCGATCCGGTCGAGTCCGGCGATCCCGACGAGTCCGTCGAGGTCGGAGCGTTCCAGGTCACCAGACCGACGAGGTCTGACAAGGTGACCGGGGCAAGTCCGAGCGCTTCGGCAGCCATCGGCGGAGCCATCGGTACGGGATAGGACAGCGCGCAGACGGTCGCGGGATCCTCGCCGGTGGCTCTGGCGAGGAGCTCAGCATCGGTCGGGTCACCCGACGTTGGGTCAAAGCTCTGTGCAGGTTTGCGGGCCTGCACATGCCAACCCCATGCGCGGCACCGCTCCACAATCGAGACCCCAACCCACGTCTTGCCGACCTCGGTGCCCGTTCCCAGGACGAGCAGGAGCGGGCGGGCTCCACCGTTGCTCATCGAGAATCCTGACGGGCAGGGTCGGTCTGGGCCGCGACGACCGCTGCGTGCCCCATCGTCGAGCGCATCTCGGCCAGACCTGGGGTGAGCTGCAGATCGGTGAGAGCAGCGGCCAGAGCTTGGATCTGCTCTCTCGAATGCAGCGCCGACAAGGTGATGCGCAGACGTGAACTCCCGGGCGGAACCGTCGGTGGGCGGATGGCTGGCACCAACATGCCCCTGGCTCGTAACTCGTTCGCGACTTCCAAAGCCCGATGCTCCTCTCCCAACAACACGGGCAGAATCGCCGTGGGGTGGCCGGGGGCCAGAGTGTCGACGTAGCCGCGCAGTCGAGAGCGCAAACGCTCGCCCTCGGACCCTTCGACCAGCTCGATCGCGGTCAAGGCGGCCGCGCACTGAGCGGGAGTCGGTGCCGTTGTAAAGATCCCTGACCTGGCCGTATTCACGAGCAGATGTACGAGTGGGCGGCTCCCCGTCACGAACCCGCCGAGGGAGCCAAGGGTTTTCGACAATGTCCCGACCCGCACGACCGTGCACCCAGGATGAGGCTCTTCAAGGTCCTCGAAGACGTCATGGGCGTCGTCGAGCAACAACAGCGCCCGATGTTGCGCTGCCAAGGCCGATAGCCGCCCGATCGGTGCCAGGTCGCCGTCCATCGAGAACACCGAGTCGGTGACGATCACCGCCGGTCGACCTCGGTGTTTACGGAGCAACGCTTCGGCATGATCGGTGTCGCCATGCCGATAGACGTCGATCTGGGCTCGCGCCAGACGCGACCCGTCGATCAGTGAAGCGTGATTCAGCTCGTCGCAGATCAGGACCGGCAGCGCCGACGATGCAGCGCAGATCGCCCCAAGGCACCCAAATTCGCCTGATAGCCGGTCGGGAAGACCAGCGCTGCCTCGGCCTTCTTGTGTTGAGCCAACGCATGTTCCAACTCGTGGTGCAACGACCTCGATCCGACGATCAGCCGAGAACTGCCCGCCCCGGTGCCGTATCGCCCAATCGTTTCGACCGCAGCACGGCGCACCGAAGGATGCTGGCTAAGACCCAAGTAGTCATTCGACGCGAACGAAACCAGGTGCTCACCCGTATCGCAGAGCACGGTGTCGCCTGTGCCCGCGGTCAACGGCCGGAGCTGGCGCCACCGGTCAGCAGCTCGGATCTCGTCGAGGCGTCGATCGAAGATCTCAGACCACACGGCTCATCCCAACTGGGCGATCGCCGCAGAGGTGGCCGCTACCATGCGTTCGATTTCGTCGGACGTCGACGTCAGGATCGGCATCAGCACGATAACGTCGCCGAGGGGACGGACCAACACGCCTTGTTGCACGCAGGACTTCGCCGTCTTGCGACCCCACAGCAGCCCGTCGGCGGGGGGAGCCAGTTCGATGCCGACCATCAGACCGCATTGACGCACCTGACGAACTTGGGGCAGTGCAGCGACCTGAGCGGCCAACGCGTCGGCCATGTGCGCTGCGGCGCTCTGAACCTGCGACAACACATCCCACTCGTCGAACAGGCGCAGGTGGGCGAGTGCGGCAGCCGCAGATGCGGCGTTTCCGCTGAACGAATGTCCGTGGTAGAGCGTGTTCGGCCCGAGGTCGGGGCCGAGAAATGCGTTAGCCACGTGGCCAGCAGCGACGGTGGCCGACATCGGCAGATACCCGCCGGTGAGCCCCTTGCCGATCGCCATCAGATCGGGAGCGAATTCGCCCAGCGAGCGAATCTGATCTGACGCAAACAGCGTTCCGGTGCGACCGAATCCGGTGGCTACCTCATCGACGAGCAGGAGCACGTCATGTTCTCGACACGCCGCGGCGAGCGGCAAGAAATGTTCCGCTCCCAACACCTGGATGCCGGCGGCGCCTTGGACGAGCGGCTCCACCACGACCGCCGCCAGCGAATCGCGGTGCTCGGCGATCATGCGCACTGCCTCGGTCATGCATGCGGGGTCGTCAAAACCCGGTGCACGGACGACATCGAAGCGCAGGGGATTAAAGATGTCGGTGCCGAATCCGTCTGCCCCGACCGACACCGAACCAATCGTGTCCCCGTGATAGGCGCCTCCGAAGCTCAGATACGTGTCGCGCCCCTCAACGCCCTGATTGACCCAATACTGGAAGGCGATCTTGAGGGCCTGTTCGACCGCCGCTGCGCCATCGGAAGCGAAGAGGAATCGGGGGTCGGCGACCGGCACCCGTGGCGTCAAGGCCTCTGCCAGTTCGATGGTCGCCTTGTTGCCGTGCCCCAACATGATGGTATGCGACACCCGGCCGAGCTGGTCGACGATCGCCTCGTTAAGTTCGGGCAGGTTGTGTCCCAGGGTGGTCACCCACAGCGAACTGATCGCGTCGAGGTACCGCCACCCGTCAACGTCGATCAGCTCCCGGCCCTCTGCGCGTTCGACGATGATCGGGGCATTCTCTGCGAAGGTCGACATCTGGGTGAACCCATGCCAGATCCGCGTCCGGTCGCGTTCCACCCAGTCGGCGTGCCGCTCGGCGCGGGTGTGGTCGGTCGATGGTTGGTTCAACAAGGTCCTCCAGGTTTGCTGTATGCCGCGTCGACGTGGCCCCGTGTGACGACATGCCTCCGGCACCACAAGCGGTGGTATGTCACGCGAGCTACCGGACAGCATTCATAGCGGCATTCGCTTCCTGATGTTTGATGGCGATGCCGATGAGGACGTTACGGACCTGACCTACTCGGCAAGTTGGGGTGCCGGGCGGCGCTGCGTGACGTTCTCCGTTTCGGGTACGAACTGGTCCACATCTACCACTTCAACAAGCTGCATCGAGCCTTTCCAACAATGAGACCGAATGTCGGCGGTGTTGAAGAAGTGTCGCCAACAAACGAACCGAGCTTGTCGTGCTCGCGGGATCGTCGGTGATGGGCGGAGGTGTCGTCGCCATGTATGCGACTGCCAGGCTCACCCCCGTCGATCTAGAACAGCTCAGTGCTAGCATCGATAGCACTTAGCTGTTCTTCGCAGAGGCGGTGGCCGCTATGGCGCAACTCATTGTCAGGGACTTAGACGATGACCTGGTCAAGTTGCTGAAACAGCGTGCGGCATCTCGGGGGCATTCGGCTGAGGAGGAGCATCGGCAGATCCTCAGGGCCGCGCTGCGTCCGGGAGACCTAGCTCAGCTTCTTGCGGCCATTCCGAACGTCGGAGAAGACGAGGACTTCGCCCGTCGAGTCGACCTTCCTCGGCAAGTTGATCTGTGAACGGCTATTGATCGACACGAACATCCTGTCGGAGCTGCGAAAAGCACAGCAGTGCAACCCGGGCGTTCGGGACTGGTTTGCCCAACGGTCGGGCGACGAGCTTTGGCTATCGGTCCTGGTAGTTGCTGAATTGCGTCGGGGAGCCGCACTTGTTCGTAGTCGAGATCCAGACTCGGCGGCACGCCTTGAATCGTGGCTGATCGCTGTGGAGGCTTCCTATGCTGACCGCATCCTTCCGGTTTCGCTTGACGTCGCGCACCAATGGTCGTTGATGGGGATCCCAGATCCGCTCCCGGTCATCGATGCTCTGCTGGCCGCGACCGCGCTCACGCATGGGCTGGTGCTGGTCACCCGCAACCTCGCCGATGTGGAGAGCAGTGGCGCATCGGTCCTCAATCCATTCATCTAGCTCGTCGCGGGCAGGCTGAGGACGCGTTCGCCGAGGATGTTGAGCATGATTTCTCGGGTGCCGCCTTCGATGGTGTTGGCGCATGCGCGGAGCATTTCCCAGTCTGAGGAGTGCAGTATGCGGGTTTCGCCGTCTTCGCCGGGGCGGGTCATGGGGTAGCCCTCTGTGAGGAGCATGCGTCTGTTCCGTCGAGGTCGACGCACGCGTTGTAGATGCGTTGGTTGAGTTCGGCTGAGGCGAGTTTGCGGATGGAGCCTTCGGGGCCGGGGTTGCCGGCTTTGGCGGTGGCTCAGGCGCGGACGGTCGTTAAACGGAGTACTTCGGTTTTTCCGACCGCGGTCCAGACCCGGTGGCCGTTTGGAGTTCTCGGTTCCGTGTCAGCGGTGCTGGTTTTGGTCGATCGTTGGGGTCGATCGTTAGGGGTTGGCTTCGGTGGGAGTGAAGAAGGCTTCGTGCTGGTTCGAGAAGGCGGTTGCCTCTTCGGGTGTGCAGAGTCCGCCGATGGTGTTGGCGGTGGCCAGTATCGAGAGTGCGTCGGCGAAGAGCAGGTCGTCGATCGTTTCTGCGTCACCCATCATGGTGACAACGGTCGTTGTTGCTTGTTCGCAAGTTTGGGGCGCTTGGTCGGATTCAACGCCTGCTTGGACGGCGTCGCCTGTGTTGAAGGAGAACTTGAGGAAGGCTACGGCGCCGGGTGCGTCCGACTCGGCAAGGGCGACGAGCGCGGTTCGGATTCCGCCTTGGTCGATGCCGGGTTCCCAGACGCAGGAACCGACGGGGTCGGTCGTGTCAGCCAGGGTGGCGCGTTGGTGCATGGATTTCGGAGCCAGGGTGGCGTCGATCTGTTTGGACTGTCCCCAGGTCAGTGTGGTGAGGTCGACCCCTGGTAGGCGTCTTCGAGGTCGCGCAGCCATTCGACGACCTGAGGTCGGCAGTCGACCGGGAACTCAGGGTTTTTTCGCTGTCGTGGTGGCGACCGCCGCTCCCGTAGTTGTCGGGAGCAGCGGTCGATTCACGCGATGAGCAGGACGTCAGAAGCAGCGTTAGGGCGACGGCTCCCCAGAGCGCAGCGCGCCGGGGGAGGCCGTACGGTTTGAAAGTGTTCATTCTTCGGTTTGACCGTGGATAGCGAGAGATTCGATCTCAGCGATCAACTTGAGCGCTTCAGGATCTTTCGTAGTCGGCGAAAACCATGCAAAGCCGAGCGAACGCCGAACAAACCTGTCCGACCTCGCAGCCTCGACGAGCGCCCTGAGCGCGCCGACCCGGCCCCGATGGACGATCTCCTCTGGAATGCCAGCACCGAAGTAGGCCAGATCCTCGTCTGATCGGTCGCGGCAACACTCCAGAATGAAATCACGGAGTAGTACCGGGTCGTTGGTTTGGACCAGGTCCGAAGCATTCTGTGAAGCTTCGGCCCAATCTGGGTCGGGCTCTGCGATCCGGCCGGTCCGCAGAGCTTCGAGCTCGCCGATCTCGAATCTTTCTGCTCTGGCTCGGCCCTCCATGTAGGCGGCTGCTAGAGCAGGTGCCTCAAACGAGTTGGTCACGGGAAACCTCCAAAGCCGCTGAGCGCGGACTATAAGACGATCGCGCAGATCGGCGCTGCTGGCCCGCAGGCCGGCGCCACGCCCTTGCCGACCCACCACAAAGCGACCGCCGCAGTCCCAGCGGCTGCGCCGACCCAAGCGAAGGCGTTGGGGTTGTTTGTTGGGGCAACTGACCCGGTCGTTCGAGTAGTTCTTGGGTGGCCATTCCAGCGCCCGTTGCTCATAGGGTAAGGCGCGGGCGTCCTTTGCCACGTGGCAAGGTCATTCGGAAGACCAAACCCGCCTCCCGGCGGGCCGCAAAAGTCGTTGACCCATTGGTAGAAAGCGTTGTTCAGGGTGTTGCGCGCCTGATTGTATTGCTGTCTGTGCCCCTCAACCGACATGCGTCCCGTGAGCGGAAGGTCGCGATAGTTCATTCGGAGGTCGATCCAGCGTCTGGCTAACTGGTGGCGCGCCGCCCAAACTTGGTTCTTCAGAATTGTGCACAGGTCGAGTGCGGCGGCGTCCTGGTGGTCAACGGTGCTCACTACGGCGGTGGCGGAGAAGAAGACGGCGAGTGCGAGTAGGGCCGCGCGTAGTCGGAGCAGGCGGGCTCGGTTGCGGGGAGGACCCCCGGGCGTGAGTACCTGAGTGGGTGTCGTGAGGGCGGGAGTTTCACTGATCATGCAGGAAGTCCTTTGATCCAGGAGTTGTCTGGTGCATGGATCAACGTAAGGGTGCTTTAGTGTCACATGTGTGCCAAATTTCCCCGCAGGTGCATCGGAGTCCGAATCGCTACGACGCGGTGCTCCCGGAACGGCAGTCGCGAGCGTCGCTCGAAGGCGAGATTTCGACGCCCGGGTCGTGCACTTGTATGCGACGCGTGTGCGTTCTTTTGCGGCTGAAACGCTCCGGGCGTATGCGTACGGAGTGCGCTCTGGACAGGCGGCAGACGTTTGTGATCAGGGTCTTCATGATCGGATCATCGGGGTCTACCTTGAAACGATCCCGCTGCGTTTCGTTCTCGAGCAGGCGGTGCGGTACCGCGGCGCTGCGGCAATTCTTGAAGCCTTCGCTGTTTCGCCCAATGTGAAGGTGGACCTGGTCCTGCTCGGGAAGTTTCTTGAGGTTCAAGCTGCGGCGTGTTGGCGCGCCGTTCCCCCCCCGAATCGAGTTCGGCGGGCGAGTCAGGGCGACTCGATTGGTCTGCTCGACCTAGACCCGGCTGCGCCCAGCGTCGTCCGATGGGACTTGGTCGCGAACCTTGTTGAGGAGAATGCGGTGCACGCTCTTTTGGACGCTTCTGAACGCGTCGCGGCGCATGCGCAGCGTGGTTTAGCCAATGTCCTAGATGACGAGGACCTTGCGATCGTGCGTGCGTTGGCGACAGGGGTCGGCTTCGCAGAGATTGCTGAGGAGCTTGGCTACTCTCGGCGGACACTGCATCGAAGGACACGAGCTATTTGGAGCCGCTTGGGTGTCAGCAACAGGACTCAGGGGATGGTTGCTGCTGAGCGCCTCGGCCTCGTCGGGTGAGCGTTCACTCGCTGACTTGCCTCGTTGAGGCGCTCCTTGTGACCTTGAGCCTGGATGCCGGTCCACGCCAAGCCTCGGGAGATTCCTGGGCCGCTCAATACGCGTAGCTGCCTATTTGGGGATTTCTCGCCAGGGGAGGGTTTTGTCGGTGCGGGGTTCGCCGGGGAGGCCGAGGACGCGTCCGCCGATGATGTTGCGCATGATTTCTGAGGTGCCGCCTTCGATGGTGTTGGCGCGTGCGCGGAGCGTTTCCCATTCTGATGAGTGGAGTGTGCGGGGTTCGCCGTCTTCTCCGGGAGCGAGGCCTTCGACGCCCCATATGGTCGACGCTTTGGCGTTGCTTCACTGTCCCCGTGTTGAGGAAATGGCCAGATGGATCACGGCGACGAACTCGGTGAGGTCGATGGCGGCAAGTCCGTCAAGGAGTTCATGGTGGTCATTCTTGGGCTGGAAAGCCCGCGGGCTGGGGCTTCGACGACCCGTGCAACGACGCCAACGTCTTCAGTTGCGAGGTGGGTGATGAACTGATCGGCGGACACGACGTTGATGCCGTGCTCGGGGAGTTCAGGTGGGAAGTCGCGAAGGTTGTTGGTGACCACAAGTGAGGCCCGCGCTGTGACCGCTGCCGCGAGGATGTGACGATCGTGAGGGTCGAGGAGCTGAAAATCGTTGATTCGGTGTTGGTAGCCGGTGACTGAGGCGTCGGGGAGTGCTTCGCTCACCAAGCGGCGTGTTCGGGCCAGCTGGGGCTCGGTAAGGTCAGGACGGTGCTTGAGGATGTTGGTGAAGCACTCGTCGAGGATCTCTTCGCTCCAACGGGCGCGGTAGAGGCTAGCGATCGCGAGTCGCATCAGCAGGTCACGAAGCCGGGCAGGGTAGAGCACGTTGGCGTCAAGCACGGCCACCGGTCGTGACATGCCAGCTAGTAGATCCCAAGTTCTTGAGCTTCAGCGGCGAGGGTAGAGACTGCCTCAAGGCGGCGGGCTCGATCAACGTCGCGGTAGAGCAATACGTCGGCCAATTTCAGGCGCGGCGCGGACCGACTTTGCGTGACGGGATTTTCCCTGATCGACCAGTCCTACCAAGTAGGGGCGCGACACGTTGAGAAGATCCGCCGCCTGTTGAGTGGTGATCTCCTCGTCGTCGGCAATGACTCGCACATGTTCGCCGCGACGAGCATGGTCGAGTATTTCGGCGAGGACGCTCACGATCGATTCGGGAAGGCTGACCGGTTCGTCTTGCTTGTCCGTCGGTATCACCACCACTCGTCCGTCGGGGAGTGCTCGAGCTGCGGCGTCGGCGATGTCCATTTCTGACAGGGTGTTCAGGACTCCCCCAGGCCGAGTAGATGAACGAAGTGAACGAAACGAGTGTAGCCCTCCGTTTCGAAGCGAGCGGATCAACTATTTGGGGATTTCTCTCCAGGGGAGGGTTTTGTCGGTGCGGGGTTCGCCGGGGAGGCCGAGGACGCGTTCGCCGAGGATGTTGCGCATGATTTCTGAGGTGCCGCCTTCGATGGTGTTGGCGCGTGCGCGGAGCATTTCCCATTCTGAGGAATGCATGACGCGGGTTTCGCCGTCTTCTCCGGGGCGGGTCATGGGGTAGCCCTCGGTGAGGAGCATGCCGTCTGTTCCGTCAAGGTCGACGCATGCGTTGAAGATGCGTTGGTTGAGTTCGGCGGAGGCGAGTTTGCGGATGGAGCCTTCGGGGCCGGGGTTGCCGGCTTTGGCGGTGGCTCGGGCGCGGATGGTCGTCAGGCGGAGTACTTCGGCTTCGATCCAGAGTTGGGTGACGGTGTCTTGCCAGACGGCGTGTTCGATCGGGTCGAGGCGGTCTTGGCGTTGTTGCCAGGTGTTGATGAGGCGGCTGATGGGGCCTTTGCCTTTGGGCATGGTGCCGCCGCCGAGGGCGACGCGTTCGTTCATGAGGGTGGTGAGGGCGACTTTCCAGCCTTCGCCTTCGTCTCCGAGCATGTTCGAGTGGGGGACGGCGACGTCGGTGAAGAACACTTCGTTGAATTCGGCTTCGCCGGTGATTTGGTAGAGGGGTTTGACTTCGACGCCGGGGGAGTGCATGTCGACGACGAAGTAGGTCATGCCCTTGTGTTTGGGCGCGTCCGGGTTGGTGCGCACCAACAACATCCCAAAGTTCGACAGATGCGCGAGCGTCGTCCAGACCTTCTGGCCGTTGACGATCCACTCATCGCCGTCACGCACGCCGCGACCAGCGAGGCCCGCAACGTCGGAGCCGTGGCCCGGCTCACTGAACAGCTGACACCAAATGTCTTCGCCTGTGAAGATGCGCTTCAGGTATTTGTCGTGCATCTCGTCGGTGCCATAGGTCAGCACGGTCGGTGCGCCCATACCGATACCGATCGGGTTGACCAGCAGGTCGTGCCACGGGGCGCCCGCCTCGCGCAGCGCTTCGTTGACGACTCGCTGACGGCCGGGGGACAGGCCAAGGCCGCCACGACCTTCGGGGAAGTGCACCCACGCCAAACCGTGGTCATATTGCGCGCCGCGGAACGTTTACTGGTCGGCGGTGGTCGGGTCGACCTCGTCGATCAGCGCTTGCGTGCGGGCAAGAAGTTCTTCGTCGGTGATGTCCATCGAAAGCTCCCCAGATGTGGCAATGGTTGTGGTTGTCCGGCCCGGCTGACCGGTGGGCAATGGGTATCGAGGCCGGCGGTCGAAACGTCTGTCGGTGTCGCATCTGTGGTGCAGGTAACGCCGTTGACATCGCCCACTGACCCACTCGTGGCTTCGCGTTCAACGCAGCGACTCAACCGGCTACGGCCACAGGCGATCGGCGGGAATACGCCGGTGCCATACTGTATGGTACCGAACTATCTCCGGTGGGACTGCGGCCGTGTTCGCTCCGACCGGAACATCAACCTCCCGGCATATGAGCTCGGGAACGCTCGACGTAGGAGTAGAGATGAAGATCGCAACCGCGTTGCCGTATGCCAGCCGTTTTGTCGACGCCGCACGCCAAGTCGTCGAGCTCGATAAGGCCGGGCTCGACATCATCTACGTCGCAGAGGCCTACGGCAACGACGGTGTTTCCGCAATGGGCTACCTAGCCGCCAAGACGGAGAACGTCCAGATCGCCTCGGGAATTCTGCCGATCTACACACGCACCCCGACCCTGCTCGCAATGACCGCCGCCGGTATGGACGATGTGTCTGACGGCCGTTTCATCTTGGGCTTGGGTGCGTCGGGCCCTCAGGTCATCGAAGGTTTTCATGGCGTTCCTTATGACGCTCCGCTCGGCCGGACCCGCGAGATTGTCGACATTTGTCGGACGGTCTGGAAGCGGGAAGCTCCCCTCGACCACCAAGGCAAGTACTACACCATGCCGCTGCCAGCCGATCAGGGCACCGGGCTGGGCAAAGCCCTCAAAATCATCACGCACCCGGTCCGCAACGCCATCCCCATCCACATCGCGGCCCTCGGCCCGAAGAACGTCGAGATGACCGCCGAAATCGCGGATGGCTGGCTGCCGATTTTGTTCGTGCCCGAGATGATGGGCAAGGCCTTCGGGGATTCGCTCGAAGCCGGCAAAGCCAAGCGTGACGAGTCGCTTGGCCCGCTCGACATCGTGGCGGGTGGCGCCCTGTGCGTTGGTGACAACGTCGATGCGGTACTTGACTTTGCCCGTCCGATGGTCGCCCTGTACGTCGGTGGCATGGGGGCACGAGGTAAGAACTTCTATAACTCGCTCATCCAGCGCTACGGCTATGAAGACGCCGCGGCCGAGATTCAGGACCTGTACTTGGACGGCAAGAAGAACGAGGCGGCCGCTGCGGTGCCCCGTGAACTGCTCGAGAAGATGAACTTTGTCGGCACCGAAGGCTTCGTCAAAGAGCGCGTCCAGGCTTTCAAAGAAGCTGGCGTGACCGTGTTGAACGTGACCCCTGTCGGCTCACCCGAGGACCAGGTCCGCCTCATCGGCCAACTCAAAGAGTGGGCCGCCTAACCGCTGCTTTGCCACTTGGGTCACTCGGGACGCCGGTGACCGGGTGTACACCCGCCTCTGCTGGCGTTCGGTGCGAATTGTCCTGAACACGGTGTCGGCGCGGTCGCAGCCTTCCTGGAGTTGCTTGCAGATTGCGACACCCGTGAGGTTTCGAACATGAAGACACTGCATTTGCGCAACGTCCCAGATGACGTCGTTGAACGTTCGGAGCGGCTTGCTGCGCTCGACGCGACTTCGGTCAGTGCCGTCGCGGTACGAGAACTCAGCGAGGTGACTCGGCGGGCCGACAATGCGGCGTTGCTCGGTGCTCTCCCGGACTTGGGTGTGTCGGTGTCTTCGATACTTGATGAGCTCGACGCCGGTCGCGGCAACAGTTAGCCAGCGTTCGATGTCGGTCGTTGGCGACGCCACACCTCATGCACGAGCTGTGGCGTACAGCCCCGCCCGGCACTCGCCGAGACGGTGCTGTGACCGAGAAGCTTGTGCGACCGACACAGTGGGAATAGCGGCTGGCTACTCTCGCCAGCTCTCAGCCCTTGCCGCTAGCTCGAACTGTCACGCCTATGGCTGTAGGCAATCCATAGCAAATCTGCGAGAGCCATGATGCCAAATGGAATAGCCCATGAGTTCTGCTTCGCAACGGCTGCCACGAGGGCGACGAGCAACATGCCGATTGCGACGCCAAGTTTTGAGGCAGAGAGTCGCGCTCTCGGGGCAGGTCACTATGCATTGTAGTGGCAGTGCCTGTTATCGCCGCTTGCCCGCGGAACCAGGAGTAAAGCTTCCTACCTCCGGCAACCCCTTCGATAGCCGCATTTGAGGCCTCGTTGCTCGCTGCGTCGAGCGCCGGGCGGCAGGCATTGTCAGCCTCGTGAAACTTTGGGTCGCGGTAATCGCTGCCATCGCTATATCCGGCGTTGTCCGCCTCCACCATGGAACGCACCTCACCCAGTATGAGCCTCGAAGCACCGGAAGAACTCTTGGCGTGCCGCCTGGACACCGGTCGTTGTCGGCGCGCTTTTCCACACGCTGAGCTGCATTTCCGCCGCTGGCATGGGCAGATCTGGGCTCCAGACCTGATCCTCGGTCTGGAAATAGCAGCCATCCTCAGCGGTCAACCAGGCATCACGAATCGTCGGGTCCATTTGAACGAGGCGGGCCTGATTCGGATCTACCGTCGGGCGTCCGGCCGACTCTCCATTTGCCTGAGCAACCTCGGCTGCGACATCTGGGCGAACGTACGGTGAATACTCGAATCCAGCCGCGCGCATGCACGCAGCCACCATTTGTTCTTGTTTCTCTGCACGTGCCGAGATCGATTGAGCGGTGCCGGAAGGTCCTCCGGCGGCATACGTGCCGAGAGCTGTGCTGATTAGCAGCGTGGGAATAGCGAACCGTACCGAGTAGCGAAAGAGCTTTGATCTCATTGCAGACTTCTTTCAGTTATTCTTCATCCTGAAGGCGCCTTGCTTGCCTGCTGCGGGAAGTGGGCATCCGATATGCGTTTTGATATCTATAGAACCTGCAGCAGTTCGTTCTCTCGGTCGAGCGAGAGCTCCCAATAGTGTTGGAGGGTTGATCTATTTACTTGTGCAATCTTGATGCAACCCTGCGTCTTATAGTTGCTATCCCAGGCGGTGCCTTCGATGCCATTGCTGTGAATGAACAGCTCAGTACGCAGCTGGGTTCCACGAATGCACATCTTGTTGCCCAGTTCCCATACGTAGCCTCGAACAACTGTGCTGCCGCTGGTCTTGTACCGGTGAATCGCAGTGGCGCCGGGTCGTTGTCCCCGCGGCCGTAGTTGCCACCTGGAAGAAAACCCTGTCCCCATAGGCACTCGTCAGCTGATCCGTTTCCACTCCCGGAGCGCATTGTGGATCGATAGCGGTTCCCTAGGTATGTGAAGTAATACACCAATTTCGAGTTGGTGGTGTCCGAGGAGTTCCTGTACATGTAGAAGTTCGGCGGACCGTCGTATCCGCTCCAATACTCATAGGTAGCCGCGCCAGATCGCCCCGTTACCACTAAAGAGACAATCAGTAGAAGCGCTAGATTCATAGCGAGATCAACGCGCCAAAGGGAACGAGGAGTTGCCCGGCGTATGGCTTGCATCGTGGGCGCAGGAGATGGGGAAGTGTTCATTGGGGAAAAATTATGCGATCCGCCCCCCCCGGACTGACGTTTTCTAACTTTTATACTTTGCTTAGGTTCCCTGCCGAGACGAATCAAACGGTTGCATCAGCTGGAGCAGGACCGATCCATCCGAACTCGTGCAAAGTCGACCTGCGGCGAATCCTTGAGATGGGCTGCCGTACTCCGGACAGGTCGATGGTCTTCGCCTTTCCGCATCACGTGGCCCTGCTTCGGGAGCGGGGTCGGTCTGAGTGGGCAACGCTCCTCGTGGACGGGCGAGGCTCGACGCTCTGTCAACATTGCTGATAGGCGCTTCGATGCCGCGGCAAGCAGAGATCACCGTTGATGTCAGTCAATCGTTTCGTCATTGCGAGAAGTCGTAGCCAGCACTGGGGTCATTATTCTCAGCAGCTCCCGTCAAAATCCCATCACCTGCGCCATAACAGTTGCGCCGCTGCGCGGTGCTCGATAGGCCCATGACCGAGTCGTTGTACTCGGGGACCTCTGCGTAGAGCTTCCGGTACGGGGTAGTCGAGAAGAGGTATTCGACGAACAGGAACATTCCCTCGTACATCTCGCCGTTTGATCGTCGTTGAGAGCACCGCAGGAAGGCGATGTAGCAGTGGCCGAGATCTGCTTGGTCGGAGTACGCCGCCACGAGCCCGTACACGTGGCCGTCAACGCCTGTGACGAGAAACTGCGCCTTCGTTCCAGCAAAGAGTGTCTGCACAAACGAACCAAAATCCGGTGTCGCGCCCCGGAACCTCCACCTGTACCCAGATTCCGGATCTAGCGAGGCTCGATACAGCGCCGGGAACGCGCTCTCATCCACCGGGCTCAGTCGCACCCTGCCGACGTTGCCGTCGGAATCGACGCGGTTGAGTCGGAACGGTTCAACCATCTCCAGGACTTCCGCACCCGACGCGTCTGCTGGCACGTAGCCAACACAGTCAGCGCCCCACCTGCCCATCAACCCAAAGTACAAGGTCGACAGACCAACATTGCCCAGCGTCTCACGGGCCGAAGCGTCAGGAGCGGCAGCGAGCAGCTCACAGACACTGTCGATCGACGGCGAACCGCTATTCATCGCTGCTCCCAGCCATCGGGAAGCGGCGTCATTTGGATGGGCATCTTGGATCTCGTGGTTGGAGTTCGCCCAGATCCGGGTGCTCGATATCGCAGTAACTTCTCACGACCTCAAAGTCCACGACGACCCACCCGTCGTTTGACTCTTTGAGCACCAGCGAAGCTTCCCCACCTATTGGAATCGCCTCGGCGAGCCTGTCCGCGTTTGGCCCGAGTAGTCGCGGTTGCTCGGCAGGGGTCAAAGCAGCACAGGACGGCGGATCGGAGAGATTTGCGTTGTCAGCAAGGCAGACAAACGCCGCTCCTGCCTCGGTAACATTGACGATCGCGGTGAACGGCTCACCCGACCGTGCCTGCCGTTGGCGCTCCGTGCCGTGACCCCCGCATCCTGAAATCGCCAATAGGAGGGCTGCTGTGCTGGTGAGTGCGGTCAGCGCGTTCACGGCGCGAACAACAGGTCCGCGTTGACGCCGTCTTCGACCCGATTAAGCGGGATGCCGCGCCGGGCGAGTTGATCTGCTGCTGGACGGCCTTTGACGTTGAGATGGACGGTTCCGCCATCGTTGAAGTCGACCCACGCGCCACCCCAGCTGCGACCAGCGTTCGTCGCGCTCTGTTCAGCCAAGACCTCGGCTTCTGCTTGCCGATTCAGGACGACAGCCATTTGTTGAGGTGACAGACCGTACCGACCAGCCAACTCGATCACGTCGTGGTCGCTGGCGACAGCGGACCCTGCATCGCCGTTCCCAACCGAATTCGGCGCTGGGTCCTCAGGGCCGGTCCCCGGTTGAACGGGCGGCTCGACGGCTTGTGCCCCTGCAATAGTGGGGCCAAGGACTGCAGCCATCATTACAGACAGGCCAAGGCGAGTAGGGGTGCGGGGAGTCATAGAAGTTCCTTCGTGTAGGGGGCGTCAGCTGAAGGCGCCTGAGATAGCGAGGACTCCGGCAGCGGCGAGGAGTATGAGCGTGAATTGCCGGAAGCGCTCTTCGTCGACGCCGTGGCCGACCCGATGTCCCAGCATCGAGCCCAGCACGATGGCGGGGAACAATGCGGCCGACAGTGTCAGCAGGCTGACCGGGCTTCGGTCGAAGTATCCCGGCTGATGTGCGAAGGTCGCCAACAGCAACGGGACGGTGATCACCTTTTGTGCGAACAGGGTCGTGGCGAGTGTTGGTCGCTGCACGCCTGGGTTGACCCGGCGCGCTGTCAGAGCGACAACCAGCGGCGGCCCAGCGGCCCCGACCGAGGTGGCGAGCGCGCCACTGATCCATCCTGCGACGTATTCGATCGCATTGATCCCGTGCGGAGCTGCCACCCGCTCGCCAGCAACAGAACGAACGCCAGGTGACGACCCCGATCAATACCTTGAGCATCTCTTCTGAGAGGTGAGCGAACAGCAGCAGGCCGATCGGCATCCCGAGCAGATTCGAAGCAAACAAGCGGGCGAAGATCCGCCGGTCGAGTGCTGCCCGACATCGCCACGCGACCTGAGAGCTCGAAAACAGGTTGGCTGCAGCGGAGACCACGATGGCGTCTCGAGGTCCTATGACGTGGGCTAGTAGCGGCACGGTGAGCAGACCAAAACCGAATCCGCTGATCGCCTGCACCGTCGACGCCAGGAGGACGATGACGGCAGCGATGGCGAAAGTGGACACGGCTTCGAACCTATCGTCCGGTCGGTGGCGTACCTCGCAACGCAGTTGGCGCAGCTGAGACGGTTCGCCCGGTCGTAACCTGATGTTTCCCCGAGTGCGCGCTGGTTCAGGGCGGTGGTGGCGACGAAATCACCCCCCACATGACCAGATCCGCCGACAACTGCTTCTGTAAACGACGTCAGCGAAGTGCGTTTCCCCTACTGGAGGATGGCGACGCACGCCTCGCATCGTGTCGTTACGAGTTCGACGAGGCGTTCGGGCAGCTCCGAGCGTGTGTGTGCGAGGTCGGGCAACTGCGCGGCCGTTTCGAACGCAAGAGGGGTGGCTCGTGCCATGTTCGCGACGAGTTCGATGAGGCGTTGGGGATCGAGTCCGAGTGTTCGCGCTGCGCGGACCCAGGTAGACCGCCGATCGGTGGCTGCCAGTCGATAGTCGCGCCCAACCGTCATGGCGAGCTTGATCTTGCGGCCAGAACTGTCGTCATACGGCAGATAGGAGGAGACGTCGTAGAGCGGCGCGAGTCGAATGTCGGCATGGTCGAGGAGCAGGGCATAGTTTTTGGCATGGGCATCCATCCCGCCGATCAGCCAGTTGAAGGCTAAGGCGCTTGCAAAACGCCAGACCTCCGTTTCAGCTGATACGCCCGAAACGTGTGCCCGGAGGACCTCGGCGATCTGTGGCGGACCGGGGCCGCCCGAGGCTTGATACTTCATGGTGGGTGGAACAGACAACGCCTGACACAGGTCTTCCTGGTGGACTCGTATCAGGCATTAGGTGTGCTCCTCAATGCCGTCTTCGGAAGGCCCACCGCGTTCGTCTGTGTCTCCCTGGTCGAACGATGCACCGGCGAGTTCGGCGAGGAGACCGGGGCCAAAGACCCCGGCAGGCAGCCAGTTCTTCATTGCGGTGGCTGCCGACGCGGTGACCAACGACCCAGTGTCATGGTTGTCGAGAGCTCGCGAGATCGATTCGGCAACGCTGGATGTCACTGCGTTGACCTCGTTGGGTGCCGAGAGTGCCTGAGTAAGGGCTGCCACCCGGGGTCCATGGGCGTCGTTGGCTGGAGCCGGTCGAGGCCGAAGACGTTCGACGCTGACCTGGGTGTCGGAACGAAGGAGATCGCCAGGCCGAGTGCGTCCAATACCACCAACGCTCGCGCCAGGTTGGCGTATATCCCAACCTTCTCCTGACTCATTCCTTTGTGAGGCATTTGTGACACGGGCGTGGGATCCGACGATGAAGACGCTGTCTCGCTGCGCAACCGCGAATGCTGAATCTGATGACAAGTGCTGGGGACCTCGACCTCACCTTTGCGCCCGCCGCCTTCTAGGGGGGGATACGAGGAGCTACTTCCCGAATCTGAACCGCTCGTACTGGTCGATGGGACGACCACGCAGGTCGCCCGTCTCGATGCGATCGTTCGCTCAAAAGAGGCTGCCGATCGCGAGAAGGATCGGCGAGCCTTGCCCTATCTGCGGGCTCTGCTCGACCAGGTCTGATCGTTCGTTTGGGGTCGACCCGTTCACGGCCGGGGCGTCGCCCTACGTCTCGCGGTCGGTCCACACTCCAACGAGCGTGCGGCTACTGGCCGGGGTTGACGGGTGTCCAAAGTCGTTTGTCGGTGTGCTTTTCGTACTCTTTGCCGTCGGGGTAGCAGACCAGCTCGTATTGCATGCCCCACGGAGACCGAAAGTAGATGAACCGGTTGCCTTTGCTGCCGCCGCCAGAGGGACGATCTGGCCCATGACGTCCACGTTGCGGTCTCGGAGGTAGTCCACG
Source organism: Acidimicrobiia bacterium (assembly GCA_020637365.1). GTDB lineage: Bacteria > Actinomycetota > Acidimicrobiia > IMCC26256 > JAGNEX01 > JAGNEX01. The sequence goes on along the minus strand of JACJWE010000001.1, from coordinate 1,655,701 downwards.
GCGATGTCGATGTCGTCGACATACAGGGCGAGGTGGTGGCCGCCGATATCGCTGTTCAGCGGTACTGTGGTTCGCTGGTCTTGGCTTTCCACTCAAAGACTTCGTAGTCCGAGCCGAACTGCATGCGGTAGAAGCGAAACTTGATGATCTCGGCTCGTGGGTCGACGCCAAACTGGCGTTGCATCATGTCGCCGTGCCGGTCGCATGCCCCGGGCTGTTCCAAGACCAGCTCGGCCTCCGAGCACGTCGACGAGAAAGTTCTCGGCCTCGTCGAGATCGGGCACCGTGAACCCGATGTGGTCTGTCCCTCGTACACCCGGAATGCCCATCCTCGTTGTTCCTTCCCGTCCTTCTGGTCGTCGCCCGAGCGGCATGATGTCGTCGCTGCGACTCGTCGTCAATGGCTGTCGGTCAGCACGCTAAAGCGGATTGGGCTGCTCTGCTCGCGTTCTGTCACAAATCGACGAGCGCCCAAAGGCCGATTGGCCAGCCGCGATGACAAGGCCTTCTGTACCCTTGGGCTGGCGTGGGCGGCTGGGTGTCAACACCGTTGGCGCCAACTGCCAAAATCGGAAGTGTACGAATCAAGTTCCATCGTTTGTACACTTGTCCTCATGGATGTTGCAGTTTCAGACGTGCGTGCGAACTTGGCGAGTTGGATCAGGGCGGTTCGTGACGGGGCCGAGGTGGTGATCACCGATCGTGGTTTGCCGGTGGCACGGCTTGTCGCCATCGACTCGGCGTCGACCATCGAACGACTCACCCGACAAGGTGTGATCAGGCGTCCTGGCTCACCCAGCCGACCTACGGTCGTCGGCCGGGCGCTCCAAAGAGCCGACAACCGGTCTCGGACATCGTTGGCGAACAGCGCCGGTAGCGTGGCGGTCGTCTATTTCGATTCCAGCGCCTTTGTCAAGCTGGTCGTCGAAGAGGACGGATCTGGCCTCGCTGCCGAACTGTGGGACGGTTGCGACACCCTGATTTCGAGCATCTTGGCCTACCCTGAGGTGCGAGCGGCACTGGCTGCGGCCCGGCGCAATCGCTCATTGAGCGCCAAGGGCTATGCCTCGGCCTGGGTTTCTGGGAGGAGTTCTGGGCGGCGGTCCGGCCCATCGGCCTCTCCGCCGACGTTGCCTGGTCGGCGGGCGACCTCGCCGAGGCGCACGCTCTCACCGGTGGCGACGCAATCCACCTGGCTAGTGCCGTCGCGGTCGGCACTGCGCTGACGGCTGACAGGTCCGAACTCGTCGTTGCGGTCTGGGATCGACGGCTCCACGGTGGGGCTGTTGCAGCTGGCTTGGCGGTCTGCCCGGCCAGTATTCCCTGACACACTCTGCGGTTTGGAGACTGCCCAATCGCCGGATCGGAACGTGGTCAAAGCACGGAATGCCCAAACGCCTTCGCGCCGCCGCTCCTGACGAACCACGCAATCTGGCCCGGGGCGAGTGCGGCAATCAGACCTTTGCGCCGCGGGGACGAGTCGACCGCCAGAAAGGGGTGGGAGAAGCGTCGAGCGGCGAGCGGCGACCCGGTCCTTTGTCTCGTGGGGTCGAGACGTTAGGCATTCACCAACGTGGACTAGCCTCACCGAAGTGATGCCCTCGACCAGCTCGGCCGTGACTTGCAGTCGTCTCTCCGTCGCTGGCTGGTGGTCGAGCATGCCGTTGATATGGCATGCAAAGGCGAGGCCCAGGTCGGGGTCTGCGCCGGCGAAGGTCATGCCAGCCAGGCCCGTATGCCCAAAGCTTGATTCGCCCAGCGGGCCACAGAGGTGATCGGCCAGGTTGACCATGAAACCCAGCCCGAATTGGCAGTCGCGGTCGAGGACCGGGTCGAAATGTCGCTCGGTTCGTTCATTCAGTAAGCGGTCGAGCGTCGCTCCTGAGATGCCGAGGTGGCGCGGTTCGAGTCGCAGCAGAGCGTCGTACAGGCTGGCCAGCGCTTGAGCTGACGAGACGGCGCCCGTTGCGACGCGAACTTGTGTGGTGTTGATGGTTCCAGCTTCGAGCAGCAACGGTCGCGGGCCGTCGTCGGCAACGATCACGTTGAGCTTGTGCGTTGATGGATCGGGGCGGAACCCGATGGCGTCGGCCAGGCCAAGCGGTGCCAGCACACGGTGGGTGATGTAGCTTTCGATGTCTTGGCCGGTTGTGTGTTGGAGGCAGAGGCGCAACAGTTCCCAACCGGCGAATTCCGGAGTACGCCGTGCCGGTCTGGGTGTAGGGCTGAGGTTGGATGCTGCGAACCAAACCTTCCCGGCCAGCTGCGGTTTGCGCGACAAACATTGCCGACGGAAAGCCGCCGAGCCCGCCTCGGTGCGTCAGAAGGTCGCGAACGGTGAGGGCTGCCAACGCTGGCCGCAGGTGACCTGAGATCAGGTCGCCGATGTGGTCGTCGAATGACAGTTGTTTGTCCTCGACCGCCGCAGCGACTGCCAGGGCGGTCAGGGTTTGCCCGCCGCAATAAATACTGAACCGGCTGGTGGGCTCGACGGGGCGCTCTCGTCCATCGATGCCGCCGGCAGCATCGATGACGGTCTGGCCTTGCTGGATGCAGCAGAGCTGCCAGCCCGTACCCCATTGGCCTGATCTTGTTCGCGAGTCGAGTAGCGCGACAAGCGCGCCGAAGTTGGCGTGCACCGTGCGCTCAGGCGTTCGGCTATCGGAGTTCATGTTTCAGGCACTCGCGAAAGCTCGGTGCCGATCGATGAAAGGCCAGTTGAGCCAACAGGTAGTTGACCGACCTGCGCGCCCGCCCATGGCTTCTCGGACAGATGGGCAGTCGTAGAGGCCTGCGACCAGCATGAGCGCGTTGGTGGTGGGGCTGTTCATTTGGGCGTTTTCGATCATCTCCAGAACGCTTGTCGACGGTGGGCTTGTCATCGCTGCAAACGAGATCGTGATCGTCATGTCGGGTGGCGTTGGCGAGGGTCCGCCGATGCGCGCCGACAACTGTCCGTCGACGAAGACGTCATGGAACTCGAAGTCCCCGACCGGGGAGTCCGTGACCGTGATCGAGGCTGTCGCGCTGGCCCGCGGCGTGTATTCACCAACGGGCAGCTGTTGCGCGACGTCAAACGGGGTAGCGGCGCCCAATCAGAGTCGGGCGTTCGAGCCAGCAACGCCTGCGCCGAGGGCCATCCGCCATTCAAGAGCAGCCTCACGGGCTCGTCGTCCTCAGCCGCCAGGTAGAGGTCTGGTGTGAAGTGATCGCGAAAGATACTCATCGTCCCGCCAGCGAAATCGAGTGTGATGCCCTCTGAGTCAGCGCTCTGGCAAAACACTCGGAGATTTGGGCCGCCGGTGTAACGCCTGTCGATCGGCTCACTCTTCGATGTCAAGCTCAACGCACAGGTCCCCGTTACAAAGCCAGTGGGCGCCCGGGTTCAAATCCTGCGGCAAGGTGAAGGTCAAGTGGTCGAAAAGCATGCCAACCAGTCCATCTTGCTGTTCGCGACCTGCTTTCTTGAAGTGGGGCCGCGCCGCCGCTGGCCGGCCACATTAGGTAGTCGTCGCCGGGACCGGTCAATAACCAGGTAGTTCCGCCCCACTGGCGTCCTGCGAACTGGATATCGAGGGTGCCTCCGGGGACTACCGCCCCGTCGACTGAGGCTTCCCCTGTCTCGATCAGGTCGGTTTTGCCGGCAGCCTGCCCACAGCCAACCCACAGAAAGAAACTTGTTGCCAACGCAAGCGGGACGCGCACGCTCATTTCCCCGTGGGCAGTTGGAACCCGCCGACTCCGAGTGCATCGTCAATGGTCACGTAGCACCAGTACCAACTGGTCCCGATTCCGTAGAAGCTCGTTTTCCACGACGCTACGGTGATGCCAGCTGCGAGCGCCTGACCTTGGCTGTCGAGCGCGTAGGTGGGGCCGCCGCTGTCACCGGGGAACGGTCGTTTTTCGAAGCAGTTGGCGTCGGGTACGGTGATTCCGGCCTGGTCGATAGAGAGGTCAACGCTGATCATGTCGAGGCTGTCGCACTTCTGGACAGTGCCGTCATTTTTGAAGATTCCAAAACCCGTACCGCAGATCTGGACACCTTTTTGTTGGTCTGCTTCTGGTTTGATTCCTTGAACCATCTTCCAACCATCGCCGAGATAGACGCGCGTGTGTCCGTCCCAGTTACCAATTGGCCACGTGAGCACGTCAGGGCGGTCGTCGGCAAACCAATTCCGGTTGACCTGCCCATACCATTCGCCGTCTGAACTCGTGTCCAGGTTCAGATCTTTGACGCTGGACCCAACGTGACCCCAAGGTTCCCCAGCGCAGTGGCGGCGCTCATGCCGAATGGATTACCGCTGCGATCGATGACGACGTACCCGAGTGTGCACGTGAGCGCATTGCCCACCAGAAGCCACTTTCCTCCACCTTGCGGGGCACGATCACGTGCTTCCACAAGGGAGTACTCGCCTCCCGAGAAGATCGTCACCGCTTGCTCGAGTGGCAGACGGGCCAGAGATTGGTCCGTCTGTGCCAGTCAGGTCAGAACCTCAACGATTGCCGTTTGACATCTGCGATCGCTTCGTCGTGGCCCGGAGCAGCAGCGAAACGAAGACCGTCTCGGTGCTCAGGAGGATGCCGACACCCCAGTTCCCGCCCACGTCCTGTCCCTCAACATCTGCGAAATCGCCGACCTCAGAACATTCAGTTGTGCCCGGGTGAGTCCTTTGAGCGGCTCGACTCGGATCTGAGCGTGAGTGTTGCGCAATCGCAGCAGCTGCGGCCCGGTCGTCCGCGTTGGCACTTCGGACGGGTACAACGACGCTGCCGTCCTCTTCGATCCCGATTAGGCCGATTCGGTCACCGAATCTCGTTTCGAGTGCAGCCGTCATGGCGGCGTGATCGTCCGGCCTGCCAGCTACACCTCGAACTCGGGGTTCGTCTGCTGGTGGTTGTAGCGGGGCGATGATGAATTGCAGGTCGCCTCGGGAGAGGGTTCCCGCCGCGCTGAGTGATGGGTCGAGGCGCTTGATGCGGGCGGGGATCGGCAGGCCTGCCTCGTTAAGGAAGGCAATCAACTCGCCGAGCGTCATCTGCATGAATTGCTGTGCTTCGGCGTCGGTGATGCGGACGCCGAGTTGTTCCATCAAGCTAACGAGTTCAGGGCCTGTTTGTGGTCGGGGGGGGTCTCGCCAGCAGAGGCATTGTTCTGGGCAACCAACGAAGTTGCGAAAAGTGCGCCAGCGGTCAACGTCGTGCGGAGTTTCATGGGGGCCTTTCGTTTGGAGGGTGGCGTGAGGGTAACCCCGTGGATCCGGGGAAGCAACGCTCCAGCGTTCTTCTTTACGCTGCGTCCGCCGAATCTTCACGCGGCGTCTCTGTCGGCGACGTCAGCGGCACGCTGTGTGTGGTGTCAGAGTGAACCGCGGGGAGCGATCCATTCATGGGGTGCGCCGCCAGCTTCGGAGATGCGCTCGAAGTCGGCGTCGTAGTGGAGCACGACAAGACCGCTGTGCAGCGCGGCTGCGGAGATGATGAGGGCCGGGATGGGCACTCGGTGTTGGCCGCGTCGTGCAAGGGCATGTTGTAGTGCGATCGCGGTGCTCATGACGTCGGGGGTGATCGGCGCAGACTCGAAGCTTGCCCGTTCGAGCAGAACCGCTTCGTATGTGGCCAGGTTTCTGCTGCTGTAGAGAACCTCGAGGTCGATGATGGTGCAGGTGCCGACGGCGCCCTCGATGATCAATGGGCGAAGGCGGGGGAGGCGACCGTCGGCAGCGACATCCGAGCGAGTGCACTTTTGTCGGCGAGGTAGTGGGCGCTCAGCGCCATGCTTTACTCATCACCTCTGCATCGTCCAAGTCGAGATCTTGGAGTGCTGTTAGCCGGTCTGCGTGTTCGGCTCGTCGCGCCGCGTGGACGACCTCTGTCAGGGAGCGGTTGACCGCCTCTTTCATCGTCGAGGCTCCAAGCACCTCGGTTGCTGCTGCGAGTAGGTCATCGTCGATGTCGACCAGTCGTTTCGTCATGACCTGGAGTATATAACTGCCTTAGCTTGGCGTATATCCGACGTCATCGAGGAAGTCGACCGAGGTTCGGTTGCGGCAGGTACCTCTCGCGAAGAGACCATCGTCTTTTGTTGGGAGAGCGCTGAGCGTCGGGCCTAGGGACGGTGTCATCTTCCTGATCGATGGGGGTTTCCTCGCTGCGCAACCGCGAATGCTGAACCTGACGACAAGTGCTGGGGACCTTGTTCTCACCTTTGCGCCCGCCGCCTTCGAGGGGATACGAGGAGTTACTTCCCGAATCTGAACCGCTCGTGCTGGTCGATGGGACGACCACGCAGGTCGCCCGTCTCGATACGATCGTTCGTTCAAAGAGGCTGCCGATCGCGAGAAGGATCGACGAGCCGTGCCCTATCTACGGGCTCTGCTCGATCAGGGCTGATCGGGCGTTTTGGGGTCGGCGTGGGGCTCCACCGCGGAACGAAACCTGGGAGGCGGTGTGTAGGATCATGTGTAAGGAGGTGCACAAGCATGGCAACGAACCTTGCAATCGACCCGGAGCTGTTGAATCGTGCCCTGGTGGTCGGAGGAGAGCGGACGAAGAAGGCAACGGTGACAGCCGCTCTCAAGGAGTACATCGCCCGGCGCGAACAGGCCGAAATCGTGGCGAGTTTTGGAACCCTTGAATGGGACGACACCTACGACTACAAGGACGAGCGACGAGCGCGCGACGACCGGCTCGGCGGGACCACCGACTGATGTTGCTGGTCGATACGAGCGTCTGGTCGCGGGCCTACTGCGCTGACGCAGACCCTGCAGATCCGCTGCTCGATGCGTTGCGGGCTCACCTCGTTACCGGCGACGTCGCCACTACTGGGCTGATCTACCTCGAACTGTTGCGGGGATTTACGCGGCCGTCGAGCCGGGCGACGATCGAGAAGAGTTTCGATTCGATACCGTTCTTCGAGCCAGCCCGGCCTGATTTCGCCGCAGCAGCGGACCTGGCAATCACGTGTCGGCGAGCTGGAGTTCAGGTCGCGACGATCGACGCTCTGATCGCCCAGATCTGCATTGCTCACCACCTGGTCCTCTTGACTGCCGGCGCGGATTTTCACCACGCTGCGCGCCACGTCCCCCTCGATGTCTGGACACCCCGCTGACTAGACATTCCGTCTGTCTGCGTGCGGGGTGCGGCCGGTGCAGTCCCGGTGGTCGCCCGAACCAGCGGGTCAGTGAAGCCCGATGCGACGATCTCTTCGGTAGAGCTGCTGAGCCCTACCGAAGTTTCTCCGTCTATGGGCTGCTGCACCTGAACTCCCCATTCTCGGGCGTTGCTACTACCCAAGTTCGGGCAGCTCCAGTACCCAAGTTCGGGCCCTCTGGGGGTGACCGATCAAGTGACGCAGCTTCCGGCTGCAGGTTGTGCGCCTTGGGGCTTTTGCGTATCCGGGCTTGCCGGAACTGAATCTGCGGTTTTCCGGGCGTGCCACGCCCAGCCGCAATACGCTAAGCCAGCCTGTGATCGCAGCGGTGGCGGGTCGCCGAGTATCTGGCAGGTGGACCTCACGCTGATCGACAATCAACTTGTCGCACGGCGCCAACGAGACCGCCCCTCCCGAAATCGGATACCGGCTGTCAGGGCGACCGCCAGGATGGAGAAGATCAACGTGAGCGACGAACAACGCATCAAGGTGTCAGAGCACGGGCCGTATTTGGTTCGTGGGGGAGTGCCGCTCAAGAGTGAAGAGCCCTTGTTTAGCGATGACGGCCAGCCGTTGACGTGGCGCCGGACCGAGGGCCCCGAAGCTGCTGTCAACTACGCCCTGTGCCGGTGTGGCGGTTCATCGAACAAGCCGTTCTGTGATGGGACCCACGCGAAGATCGAGTGGGATTCGACCGACAATGCGCCGGGACCGTATGCCGACAACGCCCGGCATCTCGCCAGCGAGAGCCCCGACATCGAGGACTTCCGCGGAATCTGTGCCCATGTCGGCATGTGCACAGGCGCCACGACTGACGTCTGGAAACTCGCTCACCAGACCGCTGATTCGGAAAAGCGCGCCGAAGTGATCTCGATGATCGAAAACTGTCCGTCTGGTGCGCTGACCTACGCGCTTGACGGCATCGCCAATGAGCCCAACATCCCTGCCGAGATCGGCGTGATCCCCAACGGTCCCCTCTGGGTCACCGACGGCATCCCCGTCGAGCGGTCGACCGGCGACAACCTCGAAACCCGCAACCGAGTCACGCTCTGCCGCTGCGGAGGCTCGGGTATCAAACCTCTCTGCGACGGCACCCACCGCGAAATCTGGGGCACCACCAAACCCGTCGCCGAGTAGGTAGCAGCGTGCTTTTCAGCGCCGCATTTCTGCAGCGTTAGGGGAGGCCGAGGACGGTGATGAGGGCGTCATCGACGAGCCACATTTCTTCGGTCGAGAGATGTCCGACCTTTTCGCCGAGACGCCACATCCACGGCCCCCAACTGTTCGACCAAGACCTTGGTGGCGGCGTTGGCCACCTTGACTTCTGGTCGAAATGGCGCTGCGCGAGCGCTCGACGACGTCGGCGCCACCAGCACGACCGATCGAGGAAGAAGCTCGTTTGCCTGGACGATGACTTCAAAACGGGGCCCCGCTTGTTCATGGCCGAGCGCCTTGGGGACTCGAAAACGGTGGATGTCACCCTTCCGCACGGACTGACTCCATCATGGCGGCGATAGCGAGCATTTCCGCACGATCCTCGGCGTCTGCTTCGAGCCGGGCGACCTCCGCTGCGAGTTCCTGGCCCCGGCGAAGTCGCCGTGCGGAAGCGAGAACTGCGGCCCGGATTGCTTTGAGAGAGCGCGAGTGTCCGGTTGCTTATGATGACCGCCAATGCCCGGACGGTTTCGTCATCCAAACGGACTGAGATCGCTTTACCAGAGGTCATGCTCGAGTATGACGTCTTGTGATACTGACTCGTGCTGAGGGTAACGCCGATGCCCGAGCAGCTTCGGCGCAGAGGGTCCGGCTGCCCAAATCTGGCTATTGCCAGGAAGGCCGCTTCCTCGTACTCGCCCGGTGGATGAGGGCTAGTTCCAGGTCAGCGGTCCGTGAATGTCAGGCCGAGGCGGCGGCTCATGTCGGATTGCATGATGCCGGTTGGGTCGATTCGGTGTTGGGTGGCCCGCCATTCATCGATGCGGGGATACATGGTCGGTACGTGTTTGGCAGACATGCGTGAGTCTTTGGCCAGGTAGATGCGCCCACCCTCGGCTGCGACCAGGTCGTCGAGGTCGTCGAGGAGCTCGGACAGGCCAGCGGTGCCAGCCGGAATGTCGAGCGCCAGGGTCCAGCCTGGGGACGGGAACGACAGAGGCGCAGGGTTGGCGGCCCGAAACGCTTCAGCACGGTCAGAAACGACGCCGTGCGGGAGCTGAGCCGTTCGGTGCAAACCCGCAACGTGTCTTCGGCGCCGTCGGGTAGCACAAACTGATATTGCACAAAGCCCGTCTTGCCATAGAGCCGTCGCCACTCGCCGATGAAGTCGAGCGGGTGGAAAAACGTCGTGATCGACTCGGGGTGGCCGACCTGATATTTGGGGGCCTTGCGGAACCACAGTTCGTTGAACGCTCGGATCGTCGTTCGATTCAACAGCCCGGTTGGTACACCTTGTGGTGCCGAGATCAGCTGGGACGGCGCAAAGCCGAGGGGGTCATCTCGCAACTTGGCGGGCAAACCGTCGGCAGGCAGATGGTCACCTCGCGTCAGCACTCCGCGACCCAGTCGTTTGCCTTGAGCAACCGAATCGATCCAAGCCACGGAATAGCGATATCGGTCATCACCTTCGACCATCGCCGCCATCGTCGCATCCAGATCGGAAGTGCGCTCGGTGTCCACGGCCATGTAGGCGGACTCAATAGGGATCAGCTGTAACGCAGCTTCAAGGATGACGCCCGTCAGGCCCATACCGCCCGCTGTTGCCCAGAACAGCTCGGGGTCGGCGCTTGGCGAGACGGCGAACTCGCCTTGCGGTGTGGCTAACCGCAGCCACGGAACGTGCTCGGTGAAGGTGCCGTCGAGGTGATGGTTCTTGCCGTGAATATCGGCCGCGATCGCTCCGCCGACGGTGACCAAACGTGTTCCCGGACTGACCGGCACAAACCATCCGAACGGTATGAACGACCGCATCAGCTGATCGAGGCTCACGCCCGCGTCGCAGACGACGATGCCCGTCTCGGCGTCGAAGCTGCGTATCCGGTCGTGGAGGACCGAGTCGAGGACCGTCCCACCCGAGTTTTGCGCAGCGTCACCATAGGACCGCCCCAAACCGCGTGCGATGAGACCACGATCGTCGGCGCCGTCAACGACGACATCGACCAACGAATCTGTGTCGCTTGACGCTACGCAGCGCGCCCTGGTTGGCGCAGTGAGGCCCCAACCGGTCAGCAGCCCATCTCTGGCACGAAAACGACGCATCGCGCAGAGGTTATAGGGCCGGAGGCGTCGACATCACTGCCACACCCATCAATACGATCGTTGCCGCAACCAAAATCTGCAACACGCGATCGGACAGAAAGACCTCCTCCGGTGCCCCGCCGCGACCCTCCTCGACGACCAGCGAATAGCGCAGAATCGCCAAGACGAACGGCGCGATCGACATCTCGTACCAAAACGAACTGCCCCGGATCGACGCCGAATCGAATGCCCACAAGCAGTAGGTCATGATCGTCACACTCGCTGCCACCGACCGGACCTGGCGGAGGAATGACAAGCTGTATTCGTCGAGCACAGGCCGGTGGTCACCTCCTTTGCCTTTGAGGGTCAACAGTTCGCTGAATCGTTTGCCTCCGGCGATGAACAACGCCCCGAAGCAGGTCACCATCAAAAACCACTCCGACAGCCCGATACCCGTCGCGGCTCCGCCACCGACGGCTCGGAGGATGAACCCTGAAGCCAACAGTCCAAGCTCGATGACGGGGAGGTGCTTGAACGCAAGGGAGTACGAAACGGTCACCACGATGTAGACCGCTAACACGAGCGCGAACTCACCCGAAAGCGCAAAGGCGACCGCCAACGAACCGATAAGCAGACCAGCAGCGACGGCGACACCCAGCTCGGGGGAGACGATGCCAGCCGCGATCGGCCGGTGCCGTTTGGTCTCATGTTCACGGTCGGCGTGCCGATCCGCGATGTCGTTGATGAAGTATGTGCCACTTGCCGCCATACAGAACGCAGCGAATGCGATCAGGGACCGGACCAGCACGTCACCTTCGCTCAGCGCCCCCGCTGCGAACGGAGCAGCAAAGACCAACAGGTTTTTGATCCACTGGCGCGGGCGCGCTTCGCGTATCAGGCCACGTACCACCGAGCCCCGGGGAGCGTTATCCATCGCCGCTGCGGGAGCTGACCGAAGTCGAGGTGTGTTGTGCGCTCGAAGGCTCGCGCCTAGGGTTCGCGATGCTGGTGGTGACTTGAGTGCCTGCACCCGCTGGGCGCGAGGTCGTCGTTTGGTCGACTTCGTCCGTGGCTTGGCGGCCTTTTGGGCCCTCGGGGGTTTTGGAGCTGTCGGTGGTTTCTGGGTCCTCGGCGGTTTGTGGGCCCTCGGTGGTTTTTGGGCCCGGGGGGATTTCGGTTGTCTCGGATCCTTGACCGTTTGAGATGTCCTCATCGCCGGTCGCGCCGCTGGCGTCCATTGGCGGAATGTCGATGACATCGACGGAGAGGACCTTGGTCCCGATGAGCCCTCCCGGGTCGAGACGGAAGATGAGGTCGGTCGTGTCGCCCAGGGCGTCGACGGGGAAGGTTGCGAGCTGATGACCGGGTGCTTTTCGGACCTCGGCCTGGTTGGTCTCGTTGAACCCGTCGGCACTGTCGGCCCAGAAAAGCTGGATGCCGTAGTCCTCGAGCTCGAGCGGGTCGGGCTTTTGGTCCTCGATCTCGAGTTCGACGGTGAGGTATCGGAATGCATCAGGGTCGTCCTTCGGTGGCAACGAGGGCAACAACAGTTGCCCATCATCTGTTGTCGTCACCACCGCACCATTTCTGAACTCCACATCTTTTGTTGAACGCAAGTTTTCTTCGGTGAGCGGAATGTTCGTGGTCGGAAGGCGGTCCCGAAGGCCCAACAACAGGTTGTCGAAGAAGGGATATCGAGGGTCAGGGTAGAACAGCGTCCAGAAGTTCAGCTCTTGGGTTTCGAAGATGAGTCGGTCGATAGCGCCAAGCTCTTCGATGAACCAATCGGTGTGGAGTGTCGTGTAGAAGTTGGCGAAGGTGATATCGGCGAAATACTGGGACAGCATCGGGATGGTCATCCAGCCCATCGAGTCGTCGTGCAGCATCAACGTCCGGCCCGGATATGAGGTCGTCGGGGGTGTCCGCTTCTGCGCCAAAGATGCGGACCGGGAGACGTGTATCGAGGCACAGGTGAGCCACCTTCTTGGACCGAGGGCTCCGTCGTCGTTGAGTTCGAATCCGGGTGCACCAGCTTCGCAAACCTCCCACACACGGGGGTTGCTTTCGGTCGATCCCTCGGGCTGCTCTTGACGAATCGTCGTGATCTCTACCCCGGGTCGGGCGATCTGATAGTGGGGCGCCGTCTCTTCACGGGGGAGATGGATGTTGTGCGCCGCGTTCGCGTAGATCTCCTCCTCGCCGTTTCGGCTCAACGCATCGGCATCCCACATGTCCGGTTCGATCCGATCCACAAGTTCTTCTGCGAATACCGATGCGCCCAGAGAGTTCCAATGCAGATCCTGGTGGTAGTAGAGCGATTCACCGTCGGTGGTCGACTCGGCAGCGACCAACATCGGATCCCAGAGCGCGAGCATCGATGGGTGGGCGCCGAGGGTCGCTTCAAATTCTGCGCGCTGTTCGACCGCACAGTCTGCGGCGGTGTGGCTGCGGCGGTTCAGTCGTTCGGGGTGGACTGCGGCCTTAGATGGTGGTGCAGTAACGATCAGCTCAACACCTGCAGCTGCGGTGACCCGTTCGACCGCGCTCAACCAACTGCTCACGCCTTCGGGGATCGACGCATTGGCTTGAGCCGCGGCGGCCACCCAGTTGGGCGCACAGGCCGCATAGATGTTGTCGGTCCAGAACAGCCAATCGCCCTTACCGGGGGTGATGCTCGCCACGGGCGAATCGTGGAAGATTCCCCAGTCGACCCTTGCCTCGTTGCGCTGGAGAACGGTGCGCAAGGGCATGCGATCGGTCAAAAAGGCGCCGACCTGGGCGTAGCTCTTTGCGTCGAAATAGTCGCTCAGCGACCAATCATCGATATCGGGGCGCGGCATGGCCGGGTTGAACACGGTGTCTTCGGCTCGGGTCCCTCCGAGCCACGCCAAGGCGGGCGCGAACATGCCGAGAACAAAAACGATGCAGATGGCGAGCTGGGCCCGGCGGCTCATAGGTGGCTCAGAACTGGAAGTACAGGAACGGCGAGAACGACCCGGCAGCCATCACAGCAGCCGCATAGGGGAGTGCGCCTCCCATGACCGCTACGCGCGCCGCGGTCGGCCACATGCCCTGGGCCTTCTCGAGGATGATGCCCATGCGGAAGTCGCGAGGCAAGAAAATGGTCAGTGTCGCACCGAACAGCATCAGGGTGTTCAGGTTGGTCATCGCGTCCTCGACCGCAGCGGGAAGAGCCGTACCCGACGGCCAGAACATCGCTTGATAGAAGTCGATCGCCTGGCTCATCGTGTGACCGTTGAACATCGGGTAGCAGATCAAGATCAGCAGGAACGTGCCGATACGACGCGGCCATACCCAGGACACACCCTCGGTGGTGACCTTGTCTTGGCCGGTGATGTTCTCGATCACGATCAACACACCGTGATACAGACCAAACCAGAAAAAGGTCCAGTTGGCACCGTGCCAGATGCCGATCGCCAGGAAGATGATGATCAGGTTGACCTGTTTACGAACCGGCCCCACCCGATTGCCGCCCAGCGGGATGTAGAGGTAGTCGCGAATGAAGTTCGACAACGTGATGTGCCAACGGCGCCAAAAGTCGGTCAGCGAAATGGCGCTGTAGGGACGGTTGAAGTTCTCGGGGAAGCGGAAGCCGAACATCAAACCGAGGCCGATGGCCATGTCTGAGTAGCCCGAAAAGTCGAAGTACAGCTGAAACGCGAAGGCCAAAACGCCCAACCATGCCGTCACAAAGTTGAGCTCGCCTCCGGGCAGGTCATAGACGGCATCGGAGATCCGCGCGATCGAGTCCGCCACGATGACCTTCTTGGCGAGGCCGTGGGAGAACCGCAGCGCCCCCTGGGCGAACATCTCGACGCTCTCTTGGCGGTGGTAGAGCTGATCGGCGAGTTCGTGAAACCTGACGATCGGCCCGGCGATGAGCTGGGGGAACAGCACGACGAACAGCGTGAAGTCAAAGAAGTTGGTCAGGTGGCGACAACGGCCGCGGTAGACGTCGATGCTGTAACTCAGCGACTGCAGCGTAAAGAACGAGATGCCGATCGGCAGGATGAAATCGGTGACCGGTGTCGCTCCGAAGCCAAGTTTGTCCGAGAGCGCAGATACTTCGCCGGTTACAAAGTTGGCGTATTTGAAGAAGAACAGCAGGCTGAGGTTCAGAACCGCCGAAGCGAGCATCGCCGTTTTTGCCCGCCGCTTATTGCCTTGTTGATGGGCATCGTCGATCATCCACCCGAACACGAAGTCGATGGTGATCGACACCATCAAGATCAGGATGAACCAGCCGCCACCCCAAATGTAAAAGACGAGCGATGCGAGTAGCAGAGCACCGTTGCGGGCCTTCAGACTGTCCTTTTTTATCCCGTATTTCGTGAGCGCAAAGGCGCCGAAGTACAACGCCAACGTGATGGGCAGGAAGTAGAAGACAAAAGGTATGTCAGCAAAGACCACGTACTTCTCCCTGCAACCCGCCGATGGTGAGGGCCTCGCGCTCCTCGCCGCCCGTCAGTTGTGCACCCATCCATTGGTGTAGGGCCCTCAGGTCGCCGATCGTGTCGGCAACCTGGCGCCCGTACCTCGGGCCGCCCACTGCGTCAATAACTGTGTTCCGTCAGACCGAACCGCCGAACAAGCATGCGAGCGAGCGGGGCTCAAGTCATCGGGGCAACGTAGCACCCGGCGCTCCCGGGGACCGTTTCGGCCCGGCGTCTGGCCGGGTGACCCGACGATTGTCCAGACGCAGCACCCGGCCAGCCGGTCCCGCAGGGTAGTGCCCTGACGTTCTAACCCCGTCTGCGTCCCTTGCCCCGTCGCTTTGCGCTGTTGCGTCGAGCGGATCGCGACGTTGGGCCCGGGTCGCTCGAGGGGGCATTACCCGTTCCGGCCTTTGTGGGACCCGAGCCTGTGCCGTCCGCGGCGCCGTTCGGTTTTGCGAGAGACTTGTCGTTCGGTTCGGTGGACTGGTCGCTACTTTCGGCATCTGGGTTAGCAGACTCCGAAGCAGAGGCGTCGGAAACGGCGGTCTCACTACCGGCGGCCTCGCTACCGGTCGAGTCGCTGGCGGTCGAGTCGCTGGCGGTGGTGCCGCCACCGGCGGGGTCGCTTCCCCCAGATGCGTCGTCCTTTGACGACCCGGCCCGATCGACCTGAGCCCGATCGACCTGAGCCGGATCGTGCTGAGCTGGATCGTTGCTGTGAGCAGTCGTGCTCGCCGACGGCGTGACCGTCGTCGGCGCTGCCGCTGACTTGTCCTGCACCGCCCCGAGATTTGTCGTCGGTCCTGGCGTACCTTCCGCTCCACGTGCCGAATTCGATGTGCCGGGTGACAGGGACGCGCCCGACTGGCGCAGTGTCGCGGGACGGTCACCATCATCGTCGAGGTCGTTGCCCGAGGATGCTGCAGTGTCGCCCTGAATGTTCGGCCGGTGAGCTGGCGAGTTTGCTGCGGTGGCGCCGTTCGACGTCTTGTTCAGCGTCGTGGCTCCATCTTCGCCGTCACCGCCGTCACCGCCGTGACCCGCCTTGGCGGGCACCACGTCGTCGGCGACATCGCCATCTCCGGATGATTCTTGACCGGGTTCCATCTCGATCCCGTCGAGCCCGTCGACATCTACCCTGCCGGCCTCGGGCGAAGCGCCACCGTCGAGATCCGACCTTGCAGCCGAGCGAGCATCGCTGCCGTCCGGATCGCTGCCGGGCACATCGCTGCCGGGCACATCGCTCTGAGGAAGATCGCTTGCACCGGGGTCGTCGGAATCAGCAGCCTGCTCACCGAGCTCGGGCATCGCTGGCTCAGCATCGGTGCCTGAAGGTAGCGAACCGCGTTGAGCATCGCGAGCTGCTCGCAATTCGCTCAGTTCGGTCGATTCGACGGGGCGCCGTCCGAGTCGTCGTCCCCTGGTCGGTTCGATCGGTTCGACGACGCTCGATGAGCTCGACGTTACCGGTGGGCGGCGGATCACCCGGTCGAGGCGGTTGAGGAACGGCTCTTCGGTCGCGCGTCCCTGCCGATGCGGCCGCTTGAAATAGGCGGCCTTGTCGTTGCGCATCAGGTGCCCGGTGATATTGGTCGACCGTCCGTCGATGCCGACGCCGTGTTGTAAGGACACCAGTTCCCAGCCAGCGCCCCCCAATATCGCCATTGCAGACGAAAACGACACGGGTGAAATAACACCGCTCCGGGCGATTTCATGGTGAATGACGCGCCCGTCGGGGCTATAGAAACGGACCCAACACTCATAGGTTCGGTAACGCTGGCCGTCACGTCGGACGATCCGTCCGGTCGTGACGCCCAACTGGCAGTATTCCCACACTTGTTCGCGCAACGCCGGGGCTCCTCAAAACCTGAAAAGACCGAGAGACCGTAGCGCACCCGGTCCGAGGTACGCGGGTTGATCCGACCGGTTGATCGACGCGGCCGTGCGCATATAGCCCGGCGTCGTGCACGACACACCCTGCACGACGTACCGTCTGTGCACCGAAATAGGAGCGTGCCCATGTCGAACGTCGTCAATCTTGCCCAGGGTCGAATCGAAGGCTTCGAAAAGCCAACTGGCGACGGCGTCGCCCCTGGTGGGGGAGCCACCGCGATTCATGTGCGCGCCATCCCCTACGCAACGGCAGGACCGAAGTACAGGTTCAAACCAGCAGGTCCCGCACCCACATGGGAAGGCGTCCGCCCGGGCATGGCGTTTTCACCCGGTGTCCCCCAGGTTCCGGGCATGCTCGAACAAGCCATGGGCAACAACCAGAACAGCTTCGATGAAGACGCCTTGACACTGAACGTGGTGACACCTGGACTCGACGACGGCGATCGGGCCGTCATGGTGTGGATTCACGGTGGAGCGTTCACGAACGGTTCGGCGTCGATCCCCTGGTACAACGGCACCGGTTTCGCCGTCGACCACGACGTCGTCATCGTGACGATCAACTACCGCCTCGGGCTGCTCGGTGGGCTGCATCTCGGGCTAGTCGACGGCCACGGTGAGGCGATCAACCTTGGGATTCAGGACCAGATCGCGGCACTCGACTGGGTGGCTGAGAACATTCATCACTTTGGCGGCGATCCCAACAAGGTCACCATTTTCGGTGAATCGGCGGGTGGCATGAGCGTTTCGACGTTGATGTCGTCGCCCAAAGCACGGCAGCGTTTTCATCGGCTCATCGCCCAGAGCGGCGCGGCCCAGAACGCCTCGTCGGTTGAGACGGCACAAGAGATGGTCGAGTTTGGGCTGACCCGCATCGGGATCGGCCCCCGCGACATCGACGACATGCGTGAGTGGCCACTTGAGCGGATCATGGACGCCCAAACTGCGATGGACATTCCCATGCTGCGCCAATTCAGCACCCGCAATGGGCTCATGCACCTGTCGTTTCAGCCGGTCGTCGACGGCACATTGATTCCACGCCCGCCGCTCGAGGCGATCGCGGCTGGGGACGCAGCCGATATCGATTTGATGTCGGGCACAACCCGCGACGAGATGAAGCTCTTTGCGATCGCTGATCCCAAGGTCGCCACCCTGGACTGGGATCAGTGCCGGTCGCGCATGTCGGCCAGTGTTGGGCAAAACGGCGCCGAAACACTCGAAGCTGCCTACCGGGCAGAGGACAGCGACCGGTCGGCGAAAGACACGTGGATCGCGTATGAAACCGACCGCGTCTTTCGCATGCCGAGCCTTCGGATGACCGACGCTCACTCGGCGGCGGGGGGCAGCACGTATGGCTACTGGTTTACCTATGCCACCAACGCGATGGGCGGGCTGCTCGGTTCATGCCACGCTCTGGAGATCCCGTTTGTGTTCAACATCGTCGACAAGCCGTCGGCCCGGCTCTTCACCGGCGACGCCGAGGGGCAGGGTGAGCTCGCCGCGAACATGAACGCAGCGTGGGCGGCATTCGCCCGATCCGGTTCGCCGGGAGACGGACTCGACACGGCTTGGCCTGCCTATGACGAGGATTCTCGCCAGGTGATGCGCTTCGATACCGACATGGTCGGTGTCGTCACCGACCCGCAGTCCGGGCCAAGAAAGGCATGGACCAAACTGGGCTAACCGGGGGCTAACCGCTCGCAGCTCGTCGCCTGTTCGGGCTCGCCGGCCGGGCATGGCGCCACGAGCGATCGTGTCGCTACGCCCCGAGGTCGACGCCGCAGGTGTCTTGCAGATATCCGGCCAACTCGACGGCTGAACTCGAGATGCTCGACACGAGGCTCGGCACGAGGCTGAGCGACGACAAGTTCTGGGCGGCGTTCCCCAACATGGCGCTGAGCTCATTGACGTTGTAGCGGATGTTGTAGGCGTGCAGAGCCTCGCCCTCGGGCATGATCGTTTCGAGATATGCCATGACGTTGGTGACGGCCCGGTTGAGGTCGCCGTCGAGCAGGTCGACCGCGGCAAGTGTGCCGCTCACCCAGTTTCCGGGGTTGAGCAGGCTCACATAGAGCGACGGAATCCGCTGGGCCATCAGCTCAACATCGTCTTGTAGCGATGCGGGAAAGCCTGCCGCAGCATCGTTGAGGACGACCGACAGGCCCGCTGGGTCAGTGATAACGATGACGTTTGAGTCCATCGCTGCGGAGATCTCGTGGCAGAGGGCGGTCATGCCCGTCTGAGGTTCAACCGCAGGCACCTGGGGTTCGGTCGTAGCCGCTTGTGCGGCCGCGCCCGCAGCGGTTACGGCCTGATGGGTCGGGGGTGTCACGACCCCGACGGTTGCTGGGGGAGTGGGCGCCGTCACCGTCACTGGGGTGGTCGAGTTCGGGTTTCGCACAGCGAGGCTGTTGGGGTCGACCAACGCTGGTATGGACGGCAGCGTCCCGCCCGATTTGAGGTATTGGTTCCAGTCGACGCTTTGTTGGGGCAGGATGGTCGCACTGGGAAGGGACACTTCGCTCAGGCCGCTCGGCGAAGTCTGGGCGTTGATCGTGAACTCGGAGAGACGGCGGTTGAGTTCTTCGGGGTCGTTGAAGAGCGATGTATCGGGGAGGGTCAGCGGTGTGCCGTCCATCGCGGTGGCAGGCGTACCCCCCGGAAGGGTCACAGGCGACGCCGGAGCGCCGTACTCCCGATCGACCAGGCCGTTCTGGTCGCCCATGATCACGCCGTTGTCGACGATGGTTGTTTGGCCATCGGTCAGCAGCAGCTCGCTATCGCCGTCGTTGCCGATACCGTTGCCGCATCCGGCGACGGACGCGCCAATGACGCATAACGAAACCAGTTTCTTCCAGGTCATCACTCGTCTTAGTCCTCGCCGCTCGGCACCGTCACCTTGCTGCCCGGCTCTGTCGCCAATCGAGATATGGTCAGGGCCGTCGTGGGGTCCCAGCGGATCCCCGAAACATCCGACTTGGAAGCGGCCCCAGCAAGGTTCGACAGCAAGAAATGTACGTCAAGAACGACCCGTCGACGACGCGCCGCCCTCACATTCCAGCCTTCGACGGCCTCCGAGCGCTTGCCGTTAGCGCGGTATTAGCGTTTCACAACGGTTTTGAGTGGATCCAAGGTGGCTTCCTCGGCGTCTCGCTCTTCTTCACATTGTCGGGTTTGTTGATCACATCGGTCTTGTTGTCCTCGTGGCTCACGGGACCGACCGCGACTGTTGTACCCCACTCGATGCACCCAACGCTGATCACACCGCTTCCAACGCCAGCCGAACGAACGGTCTGGCGCTGAACAGGTTTTGGGTTCGGCGGATCCGGCGATTGACGCCTGCACTGTTGATGACGGTCGTCGGATCGGTGATGGCGTTCTGGGCGGTCGGCGATCAGTCCCAGTTGGCGACGTTGCGAGGTGACATCCCTTGGACGCTGACCTACACAGCGAACTGGGAACACATTGCGCATTCGACGTCCTACCTCGACCTGTTCATCGCTCCGAGCGCTCTGCTGCATACCTGGTCGCTCGGCATCGAGGAGCAGATGTATCTCATCGTCCCGATGGTGGCCTGGGCATGTTTGGGATGGCGAGCTCCCGAGGCCATCGATGAACAGGCTCGGCGGGTTCGTTTGCTGGTTTGGGTCTTGGGTGGCTTGATCGTCTTGTCGCTCGCGGCGAGCGCGCCAGCGCAGCGGATTCCATTGACGTCGCGTATTACGGCACCCACACCCGGGCCTTTGAACTGTTGAGCGGGTCGTTGCTGGCGTCGGTGATGTTGCTCCGGCGACTGCGCGGCGTATCGGAGCCGTCAGCCGCCTTGGGCGACCTGACCGGAGCGCCTATCGCCATGTCTGGCGCCGATACCGAGGGTCGCGCAGCGCGTCGACGGCGCCGAAGCGCAGGTGCAGACCGCCCGCTCTGGACGGTGCTGGGCCTTCTCGGTCTGGTGATCATGGCAGTGCTGTGGACGGTCGCGCGACAAGACGACTCGCGGCTGTACCCCCTCGGTCTGTCGGTGCACACCGGGGCGACCGTCGCGGTGCTGATCGCGGCGAGTCGTCCTGGCCGCTTGGCGCGACTGCTCAGCGTTGCCCCTGCGCGAGCCATAGGCCGATGGTCCTATGGCATCTACCTGTATCACTGGCCGGTCTTTGTCTGGCTGAATCCACAACAGGCACATGCCGACGGCTGGTGGCTGTTCATGTTGCGGTGCGCCGTCACGGTGACGCTCGCTGCGTTGTCGTACCGCTTTGTCGAAGAACCGATCCGCCGCGGCGGCCCTCGGCATTACCAGAGGGTGGAGCCAGAAGTGGGCGCTGAGCGGTGCGGTGGGGTTGACCGTGGTGGTCTCGATGGTGTTCACCATGGGTGCCGCACCCCCCTCGACCAATCTGGTCGCTCAACCCGTCGATCTATCGCTGGCGGCCCCACCGCCGGATTCGGGGCAGAGTGAGCTCACAACGACCCGGCGTCACCCAGGTGCTGCCAGCGCGGAGGGGGCAGCGCCCGCAACGCCCGCAACGTCGGCAACGCCCGGACGGCCAGACCTCGCCGGTCAATCGCCATCCGACCGACCGTCGCAGGCTGGCGCACCCCAAGATGCCGCGTCAACGAGCCGATCCCAGCTTGTCGGAACCGCGGGTCTGACCGGTCCAGACCTGATCGAGGCGCTGGATGCGTACAGCCGAGACGTCGATGTGTCGACGCTGCCGCGCCCGCT
This sequence comes from Acidimicrobiia bacterium, assembly GCA_020637365.1. GTDB lineage: Bacteria > Actinomycetota > Acidimicrobiia > IMCC26256 > JAGNEX01 > JAGNEX01. Next base: position 1,634,244 of record JACJWE010000001.1, on the reverse strand, counting down.
GCGCATCATGGTGTTCGGCGACTCGGTGGCGGAATCCCTTGGCCATGGTCTGACCGATTGGGCGGAACAACAAAACGCTTCCTCGGGGACCGAGGTCGTCGTCTGGAACATCGCAATACCCGAATGCAGTTTTGCCCGAGAATCCGTTCGTCCTCGGATCTACGTCACCGAGCGCGGACATACCTGCAACTACTGGGCCGACTATCTGCCTGAGCATCTCGCCGATTTCCAGCCTGACGTCATCGTGTTGCTGTCGGGACAACTAGACCGCCAACCGGTCAAATTGCCCGAATGGGGCAGTGAGCTCGGCCCGGGTGACGCCACCTATGACCAGTGGCTCCTCAGCGAGTACACCGAGTTGAGCCAACTGATGCTGAGCAGCGGTGCCCAGGTCCTCTGGCTGACGACCCCGTGTCGTGACGCCACATTTGTGACACCGTCGGGGCTGGTGGTCACACCCGACGATGGCCCTCTCGAACCCATCAACGACCAGGTCGTCCCGCAGCTCGCCATGAATCTCGCGAACCCGCGATTCACCGTGCTCGACTTTGACGCGTTGGTCTGTCCAACCGGCGAGTTCACCACGCGGGTTGGACCGATCACCGATGCCCGTCCCGACGGGCTGCACTTCACCACCGAGAGCGCCGACTGGCTGGGCGGCATCATCGGCCCGGTGCTAGAGGAGCTCTATGCCGATGCTCAGATCCATCGGTGAGGACCGGACGCTGCCCCTGGGGTTACCCAATGGGGGGTGTCTAGGAGGCTGGGACCCAGACGGCATAGTCGTCAAGATCGTCTGACCATTCCATATCGATGAGGCCACGGCTTTGCGCTGCCCGGCAGAAGTGTCGGAACGCGCGAAAACCCAGGTCTTTCTCGCTGAAGGAGGGTCCTCTCGGCGCAGGAGCGTCTTGAGCCCTGACAGCACCACGCGACCCGAACCAGTCGCCTTCGCCTCTCGTTGCACCACGCTTTGCAACAGCGAAAACGCGTCTCGCTCTTCGCCTGTGTGTTCGGCGAAGGACACCTCGGGGTCGCCGATAGCGGGTCCTTGTTCGAGCGTGACGATGCGACGATCGCGCAGGTGGTTGAGCAACTCGCCAAAACCACGAAACCCCGCGTCGGACTCATCAAAGGTCGGGTCCTTTCGGAGGATCGCCTGTTTGAGCATCGATGCGGTGACCGGGCCGGTGGCGACCCGGTTCAAACCGGCAAGCGTCTGAACCACGATCCGTCCGAGGTCGAGCGCGACGTCTGAGCTCGACCTCAACGAACTCACGGTCGCATCCTCGAGGTCGGAAGCGTCTGAGTCCGAAGCCGTATCGGCCTCAGCGGTGCTGCGTGAGCGTCCACCGACGCCGCTGGATCTGTTGTCGTTGTTTGCCCTGCCGTTCTTTGCCTCGTCGCTGACGGTGCTGTCATCGGAACGTGGATCGCTGCGCCCCCGCACCAGCCGCCTCGGTCGCCTCCGGCCCGGGCGTGATGCAACCTCGTCGAGAGATTCGACGCCGTCGAGTTTGCCGTAGAACAAGAACTCGTCACACGCCGGTGGCAACAGCGCCGAAGTCGACTGCTCGATACCGAGCCCGATGACTCGCTTGTTGAGTTCGCGCAGCTTGCTGACCAGCGGGGTGAAGTCGCTATCGCCAGTGCCGATCACGAAGGTCGTGATGTAGTCGCGAGCAAAGGCGAGCTCGAGCGCGTCCACCGCCATCTTGATATCGGCGGCGTTCTTCCTGGTTGCGCCGATCCGCTGGGGGATTTCGATCAGTTCAACCTGTCCAGCGACGAGCATGCGCCGGTCGCCGTCGAACAGGTTCCAGTCGCCATATGCCCGGCGCACGACCACGCGTCCGCGGTCGGCCAACGCCGAGTTGACGGCGGGTAGGTCAAAGCCCTCATAGCCGCTTTCGCGCGCCCCGATCGCCAAGTTTTCGTAATCGAGCAGGAGCGCTATTCGTTCTTCGTCGCTTATCAACAAGCTGTCCTCGGGTTGTGTTGAGTTCGTCAGGCCGGATGTCCGGTCACTCTCAGATCGTATGAGGTTCTGACCAATGTCGCTCCTGGTTCGACCACTCGACTGGGACTGAACTCCAAGACGTTGAGCTCCATCGAGCGTGCCGGTAGCGGGGCATCGGTCGGGTAGGTCAGCTCGAAGCGGGCCGACGCGGCCGTTCGGTTGGGGCCGTCAGGCAAGGTGGCATCATCGTCGGGCATCTCGAACTCGGTCGACGTGGTCGACTCGGGTATGTCGCTGGCAGCCTCGCCGGATGTCTCCACGGATGAGGTCGTCGCCGTTGTCGTGCCTTGTTCAGCGCTGTGATGAGTTGTGGAGGTCGAGTCGTTCATCGTCGACGTTTGCCGGGTGAGCCCCTCAGGGGACTTATCAAAGACCGTCAGGTCGATCGACATGCCGCCGAGGTCATCGTTGCCGCCGTTGTCGATCAGTACCAGAACCCGAAGCGAACCGGTCGAGGTCCAGTGCGGGGCGAAGGGCATCACGCGAACTGAACCATCCGCGTCTGTTGCGACGTGGTTGGCAAGAAGCTGGAGCTGGTGCTCCATCCGAGGATTCGTGATGTCCATCTCGGGGGCGAAGCGAACCGGATAGTCGGCCGGAATGTCTGAGTCGGCTCTGATCTCATCGAACTCGGCGACGGGGATCTCGGTATTTCCGATGAAGAACTCGTCGGTGGGAAAGTACCCGCTGCCCACGAGCGGAGAGGGTTGTGTCGTCGTGGTGGTCGGAGCCGCAGTCGTCGTGGTCGAAACCGTCGCCGTTGAATCGTCCGATGCGCAGCTCGCCAGCAACAGGCACACACCAACGCGAGGGTGGCGAGTGGCCGCAAAACTGACCTGCGCAGCGGCACGGCAGCGAGGGCGAAGGGCTGGGATTGGGCGGTGGCATCGAGTCGGCGATTCATGTGGCACAACCATCTCGGCGACGAAGCGGACGGGCACTGAGTAGTCCAAAGGTGTGTGGTTGACAGCCTGGATACTCGGGATCAATAACCCTGTCATAGAACGAAAATATGGTGCGTTATTCAGTTGCTGGTATGACCATAGTTGCCAGCGTTGCTGTTGTTCCTTCGGTAGAGCGCTGAACATTGAAACGTCCACCATTTGAGGTTTGGTCGGTATCGGAGCACAATGCGTTCTCCGAACGAGGACCTAACAAACCAGCAGCGCCGACGTGGGCCGGTACGGCGGTACCAGGCCCGCAGCGCCGCCAGCGGTGAGGAGCAGAGATGTCTCAGGGCGAACAGGCCAAGGCCCAGGGCGGGTCAAAACAAGCGGTGACCGCAGCGGTACTGGGTTTTGTCGTCGTGCTGGGGCGAGCCTCGGCCTGATTGCGTGGTGGAACGATGACGCGGACGCGACGCCGCCGCCGGTGCTCAACTTCGATGCTGGCGACACCGCCATGATCTCCAACCACATCACCGACTGATCCTGGTCGCCGATCGGTGCTGGTCAGACACCCAGGTGTCCGACCAGCGGGACACGGCCTCGCCCATCGGCCTGTTTAGAACTCGGTGCTGAAGCCGTCGAGTCGAGCGATGATGCGAAGCATCACTTCGTCCGCGCCACCGCCGATCGCCAAGATCCGGTTGTCGCGCATGAAACGTGCCGTCCACGTTTCTTCCATATAGCCAATGCCGCCGTGGTACTGCATGCAGACGTCGGCGACCTCGCGTATGAGTCGTCCCGCCTTGAGCTTGGCGATCGTCGCCATGCGCGTCGTGTCCTCGCCGGATGCGAAACGTTGCGCGCAGCTGTAGCAGTACTCCTTGTACATATCGAACTCCGCCGACAGCTCGGCGAGGGTGAACTGAAGGTGTTGATTCGCCAACAGCGGCTTGCCGAATGCCTTGCGTTCCGCCAAGTAGTCCCAGGTCTTTCGAAGCGCTTCTTCGATCCCACCGATCGCGTTGTAAGCGGCGATCATCCGCTCGTTCTGAAACTGCATCATCTGTTGCTGAAAGCCTCGTCCGGCCTTGCCGATCGTGTTGGATACCGGTACTCGGACATCTTCAAAGACCAGTTCAGCGGTATCGGAGGCCCGCATACCGAGCTTGTTGAGTTTGCGACTCACCGAGAAGCCTTCAACGTCGGTCGGCACCACAATCTGGCTCATACCGCCATAGCCGCCTTCATCGGAAGTGCGGGCCAAGAGGCACATCCAGTCGGCTTGAGTGCCGTTGGTGATGTAGAGCTTGGTGCCGTTGATCACCCATTCGTCGCCGTCGCGCACTGCCCGTGTACGGATTGCGGCGACGTCGGAACCAGCATCGGGTTCGGTGACTGCGATCGCTGAAACCATGTCACCTGAAAGCGCAGGGCGGAGGTAGCGCTCTTTGAGGTCCTTGCTACCCCAGCGTGCCAATGCAGGTGTGGCCATATCGGTTTGGACGCCGGTCGCCATCGCTATCGAACCGTGATGTGCCCGACCGATCTCTTCGCCGAGGATCACCGTAAAGGTGTGATCCGCTCCTTGTCCACCGTCTTCGACGTCGTACTCCAAACCAAGAAAGCCCAGGTCGCCCATCTTTTTGAAGATGTCATGAAGGGGCATATGTCCGGCCTCTTCCCACGCTTCGACGTTCGGATTGATCTCGTTGTCGACGAACGCCCGAACGGTGCTGCGGAACATCTCGTGGTCTTGGGTCCAGCGCATGGCCGAAATCCTTTGGTCGATTCTTTGGTCAGCTTTGCGTATCCTCACCCGTGGGCGCTTCTCACTTCGATTCGGAGCTGCGCTCGATGGGAGGCATCAATTGAACGGCATATCGTGTGATCGCGCCAGGTCGCGGCACGTTTGGTTTGTGGCTTGGGTGACCGTGTCGATATGTATCGCCTGGTCGGTACAGGCATCGGGATGGGTCGGCGGAGCCTCCACACCAGGTGTCGATGACCTCGCCCTCAACCAGGCGCAGATGGTCGGCACCCACAACAGCTACCACGTCGCTACGACACCCTCACCGACCCGCGCCGATACCAAGGCACCGCTCGCAGAGCAGTTCGACTTTCAGGGTGTCCGCCACATCGAGCTCGACGTCTACGACTGGGCGGGGCAGTGGCGAGTTCTCCATACTCCGATCACCGATCAGGGTTCGACCTGCCCGACCTTGGCCGCATGTTTGTCACAAGTCGCTGGTTGGTCACATGCACACCCCGATCACGATCCAATCGTCATCTTCATCGACCCCAAATATGATGAGATCTTCAACCGGCTTCTGCCGATGAACGATGACGACGTCAGCCGACTCGATCACGTTGTTGCGGACGCTCTCGGCCGGGAGCGCATCATGACCCCGCCGAGTTGCGCGCCGGTCACGCCACTCTGCAGCAGCGGATCGATGGATCGGGTTGGCCTCGCCTCGGCGAGCTTCGGGGGCCGCTTCTTGGTGGTGGTGAACGACGATTCGTTCGTTCAACGGTCGGTGCTTGGTCATCAGCGCGACGGTGTGCTGTTGGCGTCATCGCAAGATCCGTCGAGGTGGGGCGGTGACGTCGTGTTCGCCGAAGTCGAACAGCCCGGTGAGCAGGAGCGGATCGCTGCGGCACTCAACGCCCACATGATGGTGCGCACCTTCGCCGATACGGACCTCGTCGAGGTCCGTGCGGGCGACGGCCGTCGAGCGGAGCGAGCCTTCGCGTCGGGCGCCCAACTCATCGTGACCGATCAGCCAGCGGACAGTCGGGCCGATCGACCCAACTCGCTGCCTGGAGGATATGGCGTGGTGACCAGCAGCGGGCAGCCGATAGCGTGCAACCCTGTCGTCGCCGACCCGCAGCGTTGCTCGCGATGACCGGTCTCATCAGCCAACCGTCCCCATCGGATTTTTGGGGCTATCACGACCTGAGCATCGTGTTGTGCCAACCCCAGATTCCTGGCAACACGGGCAACGCCATTCGGCTCTGTGCCAATGCGGGTGCGGCGCTGCACCTCATCGGCCCGCTCGGCTTTGACATGTCTTCAGCGGCGCTTCGTCGGGCGGGGCTCGATTATGCATCCTTGGCGCAGGTGGTCATCTGGGACACGTTGGAGGCATTTTGGGAGGGCGCAACGACGGGTTTGGCGGGCGACTCGTCGCTCCCTATCGGCGGTCGCTCGGCATCCCCGACAACGGCCGACAACCTGCGGACCGCAGTCATGCCGCTGATGCTGGCGATGCTGCTGATGATGGAGCTGGCCTGTGCAGTCGACGGGGCGAGTGGCGCAACAAACGGCGCGCCGGTCGACGCATCGGAGGTCGGTCAACCTTCAGAAGCCGGTCGGCGTGTAGCGCCGGATGGTTTCGAGACGTCAGCGTCCGGTGCTGAGGTCAGGGGAGTGCCGGGGTGCCCGCCCCGTCAGGACGCTTGTTGGCGACGACGTCGAAAGCGGCGGCCGATATTTGGAGCTTTGAGTTCACCCGCGGCGATGTCCTGCTTTTCGGGCAGGAATCGGACGGGCTTGACCAAGCGGTTCTCGATGACGACCGAATCGCCCAGCATCTGGCCATTCCCATGGCGCCGAACAACCGGTCGCTCAACCTGTCCAACTCCGTCGCCGTCGTGCTCTATGAAGCTCTTCGGCAGTGTTACTTGGAGTACACCAACCCGCTCAGATAGCGCGCCGACATCGGGCTGCCGCCCTGTCGGCTCGTGCCACGTCGAGGAACCGATGACGCCGATGCGACGCCGATGCGTTGTCGCTCATGCGTCGTCGGTCAGCGGTGATCTGTTAGCGGACCCGGTCGGCGTATTCGGTCAAGAGATCATCGATCTCTTGTTGTGCGTCTTCGAGCTCAGCTGCGGGGTCGCCCTTCGCCGCTCGAAACCAGGCGGCGGCCAGGACCTGGCGGACCTCGTCATATGGGCCGATAACCGGTCCGCTAGCTTCGCCGTCACCGTTGGTTTGGTACATCTCCACGAGAGTTTCTGCTGTGGTGTCTGCGCCCAGTAGGTCTGAAGTTCGGGCAGCGCCGCCGCTTCGGCCGACATCGGCGTGAATGAACTCGCGATATGCCATTGGGCCTGCTCGTCCGGGTCGGACATGAACGAGATGAAGTCCCACGCCCCAACCCGGTCGGCAGCGGAGGAGCCCTCAGCGATGAACGCGGCAGCACCGCCCGCCTGGTAGCCGCCGGCACCGGTACCGATCGCAGGTAAGGGTGCGACACCGATATCGAAACCCTCGGCATCGATATCGTCTGCGCCGAGCGCGTCGGGATCGAGCCCGCCGGTATCGGCAACCGTTCCGCCACCGACGACGAGCAGTACCGTCGAGAGCGCGGATGAACTTTCGATGCCCATCGCCGCCTGCCCGTTCGCCATCGCCAGGAAATGATCGATGCTTGTGGGACGCCATTCAAAAGGCATGAGCAGCGAATCGGCGGTCATCTCGCGGGTCCACTCGAACAATGCTTCAGCAGGTGCACCGAGCAGTGTTGCCTCCGTCGCTCGTGCGCTCCGACCGTTGTCGTTATTGACGATGTGCTGACCGTCGAGCAGCACCAAATGTTCAAAGATCCACGACGCCAGGTTGAGTGCCATTCCGTGTGGCGCAACTCCTGATCGACAATCGTCTGTGATGCTGAGCGAATCTCATCGAGGGTCGTGGGCGGGGCGTCAGGGTCGAGCCCCGCTTGTTCGAACATCGTCCGGTTGTAATAGAGGAAGGCGGTGGCGACCGACACCGGAATCGCCCATGTGGTGTCCTCGACCGTGTAATGGTCGAGGAACTGCTGGTCGACAGCGACCTCACCGCCAGCGTCGAGACACGCTTGGACAGGCATGAAGCTGCGGGTGTCGATCGCCCATTGGGTCGTCGTGTCTTCCATCAGAACGACGTCGGGCATGGCGTCAGAACCGAGCGAATCACGGACTTTGGCCTGGAGCTCAGCAAACGAGTTGTACCCGCTCACCTCGACGGTGACGGCGTCCTGTGATTCGTTGTAGCGATCGACGAGTTCCTCAAATGCGGTCTTTGGTTGCGCGACCATTGCGTGCCACACCTCGAGCTTGGTTCCGTCGGTGACCCCATCGTCGAGCGGGCACGCCGCTGCAAGGTCCTGTGAGCCTGAGCCTGGCGAATCTGGTCGTGTCGGGCCCGAGGCATCATCGGCCCCAGGCGAGGTCGCCGAGCCATCGTGAGAGCTGGCGCAAGCGGTGGCCATCAACGCGATCAGGGCGAACACGGTCGCCATGGTCAGCGTGAATCGGCGTCGCCCAGATCGCTGGCGCCTTGGCAGGAGCGCTCGCTCGCCGCGATCGGCAGGATCGCGTCGATGGGCGTTGGCAGCGTCGTTCACCCGGTGAGCGAGCGCTTGTGTACGTGTGCATCCCCTCATGGCGGAACGTTAGCAATCGTGAGGTCCTACCTCGTCCGACGCTTGAGGCTCTGTGACCTGGCGGAACGTGCTCCAAGGAGCACGGGGGTCAGCTCGGCGTCCCCGCAGCCGCCAGATACTCGCTTCGACCGCCAGCATCGCCATTGAACGGCCCAACATCAAAGTTGTCTCAATAGTGCCCACGTTGCTCAATAGGCCTGAGCAATTTGCCGACAACGTTAGTAACACAACCCCACCTGGAGGAACAGACCTCTAGGTGTACTTGGAAAAGGGCAGCACCATGGACGCAACACACGTTAGGCCACTCCGTTCTTCGCAACGTCGCCGCATCGTTCGAGTCCGACCGTCGGTCGATGGTCTGAGCGTTCGGGATCGCGTCCACGTGGCCCGCACATCAGAAGACCCCACCTTGCTGAGATTGCTCTCAGACGATTCGGAGCGGTCGGTGATCGAGGCCCTCGCACGCAATCCCAAAACCCCACAGGGCATCCGAGGCCGCCTCAACACCTACCTCTATGACTTCGACGATGTCGCATAGTGCCGGTGTTGCCTGACACGAACGTCAGATAAGATCCCGCGCTCGGAACGTCGGTCTCTCGGACGTCCGTCCGGCGTCGGAGGACCGCCCGGCGCGGGGTTTGCCCCTTCGCTGCGCTTCAGACCGATGCTCAGTACTACGGCGATGGGTGGCGTGGGTGCGATTTTCTTATGGTTTCCCACTCCAACAGCATCTCAACCCGCCCGCTCTGATGACGGCAACGTCACTGTCGCAGCTATCGACCCACGCTGCTGATGCGGGTTGTAGCGCTGTGTTTCTCACCGAACATCCGGCCCCCACACAGCGCTTCTTGTCGAGTGGCGGGCATTCGGCGATCGATCCGTTTGTCGGGCTCGCCGCATGCGCAGGTGCCGCTCCAGACCTCCGCCTGATGACCCATGTCTCGGTGTTGTCCTACCGAAATCCGTTCCTGTTGGCCAAGTCAGCGGCGACGCTTGACCGTATCTCTGAGGGACGACTCATTCTGGGTGTGGGCGCGGGATACCTGAGCGGCGAGTTTGCCGCGCTGGGGGTCGATGTGGAGCGACGCAACGACGATGTCGACGCGTCACTCCCGCTGCTTCGCCAGATCTGGACGGGCCAGCCGGTCACCGCCAAGAACCATCGGGTCAACGCCCGAGATATCGTCGCTGACCCGACTCCCGTGCAGGATCCTTTACCGCTCTGGATCGGTGGCAATGCCAAAGTCACCATGGGTCGAGTCGCCGACTTCGGTCAGGGCTGGATGGCTCTGCCCAATCCAGCTGCATACGGATCCGCACTTCGCAGCGCTCATCTCGATTCCATCGACCAATTCGCTCACAAGGCGGCATACCTCCAGAATCGGTGGCAAGCCAACGGTCGGGAGGGCCGACCCGAGATCATGTACGTCGTGACCGAAGCCGGTGAACCGTCGACGGAAGACTTCGATCCAGTCAAGTACCGTGACATGGTCGCACGCTACGGCGAACTGGGCGTGACCTGGCTGGCGGTGAACGGCGCCGGCACGACCGTCGATGGGGCCCGTCGGTGGATCGATCGGTTCCATGACGAGGTCTTGAGCTACGTTGGAGGGGATGCAGCGTGAAATTGGGATTGATGTGGGGATATTGGGGACAGTTCCCGCCCGCCAACCTCGTCGAAACGACCGTTGAGGCCGAAGCGCTCGGCTTTGACACGGTGTGGACAGCAGAGTCCTGGGGTTCGGACGCGTTCTCGCCGCTTGCATATTTGGCAGCGAGAACCGAAAGAATCCGCCTAGGGACGGCGGTGACACAACTCTCCGCCCGTACCCCGACAGCGACGGCGATGCATGCGTTGACCATCGACCATCTGTCTGGCGGACGTTTCATCTTGGGTCTCGGTGTCTCTGGGCCACAAGTGGTCGAAGGCTGGTACGGCCAACCATCGGATCGCCCGCTCGCCCGAACTCGCGAGTACGTCGAGATCATTCGCCGAGTCTTCGCTCGTGAAGAACCGCTCGCATTCGACGGCGACTTCTATCAGCATCCCTATCGCGGGCCAGGAAGCGCCGGACTTGGAAAGCCTCTTAAGGTGATCACCCATCCGCTCCGCCGTCGAATCCCGATATTCATCGGAGCGGAAGGCCCAAAGAACGTGGCTCAGACCGCTCAAATAGCCGACGGCTGGTTCCCTCTCTACTACTCCCCGTATCGTCAAGACGTCTACGCATCACAACTCGTGGGCGCGTCGGAGGATTTTGAGATCGCCGCCCAATGCATGGTCACGATCTCCGACGACGTCGAGGCCGGACTCGAACCGGTCAAGATGATGTTGGGCTTTTACATCGGCGGGATGGGCGCCAAGGGTCAGAACTACCACACCAAGCTGATGTCTCGAATGGGCTTTGAGGCCGAGGCACTGCGAATCCAAGAGCTGTTCATGGAAGGTCGACGCGACGAAGCTGTCGCGGCGGTACCAACGGAGTTCGCCGACGAGATCTCGCTGGTCGGCCCACCCGAACGAATCCGGGACCGGCTCGCCGCGTGGAACGACAGTCCTGTCACCATGCTCAACGTGTATCCCAGCGACTCTGAGTCGATGCGCCGGATCGCTGAAGTGGTTTTGGGGTAGCGCCTCGACCTCAGTTTCGTCGATCTCAGTTGCGTCGAGTGAAGGCGCTCATCCGCTGACGGTCGAGGACGACAAAGGCCACACCCAGAATCATGAGAGTCGCTCCGCCGATGGTCATGCGCAGCGAGTTGACGCTGCCCGTTGCGGCGAGACCGTCGGCGCGCTCGACCGTGGCACCCAGAACCTGGGCGTTTGGGTCGACAGCGTTTTGGAAGGTGCCAGCGACGAAGTCCTGAATACCTTCGTTGATCTCATCATCGGTTTCGGCGGCTGCACCGTCATCCTGATCGGCGACCTGGTTCGCCCACGCAGCGAAAGTGGCGTTGCGTTCGAGCGGTGAGTGTTCGGTCAACATCGAAAAAAGCTGGTCGCTGGCGAACTGCGCTGCATTGACGCCCGGGGCCCTGCCAACGGCGTCCGGGGCGTCAGCGGAAGCATGTTCGGCGTCGTCATCGTGGATGCCGGTCCGTTGCGTTGCTCCGCCAGCGCCCGGATCCAACCGCGGAAGAGGTGAACCAACAAGGCCTGTACGACCCTGTTCGACCGCCGGGATGACCGTGAACAAGCTGGTTAACGGCAACTCAACCATGGCGTTGTTGGTCAAGTCGGTGATGCGAACAAAGATCTGGCCAGCGGTGTTCTGGGCGACCGCAATCTGGAACACGGGTGCGCTCACGATGACGTCTCCGTCGCTTGCCGACGCCGACCGCACCGAGGCAGATGTGTGGGTGTCCGTGGCCTGCTCAGGTTCGATGACGTGAACGATATGTGGTTCGGTACTCGTGGGGGCATGTCCGCGTCCGGCCGTGTGGTCGTCTCCGGTGGCGGACCCGGCTGCCCCGCTGCGCCCGGTTGCCCCGCTGCCCCCGGCCGCACCGTTGCCCTCCGGGTCGGTCGTCTCCGTATCGGGCGCGTCGGTCACCGCGTTCTTTGCGCGTGCGTTATGGGCAGCGATGGTGGTGCTGCGTCCTGGCGCGGCGGTCGCGTCGCCTTCTTCTAAACCTGCGAGTTCCCGGTTCGGTAGCACCGTCAAGGTTTCTCGCCAGGTGTCGGTGCTGCGGCGCGGGCCGCCGAATCGCACCTTGACGTCGAACTCGGTGGCGGTATCGCTCTGAGGAACGTCAACGACGAGCCGGCACGTCACCGCTCCCGCAGGCGGGATCGGTGAATCTTCAAGGAGGCCACATGCTTCGCCGTCGAGCCGGATATCGCCAATCTCGACCCGGGATGGCCGCACCGGAACCGTGTCGCGGTTCACGAACATGAGTTGGACCAGCGCGCGTGGCGAATGCCACAGCGTTTCGATGCTTCCTTCCAATGCCAGGTCGGTCGAGATCGTGGCGGCGACCTCGAGTCTTGGTGCGGACTTCTTTGGGGTGCTCGTCGTTGACGATGCGGGGAGTCGGCTGCTGTAGCCGCCACCGGCTGTGGCCCTTGTCCGTCGTCCGCTGTCGGGGGTTCCTCTGCCGCTGGGGGCTTGTTGTCGGCGGGGGCTCGTCCGCGGGGGCTCGTCGGCGCGGGGCTCGTCGTCGATCAAGATGATCACAGGCTCGTCGGTACCCTGGTCGGGCGTAGCGGGAATCACCGCTCCCGCCTCGGGTGCCGGTGTGGGCAGGGGCTCGGGAACCGGAGGTTGCGTCGATTGGCTGGTCGTTGTCTGGTCGGGTTGAGGCACCTGCTTTTGAGCGTCGGGCACGGCGCGATCGCGCGGGTTTGGTGAGTTCCGCTGTGGAGAACGAGCGATCGAGCACCCTGCCTTGAAGTATCGCTACCTGGGACACGATCTCAGCAGGTCCATCGACCTCCAAGGGGATGTCGCAGTTGATCTGGGAGCGGGCGGCGAGCTCGTAGCCGTTGAGGTGCGCGCACATACCACCGACGGTGACGTCATCGATCTTCGCCCATTCGATGCTGAGGGGCTCGTCGGTGGTGTTGGCGACGATGAGTCGCCCCATCACCTCGGTTTGGCCGGTGGGGAGGGCTCGGTCGCCGTAAAGCGACCGTCTCGGTCAGCATCGATGCCGAAGGTCAGATCTGCCATCGCAGAGTCGGAATTCAAGCCCGGATCGACCTGGGCCAACGCGATCAGCGAAAGCCCTGTGAGGGTGAGCGCCATTGCGCTGCCGAGGATGAGGAGGCGAACCGGCAAGCTTCTCAAGGCCATAGTTGATAGTCCATCGTCCCGGCCGTGATGACCGCAGTAAGTGTTGATCTCTCCGAGTGCGACCACTAAGGGTCGATGGAGTGCGACAAATATCGCGCAATTCTTGGTGCTGAGTCCAGGGCAGCGCCAACGATTTGAGCTCGCTTGGTGCGCGGTTGCCCTCGAAATCCCTCGGTGCGACAGCGGGGACAGTCAACACTCAAGGCGATGGCCCGGCAGAGTTGCCAACTACGCTGCTGGCGGTGTCGAACGAAAATCTGTCCATCCAACCAGCCGTTGCGGGTTCCCTCAGGTGGAGGGAGTGGGTCGGCCTGCCCGAATGGGGTGTATCTGCACTCAAAGCAAAGGTGGATACCGGCGCCAAAACCTCGGCTTTACACGCCTTTGACCTCGAGATGGAAACGATCGACGGAGAGTTGTGGGCGTTCTTTGAGATCCACCCCGAACAGCGTGAAACCAGCGGGGCGGTTCGGGCCTCGGCGCCGGTTGTCGGATTTCGATCGGTGCGTTCCTCGTCCGGTCACGAACAGGAACGGCCCGTCGTCGCCACCCAGGTCACCGTCGGCGATCAGACGTGGCGGATCGAGGTCACGCTCACCAGCCGCGACGAGATGGGTTTTCGGATGCTGCTCGGCCGCGAAGCGCTCAAAGAACGCTTTGTTGTCGATCCCGGCGGTTCATACCTGGCGGGCGAACCGGTTCCGGCGCCGGAAGTGGTCGATGACGCCGGTGACCGAAGTGATGGGGACGACTCGACTTCTGACCGATAGCCCACCTCAACCCTGCGCACGTCAACGCTGCGCACGTCAACGCTGCGCACGTGGGGCTGTTCGAGACCCCGGACGGTCAGCGAGCACATCCTTGCCCAAGGCCCGAAGGCGGTGAAGTCTGGATCTGGCCGTCTGGGCCCCGGGTTTGGCGCATATTGGGTGAACGGGGGACGTCGCATCGGGGACGGATCGGTGGCTATGTGGCTGAAGCCATTTCCGGTGCCGAGTTGCTCGTGTGGCTAGTTAGACTCGGGCACCGTGAAGCTTGCAATCCTTTCTCGTGCGCCCCGGATCTACAGCACCCAGCGGTTTGTGGCCGCAGCGCAGCAGCGCGGTCATGAGGTCAAAGTCCTCAACACCCTGAGATGCGCCATCGACCTGTCTCGGTCTGAGCCCGATATGCAGTATCGAGGCAAGCCACTCGATGACTTCGACGCTGTCATTCCTCGGATCGGGGCGTCGATCACCTACTTCGGCACCGCCGTTGTCCGTCAGATGGAACAGATGGACATCTATACGCCCAACACCGCAACGGGCATCGTCAACGCTCGGGACAAGCTCCGCGCCCTGCAGATTCTGTCGAGACACGACATCGGCATACCGGCGACCACCTTCGTTCGCGATCGCGCCGACGTACTGCCAGCGATCGAGCGTGTTGGGGGAGCGCCGGTCATCATCAAACTCTTGGAAGGGACCCAAGGGATCGGTGTCATCCTCGCCCCGGACATCACGGTGGCAAGCGCCGTGATCGAGACGTTGCAGAGCACGCGCCAGAACGTCCTCGTCCAACAGTTCATCGCTGAGAGTCGAGGACGCGACGTTCGTGCTTTCGTGGTCGGCGACCGAGTGATCGCTGCGATGCGACGAGTCGCAGCAGGCGACGAGTTCCGTTCCAACGTGCACCGCGGCGGCAGGGTCGAAGCCGTCAAACTCGATCCTGTGTACGAAGAAACGGCGGTGCAGGCAGCCCAGATCATGGGTCTGCGGATAGCCGGTGTCGACCTCCTCGAATCCAATGACGGCCCGCTCGTGATGGAGGTCAACTCCTCACCCGGTCTCGAAGGTATCGAAGCGGCAACCGAACTCGACATCGCAGGCGCGATCGTTGACTTCATCGCCAACCAGGTCGATTTTCCCGAGGTCGATGTCAGGCAGCGCCTGACGGTGAGCACGGCTTATGGAGTCGCAGAGCTCCACATTCATCCTGGGGCACCGATGGCTGGTCAGGCGATCAAAGACTCCGGCCTCACCGAGCGAGACATTGTGATCCTCACCTTGCGCCGCGGTACGAAGGTGATCCCGAATCCGCGCAAGGAACGCAAACTTGAAGATGATGACCGTTTGTTGTGCTTTGGCAATCTCGAAGCCATGCGGGATCTGATCCCGCGGCGCAAGAAGCGTCGACCTCGCATCCAGCCACTGCCCGAAGACGCGCTTCCCAGCTCGGACTGATCGGATTCTGCCTATCCGCTGAAACCCGGCACAAGCGGCGTCAATCGGTTGGCGTTGGCGGGTGCCGCTGGTTGCCTATCGAGGGAATCTCTCGGGTAGCTTCAGTCTCCGCCCACGACCCGTCCTTGGGTCGATGAGTGCATCACTGGCCCCCGTAGCTCAGGGGATAGAGCGACGGTTTCCTAAACCGCAGGTCGCAGGTTCGAATCCTGCCGGGGGCGCAACAAAACGGCAGGTCAGAGGTGGTAGGCCGACGCTCGCACGGGCACCGACCTCCGAGGTGGTGACCCTTCTGGCGCCACTGAATCCGTTGAGCGGGCCTTGCTAATCAGTGCTCTGCGTGGCATTGGGAGTGCCCGGTGAGATGCGCAACGCCGGGGTCGGATGCGGAGCGTTGCGATCGAGCGAGACATAGCGGTTGGCTTGTTCGGCAGCAGCGAAAGCCTCGGCGAGTTGTCGAAGTCCGTTCGGCAGGGGAGGGTTCGGATCGTCGAGATCACATGTGCCGGCCATGAACGCTTGCGCCAAGGCGCGCTGACTCTCGTTGGCGAATCGGTAGCTGGGGGCCTTATCGATCGGGGCGAAGAGGTCGGCCTCATAGGCCTCGGTGAACCCATCTGACATCTGTTGAATGAGCTCTGCGCATAGACTCATCGAGGTCCGCAGACGAACCCAGCGATGGTTCTCCCATGAGACAACCCGGGGCGGCCGATTCTTCGTATCGCCGTCGCCTTTGTCGCTATCAGCGGATTCGGGTGGAGTGGTGTAGTACTCGACGAGGACTTCACCTGCGCAGCGTCCACGTTCGGCGAGACGGCGAATTCGATGCTCCGGCATTGCGAGGTTCATTCCGCCCTCGGTCTTGTCATGAGAAATGTGGACGATCCGGTCCCGATAGCCAGGCACCCGCATTTGAGCGTTATCAACCCAGTTCTGCATCGTGTCGAAGATCGCGCTCAGGAACGCCGCAACGTTGCCGAGCCCCCCGCCGGTATCGAGCCGGGTCCACCACTGCAAACGTCCAGCGCCGTTGGTGCGCGGTAGGTAGACGTTGGCTCGTTCATCTTCTTGTTTCGGATGCGCCGGATGAAACGGCCGGAGATTGATGCCAAAGGTCGGCCGTGACGGCAGCGGCGAATCAAAGAACGACACGGGAAAGTTCGATGTGATGCCGCCGTCGGAGAACCACACTCGCTCCCACTCAGGCGCCGACGTCGTGAGGGAATGGTCGATCGAGTACAGAGGCACCGCAGAAATCAAGAGCGGGAAACTCAGGCTCATGCGCGTGATCACGATGACGGGAATCTCGCCCGTGGGCGGCATTCTCACCAGACCACCTGGAAGGACCTCGGCGGCAGCGGCGTCGTATCCGCCAAACGAAGCGTCGTCATCGGACTCCAGGGACGTGGATTGCGAGGCCTTAATCATGTGGTCGACGACGCGGTCAGGGAAGATTCGGCGAAACTCGTCGGGCGCGAACGCGAAGGCCATGCCGAGCTCCGCAGGGAGATGGTACGGGCGTCCCTCGGTGACGTTGGTGGCCAGCATCTCGAGCCGGATGTCGGGTGCTGTAGCACCCCCCGCACCCCACAGGTCCCCAAGCGTGAGCGGTCGACCCGAAACGGCTCGCCCCGCGAGAGTGTCGAGGGTATCGGTCAACCAATCCGACAGTGATACGCCTCCGTCCGCAGCGTTAGAGCCCGAGACCAGACCAAACATGTTGGCTTCGAGGGCATCACCAGCACCGTCGAGAGTAGCGACGGCAGCGCCGACGACGGCACCGGCCACGGCTATCGCTACACCGATCAAGGCAGCGGCCCAAACCAGCAGATTATTGGTGCCAGAGGTGAGCAAAGCCGCCAACACGATGACACCTGGAAGTGCTGCAGCTGCTGGAAGCCACCACCGTCGTGACTGACGGGCCGCTGAAAACAGCGACCCGAGGATATGGCCGATGTTGCGCTCGGGCTTGGCCGCTTCCATTGCCAAACCGTGCAGGATCGCCGTCTCGGCGTTGGGTTTGAACAGCCCTTCGAGGTTGTTGTCTTCGGCGAGCCAGTCGGGTACGGCCGCAAGGCCGGCGAAGCCGCTGCCCGGGCTGGTGGAATCGCGCCCGTACTCGGCGGCGGCAGCGGCAGCCGCCGCGATCGCTCCAGCCGATGTTCCACCGATGGATCTGAGTCGATAGGTGGTCGCCAGCTCACAGATTGCGAGCGGATACAGCACGCCGCTGGTGACGCCGCCTTTCATAACCACGTCGCATTCGCGGGCGGGGTTGCGGTAGACGTCGCTGCGGTGCAGGCGTGATGCGCGTTCGTTGGGTTCGGGCACGTCGGTTGTGGCGGACGTGTCGTGCTGGCGTGGGGTATCGCTCAGTTCGGGCATCGTGTCGGAACCTCCGACCGCCGACGCTACCCAACGGGTCTGACAGCGTCATCTGGTGAGCTAGTAAAACCGGGTCATCTGGTGCGCCAGCAGACTGGCCACGCCGGTAACGGTTACAGGTCGATAATTTCGACCGAGACCGCATAGTCGGTGCCCGCCAATTCGCCCGCTTGTTGGGCCATTGCTCGGATCATCCCAGACGGATCAGACATCGACGGATCGAGGTTGTCCAGGTAGACGCGATGTTTCGCGAGTGATTCAAGGCCTCGATCGACGAAACCGGTGACGTCGACGACATGGGTTGGTTGAGGAGATGCAGCGATCCAGACCTGTTTGCAGTTGCGGCACGGTTCAAGTCCTTCAACCAAGATCTGGTTCGGGAAAATCCATCGGTTGGCTGCGTCGCGAACAGCGTCGATGAGCGCACCGCCGACAGCCCGGTGATCGGCTTGATTGAGCATGCCGCCCGCAAAACGTTCATGGTGGTTGATGGTGATCACCACATCGGGCTGATGGAGACGAATCGCCCGAGCTATCGATTCTCTCAGCGAGAGGTTGTGTTCGAGATGGCCGTCGGCGTGGCGGAGAAAGTCGACGATTTGGACGCCGACGACTGCGGCCGACGCGATCTCTTCGGCTTCACGCAATGGCCCTGCTTCGTCTGGTTTGATCGAATCGATCCCAGCTTCACCCGATGTGACCATGACGTAGCGGACGTCTTTGCCCATCTCGGTGAACGCCGCGACAGCCATGGCCGCGCCGTACTCCATGTCGTCTGGGTGCGCTACGACGGCGAGCATCTTGGTCCACTCGATCGGTGCGCTGGGCAAGTTACTCATCGTCTACCTCGTGCGTTGAAGTGCTGGGGCGCTTGGCGAATCTCAAGGATGGGGGATAACGCTGCCACACGGGCACCATCCGATGCTGGCAAACGGTCAAATCTTTCGCTGTCGATCAGCCCAGTAAGGGTCGCGCAGCGTGCGGATGGCGAGCTTGCCGTCATCTCGGCGGGGCAGCGAACCAACAATGTCGATTGACCGGGGACATTTGTAACGTGCGAGATATAGTCGACAGAACTCGATCAGCTCGTCGGACAGGTCGGTCCTCGCCGATCGGTCAGCGAGAGTCAGGCTGATGACGGCATGCACGCGTTCGCCCCACTCATCGTCGGGCACTCCAAAGACGGCCGCATCGAGGACTGCGGGGTGTCGGGTCAGCACTGCCTCGACTTCGGCCGGGTAGATATTGACGCCGCCCGAGATGATCATGTTCGAAGCGCGACCAGCGAGATAGATGTAGCCGTCATCGACCCAGCCGACATCGCCGGGTGTGAACTTGGCATCGATATGGGCAGCGTCGGTCTTGGCGTCATCGCCGTGGTAGGCGAAACGTCGCACTCCCGAACGATGCTCGCAAAACAGGGTCCCGACCGTACCGTCGGCAACCATGGTTCCCGCCTCGTCCCTGACCGTCACCGACCAGCCGTCGATTGGACGTCCCACCGAACCTGGATGCTGTAGCCAGTCGGCCCCGCTGATCAACGAGACCGTCCCCACCTCGGAACTGCCCCAGTATTCGACCACGGCATCGGGGCCGAACCAGTCGAGAATCGCCGCTTTGGTTTCGGGTCGGATGGGTGCGGCTCCATGTAACACCAATCGCAACGACCCGCCGTCGAAGGCGCCTTTGACCTCGTCAGGTAGGCGGACCAGACGCTCAAACATGGTCGGCACCATGTGGGTGTGCGTCACCTGCAATCGGTCGATAGCTGCCAATGCGGACGTCGCGTCGAAACGCCTCAAGATGTGGACATGCGCCCCGTTGAGTAGATCGAAGAGCCCGTAGCCACTGACCGCAGCGTGGTACCACGGCCCGGTCATCAGGTGCGTGCCGACCCCATCGAGGCCGAGGGCGAGTCCGCTGGCCCGCTGTGCTGTGAGCGCGTCGCCGACGGTCGGCGGGTTGTGTCGGCGGACGCCTTTTGGGAACCCGGTCGTTCCGCTCGTGTACACCATGCGGCCGCCTGGCGGCGCGTCCATGTCGAGGGGTGCGGGCGCAATCGCATCACAGTGTTCATGCAGCGCGGTGAGGCCAAGATGAGTGATGCCACGGACCGATGCGATGTTGCGCGCCAAGGTGGCATGTTTGTCGTCGGCGAGGATCAAACGGCATCGTGCGTCACCGACGACGTAGGCGGCTTCTTGCGGAGTGAGTTGGGTGTTGACCGGTACGACCCAGATCGACCCGATGAGGCCAGCGATCAACACTTCGATCGCCTCGATGCAGTTGTCGGCGAGGACAGCGATGGAACCGCCGGCCGGGATGCCTGCGTCGCCTCGCAGCCAGGTCGCCTTTTGGCGGACCCGGCGCTCCAACTCGGTGACGGTGACCGACCGAGCGTCAAGGCTGAGCGCGAGTCGGTCGCCGCCTACCATGCCGACACCGTCCGCGCCGATGGATTCCCGGTTGGGGTCAGCGTTCGAGCTACCAGCGAAGAGGCGCGGTGGGGTCACGATCGACAGCGGCGCAACGGCAGGTGCTGCGGCTTCAACGAGCGTTCCCAGCAGGGTCGGCACTGCGTTCGCGGGCCGGGTCATGGGTCGTGCGCGACCGTGGTGCGGGTGCGGGTGCGGGTGCGAGCGTGTTAACAAAACTCCGGACAGCGTCGGTGAACACGTCGTTGCGGTCACCGGCGACCATGTGTCCTGCATGGGTCACGTCGACATACTCGGCGTGTGGGAGCAGGTCGAGCAGTTCACGCGCCCCCTGTTCGCTCAGCAGATCGCTCTGCTGCCCGCGCACCAACAAGGTTGGACAGGTCAAGGCACGCGCAGCTTCGATCAGGCTCTCATTGAATTTGCCTGCCTGTTCGATGGCGGTTTCTCGATCGTCCACGACAGCGCCATGTCCCGAAATGAAGCGTGGATCCCAATGCCACACCCATCGGCCATCGCGCTGGCGTAGCACCTTGGCAAGCCCATCGACGTTCGAGCTGCGTTGTCGTCCGGTGTAGCCCGCGATGACGTCGGCAGCATCTTGGAGCGAATCGAAGCCATCGGGATATGCGGTCATGAACCCGATGATGCGAGCAAGACCGGTCGGCTCCATCCGCGGCGCGATATCGACCAACACGGCGCCAGCCAGAAGATCGGGGTGGCGGTGCGCTGCGACCATCGTTGCGATCCCTCCCAGCGACGCTCCAACGGTGACCGGGGCCGAGGCGCCCAGCTGTTCGCCGACGGCCATCAGATCGTCGGAAAAGGCCAACATGCCGTAGTCACCGCTAGGCGACCAGTCCGAATCACCGTGTCCGCGTTGGTCGTATGCGAAGACGTTCCACCCGTCGTTACGCAGCGCGATTGCGGTTCCACCCCACGCATGTCGGGTCTGGCCACCCCCGTGCAACATGATGATCCACGCGTCGCTCTCCGCCCGATACAGGTCGCCGATCAGGTCGAAGCCAGAGCTGGATGTCAAGGTCTTGCGTTCTGGAGGAGGTGGGGAAGCGAGGGGGGTGGCTTCGTTGGGCTGGTCGGTCATACCCGAGCCTCGTTTCCGTCGGAATCTGACAAAGGAGCGGGTTACGCGGTCGTCGTGACAGACCCTGGTTCTGGTCCGATCGGGATGTCCTTGCCCGTCCGGGTGTCAAACCCGCAGTTCTCAGCGACATAGGCCTGAACGCGTTCGTCGGCGGCCTGCGATTCGGGGGAGTTGATTTGAGCCACCATGTCCTGGATTGCGAGCCTGTCGCCGCCCCGGTCCTGGAACGCGTTGAACGCTGCGATCGCGTTGTCGAGCCCGAGCGAAATGTCGTCACGGATCTCTTGAGGCGCCGCAGCTCGAATCTGTTCGAGAATCGACATTTCCTCAGCGCTGAAGCCCAGCTCCCGGCTGGGATCGGTCATTTCAACCGAGTCCGTCTGTTGCATCAGATCGCAGAACTTCGCCAGGTCGGGGTCGGGTGCCAATGTGGTCTGAGGGGCAGCAGAAGAGTCGTCATCGGAGCCACAAGCTGCCGCCGCAAACAGCATCATCAGGGCGAACATGACAAAAGCGAGCCAGCTCATTGTGCGGATAGCGAGGCGGCGGGGTTGTGAGCTCGTAGACAATTGGAAAGCCGATCGGTTCGGTGGGTGGGTGGGTGAGAAAGCAGGCGGGACGTGTTTTACGCGTCCGTTTCCGGCGGGCTGGTCCGCGGCCGCGAGGGGAGGGGCAGCGAGGGGAGAGGCATCGATCGCCCTGCTAGCGGCGGCAGCGGCAGGCGGAGCTTCGGGATTTTGGTACCCAGTATTGGCACTCGCCCCTCCGTCATTTCGGTCAACTTGGCTTGCATCGCAGCTTCGACCCTCGCCGCGAATTCGTCGCCCGTTTCTCCCGGCAGCGCCTCCATCGGTGGAAGCAGCGCCGCTCGCATCTTGGCTGGCAGCGGCAGATAGCCAATGGCTCCGGCCAGACCGATGTTGAGACCCCAGGGAAGCGCGATGTTGATGGGGATTGCCTTCTGTCGAGCAAGTTCAGGCAGGCGTAACGCTTTGGCGAGCCGCGCGCCGTTGGACAGCACCAGGACCGTTTCTCCAGCGCCGCTGACTACGAGCGGGATGATCGGAACGCCCGCCTCGATTGCCAATTTGCCAAATCCGGTACGGCCACCGAAGACGATTTTGTTGCGGTCTTTAAACGGTTTGGATGCTTCGATGTCGCCACCGGGCATGACAAAGACATAGCCCCCGTGAGCGAGGCCTTCCATCGCCGGGCGGCGACCGGCGGGCCGAAAGCCCGCGGGTTCGAAGAATGGGCCGACCCCGATCGTCCATGCCGCTTCGTGCATCAAGAACACGAACGGGGTGTCGGGGTCGCCGATGATCTTGTTTAAGACATGTGCGACGACCGAACCGTTGGGGTCGACGACCCCGCCAAAGCCATGGTTGGCGACGATCAGCGCAGGTGGGGGAGGCAGGGTGTCTGGTCGTTCGACTTCGAGTCGCACGTATTTGGAGAATAGAGCGGCGCCCTGGGTCATGAGGCGACGCATCAGTTTGCCGCGCCAGTCGAGCGCAAAGGCGTCATCGATGTCGTCGCCGATGTCGTCGGCGCCGACCGGGTCGGCTGCGGCCCCGAGGAGTTGTTCCGACTCGCCGGGATGCAGATCTGATGGTGTCGTTGGTCTATTCATCGTCGTCCCGGTAGAGCTAACCGTCCAGCAGATGACCGTCCCGGTCCCGCGGCACTCAGTCGAGCGCAGGTGGGTGATCGGGTCAGCGCATGTGAACGCTACCGGAGAATGCTGGGACGGCCGGTGTCAAACCACCCGGCGACTACGCATCAGCGGGGATTGGCACGGTTTGGGTATCGACACCGGACCGAAGGATCTTGCCGGGCAATGCCCCGGTGGTCTCTGAGCCGTCCACAATCGTCTGACCGTTGACCCAGACCCGGTGCACACCGATGCTTTCTGAGTACAACCGGTCGGTCTTGCCGGGCAGGTCAGAGACCATCGTGATCGGTCCCGCGTCGATGGTTTTGGGGTCGAAGAGGACCAGGTCGGCGTGCCAACCTTCTTCGATGCGCCCTCGTTCTCTCAGGCCGAAGAACCGTGCTGGCACGTCGGTCATGTAGTGAATGGCCTGTTCCATCGTGGCGAGTTTGCGGCCACGGATGCAGTCCCCCAGAAACACGGTCGGATAGTTGGACCCGCACATGCGGTCGAGGTGTGCTCCAGCGTCGGATCCGCCGATCATGCAGCGCGGGTCATCCCAAATCTGGGCACGCATACGCCAGCTTTCCTCGTCATCGTCTGAGGGCAGCGGCCACAAAATGGTGCGGCAATCGTCGTTGATCACGATATCGAGCAGGGTGTCGAATGGGTCTTGGCCTCGCTGCGCTGCGAGATCGCCGATGACCTGGCCTTTCAGGCCCTCGTTGGCGGGTGAATAGGTGTCGCCGATCTCATAGCGCTCCCAGCTGGTGAGTCGCTTCAACACACCGGCCGCGTCGGAGTGCGCAAGGGCGTTCAAATCTTCTCGGATCGCAGGGTCGGACAGCCGGTCGATGCGCTCCTCGACCGGGCAGTCGAGCACGTCTTTCCAGCCGGGCAGCAGCCAGAGGCCGCAGAACGAACCAAAGCTCATCGTCATCCCCACGAGCGTCGGCATGGTCAAAGCAACGATGCGGGCCCCAGCTTCGTAGGCCATGGTGCCCGCTTCGAGCTGGCGTCGGTAGCGCTCGGGTTCGCGTGAATCGACGGTCAAGACGTTCCAGTTGAGCGGCCGGCGAGCCGCCAACGACATGTCGATCATCAACTCGATTTCTTGGTCCTCGAAACCGTTAAGGCAGCCGTCGATGATGAATTCGAGCGTCGTACCTTCGTAGTCCTTGATGACTTCGGCGAGTTGGACAACCTCATCGGGTGTGGCCCATCGAGACGGCACCGGCTCACCGTCACCGTCGGAATGGGTGAACGCAAGTGACGTCGAAAAGCCCATGCCTCCCGCCTGGATCGCCTGGGCGAGTAGGGACTTCATCTGGTCGATCTGTTCTTGGGTTGCCTCGTTGCCGATGCTGTCGGCACCCATGACCCAGCGGCGGAGGGCACAGTGCCCAACCAGGAAGGCCGCGTTGACACCGATGTTGCCGTCGAGCCGTCCGAGATAGTCCTCAAAGGTGCGCCAGTTCCACGGAACCCCATTCTCGATGGCGGCGAGTGGCATACCTTCGACCTTGGCCATCATGCGGGTCAGATATTCAGCGTCGCCCGGTTCGGCGGGAGCGAGGGTGAATCCACAGTTGCCCGCGATGATCGATGTCACACCGTGCCGGTTGGATGGCGAGGCGAACGGATCCCAAAACAGCTGAGCGTCATAGTGGGTGTGCGGGTCGACAAACCCTGGGCATAGCACCAGGCCCGTCCCGTCGATCGTCTCGGCCGCATCACCTGCGACATCGCCGATCGCGGCGATGCGTCCGTCTTGGATGGCGAGATTGGCGACCCTGCCATCTGCTCCCGAGCCGTCGACGATCAGGGCATTGGAGATCAAGACGTCAAACACTGCGCTGTGGTCCTTTCGGGTTGCCCGCCCAATCGATGCAGATGCCTTGGGCGCGGGTCGTTTCCGTACTGTAACCGGCCCTCGACTTTACTGACATTCGTGTCAGGTTTCGCCGGTGGGGTACACCACACCGCGCGCCCGTCCCGATCCACTGAGGCTCTGGGCGCGAGAATGCCTGCCGGGCTGCGGCTCCCCTTGACCGACCTTTTCGACTCCCCGGTTCGTTATGACACAGGACACACCTATCCCAGCATGGCTCGCCGAGGCCTGGGCAGACGCGCCAGATGTCGGGTCCGTCGTCGTCGACGGTTGCCCCATCGTCACCTACCGCTGGGGGAGCCGAAACGATCCGCCCATCGTCTTGCTGCATGGCGGTGCAGGCCATGCGCGCTGGTGGTCCCACATCGCGCCCTATCTCGCCAAGGATCATCACGTCATCGCGTTCGACTGGTCGGGTCACGGCGATTCGGGTTGGCGCGACGCCGATGACTACACCCGTGAACAGTGGACCCGCGAACTTTTCGGCGTGATCGACGATGCCGACCTGAACGCAAAACCCCTGGTGTTCGGACACTCCATGGGGGGACTCAACCTCATCACCGCTGCGTATACACGAGGAAGCGAACTCGCTGGTGCCGTCATCCTGGACGCTGCCGTTCGTACACCCGCTCAAGCTCGCGACATGCGACCCGGCGCCGTGTTCCGCAACCCGTCGACGTATCCCGACGCCGCGACGGCTCAGGCCCGTTACCGCCTTGTTCCACCCCAGCCTCACGGCGACCCTGCGCTGATGGACTACATCTCGCATACCTCGCTGCGAGAGGTCGACGGCGGCTGGACCTGGAAGTTTGATCCCGGCGCCTTCAAGGTGGCCAAGGCGACGCCGATACATCAACAGGTCGGCGACCTACAGTGCCCATCGATGCTGGTTCGCTGTGAAAAATCATGGGTACTCGACGACGCTTCATACGCGACCATGCTGGCGATGTGTGATCCGTCGATGCGTCATCTAGAGATCCCCTATGCGCACCACCACATCATGATCGACCAGCCCCTCGCCACCGTCGATGTCCTCAAGACCATCGCAGCCCTCTGGGTCAGGCCTGCGTGACCCGCTCCGCTTATTCCTCACCGGCGACCCCCACCCCTATGAGGCGTTTCACCCGCTTCGGCTCGCCTCGTCGGCTATTCCGTGGACGTGCACCCTTCGTTGCGCTCGTTCCGCTCTTGGTGCTCTTGGTGCTCTTGGTGCTGACCAGCTGTGGAGACTCGGGACTTGAGCGCGATGAGAACGGCACGATCATCCGCGGCGGCACAGAAGATGTCTTCTCGCTCGAGGTTGGCGATTGTTTCGTCGCTCCCGAAGGGTCCGACGGTAATCGGATGCTGATCGACAGCGTCGATGCTCTCCCCTGTGACCAGCCCCATAGTTTTGAGGTGTTCGCGCGCGAGACCGCCGTGGGTGCAAATACCTTCGATGCGGATGGCCTTGCCCTCTTTGTCGGGTCGAGTTGTTTCGGTGAGAACTTCACCGCGTATGTCGGTACGCCCGTTGAGTTCACCAGCCTCAAGGTTCGAACTATCGAGCCCACCCGCCAAAGCTGGGAGCAACTCGACGATCGCGACGTGGTCTGCCTCGTTCAGAGTGAAGACCGTTCCTCCTCGGTGCGAGGTACCGGGGTTTGAGTAGGCTCCCAAACCGCCGACGCTTCACGGAGGCCCGATGAGAAAAACGCGACGTTTCCCAGCCGTGGTCCTGACCGTCGGCCTCGGCGTGGCCACCCTGGCCGGGTGTTCCATCGCTGACGACGAACAACTGACCGAAGAAGATCAGTCTGCGGTCGGTGCAAACTTTCTCGCACAAGCCCAGGCTCCCGCTCCGAGCACACCTGATCCCGCTGCCGCTGCGAGCGAGCTTTCAGGCGTGTACGCCACGCTGGCAGCGGCGGTTGCTGACCCGGCATCGGATGGGATCGGCGTCGCCCGTGAGACGACACGGTTTCCGCTGACGGTCTCGCCGCCGCCGGGTGCGTCATTCGTAGGGCTCTCACTCGATTGGCAGAAGGAACGCGGCAAACGGTTTTCCTGGGACTGGAACGTGTCGTTCTCGCTTCCCGAACCCGTTGACGTCAACCCCGACGACCCTGATGGCGCTAAGAATCTGATCGGTGAGGGGTATACGGGGCCTCTCGAAGAGATGGGATTCTTGGCGACGACGACTCTGGCATCTCGAACCGAGACCGGTGACAGCGTGAACATCACCTACGTCGCCAACGATGACCGTGTCCAGCTCGGTGACATCCCAGCGCTCTGGAACCTCGTACGGGTCTGGCTCAGCGATGATGTGGGTCTGCCCCATGGACGGCCGGGGACGAGTGGAGCCAAGTTCGAGGCTTCGGTCGAAACGAATTCGGACGGCGAAGTTCTCGTCCCGTGGCTGAGCGACTTTGTCGGAGCGGTCCCAACGTCGCCGGACGCAACATTTGAAGACGTCGAGGTAATCACACGACCGAAGAAGAAGCGTTTGTCCTCAACATCGACGCTCGTTGGAGTATCCCAGCCGAACAGCGGACCGCGGTCGAAGCGGCCCTCAGTCCGAGCGGTCTCACCAGCGCAGGCTGGACGGCAGCCCGCCGAGAGGGGGACGAACTGATCCCGACCGTCGGAAGCGAAGGCGAGGGCGGTACCTGGCGCATTCCGGCCTTTTTCCAGAATCGCTTTCCGCGGAGTTCTCGCTCAGCGCAGGCGACGAAACATCTGCTCAACTCGAGGTCACGATGCAGGTGACCTCACGGGTCGATCCTCTCCCGGTCACCGATGCAGCACCGACGCCGGTTCCGACCGAACCTACGACGCCGTAGGCTCCACGCGTTTCGATGGGTGGTTTCCGCAGCTGATCGTCGGCGTCTGAGCGTCGAAGAACTCCGACGCTGCTGCGGTGCTGGGTGGCCGATGGCGATGGCGCCGAGCGCCCGCCGGTCGGTCGGCACGCTAAAACGGTCCAAGATGGTTCGTTCGCGCTCGAACAGGCCAAAGAACAGGGTGCCGAGATTCCGGTCCTGCGCTGCGAGTTGAATCGTCATCGCAGCAAACGCGGTGTCAATCCACCAGTACGGCACCGACCAGTCCTCTGCGGACCGGCCGAGACCGGTCTTGGCTTTGTCGCCTTCGGCATAGCGCTCGACCCACGATTGTGGGCGGCAGATCGGAATGACGAGGACCGGTGCCGCAAGAAGTTCAGGCCAAGGAAAGTGCGACCGGCGTTCCACGGGCAGTGATGTGTCCCAAAAGGTCGCGACGGATTCGGGTGTGTCGAGGACGAGGAAGTCCCACCCTTGGGTATTGCCGGCTGAAGGCGCACGGTTCGCGAGGTCGATGATGTCGTCGATCCAACCGGTCGGTACCGGGTCGCTAAGAAAAGCTCGGGTGGCCCGGCGGGCCGACACCAGGGTCGAGAAATCTCGGGCGCTCACCCGTTCACCAGGTCGGCTGTTGCATGAGCCAGGTCGCTTGCCGCATCGATGTGGCCGAACTGGCCACAGTCCTTGAGAACTTCGACCGTGACACCAGAAATTGCGCCACGACCAGACAAGTTGTCCGCCAAGAAGGTCGGAACCAGCGGGTCGCTATCGCCCATCAAGATCGTGATGGGAACCGGGCACGCCTTGAGCAGGTCCGAAATGCCTTTGCCGAACGCGAGGCGTGTCGTCGCTGCACCGACCGCCTTTTGGAGCTCACGGATGCGGTCGGCGTCGGCGGGCGGGTTTGGCGGGGTATCTAACAAGAATTCGCGTTCATCGGGGCTGATCGCGTCGGGGCGCACCACAAAGGTGTCGAGGAAGAGCTCGACGCGTGCACGCTGGTCATCTTCGACACCTTGAGGAACCTCTGGCATCGCGCCCTTGACGGCTCCTGCAAATTTCGGTACCTGACGCATCTTGACCGGAAGCATCGAATTGATCAGAACGAGTCCCGTGACACCGGGCGGACGGATCGCGTCGTCGGCCATCATGGCGAGCAGGAGCGGTCCCGCAAAGGCATGACCGACCAGGATGCGTGGATCGAACTCTTGTACGAAGCTGCTGGTCGCAGCGGCGCACTGCGCGATCACATCCTCGGATGCGGGGTCTATCGGCAGGAGGGGGAGCGGGATCGTCAGACATGCTCGTTCGGTCGCCGTCGCGATCTGAGGGCCTGCGACGATCCACGATCGAGGTCCGAGGATCCCACTGGCCACCATGACCGACCCCGGTTCACGGTCGCCGTCCGGTTCCCAGCTCAGGAGGGGAATATCCGACGTGGACTGGATCGATTGGGGAATGTGCACAGGCCGATTCATGGGGCCGACATTACAACTCGCCGACGATCTCGCTCGGTGTCGCTCTCGGCGCCAGCCAACCGACAAGTCGATCAGCTAGCCAGTCGGTCAGCCGATCAACCGGCAAGGTGCACCCCGGTGCCGCGGACGCGCCTGCTCTGAGTCGACCGGCTGCCACCGAGACAGAGGCGCTACCACATCATGATCGCGGTCTTTCCCGAAAGCCCCGGCCAATAGAGGCGTAGCCGGACGACGTATTCGCGACCCGCGACCAGGCGGACGCGCAGGAGCGCATTACGAGCGAACCCGCTGTCGTCGTCACCTGCGACGAACCTCGACGTCTTGGTTCCGCTTTTCGAGTCCGTGCGCGTTCGAATAGGACCAGCACTGCGTCCGACGAACCAAACGTGCCAATTTGGTAGCTGCGTGTCGCCGACGGTTTGATGAGCAGATTCACCTGTTCGGCCGGCGCCAGTTCGAATGACTGCGCCTGAAATGGCTTGAGTTTTTGAGGTCCTCATCCGGGGATGGTGGATAAAACTTTTGTGCCCAGGTCTTGTCGCGATCGGAAAGGCCGGGCGCAGGCGACAGTCCTTGCTGATACTTGGTCGGCTGTTGTATCAGGCCTGCTTGAAAGTTGTAGTGCATGATCGAGTCAGCGTCCCAGGACGAACCTTGGACGGTGTCAGCGTCGATCTTGCGCAGAACGTTCCAACGGGTCTTGTCTTCATCCCATCGGTTAGGTGGGCCCGCGAAATAGTCGAGGACGGCTTGTTCGTTCCAGACGATTCCAGCGAACGGGTTTTGATGCTCATGAGGCAGCCCGATGGCGTGACCGATTTCGTGCAGAGCCGTATCCCGTCCGAAATCCGATCCGGAAAGCGCCCATCCAAAGTTCATCGTCTCCATGGTTTGAGGCCGCGTGAGAGCGTCCCGCCCCAAGTATGAATAGCTGCCCTTGCCATGCTGAAAGCTGATGCGGATCTCGGCGTCAGCGGGCTGAGCGACGTGTTCGAAGTTGAGACCGATCGGGATTTCTTTCCACGCGTCAAATGCGTCTGAAACGACGTTCTTGTCTTTTGAGTACGGAGGATCGGAGAGGAAGCAGTAATGAAGGGTGGTGCCGTTCACCCACTTCTTCGCGGATTCAAGTATCGCGCTGGTCCGGGAACCGTCCAGAGGCTCGTCAAAAATGCGGGGTGGCTCTGGTGGAAGAGCACAGAGGGGGTGATCAGGCCCGGTGACCGTGTCGAATTCGGCTTCATCGGGTAGCGAGCTGCTCGTTTGTTCAGCGGAAGTACCTGTGGTGCCCATGTGGAGGGTCCTTTCAATGGGAGAGCGCGTACCGGTTTGGTACGAGCAGGAAGGTAGGAGTGGCGCGATACGCCAGCGTTACAGGGACGCAACGTTGTGCAACGCGGATAGGTACGTCGGTGCGACGGCTTTGCCCGACGCGTGCGATCCGTTTCCGTTGCATCACCGCACCGTTACCGCCACAAGAACCGCCGTTGATAGAGCGCTGTTTCACCAGTAGACCGGTTGCACCACAGCGATCGCGCCCCACAGGGCGAACATCTCGACCCGGTCGAAGGCCATCGAGGACACGGGTACCTCAACCGGGTCTCGGAGGAATTGCAGCGATGAGTACCGAGCAGTACCTGATCTTGACCACGAACCGGGAACGACGCCGCGGCGAGGCTGACGGTGTTGGGGACATCGTCGAAGTCGTCGAGGCGAGTCCCGGTGACATCGTAGGGCTGCCCGACGATGTCGAGGTTGCCCCGGTGATGCCGCTGCTCCCGATCGAGCCACTCGCAGCGGCGGATCGCCCAGAGGACGCGACGCTTGAAACATCGACAGGGCGGGTTGCGTGGGGTGTCGACGCAGTTGGCGCACTCCGGACTCCGTATGAGGGTCAGGGGGTGACCGTTGCCGTGATCGATAGTGGCATCGATCAAGATCACCCAGCATTTGCGGGTGTGGAGATCGAGGCCGTCGACTTTACGAACCTTCAAGGGGCTCCAAACGAAGCGCCCGACCGCGACGGGCACGGAACACACTGCGCAGCGACCATCTTTGGAAGAAGCGTTGACGGTCTCCGCATCGGAGTGGCGCCAGGTGTCGATAAGGCGTTGATCGCCAAGGTCTTTGACCCTGGACAAAGCGCGACGACCATCGAACTGGGGTCGGCGATCAACTGGGCGGTCAGCCGAGGTGCCGACGTCATCTCGATGTCGCTGGGTATGGACTTTCCCGGATACGTTGAGCGTCTGGTCGAGCGGGGTCTCGATCGACGCACGGCAACATCACTTGGACTTGTCGCCTACCAGGAGAACGTCAACTTCTTTGGTCGACTCGCGGCGTTCATTCGCGCGGCCGAAGAGATGCGAAAGCCCGTCACGATGGTGGCGGCATCGGGCAACGAGAGTGCCCGCGACGCCCAAATGCCGAGGGTCATCGCCGCATCGCCGCCCGCGAGCGCTGACGGTGTGTTCGCTGTCGGCGCTGTCGGACGCGAACGCGACGGAACGCTCAAAGTGGCTTCCTTTTCCAACTCGAAGCCGTCGAGCTCGGCGCCGGGGGTATCGATCGTTTCGGCCGCGCCGGGAGGTGGGCTGAGCGTCCTGTCGGGAACCAGTATGGCGACGCCGCACCTTGCCGGTGTGCTGAGCCTTCACATTGAGAAACTCCGACAAGGCCCGGGTGGCGGTGTTCAGGCAGCTCAGCAAGCGATGGGAAACGTGCTTGCCGGCGTTACCACCAACCGATTGCCGCAGGGTTGGAGTCGGCGAGACTACGGCGCCGGGCTCGTCCAAGCTCCGGGGGTCTAGAGCCGTGACGAGGGAGCGGAATGGATGGGGTTGGGTGGGGCGGACGCTTCTGGCGGGGCTATCGGTCGTGCTGCTCGGCGCTTGCGGGGCGCAGCTAGAGGCTGTGGACGCGGGTGTTGGTCCGACGACTTCGATTGCGCCCACAACCTCGTCTACGGCAATGCGCCCGACGACCACGACACTCTTCGCCACGACGACGACCCTGTCCGCGACCACGACGAGTACGTCGACCACGTCGAGTACGTCGAGTATGTCGAACAGCACGAGCACGACGACGCAGTGGAGGAGACGGCCGCAGCCATCGACGACAACCACAAGCGTTGAGACTGAGCGACGCGACCCGAGTACGACCACCACGTCACGCCCCACCGTGCGGCCGAATCGCGCATCCACCACCACGTCGACCACGACTGGAGAAACGATCACCGAGCCCGAGATCACGCCTCTCCCGCAAGGCGACTACGTACTGGAATACCCCGAACAAGTCGAACTCGATACTCCGTTCGATGTTGCCACCGACTCGGTGGTGGGAGGACCGGTCACGGTGACGCTCGAAAGTGGTCCGTGCCGCTCCATCATGGCAATCACGCCCCTGCGAGCACCCGTCGATACCTACTTCGGAACCGAGACGGGTACCTGCGTGTTCCGTGCATCTCAGGTCGGCGACGATGAGTACCTACCCGCGCCCGACCACGTGGTCGAAGTCCGCGTGACTTTGCAGTGGAAGTTCAGTGTTGAGCTGCCGCGACAAGTAGCGGTGGACGACCCGTTTTCGATTGACGTCAAAAGCCCTGACGACGCTCCGCCTGTGGACGTCAGGGTCGACGGCCCGTGCTTCTTCGTAGAAGGCGAGCCGCACGACACCGGCTTTTTTGAGGTGTACGTCGCGGGCGACAACGGCGTGTGCATCTTCACCTTCTACCGGGATGGAACGGAATTGTACCGAGCGGTTGAAGAGGTCCGGAAGGTGGAAGTCGTGGAGCCTGTCGTGGAAGTCGTGGAGCCTGTCGTTGTTTAGCTCAAAGCCTCGACCGACGGATCAGCGCTTACGGCGTTCCCGGTGGAAGCGCCGGATCTTCGGCGTGATCTTTGGGACGCTCGTCGGGCTGAGCGTTTCTGAGCTGGTGGCACAATTCGGGTGGGGGCGCTTCTATCACGGGAGCATTCCGTGGTGGGGCGGCCTCGTCGTTGGCCTGCTCACCGGGATTCTGCTCTCTGTCGTTCGTTCCGTCAGCAGACGAGCCAGGATCCAGGTCGATGGCATTCGGTCCCGTCATCGTCTCCGCCAACGGACCGAAGGTGCTCGGGTCGTACTCGCTTTGGTGGCCCTCGGCGCGACGTTTGGCATGGGGCATGACCGGGCGAGCGCCCAAGCGGTCGCGGGTGCCTGTGCTGCCGACGTGTCGCTTCCCGACGTGCCGTCTCGATCCATACATGACACATCCCAGGATCACCCGTTCGAGATCGCTGCCAAATCAGACGATGTCGTCACGGTCGACTGGGCCGTTCCCGAGGGCGCCCTACCCCCGTACACGATGACGTTGTGGACCGATATCGCCGGGTACCGATCCGTCATTCATCGCTCGACCGTCGACGATGCAGATGGCGTCTACAAACTCAGTCCAACCGAGTTCGATGTGGCACCAGGCGTCTACCTCGTACGCGGAGAACTGGTCGCCGACAACGGCCAGGTGCTGTGCCAAGGTGAACGAGCCTGGATCCGCGTGGTCGGCTCACCGTTTCAGAGTCGGTTCGGTTTGTTGGCTATCGGCGGTATCGCTCTTGGTGGAGCTGCCTTGACGCTGACCTTTCGCGATCGGAGCCTGAACGATTGGACCTATACATCTCCCGATCTGGTGACCCAAGAGATCCTGAATCCGTCCAACGGCAAGAAGATGCGAGGCCCACTGGTACCTGGCACGACCTACCTCTTGCGGACCCGGATCGCATTCCCCGATCCTCCTGGTGAGTACGAACCGATCCCCGAGCCGGTCGTGGTCGCGACTGGAGTGCTCGGGGGCTTTGGCGCAGCCACGAGTGTGGCTCACGGTGCTGGCAGCCAGGTCGATCAAAACAGTCCGGTTGGTGTGTTGGACCCGGCTGTGGGGCTGACCGCGGTGTCACTGCCGTTTCGTGTTCCGCTTTCTGGCGAGGCGTTTGAGCTGGTCACCGACATTTCTGTCGGCGGCAACGTCTTGCGAACGATGAAAATCTTCGAGACTGCCACGAGTTCAGGGCGCTCAGAGGTGTTTCGCGCGTTTGGTCAAGTGGGTTACAGCGTCGGTAGTTGGGCTGCGCAGGACTTGATGTCGATCCGTCCGGTCGACGCATCGGTGACGATGCACGGCTCGGCAGCTGGCGATCGTCTTGAGACGTGGGCTTACCGCAAGACAGCCATCGGCGAACGCCAGATGTCGCGGACACCGGTCGACGTCGAGCAGTTGCGTACGCAGATCGAGCGGTATCGACAGCAACTCGAAGCCTGTATCGCCGCTAGATGGGCGGAGAGCTCGGCGGGGGAATCCGGCTCTAACCAGGTTGCGGTCGAGGAATCCATTCGAGCGCTCGCTGCATGCGGCACATCGCTGCGGTCGTGCCTATTGCACACCGATGAGCCGGTCGCTCCAGTCGACGGCGTCATTTCGGTTTCCCAAGACACCGCAGCGACCGGTGCGCTGACGATCCCATGGAGCGGTCTGTACCGAGCCCTGCCACGAGATGCCTCGGGTCGAGAGGACCCAAATGCGGTGGATCGTGAACGTCCCGGCGTGTGTTCTGGAAGGCAGCCCCAACTCTGTGAGCAACATGACGATGCCACGATCTGTCCGAATCGTTTCTGGGCGACCACCTATGACATCGCGTGGCCGAATGGCTGGGCGCCCACGCTCGGCCGCGACGAGCGCCGCGCTTGGCTCTTATGCGATCCTTGCGCACCGCCCGCTTCGGTTCGCTGCGTCTCGTTCCGAACCTGCTCGACAACCACTACCCGGTTCGATTGCACTCCGCCGTCAACGTCGAGTTCGCCGACGAACCCGGTATCGAAACACTCCTGCCTGGGGGCCAATGCTCGATCTCGATGACTCTTGGGCGTTCGCAACTCATCGACGAGCTGTATTGGGTGCCCGACACCGAGATTGTGCACCTGCTCGGCCACGGCGTAGCGACGGCTGACCAGGACTTTGCGCTCAGCCTGGACGATAAGGACAGCGCCAACCTGGACGGCGCCTCATTGCTCAAAGCGTGCGGACGACAGCGTCTTCAGCGTGGGCCGATCGTCATCCTCAACGCGTGCGAGTCCGGTGTCATCACGGCCGCGGGAAGCAACGGCTTAGTCGACGCATTCTGGCAGCTCGGTGCCCGAGGCATCATCGTGACCGAATCTCGCGTCGACGATCTAGAAGCGATTGACGTCATCTCAGAGGTCATCACCGACGTTCTCGCGGGTGAATACGTCAGTCGGGCGGTGCGCAATGCACGTCGGCGGTGTTTCGCCGAACGCAGTGACATGTCAGGGCTGTCGTTTACCTTCTACGGCCCACCCGGTCTGCGGCTGGCGAACCCGGTTATCGACCTGAGCGACGAAGATCGAGACGGCTGTAGCCCGATGCTGGACGCGGAGGTCCACCATGTCAAAACTCATGTTTGATCCGGCCGCTGACCTGATCGACGACCGCCTCCTGGTCCTGTCACATGAGACCGATGTCGCGACAGCGCGTCGGCTCCTGGTGGCTCGGCCATCTCAGTGGGTCGTCGTCGGAACGCCTCTGGATGGGGCTCGTCGATGGCACGTACTCGTCGGCCCGATGCTGCGGGGGCTTCTTGATGGAGCCTCCAACGAAATGGCCAAGCTCGGTCAGCTGCTCATCGGGTGGCCTCAGAGCGAGACGGCAATGGTTGCGGATCAGCTTTTGCCGCTCGTCGACCCGCAGTGGCCGCCCCCCGGAGAGTGGATCCCAGCCGGGCGGACGTGGAACGAGTTCGGTCGGTGGACGACACAACCGCCAGTCCTCGCAGCGAGCCCCGGTGGTTCGCCGCTCGGCGTAGTGATAACTGCCGGTCGGTCGGTCACCTTCGGTACTCCTCACTGGGATTCCTTGGTGGAGTCCATGATCGTCGGACGGTTGGCAGCGACGGCCACATCGACCCGACCCGGGCCGATGGGACCCGGGAGGCGCCGAGGCCGCTCAGGTCCGCGTTGGCTGAGTCGGGACGACGAAACAGCTCCGCCAGGTCCTCGCGCGCCGGTCGCCGATAAGGCCACCGCACATGCCCCTCCAGCCTGTCCTGGCGAGTCGGAACCGCCAGCGTCCGGGTCGCCCGCGCGCGCTGACGCGAATAGGCCGAGTCAACCCCGTGTACCTGACTCCGTGCTGCAGTTCTTGGCCGCCGAAACACCGCGAGAACTCGGACCCGACGATGAGAGCGAGCTCGTGGTCACCCTTTCAGGGGCGGATATCGATCTCACTGTGGATGGGGTCGGTGGGCAGGCCCAGGTTCAACGAACCGCGATCCTGACTATCAGGGTTCTCGCGGAAGGGGCCGTTGGACTGACCGACGATGCAACAGCCCAAGTACTCACACAGTCGGCTCGTTCCAGTACTCGGGTGTCGTTTCCGTACCGGACTCACGCGCCCGGCATTGGCCGGTTGACCACACTGTTGTTCAACGGGTCAGAACCGGTTCTCAAGCTCGAGTCTGAGGTTCTTGTCAGTCGAAGCGTCAGCCCGGGGGCTGGTCACGCGTCTTCGGCCTCCTGGCAAAAGAACGAGGCTCAGACGGACGTGGTCGACGAGCCCAGGAGGCACAACACGCTCCAGATCCACTCAGCAGATGGTGGCAAGCTCCAGTTTTGGCTGCACCTCGACGATGGACCAGATGTGTGGCACCACGGCCTTTCGGACCTCCACGGCCAACGTGGTGTTCATGCGTCGGCCTTTCTCAAGGAATTCGAAGCACTTCGACAGTCGCGACGTCCCTTCGAGAAGGTCTGCCGTTCCGAGGCTCAGAATCTGGGAAGCATCCTTGCTGACCTGCTTCCCGAGAGCATTCGTTCAGCCATCTGGGACCATCGTGAAGAGCTTGACCAGATGGCGCTGTATACGCCGGTCGCAAAATGGCCCTGGGAGATGTGTTGCCTCTCGAGCCCCAGTAAAGACTTTCCGCCCGATAGGCAGTTCCTCGGCGATCGTGGTCTGATCCGCCGCTGGTACAACCACGAAGCACCCCGACGGATCGATGTCTCTGGCCCCCGGGTCATCTGCGCTCCCGACTACACCACCGCAGCGGGCCGCCAACTGAGACACGGGCGCAACGAGGCTCGACAGCTCACAAGCACCCATGGGTTTGTAGCAGGTGCGACGTCGGTCGATGCGCTTGATGAGTTCATGAACGGCGGACGTTTCGCCATGTTTCACTTTGCCGGGCATTCGGTCATGTCGCCAGGACTCGGAAACCGACCGTCCCTGGTGATGTCGTACCCCCGGTTCTCAGGTGAGGACTCCACCACGCTCGAGTCCGGCTTTACGCCCCACAACGTGACTCGGCGGTCAGCGTCGCAACGTCGGCCGCTGGTCTTCCTCAATGCCTGTACGACGGGGGGCCAGCTCGAATCCGCGGTTGGGTGGCCGATTCGGGGGTTTCCCGAAGCATTCATGGAAGCGGGCGCGGGCGCGTTTATCGGTACCCATTGGGAGGTTGAGGACGGTCCGGCAGCTCGGTTTGCGTCTCGGTTCTATGAAGAGTTTCTCGGCAACCGTCGTTCGCTCGCCGAGTCGACCATCGCGGCGCGCTCAGAGTCAACGGCGGAGGGCTGGTCGCCGACCCCGTTGGCGTACGTGGTCTACGGCCACCCCGATGCGGTCGCTGTGGGATGACAGAGGGCCCGTCAGGTGATGCAGTTAAACGTCGCGTACTGCAACGCATCGACGAGTTCTGGCGGCATGTCGTCTCGGCTCAAACCCTCGGTACCCCACGCTGCCATCTGAGAAAGCGAAAGCCGGCTCAGGATCTCGTCGGCAACGCACTCAGAAGTCGCTTGATCGATACCTGCAGCGGTGAGCTCGGAGATCATTTCTGCACGAACTTCGGCTTCGGTCATGTCGTTGCCGTTATCCGGCGTTGGAGCTTCGGTGCCCGCCGTGCTGGCCGGGGGAGCCGTCGATGCGGCGGGTGGCTGGGTGCCGGCAGTCGCGCCTGGCTGTTGAGCGGCTACCGAGTCGGCGGTCGAGTTTGCCGTCGACGTCTTGGTGTCGCCAGCGTCCGCGGCTGTCCCATTCGGCGCGCCGCCTGACACGGTGCTGTTGGTGCCGCCCTCGTCGTCGGCGTCGCCAACCATCGTCGTCGCTGTTGGATCGGTGGTAGTGGTCTGGCCAGCGATCGTTGTGCCACTGGCTTCAGACTCAGGAAGGTCCGCTGCGCCGCCTGCGTCATCGGCACCGAACAGATCGGACGATGTCTGACTCTCGACAGCGGAGTCGTCGGAGTCGGAGCCCCCGCCGCACGCGGTGACGCTGAGCGTCAACACGGCGCTCAATCCGGCGATCGCAGCGAAGCGTCGAGTGGTCGAGCCGAGGAACTTGGTCTCACCGTTCCGGATTTCCCGCTGTTCGCGGCTGGCAAACGCACTGGATGTTCCCACCGTTGTCTCCCTGTGCAGGCGTTATTCGTGAGCGTGAGCTCGTGAGCTTGTGATCGTGAGCTTGTGATCGTGAGGGCGAACGAGGACTGTGCACCGTGAGGTCGGTGCGCGACGTCAGCGTGAGCGTTCGACCTCAGGGGCGCGGCGGGGGGTCGAAGCCGAACGGCCAAATCGTGCCGTCATCCCATTTGACCGCGTCGAGATTGGCGTTCTCGAGGTTCGTGTTGGTCAGGTTGGCGCCGGTCAGATCGGCCTCGTTGAGGTTGGCGTTCGAGAAGTCGGCGTCGGTCAGGTTGGCATTGCCAAAGTTCACCCGTCGAAGGTCGGTTTCGGTGAAGTTGGTTGCGTTGAGGTTGGCCTGGGCAAAGTTTGAGTCAGGCATGGTCGCCTTGTTCAGATTTGCGCCGGTGAGGTTCGCCGACACCAATTGTGCGCCACCCAGATCGGCGCCGGTGAAGTCGGCCCCGGTGAAGGTGCAGCCGGTGAGCTGGGTTCGAACGAAGCTGACGCGCTGCAAGATGCCCCATGTGAAGTTGCAGTTGGTCCAGTCGCCTTCATCGGCATTTGACCCGGTGAGTTCGGTGCTCGTACCGGTGACGTCCTTGAGGGTTGCGTGCAGCAGGTTGGTTTCGGGCATCGCTCCCCGAGACATATCCGTACCCGTCAGGTCGGCACCTTCGAAGTTGGCGCCCCGTCCCGTCGCCCCATCGAGTTCCGCACCGGTAAAGGACACACCCGGTGCGATGAGCCCGGTGAGGTTCGCCTCTTCCAAATCAGGCCCGACGAGTTGGGCCCCCGTGAAGTCGACGCCCTCGAGATCGGCACCTTCGAAGTCGGGGTTGTTGCCGGTGAGGTTGGTGAGGTCCGCCCCAGCGAGGATCGACGATGCGAAATTGGCGTTGACGACCGATGCACCCGAGAGGTTGGCGCCGCTCATGTCGACCGCAATGAAGAACGACCCGTCGACATTGGTGCCGCTCATATCGGTATTGACCAGCTTTTGTTTGGTGAAGTTCTGTCCGTTGAGCTGTTGACCCGAGAGGTCTTCCTCGGAGTGATCGCCACCTTCGGCAGAGGAAGGTTCGAAGTTGTCGTCACAAGCGGTGATGGCGAGTAGCGCGAGAAAGGCGATCAGGCCGAGCAGCACGAATCGTGGAACGCCCAGCGCGAAGCGGCGTGGAATTTGCACGAGATTTGGTCCTCACATCGTCACTCGTTCGTCGGACCCGCCGATCCCAACCTCTTAGGGCACTTGGCTACGTCGTAGCCCGGTTCAAAAATGGCCAGCACCCCAAGCAAACGAGTTGGTTAGCGTATATCGCGCCGTTCCAAAGCTTTCATTTCGAGATCGACCACCGGGGTCAGCGGGCGTGGCGGCGTTGCTCTCGGCTCAATGTTTCGGGCCGGGGCGACATGAACAGCATCGGAAACGACAATCCGAGGGCGGCCGCTTTCACGCTGCGGACGGCACGACCCGGTTGCACCGCGGGTCTCGCCTCGCCGAGGCCGTCACCGATGATCTTGTCGAGGCCGGGAAGTTTTGGCGTCGAGACCGCAAGGCCGAAAAAGACCGATGGGTCCTCACCGGTCGGTTCCAGCGGTCCCACCAGCTCCATGAGCGCGGTCCCCAAGACGAAGAACGTCTGGCGCATCGCCACTCCGTTGGCCTCGGTATCGACGGTGCGCCGAACCCGAAGGCCGATCGCCTCTGCAGCATCGATCGTGCGGTCCACATCGGGTGTCATCACCACGACATGGTCGATTGCGGTGGCACCGTTTGGATGGATAGCGAGTCTGCTCCTGTCTGCTGAATCGAAGGGCTGGTAGGCCGCGCTGTCGGCGGCGGGTTGGCCGTCGGTGGATGGGTGGTCCGGCGTGTGACGCCACGTGGTTGGGAGCCCATCGAGGTTGTGGGGCAGCGAGACGCTGGCGTCATCACCGGAGTTGGCCGAACCCGAACCCGAACCCTGACCCGACCAGGCGAGCCGCCAGCCTTCGATACCCCCAGGGCCGTCGTGTCCAACCAGATTGATCCTGATGCCGCCAACGAACACCGAACCGAGGGTCCCGACCGGCACATCGGTGAACAGACCGTCGGCCCAACGGGCGTCGCTCGGCGTGGCATCGGGAGACCAGACGGCGAAACCCGCTCGCTCCCACGCTTCTGGAACATCCCCGATGACGAGTTCTTCAAGGGTGAAGCGACGAGGTGTGGGCACGTGTCGATCCTTTGTGGCCGGGAACGAAGCGACAGGTCGTTCGGCCGGCGGGGCCACGGCTGAACGCAACGCAGATATGGCTGAACGTAGTCCACCGCGTTGAGCTGCCCGGACACTACAGAGCGCCCGACGTCGGCCCGAGTGGGGTTTGACAACGGATTTTGGGCAGGCTGGCACGATGATTCACCAGGTTCGTTCCGTCGGGGTGTGGCAGCGGTGACCGTCGGTCCAGGGGAGTGGTCGCTACTGGGTGGATCGCTGGGGACAGACGGCGCGGCTGGTCTGCTAGCCGCGTCCTTGTTCCCGATCTTCTATGTCGGCGCCCGAGCGGTGTCGACGATGGCGCGAGGGTACGAACGGGCAGCGGACCGACGCCGAGGGCTCACACCGGTACAGCGTTCCACCGATATTGCGCCATCGGCGGGTCAGCCATTTGTGTGGCTGAGCATCGCACTCGGGGCGCTCGCTCTGGTCTCGGCGAGGGGGGCTGCGTCGGCGATGCTGGCCGCATTCGACGGCGATCGCCTGAGCGCTGCCGACCTCGATCCCGGTCAGGCCGCCTGGCTGCTGGCGACGGTGAGCGCGCTGAGCTGGGCGGGTTCTGGCAGGTTGTGGCACGGACGGTGGCCCCGAGTTCCGGGCGGCTTGAATGTCTGGCCTGTCGCGTCGCTGACGACGGCGACGGTGTTTACCGCAACCGACTGGCCGGGTCTGATCGGCGGTTTTGGATGGGTCGTTATCGTCGCGAATGCCCTCTCGGCTTTGATTGCGTGGAGGGAATGGTTCGGCACCACCACAACATCGGGCGGCTCAGCGGTCGCCAAGCCCCCCCTCCGGCGGGGGATAAGGGGCCAGGGCAGACCGAGGGCGAGGCACGGACCGCCAGAGGTCGGGTTAGACGGCGGGGAGAGGTCGGGTCAGAGGACCAGGTCAGAGCGCCGGGTCAGAGCGCGGGTCAGAGCGCCAGCAGGTGGTGAGCTAGGCGGTCCGCAAGCGCCACCAGGGTCAAGGTCGGATTTGCCCAGCCCGAGGTCGGAAACACCGAACTGCCCGCAATCCAGAGGTTGTCGACATCAAAGACCTTGCAGTTCGAATCGACAACGCCGTCCGACGCACTGCTCGCCATTTTCGTGGTCCCCATGTGGTGAGGTCCGCCCGTCACCATGCCACGGGCGTCGACGTCCTCGTTGGTTCTT
The DNA here is from genome assembly GCA_020637365.1 of Acidimicrobiia bacterium. GTDB lineage: Bacteria > Actinomycetota > Acidimicrobiia > IMCC26256 > JAGNEX01 > JAGNEX01. The sequence goes on along the minus strand of JACJWE010000001.1, from coordinate 1,592,258 downwards.
CCGATCGCTGCGATGCCCGTCGCCTGGGCGAGGGTGGTGAACAAGGTGTCAAAGGTGCGCTTCTCGAGGTCGCCGATACTCCACGCCAAATCGGCTGTCGGGACGCCCAACGCATCCTTTTCGGTGTTGAGGGTGACTCGATTGTCGGGGTTAGGCGCTTGTTCTGTGCGGATGACGAGTTGATAGACGTGGGTGTCCTCGGCGAGGAACTGTGCCGGACCCGCCGCGGTCAGCCCATCGGTTCGGAACGGCGGCCACGTATCTGGTTGGGTGCTCTCGGCGCTGCCCGCGGGTCGGGTGAGCGCCAAGGTCCCGCCAAGGCACCGAACTTGAGCTTGGAGATCATCGGGGAGGGCCAACGCGGCGGCGACCAGCGACGGTTGCGGCTTCCCCGAAGGTCCGGTGTCGTCCTTGCGGCTCGCGGGGACGACACCGAGGTACGGGGCGACTTGGGCTTCTGTTCGCGACAACAACAGCGTTCCGCTTTGGTACACGTGGGGGTGGTCCATGAAATATCGTCCGACGAGGTCGTTCTGATTGCCGACTCCGGCGGTCATGACCGACGACGACGCGAGGAGCAGCCGAGCGTTCTCGATACCGCCCGCCGCCAGCACATAGCGTTTGGCGACAACATCGAATGAGTTGCCCGCCAACGTCGAGACGGCGAGGCGTTCGACGCTCTGGCCAGGGCTCGTCAGGACGATGTCGGTGACGGTCGACTGGAGGATGACCGTCGCATTGGGGTTGTCGACCAGCCGTTTTCGATAGGCGTCACCGAAGCGGGTCGGAGCCGACACCTGAACCAGTCGCGGAACCATCAGGCCCTGGTCCACACCCATTTCGTCAGGCCCCAGATCGGCGTTCCAGGATTCCCAGTCGTACCGGTTCGGGCCGAGTTCGAGCCAGGTTTGGGCCGAAGCGAAGTTGTCGGCCAGGTCATCCCAGTCGAGCGGCCACCCGCTGTGAGGCACCCAATCTCGAACGCTGAAGTCCCACGGGTCGAGTGGTCTGCAGATCCCCGTCCAGTGGTCACTGGATCCGCCCAGCTTCCTGACACGGGTTGGGGCGAGGGGATAGTTGATACCCGACGACGTTGCTTCGTTCAGCGCGCTGATCGCATCATCGCGTTCCAACCCGCCGCTTTCGATCACGGTGACCTCACGTCCGGCCTCGGCCAACGTGATCGCCAAGGTCATTCCAGCGGGGCCGGAACCGATGATCGCGATGTCGGTTTCGATGCGCTGACTCGGTTGCAGTTCAAGTCCATCTATGAGCACCCGCTTAAAGTAGCGGTCAGCGCGCCGTTGGTCTGCCAGCGACCCACCCAAGAATTCGGGTGGGTCCTCGTGCCGGGCGTCGCTTTTTTATTGCCTCGAAACGGCCAGGAGGCCTCAATGGCGACTCGCGATGACATTCGGAATGTGGCGATCGTGGCCCACGTTGACCACGGAAAGACGACCCTTGTCGATGCCCTGCTACAGCAGTCAGGAGCGATGGGACGTCACGTCGTCGACCGGGTGATGGACTCCCACGACCTAGAACGAGAAAAGGGCATCACCATTCTCGCCAAGACCACATCGGTCGACTGGGACGGGATGCGTATCAACATCGTCGACACCCCGGGCCACGCCGATTTCGGTGGTGAGGTCGAACGTGGCCTTCCCATGGTCGACGGCATTTTGCTGTTGGTCGACGCGGCTGAAGGTCCGTTGCCGCAAACGCGCTTCGTGTTGCGCAAGGCGTTGGAACGAAACCTTCCCATGGTGGTCGTCATCAACAAGATGGACCGCCCCGATGAGCGGCACGAAGAAGTGCTCGACGAGGTCTATGAGCTGCTTTTCGCGCTCGATGCCCAAGACCACCACATCGAGTTTCCCGTGCTGTACGCGGTCGCTCGGAACGGCATCGCGTCTACCGACCCTGAGGACCCCGCGCTGACCGGTGACGGCGAAGGCAGCCTCGTACCGCTGTTGGAGGCACTGCGGGACACCGTGCCAGCACCGAGTTTTGATCCTGCACATCCGCTTCAGGCGCATGTGATGAACCTCGACGCCAACCCCTATCAAGGACGTCTGGCGATCTGCCGGGTTCAACAAGGCACATTGAAGGCCGGACAGAGCATCGCTTGGTGCCGCCTGGACGGCACGATCCAAACCGCAAAGGTCGCCGATTTGGCTGCACCGCGTGGCCTTGAACGGGTCAGCGTGGCAGAGGCTGGCCCCGGCGAGATCGTCGCTGTGGCCGGTCTTGAAGATGTCATGCCGGGTGAGACGCTCGCCGATCTCGATGATCCGCGTCCGTTGCCGGTACTGCGCATCGATGAGCCGTCGTTGTCGGTGACGATCGGTGTGAATACCTCGCCGTTGGCGGGCCAGTCCGGCAAGAAGCTCACCGCCCGTCTGATCAAATCCCGTCTGGATGCCGAAACCATTGGAAATGTGTCGCTGCAGGTGATCAGCTCAGATCGCCCCGATGCTTGGGAGGTTCGCGGACGAGGTGAGCTGCAACTCGCCGTGCTCGTCGAAGAGATGCGCCGCGAGGGTTTCGAGCTGACGGTGTCGCGCCCCGAGGTTTTGGAACAGGTGATCGACGGGGTGCGTCACGAGCCCTTCGAGCGGTTGGTCTGCGACGTACCCGAAGATCGTGTCGGTGCCGTGACTCAACTCCTTGGCCCGCGCAAGGGTCGCCTGGAGTCGATGGATCCATCGGGCTCGGGGCGGGTCCGCTTGGAATACGTCGTACCGGCGAGGGGTCTGCTTGGTTTTCGGAGCGACTTTCTCACCGAAACCCGCGGCGAGGGCCTGTATCACCACACCTTCGAAGGCTGGATGCCGTGGGCTGGCGGACTTGATTCTCGGCGTAGCGGCGCACTGGTCGCCGATCGTTTGGGTCAGGCCACCACATTCGCGATCTTGAACCTTCAGGCTCGAGGCAGCTTTTTTATCGCCCCTGCCGACGAGGTCTATGAAGGCATGATCATCGGTGAACATCCTCGTCCCGAAGACATGGATGTCAATATCACCAAAGCAAAGAAGGTCAACAACATCCGGGCAGCCGCTGCCGAAGAACTCGAGCGAATCACCCCGCCGCGAAAGTTCTCCCTCGAACAAGCACTCGAGTATCTGCGTCCCGATGAATGTCTCGAGGTGACACCCGTTCAGGTCCGCATGCGCAAGCAGGTCCTGGACGGCGCCATTCGAGCACGTGAGGCCAAACGGGCCAAGCAGGACGGCCCTGCCGGAAACGGGTAGCCCGGAGCAGGGTAAGAGGGGCCAGCGCGGCCCGAGTTGGCTCTCTGGGGTCAACTCGGGGCATGCCCTCAGGGCTAGGCCCCCCTGGGGTGTCTAGGCAATGACAGTGGTGCGATCGAGTTCGGTGAGCGGCGAAGCTGCCAGTTGGGAACACAACACCGCTCGGGCTTGAGTCCAGGGCACGTGCAGTGCGCAGTACTGAGCGGCGTCGCAGGGTCCTTCGATAAGTACGCAATCGGTGTTGACGGTGGGACCTTCGACGGCTTCGACGACGTCGAGTACCGAGATGGAATCGAGCGGCGTGTCAATGCGGTATCCGCCCGTGGGTCCCGGATCGGATTGGACCCACCCGGCGCTGATCAACGGACCCAGCACCTGTGGCAGATATCCGGCGGTGGTTTCGAGCGACCGCGCCAATTCGGGTGCCTTCATCCGTCGCCCTTCGTGACTGAGAACGACAAGGGCCTTGGCGGCGAGATCGGTTCGGCGTGTGACTGTGAGGCGCATCGTCCTCCTGTCCGGTGACGTAGAAAGATGACTGAGCAGTTCGGCACGACTCTATCGGGCCGTTCATCAGTCATGTACTCATCGACTCAGAGAAGAAGTCCCAGATGATCTCTGAGGCGGGCAGTTCCAGTGTGGTGTAGCCAAGGAACTGCTCGGCATCGATCTGTAGGTTGTCGCCAAGTTTGAGTTCGGTCCCTGGCCAGGTGTGGCCGCCGCCCTCAATGATGTAGGACTCTAGGCGTCCGCGCTCGCATTGGTACACCGAGTGCAGGATGATGTCGTTCACGCCCACGATGCTCTCGTCGGGACCGGTACATCGATCGAGCTGGGCGAAGTCGTCGATCGTGGTCGAGACATCTTGCGCTGTGGTTTCTTCCAGCACTTGCTGTTGCTCATCGAGTGGTACCCCCTCGACGAGTGGCTGGGTGGCGATCAGCCCCTGTATGGCGGGCCCCAAACCTCCGGTGATCGGCAGAATTGAGTCGGCGGTTCCATAGATGACCAACAGATCGACTCCGGGGCTGGTCGAACATGAAGCGTCGAAACGGACACCGGAGACCACGGCGATCGCAGCGAAGCGGCCCGGGTCTTGGCAGGCCAGATACGTGGCCATCAACCCACCGTTTGAGATGCCGGCGACAAAAACGTTGTCGGTGTCGACACACCAGTTCGATTCGATGTCGTCGATGAGCTGATCCAAGAAGGCGACGTCGTCGGCGGCAGCGGGATAGCCGATCGCGTTCCACAGGGGGATCAACCCGGTGCCTTGTGGTGCGACCGTCAAGAAGCCTTCGGTTTCTGCCATCGTCTCAAAACCTGACCAGGCGGCCTGTTGGGAGGGAAAACCCATCAAACCGTGGAGGTTGATGAGCAGCGGCGCCGGTTGTGAAGCGTCGTAGCTCCGCGGGACGTACAGGCGTGCTTGTCGCTGTCGACCGCTTTGGTCGTTGGTCAGATCGATGACCCCGTGTTCGCTCGGCGTGCCGCACCCCTCGCTCACCCCTGTCGGTCTGGTGGCGGACTCCTGGGGTTCGCTCGATGATTCTGCGGCACCGTTTGGCGTGGTCGTCGTGCCCAGATCCGACTCGTGTGTTGGTGTCACCGTCGTGGAGGTCGCCGGGGATGATGAATCGGATGATGAATCGGTCGTCGTCGCATCACCGTCGCCGCAGCCCGCCGCGGCCAACAACACGGCGGCGACAACGGCGAGAATAAGGCGGCTGACGCGGCCTGGTCGACCGGAGAGTTGCTCGATCTGCGGCCTGAGTGAATTTTGATCTCGGTACACATCGGTAGGCTAGTGGTGTCGCTCTCCCAGCGGTGCCGTTCTCGCAAGTGATGGGAGACCAACCGGGTCATGTTGGGCGACAAATGGCGAGGACATCAAGGCCAACCATCTCCGTTGTAGTTCAGGAGCGCTTTGTGAGTGATCAAGTTTCAACCCTCCCGGTTGAACAACTCGACTCGGTAGTCATCCGCTTTGCCGGTGACTCAGGAGACGGGATGCAGCTAACCGGGGACCGTTTCGCGAGCGCCAGTGCCATGTTCGGCAACGACCTCGCAACCCTGCCGAACTTTCCGGCCGAGATCCGGGCGCCACAGGGCACCTTGCCGGGGGTGTCGGCGTTTCAGATCCAGATATCTGATTGGGATATCTCGACTCCGGGAGACGCTCCCGATGTGCTCGTCGCCATGAATCCCGCGGCGCTCAAGTCGAATCTCGGCGATGTCGTTTCGGGCGGTGCGGTGCTGATCAACACAGACACCTTCACCGACCGGAACCTGGAAAAGGCCGGCTATGCGGCCAGTCCGCTGACCGACGGGACTTTGGACGGCTTTCGGACCTTCAAGATTCCCATGACGCAGCTCACCAAGGATGCGACAGCGCCTCTGGGCGTCAAACCCCGAGACGCGGAGCGTTCCAAGAACTTTTTCGCGCTTGGTGTCGTGTCCTGGATGTACTCTCGCCCGGTCGAACCCACAGAGGAATGGGTCAAGGCCAAGTTCGCGGGCAAAGAGTTGGTCATCGACGCAAACCTTGCGGCATTTCGAGCTGGGTATGCCTTCGGTGAGACCGCTGAGCTGTTCGATCACGTCTATGAGGTCCGCCCCGCCAGCCTTCCGCCGGGTCAGTACCGGAACGTGACCGGCAATACGGCCTTAGCGTTGGGGCTGCTGGCCGCGTCATATCGAGCGAAGTTGCCGTTGCTGCTCGCGACCTACCCGATTACGCCCGCTTCAGACATCTTGCACGAGTTATCCAAAGACAAGCGGTTTGGCGTGCGTACCGTGCAGGCCGAGGATGAAATCGCTGCGGCGGGGATCGCTCTCGGGGCTGCATTTGGCGGTCATCTCGGAGTGACGACGACGTCGGGTCCAGGTGTCGCGCTCAAATCCGAAACGATTTCCCTGGCTCTGTCGCTGGAGCTGCCCATGGTCATCGTCGATGTGCAACGAGGTGGTCCTTCCACAGGGTTGCCGACCAAGACCGAGCAGTCCGATCTGTTCTTGGCGTTGTACGGCCGCCACGGTGAGGCGCCGCTTCCCGTCGTCGCAGCCTATAGCGCTACCCAGTGTTTCGACGCGGCGATCGAAGCGTGTCGGATTGCACTCAAGTACCGCACCCCCGTCATCTTGCTGAGCGACGGCTATCTCGCGAACGGCTCAGAGCCCTGGCTCATCCCCGATGTCGAGAAGCTCCCCGATATCTCCGTGTCGTTTGCCACCGAACCAAACGGGACCGACGACGATGGTGAACCGGTGTTCTTGCCGTTTTTGCGCGATCCAGAGACGCTGGCACGGCCGTGGGCGGTGCCCGGTACGAAGGGGCTCGCACATCGAGTTGGTGGCCTCGAAAAGGCGGACAAGACCGGCAACGTGTCCTATGACCCGCTGAACCACGAGTTGATGACCGAGCTGCGTGCAGCGAAGGTCGCCGGTATTGGTTCAGACATCGCCCCGGTTTCGGTTGATGGTCCCGCAGAGGCCAAGACGCTTGCAATCGGTTGGGGGTCGACGTGGGGCGCGGTGAAAGAGGCGTGTCGCCGGATGAATCTCGCTGGCCGTCCAATCGCTCATGCACATCTCACCCACCTGTCGCCTTTTGCTGACAATCTCGGCGAGGTGTTGGCCCGCTACGACACCGTCATCGTCCCCGAACTCAACCTCGGACAACTAGCGCATGTGTTGCGCGGCGAATTTTTGGTAGACGCGAAGTCGGTGACGAAGGTTCAAGGACTTCCGTTCACCGCTGGTGAGCTGGTGCAACGGTTCACCGAGATCATGGAAGAGGCCTAGCCATGGACCAGACCGTCGCGCTGACGCGCAAAGACTTTCAAAGCGACCAAGAGGTCCGGTGGTGTCCGGGCTGTGGGGATTATTCGATCCTGGCAGCGGTGCAGTTTCTGCTGCCCGAACTCGGTGTCGACCCAGACGAGACGGTGTTCATCTCGGGGATTGGTTGCGCCGCTCGCTTCCCGTACTACATGAATACCTACGGCATGCATTCCATCCATGGGCGTGCACCGGCCATCGCGACAGGTGTTGCCGTGGCTCGTCCCGACCTCGATGTGTGGGTCGTCTCGGGTGACGGCGACGCACTGTCGATCGGCGGCAATCACTTGATCCATGCCCTTCGACGCAACGTCAACCTCACGATCTTGCTGTTCAACAACCAGATCTACGGTTTGACCAAGGGGCAGTATTCGCCGACCTCAGAAGTCGGCAAGGTCACCAAGTCGACACCGTTCGGTTCGATCGATCAGCCGTTCAATCCGGTGTCACTCGCGTTGGGGGCAGAAGCGACCTTTGTTGCTCGGACCCACGATATGGACCGCAAACACATGATGGAGATGTTCAAGCGGGCCAACGAACACCGCGGTGCATCGCTGGTCGAGGTGTACCAGAACTGCAACGTCTTCAACGATGGGGCCTTCACCCCGATCACTGGTAAAGACAACCGCGACAACATGCTGATCAACCTCGTGCACGGTGAGCCGATCATCTTTGGTGCGGACGGCCAGCTGTGTGTGGTGCTCAACGAGTTTGGCGAGGCCAGCGTCGCGACGACCTCGGAGGTCGATGCGGGAGCGATCTTGGTCCATGACGAGAGCCGCCCCGACCCGTCGGTCGCATTTTCGCTGTCGCGGATGTCGTCGGGTCCGTCGTCTCCGACGCCGATGGGTGTGTTCCGGTCGGTTTCACGGCCCGATTATGGCAGTCAGGTTGATCAGCAGATCCTCGACGCTCAGAGCAAAGGTGCAGCCGACGTCAACGCGCTGCTCCGGAACGCGGCGACCTGGACGGTCGAAGCGAGCTAACGCTCTTTCACGACCTCCTCACCCTCGGTGTCTGACACCGGGTTCCTTCACAGCGAGGCGCGCCCGATCCGGGCGTCCTCGCGTGTGGACGGTGCGGCTGTGTCGTCGCGAATGCTGACGCGTCGGCGCGTGCTGCGGGTATGACTCGACGGTGTGGCACGTGCGGTCTGGGCTCAAGGTTGTGATGTGTGCGCTCGGTTGACGACGAGGCGCTCTGAGTCGAGCACGTGATGTGGATGTTGTCCCGCCCGCGTAGCGGTGTTGTCGGCGCCGTTCCACGGTGCTCGCGATAATTTAAATGTACAAATGCGTTTCCGATTGGTTACGGATTGGGAAGTTCCTCGGAAGCTCAGCTCCGCCCCCACGGGGAGTGGTGTCGCGATGTGCCGTTGATCATCTGTTGGCGGGGGCGTGAGGAGGTAAAAGGTCATGAGAACGCTGTCATCTTTCTCCATTCACGGGGGCTGTCAGGTTGCGATGTCCTGGTCACGGGATGGAATTTCAACGACCGATCGCTATGGGCGATACTAGCGGTCGTCGTTTTTGCTTCCCACACACTGGCGCGGCGCGCTAGCTGTAGGTATACAATGACCTTCGTCGAGCACCACATATCGTCTCGACCGCCGATGTGGACTCCCCTGAACCACACGGCGCCCACCATGGATTCCCGTTCCGTGGTGTAGCGGCCCCCAAGCCGCATTAAGCAGAACCCCGGCTCGTCCCCTTTGGCCGGGGTTCTGCGCGTCTGGACTTCGTCAGCTGCCCTCAAGCGTCGAGGAAGGGTGCCATGACTCGTTCGGAGAACTCTGCGAGCTGTTCTGCCGGATCTGCAAAGAACAGAAAGCTCGGGATGACCGTGCGGTCGACGCCCATCGCGGCGAGTTCTTCGATGGCGCCCTGTGGGTCCGCCCCGAAGACTTTCGGCGAACCGGTCATGATTTCGATGGCGTCGGGGTCACGACCGGCATCGGCGGCGGTCTGTTTGGCAATGTCGATCAGCGTGGGGATGTCGCCCGAACCGGGGAAGAAACCATCGCCGTACGTGCCCGCACGCCGAGCAGCGGCAGGGGTGTGGCCGCCGATGATCAGCGGAACCGTCCCGTTGGCTGGCTTTCGGGTTGGCCGTCAGGTGCTGATACGACGCAAATGTGCCGTCATATGAGGCGTCGTCGGTCGCCCAGATGGCCCGCATCGCCGCCATGTAGTCATCCGCTCTGGCCCCACGTTGTTCGAAAGGCACGCCGAGAGCGTTGAACTCTTCTTCGAGCCAGCCAACCCCACACCGAGCCGCAGTCGCCCACCCGAAAGTGCGTCGAGCGTCGCGACCTGTTTGGCCAGGATGAGCGGGTTGCGTTGGCGGCAAAATCAAGATGCCGGTGCCAAGCAGCATCTTTTTGGTTCGGGCCGCAACGGCGGTCAGCCAGATCAGCGGGTCGGGGAGCGCGGCCGAGCCGTCAGCGGGCATACGGCCCGACGGGTCATAGGGGTACTTCGACGTGTAACCCTCGGGATAGACCACGTGTTCGACGGTCCACAGCGAGTCAAAGCCAGCGGCCTCTGCGTTCACCGCTAGCTCGGTGAGTCCGTCGAGGTCTGCGAACCGGGCCATGTTGGCGTAGATAATGCCGAATTTCATAGGGCAACTCCTGAGAGGGTCAGCGGATCTGGCCTGACCTGATTGATGCTTGGTTGTGTATTTTTTGCTCACGCAGCTTGCGCTACCGGCCGCTCGGGCCACGGCCCGGTCTCTTCGCCGGTCCTCTGAGTGCTTGTGGTCGGTCGAGTACTCCGCCGAAGGCGGTGCACAGCCTGCTCGTGCGGTTCGCTGGGTTCGTGCGTGTGTGTGGTTCCTATGTCCTGGGCGGTTGGCTCATGCCCTGATCGCTGTACCAGAGCCGCAACGACAACCTCCGGGCAGCCCGTCACCCAGATCCTGGCCTATTGAGCACAAATCTGCCAGCGGATGCATTCGCCAAGGCCACGACGCGGCCGTCTGGTTGCCATGGCGTTAGGTCCATCCGTTGTGTGGCTAAGGTGCGGATGGCCTGTGCGACCTGTGACGGTGCGACGCCAAGCTGGCCGACGCTCTTTGGCGAGAAACCCAGGCCGAGTGCGTCATAGACCGCCGTCATCACGTCGACCGAAGAAGGCTGTCGCTGCGCGGTGATTGTCGCAGATAACAAGGCTGCGCCTTTGACGATCCGCTGGGCGATCCCGACTACCTTGCCGCCGTCTGTCTCGGTGCCCCGCGCGTTGCCCTGGGCAGATGAGCAGGAGGCGGCAGATGAGCCGGACCGTGCGTTGCTTTCGAACCCGCTGCTGGCTTTTGGTGCGAGCGTCATCAGGCTGAACTCGCCAGGGCAGTAGCTGTGTTCGGGCTCGCCGGCGACCAGGTCCACGCCGAGCGAACGCACCGCAGCCTCGATGAGTTCGCTCATGAAAGCGAAGCGGTCTCGCAGTCCGGTCCGGGGATCGGGGGTACCGATGCCTAACTCAACCCGGAGGCATCCGTTATCGAGGACGACTGCGTTGCCGCCCACCAGGCGCCGGGTCGCAGCCAGTCCGCCCGCATTGGCCCGTTTGATCGCCTCTGTCGCCCCGGCTCGCACCAGATCCGACGATCCGAACGCGACGCTTGTGAGGGGAGGTGAGATCCTCAGAAAAGCGAACCCATGGTCACGTTCGCATCGACGCAACATCGCCTGGGTGAGTGCCATATCGTGTGCAGGGTCGCGGCCGCGTCCATCCCAGACCGAGACCGTCCTGTCGAGCCGCTCAAACACAGGCGTTCGACTGTAGTGCCCCGTCTCAAACCAGAGGTAACCGATGAAGATCCGTCTGACCAGCCTGTTCGTCGATGACCAGCGGGCGGCACTCAAGTTCTATACCGAGGTGCTGGGGTTCCAGATCAAACACGACATTCCGATGGGGGACGACGCGTGGCTGACGGTGGTCGCCGCTGAGGACCCTGACGGTCCCGAACTGCTGTTGGAGCCGTCCGGGCATCCAGCGGTCAAGCCGTACCGCGATTCGCTGATGGCTGACGGTATCCCGCTCGCCCAATTCGCCGTCGATGACGTCCCCGCCGAGTACGAACGGTTGCAGGGCCTGGGTGTCGAGTTCGCTCAGCCGCCCACCGATGTCGGCCCGGCGATCATGGCCGTCTTCAACGACACCTGCGGCAACCTGATCCAGATCCTGTCCGCCAAGGGCTGACAATACGGTTCGAGTCTTCGATCCCGCATTCATCTGCCCCGCCTGGCTCTGCGTTCCAGGTCGCCCATCGCAGATCCATCGGTGGCGGAGCCGGCGTTGGTGCGGGAGCTGGGATTATCAGGCCGACCGGTTGTTCCTCTTCACAAGGCACGCCGTCTCCGTCGCGCTTTGCTCTTTTCGTAGCCAGCATCGACGAACGTCTGTTTTGTACGGATGCGTACAACGATGTACGATCCCGCTATGACAACTGTTTCGGCCAGCACGGCGCGCGCGACCCTGCCTGACCTACTCGATCGGGTGCTGGCCGGGGCAGAGGTCACGATTACTCGGCACGGGTCACCGGTCGCCGTGTTGATCAGCTGCGACGCGCTGGCAGCGAAACGTGCATCGCCAGCCATTGCCGCCGCCGCGACGCTGAGGGGTCGACTCCACGATGCTCGTGAACAACCTCTGATTGACGCCCCGGGCATAAGTCCCGAACGGGCTGAGGAGCTCCTCGCCGAGGTGCGTCGCGACCGCTCCGGGCGATAGCGCAACGATGGATGCCTTTGACGCGGACGTCTTGATCTACGCGGCGGTCCCGGATCACCCGCTGGGGGAGCGAGTCCTTGCTCTGCTCCTGCTTGCCAACGGACCGCCCACCGCCGGGACGGAGCACGAAGTCGGTGAGGGCCTTGCGGCACCCGAGTCCGTTTCAGGCGTCGGTTCCGTGCTGTTGCTGCCAGAGCTCCTGAGCAAACCCCTGCGCGACCGAGCCGACGCTGAGGTGGAGACTTTGCTGGTACTTCTGTCCCGGCTGGACCTCCGGCCGCTCGATGCGGCGACCGCTCACCTCGCGACAACGTTGGGGGCCAGCTATGGGTTGAGAGCCGCGGACGCCGCCCATCTGGCGACAGCGGTGTCGGCTGGGGCGGACCGTTTTGTCACCAACAACAGCAAGGACTTTCCGCAGTCCATCGAAGAAATCCTCATCACGTACCCGACAGATCTGCCACCAGCGCCAGGCCCTGACGTCTGAGAACAGCGTTGCTTGGACCCGCGGACTCGGCCTTCCGTTCGGTCGCGTGACACCGAGGGCGCCTGACTGCTAGTGCGGGTTGGTGGCGCTGGGGAAGGTTGGGGGTCGTTTTTCTCGGTGGGAGGCGAGTCCTTCTGCGGCGTCGGGGCCTCCGAAGCCGAGGAATTCGAGGCCGAGTGACGCGTCAAAGATTGGTCCGGCGTTTCGGTACCAGTGGTTGAGGGATTGTTTGGTCCAGCGGATGGCGGGTTGGGCCATGGTGGCGAGATCGGTGGCGACGTTGATGGCGCGGTCTTGTACGTGGTCGTCGTCGACGCAGAGGGAGACGAGGCCGATACGTTCGGCTTCTTCACCGGTGAGCGTGTCGCAGGTGAGTAGGTAGTACTTGGCCTTGGCCATGCCGCAGAGCAGTGGCCAGCAGATCGCCGCGTGGTCGCCGGCGGCGACGCCGAGGCGGGTGTGTCCGTCGATGATTCGTGCGGTGCGTCCGACGATGGAGATGTCGGCGAGGATTGCTGCGACCAGGCCTGCGCCGACGGCAGGGCCGTGGATGGCGCTGACGATGGGTTTGGAGCAGTCGAGGATGTTCCAGACCAGGTCGCGGGCTTCGCGCATGACCTGCATGCGGGTGTCGTAGTCGTTGATGATGCCGTCGAGTAGTTCGAAGCTGCCGCCAGCGGAGAACCCTTTGCCGGCGCCTCGGAGCAGGACGACGTTGGTGTCTGGGTCGCGGTCGATATCACGCCACACGTCGGCGAGTTCGCGGTGTCCGTCGGGTGATACGGCGTTGAGGCCGGGCCCGTCCAGTGTGATTCGCAACACCCGATCGGCGGGTTGATCGAAGGTCAACGTGGGGTACCGGGCGGTGTAGTCAACGGTCATCTGTCGGTTCCTTGATTCTGGCTAGGCCCATGGTGTCCTGGCTGGCTCTCTCAGTCGGGGAGCTTCGTCGGCATCGTCCAGTGCCGCGAGCAAGGTATCGAAGTGTTCGCTGGGGACGACGGTTCGACTCGGTTACAGCGGTCTGTGGTCGTGACCGATCCGCTCGTCGACGTCCACGTCAGCGATGGGGACGATGAAGCCCTCGGGCTTCGACCTCGTTGGATCGGTTTCAAGGTAGGAGGAAATGGCCTCCGCGTAGGGGTGTCATCACCGTGAAGTGGCGGCGGTCAAGAGTGAGTACGGAGTCGGTTTGGTGGCGGTCGGCAAGCACGACAAGGGACGCGTCGGTGAGGCCGATCCGCTGGTCTTGGTAGCGGCTGATGATCGAGACACAGTTGGCAAGATCGGTGTGGTCGAGGCTGGCGAGGTCATATGCGCCGCCCGAGAGTTCTTCCATGACTTGGATCTCGGTGGCGGGTCCCAGACGTTTTGCGAGCAGGTAGTCGAGTTCGGCAAGGACGAAGGGGGAGACGACGAGCGCGGAGTCGAGTCGGTCGACGTGTGTCCGGATGCGAGGGTGGGCGGGCTCGCTGTCGTTGAACAGGGCGAGTAGGCCGCTGGTGTCAGCGACGGTGATCATTCGCCGAAGCCGTCGAGGAGTTCGTCCACGCGGTCGGCGAAAGGTTCCGCGCTAAACAAGCCAGCATTGGGTCGAGGCCGTTCGATTGCGGCGGCGATCGCATCGCGGATGATCTGGGCCTCTGAGCATCCTCGGCGGTCCGCCTCGCGTCGCAGTCCGGCTTTGAGATCGTCTGGAAGGTAGATAGTCGACTTATGCCGCATGCCATATATGGTACCACCGATGGTATGGCTGGCCGTCGTGGTTGTTCTTGTGACCAGAGCGGTCAACCGCTTGTGTCGAGAGCGGCGATGATGTCGTTCACTTTTTGCACCATTCGTCCAGCGATGTCGGGGATCGGGACGAAGCCGTGGTGGCGATAGAAGTCTGCTGCCGTTGGACTGATTGCGTCGACAACCACCAGTCGTGCGGCTGCGATGTCAGCCGCTGCGCAGGAGCGACCGAGCGCGTCCCACAGAAGGTCGCCTCCAACACCGACGCCTTGGAGCGGCTCGTCCAGTGCGAGACGCGCCAACATCACCGCGGGGATTGAGGCCGGTGAACCCCGACCAAGTTTCTGGGGGAGTTCGTCGCGACGGATGAGGTGCGCCGCGAGGCTGAAGTACGCCTGTACGTGGTAGTCGCCGCTATGCCAGACAAAGGTTTGGGCGGTACGCATGGCTTGGGCGTGACGGGCGTGATCCACGAGCCACCTGTCGAGTGCTTCGACGCCGCAGCGGAAGGCGTCGACGTGGTGGGCAGGGGAGAGCTGTTCTGAGATATGGCGGACGGCGGTCACTGCTGATCGATCGGCGGTCTACTTTGGGCTCGTCGCTGCAGAGCGGCATTGGGGACCGGTGTTTCGTCGAGCGCATCCCAGAGCATGTCGAAGAAGTCCGAAGAAACAGTTGTTGCGGATGCCGCTGCGATCACGATTTCGGCGCGGCGGGCGGCCGCCTCGAGGACGAAAGCGCTGACGGATTGGTGCTCGATCTCGGCTGCTTGACGTATTCGTCGTTCGCGTTCGGGGTCCGAGCGCAATTCGATTCGGGAGGTGCGTGTTGGCGACATGTACGGTGATTGTACGGCGCGATCGCGAGGAGGGGCAAGGAACTTTGCCGGTCATTTGCGATAGGGCTTCTCGGGTCTCAGGGTGGCGTGGCAGCTGAACGGTCCCGTCAGAGCGGGTCGCGGCGTTGAGGGCAAAGCGTTCGTCGGCCGATGCGATGACGAGATCGTCCGAGAGCGTGGGTGATCAGCATCCGGTTGAAACGGTCAACCTGTTGAGTGATCGGAACGACGTTCACATGTGGGGGATCGGCTTGTGGCGAGGTGTCGATGTGGGGGCTATGGCCAACTGTGTACTACTGGGGCCGTCGCTCCCAGTGCTGCGGTGAGGCGGAGGAGATGGTGTGGATCGCCGGTGAGGATGTCTTGGCCGAGACGCGCAGCCGTCGCGACAAGGTGAGCGTCCACGACGTCTGAGGTGCGGCTGCGGGCCAAAAGTTGTCCCACCAGTCGGCCATCGTCCAGCGGGTGCACGGTTATTGCCTTGAGGAAGGTCGCCAGCCGAGCCTGTCGCGTTTGGGATCGCCACACCTGGCCGATGACCGGGTGCGTGGTGTGCAACGGCGTACGCGACTGCACCGCCGCTGCGGTGAATGTGTGAGCCGTACGCTTGCCTCGATCGATCGCGATCAAGAACCCGGCGTCGAGGGTTACAAGCCGTATCGTTCGACCATAGCCGCAACTTCCGCTTGGTCGACCGGGCCGACCTCGGCGTCCCACGTCGCGACGAAAGCGCTCAGCTCGTCCATGCGGTGTCGTTCCGCTGCCAGGCTGCGGATGGCGGCCCGTATTGCGCCCGAGCGACCGCCATGGTCGGCGGCAAGTTCGCCCAGAAGGGCGTCGTCGTTTTCGTCGAGCCGGACCGTCGTGCGAGGCATCACCGACATATAGCACGCGCGTGCTACGCCCTGGAATGGCAGCGCCGAAGATCGCTCGGCCGCGTGCGATTGCTGCAACAAGAATGTGGCCCGATGCGCGGTCTGCGTTGGGGACTCTCGCCCGCTGAGTCGTGGCTGGCATCGAGCCTTCCGGACAGACCGAACAGCGAATCGTCCAAGACCGTTGGGACGCTCTGACTCGGGGCGAAGGTGGTGCAACCGCGGTGGTAGGGCCTTCAGTGTCGTTTCGGCTCGGATCTGGACGACGACAAGGGTCTCAATCACTCGACCGAGGACCTCTTGCTATTCGTCGACTAGGACGGCTTCTTGGAGGGCTGTCAACATTGCTGATGGGCCTGCTCGAAACGCCTGGGCTGCTTCGGGGTCGCCGAGGCGCATCTCGCTTGCCGCAAACCGTCGGCTGGTTGTGGTCTTGCCGGTGGCTCGGGGCCGACTGTCAGAATCGCGCTGTGATCCTCAAGCATTTCAGCCGCCGCATGGTCGGCGCATCGTGCCAGACAAGGGGTGTCCACCCGATCGGGCTAGTCGCTGTGTGGTCACGTGAGTAGTCGCTGTGCGATATTCGGACTAGTCGTCCTGCGTCAAACTCGGTGCTTCAATTGCGCATGAAGCGGAGACCGAGAAGAGCGGTCTCTCGATGAACTCGGCCGAGGGGCTTGGGCCGCTTGACGGGGCGGGTGTTGCGGTGGAAGGGCTATGAAGTGAATGGATCTTGCAAGGGCGAACAGCAGCACCAGGACGGCGATGGCGTCCAGACCAGAGAACGTTCTGGGTGCGCTGAAACAACGGACCTAGCGACGCGTCTCGCGGCGCTTGTTCCCCAGTGGACGTTGGTTGATGGGACCCTGCTTCGGAGCGTTGTCTTCGAGGACTTCCGCGCGGCGATGACGTTCATCGGTCGAGTCGCTGATGAAGCGGAGCGCCTGAACCATCACCCCACCTGGACGAATACGTACAACCGTGTGCAGATCACGTTGACCACTCATGACGCGGGCAACCAGGTCACCGAGTTGGATATCGAGTTGGCTGAGCAGATCGACCGCCTCACCAGCGAGCTCAGCGCCGACTGATCCCGGCCGAGCTACATGGTCTCGTCTCGCCTGGATTATCGCTGGAACGGCGACTTTGCTCGAGCAGCATTCATCGAAGTGCGAGCATGACAGTCCCCCTCGTCCGGTCGTACAAGTCACGTCGGCCCGATCGAGTGGCGCCAACGGCAGATGGATGACCGCAAGCTTGATTTCCGCAAGGTGGGCACCCACCACAGGATCACGGTTACCTCGATCCGAGCTCTTCTTGAGGCCGATCGAAAGCGCCGAGCCCCGATCCTCGCTGAGTTGGCATTGCCACATAACGACACCGGACTCGTAGAGTGACCGACTCTGCTGCGGAGTCCCTCGGTCGCAGAAGCATCGTCCTGGCCGATGCCAACGTGCTTTACTCCCGGGTGCTCCGCGATTACCTGGTGTACGCCGCCGATGAGGGGAGTAGAGCCCTTTCGCATCGTCTGTGAGTGTGGTCTTCAGGGTGTTCTCGGACGAACCACGCGGTTACTGGTCGGTCCTCGAGTCAATTGGCCGGATGAGAACGGCGGTTCCATATGCCGCAACCTCGTTCATGACGTCCGCAAACACTCCCGTATCGAATCGCATCGACAGGACGGCGTTCCCGCCGAGCGCTTCGGCCTCCAGTCGCAGCCGGTGGACCGCTTCATTTCGTGTATCTGAGAGGAGTTGGGTGTAGCCCCTCGCTTCACCACCGAAGACCGTCCTGAAGCTGGCCCCGATGTTGGAAAACATGTTGCGGGAACGCACGACAAGACCGAAGACCTCGCCGAAGGTTGAGACGATCTCAAAACCTGGAACGTAGTCCATGGTGGAGACGAGTACTGCTGGTTGGTGCTGAGGCTCATCGCCGGGGGCGTAAGTCTGTACCGCGTACTGATCGCTGGGGGGCATGTTTCTGAAGACCATCGGCACATCGTAACGACCATTCGTCTCGCGAACCCCCCTCTCATCGGGCCGAGTCGATGCCTGATGGCGCGTCGGCCGTGTGGGAGCCCGGCAGCTTACGTAGACAGGGTTGGGTTGGGGGTCGGGTGGGGGATCGCACGGGAAGTGGATTTCTCAGTGAGCGAAGTGTCGAGTTGGATCTCGGGAAAGCTGCGAGCCGCCGCGATGCAGGCGCCGAACGGGATGCCGGCAGCCCCGCAGCAGGCTGCGGAGTCCGGCGCCGGGCACCAGGGTTCTTGAAGTCGCTCAGCTCGGCGCCCTGACTGCGCTAATCGGCGAGATCGGCCTTCTGGGTCCAGGTCGTCAACAAGGCGATATGTAGGTCGGCGCCTGCGAGGTTCTCGGGGAAGATGGCGAGGACGTCATCGACTCCAGTTGCCGATCGGTTGCGAATCGCCTGGCAGCCGTGTTCGTAGGCGGCCTCTCCGATGTGTTGGGTGAGGGCGACGTCGTCGCGCACAAGGTCTTGGGCTGTTACGGAGATGGCGGCCATGACGGCGGGGTTGGTGAGGTCGAGCACTGCTTCGAGATCGACATCGAACTGCCAAAGCTCGCGCGGTAGGAGGCCTGAAACGTCGACGTTCTGGCGAGTGGCCTGACGGGTGAGTTCGGCGGCGACGCACGCTCGGGTTGTGCACAGGTACAAGACGGGGAAGCTCCGGGGTGGGTTGAACCGCCCGCCGAAGCGTCTCGCGCCTTCGCCGCTGCGCGGATCGTACCCTTTCGCCTGATTCCGGAAGCCGGTGGCCTGCAGTTGCAGTCTTGGCGCGCGGGCTACGGCCTTGGGGTCCAGGCTTGTCATCTCAGGCGGTGACGCCTTCGGCTAGGGCCAGCAGAAGGTCGACAACACGTTGGTACTGACCTGCGGCCACCAGATCCAGGGGCTTGTCGTAGCCAAGGTCAGGGTTTGGAGACCGCATCCAGAATCTGGCGGCGTCATCGCTCATGACCGTTCGGGTGAGGTCGACGACGGCTCGGAGTTCGAGCAGGCGATCCTCCGCCTCTCGTCGTGGTTTTGATTCCTTGGAGCGCCAGCGGGCGACGCTTCGCGGGTTGGTTTCGCTCACGCGGGCCAGGTCGGCGGTGTCGACAACTCCTCCCTCATAGAGGTGCTCAAGCAGCGTTGCCATGGTCGTCATTTGCGATCGTCGTCCTTTTGTATCTCATTGCGTCGCGCTGTTGTCGCAGTATATGTCGGCAAAAGGTCAGGAGCAATCCAGTGAAACTCGAATCTTCGCCGTGCAGACAACGCTGGTAGACCGCATTACACCGACCTTCTCGCCGAACGACCATCCGCATATCAATGGTGCGTGGACGCCCAATCTATGACGCGGTCGACGCGGCCGAGGTGGAGGTGATCGGCAAGTTCTCCCGGGACCCTCAACGGCATCTATGTCTGCAACACCGAGAATCCCGTCCACGACTCGATCGGCGTGCATCACCCTTTCGACTGCGACGGGATGCGGCCCTCGATGTCGTTTTCGATCCGGCGACGCACAGGCATCGGGTTTGGCGAGGGGGCGACGCATCTCCCTCGGTGTGGGAATGCCGAGACCGATCGCTTTGTTTGGGGCAACCGGGTCCACCGGCCGTTTGACTGCTGAGGCGGTGGTGGCTCGCGGAGCCCGCCCGATCCTGTGCGGACGCGATTCGAGCAGGGCCGCCGATCTAGCGGACAACCTCGGCGGGTTGCTCACCGGACAGCGGCCCGACGAGGGGGCCCGGGACCTGACGGGCAGCGACGTCGCCGCGGTCGTTCGATCTGACGACGGGACGATCCTGGACCGCCAGCTGATGCGCTGGTCGAACGCATACGACCTGACCGCCGACCTGCTGGCGTGGGGAGCGATTCGCTCGTCAGAGCACCTCTTTGACCGGACGGGTGCGCTTGGACCCGTCGGTGCCTTCGGATTGTCCGAATGCGTGGAACGGCGTGGGTCGGGCGGCATGGTTCCCGTCAGCTGGAGTCATCCGTTCTCTGAAATGACGGCCCGGTTGCGAAGCCGCTGACCGCATCGCAGCATTGACCGCATCGCAGCGACCGGCCCGTTGAGACCGTTGGGTGGAGACACTGCGCGTGAGCTGGCCAGATGAGGTTGTCCGACACCTTCGGTGCGGTGCCGATGCGTTGCTCAGGAGATTGGCCGCCACTCGCCAGCAAGCCCAGGTCGGGGGCGGGAGCTTCTGGATCGGCCGCGTTCGGTGGGGTGGTGTCGACCGAGGTCTTGATCACCGGCAGTGACGCTGGGACACCGGACTCGTGGAGTGACCGACTCTGACGCGGAGTCCTTAGGTCGCAGAAGCATCGTCCTGGCTGATGCGAACGTGCTTTACTCCCGGGTGCTCCGCGAATACCTGGTGTACGCCGCCGATGAGGGGGTCATCTCGATCAGGTGGAGTCGAACGATCCTGACCGAGGTGGTGGAGTACCAGAAGGGCCAATAGCTCGACATTTGGTGATGCTTGCGGCGAACTTCTGATCCAGCTTCTCGACGCCGCCTACCCTCACGCCCAGATCGAGCCGACGAAAAGCTCGCTGCACAGAGTTGCGGCGCTTGAGATGCCCGATGAGGACGATCGGCACGTTCTTGCAGCTGCTGTCACTTCGCATGCCGACATTCTGTGCACGAACAACGTCAGGGATTTCCCGCATGAAGCAATGGCGTCGACCGGAATCGAGTTGCCGACAGCGGACGCGCTGCTGACGCGGCTTGTGTCCATCTATCCGTCAAGAATGCGCAAGGTGCATCGGACCGCTGCAGCGAACTTGCGTGGAGCGACGGACCTGTCGACAATTGCAGCACTTCGGAGTGCGAGGGCAACCTTCACTGCCTTCTGGTGGAAACCCTCTTGGCGACGCGCTGATCCGACCTTTGGAGAGTTGTGCCGGGTGGGGATCGTACGGGAAGTGGATTTCTCAGAGCGAACGATCGGTTTGGCGCTCTTGCCTATGACTCTTGCGCGGTCTCGGATTGGTCGACTTGGTCGCTGAGGTATTTGAGGACGGGGCGAATGGCGCGCAGCATGACGATCATGTGCTCACCGAAGCGGTAGCGCCGGTAGACGACTCGGACACCGGAGGCTTTGTAGAAGGCGACGAGCCGGTCGACGTCGTCGATCTCGGTGGCCTGGTCGTGAATGGCGTGGTACAGCAACATCGCCGCAGCGGGTCCGTGCTGCCCGCAACGTTGGGCCTCCAGTGCGGGCCGGACGCCGGTACATCCAAGACCGTGGGTACGGTCAGGATCGAACTCATTTTGAGGAATGGGAAGTTCAGGGCCAGTTCGTCGACGGTCATGTCGGATGCTGCCGTCGCGTATCGCCGTCCGGTTTCGGTGAGCGACGCGCCGAGTTGGATCTCGAAAGCTGCGAGCCGCCGCGATGCAGGCGCCGAACGGGATGCCGCTCAGGGCGGTTCTTGATTCAAACATGTCGGGAGTTGAGGCAACGTCGACGCCGCCGCCACCGGCCGCGGCGCACACGATTTTCAGGTTCGGGGCGTAGGACGGCTGGAGCTCGGCGGCGAAAAGGGTCGCGAGAGCGCCGCCGGAATACCCCCACAGCGCGACAGGCGTCTCCGAACTCAACCCGGCTGGTTCGAAATCGATGGCTGCGCTGATCGCGTCCAGGATCAGCCGTCCAGAGGACTCCAGGTCGGCAAACGACGACTGTGGTCCCGTCCAATCGACCGTCAGCACGGTCCAGCCGCGGCGAAGCGCCATGTGCATGATCGGCAGTTCGAGCTGATCGCCGCGCCGCAAGGTGTAGGACGGATTGCCAAGCGGGGGTGAGGCTGTCGATCGCGGCCTGGTAGACCAGCAATCTGGGGCGTTGTGTTGTGGGACGTTCGGAACGCCCCGTTTGAACGCTTGTCGGGTGGCGGATGATGGTGGCGATGCCGGTGATTGGCTTGTCCGTCCGGTCGCTGCTGGCAAACTTCAGCTGCCACGCGTCCACCCGCAAGGCCGTGCGCAGGAAGCGGACCTGGACCGGGCGGGTATCGATCAGTTCACCTCGTCGAGGCAGTTCCAAGACGCCTTCGTAGAAAGGGTCAGAGCGCGGATCGGGGACCGGCTTCAGGGCCTTGCGTCGCACCCAGATGGTGATTTGCAACAGCCGCTGCATCAACGCAGCCGCGACTCGACGGACGGGGCTTTCGATGTCGTCTCGACGCACCCAGCTGTGAGCCATGAAGCGCATCGTACGCCGCGGGCTGGCTCAGTGATGCAGCACTTGGCAGGCGTTCAGCAGCCTGGCGGGACCCTACTGGTTTCCGGGACAAACGCCATGGGGACCCGCTGGAACCGAACCTGAAGTCATCACCGTACGGTGAGGACGTAGTGCGCGCCAGGTTCCGTGACCTATCGCTGTGGAAACGATCGAATCGTGCCAGCGGAAGCCCTCAGTCGGATCGCTTCGTGGACCCGTTGGTCGATCGAGAGAACGTGGTTCACGACAGCTCAACCCCGGGAACGAGGTCTAGGGCCATTGCCGTCGCGCGGTGCGTTGGAGGTGGACCATCAAGATCGCCCATGGGAGCACCAAGATGAGGAACGATACGAACCACAAATTCGCACCAGGGTCGCCCTCTTTCGGGCTTGTCGCGGCCCTGATGAAGAGAAGCACCCAGGACAGGGCACCACCAACCGACATAGCGTCGGGCTCGACCGACTCAACATGCCGGAGCAGGACAGGCACTACAAAAGAGAACGGGGTCACGGCTGCGGCGATCAGTGCAGCATTTGCGTCTACCGGGTCATTTCCAACTTGCATCCATGGATCTGCGTGGAAGACCAGCAACCAAACCCCTGTAGTGCCAAGGGCACCAATGAGGAGCCACAACAGTTTCTTCATACGCATCAGAAGCGACTGTAGATCGCGCCAGCGGCTCGAACGGTTTCGTTAACCCCGGCGTATGTTCGGCAAAGCCCGACGCGACTCCTGACTCGATCGTCAAGCGGCTCCGCACCGTCCAGGTCGACCCTGACGCCACCCTCGGGTTATTGCGCGAGTTCATCGTCAGCATCCCCTTCTGGCCGGTCATCTCGATTAGGAGGTAACCATGTCAGTAGTGGAGGATCAGCCGAGGCGTACGCGCCGGTCGTTCACCTGTGGAGTTCAAGCGTGATGCTGTCGCGATGGTGCTCGAGCAGGAGCGCACGATCGCGGACGTTGCTCGGTCGCTCGGGATCGTCGAGTCGAACCTGGGGAACTGGGTTAAGCAGGCACGGATCGATCGTGGTGAGCGCGACGGGTTGACGACGGAGGAACGCGCCGAGTTGACGCGGCTTCGTCGTGAGAACGCGCAGTTGCGGATGGAACGAGAACTACTCAAACGAGCGACGGCCTTCTGGGTGAAGGAGTCGGGACAGTGACCCGCTACAGGTGGGTGGCTGCCCGGAGGGCCGAGGGTTTCCCGACCAGGGACGCGTGAGGTTGCTGACGTATCGACGTCAGCGTTCTACGACTGGTGCGTTCGTGAGGCCGCCGGGCCAACGTCGGCGCAGCAGGCAGAGGCCGTGCTGGTTGCCGAGATCGGCCGGATCCACGCCGAGTCCGACGGCACTTATGGTGAGCCGAGGATGACACCGGAGTTGCGTTCGTTGGGTCACGCGGTGAACCACAAGCGGGTCGCTCGGTTGATGCGGTTGCACGGCATCGTTGGGGTCCACAAGCCTGCCAAGGTGCGTACGACGATCCCTGCGCAGGACGCGCCGCCGTTGCCCGATCTCGTGGGTCGACGGTTCGACCCCGGTCAGCCTGATGTGGCATGGGTTGGCGACATCGAGCGCCACGAGGCGCTTTCGAACCGTGCTGTGGTGAAAGGACACAGCTGCTGGTCCGTCGCAGCGGACTGGTTGAAGTTGACCGCAGCCTGATCCCAGGGACATGGGGAGGGTGGTAAGCAGCGGTGACAAAGCCGGAACATGCCAGAACTGTCAGATGGTGTCGGGTTCGGCGAACGAGACGGGACGGTGTAACGGCAGTGAACCAGCGTATGAACGCCTCTCAAGAGAAGACCACCAGCTCAAACCTGACAGATGTGGGCTGGGTTGCGGTGCGAACCCGTGTGAGCGGGGAACTCCTTGGCTGGTTGATGTCGCCGGTCGGGAGGCCACGGTGAATGCCTGCGGCGTCGCCGTGGCGAGACCGCAGGGGCATAGTTGGGCGCCTAACCTGTCGAACGGTTTGAAAGTGAACGTGGGAACCAGCCGGTTGGTCCCCTCATCGGCCCGCTGCCAGCGGGTCGAAGGGAAGGCTTGTCGTCGGTTGATGCCGACCGGTTGGGGCGGAGGGGTCGTAGTAGTCCGAGGCCGGGAAAGCCGGTCACATGGCGAAGGACCCCAGTGTGTTCGCAGCATCAATGCTGACCGGGGAGGTCGCTGGTGAATACCGGCGCTCCGTGGCCCGACCTAGTTGAGGCCGAGTCGCGGGTACTTGTGATGCAGACGAAGTTGCACCAATGGGCGATCAGTGAGCCTGATCGTTGTTTCGATGATTTGTTCAACCTGGTGTATGACCCGGCGTTCCTCGTTGTGGCGTGGAGCCGGGTGCGGCACAACAAGGGTGCGCGAACCGCCGGAATCGATGGAGTGAAACCTAACTCGATCGTCTTCGGTGTCGAGTCGTTGCTGTCAGCGCTGAGAGATGATCTCAAAGCCCGACGGTTCCAGCCTCAACGGGTCCGGGAGAAGACGATCCCCAAAGCGTCGGGCAAGGTCCGCCGCCTGGGAATCCCAACTGTTTCGGACCGGGTCGTGCAAGCCTCGTTGAAACTGGTGCTCGAGCCGATCTTCGAGGCGGACTTCAAGCCATGCAGTTATGGTTTCCGTCCGAAGCGTCGGGCCCAAGACGCCATCGCTGAGATTCACTTCTTCGGATCACGCACCTATGAGTGGGTGTTCGAGGCCGATATCGAGGCGTGCTTCGATCAGATCGACCACACCGCTCTCATGGAACGGGTGCGACGTCGGATCGGGGACAAACGTGTAACGGGCCTGGTGAAGGCGTTCCTGCGGGCCGGGATCCTCGGTGAGGACACCAAAGCCCGCGAGACGATCACTGGGACACCCCAGGGTGGGATCTTGTCACCGTTGCTGGCCAACATCGCGTTATCTGTCCTGGACGAGCACTTCACCCGCAAATGGGAAGCGCTTGGACCGGAATGGACCCGTGCCAAGCACCGCCGGGCCGGTGTGCCAGCCATGAGGATCGTCCGCTACGCAGACGACTTCGTGGTCATGATCGCCGGGACCCGTGCCGACGCCGAAGCACTCCACGATGAAGTCAGCAGCGTATTGGCACCGATGGGTCTACGCCTGTCGGAAGCCAAAACCAAGGTCTGCCACATAGACGAGGGATTCGACTTCTTGGGCTGGCACATCCAGCGTCGAGCCCGGAGAGGCCAAAACGGTAAACGAGCGGTCTACACCTACCCATCCAAGAAGTCACTGGCTTCGGTGATGGCAAAGGTTCGATCGCTCACCGCCCGAGCGAAACATCGCACGCTTGGTGACCTGTTGATCTCGGTGAACCGGGTTCTACGGGGATGGTGCAACTACTTCCGTCACGGTGTCTCATCCAAGACCTTCGGATATCTCGACCATTTCACGTGGTGGAGGATCTTCGGCTGGTTACGGAAACGACACCGTGGCCTCAGTAAAGGAGCGTTGGTCCGTCGCTTCCTGCCCCGCTGGCAGGTCCGTGACGGCAACATCGTGATGTTCCGACCGCGAGATATCGCCATCGAGCGTTACCGCTACCGAGGCGCACGAATCCCCACACCATGGCCAAGCGAAACAACAGGACCGCCCCGCCACAGCGGCATGACACATGGAGAGCCGGATGCGGTGAGAGTCGCTTGTCCGGTTCGGAGGGCGGACCGCAGAAACCCACCAGCAGAAACGCTGACAGGGCGCTGCGGTCCGACCCCTACACCTACATCGCCACCGGCGAGGGCTGGCTCTACCTGGCGTCGGTCCTCGATCTCGGTTCGCGCCGCTGGTTGGGATATTCGATGGCCGATCACATGCGGACCGAACTCGTCGTAGACGCGCTCACGATGGCCGCGGGCACCCGGGGCGGACGCACCGACGGGATCATCTTCCATGGCGACCGCGGCAGCCAGTACATGTCGCACGACTACCGCCAACAAGTGGCCGATCTTGGGATGCTCCAGTCGGTGGGTAGAACCGGGGTGTGCTGGGACAACGCCGTCGCCGAATCAGCATGGTCATCGCTCAAACGCGAGCTGGTGCACCGCCGACGGTTCGCCACCCGCTTCGAGGCTCGTCAGGCGATCTTCGCATGGATCAACCGCTACAACACACGTCGACGACACTCGTCGCTGGGCTACACCGCTCCCAACGAATGGGAGACCAACTACCATCAACCCAAGGCCAACCCGGCCGCGTAACCAACGTGTCCGGCCAGAAGGGGATGCTCAGTTTCAAGCTCGCCGCGTTCTCAGCGAGAGACTTTAACGAGAGGGCAGCGACTCGTGACACCCCACTTCCAGCTAACCGTGCTATTTCGACGACGGACAACTGACTCAACCCGCCGTCTCGCCCGACAGCGAACCCGCTTGAGTATCAGGTAAGAAGGCGTCGAGGATCAGCTCGGCGACCGCTTGACCGACGAGACTCAAACTTTGCCCTCGAAATCGAACTATCGAGCACGAGAACGTGTCAAAAGGCCCAACATGAATAGGGCGGCCGCTATGCAGGCACCGCTCCCGGACCATTTCTCGGTCGCTGCCATTGCCGCAACGGCGCTCGAACTTCCGGCGAACGACCACCCTCCTACACCCTGAAGCATTCCCCTGGCAACCAGATGGCGGGGCACTGCCTTCCGGCGGTGTGCTTCCTGCACAAATATTGCTCCGACCGCCGGGGCTCCGCTCTGCGCCGCAATCTCTGCGGCCGCAGATGCGACGGACTTGCGGAGGTCCTCTGCCAACCTTTCGAGCTCATGCATCGCAGCTGGTTCGAAACGAACGTCGTAGCGCGCTTCAATGCTCCGAAGAAACTGACCCGCTCCTATTGGAGGAGGATGCGCCTCGCTAGAGACTTCATTCCAGTTCACCGGCGTGCCTCCGTCCACAGATTTGCTTCTCTGTTTCGTGAGGCAACGTCGGCGCTTCCGGCTAGACCGCCTGCGTATTGCTGAGGGGACCCAGAGTCGTGAGACTCACCGGGGGTCACCCTTCGCCCTTTCTGCACGATTGTCCTACCTACCTCTACTCTCGGCATTCCAGACAAGCGGCTTGAGCTCGAGACTTCGCGTTGTCGGTGGAGGTCCGCCCTCGACCACAGCCCACCCTTTGGAAGTGCTTCCCCTTCTGTTCGCTTGGCATGCCGAGCGAGTCCGATTAGGTCTCGTCGACTCCGGCCGATGCCGTCGCCATTGCGTCGAGCCCCGAGCGGTCTTCGCAGAAGCAAGCGTAAGCATCACCGCGACGCGGTACCGAGGACACGTTGCCTGGTGAGATCTCTCGGAACATCCGGTCTTTCACCATGTGGGCTGACGCGCTGCCGACCATCCTGACGTGGCGCCGCATAGATGCGTGGTCATCGTTCGGGTGCACCAAGCATGTCATTGCCGTGTCGAAGAGTCGGAGGTGCACTTGCTTCAGCGAAATCCCCCGGGGAATGCTCGATCGCCTTGTCAAGCGATACAGCATGTTGGGCATCGGGTTCCGTCAGGCCACCGTGATCTCGAGTGGCTGGACGAGTTTCGCGGCCGTGACGGTGAGTCCAGTACCGTTCAGGATCGCCGTTGGGCCGATCAAAGGTCTGAGATTTTCAGGATGAGGGAGGGTCCGCGGGGATCCGCAGAAAAAGCTCAGTCAGCGTTGCGAACTGTCAGAAAGCTGGCAGTTGTGGTGCGAAAGACGCTAAGTCGAAATTGGTCACCAGTCCTGCCCGTCTCGGCGGACAGAAACCGCGATGATGCCTCCGACTTGGGTGCAGGTCGTGGCGAGGGGGGCGCATCTCCTACGGTGTGGGGATGCCGAGACCGATCGTTTTGTTTGGGGCAACCGGGTACACCGGCCGTTTGACGGCTGAGGCGCTTGTGGCTCGCGGAGCCCGCCCGATCCTGTGCGGACGCGATTCGAGCAGGGTCGCCGATCTGGCCGACAACCTCGGCGGGTTGCCCAGCCGAACGGCTGACGCGTCGGACCCGTCGTCGGTGCTCGCCGCCGTCGAAGAAGACGGTGTTGTGATCTCCACCGTCGGCCCGTTCGTCCAGTACGGAGCCGCAGCCATCGAGGCAGCGATCGCCAAGCGGGCGACATATCTTGACTCGACCGGTGAGCACGTCTTTACCCGTGTCGTCGCCGACACGTGGGGACCTCAGGCCGAAGGGCGCTGCGCCCTGTTCACCGCCTTTGGTTTTGACTACGTGCCCGGTCAGGTTGCAGGTGCCCTGGCCCTGCAGGCCGCTGGACCCGATGCGACCTCGGTCGAGATTGGCTACTTCCCGACGGGTGAACAGGGCGGACACCAGGTCAGTTCGGGTACCAAAGCGTCGATTGCCCGAATGGCAGCCAGCACGGGCTTTTCTTTCACCGACGGTTCGCTGCGTAAGGCGCGCATCGCAGAGAAGGTTCTCTCGTTCGATTACGAGGGTAGCGACCATCGGGCCCTGTCAGTCTCGGGCACCGAACATCTCTTCTTGCCCGACTCGTTCCCCAATCTGTGTAACGTGCAGGTTGGACTCGGGATGCCCGGCATCCCGGTCCGCGCCGTGTCTGCTGCGTCGATGCTGACGGCGCCGCTGTTGCGGGTCAAGTTTCTTGACCCGGTCGTGTCACGGCTGACCGCTGGTATGCGCAACACGACCGGTGAAGGGCCCGACGAGGCGGCCAGGGACCTCACCGGCAGCGACGTCGCCGCGGTCGTCCGAGCTGACGATGGGACGATCCTGGCCCGCCAGCTGATGCGCGGGCCGAACGCATACGACCTGACCGCCGACCTGCTGCTGGCGGGGAGCGATTCGCGCGTCAGAGCACCTCTTTGACGGCACGGGTGCGCTTGGACCCGTCGGCGCCTTCGGACTGTCCGAATGCGTGGAAGGGCTTGGGTCGGGCGGCATGGTTCCCGTCAGCTGGAGCCATCCGTTCTTCTGAATGACGGCCGGTCGCGAGCGGCCCGTTGAGACCGACCCGCTGAGACCGACCCGCTGAGACCGACCCGCTGAGACCGACCCGCTGAGACCGACCCGCTGAGACCGATGGGTTGAGACACCGCAGGCGACCTGGCCAGATGAGCTTGTCCGATACCTTTGGTACGGTGCCGATGCGTCGCCCCAGAGATTGGCCGCCACTCATCGGCAAGTCAGGTCGGGGCGATGACCTGCACTCGTGAGGAGGTCGTGTGGGACCAACCAGCTTTTTGCGCAGTCGCCTGGACACCAAATCGCCCGAGTACGTCCAGAACCTCGCTGCGATGGAGGCGCTGTGGGCAGAGGTCGATCAGTTGATGGCCTCGGTGCCGTCGATCGGCGGCCAACGCTATGTCGACCGGCATCGGCAACGGGGCAAGCTGCTCGTCAGGGAGCGGGTGGAAGCCATCCTCGACCCCGGTTCACCGTTCTTAGAGCTGAGTCCGCTGGCAGCGTGGGGCACAACCGATCCGGTCGGCGCCGGTGTCGTCACCGGGATCGGGATGGTCGAAGGCGTTCTGTGTGGGATCACGGGCTCGGATATGACCTATAAGGGCGGTTCGGCCAACCCGTCCACCCTGACCAAGACGCTGCGGTTCTATGACATCGTCCGGGCCAACCGCCTGCCGGTGATCGTTCTGAACGAAGCCGCTGGCGCTGACCTGCCACGCCAAGCCGACATTTTCGTCCCCGGCGGTGCGCAGTTTCGATACCTGACCGAGCTGTCGAAAGCGGGGATCCCCAGCATTACCGTCGGTTTTGGTCCGGCGACGGCCGGGGGCGCCTACATCCCGGGGATGAGCGATTACACCGTCTTTGTTGAAGGCCGCGCAATGACCTACCTGGGTGGGCCACCGCTGGTCAAGATGGCGATCGACGAGGTCGTCGACGAGGAAACGTTGGGCGGCGCTGAGATGCACGCCCGGGTCAGCGGCCTCGCCGACTATCTGGCCGTCGACGAACGAGACGGTCTGCGCAGGGCTCGCGAGGTGATCAACCACCTCGGTTGGAAGCGCCCTGGACCCGGACTGGCCAGAGCGTCGCAGGCGCCCAGGTACGACCCCAGCGAGCTGATCGGCTGCGCATCGGCCGATGTTCGAGTGCCCTTCGACGTGCGTGAAGTGCTGGCCCGGCTGCTGGACCAGAGCGCGTTTGAAGAATTCAAAGAGCTCTATGGCGACAAACTGGTCTGCGGGTGGGGCAGTGTGCACGGCTTCGATGTGGGGATCATCGCCAACAACGGCATCCTCTTCAGCGAAGAAGCTGCCAAGGGTGCCCAATTCATCCAGCTGTGCAACCGGTCGAACACGCCGATCATCTTCGTGCACAACATCACCGGGTTCATGGTTGGGTCCAAGGCCGAACGCGGCGGGATCATCCGAAACGGATCCAAGCTCATCAACGCCGTCTCGAACTCTGAGGTGCCGCACCTGAATCTGCTGGTCGGCGCCAGCTATGGGGCCGGCAATTACGGCATGTCGGGTCGTGCCTATGACCCGCGCTTTGCGTTCTCGTGGCCGAACCATCGCATTGCGGTGATGGGGCCCAAACAGTTGGCGGGTGTCATGGACATCATCGCCCGAGCGTCAGCCGAGCGGCGTGGTATCGAAGTCACCCCCGAACTCGAAGAGCTTCTGGTGGCTCAAACGTCCCAGCTTGAACAGCAGGTCGAACACGAATCGACGGCGTTGTACGCCACCGGTCGCATGTGGGACGACGGCATCATCCACCCCAACGACTCCCGAACCGTCCTCGGGATCGCCCTGGCCGCGGTGCACAGCAACACCATCGCCGGAGCCGAGTCATATGGCGTTTGGAGGCACTGACGATGCGACGACTCTTGATTGCAAACCGCGGCGAGATCGCCGTGCGAATCGCCAGAACCGCGCAGTTGATGGGCATCGAAACCATCGGCGTGTACAGCGAACCCGACCGCAAGGCGTCCCACGTTGACCACATGGATCGCGTCTTCGCTCTCGGCACGCTAGACGGCGCCTCAGATCAACATGCTGGGCCCGCATCTGGCGATGCGAGCGGCGCAACCATCGGCTCGTACACCGATGTCGACAAGCTGATCGAGATCGCTCTGCGGTCCGGCGCGGACGCCATCCATCCTGGCTACGGGTTCCTGGCCGAGAACGCTGCGGCTGCCCAACGTTTCATCGACGCAGGGCTGATCTGGGTGGGTCCGACGCCAGCCAACATCGCTCTGCTCGGCGACAAACTCGCCGCCAAGAACGCGGCGATCGAAGCTGGTGTGCCGACCACCCGCTCGGTGCGCGTCACTCCCGACGAACTGCCCGACGACTTGACCGCGCCCGTCCTGGTCAAAGCGGCTGCGGGTGGTGGCGGACGTGGCATGCGGGTCGTCCACGACCTCGCTGAACTGTCCGAAGCGGTGGCCTCGGCGTCGCGTGAAGCGGCCGCCAACTTTGGCGACCCGACCGTGTTCGTCGAGCCCTACATCGAACGAGGCCGCCACGTCGAAGTACAAATCTTCGGCGACGCACACGGCAACGTCGTGCACCTCGGCGAGCGGGAATGCTCGATACAGCGCCGCAACCAAAAAGTGATCGAAGAATCACCAAGCCCCGGAATCGACGACGAGACTCGTCAAGCGTTGCTGGCAGGTGCGGTTGCGCTCGGCCGAGCGGTTGGCTACCAAAACGCTGGCACCGTGGAGTTCATTGTCGGCGTGGATGGGACCATCACCTTCCTCGAGGTCAATACGCGGCTGCAGGTCGAACACAGGGTGACCGAGATGGTGACGCTGGTCGACCTCGTCAGATGGCAGATCGAGGTCGCTCGGGGTGAGCCACTGCCGCTCGAACAGGACGAGATCGAGATCTACGGTCACGGAATCGAGCTACGGGTCGTAGCCGAAAACCCTGCGGCTGGCTGGATGCCATCGACAGGCACGATCCGCGTGCTCAACCTGCCGACCGCTGGTGTCGACACTGCCCTGCGCGCTGGGTCGTCGGTGTCGGTGCATTACGACTCGCTGATCGCCAAGATTTACGCAAGCGGTGACGACCGCAACGAGGCGATCGGTGACCTGCGTTCCGCCCTCGCTCAAACGCTCATCGACGGGGTCGAGACCAACCTTGCCATGCTCGGTGCCGTGCTTGAAGAACCCGACTTCCTCGCTGGCAAGACGTTGACCAGCTACCTGGACGACCACCCCGAGGTGAGCCAGGCGCTCCCGGCCGACAGCGAAACCAGAGACGCCTTGCTGATCGGCGCGGCCCTGGCCAGACGAGCCAACGATCGAGCCGTCGACGGCGCTCTCGGATTCGCTCCGGCCAACTGGCGCAATCTGCGAACCCAGGGTGAACGCAGCACCTGGAATTCTGGTGACATCGTCCAGATGGTCGAGATCATGCCAGGTGCCGCTAACCCACTGAGTCCATTCGGTTCATCCGGTTCATCCGGTTCATCGGGTCCTGACGACGCGCATGATCGAGTCGCGCTCGGGCCGTGGCCCGCACCGCTCGATTCGGGAGCTCTCGGCGTTGATGAGCGGATCTGGCGCGACGTTGTCTCCTTCTGGGACGGCGACACGCTGATCGTGATCGTCGACGGCCGTCGATGGGCCATGACCGTCGCGGTCGATGGTCGTCGCGTGCTCGTCCGTTCCCGAACTGGGTCTATGACGTGGACAGCCACATCTGAGTTCGTGCAACCTGACGTCTCGCTCACCGGTGGCGGTCCCATCTGTCCGCTGCCCGGGACGGTCCTCGCGGTCGACGTCACCGAAGGGGATACGGTCGAGGCCGATCAGGTGCTGATGGTCGTCGAAGCGATGAAGATGGAGCACCGAATTACTGCGGCGGCACCGTCGATAGTGACCGAGGTCCACTTTGTTGTGGGCGACCGGGTCGACTCGGGCGACCTGCTCGTCAGCCTCGAGCCGTTGACCGGACATGCCGAATGAATCCAGCGCGACGAGATCTGGTGCTGGCAGATGCGGGCCAGCCCATAGAGGACCGGCCCGCGGGTGACCAGCCCATAGGGGGCCGGTCCCGGGACCAGCTCACAGGGGAGCAGCTCACAGGGGACCAGTCGAATGGGGAGTAGTCACATGAGGAGTAGCCGGTGAGCGAGCCGATCCGTATCGCAAACTGTTCGGGCTTTTATGGCGATCGCCTCAGCGCCGCGGCCGAGATGGTCGACGACGGTCCGATCGACGTGCTGACCGGCGATTGGCTGGCCGAGCTGACCATGCTGATCTTGGCCAGGACCCAGATGAAGCACCCGTCCGGAGGCTACGCCCGATCGTTCGTCACTCAGATGGAACAGGTCATGGGCACCTGTCTGGATCGTGGCATCAAAGTGGTAGCGAACGCCGGTGGCCTGAACCCTGCCGGATGTGCCGACGCTGTCGGTGAAGTCGCTCGACGCTTGGGCCTGGCCCCCAACATCGCGTGGGTCGGTGGTGACAACCTGATGGGTCGCATGGCCGAGCTGACGGCGGCCGGAGCGTTGCGATCGTTCACCGACCCCAGCCGGCCGCTCAACGTCGATTCGGCCTTGACCGCCAACGCTTATCTGGGCTGCTGGGGGATCGTCGAAGCGCTGAACGCCGGCGCCGACATTGTCATCACCGGACGGGTCACCGATGCCGCTGTCGTCTGCGGCCCCGCCGCGTGGCACCACGGCTGGGCGGTGGACGACTGGGACCGACTGGCCGGAGCAGTCGTCGCTGGACACATCATCGAATGCGGCACGCAGGCCACAGGGGGCAACTACTCGTTTTTCACCGAGATTCCCGGCTGGGTCGACGGTGGAACGCCGGTGCGGCTCGGGTTCCCTGGGCCGAGATCGCAGAGGACGGCAGCTCGGTTATCGGCAAACACGACGGCACCGGGGGCGAAGTCTCGATCGGGACCGTGACCTCGCAATTGCTCTACGAAATCGGCGGGGCTCGCTACCTCGGCCCCGATGTCACCGCTCGCTTCGATACCGTCGAACTCCGGTCCATCGGTCGAGATCGAGTCCGGGTGCACGGGGTGGTCGGCGAACCGCCACCGCCTACCACCAAGGTGGCGCTCAACGTGGTAGGTGGCTTCCGCAACGGATTCGATGTTGCGCTGACCGGTCTCGATGTCGAGGCAAAAGCCCGTCTGGCAGAAGCAGCGTTTTGGGATATGTGCCCGCTCGGACCGGACGACTTCGACGAGGTCATCTCGACGGTGTCTCGCACCGACGTCGTCGATCCGTCGACCCAAGATCAGGCCACGGCGCATTGGCGCATGAGCTTCAAAGACGCCGACGAACACAAGGTCGGACGCGCCGTGTCCGACGCCATGGTCCAGACGGCTCTGGCCAGCATTCCGGGCATGTATGCCCAGGGTGGGGACCGACGGAGCCCGACCATACGGGGTCTATCGCCGGGGCTGATCGACGCAGCCCTGCTTGAACACATCGTTCATATCGACGGTGAGACCCGTTCGGTATCGGGGACCTGGCGGTTCAGACTGCGCTCTCGCCAGCAGCACGCGCTACTGCAGCACCAGCAGATGTCGCGACCCCGATCATTCCGCCACACACCCGACGCCAAGCGATGCTTGCCACGATCACAGTTCGGTCACGGCGAGTCCCGTGAGGCTCAACCCAGGGCCGGTGCGTCCGGCCGATGAGGCTGTGGTAGCAGCACCGCTGGGGCGTTTTGTCGGGACGCGTTCAGGCGATAAGGGTGGTGACGCCAACCTGGGCGTGTTCGTGCGGCGCGACGACCAATGGGAGTGGCTGAGGGAATCGTTGACCGAACAGCGGCTGCGGCAGCTGCTGCCAGAGATCGGCGAACTCGGAATCGCTCGCCACGAGTTCCCCCAACTGCGGGCGCTCAACTTCGTGATCAGCGGCCTGCTCGGCGAGGGCGTCGCCGCGCCGACCAGACCGGATCCACAAGCCAAGGCGCTTGGAGAATGGCTTCGGGCCCGCGTGGTTGAGGTGCCGATGCGGTTGCTGGACTCAGGCGTCGGCGGCCAGTTCGCGAGCTGACTGGACCCACTCGTCCCGCACGACCCGCCCGCTGAACGAGCCAAGCGCTTCTTCGACGCGGGTGATGTCGGCTTCTGAGAAGTTGGCGATCTGTGAATAGCGGGTGATCCCCATCGCATTCAAGGTGCGCTCGATGACGGGGCCGATGCCCTTGATCAGGGTGAGGTCGTCGCGTCGGTCAACGAGATCGCCAGCAGGTCCCAGCCTGTCAGGTTCGGTCTCGCCAGCATGCGAATCGTGCAGGTTGGTGCCGTTGATCCGCTGACTCGAGTCCTCACTCGCCGTTTCCGAGATGGTGCCTGCCCCCGATGTCGTGGCGACACCTCCTTGTCCGCTCTCGGTCATCCACTCGCTCGCGATCTCCTCGCTCGTCTGGAGTGGATGTCCGTCACCTCGCGGCGCATAGCGCAGCGGAACTGGTGCGTTCGCCGTGAACGGCGTCTCGGCGTTCTGCTCCTTCAACCAGCGAGCGACAACAGCTGCAACCGCAGCCAACGAGGTCAACGCAAAGACCGTTCGGATGGTATGCCGATCGCCCATATCAGCCCTTTGAACAGGAATGCCGCGGTCGGCGGCTGTGGATCTGTGCCGTCCTGTACCGTACCGAGCCAGGCTTCTCTGCGAAACCATCGGCAGGAGGTTTGTCTGAGGCCGGTCGGACCCGCCTCAACGACAGAGGCTTACATGCATCAGGCGGCGAGCGCAATGCCGTCGCACGTGCTCTTGGTGCGGCGCTGGCCGAATGCCTCGGCCGCGGAGGAGTCCATCTGTTAGGAAGGTCGCAGATGGGGACTGGCTCGTGCAGCAAATTTCCAGCGCTGCGGGCCGCTGCGGGGCCGGGTCGATTCATCGGGACGGGGCCCGGCCTACACGCCGGGCCGTTCAGCAGATGGCGGAGGGTAGGTCCGGGATAGACAGGAAAGAGGCGCGTTGCGTCGCTGCATCGGACGCGTCGCGGTACAGGGCTCTAACGACGTGTTCTGGAGAGTTGTTGGCCAGCGCGGTGTCGATGCCGACATGCGCGGCGACCGAAACTGCTTCGTCGGGTGCCCGCCACTGCGTGCCGACCGATCTGCCAAGGTCGTCGAGGTGGACGACCTGTTCGACCAATCGAGTGCGAAGGTACTCGTCCAACAAGATCGCTCCACCAAAGACGTTCAGCTCACGATCGCTCGGCTCGGCCGGGAGGCGTTTGCGGAGACGATCAGCAGCGTCCATCAACCTTCGTAGGATCGCGTCCCGCCCCGGTCAGCGGTCGTACGTGACCGTTCGACGATCTGTCGGTGCGCGTCGTCACTGAGCTCGTTGACCATCGACGTGTACGACACTGCCGAGGCCCACCGATTGGCTTCAGAGGCCGACGATGGAGGCTCACCGTCGAGGTAGTCCTCGACCACCCAACATCCGCCGCGTGCAAGGTGACCAGCCAGAGCACCAACCGTCATGTCGGGAAGGATCGATGGGTCTGACCACTTGGCCGCCGTTTCCGGGGCGTTGACGGCGCCGACGACTGTGGTGACGGTGTTCAAGAAGAGGCGTCGCATCCGCCGACCTTACCGCTGACCTGCCGGGGTGTCTCCCGGCGGGTTGAGTCAGTCGCGTCAGGGCCGGGGTGACTTAAACCGCAACCACCAGCCGCATAGCCTTTTGATTACCGCGCCAACG
Source organism: Acidimicrobiia bacterium (assembly GCA_020637365.1). Classification (GTDB taxonomy): domain Bacteria; phylum Actinomycetota; class Acidimicrobiia; order IMCC26256; family JAGNEX01; genus JAGNEX01. The sequence goes on along the minus strand of JACJWE010000001.1, from coordinate 1,555,633 downwards.
AGGGCGCTGAAGTGTTGAAAGGAAGCTCGCTGATGGAGGAGCGTCCAAACCCCGGACCGACACCCGGCGGTACGTCTGCCGAGCATGCTGCGACGGGGATTCCCGATGATTCCGACGCATGGGCGGTCGAGACCACCACGCATCCTCCGACGGATGCAACCGCCACGAATCTGCCGACCTGGGACGAGCAAGCCGGTGGGCAAACGTCGCGCGTGACCGATTCGGCAGCGGCCTGTTGGTGGGCGCGTTGGTCGGTGCCGTCGTGGCAGCGCTGCTCGTCGCGTTGTTGATGCGCTCCGACGGCGGCGATGACGAGAAGGTCGCCGGGGACAACTCGGCGTTGGTCGACGATCACTCAGCTCAGGACGACGATTCGAGCGACCGGGTCGTCACCGACGATGAGGACAACCCGTTCGATCAGTCCGAATCCGACGAAGCGTTCTCGTCAGAGGGTTCGGACGACGACGCCAATGCCGTGAGCTCAGACGATGACCGAACCGGCGACGCCGAGTCCGACTCAGATGGCGTTGTCGGCAGCGTCGACGAACTGATCGGTGCCGAACTTTCCAATGCCGAGCTTGTCAACCGCTACCAAGAGTCACTGGTCGAGGTCCACAGCTCAGGCGCATTTTTTGATGGGGTTGTCAACGACCTCGCCGAGGCGTTCCCCGACATCGCTAAATGGGTCGATGAGAACCTGCCCGATCTGTCCGAACAGTTGCGCGGTGGCATCGGCGCGAGCGCCAATGGGACCGGCGTGGTGATCTCAGACGATGGGCTGATCGTGACCGCAGCACACCTCATCCAAGGTGCCGATGATGTGACCATCGTCGACGCTGACGGTGCGGAACGCACGGCGTCGGTCGTGCGTCGTGAAGACGGCGAGCCGGTCGCTTTGCTCTCGGTCGATGGCGAGTCCTCAGCTGCGAAGCTCAGTCCGGCATCGGAGCCCCCCAGTGCGGGCGACGAACTCGTGATACTTCGCCGGGAGGGCGACGATGTCGTTGCGGTGTCCACCATGGTTCTTCGGAGCGGACAAGACCGGCCCCGCGGGTTGATTCCGCTCGACGTGACGATTCCAGACGGGACATCTGGCGCCCCGCTGGTCGATCGGCATGGACGCCTGGTTGGGATCACCGTGTCGTTGGCCGGTCAGGGCGCCGATATCGGCTTTGCGATCCCGGTCGATTCTGTGCTCGCTTCGGCGACGAGTCCAGCGACAGGCGATCGATCCGACAACCCGATCGAACTGCCTCGCGGGCAGGGTGATGACTCGTCGAGCGCATTCGATGAACGACAGGTACCGGTCGCTCCTGATACGGCCGAGGGCCGCCCCGTTCTCGGTGTCGAGGTTGCCGAACTGTCCTCCGAGCGCGCCGTCGCCGAGGATGTCGATGGCGGAGTCGTGATCTCACATGTTCTCACCGGTTCGGCTGCCGATGATGCTGGATTGACCGACGGCGACATCATCGTGCGTCTCGACGGCAAGAAGGTCGTTTCAACCCAGGACCTCGTCTCGACGATCTCGCGCTACGAGCCCGGCGAAGAAGTCGACGTCACGGTGTCGCGAGATGGCGAGACGACCACCGTGACCGTCGAACTCGGGAGCCGGGCCTAGACACCCCTGGGTCCCCTACAGAATCCGGGGGTCGACCGTCGCTCCAAAGAACGCCTTGGCCATGTCCGCTGCGTAGGGGCCCCGCCGTAGGGTGTGGCCACCATCGACCGGCAGGATCTGGCCGGTGACCCAACCAGACTCGGGTCCGGCGAGAAACCGGATGACGCGCGACGTCGTCCACGGTGCCGATGCGTCCGAGCGGGATGTTCTGGTGGTACTCGCCCAGCGTTTCGGGGTCGCTCGCTATGGGTGCGGTCAGTTCGGTAGGTACGAGGGACGGCGCAACGCCATTGACCTGAATCTGAGCGCCGCCCAGTTCGTCGGCCGCCGTCCTGACCAACATGTCGAGCCCTGCCTTTGACACGCAGTATGGCCCCATCATCCGATGGGTCAGAGTCGACGCGATGCTCGACACCGCCACAAACGCGCCGCCGTCAACACCGTTGTGCGCCAACATCGCCGCCGCGCCGTGCTTCAACGTCAAGAAGGCTCCGGTCAGGTTGGAATCGAGTATGGAGCGCCAGGCTTCGAGGCCCGTGTCGACGAGCGGTCCTAGGGTGCCGGTGCCCGCCGACATGACCACGATGTCGAGGCGTCCATCCGGGCCGCTCGCGGCGTTCACCGCTGTCTGGACGGCGGTCTCGTCCGCTACGTCACCAGCGGTCACGTTGACACCAAATCCGAGCTCGGACATCACCGTCTGCGCCGCTGCGAGCCGCTCGATGTTTCGCCCCATGATCGTGACGCGGGCCCCGTCGCTGGCCAGGTGGATGGCGCTGGCAAGTCCGATGCCAGATGATCCGCCCGTGATGAGCGCATAACGATTGGCGAGCACTGGCCCGTCGTCGCTCGATCCGGTCGCCTGTGATCCGGTCGCCTGCGATCCGGTGTCTTGAGTTCGGGCGCCTTGGTCCGAGCGAGCCCTGTCGGTTGTGTCGCGTCCCAGCTTTTCGTTCATCTCTCACTCCCAAGGGTGGATGTGTTCGCCGCTTCGGCGACCGTCCGTGCCCAGCGGTAATCGGGTTTCCCGGCGGGTGTCCGTACGACTGCATCGACGATGAGGACGCGTTTGGGTGCCTTGTAGTCAGCGATGCGCTCCTGCACGTGCCGGGACAAGTCCTCCAAGGTTGGTTCCGCCCCCGGTCGGGGTTCGACGACCGCGGCAACGACCGAACCCCACCGTTGGTCGGGTACGCCGACAACAAGCACATCAAACACATCGGGATGTGTCTTGAGCACGCCCTCAACCTCTTCAGGGAAGATCTTTTCGCCCCCCGAGTTGATCGACTGAGAACCGCGGCCGAGCAGCGTGATCGTGCCGTCGTGTTCACGAATCGCTCGGTCTCCAGGAATCGACCAACGAATGCCATCGACGTGAACAAACGTCGCGGCGGTTTTTGTTTCGTCCTTGTAGTAGCCGAGCGGGATGTAGCCGCGTCGGGCGAGCCAGCCGACGACCCCCGGTTCTGCGTCGGTGAAGTCGTCACTCAGCACGGTGGTGTCCTCGCCCATCGTGAATTTGGCGGCGTCGCTGGTCAGGTCGGCGGCAGCGCCTTGCGCCCCGGTCTCCGATGCGCCGAAGGAGTCGACGACCAGGCAATGGGGGAGGCGCTCGCGAAACGCCGACTTCACACCAGGGCTCAAGATGGCGCCGCCAGAGACGATGACCGACAGGCGGTCGAGTGAATGGGTTTGCGGGTCATAGGCCTCGATCAGCGGACGGGCCATGGCGTCTCCGACCAATGTCAGGGTGCTTGCGCCCACGTTGCTACACAGCCCCAAGACCTGGTTGGGGTCGAATCGGCGAGCGGGGTTCAGCACGATGGTCGCGCCCTGGAACACACCGTTGAATGCGGCCCATTGGGCCGAGCCGTGCATGAGAGGCGGAAGGATCAACATCACCAGGGGGGCGGGCGCTGCGGTTGCGCTCAGAGCGATCTCTTCGGGGACCGCGATGCCGGGGCCGCCCCAGTTGCCACCGCCCATCGCTCCAAAGAACGCGTCTTCTGAGCGCCACATGACCCCTTTCGGGAGTCCGGTCGTACCGCCGGTGTACAAGATGTACAGATCATCGGGGGAGCGGTCGAGGCCTGGTCTATCGCCTGAGGCCCTCGCGAGGACGTCCTCATAGGCCACAGCACCTGGTACGGAAAGATCGCTGCCCGTTTCGTCGGTGAGACACAGATAGGTCCTGAGCTGAGGGAGTCCCGCAGCGATGTTGGCAAGCCGCGGGCCGAACTCGGCTTCGTAAATCACGGCCTTGAGGTCGGCGTTGGCGAACAGGTAGGTGAGTTCGTCTTCGAGATACCGGTAGTTGACGTTGATCGGCACAGCTCGGGCCTTGAACACCCCCACCATGGCTTCGAGCCATTCAACCCGGTTGTAGCTGTAGATCCCCACGTGATCACCGGGTCGTATCCCCCGCTCGATCAGTGCATTGGCAAGCCGGTTGGCTCGCTCGTCCCATTGGGCGTAGGTCCGGACTTGGTCGCCAGCGATCAGCGCCGTGCGCTCTGGTACCGCTTCGGCAACCTTTTCGAAGAGGTCTGCAAGATTGAATTCCATACCGCAGCGTGCAACACGGGGCACGGGTTCGGCAAGATCGGGGGGTGACTCAACACGAGAACCCAGATACGACTTCGTCAGAGGAGCCATCCGGTCAGACGGTGACCGATCGCGGTGGCGCCCCAACAGGCGGTTCAGCCCCCGGACCGGACGCGTCGTCGCCACCTGCCGTCACCGTCGGCATGAGCCCGAAACGGACAGCCGCGTCGGAGCGAGGCGACACGTTGTATGACCGCGTCGGCGAGGACTGGTTTCACCAACTCACCGCGTACTTCTATGACGGCGTCACAACCGACCCCTTGTTGCGCCCCTTGTACCCCGAGGAGAATCTCGAACCCGCCCGGCAGCGACTCGCCCTCTTCCTCATCCAATACTGGGGCGGTCCGACCACGTATTCCGAACGCCGCGGCCATCCGAGGCTGCGCGCCCGGCACATGCCATTCCCCATCGGCATCGAAGAACGGGATGCGTGGCTCACACACATGAACGCGGCGGTCGACCGGATGGACATGGCCTCTGAAGATCGCCAAACACTCAACCGATACCTCGCAGACGCTGCACATTTCCTGATGAACCGGCCCGGGTGACGACACCCACCTAGGTGACTGGGCCGTCCCTGTCCGCTGACCCGCATAGGTAGGGGCATCGACGCTTAGGGTGCCCTTAGCATTCCCTCATATCGCGCCTACCGCGTTTCACGATCTCTCAGAGCGCGCGGGTCCGACGGTTGCTGGATGTATTCGCAAACCTTGGCGATAGCGCGCTGAACGTGATCAAAAAAGGCACGGCTGGTCGCTCCATGTAGTTACTAGGTTGCGACGTGGGCCGACAGTTGAAGATGATTACAAGCGTGACGAGGACGGTCTGTGTTCGCCCAGTTCAGCAACGATCCATATCCGAGCGACCTCACAACGGGCGAACGGGAAACCGATCGGGTTCGACCATCGAGTGACAACGACGATGCATCCTCGACACGGGCACTGATCAGCGCTGTCGTCGCCGAAGTTCGATCCGCAGCGCCGGCGACCCTGGCGCTGACGATACGCAGCGTGGTTGAAGGCATCCGTGACGCCTTTGGCCTCGATGGCGTCGCCGTTCGTGACCCCCATTCCGCCGATCGCCCCATCGTCGCAGCGAGCGGCACTATCGAGTCAGATCCTGGCTTTGTCGTCGGCAACGATGTCGAAGGCGTCGTCGTTGAGTTTCGCGGCGCTGCTGTCGATGCGTGGGACGACGCGACCCGTTCTGCGGTCATCGGGGTCAGCAGCGAGATCTATCTGGCGTGGACCAAGGCTCATGCGATGGTCGCGCAGTACGCCGATGGGTTGCTGGACCCGGTCGTCGGGATCCCCAGCAGGCGTGCATTTCTCCAGCGCCTCGGTCATCACATCGAAAGCTCTTCAGACGCGGGAGCGGTGATCCTTCTCGACATCGACCGATTCCGCCTGATCGACAAGATGGACGGCCTCGACGGTGATGAGGTGCTTCGAAGCGTGGCCCGCGTCATCGAACAAAGCATCCGTCCGGGGGATTTTGTCGCCAGGCTCGGTGCCGACCGTTTTGCGGTCTTCGCCACCGATCGGGTGACTCGCGGCGACGCTGAACGGATCACCGCGCGCCTCAGGAGCGCCGTATCGGGGCGGATCAGGGTTGCTGACCATCTCGTACCGTTAAGGGTTTCCGCGGCGGTGTCCCTCCTCGCTCACAGCGCTCTAGAGGCGGATGACCTGGTCTCGGTCGTCGAATCTGCGCTCCGCGACGCAAAACGTCGTGGCGGGGACACCTACACCTTCGTCGATCAGGGCATGCGCGACCGTTGGCATCACGAGCAGTCGACGGCGATGGCCCTCAGATCCGCTTTGGCGCATGATCAACTGCGTTTGCATTTTCAACCCGAATACGACCTCGCCACCGGGCGAATGCTCGGATGCGAGGCGTTGCTTCGCTGGGAGCATCCCACCAAAGGACTGTTGGCCGCAGGTTCCTTCATCGAGGTTGCGGAGTCTGCGGGGATCCTCGAGCACTGGGGTCCATGGATTCTCAATCAAGCCTGCGCAGGGCTCAAAGACCTTTGTCAGGCGACCGGCCGCACCGATCTGGTCATGCGCGTCAATGTGTCGGCTCATCAGCTGGTCCGAGAGCGCTTCGCCATCGACGTTCGCGACGCGCTGAGCGCCAACGGGGTCGACGCCCGGCAACTCTGTCTCGAGATCACCGAAACGGCCGTGATCTCCGATGTCGACGCGGCGACAGCAGCGCTGTTTCAACTCCAAGACATGGGATGCGGCCTGGCGCTCGACGATTTTGGTACCGGCTATACCTACGCCCAGTCGCTGCTCAACTGGCCGATTGACACCCTCAAGATCGATAGGCAGTTCGTCGCCCAACTCGGCACGAGCAGCGACGCGGGGCTGTGTGGGGTCGTCATGGCGCTCGCCAAGCTTCTCGGCCTCGAAGTGGTCGCCGAAGGCGTGGAATGTGATCAGCAGATCACCGCACTCTTAGAGCTGGGCTGTTCTCGGGGGCAGGGCTTTGGGCTCGCTCGGCCGATGTCGTTGGAAACCCTTGTCGGAGCATCACAGTAGGATCGGCACCAAGCCCTCAGGTCGGGGTTGGCGGTTTTCGCCTACCGTCCCCCAACGACTGCTAGCTATAGTTGCCGGTCGATGGTCTGATTGTGCCTCCCCGATCGATGATTGGAGAACTGCTCGATGCTTCTGCTCCCAACCCCAACCTCTCTCGCCTACCGAGTTTTGCCGTACGGCATACCCGTCGTCCGTCAAGAGTTTCTCGATCGGACCGGCATTTTTAAGAGCACCCTCGATCGCAACGCAACCCCTGGCGATCCGGGGCTGTTCGGACCGCGTTCAGCGACGTGGGAACTGACCGGCCATGTTTCGATAGCGCTAGCGGGAGTTCGTGCAGCGCTCCTCCAGGCGCTGTCTGTGTCGATCCCGACAGCGACCCATTCGACCGGTGCGTTTTATGAGGATTTCCTTGGGCGAGTCGAGCGGACCGGCGCGTTTGTCCAGGCCCAGAACCTCGGTTCGATGAATGAGGTGTACCGGACCGCGAGGCGCGTGCGGGCGATGCATCGTGTGGTCAAGGGCGAGTGGAAGGACGGCACCGAGTACGACGCAACCGACCCACATCAGACGGCGTGGGTGTCGATGACGCTGACCGACTCGATCCTAGTGATGTACGAACGTTTCGGTCGAGGGCCTGTGCCCCAACACAAGGCTGACGAGTTTGTGCGGCAGCAGTCCATCCACGATGCGTTGCTCGATCACCGAGTCAACCTCGACGAAGTGTTCAACGATCCCGATCAGCGACGCGCACTCCAAGCGGGGACGCTTCCCCTGCCGCTCATCGAAGAAGGCGAACTGCCGACGACCCGTGAGCAACTCGCCGTCTACATGCAGCGCTTCACACCGGAATTGTCGTTGTCTCGGCTGACTCGGGCGTTGATCGACGCTGCGGTCACGCTCGACACCATGCCCGAGGCGGCTCGCCAGATGGCCCGAGTCTTCGTGCTCGCGACGCTGTCGACCATGCCCGATGAGTGGCATGACCTCATCGCACCGGGATCGAGTCGTCTACAAGAACGCCTGGCCAGCGAAGCCGTCCAGCTGCCTCTCGCTCTCCTGCAGGCCATCGTGGGCGAACTCCCGTCGCTTCGTATCGCCAAGGCCCGCGTGCGTGCAGGCGCCCCCCAGGCCGTCGCTGCGTAGCGCTTCGAGGACGGGTCGCTCGTCCTCTGCAAGAGACGACGAACAGGAGTCGGGCGGTCGGGCCACGGCCCGGCCAATCGGCCGGTCCTCTTAGTACGGGGTCACGATGAGGGCGTCTCGTTCTATGCCGTCGAAGGTAACCACCGCCCGGCCCTCCTCGCGGGAGCGTTCGCGGTCCACATGGCCGATCAGCGCCCAGTTGCGGTCACCCGATGAATCGTCGAGGAGCTGACGCACTCGCCACGGCGTCTCGTCGGTTGAAAACTCAAAGAGTGCGGGCCCGCGCGCGTCGGGGCCTGTCTCGATTCCTCCGTGTTCAGCACGGATATCGCCGATGATGGAGCGCAGGGTGTCCACCCTCCAACGGCCTTCCAACGTCGGCAGGTCGGTGAGGGTTTCCACGTCGGATGCGGCGAATGCTCGGACCCAGCGGAATGCTTCGTTGCGGACCATCACGGTGAAGGCCCGAATCTGCTTGGTGATATCGGGACGGGCGTCGGTCAATGAATGCTGTTCGGCCTCCGCCCCGTCGATATCGCCGTCTTGAAGTTGGCGCCATTCGTCGAGCAGCGATGAGTCAACCCCTCGAATCATGAAGCCGAGCCACTCCATGAGGTCATACACATCGTCGGTTTTCGCTGTTTCGGGAACGGTCTGAGCAAAAGCGCGGTACGCGTCGGAGCAGTACCGCAAGACGAGGCCTTCGGAGCGGCTCAGGCCATAGCTCTGCACGTAACCCCGAAGGTCGAGACCGCGTTCGAACATGTCGCGCACGATCGACTTAGGACGAACCGTCTCGCCGTCTGCCCACGGATGGTGTTCTACCCATACGTTGAACGAGTCATAGAGGAAGTCGGCGAGCGGTTTGGGATGTTCCAGCTCATCGAGCCGTTCCATTCGCGTCTCATAATCCACGCCGTCGCGTTTCATCTCGGCGACCATCTCGCCTTTGAGTTTGTCGAGTTGGCGTCTGAGGATCTCGGCCGGTGATTCGAGCACCGATTCGATCACGCTGCACAGATCGAGGGCGTAGTCAGCAGCGTTTGGATCCATCGCTGCGACAACTTCGACGGCGAAGGGCGCCAGCGGCTGATTGAGTTGAAACTCGGCTTGAAGGTCGAGGTTGATGCGCACGGTTCGGCCGTAGTCATCTGGACGGTCCAAGGTTTCAAAGACGTCTGCACCCAGCAACGAGGCGTAGATCTCTTCAGCACGGCCGAGTTCGACCGTTGCATGGGCCTCGTCGGGCGTTGCTTCACCGATGAGGTGACGCGTCGCCGCCCACCCATCCCCGGGACGGTCGAGCAACCAGATCAGCATCGAGCTGGTGATCGCGAAATGCTGTTCCAAGGTTTCGGGTCGGTCCCGCTGGAGGCGCTGGAAGGTATCGGCGTCCCACGGTACATAGCCGCGGGTGGGAGCCTTGCGTTTGACCAGCTTGCGGGCCTTCTTAGGATCGCCGGCGGCCTTTTCGACCATGCGTCGATTCTCGATGAGGTGCGCGGGATCTTGTGCCCACACGTAGCCGATGTCGTCGTAGCCCCGACGTCCGGCCCGACCGGCGATCTGCTGAAAATCTCTGACCGTCAAGATAGACGTGCCACGTCCGTCGAATTTGCAGAGCTGGCTAAAGAGCACGGTTCGTATGGGGACGTTGATGCCGACACCGAGGGTATCGGTGCCGCAGATGATCGAAAGCAGGCCCCGTTGTGCCAGTCGTTCAACGGTGCGCCGATAACGGGGAGTAGCCCGGCATGGTGGACGCCGACACCATGGAGCAGGTAGCGACGAAGTTCTTTACCAAACGGCGTATCGAATCGGACCCCCGCGAGCTCGGCGGCAATCGCCTTTTGGTGGTCTTGTCGGTGACATTCAGCGAACGGAGTGCCGATGCTTGTTCGACGGCGGACCGCTGGGTGAAGTGCACCAGATACGCGGGCGTCAGGTTGCGGTCGATGAGTTCTTGTAACGATTCAAGGATCGGCGTCTCGCGGTAGGTGAACTCGAGCGGGACCGGTCGGTGCATACCCCGGATCGTGCTGACCTGTCGTCCCGTTCGGCGCCGCAGATCCGCATCGATCTGAGCGGTGTCGCCAAGGGTCGCAGACATCAACAAAAGCGCGCCTCGACAAGTTCGATCAGGGGAACCGACCACGCCCATCCGCGCGCTGCATCGCCGTAAAAGTGGAACTCATCCATCGTGACCTGGTCGACAGCAGCTCCAGCCCCGTCACGAAGTGCGAGGTTGGCCAAGATCTCAGCGGTACAGCACACGACCGGCGCGTCCGCGTTAACCGCGCCGTCGCCGGTCACCAACCCAACATGTTCCGGGCCGAGAATTCTGCAGAGGTCAAAGAACTTCTCGCTCACCAACGCCTTGATCGGCGCCGTGTAATACGAGCGTTTGCCGAGAGCGACGGCTTCCGCGTGCGCTGCCAGCGCAACCAGGATTTTCCTGATCCGGTCGGTGTGTTCAGGATGACGTGGTCGCCTGCGAGGACGTCAAGAATTGCAGACTCTTGATGGTCATAAGGGGTGAGACCGGTCTGGTCGAACCACGCGTAGAGCGCTTCCAGGACACCATCAGCAGCGCTAGCTGTGCGGAGTGCACGCTGCAGGACGGTATGGGGATCGATCGGTGCGACGTCAGTCACGACCCGGATCAGCTCCAATCAGCGACAACGCGTCGTCGATGGGTGCGGGGCGAGCTAACCAGTATCCCTGGAGTTGGTCGACCTTCATCTGGGTGAGCACATCTGCCTGCTTTTCGGTTTCAACGCCTTCAGCAACGACTTCGATCCCAAGGCCGTGGGCCAGATCGACAACGCTGCGCACGACCGTTGCTGCGCGGTCGTCGCTGTCGACCTCCATCACGAAGGACCGATCGATCTTGAGGATATCGATCGGGAGCTGATGCAGCGTGCTGAGCGACGCGTATCCGGTGCCGAAATCGTCGAGGGCGATCGAGACGCCGTTGTCGCGCAATAGGGCCAATTCGGCGACGGCGACATCGGGGTGATCGAGGAGTGCAGATTCGGTCACTTCGACCTGAACGTTGTTGGTGCCCACCCCGCAGCCTTCCAATCTGCCCAGGATTCGTTCGGCGATACCCGGTCGGCCCAACTGGACGGGGGACAGATTGGCGGCGATCGGCGGAAGGGACGGGCCCGATTCGATGTAGATCTGCGCGACGCGATCAAAGACCCAGTCGCTTAAACGATCGATGACGCCGATCGACTCTGCGACCGGGACGAATTCTGCGGGTGAGATCGACTGTCCATCAGCGGTTTTGAGACGAGCGAGCGCTTCAAAACCGCAGATCCGCCGGGCCGCGGCGTCGAACTTGGCCTGGAGCGCCAAGTCGATATCCCCATTTTCGAGGGCCTCTCGCAGGCGGGTCACGACCGACAGCCGGCGGCGAGCGGCGACCTGCTGGGACACATCAAAGAAATGCCAGGAACCCACCCCGGTTTGTTCCGCGGTGCGGGCGGCGTGTCCGGCAGCCGCGATCAGCGCCGATGCTGACGGGCCGTCTTGGGGATGGAGCGCCACACCGGCGGCGGTCATCGTCGCGATGCGGCGTTGGTCGACCGTGACCGGTTGACACGCCGCAAATTGGATGGTGCTGACTAGATCTCCGAGGGCACCAAGGTCGGGAACGTCGCGCACCACGAGCCCGAACTCATGTTCACCGGTGCGTGCAAGGACCGGTGGCGGTCCATCGTGATCGCTGGAACCAAAACCAGCGGCGGCCAGGTGACTGAGTCGGGCGGCGATTTCTTGGAGCACCTGGTCGGCACCTCGGGCACCGACCGGGAGCGTGTCGATCCGCAGGTTGGGCAGTGTCACCAGGATGACCGCGGATTGCACGTCGTTGGCCGCATCGTGTCGGACCGCCGAGGCCAAGTGCTCTTCGAACAGGGACCGGTTGGCAAGCCCCGTGACCGGGTCATAGGAGGTCAAGAATCGCAGCTGATCGTCGCGCATCTTGCGTTCGGTCAGATCCTGACAACCGCCCGCGCAGCCGAGCAGCGCGCCGCTGGCGTCGAGATGGGCATCACCGGATAACGCCAGGAAGCGTTCACTTCCTTCGGGTGTGCGGTAACGGAAGTCGAGACGGAACGAGCGACCGTCGTTCGTGAGATTGTGCAGCGCGCGCTCTACTCGGGGGCGATCGGCTGCTTGGGCGCCCTCAGAGAAGCGGTTGATATCAAACGGTGTCGAATCCGTGAGGCCCAACATGCCCAGGGTCGAGGTCGACGCTTCACACGATCCGCTTTGAAGATCGACTCGCCACGATCCGAGCTTCGCCGCACGCTGCGCTACGGCGAGCTGTTCTTCGCGGTCGCGTAACAAGGCGTGTTCTCGTGCCGAGCGAAGCATGTAGCGCACGCGTTCGGCCAGAATGGACCAGTTCACCGGTTTGGTCATGAAATCGGTAGCGCCCGTTTCATAAGCCCGATGAATAGATTTGAGGTCGTCGAGGCCGGTGACGAACAGGATCGGGACCTCACTTGAATCCTGGTCGCTGCGAAGCTGCTCACAGACCTGAAAGCCCGATGTGTCGGGTAGGCCAACATCGAGGAGGACCAGGTTGGGGCGATGGCGCCGGGCTTGGCTGAGCGCCTCAGCGCCGGTGGCCGCCTCGACGATGTCGACGTCGAGGCGGCGAAGTGCAGCGTTGGCCAAGAGCCTCGTCGTCGGATCGTCGTCGACGACGAGGACGATGGGTTGGGATCGCCAAAACCACTGTGCGCTCATCGTCTGATCGCCGTTTGAGGGACGGTGTCGAGCCATGCCCTGAGCGCCGCGAGCACACGGCGGTGTTCGTTGACCAACGCCAGTGCCGAGCGCTCGAGTTCAAGATCGAGACCGGTCGAGTCCGCCGCATCGTCGAGCTGGGACGCGGCGGCCTTCTCGAGGTCGGTCGCCATGGACGAAAGCTTCATCGCTCCAACGTTGGCGGCGGCGGACTTGAGTGAATGCGCTCGCTGTTGCAGTTGGGCGAAGTCGCGACACGTCGCGGCGTTCGCGAGGTCGTCGACGACACCGGCGCTGAATTCACAGAACGTTTCCACCACTTCTGAGACCACATCGATGCTGAGCTCTTTGAGCTGGGGGTTCTCGGCGATCGGAATGAGCGGCTCATTCATCGGGTCGTCGTCGTTGGCGTCCGTTGGCGGCGCTCCGGAACCCCAGCGGTCCAGAATCTCGATCAGTGAGTTTCGGTTGAAGGGCTTAGCGAGGTAATCGTCCATCCCGGCGGCGAGGCAACGCGCCTTGTCCCCGGGCATCGAATTCGCTGTCAACGCGACGATCGGCACGTGGGTCGGGGGTTGTCTCGTCGCTTCCCATTCTCGGATCGCCCCGGTCGACGCGTAGCCGTCCATGACCGGCATCATGCAGTCCATGAAGACGATGTCGAACACCTCGGATTCGACCCGTTCAACAGCTTCGGCGCCATTGCCGGCGAGTGAGACCTGACAGCCGATCGACTCGAGCATCCGAGAAGCGACCACCTGGTTGACCGCGTCATCTTCGACGACGAGGATCGACAGCGATCGGGTCGCTTGGCGAGGTTCGGCGGGGGCGTTGCGATCGGTCAGCACCGAGGTGGCGCGGAACGCTTCTGCCCGTTCAAAGGGGATCTCAACCCAAAATCTGGAGCCTTTGCCGAGCGTCGAGTCGACGCCGATAGAACCGCCCATCAATTCGGTGAGGCGACGGCTGATGGCGAGCCCGAGCCCGCTGCCCGAACGGACTTTGTGGTCGTCGGTAGGGGCTTGAACGAAGGGATCAAAGATGTTGCTCAGCTGATCTGCGGAGATCCCGGGCCCGGTGTCGATCACTTCGAACAGCGTATTGACGGTGTCCTGAGAGCTCATGTGACAGGACACGCGCAGGATCACCGAGCCCTTTTCGGTGAATCGAATCGCGTTACCGACCAGGTTGATCAGGATCTGTCGGAGTCGTGACGGATCGCCGCCGACGACTTCGGGGAGGGGTCCGATCGTTTCGGTACGCACGGTGACGTGCTTCTTGTCGCCGCGGTCGGCGAGCAGCGCTCCGACGCTACTCACCGTTTCTTCCAGTTCGAACAGGGTAGGACGCAGCTCGATACGTCCCGCCTCGATCCTGGAGAAGTCGAGGACGTCGTTGATGATATCGAGCAGAGCATTCGCCGAATGGTGAGCGGTATACGCGAGCTCGTATTGCTTGGGTGTGAGCCCCGACTGCAAGAGCAACTCGGTCATGCCGAGCACACCGTTCATCGGTGTTCTGATCTCGTGGCTCATCGTCGCCAAGAACTCAGATTTTGCATGGTCGGCCGCCTGTGCTGCGTCGCGTGCGCGGATGAGTTCGGCTTCTGAATGACGGCGTTCGGTGATGTCGCGAAGAACCCAGCAGTAGAAGCGTTGACCGGCGACGACCCAAGTCGTGATCGATACTTCGGATGGGAACGCCGAGCCGTCGCGGCGTAGCGCTGTCATCTCAAAGAATCGTCCGATGACCGGCGTCACCGCTTGACTCCCCGCCATCTTGAGTCCCTCGCGAACGTCTCGGCGCATCTCGGAGGGGATGATGAGATCGACGACCGATTGTCCGGCCGCCGCCTGAGCCGACCATCCGAGCAGTTCGATCGCTCGAGGGTTCCAGTCGATGACGTTCCCCGCATGGTCGGTCGTGATGAGCGCATCCATCGAGGTCTCGACGATGGCCTGGCTGCGTCCCTCGATCTGGTGTTTTTGGAGCGAGACCGTCAGCACCGACGCGGCGGTTTCGAGCAGTGCTATGTCTTCGGACGTGAACCAGTGCTCTTCGCGCCTCGCAGCGATGAGTACACCCAGAGACTGCGCTTGACCGACGAGTGGAACGACCGCGACCGAGAGCAGGCCTGCAAGACGTAGGAGTGCGACGTCGGGCGAGTTTGCCGTCGCCGTCGCCACGTGGGTTTGTTGTGAGGCAGCTGCCTGTGCGGCCGCTGAATCGGGTGAACGGACCGCGTCGTCGAGGCCGAGGATGTCTTCACCGATGATCGGGGTGAGCAGCGCGCCGTCACCGGTTCCGACCGCGATCGAAACCAGGTCGACGGGGACCAGACCGGGAAGAGAACGCGTAGCGAATTGGAACCAGGTCTCTTGTGAGGCGCTCTCGATCGTTCGGGGCGACTCGGCTGTACTCACGGCGTCCCCTGCGCGTTGGGTCGGTCCTGACATCGGGCGACATCGCAGCGGCGATAACGACGGTGGTCGAGACGGGCTGTGATGTGCGCGCGTGAGGATACTCGCTGTGTCACGAATACCCCGGGCATATATCAGAGGGTAAGGGTCGCGCCGGGTGAACACCAGCACATCGGCCCATTCGGTTTGATGCCCTCACAACGCTGATCACCACGGGTCGACCCGTTTGGCCGCGGCCGGTTCGACTCTGCTTGGGGGAGTCGCGAGGAGATGCGCGACGTCGGCGGAGAAATGTTGCGGGTGACGTTTTGGCGTTTGTCCGCCGTGAGCTGGGGAGTCGTCGAGCGGGCCGCGCGGCGATGCCCGCGATCTTGGATTACCCCTTGAGCCGGGCACTACCGGTGTGTAACTTACGGACCTGTAATTCCCGGCCTGCAAGTCCACGTTTTCCGCGATAAATCCTGATCAGGTGACCCAAAAGCCTGTTCGGGTCGGTCGAAAACTGGCGAGCTGGAGCGGCTCTGGTCGGGAACTTGTCGTGGAAAAGGGAGACCCGTGTCAGTACCACCGGAGTCGGACGTATTGGGCAGCGAGCGGACGCGATCCGACGCTGATATGGAACGAGATCGGACCCTGTCCGACGCACGGTTGGGCAGTGATCAAACCCTGTCCGACGCACGGTTGGGCAGCGATCGGACCGAGTCCGGCGCGGTCGGGGTGAGTTCAGCGGTGGCGAACGGTTCTCCGGGGAGCCATCCGATGAATTTCGGATCCCCGAGTCCGGCGTTGCTGAGACGGAACCGACTATCGAGCTCGATGCTCGGGTCGATGATGACCAGCCGGGGTCTGATATGCGCGTCCGCAAGCGCAACGGAGATTTGGAAGAGGTCGATCTCAACAAGATCGTCCGAGCGATCACGAGATGTCGAGGAAAACTCGCAAACGTCGATCCGCTACGGGTCGCGACTCGCACCATTGCGGGTCTCTACGACGGGGCCACGACCGAAGAGCTCGACGAGCTGTCGATCCGCACCGCTGAAGGTCTCTCCCTCGAGGAGCCGAACTATTCAAAACTCGCAGCGCGTCTGCTGGCGACCTACATCGATAAAGAAGTTCAGAACCAGGACATTTTTTCGTTTTCGCAGTCGATTGCCACAGGTCACGCGGTTGGGTTGATCAGTGAGGATGTCGCCGATTTCGTCCAGCTCAACGCCCGCAAACTGAACGACGCAATCCGTCCCGAGCGCAACTGGCTGTTCGAATACTTTGGGATGAAGACGGTTGCTGACCGCTACTTGCTGCGCCACCCCGAATCGCGCACGATCGTCGAAACGCCGCAGTACTTCTTTATGCGTGTCGCGTGTGGACTGTCTCGCAGCCCACACGAAGCGGTCGAGTTCTATGAGTTGATCTCATCGCTCGACTATCTGCCGAGCTCACCGACGCTGTTTAACTCCGGTACGACCCATTCTCAGATGTCGAGCTGCTATCTGCTCGATTCGCCGCTCGATGATTTGGTCTCGATCTACGGGCGATACACCGACGTTGCTCGCCTCTCCAAACACGCTGGCGGCATCGGCCTATCTTTTTCACGGGTCCGTTCGGCGGGTTCGCTCATCCGTGGCACCAACGGCATCTCAAACGGTGTCGTCCCATTTCTCAAGACGCTCGATTCGTCGGTCGCGGCAGTCAACCAGGGGGGTCGCCGCAAGGGCGCGGCGTGCGTCTATCTCGAAACGTGGCACGCCGACATTTTCGATTTCCTCGAGCTTCGTGACAACACCGGTGATCACGCTCGGCGTACCCAGAACATCAATATCGCCAACTGGATTCCCGACCTGTTCATGCAGCGGATGGAGAAGGATTGGCAATGGTCGCTGTTCGACCCGAAGAAGGTCCCCCATCTCGTCGATTTGTATGGCGAGGAGTTTGAGCGGGCCTACATCGAAGCCGAAGAGGATGGTCTGTACGAACGACAGGTACCGGCCCGTGAGCTGTATGGCCGGATGATGAAGACCCTGGCCCAGACGGGCAACGGCTGGATGGCCTTCAAAGATGCATCCAACCAGAAGTGCAACCAGACCGGACGCGACTCAAACGTCGTGCACCTCTCAAACCTCTGCACGGAGATTCTCGAAGTCACCAACCAGGACGAGACGGCGGTCTGCAACCTGGGTTCGGTCAACTTGGGACGTTTTGTTCGTGATGGTCGTTTCGAGTTCGAACGGATGGGTTCGGTCGTTAGGACAGCGGTTCGCTACCTGGACCGCGTAGTCGACATCAACTTCTATCCGACCGATGAGGCGGGTGTTTCGAACGCCAAATGGCGTCCGGTAGGACTCGGCATCATGGGGCTCCAAGACGTGTTCTTTCAGCTCCGGGTGCCTTTTGATTCGCCTGAGGCCCTCGAGTTGTCCACGAAGATTTCCGAAGAGCTGTATTTCCACGCGCTGTGGGCATCGAGTGAGCTCGCCGAGCTGCACGGACCGCATGCGGCGTTCAAGGAAACTCGAGCGGCGAAGGGCGATCTGCAGTTCGATCTGTGGGGTGTCGAGCCGTCTCAGCCAGAACGGTGGGCGGCGCTCAAGGACCGCATCAGCGAGTTCGGTTTGCGCAACTCGCTGCTGGTCGCGATTGCGCCGACGGCGACGATCGCATCGATTTCGGGTGCGTATGAATGTATTGAGCCGCAGGTGAGCAACATCTTCAAACGCGAGACCTTGTCGGGTGAATTTCTGCAGATCAACCGGTATCTCGTGCGTGACCTCCAAGAGCGCGGGCTTTGGAACCCAGACGTGCGCGGCCAGATCATGGCGTCGGACGGTTCGATCCAGATGCTCGATCTGCCTGAAGACATCCGGGCGTTGTATCGCACAGCGTGGGAGTACCCACAGAAGGTGCTCATCGACTTGGCGGCCGCGCGTGGCGCATATATCGACCAGAGCCAGAGCCTGAACCTGTTCATGGCGACCCCGACCATCGGCAAATTGTCTGCGATGTACCGCCACGTCTGGCTGTCTGGGCTGAAGACCACCTACTACCTGAGGTCGCGACCGGCATCGGGGATCAACAAATCCGTTTACGCGGGCAGCGATCAATCCGCCGTTGCCTGTTCGCTCGAAAACCCTGAGACCTGTGAGGCCTGTGACTGATGGAAACCAACTCTGCACAAGCTCAATGGTTTGCGCCATCCGCTCCTGGCGCTGTGTCGGCACCTCCAGAGGTGGCGTTTACCACGACAAACGCTCCTCTGGAGGCCCGACGTTCCATTTTGGACCCCGGACTTGATCTGACGCTTCGGCCGATGCGTTACCCGGTCTTTTATGAGATGTACCTCACCGCGATCAAGAACACCTGGACCGTCGATGAGGTCGATTTCTCTGACGACCGGATCGACCTGAACAAGATGTCGGCCGCGGAACGGCACCTGATCAATCGGCTGGTCGCGTTCTTCGCAACCGGCGATTCGATCGTTGCCAACAACCTGGTCCTCAACCTCTACCGTCACATCAACGCACCCGAAGCCCGCTTGTATCTGTCGCGCCAACTCTTTGAAGAGGCGTTACACGTCCAGTTCTATCTCACGCTGTTGGATACCTATCTGGCCAATGACGAGCAGCGCGAAGAAGCCTTTGCCGCGATCGAGAACATCCCGTCGATCAAGCGCAAGGCCGAGTTCTGCTTTAAGTGGATGAACTCGATCGGTGATGAGCCGCTGACTACGTCAGAGGACCGCCGTCGCTTCTTGATGAACCTGATCTGCTTCGCTACCTGCATCGAGGGATTGTTCTTCTTCGGGGCATTCGCGTACGTCTACTTCTTGCGTTCAAAGGGCTTGTTGAACGGGCTTGCCAGCGGCACCAATTGGGTGTTTCGCGACGAGTCGGCTCACATGAACTTCGCTCTTGAAGTGGTCGAGACCGTTCGCCGTGAGGACCCGTCACTGTTCGACGATCGCATGCGTCACGATGTCGTTTCGATGTTGACCGAGGCGGTGGAATGCGAGCTGATGTTCGCCGAGGACCTGCTCGGTCAAGGCGTTCCCGGTATGTCGCTCAACGATATGCGTCAATACCTCGAATACGTTGCGGATCAGCGGCTGATATCGCTGCAACTGCCTGCGCATTTTGGTTCGAGGAACCCATTTGACTTTCTCGCTCTCCAAGATGTTCCGGAGCTCTCGAACTTCTTCGAACGGCGTGTGTCGGCCTACCAGGTCGGTATTTCGGGAGCCGTCAGCTTCGACGAGGACTTTTAACCTTCGTAATCGATGCCCTGGGCAGCGGTTCGGAGCTTCGCCGTGGGACGATGACGGTTCATGGTGCAGGTCTGTGAGAAATGCGGTTTAGAACACCTCGATGAGCGGACGTTCTGTCGGCGATGTGGCAGCCGCATGGACGGAGACGTGCTCTCGGCAACCGATGTCACGTTGTCCAGCCTTGCGAGGGACGATATGACGTGGGTCAATATGGTCGGGGAAACCTCAACGATTTCCCGACCGGACCGTTCCAGCACCCAAGAGGACCCGTCGAGGGCCTCGGCTCGACCATCGCCCGATGCGGAACCGAGCGAGTCTGTTGCTCACGACGACGGGCGCCTAGCATACGTCGGTCAAAGAAGGCAGCGTTCCCCACGTTCGGATGCGGAGACGCCACCGCCGCGGGTTCACACGTCTCGGGCTGGGACGTACATGCTGGTGATGACGTTGTTCGTCTTCGTGCTCGCGGTGACGGCGGTGTATTTAGCATCGAGTTCGAACTGAAGTGGCGGGTCGTCGACTTTCACGCCATGGTGTTACAGCAGGCATGACCGTCACCGACGGTCACGGGAGGACCATATGAGCAAGCGCGACTCGTTTGAGTCCGACGATAGGGAACGTCCTCTGTCGCGCGCCGAGAGGCGGCGACGCTCACGCTCCCAACGGATTTTGCGAGGCGATGCACGTCGATCCGATCGGCAGGGCGACGACCGCGACACGGTTGCCGAACCGAGTTCGGCGATGAATGTCTTGGGTCCGGTAGACGAGCCGTCGGTCGGACCGTCGAGTGTCCGGATCTCTGGTCGATCGCCGAGGCCTTCAGATGATGTGGTCTTCGAGGAGCCGTCGGGTGTTTCCGAGGAGTCCCAAGAGGACCTTTGGGCCGATACCAGCGGCGATCACCTGCTCGACGGCGATGCGTACAGCGCTGATACCGACTCGGGTCGACGATCCGAGGCTTCGCGGCGCGGTGGTGGTGCCGGTACCGGGTCGAGACGGTCTCGCCGGGCCGGAACCGGTCGGAGCGCTCGAGGCACCCGCGACGAATCGGTTTCCGACGACGTCGATTCCGATGGTTCTTTCACCCGGGGTGGCGCTGGTGCCCAGTCTGCCGATGCGTCCACCCGCGGCGACTCCTATGGCGAGTTCGAAAGCTCCGATGAAGCCGTTGGCCAACGTCCCGATCGCCGACGCCGTCGGAGTCGTTCGCGCCAAGAGCGCGGCGGACAAGAACCGACTCGCTCGACCGACGATAGTGAGGACTCTTGGGGTCAGAGCTGGGTTGAGAGCTCGTGGTCTGACGATGACGGCGACCGCGAGTGGACCGCTCCACGATCAGAGGTTTGGGAGGCGACGGTCGTCGGCCGGGATGCACTCTCAGAGGTGGACGATACCTACAGCGACGACTTGGGTTTTCTGACAGACGACGACCCTGCCCCGCGCGCTCAACGCAAACGCTCTGGCGGGCTGTTCCGACGCCGACGCCGCGGCGATGACGACCGGCCCGGCGGCAACGCACGACACTCCGATACCGACGACGACGTCGAGCGCGGAGCACGTGACCCAGATGCTCGATCCTCCGACGACTCAGACCCTGACAGCTGGGCAGGGCACGACGATTCGGTGGCCGAACCCGTCGGTGTCGACGATGCTGACTTGTTAGACAGCGGTTTCGACGCGGACGACGCCCGTCGAGGTGACTCCGAGGTCGAGCAGTGGTCTCGTCGGGCGCGCGACCGCATCGCCGCTGCCGACGCTGCTCGCAACCAGGGCGACGATGACCTCGCCGAAGCTGCCCGTCGCGGTCGCCCGGGGGGATTCGACGATCTCCTCGGCTTCGGACCGACGGATTCGACAGGTGCTCGGACCCCTGAGGACGCCAAGGCGTCAGATGAACGAGCTCACACTGGGGATGGTTTTTGGACCGGGCGTTCTGGATCCGATGGTCTCTCTGACTTTTCAGATATGGCCGATCTGTCCGCAGAGATAGACATCGCTCCTGGCGCGGGCAGCGACGTGGGGGTTTCAGGCGATCCCCTTCAACTCGATGAAGGCCAAGCGAGCGACGAAGATGACCGTGTCGACGGTTCCGATCTCGACTCGACCGCGATGGATGACAACGATGCATCCGCTGGCGGGGAATCCCGGAGCTCACGGCAATCCAAGCGCCGCTCCAAACGGGGGTTCCGGTTCGGTCGGGGACGCTCCGACGCTGCAGAACCGTCGGATGCGGCTGGCTCGTCTCGCGGATGGGGCTTTGCGGCAGATGAGATTGACGACTCCGAGGTGTTGGAGGCTGAAATTCTCGAGTCGTCGCACCTCGACGCTGAGTTCATCGCCGAAGGTCCGCTGTCGGGTTCTGATGACGGCGAACACGAGGTTCGCGACTTCGGCGCCGGTGACGATCCCGACCATCTCGACGCCGACCATGTCGACGCAGAACCCTTCTCAGCATCTGACGAAGCGCGGCTCGAAGAACACTTCGACCTGCACAGCGACGACGATGTTGAAGATGCCGACATCGTTGCCCTCGACGACGCAGAGCAAGACGACAGCCACGTTGTGGAAGCTGGCGACGTGTCTGAGCTTGCGGCGCCTACCACGGGCCCTCCAGCGGGCGAACGCAGCGCTCCTGAGCCTCGCGGCCTCGACGAAGCCGCCGATGCGAGCGAGCGCGGATCCGGTGACCGCAAGCCCAGTCGGGGTGAATCCAAACGTGATCACGCGGGCGATGACACCGACGACGGTGCGCTCGACGCTCTGTTGATCACCGACGACGAATTGTTTTCGATCGTTGATGATCCCGGGTGGGGACAAGCCGACTGGGACGACACCGGTGAGACGCCGATGACGCCCGACGCTCTCGATTCGTTGTTCGATGGCCACGACGACAGCGGCGCATTTGAGCGTTCGGCTCGGGTTGAACCCTTTGCGGCAGGGCCCGCCGATGCGGGTCGGCCAGGCGCTGCTTCCCAAGGACGCGGTCTGTTCGGTCGTTTGCGGGGGCGACGCAAAGCGCCAACCACCCTGGCTGATGAATCGCCCGTCCAGGCCAGATCAGATGCAGGTCCATACGAAACGGACTCTCACGCCTCTAGCGACGCCGGGTCGGCGGACAGATCGCTGCGAGCGGACGATGCTGGCGTCGCCGAGGGGACGACAGCCAAACTGGACGACAACACACCCCGGCCGAGGATGCGCTGGCTGGCGCCGCGCCGGCCGAGGGCGCATCCATCGACGGCGCCTCGATCGACGCTGCCTCGGGCGACGTTGCAGCGACCGACGCCGCAGCCACCGACGCGGATATCGACGCCGTTCGGGCCAACGAGGGATCCGTCGCTGCAACCTCGGAGTCGCCCTCTGGGGTTCCGGATCTACTCGACGATGCTGACTTTCTCGACGAGATCGCAGCCATCGTCGATGACGCCGATGGCGAGGCTGTCGAGATCGCTGTGGCCGATGCTGATACGGGTCACACCGCCGTGCTCGAAGGCGATGACAGCGATGTCCCTCAAGCCGGTGACGAAGTGCTGGGCGACGGGGCAGACGACGCTGATCGGCGATCGGTATGTGGCCGCCGAGCGGCGGACGTGGTCGGGCGCGCCAAGCGCAGCGCGCTGCCGACGACCAACCAGGACCGCGGCGTTCCACCGATCAACGACCAGCGACACGTGACGATCGGGCTGATGACCGTGCGGGCCAGATTCCCCGGCGCGAGAGCGGTGCTGGTGTCGCCGCAGCCTCGGCTGCAGGGCTCGCCGCCGGGATCAGCCGTCCGATCGTCGGTGCAGATCAACTCGCAAGCGACGAAGATCTGCTCGGCGGTGTGCATCACAACGTGCCCAAACCAGATGGGGAACAACCTCTCGAGTCGATCGATCTGTCGGGCCCGGATGGGCGGTTTGGCGATGTCATCGATGTCGGCGAAACCGCCGGCTCATCGGCCAAATGGCCCGGGCGCCCTGCAGGCGCGGCAACCGGTTCTGGGTCGTTGAGGTCGGACCGGCCCACGAGGTCCGCTCGTGCCCGACGAGCCGAATGGCCCGATATCCCCAAGCGTCAAAGCGCAAAACGATGGCCGACCGTCGGCAAGACGCCGAGTGAACCGTTCTCCGTTCCGGGACGCCAAGGTGGCGCTGCGGCCTGGTGGACCGAGAACCCCGATGCTTCCCCAGGGGGAACCCAGGTTCTGGTGAAAGCAGCCCCCGAAGGCGCCGCGAGCACCAAGGACGAGGGGCTTATCCCCAGTCGACTGACCGAGCCCGGCCCGACCGACTGGTTCCGTACCGGTCTGACCGTCATCATCGCCTGGCTCATCAGCTTGGCGATTATGGGCGTTGCCATGTTGGCGATCGACCAGTTCCGCAGCTACACCGTGCTACCGCTCGCCTTGATGATGACCGTTGGCATCATGCGCTTTTGGCGTCCGCTCGAACTCCCAGGCGCCCTTGGGCCGATTCATCCCGCGACGATCGCTGTCATCTTGTTTACGACGGTCGTCGTGTTGTTCAACGCAACCTATGTCTCAGAACATGTCATCAACGACCGCCAACCCGGTGCCACGCTGGCGGCGGGGCGGTGGCTCGTCGATCATCCCAGTATCCATGAGGCAAATAATCCGGGGCCGTTCGCCAGTGTGGCTGGTGCGTCCAGTTACGCCTTTGAACATGTCGTCGACGACGACGGCACGATCACGGTCGATTTCGCTCACGTCATGCCGGTCTATCTGGCGGTCGGCGGATGGATGAACGATCTCGTCCCGTTCGTCGCGGACGACTTCTTCGTGCTGTGGACCGCGCCGTTCTTAGCCGCGATCGGCCTGTTGGCGTTCTACGCCTTGGCGAGCCGGCTGATGCGCGCCTGGTACGCCGCTGCAGCGACAGCGGCGCTCGCGGTGAACATGATCTTTATGGTCATGAGCCGCGACGTCTACCACGAGATGCCTGCATTCGTGTTCATGATGGCCGGGCTGTGGCTCATCGTCGACGCGCGCGCCTTTGCCTCGATCGCCGTTCTCGACCCAGCCGCGTACGGTGAACACCGGTCGAAGCTGTGGATTCCGATCCGGCCATCTCGCTGGATCGTCGCGGGTTTATGCGTCGGCGCGGTGGCTATGACCGGTGTGGATGGGCTTATGGTGCTCGCCCCGGTGGCTCTGTATGCCGCCTTTGAGTGGGCCCGCAGTTCCGATAAGGCTCAAGTCCAGATCATCGATGCGAGCCGTCCGCTCCAGCCGACCGCCGAGCAACAGGCGGTCGCTCGCGGACTGCCGCAGTTCCTTGGTGGTGTCGCCGTTTCCGTGGTGGCGGGTTGGTTCCTCGACGGCATCATCGTCTCGTCGAGCTACCTCTCAGAGCACTCAGATCGAATCGTGATGCTGTTCGTCGTCGGGTTGCTCGGGGCGAGCGGCGCGCTGCTCGTTCGCGTGGCGTGGCGTGCTGTTGCGTCGCGGAGCCGCATGTCTCCGAGCGCCAAGGATCGCCTGTCGTGGTTTGCCTTCGCGCTCGTGCTGGTGACGTTGGTGCTCGGTTACACCGTCTGGCCGACGTTGGCAGACACCCATGGCACCGACGAGGCCTATATCGAACGGTTGCAATGCAACGACAACGGATACAGCTACCAGATCGATACGGGCATCTGCGTCGACCAGACGACGGGTCAGCCGGTTGAGGTCGATGGCACTGCACGCTACCGGTCCTACGGGCTGCGCTGGGTCGGTTGGTACATCGTCGAAACAACGCTGGTGCTGGGCGCCCTCGGTCTGGCGTTCGCTGTACGCGACACGGTGAAGGGACGGGCGCGTTCGACGCTCCCGCTCGTGCTGTTCTTCATTCCAATCGCGGTGTTGAGCCTGTCGCGAGCCAACGGTTGGCCCGATCAGCCCTGGGTGATGCGCCAATTCATGCCGCTTGTCATACCCGGATTTTTGGTGTTCGCATTTTGGTTCATAGAACGCCTCGTACGCCGGGGACCAGAAGGTCAATGGCCACGTGCCTTGTCCTATGTGGGATACCTGGGTGCAGTGATCGCGATCATCGTGCCCGCCTGGTATCTGGTGCCGGTTTGGGAGGCTCGAGAGGATTCGCGAGGCCTCCAGGAGATGCATCTTGTCTGTGATGCGGTGGACGGGGGAGCGGTCGCGATCGTTCGGGATACACCAGAGATCCTCGGACCAGGTGTGCACCACGACCTGATTCCGTCGCTGCGGGGTTTCTGTGGCGTTCCTGTTTCATCGGTTTCGCCCGAACTCACCGAGGACAACTGGACAGCGTTAGCCAATGCGTGGGCCGGAGAGAACAAACGGCTGTATGTCATCGGCCGGACCTTTGACGACATCGTGTTGACCGCTCCTCAAGCCAAAAATGTGTTGCAGTGGCGGACAGATGCTCAGCGCGCTGCGGCGGACGGGGCCGAGCCGTTTGTGCAGATCACCAACGCTGTCGAGATGGAATGGACCGTCGAGCGGCGCCCGTCGGATACGGTCGTCAACCCCTACAACTTCGCGATTGCGCGAGTCGATCTGCCCACCCCGGCAGCATCGGTGCCCTCACCAAACGCTCAGGCCGACAACACCACGGGCCTGCCTGCTGGGGGCCTCCCCGGCTCCGGCGTCACCGGCGGTCTCACGACGAATGGTCTGACGACTGGCGGGGTGACGACGAATGGTCTGACGACCGGCGGGGTGACGACGAATGGTCTGACGACCGGCGGGGTGACGACGAATGGTCTGACGACTGGCGAGGTGACGACGAATGGTCTGGATGGTTCGACGACCGCCGGTGCAACTGCAACCGATGGCGTAACCACGTTGGGTTCGTTGACCGGCGGTGCTACGACGGGCAGCGCGACCGACGGCGCTCTTACCGATGGCTCGACCGCAGACGCTCGACGACGGATGGCTCGACCGCAGACGGGTTGACGACAGACGGCTCGACGACGGATGGCTCGACGACGGATGGCTCGACGACGGGCGGGTCGACGACGGATGGCTCGGTGACCGGCGGTACGCCGACCGCTGGGACTCCAACCGTGGGACTCCGACCGGTGGTGATGCCTCGAACGGCGCCACGACCGCCCCGTAACCCGGACGTCCCGCGCAGCACCGACAGCCCAGATACCGAGAGGGCATTCAGAGCGCCACGGGGCGGCTGCATGCCCCGGAGGACCTCACCGGCATCTAGAGACCCCCTGGGGTGTCTAGATGGGCGCCGCTGCCTGAAGTACATCGAGGGCGTCTTGGGCCAGGTGCGGGGTGGCGGACACGGCGCCGCCGGTCGTGTGACTGCCGGTTCCGTCGAGGCCATAGAACACTCCGCCCGCTTCGCGGGTGATGACCGCAGGTGCTGCGAGGTCCCATTCCCAGGCGATCGGGTCGATCATCATGTCGACCCGCCCAGAGGCCACCAGAGCGTGCCCCCATGCATCACCCCAAGTACGCATCGCCAAACCCCGGGATCGCAGCAGCGCGATCCCCTCAGGCATCCAGTAGTCAAAACCGCTCGTCGACGCGACGTACTCGGTGAGATGGTCCCCAGAAGCGACCGTACACGGTGCACCGTTGAGCCACGTGCCACCGCCTACCGCAGCGACGAGTAGTTCGCCCAACGCTGGTAAGTAGATCACGCCCACCGACAATGCATCGCCGACCTGGAGGGCTAAGAGCGTCGCGAACGTTGGAACACCCCGGGCAAAGGCTCTCGTTCCATCGATCGGGTCGAGGATCCAGCACCGATCTGAAGAGCCCTCGGTGGAGCCCTCTTCCTCACCCACGATCGCGTCAGAGGGGTAGGTCGCCCCGATCTCGGTTCGTATGAGACCTTCGGCCGCCGTGTCGGCTTCGGTGACCGGAGATCCGTCGGTTTTGGTGCGTGTGGCAAAGGATCGCGACCGGAACGCTTCGAGAGTGAGGTCCCCGGCGCGTCGGGCGGTTGCGACGGCGAAGGCCACATCCGAGCTGAGCATGTGTGTCGAAAGCCCAGCGGTGAGGTCTGCGTCGGTCGCGGTCAACATGGATGCCTCCAAAACGGGTGGTCGAACATTCATAGGACGGTGGCGAGATTAGCTTTTCGCCGCCGCCGGACACCGTGGTTGCCTTTCGCTCTTCGTAGCTCGTTTCACTACCATCCCCGCAACAACGTTGGGCAGCTTGGAGGAACGATGTCGGTACTGGTGCTTGTTCGCCATGGGCAGTCGCAGTGGAACCTAGAGAACCGCTTTACCGGTTGGGAAGACGTCGACCTCACCGAACAAGGTGAGCAAGAAGCTCGGCAGGCCGGGCGTGATCTCCTCGACGCGAACATCGCCTTTGACATTGCCTATACGTCACTGCAGAAACGGGCGATTCGGACACTGCATCTCGCAGCCGAGACGATGGACCGGTGTTGGTTGCCCGAGGTGCGCAGCTGGCGGCTGAACGAGCGTCACTACGGCGATCTTCAGGGCCTGAACAAGATCGAAACAACCGAGCGATTCGGCAAGGATCAGGTCTTTGAGTGGCGCCGCAGCTACGACACACCGCCGCCGCCTCTCAGCTTGGACGATCCACGCCACCCGCGCTTCGACCCGCGTTATCAGAACCTTCCACCCGATGTGCTCCCAGCAACGGAGTGCCTTGCCGATGTCGTCGCTCGGGTTGTTCCGTACTTTCACGACACGATCGCCCTCGATCTTTGCGCCGGTCGCAATGTGATCGTCGCGGCCCATGGGAACAGTCTGCGCGCGCTGGTCAAGCACCTCGACAACATCTCCGACGCGGATATCGCCGAGCTCAATATCCCGACGGGAATCCCCCTCAAATACGAGTTCGACGCGTCGTTCAACGTGGTTGAACGCGGCTATCTGGGCGACGCTGACAAGGCAGCTGAAGCGGCCGCGGCCGTGGCAGCTCAGGCTGGGTAACAGGTGCTGTGACCGCCATGCATGCTCAGAGCACCCGATGGTCAGAACAGCCGGAGCTCGTCGTCGAGCTCGTCGCGAAGCACCGGAATCGGTAGCTCTTTCCAGGAGATGCCGCGGCTTTCGGCATAGACCTTTGCCTGTGGTTTGATCCGTTCGGCAACAAACATCCCTCGAACGGGGGAGAGTCCGGGATCGAGGTTGAGTCGTTCGAGGTACCGCACCAGTTGGTCCACTCCAGCGATCTCACCAACGCGTTTGACCTCAACGGCGACGGCTTGTCCCTCGCCGTCACGGCACAGCAGATCGACCGGCCCGATATCGGTTGGGAACTCGCGTCTGACCAATTGGAAGTCGTCGGCCAACGCCTCGACACGCTTGGCGATCAGGGCCTGCATTTCGGCCTCGACACCGTCTTTGACCAAACCGGGGTCGGTGCCCAACTCGGTAACGACCTCATCGTGGATCTCGTGGATCGTGATGAGCAATACGTCGCCTTTGGGACTGCGGATCGAAATGTTGCCGTCTTGTTCGGTGATCGTGCAGGGCGGGTTCATCCAGTTGAGGGGCTTGTAGGCGCCAGAATCGGCGTGGATCGAGATGCTGCCGTCGGCTTTGAACAGCAGCAACCGCTTCGCTGAAGCGAGACTGGCGCCCAAACGGCCGCTGTATTCAACCTCGCATGTGGCGATGAGCAGCCTCACCGGCCGCCACCGAACATGGCCAACCACTGGTCGACGGATGTGGGTGCGAACACGTAGTTGTGATCGCGCACATCGCCCATCGGCGCAGATGGCGCGCCTGAGTAGTTGTGACCGGGATAGAGCACCGAGTCCCGCGACACCTTCGAAAGACGCTGGGTAAGGGAGTAATACATCTGTTCGGGATCGCCCCCTGGCAGATCGGTGCGGCCGCAGCCGTCGAGGAAGAGCGTGTCACCTGCGATGAGACGCTGATCGACCAGGAAACACTGGCTTCCCGGCGTGTGACCGGGTGTGTGAATGAGCTCGATATCGATCTGACCGACGGTGACCACGTCGCCTGAATCGTGGGAGACGAGGTGGCTGGGTGAGACGCTGGTGATGCGTTCCACCCACGGAGCTTCGTCTCGGTTGACGTGAATAGGAACATCGACAAGGTCGAGCAGTTCGGCGATGCCGATCAGCTCAAATCCCATCATCGACCCACCGACATGGTCGGGATGGCAGTGTGTTGCGAGCGCTCCGGTCACCGTGTACCCGTCTGCGGCGACGATATCGACCAATTCGCCGACCGAATATGCCGGGTCGACGAGGATGACCTCCCGTGTCTGGGAATCTCCAATCGCGTAGACGTAGTTGCGCATCTGGGTGGCGAGGTCGTCTCGGACGGCGAAGTCCCGTCCAGAAAGCAACTGTCTGAAATAGAGATTCTCATGTGCCATGACGGTCGATCCCTCGGTTGTGGTGCTGGCTAGGCGGTTTCGTCGTGAGCGTTGGCCGGTACCGTTTTGGCGGCCGGTCGGGGCGCCCCGGTCGGAGCCAACTGCGCTCTACCAAAGGCCCACGCTACGGGTCAGGTCCCGAGAATGACGAGTCCTTGGACGAGACCGACGAGTCCGCCGAGCACACCTCCAATGGCGACCAAAATCCATTCGTCTTCTTCGAGCACACCGCGCAGAATCCGCTCGAATTCGGGTTTTGGTAGCGACGACAGCTTGCCGTAGACGGTCTCTTCGACATCGAGGCGTTTTGCCAGGTACTTCTCGAGGTCGGGTTGTACTTCGGGGATGGCCGACAACAAGGTGCTCAGCACGGCGACCTTGACCGCCTGCACCTGTTCGGGTGACGCCTCGACCTGGAACATCTGCTCGAGCAGCGGCATGTTCTGATCGATCTGGCCGGACACCGTTTCAAGGACCTGGGCCGAGATGCGGTTGCCGGTCTCGCCTCGGGTCAAGTACTCGATCAGATTCTCAGGCGTGATGATCTCGTTTGCTGCGATCTCACCATATTGCCGAGAGATCTCGTCTTGGCGTTTAGGGAAGAGTCCCTGATAGGTGAACAACCCAAAGTAGCGCTTTGGTTCGATCGGGCGGAAGATCATCTGGATGGCGACGAAGTTGGTGAGCAGACCAACACCGATACCGATGATCGGCGGGAGCCACCAGTCATCGGCGACGAGCACTACGAACGCCTGAACAATGCCGATGATCAGACCGAGGTATGCGCCCGAACGGATGATGAACTTCATCTCCTTTGCGGAGATTTCTTGAAACAGACGCACCAAACGGTCGACGTTTGGCCCGGTCAGCAGCCCAATGATGAGCTCTTTGAGGTCGATGACCTCGTTTGACCGATCTTTCATGTCGTCGAACAGGGCGCGGGACTGATCCCGTGTCTGGTTCTTGATCATGTCGATGATCATGGTCTGGACGGAGGGGTCGAGCTGGTCCCAGTAGCCGGGACGCATGATCGCTGCGACCTTGGTGACGATGTTTTCGGCCTGCTCGTCGATCGTCTCGCCAAAGAGTGCTTCAACCTCGTCCGGGTCGATCTTTGAGACGAGTTCTTCGGCGTCCAAGATATTGTCGGTCATCATGTCGCCGACATCGGCGGCGAACTTACTGGCCTTGCGGGGCAGGACGCCCTGCCAGCCCAGGATCGGCGGGATGCCGACAAACTTCTGGGGATAAAAGATCATCTTGACGCCGGCCCAGTTGGTGGACCAACCAATGAACGCGGTCACGAGAGGTACCGTGATCAAGATCAACAGCGCGTGGTCCATCTACCTTCAAGCCTCCTCAACGTGGACGTGTAGCCCGCAATGCAACCACACCCGACGGCGTTGTGCATCTGATGAAACGCGGTTTGATGCCCAACGTGGCGCGGGTGACCACCGTTTGGGCATGATCCCGGGACGTTGAGTCGCTGGTGGCATGGTCCTGAGCTGCGGTATGGGTCTTGTAGTTTGGGTGAGGTGGACCACTCCGCTGGGTTGATGAGCCGAACCCCCTGGTCAAGGACGGGCATATGAGCCCCAAGCGTCGACAGCCTGCGCGTGCCGCCGAAAGGTCGCCCGGTACGGAGCGACCAGATTCGCTGGCCATGTCCCGTGCGCGGTTTGGCTACCTGGCTCCGGCCCCACCTCGCGCAATCGCACATCGAGGCGGATCCGCTGAGTGGACCGAGAACACGATGGGTGCCTTCGACGGTGCTGTTCAACTCGGATTCGACTACCTCGAACTCGATGTTCGAACGACTCAGGACGGTGTGCTCGTCGTCTTCACGACGACTCGTTGCAGCGGCTGAGCGGTCGCTCGGAGTCGGTCGAAGATTGTGACTTTGTTGAGGTGGCAACGTTCAGGGTCGGGGAGACGAAGGAACCTATTGCGCGCCTCGACGATGTCTTATCGACCTTTCCTGCAACCAAGATCCACCTCGACGTCAAGGATGCATCCAGCGTCGACGGCCTCTGTGAGTTGCTGTTGAAGAGGGACGAGCCCGAACGGTTCTGTGTTGCCTGTTTTGCTCCGCGCCCGCTGGCTCGCCTGCGAGCACAATTGGGTGATGGCTATTTGACGAACCTTTCCGTTCCCGAGATCGGACGGCTACGCGCCGCTGCGGCGGGGATACCTTGCGGGACCATCCCCGGCGGTGTTGCCTCGGTTCCTCCACGAAATGGACGTTTTCGGGTGACGACAGAGAAGTTCGTGAACGCCGCGCATCAGCGGGGGATCGAGGTCCACGTGTGGACGATCGACGACCCAGAAGAGATGTCAGAGCTTCTTGATCTCGGGGTCGATGCAATCATGACCGATCGGCCTTCGGTGCTCAAAGACGTGCTCATCGCCCGCGGCGAATGGTCATCAGGGAGAGGTGCGTAGTGGCGGTCCATCCCTATCTCGACGTCGAGGTTCCCATCGGGATCGCCCATCGGGGCGGTGCGCTCGAAGCTCCCGAAAATTCTTTGGCGGCGTTTCGCGAGGCGGTCGACGCCGGATATCGATATCTCGAAACCGATGTGCACGCGACCGCCGACGGCAAACTGGTCGTGTTCCACGATGAGTACCTCGACCGCGTCACCAACGCGACCGGGCCTGTCGCATCAAAGACCTGGGATGAGCTCGCAGAGGTTCGCATCGGTGGGAGCGATGAGCCGATCGCGCTGCTCGAAGACGTGTTGCGAACCTTCCCGAACACCTGCTTCAACCTGGACCCAAAGTCCAGCGCGGCGGTTGCGCCTTTGGCGGCGATACTGGACGACTTAGACGCACTCGACCGGGTCTGTGTCGGCTCCTTTAGCGACCGCAGGCTCGCGACGCTGCGGGAACGGTTCGGTCCGCGCCTCTGCACGGCGCTCGGGCCGACCGACGTCAGGAGTCTGCGCCTGCGTTCCTTGCGGCTGCCCGTCAAGAGGGGGGCGGGGCTGTGCGCCCAGGTGCCGACCCGCTACGGTCGCCTTCCCATCGTCGACCGACTCTTCGTTCGTTCTGCGAAGCGGCACGGTGTCGCTGTGCACGTCTGGACCATCGACGATGCCGAGGAGATGCATCGGTTGCTCGACCTCGGCGTCGACGGCATCATGACCGATCGTCCGGCGGTGCTGCGGTCTGTCTTCCAAGAGCGCGGCATCTGGCCCTCATAGTCGCGACGAGAGCCACCAGACGCGGAGCGTGAACGTTCAACGTGCGATCGTTTGCGAGGTTTCTGAGCGAGGCGTGGCCCTTCTGTGCGAGTCTTCGGACAGAAGAGATGCTCCCCACTTATCCGTTTTTCTGGTGTGCGCGGTACATGGAGGTCGTCGATGACCAACGACAGCTCGAACGGCAACGGCGAAGGCCTGTCGGCTGACGCAGACTCAACGAGCGGCACGAACCGCTCGGCGTCTACAACCGAGTCCACGCGTCGCAGCCGACGCAACAAGGGACGAGCCCCGGATCAATCCACTTCGTCGGAGGCGGATGGCCAGGGACGCGACTGGAAGTCTCTGGCCAAGCGAACTGCCATATTCCTGGCGATCGGCGCCGTCATCACCCTGTTCTTCGCGACGGTCATGCCGCGTTGGTGGTCGCATCAGATGGGCAGCATCATCAATGGATCGATGTGGTCGGGGTGGATGGTCGGGCTCGCTGTCGGGGCTCTCTTTACCGCACTACCGCTCCTGGTCTTGCTCAGCATCCATCGCTCCGATAGTTGGAAGACAGCTAGCTTGAAGCTGTTGGGAGCAGTCGTTCTCGCACTCCCGAATCTGCTGACGTTAGGCATCGTGATCGGCAATGGCAGCGCTGCGCACGCGGGCGAGCGCACCCTGGACGTCGAAGCCCCGGGCTTTCGTGTCGCGTCTCTGATCGGGGCGCTGATCGGCGCTGGGCTCGTCGCCTTCTTCAAGTACCTGATCTATTCGCGCAAGAAGTTGAAGAACGAAGCCGCTGAGCGGAAGGCCCACAATGACGCCCTCATCGCCGCCCACGAGGCGAACGGGGGCGATGACAGTTCCCCAGATGCGAGCTCGGCTCATTGATCGCCCTTCGATGTCATTGAGCTGCGAGCAGACTCCACTCGAGTGACGATGTCGGCATACGCGCCTCACCTGTACCGCTCAAAGCCAACGGATTCAATCGAGGTCGATGACAACAGATTCAGCCCAGCCCGGGTCGGTCACGACCGACCCGGGCTGATGTGGTGCAATCGGTGCCGCCTCGTCGGCTGCGGCCAACCTATGCGGCGGCCCGCCCCGTGAGGCCCTTATCCAACCCGGTTGGGCTGTGGGGTGACGCGCAGATAGGGGCTTGAGGGTCTGCCAACCCGCCGGGAAGCGGTCTTTGGCGTCGTCGTCTGAGATCGCGGGTGCGATGATGACGTCTTCGCCGTCGGTCCAATTGACCGGCGTCGCGACGCTGTAGTCCGCGGTCAACTGCAGCGAGTCGATGACGCGCAGAATCTCTTGGAAGTTACGGCCAGTCGATGCGGGGTAGGTGATGATCAGCTTGACCGTTTTGTCCGGTCCGATGATGAAGACCGAACGGACGGTCAGGGTGTTGTTGTGGTTCGGGTGAACCATGTCGTACAACCCGGCTACTTCTGTGCCGTCGATCAAGGGAAAGTTCAATGCGGTCCCTTGGGTCTCTTCTATGTCGCCCTTCCACGCGTTGTGGTCGTCGACCGAGTCGACGCTGAGGCCAACAACCTTGACGTTGCGCTTGTCCCATTCGGGCTTGAGTCGGGCTACCTCGCCGAGTTCCGTGGTGCAGACCGGTGTGAAGTCTTTGGGGTGTGAGAACAGGACACCCCAACCGTCGCCAAGATAGTCGTGAAACGAGATCGTGCCCTCGGTGCTGTCTGCGGTGAAGTCAGGGGCGGTATCGCCGAGTCGAATGCTCATGGGTATCTCTCCGTGTGCTTGGTTGCATTCGTCGTGAGGTCCTGAATCGTCGACAACAGCGAGGAATGCGTATAAAATGACCGCACCGCCCCAGAACGGGACGGCACGGTCATGGTAGTCGCTCGGCGGGCGAAATCCGACCAAAAAGGTAGGGTTTAGGCGGATGGTTCGTTTGACCTGCCCAAATACCTCATCGGTCGTGGGGAATCGGGTTTAGCGGCAGCGCCGGTTCGGTGTCGGCCACGGGCTGAGGCCCCGCTCGCTGATCAGGGCCGCCGCGAGCTGATCTTGAACGGCAGCGGGTGCAGCCGCCGGATCGACGCCGACGTAGGCGGGGTTGTGGCGGGCCGCGACCGAGTTCCAGGTGGTCCGATCGAACTGGTACGCGCCTCGGAATCGACCGGTGCTGTTGACGGCGCCGTAGTTGCCGCCCGATTCGATTCGGCGGATACAAGCCAGCGTGCCCGATGCCCCGGCAGGCAGCCGCAGGTGCCGGTGCCTGCGTAGCGGGAGTCCGGGTCGCTGGCGGTTGTGTCGTCGGCGGAGCGGTCGAGGTTCGTCGACGTAGTACTCGTCGTCGTGGTCGTCGTGGTTGCTCGCCACGTCGTGTTGGTGGTAGCTGGCGCCGTCGTGGTCGTTACCCGGGGGCGGTCGGCTGTGACGGCTTCGATCGCGTGATACCGCAGCCGTTGTGTTTCGGCCTCGTCGGACGCGTCGCGTTCGGCGTTGATGCGGGCGGCTTCGGCATTGATTTCGGTGCGAGCCGAGGCGGCGCCCAATGCGTCGGTCGCCGATTCGGTTCTGGCGCTTGCGCGGTCCGCACGCACCTCTGCATCAAAGCGTGTTGCTGTGTCGTCGACGTGTGTGTGCGCAGACTCCGTGCTGATTGCGACCTCTTGTCGAGAGGAAGCGGAGTCGGCTGCGGGGCGGGCCCCGCTGACCAGTTGGTCAAGGTAGGTTTCTTCGCCACCGAAGAACGATGGCGGTCCCGAGGACTCCCGAAGGACGCTCAGAGTGTCGCCGGTATCTGGTGTTGTGATCGCCGGTGCTGGAACGACCGTATTTGCGGTTCCGATCAGCGCGAGCGCAGCGGGCATGAACAGCTTGAAAGCAGGCATTTCGAAAAACCTCCAAGGAGGCGGTCGAGAGTGGGTTCCGGAAGGCGGTGAGCCAAGGAACCAAATTCGGTCGGGTAATGACCGACCGCAGGCCGGAGGGTTTCGTCGGCAGCAACCGTGACGGTTGAAGACTTCTGCCGAGAAGAACGTCTGAGACGTCCGGTTTCACAGACTGCCGAAACGGATCCAGCGGTTGTGACGACCCCACTCTCGGTTGTGGCTGCGCTCCTCCTGGGATGCGCGTAGCCGGTGTCGGACTGTCCACCTGGCGGGTGAAAGCAGCTGATCCCCTTCACATCACGGCCGGGTTTGGCCGCCGACTGCTGCCTGCAGTGAGCAGGTTGCGAACTTCAAGCTATTGGTATTGAGCGATCGATTCAACGCGTGCCCATCTGAATTGCAGATGTAATAGATCCGTCTGTGTTCAACGCCGGGCTATCTCGCGTAGAACGGCGAGCTGGTCGGATGCGGGCGTCCTGCGGGTTCGGCTTGGTGTCGAATTGTCCGAAGGATCGAGATCTCTTAGGAAACCGTGGTGTTTCGGGCTCGCGCTGACTACTCTGCGCTCGGGTGGAATCGGGGCGGCGCATCGATGGTCGACGTGGCCAGGCCGACGTCGAGTGAACCGGTGCCGCTGGTTAACGGGTCCTTAAGGGCCTGTCACACGGACGATGGGGAGACCGGTGAGCAGCAGCAGTACGTCAAATCAAAGACCGTCCATCACGCGCCGAAAGGTCCTCGGAGGCATGGCGGCCGGGGAGCGGTTGCCGCCTCGGTGCGCGCGTTCAATCCACAGCGTTTGGCAGGTGCCAACTCAGATGGGGGTCCTTATCCCCAGGGCGTTGTCTCGGGCGATCCCCGAAGCGATGGCTTCAACATTTGGACCCGTGTCCGTCCGAGCGGTTTTTCGGATGTCTTTCCCATCGATTGGCATGTATCGACCGACCCCGACTTTTCGAACGTGGTTCAAAGCGGCACGGTTCAGGCATCGGAGGCCTACGATCACACCGCCAAGGTCGCGGTCACGGACTTGAACCCTTACACCCGGTATTGGTACCGATTTACGGCCAAGGGTCAGACCAGCCCGGTCGGGCGCGCTCGGACCGCACCCGCCCCCGGAGCACCGGTCGAAAAGCTCAAGATCGGCGTGTGCTCATGCGCCAACTACACCAGCGGCTATTACAACGCGTACCGCGCCATGGCCAACGAAGACCTCGACTACTTCGTGCACCTGGGCGACTACATCTATGAATACAACGACTACGGCGACGGCGTACGCAGTGATCCGGTCGCCTATCCCAAGGTGATCGAGCAATACCGCGACAAGTACAAGCTGTATCGCTCCGATCCCGATCTGCAGGCACTGCACGCCTCGGCCCCGATGGTCGCTGTTTGGGATGACCACGAGGTTGAAGACAACTACAACATTGGTGAGATCGGCTTTCAGACCGCGCACGCCTACCGAGCGTGGTTCGACTACCAACCCACCTTCGGCCCCGCGCACGACCCGTCGCGGATCTATCGGGCGATCAATTGGGGCAATCTCGCCGACATTTTCATGACCGACGATCGCCAATATCGGGATCCCGAACTGCCCGGCGGCAACTCGGCGACCGGTTCGGCAACACTGTCGCACGCCGATGGTCGCACCCTGCTCGGCGGTGCACAACGTCAGTGGCTCATGTCGAGTCTCGGCGGTTCGGCCGCGACCTGGAAGCTCATTGGTAACCCGGTGATGATGATGCCGTGGCGGCTTCTTGATTTCGACAGCTATTGGACTCGACGCCCGGGTCGTTGGGAGCAGATGAACGCAGGCTTCTATCTCAACGGTGATCAATGGGACGGCTACCAGTGGGAACGCAGAGCCGTGCTTTCCCATATCGAGCAGAACAACATCAAGAACGTCGTGGTCGTTACCGGCGATTTGCACATGTTCCTCGCCGGTACCCTCCGACCAGACTTCGATCGACCTGGATCTCAACCCGTCGCCGTCGAACTGGTCACCGGCTCGATCACCTCACCGGGATTTGACCAGTACCTGAGCGATCCCGTGTCGTTGGTGAACGATGTCATGGGAGGCATCTTTCCGGGAATGCAGTTTGCCGATGTATTCCGCCACGGATACGGCGTGCTGCAAATCACCCGCGACCAGATCATCGCCGAACTCAAGAGCGTGCCGATCGATACGCCCAACACCCCAACGCCGACCGTGATCGCTCGATTCCGGATCCCGAATGGGCAGAGCATCCTCGATCGCATCGGCCCCTGATCTCGATAGCGGTGCGGCCTGCTCGTCTGGCCAACGCGGCGGCGCTTCGCGGTTCGTCGTTCTTTTGGCAGGTGCGCTTCTTTTGTGAAGTGCGGCTGAACTAAGTTGCAAAGCTGGATTGAAACCTGTTCCAGATCGAACCGGCGCCCGTGTCGCGCCGAGGAGGGGTACCGCCCAATGACGCAAACGCTGTCATCCAGCAATCAGTCAACCGAAGAGGTGGTGGCCCAGGTGCCAGCACTCGTCAAGATGCTGAAGGCCACATTTCGGTCCGGTAAGACCCGACCGCTCGAATGGAGACTCGAACAGCTCCGAGGCCTCCAATCAATGCTCAAGGAGAACTCCGAGGAGTGGGCCGAGGTGCTGCACGCAGACCTTGGGAAATCCGGTCTTGAAGCCGCTCTGACCGAGACGCAGTTTCTGCTGGCCGAAATCGATATGACCCTGAAGAACCTTGAAAAGTGGGCCAAACCCCGCAAGGTATCAACACCGATCGCGCTCCAACCTGGCAAGTCGTTCATCCACCAGGACCCGCTGGGAACCGTCCTGGTGATCGCACCGTGGAACTATCCGTTGCAACTTTCGGTTGGGCCGCTGATCGGCGCAATCGCTGCGGGCAACACCGTCGTCTTGAAGCCGTCCGAGCTGGCACCGGCCACATCCGCAGCGATGGCGCGTTTGATCCCGCAGTACGTCGACCCAGAAGCGGTTGTCGTCGTCGAAGGTGCTATCCCTGAATCGGTCGCCCTCCTCGAAGAGCAGTGGGACCACATCCTCTACACCGGTAACGGCGTTGTCGCTCGCGTGATCGCAGCGGCGGCGGCCCGGCACCTGACGCCAACCACCCTCGAACTCGGCGGGAAGAGCCCGGTCATCGTCGCATCGGATGCGAACCTTGGTTTGGCAGCGCGACGCGTGATGTTTGGTCGCATGATGAACGCCGGTCAGACCTGTGTCGCCCCGGACTATGTGCTCGTCGAGCGCGATGTCCACGACGCCTTTGTCGACCAGCTCGCCAAGGTCGTCGGAGACTTTTACGGTGAGAATCCTCAAGATTCCGCCGACATTGCCCGGATCGTGAACGAACGGCATTTCGACCGCTTGATGCGCCTGATGCCTGAAGCCGACGACCGGAACGGCAAGGTCGCCGTCGGCGGTGCACACGACCGGGCAGCGCGCTTTATCGGCCCGACGGTACTCGTCGATGTCGATCCCGAAGCGCCGGTCATGCAAGAAGAGATCTTCGGTCCGATCCTTCCTGTCATCGCTGTCGATTCGGTCGACGATGCGATCGATTTCGTCAACGACCGCGACAAGCCGCTGGCCCTCTACGTGTTCTCGCAGTCCGCTGAGACCGAAGATAAGGTCCTCGACCAAACCTCCTCTGGTGGTGCGTGTGTGAACGCAACCGTCTTCCAGGTAAGTAACCCGTTCCTGCCCTTCGGCGGCGTCGGCCCATCCGGTCAGGGCGCGTATCACGGTGAGGCGAGTTTTACGACGTTCTCACACGCCAAGTCGGTGCTGCGCCGCAGCCAGCTGCTCGACCCCGGTGTGCTGTACCCGCCGTTCACCCCGACCAAGCAGACCATCATCAAGAAACTTATGTAACGCTGGACGGTGGTCACTGCCGAGTCATCGGCGGGGGCCGCTGGCCCTCTCGCTGCGTAGAGAAACGGCCCGACGCTCCTTCAAGGAGTGTCGGGCCGTTCGTGTGGGCTTGCGGGGCTCTGTGGAGGACTGAGGACTGATTTGTGGAGGACTGATTTGTGGAGGACTGATTTGTGGAGGACTGATTTGTGAAGGCTGAGGTGGTGCCTTGACGGGCGGCTAGATCCCCACCATGTGAACGCCGCCGTCCGCCGGGATGAGCGCACCGGTCGTGACCGGAAAGAAGTCGCTCAACAAACCAACGACCGTGCGTGCGACCGGTTCTGGGTTGGCGATCTCCCATTGGAGCGGGGAGCGGTCGTTCCAGGCCCCTTCGATGTCTTCAAAACCGGGGATATGGGTGGCTGCCATCGTCCTGATCGGGCCAGCGGCCACGCAGTTGACGCGCACGCCCTGGGGGCCTACTTCACGTGCGAGGTATCGGGTGAGCGATTCGAGGCTGGCTTTGGCGACACCCATCCAGTTGTAGTGCTTCCACGCGACCCGGGCGTCGAAGTCGAGGGCGACGACCGAACCGCCTTCGGTCATCAGGGGCAGACACCCAGCGACCAATCGCTTCAGTGAATACGCCGACACCTCGATAGCCGTGGCGACATCGCTCCACGGGGCGTCCAGCAGCGGAGCGCCGAGGCAGCTGGCTGGCGCGAACCCGATCGCATGGACGACACCGTCCACACGATCGGTGTGTTCGGCCAGCGATGCTGCAAGGTTGGTCTCGTCTGCAGGATCGGTGGCATCGAAATTGAGGACCGGCGCGGGGGGGTCGAGTCGTTTGGCGAGCCGTTCGGTCAAGCGGGTTGCCTTACCGAACGACGTCAAGATGACGTTGGCCCCTTGAGCGGTGGCGACCTCGGCGATCGACGTAGCGATCGATGCATTGGTGAGAACACCGGTGACGACGATGGTTTTTCCTTCGAGAATCATTCTGAGAACATCCTTGGATGTGGGCCTGAGCGTCCCGTGAGGACCTAGACAGGCCCGTTGGCGTGACGGCGCTCAACCGCGGCCTGACGTTTGCTGCGCAACCGAAACAGTGCGCCAGCAACCGCTCGACGCGTGTCTTCGGGGGCGATGACATGGTCGACGTAGCCCCGCTGGGCGGCGATGACCGGGGTGCAGAAGCGCTCCTCATATTCGGTCAGGTGCTCGGTTCTGCGCAGGACGGCCGCGTCGCTATCGAGCGTTGAGAGCTCTTTGCGGTGCAGAATCTCGACGGCGCCAGGAGCGCCCATGACGGCAATTTCGGCGTTCGGCCAGGCGAAACAGGCGTCATTACCCATCTGCTTTGAGTCCATGACGATGTAGGCGCCGCCGTAGGCCTTTCGGAGTACCACGCAGATACGAGGGCAGGACGCGTCGGCGTAGGCCTGAACGAGCTGAGCTCCATATCTGATGATCCCACCCCATTCGAGGTCGCGGCCCGGTTCGTAACCAGGTGTGTCGACAAGGGTCAACAGGGGCAGATGGTAAGCGTCGCAGAAGCGTACGAAACGAGCGCCCTTCTTCGAACCGTCGATGTCGAGGGTGCCTGCCCGGACGAGCGGCTGATTGGCCACGATGCCGATGACGCGTCCACCGACGGTGGCAAAGCCGGTGACGAGGTTGGGGGCGAACTTGCCACTCGTTTCCAGCCATGATCCTTCATCGGTGAGATCGGCGATGACCGTGCGGACGTCGTAGGCCTGACGAGCATCGGCCGGCACGACCCGAGCGGACTGCTCACAAGGACGATCCAGTGGGTCATCGGTCGGAAGGATCGGCGGCTCATCGAGTGAGTTGTTGGGCAAGAATGCGACGAAATCGGTCACAGCGTCGAGGATCTCATCATCGGGTACGACCTCGGTTGCCATGCCCGAACGTTCGGCGTGGACGAGCGCACCGCCAAGTTCGTGCCCCGTAATGATCTCTCCGGTCAGGTTGAGCGCAGCGGCCGGCCCGGAAAGGTATGAGAACGACTCCTCGCCCATGACGACCATGTCGGCGAGTCCGCCGACGAGGGCCAGTCCTCCGACCAAAGGGCCTGACACGCCGAGCAGGAATGGCACGCTTCCAGAGACGTCGGCCATAGCGCGGGCCACGCGACCCCACGAGTGCACGCCAGCGATGCCGTCGGCGATCGTGAGGCCAGCGCTCCGGACCATGCCGACGAGGGGCAGTCCGACTTCGTATGCCAGACGAACAGCCCGTTCGACCGTTTCGGCTTCGGTAACACCAAAGGCGTTGGTTCGTTGCGCGTCGATGCAGAACAACACGACCGACCGGTCACCGAGTTCGGTGATGGTTGCCCACGCGCTGAAACTGCGTTGAGCGCTGATCGGCATGCCGGCCAGCAGCGCTGCACCTTCGGAGACCTGTCCAATTTCTTGGAGGCGGTCCCACCACAACTCCGGTGAGATGTCGGCGACGTCGCTTTGAGCGTCACCGGTAGGGTCGCTGGCGGCAGGGCCGTCAGCGGTGGGGCGCGCCTCGGCGGCGGTCGTGGTCAGTAGCGAGTCAGACATAGCGAGGCGTTGTGTCCGCCAAAGCCCAATGAGTTTGAAATGACGGCATCGCCGTTCAACTCCATGGGTTGGCCCGAAACGATCGAGATGGGAATCTTGGGATCCAGGTTGGCCAGGTTTGCCGTCGGCGGGATGACGTTGTCGCGAAGCGTCAAGGTGGCGAGCACGGCTTCGATGGCTCCCGCCGCGCCGATGCAGTGTCCCGTTACGCCCTTGGTCGACGTGACGATCGCTTGCTCACCGAGTTCCTTTGCGACGGCGTTGCCTTCGATGAGGTCGTTCAACGGTGTCGATGTGCCATGAGCATTGACGTGGACGATATCTGCGGGCTGGAGTTGTGCATCCGATACTGCATGGCGCATACAGCGCCGGATGCCTTCACCATCTTCTGACGGTGAAGTGATGTGGTACGCGTCGGAGGTAAGCCCGTATCCACGGACCTCCGCGTAGATGTTTGCACCGCGTTCGACGGCGAGGTCAAGACGTTCAAGCACGACGACCGCGGCGCCTTCACCCATGACGAATCCGTCTCGATCCGCAT
Source organism: Acidimicrobiia bacterium (assembly GCA_020637365.1). GTDB lineage: Bacteria > Actinomycetota > Acidimicrobiia > IMCC26256 > JAGNEX01 > JAGNEX01. The sequence continues at coordinate 1,512,925 of JACJWE010000001.1, read as the reverse complement.
CGAATGGACGACACGCGCTGCTTGGATCATCCACCCGGGTCGAGAGCGCGCCCATCCGCCAAAACGCGCCCATCGGTAGCTTGTGGACGGTGGCTTCGGCGCCGCCTGCGAGCATGACGTCCGCCGAACCGCTGCGGATCATGCGGGCCGCTTCACCGATGGAGTGGGTACCCGCGGCGCACGCTGTGCAGATGCACAGGCTCGGGCCTTTGAGTCCGTGAACCATGGCGATTGCAGCGCTGATAGCGTTCGGCATGGTCGCCGGGACGAAGAACGGGCTGACCCGGCGGGTGCCTTTGTTCTCACAGGTGATGGCGCCGTCATAGACGGTGCTTTGACCGCCGATGCCCGTCGATACGAGTGTGCCGATCCGCTCGGGATCCGCGCTTAGCGCACCGGCGTCACTCATCGCTTCGGCGGCGGCGGCCACGCCGAGCTGGGTCACCCTGTCGGTACGGCGTGCCTCGGCCCGGTCCATCACCGCGAGGGGGTCAAACCCCTTGACTTCGCAGGCGAAATTCACGGGCTCTTCGGAAGCATCCCACGCGGTGATGGGTGCAGCCATGGAGGCGCCGGTCAGGACGGTCTCCCAGGTCTCTTTGACCGACAGTCCGGCGGGTGTCACGGCCCCGAGGCCGGTAATGACAACTCGCTGGGAGTTGGGGCGGTCCAGTTCGGCGAGCGGGCTCACGCGTTGGCGCCCAAGTTTTCGACCACCAAGTCGGTGACCTTGCCAATGGTGGTCGCCTGACTAGCAACCTCTTCTTCGATGACGAGATCGAACTCGTCTTCGAGAGCCATCAAGAATTCGACGCGGGCCAGCGAGTCAGCTTCGAGATCTTCGACGATCAAGGTTTCTTCGCTGATCGTTCCAGCGTCGGCGGCAAAAACGTCGGCAGCATTTTTGACGACACGTTCAAATACTTCAGAGCGTTCCATATGGACTCCTTAGGTGGTGACGCTCGATGCGTCGGGGTATGTCCGGCCGATCTAGCCGGAAGATTTCGGGGTGCGCTGTGCCAGCGGTGTGTTACACGCCCATTCCGATGCCCCCATCGACGGGGATCACCGCCCCGGTGACGTAGGAAGCGCCGGGTGAGCACAGATAGCCAACGGCTTCGGCCACCTCTGCGGGTGTGCCGAAACGGCCGAGCGGCACAGAATTGAGCATGACTTCACGTCGTTCCGGCGTGATGTCGTCGAGCATGTCGGACTCGATCGGCCCGGGCGCGACCACGTTGATCGTGATGCCCCGCGATGCGACCTCACGAGCCGCGGAACGGGTGAGGCCGATGAGGCCAGCTTTGGACGCGGTGTAATTCGCTTGACCGGGGGCGCCGAGGAGGCCCGTGACCGAACCAATGTTGACGATTCGGCCCCAACTACTGCGCAACATCGAGCGGAGCGCCGCCTTCATCACCCGGAATGTTCCGGTCAGGTTGACCGCGACGACATCTTCGAAGGCGTCAGGGCTCATCGTCGCCAGCAGACCGTCGCGTGTGACGCCAGCGTTGTTGACGACCAGGTCTGGAACGAAGAAGTCGGTTTTCAAGGTCTTAAATGCGCTGGTCACCGACTCGTCGTCGGTGACGTCGAGGTGTACAGCCGTCGCAGGATTGCCGCCGGCCCGCAATTGCTCGGCGAGTCTCAGGGCCGTATCTGGGTCGGAGCGATATCCGAGTGCAATGCCGTGTCCACCAGCGGCAAGCCGCGTCGCGACAGCTCGACCGATCGCACCTGTACCGCCTGTGACGAGCGCTGTGTGGCCCGATTCGGGGCGGTCTGGCGTACTCATTCGCCGACGGTGATCCAGGCGACCGGCTGGCCGCTGCGAACACGCTCGGTGTCGAGCACGAACCAGTGCGTCACCGTGCCAGACACCGGTGCGACGACCTCTGTCAGCTGACCCTGGCGGTCGATGCTGCCCAGCGCATCGCCTTGGAGCACGTTGGTCACGTCATTGGTGCGGAACAGCCCACCTTCGGGCGAGATGACGGCACGATCCGACGTTGCGGTGTGTTCACCTTCTAAGAGGACTTGTTTGGGCACAATCATTTCGGTCTCCGGTATGTCGATCCGGGTCGCTGGATAGGGGCGACCTGGCTGAATCCTCGGTTGTGTGTCGGCGGCTCCAGGGAGCTGTCGCCTCGTGCCGCATCCGGCCACACCGGCTGACCCGTCCTATCCATCGGGCCCCGTTGGCGTTTTCGCTAGGTGGTCTGGTCTGCAAAGGCGCCGGGCGCGTCCGCGTTGATGACCGCGACCGACGGGGCGCCCGCTCGGGCGAGCCCCTTGATCATCGTGCCGTGTCCAACCTCGACGAATGTGTCGGTCAACGACGCGAGCCCGACCATCGTGTCGCGCCAGCGGACTGTCTTGACCAGGTGTTCTTCGAGGAGCTCAGGCCACTCCGACCCGAGGGTGTGGGGCTGAGCGTCGGAATTGGCGATAACCGCCACGTTGATGTCGCGGAATTCGACCTGGTCGAGTCGCTCGCCAAAGCGTTGGGAAGCGGAAGCCATCATCGGGGTGTGAAACGCGCCGGTGACCGGGAGGGGAATCACTCGGCGAAAGCCAGCCGATCGAGCCTGTGCTGTGACCTGTTCGATCGCTTCGGGTGTGCCAGCGACGGTGAGTTGTCCGGGGGCGTTGTCGTTTGCGACCCAGCAGTCGCCGATCTCGGAGCAAAGCGCAACCGCGGCGTCAAAGTCTCCCGCGATCAATGCGACCATCGATCCAGGGGTCTCGTCGGCCGAGGCCTGTGTGTACGCGGCACGTGCCGCCGCGAGGCTCAGGCCGTCGGCCAACGAGCATGCACCCGCTGCGACCAAGGCAGTGATTTGCCCAAGTGAATGACCCGCGAACGCAACGGGATCCACCAGGGCTTTCACGTCTTCCCAGGCCATCAGCGAGGTCAGAAAGACCGAAGTTTGCGCATGTTCGGTCCGTGCGAGTGTTTCGGCATCGGCATCGAGAAGGAGTGCTGCGAGGTCCAGGTCGCTGTTGTCTTGGGCCTGTTCGACGATCTTCCAGGAAGGGGTGTCACGCCATGGTGCACCCATTCCCGGGGCTTGTGTCCCCTGGCCGGGAAACGTCACTGCGACCTGTCCGGGCATATACGTCCTTCATCGATGGTGGTCTCGGGGTGGGGAGCAGGTCGAACGCTACGAACAGGCGCGCGGGCGCGAAAGTTACCGGCTGGTGTTACCCGCGGGTAGGGCGGATACCCACGGGTAATACAAACATTGTTCGTGTGGTTTGGGCTGGGAAAAGACCCGTTACGAAGCGGTAACGGTAAGGAAGAGATAAGGGGGAATGTCCTGGTGGGTCGCGCCTGGATTCGCTGTGGTGTAGGACCCCGTATTGTGACGAAGACCCCTTCCTCAGGTGGTGGTCGCAGCTGAAAACGGCTCGTTTTGGGTGGCCCATTTGCGAGGTGTGTACATCCCGCACGTTGTTGTAGAGCGGCCCCGTGCGGGCATCGTGCTCGCCGGCGCTTCACCGGGCGGTTCGAGGTGCCTGCTACGGTCCTCGGACTTCCTGAGTTTCAGTCGACAGGCCAGGTCATGGCGGGCCCGGCAAGCTCCGACCGCTCCGAACACTCCAACCGCTGTAATCCACGACAAGGACACGATATGCCCGTTCCATTAGACAACAGCGCAGAGCTCGTTGCGCTACTCCCGCATGCCCGACCTTTTCTTTTTGTTGACGGGGTCACTTCAATGAATCCTGGGGTCAACATTGAGGCGTATTACACGATGAAACCGGAGGAGTTCTTTTTTCCTGGACACTTCCCGGGCAACCCAATTGTTCCGGGTGTGATCCTGATCGAGGCCATGGCCCAAGCGGGCGCCATCGCTGTTCTCGCCAGCGGCAACGAGGGTCGTCTTCCGCTTCTCGCCGGTGTCGACGAAGCCAGATTTCGCTCCCCGGTCAAACCCGGCGACACGGTCAACTTCTCCGTCGAAATCGAACGTTTGCGGGCATCTGCTGGGTGGGCGCGAGGCGTTGCATCGGTGGGCGGCAAGACCGCCGCGAGCGGGCGAGTGATGTTTGCCTTCGCTTCATAGCGGGGCGATTGGCCCATGCCGCCGGGGGAGAGGCGAGCCGTTGACGCAAACCGCCGGACTACGGGCCGAGGTCGACGGTCGCCAAGGAATCGATGTGGATTTCGGAGGCCTCGCCGAGCTGACCTTGCAGCTGGGCAGTTCCGTTCAGGCCAGCAAGGTCGAACAACAAGGTCCTCGTCGTGATGCCATCACCGGGATGGATTGCAGGCACCGTGGCAAAGGGCACCTGCATGGCGGCACCTCGATCGGTCAATTGGAGTACCGGGACGTCATCATCCCAGTCATCCGCGGTGACGCTGATCGCCAAGATCTGCTGAGCGACCCCGGTTGCGGTTGTCGGCACCGAGACGGTCAGGGGCGTGCTGTCGTCACCGGTCGCACCGAGGCCACCGTTCGATGCGGTCCATCCCTCAGATGGTTGCGGCATGGTGATCGGCACCTGTTCGAGTTCGCCGAAGGCAGGGCTGACAAGGCGAGAGAACAACGCTTCGTCGGGAGCGAGTCCAGGCAACAAGAGAGTTTCTGAGGACTCCACAACCAACCGGTCGATGCCGCTCCAACGGTCCGTGAGCACCGTTCCCTGGGTGACGGGAGTGTGGTAAAGCAGATCGACATTCTCGAAATAGGGTGGCAACAGCGAGGGTGTCCACCACACAAATGAATCATGGACGATCGCTGTGGTGCCGGGAACGAGATCGGCGCCGTCGGACTCGGTGTGGAACTGGATAAGCGGATGCTCCTGAAGCAAATAGGGCTGTTCGGGGGGCAGCAGCACGCCGTCGTTCCCCGTGGTGATGTAGTGCTGATCGGCGGGAAGCGGATCTTCATTGCCGGGCCGGGAAGGGTCGCGGTATTCAGCGACCAAGGTCGGTGTGACCCCGGGGCGGACCACGCCGAGCAAGGGGACTTCGTCGACACCCTCGACCCCGATCTGTTGGAGCGCCGCGCCTCTGAGATGGTTGGTGCCGATCACGTCGAGGGCGTCGCCGTCCCACAGCCCAGGTTGGAAATGGTCGACCAGGCCTTGGGTCAAGATTGCCGCACCGCTCGTGGTCCAGTGCAGGTCATGCGGGTAGTAAACCGTGGAACCGGCCGGTGATGACGCGTCGCGGATCGGCGACCACAAGGGAATGACCCCGTCGACCGCGCGCTGGCGAGGGCGTCCAAAAAGGCCGTCTCGATACGTCGTGGCGCATCTGGTCAGGCGTTGAGCCCGTTCACCGAGCTTGTCGGGATAGGCATAGGCCCGTGAGGGGGCGATGACGTAGGCGAACTGTCGTCCCGTGGCACGCACGATGGCGCTGAGGCGAGCGATCTGATCGCGGGCGGCGCCCGGGCTGAGGTCGATACTGGGGGCGGTGAGACCCAATTCGGTCGGTCCAGGACAAAACAGATCCAGTTCGATCCGTTCGAAAACCCATCCGTCATTGCCGACGACATCTTGGACGTTGAGGCTGTCCTTATAGACGCGGTAGTCGAGATTGGCGATGGTGTCTTGGGCCCAAGAGCGTCCAGGAAGTTGCTCGTCGATCCATTGTTCGAGTTCGACGTAGGTGTCACGCTTCATCAGGCTCGACAGGTTGATCGCAGGAGCGCTCTGCTCGTCATCGCCGCGGTGGATGCCGAACATGCCAGCAACCCACGGACCCATCATCAACACAACGAACACGGCGGATGCCGCGATGATGTTGAAACGGCTTCCGCCGAGTGGGCCTCGAACAAAAGAGACATCGACGGGAGGATGCTGTAGTGCAGACGGGCCGCCCTGTTCGGCGCGTTGACGTCGAGCACGCCGGCCTTCGGTGCTGGCCTCAGGTGGCGGAGAACCTGGCGTTTGTTCCGAGGTGGGCTCGGGTCCATGGCGAGTCGTCATAGCTCGTGGGAAGGCTACCGTCGCATAAGGCTCGACATCATATGAGGCTCGCCTATCGGGCGATCTCGTCGAACGGTCGCGACACTCATCGCTGGCTCAAGTGCCTCTGCTCAACCGAGGTTCTGGTTGCCGCCCCTGCCCACATCCTTGAGCGCTGACCTCACCGCTGGCATGTCGCCGGGTTCGAGCTCGTGCCTCGCCCTCTATGATCCTGGACCTATGGGTCACATCTGGGAGAAACGCGCCAGCGCTCGGTCGCGCCACAACATGTCGCGCCGCAACATGAGGAATGCGTCAAACAAATGAACAGACCAAGCGCTCGGCGTCGCGACGTGCAGGCGACCGGGTTGGGGTCGCGCCTTGGGCATGGTCCGGCCCGTCCGCACCGTCTACGCGGGCTGGCTCCTCCGCAGTGTCTGCACGGTCGGGCTCTTGTGCACACCGCAGACGGGTTGCACGCTGCCGGAACTGCCGAGGTGTGTCCGTGAGCGTCATCAAATCGCATCTCGACCCGTCCCAAGAGACCTACCGAGACAATCGGCGCTCGATGGTGACGCATTTGGAGCCGCTACCAAGCCTTGGTCGATCGGGCCCTCGATGGTGGCGGCGAACGGTATCGTCAGCGTCATCGAACACGCGGCCGCCTGCTGGCCCGCGAGCGCATCGAGCTCTTGGTCGATCAGGATGCACCGTTCCTCGAACTCTCGGTCACCGCGGGTGCGCATACAGATTTCGCCGTCGGCGGATCGGTTGTGACCGGTATCGGGCAGGTATCGGGTACCGAGGTGGTAATTCTCGCCAACGATCCAACCGTGCGCGGCGGTTCGATGAGCCCGATCACCGTGCGCAAGATCCTGCGCACTGCGGATCTGTCATGAAAATCGGCTCCCGATGGTGTTTTTGGTCGAATCGGGCGGTGCGGACCTTCCCCACCAACTGCAGCTGTATCTGGGCGCTGGTGAGATCTTCCGAGATATCACCGCGTTGTCTAGCGCGGGATTCCAACGGTCTCGCTCGTCTTCGGCAGCTCGACCGCTGGCGGTGCCTACCTGCCGGGGACCAGCGACTATGTGGTTATGGTCGACCAACAAGCTCGTGTGTTTCTCGGCGGACCGCCGCTGGTCAAGATGGCGACCGGCGAAGACGCCGAAGAGGAAGAACTCGGCGGCGCCAGGATGCACTCGACCGTCTCGGGCGTCTCGGACTATCTGGCGGTCGATGAGTTGGACGCCATCCGGCTCGGCGGCAGATCGTCGCCGACCTCCACTATCAAAAGTTGGGACGACGACCAACGTTGCCGGTGACCCCGCCGCGATATGACCCTGATGAACTCCTGGGAGTGGTGTCGGCCGATCTCAAGGTGCCGTTTCCGATCCGAGAGGTACTGGCACGGGTTCTCGACGATTCAGATCTCGACGAGTTCAAACCCGCGTATGGCGCCAACCTGGTCACGGGGTACGCACAGCTCCACGGTTTCCCGGTCGGCGTGTTAGCCAACGACCGCGGTGTGTTGCTCAACGAGGAGGCGAATAAGGCTGCTCAGTTCATTCAGCTGGCAAACCAGGTCGATATTCCGCTGCTGTTCGTCCAGAACGTGACTGGCTATATGGTCGGAACCCGATATGAGCAGCGGGGGATGGTCAAACACGGTTCGCATCAGATCAACGCGGTGACCAATTCGACCGTGCCTCATCTGACCGTACAGGTGGGTGGCAGCTACGGGGCAGGAAATTACGGGATGGCAGGTCAGCCCTACCGTCCCCGTTTCTTGTTCGCCTGGCCGAATGCCAAGACAGCGGTGATGGGCGCCGAACAGTTGGCGGGCACATTGTCCATCGTCGCCAAGGCTTCGGCGGCGTCGCGCGGCCTGGACTTTGATGAAGAGGCCGATGCTCTGCGTCGCCGCAGCGTCGAGGAACAGATCACCTTTGAAGAACAGGCGGCGGTCATGTCGGGTCAGCTCTATGACGACGGTTTGATCGATCCGCGCGATACCCGCGACGTGCTCGGGGTAGCGCTTTCCGCAGCGATGACCGCACCGTGCGTAGGGCAGCGCGGCTACGGCGTCTTTCGGATGTAGAGGCAGAAGATGAAACGACTTCTCATCGCTAATCGCGGCGAAATCGCCTGTCGAATCATGAGAACGGCCGCCGATATGGGTATCGAAACGGTGGCGGTGTTTTCAGATGCGGACAGCGGGGCACCATATGTTGCTCAAGCGGATCAAGCTGTCGCGCTAGGCGGGAATACGCCTGCTGAGAGCTACCTCGACATCGACAAGATCGTGAATGCTGCGGAGCTGAGTGGCGCGGATGCCATTCACCCCGGCTACGGCTTTCTCAGCGAACGCGCAGACTTTGCGCAACGGGTCATCGGACGCGGGTCTGACCTTTGTCGGGCCGCGCCCTGAGGCGATCGCCGCGATGGGCTCCAAACTTGAAGCAAAACGGATCATGGCTGGTGCGGGTGTCCGATCCTCAGATCGGCAGAACTCGCAGAGTCGCTCAGCCCTGGTGAGCTCGACGAGCTTGCCGCATCCATTGGGTATCCGTTGCTCATCAAGGCTTCGGCTGGTGGAGGCGGCCGGGGTATGCGCATCGTCACCGAACCTGGAGCGCTCAGCGTTGCGGTCGCCAGCGCCCGACGAGAAGCAGAATCGGCTTTCGCCGACGGCACGGTCTATGCCGAAAGGTACGTCTCGCCATCACGCCACGTCGAGGTTCAGATCTTCGGTGACGACCACGGCGGTCTCGTCCACCTCGGCGAGCGCGAGTGCTCGATCCAGCGCCGGCACCAAAAGATCATCGAAGAGGCGCCTTGTTCGTCGATCGATGATGAGACCCGCCAGGCACTCCACCGAGCAGCGCTCGACGCCGGTCGAGCGATCTCATACACCAACGCAGGGACCGTCGAATTCTTGGTCGGGCCAGACGGTGACTTCTTCTTCTTGGAGGTGAACACGCGGCTCCAGGTTGAACATCCGGTGACCGAGATGGTGACCGGCATCGACCTGGTCGAGTGGCAACTGCGCATCGCACGCGGCGAGCCAATTCCTGAGACAGCGGCATTTTTGAACCCCACGGCCGCGCGATTGAGGCCCGTCTCTACGCCGAAGACCCGACCCGGGACTATCAACCCTCGGTCGGTGATATCCACCACTTCGAGGTTCCCTCTGCGGCTGGAATGATCCGGGTCGACTCGATCTTTCCGTTCGGCAACGGCAGCGCAACGGTCAGTCGGTTTTACGACTCGATGATCGCAAAGGTCATCGCTTGGGATACCGCGCGCGGCGCGGCACAAAAGCTTGCTCAGTCGCTGACGAAGGCGACGATCGATGGGATCCCGACCAATCGAAGTCTCCTCGTTCGAACGTTGGGTCATCCCAACTTCTTGGACGGTTCGGCCGAGAGCGATTTTTGACCAAACATCGGCCGTCCGAACTGGGGCGTTCATTGCTGTCCCCATCTGATACTGCGCGATACGCGGCGGCGGCAGCGCTGGCGATGGCGATCGAACGTCGCCACCTTGACGCATTGACCCCGGGGTACGCAGTGGGTTTCGCAACGTCGTCTCACAGCGCCAGCGCACAACCTGACCCTGGAAGGCGCGACCTCGTCGTTGAGTATCGACTGGGTAGGCAAGGCCGCTACCGGGTGGCGGTCGACGGTGACGACATGGGCGGCGTTGCCGTCAGGGGTCCGGTCTTCGGTTTCGCCGAGTCGGAGGGCTCAACAGAAGCGGTGTTCGATCTCGACGTCGGTGGTCTCCGCTGGCGGCATTCGGTCCGGATGAGGGTGATTCGATCGGTGTCGACGGGCCGTTTGGAGGCCTTGGGTTTGGTCTTTCGCAACGATTCAACGAACCCGACACCGCGCTGATCCCAGGATCGCTGGTCGCCGCCATGCCGGGGACGGTCGTGAGGGTTCTGGTCAGCGTTGGGGACCGCGTCTCGCCCGGCGATCCGATGGTCGTGATGGAGGCCATGAAGATGGAGTTGGTCATCAAAGCGCCAGAACAGGGCGTCGTTGCATCGATTCCTGTGGCTGCGGGGGACGCGGTCGAGGTCGATCAAGTCGTCGCGGTCATCGATGTTGACGATGAGGCGGACGCGGCTGACTAGACGCGGCTACGGTCACCTGTCTCGAACTACTTGACCCGGCGGCATCGGCGAGCCAGGTAAGCCAGGTAGACCGAACCTTCCAAGAACCTCCGAAGGGATCCCACGTTCATGAACGACAAGCTGGAGGCGTCGTCGGCGATTGCGCAGGCAAATGACCTCGTGCCCCTGCTGGCTCAGCACGCGCGCCAAGCAGAACTGGATCGGACCGTCCCTGCAGAGGTGATGTCTGCGGTGGCTGACACCGGGCTGTTTTCGATGGTCACACCGACCCGTTACGGTGGCGACGGACTCGGACTCAATGATCTCGCCAACGTGACGCGAATCCTCGCTCACGGCGATACCGCAATGGCGTGGACGATTTCGTTCTTGATCTTGCACAATTGGTTGTTGGGACGTTTCCCTGACGAGGTTTGCCGGACCGTGTTTGCGGACCGGTCCTATGCCCACACACCGGCGCCGCTCGCGCCGACGGGCAAGATGACCCAAGTCGACGGTGGTTATTCGGTCACCGGCAAGTGGGAGTGGGCGACGGGGTGAATCAGGCCGATTGGGTCATGGTCCACGCCTTCTGCCCGCAAGAAGGCCAGGCGCGTTTCGCCGTCGTGCCGATCGAAGCGGTCGAGGTGCGCGATGTCTGGCACATGTCGGGTATGTGCGACCGGCAGCAACACCGTTATCGCGGACGACATCTATGTTTCTGCAGAGCACACCATCACCGGACCGGGAATGCTCAACGCTGCGGAGGAATCAAATGACCCCTCGACCGGCTCCCACTGATTTCGGTTCTGTCGCTGGTCGCTTCGGGGACAGCGGTCGGTTCTGCGGAGCGGGTGCTCGAACTCTTCGAGGAGCGGACGCGTTCGCGGATCATGGCGTATTCGCTGGGCGATAAGGCGATCGATCAGCCGTCCCCTCGCATGCACCTCGCTGCCCAAAGCGCTGCGATCGATGCCGCACGAAGCTCATGGCAGCGCGCCATCGACGACCTTGAAGCCACCGCTCAGCAGGGCGAACCGTCGCTGGCGCAACGCGCACACGCCCGTCTCACAGCGGCGAACGCTGTACGGTCGTCCCGCGTGATCGTCGGGGATCTGCTCGCCGCGGCCGGTGCGAGCATCTACAACATCAATTCACCGATGCAGCGTTATCAACGAGACGTCGAGGTTCTGAAAGGCCATGCGGTTTTTGACTGGGATCGGACCACAGAACTGGCCGGTCGGGTCATGTTGGATCTGGAACTCGGCCTCACCGACATGGTGTGATCGGCGACGCTCAACCACCTCCATCTGACCGAAACGAACGGACGCACGCGATGCTGATCAAGAACACGAAGGTGATGCCTGTCGGCGTTGAGGTTTTGTGGGACATGACGATGGACTTGGACGCGCTTCCGGAGCTGTCGCCGACCTTTTCCTCGATCGAGGCTCTAGACCCTGGGCGGGTCCAGGTCGGCAGCCGTTTCAAACTCAAGCAGCCCGGCCAGGGTGTACGGACCTGGACGATCACCGCGATCGAACCGCTCGAACGGTTTCAGTGGCAGACCTCAGCGACGGGGTTGACGATCGTCGCGACCCACGTTTTGACACCGCTACCCAGCGATCAGTCACGCAATCAGCTGACCGTTGAACTCTCTGGCTGGGCGGCAGGTCTGGTCGGGCGCTTCCTCCGCAAACCGATCGGACGGGCCTTACAACGTGAGAACGACGGCTTCTATCAGGCGTCGAAAACGTGGCCGACCACCAACTGATCGTCGGTCGACTCAGCGAGGTCTGGGCCCCGTTGGCAGACGAGGCACAGGCGCACAAGATGAGCGCCTACCTGAAAGACCAATTCGACTTCCTCGGCATACCAGCGCCCGATCGGCGGCGTGCGCAAAACGGTGTGCTCGCCGAGTTGAAGACCGCCGATATCAGCGACGTGTTGAACGCTGCGGACCTCTGTTGGGCCGAACCTCAGCGGGAGTTTCATTACGCGGCGACAGACCTGCTCCGCTCGAACGCTCGCCGCCTGGGCATCGAACACCTTGACCGGATCGAAAGCCTGATCAGAACGCAGTCCTGGTGGGACACGGTCGACACGCTCGCCGTCCACGTCGTGGGACGTATCGGTCGAACCGATCGGGCGGTAGGCGACCGCATGGACCGCTGGATTGAGGACAGCGATTTGTGGATCGCTCGCACCGCGATTTTGCACCAGCTCGACTGGAAGGAGGCGACCGATCAGAGGCGCCTGTTCGCATACGTTCGGCGCCGTTGTGCCGATGAGGAGTTCTTTATACGCAAAGCGCTCGGCTGGGCGTTGCGTACCTATAGCCGGACCAACCCCGAAGCGGTCCGGGACTTTGCGGCCACGGACGCCGCGACGTGGAGCGGGTTGACCTACCGTGAAGCGACGCGGCTGTTGCCCGAGCCCACGTGAATGGCCAGCGCGACCAACCCGTGTCAACAAGGGCTTGTCGACGTACGTGGCCGGTGGGCGAAGATCGACGGGATAGTTCGGATCGGAACGCGAAATCAGCGAAGGGAACGCCGTCATGAGCGTGGCTGTGCATGTGGAGGGGCGGGTGCGGATCGTGACGATCACCCGGCCGGATCGTCGTAATGCGGTCGATGGGCCGACAGCGCTCGCACTCGCCGAGGCGATCTTGGAGGCCGATGACGAGCCATCGGTGGACGTCATCGTCATCACCGGTGCAGGTGGCAACTTCTGCGCTGGCGCGGATCTGCACGCGATGACCACCGAACGGGCAAATACGGTGTCACCCGATATCGCCGAACTCGGACCGATGGGTCCGACGCGGCTGCGCACAGCCAAACCGGTGATCGCTGCGGTCGAAGGCTACGCGGTGGCCGGTGGTCTCGAACTCGCTTGTTGGGCTGATCTTCGTGTCGTGGCTCGAGACGCCACCTTTGGAGTGTTTTGCCGGCGGTGGGGTGTGCCTCTGATCGACGGCGGTACCGTTCGCCTCGCCCGCATCGTCGGGCATGCCAGAGCGATGGACATGCTGCTGACCGGTCGTGCTGTCGATGCCGAGGAGGCCTTCAGCTGGGGACTCGCCAGCCGGGTGTGCGCACCGGGGGATGCCTTGTCCGAGGCGGTACGTCTCGGCGAGCAGATATCGGCTCATCCCCAGACCTGTGTGCGCAGCGATCGAGCGTCGCTCCTCGATCAATGGTCCTTGGACGAATCCGAGGCCCTGAAGGTCGAGTTCGCTCACGGTCTGCGAGCGTTACAGGCACCCGAGTTCTCCAGTGGCATCGCGTCATTTCAAGCCGGTGACGGACGCAGCGGAGCTGCCCGCCCCTGATTCCATCACCTGCGGAGTGTCCAAGCGGGGTTGTCGCTGCGTCCACCGCCGGGCTGCCCAACAGCGACCCTGGCCCGCTTGGGTGGGTGTTTAGAACTGGAAGTAGATGAACGGTGAGAACGTCCCCGCCGACATGATCGTCAACGCATAGGGGAAGAGCACCAGCATCAACAGCGCTCGGTAGCCGTTGGCAAAGCGGTCGTTTCTCGGCCCCGCCACGAGGGGCCCGAAGGTCAGGTCGCGGGGCAGGAAGAACGTCGCGACGCAGACGAGGGTAGCCAAGGTCGCTCTGCCGGGGAGCCCCCACAACACCGTGCGGTGAAGCTCCCAATGCCATGGCTGAAACATTGCCGAGAGCATGGCACTCGCCTGTCCCATCGACTCTGCTCGGAAGATGACGTAGCCGACCAGCACGATGAAGAGTGCGAGAACCCGCCTGAGTGCTCGATGGCGAGGAGGCCCGTCGACAGCGCGCCATTCGAAGAACTTCTCCGAGGACAAGAACAGGCCTTGATAGAGCCCAAAGATCAGGTAGTGCCAGGCCGCACCGTGCCAGAGGCCCATACCAACAAAGACCGCAAAAAGGTTTCGGTAGGTCTTGAGCGTGCTGCCGCGGGATCCTCCGAGCGGAATATAGACATAGTCGCGAAACCAGTTGGACAAGGTGATGTGCCAACGGCGCCAATGGTCGGTGATGGAATATGACGAGAACGGCCGATTGAAGTTTTCGGGAAAATCAAAGCCGAGGATCGTCCCGAGCCCAATCGCCATATCGGAATAGCCAGAGAAGTCAAAGTACAGCTGAGTGGCATAGGCCAAGATCCCAATCCATACGGTTAGAAACGTTTGCTCTCCGTTGGACACGTCGAATGCCTGATTCGCTATCTGCGCTGCGGCATCCGCGATGAGAACTTTCTTTACGAAGCCGTGTGCAAAACGCATCGACCCGCTACCGAAACGCTCCCAGGAATATGTGCGTTTATGGATCTGCTGGCTGATCTCGTGGTATCGCACAATTGGGCCGGCAACCAATTGCGGAAACAAGGTGACAAACAGCGCAAAATCGAGCGGGTTGGCCAGGTGTGAAACCCTGCCCCTGCCGACGTCGATGGTGTAGCTCATGGATTGGAAGGTGAAGAACGAAATGCCGATCGGCAAGATGATGTCGGGAATGTTCAGCCCGTCTTGGCCCAACCAACCCAAGACGTGGTTGAACTCGATGATGGCGAATTGCCCGTATTTGAAGACGAACAGCATCGTCAGATTGGTAACAACCGACACCCGGACCGCCCAAGGCACCAAATGCTCGCGTCCGCGAGCACGCTCGCGCGCGATGAAGAGTCCAGCGAAATAGTCGATGCTCATATTGGCGACGAGCAGGAGCACGAACCACCCTGCGCCCCAGATATAAAACACGAAGCTTGCGACCAGAAGGACCGTGTTTCTCAGTCGTTGTGGCGCGGCGAAGTAGAGGCCGAGCGTCACAGGAAGAAAGACGAAGAAGAAGCTAACGGTTGGGAACAGCAACGGCTGGCGTGCTCCTTGGCGGGTGAGAGGGTAGGACCCGACTCGCCGGACGATCGGTTGTGTGTTGTCCGCTCATCGAGCGTGTGCTGGGTGAGGGACAAGGTCATGGGCCAGCCCATCCCCCGAGCGTCATACCCGAGAGGGTGCGGCACTCCTAAACTGCCGCTCCATGGCTGACATGATCGTCGCGAGTGCGCTCACAAAGCGATTCGGTGGCTTTACAGCACTCGATCGAGCCGATATCACGATCGGTGAAGGCATCACCGGTTTGCTGGGCTCGAACGGTGCCGGCAAGTCAACGCTCATCAAATTGGTGCTCGGACTCCTAACCCCCGACGGGGGCTCGGTCCACGCACTTGGTTCCGATGCGCAACTGAGGCGGCCCGAGGTGGTGCAGCGAATTGGTTACGCGCCGGAGGGCGAATGTTTCCCGAGCGATGTTCGCGCCCAAGACCTGGTCCGCCACATCGGCGAAGTTCAGGGACTGCCAACCCGGGTCGCGATCAACCGGGCGAGCGATGTACTCCAACATGTCGGTCTTGGTGAGGAGCGGTTCCGTCCGATAGGCACGATGTCGACTGGACAAAAGCAACGGGTCAAACTCGCCGCGACGATCGTTCACGATCCCCAGATCGTGCTCCTCGATGAGCCGACCAACGGGCTCGACCCCATGCAGCGCGATATCATGCTCGAGCTCGTCCCGACATTGTGGACCTCATTTGGTATGTCGGTCGTGCTGTGCTCCCACCTGCTCCAAGAGGTCGAGCGGGTCTGCGGTCACGTCGTCATGCTCGATGGTGGGAAGGTCGTTGCTCAGGGCGAGTTGACCGCACTTCAACGGGGTGACCAGGGATTCGTCTTCCAGGTTGGCCACAACGTCGGAGCCGTGTGCGATCTGCTCGTCGCCAAGGGGTACCCCGCGGCGCCAACCCCCGACGGCGTCATCGAGATCCGCTCCGACTCCCCGTGCCTCGGCAACGACATACGCGACGCCGTCGCCGACGCGGGTGCTTCACTCATCCGGCTCGAACCGATCAGAGTCTCGATCGAAAGTCTGTTCTTTACCGCCGGTAGCGAGGCGGCGTGATGGCTGATACGACAGGCGATTCACTCGGGGAGCGGGGCGCGACGAGCGGTCAGCGCGCATCTAGCGGTCCGGGCCCCTCGGCTATCCATGACCTTGGATACCGCGGCTATGAGGGCGAGCGCCTGGGGCCGAGCCATTCGATCCGTGCCGTTGCACGGGTCTCTGCCCAGCGAGCACTTGGATTGAGGCGATCGGCCCGGTGGAAGATCATTCCGGTCGTCGTGATTGCTTTGGTGTTCATCCCGTCGATCGCGATGGTCGCTGCCTCGGTCCTGATCGACAACCCCGAGCTGGTGCCGCTCAGCAGCTTCTTCAGCGAGGCGAGTATCGCTATCGTCATCTTCGCCGCGTTTGCCGGATCCGAAGTGGTGACCTCCGATCTCAAATCGGGGTTGGCGTCGCTCTACGCGTCGACCCAACTTGGAGCACTCGGATTTTTGAGGGCAAAGCTGATCGGTATTTTCGCCGTCATCTTCGGCGTGGTCTGCTTCCCCCTGCTGCTGAGGATCCTGGCGGTACTCCTCCAAGATGGTTATCCGTCCTGGTTCGACAGCGTCCGGGACGTCGCTGTGGGCGTGGTTGTCAGCATCTTGATCGCAGCGATGTTCACCTCGTTCGTGGTTGCCGTGTCGTTTGTCACCCGTGATTTTCGTATTGCGATGGTCGCCGTGTTGGCGATCGTGTTGGTGACAGCGATGGCGGCAGGTGCGCTGGTCGATGCCGACCGGGAGCGCAACGAACCAGAGACGACGGTCGTCGCGACCGAGGTGGGTAGCGATCAGTATTGGTTTGATCCGGGGGACCGGTCGGCCCGCACGGTCGCCGCAGCAATGTTTTCGCTGCCCGCGTTAGCGTCCGAGATTGGGCTGCGCGCTTTTGGAGCGCCAGCTGCGTGTGAGTTCTCTTTCGACCTCGACAACGCTGGTTGCCGGCCGATCGATTATCCGGGGGTTCCGACGACGCTGTTCGTGCTCGCGGCGCTGATGTGGACGCTGCTGGGCCTTGGAGTCGCCCGTTGGCAACTCGAACGGAGCCTCACATGAGTTCCCAGGAAGGTCGGGTGCCCCCAGAGCAGAATCCGGTGAGCCCAGCGGAGGGTCGCGGGAGCGGCAAACCGGTCGAATGGTCCTCGACAGCTGTCATCTCGATCGATGAGGTCTCGAAATGGTTTGGTGACGTCGTGGCGTTGTCCGAGGTCACATGTACGTTCGCCTCGGGTGTCACCGCATTGTTGGGGGCAAACGGTGCGGGAAAATCGACCTTGTTTCGCGCGATCGCTGGATTGTCCCCGCCGACGTTGGGTGCGGTGCGCATTCTCGGCACGGATCCTCGACGATCGCCAGATGTCTTTGCGCAGGTCGGTATGGTGCCCCAACAAGAAGCGCTGCCCGCAGGGATGACCGCACGCGAATTTGTCCGCTCCTGCGCAGCACTCAGCGGCGTCGCGAACGCCGATGCTCGCGCCGCGGACATGTTGGGACGAGTCGACCTCGACCCAACGGACAAACGTGACGTATCGACGTATTCCAAAGGGATGACCCAACGGGTCAAGATCGCACAGGCACTGGTCCACGAACCCGACGTGGTCCTCATGGACGAGCCGCTCAACGGGCTCGATCCACGCCAACGGGTGTCGATGATCGACCTGATCGGACAACTCGGTGCCGAGGGTCGGACGGTCGTTGTGTCGAGTCACATTTTGGAAGAGGTCGCACGGCTGAGTTCTCGCATCGTCGTGCTGGCAAAGGGGCGCCTCGCAGCCGTCGGCGACTACCACGAGATTCGCGACCTGATGGACGATCGCCCCCACAAGATCATGATCATGACATCGCGGCCACGTGAACTCGCTGGTGCGCTGCTCGCATCCGGTGCGGTGGATGGTGTCAGCGTCGTCCCGCCGAGACGGACCGCGATGCTTGCCAACCGTGTTGCCGACGAGCTGCCAGCCGTCCTTGTCGACACCGTGACGGTGAAGGCATTCCGCACCCAAATCGTACGCCTATCACGTGATCTGGGCGCCGAGCTCTTTGAGGTCCGCCCGCTGGATGACTCGTTGGAAGACGTGTTTCGCTATCTCGTAGGAGACAAATAGGTGAGCGTCCTGCTGCGTTGGTTTTCTGGGCAGTTGGCGACGCGCACACGGATCCGCGTCACCATCGTCGGCGTGATCGGCATCGCCATTTTGGGTTGGATCATCGCAAGTGCGGTCGACGACCACGACGGCGGTCTTGCACGTGAGCTCGGCTTTGGACTGTCGATTCCATTCCTGGCCCTCGTCTTTGGCACATCTGCCTTTGGGGATCTCATCGAACGTCAAACCTTGATCTATCTGTGGGCACGACCGATATCGCGGTGGTCGCTCGCCGCCGCTGCGACCTTGGTCGCGGCGGCGTTGGCCAGCGTGTTCGCGATCATCTTGATGATCGTGTTTATCTGGACCGAGGACCTGACCGGCGTCCCGGCCCTCTTGTTAGCCACGCTGCTGGGCACCGCGGCATATGCCGCCCTCTTCGTGGCGCTCGGTGCGCGGATCCCTAAGGCACTCGTATGGGGCTCTATGTTTGTCCTAATTTGGGAGGCAACTGTTGCGCCTCAGTCCGCCGCCCTGTCACGGTTGTCAGTGCGCTATTACGTGCTTTCGATCGTCCCCGATCTCAACGACGGAACCCGGCAAGGAGTTTCTGAATGGGTGGCGGTCGCCGTCTTGCTGGTGATGGCTGTGGGGGGAGTGGCCTTGACCAAATGGGCGTTGAGCATGCGAGATATTCCCTGAGGTTGGGGTCGATAACCTCGACCTCCCTGAACGGGGCGATCGGGCAAGGTTCAAGATGCCGCAGACAGATGACGATACCTGTAGGGATGTGGCGACTCAGGAGCGGTCGGTGATCCAATGAGTACCGACCAAGCCGGTAGTCCTTGGCGTGGACCGAGCGGTCCGTCGCGGAATCGGAGCACCAAAGGGCGTTATATCGCCGCAGCGGTGGTGATCGTCGTTTGTATCGCGGTGACGAGGGGGCTCGTACTCGCGGCGAGCAGTTCGCTGTCATCTGAGGGGTCGACGTCGGCGACGACCTTGGCGACTCTGGCTCCGCCGACAACGGCACTCGGCGTTGAGGCGGCGTCCAGCGCCGATGATGATTTCCGATGGGACCGCCTCCCCGAATACGACGACGAGATCGCCGCTGACCTGATGAGCTTGGATGCCGGTTCAACGCTGTCGCTGACGCTTGCGGGTGATCCGCTCTCCGATGGACGGCCGGTTGTACGGGGGGCTCTGACCGGTGTGGTGGTGAGCGTCTCGGATCTGATCTACGCAGCGCAACGGCCCGACCAATTGGGCACGACAGAGAGCGGACCGGTTCCATTCCAGATGGCGCTGCCGTCTGACGCCGAGGTCAATTCGAGTGCGGCACGCGCCGCGGCTTCTGCGGGCACCGTCGATCTTGAAGCCGCATTTCAGAATGCGGCGGCGATGGAAGGTGTGCCGGTCGATCTGCTCAAGGCGATTTCATGGGTCGAATCTCGCTGGCGCCCCGATGCTCGTTCATATGTCGGGGCGATGGGGATGATGCAGTTGATGCCCCGCACAGCTGAGTGGCTGTCCACCCAGATCGGTGGGTCGCCAGCGGCGCTTAATCCTTGGAATCCAGAGCACAACATCCGCATGGGCGCACGGTTCATCGCCTATTTGATCCAATGGGCAAACGGCGATCTGGAAAGGGCATTGATCGCCTACAACCAGGGTCCCGGTTCATTGGTGAAGAGCGGGGCATATCCGTCGGCCCGGCGTTACGCATATATGGTGATGGAGCTCCGGGCGCGCTTTGGCGGGCCAATCTTTACGGCTCCTGCGACGACAGAACCGCCAGCGACCGAACCTCCAGCGCCTGAAACCACGTCGACGACAAATCCGCCGGTGTCGACATCGACTCCTGCCTCGACCTCTGGGACCACCACGCCCGGGACGTCCGCGCCAGCAACCTCGTCACCGACGACCGCTCCCGCGACGTCGACCCCGACGACCGCTCCGGCGACGAGCAGCCCGACGACCGCTCCGGCGACGTCGACCCCGACGACCGCTCCGGCGACGACCAGCCCGACGACGGCTCCCGCCACGTCGACCCCAACGAGCGCTCCCGCGACGACCGCTCCCGCGACGACCGCTCCGAGCGGGCCGTAAATCCTCAGGCGAGCGGGCCCCAATCGTTGGCGCGCTCATTGCGGCGTGCGCATCTCACCCACAGGTGCCGTGCGCATCTCACCCACAGGTGCGGTGTGTGTTCAAGCGGACTTCTGGGTGGAGCCATTGGCGGGTCGTTGGACATCGGTTGGAGCATTGCTGGCATGGCTCGGCTTTGTGCAGGCGTTGACGAACGTCTTCACACTTTCGGTGTCACGCGGTTTCACGGGCATTGGGGTCGGGAGTTGCACGGAGTAACAACTTGGAAATGGATCCTCGACGTTCGCGCTCTGTGCGTCTAGCATGCGTCTCCATCTCCGCCGAATCGGTGAGAGCTTGTAACCGAACAACAACTGTGGGAGGGACCTCATGCGTAAGCGCATCGCAGGCCTGGTTTCCGCAGCGGCACTATCCGCTGCACCTCTATTCGCATTTGCCCCCGGCGTTGCTGGCGCAATTCCGACCGACTGCAGTCTGGCCGGTCTTGTCTCGACATCACCCGATGTGCCAGCAGCCTTTACTGGTCCCACCACCGTCAAAGTCGGTGAGACCAACACCTACACCGTCGAAGTCGACATGGCTCCCCTTTTGGACGACCCCGCTGTCAAAGACTTTGAAGGCACCGCAACTGCGGTGACGATGGGCTTTACGCTTTCGGACGGTGTCGAGGTCGGCGCCTCGTCGCTGTCGGGCCCTGGCAACCCGACCCTGTCGGTTTCGGGCACCTCCGGCACCATCAGCATCCCTGGTCCGATCAGCTTCCCACCATTGCCGAAGTACACGGGCACGATCGAGATCACCGCGACGACGCCGGGTACCAAGGTCGTGACCTTTGGTTCCGCCAAGGCGACCGCCAACGTGACGGCTCCGCTCGCAGTACAAGGCGCCACGCTCAACTGCAGCCCGTCGGGTGATGCAACGTTGATCTCGGTGACCGCAGAGGGAGATGGCGAAGCGACCGCCACGACCGCTGCTGCCGATGAGGAAGACACCAGCACCACGACCAAGGCGGCGGACGACACCAGCTCGACGACCAAGGCAGCGGACGACACCAGCTCGACCACTGCGGCGAGCACGACCGCTACCACCGCTAAGGCGGCGGCTACCACCGGCACCACGACGACCGGATCGAGCACCACCAGTCAAATGGCGAACACCGGTGCCAACTCTGGCCCGATGAGCCTCGCTGGTTTGGCGCTGATCCTCGCCGGTTCCGGTGCGCTGTTCGCAGTGCTGCGCAACCGCTTCGTCGACGCCGAGCAATAGCCAACGCGGAGAACTTTTGAGTGCCGACCGCGGCACTTGAAAACCTTTGAGTCAAAATGCCCCGGAGCACAGCGGTGTTCCGGGGCATTTTGCGTGTCGACCAAGAAGTCATTGCCTCGCGAGGTATCGAGATCACAAGAAGGAAAAGAGCGGTGGCTGACGACGACAACGGTTCACTCAACGACGAGCAGACGCCCGATGCGGCCTCTTCAACGAGCGACGATGATGTCGAGCTCGTCCTCTACTGGCGCCCTGGATGCTGGTATTGCGGGTCGATGATCAAAGCGTTGGAGCGCGCGGGAGTGAGCCATGTGCGTCGCAATATCTGGGAGGATCCAGAAGCTGCAGCGTTCGTGCGGAGTGCGGCAAACGGCAACGAGACGGTACCGACGGTCAGTTTTCGTGACTCGGTTTGGGTGAACCCCTCACCAAAATGGCTGATCTCCGAGATCGGTTTCCAAGCCCCTGGGCTGATTCAGACGCCCACCCGGAAAGGGTTTTTTCGGCGCGGATAGCAGTTCCGAATCGACGGTGCGGGGGGCTCGGCGAATCCGTTCGATCCCAGGGTCGCTCCGGTAGGGTGTGGCGCTGCCATCGAGGAGGAACTCATGCTGGGTAGGGTCGTATTAGCTGAGGAGCTTGCGCCGTCCGCAATCGAAACGTTGCTGGCTAACGATGTTGAGGTCGATGACCGATCGGGCGCTTCCCGGGGTGAACTGCTCGACGCGATGGCGGGTGCTTCGGGCATCATCATCCGTTCGGCGACCCAGGTCGACGCTGAGCTTCTCGATGCCAGCCCTGATCTGGTCGTGGT
The DNA here is from genome assembly GCA_020637365.1 of Acidimicrobiia bacterium. GTDB lineage: Bacteria > Actinomycetota > Acidimicrobiia > IMCC26256 > JAGNEX01 > JAGNEX01. Next base: position 1,490,681 of record JACJWE010000001.1, on the reverse strand, counting down.
CGGCCGTGCCGGGATCGGCGTGGACAATATCGACATCGCTCGAGCGACCGAACAGGGCGTTATGGTCGTCAACGCCCCGCAGTCCAACATCATTTCGGCAGCGGAACACACCATTGCGCTGCTGCTGTCGTTGGCTCGCAATATCCCGCAGGCCTGCGCCGACCTCAAGGCCGGTCAGTGGAACCGCAAACAGTGGAACGGCGTCGAACTGGATGGTAAGACCCTCGGCATCCTGGGCCTTGGACGCATCGGCACGCTCGTCGCCCAGCGCGCATCGGCGCTTGGGCTGAACCTGGTCGCGTACGATCCGTTCGTCGGTCGTGATCACGCCCGGCGCCTCGGCGCCGAGATGGCCGACGATGCGGCAGATGTCGTGGCCCAGGCGGACTTCATGGTCATCCACCTGCCGAAAACTCCTGAGACGATGGGTTTTGTCAACGCCGAACTGCTGGCCAACGCGAAGCCGTCGCTCCGCCTGGTGAACACCGCACGGGGCGGCATCGTCGACGAGGCGGCGTTATTTGACGCGCTGAGCAACGGATCGATCGCCGGAGCGGCTCTCGATGTGTTTTCCGTTGAACCCTGCACAGAATCCCCGCTGTTTACCTTGCCAAATGTCATCGTCACCCCACACTTGGGTGCTTCAACCGCCGAAGCTCAGGATAAGGCGGGCCAAACCATCGCAGAGCAGGTCGTCTTAGCGTTACAAGGCGACTTTGTCCCGTTTGCACTCAACATCGACGCAACGGAAGCGTCGGAGGAAGTGCGGCGCTATCTCGGGCTCACCGAACGACTCGGACGAATCTTCGCCAACCTGAACGACGATGGCATCAACGAACTCACCGTCGCTGTCGAAGGCGATCTCGCGGCGTACGACTGCAAGGTGCTCACGCTGGCGGCGCTCAAAGGCGTGTTTGGTGCGGCGATGGGTGACCCCGTGTCGTTTGTCAATGCGCCGCAGCTCGCGAAGGCCCGCGGTCTGTCGGTCCATGAAGGCTCCTCTGAGGAATCGGTCGATTACCGAACCCGTGTGGTGTTGCGGGGCGGTGCCAGCCGTGACCAACACATCGTGGCAGGAACGCTCCAAGGCGAGGATGGGCACGAGACGATCGTGCAGGTCGATGAGCATTCGGTCGACGCTCGCCCGGCGTCACATATGGTCGTCATCCGCAACGAGGATCAGCCAGGCATGATTGGCATGGTCGGCACCATCGTCGGCCAGGCGGGCGTGAACATCGCCGATATGGATGTCGGTACCGGCCAACCGGGGACGGCGATGATGATGTTGAACATCAGCTCGCCGCTGCCCGATGATGCCCTCGTCGCACTGCGCGACGCTCCCGGCGTCATCGACGCTCGGACCTTTAGCCTGCCGATTCCTTCGATGACACCAGACGCCTAGGTGGGTGGTGCCAAACGCGAAGTGCGTTGCACACCCTCGGACGTGGCCCGGCGACAGCCTCGGCCAGATGTGCCAGGTGGTGCCACGAACAGCGATGGGCGCAGTGAGCGGGGGAGTACCCAAGCATTGCGATGAGGTTGGCTCTAACCGCTGACGCCCTGAAGCCGATATCTGACGACAAATTCGCAATCAGGTTTGTTCGTCCGGGCGACCGGGTGTAGGTTTCACGGCGATGTTTACTCAATTTGCCGTAGCGGAGCTTCTTCTCGGCTAGGCGAGCACCCACAGGATCGGTGCTCGCCCAACCCCTCGTGCCGCAAGGTCGGGGGGTTTTTTCGTGCCCCGATTCGGTACCAACACCCCAAACGGACATCGCCACAAAGGAACGGCCATGGACAAGATCACGATCTTTGACACAACGCTGCGAGACGGTGAGCAGTCGCCGGGTATCTCGCTCGATATCAAGGAAAAAGTCGAGATTGCAGAACAGCTCAGCCGCCTTGGTGTCGACGTGATCGAAGCGGGTTTCCCCATCGCGAGCCAAGGCGATTTCGACGCTGTTGAAGCGATCGCGAAAGCGGTTTCAGGGCCGACTATCTGCGCGTTGTCGCGGACGGCGTTCGCTGATGTTGACCGTGCAGCTGAAGCGGTTCGCCATGCGGCGAACTCTCGGATCCATGTGTTCATCGCTACATCGGCGCTGCATATGGAAAAGAAGCTGCGCATGACACCCGATCAAGTCAAGGCGGAAGCCGCCGCTGCAGTGGCGCGGGCCCGCACCTACACCGACGATGTCGAGTTCTCACCCGAAGATGGTTCGCGCAGCGATCCCGAGTTCATGTGCGAGGTGCTGCAGCTGGCGGTGGATAACGGCGCAACGACGTTGAACATCCCCGACACGGTTGGCTTCGGTGTACCCGACGAGTTCGCCCGACTGATCCGGTTTGTTGCCGATACCGTGACCGGCGATTACGTCATCTCGACGCATTGTCACAACGACCTGGGTTTGGCGGTCGCCAATTCGATGGCAGGCGTCATGGCCGGTGCGCGCCAGATCGAATGTGCGATCAACGGGCTGGGGGAACGCGCAGGTAACGCCGCCCTGGAAGAGGTGGTTATGGCGATCAATACCCGCCGGGACCATTTTGGGGTGACCACCAATATCAATACGACGGAACTGGCGCGGACCTCTCGGATGGTGTCGCGGCTCACCGGCTATTCGGTGCAGTACAACAAGGCGGTGGTCGGTCGGAACGCTTTCGCACACGAGTCGGGTATTCACCAGCACGGTGTGCTGACCGAGCGCACGACCTACGAGATCATGGATCCGACCGCGGTTGGCCAAGAGGGAAGTTCGATCGTTCTCGGCAAACACTCGGGGCGACACGCGTTTCGAGACACGTTGGAAAAGATGGGGATCTCGATCCAGGGCGATGCGCTGAACGTGGCGTTTCAACGTTTCAAGGAACTTGCCGACCGTAAGGTTGAAGTCACCGAAGCCGATCTGGAAGCGATCGCCGTCGAAGAACTCGGCGTGAGCGCAATCGATCGATTCACCGTCGAGGCGATCACGCTGCAAGGCGGTACCCAGGTCGCTCCGTGGGCCAAGGTCGTGTTGTCCTCCGAAGATGGGGTCGTAGACGCCGAATCGAATGGTGACGGCATGATCGACGCGGTGTGTAAAGCGATCAAAGAAGCGACCGGCGTGAACGCACGGCTCGTGGATTTCAATGTGTCATCGGTGACCAGCGGTGTGGATGCTCTGGGCGATGTGGTCGTTCACGTCGAACTCGACGGGGTCAAGGTCGCAGGACGGGGTGTTTCGACCGATGTGGTCGAAGCTTCGGGGAAGGCGTTTTTGAACGCGGTCAACAAATTGATCCGGCAAAGTGAGCGCGGCCGCCAGCCCCGAAACCTTGAGCGCGGACCGTAGCCACCGAATCCGGTCCGGCGTTTCCGGCGTTTCCGGCGGGCCGTGAATAGTGCGGCTCTGCCGGGTCGTGGCCGGTGCGAGTCTGCCGGGTTGTGACCGGTGCGGCTCTGCCGGGTCGTGACCGGCGCAGCGAGCCGCAACCGGTGCATCTGCGGCGAACGCACAAAACTCGCAGGTGGCCCGGTCGGTACGGTTGCGACGGGGGTGCCAAGCGTCCAGTGCCCCGGGGGTCGTGTCGACGCCCGGGGCACTGTTGCGTTGTTCTGAGGAGATGTGCTGATCAGTCGGCCGAGACCGACGGTTTGTAGCTCGGCCGCTTCGTTTCGAAGGCGGTGATGTCGGCTTCGTTGCGCAGGGTGATGCCAATGTCGTCCAGTCCTTCGAGCAGGCGCCATTGCGTAAAGTCGTCGAGTGGGAACGTGACCGACACGTCGATTGCGGGGACCTTCAGGGTGCGGTCTGCCACGTCGATCTCGATGATGGTCGTCGGGTCTGCGGTGACCGCCTGGGCGATGCTTTCGATCAGTTGTTCTTCGATCACGATGGGCAACAAGCCGCCTTTCAGTGCGTTGTTGCGGAAGATGTCACCAAATCGGGGTGAAACGATCGCGCCGAAGCCGTAATCCTGAAGCGCCCACACGGCGTGTTCTCGTGAGCTGCCAACCCCAAAGTTGGGTCCGGCCAGCAACACCGACGCCGATGCATAGGCGGGGTTGTTCATGATGAAGTCGGGATCGTCGCGCCATTCGGAGAACAGCCCAGCACCGAACCCGGTGCGTTCGACGCGTTTGAGCCAATCCGATGGAATGATCTGGTCGGTGTCTACATCGGACCGGTCGAGGGTACGGCGGTCCCGGTAATCTGTCGGACGGGTTCCATTGGTCTTACTCTCCTTTGAGGGTCAGCGGATCGACACTGACCTGTTGAATGCTGGTTGTGTCTCGGCTGGCTTGGGCCGGGAGCACCACGCCGGTGCTCGGCGACCGCCGGGCGTGGCTGCCGGGCCTCTTGGTCAGTCGAGATCTTCGGGTGCAGCGAAGCGGCCAGCGACAGCTGTTGCCGCGGCGACGGCGGGGGAGACGAGGTGGGTGCGTCCGCCGCGTCCTTGGCGTCCTTCGAAGTTGCGGTTCGATGTGGAAGCCGCCCGCTCGCCGGGGCTCAACTTGTCGGGGTTCATCGCCAGACACATCGAGCATCCCGGTTCGCGCCATTCAAAACCTGCCGCCGTAAAGACGGTATCGAGCCCTTCTGACTCGGCCTGCGCCTTGACCGCACCCGAGCCTGGGACGACTAATGCCCGCATCCCCGAGTGCACTCGGCGTCCCTTGAGGACGTCGGCCGCCGCGCGCAGATCTTCGATCCGTGAGTTGGTACATGACCCGATAAAGACGGTGTCGACCGAGATGTCGCGCATCTTCGTTCCGGCGGTAAGACCCATGTAATCGAGGGCCCGTTGTGCTGCGTCTCGTTGGATGTGGTCTTCGAAATCGTCAGGCGACGGTATGGCGTCGTCGATGCGGATCGTCTGCGCGGGGTTGGTGCCCCAACTGACGTGCGGTGCGAGCGTGGTGGCGTCGATGACGACCTCTTTGTCGAACGCCGCGCCTTGGTCGGTTGCGAGGGCCTTCCACGCGGCGACCGCCCGGTCCCAGTCGTCACCCGTGGGAGCGTTGGGGCGGCCCTTGAGATATTCAAAGGTGACTTCATCAGGGGCGATCATTCCGGCCTTGGCGCCCGCTTCGATGGTCATGTTGCACAGCGTCATGCGACCTTCCATCGACAGCGCGGTGATGGCGTCGCCGCGGTATTCGATGATGCTGCCGATACCGCCGCCGGTGCCTATGGTCGCCACGATCGCGAGCGCGATGTCTTTGGCGCTCACACCTTCGGGAGCGTCGCCGATGAGCGTGATCGCCATCGTGCCCGGCCGGGTCTGGGGGAGCGTTTGGGTTGCGAGAACGTGTTCGACTTCAGAGGTGCCGATGCCAAATGCGAGCGATCCAAACGCCCCGTGGGTCGATGTGTGGGAGTCGCCACACACGATGGTCATCCCCGGCTGGGTGTAGCCGAGTTCGGGTCCGATGACATGGACGATCCCTTGTCGAGGGTCGCCCATCGCTAGGCAGGTGATCCCGAACTCGTTGCAGTTGTCTGCCAACACCTGCATCTGCTTTGCCGAGATCGGATCCGCAACGGGCTGGTCGATGTTCTGCGTTGGGACATTGTGGTCCATCGTGGCCAGCGTCAGTTCTGGGCGGCGGACCCGGCGCCCGGCCATGCGCAGGCCGTCGAATGCCTGTGGTGAGGTCACCTCATGGACCAGGTGCAGGTCGATGTAGAGCAGATCGGGTTGTCCAGATTCATGGCGAACCAGGTGCTGTTCCCAAACCTTGTCGGCCATGGTTCGAGCCTGCTGAGTCATGCTCATCTCCTTCACGAGACACGACCATGTCCGATATGTGGACATGGTGTCTGATATGTGAACTATGCTAGGTGCGTCGTTCGAGTCAAGCCAAGTGGAAAGCGACAAATGTTTCTCGGCGCTTGTTTCCCGGCGAGCGTGTCGATGGGCCATTGCCGCGAGTGATCGTTGAATGCTTGGGCTGTGTTTCCCCAGCTCGTGCGGCGCTGTGCTGCGGGTGGCTCGGGTGGACCGGGCCGCTCGGTCCGACCTGGTCCATTTGCCGGTCTTTGAGTCCAACGAGAGAAGTGAGGTGCCTCATGTCAGGGAACCGGGCTCGGGAGCAACATCGCACGTCGACCAGCGCCGCCGACGTCATCATGGCGTCGTCCCCGGCCGTGACGGCATCCACGGCGGTGGGGGTACTCGACAAAGCGGTCACCTTGGTTCAGGTGCTCGCCGGGAGGGGTCCGCTCAGCATCGCAGAGCTTGCCGAACATTCGGGCGTTGCGCGACCCACCGTTCACCGTCTCGTCGGATCGCTCGTCGCTCATCAGGTGCTCGAACGTACGGGGGAGACCGTCACGTTGGGGATCAGGCTGGTGGAATGGGCGCATTCAGCGGGGGCGGGGCGGACGCTGGCCGCCGTCGCCGACGCCGTGATGCGAGAGGTGAGTGCCGAGACCGGTGAGAGCGTGCAGTTGTATGTCCGACGCGGCGAGACGCGGGTCTGTGTGCTGGTACACGAACCGCGGGCCGGATTGCGCGATTCGGTGCCCGTCGGGGCCGTACTCCCGCTGCACGCAGGATCTGGCGGAACGGTGCTCATGGCCTTCGATCCACATGCGCCATCTCGCACCGGCGATGACGGCAAATGGGCAGATGTAGTCGAACGCGGTTGGGCGTCGAGTCTGGGTGAACGCGCATCGGGTGTTGCCAGCGTCAGCGCGCCCGTGCTCGACCGATCGGGGGTGTTGTTGGGTGCGCTCTGTATCAGCGGCCCCGTCGAACGGATCGCGCCGAGAATCGATGAACTCGCCAGCGCTGCGTGTGGCGCCGCGCGGCGAGTCGGCGAGCAGCTTGCCTAACAGGGGTGCTGAAAAACTCTGTGTAGCCGCGGCCTGAATGCGAGGTCGTGGTGAACGCGACGCTGTGGGTGTGAATATCGACAAGGTTGCGAAATCGCAAAGAAAATTTCCTTAACGTGTCAACGATCCGACCTTCCCACCCGTTTTGGGGTTTGATGGAGGCAGGATGAGACGATCAAAAGCCACCCGCCCGGTACGGCGGGACGCAGATTTCGAATCGTTCTTCGAGCAGCTCTACCCACGCGCCATTCGTACGGCGCATCGTATTTTGGGTAACCAAGCGGCAGCGGAGGACGTTGCCGCCGAAGCTCTCGCTCGCGCCTTCTCCAGATGGGGCCAAGTCAGTCAGCTTTCCTACCGGGACGGCTGGGTACTGAGAACGGCCACCAACTTGGCAATCGATGTCGTACGCCGGAAGAAGCCACAGCTTGATCCGGTCCAGAACGCACAAGACACCGAGATCGCAACACTCCGCATGGCGTTGGTTGCAGCACTCAAATCGCTGCCCAAGCGTCAACGTGAAGCGATAGCGCTCCGATACCTCAGCGGCATGTCCGATGAAGAGGTGGCGGCAACGCTCGGTGTCGAATCCGGGACGGTTCGTACACACATTCATCGAGGGCTGAGCCGACTCCGGTCACAGATCGGGGATCGCTGGGAGGGAGCGGAAGTTGCCTTCGACGGATGACATTCCCCTTTTTGAGGCGTTCCCGTCGAACTCTGACACACCTGACCGTCCAAACGATGAGGTGCTGTCGTGGGTCTATGACCGTGGGACCACAATCAAGCGGCGACGGACGGCACTCTGGTCAGGTCTGACGGCCGCGTGCCTCGCCCTCTTCGTGTCCGGTGGGGCAATAGCGTTTAACGCAGCGCGTCAGCCCGATATCGTCGAACTCGCTGGCGTCCTTGACGCCGGTACCGGTGCAGCGGACGCCCCGGTAACGCCGATATCGACGATCGTTCCTGAGGTCCCGATCGTCGACCCGAACACGACGCCCGATATCGACCAGGTGCGTACCGCTCTCGGCGCCAACTGTCGGACTCTCGCTCAACAAGCCGAACAGCTCTCGGGCAAGGTCCCCGATGTCGACGCCGGAGCTGTCGCGGGTGACGTTCCAGCCGATTGGGATGCGGTCGATGCGGCCAACGAATTGTCTGACCTCGCTCGGACGGCAGCGCTTCGGGTCGGTGCGATGCACCTCCCCGAGGAATACAGCGACGCCGTGAAACGCATTGCCGATGGACTCGAGGCCATTGCCGATGTCGCCGACGACCTTGCCAAGTGGCTCGCCACCCATCAAGGCGATCCCCACAAGATCGGATTTGATGCGGCGGTGGCGATGAAATCGATCGAAGATGGTGCTCGATCGCTCGGCGTGCCGACCTGTGATGGTCCCGCGGCCGCAGGAGCGCCGGACCTGTCGCCTTCCCCGTCTGGAGCGGACAACACCGCGCTCGACCCGGCAGATGAAGTGGGCGCCGTCAATGGAGGCGTTCGATGACCAACGTCGTTGTTTCGGTCATCGACCCATCACACCACTCGGTTCGACGTGGTGTTACTGTGCCCGGGTTTATCGCCCTGGGCGTATTGATTGATATTCCTTCGCGTGGCCTTTTCGGCACGCAACAATCCGGTGCTGTGGAGGCATCGACGACCCATCTTGGGAGGATGACGTGAAACGTTTGATGGCAATGGTCGCGGTTGCGACCCTTTCGGTTGCGGCGTGTTCAAGTGGCGGCGATGGCGAATCGGTCGATGCCGGCCAGACCACCATCCCTTCGTCGTTGTTCGCACCGCAGACGACGGCTGTGGTGGTCCTCGATCAGTTCGCTGGTGGCTCCTCGACGACGATGCTCGGCGCGACGACGACGTCGATGGACTCGGCCGACGATATGCCCGTTGCGGAGACGCCGAATACCAAGGCGCCTTCGGTCGGCGGGGGTAGCGCGACGACCCGTCCAAAGACCGTCACGACCGCGAAACCTGTGGTGACCCAGGCCCCGACGCCGGCACCAGCACCAACGCCTCAGCCTCAGGCCGCCCCGGCATCGACGGCAGCTCCCACGCCAGCACCGACGCCCGCGTCAACGGCAGCGCCTGCACCAACGCCCACCGAACCGCCAGCTCCTGCGGGTCCCAACTCAGATGAGTACCGTGCGAGCGTCCAGTCGATCTGTGTTGGCATCATGAATCAGCTCGATCCTGGCATGTTCAACGCCAACAACATCACCTCGCTCAGCCAGGTCGTGGGCCCGGCCCAAGCGATCGTGGCGGCGGCAAGCAATGGCCGTGGCCAGCTTGCGGCGCTGACACCTCCGCCGAGCGGTCAGAGCGCGCACAACTCGATGCTGGGTGCGATCGACTCGATGATTAGCGCAGGTAACGCGTTGGTGAGCGCTGCTCAAGCCAACCAGCTCGGCGGGGCAACCTCGGCGGCTCAAAGCGCACAAAGTGCGTTTTCGCAGTTGGTCAATGCCGCTGGAAGTTACGCCATCCCTTGCCCCTAGTGTGTGACTCCGTCTTAACGGAACAGTGAGGGGAAGGGCAGGAATGCTTCAACGTAGGGTGCGGGCTCTTATCTTGCTGCTGTTGGTGGCCAGCATTTCGCTGGCCGCCTGCGGGAGCGACGACGACAACGAGGCTGGATCATCAGTTGCTGGTGACAAAACGGTGAACACCGATCCCGGTCAGTTCATCGGGCCGGGTCCACAACTGTCAGTCGATGAGTACCGGCAGGACTTCAAGGCCGCCTGTGACACGGCGGTGAACAAGTTGGCGCAATACCCGCCGCCAGCGGATACGACCGAGATGCAGGCGACGATCCAGGAGACCCAAAAGGTCGTCGGGGAGTTTCGTGGCACGATCACGGCGCTGAACCCACCTGATGATGCCCAAGCGATGCAGATCAACGTCGCTAAGTTGCTCGACCAGATGGTGGCCCTCGGTGATGATGGTCTGGAGAAGCTGATCAACGATGATGCGGACGGCGCCATCGAGGTGGCGAACGAAAGTGTTGGACTGCTCGACCAGGTTGCCGAACTGACCAAGGGCTACGGGATCGACTGCAGCTACGCAGAGGGATAACCGAGCCAGTCGCTTCACTTTGCGACACAACAAAGAGGGCCGGACGCCTACGAAGCGTCCGGCCCTCTTGTGTATGTGCTCCTGGCGCGAAGACCACGTGGATTCGGGTTGTGAGCTCTTGGGCCGAAGCGGCGTCGCCAACGCCGGTGACGAGCCGTGCTACACGGGACGTATCGAGACGATCGTTACTGTAAAAACGCCGCCCGGAGCCTCGTAGTCGGCTTTGTCGCCCGCTGCTTTTCCGGCAAGGGCCTGGCCGAGCGGTGAGTTGACCGACAAGACGTCGTAGCCGGTGTTCTTTTCTTCGATCGAGCCGACGAGATACTCGATGGGCTCGTCGTCGCCTTCCATCAAGAGCGACACGACGACACCGGACCCGACGACGTCGCCTGCCGCTCCTTCGACGATGACGGCACCTTCCAGGATGCTCTCGAGGTGTCGGATGCGGGCCTCGTTGTGGCCCTGTTCGTTCTTTGCTGCGTCGTAGTCGGCGTTCTCGCGTAGGTCGCCGAGCTCGCGGGCGCGTTCGATCCATTCTGAGATGTCGCGGCGCCGTGTGGTGGTTCGTTCTTGGAGCTCATCGGTCAGCCTCTGGTGGGCGGCCGCTGAGAGTTTGGTTTCTGGTTGATCAGTGTTCACAGTGACCCGATGCTAGCAGGATGCCGAAGAACGACAGTGAGGTCCGAGAGGCTCCGGGCATGGAGCGTTGTCTTGACATTGCCCTGTCAAACCTGAAAGGCTACCGAGGTGATTTTCGATCGGAACCCTTCAGCAGGGGCGCTCACGCTTTCAGCGCACGCCGTCATCGTAATTCAGTAGCAGACATCGGCTCCCGGTGTCTGCTTCTTGCCGTCCACCAACGTGGACGGTTTTTTGTTGGCCGACACCACAGGAGCCCTGATATCAGGAGCTTCAGTGCATCGAATTGGCTTTATCCCAGGGGACGGCATCGGACCAGAGGTCGTGGACCAGGCGCGCAAGGTCCTCGATGCCACAGGTGTGGGCTACGAAGCGGTCGAATACCCCGAGTTGGGTGGCCAGATCTATCTCGATACCGGCGAAGTGTTGCCCGAGGCGACCTTGGACGAGATCAAGACGCTGGACGCCATCTTGTTGGGAGCGGTCGGTACCCCAGCGGTCCCGCCGGGCATCATCGAACGCGGCTTGTTGTTGCGTCTGCGATTCGCTCTCGACCAGTACATCAACCTCCGCCCGGTCAAGCTGCTCCAAGGCGCCCCTCAACGCCTGGTCGGCAAAGGGCCTGCCGACATCGACATGGTCGTCATCCGGGAGAACACCGAGGGTGCCTACGTCGGCGAAGGTGGTCTGTTGCGTCCTGGCACTCCCTATGAGGTGGCCACCCAAGGTTCGGTGAGTACTCGTATGGGAGCTGAGCGCTGTATTCGCTACGCATTCGACGTTGCGCAGAACCGTCCTCGTCAACATCTGACGTTGTGCCACAAGACGAACGTGCTCACCTTCGCTGGTGACCTCTGGGAGCGCACCTTCAACGAGGTCGCAGCCGAGTACCCCGATGTTGAGACCGCGTACGTGCACGTCGATGCTGCATGTCTGTTCTTTGTCGAAACCCCAGAACGTTTCGATGTCGTTGTGACCGACAACCTCTTTGGCGACATCATCACCGATCTTGGAGCGGCCATAGCCGGGGGACTGGGCCTTGCCGCTTCGGGCAATTTAAACCCGACCAAGTCGACGCCTTCGATGTTTGAGCCGGTTCATGGGTCGGCTCCAGACATCGCTGGACAAGGCAAAGCAAATCCGCTCGCGACCGTCGTGAGCCTAGCGATGATGCTGTCGTTCCTCGGCGAAAGCGATGCCGCTCGCAAGACGGAATGGGCCGTCTCGGAGGTCTTGCCTCAGATCGGCGGGACCACCGCCCAGACCATGACCATGTCCACGAACGAGGTTGGCGACCTGCTCGCGAAGGCCGTTACAAACGCCCCCTAAGGCGCCCGTCTCACCGATGTTCCACCGCCGCCCGAGCGGCCCGCAGCGGAGGCTGCAGGAGCGGGCGATAACAGTTGAGTATTTCATCGAGTCAGCCGCAATCGGCTGACGGTCTATGAGGAGCACCCCGATGCCAATCACCCCTGTTTCCAAGATTTGGATGGACGGTTCGATGGTCGACTGGGCCGACGCGCAGGTCCATGTGCTGAGCCATGCGTTGCATTACGGCTCGGGTGTTTTCGAAGGTATACGTGCGTACCCGACCGACCGGGGTGCGGCGATCTTCCGGCTCCGTGAGCATATGGAACGGCTAGAAGAATCCGCTCGCATCCTGATGATGGATATGCCCTACAGCGTCGATGAGCTCTGCGATGCGACGGTTGAACTCATTCGGGTGAACGACATGGAGAGCGGCTATATCAGGCCGCTGATCTACCTCGGTTACGGCGAGATGGGGCTCAACCCGCTGACGGCGCCGGTGAGCGCGATGGTCGCGGCCTGGCCGTGGGGCACCTACCTCGGCGAAGAAGGCCTCGAACGCGGCGTCCGCCTGAAGGTGAGTTCGTGGAAACGTCACGATCCCAACATCACGCCACCGGCGGTCAAATGCAGCGGCTTCTATGTCAACTCCTCACTCGCGAAGGTGGAAGCTCTCAAGGCTGGTTACGACGAGGCCGTCATGCTCAACGGTGCCGGATTCGTGTCCGAATGTACCGGCGAGAACATCTACATCGTCAAGGACGATGTAGTGATCACACCGCCATTGTCGGCCGGTGCGCTCGACGGCATCACGCGTCGAACGGTCCTTCAGATCGCCGACGATCTCGGCATCGAAACCCGTGAAGCCAATCTGGTCCGCACCGACCTCTACCTCGCTGATGAGGCGTTCGTGTCGGGCACGGCCGCCGAGGTGGTGCCGGTCAATTCGGTCGACGACCGGCCCATCCCCGCGCGTGGGCCGATCACCGAACGCATCCAGTCGACGTATTTCTCGGCGGTTCGGGGCGAACTCGATCAGTACAAGGAGTGGCTCGACTATGTCGACTGAATCTCACACGGGTACGAGGCGGGTCGAGATCTACGACACGACACTGCGGGACGGCTCCCAACGCGAAGGTCTGTCGCTCACAGCGGAAGACAAACTGCGCATCGCTGAGCAACTCGACGTACTGGGCGTCGACTACATCGAGGGCGGTTGGCCGGGCGCGAGCCCGAAAGAGGACGAGTTCTTCCAGCGCGCCGCGCGCGAGTTGCACCTGAACAAAGCCAAGCTCGTCGCGTTCGGCTCGACTCGACGCGCCAATATCGCACCCGAAGACGACGCGGTACTTGCCGACATGCTCGCAGCGAACGTCGACACGATCTGTCTGGTGGCCAAGTCATGGGACTATCACGTCACCGAGGCGCTCAAGACCACCCTCGATGAAGCGGTCGCGATGGTCAGCGACTCGGTCGCGTATCTGCGTGAACAGGGCAAAACGGTGTTCATCGATGCGGAGCACTTTTTCGATGGTTACCTGCGCGGCCCCGAATTTGGCCTGCGCGTACTGAAGGCCGCTCATGATGCCGGGGCGGCCCGGCTGGTCCTGTGTGACACGAACGGCGGCATGCTTCCCAATCAGGTCTTTGACATCGTGAGCGAGGTTCACGAACGGTTTCCCGAGTTCGCGTTGGCGGGTCACTTCCACGACGACACGGGTTGTGCGGTCGCCAACTCGATTGCTGCTGTACGCGCCGGGGCGGTCCAGATCCAGGGTTGTATGAACGGGTATGGGGAGCGGACAGGCAACGCGAATCTCACCACGCTCATCCCAAATCTGAGCCTCAAGTTGGGCGTCCCGAGTATCGAGCCTGAGAAGCTGGCGAAGCTGACGCCGATCGCGAACCACGTTGCCGAACTGGTCAACGTCGCACTGAACCCTCAAGCCCCCTACGTCGGACGGTCAGCATTTGCCCACAAGGCTGGTATCCATACCTCGGCGATCAGTCGCGCTCGTGATGCGTATGAACATGTGGATCCCGAACTCGTCGGCAATGGCACCAAATTTGTGGCATCCGAAATGGCTGGCAAGGCAACCATCCGCCTGCGGGCCGATCAGGCGGGTATCGACCTGACCGACACCCAGGTTGCCGAGGCGACGCAACGACTCAAATCGCTCGAACATCAGGGGTATCACTTCGAGGTTGCCGACGCGTCCTTCGATCTGTTGCTGCGCTCGATCGCCGGCTGGGAGCAGCCGTTTTTCGCTGTCGAGTCCTACCGGGTCTTTACCGAACACCGGACCTCTGATGTCGTCGTGTCGGAGGCGACGATCAAGGTCACCGCGAACGGTGAACGTCTCATCGCGACAGCGGAAGGTAACGGCCCGGTCAACGCGTTGGACGGTGCGCTGCGCCGGGCGATCGGCGAGATCTACCCAGAGCTCACCAAGGTGCATTTGACCGACTACAAGGTGCGTGTGCTGAATTCGGGCGCTGCGACCGCCGCGGTGACACGGGTGCTGCTGGACTCTTCCGACGAGCGCGGTACGTGGACCACGATGGGTGTGAGCGAAAACATCATCGACGCGAGTTGGCAGGCCTTATGTGATTCGATCGTGACCGGTTTGCTGAGATCTCGGGGCGGCTGAACCGGTTCCCGACGATCCGGTTGGCTCCCTGTACTGTCACAGGGTCATGTGCCGTCTGTGGCGGCGGTTCCGTGGAGGGAAATTATGGCGATACAACCATTTCGCAGCACCGGCGTCGCTCGCCCGAAGCGTTTCGGAAGCGAAGTCCCTGCGACCAAAGCGTGGGTTGCCGAGCGTCCTGGTGAGCTCATCTACGGCCAGCCTCACGGCGCGATGCTGGGGTCGCCGGGACCGGATCAGGGCTATGCGCTGACCTTGTTGCGTGCCGCCAAAACTTGGATTCAATACGGCCCGCACGAACAGCCTCACGATGGTGACGCTTTGCTCAGCGCTTTGGCGATCCGCCGGGCAGCACTTTTTGGGCGTGCGCCGACGATGGTTGACCTCAAGATCGCCGCTGCGATCTTGGGTATGGACGGTAACGGTGCGCCAGCCCAGATCGATTGGCGTACGCGGGTGGGGCGCGGCGCCCACCATCATCTCGACGAGGTGCATCACGCGATCGACGGGGTCCCAAACGAGGTGCTCAAGTCGCCGCTGGCGAAGATCTCCAACCGGTCGTGGGAGGACAACATCGGACTGGAGGTCTGATGTTTCGGCTCTCAGAGGAACACATCGCGTTCCGCGAATCCATCCGCTCCTTCGCTGAGGCGAGGGTCGCTCCGCATGCCGAGCAGGCGGACCGGGACGCCGCCTTTCCCGAGCAGAGCTTTGAAGCGCTGCGCGAGGCTGGCTTTGCGGGTGTGCCATATCCCGGCCGGGTCGGTGGTGACGATGCCGATCCCATCGCTCAGGGCATCTTGTTAGAGGAACTCGCTCGGGTCTGCGCATCGACGTCGCTGTTGGTCATAGCGTCGAAGTTGGGGGCTATCCCGATCATCGAATGGGGGAGTGAGGAACTCGCCCAAGAGGTGTTGCCGGGTCTCGCTGCCGGTGACTACGTGATGAGTTATTGCCTGTCCGAGGCTGGCGCAGGTTCAGACGTTGCGTCGATGTCGACCAGGGCGGTACGCGACGGGTCTGACTATGTGATTTCGGGCGCCAAGATGTGGATCACCAACGCCGGACGATCGGCTTGGTACACCGTGTTTGCAAAGACCGATCCCGACGCTGCTCACCGAGGGATTTCCGCATTTGTCGTCCCCGCGGATGCGCCGGGTCTGTCGATTGGCAAACTCGAATCGAAGATGGGGATGAAGGGCTCACCGACCGGGGAAGTCCTCTTCGACGATGTCCGGGTGCCCAAAGAGCGGCTGATCGGTGAAGAGGGCCGCGGCTTTTATTACGCCCTCGGCACCCTTGACCGTTCGCGGCCAAACATCGGGGCTCAGGCCGTGGGTATCGCTCAGGGAGCGATCGATGCGGCGTCGTCCTATGTGGACGAACGTCGACAGTTTGACCAGCGGATCGTCGATTTTCAGGCGATCCAGTTCATGATCGCCGACGCTGTCATGAACATCGAAGCGGCCCGCGGATTGGTCTACAGCGCACTGTCTGAGGTCATGGTCAAGGGGCCTCGGATGACCGAACTCGGTGCGATGGCGAAATGCTTCGCTGCCGACGTCGCTATGGCCGTCACCACCGATGCGGTACAGATGTTGGGTGGCTACGGCTACACGACCGACTTCCCGGTCGAACGCATGATGCGAGACGCCAAGCTCTGCCAGATCTATGAGGGCACCAATCAGGTTCAACGCGGTGTCGTCGCCCGGCAATACCTCGCCGGGCGCGGCATCAAGACATAGCGATACCTGTCGATAGCGCACGCTGGGGCTGACCCGGTGTCGAACGCGCTAACTGGTCAGGACCGGGCAGGTCGTACAATCCATGCCCGTGACCACAACACCAAGAGTTCGATTCGCTCCAGCGCCGACGGGTTCGCTTCACGTCGGTGGAGCGCGCACCGCCCTATTCAACTGGCTGTATGCCCGCCATAACGGTGGGACCTTCGTGCTGCGCATCGAGGACACAGACACCGAACGATCTCGGCAAGAGTGGGTTCAAGCCATTCGCGACGCTTTGACCTGGCTGGGCTTGGAGTGGGACGAGGAATATCGCCAAAGCGAGCGCGCTGATCGCTACCAGGCGGCGATCGACCAGCTGCTCGCCAGCGGCGATGCGTATGAATGTTTCTGCACGCAAGAACAGCTCGACGAGCGCGCCGCAGCGGCCAAGACCGAGGGACGCGCGCCGGGCTATGACGGCACATGTCGGGATCTGAGCGAGGCACAGCGAGAGGATCTACGGGCACAAGGAGCGACGGTCACGGTGCGCTTCAAAGTGCCACGTGTCGGCGTCTCCACCTTTACCGACATCATTCGTGGTGACGTTTCGGTGGCATGGGACACCATCGCCGATTTTGTGATCCGCCGTTCTTCGGGTGAGGCGGTCTTCTACGTCGCGAACGCTGTCGACGACTATGACATGGGAATCACCCATGTCATTCGAGGCGAGGACCTGCTGGATTCGACGCATAGGGTGTTGGCAATCCGACATGCGCTCGGCTTTGATATCGACCCGCTCTTTGCGCATCTGCCGCTGCTGGTCGGTGCTGATCGATCTAAGTTGTCCAAACGTCACGGTGCCGTTGCAATGTCGGCGTTCGCCGAAGGCGGCTACCTGTCGGCGGCGCTGGTCAACTACATCGCCTTGCTGGGCTTCCCTGCCGAAGACGGCAATGAGATCCAGACCCTCGCTGAGCTCACCGACGCCTTCGACCTCGACCGCGTCAACCGTTCCGCCGCATTTTTTGATTATGAGAAGCTAGGCTGGATGAACGCTGAATACATCAGAGCGCTCTCCGCTGAGGAGTTTGCAGCGGCCGTCGCTCCCTATGTCGCCGAACGTTACGGCGACGTCGATGCAGATATCTTGAACCAAGCGTGTTCGCTGGCTCAGGGACGTTCGAAGACTTTGGTCGAAGCGGCTGATCAGATGGGGTTTTTGTTTCGATCTGACGACGAGTTTTCGATCGATCCAGAGGCGTGGCAACGAGCGACCAAACTCGACGATTGGGTTGACGTCGTCACCGCCGCGGCTGCCCACATCGAGACGTGTGAGTGGACGGTCGACGGTGTCGACCTGCGCCCCACGTTGACCGCCCTCGACATCAAAGCGCGTAAAGGAATGCCGGTGCTGTACGCAGCGATCGAGGGGACAGATCGCGGCCTACCCCTGTTTGAGTCGATCATCCTGGTCGGACGCGAGCGAGCGGTGAAGCGCTTGAACGCAGTACTTGAGTAGGTGACGATGTCGCGTCGACGGTGGCTCGTGATCGGAGTGATCCTCCTGATCGTCGTCTATGTCGTTGCGAATTTTTTCGCGGTGTTGTGGGCGGCGCGCTCCGATGGCGCCAAGCAATCAGATGCGATCGTGGTGATGGGCGCTGCCCAATACAACGGCCAACCTTCCCGTGTACTGCTGGCCCGCATAGAACACGCAGCCGACCTCTACGAGGAGGGTATTGCACCGAAATTGGTCGTCACGGGCGGACGCCAGGACGGTGACGTCTTTTCCGAAGCTCAGGCCAGCGCGAATGGTCTGGCAAAGCTTGGAGTCCCTCAGGAGAGCATCATCAGAGAGGATCGCGGGTCGAACAGTTGGGAGTCGATGCAGGAGGTTGCCAAGATCGCCGAAGAGGCTGGCTGGGATCGGGTCGTGATCGTCTCGGACGGTTTTCATCTAGAGCGGCTCCAGCAGATCAGCGACGAACTCGGCTTGGATTCGGTGACCTCTCCGGTTCCTAACTCGCCGATCAGCGGCATCTCTGAGCTGCGACACATCTTGCGGGAAACGGCATATGTGAGCGTCGGCAGGATCGTTGGCTTTCGACGTCTCGAGCGACTCTGAGTATTCGCGTTGTTCGATGTGGGCCGCGGGTCTGAGCGTCCGGTGTGTGCGCTGCGACCTGAGGTGTCCCTGCAGGCTCCCCAAGCGGACCCGCCCACAGGGTGGTTGCTAATATGCGGGGCCCGCTTGCGGGCGGACCACCTTCGGGGGTGGTGTAATTGGCAACACGACTGGTTCTGGTCCAGTTATTGGGGGTTCGAGTCCTCCCCCCCGAGCAAGCATCGGTCACGGACCGATGAACATATCCGGGCGGCATGTTCCGCTTCCCGGCCCGTTCGTCTAGGGGCCTAGGACGCTACCCTCTCAAGGTAGAAACACGGGTTCGAATCCCGTACGGGCTGCCATCAACATCGCCGAGCGTCTGCTCGGCGATGTTTTTCGCGTTTCCGAGACACCGCCGCGTTCTCTGGCCGAGTCCCGCCCCGGCTTGCTTGCTGCAGTGGCCTTGAGGACCGGTTCGGGCGGCTCACCGGGCGGTTGGCCACCGCGCAGAGTCATCGGCCCAGGCCACAAAGCCCGAATCGGGGGGCTGCGAGTTGACAGTGCGGGGCGCTCGTGATCAGAATGCGCCGGTTCGCTGTCTGTAGGTCGCGTATCGGCGGTCGGCGTACGGCTCGGGTTCGGTCCATCGAATCCGACATGGTGTTGACGCTAACCGGCTACCGGTTCGGGAGGCCCGAGTCTCATCGTGTTGCCGTCGCAGACCAACGAGAACGGCATGCCGAGTAGCGACCAGGGATCGCTCACCCGGTCGGGAAGAGTGAATGGGACGACCGAGCCTTTGTGCTGTCCGGCGGTGACCACGAGTTCGATGCGGTGATCATCATCGCCATCGGGGTCGATGTCGACGACCAGCACATCAAAGGTTCCATCGCCCAGCATTCACGCCTCCCGAACTAGGTCGACGGTCACCTTAGCGTTCGGGCCGGCAGGCCTTGGGCGCACCCCAATCGTGCATGAGTGAAGAGGTGGGTACGTGAATAAGGCAGATTTGGTCGCAGCGGTCGCAGAAACGTCGGGTCTTTCCCGTAAGGACGCCGAGTCGGCAATCGCGGCGTTCCAATACGAAGTGATCAAGGCAATCACCGAAGGCGACGACATCCGTTTGACGGGCTTTGGGACCTTTAGCCAGGTGACGCGTGAGGCCCATACGGCCCGCAACCCGCGCACGGGCGAGGCGATCCCTGTCGCCGCTCGGAAGGCTCCTAAGTTCACCGCTGGCGCCCAATTCAAGGACGTCGTGCGCGGAGTTGCGACGCTCGAGTCCGCCAAAGAGCGACTCGTCAAATAACACGAGTGGGACGGCAAGCCCGTCCCGTGTACGGGTAGCGGCCCGCTCGAATGTCGGTTCGGCATCGGGCGGGCGTTTCTCTGTCGAGACGGCCGAGCGCGACACCCCGTTGATGGCAGCGCCAAGGTGGATGTGTCGCGCGGGGAACAACAGCGGATTCGGGCCGGATCCGCTGATTGTGGTCGCGGACCACCTGTTTTGGCGGTTGAGGTCTGGACCGGCGGAATCAAACCTCGTCGATGACGTGGAAGCTCTCCCACAGCGTGGGTTCGATCGTACCTGTGGCCTTAATCGGTTGAGCAGCTGTCGTTTGCGGGGGTCCGTCGGCTGAGTACTTCGCGGCCTGCGCGTCGACGAACAGGGACCATCCCTGTTCGTCGGTCGCTCCCATCGTCGATTCCCACTGGCTACGGTGGGCGGCAAGCGCCTTCATTTTGGCGTCAAAACCGACATTGATCGGTTCCCAAAGATTCGGCTCATCGGCTTCGAACAGCCACAACGCCTGTGGTCGGTGCGCCGGTAGGCCCTGCTCGGGAAAGAACAGATGGTCACGCGCCGCGACGACACCGTCGACGGTTGCAAATCCGGCGTGTCGGTGGTCGGGGTGGAGGCGGTATCGCTTCCACGGGTCGTGACCCAGCACAACATCGGGACGATGGAGTCGGATGAGGCGACACACCGCTTCGACGACCGGCGGGGTGTACCAGAGATCCCCGTCGACGTAGCCCATCATCACCGCCTCGGTGGCGCCCAGTTGTTGCGCTGCCGCGGATTGTTCTCGACGGCGAATATCGATGAGTTCGCTTCGGTCGGTCGAGCGGTCCCACGCTCCCTTGGAGCCGTCGGTGAAGACGGCCATGACCACGTCACAACCCTGGGCCGCCCACTGGGCCAATGTGGCGCCCGCACCGAACTCGATGTCGTCGGGGTGCGCCCCAAACGCCAAAGCTCGGGTCGGGACGTGAGACTTCGGGGCGTTGCCGATCGTCATGTGCTTATCGCTCCTCGAGTTGGGATCGTCGGTTGGCTGAGGTTTGTCTCCGGGCGAGACCGTGTGACCTGTCGAAGCCTTCTCGCCAGGTCTCGACGCTGCCGTCGAGGCCAGCCCCCGATACGATGCGCTCAACTTGTTCGGGGGTCAGGTCGAACCAGTCGAAGTCGGTGTCGAGATCGAAGGCCAGGCCATCGGCCGACACGATGGTGGTGTCGCGGCCCTGGCTTGCCCACAGATCAAGGTGTCGGCGAGCAGAGTCTTTTCCATATGCGAACCTGGGGATGTCCGCGCTTGGGAAGCTGATCACGTTGGAGCCTGTCCCGTGCCGACATGGTGTCAGAGCGGTCTGATCGGTCACGGTGACGTGTGGGGAGAAGTCGACCGGTCCGACCAAATCGGCGTGGCTGATGATCGTTCGGGCGGCGCCGAGTCGATAGGCAAACTCTGCGCCCACCGTCGCCGCTCGATCGAGGCTGCTGTCATCGCGAAGGGTTTCGGCGCTGAGAGCCTGCGCCCACTTGAGCACCTCATCATCTCCGGAGATAACCACCGATCTGGTGGGAGCAGCTGTCACCACCTGCCAGGCGAGGAATTCGGCGATCGCTCGTCGCTCGACGTCGTCAAAGATGGTTGAGAGACGCGTTTTCGCCGATGCAAAGGAACGGATGGGCACGACGACGATGGCCTCAGATTCGGGCCTCTGCGCAGTCGATGAAACAGATTCGGTGGCCAGCATCGCAGCGCGACGCTAGCAGGGCACCGAACCCCGGAGCCGAGGCCCCTCAGCGCTGGCCGGAACGATCGGAGCGAGCTTGGCGCGTGACGACGGCGCCGAGCGTCAACCCCAGGCCTGCTACCAGGAGCAGGATCGCTACCGAACCGCCCGTCCGGGCGATGGGCGCTCGCCGAGTGTTCTCGTCGATGGGAGCATGCCCGTTGTTCGTGGCGTCCGCCGCCGGTATAAACGCCAGATCACCAGCGAGTGTCGCTGCGGTATCGGACCTCGCCGGCTCTCGCGACGCCTCGGCGACCCGAACGGAGGACTCCGACATAGCCGACGGCATCCTCGCTGCGAAGGTGTCGGCACCCGAGGATGCGGCCCTCGTCGTCGGGAGAGCACCCGATCGTCGTCCGTGGGTGCTCTCCGTGGCGGCGTTGGCCGCTGTCTGATCGAACGGTGTCGTCACCGTCTGGGTCGTGAGCGGTCGGGCCGTGACCGTCTGGGTCGTGAGCGGTCGGGTCGTCACCGTCTGAGTCGTCAGCGGTCGGGTCGTCGGCGAGCTATCAACGGGCGATGTTGTCACGTCAGGTTGGCTCGTCACCTCCGTCGGCGGGAGGACTGGGTTGGAGGGGAGTATCGTCGTGGGGGTCGGCGGTGGTTCGGGAGGAAACACCGCCTCCTCGGCGACAGCGTTGACAAAGGGTCGGTCTGGGCGACAGTACTGTCCCCGCAGATAGCTGCAGTCGCTGCGGAAAGGGAGGAACTCGGGGAGTCCACCCACCTGGTTGAGCACCAGTCGCGACGGGTACGACGCGTTGTAGGCCACCTCCACCGTCGAGTCGTTCAGCGTCGGGTCGGTACGAAACGTCCAACTCGGACGACTTCCACCCGGGTTGTCAATCGTCAACCGGAGCTGGCTGCCCGTCTGAAACACGTGTCCAAATGGGAACACCTCGATCCGAACGGGGTTCCACTCACCGGCGACGAGCGGCGCGGCGTCCTGAGCGAGGCCCGATACCTGTGGCCAATCGACCCGCGCTTCAGGCGCCAACGCTCGGGTAGCGGCCCGCAGCCAGCCCGACTGCACGTAGATTTCGTTGCCGAGAGCGTCCACCTCTGAGATGGTGACCTCAAGGTAGGCATCGGGCGCGTCGCTTTTGATCCACAAGTCGACCGAGCCTGAACCGAGCAGCGCTGTGTAGTCGTCAAATCGATCGCTCGTAAAGGTGAGCGCTTCGCCCGCGTCCTCATAAGGCCAGTGCCAACCGGGTTTGGGATACCACTCGTCACGATCTGATCGCACGGCCTGTGCCGCCTCTGAAGTATCCACGCGAAACGAGGCGCTACCGGTTGTGTTGCGAGGTGGGTCCGAGCTCAGAGCGCCGTGAGGCCCCAGATACCAGTCGACGACTGCCGAAGGAACCGGCCAAGAGTCGTAGTCGACGGAATATCCGCCACTCGGTGAACCGGGGAAGAGGCTGCGTCCACGGTCATAGATGATGCGAACCTGCGGCTGGGCCATGTACCGCTCTTTGAGCGAAGCGAAGTTGCCCGAAAGCCAATGTTGCGCTGGGGGAGCGACCGGCGCGCCTAAGAACTGTTCCATCATCAGCGGCATCGCAGCGAGAAGAATCGGATTCATGGCGGTGCGTTTCTCGGCGACGAAGAAGTCCAAGAACGCGTCCAGCTCGGCGAGAATGTCAGGTGAGTACCCGTCGGGATGCAGCCCGTTGTATCCGATGAAGCGGGTGAATGGGGCCGAATCAAACCGGTCCCACAGGGTCGAAAAACGTCCGCCGGTCTGTTCGTCCTGCCAGGCGCCCGCCATCAACACAGGCACATCGATGTCTCCTACGAACAGGTACGGGTTGAGTGGGTCGACGAGTTCTGGGTCGTAGAACTCCTGGGCTTCTGCAATTTCGGTGTTGTCAACATTTTGATGGCGCAACAACTGGTTCTGCGCGCAGATCGTGTCGCCACCGTTGACGCGAGCACGTTCCCAGCCTTGTCCGTAGGGTCGCGCGGCACGCAACACCTGATCGATCCAGGCACCGGCAAAGCCGGTGTTGTACATGCCGCCGGGTGCGGTGATACCACGGGCCACATCATCGAAGACTGAAAACGGAGCGATGCTCGCCAGGTGGGGTGGATGCGTCGAAGCGACGTACAGCTGCGAAATCCCCGGGTAGGACAGTCCAACCATCCCGACATGTCCGTGTGCCACCCAACGCTGAGCGGCGACGGTTTCGATCACGTCATAGCCGTCGAGGCGTTGGAGCTGTTCGAAGAAGTCAAACGCCCCGCCCGAACAACCGGTACCCCGAATGTTGACCGCGACGACGGCGTAACCCAGGGCACCACCGAAGATAGAGCCGGGTTGGCTTGGCAGTTCGCACAACACCGAAATCTGGGAACACAAGAAGTCACCGATATTGGGCGGTAGCTGAATGCCGAAGTCGTCGAGTCCGCTGCTCGGTGGCCGCGACGGGTCATAGCCCGAGTATTCGACCAACGTTGGGTAGGGGCCGTCCTCGATGGGGCCGGGCAGATACACCCACGCGGAGAGGTGGTGCCGTCACGGGTCTCGATGTAGTTGAAGCCCGGCGTCAGTTCCTGGCCGTCATAGAACGATTGTGGTGGTGTCGAACCGTCGAGTGCACGAACCTCAAATGGATCGCTTGTCTGCGAGCCGACCCGAACCGTGTATCCCGAAGCGGGTGCCACCTCTCGAAAGATGTAGCTGCCGAGCGAATCGGCCAAACCGGTAGCTTGGACCGTGCCCACCGGAGCGATCAGTTCGACGGTGGCGCCAGGCGCTGCATGGGTCACAACGACCTGTTCCAGACCTGCTCGGACCGATGATGTCAACGCCGCGCTGGAATGACCCGGAACGATCAACGCCGAGATGCTCGCCAACACTGCTGCAACGAGGCAGCGAGTGCAGGCACGCCGCCAATCGGTGCGCGCGCGAAGCCGAGACGCAATCTGCATAGGTTCCCCCCCTGGTGCAGAGTGACCGCCCGATCGGCGCTGAACCGTGTCCCCCGTTCAACGCCGACCGATGAACCCGTCCCCTGAGGGTTGCGGCGGCAGAACATAGCTATCACACAGGGCTTTCGCGCTCAACCGAACTCCGGTCGGTCGGGTCAACCCCCGCCGCGGGCGTTGTGGCCGGTAGGCTCCCGGCGGTTTTGGGTGGCCCGCCCGGATGCGGTTGCACTCACCCGCCCTGCCAGGGCGAGCAACGACGAACGCGATCGACAGGTGAGTCCATGGCGTTGGTGCTCGGAGCGGTGTCCATCCAGCACCTCGGGCCGGACAGCTCCAGCACAGGCCTGTGCCGGACGGTCGTTCGTGTGAGAGGAGAGCGCTATGTTCGGCCGTCGCCGAATTGGATCGAAATCGGTGTCGAACGATGCACGAGTGGATCGCATGATCGACACCATGACTACCAATGCGTGGGTGGCGCCATCCTGGGCACCCCGCGCCCAAGCCGGTGACCCCGATGCTGGTGACCCCGATGCTGGCAAGGGTGGCGCCGGTGACTCGATCGTAGGTGACGAGTCGCGGGCAGGTGTCGGATGGGTGGGCCAAAGCGTTGGTCAACCGGTGCGCTACTCAACGATTTCGGCCCTCGGAGAAGTCGAAGCTCTTCAGATCGACGAGTCTGGAGTCCTCGCGATCGATGGTGCTCTGTGGTCCATGGAATGGTGGATCAGGACCGCGTCGGGGTGGATACGTCCCGCCGGCCGTCCAGGCGTTCGCCAGGGCCGAGTCGAGTCGACACCGGTGATCGAAACCCGGCTCAGCGTCGGCTCCGGCGACGATGTGACCTGCCAGATCGGAGCGATCACCGGCCCCGCCCCACTGGCGACGATGGAAATACGCAACCATTCCAAAGCGCCGGTGGGCGTCGCGCTCGTCGTGCGACCCTTCACGCTGACGGGACTCGGACGGATCGACCGAGTCGGGATCGATGGGCGCTACATCACCGTCGAGGGGCAGCGAGTGGCTCGCCTTCCTGCCGCTCCCTCCCACGTGCTCGTCGGCACCCACGGCATCGACGCTGCATACCTGTTGGCCCGAGACGGCGCATCGGAGCCGCAAAAGCCGTCGAGTGTGATTGAACACGAGTGTGCGGAGGGGCTGGCGAACATCGCCGTGGTCTTTCCCCTGAACCACGTCGAAGGCCGCACCGTCGTCGTCGCCCGTTCGACGCAGCGGCCCCTCACCGATCTCGGCGATGCAGAGGTTCCCGATATTTCTGCCGTTCTCAGGGGTTGGAACGCTCAGACCGGCCAGGGCGTTGGGCTGTCGTCACCCGAATCGATGTGGAACGAGTCCTGGGCTTCGATGAAGCTGATCGCCTTGTCGACCGTGAGCGCCATATGCGCCGATCTCGACGCACTCGCCGCAGCGCAGGCGGGATTGACGGTGATGAGCGATCCCCGTGCGGGGCTTCGAGGCGATGAGTTCGCCGAGTCCGCTGGCGTCTATGCGGACTGGTGGTGCGTCATCGCTGGTCTGACCGACATGGGGCTCGGTCGATACTGCGATGAGCTGTTCATCGGGCTCCCGAGTCTGCAACGCAAATCCGGCGGATTCGACGCGCCCGACGTGACGGCCAGCACTGCGCTGGTCGCTGCGACGGTCGCTCGGCGGCTGGTCCTCAGCCCAGATCCCGCTTTGAGTGCGGCGTTGGATACCAACCTGGTCGAAGCTGTGCATCTGCTGGAGCGCGCGGCGAAACGACCGCTGAGGGCGCCGACCCGTGCGGTGATGGCGGCAGCGGCGCGGTGGCTGTGCCTTCTTTGGAACCCACAGTTGCAGACGCCCAACCGAGCGGACCGGGAGCTAGGCGCGCCCGACCGCGACGTGAACGCCCTCAAATCTGAGGCGATGGCCGCGCTGGCCGAGACATGGTCACACGACCTGGAGATCGACACGATCCACAGTCCGCTGGCCCGTTGGCTGGCGCTCGACGGCGGGGTCGTCAACCGAGCCGACGCTGCCGCTGCATGGATTCACGACGAAGCCGCCCGTGCCCGCAGCGCTGATGAATGGGTTCGGGTCGACGGCGCACGGACGCTCTGGGCGACCTCGGTGAACGCGGTCGTAGACGCACATCTCGGCTCGGGTCGTGCCGCAGGGCTCCTCGACGAACTGTTGAGCGCCGGACGCGCAACGTTGACCTGGCCGACCGCACTCGATGCAGAACGTTCGCATTCCGCAGGCGGTGTGGGCGATGACGCGACCGTGTTGGGGCGGTCTCGCCTGCGCGATGCGTACAGCGTTGGGGCAGGTCACCGCAGCAGGAACGGCAGGGACGATCCTGGCTTGTCCGACGCTTCCTTCGGCATGGTTGGGGGCGCCCCAGGGAGTGCGTCACGTACCGATTCCCGGGGTGCTGTGTCCTGGGAGGTCCGCTGGCACGGCGATCGTCCTGCGTTGCTCTGGGAGTCGGCCGGGGTGAGCCGTTTAGAGCTGCGCGCCCCGTCACTCGACCCGGGCTGGGTCGCTCCAACCCAAAGCGGCGAAGCCCTGCTGGCCCAGAATGCGACCGCGGCAGAGCTGTTGAGACGCACCCGGTCACAAGCTGCGCCGATGAAACCCGACGGACTCGATGACGAGACCGCCGATGGTGCCAACGCCGCGCAGACTTCGTCGATCGTCCCCGATGATCCCGGATCCGGTTCAGACTCAGAGCCTATGGAGCCGCCGTCGAGCTTTATGTGATCGGACAAGGCGCTGCACGACGATACGCGAATCGAGATTTACCGCACACGGTTCAGACAAGGGGACGGTTCAGACAAGGGGAAACGGTGCCGGTGCCTGGACGGTCACGATCTGGTGGGGCTCCAGTGTGATCTCTCCGGTGAACGGGCCGAGGGGCGTCCTCGCAGGTTCACGATCCATCCCCGGAGCGGCAGCCCATCCCAGCGGAGCGTGGTGAGGGTGGCCTCGCTACGAGGGTTGAACACGCGGATCCTGAGGGAATCTCCGTCGCGCTCGACCGCCGAAACCTGGCATCCGGATACTTCAAGGTTGGTGCCGTGGCGCGCGATCGCCCCGGTCACCGGCCGGGCAGCAACGCTGAGACAGGGCACCAGGAACTGGTCGGCTAGAGCGTATGCATCCGTTGTCGACCGCTGATCTGGGCCCAGAGACACGGCGTAGCGCAACGTTTGCGTGCCGAGCATCTGAGCTCCGACGACGGGTATCTGGGGGCCAGCCGGATTGGGCCTGAAATCCGGTTCGCGTCGGGCGAGCCACCCCGTTGCGCGCAACAAGGTCACCGCGAGTTCACTTCCGTTTCTAACCACCTCGTATTCGTAGAGTCCGTCGTGTATGACGAGTAGGGAACCCTGCGGTGTCGGAACTTCCACGAAACGTCGCGAGACGAACGTCGGAAGGCCGACCTCGCCAAGTCCACCCTCGGCGCTCAGGCCTCGCTCGACCACGGCAAACGCGCATTCGGCGCTCGAATGTGTTGCTGTACCCGGCAGGGGAAATGCGCCCGGATCCTGTGGTCGGTGCAACGGTTCTCGATGGTCGTCGTGACCCGGACGAAGGGTTCACCACGCCGGACTTCCAAGGTGCTCACGACATCGTGGCCAATGGTTTGGTCGGTACGACCCCAGGCTCGGCGGTCATCGCCGAGGATTCCGGCGGGCCAGTCATAGTGCCGAGTGATGACGACGCTTTGGGTCAGGCCGTCATCTTCGACCGGCGCCACGCTGACCGACGCGGGTGCCTCAACGATGCGGTCCTCGCGGGGAGGGGAGTAGTTGTACGTATCGCCGCCGTCGCCGCCTTCCACGATGCGGCCAAGCCCACTCGCAGAGATGCCGGCCTGGTCGAGAGCGAACTCGCCTGAGTCGGCGTCGACGGTCACGGTCAGCAGTTCGTTGGAGAGGGTCACATGCGTGCTCGTTCGCTCCGGGCCGTTCGTGTGGAGTCCGCGGTCCGCGGCGGGGGCAGGTGCGGGGCCGGTCGCTTCGCCGGTATCGGCAAGGCGAATCGTCGTCCACCCACAACCCGGTACTTCGGGCACGAACACCTTGACGGTCCGAGAAGGTGGATCGAGGCTGGACACCCGCATACGCACGCCGCGTTTGGCCAAGAGTTCTAAGACGTCTCGAAGCTCGGCGGTGTCGATGGCGTTCTCAGCTGCCGCAGCGACGACGATGGCAACGTCTGCTTCGTCGCCTGAAACAAACGATTCGGCGACGGTTTCGGGCGCTGGCGAAGGCTCCGACCCCGACACGGCGATCGCGTCCGAACCCTGTGCGGCGTCGGTCGCTGCGTCGAGCGATGGCGCGCCCGCCTCGAGACCGCTGGTCTGTGCAATCTGCCATCCAGCGACCTGCCGCCCCGCGAACTCAGAGCCGCGAAGCATTTCGAGTACCCAACCAATCTTGGTGCCTTCGACAACCGTCGAGAACGTTTCCCGGGCGGGGTGTTGAGCGATGGCGCAATCGAGCCTTGCGTCGTCGTGGCCGGTGGCGGTGAGCGGACCCGTACCGGGGATGTCGAGGACCACGATGTCGCTGCGCTTCGTCGGTGTCGTATTCACGACGATGTGGTCACCTGGTGAACAGTCGACACCCAGGCTGAGCAATTCGAGGCCATGGTCGATCAAACCGTCCGCAATCTGTCGAGCCGACCGATAACGAACCATCACCTCGTCGACCACTTCGTCGTCGCTACACGCACATGACGAATCGTGAGCAGCGTTCAAAATTAAAAAGCGCCAAGCATGTTCGAGCTGAGGGGCGGGCCAGGGAGCCGGGACGATCGCTGCCCACAGTGGTTCGGTCACGCGTTCGAGGCGACGTTCGGCGAGCGCCGTCACCTGATGTATGTCGACCCGGTTGGATGCAACGCCCATCAACACGTTGGATTGTGCGCCTGAACGCAACTCGCCGCGGATGGCGACCAGATTGTGACGCGGTTGTGAGTTCAG
Source organism: Acidimicrobiia bacterium (assembly GCA_020637365.1). Taxonomy (GTDB): domain Bacteria; phylum Actinomycetota; class Acidimicrobiia; order IMCC26256; family JAGNEX01; genus JAGNEX01. The sequence continues at coordinate 1,461,350 of JACJWE010000001.1, read as the reverse complement.
ATACTCAGACAACGACGTGATTCGAAACTCGAACCGGTCCTGTCGCTGGTTGGCGGCCTGGACGATGGAACCGAGCCAGGGTTGGGGCACCTGATGATCGGTGCCGTTCATCAACAACAGATCGGAACCGAGCCAGGCGTTTCCGAGCTCGTCGAGGTAGCTCTGAGCACGCTGTATCAGCAGATCGGGGTCATCGGCGAGGTCGCGTCCATTCGAATACGATCCGTATAAGAATTCGGCACGCACCGTGCTGCCGTCGGGCGCGGTCCAGTCGAATCCGGTGTGGGTGACCTGGGACGGCACTCCCCGCCACAGCACGGTATCGGTGAAGTCGGCGAGTCGTAGCAACTGCGGCATCTGTGCGACGTGTCCGAACATGTCGGGCAGATAAGCCACGTCCATCGCTCCACCGAAGTCAGCGCTCCGGGCCAGACCGGCGGCAAGGTTGCGGATGATGGTCTCGCCCGACACCATGTATTCGTCCATCAGGACCGCCCATGGACCGATCGACATCCGCCGCGAGGTGACCAGAGCCGAGATCTGCTCAGCGGCGTGGGGACGCATTGCGAGGTAGTCGTCGATGACCGCAGTCTGGCCGTCGAGGGTGAAATGCGTATAAGACGGGTCTTGGTCCAAGAGGGCCAAGAAGTCGTCGAGCAGCCGAACCAGTTTGAGGCGGTAACGCTGGAACGGGAGATACCACTCGCGATCCCAATGCGTATGGGGGACGATCGCGACTCTGATCGGGGCGTTGTCCATGCATGCATCGTAGTGACGCTGGCCTTCGCGTCGATCTCGGTAACCTCACCCTGTGAACCCGTTGAGCGGACCGCATGCTGAGAGCATGCTCTCAGCCCAGTCTGAAACGCCCCAATCCCGGCGCGTCGAGCCCCTGGCCGAGTCCGGTTTGAGGGTCGTCATCGACTTCGATTCGGTGATCGCGCGCCACGATGTCGGCGAACACCTACTCACGCGGTTTGCTGGCGATGCGTGGTGGGAACTGAGCGACTCCTATGACCGTGGCGCCATGTCGTCGCTCGAGGCGACTAACGCTCTGTTCGCCCACATCGCAGACGTTCCTCAAGCTGCGCTGCAAGCGGCAGCGTGCGAGGTCGGGATCGTCTCAGACGCTGCTGATGCGGTCGGTCGGCTGGCCTCGTCGGGCGTTGAGGTCGTGATCGTTTCAGATGGGTTTGGGTTCTACGTGCCCGATGCGGTGGCTGGATGGCCGGTTCGAATCGTGTGTAACGATGTCGATTGGGCGGGCCGGGCCATGCTGTTTCCTCATCGAGGGAGCGGTTGTTCATGCCAGTCATGTGGTAGCTGCGCACAAGCGCCGGTCAAGGTTGCCCGGCGGCAAGGGTGTCGAACAGCGGTCGTGAGCGGGTCGCTTGCCGACCGCAAGGCGATACTTGTGGGCGATGTGGCCTTTGCCCGCTCCAGATTGGCGTCGTGGTGTAGCGACCATGGTGTTGCCTATGTGCCCTTTGAGAATCTGACTTCGGTGGCGGACACCTTGTTGGGTCCCGACGACAGGCCCGATGTGATCGACATGTCCATGGCGCGACGCGATGATGTTTGACCATGAGACGGTGGCGAGACAGGAGTGTGCGGTGAGGAACGCTCAAGGAGGTGGCCGAGGCCACGTCATCGTCGGTGCCGATGAGGCTTCACCGGTCATTACCGACATTGAGACACACCTGCGGCGCTTAGGTTTTGACGTCACCGTGATCGGTCCACCTGCGCATCAGGACATGCAGTGGGCCCAAGTCGGACGCAGGGTTGGGGAGTTGGTGGCCTCCGGCGATGCGGTCTTTGGGGTCGTCGCATGCTGGACCGGCACGGGCGTGTCCATCGCTGCCAACAAGGTCCCCGGTGTGCGGGCGGCGCTGGTGACCGATGCACAGACCGCGGCCGGAGCGCGTCGCTGGAACGATGCAAACGTGGTGGCGCTGTCGCTTCGTTTACTGACACCGGCGTTAGCTTCGGAGGTGCTCGACGCATGGGTTTCACAGGAGTTTGACCCTTCTGAGCAGGAAAATATCGCTCAGGTTGAGCCGACGCCGACGACTTCAACACAGCACGGCTAGGCTTGCTGCTTCAGTTCTTTTTGCGCCCCCTGACCACCCGGAGGAATCCCGTGCCTACCTATGCGATGCTCTCTACCGTCGGCCCCGATGGGTGGAACACGATTCGGAAGAATCCCGAGCGCATCACCGAAGTCAAGGCCGAGGTCGAGCGCATGGGCCTTCGGGTCATCGCCCAATATGCGTTGTTGGGTCAATACGACTTTTTGAACATCATCGAGGCGCCGGACGATCTGCACATGGCACGTGCGGCGACTCTCCTGGCCGCGCGTGGGACCATGCGTACGACCACCATTAACGCCATGCCGATCGACGAGTTCGTCGAAGTGCTCAAAACCGACTCGCAGTAGTACCGCTACGCCGCCGTCCCGCGGTGTTGCGTCTGGCCGGTGGCCTGTGAGGCTGGAGCTAGACCCACCACATGCCGCGACCGCGGCGTTCCTCGCGGATGGAGTCTTCGGTGAACCACACGGGGAGCGGGCGGCCATCAGCGGTCCGCTTCACCCGGTATGCCGGTTCCTCTGAGACCATATCGACTTCGATGACTTCAAAGCCGCGTGCCCATTCATGATCGAAGTTGTTTCTCACCTCGACACGTGTCCCGATCTCCATGGCGGGCAGGTTAGTCGCGCAGACGGGCGGTTCTAAGGATGTCGGCCCAAACCAAGCCAGATCTTTCGTTGGAGGCGGCGTTACGAGGTGACCGGTCACCCTTTGTCGCCGGGATCGATGAGGTGGGGCGGGGTGCCTGGGCAGGACCGCTGACCGTCGCCGCCGTGGTCTTTCCACCCGAGTTGGTCGACGTCCCGCCAGAACTTGTCGATGTCACCGATTCAAAACAGATGTCTGCCGTGCAGCGCCGAGCGTCTGTCCCGGTGATCAAACGCTTCGCTGCTGCTATGGCGCTCTGCCATATTTCGCCTGAAGACTGTGATATGTCGGGTATGACCGCTGCGCTCCAGCGGGCTGCACGGTCGGTCATGACCGACGTTGCCGCGGTGGTGGACTGTGGGACCGCTCTTATCGACGGCAACTACGACATGCTCGGCGCGCCCTGGTCGGTCCAGACCGTCATCAAAGGCGATACGCGTTCGCTGAGTATCGCTGCGGCATCGGTGCTGGCCAAGGTTGCCCGTGACGATCTGATGATCGCTGCGCACCAGGACGCACCCGACTATGGCTGGGATTCGAACGTCGGATACCCCTCGCCCAAACATCGCATCGCCCTCGCCGCCCATGGGGCGACTCGCTGGCATCGCTTGTCCTGGCGTTTCAACGATCGAGTCGTTTGGGATCCACCAGACGATGGGCTGGAGCGGACCATGCAGGGCCAAACCCGAAGGCTTGGCCCTGACATGGAAATGCCCCGTCTGTTCTAGTTGGGTGGTGTCAAACGCGTGGCGCACGTCTCGACGTCCCGGCATCACCGCTCGCGGCGTCCTCAATTCCGCCATTACGTACGGGTAGTGACGAAATCTCGTCCATGCGAGTGTGCTGGCTAACGCCTGGCGCGTGCGGGTTTGACGTTGGCGCCGAGTCGAAGTGACTGACCGAGGGCGATCAGGCCAGCGCCCAGAAATGCGAGCGGCAGATCGTTGACGCCGGTCGAGGCCAGCTCACCACCGTTGACCGCCTGGGAGACGCCGCCGGTCGGCGCCTGTCCGAGACCTCCCGAGGCCGAAGCGGATGCCTCAGCGGAGCCGTCGGTACCGGCAGCACCGGATACTCCCGAACGGGAGCCAGCGACCTGAGCATCGGTTCCCGTGTCACCGGTTGCAGAGGGTGACTGACCCAACGAACCTGACCCTCCCGTCGAGCCAGCACCGGTCCGAGACGTCATGGATCCGCCAGTAGAGGATCCGCCGGTGGTCGAGTCGCTCGAGTCGCTCGAGCCGCCGGCGGTCGACGATCCAGCAGTTGTGTCGGAGCCGCCCCCGCTGGTGCCTGAGCCGCTTGTGCCCGAGCCGGTGGTACCCGAGCCGCTTGTGCCTGAGCCTGTGGTGCTTGAGCCTGTGGTGCTTGAGCCTGTGGTGCTTGAGCCGGTGGTGCCTGAGCCTGTGGTGCCTGAGCCTGTGGTACTTGAACCGCTTGTGCCCGAACCGGAGTAGCCAGACGATCCTGACGCCCCGTCGGCGTCAAAGCTCAATGCGGCGGTCATGATGGAGTCCGCGTCGAGCCATTGGGAACGTGTCCCGAGACCGTCGGTGTCGACGTCAAAACCAACTTGGACGACACAGTCGGATTCTTCATCGCAGGGGTAGGTCGACGTGCCGTCGTTGATGGCGCTGCGGACGGTGAAACTGGCTTGTGAGGCCTCCGGGTTGGAGACGACCCAACGTGCGGTGCGGGTTTCACAATGCAGGCCGCTGTCGACTGCGCACTGCCGGATCACGACATTGTCGGCGGCATCGGTACTCCAGGTCACCTGAACAACCGATCCGGGCCGAAGGCCGGTCGTCGGACGGATATCGACCGTCGACGCTGCCCCCGCCGGACTCGACAACAGCCCGACGGCCATCAGACCGCCCGCCCCGATGAGCAGCGCTTCGCGCGCGATCTGGCGAACCCGCTTCAAGCGAACCTGAGCGCTGTCGACGTGAAGTGTGGTCATCGGTTTCCTCCTGTGGTGGAGCCAGCCAGCGCTGGTTGTGGAATTTGGGGGGCTGATCGTTCGGCGCTGTCGCCAGAACCCTGATCGAGTCCGGCGGCGATCCATGACGCCAGGCGTATGCGCCACGGCGGAGCGGCCTCGTCAGGATCGGGGAGGACGGTGTCGTCCTCAACCGGTTCGAACACGGTTGATCCGTCAGTATCGGTCGGCATGTCGCTGTTCAACGGGATCAGCTTTCGTAACGCGAACGCGTATGCCAAGCCGAGGAGCAGGCCGATCGCCGGAATCCCGAGGAGTCGTTGCGGTTCGACGAGGTGACGACCCAGAGCGCTGGCCATCTCGCCGCCGAAGGAGTGGCGAACGGTCACCGTCGGGACGAGGATGCCGTTGGGGTTCACGTCGGCTTCGATGTTGACGATGGGCATGTTGAGGACCGTCGCAAGACCCTGACGGTCCTGTTCGACGACCCGTTCACTCGGTCCGGTGCGGGTGATCGCCACCCTCATCCCGTCGAGTTCGACGTTCTTGTCCAAGCGCACCGCAACGGGGCCCATATCGCTTTTCGGTTCGGCCTGCCAGGTCGGGATCGTTCCTCCAGCGACGCGTTCGCCGTCGGCGTCGATGAGGGCCACGTCGAGTTCGTCGAGGCTTGGCTGGGTCGAGCGGTGCAGTTTGAAGGTGATGACGTTGCCGACCTCATCAGAGTCGATCGGTGTCGAGGTCCAGGTTTCCCCGGGGGGCAGAGCGATGACATCGTCGGTGTCGGCAGCCTTGTAGGCGAAATCCCAGACGGCCGGGCCAGTGTCGGCAGCGATAACCGCTGCACCGATGAGACACACGACAAATCCGGTGAGGCCAACCGCACCTGCAGCAGCCGCATGGCGGAGACGTACCGGGCGACTCCAACCGAACATCCATGCGCTCATCATCGCGAGTGCCGAGAGCAGCAACACCGATGAGACCAGACCGCCGAGGGTGCGCACCATCGGAATGTGCCCGTTCAACCATTCGACGGTGCCGCCCACGTCGAAGTTGACGTCGATCGCGCTCGCGAAGACACCGGTGAGCCAGTCATAGCTCAGCACGTGCCACGCAGCAGCGACAGCGAATCCAAAGCCGACGGTGACGGCGCCCAAGGGGTTCTTTCGTACGGCGAAGAGCACCGCTGCGAGCCCCCACAACATGAGGTGGGTGATCACTCCCGACATCGCGCTGATGATCAGGATGACGACGCCCATGTAGGGGATGGCACGTTCCCAGGGGTCGCGCGCGACCGCAAACCAGACGGTGGCGCCGACCAGGATCATGAGACCCCACTGTGCGGGGTAGAGCGCGCTGCCAACCGGGATACCAGCGCCCGAAAACAGCATGTCGTATTCGAAGCGCTCAAAGACGTTGGTCTCCATGAATACCGAAATGTGGTAGGGCGCGGAGGCGATCAAGAAGATCACGGGGATCGAGGTCAAGACGATGGCCTTGGTGCGGCGGCTCATCAGACCGTCTCGCACGGTGAGCACGACGACCGGCAGGAGCCAGGCGGCGGGTAGCAGTTTCGTGCCGAAGCCGCCAACACAGACCGTGGCAATAACCGCGACCAGCCAGCGGGCACGTGACGCTCCGGTCGTTGCATGAGCGGCTTTGTCGACCAGGACCGCTCCCCAGACCAGAAACGCGACGGTCCAGACATCGGGCATCCCCTGCCCCCAAGCGAAAAACGCCAGAGGACTCGTCGCCCACAATATGGTGCCCAAGACCCGTTGACGGGGCTTGCGGAGCAACATGAAGATGCCCGCTAGCAGGAGAAACTCGGGGACGAGGTACGACAGCTTGTAGGCAAAGATCTCGCCTTGTCTGAAGTCGTGTCCGTCGGGTGGACTGCCGAGGTGGATCAGATCGAGCTGATCGCCAATCCATAGGGGTACCGCACCGACGATGACGCCGACATAACCCTGGGCGAGCGACAGTGAGCGGATCCCACCCAGTGGGATGGGGTCACCGCTAGAAAATTCGACAACATCTTTATACGGGTCGGTCGATCCTTGAGCGACGAAGGCGGAGCCCCACGTCAGCGTGCGGGCATCGGCATTGTCGGTCGTCGTGGCCATCCAGAGACGGAAGGTCAACCCCACGATGATGGCGACGACGAGCATCCATTTGATTCGGCGACGCGCAGCAACGGCGGAGGCATGATCAGCCTTGACGTCTACCGTTCGATGATCACCCTCTCGGTGAGCGTCCTCATCGCTGCTGCCACGTTCGAGAGTCGAGGGGCGTGGTGTCAATGCCGAGGTCGCGATCTTGGTATCCAATGTGTCTAGGTCCTTGGCTTTGTTCGGTGTCATTACGTGCTGTGTACGGAGTCGGCGCCGTCGACGCGCCGTAATGGGCTCGGAGATCGGGTCGCTCTGATCGGTGGGCTATTGGTCGAAAGTGTGGGGTCGGGGGCGTTGCTCGGGCAGATCAGCGACCCGGTCTCACCAGCTCGGAAGGCACCCTGCGGTGGAGCAGACGTTGCGGTCCGGGCTGATGCATTCGTTTTGACCGGCGCACCCGAAGCGCAGATGACGCCATGGCGATGCCATCTCGGATCGGGCTGACGGTGCTGCCGTCTCGTTTCACCCAATCGACAGGAACAGACGAAATCTTGAGGCCCGCGAGCTTTGCCCGATACAAAAGTTCGACATCGAAGGCGAAACCGGTCTCGATTTGGCCTGCGTATAACTGGGCTACAAAACAACGCCGCACGATTTTGCAGCCGCATTGGGTGTCGCCGAGGTCGCTCAGACCCAGTGCCTGAACCCACGAGTTGAACGCCCAGGACGCTGCTCGTCGACCGGCGCGTTCTCGAACGACATGGGATTTTGGGTGGGTGCGATCGCCGACAGCGATATCGATGTCATTTGCGGCCATATATGCGACGAGCGGTGGCAGCGAGCTTGGGTGAACGGCCACGTCTGCGTCGATATATGCGACGTACGTTCCGGTCGCAGCTTTCGAGCCCGCAGCGACAGCTGCGCCTTTTCCGCCGTTCTGGGGGAGGCGCAGCAGGCCATAGGCGATCCCCAGTCGCTCCGCCGCGCGCTCTAAGACCGCGACGGTGTCATCGGGTGATCCATCGTCGACGAAGATGTACTCCACCTGTTCACCCGCACCGGGGGCCTCTGAAACACCTGGTTGGCCGCTGGGTGCCTCGACTGGTGAAAGTTCACGGCATTGCGCTATCGCAGCGACCATCGACTCGATGCGGTCGGCCTCCCGATACATCGGGATGACGACCGAAAGCAACGGTGTTTTTGGGTCGGGTGCGACACGTTCACCGCGCTGCGCATGAGATGCGGCAGGTGTGAAGGTCCGCCCACGGGAAACCCGGAGGCGAGATACCTTATGACGGCTTTGAGGGCGACGAGTGCTGCTCACTGCTGACTTATCGGTGGATCCTCAACCAATAATTGAGTCAGTTATTGTGTTCTTGAGCATTTCCAGAACTTCGATCAAAAAGTCCTGATCAGAACGCTTGCGAGTCGTTAAATCGGCGTTATTGGGCGGATTCTGGGATCATCTTCGTTGCCGAGTCGTCGATTCGTCGATCGATTTGAGGCCAAATGGTGGTCACCAGGCCATTGCGAATCTGGTCGACCGTCGGTGATACAGGGGATCGGTGCTATGAAACGCCTAGGTTTTCGTCGATCAGATCTGTCAAATGCTCGGCATCTAATTCGCCAAAAGTAGCGTTTATGAATTCGCCGTCGGCCGTATAAAAGGCCGTAGCTGGCAGACCTCTCGCGCCGATAGCTTCGCTCAGCCCGCGTCCGTCGCTTCCCCCGATGTCTCGTGCGAGGGGCCATGTGCCAACAAGTCCGAACGGTTCGACAAAGGCAAGTCCATCACCTTGTTCTCGGGTGTTGACCCCGATGAACGCGACCTTGTCCCCAAGTGACTCCGACACCTCCTTGAAGGCGGGCAACTCGCGTTCACAGTTCCTGCACCATGAAGCGAAGAAGTTCACAACGACCGGTGTGCCGCGGTAGTCCTCGAGGCGAATGCGTTCGCCGGAACCATCCAAGGCGGGTAGATCAAACGCATCGAGGGCGGTCGATCCCTCACCGGAGGTGGTGTCGCCGTCACCGGAGCCACATCCAACGGCGAGCCACATGAGCGCGAGGATCAACAGCGCGCTCAACACCCGATGGCGTGTCGTTGAACGCCGGGTCCGCTGAGATGGGGCGTCCTGTGATGCAGGGGACGTGCTGGACGAGTGGATCGGCCCCGAGCTGTCGGTGGATCCAGAAATGTCGGTGGCAAGACGTAGCGAGAGAGACATCGTTCAACCTTTGGCGGTTTGGGTGGAGCGAGCATCCGCGATCGTGAGCGCCTCGGCAAAACTCTGAATATGCGGTGACGCTGGTGAGAGCGGATCGGCCGGGACCGGTGCGCGCTGCATCCGAAACAGGGCGGGAATCCGAGCCCGTACGGGGGTTCCCATGCGGAACGGCGGGTGCAATTCGACGCTCACTCGGCCGACCGCGGCGATGGGGTGGTCTTTGGCGGCATTGGCGTTGACGGTCGCGGGTGAGGCGATCCGTGCCCAGGACCAGGGCAGGGGCGGCGTCGGGTTTCGGCCGGGGGGCGTCGTGCGCGAACCGACGGTCGCCCGGATGATTTGGTGGATCTGCACATCGGCGCGCACACATGACAAGCCAGCCTCATCGCGTCGATATAGGCAAGGTCGAGGCGAGGAGTTGCTGGGCGAGTCGAGCACCCGAGACGGCACGGTCTCCGCTGGCGAGGAGGTCTCCATCGGTGGACTCGGGAACGCCAACTTGTTGGGCCCCGCCGGGTCTGGCGCGGTGGTTTTGAGGAGGAGCCGAATGGGGGTCTGCTGAAAGAGCACGCCCCGCGACCGGCACGTGGCCGTGATCTGTGCCCCAGGCCGTTCGGCAATCGAGCTCAGCGAGCTGCGGGCCCAACCGCCGCTGCTGCCCGCCCAGCGGCGGGCGCCCCATGCGTTGAGAGGGCCTTCGGTCCAGACCGAGTGAACGAAGGCGCCGAGGAGATCGGCAGGCCCGATCACCGGCGACCAAAAGGCTGTCACCGAATGGTCGAAACCTACTTGACGAGGCACGATACCCATGACCACCCAGGTCGGGCCGCCGATTCGAGCGCCATAAACCCCGGCTGGCAATGCGGACTGCAGGACCGCGGGCGGGATCGGCCAAGCGACGAGCGCTGCGGAAACCCTGGGGTGTACGCCCTGGCGGGCTGGTTCCTTTGTGAACACATCGCGACCTTAGCCACTGGTTAGCACGTGGCAAGATCGCGATTCTTGGGTCTGGAGCGGGCACGTTTGTGTCTGCGAGTTGACCAGAGGGTGGCCAATCGCCAACGATTCGCACATGGGACAGCTCATCGACGTCACGATCCGGCCAGGCACCCGCCGCGGTGTCCGGCAGTTCGATGCAATCGCTCGCTCACCGGTATGGAGATCGAGCGGTATGCACAGGTCACCGACGCGACGGGTGACCGTCCACCAGACGTCTTGGCGCGCCGTTTGTTCGACATCGGCGCGACCGCCGTCACGGTCTATTCGAGCGCGGTCACCGTCGAAGGTGATCCGCTGCGACTCGACCAGATCGAAGGCGATATGGCTGAGGCGATTTCGCATCTGTTCGTCTACTACGACGATGAACGTTCCGCTCTCGATGCGGTCGCACTTGAACCTGAGGCGTCGAACTAGCAGGACAGTCGACCTCCCCAAAGGGTGCGCGATGGCTGATTCGTCCAGTTCTTCGGGGTCCTCTAGTTCGGGCTCGCTCGGGCGCAACACACTGATCATGACCGGCGGGACGATCTTGTCCCGTCTGACCGGTCTCTTACGGGTTTTAGCCTTGGGGCTCGCCCTCGGTCAGGTGCAGGGGAACGCGGTTGGCGACGCGTATTTAGTCGCAAATACGGCCCCAAATATCATCTTTGAGCTGTTGCTCGGCGGGATCTTGTCAGCAACCTTGATCCCGGTGTTCGTCGAGCGCATGACCCGCGCCGATGAAGTATTAGTCGATGAATCGGCGTTGACCAGACGCGAGCGTCGTTCCGCGAACAAGGCGCGACAAGGCGGCGACCCGGGCATCGGTGCCATTTTGTCGGCGACGATGGCGGCAGCTCTCGTTGCGAGCATCTTGGTCGTCATCTTTGCGCCCGTTGTTATAGGCATCTATACCGCAAGCGACTCCGACCCCACTATTGGTGACGAACGTGCGGTCGCTATTCGTCTCCTCATGCTGTTTGCGCCACAGGTTTTTGGGTATGGATTTATCGCCATGGCTAAGGCGTTGTTGCATGCCAATCGGCGTTTTCCGGCGCCGATGTATGCCCCCGTCTTGAACAACCTCGTGGTGATCGGGGCTCTTTGACCTTCGGCGTCTATGCGGCGTCCACGACCGATGTCGGCATCTTGCGAGGCGACACCACGGGTTTGCTGATCTTTGGTGTCGGGACGACCGCCGGTGTGCTGGTCGAAGCATTAACCCTGATCATCGTGGTCAAGCGAGCGAACATTCCGTGGAGCTGGCATTGGGAACCACGCCACCCGCGGTCAAACAAGTGCTCAAGCTTATCGGGCTGGACCCTTGGCTTTGTCATCGCCAATCAGATCGCAGCAGCGGTGGTTGTCAATCTGTCGCGCAGCGGCGCTGGCGGCGAGGATGCAGACGGCTTGGCGTCGGCATATTTCTTTTGCCCAGATGCTGTTCATGTTGCCGCATTCGGTGATAGCCGTCTCGGTGATGAGCGCACTTTTGCCCGACTTTTCGACCTTTTGGACGACCCAAGAACTCGATCGCATGCGCGCCGCGCTTCAGTCGCGGATTGCGGCTGCTGCTGGCGCTCATCATTCCGGCCGCTGTCGGCTATACGCTGCTCTCGGAGCCAATCGTCTATTTGCTAGATCCGAGGTGGTCTCAAGCGGCGCCCGCACTCGCTGGTTTAGCTCTTGGCCTACCAGGATTTTCGACCTTTCTGCTGTTGACGCGAGTCTTCAACGCGATGCAGGACACCAAGACCATCTTTTGGCTTTATGTTCTTGAGAATGGCCTCAATATCGTTCTCGGCATTTGGCTACATCATCTCTATGGACTGTTCGGCTTGGGGTTGTCCTATGGGCTGGCGTACACCATTTCGGCGGTGGTCGCCGTCATGATTCTGCGGCGGCGTATCGGCTCGATCTTTGATCGGAAGATGATGGTTTTCGGCGGTCGAGTTCTGGTGTCGTGTGCGGTGATGGTGGCTGGTCTGTTGGCGATCATGGCGGTCGTCGCACCCAATGGCTTCGACCCGGAGTCAGCGTCGCGGATGGCGACCGGCGTCGTGGTCATCGGCGGGGTGTTTGCGGGCGCTGTGTTCTATGTCGCAGCGGCCCGCCTCGTCGGGATGACGGCGCTCGATGAGATCTTCGCATCGATCCGTTCCCGTCGCTCCTGACGGCAAACGGCTGCAGATTGCAGGCTCTGCGGAACAACCGCCTTGCGGCATGCGAACACTTGTTCGTATGCTCCGTCTCGTGGATGGGCATGCGATAGCACTTGTAGAGCTTCGACGGCAACTGGCATCTTCGTTGGTGTCGGCCGATCAGCTCGATCGGTCGGTCATACCGGTTGACTTCGGTGAACGTCAACAGTTCCTGGAGCGCGGCAGCGTTGTCCAGGTCCTTGGACAGACCGGCGCAGGTCGAATCTCATTGTTGTGGACATTGGCGCGAGCGATTACCGCTCAACAGGAATGGGTCGCCATCGTCGATACCGACTGTCTAGGTACCCCCCACGCCGGTGACCTCCACGCCCGTACGCCTGAGACCGGTGCGCGACGGACGGGTACACCGCAGATGGATGGTTACCGACCTCGGTTCGGCTTTTCTGGATTGGGATCTTCTGCGGGTGGCGGGCGGAGTGCCCGAGCCCGTGCTGGCGCAGGACAGAACAGGGCGCACACCGTTGATGCAATGCCTCACTGGGGTTGGGTCGCGGCCGCTGAGGCGGGCGTCGAACTCGACAGGGTGGCGCTGGTCCGTCATGTCACATCCTTGTCATGGCCAGCGGTTGTCGACACGATCTGTTCTGGTATCACCATGGTGATCGCCCCGGTGCCGACCGATGTTTCACCATCGGTGATCCGACGCGTGGAGAGCCGGGTTCGTGAACACAAGTCGATTCTGGTCGTCGACGAGGGCTGGACCGGGCGGGTTGGGCTGACCCTCACGGCATCGCAGTCGATGTGGGAGGGGCTGGGTCCCGGTACGGGGTTGTTGCGTGAACGGGCGCTCAGCGTCGAAGTCACTGCGCGGAATCGCCGCTCCGAAAACTTCATCCTTGCTCATGCGTCCTGATCGCCCACCTCTTGAACTCACCGAAGCGCTGTCGGTGACCTCTGCACTCGTCGGTTCCAGTTCGTATGAAGCAGAACAAGAGGAGCGGACGGGGTGTGTGGCTGCCTGACTGGCCGGTGGTCGTGCAGCGGTTTTTGTCTCACGAGGTCACGATCGAGCCGATCGTCGTGATGGAACGGGGGGTCGCTCTGGCCCCATGTGAAACCGCACGACGTAAAGGGGTTAAGGCTGGACACCGTCGTCGAGAGGTTGAGATGCGCTGCCCCGAGGCTGTCCTTCTCGAACGAGATGAAGCTGCCGAAGCGCGGGTGTTTGAACATGTCCTGCGTTCGGTCGAAGAGGTTGCAACCTCGTTACACGTGCACCGACCGGGGCTGTGTGACTTTCCCATGCGGGGACCTAGCAGGTATTTCGGTGGGGAAGAGGCGGTCACCGAACACCTGTTGGAACAGCTCGCTCAGTTGCAGACACCACTTGGACCGTTACGCCTGACCGAGGTCCGGGTCGGGGTGGCAGCACGGCGTTATGCCGCCTATCTCGCTGCCCGACGGGCGACATCCACATCGGCTGCGATCGTCGATGTCGGCAGAACCGTCGCCTTCCTCTCGACGTGGCCGGTTGGGGTGTTGGTGCGTTCAGACGTCCTGGAGGCCAGCACGGCCGAACTCTTCATTCGTTTGGGCGTTCGTACGCTGGGTGATCTGGCGAGTTTGCCTCGGCAATCGGTCTCAGAGCGGTTCGGTCAGCGCGCTGAACGGGCACATGATATTGCTTCGGGCGCCTCTGACCGGCTGGTCGCTACGGTTTCTGTCCCCGTCGACCTGGTCGTCAGTCATCGTTTCGAAGAACCCGTCGATCGGGTCGATACGGCGATGTTCATCGGCAAACAGATGGCCGAAGAGGTGCTTGGGCGTCTCGATAAGCAGGGGCTTTCATGCACCGCTATCCGGATCGAAGTCGAGACGCCATCAGGTGCGGTCCGCAGTCGCCAATGGCGATATGACGGAACGCTCGACGCCAAAGGGATCGCCCAACGGATCCGTTGGCAACTCGAAGGGTGGATGACCAGCCCGATCCGCACGGCGGGTTCGCTCCCGAGAAGTTCCCGCTCACGCTCATCGCGGTCCGGCGGTACGCGCGACGAGGATGGATCTATGAGCTCGGGTCCTTCGGGGTTGGACGGTCCGTTGACGTGTCTGCGCATCGTTCCCGAAGACCTCACCCGGCGCAAGGCCAAGGCCTTGGGGTTATGGGGTTCCAATCCTCGAGCTGACGACTCAGCGGCCCAGGTATTGAATCGTGTTCAGCATCGCCTCGGCCACGGGTCGGTGATGACCGGTTCGCTCCAAGGGGGCAGAACCCCTGCCGAGCGGGTGCATTGGACTCCATGGGGGGACCAACTCCGTCCGGAACGTCCCTTAAATGGCGCCCCCTGGCCTGGTTCGCTACCAGCTCCGGCCCCGGCGTTGGTGTGTTCACCGGCGGTGCCAGCGTCCTTGTTCGACGAGACGGGGAGGAACATTTCGGTCTCCGGCCGTGGTGAAGCTTCGGGCGTACCCACCCGGGTCGAAAGCGAGCTTTTGGCTTTCGGCGGAGGACGGGTGATCGGCTGGGCTGGTCCCTGGACGGCTGATGTCCGTTGGTGGGATCCAGCGACGCACTCCAGGGCTGCGCGTTGGCAACTCCTGATCGAACACGCCGATGGTTCGACGACGGCATGTGTGGTGGCCCTGCAATCAGGCCGAGCCGGAATCGAAGCCCTCTACGACTAAAGCCTTCCCAGGGGTGCAGCCATCCCCGGGGTGAAGCTATCCCAGGGCATCAAAGGCGCTGTCGGCCAGGGTGCCTGTTTCGGGTGCGATGATGCCGACGACCTTTACCGGACGGATCAAAGGTTGCTGGGTGCGGTCCGGGCGGTCAGTTTCCTGGTCCGCCCGGACCGATCGGTCAGTACGCCGGTCGCCCAGAGGAATGCTGCCGCATCCGCCGGGCGACGAAACGGGGGTGCCGCTCGGCGGGGGCATCCGGCGTTACTTGACCGTGACCGTTGCTTTCATCCATGGGTGGGGGACGCAGTAATACGCGTAGGTTCCGGGTTCGTCGAAGGTGTAGCTGAACGTGCCACCGGGATCGACGTTGCCGGAATCGAACAGGCCGTCGGGTTCGCCAACCCGTCCATCTGACTCACCCGAGGTCACCGTGTGTACGAGGCTGTCATCGTTGGTCCACGTGACTTCGGTGCCCACGCCTACCTCGATATTCATCGGCAGGTAGGCCTTCTCGGCGTTGTCGGGTAGCCACGCATCCAGCGGAATCGACACCGAAGCATTCGCCGACGGCGTTGAGGCATCATCGGCTTGGGACGTCGTGGTCGCTTGGCCATCAACGGTCGTTGAAGCACCGACCGCCGTCGTGGTTGACGCATCGCCGATAGAGGTTGTCGAGCTCGCGCCCTCATGGGTCATCGATTCGCCCTCGGAACCGTCGACGGGGTGGCCGACGAAGATTTCAGGATCTTCGTCGCCGGTGATGACCACTTGCCCCATCGCCCCCTTGTAGAAAGTCCGCACCAAGGCGTGGTCGACGAGGAGCACCGTGCTGGGAACGTATGCCACCATCTCGACGACCGTCCCTCCACCAGCGACCACCAGGGTTGACTGTGATCCCCTGATCACGCGGTTGGTGGAATACGTCGCGGCTTCGGGGTACACGACATCCCACTGTGAACCGATCGGGTGAAAGTTTGATGCCAGGTTCAAGCCCTCATTAACCATATAAATTCGGGAGCGCTCACCGACTTTCATCTCAAGAGCGTTGTCATCGGTTAGCGCATCGGTGCGTCCGTTAAAGGTGATATAGCGGGGCTCTTCAGCAAGAAGTGCCTCTCGGTCCAGGGGCGCAACACCGTCGGCGTCGGGTTCCGAGACGTACCACTCGTTTTGCATAACGGCCCATTCGTGATCGACGTCACCGAGCGGGGACTCGGGGTCGACGATGAACATGCCGGACATGCCCCTGACGATGTGTTCGGGTACGTCGCCGAACGCGCAGTGGTACATGAAGGCCCCAGGGTAGAGGAGCCGTGCTTCGATCGAGGCCGTTTCACCTGGGATCACCGTGGTCGCTGCGGCGCCGCCACCCTGGCCGGTGACGGCGTGAAAGTCGACGTTATGCGCCATGGTGTTGGTGTCGGGGTTGGTGACCGTGATCTGGGCGACGTCGCCGACGCGACCTCGCAAAACAGGTCCAGGCGACCCGCAGATCACATCGTCATCACCCGCGAGTCGGAAACCCCAGATATCGGTTGTGACCTCGTTCGCTGGATCGATCTGGCATTGCCCTTCGACGATTTCAAGTTCGATCTCAAAGGTCTGCTGGTCCCGATCGCCCGAAGGCGGCGGGACCTCGGGGGCATAGGTCGCATGGACGTCCGACGAGGGGGCTTGTTCGAGATCGGCGACCGGCGTGAGGTCGGGGATGATCGAATCGACCGCGGTCGCAACCTCGCTCGAGGAGTCGTTCTCTTTGCCGTCACCATTCTCGGCGGCATCTTTATTGACATCAGAGCATGCAGTGATTGCAGCTGTGATCAACAGAAGAATCGCGAACAGCGATAGGCGTCGTTGCTTATTCATCACTTGTTCCTTTGTGTCGATCCCATTGTGGGGTCAACAGGAACTATAAGTGATGATCTTAGAGATAGAGAATTGGCTCTTAGGAAAGTTGGCGGTGTCTTGCGCGGGGGAGGGTGCGCGGTCAAGCGCCGGTGGTCGGGTCGTGGGTTTCGGTCGTTGTCGCCAGCGTCGGTGAGGGTCACCCATCGGTGGCGGGATCAAACTCGGCCATCGTCGTCTGGGTGCTGACATCGTTGGTCGGATCGCTGATGGTGCTCTCGGTGAAGCCGATTCCGTCGGCGCCGTTGGGCTCCTCAAGGGGATCGAATGTGGTGGCCGAGGTCAGATCGATCCCCGGCTCACCGGATAACTCGGTGAGGTGTTCAGCGAGATCGCTCAATAGCTCATGACGTTCGCTGGGGTCGATGTTGGTCAGGCGTGCGGCGACGGCGTCGTAATAGGCGCGTGCCTCCGGTTCGAGTTGGAGGTAGTCGTTTGCATCGTCGACGCTCGCGGTTAGTTCGTTGGTGGTGTCGGCGCTCATGAGAGGCATACCCGTCCCTTCTCGATCAGCATGTTCATGCACGAGGTGAAGTCCTCGTAGACCACAGACGATGATGCAAACCACTCGCGACCGCGCTCGTTGGCCCCGTAGTACTTGCGGTGCGGACCTTCTTCGGAGGGTTGGACGTAGGAGGTCAAGAAGCCGGCCTTGAACAGGCGTCGAAGTGTTCCGTAGACCGAGGCATCGCCCACGTCGCTCAGTCCGGCATCTCGCAGTCGGCGAACGATGTCGTAGCCGTAACCGTCCGCTTCGATGACGGTTCCCATCACGGCAAGGTCGAGGACTCCTTTGAGGAGTTGGCTTGTATCCATCTAGGCACAGTAATACGTGATGCATAGTACTAGCAACCAAATGGAACCATGTATTGCGCGAGAGTGATGCATTCAGGCTTTCTCGCTGCCACTTGTCGGTAAGCGTCCTACCGGCATGAACGCTGCTCGAAGCCCGACGACGGCCGACACCGGTCGCGCTGGCGACTCACGAGCACGAGAGTTGGTGCACGCAGCTCACGGGGTCGTGGTCCGGTCGGGAGCTCGTTGGCGAGGGTGGTTGGCGAGGGTGGTCGGCGGAGGCTGGTGACGATGCGGGTGCTTCGTAAGTGCCGGGGGGTCATGTCGCGAGAGGACGGTGTAGAGCGGTGACCTAGTTCCCGCTCGCTGGCAGATCACAGGTGGGATCCGCATCGAGTTCGGCGATCCACTCAGCGGGCGTTGCGGCTCGGAGGTTCTCGGCCAGTTTGACCAAGACGTCGCGATACGCAGCATCGCTATCCAGGGTCAGGAGTTGCAGGGTGGCGCCGGAAACATCGGTGAACAGACCCGCCGATTCCGGGTCCGAACCGAACAGCGCGTCCTTGCCTCCAACCGTGATCTGTTCAAACTTGCTCGAGGGGTCGACACCGCCCGCGACTTCTGAAAAGTCCATCAACACCGCCATGTCGGCAGGTGTGACAGGGGACGGCGTGACCATCGTGACGTTGCCGTCGTCGTCGGTGACTTCGAACATCCACGCACCAATGGACAGATCTGCGGTATCGAACGCAGGGACGATCTCGGTAAACGTTTCGTCGCCTGGACGGACCACGCCGTCAACGACTTGAAGAGACTCACCGATCGACGCCGCGGTTGCCCTATCGGTGCCGACGACTGTCACCGCAAACTGGATACCGCCGTCAGGAGGCAGTTCGCCAAGCAGCGTTGTCGTCGTACTCCCCGCCGTGGAGCCAACGGTGGCGATGACGTCCCACGCATCATCGTGAAGCCCGGCCGTCACCTCGACGCTCGGGTTGAGTTCTCCGCTCAGATCGGCAAAAGCCGGGTCGGGGCCCTGTATCTGCACGGCGGTCCCGCCGATCGGATCCTCATGCGGGCCGTCGCTCCACAACGACACCGTGCCCGCGCCGCTCGGCGGGATCTGGCCGCTCGGTACGAACTTGAACATCAGATCGACGTCGAGGGTGCGACAAACGGTGAAGCCCGCGTCGGCGTCGTCGAGGGTGTAGCGAGCCGCGTTGCCCACAACCGACTGGTAGCAGAGCGAGAAGGGCCGGAGGCCCAGCGTCGACGGGTCGATATCTGCATCTGAAACGTCGGCGCGCAGCACGGCGACCGCATCGGCATGAGCGCGGTCCGGTTTGCCTTCTGCGTCGTCTGCGGCGGCGAGTGAATCGATGATCATCTGGGGGAGTTGCGCGTCGGACTGATCGGTCGTCTCCGCACTGGCGAGTTCTTGGAGCGTCGAGCAGTAGACCTTGGTCCAGGGATCGGTTTCGTTCCCGGCGGCCAGCGGATCTGTCGCCTGATTATCAGCGGTGTCGCCCTCTGAGTCAGACGATGAACTCGCGCTCTGAGTCGATGTCGACGTGTCCTCGCTAGCGGCATCGTCGCCATTCGAACAGCTCGCGAACAGCAACAGAGCCGCCGTCGCGAACGCCAGAAGATGATGCGCGGTCCCAGATATCTGGTGGGGTGTTGGGGGGTACTGGACTGCCTGACGAGCTCTTCGCACCTCAACCTCCAAAATGGTGGATTTCATGGTCGACGCCGTCCTCAATGCAGGGCGACGACGCCGCGTGGTGTCGGTGGCATTCTGCACCGTCGGCAGCTCTCGCCTTGGAGTGAGCGTCACCCCATAGGCCCACCGCTTGGCGGCTGTCCTTGCCTCGCCGTTCGAATCGGCCCGACATCGCCCTCCGGTTCGAGGCGGTCGACCTGTGTGCGCCCACATGTCAGAGTTTGAGCGTGTGCCCTCGTTCACACACCCGAAACCTGAGCGGAACGGTGGATTCATGGCCTCGCGCGAGCCTCTCCCAGTGACCTTTGCTAGCTACCGCAACCTCGAAACCTATGACGAGCTGATCCAGGCCGATGGTCAGCCGCGACCCGCAGCCACCGCGCTCGTACGCCATTTGGAGTCCATCTCGCCCGAGGAACTGCGCGCCCGACAAGATGCGGCGGAACGAGGTATCGAAACGGCGGGCATCACATTTACCGTCTATTCCCAGGGTCAGGGGATCGATCGTTCGTGGCCCTTCGACATCGTGCCGCGAGTCATCGACCGCCATGAGTGGGACCGCACCGAGGCCGGTTTGGTTCAGCGTCTCAGCGCACTCAATCATTTCATCGGCGATGTGTATGGAGATCGCAAGATCATCAAGGACGGCATCGTGCCAACAAGCCTGGTTGAGGAGTCACCCGGCTACCTGCCCGAATGTCAAGGTATTGAACCCATACACGGGGTCTGGGCACACATTTGTGGCAGCGACTTGGTGCGGGGCAGCGACGGCACCCTGTACGTCCTCGAAGACAACCTTCGTGTGCCCTCGGGCGTGTCGTACATGATCGAAAATCGGATGATCACCAAGAAGGTTTTCGCTGAACTGTTTGCGGCGCAGTCGATCTTGCCCGTCGATGCGTATCCCGACCGCCTCCTGCGAATGTTGAGTTCGCTGGGCTCGCGCCCGAATCCGGTCGTTGCGGTTCTCACCCCAGGTATCTATAACTCGGCATATTTTGAACACTCGTTCTTGGCTCGGCAGATGGGCATCGAACTCGTCGAAGGGCGCGATCTCTTCGTCGAAGACGACGTCGCATATCTGCGCACGATCGAGGGCCCCGTCCGCGTCGACGTGTTGTACCGCCGTGTCGATGATCGCTTCCTCGACCCAATGGTCTTCAACCCTGATTCGCTCCTCGGCGCACCCGGGCTCATGAGCGCGTGGCGTGCGGGCAACCTGGCGTTGGCGAATGCTCCGGGTACCGGAGTCGCTGATGACAAGGTCGTCTACTCCTACGTACCCGACATGATCCGCTACTACCTCAACCAAGAACCCCTGATAGAGAACGTCCCGACATACCGATGTGTGGACGATGACCACCGAGACTTCGTGCTGTCTCATCTGGATGACTTGGTGGTCAAACCCGCCAACGAGTCCGGGGGGTACGGCATCGTGATCGGCCCGTCGGCGACGCAGGATGTCCTGGCCGAAACAGCCGCCGCGATCGAAGCAAACCCGCGAAATTTTGTTGCTCAACCCGTGATATCACTGTCGACGGTGCCCACCCTGTGCGATGGCGTGTTGCAGCCGCGACATGTCGACCTCCGCTCGTTCACCTTGCAGGGGGCTGAGACCTACGTTGCGTGCGGCGGGCTGACCCGCGTGGCGATGGTCGAGCGATCGCTGGTCGTGAACTCGTCCCAAGGCGGCGGATCCAAAGACACCTGGTTGGTCGACACCGACGCGAGGGTCGCTACCGAAGCAGGAACGTCCCAAATACAAACCCAAGCTCACCTGCCAGAAGCTCAACTGCCAGAACAGACGCCGTCCACATAGCCCAATCCACCCGGGTACAACCGTTCACGTCGACGTCGGTGTCGACCCGAGTCGAGAACAACCGATCCGATACATACACAGGACAAACAACGATGCTCCTCTCACGCACCGCCGAAGACATCTATTGGTTGGGACGCCATCTCGAACGTACCGATGCACTTGCTCGCATCGTTCGAGAACACACGAGACTGCTGATCGACCTGCCCGTCGACGTGGACTCGGATTGGTCGGCGCTGCTGGCGATCACCGGCTCGGGCGAGTTGCTCTATGAGCGATATCCACGTGCCGGTGAGGATGAGGTGATGACCTTCCTCATGGCCGACGTGGCCAACCCGTCGTCGCTCATCAGAACGGTGTCCGCAGCAAGGGAGAACTTCCGAACGGCACGTCCATCGCTGCCAAATTCGGCTTGGGAGTGCCTCAACGCCCTCCATCTCGACGTGGTCGCCAAGGCGGGCGATTGTCGTCGTCGCAGCGATCGAATCGACCTGACCGATTCGGTGACAACGTCGATGCAACGGCTCATCGGGATCTTGTCGACCGTCGTCAGCCGCGACGACGCGTGGCGCTTCCTCGAACTCGGCAGAGCGATCGAACGTGCGGATATGACGACGCGGGTCATCGACGTCCGGGCGGGCGCGCTGATGAGTAGCGCCCAGCCCTGCCCGTCAGATCTGCCGCCAGCGGACCGGTCACCCTATGAGGATGTTCGGTGGCTCGGCGTACTGCGCTGTCTGGGTGCCCAACACATGTATCGCCGCAGCTGTGCTGCCTCTGTCGAAGGTGAGTCGGTCGTCGGGTTCCTCATCGGCGACCCACACTTTCCGCGATCCGTCCGCCATTGCGTCGAAGAAGCCTCGATGTTGCTGCGGGCACTTCCCGAACGTCATGGGACGAAGCGGGCTCTTGCTGAATTGCGCAACGTCATCGACTCGGTGCCCGTGGGACCGTTGCGGGCCGAGGCGTTACACACCTATCTCGATGACACCCAGCTGGTCCTCGCCGAGCTGCACGACACGATCGAGGACGCGTACTTCGCCCTGACGACCGCGGAGACCACGCCGGTTGGGCCGAACTCGGCTGGGTCGAACCCGGCTGGGTCGAAGGGGGCAGATCTCGCAACGACTGGCACGCCGCCGACGCGCGCCGAGCAGGCTGGCGCGCAACGCTCTTCGGCGACTCACGACGGTGACCTGGGTGCTCAACGACTCGTTGTCGCATGACGATCCGCGTCGCCGTTGGGCACCGTACGTCGTACCGGTTTGACCGACCTATCAACGTCGGTCCACATCAGGTACGTCTGCGTCCGGCACCCCACACCCGTACCCCGATCTTGGGTTACGGACTGCGCATCGAGCCAGCAGACCACTTCATCAACTGGCAGCAAGACCCGTTCGGCAATTTCGTCGCACGCGTGGTCGTCCCCGAGCGCACCGCCGAGCTGAGCTTCGAAGTGGAATTGATCGCGGACATGACCCCGATCAACCCATTCGACTTTTTCCTCGAAGAAGACGCCGAACAGATTCCGTTTACGTACAGCGCAGATGATCAAGCCGACCTCGCCGCGTACCTAGAGATCGACGATGACGGTCCGCTGATCAACGAGTTCGTTGCGCAGATCGATCGAACACCGCAACCGACCATGGACGTTCTAGTCGACCTCAACCGGCGTGTACTCGACGCGGTGACCTACGGAATCAGAATCGAAGCTGGCGTTCAGGCCAGCGATGAGACCCTTGGCAAAGGCACCGGTTCGTGCCGCGATAGCGCATGGCTACTGTGCCAAGTGCTGCGCCACCTAGGGCTTGGGTCGAGGTTCGTATCTGGCTATCTGGTTCAACTCGCAGCCGATGAACGGCCGGTCGACGGGCCAGCCGGTCCGTTAGAAGACTTCACCGATCTCCACGCCTGGACCGAGGTGTACATCCCCGGAGCGGGCTGGATTGGACTCGACCCAACATCGGGTTTGCTCGCGGGCGAGGGGCACATTCCCTTGGCAGCGACACCGCACTATCGAGGCGCTGCCGCCGTCACAGGCGCGATCGACCCATGTGAGGCAACACTCGAATACGCCAACACCGTCACCCGCATTCTCGAAACGCCGCGCACCACCCAGCCCTACCGACCCGACCAGTGGGCCGCGGCCAACGCTGTCGGTGCATACGTCGATCAGCGGCTGACCGAGATGGACGTCCGCCTCACCGTCGGCGGTGAACCGACCTTCGTCGCGACAAACGCGCAGGAAGCGCCGGAGTGGAACACCGACGCCGATGGTGACGAGAAACGTCGCCTCGCTGAAGAGTTGGTCGCCGGGATGCGTGCCGAACTCGCGCCCGGCGGTCTGCTCCACGTCGGACAGGGTAAGTGGTACCCCGGCGAGCCGCTCCCACGCTGGGCGCGTACCGTTTTTTACCGCCATGACGGCGAGCCGATATGGACCGATGACCGCCTCACCGCCGGGCCGACCGGACATGCGGTCGTGGAGGACGGCGAAGCCTTCGCCAACGGGTTGGCGGCAAATGTGGGTGGGGCCGCCCCCGACTCCGGCGGGGCGGATGCCAGCGCTGGGGTACGGGTGATTCGGGCCTATGAGGACCCCGTGTATCACCTGTGGCAGGAGGCCAGCCTGCCGATCGGTGTCGAAAATGCAGAGTTCGATCCGCAAGAGGCCATGCTCAGCGACGCGCTACACCGTGCTCGTCTCGCTCGAATCCTCGATGGAGGGCTCAGCCAACCTGCGGGTTTTGTCCTGCCGATCGGATTTGCGGCGTCGGGTTGGGTCACTTCGCCCTGGCGATTTAAACGCGACCGACTCTTTGTGTTGCCCGGCGATTCGCCGGTTGGGCTGAGACTGCCGCTCGCTCGTCTACAAGTCGATGCAGAGCCGGTGCAAGCAGCGGCAGAGCGCGACCCCTTTGACCCGTCGAGTGAACCGTTCGCGCCTCCCGGAATCGGCCAGATCGATGCGCTCACCGTGCCGGGTACCGTCTCGACGGCGATCTGTGTTGAGGTGCGTGAGGGGGTTGTGTACATCTTTATGCCGCCCGTCGCGACCGCTCAGGCCTACCTGACGCTGATCGATGTCGTTGCGCGGACCGCGGCCGAAGTCGACCAACCGGTTCGGATCGAAGGGTATGACCCGCCGAGCGACCCCCGATTGGGAACGTTCGCGATCACCCCCGATCCCGGCGTCATCGAAGTGAATCTGCCAACAACATCGACCTGGGATGAGGCAAAGGCTCTGACCAGCACCGTCTTTGAGGTCGCCAAGACCTGCGGTCTTTCGGCGGAAAAATTCGATCTCGACGGGCGACACACGGGGACCGGCGGCGGCAACCACCTGACGTTGGGCGGGGCAACCGCGGCGGACAGCCCCTTCCTCAGGCGCCCCGACCTCCTGGCGAGCCTCATCACCTACTGGCAGCATCATCCGTCGCTGTCGTATGTCTTTGCCGGGACCTTCGTCGGGCCGACATCGCAGGCGCCGAGGGTGGACGAGGCACGCCATGATGCTCTCGACGAACTCGAAATAGCGTTCGACCAGATCGATCGGGCCGGTGCGCATCCGCCGTTCTGGCTGGTCGATCGTGCGTTGCGGCACCTGCTCGTCGACATGACCGGCAACACGCATCGCGCCGAATTTTGCATCGACAAGCTGTATCCGCCCGAGATCGGCGGTCGACGTCTGGGGGTGGTGGAACTTCGTGGCTTCGAAATGCCCCCGCATCCCGAGATGAGTATCATCCAGCAACTTCTCGTCCGGGCGATCGTCGCCCGGTGTTGGGAGCATCCCTACCGCGAGCCTCTCGTCCGGTGGGGTACGCGGCTCCACGATGAGTTTCTGTTGCCCCATTTCGCCGTCGCGGACCTCGCCGATGTGTGCCGGGACCTCAGGTCGCACGGATATGACATCGACGAGTCCTGGTTTGAGCCCTTCATCGAATTTCGCTTCCCTCGCATCGGAGCGATCCGAGTGGACGACGTCACACTCGAGCTGCGTCGTGCACTCGAGCCGTGGCCGGTGTTGGGCGAAGAGTTGACCGCCAGCGGCACCGCCCGTGCGGTTGATTCCTCGATGGAGCGCATCCAGGTCGAGGTCATCGGGGCCATTCCGGGGCGTCATACCGTGACCTGTAACGGCAGGGCGTTGGCGCTACACCCCTCGGGTCAAGACGGTCGTTTCGTAGGTGGTGTGCGCTTTCGGGCATGGGCGCCGCCGAGTTCGCTACATCCGCTGTTGCCTGCAGATTCGACCCTGATCTTCGACATTGTCGACGTCTGGAGTCAACGGGCGATCGGCGGCTGCCGCTACCACGTGAGTCACCCCGGTGGTCGCGCCTACGATACGGCGCCGGTCAACGAGAACGAGGCGGCGGGTAGACGGGTGGCACGATTCTGGGAGTTTGGGCATCAACCGCAACCAGCGCGAACGCTGGGATCGTCCGAGGTTGCGCGCGCCGACAGCTTCCGGCCCGTCGGTAGTCCTCCCGGCCCACTTCGGGCCCCCGTCCTCGAAAGTGGTGCGACCGGGTTTTCGACCGATCTGCGCCGCACCCCCAAGGCGCAGCGAGTTCTTGGGGTCAATGGGTGAGCCTGTCGAGGTTGGAAATTCGCGGCTATGACGCCGGTCCAGATGAGCGCGACGAAATGTTCGACGCGACCGGAGATATTCGGGAGGCCTGGGACACCCTCGGAAGGGCATTGTTCGCAGACGACGGGCTTTCACTCGCCCGCCATGCCGCCCGCATCCGGCGTCGTCTGGTCGGCCACGGCACGACATTTCAGATACACGGGACCGGCGAAAGCTGGGATCTCGACCCGATTCCCCTGCTGATCGATTCATCTGACTGGGCGATGCTCCGAGCGGGGCTCGATCAGCGTGTTCGCGCGCTCGAAGCGATAGTTGCTGACATTTTTGGGCCGCAGCGCCTCCTGGCCGCTGGCCTGCTGCCGACCGATGCAATCGTGACCGACCGCAACTATCTGCGTCCGTGTCTTGGGACGGGTCGACAAGGCCCAGGCACCGCAACGCTGCCACATCTGACCCTGTACGCAGCTGACCTAGCCCGCTCACAAAACGGCATCACCGTGTTGTCGGACCGTACCGAAGCACCCATCGGTGCTGGCTATGCCCTTGAGAACAGAGACCTCGTATCGGGCGCGTTCGCCGATCTCGCCGCACGCCTCGGGACCGTACCGATCGCCCGATGGTTCATCGGCCTGCGTGACGCCTTGGCGCAACGAGCGCCGAGCGGAGTTGACGATCCCCGTATCGTCATCTTGACGCCGGGAACATCAGATCCGGCCTATTTCGAACAGAGCTACCTGGCGCGAACCCTCGGATTCACCTTGGTCGAACCTGCCGATCTCACCGTTCGCGCTGGCCGTGTGTTTCTGAAGTCGGTCACGGGGCTAGAGCCTGTCCATGTCATTTTGCGCTGGGTTCCGAGCTATTTGACCGATCCGGTTGAACTTCGAGGCGATTCGACCGTCGGTGTGCCCGGCCTCGTCGAAGCATGGCGCCGCGGCTCGGTCTCGATCGTCAACGCTCTCGGTTCAGGGATCGCCGAGAACCAGGCGCTGCTGGCCTGTCTCGGCGGGCTCATCGCCGAGGTCCTCGGCGAAGAACCGATCCTCTCATCGCCCCAGACCTGGTGGTGCGGCGATCCGGTCGGGCGATCTCACGTGCTCGCCAACCTGGGTCAGCTGATCATCAAACCCGTGGAGCGAGGCCCCGATCGGCATTCGTGGTTTGGGCCGAACCTCAGCGTCGGTGCACTCCAGACGTTGCGCAACCAGATCGAGGCAGCACCACACCGTTACATCGGGCAGGAGCAGGTCACCCTGAGTACCGCACCCTGTTTTGATGGCGAAGCCGTCAGACCTCGACACGCTGTGTTGCGAGTCTTTGGCCTCGCCCAGCCTTCGGGATATGTCTGGCTAGAAGGTGGGTTGACGCGATCGTCGGAACGTCCAGAAGAGGTTGCCCTAGCGACCGGCGGCATCAGCAAAGATACCTGGATCATCGACCCGAGCCATCGACGGCCCGTCGCCGTGAGTCCTCTGCGGGTCCTGCCCCAGGTTGACTTGAGAGCATCGGTGTCCAGCCGGGCAGCGGAGACGATGTACTGGATCGGCCGGAACCTTGAACGTTCCGAAGCGTTGATCCGATCGGTGCGGGCAGCTGAGCGAGAGGTCGACCAATGGCATGAGCTGCGCGACGAAGCCGACGGCTCCTGGATGCTGACGATGAGCGATGCGCTCGATGCCCTCGCCGGACCCCCGAACCCTGCACCCGGTGCTGCTGAAACAGGCATCGAGTCCGAGCCCGTTGAGACATCGCAGCGATGCGATGCGGTCACCGCAGCGGGGAAATCTCGACGTGGTTTTTCGGGGACAGGCCTGGAGTCTGGATTCGCGTCGTTGCTGGTCGACACTCGTCGCCCTCGGAGCCTGACGACGTCACTGGGCTTCTTGCTGTCCGGCGCCCGCTCGGTACGTGAGCTGTTCTCGACCGACACCTGGCGGGTGCTCAGCGAGCTTGCGGAGCGTCGTAGCGAGCTCGAACGGGCCGAGCCCGGTGAGATCCTCGACACCGCCGCGGCAACCTTGACCTCGCTGTCTGCTGTTTCGGGTCTGCTGGGCGAGTCGATGGTGCGTGACCCGGGTTGGCGATTTCTCGACGTCGGTCGGCGTATCGAACGGGCCTTGCTTCTGGCCTGGACCCTGGAGCGGACCGTGGTCCGAGTCCCCGTTCCCGGATTGGCGCCTGCTGTGTATGAGACGGTGCTCGCCGGATGGGACAGCTTGGTGGCGTATCGCCGTCGCCACCGGTCAGATATCGAACCGGCGACCCTTGTGACGCTTTTGGCCTTTGACCGATCAAACCCTCGGTCGATCTCGTTTCAGGTCGACGCCCTAGCGGCCGACGTGGCTGCATTGCCTGTCCTCACCGGCGGTAGCGAATCGGTGGTTGGGCTCGTCGCGAACATCATGGCGCCGCTGGAATCTGGCCGAACCCACGTCGACGCGCTCGTCCACCATGGTGACGATGGCTATCGAGAAGGGCTCGGGGCGCTGCTCAGTCAGCTCGTCGACGGTCTCACGTTGCTCGGCGAACGGATCGAACTCGGCTACTTCGTCCAAGTCCAAGGAGCCTCTTATGGCACCGGATAGGGGAGGGTCGCTACGCGATCTGCACCGCGGCGTGGAGTCGCTGTGAAATACCGGATCGTTCACCGAACCACCTATGAGTATGGACTTCCCGCCACCATGTGCTTCAACCTGGCACATCTAGGGGTTCGCTCCACCCCCGTGCAGCGCGTTGAATCAACGGACTTGTCCATCCTGCCAACGCCCGATGATCGCCTAGATCGGGTCGACCCTTTTGGTAATGAAACAACCTATTTTGCGATCGAACGACCTCACTCCGCACTCGAGGTGACGGCCGTACATACCGTCGATCGATGCGCATCGTCACCTCCGCCTTCCGCGTCGAGTCGATGGGAGGAAGCGACGCTGACAACCGCGTTGGCCGATCGGGAACTCATGTTGGCGAGCCCCCATGTGCCGCTGCTGGCCGAGCTCAAAGCGTATGCCGAAACCTCGTTTTCGCCTGGCCGGCCGCTTCTCGAAGCTGCAGCGGAGCTGGTGTCACGAATCTTTCATGACTTCGTCTATCAGCCGGGGTTTACGACGGTGTCCACACCTCTGGGGGAGGTCCTCGAACATCGCAGAGGTGTGTGCCAAGACTTCGCGCATGTCGCACTGGGATGCCTGCGGTCGGTGGGGCTTGCTGCGCGATACGTCTCTGGGTACCTCGAAACGATTCCACCGCCCGGCGTGGACAAGGTCTTTGGGGCCGATGCGTCACATGCGTGGTGTGCTGTCAGGCTCGCCGACGGACGGTGGCTCGACCTGGATCCCACCAACGATCAGGTGGCCCCATCCACCCACGTGACGCTTGGTTGGGGGCGCGACTATGGCGACGTGGTTCCGCTGAAAGGTGTCGTCTTCTCAGCCGGGGGATCGACCGACCTGGCCGTGCAGGTCGATGTGGCCCGCATCGGTGACGATCGGGTACCCGACGTCGGTGGGTAGGTTCATGCAACTTGCGCTGCGGGCTGCTCGGGCCGATTCATCGGGATGGGGCCCGGCATATCCGCCGGTCCTGCTATTGGGGACAGTGCGCCTGGGTCCACAGAATGTCGTTCCACTCCGCTGCCGTGGCAGGGCGAAGGTTTTCGATGGCGGAGGTGAGCGCCTCGACGGTCGCTCGCTGAGCGCCGACGCTGAACACGTTGACAGGATCGCCGTTGATCTCGATAAATGCGCCCGGGTCGGCCGGGCTCACCAGTGCGGGATGTCCGCCGAGTTCGGAACGTTCGAGTTGGCTCGCGAGTTCGACGCCCGCCGACCGTGCGCCGAACTCCTCCAATAGCTCCATATCGGAGAGGGACGCTCCCGATGGGGACACCACCAGGGTCGACACGCCGTCGCTGATCGATTCGTACCAGCGAACGGTTCCCATCATGAGTTCTTCGAGGTCGACCACCGGGGTGAGGTCGCCAGCCCGGATCTGCCATCGGCCACCGACGTACTCGAGTGACTGAGCGATGTCGGTGGCGTGGTCCTCGTCGGTTCCGAAGAAGCTCAGGCGAATTTCGGCGCTGACCAGGTTCCGCGTTGGGTCGGTCAACGCATCCTCATCCGCTCCCAACGGTGTGGCGCCCGTCGCGATGCCCTCGTCGATGGCTTGGGGGAAGATGACGAGCGCGTCAAAGGTGCCAGGGATGGGGCCAGGTGCAACCTGAACGTCGGGTGGCGTCGCGCCATCGACGCGGACGGCGGCGCCACTCGGCGAGTTCATCTGTACGACGACCCCTTCAAACGGGTCCTCGGGGTGGTCGGCCCACAAGGTGAGATCGGTCCAGAAGGGCACCTGAGCGGGCGTGGGGTTGCGACCCGGCGAAAGCCCCGTCGCGTCAAATGCGTCGCAGATCTCGTATCCGTCGGGCAATGGGTCGATGACGTAGCGAGGCGCGGCGCTGATCTCTTGTGGTGTGACCGCCATGCACATCGACAGCAGCGGGTCAAAGGCGGCATCTTGTACGCCGACCGCAAAGCTAGCGGTGGGGTCCTGAGAGTCGAGCGCAGAGCGCAGCACTTCGATGGTCGGCAGGATCCGTTCGGGTGGATCACCGGCCGTCGCGTCTGCGGCATCGAGGGCGTCGCCCATCATGTCGACCGATACACCGGTTGGTTCGTCGCCGGTCGAGGACGCCGTCTGGGTCGCTGCGACCATCTGGGTGCAGAATGCGCTGGCCCAGAGGCCGTTGGGTGACGCTCCAACCGCTGGATCGTTGACGTTCTTACACGACGTCAGAGCGAGGATGGCGGTCGCGATGATGAGGAGCTGCTTCATGATGCGGTCGGTTCGCCCTTCGAGAAATGTGATGCGATGAGACAGGTGAGCTGACGTTCTGCCAGGTCAGCGGCTTGTGCGATAGCCCCTCGACGGATCGGCAGGCGACCTGTCGATCGACATGGACCCTGCTCGGGGTGACCCGTCGAGGCAGTGGACAAGCTTTGCGCCGGACGAGCTTAGAAGGTCAGCGGATAGAGGCTGACTCGGCGGTTGGCTGGTTGCGCATTGCCCGCTCATGCAGCATGCGCTGAGGGCCGCTCGGGCCGATTCATCGGGACGGGCCCCGGCCTATCCGCTGTGATATTGGTGCGAGGGTAGCCCGGGTGTGACCCACCTATCCGCTGCGCCTCTTAGGTTTTGGGTTGGCGGGGATGTGACGATTCGTGCTCTGGCGGATCGGCCTCGTCGTCAGGGTCCCAGGGCTGCTCAAGGGCGACGGTTTGGGGACGAAAGATTGCCGAGAAACGGCCAGGGGGGCGCCGTCCGGAACGGCGATCGATGCGGCGCCGGATGAAGGTCACAAGCACCAGCAAGAGCCCCGCACCGACAAACAAGGGCAGGAGCACCGCCACGATCGCGAGTCGGGTCAGCAGCGATCTGATATCGAGCTTGACGATGCCGATCCCCGCCGGCACCGGGATCGGAGCGACCAACTCTGGTTGGGAGAGCACCACCGAATAGCGACCCCCGCTCGGAATGTCGACCGATCCCACCGTGATGAACCGGTACGTATCGTTGGCAAAGCTCGCAATATCGAGATTTGGTTCGACGGTGAGCTCGGTGCCGTCCGACGCAGCGACCGAAACGGTGATGGATCGCCCCCACTTGTAGGGCCGGGCGAGGTGCGAACCGTCCACGTCGTCGGAGAGCACGAGGTCAAACCCTCCGGTGTGAGGCACCATCACCATGATGTTGTACGTCCCCGAGCTCAGATCGAGTTCGACAGCGCTGCCCGCTTTGATCGGTTGTGTGTCGTTCCAGCTGTCGACCGTGCGGACCATCGAGAGTGCGATGAGAGCCGAAATGACGATGCCGACCAGTGCCACGCCGGTTCCAACGACGTAGCCAATTCGAGAGACCGGTCGTCGTGGCGCGTGGTCGCTTGTTCCGCTCGCATAGCGCTCTCCAACGATCTCATAACCGTCGATCTCGTCGTCGATTTGGTCGTCGTCGATCTGGTCGTCGTCGATTTGGTCGTCGTCGATCTGGTCGTGGTCTGACCGGTCTGGGTCCGGGAAGTCGTCCTCGACGCTGCGCTCTGACGGTGCGCTCTGGCTTTGGATAGCGCGTCCGGTCGTGGAGCCCTCTTCGAGGAACTCGAAGGTCCCTGCCGGTGGGGACGTACCGAGAACGGATCCGATTGCGAGGCCGGTAAGGCCGGTTGGCGCTCGGCCCCCGTCTCCGCCCGAGGCTGGTCCGATCGTGGCTCGTCCGATCTTGGCTCGTCCGATCGTCGGCGGTCATGGTCTGGGTCGTGGGGAGGGGTCACCAGCAGCCGCGGTCGGGTCTGGTTCTTTGTCGGTTACGGGCTCCGTTTGAGTGCCCTTCGAGTCCAGGGGGCCCACCCGGGGTTGCGCGCTGGCTGCATCGTCGCGTTGCGCGGTCCTTGTGGGATCCGTGCGTGGATCGTCGGTCATGTTGTGAGCATCTCACTATCGACCGGGTGTGGCGGGCATCTGCACGGTCGCCCCGGGGTACACATATGAAGCCCGATGCGGTGGCTGGCGACGTCGGCTGCGCCGTCGGAAGAAGGTCACGATCAACAGCACCAGGCCGGTGCCGCCGAGGATCAACGTCGACAAGACCGCGATGAAGATGCGCGTGAAGAACGCCCGAGCGTCGAGTTCGACGAGTCCTAACCCCACAGGTCGGGGGGTCGGCGCGAAATCGGGTGCCGGTCCCAGGGAAATCGTGTACGTCCCTGGTGTATCGACGTGAACCGTTGCGACCGATATCGACCGGTATCCGCCGTTGAGGAGAGCAGTGGTGTCATCGACCCACCTTGGGGACAGGTGCTGCCCGTCCGGGGCGGTGATCGACATTTCTATGGACTGACCCCAGCCGATCTCCTCGGAGGGCAGCCAACGTCGACTTCCGCTGCCCCAATGGACGCTGAAACCGCCTTCTGCCGGGGTCATGGCCATGATCTCGTACGTTCCGGTATCGAGATCTTGGGTGACGGTCGAGCCGGGTTTGATCGGTGTTGGCCGCCAACCGTCGACCATATTGCTGATCGAGATCGCCATCGAGACGGCCATAGCCACCCCCAGGACGATCAGCAGGATCCCAATCTTGTAGCCGCGTGTTGAGACCGGCTTTTTGGCGCTCCCCGACGATGGTCCATGAGGTGGGAAACCCGCCGGCGCTCCGGCGTGGTGTGTTCCAAACGGCATCTGGGTCCCGGGCATCTGGGTCCCGGGCATGGGTGCAAACGAACCCGTTGCGTCGGCGGTACCGGTCACCGCGGACTGGGCTGTGGGGGGTTGGGCCATGGGGGATTGGGCTGACGCTGGATTGGCGCCGAACGAGTCGGCCTGTGGGAAGCCCCGATCATGATCGTTGCCATGGGGATTGCTCTCGGCGCCGGGTTGGTCTCCGAACGCTGCCTCGTGGAGCGATGGTGATGACATCGCGGGCTGCGCCGAACTGTCGACGGGTGTTGCTGGCGCTGGCTCGGCTGTGCCGTACGGTCCGGGCTGCGACGGATCTCTCGGGGGACTGGGGTCTTGTGGCATAGGCGCTTCTTACTACGTCGGCAGGAGGGTGAGACGGCTTTCCGCAGTCCCAGGTCCAGATCTCACCGTGTCGAGGTGCCGCTGGTCAGACCTGGTCAGACGTCCGTGCCAGGGATGTCGAGGCGACGTCCAGCGGTGAGCCCGCCATCGACGACCAGGCTGTGGCCGTGGACGAATGACGCGTCGTCACTCGCTAGAAAGAACGCCGCACTCGCAATCTCTGAGGCCTGTGCTGCCCGGCCCAACAGATGTTGCTTCACAAACTGGTCGTGGATGGGTTTCAACCAATCTTCGCTCAACGGCGCGGTCATCGGTGTTTCAACCAGACCAGGACAGATGCAGTTCACGCGTACACCGGCTGGCCCATAGTCACAGGCCATGTTGCGTGTGAGTAGAACCACACCGCCCTTTGATGCGTTATAGGCAGCTTGTGAGGCGAAACCGACGATGCCTTCCACGCTTGCGAGATTGATGATCGATCCCGAACCAGCGGCCACCATATGGCCGGTGACGTGTTTGCAGACGAGGTAGGTCCCTTTGAGGTTGATGTCGACCACGCGGTCCCACTCATCGGTCGACAGTTCGTGGACCGCCCCAAAGGTGGAAACGCCAGCCGCGTTGACCAGGACGTCGATACCGCCGTGCTGTTCGACAAAGAGGGCCACAGCGTCTTTGACATCGGTCTCGTCGCGCACATCGCCGAGGTGGACGGGGCCAACGTCATCGCTCAGGTCACCGCGAGGATCGGCGTCGTCGCCAGAGGGAAGCGGTTGGATGTCAAAGCCACCGACGACGGCGCCTTCGGCGAGGAAACGCTGAGCGCATGCCAGACCGATACCCGAGCTCACCCCGGTAATGAAGGCACGCTTGCCGCTGAGTCGTCGGTCGCTTGTCGTTGCTACTTGCTCCATGATCTGCCTTTCTGATGCCTGGTGCCGCGATGCCTGGTGCCGTGCTCCGCTCCGCGCTGTTCGCACATAGTTGCAGGTGTGGGGATCGACGGGTTCCGCTCGGCTTAACCCGCGCTTTTGGGAGTTTGCACCTTGCGAACTGCGGTTTAAACTTTTGGGTAAACGGGCAGGTAACCAGATGTTTAAGGGTTACCCACCGGCAACCACACGGACGCTCAACAGCCTTGTTAATGTCGC
Organism: Acidimicrobiia bacterium; assembly: GCA_020637365.1. GTDB lineage: Bacteria > Actinomycetota > Acidimicrobiia > IMCC26256 > JAGNEX01 > JAGNEX01. Next base: position 1,426,957 of record JACJWE010000001.1, on the reverse strand, counting down.
TCCGCAACGGTTCCTGAAACGGGTTCTCGTTTTCGACCGGCAAGATAGGCGGGAAAGCATGTCCGGGTACTGTCACGACGAATTTGAGTCGGTTGCTGCGGTCTTTAGCAAGCAGATCAAGCGGACGAGCGGCGGCGCCGCGGTGGCCGTGTATTACCGAGGCAAACTGGTCGTCGACCTCTGGGGTGGGCAACGGATTGAAGGCGAGCCATGGCAACAAGACACCGTGGCGATGTCATTTTCGACCACCAAAGGCGTGGTCTCGACAGGTATTCATCTGCTCGCCGATCGCGGGTTGATCGATTACGACGCCCGGGTCACCGAGTATTGGCCCGAGTTCGGGCAGAACGGCAAACAAGACGTCACCGTCCGCAACGTCTTGACTCATTCCTGCGGCCTGCATCGCATTCGCTCCCTGGTCGACCGAGCCGAACGGATGCTCGACTGGGACTACATGACCAACGCACTCGCCGAGGCTGCGCCCGCGTATCCCGTCGGCAAGCGCAGCGGCTACCACGCACTGACCTACGGCTGGTTGGCTGGAGAGATCGTCCGGCGAGTGAGCGGTCAGAGCATCTCAGCTTTCGTGCGCGACGAGATCGCCACACCGCTCAATGCCGACGGCATGTATGTGGGGCTCCCCAGTCAAGAGCGTGAACGCGTCGCGCCCCTTGGACCGATCGCAATTCCGCGCACCAAACGCGGCAGCAGTCTGAAGATCGTTGAAAAGACCGTCGGCAAGACCATTGGTAAGGCCATCTCGGCATCACCGGTGCCGATCAACACGCGACGCTTGGCGAATGCCTTGGCCCCTCGCGGTGTCGAAGATGTCCTCATCGGTCCCGACATCATGGATGCCGAGATCCCTGCAGCGAACGGATTTTTTACCGCTCGCTCCCTCGCCAAGATGTACGCGATGTACTCGGGTTGGGGCGAGGTCGACGGTGTGCGAATGCTGTCAGAGGAAACGATCGCGAAGGTCGCGACCCCTCAAAAACGCGGTCTCGATCTGGTGCTGTTCGCACCCATGGACTGGCGCCTCGGCTTTCACCGTATTGCGACCACTCGCGGGCCGTTGCCGCGGGCTTTCGGCCACTTCGGATTTGGAGGCTCTGGTGCATGGGCAGACCCGTCGCGCGATCTGGCCATCGCCATGGTCTGTTCTCGCGGGACGGGCACGCCGGTGGGAGACCTGCGCATCCTGACGCTCGGTGCTGCAGCGGTCAAAGATGCCGACGCACGAGACCGGCGGGACGCTCAGCTCGCTTCGTAGATGGGTGACGATGTCTTGCCGAGTGCAGCTCGGCGCGCCATTCTTGAGTGCCTTAACGCTCGACACCCATGACGCGCGCCCACCCATCGACGGACTCGGCGGCCCCTTCAAAAGAGGCGTCGGCCCGTCGGGCGCATGACCGCTGGGTCGGACCTGTCAAGGAGCCTCGATGGATGGAGAACACATTCTCACCTGCCCACTGTGCGAAGCGACGTGCGGTCTCACCGTTCGGGTTTCGGGTGGCAAGGTCGATCTGATCCGGGGCGACCAGGACGACGTGTTTTCCCAGGGATATCTCTGCGCGAAGGGATCGCTGCTCCACAAGATTCACGACGACCCAGATCGTCTCCGAACACCCATGATCAAACGGGACGGGCGCCACGTACGAGCGACCTGGGATGAGGCCTTCGCCGCGGTGGCGGCGGGGCTAGGACCTGTCTTGGACGCGGGCGACCGCAACGCGATTGGCCTGTACGTTGGCAATCCCAATGCGCACAACCATGCGAACGCGATCTACGGCCGGACGCTGATACAGGCGCTGGGGACCAACCAGATCTACAGCGCCAGCACGGTCGACCAGATGCCCAAACACGTCTCCTCAGGCATGATGTTTGGTGACCCCGATCTGATGTCGCTCCCAGACCTCGATCGCACCGATTTTTTGCTGATGTTGGGGGCCAACCCTCTCGAATCCAACGGGAGTGTCTGTACAGCGCCCGATATGCCCGGACGTCTGCGTGCAATTTCGGAGCGGGGCGGGACCGTTGTCGTCGTCGATCCACGCCGGACCAGAACCGCTGACCTCGCCGACCAGCACATCACTATCCTGCCGGGCACCGACGCCATATGGCTTGCCGCACTCGCACGCCTTCTGCTCGATGGAGCCCAGGAGCGCCTCGGTGAACAGAGCACGTGGGTGACCGGGCTGGAGGGTCTATCGGCCGCTCTTGGCGACTTCACACCCGAGTTCGCCGAATCGATCTGCGGCGTGCCCGCTGCGGTGACCGTGGCGGTTGCGTCTGGCCTTGCCGATAACGAGCGCAGCACCGTGTACGCACGTATCGGTGCGCACACGACCAACGCTGGCACGATCGCCTCGTGGCTGGTCGATATCTGCAACCTTCTCGCTGGCTCACTGGACCGGCCTGGCGGTGCGATGTTTGCGAGTGCTGCCATGGCAACGATCGTTCTGCTCCCGGTGGCAGAGGGTTTAGCATCGGTCGGCATCACAGTCGTGTCCACGGTTACCCCGAAGTGCGCCGCGAGTTTCCCGCAGCGACATTGCCCGACGAGATTCTCGAACCGGGAGGGACGTCTCCGCGCCATGATCGTCATCGGCGGTAACCCGGCGCGTTCCCTCCCCGACACGACCCGGATGGAGGAGGCCTTTGAGGCGCTCGACTTCATGGTGTCGGTCGACATCTTCCTGAACGAGACGTCGCGCTTCGCCGATGTCATCTTGCCGCCGCCGAGTTCTCTCGAGCGCAGTCACTATGACCTGGCGCTTTACAACGTGGCCATCCGCAACGTCGCCAATTATTCACCCGCGATCTTTGAGGCGGACGGGCCGCACGAAGAGGACATTTTCGCCAAATTGGCTTTGATCGTCGCCGGACAAGGCGCTGACGCAGATGTCGAGATCATGCATGACCTCACACTCGATGCGGTGCTGTCATCACGTCAGAAGTCGGTACCGGAACTGGCGGATCGTTCGATCGACGAACTGCGAGCCATGGTGACCGGCGATACTCCAGCAGATCGCGTCCTCGATGCGATGCTGCGTGCCGGACGGTACGGCGATCGTTTTGGTGCGGAGCCTGAAGGTCTGACCCTTGAGAAGCTCAAGGGTCATCCTCATGGGATCGACTTCGGGCCGATGCGGCCACGTCTGCCGCATGCACTCAAGACGGTGGACGGCAAGATTGCCGTTCTACCGGTCGGTTTCGCTGAACGGCTCGCGGATATCGCATCGGAACGTTCGGCGATGAACGGTGCACCGGTGCTGATCGGTCGCCGCGATGTTCGCTCGAACAACTCATGGCTGCACAACGTCAAAGGTCTGGTCAAAGGCAAGGACCGCTGCACCCTCTGGGTCAACCCGCTCGGCGCGGCGGAGTGGGCGTTGGCCGACGGCGACGCCGCGCTGGTGGCCAGTTCGGTCGGCGAAGTCGAAGTGCCGGTCGAGGTGACCGATCGGACCATGGTAGGCGTCGTCAGTCTGCCTCACGGGTGGGGACACAATGCGTTGGGGACCCAGCTCAGCGTCGCCCGCGAACATGCTGGGGTCAACATGAACGTTGGTTCCGCCGACCAGGCTCGATCCGCTGTCTGGAAACGCCACCCTCACAGGTATTCCGGTGACGGTGACAGCAGTGGTGAAATAGCGGCGAGTCCCGGGCCGGTTGCGGAGCCCTCAGAGGTCATGCTGAAACGTCGGGCCGTTGCCCAAATGGCCGCAGCGAAAGCATCCTGAGCGGGCACCACGCAGCCAAAGGCGGGAAGCGCCGCACCTACCCGCTCGTTAAGCCTCTCAGAAGTGTGTCGAGCTTGCGGTAGCCCTCGATGACCCCCGATTCCATACCGCTGGCGAGCATGGCATCGCGGTCCTCGAAGCTATTGGTGAGCGACATAGTTTCGAGTTGACAGCGATCGGCGCCGAGGGGCGTAAAGACGAGCCGTTCGAGCGCGACCCCGTCAGGGAAGCCAATGAATGTAAAGGTCTGGACGATGAGTTCGTTCTGACGGATCTCATGAAAGCTGCCAAAGAACTCGAAACGGTTGCCGTCGACATCTTCTTGATGGAAGCGCCAAGCCCCGCCGGTTCTGAAATCCCACAGGTCGATCGTGTTGGTGAGCCTGTCGGGTCCGATCCAGTTTCCGAATACAGCGGGGTCGGCGTGTGCTGCGAATACCGCGTCGATGGGGGCATCGAAATGTCGCCGCATGCGGATTGCGGGCACTTCTGGGTCGGGCATCAGGATCGATGGGTTGGAGGTCATTGCGTTCTCGATCGTGGGTGCGGGGAGCAGCGGTGGTTCTCACCTAGAGCTCGTCGCCGTGAATCGGGGATGTTTCGCGACGGGGATATGCCATCAAGGTACCCGCGGCGGTGAGTAGCAGACCGGCAAGGAGCAACAGGCCGGTACTGCGCCCTGTGTGCGCGAGTTCGGTGCCGGTGTTTGCCTCGGCGGCACTGGAGGTGTTGTTCGCGGCGGGCACGGCGGTTGCGTTGGTCGTTTCCGCTGCGCTGTCACTCGGCGATGCGGACGAAGTCGTCGAGTTGGTCTCCTCGGCGTCCGAGGTTGAGCTCGACGTGATGCCAGCGGATGCTTTGGTGGTCTCGGTCGCTCCGCTCGCGTCGCTCGTCACCGAGTCACATGTGGAGGGCAGGGCCCATGCTGCGGTGGAGCCACTCAGCTCGTGTGCCGCTACCAGCCAGGGACGGCCGTCTGGGCTCTCATCGGCGGGAAGGAAGATCACGCCTTCGGGTGAGATGTCGCCAGCTTGGGTCGGATCGATCGTCTGGTCGCCAGCATCGCTTCCTTCCCACCGGTAGTTCGCCGATGTAATGAAGCGGACGAAAGTTGGCGAGGTCGGATCGGTCAGGTCGTATTGCGCGACAGCACTTTGGCGTTCAAAGCCGATGAAAGCGTTCTGAACACCGCAGATCTCGCCGATAGTCACCGCTTCTGGCTCGACACCCTTGTCGTCGGAGCGAGTGTCGGCCTCCCAGCCGGTCCAGTTTTCCGTTTCGTCGTCGAAACCATCTTGGCCTTGGAAACCCGCTCCCAGAATCGGGTCGTCGAGAACACGCTGGGTCAAATCCGCACCCGAATCCCAGATGAGGTTGCCGGCGGTGTCCCAGATGCTGAACGAGCGAGTGCCGTAGGCGTACACCGTTTCTGGCTCATCGGCCGAGTAGGGAAACGCGTTCGTCGCCAACAACCTGCCTAGGTCGGCCTCATCTGCGTGTGCGCTGCCAGTTCGCTGCCTTCTGGATACCCAGACCGCCTTCATCGGCGGGGTCGCCGAGACGAACTTCTTCTGAATAGCAGTCGTAATCACGCGAGTCGCCCTCGTTGGCGGTTGCCAAATAGTCCGTACCTCCCGCAGAAAACGTGGCGAGAGCATCCGGTAGGAACATGCCCTCTACCGGGACCGATCGCAGTTCAAGCTTGTCGTCTTTGTCGGAAGGGTCGATCTCGTTACCGAACTGGTCGTAGTCGATGGTTCCGAGCGGAAGAATGTCGGTGATCTCCTGAGCGATGAGGTCGACCACGGCGATGGCGTTGTTCTCCTGCAAGGTCACGTATGCGGTCGTCGAATCCTTCGAAACGGCGACGTACTCGGGCTCGATGTCTTCAGCGACCGTTGCTCCGGGAACGAAGATGCGAACCCCTTGGCGAGCAGCGCATCCTTTTGGTCGTTGTAGGTCTCAAACGACGCAATGTGAGCATCGGCATCGGTCAGAGCTGCGGCGGCGTCGACCGTCGCAGGCGCTCCGAAGTCGATGATGGTGATGGAGCCTTCTGGATCGACGACGAAACCGTCGCCGTCCGCAACGCACGCGTCGTCGTTCGGTTCGCCTTCATTGGCGGCGATGACCTTTGAACCATCAGGTGAGAACGTCACCATGTCGGGCAGCGCACCAGCGGGAACGTCGGCGAGGTAGTCGCCTGTGGTGTCGAGGAAGACGATCCGTCCGGGATCGCTCTTTGGGTCGGCCTCCACGGCTACGGCGACGACGCCGCCGAAGACCGATACGGAATTCAACCCGGCGCCCCAATCTTCCATGCTGACCTCTTTGACCAGCTTGAAGTCGGGGAGCGACACGATATCGAGCGCATCGCCGGTGGCGTTCGTGATGAAACAGCTGTTTGGTCTCGGGGTCATAGGCAACGATTTCGGCACGGCCTTCGCTCTCGCCGTCTGGATCGGCGGTGTACCGCCCGATGAACTCGGGTTCGTCGGTGGCGGCTGCGCCGACCCGCGTTGTCGCCGCGATGGTCGCCAAGGCGGCCAGGGTCAATGCGATCACCGGTACGACGATCGAGCCGAACCAACGCGATTTTGTGGTGTGCTGTTTCTGCGTCATGACCGCGCACGGTACGAACCTGCGGCCAACAAACCTTTGCGAAACGAACACCGGTAGCTAACGAGCCGGTGAACAGTGGGGCGCAGGCGTCCGTGGACGGAGCAAAACGAAGAACGGGTTGAATTGCGTACAAATGTACGTACAATCGCCGCATGGTGGTCACAGGGATGCAGATGAGCAAAACCTGGTTCTCTCGGGAGGGGCGAACGAGGCGCCGCTCCGATGTCGTCGCCGGTCTCACCGTCGGCGCGATGTTGGTGCCCCAAGCGATGGCATATGCCCAGCTCGGCGGGCTGCCACCACAAGTCGGGCTCTATGCCGCAACCCTGCCGCTGCTCGTCTACATGCTGATCGGCACGTCACGGCAGCTCGCCGTCGGTCCTGTGGCGCTCGTATCGCTCCTCACGGCGACAGCGATCGAACCGCTTGCAGATCAAGACACCGCTACCTACCTGCAACTCGCCGCGGCGCTCGCGCTCATCGTCGGCGCCATCTACGTCGTCGCTGGCGTCTTCAAACTGGGAAGCGCTGTCAACTTGCTCTCCCACGCAGTGCTGGTCGGGTTCACCGCTGGTGCTGCATTGATCATCGGTGTGTCGCAAGCCAAGTACGTCCTCGGCGTACCCATCCCACGAGGTGAATTCGCCGACAACCTCGCCGATACCTGGCGGGCAATCCCGGACGCAAACGGGGCGACAGTGCTCGTAGCGGCCGTTGCGATCCTGGTCATGATCGCCATAAAACGATGGTTGCCGTCGGTGCCGAGTTCGCTCGTCGTGGTCATCGGTTCGATCGCGGCTGTCCGCCTCTTGCACCTCGCCGACCACGGCGTCGCCGTCGTCGGCGACATCCCCGCCGGTTTGCCACCGCTCGGTGTTCCAAGTGTCGGCGGATCCCAAGTGATCGACCTGCTGCCAAGCGCAGTGGTCATCGTCATCATCGGCTTGATGGAATCCTTCGCGGTCGCCAAGGTCTACGCGCGACGCCACCGATACGACATCGACGCGAATCGTGAAGCGCTGGGGATTGGCGCCGCCAACATCGCCGCAGGGGATCACCGGTGCATATCCGGTAGCCGGTGGATTTGCCCGGACCGCGGTGAACGACTCATCGGGCGCTCAAACGCAATGGGCAGCGCTCACAGCAGCGCTTACCGTCGGCGCGTCGACCTTCTTCTTGACGCCACTGTTCGCATCACTGCCTCAAGCTGCCCTCGGTGCCATCATTCTGGTCGCTGTCTACAACCTCATCGACGTCGACGAAATCCGCCATATCGCCTCGGTGAAACGTTCCGACATCATTCCGATGGCGACGGCCTTCTTCGGCAGTCTGGCGTTCGGTATCGAAGTCGGCATCGGTGTCGCTGTCATCGTCTCGATGCTGGTCGTCTTTGCAAGAATGTCACGGCCTCACACTGCGGTTTTGGGTAGGGTGCCCGACACGACGACGTACCGGAATGTCAGCCGTTTTCCCGAAGTCGAGTGCTTTGATGGCGTCCACATCGTACGGATCGACGCCGCGATCTCGTTCGCAAACGCCCACGCCATTCGAGGCTTGCTCATCGAACATGCCGAGCAGCTCGGAGGCGGGGAGTACTCATCCTCGACGCGCCGGGAATCAACGACATCGACACCAGCGGCATCTCGATGCTGGGAGACACCTTGGGGATCTTGCCCAGACCGGTGTGTCGATGCACCTGTCGAGCGTCAAAGGGCCGGTGCGTGATGTGCTCAAGCGTGCCGGTCTTTGGGATGGCGAATTCGCAGGGCGGCTTCATGCGTCGACCGACGACGCCGTCATGGCGGTTCTTGCGCACTGCCCTAGTCAAGCCAACCAACGGCGCTTCGGCGTCGATGAACGTACAGGAGAACACGATGAAGCTCTTCGGACGCAGCTCAACGGCCGCAAAGCCTCGTAACCATCCGGTCAACGACTACAAGACGGCCAAGGGTAAGAACGGACAGATCATCGATGTACGCACCCCCGACGAGGTTCGTTCGGGGATGTTGCCAGGGGCCAAGAACATCCCCGTCGGTGAGCTCGGGTCGCGGCTGGGCGAAATCGATAAAGAACGCCCCGTGTTGGTCGTATGCCGCAGCGGTGCACGGAGTTCCCGGGCGGCAAAAATGTTGTCGAAAGCTGGCTATCCCGACGTCATCAACCTCTCCGGGGGCATGATGGCCTACCGGCGATAGCGATAGGTCCGCGGAGCCGATGCATCCCCATCAGGAGAGATCGTCATGAAATTTGTGCAGTACTACCTCGACTGTCTGTCTCAAGCGTCCTACCTCATCGGCGATGAGACGAGCGGAAAAGCCGTCGTCGTCGATCCCCGTCGAGACATCGATGAATACGTTGACGACGCCAAAGAGTTCGGTCTCGACATTGTGATGGTGATCGAGACGCATTTCCACGCCGACTTCTTGTCGGGTCATCTTGAGCTCGCTGCCGCAACCGGCGCTGAAATCGGCTTTTCGTCAATTGCTGAAACCGAGTTTCCCTCGCGAAAGCTGGCCGATGGTGAGCGCATCTCACTCGGTGAAGTGGTCTTGGAGATCCTTCACACGCCGGGGCATACCCCCGAATCGATCAGTATCGTCATCTGGGAACACCCCCATGATGATGTCCCGTTCGGTGTGCTCACGGGCGACACGTTGTTCATCGGCGATGTCGGACGACCGGACCTTTTGTCGGCGATTGGTTTCACCCGTGATGAGCTGGCAAACGCGCTCTACGACAGCCTGCATGACAAGATCATGCCGTTACCTCCCGCAACGCGGGTGTATCCCGCCCATGGTGCGGGCTCGGCGTGTGGCAAGAACCTCTCGACCGAGACGACTTCGACCATCGGCGAGCAACTCCAGTCGAACTACGCACTGCTCGCTCCCGACCGCGCAACCTTCATCGACCTGGTTACCGAAGGTCAGCCCCCGGCCCCTGAGTACTTTCTCCACGACGCCATCTTGAACCGTCAAGCTCGTGACCTGCTCGACGAGACCGCCAAACCGCCAGCGCTCACCTTGGAACAGGTCGATGCCGCGGTGGCGGGGGGCGCTTTGCTGCTCGACGGTCGGGACCCGGACGAGTTTTGGGCGTGGGCATCTGGCCGGTTCGGTCAATGTCGGCCTCAACGGTCGATACGCCGAGTTTGCTGGCTCTGTGGTGCCGAGCGACCGAGACATCGTCCTGGTCGTCTGTCCTGGGTTCGAAACCGAAGCGAAGAATCGCCTCGGGCGCATTGGATTTGACCGGGTTATTGGATATCTCGACGCACCCGAAGCCGTCATGGCCGCCAACCCCGACCGTGTGCGTCAGGCGTCGCGGTTGACCGCCGCGGCCTTCAACGAGCTGCGCAACGACCTCGACGTGCAGCTCGTCGATGTCCGCAACCCCGGTGAATACAAGTGGGGGAGCATCGACGGGGCCGTATCGATTCCGGTCGGACAGTTGCACAAGCGCCTCGATGAGCTTGACCCGACGGCACCGACGGTCGTTTTTTGTGGGGGATATCGATCATCCGTCGCTGCATCGGTGTTACGAGAGGCCGGATTTACCGACGTTTCCGACATCTTGGGCGGCTACGGAGCGTGGATCAACGCCCCTGCACCGGTGTGAGCCCAGAGGGCCGCGCACGCCGCTCTGGGGTGTTTACCGACATTTCAACCGTTGACTTCGGGTGTCGAGTGGGGAGACGTGCTGGGATAGTGCGGTGATTTCTAGTCAGATCAGATCCCGATACGCCGACCCCGAGGCGTTGCTCGACCACATTCATCCCGGTACGGCGCTGGTCATACCACTGGCTGCGGGAGAACCGGTCGCTCTCCTCGACGTCGTTGAACAGGCAGCGGCTGGTGGCAAGCTCGACGGTGTACGGGTCCGGCAAATGCATGCGGCTCGCGACCGCGGCTACATGGACGGCCGCTATGGCGACGATCTGCGCCACGTGTCGTACTTCTTGTCCGCCGCGACCAGGCGACATTTTGCCGCTGGCACGATCGACCTGGTTCCCAACCATTTCAGCCACGTCGCGGGCCTACTGCAGATGACCTGCGATGATCCGCTGATCATTGCGCAGGCGTCGGTCCCGGACCGTCATGGCTACTTTTCTCTGGGGACAAACGCTGACTACGTTGCGTCATTCATCGGTCGTGGGCGCTTCTTTTTGGAGGTGAACGCGAGCATGCCTCAGACGTTCGGGCGCAACCAGCTCCACATCACCCAGATCGAAGGTTGGTGCCGGAACGACTCGCCACTCTTGACCATCGAGCAGGTCGAGCCATCGCCGATCGACTATCAGATAGCCGGACACATCGCCCCACTCATCCCAAATGGGGCGACGCTTCAGGTCGGTATCGGTGGTACGCCGAACGCGTTGCTGGCCTCCCTCAAGGATCACGAAGATCTCGGCATCCACTCTGAGCTCATCTCCGACGGGATCGTTGAGCTCATCAATTCGGGTGTCGCAAACGGCGTCCGAAAAAAGCGCGGCCGTACCAAGGCCGTCGGCACCTTTGCGTTGGGAACCGACGATGTCTATGAGTTCATCGATCAAAACCCCGCAGTCGAATTCTGGCCAGCGAACTATGTCAATAATCCCTTTACGATCGCGAGTGAACCTGGCTTTATCTCGATTAACGCCACGATCGCAGTCGACCTGCTCGGGCAGTGCGCGTCGGAGACGATGAACGGTGCGTACTGGTCGTCATCGGGCGGTCAAGCCGACTTCGCTCAGGGTGCGATGCTCTCCGATGGTGGCCAGGCGTTCATCGTCGTACCGTCGACGGCCAAGAACGGGACCGTGTCGCGGATCGTGCCGTCGCTGCCTGCAGCATCGGTGGTCACTACGACAAAGAACACCGTGGATCACGTCGTGACCGAACACGGTGTCGCTCGCCTCCGAGGCAGGACGGTGAATGAACGTGCTCGCATGCTGATCGAACTTGCTCATCCCGACCATCGTGCGGAGCTCACCGACGAAGCCAAACGGCTCGGCTACCTCGACTAACCAGCGGTGCTCGTCGTCCGCCACGTTGCGGCTGTGGCCGGTGGGTCGTTTGCCCGGTACCCATGACGTGTCGAGCGCCAGCTCTGAGGTCTTGGAGTGGCATCTACAAGTCGAGCGGCGGCTTGTTCTGACGGATAACGATGAGCTGTTCTTCGGTCATCGAACGAGCCGCCCACGCCGGACCTTCTCGCGTGTTGCCCGAGTCCCTGTCGCCCCCATAAGGCATCTGGTCGGCACGCCATGTGGGCAGTTCGTTGATGAGGACTCCACCGTAGTGCAGTCGGTCGGCGGCATAGAAGGCGGTGTCGAGATCGGCGGTGAATATCGCCGCTTGCAGTCCGTAGACGGAATCGTCAGCGAGGCGCAACGCTGCGTCGAGGTCGGAATAGGTCGCCACACCTACGACCGGGCCGAACACCTCCCGATCTGACACCTTCATTCCTGGCAGAATCCCCGACAGGACTGTGGGTTCAAGTAGACGACCCAATCGCCCTCCGCCAATCAGGACGTCGGCGCCCTCATCGGCCGCTTCGCCAATCCACGACTGGACCCGGTCGGTTTCGCCTTGGTCGATCAGAGTGGATACGTCGGTGCTTTCGTCGGACGGGTCGCCTAGCTTCAACGCCCCGACATTCGCGACGAGGCGTTCGATAAAGGGCTCCGCGATGGTCTCGTGTACGTATATCCGTTGGGTCGAAATGCAGCTTTGTCCGGCGTGAGCAAAGCCCGCCGTTTTCACCCCGTCCACCGCACGCTGCCAGTCGCCGTCCCGATGAACGATGAGCGGTGCGTTGTTGCCGAGTTCGAGCGATACCCGCTTCTTCGGCGCTCGTTCGCGAATCTGCCAACCAACCGCGGCCGATCCGGTGAAGGTGATCATCGCCACATCGGGATGGGTGACGAGATGATCGGCAACGCGACCGGGAGCTGTGACGACGTTCAGCCAGCCAGGTGGCAGACCCGCCTCGGTCAGCAAGTCGGCGAGCAGCAACGAGGAAAACGGGGTTGCCGAAGCGGGTTTCAACACGACGGGACATCCCGCGGCGATCGCTGGCGCGACCTTGTGACACACCAGATTCAGGGGAAAGTTGAATGGTGTGATCGCTGCCAGTACCCCGACGGGGCGCCGTCTGACCAAACCCCATGTGCCGTGGCCAGCGGCGGATGCGTTCATGGGGACGAGCTCACCATGCATGGTGCGTGCCACCGCAGCGGAGAACCGAACCGTATCGATCGCTCTGGATGCCTCGATCCTGGCGGTGCGGATTGGTTTCGCTGCTTCTGCGGAGATGGTTTGGGCAAAGGTCTCGTGCTGGGCCTGGAGGTACTGGGCCGCACGGTCGAGCACCGCCGCACGTTCAAAAGTCGGAAACTCAGATGCGGACAACGCTTGTCGAGCGGTATCGACCGCATCGTCGATGTCGTGCTCATTCGCGCTCGGTATCTCGCCGATCACACGGCCATCAAACGGTGAATGCACAGGGCGCCACACGTCTACAGATGGGTGTCGTGACCCGATCAGCATCGGGCGTTGGCCGAACGAAACCTCGGACATGGTGTTCCTCCTGGACGCTTGTGGCGGAACCTACACCAGCTACGAACCGACCGAGCCCCTGACGGGGCGTCAATAGATTCCCAGGGGCGCAGAAAGCCCATCCATCCCGCCACGCTTCGTCCACTCATTCCGATAGTCCGGCCGCGGAGTGCCGACATCGGCCTCCTCGCGTGGGTGGGAGCCCGGGCGCCCTGGACCTCACTGTCGCTTTTCAGCAGCCCCCAACGTTCAACTGTCCCGAGGCCACATCGCCGCCCCAACCGGTTCGGCGCTCGACTCAGGCGCGGTTGTGGACGACTCGCCTTCTTGCGCCCACGAGGAGGCCTGCTCCGAGCAGTATCAGCGTGGCACCCGCAGCGAACGTGAGTGAGACGTCGAGGCCCGTGAACGCCAGCGCACCACCACGGTGTACCGGCACATCCAGAGGTGCGGACACCGATGTGCCCAGCACCGAGGCCGGAGCTGCAGGGCCCGGCGTCGGTGCTGATGTCGAGACTTGACCAACGGCACCAGCATCGGACGTGGTCGCCGTCGTCGCGATCGTCGAAGCCGTTGTCGAGCTTGCGCTTGGCGACGTGGTCGTACTTCGAGGAACGGTGGTCGATGTGTGGCCGGTGGTGCTGGTCGTCGAATTGGTCGTACTCGTCGTGCAGTGGCCGGGTGGTTTCGTCGTCGAACGTTCATGCTGGTCACCGGTATTGCCGCGACCACCTGCGCACGGATTCGGCGGCCGGGTGGTGGCCGTTGTCTCGCACCGATTCAGGGAGTGCGTGTGGGCGTGGTGGCGTCGCCTGGTCTGGTGGTTGTGGGTGGGCATTGCCTGGGTTGGGTTGTGGACGTGGTTGTGGTTGTGGTCGTGGTCGTGGTGGCACAAGGATGCGGTCGGTTTGTGGGTGCGGTGGTGGATCCGTGGCCTGGGCGGGTTGTCGGCGTACACCCATTGTGTAGGTGTGTCGTCGTTGTGGCACGCGTTGCGGTCGCGTGCTCGTGGGGCCGCCGTGTGCTGGCCTGGTCGTTGTCGCCAAGCAATCGTGTGGACGGGTCGTCGATGTGGTGTTCCGATCGGGTTGCGTGGTCGTCGTGCAACGGTCGAGGTTCGTCGACGTTGACGGAGCGCCGCCGTGTCCTGGGGAGTCGTCGGTGTGCACCGATGGCCAGGGTGGCTGGTGCTCGACGTCGGAGCACTCGATGTCGTGGTGCCATGGCCCGGTCGAGTGGTCGTCGTCTGGCACTGATTCAGGGGAGTGCGTGGGCGTGGTGGTGTCGGCTGGTCTGGTGGTTGTGGGTGGGCAGTGCCTGGGTTGGGTCGTGGTGGTCGCGGCTGGTGATGGGCGTGTGGTGCTAGTCGCAGGCGGTGAGGGGTGCGTGGTGGTGGTGCAGTGTCCAGGGCGTTGCTGCGGTGGCGGGGTCGTTTCTGTTTCGGGTCGGGTCGAGGGTGTGCACAGAGGTGCTGGTTGGGTGGTGCTTGTCGTGTGGTGTGGTCGGGTCGTGGTTGAAGCGCAGTGCTGTGGCGGGCGCTCGGGTGATACCGGGCACCGGTTCGGTCCCGATGTCGACGTCGTGCTCGCGTAATCGGGGGTGCGGGTCGACGTCGTTTCGTTCGGAGTTGGAAGTGTCGTCGGCGTACCAGATGGCGACGTCGATGCCGTTTCATCTGGAGCGGTCGTGGTCGAGCTCGGTGCACCCCCGCTCGCCGACGTCGTGCTCGGTCCGAGTGTGGTGGACCCCAGCACCTCAGATGTGAGAGACGACGGTGCTGAACCAATCGACCCATCTTCGGCCTGTGCTGTCTGAGCAATCTCCCAGCCGGGTCGAGGCGTCTCGGGTTGTACCGATGCCGCTTCGGCCTCGGCTTCCGCTTCGGCTTGTCCGGTATCGGTCTGTTGAGTTTCGGCCGCTGAGCTCGAGGCCAGAACGTTGAACAACAACAACAGCACCAGGAGCGCTCCGCAGACCAACAGAAATGTACGACTGAACGGTGACCTTGTTGTGTACATATCTCGCCCCGATTCGTGATGAAGGGTTCTTGGGTTCGCCGACGCCGCCCCGCCGGTCACCCGTGAACGAGCAACCCGACATGGTTGGTGTGAGACATGGGATCAGATGAGGAAGAGCCGCAGGTCAGCGGCAATATGCCCGTTCAGGATTCGTCTGTCCTCGTGGTGGTACCCGCTGGCCCCACCTCCGATACCGACACAAAACCACAGTCCGCGGCGGGCTTCTCGGGAGGTGTGTCACTCTTGTCCAGGCGTTGATCGGGGCGTTTCAAAACTCCGGTCGCGGGACGATTGCTCAATGAATCAAAGAGGCGACCCCTTCGCTAGAAACGAACGAATTCGCTTCGGGCAAAGGGGCCGCCTGGTGTTGGGGCTATCTGTTGTCTGACCGCTGATGCGGTCACCAAATGTCCAGAGCTACCTCTGCTCGGACTTCCGTCGATTCACTGCGGCGACGAGCGACGAGCCGAGAAGCAACAAGCCAGCTCCGAAGAGCACCAACATGATCGGGCTTGTTCCCGTCCGAGCAAGGTTGCTGTTCCGCGACGTTGTCGCCTGCCCGAGGAGTTGGGAGTCTCGGTCGAGGGTCGCGCCGAGAACCGAGGCAAAGGTCGATGCCGTCGTTCGTTCCGCGGACGTACCCAAGACGCTTGCCTCCGACGAGGTCGACGGGGATGACGACGTTGTTAGCTCGGTCGCGGGAGCAGACCCGAGCGCAAGCGCTGTGTCCACTGAGGTGGGCACCGTACTCACCACTGCGTCAGCAGCCGTTGTTGATGTGGATGCGTCCACGACCGCAGTCGACGTCGTAGTCCCAGCGAGCGTCGTGGTGGTCGAGGGGGAGCCGGTGGTACTCGTCGTGGACGCTGTGGATGTTGTGGTCGCTTCGGTCGAAGCGGTCGTTTCGGCCGCCGTTGTGGTGGTCGACGCAGCGCTGGTGCTCGATGTCGTCGGGCCGGCCGTGCTGGTGGTGGGTGCTGCGGTGGTGCTCGATGTCGTCGGGCCGGCCGTGCTGGTGGTGGGTGCTGTGGTGGTGCTCGATGTCGTCGGGCTGGCCGTGCTGGTTGTGGTGGGCGGTGCTGTGGTTGTGGTGGTGGGCACCGTGGTCGTAGTGGTGGTCACGGTTGTCGTCGTGGTCGTGGGGGTGGTGTCAAGGTCGCCGAATTGCTTGAACGGGACGGTTTGGGCGCCAGCGCTCTCGCTTTCGGCTGGCGTGCCGTCGTCGGAGAGGCTGTACACGCTGTCCAGCGATGCCTGGAGGTTGCCGGTTGGCTTGGAGTTCGGTTGGCAAGCGAGGCGAACGTCTACCCGCAAGACGATGACCTCACCCGGGTCCACGTCGGTCACAAGGACTGTGGCGTTCAGATCCGAACCAGACTCAAAAGGCGGTCCGTCGAGGCTCTGGTTCGTCAACGTTGCGGTGGATCCGCCGTCGTGGTTCTGTGCGCTGTCGGTTCCGTTTGGCCCGTCGCCGCCCGAGACCACTCCGTCGTTGATGGCGACGCCGACGACTTCGCTGATGGCAGTACCCGACCGACCTGTCGTGTCAGCGGTGAAGGAGTAATTCAGTTCGAGTGTGTCGGTGCCCTCCAAATCGGTGGGCGCCTCGATCAGGGTCAGAAAGGTGACGATGTCGCCGCAGGCAAAGTCCTCGGCTTCAAGCTCTTCGGAGACATCGTTGTTCTTCGTGGCGTCGTCGAAGGCCCCACCTCCGGTGCTGTGGTCGTAGGTGTCGGGGACGCTCGCTGCGAAGTCGAATTGATATCCCGAGACCGCCCCGGTCGTAGCGCTCCAAAGAAGCGCCATCAGAAGAAGAAGAACGATGGGGAGCCATAGTGCGTGTCTATAGCCAGTCGATGAAGCAAATCTCGAAGGTGACATGGGGATACCTATCTCGTTGTTGCCGTATATGTGAAATGGAAAGTGTTAAAGAAACAGTTGTGTGGCCGCAGTGGGCGGCCTGTCTCGACGCCGCAGTAAACCTGCACTCTGGTGGGCGTGTGGACATTTGAGCACTCCAGGTGGTGAAACTCTGCAAACTGGAGCGGAACATTTGCGTACTCAAGTATCTATTCTTGCTGCGTCTGGCTGTTTGTGGGTCCTGACCTGCGGAGAAGGTGGTTGGCGGAATTCCTATAAGTTCTGCCCTGACATAAACATACGGGTGTTTCTCGTGCGCTACGCGGCCGTTACCGATGGCTAGGCGTAGGCGAGCATGCGCCCAGGGTTGACGAATCGTCAACGTAAAATTTGCCGAAGAATAAGCTTCTCGCCGCCTTCGCTACGGAGCTGAGGATTGAGCTCCTTGTTCATCGTTGTAGCTGACATGAGTAACACGGGGCCTTTGTCTTTTGTCTGTGTGGGCGACGAATCTTGTGGTCCATCGGAAGCTTCAGCTGTTTGGTGCCGCTGGCCGCGGGCATCCTGGAAGTGCTCGCTTTTGTGCTATTCGAGTCATTCGAGGACCGTCCCCATGTCTTGAGGCCAGGGTTCGTCGGGAGTCGGGAGTTTGGCGTTTGGGGATGGGGCGCCTGGGTCTGGTGACACGCGAACGCTGTTGCGGTTTGTGGGCCGCGCGCTGGTCATCCACCTCGTGAACGCTCGGACGGTGGTTGTGCTTCCGCTACCTGTCGGGTACCGTCCAGCTATCGGCAATTAACGATGCCTAGCATCGGGCTGGCCGATGTTAGGGCGTCGGGATAGTTCTGCAGCTTGATCCGCTCGAGCCTCCAGGATGTTTGACGGCCAGCGCTGGGCGGCGGTTCGTGCCGCTGCGTGTTTGCTGAAAGGGAGCGCAATGAAATACAAGTCAAACCACGTTCGCTGGCTGGCGTTGTTAGGAGCGTTGTTGCTCATGTTGGCAGCCTGCGGGTCAGACGACTCCGATGCCTCTGATGACTCGAGTGCCGACGTGACCTCGGGTGACTCCACCGACGGGGAGGGCGCTTCGGGGGACTCCAACGGAGGGTCGGACGGCAACGTTCTTGCAGGCGTCCAAGATGCCGGGGTCGTGCGCTGCGGCACACGTGACGCCCTACCGGGATTTTCGGTCTTGGAAGACGATGGTTCGCACGTCGGATTCGACGCGGACTTTTGCCGGGTCATCGCCGCCGCGGTCCTCGGCGACGCCGAGGCTGTCGAGTTTGTCGATCTCGAAACCGAGGCACGATTCACCGCTTTGCAGTCCGGTGAAATCGACGTCTTAGTGCGGAATACGACGTGGACAGCGTCCCGGGACGGCGTCGAGGCCGCAACATTCCTCCAACCCAACTTCTATGACGGCCAAGGGATGATGGTGGCAACTGACAGCGGCATCGAAGATCTCGATGGTCTCGCTGGTGCCGTCGTATGCGTCGCCGCAGGGACCACAACAGAAGGCAACGTTGCGAACGAGTTCGCTCGCCTCGGCCTCGACGCCCCCGAGATCCAGTCCTTTGAAGACACCGACCTCATCCAAGAAGCGTTTCAACAGGGACGTTGTGATGGCTGGTCGAGTGACGTCAGCCAGCTGGCATCGCTGCGGTCGGACTACCCCGATGGGCCCGACGCACTCACGATCCTTGACGTCGTCTTCTCCAAAGAACCACTAGCGCCCGCTGTCCTCGACGGTGATTCAGAATGGGCACAAGTTGTGAATTGGGCCATCTTTGCCACCATCCAGGCCGAAGAGTTCGGCATCACCAAAGCCAATGTCGATGACTTCCTCGACAGCGACGACCCTTCGGTGATGATCTTCCTCGGCCAGGCCGGTGAAGACGGGGCGGTGGTGGACCCGGGTCTTGGCCTTCCGGTCGACTTCGCCTATCAGGTGGTCGCCCAGGTTGGCAACTATGGCGAGATCTTTGATGCGCATCTCGCGCCGCTGGGTATCGAACGAGGACTGAACCAACTCTGGAGCGATGGCGGCCTCTTGTACTCGCCGCCCTACCGCTAGGTGGGTGGTGTTTTTCGGCGCTCCTGCGGCCTTGAAGGTGACGGCGAGTGCTCGCACATTTCATCACGCTTCAACCTGACGGGAAACTGGTGCTGTGACCGCGAACCCGTGGCGCGACGACGGCTGGATGGATGCGGTCAGCCTCCTCATTCGCGATGGCAGCCGCGTCCGGTCCAGCCATGACGAGATAGCTGCACAATGACGAGATAGCTGCACAATGTCGTGCAGTCCGAAGATGTAGCGCGTACGAGACGAGGAGAACCGGGTGAATGCCGCGCAGCGTCCACCGCCGTGGCGTGATGTGAGGGTGCGGAAATGGGCGTTTCAGATGACGGTTTTGATCGTCGTCCTCATCGCCGTGCTCTATGTGTGGTCGAACTATCAGACCAATTCTCAAGCATCGAGGGTCCCCACCGGCTTTGACTTTCTCGATCAGCCAGCCAACTTCCCGATTGCTGGCAGCGACTTTCGCACGACTCAACCGGTCAAGGACGCGCTCGGTGTCGGTGTCGCAAACACACTCCGCGCCTCGATCGCGGGGATCGTGCTAGCGACGCTCATAGGGACACTGGTCGGCATCGCTCGTTTGTCGAAGAATTGGCTTGTGTCCAAAGCGGCAGGTGTCTACGTCGAAACCTTGCGCAACACGCCCCTGCTCATCCTGGTCATCTTCGCGTACCTGGCGGTCGCGCTTCGGTTGCCCCCCGTTTCCGAAGCAGCGACACCGCTCCCCGGGTTTGTCGCTTCGGTTCGCGGTATCGGTGTGCCGTGGTACCGCATCGACGGTTCGGGCTGGCCCGTTGCAGGTGTACTCCTCGCCGCGTTGCTCGCCGCGATCGCCGTGCGGCGATGGCGACTTCACATCAATGAGCGCTCAGGAGCTCGAGCGCACACAGCGTGGTGGATGGCGGGGACCATCGTGGCAGTTGCCGTCGTCGGTCAACTGGCCTTGGGAACACCAATCTCGGGGTCGCTCCCTCGAGTCGATGGGCGCATGGTCATTGGCGGCGCCGTGATGAGCCCTGAGATGTTCGCGCTGTTAACCGCGTTGACCCTGTATACAGCAAGCCACATCGCAGAGATCGTGCGCGGTTCAATCCAAGCAGTGCCAAAAGGCCAGGGCGAAGCGGCGAGCGTTTTGGCGCTGAGCAACGGTCAGCGGATGTGGTACGTCATCTTGCCTCAAGCAATGCGTATCGCCGTGCCGCCGTTGGCGAACCAGTATCTGAATCTGACGAAGAACTCTTCGCTCGGTGTCGCTGTGTCCTACATGGAGCTCACCAAGGTTTCAAGAACGGCCATCGCCAACGCCTCGCCTGCGATTCCTATGCTGGTCGTGGTATTGAGCATGTACCTCGTGTTGTCCATCGCTATCTCGCTGTTGACCAACCTGCTGAACCGTCGCCTGAAGGTGGTTGAGCGATGACATCGACAACCTGGCGGGTATGGCTTAGACGCAATCTTTTTCGCAACCTACGCGATGGAATCATCACCCTGCTCACGGCGTTCATCGCCGGGTGGATCCTGTGGAAAGTCCTGAGGTTTGTGCTCATCACGGGGCGCTGGGAGATCGTGGAGCGCAACCTGGCCTTGTTCATGTACGGCCGATACCCCCGTGAGGACCTGTGGCGAATAACACTCGCACTCTGCGTGGCCGCATTCGTGACAACGATGCTGTTTTCCATGTGGTCGCGAGCGGACCGGGCGGGCGTGAAGCGGTCTCCTCGAACGATGCTCGGGGAAATCGGCAGACGTTGGTGGCCGCTCATCGTGCTCGGGATTGTGCTGCTGAGCTTTGTCACCACCGTCGGTCCGTGGATTGCGGCCTGCGCGGCCATTTCGTGCCTCTTTGCGGGTGCACTTCTCGGGCGAGCTCTCAGCAGCGCTCCGGTAAGGATCCGGGGTTCCGCGGTCGCTGTCACCATGTTGGGAATTGTCGTACTGCTGTGGTTCTTGGCCGACGGATTGGGCTGGGACGACTGGGGTGGCCTGATGCTGAGCTTGTATCTGGCCGCGGCAGGGATGGTCTTGTCCTTTCCGCTCGGCGTCTTATTGGCCATCGGGCGGCAGTCGTCGATGCCGATTATTCGGTCGCTTTCGATCGCCGCCATCGAGATCACTCGCGGTGTTCCCCTGGTCGTGTTGATTATCTTGAGTTCGGAAGGGCTTGGGTTCTTTTTCCCGCAGGATGTCCTGCCCGGAAAGGTCGTTCGGGTGATCGTCGTACTGACGATCTTTACCGCTGCCTACGTGGCTGAGATTGTGCGTGGAGGGCTCCAAAGCGTTCCCAACGGTCAGTCAGAGGCTGCCGCTGCGCTCGGTTTGTCCCCGACGCGAATCACCGCTTTTATCGTGTTGCCACAAGCGCTGGGAAACGTCATCCCCGCACTCGTGGGACAATTCATCTCCCTGTTCAAAGACACGACGCTGGTCAGTATCATCGGGCTACTCGACGTCATCTCGGTGAGTGAAAGTATTCGCAAACAGAGCGATTTCAAGGGCCAGGGGCTGGTAGCGGAGACGCTGGTCTTTGCCGGGCTGCTGTTTTGGGTTGGGTCGTCAACCCTGAGCCGCGAAAGCCGACGTATGGAACGTCGACTTGGAGTAGGAGAGCGATGACTGACGATCGACCAGATGCAGCAGCTGCTGACGCTAGTTCTACCAGCGATGTCAGCGGAAGTGCTCGTGAAAGGGGCCCCGCCCAATTCAGTGACGACGACAACGACGACGGCGACGGTAGCCATCTGCCTGATGATCCCGATGCTGTTCGGCATAGGACGCCGTCGGATGTGTTCGCTGACGCCACGTTGGTCTCAGGTGAGCCGATCGTCGTCGTCGAAGACATGAACAAATACTTCGGCACTTTCCACGCACTTCATGACATCAACCTCAAGGTCGTCAAAGGAGAGGTCGTTGTCGTGATCGGTCCGTCAGGCAGTGGAAAGTCAACACTTATCCGCTGTATCAATCGACTGGAAGAACACGACAGCGGTCACATTACCGTCGACGGTACCGAGTTGACTCATGACGTTCGAAACATCGCAGCCATTCGGCGCGAAACCGGCATGGTGTTTCAGAGCTTCAATCTGTTTCCTCACCTCACCGTGCTCGACAACATCACACTGGCACCCCGCCAGGTACGCAAGATGAGTCGGGCCGACGCCGAGACCGCTGCCATGGCGCTGCTCGAAAAGGTGCGAATTCTCGAGCAAGCCAACAAGTACCCCGGTCAGCTATCCGGTGGGCAGCAGCAGCGAGTTGCGATTGCACGCGCCTTGGCCATGCAACCAAAGATCATGTTGTTTGATGAGCCGACGTCAGCGCTCGATCCAGAGATGATCAATGAAGTACTCGACACGATGAAGGCGCTCGCCGAAACGGGTATGACCATGATCGTCGTGACCCATGAGATGGGCTTTGCCCGCGAAGTGGCTGACCGTGTGGTCTTCATGGCCGATGGCTCGATCGTGGAGGTGGGTACACCAGAGCACTTCTTTTCAAATCCTCAGGAGTCTCGTACGCGGCAGTTCTTGGCGCAGATTCTCTAGCCTTGCTGGGATACATCGCTTCGCTCTGGCCGGTGCAACGCGCCCTCTGATGACTCGGCTCGGTTCGGATGTTGTTGCTCTGCGAGGTCGCCTAGTTGGGATATCCAGTCGCCCACGCTATGAGAAGCAGAACGGTGATTCCCACGCCGATCCACCCTAGGAAAATGCCAGCTGTCGCGAGGCCTTCGCCCGTTTGAGTTCCCCTAGACGCTGCGATCTCGGAACGAGCTTTGGTGCCATAGAACAACGCCGCGAGGGACCCCAAACCAAAGAACCAGATGATGCTCGCAGCAAAGGCGATAATCGCTGATTGGTTCGTATCAGAGGTGCCGTCTGACGCGTCGGTACGTTGAGATGAAAGGCTAGATCCAACGGTGTCATTCGGCGTCGTGCTATCAGGAGAGGTGTTGTCGTCTGGGAAAGAGGGTGCGGCCGCGTCGGTGTGGGTCGATGTCGAACTTGTCTGCTGGGGCTCTACCATGACGCTCTCCGTGTCGTTTGTTGCCTGGTCGCAAGGAAGGTGGAGATACGCGGCCAGCTCGCTGTATGCCCTGCTGGTAAACGTAGGTCGTAGGAGGCACCCGGTCAATGTGTTGGCCGTGACGTATCGGTGGCGTTCTCGCCCGTTGAACAGCTGCGTTGTATCTGGTCGGACAGCTGTCTGGGCCGTCGAGTACCCCAATCGAGAAGCCGAACGTATGTTCGATAACCTCTTGGGGTTATGGTCGCCTATGCAGAACTGCACTGTCATTCAAACTTTTCGTTCCTCGATGGGGCATCTCATCCTGAAGCTCTCGTTGCTCGAGCAGCCGAACTCGGCCTGTCCGGTCTTGGTCTAACGGATCATGACGGTCTGTATGGAGCGGTCCGTTTTGCGTCGGCTGCAAAGGATCACGGCGTACCGACCATCTTCGGCGCTGAGCTCACACTGCGCCCACCGTCCAACTGCCAGGGTGGTCGTTCTTCTTTCGGTCACGACATGGACCCTGACCCGTCTGGTTCCCATCTCGTGGTCTTGGCGCAAGGGCCGCACGGCTATGGCCGGCTCGCCGCAGCTATTAGCGACGGTCAGCTGAAAGGGCGCAAACAACGGCCTGCTTTCAGCGTCGAGACCCTCGCATTAGGGGCAAGGGCTCCGCTCCATAACACCCCAGCGGACACTTCGAACCGTTCGTGGTTTGTGCTGAGTGGCTGTCGAAAAGGTTCGGTGCCCAGTGCTCTGATCGCGAAAGGTTACGAAGCTGCACGTCGAGAGCTTGATCTGTTGATCGACGCTTTTGGACGCGATCGCGTCATTATCGAACTATGGGACCATGGCTATCCCGACGACAAGCAGCGCAATCAGGCATTGGCCGATCTGGCACGACAGGCCCGGGTGTCGATGGTGGCAACAAACAACGTCCACTACGCAACGATCGATCAGAGGCCGCTTGCTCAGGCCCTTGCTGCGGTTAGGTCCCGTCGTTCACTCGATGACCTAGAAGGTTGGTTACCCGCGAGTCCTTTAGCTCATCTGCGAAGTCCGGCGGAGCAACTCAAACGCTTTGCAGAGTTTCCTGGATCAGTTGAATTAGCGGCTGAATTAGCAGCGCTTCTGTCGTTTCCATTGGAAAATGCGGCTCCTCGATTGCCTGACTATCCGGTGCCTGCGGGACATGATGAGATGAGTTGGTTGCGTGTCCTCGTCGAGCGAGGGGCCGCTCATCGTTACCCGCCCGACCACCAGCATTTTCGTGTTGCACAGGACCAGATCGCTCATGAACTCGCCGTGATCGAACAGCTTGGTTTCCCGGGGTATTTCCTGTTGGTGCACGATATCGTCAACTTCTGTTCTGACCGCAATATTTACTGTCAGGGTCGCGGCAGTGCAGCGAATTCTGCGGTATGTTACGCGCTCGGTATCACTCAAGCGGACGCGGTAAGTCTAGGGCTCTTATTCGAACGATTTCTCTCAATAGAACGAGATGGTCCACCTGATATCGATATTGATATCGAACACCAACGCCGTGAAGAGGTTATTCAATACCTCTATAAGCGTTTTGATCGTCGTCACGCGGCGCAGGTCGCCAACGTTATCACGTATCGTCCGAAATCCTCATTACGTGAGATGGCTAAAGTCTATGGATGTACGCCTGGACAAGCGGATGCACTGAGTAAACAGATTGATCATCACTGGGGTCAAGGGGCCGGAGTCGGACAAACGTCAACTCCTCTGCAACGAGGACATTGAATCTGCTCCATTCAGATAACGAAGAGCTTGAGCAGGCGGAGATACTGCGGAAAGTCGAGTGGCGGAAACGGGTATACCCGAAGTAGTCCGACAGCTGGCTTCCCAGATCGAGGGGTTCCCGCGGCATCTTGGGATTCATTCAGGCGGAATGGTGATGGCCGACCGACCGATCGTTGAGTATGTGCCGGTGGAGTGGGCACGGATGAAGAACCGCTCCATACTTCAGTGGGATAAAGACGATTGTGCTGCAGCGGGTCTGGTTAAGTTTGACCTACTCGGTTTGGGGATGTTGACCATGCTGCATCGTGCGGTCGATCTCATCGCAAAGCACAGCGCCACAGTGGTTGACCTTGCGGTGATCCCGCAGGAAGACGAGGTCTATGAACTGCTCTGTCGAGCCGATACGGTCGGTGTTTTCCAGGTCGAATCACGTGCTCAAATGCAAACGCTGCCGCGACTCGCTCCTCGCTGCTTTTACGACTTGGTCGTCGAGGTGGCACTTATACGTCCAGGGCCGATTCAAGGCCAGTCTGTTCATCCATATCTACGGCGCCGAAGTGGCCGTGAAGAGGTGACATATTTACACCCACTTCTTGAACCTTCATTGCGTAAGACGCTAGGAATTCCTATTTTTCAAGAACAACTGATGCAGATGGCGATTGACGTCGCCGGCTTCAGTGCCGGTGAAGCAGATCAATTGAGGCAGGCCATGGGTTCGAAGCGCTCGCGTGAACGAATGGCAGCCATGCGCATTCGTTTGTTAGAGGGTATGGCGCGGCGGGGAATCATCGGCGATGTCGCCGAGGAAATCGCTCAAAAGATGGAAGCTTTTGCAGATTTTGGTTTTCCAGAGAGCCACTCGGTGAGTTTTGCCTTCTTAGTGTATTCATCGAGCTGGATAAAGCTCCATTATCCAGCAGAGTTTGTATGTGCTTTGCTCAATTCGCAACCTATGGGTTTCTATAGCCAGAACTCGATTATCCACGATGGCAAGCGTCATGGGGTCATGGTGAACCCTCCTGATGTCTTTGTTTCCGAGGTCGAGTCGAGCCTCGAAGGGCGGCCAGAAACCGATCCAATTGGATATCCAGCTGCAGGATGGCTAGCAGACCCCTCTAGTCATGCAGTGCGAATTGGCCTAGGCGAGGTACGCAACCTTTCGGAGGATGGCGCTGCTCGAATCGTTGAACAGCGACGCTTGACCCCCTTTGTCGATGTGGAAGATCTCGCGCGGCGCTGCGGCCTGCGTGTTCCCGAACTCGAAGCTTTGTCAACGGCCGGTGCTCTGAGCCGTTTTGGTCTCTCACGTCGTGAAGGGTTATGGGCAAGTGGGGCCCTCCGGGATGCGAGTCCAGACAAGCTGCCTGGTCTTGTCCAAGGAATAGCCGCACCCAGGTTGCCGGGTATGGACGACTTTGAAGAGATCACAGCAGATCTATGGTCTATCGGTATGGCGCTAGGAGAACACCCTGTGGGCCTGGTGCGTAGCGATCTCGACGAGTCTGGCATTGTCTCGAACGCAACTCTCGCGCTGCAGACCGATCGGTCTATCGTCGAGGTGGCCGGTGTTGTAACGCACCGCCAACGACCTTCGACTGCTGGTGGAGTGGTGTTTCTATCGCTTGAGGACGAGACGGGTCTCGCGAACATCATTTGTGTTGAACCGGTGTGGAAGCGATATCGCAAGATCGCTCGTGACTCGACCATGCTCATCGTTCAAGGAAGGGTTGAACGCCAAGACGGGGTGGTGAACCTCATGGCTCACCGTTTTCGTTCGTGGCATCCAGAACAGATACGAGATAGAGCCCGCTATGAAGATGCTCTGAAGTCTCGAAATTTTCGGTGACGGGCGGTATGGCGGCGAGTCGCTATTCCTCCGTCTGATCTAGACGGTGCATCCACGGCACAAACCGTGTGGGGTCCGGAAGTCGTTGCGCGGCGCCGCGGATCTCGTTGAGCATGTCTCGTGAGATCGCTTCGCCTCGGCTCAGCCGGTTGGTCTGAGCTTCGATGAGGCCCATGAGGTTGCTGCGCGCATCAACCAACATCTGCGCTGCGTCGGTCACCGTCGATGCGAGTTGGATGAACGCTTCAAGGCCGCGTGTCGCCCGTTCGAGCTGGATCGCCATATTGCGTAGGTCGCTTGGGAGGTCTCGAAGCTGCGCCAATGTTTCGGGCAGATCGGCGGCTTCGGCGAGCAGCAACGTCCGCATCTCATTGAGTTGCTGGACTCCGACGAGCATGCTGTCGGGGAAGGGGATCTCATGAGATGAAGACTGCTTGTCAGATTTGGTCATGCGACTAGCCTGCCACGGATCCGACCGACCTGGCATGGAATGGGTACGAGCGCCCGCTACGGGGGAGACGTTGGCGGTCGAAGTGAGTTGGAACTCGCGTAATGTGGTTATCTTCGGCGGCGGTTCTGTCCCGCTGCGGACCGCGATCCTGAGCCGGTGAACTAGGCCGCGTCTTCGTTTCGGTTCTTGTTGAATCGTGGGGCGATCTCCTCCGGGGTCGCGGGCCGTGTACTCCACACCACCTGGGTTGGAGAGTGGTGATCTTTGTCATGAGGGCGCTGTTTGTGGTGTCGCTCAAGCGTCAGCCGTTGGTCGTGTAGGCGCCGGTGGCACGGTCCACACACCAACGCCAAGTTGTCGATATCGGTCTTGCCCCTCGATCGGGCGTTGAACGGAATGAGATGGTGTACCTCGCAGCGCTGATGGTGTGCCCCGCAGAGAACACACGAGCGGTCTCTGACGATGAGAGACAGGCGTTGCCCCGCGCTCGCGGTGCGTTGCGTCCGCCCCAACCAAAGTGGCTGGCCCAGCGGGTCAACCACCAGCACGCTGAGCGCGCAGTCGCAGAGCAAGCGTTCCAGTTCGGTCGGCGGCACAGCGCCGACGCCGACGAGATGAGGTTTGAGTGTTGATCTGGTGTCGTCCGCTCTCGTGGGCGGAAAGGGTTCATTCGACGCTGGAAGTCGGTCAGCCCTAGCCGGTCCATCGGATTCCGCCGGTCCATTTGATTCAGGTGGTCTGTTCGCCGCGGGTAATCCGTTCCATCCGGGCGGTTCATTCAACCTCGTCTCCGATGGTGAGCCCTGCGCAGTATCTGGTGGTTCGCGGCCCAGAGTTTCGTTCGGTGACGACCGAAGCTTTGACCCGCGCGACTGAGTGGTCCGTGGCGCCACAATTCCAGCCGTCGGATTTGGCTCGTCGCCGTTGTCTGCCGCCACGGTCAGGGATCCCTTATGTAACGTCATCGGGGGGAGCTGCAACTGTTGGGCGTCCACGGTGATGACGATCGACGGGGTAGCCGCGCCCGTTTGAGATGAAGCCCCGGTGAGGTAGTCGATCGCTGCGTCGTAGAGTCGCTGGGAGAGGGTGCGTGCATGCTGGGCTGCTGAGCCACCTCGGCCCCCGTCATCGGCATACATGCGGTCGGCGAGAGCGCTGATCGATCTCCAGGCTTGTTCGATGGTGAGGTCGTCGCCAGCGAGTGTGATCGAGGACAGCTGGTCAGGAGTGTGACCTTTACGAGCGTGGCGTTCGTGGCGTGCCATGGCGTAAGCCGCCGCCGTATCGGCGGTTTGGCGTCTGTCGGCGAGCCACCGGTTGAGGACCCGATACCCCCGATCTGGTGAAACGGCTTGAATGTGTTCGACCAGGTCCCGGTCAGCGATGGCGGCGTGTTCCGAGCGTTCCGCGGCCGAAACGAGTACATCGAGTTGTTGGCCAGTCATCCTGCCGCTGGCCAGATCCGCAGCGAAGCGGGGGTGTTCCTTAAGGAGCAGGGCGCGCCGCGTCGCCCTGCTCGCATCACGTCGAGACCGCTTGGGTGTGGACGCCAGTAGACGTGCGCGCCGCGGATCATTTGGATCAGAGATTTGAGCGACAAGCACTTCTGCCTCGAGCGCGTCGAGCCGAGAGCGAAGCTGTTCGATAACGGCGATGCGGTCGCCGATATCGAGCGCGCTGAACTGGGCGGTGATCAAGTCGATCGCCGGTTGAAACGGTCCGAGAAGCCCGTCGTCAGGCTCATGGTCATGTTCCGCTGCTTCGAATGAAGTCATGCGCACAGCTAACCACGAGGGTATGACAATGGCACGGAAAGAACATGGAATACCTCTAAAGGTGTTCAGTTGCTGACGATGATGTTGCGTGTCACCCAACCGTCGCTGGTGTTGCCAGCTTGGTCGATTGCTCTGACATGGATCTTGTAACGGCCATTCGGTAGCGATAGATCGCTCGACTCCCATGTGTGATCCGTCAAGGCGGTGCTCAGCAGCGTCCATTGTCCAAGGCTGAGGTCCGGTTGGACCCATTGCTTCGTGTCTCGGTTACGAACAGCCAGCTCAACGTGACTCATGGCGACGTCGTCGAACGCCATTCCCGAGATTCGAAACCGGCCGGAGACCGTGGCATCGCTAGCGGGCGCTTCGATCGAGACGACGGGTGGTGTGTCCAGGGGCGGCGCCGGAGGTGTTGGCGTCCCCAGATCATGGAACGAAAACCGACCCGTGTTGATCCACGCCACCCGATCCCCGTCCATGCCGTGGAGCATGCCCCGGGGCGTGATCTCGATGTCGTAGGAGCCAATCACGGACGTCGTTGTGGGATTCCAGTCGAGGGGTGCGCCGGTGTTGGGATCGAGGGCAGCGATCTGATATCGAGCTTTGATGTCTCCCACATCGACAACCTTGTTGCTGCAGGCCGTTGGCTTGGCGACGCCGGGGTCTTCGAGAACCCGGGTGAACGGGATGGCTCCCATCGCCCGTACGTAGCAGAAGTGTCCGCCAACGTAGAACGCGTTGTCGGCGGCTCCAACCGCTAGCACCGAGTCAAACATCTGGGTCACCCAGAGGTTCTCTTCGAGGCCGGGACCGTCGGCAGTCGGCCACGCTATGGATTTGTCGCAGCGTCCACCGCCCTTTTCGACGACGACAAAGCGACTGCCGTCAGGGCTGAACTCGGCGTCGCGGATGGCCAGACGCGCGCCAGCGCAGTTCAGGCGGCTCTGGAGGTACCAGTCGGTTTGCCAGGGGAGTACTGAGTTGGTGGCGATGTCGATCAGTGCAACGCCGGTGCGGGACTCTCCGGCGACATAGAGGGAGTTGTGCGCAACCAGCAGTGTTCTTCCGTCCACGTTGAGGTCGAGCGACTTCACCGATCCGCTGCCTCCCGGCCCTGCCGGACTCGTGAGGGGAAGGTCGAAGTCGGCGTCGAGGGCTCCGGTCAACGCGTCGATCGCCGCCAATCTGGAACGTGGGATGTTGTTGACCGACTCGAATGAGCCCCCGAGAAAGAGCCGTCCCGCGTGTTCTTGAAGGGCGAGAACCTGCGCGGATGCCGATGCGTTGAACCCGGCCGCGACCGATCCATCGGGGTTGAGGCGGGCGACTCGGATGTGCCACTGCCCATCGATCTTCTTGAAGGTTCCTCCGATGAACACGGCGGAACCGTCTTCGGCCGCACGTACGACGTCAACATCGCCGTCGAGCGTGTGCATGAAGCCTGAAGCGAGCTCTCCGGTGTCGAGGTCGAACGCTACGAGCTTGGCCTGAGGGATCACAGTGCCATCACGCAGAGTGATGCTTGTGAATGTGCCGCCAATGACGGCGAGGTTGCCGATCTGGGCAACAGAGCTCACGCGTCCATCGTTGATGATCGGCAGATCTTGCCGTGGAATTTCTGGGATAAGGGGGTCATCCGCTGCCTGAGCACTGCGAAATCCTAGAGTAACAAGGCAGGAGGTGATGAGAAAAGC
This sequence comes from Acidimicrobiia bacterium, assembly GCA_020637365.1. GTDB lineage: Bacteria > Actinomycetota > Acidimicrobiia > IMCC26256 > JAGNEX01 > JAGNEX01. The sequence goes on along the minus strand of JACJWE010000001.1, from coordinate 1,396,554 downwards.
GAGCAGGAGGGTGGTCTTGAGTCGTAAAGAAGGAGAAGTCGACAACACGTTGATGAGTCCCAAAAACTAGGTGGCGCCGGGCTTTCGCCCGCAGAAACGGTTGACGAGAAAACTACCCAGAGTGAGGTAAAGGCTTCCGCAATATTGCAGCAGGTTTCTGTGAAGAAGGTCGGTCATCGGCGACGGCGGCCGCGCCAGTAGGATTCGCCGCCGTGCATGATCAGATGACGAACCTTCGATACGACTGGACGGTTGACGACGCTCTCGAGCTGCTCCGTCGTCCGTTTCACGATCTTCTTTCGACCGCTCACCAGGTTCACCGACGGGCTTTCAACGCTCAAGTCGTCGAAAGTGCAGCCCTGCTGTCGATCAAGACGGGAGCCTGTCCCGAAGACTGTGCTTACTGTCCTCAGGCTGCGGCCAACAACACCCAGTTGCAGCCCGAACCGTTGATGGCGATCGACGAGATCGTCGCCGCTGCACGGCGAGCACACGCGGCGGGGGCCACCCGGTTCTGCATGGGTGCAGCATGGCGGGCCCCGAGCGATAAACAGGTCGAGGCGGTCGCTGAACGTATCGAAGCGGTCAGTGCGTTTGGCATGGAGACATGCGCGACTCTGGGCATGCTGACCCCGGCTCAGGCTGCCAGGCTCGCCGAGGCTGGCCTGGACTTTTACAACCACAATCTCGACACTTCACCAGAGTTCTATCCGTCGATCATCACGACCCGGACCTATCAGGACAGGCTCGATACCCTCGATGCGGTGCGTGAAGCGGGTATCGCGGTGTGCTGCGGCGGAATCGTTGGCATGGGTGAAACCGTGGCCGATCGGGCAGGTCTTCTCGTGCAACTCGCTCGGCAAAACCCACATCCAGAGTCGGTTCCTATCAACCTGTTGGTCAAGGTGCCCGGCACCCCTCTCGACGGTGTGGATCGTCTTGACGGTCTCGACATCGTGCGTACGGTCGCCGCTGCTCGGATCATGATGCCGAACTCGGTCGTCCGACTTTCGGCAGGCCGGTCAGAGATGAGCGACGAGCTACAGGCGTTGTGTTTCCATGCGGGCGCTTCGTCCATTTTCTGGGGTGATCGCCTGTTGACGACGGACAACCCCGGCGAAGACGATGACACGGCACTGCTGAACCGTCTGGGTATGACGACCGGCCTGTCGTCACGTCTCGCTCCGAACTTGAGCTCATCCCCGGTCGTCGCGGATCGAGAGTTGGGCCGGTGAGTTTGCGGCTAACAGAGCCACCTCGAACGCTGCAAGGGTCTCGGTCGCGGGACGAGCATTGCGGGTTTGCGCGCCATGACCCACAACCTGGCCAGGACGCGAACGCCAGATGATGGTGGCATCTTCCCGAACAGGCGCGGCGACGGGTCCGTCAGACATGTTTGCCCAAATCTCGATGTCTCGAGCATCGAGCGACTCCTCTCGGCCCGCTGCTTGGGACGGCGGTACCGTCCTTCGGATGCCGACCAGAGGCGAAGCATCGGGTACGGCAACGATGTGTTGCGCTCCGACCTGCAGGGCTCGCAGCCGACTGCGGAGTGCCAACAACTCTCGGTAGCCGTTCAGGCGGCTGGTGGGGTCCGCCTCTTGGTCTGCGACGGTGGGCCAATCGGCCGGTCCGCTCGGCAGCCACGGCGATGAAGAGCTGAAACCGAGGCCTTCCGTTCGATCCCAACGCATGGGTGTGCGGCAGTTGTCTCGGTTCAGGCTGAGGCCCTTGCGGCGTGCAAATGCGACCGCCGCACCCGGCGACCAACGAAATTTGCGGGCGACCGGATCGAGCCCATGGCGTGGGGGATTGTCGGCTTCGGGCAGGCCGATCTCTTCTCCTTGATAGATGAACGGAACGCCCCGGGCCCCAATCTGTAGCCCGAACAGCATGAGATGTTGATCTCGGCTGAGCGAGGCGAGCCGGCGCGGACGGTCGTGGTTGCCATGTACCCAGGTCGGCGCCATCGGTGGCGGAAAGGCAGTATCGAGGCGCTGGAGCAAAGAACGCCATCGTGAGGCCTTCAGCGGCGTCGTTACCGTTTCGAAGCAGAAGACCAGGTTGAGTCCCGCGCCGTTGTGGCAATACCGCGCAACGTGTTCTTCGTCGCCGAAGACCTCACCGACCAGCATTCGGGGAGGGTCGTATCCGTCGATCAGGGTGCGGAGTTCGAGGGCGAAGGCGAGGGTGTCTGGGTGATCGAGGTTGTGGACGTTGCGCTGAAACCATGAGGTCGAGCCGTCCTCACGAGGAACGGCGAGCGTTCGCGGATTGGGTCGGCAACGCTCGTCTTCGAAGAGCGCATTGAAGATGTCGAGCCGGAATCCGTCGACACCTCGGTCGAGCCACATCCGAATCATCGAGTTCATCGCCTGACGTACCGCCGGGTTGCGCCAGTTCAAATCTGGTTGAAACGGTAGAAAGGCTGCCCAGTACCACTCGCCGGTGCGGTGGTCGCGATGCCAGCCGCGACCACCCAGCATGTTTCGCCAGTTGTTCGGCGGGAGTCGGCCGCCGGGTCCTCGACCAGGACGCCAGACGTACCAATCTCGGAAGGGGTCGGTCCTCGAACGTCGCGATGCGGTGAACCACGGATGCTGGATCGACGTGTGGTTGAGGACGAGATCGAAGATGACCCTGATGTTCCGGTCGTGGCACCGAGCGATGAGTAGGTCGACGTCAGCGTCGCTGCCGTAGGTCGGATCGGGTCGTTCGTAATCTGCGATGTCATAACCAAAGTCCTGTTGCGGGCTCACGAAAAAGGGTGAGATCCACACGGCGCCGACGCCCAGAGTAACGAGATGGTCGAGCCGTTCAATGATGCCCGAGATATCGCCGATCCCGTCGCCGTTTGAGTCGGCGAAGGAGCGTGGATACACCTGATAGACCGGGGTATGGGTCCACCAATTCGCTTCCGTGGTATCTCCCGAGCCCATTGCATTCTCCTCCGTTGACCCCGGGCCATTGCCCGGGTCCTTCTCAGGTCCAGTCGACCATCGGGTCCAGCCGAGTATCGGGCCCCGGCAAGTATCGGGCCCGGCAACCATTGGCCCCCGGCAACCATTGGGCCCCGGCAACCATTGGGCCCGGGCAACGCCGCGGATGACGCCACGATCGCGCGCTGCCCTGACACCTGGGTGGCGTTGGCCTGGTTACTCCGAATTTTGGCACTCCGCTGTGGGGTGCTCGGGGAGCGGACCAGGCCAGGCCCGCTGTCGCATTTGTTCTGGGACGTCGCCTCATCGGTGTCGTATCGCTGTCCCTGGTCGATACGGCCTGCCCGTACGCTGATGGCAGTGAGCCGCACATGCGGGTTGGTCAGATGCGGGTCCTTGATAGAGAATTCCGCTGCGAGACCTGGCCCCAGTCGACCGGACACCAAGGAGAGCCCATATGTCTGCTCACAACCCGTTTGCCCACCTGAGCTGTGAAGTGCCCGCCGATGTACGGCGATCGCCGGAGACCGGGGCCGTCGGGCTCGCTCAGGCAGCGGACTCAGCTAAGGACGTCGCCTGGGACTTGGGCACATTGCTGCAAGGTGAGACGGTTGACGAACTCGTGAATCGGGCTGATCTGATAGCAGACGATCTCACCCAGTGGCGGGGAAAGATTGCTGACATCGATACGCCGACTCTGATCGCGATCATGCGACAAAGCGCTGACATGAACGAAGCGCTCGGCAGGGCTGGCTATTACGTCAGTTTGCGCTATTCGGTCGATACTGCTGACCCGGAGCGCGGCGCCCACATGATGGCGGTGCAGGAGCGGTCGACCGCCATCGGCACCAAGTTGGTGTTTCTCGAACTCGAATGGGCGGATCTGGACGACGATCTGGCGGACGCGCATCTCGCCGATCCGGGACTGGAATTCTGTGCCCACTACTTGCGCTCGGCTCGCCGGTACCGCCCTCATCTGCTCGGCGAAACCGAAGAACAACTGCTGTCTGAAAAGCAGCTGTCGGGTTCGGCGGCCTGGGTTCGACTCTTCGACGAGCAGACCTCAGCGATTGAAGTTGAGCTGCCCGACGGCGTGCCCGGAGGCCCCGGCAAGGCCGGGCTTGAACAGGGTCTGGCGCTGCTCGCCAGCAACGATGCAAACATCCGGTCTCAGGCGGGGCTTGCGGTTAGCACGGCCCTTCAGCCAGGCCTACGGACCCGCTCCTTCATTTACAACACCCTCGCCCTAGACAAGGCGACCGACGACCGCCTGCGTCACTATTCCACCTGGGTGTCGTCTCGAAACTTGGCTAACGAGACCACCGACGACGCCGTCACAGCACTGATCGATGCCGTCGTTGCCCGCTACGACATCCCTCAACGTTGGTATGGACTCAAAGCCCAGGTGCTCGGCGTTGACAAGCTGACCTATGCGGACCGGAGCGCCTCGCTCGCGACGGTTGAACAACCCGCCACCTGGGAAGAAGGCAAGGCCACCGTTCTTGATGCGTACAACAGCTTTTCGCCCGAACTCGCTGGCATCGCTCAACGCTTTTTTGACGAGTCCTGGATCGACGCACCAGTGCGCGAATCGAAGTCCCCGGGTGCCTTTTGCGCATATACCGTCGCGGAGCATCACCCCTACATCTTGTTGAACTGGACGGGCCGAGCCCGCGATGTGGCGACGCTCGCTCACGAGCTGGGGCACGGGCTCCACGCATATCTGGCGCGCCCACAGGGTGACTTCCACCAGAGCACGCCGTTGACCCTCGCTGAAACGGCATCGGTCTTTGGCGAGACGGTGACTTCTAATCGTCTGCTCGCGTCGATGGATGACCCCAACGCACGTTTCGCTCTGCTCGCCACAACGCTTGAAGATTCGATCGCGACGGTGTTTCGCCAGACTGCGATGTTCCGGTTCGAGGCCGAAGTCCACAATGAGCGAAGGACGGTTGGCGAACTCTCAACCGCTCGGTTCGGTGAATTGTGGGCGACGACTCAGTCAGAGATGCTCGGCGACGCGGTCGACTTCACCGACGAATACCGCAGCTGGTGGTCCTACATTCCTCATTTCATCGCGACACCGGGATACGTCTATGCCTACGCGTTCGGTCAGCTGTTCGCGTTGTCGGTGTACGCCCGGTACGAAGCGTTGGGGGCGGCGTTCGTTCCGTCCTACCTCGAGCTCCTCAAGGCTGGTGGCTCACTGCCTCCGGTCGAGCTAGGAAAGATCGTCGACTGCGACCTGGACGATCCGGGCTTCTGGGACGGTGGACTCAACATCATCGCTGGTCAGCTAGACGCAACGGTCGAAGCCGCACGCGCCGCTGGTCGGATGAGCTAAGCGCCTGAGAGCACAAACCTTCCGAGGGTTGAGCACACGCGGCGGGTCGATGGCGGCCCTGGGGTGTACATCTGCACGGTCATTGTTCTGTGCCGATGCCATAGATGTAGCCCGCGCGATCGCCGACGACGATCCAGTTATCCCAGAGGGCAGGTGTCGCTTCGATGCACTGGCCGACCTCGACGGTCCAACGGAGTTTGGGTGTTCCGCGACCGTTGCCGAGGTTGTACGCCCGGAGGTTGCCGTCGCAATCTGCTTGAAGGAGTCGACCGTCAAAGACGACGGGTGAGGGGAGCTGCGCGGCATCGCCTTCAACGCGCCAGCGTTCTTTGCCGGTCTCGATGTCGTAGCCGATGATGTCACCTTGAAAGGTGCTGACGATGATGGTCTTTCGCCAGATCGCGGGGGTGGCGATGATGTCTTGGGGCTGGCCCTCGGGGCGCGCGGTGAACGCCGACCAGACGACGGGCATCTGCAATGTCGGGTCGAGCTTGATGAGTTGACCCATCACCTCGCCCTGTTTGGAGTCCAGTTTGTGCAGCGCAGCGACGTAGAGATTGCCTTCCTCATCGATGACAATCGTCGCGTCGACATCGTCACCGATCCACCATTCAAATGTCTTGTGCGGTGTCGTGCCTTCGTCGAGCGCGGAGAGATCCCATCCTTGTATGAGCCCGGCCGAATTGACGATGTAGACCACGTCGTCCCAGATCGCCACCGAGCTTTCGACGTCGAAGCCGGTGTCTCTGCCGACATCGCCAATCAACTTCTCGGTCCAGGTCGGGGTGTTGAACACCACGACCGGCGCAACGGTCGCCATACCGTTGCCGTCATAGCTGCGGTTGAGTTTGATGACGGTGAGGTAGCCGTTTTCACCGCCCTCGATGAGGTAGTCGCCGTGGACGGCGGGGGACGCATCCCAGTCATTGGAGGGACGCTGAGGGTCGATCGCTGCGGAGTCGATTTGCCACAAGATCTCACTGGGTTCGCGGTCGAATGCGACGACGCGCAACAACCCATCGGTCGCTCCCGCGTAGACCAGCGGATAGCCGTCGGGATCGACGGTCGGCGAGCCCTTGTAGACGTCGGCGGCGCCGGTAATGGACCTGAGTGGGAGCCCATTTTGCAGATCGAGGAAGTGCAATGCCCGCGCATATGAGCCGACGACTGCCCATGTGTGACCTGCGTAGGGGAATAGTGCTGCTTGCCCGGTCCAACCAACGCCGCATTCGGTCTGTTCGGTGCCTGAAATGTTGCTCTGTGAACACAGGGGTTTGGATTGGGGGAAGACCCACCGCAGCGACGGTTGATCGTCTGGGATTTTCGAAAGCGCACTCACATTGCGCTGTTGGTTGCCTCGAAAAGTGAGTAGGCCGTCGCGTCCCGCGCTCGAAGGTGTTTCCCTGAGACCGTCGTCGATGGCTGTCCCTGCGTTGGTTGAGGATCCATCGCACGCTCTGACCAGCAGAAGCACGAGGGTGATGACGACGCACGCTGCGAGCAGAGTGAGTACTTGGGAGCGGGTGTCGCCGTCGATGCGGCGTCTGACCCATTCCATGGTGAAGAGCTCGTTGCGCAAGTCTCGCCGAGCGACGGAGTCGGTGGCCGCGCCGGGGTCAGCGTCATCGTGTTCGGGGTGTACTGCTGAGGCTCCGTCGCCGGTCGTTGCAGCGCCCGCCGTCGTTGCAGTGCCCGCCGTCGTTGCAGTGCCCGACCCAGCATCAGGGCCCGGGCTAGCTGGTGTGGGAGGGTCCGGTGCGGCCGCCTGCTCAGCCCGTGTGGTGTCGGTGAATGCAGCAGGGGAATCTGCGTCATCTCGATCCATGAGTTCCCCTCGACCAGGCCCGCCACCGACATCTGCGATCCCCGTAGCAACATCGCCGAGATCGGAGCGGCGGGTGCGCCCGGTTTGAGCGAAGGTTCCCGACGCCACGCGTTTGGAGTGCGGACGCCCCAGGGTACATCTCCCACAGGGGTAACTGGTGCATCACGTGTCACTCGCGTTGCGGCCTGGGGATCAGCTCCTTTGAGGTCGTCGCGTCGATGCAGCGGTGCGATCTCCGCGATGGACTTCTCCCATCCGCGTCCGATGTGGCAGATTCCAAGGCGCATCGACACAGCTGGCGGTGCCTGCCGGTGCGCGGTGTTGCGTGGCATCGCAGACCGCTCGTCAAGCCACCGGTCGACCAAGGCAGATCCCCCGATCTCCACATCCCAGTTCTTCGATCCTTCTCAGGAGTCAGGCAATGGCAACTCATGTTCAGGGAGTCGTGGTACGCGAGCCACGCGGACCCGTCTCCATCGAAACCATCGTGGTTCCCGACCCCGGCCCCGGGGAGGCAGTGGTCGACGTCGCCGCATGCGGTGTCTGCCATACCGATCTCCACTATGCGGAGGGCGGCATCAACGACGAGTTTCCCTTTTTGCTCGGACATGAAGCCGCTGGAACCGTCAGCGCCGTGGGTGACGGGGTTACCGAGGTACAGCCAGGCGACTTCGTCGTTCTCAACTGGAGGGCCGTATGCGGACAATGCCGTGCATGTTCGCGTGGGCGCCCTCAGTACTGCTTCGCGACGCACAACGCCACCCAGGCGATGACGCTGCGTGATGGGACGGTGCTGACGCCCGCACTCGGCATTGGTGCTTTCGCGGAAAAGGCGCTGGTCGCCGCCGGCCAGTGCACCAAGGTCAGCGCCGAGGCGCCACCAGAAGTCGCAGGGCTACTCGGTTGCGGCGTCATGGCCGGGCTCGGTGCTGCAATCAACACCGGGGGCGTGACTCGAGGTGATTCGGTCGCGGTCATCGGATGCGGAGGAGTCGGCGCGGCCGCTATCGCCGGAGCCAACCTTGCGGGGGCCCACACGATCATCGCGGTCGATATCGACGATCGAAAACTCGAAACGGCCAGGCGATTCGGTGCGACTCATGTGGTCAACTCAGCGACCGTCGACCCGGTCGAGGCCATTCGCGGCCTCACACATGGCAACGGTGCAGATGTCGTCATCGACGCCGTCGGCATACCGGCTACGTTCGAACAAGCGTTTTATTCTCGTGACCTTGCAGGAACCGTCGTTTTGGTCGGTGTGCCGCGGCCCGATATGCGGATAGATCTGCCACTCCTCGACGTCTTTGGAAGGGGTGGCGCACTGAAGTCATCGTGGTACGGCGACTGTTTGCCGAGCAGAGATTTTCCAATGCTGATCGACCTGTACCTACAAGATCGACTCGATCTCGGCTCCTTTGTCAGCGAGAGAATCGGTCTGGACGAGATACCGGCGGCATTCCAACGCATGCAAGCCGGTGACGTTTTGCGCTCGGTGGTGATGTTGTGAGCCTCCATATCGACCATGTTGTGACCTCCGGGGTCTTCAGCCTCGATGGCGAAGATTTCGAAGTCGACAACAACATCTGGCTCATCGGCGATGATCATGAGGTCCTCGTCGTGGACGCCGCGCATGATCATCGTCCGATCCTCGACGCGGTCGCTGGCAGAACCGTGCTTGGCATCGTCTGTTCGCATGCCCACAACGATCACATCAACGCAGCCGCGGAGTTGAGCGACTCGACCGGAGCACCGATCTTGTTGCATCCCGACGACTCGATGCTGTGGGAAGCCGTCTACCCAGACCGAAAAGTAGATACCGCATTGCACGACGGCGATTCGATCACCGTGGGTGATGATGTGCTCGGAGTCATCCACACACCCGGACATTCGCCAGGGGGTGTTTGTCTCTATGTGCCCAGCCTCGCCACACTCTTTTCGGGAGACACCCTCTTTGACGGTGGCCCGGGAGCGACCGGCCGCAGTTTCAGTGATCGAGGTCAACTCGAAGCGAGCATCGTCGAGAGATTGTTCGTCTTGCCCCCCAATACAACGGTCAAGACGGGACACGGCGGTTCGACCACCGTGAGAGTCGAATCTGAGCGTTCTGCCACCTGGTAGATGCACACATGTGGATGTCGCGGGTGACGGCGGTGGGCGGGCGTCCGGGCAGGCTAGGGTCGGACCCGCTTCTCAAGACCGTCCAAACCAGAAAGGCCCGCTGATGCGCCTTGGATTTCAGATCCCCGATTTCACCTACGACGGCGTCCCGAACGACCAACTCTTTGACGCAGTCGCCGCGCAGGCAATCGCAGCAGAAGAATCGGGCTGGGACACCGTCCTGGTGATGGATCACTTCTACCAGCTGCCGATGCTGGGTGAACCTCAGAACAACATGTTGGAGTGTTACAGCCTGCTGAGCGCACTCGCCGTCAAGACGTCCAAGGTCCAACTTTCTGCGCTGGTCACGGGCAATACCTACCGGAACCCGGCGCTGCTCGCTAAGACGGTGACGACACTTGATGTGATCAGCAGCGGGCGAGCGATGCTCGGGATTGGTTGCGGCTGGTTCGAACTCGAACATGTGTCGTACGGCTTTGACTACGGCACATTCAAGTCCCGCTTCGACCGGCTCGACGAGGCGATGGAAATCATCGCTCCGATGCTGCGCGGCGAACGGGTCACCTATTCCGGTGAGTACTACAACACCGTCGACGCCATGAACTTTCCTTCGCCCATCCGTCAGACGGGTGTACCGATCATGGTCGGCGGCGGAGGCGAAAAGCGCACCCTTCCCATAGCGGCGCGCTACGCGGACGAGAGCAACCTGATCTGTGGAGCGGACGAGATACCGCACAAGGTTTCGGTGCTGGCTCAGCACTGTGAATCGATCGGTCGCGATCCTGCGTCGATCGGCGTGTCGTGGTTGGTGTCGGCGATCGTCGGCGAAACGACCGAGGCGGCCAACAATAAGGCGGCAGCATTGTTCGCTGACCGTGATGCCACATGGTCTGCACTCGACGAAGAAACCAAAAAAGCGCTGGGTCAGCGGATGGTGATCGGGACTCCCGCCGACATCCGTGAACGGCTCGCCGAATTGAAAGAGGACGGCCTGACCGGAGTCACCATCAACATGCCGGGCTCACATGATCCCGATGTCGTTCGGGCGCTCGGCGAAGGACTCGCCGGTCTGTTCTAGGTGGGTGGTGTTAAACGTCGGTGTGCAGATCGGCGATCCGGCGCGCCGACCCATCACCTCACCGGTGGGGCAAATCACGAGGCCCGTCGAGCGGAGAAACAACTGCGCTCGACGGGCCTCATCAATACCTGGCTCGTTGAGCCTACGGGACGATGGTCACCGGGCACGTCGCATGGAGGGCCAAGTTTCGGGAGACCGAACCCAACATGAGACCGGCGAATCCACCGTGGCCGCGCGTGCCGACGATGAGGCGAGCGGCGTGCTTTGACTGGTCCAACAGCGCGGAGGACGGGTGTCCCTCGACGACGAGGCCGTGTACGTCGACACCCTCGGGAATGTCACTCGAATCGATGAAGTCACGCAGCGAAGTCTTCGCTGCCGATTCCAATGCGTCTGCGGGGGGCATGTCGATCGTTCCCGTCGTCAGGTCGGTCGCGACTTCGGTCCAGACCCAGACGGCCTCTACCCGGCGGCCGTGTGCGAGGCCCTCGTTGACCGCCATGTCAAAGGCGCGTCGCGAATGTTCAGAACCATCGACGCCGACGATGATCGGCTCTTCAGGGGTGATCGGCCCCTCGTGTCCAGAACGATCCATCTCTTTGTGAGACGGGACGATCGTTGTCGGACACGGTGCATGTCCCACGATTTGCTGGGTAATTGATCCTCTCAGCAAATCCGCGATGCGGGAGTGCCCGTCTGAACCGACGACGAGATGGTCGCTTGGCGTGACGTAATTCAGCAAGACATCTGCTGGCTGCCCCTCGTTGACAACCTGGTTGACCTGGACCCCGTCGGGGAAGGGCGTGATGTCGACGACGTTGTGCAGTTGGGTCTGGGCGAGCTTCAACAGGTCATCCGGTGGCGGGGTCATCACGCCAAAGTTGCCCGCCAGCACCCAACCGCTCGGCTGATGCCAGGCCATGACAGCGTCGATCTCTGCGGCGCCGTGCGTCTTTGCCTCGCGAACGCCCCAATCCAGAGCACCAACCGAACCCGGGGATCCGTCAACACCAACCACAATGCGCATGTTTTGTCTCATCTTCTTAGGCGGTCTGTCCTAGGAGGAACACGTCTGGGACCTACGCAAACTATAGGGCAGCTCTCCGAGATTGCTTGAGTCTCCTAGGTGGGCCTCGACGTGTATTCCTAGGAGATGGTGCGGTCCGCCTTACCAATGTCGATGAAGTCGCCGATTTGCTGTATAGATCGATCGGAATATTTGGAAGCGATCATGGTGCAAAGATCGGTGAGCGACGGTGGGTATGAACACCCGGTCGATCGTGGTCATTTCGGGCAGCGCAGCACGATCGATGCGTCCTAGGGCCAGGCCAGTGAGCATGGCGGCCCCGCGTAGGTTGGCCCCTTCGGGTTGAGCGACGCGTTCGATTGGGCACTCCAAGACATCGGCGATGATCTGGCACCACACATCGGAACGGGCACCTCCACCGATAATCCGAAGCGTCGGAAAGTCGTGTCCGACGAAGCGTTGCACCGTCTCGTTCAACCATCGGAGGTTGTAGGCCACGCCTTCAAACACGGCCCGGACCAGGTCGGCGACGTCGTTCTCGATCGAGATGTGATGCCAGCCGGCTCGGATGGTGTGGTCGTCGACGGGTGTGCGTTCACCGTTCAGCCACGGAGTAAAGATGACGCCTCCCGACCCCGGAGATGCCTGAGCGGCAAGCGCGTCGAGGGCAGCGAAACGGTCCGGGTCAGCCCGGCCGAGATCTGAGCCATCGGGGGGTGCGCTGACCAGGTCAGGATCGTCTGGGTCGGGGTTCCTGGGGTGACCGTCGGTCGGCCATGGATGAAACAAGACCTTGTCGGCAAGCCACTGCAATGACACACCAGCGGTCTCTTGAACGTTGGCGACAAAGTAGGTATCGGGAAGGGGACCAGGCAGGCTGGCGATACCGCTCGACACCGATGTCTTCTTGTAGCCGACATGACAGGTGATCCATGCCGACGTACCGACGTAAAGGTGGCCGTGGCCCGGTGCCAACGCACCCGATCCAAGAGCGGCGGACTGTTCATCGGGTGTGCCGCCCACGACGGGGACGCTCTTCGGCAAACCCAAATGCGCTGCCGCAGCATCGGTCAGAGCACCGACGACATCGGTCGCCGCGATGAGTTCGGGCAATCGGTGCCGCTCAACGCCAGCTCGCTCTATCAGCGACGTGTCCCAGCGAAGCTTCCGGGGGTCGCGGTTGTCGGTAAGCCAATACAACACAGCGGAGTCATGGGTCGCGGCGGCACGACCGGTCAGCTTGAGGTTGAGCCAGTCTTTCGGCTCGAGATACACAGTGGTGCGGTTCGCTATCTCCGGGCGATCCCGTTCGAACCACAGGAGATGCGAGAGGGTGTCTTTACCTGAGTGCGCTGGAATCCCTCCGGTCAGTCTCAGCCAACGCGCGAGCAGATGGGGCTTGTACCCAGCGATGCCGACGCGGGATCCAAAGACAGCTTCGGTTGCCGAAGCGCCCCGGTCATCCATCCAGATGAGGGCGTTGTGGAGCGGTTCCCCATCCCGACCGACAGGGACCGTGCCTGACCATTGTGCTGTCACCCCAACCCCGATGACCGCGGCGGTGAGTTCGGGGTAGCTCCGACACAGCGCGCGCGATGCGACGCCGAGCGCACGCCACCATGTCTTGGGGTCCTGTTCGATCCCGCCGCCCGATGCGATGATCAGATCGACCGGCTCGAAGCGAGTCCCGACGACCTCACCGTCCATGCGTACGAACGCGACCTTGGGTCCAGAGGTGCCCAGGTCGACAGCGAAGATACATTCCGATCCGGTCACGGCGCTACGCCTCCAACACAGGCCAGGTCAACACTGAGCGTCACCGGATCGACAGCACCGGATCGACAGCACCGGATCGACAGCACCGGATCCAGGGCACTAGATCGAGCGCACTAGATCGAGAGGGGAGCGGTTGAGGTGAGCACCGTCTCAAACCGATTGAGCGCCTCGTCGATAACCTCATCGGTATCTGCCATCGAGCAATACAGCCGACTTCCCGCCAACGTGATCATTCCGTGCGCGGTCAAGGCCGCACCCATCTCTTCCATCATGTGTTTGCGGGCGTCAACCTGCAGCAACTGGTCGATGTCATCAATATCCAACAGCAGCACGCCCGATGTCTGGAGATGGACGATCGATCCAAGCCCATAGGCGACGTAGGGCAGGGCATTGTCCGAAATGATCCGGGCGAGTCCGTCGCTCAGACGCTTCCCTGCGGCCCCGGCCAGGCGCGGTGCGTCGGTCCGTTCCATTTCGACAATCGCGTGATACCCAGCGGCGCACGACAACGGATTCGCCGACAACGTGCCACCGACGAATGCCCGCGGCCCAGACCCCGACAGTCCCGCAGCGAGTCGAGTCATGATGTCGGCCCGTCCGCCAAGGCCACCAGCTCCCGGATAGCCGCCGGCGACACATTTACCGAAGACGGTGAGGTCGGCAGCAACATCGAAGAACCCTTGTGCGCCACCAAGTCCCATCCGGAAGCCCGAGACAACTTCATCGAAGATGAGCAGCGTCTGATAGGAGTCGCAGAGCGCGCGAAGCCCTGCGTTGTAGTCGGCGGTGACGGGACGCGTGCCGCTTTCGGGGCCGATCGGTTCGACGATGATCGCGGCGGTACCCCCGAGGGCTACGTTCGCCTCGAGCTGGTCGGCGACCGCGGTCAGATCGTTCGGCGGCACCTCTTGGGTGAAAGCTAAGCATTCAGATGGGATCCCGGCCGCTTCCATGGCACCGGTACCGGGGATCCGTAAACCGAACACCATCTGATCGGACCACCCGTGATATGCCCCACCGATCTTGATGATGTGCTGCTTCTCGGTGTGCACCCGAGCGAGGCGGATCGCGGCCATGACGCCCTCCGTGCCCGACCCAAGCATCCGGAACATTTCGACCGCCGGCATATGCCGCGAGATCTCCGCGGCGAGCTTGTATTCGTATTCATGGAACAGGCCGGTTGCCGGACCAACCTCGTCGAGCACGGTATTGACCGCGGTTCGGATCGATGGGTGGTTCGTCCCCAGAAGGGTTGGCCCGCCCGCCTGGAGAAAGTCGATGTACTCGTTATCGTCGACATCCCACAACATCGCTCCTGCAGCGCGAGCGATCGCGATCGGGAACGGATGGTTGAAGGCCAGATTGTGTTGTACGCCGCCGGGAATCACCTCTTTGGCAGCGTCGGTCAACTCGCGAGACCGCGGGCAGGACTCGTCGAACCAGCGGGCGATTCGTTCTCTCGCCGGTTCGGTTAACGGGCGGAGGGGCGCCCTCACCAACGCATCGAGTGCTGCATAGATTTGGTCGGTATCAGGCCACGAATCCAGTGCGTAACCGGTCATGGCGTCCTTTCGTCGGGCAGTCCGGTGCCGGAGATGACGGCGCTCCAGACCGCAGTTTTGTCAAAACTTTCCGGCCGAACGCAGATATGAATACACCTCGGCTAGTGAAGCTGCGTGTGCTGTCGGCAACGACGCGATCGGGGTGCCAAGCTGTCGAGCTCCCCACACGATGTGGGCCGTCCGTTCGACGATGCCAGCGGCGTGTACGGCGCCATCGGCATCTGCACCCACACAGCACATCCCATGATTGGCCATCAGCACCGCAGAACGATCCCGGAGGTGATGTGTGACCTCTTCGGCCAGCTCTGAACTGCCCGACGGCTTCCAAGCAGCACACGGGACATCGCCGCCCACGAACATCGCGACCTCTTCGATCACGGCGGGCACCGGCTCGTGAACCAGGGCGAACATCGACGCATACAACGGATGCATATGTACGACCGATCCAACCTCGGGATAGGCGGCGAGGACGGCCAGATGGAGGTCCTTTTCGCTCGTGGGCGCAAGGTCGCCGTCGATCACGGTCCCATCCATGGCGCACACGACAACATCGGATGAGGTCATCTGGTCGTAGGGCACGCTGGACGGGCTTAATGCGACGGTGTCCGCGCCGATCCGGACCGACACGTTGCCCTGGGTCCCGATGATCAGCCCATCAGCGATCAGGCGCTGCGCGGTGTGCACCACCCGCTGACGTGCCGCCTCGATGGCGAGTCCACGTTCCTGATTCGGTCTCCTAGGGGTACCTGTGGCGACGTCCGTCTCAGCCGGCGCGCTCCCCATTGCATCGTGTTGTCCTGTCACGGATCTGCCCAGTCGAGTGTGTCAATGCGGTCGATTCGCCACCTTAGAACGTCGGTGGCGAGGAGTGAATTTGTCGATCGTTTGGTCGTGTTTGTCCGCTCCTGCGGGGGTGCTGCGCACCCCTTGGGCCTCGGCCCGGTCTCTTTGTCCGGGCCTCTGGGGACGTCAGTGGCCCGGGGCGGATCCCGTTTCACCGCCGGCATCGAGCCGCGCCCGTTCGGGCCAGCGCGGTATCGGAGCCAGCAGCTCTTCCCACGCCGACATCGCGCTGAGCACTCCGATGTCGTCGCGTCCACGGCCGATGATCTGGAGCCCGACGGGTAGATCGTTGTCGTCCAGGCCAATCGGCAAGGTCCCAGCTGGATTACCGGACACGTTCAACCCATAGGTCAGCTGAGCCCAATCCGACATAGGGGCACCGTTGATCGTCCCTTGTTGACCGATCCTCGGCGGCCGGCCCGCGATCGTCGGCGTGACGAGGACGTCGACGTCTTTGAGCACTGCCTCAAGCCGGGCGAACAGTTCGTAACGCGCGTCGATGGCTTGGGCCAACGCCGCGCCGCTGACGCCCTCGCCGAGTTCGACGTAGAACTGCACCCCCGGGTCGACCAGATCCCAGCGCGGCGTTCCGCGGTGGTGCCCTAACGCCGCGGCCTGTCGGCCAGCCCATTGTGTCGCCCACGGAGACAGAGGCGACTCACTCCAGACCGTTGGCACCTCGACGACGTCGACGCCCTGAGACGCGATGCGCTCGACGGCGTCGCGTACGGCGCGTGCCACGCCGTCGTCGACCTCGGCAAAGCCCATCGTTTCGGAGAATGCGATCCGTCTTGGGATTGGTCGGTGATCGACGGCGGTCGACCAGTTCGCAATATCGCGAGGTATCGAATCCGGGTCCGTGGGCTCGGGTCCCACACAAACGTCGAGTACCGCGACCAGATCGGCCACGTTGGTCGTCATCGGTGCTTTCACGGTCAACGGTCCTGCCATCGGGGCGTCGCCGTCGCCAAACGGTATACGTCCGACCGACGGTTTGAAGCCCGGCAATCCACACACCGACGCGGGGATACGGATCGAACCGCCACCATCTGAACCCGTGCCGAGCGGCACCACGCCAGCGGCGAGCGCCGAGGCGGTACCTCCCGATGAGCCACCCGCCTGATACGCCGGGTTCCACGGGTTGGTCGTCGGTCCAAACAGTCGGTTTTCGGTCTCGGCCTTGTGGCCGAACGCGGGGGTATTTGACTTGCCGACCACGACACACCCCGCCGTTCGCAGCCGACTGACAAACACCGAATCCCGCGTGGCAGGAGGATCCTCCGCATGGAGTCCTGAGCCTCGCGAGGTCCGAAAGCCCGCAGCGTCTTCGAGGTCCTTGACGACGATGGGGACGCCCGCGAGCGGCAATGCGCGCCCCTGCTCAACCGAACGGTCCACCTCGGCGGCTTGTCGGCGGGTTTCTTCTGCATCCGATGCGCAGATCGCCCCGATTGCCTGATTGAAATGCGCCACATTTTCGAGCGCGCTCTGGGCGATTTCGGCAGCGGTGCGTTCACCAGCGCGCACCGCTGCGCTGAGTTCGATGACGGTATGTGAGCGGAAGTCCATGTCCGCAGAGTAGCGATGTGGGGCGACTCATGCTGTTGACATGCGCGTCTCGCGGTATTCATACGGTCGTTGATCCGACCGTGCGCCCCGCGGCTAACCTTGGGCACCGGCGGGTGCTGATGTGACCACACAGATCCTCCGGCTATCCACACCATCTGATCGCGGTAGCTCGAAGCAAGGTCGGCCGACCCAGGAGACGGCCGTACAGCAGCGCCTCAACACATCCGCCGCCGTCTCAGCACGATCGTCTGGTCGGTGGCGACAAGTTTGCCGCTACCTCGATCGCTCACCTTCACATGGACGGAATGAGCAGGCTCCGCGGCGATGAGATCCCGTGCCCACAAGAAGGATGGATATGACCGGAACAGCCCGATTTGTCGCAGACGTCGCAGACGTCGAAATGCCGATTGTCGAAGGGACCGAACACGAACTCGGGATCGACATCGCCAAACTTCGTTCCTCGACCGGTGTCGTCACTCTCGACCCTGGGTTTGTCAACACAGCATCCTGTGAATCCGCCATCACCTTCCTGAACGGTGAAGAAGGTGTGCTCCGCTATCGCGGTTATCCCATCGAGCAACTTGCGCAAAGCGGTTCGTTCCTCGAGACGTGCTACCTGCTGATCTGGGGTGAACTTCCCAACGTCGAACAACTCGACGACTTCAGAAACCTCGTCCGCCGCCACACGCTGCTCCACGAAGATATGAAGGGCTTCTTCCGGGCTTTCCCTCATAACGCCCATCCAATGGCGATTCTGTCTTCGGTCGTCTCGGCGCTGTCGACCTTCTACCAAGACTCCTACGACCCTGATGATCCAGAACAGGTCGAAATTCAGATCATCCGTCTGCTCGCGAAGCTGCCGACGATCGCCGCATTTTCCTACAAGAAGTCGATCGGTCAACCCTTCGTCTACCCCAGCAACTCGCTCGACCTGATCCAAAACTTCCTGACGATGATGTTCGCCGTGCCGAGCGAGCCCTATGAGGCGCGACCGGTCGTCGTTCGCGCCCTCAAACAACTACTCATTTTGCATGCGGACCACGAACAGAACTGTTCGACATCGACGGTCCGCATCGTCGGCTCATCGAAGGCAAACCTGTTCGCATCGGTAGCGGCGGGGATCAACGCCCTATGGGGCCCGCTCCATGGCGGAGCAAACCAAGCCGTTATCGAAATGCTCGAGCGGATCCGCGACGACGGCGGCGATGTTTCGCGCTACGTCGCCAAGGCCAAGGACCGCGACGATCCGTTCCGTCTGATGGGCTTTGGCCACCGCGTCTACAAGAGCTACGACCCGCGTGCGCGCATCATCAAGGCAACGGCGCATCAGGTCTTTGAAGACCTCGGTTTTCACGACGATCTGCTGGACATCGCTTTGCAGCTCGAAGCGGTTGCGCTCGGCGACGAGTTCTTCATCGAACGCAAGCTCTACCCCAACGTGGACTTCTACTCGGGCCTGATCTATCGAGCGATGGGCTTTCCGACCAAGATGTTCACGGTGCTCTTCGCTCTGGGTCGTCTCCCTGGTTGGATCGCCCACTGGAAGGAAATGAACGAGGATCCCGGCACCAAGATCGGGCGCCCCCGTCAGATTTACATCGGCCACACCGAGCGCCCATACGTACCTCGCGGCGAACGGTAGGCGGGTTGTCGGAGACGTTTCTCAGGTGATCGTCGCATCAGCATCTCGCCTGACGAGCTGACTCCTGCGGGGATCTTGAACGCTTGCCCCGACCGGTTATGAGCTAGGTGGGGAGGACGTGGCGACAATGTCACTCCTCCCCACCTGTCGCGTCCGGTGCAAACGCGGAAGCACCCTTGAAGCTGGCGAACGAGCGCGCTAATTTGAACGCCTGTTCAACTTTGCCCCGGCGAGCTCCGCTCCGCCGGTTGAACCTTGATACTTCTCGGGCGCGGAACCCGCGTTCCAACAATCAATCGTGCGGCAGCGGCCGCGTCAGCAATGGGGAACTTCGTGACGGCAACACAGGACAGCCAGACAACGCCCAAGATCGACACGTGCGATCCACGTTTTTTCGATGATCCGTGGGATGACTACGCGTATCTGCGTTCCCTCGACACCCTCTATCGGGATGAGCCGAACAATCTGTGGATCGCTGCCCGGCACGAGGACGTGTTTCACTTTTCGAGAAACCCCGAGATGTACTCGAACCGCTTCGGCGTGCGCCCGTTGATCGCCGCGGACATGTCGCTCATTGCGATGGACCCGCCAGAACACACCGAAACTCGTCGCCTGATCAACAAGGGGTTCACCCCGCGGCAGGTCCGCAATCTCATCCCGCACGTCCGCGAGTTGAGCAATCAGATCATCGACGAGGTCCGCGAGCGTGGCAAGATCGACTTTGTCGAAGAGTTCGCCATCCATGTACCGCTGATCGTCATCTCTGAACTCATGGGTTTGGACCCAGATATCCGGCTCAAGATGTACCGGTGGTCCGACGACATGATGGATGGCGACGGTGAAACCGATCCAGACTCGCCGAAACTGCATGCGGCGGCGGTGGCCTTTGGGGAGTACGCCGAGATGTGCACATCGCTCATCGAGGAGCGTCGAACCAACCCAACCGACGACTTGATCAGCATCCTGGTCGAAGCTGATTCACGCGGAGCGCTCGAAAAGGAGTTTCGTTCCAGCCAGGGGGTCGAGGAAACGATCGGCGTCGGCGGGATGCAAGACGACGACCTGTTCTTGTTCCTCGCGTTGCTGCTCGTCGCTGGTAACGAGACGACGAGGAACGCTATCAGCGGGGGATTGCAGGCGTTGTCGCGTTTCCCCGAAGAACGCCAACGACTGTTGGACAACCTCGACGACGACCAGTTCGTCGACCTCGCGGTGGACGAACTTATCCGCTACGTCACGCCGGTCATGAGCTTCATGCGGACCGTCATTCAGCCTCACACCTACAAGGGCATCGATTTCAAAGAAGGTGACCGGATCTTCCTGCTGTACCAATCGGCCAACCGTGACGAGCTGGTATTCGAACGTCCAGAAGACCTGATTTTGGATCGAAACCCAAACCCGCATTTGGCGTTCGGAATCGGACCGCATTACTGCCTCGGGGCCAATCTCGCGCGCATGGAAGTCAAGGTCGTGTACCAGGAGCTTTTGAAGCGATTGCCCGATATCTACGTACCCGAAGACGCAGATCTCGACCGCGGTGATTCCACCCTCGTGCTCGCCCTGCGTCACCTCCCCGCATATTTCACGCCGCGCGATGCGCAGGGTTGCCCGATGGACGCGCAGGCTGCAACGTCGGGGAGTGCCCGGCGTGATGATGGCCAGGCCATGACCACAGCGCCGGCGGTTGGTCAGCGGGAACGGATTCTCGATCAAGCTCTCGACCTCATGGCGAGCCGGGGTGCCCAGGCCATGACGATGCGCAACCTCGCGGGCGCGTGCGGAATCGCCGTATCGGGGTTGTACTACTACTTTCCGTCGAAGAAGGCGCTCCTCGCTGCGGTCATACAGGAACGTCAATGGGATGTTCGCCTGGCGAACATCCCAGACGACCTCGGCGCTCAGCCCCCGGCTGATCGTTTGGCGTCGCTCTGTGAAGCGATCTTGATCGGCTCTCTCGAAGAGCAGCGGGTCTGGCGCGTGCTGATGGCAGAAGCGTGCCGCTCCTCAGACGATGCGGTGTCGGTAGGCAGCGAACTGCTGGGCGATGTGACCGTTGGGTTTACTCGCTGGGTCGAGACGCTGTTTCCCGAAGCCGAGGACAGTAACGCCATGGCAGCCCTGGTCGTCGAGCAGTTATTCGCATTCCTGGTCGAGGTGCTCTTCCTCGGCGATGACCAAGCGCTGCGGTCGGCCCGCGTCCGAACCGCTGCACTCGGTTCGCTGCTGTTTCCACCCGCGTAAACGCCGGGAGGACCGCTCGGGATGGTGCCCGTGCTTGCGCTGGCGCCGCCGACCGTCGAGAATCCCTTGCACCGCAGCGCGCCGAGGTGGAGTGCGCTGCACCACCGTCCACGCGTTGCTGGCGCAGTCGACGGGACGATCAGGGGAGCGTTCATGCGTTATTTGGGGAGGCGGCGCGTCAGCGCCTTGGTGGGATGGATCGCTGTCGTCATGCTCTTGGTCGCTGCCTGTGGCGGTAGCGACGATGACCAAGCGGGCGACACCGACACCGGGACGGATTCGCCAGCAACGACGGAGGCGGAGGAATCGGCGGACGGTATGGCGCTCGAACCGAGCAACGTCGCCGAAGAATGGAGCGATGAGACGCCGGTATATGGCGGCGACATCGTGTATGGCCTTGAAGCCGAAACGGCGCTTGGGTTCTCACCGCCGACGACTCAGTGCGCGGTCAGTTGCCTGATGATTATGCGGGCCATTTTCGATCCGCTTGCGATCGAAACGGACACCGGTGAGATCGTCCCGAACCTCCTCGAGTCGTGGGAACACAACGACGATTACTCCGTCTGGACGCTGACGATGCGTCCCGACATCACCTTCCAGGACGGGACACCGGCCGACGGCACCGCCCTTGCCCGACACTTCGATGAGCTTCGCAAGCCTGGAACGATCACGGCTGCGGCGATCAAACCCCTCACCGGGGTCGAACAGACCGGACCGCTCACGGTAAAACTCACCCTCGATGGTCCGTGGGTTGAACTGCCGTCAACGCTGACCGGACAGCTCGGCTATTTGCCAGCCCCAGCCCAGTATGACGACCCCGATGGCAAACTGCATCCGATCGGAACCGGTCCCTTTAGCTTCGTGTCCTGGACCCTGAACGACAA
Source organism: Acidimicrobiia bacterium (assembly GCA_020637365.1). Taxonomy (GTDB): domain Bacteria; phylum Actinomycetota; class Acidimicrobiia; order IMCC26256; family JAGNEX01; genus JAGNEX01. The sequence continues at coordinate 1,374,706 of JACJWE010000001.1, read as the reverse complement.
ACTCGTCGTCGAACGCAACCCGAACTATTGGCGCACCGATGCCGAGGGTAATCAGCTGCCGTATCTCGACCGCGTCGAGTTTCGTCCCATGCCCGATACGCAGTCGCGGATGAACGCCCTAGAGAACGGCGAGATCGATGCGATGCATGTGGGACAAGGTGAGTTCATTGCAGATCTCCGCCAGGACGACGACATCAAGCTGATAGAAGGTTCCCGGTTCGGCGAGACGAACTACGTACTACTGAACAACGCGTCACCGCCGCTCGACGATGTTTCCGTTCGACGTGGCCTCGCCCAATGTACCGACGCGGTGACGCTCGGTCAGCTCCAGAACTCGGGGCTCTTCCCGGTTGCCAACGGTCCGTTCCAACCGGGAACTCCTGGTTATCTCGAAGACACGGGGTTTCCAACGTTTGACCCCGAAGCGGGCACAGCAGCATTGGAAGCCTACGGACCGGTGACGATCGAGTTAGGTGCGACCGCTGACCCCCACACGCTGCGAGCGAGCGAACTCATCGCTCAGATGTGGGAGCAGTGCGGTGCGAAGGTGTCGATCAAACAGATCGACCAAGGCAGCTTGATCACCGATGCGTTATTGGGCAACTTCCAGGCCTTCATTTTCCGCAATCACGGTGGCGTCAGCGTTGACAACCAATACATCTGGTGGTCCTCGGCGACGTCTGGCGATATCGGCTCACTCGCGATCAACTTCGGACGTATCGAGGATCCAGCGATCGATGCCGCGTTCGATCAGGCACGCATGTCTCCCGAAGCGGCCGACCGCGTAGCAGCAGCGGAAGACATCAACCGCGCGTTCGCGAATGAGGTCCACAACATTTGGTTTGCGTGGACGATCTGGGCGGTCGCCGCGGACCCCTCACTGCAGAACCTGACCAAGTGGACCGCACCCGACGGCCAACAAACCCTGCCGATTCTGAACGGTCGCCACTTCCTCACCGAGGCGTGGATCGAACCGTAGGCGGACCGGTCGATCGGCCGGTAACACCAAGGAGGGAGGCGCGGTGGCGTGTGCGACAGGGGTTATTGGAGGGTGCGGTGACGGGGCCGTACGCAGCGCGGGGGTGACCGGTCCGTGGCGAGAGCACTAGCGCTGCGCGCTGGCCGACTGGTCCTCTCGGTCGTGGCGGTCACACTGCTGGTCTTTGTGATGCTCGATCTGCGTGGCGGCGATCCCTGCATCGTTTCGCTGGGCACGGGCGCCACCGAAGACGCCGTCGCTCGCTGCCACAGCGAATTGAAACTCGATGAGCCGCTCCTCGAACGGTACGGCAGTTGGATCGGCCATATGGCAACCGGTGATTTTGGGCACTCTTACCTCAACGGGATTCCGGTGTCGACCACTCTGAAACAGACCCTGCCCGTCTCGTTATCGCTGGTCCTATGGGGTCAGCTGATGGCGTTGGTGCTTGCGATCCCGATCGGCGTCTGGGCGGGCTACCGACCGGGCGGCTGGTTCGATCGAATCACCACGACGTCGTCATACGCGTTCTTGGCACTCCCCGGTTTTTTGATCGGCGTGTTTTTGATCTGGATCTTTGCGACAAAGCTCAGCTGGTTCCCGTCGACGGGTTACGTCGGTCCAACGGAGTCGATACCCAGATACCTGCAGTCGATCACCCTGCCTGCATTGGCCCTGGCGTTACCAAACGCAGCGGTGTATTCGCGACTGCTGCGAGCCGACATGGCGTCGACATTGCAGCAGGAGTACATCACCGTCGCCAAAGCCAAAGGCTTGTCGGACCGACAGATTCTGTTTCGCCATGCACTGCGCCCCTCGTCGCTCACGCTACTCACCGTTGCCGGTGTGAATACTGCGACATTGATCGGTGGTTCGGTTGTGGTGGAACGGCTCTTCGAATTGAACGGGGTGGGGACCTTCTTGATCGAATCGGTATTTCGCAACGAGTTCCTCATCGTTCAGTCGGTCGTTGCGCTGATTGCCGTCGCCTTTGTGATCATCAATTTCCTCGTCGACTTTCTCTACGCCGTGCTCGACCCGCGGGTGCGAACGGCTGCCGGCTCATGAAGCCGCTCAGGTCGATGGCAACACGTCCGGTCTTGACCCTCGCTGTGTTGTGGGTCCTACTCATCGCGGTACTTGCCCTCCTGGCCCCTATGCTCGGGCTTCCCGACCCGAAACAGTTCGATTCGTCGGCGACGGCTCAAGGCCCGTCGCTCAGCCATCCCTTTGGCACCGATCCGGTGGGACGAGACGTCTTTTCGGGAGTGATCTGGGGTGCGCGGGTGTCCCTTACCGTCGGCGCTGTTTCGGTGGCGGGCGGGCTGGTGATCGGCGGGCTGATTGGACTGACGGCCGGGTTTTTCCGCGGGCGTGTGGAGACGGTGCTCATGGCATTCACCGATGTGATGCTTGCGGTTCCGGCTCTGATCCTGGTGGTCTTTATCGTGGCGCTCCGAGGTCAGAGCTTGGCGAACGTTCTGCTGGCGGTGTTGGTTGTTTCGGTGCCGGCGATAGCGCGGGTGAGCCGGGCCCAGACCTTGGTCGCGACCCAACACGACTACGTGACCGCGGCGCGCGCTCAAGGGGCAACCAATCTGCGGATCATGCGGCGTGAGGTACTGCCCAATGTGATTCCGCCGATGCTCTCGTTCTCCTTTGTCGCCGTCGCGATCGTCATCGCTGCCGAAGGAGGGTTGGCTTTTCTCGGTCTTTCCGTTCCCTCGCCAGCCGTTACCTGGGGAGGGTTGATCAACGCTGGTCGCGGCGACCTCGACACCACCCCACAAGTCGCCCTGATGCCCGCAGCGACAATGTTTTGACACTGCTGGCTTTCAACCTGATCGGTGATGCACTGCGGCGCCGTTTCGATGTTCGAGAGTCCGGGCTATGAGCGTCGCGGAGCCCGCTATCCCAAGCGTCCCGACGCATCGTGAGGCGCTGCTCGACGTTGGCGACCTCGTGACCCGGTTCGTAACAGCGACGGGGGAGGTAACCCCCGTCGACCACGTATCGCTGAGCTTGAACCGCGGCCGGGTGCTTGGGATCGTCGGTGAGTCAGGGTCGGGAAAGACGGTCCTTTCCCGATCGATCATGGGACTGCTCCCGACCCGGTCGGTCTCGATGACCGGTTCGGTGCTCTTCAAGGGTGAAGAGTTGGTGGGGCGGTCTCGCCAGGATCTGTCCCGGCTCTGGGGCGATGAGATCGCCATGGTGTTTCAAGATCCGATGACCGCGCTCAACCCCGTGCGTACCGTCGGCGACCAGGTTGCCGAGGCGGTTACCCAGCACCGTTCGATGACCCGACGCAGCGCCCGAGCGAGTGTGCACGACCTACTCTTCGACGTTGGTATCCCCGACCCAAAACGCCGTGCGCTTCAATACCCACACCAGTTGTCGGGCGGGATGCGTCAGCGAGTAGTTATCGCCATGGCCTTGGCGGGACGACCTTCGCTCTTACTCGCGGACGAACCAACCACCGCACTCGATGTCACCGTGCAAAGCCAGATTTTGGATCTGCTCGCACAGCAGCGACGGCTGTATTCGACGGCGATGATTCTGGTTACCCACGACGTCGCCGTGGCCGTCAAAGAATGTGACGAGATCGCCGTGATGTACTCAGGTCGCATCGTTGAGCAGGCGCCAGCATCAACGCTGCTCGCTGAACGGGTCATGCCCTATACCGACGCGCTGATCCGGTCGATTCCAACCCTTGACGACGTGCCGCATTCGCGCCTTGACGCCATCGTTGGGAGACCGCCAGGTCTCGCAGATGCGCCTGCTGGCTGTCGCTTTCATCCGCGGTGTTGCTTCGCTCAGGATCGTTGCCGCATCGAAGAGCCGCCGCTCGCCGAGCTTTCTGCCGACCATCGATTTCGGTGCTGGTTCCCGCTGTCTGCCAATCGGGGAATGGCGTTGGTCGAGCCGTCGGCCGCACCGTCACCGCTCGAGGATGGGTCGGCTGACACCAGCGGCGGGGTGGTCAGGTCCGCCGGGGCCGAGGGTCAACCCGTGGAGGGCCGACCAGCCGGCGAGGTGAACCGATGAGTACGGTGCCAAACAGTGCGGAACACGTCCCAAGCGCTGACGTCGACCGCGCAAGCGGTGCGGTCGTGTCGGTGCGCGGACTCGAACAGCGTTTCAAGATGCGCTCCGGTACGGTGCACGCCGTCTCGCAGGTCTCATTTGACATTGCTCGGCGCGAGACCTTGGGTCTGGTGGGCGAGTCGGGGTGCGGCAAGTCGACGACTCTCAAAGCCATGATGCGTTTGAGTCGGCCAGAATCAGGCGAGGTCGTGGTCAACGGGGTCGACTGGCTCGCCCTGAGCGACCGGGAGCTTCGACACTGCCGTCCACAGATGCAGATGATTTTTCAGGATCCAATCGCGTCGTTGAACCCCCGGCGAAGCGTTGGAGACCTCGTCCTCGAACCGCTAGCGATACAGGGACGGGGAAGCAGGGTGGAGCATCGCGAACGTTCCGAGCAAGCGTTGACGGCGGTCGGTCTCGATCCAGGCGATGTGTGGCACCGCAAGCCACACGAGTTTTCGGGCGGGCAGTGCCAGCGAATCTCTATCGCCCGTGCTCTGGTGGGGAATCCTGATGTCCTCCTCTGCGATGAGGTGGTCTCGGCTCTTGACGTATCGGTCCAAGCCCAAATACTGAATCTCTTAGAGGACCTGCGCTCCAGCCGGAACCTAACGATCGCGTTCGTGTCACACGACCTGTCGGTTGTCCACCACGTGGCTGACCGAATCGCTGTCATGTACCTGGGGCGTATCGTCGAGATAGCGCCGTCAGGTGAGCTTTATTGGCGGCCAGCACATCCCTATACCGCTGCGTTGCTCGCCGCGATCCCCGAAATCGACCCATCTCGCCGATCGCGCAAGGCAGTTGTGGTCCGAGGCGAGCCGCCTTCACCGCTCGATCCGCCGACGGGGTGTCGTTTCCATCCTCGCTGTCCTCGGGCCGTCGATGTATGCAGCACCGAAGTCCCCGTCCTACAAGAGGCGGCCGACGGGCATTTTGTCGCCTGTTTCCGTCCTCTCGACGATGGGTGGCAGTCGGTCGACATTTCGACGTGACCGACTGCGGCCTGCTGGCCGCGCCGACACCGATGCACATTGGCGGGCGTCCACCGTGGGCGCTTCGGTAGAGTCGTGTTCCACCTCATCTCAGGAGCTGTCGGCAAACCAAATGGAAGCGAATAAGCCTCGAAATCTCAAGGCCATGCTCGGAGGCAAAAGACGTCTCTGAGCTCATGGTCGACCTTGGTTATGCAGCGGTTTTCTTCGGCGATGCGGGTATGGCCGCCGAAGTAACGTCGCTGGAAGGTCAGCTTTCTCACCTGGTCTATGAGATGCGGACCGTCTCGATCCTCGGTGCTCGGTCACCCCGTGACGCCGAGTCGATGTCGGGGGTTCTGCAGTTGATCTCGGCGATCGAACGGATGGGAAACGCAGCGGTCGAGATCGGCCGCGTGGTCAGTCGTCACCTCGGCATCCCCAGTGCACTGGTCGCGGATCTTGCCGGTGCCGAAGAGATCTCGCATTGGGTGCGGGTTCGGCCGGGTTCTCAGATGGAAGGCCACAGCCTGGAATCGTTGAGTTTGCCTACCGAGATCGGCATGACTGTGGTTGCGGTGCGCCGCGGCGAAGACTGGTTTATCGATCCGGCCGAGGACCTGGTGTTGGCACCCGGAGACGTCTTGATCCTTCAGGGCTCACCCGAAGGGATCCCGATGTTGCGGGAGTTCGCCGGGGCACCTGAATGGGTCAAACCCGCTGTCGAAGGTCAGGTCGCGTTGACCGACCTCGATCGGGCGATCGACGTGCTCGTCGATATGAAGAATGTGTCCGAGGTCGCCGTCGGCCTGGCTTATTCGGCGCTGCTGTTTAACGATGTGCCGCTCTCGCGGGAAGTCAATCGACTCGAAGACCGTCTCGATGAGATGCGCGAACAGATCGAACTGTGGGTGCTTCGGGCCGCTGGGGACGTTGTCGATCCGTCCGGGCTGCGGGGCCTGTTGCATTTGGCGCAGGCGAGCGAAACTATTGGCGACTCAGCACAACAGATCGTTTGGACGGTCGAAGCTGGTGTCGAGGTACATCCCGTGTTTGCAGCGGCGATGGGCGAATCCGATGAAGTCATCATGCGGGTACCGATCGCTCCCGGGTCGCCGATCGCCGGAACGTCGAGTCGCGATTACAACCTTGAGCTCGAAACCGGGTTTTATCTGCTCGCTCTCGTGCGCAATGACGTATACCGATATCGGCGACGGACCCCGTTTCACTACGTCGCTGGCGATGAGCTGCTTGCTATAGGCCCTGATGAGGGTCGCCAGATGTTGGCCGAGGCCTGCGGCTACCGAATGGAACACGACGACGCGACCGGCGAGATCGAGCTCGTCGCGATGGAGCTGATGAGATGACCTACGCAATTTCGCTTCCAGCAGGGCCAATCGCGGGTCGTGACATGATCGAACTGGCTCAACAATGCGAACGTTGGGGCTATACCGAGGCCTGGCTGGCAGAAGTTGCTGGTCCGGACGCGTTTACCGTCGCCGGAGCGCTCGCGGTGACCACCACCCAGCGCATCGGCACCGCTGTGGTGCCGATCTACAACCGCACGCCGATGGTGCTGGCCATGTCGGCAGCGACACTCACCCAGCTTTCTGAGGGACGTTTCGTCCTCGGCCTCGGCACGAGCAGCGAAACGATCGTGTCGCGGTGGAACGGGACACCCTTTGCTCGGCCGTTGACGCGCATGCGCGAGACCATGACGTCGGTCAAGCAGATTCTGAGCGGTGAAAAGACGTCGTTCGAGGGCGAGACCCTCGCCGTTGACGGCTACCGCATGACCCTGCCCGTCGATCCACCGACACCGGTCTACATGGCAGCGTTGAACCGCAAGATGCTGCGACTCGCTGGCGAATTGGCTGATGGTGTTGTCCTCAATATGTTGGCACCCCAACATGTGCCACAGGTCAAGGCCGAGATCGCAGCGGGTGCCCTCGCCGCTGGCCGCAATCCCGATGACATCGAGCTGGTCGCTCGCATCCACATCGTCCACGGCCTCGACCGAAAGACCGCTGGTGACGTCGTCCGCATGGTGTTCGGTCCATACGCTGCGCAGTCGGTGTACAACCGATTCTTTCGTTGGCTCGGATTTGTTGAAGAGGCCGAAGCCATCGAGGCGGCATGGGCAACGGGTGACCGGCAGGGAGTAGCAGCAGGGGTGAGCGACGAGCTGGTCTCGACGATGGCGGTTATCGGCGATACGGCACAATGCAAAGCGGCATTGGAGAACTATCTGGACGCTGGCGTTGATGTCGTTGCGCTCAATCCGCTCACCACCGATCCAGACGCCCTCTACAACACCCTAGAACTGCTGAAACCATGAACGTGTCGGCACCTTCGCTCCGCATCGGCTGAGCGGAGACGGCGCCACCTCGCCACGCCCGTCCGGCCCGCAGCGAAGCCGTCCCAATCGTTGAGTAGCTCGCGACCGTTCGGGGTGGACGCTGGCGCGACGGGTCTGCAGGTGCAGGCGGTGCGGACTTCACCGCTCCATATGTCAACGCTGACGGGCCTGACCCGAGCGCCCTAACCCTGGGAGGGTCCTGCGGCGCTCAACCGTTGGCTTTAGGTGGGTGGTGTTAAACGTCGGTGTGCGGATCGGCGATCCGGCGCGCCAGTCGCAAGGACGAGATTTCGTCACTACCCGTACGTAATGGCGGAATTGAGGACGCCGCGAGTGGTGATGCCGGGACGTCGAGACGTGCGCCACGCGTTTGACACCAGCCACCTAGCCCGGCGCTTCTGGCATCGGGTCGACTTGGGGAATGGTCAGGGCTGTCGCTGCTGGTGCTGTCGTTGCTGGTGCTGTCGTTGCTGGGACTGTCGTGGAGAACGTGACGTCATCGCAGTCGCCAGATTTGTCGATTCGCACCAACGCATCGGCAGGTGCGGGAACCCCTGGCGACGTTCGTGTGGATGCCCCACCACCATCTGTAGGCGCGGTAGCCCTGCTGTCCCAACCATCGAAGCGCCACAGCCATCCACTCGGGTCATAGACCGCCAGGGTGGCGGTGCCGTCGCAGTCCCAATCCCCCAGAAGGGCGATGCCGGCGTCGCTACCGATCCGCCACGTATCGATCTCGTTGCCGTCGAGGACCTCAACGGTGTGTCCTTGTCGATACACGGCTTCGTTGCAGCCATCACCATCGACGTCGGCAACGCCGACAAGGCTGCCGACGGATCGTTGGTCAAGGTCTCTCGAGCATGGTGGCTGCGTAGCCGCGGCCGCTGGCGGGCCTGGGCGTTCACGTGCCTGAAACCCAAGACCAGAGCCGATGATCAGGGAGGCGAGCAACACCACAACACCGATCAGTCCTCGGTGGGACCGGCCGCTCGGCGTCGGTTCTGGCGGTGGTTTACGCGGTCGGTTGGAACGGGTCATCGCGAGGGCACCTGTTGGGTGTGGTCCCTGAGCGGGCGATCGTGGCTGCACCGCGACCTCGCTGGCAGCTCGGTGCAGCCTGGGTGCGGTGTGTGGCCCAGCGTCGAGTCCGAGACCGGCAATGAGGTCCGAGGCATTCCTAGGCGCCCGTGCGCGGGCCAGATTCAGGAGATTGCGGACCTCCGCTGTGAGGTCGGGCAGCGTGGCGTCGGTCCAGTTGATGAACAGGTCCGCAACATCGAAGAACGCGGCGACATCGTCAGTATCGGTGGAATCGGATCCATCGGTGTAATCGCTTGGAGCGTCGGGCGCTGGGATGGGCGTCTGGACTGATACTCCTGATCCCAGATGCTGGCCCGCTTCGGAACACCGGGGGTATCGCGAATGCTGGACGGATCGAGAACGTGCGCAACGTTGGGTCAACCAGCGCAATGCGCTCCGATGTCCGAACCTGGCCCATAGTGACCGTCGCTCCGGTGCGAGCGGTACCGCGCCCGACAGTCCGGTGATGCAGAGTCGGTCGGGGAAGATCAGGACGTGATCGGCGCTCAGTCGCCCATGTCGAAAGCCCGCTTCTCTGAGTGCGGCAAGTCCGAGGGCAATACCCGCGAGCCAGATATGGGGCTCGCGTAGCTCACTGGGCACATCCTGAGGCGGGTGCTCCAGGGTGCCGAGTGCCATGGGCATGACGACACCGATATGTCCTCGGTGTACGAAGAAGTCCTCGACTTCGATCACGTTGGGGTGGCAGACGCTGGTTAATAACTTGGCTTCGACGAGGGGGTCAGAGGGTCTTGACTCGGCACCGACCGTGGTTGGTCGAGATGTGCTGAGCGGCAAGTACTTGCAGGCGACCGGCGCATCTGGGCGCTTCATCGAATAGGCGCGCCAGACCTCAGCGTCGGGGTGGAGTCGCGAAACCAGCTGATAGTCGCCTGCAGAGAACATGACAGATAATCATGAAAGATCATCAGAGGTATTGCAAATTGGTGGGTTCTCGAAGCGCTACAGCCGGATCGGCGGGACCCGAGACTTGTGTTTGCCCCACCCGTAGCGCCGCCCAGCCTTGCCGATCTCGACGGTGCGGTCGGAGGACCACTGTGCGTACGGAGCCCGCACGACCATGCAGATGGCGACCAGCACTCGGTCATAGTTGACTCGCCAACCAGCGAAATCCGCCCACGCCTGATCGCGGTCTTCCTTGACCGGAACCCCGCCCTCGGCGAGGTCATCGACGGCGGCATCGAACTCGCTGCGAGAAATCGTGATCGGATCGTCGGGTTGAGGATCTGGATCGAATTCGATCTCGAAATACTGAGCAATGCTGCGCAGAGCAATGAATCCCGAACGTAGACAGATCTGCGCTTCTGGCGCGGGGCTGGCGTCGATGACGGCAACGCGAAGGGCGGCGGTGTCCAGGACTGCTCCAGCGCTCGTGATCCACGAGGAGTGTGGTACCTGGCTGCGGAAATAGGTCAGCGCTGGATACGACGTGTGGGACTCTTCGAGCTGGACGAACCAACGTTCCCATTCCAACCACCTGCGATCGAGGTCGGTGCCGATCCAGCCAATGGTGTGGGCGCGCTTGAGCCAGGTCAGAGCGTCGGGCGGTGCGCCAGCGCGGGTTCGCAGAAGTGACACCATCACCTCACGCTCGCTGAACTGGCCGTACATCGTTGGCAGGAACGAGATCAGGAGAGCGACCACGCCCAAGCCCACCGTTGCTTCGAACACGGCAACGGCGGTGGTGGCGGCATCGGGCGCTGGGAAGAATCCCAGCGTGGTCACCGAGGAGCCGGATAGCTCCAAGGCGTCGCGCGGCCCAGGCACGCCGAGGGCCCAAAACATCAACGCAAAACCAATGATGACCAGCGCCACCCACGCGATGGGCAGCAGCATGAGCGCAACCGCCGGGAATGATGCGGCCTTTTGGTCCCGGCTGATCGCGTCGCTCTCCCGTCGAAGTACCGCCGAGTAGAGCCGTGCGGTCGATCGAAAGATGGCGTGGGAGATCTTGAGGCGAATGCCTCGGGGAACGACCACGGTCGCGATTGCGGATCCGAGGGTTGATATGGCGATGTAGGCGCCAGCGAAAAAGGCGGCAATCCGAAAGACGATCACCGGCCAGATGGTAGAGGGTTTGTCGTCTTCTCGTCTGGATGCGCGCCGACCTTGTAGCGGCAACGTCCCGCGGCGCTTCCTAGGTGGGTGGCGTCGACCGGCCCCGGGGGAGTCGATGTGTGCTTCGTTGGTGCATCCAACAATGCGGAACAGGTAGTGCATCGACAGGGGGCTGGTGTCGCTGGCGCCTTGCAAGCAGAGAGAAAACTATGAAAAGGTATGAAGATGTACGCTCAGGACGGAACAGGTGCTCCTCATCGGCAGCGAGTTCTCCTCGGATGGATGTCGGTATCGGCGGCAATCGCCGGTGCGCTGTCATCTCTGTCGACACCCCAACTCCTCGGCCCGACGCCGGTTGTACGCGCTGGCTGGTGGGCATGGGTGCAGACCGCAACTCCCGACCAGATCGGTGTGAACCTCGCTGTGACGGGGGCGTTGTTCATCACGGCGTGGATCGCGCTCGTCAGCGCTCTTTCGTGGGCCAGGTTGATGCCGCCTGAGATCGCTACCCGGTTGCCTGGACTTCCCCGATATCTGCGCCTTGTCATAGCGCAGACAGCGGTTCTTTCGTCGGCGTTCGGAGGGTCAGCGGGGGCGGTCGGGCCGCCTCCTTCGGTTCCGGTCATCGTTGACGCTGGCGGACACGAGGCCGAAGCGAACAACTGGGCCGCCGAGCAGGCCCAGCGAGTCCTCACCGACATCGGAGTAGGGCCGCCGATGGGTCTCCAGCGCGTCGGCAACGGGCACAACGCCAGCATCGAGGCGGCAGCCGACGGCAGGGCAGCCTCGATCGAAATACAAGGTCGCGACGGCGAAACCCCAAACGCGGTGGCCTCGGTCGGGTCCAGCGAGCTCGGCGATGTCGACGATCCGACGCTCAGCGCAGCTGGCACCGCCCCAGGCCCGGCTTTTGAGCAAGCCTCCGATAGCGAGTCGGGGTCTCATGCCCTGTCGGACGAGGTTTGGGAGGTCCGCGCTGGGGAACACTTCTGGGCCATTGCTGAGCGGGTGGTGGCACTGCGGTCTGGAACCACGCCAAACGTCCAGCAAGTCGGCTCGTATTGGCGCAAGCTGATCGACGTCAACATCGATCTATTGGTCGATCCGGGCAACCCAGATCTGATCATGCCGGGCCAAATCTTTCGCCTTCCCGCCACATGATGACCTCGACCGGGATGGTCGAATTGCTGCGGTTTTAAGGGCGCAGTGACCGCATTTTGTGGACGGCATCACTCAAGATGCCCACCGCCTGTTCCACCTCGGCAGTCGTGGTATGCCACCCGAACGACACGCGCAGCGAGGAGTTGCTGTCGAGCCCCATAGCGTCGAGCACCGGGGACGGTTGCCACGTTTCGGCGCTGCACGCGGATCCCGAATGGGCGCTGACACCCCCCTGATCGAGGGCGATCACCAATCCCTCCGCGACGACGCCATCGACCATGATCGTTCTCACCGACGGTGCAAGTGTCCGCTCGACCGATGGTTCCGTGTTCGTGCTGCAACCTTCAAGGAGCGCTGCCCCGGTGCCGGGCCGATCGCGGCCGAGACTCACCCCCATACCGGTGACATCGTCGACGCCAGCGATGGAGACGTCCGGAATCGTCGAGGTAACCAGTCGGTCCCAACACAGCGCGACCTGCTGCAGCGCCGCTGACTCACGATGCCGGTTCTTCACGGCGGCGTCTGCAGCGGCCCCAAACCCGGCGATCAGGACGGTCGGCTCGAGACCGGCCCGACGTCCACGCTCTTGGGCGGAACCCGAAAACAGGGGGGTCAGACGGGTGCGGCGATCCGTGATCAGCGCTCCAACCCCCGAAGGGCCGCCGATCAGGGCACTATCGACATAGACCGCGTTGGCGCCCAGCCCACCGAGGTCGATGTCGTCTGCGACGATCCCTTGAGCGGCATCGACCAGTAGCGGCACCCGGTACAGCGAAGACAGTTCGGCCAGCATGTGGACCGGCTGCCTCACGCCGGTTTCGTTGTTGGTGTGTTCGAACACGGCCCGAGTCCTTCGGCCGGTAGCGGCGACACGGGCCAGCACATTGGTTGCATCGTCGAGCCGTATACGTCCGCCCCGGTCGATGTCTACATCGAAGCGTTGTCCCCGGATCTGGCTGGTCACCGATGTTCGTTCCATGCGCGAAGTCACCACATCGAAGTCAGGTTCGCCAGATGAGGGCTGGACCCACGTTGCCGCCGCCTCTGGAAAGCCGCTAACGAACGTCACATATCGGGCATTCGCACCGACCAGATTTGCGACCTGAACCCGTGCCGCCTCGATCACATCGCGTACAGGAAGTGCGTCGGCGTGCAGCCGTCCCGCATCTGCTGACGGCAGGCCGATCGCTTCGGTCATAGCGGCGGCCGCTTCGGGGCGCAAAGGGCTCACCGACGCATTGTCCAGATAGATCCGTCGCATCAGTCCGTGAGCCCTCCCGGGATTGGCTGGCGCATCGACCGCACATCGACTGGCCGTCGTCACGTGCATGCAACTTCAGACGTGTCGGCCCTGGACATCCAACCTGGACGTCCAACCTGGACATCCAACCAGGATGGGGACGGTCGCAACGACTCGAACCTGCCCGGAAACGGTACAGCCCCGCGCCGAGGAGACCCAAGGGCCGCGCCATTGTCCGAGGAGATCGTCTGCTGTGACGCGGTGGTCGCCGCGGCGGTTGGACTCTGTAACCTATTGGCCGTGGTCCAGCCCGTCGTGTCAAACACCCGGGCATCGAAGCCGGATCGCCCACAGCTCGTGGGGTGGTCAGGCGCTGGACCGCCTTGTTATCCGGACCGCGGGAAGTGGTCTGAGATTCGAGAGTGCCCCGTTCTACGAGTGCCCAGTTTCGTGAGCGACCTGTCATCGGAGCGGCCTCATCGTGAGGCGCACCGCCATCAAGGGGAGAACCCATGCCGACCGAAGCCGACGTACTCACAGCACTCAGACCTGTACAAGACCCCGAACTACACCGGTCGATCGTCGACCTGGGTATGGTCAAATCGATCACGATCGATGGGGGGGCGGTGACTGTGCAGGTGGCACTCACCGTTCCTGGCTGTCCTATGAAGGCCGAGATCGAACGGCGGGTCACCGAGGCGGTAACACCACTCGACGGCGTCGATTCGGTCGCGATCGACCTCACCGTGATGACGCCACAAGAACTCGAAGCGGTCCGCGGCAAGGTCCAGGGCGGCGGCGGCGGTGGTGACACTAATCCGTTCACCGATAGTTCGACCCGCGTTATCGCCGTGGCGTCGGGGAAAGGCGGTGTTGGCAAGTCCTCGGTCACGGCGAACCTGGCCGTTTCTCTCGCCAAACTCGGCTACAAAGTCGCTGCGGTCGACGCCGACGTTTGGGGCTTTTCCCTGCCGCGCATGCTGGGCGTTGAGCGTCCTCCGACCGTGCTCGACGACATGATGATTCCGCCTGAGGCCCACGGCGTGAAGCTCATTTCGATGGGTTTTTTCATCCGTGAGGATCAGCCGGTCATTTGGCGAGGACCGATGCTTCACAAGGCTCTCGAACAGTTCCTCACCGACGTCTTCTGGGACGAACCAGACTTTCTTTTGGTCGACATGCCTCCCGGGACGGGTGACGTGTCGCTTTCGATCGCCCAGTTTTTGCCCCGCGCCGAAGTCGTGATCGTGACGACTCCGCAACCGGCTGCGCAAAAGGTTGCCCAGCGGGCGGGTGCCATGGCCAAGAAGGTCAACCTCCCGGTCGCTGGGGTCGTTGAGAACATGTCATGGTTCCGTGCCGACGACGGTACGGCCTATGAGATCTTCGGTGAGGGCGGTGGGCATCAGCTCGCCGATGATTTTGGCGTTCCGCTGCTGGGGCAGATCCCGCTCGTTTCCGCGTTGCGTGAAGGCGGCGATGTCGGTACGCCGATTACGGTAGTAGACCCTGACCACGAGGCATCGAAGGTTTTCGAGGCCATCGCTCAGACGATCGCGGTCGATCTCGCCCCCAAGCGACGTTTCAACAAAGAACTCAAGATCATCGAGTAGCTCGAGCAGGTGGCTGGCGATGGCCGGGCGCCGCGAAAACAGCATCACTCACAGCAGAACAAGCTAACGACAAGGAACAGAGCAGTCACATGGAGATCCGAATCGGAGTTGTGTTTCACCCGGGCGAAATCGTCGTCGACACCGACGAAACGGCTGATGACATTCAGGCCAAAGTCGATGAGGTTATGGCCGACGACGACCGGGTCTTGTGGCTGACCGACAAACAGGGCAATCGCGTCGGTGTTCCGGGTGAGCGCATTGCATTCGTGCACCTCGAATCATCGACGTCGGGTAAGACCGTCGGATTCGCTCGCTAGTCGCCCCGATGAGCACAGCCGAAAATCCCCTCAATAGGCGGCTGCTTTTCGTCACCGGCAAGGGCGGCGTGGGCAAAAGCACCGTCTCGGCCGCGCTCGCCCAACACGCGTCGCGGATCGGCAAGACCGTGTTGCTCGTCGAGGTCGACGCGAAGGGCAACCTTGCGGACTTCTTCGAACATGAACCTGTTGGCTTCGAGCCGGTCGAGATTGAGCCCAACCTTCATGTGATGACCATGAACACCCAAGACTCCCTCCGAGGACATGCGGTTGTTCTTGAAGGTCCCGCTGCTCGGACGGCTCGGGCCGGTCGCCAACATGTTCGACTGGATAGCGACGGCCCTGCCCGGGATCAAAGAAATCCTGACCACGGGCAAGATCTGTTGGGAGCTCCGAGAGTCCCTCGAAGGTACCGCGCCGTGGGATCTGATCATCGTCGACGCTGCCTCGACCGGCCACATCGTCGGCCAGCTCGACGCGGCCCAGTCGATCATGGAACTCGTCCAGGTCGGCATGGTTCGTCAGCAAACCGACTGGATGATCGAGTTGTTGTCCGATCGCAACCTGACGGGATTGCTGATTGTGACCACCCCCGAAGAAATGCCGGTCTCTGAGACCATCGATCTGGTTGGGCGCGTACGCGATCGGCTCAGCACCGAGATCATCGGCATCATTGTCAACCGCGTGCTTCCGGCCCTCTTCACCAAAGACGAGGGTCTGATCTTTGACCGGATCGCCGAACAAGAACGAGACCAAGTTGCAGAGCTGCTGGGGGATACAGCACTAGAGGTGGTCGATTCGGCAGCGCTTGCTCGAACGATGCGGGCGACCAGAGCGGCCCACATGCAACGTCTCGCCGAATCGGTGTCATTGCCGCTGTGGTATGTGCCTTACCTGTTCGTGCGGAGTCACGGACGCCGGGTGACTTCACAACTTGCCGACACGTTGGGAGAGGAACTGTGAGCGCTCGAACCGCAACCCTCGACCGCCTCATCACCACCAAAGAGATCATGATCTTTTGCGGATCTGGTGGTGTGGGTAAAACCTCGATCGCAGCGGCGACCGGTCTCGGCGCGGCGTGTAAGACGCGCACGAAAGTGCTGGTGCTCACCATCGATCCGGCTCGTCGCCTCGCGGATGCTCTGGGCATTCCCGGTATTGGCAACGACGCGGTGAGGGTTGCTCCCGACGTGCTCGAACGGGCTGGTCTGTCGCCGAAGGGTGAGCTGTGGGTGGCGATGCTCGACACGAAACAGTCTTGGGACGCGCTGATCAATCGTCACGCTCCCGACCAAGCGACCGCCGAACGCATCCTCAGCAATCCGATGTATCACAACATCACATCGCGCTTTGTCCAAAGCCACGACTACATCGCGATGGAACGCCTCCACGAACTCCACGCGGCTGGTGATTACGACCTCATCGTGTTGGATACGCCGCCCACGCGGCACGCGATCGACTTTTTGGAGGCACCCGAGCGGATGGCCGAGTTCTTCGGTGGCCGCTTGATCCGACTGCTCACGGCGCCCTACCGGGTCGGCGGAAAACGCACGAGTCGGCTGCTCAACGTGGCGAGCCGCCCGTTCTATCAAGTGGCGGACCGGGTCCTTGGCAGTCAGCTGCTCCAAGACCTCGCCGAGTTTCTGCTGAATTTCCAGACGATGTATGACGGGTTCGTCAAACGGGCCGATGCTGTGGCAGCACTGCTGCACGACCGGCGGACGAGCTTCACCGTCGTGTCGACGCTTGAACCCGCGCCACTAGCCGAAGCCGAGTACTTTGCGGAGGCTTTGAGGGAGCGCCACTTCGACTACTCCGCGATTGTCATGAACAAGGCGTTACCCGACATGATGCGCGATCCCAAGGCAGCTGCGGTCGCTCAGACCTGGTACAAGACTCCTGACGCGCCCGTAGCGACGCTGCAGGAAAACGGCGTGCTCACAGACGTCGACGATGTTCGTCTCGGCCGTGTGCTTGCGGCCGCCGGCGAAGCATTTCTGAACTATGAAGTGGTGGCGACGCGAGAGCATGACCTAGCCGCGAACCTGCGAGACGCTCCAGACATCGTGGTGTCGGTACCTCTCTTACCCGCTGATGTGCATGACCTGGGTGGTCTTGCCCACATCGCTCGAACGGTTTCGACATTTGACTGAGCGACTTCCCAAGATGCAGCACCTCGAGGAGTTGGCGACCCGCCACACCGAACTCGATGACGCCCAGATCGGACACCTGCAGTATCTGATCGATGAGTGGCGGCTCTTGGCCGACTTCAGCTTTGCAGATCTGCTGCTCTTCGCCCCCTTGAAGAGCACCCAGGGCGGGACGTGGCGGTTCGTCGTGCTGCACCAGGTGCGGCCCAATACGGGACAAACCCTGTATCCGAGCGACATGGTCGGTGAGGTTGTCGACGAAGAGATGCGGCCCCTCGTCGCAAGAGCCTGGCGTGAACACAAGCAGTTTGATGCCTACGTCGAAGGCCTGCACACCTCAGAACTGGTCAGACGTTCTTGTATCCCGGTCGGTTTCGCTGACGGGACCGTCGCCGTGGTCACCCGAGACGCACCCGTCGAAGAGATCAGGCGGTCCGGTGAGCTCGAACAGATCTATATGGATATCTTCGTGCGTTTGGCGCAGATGATTTCTGACGGGGTTTTCCCGTTCAAGCAGGTCTCCAAGGTGCCCGACCCGCCCTCGGTGGGTGACGGCGTCCTCGTCCTCGACGAAGCTGCGCGGGTGGTCTACGCAAGCCCGAACGCGGTCACATCGCTTCACCGGATGGGCATCTTTGCCAATATGGTCGGCGCGCGCCTGGGTCAGATCGGATTCGACGACACAGCAGTGCTCGGCGCGATGACGATGGGCGCACCGGTTTCACAAGAGGTGGAAGGATCCGGCGCCGGTGTGGTCTACCAGGCGATCCCGTTGATCGCGCATGGCAGAGTCGAACGGGTTGCGATCTTGTTGCGCGACGTCACCGATCTTCGGCGACGAGACCGCATGTTGTTGACCAAGGATGCGACCATTCGCGAGATACACCACCGGGTCAAGAACAACCTCCAGACGATCGCGTCACTGCTTCGGATTCAAGCTCGACGAATCGATGACCCTCAGGCCCGAGCGGCGCTTGCCGAATCCGAGACCAGAGTCCGCGCGATTGCGGTCGTTCACGAGTCTCTGTCGACGGGTTTTGTCGAAGACGTCCCGTTCCGGGACATTGTCCGGCCGCTGATCCGAATCGCCGAAGACACGATGAACGCCCGCGGCTGGCAGGCTCACATCACCGTCCAAGGTGATGCAGGCGTGCTGCCGAGCGACATTGCGACCACATTGGCGATGGTCGTCAACGAACTGATGCAAAATGCGCTCGATCACGCGTTCGAGCAAAGGGCGGACAATCCCCGAGGGCAGGCCAACATCGCCGTGACGCTGTCTCGCGAACCCGACCATGTCCGCGTCTCGGTGTCCGACAACGGTGTCGGCCTTCCCGCTGACTTTGACCCTTCGGCATCGGGCGGTCTTGGAATGTCGATTGTGAACTCGCTGGTCAGTGCCGAACTCGGCGGATCGTTACGAGCGTGGAATGACGGTGGTGCGCATTTCGCGGTGACCGTACCGGTTACGTCGGTCACCGCGGTGTCTGCGCTGCCCGGCGGTGGTACAGACGGCGCCTCCTAAAAGGGTCAGCGGATACGGACGGACCTGATTGCCCGCGCCAGTATCAACCTCGTGCCGTATCAACCCGCCAGGTTCCGCCCCCATATGTGCGGCGGAATGGCTCGCCAGTTCCTAGGTCAGCGCCGCTGCGCGTTGGCGACGTTCCGCCCTCCACGCTCGGCGAACTCGTCGACGCTCATCTTCAGCGAGGCCACCCCAGACACCCGCTTCTTGGTTGGTGTGGAGCGCGAACTCCAAACAGGACTGCTTGACCGCGCATGTCTCGCAGACGTTCTTGGCAAGCGTGACCTGTTCGATTGCCATACCGGTAGATCCGATGGGGAAAAACAGCCCTGCGTCCGAGGAGCGACACTCCGCTTCTTGTCGCCAATCGTCAACGTCCCAGGCGTATTTGCGTTCCCAAGTCAAACCCACAAGAAACCCCTTTTCTGAGCACTTCGACGAGCTGGAATTGCACGCTCATTCAGTCGCCCGGCGCGTCGTCGCACGTGGACAGGACCCGCCGTCCCGTAACTACGACCAAATGATCGTGCTGAGGGAATGTAACCCCCTGGGATATGCGGCGACAAGGGTTTCTTATCGTTTGGGAGGAATTTCTCAAGACTTTCTAGTGTATTGCGATGCAGAAGAAAGCCTTATATGTCTGACGTGGGTGTCAGGTTTCTGGTCGGCAGCACAACGTTCAAGGCATTCGCCACCCGGCGGATGTCGAGGTGTTCGACATCGCCGAGGTAGTCGCCGTCGACCTGATAGCTGACCGGCCGGTGCCCATCGACGACCACCGACTCAACATCGCGAGCGATGACGATGTGCTTGCTCTTCTCTAGATAGCGTCGGTTGGTGGCCGCCGATTGAAAGAGCCGCACCAGATGGGCGACTCCAAGCGAACGCGAGATCAGAACCGACATCGGACCTTCAAGGGTGATGCCGTCCACCGGAACGAGGGGGGCGGAACCCAAATAGGTATAGGGCTGCTGATTCATGACGATCGCCTGCATAGCGTCATCGACCACGGTCCCGTCCGAACATTGGACCCGAAACCAAGGTTCACGAGTATCGACATCTTTGAACCAGGTGACCACGGCCTGCGTCGCGAAAAACGGATGAGCGGCCAGTCGTTTGAAATGTGGCTTCGCGTCGACCCTGTTGGTCACCGCGGCGTCCATACCGAGCCCGGTGTGAAACAAGAAGTAGCGCCCGTTGACGCATCCGAGAGAGATCGGGAAGATCTGTCTATTCGCCAAGGCTTCGATCAACTGACCGGTCGCCTCGATCGGGTCGGATTCGACGCCGATCGAACGAGCGAACACGTTGGTCGATCCTCCTGGCAAGGTGGCAAGCGCAGTGTTGGTCCCAACCAGTCCATTGGCGGCTTCGTTGAGCGTCCCGTCGCCAGCCATGACGACGACGACGTCGACCCCTCGGAGCGCACCGTCGCGAGCGAGTCGAGTGGCATGTCCTTTGCGCTCAGTCGTGACGAACTCGACCTCGTGATCGGCCGAGAGGGACTTAGCGACGACGATCCGGACGCGACTGGAATAGGAAGCGGCGGTCGAATTGGCGATGAACAAGATGCGCACGCTGAAACGCTAGCAGGGGACCGAAAACGGTCGTTCCGCCGACGTCTCAGTCAAGGACGCGACCAAGGACACGGTCGATGACGCGGCTGGCGCGGCCAGGGGGCACCCCTCATGACCGTGGGCCCGGCGCCGTTCAAGGGTGCACGGCAAACGGTCGGTTTCAACCGCCGAAGACTGCGTCGTCTGGCCGGTCGACGCAGTGCCGCAACAGCGACGTTCAACCGGTAATGTTCGCCGACATGACACCCGAGCGCACCACCGAGAGCGCATCATTTGACGGCGTTTTTGTTCCCGTTGTGACCCCTTTCCTCGACGACGCCGAACTCGATCTCGAATCGTTGGACGTCCTGTGCCGAAAGGTCCTCCACGAGGGCGCTGCTGGGCTCGTTCCACTGGGTACTACCGGTGAAGCGCCGGCCCTGACCGCCGACGAAGCACTGGCGGTCGTCGGCGTTGCCGCCCAGGCGTGTCGAGAGTTCGATCGTTCTCTGATCATCGGGACCGGCACGAACAACACCGCGTCGACATGTGCACGCGGTGAGTTGTTTTCGGACTTCGATCAGCTCATTGCCTACCTCGTCGTCGCGCCGTATTACGTGCGGCCATCCGAAGACGGCATCCTGGCTCACTACCGACGGGTCGCCGAGGCTTCGTCGGTGCCGATCTTGGCCTACAACGTGCCGTATCGAACTGGTCGAGAGCTCAGCGCACAGGCCCTGATCCGACTCTCCGAGATCCCAGGCGTCGTCGGCATCAAACAGGCGGTCGGGACCCTGGACGCGGCGACGCTGCAGTTGCTCGCGAAGGCGCCGCAGGAGTTCTCGGTGCTCGCTGGCGATGATGCGGTTGCCTTTGCCTTAACCCTGATGGGCGGTCGGGGCGCTATCGCTGCATCTGCGCATGTCATGACCGGTACCTGGGTCGACATGATCGACTGCGGCCTCGCCAACGACATCGAGGGTGGTCGTCCGCTGGCCGAGACCCTGCTCGATGTCGTCGAAGCGTTGTTCGCCGAACCGAACCCGGCGGTGATCAAAGGTGTCCTGGCGGCCCAAGGAGTTATCGCATCGGGTCGCGTGCGCGAACCGATGACGCCGGGAAGTTCCGTTGCGGTCCAGCGCGCTCTGTCGGCTATCGACGCCGCTACCGCGAGCAGCTGAGTATCGCCGTCATCACGGCCGCTATGTCGGGCCGCATCACGGTGGCTGATCGAGTGGTCTGATCGCTGGTGATCGGCGCCGCCTCGTCTGCGGTGCGCACGTCGAGGCCGCGGTCAGAATGCGGAGACATCGCCGTGCGCTCGATGACGGCTATCCGCGCAGGAGTTCAGAGATTCTGAAGGCCAGGTCCAGGGATTGACGTACGTTCAACCGCGGATCGCACATCGTCTCGTAACGCTGGTCCAGATTCTCTTCCAGCAAGTCGTCGCTACCACCGAGACATTCGGTGACGTCGTCACCGGTGAGCTCGAGGTGGATGCCCCCAGGCCATGTTCCGACCTGCTCGTGCGCTGCAAAGAAGCCAGCAACTTCGGTGAGGATGTCTTCGAAGTGGCGGGTCTTGTAGCCGACGCTCGACGAAAATGTGTTGCCATGCATGGGGTCACACATCCAGATCACCGGATGCCCAGCGTCCTTGACCGCCGACAGCAGCGGCGGCAGGGCCTCGCGGACGCGCTCGGCACCCATGCGCGAAATGAGTGTCAAACGACCAGAAATCCGGTCGGGGTTCAAGCGTTCACAGAGTTCGAGGACGTTGTCGGGTTCGGTCGAGGGGCCGATCTTGCAGCCGATCGGGTTGCCGATTCCACGGAAAAACTCGACATGTGCATGGTCCAGCTGACGTGTGCGCTCACCGATCCAGAGCATGTGCGCGGAGCAGTCGTACCAGCCGTCGGTCAGCGAATCGCGGCGCGTGAGCGCCTCTTCGTACGGGAGGATCAGGGCCTCATGTGAGGTGTACAAATCGACTTCGGACATGCGCGGGTCGCTCGACGGGCTGATTCCGCAAGCTTCCATGAAGCGCAAGGCGCGGTCGATTTCGTTTGCGATGGTCTCGTAACGGCGGCCTTCAGGGCTCGATGCCACAAATTGCTGGTTCCAGACGTGCACCTGTTGCAGATCGGCGTAGCCACCCTTGGTGAGTGCGCGGATCAAATTGAGTGTTGACGCCGATTGCTGGTACGCCCGTAACAGGCGGTCCGCCGCCGGCACCCGGGAGTCAGGGTCGAACGCGATGTCGTTGACGATGTGGCCACGGAAGGAGGGCAGTTCGGTGTCGCCTCGCTTTTCGAGGTCGCTGGAACGGGGTTTGGCGAACTGTCCGGCGATACGGCCAATCTTGACGATCGGGACGCCCGCGGAATAGGTCAGCACCGCGGCCATTTGCAGGATGACTTTGAGCTTGTCCCTGATCGCGTTGGCGCCAAAGCCGTCGAAACTCTCCGCACAGTCACCGGCCTGAAGCACGAAAGCTCGGCCATTGGCCACCGAGGCGAGTTCCGAGGTGAGTGATCGGGCCTCACCAGCAAAAACCAAAGGCGGTTCCTGCGCGAGCTGATCGGTCGCTGCTTTGAGCGCGGTTTCGTCTGGCCAAACGGGCTGCTGGAGCGCTTCGAACGCCCGCCACGAATCGGGTGTCCAGTTCGCGACCATTGACTTGGAATCCGTTGCCATGAGTTTCCCTCGGTGTTGATGGGGTACAGATGCCCGCGTGAAGGTTACGTGCGAACAGCGTCGTGACTTGCCCCCGGGGAGTCGCCCTTCCTCGGGGCCGCCGGCCAGCTATAGATATTGTCCAACCGATGGGCTGCCCGTCGGGTCATGCTGACCGGGCTGAAGCACCTTGTTGCGGACCTGCGCCAATTGGGCCTGGGCCATAGCTTGTTGGGTTGCCATGGTTGCCTGAATGCCGTGGAACAGCCCTTCGAGCCACCCGACAAGTTGGGCCTGAGCGATCCGGATCTCGCTTTCGGTCGGGATGGTGTCGTCGCTCAGAGGTAACGCCATATCGGCAAGTTCTTGGCGGAGATCGTCGCTGAGTACCTCGGAGAGTTCGGCGAGGCTGCGCGCATGGATCGTCGACAACGCCTTGCGTCCAGCATCGTCAAGCGGAGCGCGGCGAACCTCGTCCAGCATCGATCGCACCATGGTCGCGATGCGGATCAGCTTGCCCGGCCGGGTGACGGTTTCTTCGGGTTCGTCGTCGTCTGAGGCCTGAGCCGCCTCATCGAGCACTTCAACCGGTTCAGATTGCGCGTCGGCACCCTCATCGACCGCCGCGCCGTCGGTCGCGGCTTGGACGAGTGCGAGCGGCTGGGTGCCTTGTGACCAATCCTGTTGAGCGCCGTGAAGTTCGGCCGTCACAATGCTGTTTGGTTCGTCCGCTTGGTTTAGTTCGTCCACGCTGTTTGGTGCGTCGGCAACCTCGTCGGCTGCGTCCTGGGCATCGGCCGAGGCTGGATTCTGATCGCTGGTCATAAGGGAGCACTCGAATCATCTAGTGGTACACGGGCGCCGGGTAGGCCTCGGAACCGGTAGGGAACCGGCTCCATTCCTGGCAGGCTGATATAGCACGCGCCGGGTTGCGCCTCGGTGAGCGCGACGTCGAGTGCATCGATGACGTCATCGGTGCTGAGCAGGTCAAAGTTCACCGACTTGAGAAGTTCGACGACATCTTCGCCAACGAGCGGAGTGTCGACGATACCCGGCGCGATGGCGCTCAAAGTGATGCCTTCGGACTGGAGTAGCGGCGCCAGGCTGCGGACGAAGCCGACGACGGCGTGTTTCGTCGCCGAGTAAAGCGGGTCGATCGTGTATGGTCCGGCGCCCGACAGCGACGCCGTCACCACGATGTGACCCCCGGGAGGTGTGTGGGGCCGAGCCGCTCCGATGGTCCACACCACACCTTTAACGTTGACGTTGAGCATGGTCTCGATGGCGTCGCCGTCCAATGTGAACGGATCTGCCGCCCCGGCGTGAATGCCAGCGTTAGCGAAGACGACCTTCGGCGGGCCGAGTGTCGAGCTGATATCGGCGAAAACGGCGTCGAGCGCCTCTCGATCGCTGACATCGTACTGGTACACCGTGGAGCCAGCGGCGGCGAGAGCGGCTTGAGCGGCGCCCGGGTTCAGGTCGACGACTGCGACTTTGGCTCCGCGTTGTGCGAAACGCTCGACTGCTCGGAGCCCGATGCCTGATGCGCCGCCGGTGACGACGGCCACATCGCCGGATCCCAGCGGGTAGGCGCTCACCGCGTCTCGCGTTCTGCCCATTCGGCTTGTACGGCCTCGTTCGCTGTCGATGCTTCGTCGACGATTGCCTGTCGGTCCGCTGCGACGGCGTCGGCGATCGCTGGATCGGTGAGGGCAAGGATCCGCCCGGCGAGCAACGCAGCGTTGCGGGCTCCGCCGATAGCGACCGTCGCCACCGGAATCCCCTTGGGCATTTGAACGGTGGAGAGCAATGCGTCGAGGCCGTTTGCGACACCGCCAGCCATGGGTACACCGATGACGGGCAACAAGGTTCCCGCTGCGAGTACGCCGGAGAGGTGCGCGGCGAGACCGGCGGCGCCGATCAAGACCTTGATACCCCGCTCAGCGGCGCCTTGGCTATATGCCAGCGCTGCGTCGGGTGTGCGGTGCGCCGAGAGCACCCGCACTTCATGGGGGATACCGAGGCTGTCGAGGGTGGCGACCGCCTGGCTCATGACCGGCCAGTCGCTCTTTGATCCCATCACGATGCCAACAAGGGGCTGAACGTCGCTCACATCTGCTCCAAACGGTGAAAAGGCACTAGTTGGTGGGCGGTTCGGCCGCCACGCGGTCCCTCAGGACGTATTTGAGAACCTTGCCCGAGGGGTTCAGCGGCAAAGCATCCACTATTTCGACCCGTCGAGGCACCTTGAAGTTGGCCATGTTGTCGCGAGCCCACTCGATAATGTCGTCGGCCGATGCGGATGTTCTCGCCGTTGGGATGATGAAGGCCATCGGCACCTCGCCGAGGCGTGGGTCGGTACGCCGATCACCGCGGCCTGGGCGACGTTGGGCGCGCTCATGAGGAGGTTCTCGATCTCGGCCGGATAGGCGTTGAAGCCACCGACGATGAACATGTCTTTGCTGCGGTCGGTGATCGACACGTTCCCTCGGGATCCATGACGGCAATGTCGCCGGTTCGGAGCCATCCGTCCGGCGTGATCGTCTGAGCGGTGGCCTCGCGGTTGTCCAGGTAGCCAGCCATGACGTTGTAGCCCCGTAGCCACAGCTCGCCGGGTTCGCCCGGCAGGCTGTCGGCGCCGTCGGCATCGACGAGTCGCAACTCGACACCGGGGATGGCGCGTCCCGATGTGTGCGCGATCGTTTCGGGCGAGTCTCCTTGACGTGCGACCGTCGCGATGCCGGTGGCTTCGGTCAGGCCATATGCGGTGACGATGCGTTCGAAGGCGAGGCGTTCGCGCATCTGGTAGATCAACTCGACCGGGATGCTCGCTGCGCCGGTCACCGCCAATCGCAGTGAAGACATGTCGAAATCGTCGAGGTGTGGATCGTTCAGCATCGCTTGATAGATCGTCGGGGGCCAGGAATCATGCTGATTCGTTCTTCGGCAACCCGTGCCATGACGCTCGGCACGTCGAAGATGGGGTGGGGACCATGGTGCACCCCTTCATGAAACTTGCGAGGAGTCCTGCCTTTAAACCGAACGAATGAAAGAACGGGTTGATGATGAGGTAACGGTCCTCGGCGGTGAGTCCAACGAGCTCGGCCCACGTCCAGTACGCCTTGACCGACGCGCCGTGCAGCAACATCGCTCCTTGGGAGCTCCCGTCGTACCCGAGGTGAACAAGATGTCAGAAACATCGTCGGCGGTGACGGCGTTTGAGCGCATGGTTACCTCGGTGGTGTCGACGTGAGCGGACCGTGCGAGGAAGTCATCCCAGGACACCGTCCCATCGGGGACGTGTCCGCGCATCACCACAATCTCGTCGAGACGGTCTTGGCGCTCCACCGAGTTCAGCAGGTCGACATAGTCGGTGGAAAGAAAATCGGTGACGGTGAACAGCATCTTGGCGGATGCCTTGTCGAGGACATACCCAGCTTCGGTCCCCTTGTAGCGGGTGTTGAGCGGTACGAGGACACCACCAACGAGATAGAGGCCGAACGCTGCGATGGCCCATTGGGGAAATGTTCGGCGCCCAGATCGAAACACGGTCGCCGGGCTCTATTCCCGAGGCGATGAAGGCAGCACCCGCGACATGAATGTCGTTGATCAGTTCGTCGTAGGTCAGTCGGCGGTCGGGTTCGACAAATGCCTCGTCGTCTCCGAAGAGAGAGGCTGCTCGTTTGATCGCTTCGGGAATGGTGCTGATGGCCAGCGGTGCCACCTCGGTCGGTTCGACATCTGCGCTCAACGCTGGCTCCTTGGGTGTGCGGTGCTGGTCGCCATTCCGATCGGGTCGGTAGGCGCCGCGGCGATGCTATCGGCAGCGCAGACCACGGTGCCTGGGCTCGGACGTTCAGCCGCTCAAGACGGCTGGGTTGAAGAGGATCAAAAGACGTTGCGGGGCCTGAACTGCAGGCTGAGCCGCGGGCCGGTCGGTCAGGAGCTCTTTGGTACCGCGTGTTCCCAGGTGCGTTGGCACGAACCACCCATGACCAGCAGGTCCCCGTGCCCTGGCTTGAACCAGAGCGTGCGACCGGTCGTCGCCCTCGGACGCAAACCGAACCGCCGGCGAGCGCCGAGCACGATGATCGCCACCATGGTGTCGTCGCGCGCCGCCGCGGCCGAAGCGGTCGCCGTGCCAAGCGACCGAGTCGTCACCATCTCGGTAGAGACAGCAGCCAACCGTTCGAAACGGCTCGCCGAGTTCTGCGCTGTAGTGCTCGCTCAAGGCGGTACGAGCGTGTTGCACGAGGGGGCTCGGTAGGGGATCGTCGGCTCCATACATGGCGACCAGGCGGGGAACGTCGACCGTCCGGTCATACATCGGGCGCTGTTCGGCTCGCCATGGGATAGTGGAGCGCAGTCGTTCAAAGAGCTCATCGGCGCCGTCGACCCAGCTCGGCCGGCTGTCGACCCAGGCTCCATCGCTCAGATGCGTGCGTTCAACGGTCGGGCCGAGTTCGGTCAGTGTCGGTTCGCCCAGAGCGAGCAGCGATGCTTGAAACGCGTGTGTCACGGTCAAGGATGCTACACGGTGAAGCGAACAAGTGTTCGCTTCACCGTGTGCAGGCGTGCTGGATCGGGACACTTCTGCAAGCAGCGCCCTCGGCAGGACTCGAACCTGCGCACACGGCTCCGGAGGCCGATGCTCTATCCGCTGAGCTACGAGGGCAAGGCGCCACATAGTAGTGGCACGGGTGGGCGGGAACGCACCGAGCGTCGCCCGCCCGACAACTCTGCGAGCTACACCGCCTGGCGGCCGTTGCGCTCGATTTCTGCCATATCTGCGTCGACCATGATCTGGACGAGCTGGTCGATTTTGACCTTCGGCTCCCAACCGAGTTTGGTGCGCGCCTTGGAGGCGTCGCCGATCAGGTCGGGCACTTCACTCGGGCGGACGAATTTGGGGTCGGTCCGAACGTATTGCTCCCAGTCGAGTCCGACGTGGGCGAACGACATCTCGCAGAACTCCTGTACGGAGGTGGTCTGACCGGTTGCCACGACAAAGTCGTCCGGTTCGTCGTGTTGGAGCATCATCCACATCGCCTCGACATACTCGGGTGCGTAACCCCAGTCTCGGCGGGCATCGAGGTTTCCGAGGACCAGTTCTTCAGCCAGACCATGTTTGATGGCGGCGACGCCGCGAGTGATCTTGCGGGTGACGAAGTTTTCGCCGCGGCGCTCGCTCTCATGATTGAACAAGATGCCATTGCTGGCAAACATGTCATAGGCCTCGCGGTAGTTGACCGTCGTGTGAAACGCGAACACCTTGGCCGCTGCATACGGGCTGCGGGGATGGAATGGCGTCTCTTCGTTTTGGGGGGCTGGTTCGTTGCCGAACATCTCCGATGAGGAGGCCTGATAGAACCGGGAGTCGATCCCCGAAGCTTGTATCGCCTCCAGGATCCGGACCGTGCCGAGCCCGGTCACGAGCCCGGTGTAGTCGGGCATGGCAAAGGACACCGCGACATGGGACTGGGCGGCCAGGTTGTAGATCTCCTGGGGTTGGATATCGCGCACCAAGTTGACCAGACCGACGGCGTCGGCGAGGTCGCCGTAATGAAGGTGGTAGCGGCCTTCGGCGGCGGCTTCGGAGTGGCTGAGGTTGTCGATCCGCCCTCGGTTCAACGACGAGGATCGGCGGACGATTCCGTGAACCTCATAACCCTTGTCTAAAAGCAGTTCCGCCAGATACGAACCGTCTTGCCCGGAAATGCCGGTGATCAATGCGCGTTTCATCAATACAAGTCCCGTTGACCCGTGGATAGAAGTGAGGTCAAAAGCTACCCCGAGGAATCTGAACCCCTGCTACTGGCCCGCGGCCAGCCAACCTGGTCGGGAGCGAGTCGTGTGATTGTTGACCGCTACCATTCGCGTGCCGTCCGTTGACCAGAGATCGCTAGGGATGCAATGCAAGCGTTGATTTCGCAGGTGATAGGAGCCGCACTCTCCGAGCATGGCGTGGCGGTTGATCGCGGCGTTCATGTGGAACCGGCGCGAAACCCAGAACACGGCGACTTCGCGACGAACGCTGCGATGGTGTACGCCAAATCGTCCGGTCAGAACCCTCGAGCGTTAGCCGACACGATCGTTGGCTACCTGAGTGCTGAGAACCTGCCGCATTTCGATCATGCCGAAGTTGCGGGTCCCGGGTTTGTGAACATCTATCTGAAGCCGTCGTGGTTGCACGACGCTCTTCGGGGTGTTCTCACAGCAGGCCCTGAGTATGGGCACGCCACGCTGGGCGAACACGCCAGCATCAACCTCGAATTCGTATCGGCCAATCCAACCGGTCCAATCCATGTCGGCGGCGCGCGCTGGGCGGCGATCGGTGACGCCCTAGCGAACCTGCTGGCCGCTGTTGGATATTCGGTGCACCGCGAGTACTACATCAACGATGCGGGCGCCCAAATGGATTTGTTTGGTCTGTCGCTCCAGTCCTACATCACCGGCGGTGAACCGCCCGAACATGGCTATTCCGGCCAATACCTCGCCGATATGGCCACGACCTATGCGGCCGAAGGCCTGCCGGTCGACGCCCCGATGGAGGACATTCGGGAGTGGGGATACGCCCAGGTCATGGCAGCCCTCGTCCAGGACTTCGACCGTCTCGGTGTCGTATTCGACACGTGGTTTTCGGAACGTTCGCTCCATGAGTCAGGTCAGGTCGCTGAGGCGCTGACCACATTGGACGACGCTGGCCTGTGCTACGAAGCCGAGGGCGCCACCTGGTTGCGAACCACAGACATAGGTGAGGAACGCGACCGGGTGCTCATCCGCTCGAACGGTACGCCCTCATATTTGGCCGCCGACATCGCCTATCACCAGTCCAAATTCGATCGCGGGTTTGATCACCTGATCGACATTTGGGGTGCCGATCACCACGGCCAGGTCGCGTCGCTGCAGTTCGGCACTAGCGCGATGGGACACGCCAGCGGCGAACCCGAAGTTCTGCTCGGGCAGATGGTGACGCTGCTGCGACACGGTGAAGAGGTGCGCATTTCAAAACGGTCCGGGACGCTGATCACGTTGGGTGAGCTTCTCGACGAAGTCGACCCCGACGCGGCCCGGCTGACCTTCTTACTGCAAAGCTTGGATACGACCCAGAGCTTTGACATCGGCATTGTCGCGTCGCAATCGATGGACAACCCTGTGTATTACGTGCAGTACGCGCATGCTCGACTCGCGTCCATTGCCCGGGCAGCACAGGCGGCGGGCCTCTCGCTGTCGTCGATCGAGTCGCTCGACCTGTCCCGGCTCGACCACGAACGCGAACGGGAGCTGATGGCCCATCTGGTGACGTTCCCCGAGACCCTTCAGCTCGCTGCCCAGTCGCGTGCCGTGCACCGAGTCACGACGTGGGTTCGTACGCTCGCAGGCCTCGTCCACGGGTGGTATCACGACTGCCGGGTCCTCACCGATGATCCGCAACTGAGCACGGCACGCCTTGCTCTCGCTGAAGCCTCCCGATCGGTACTGGCCAATGCCCTGGCCATCTTGGGTGTGACGGTGCCCGATCGGATGGAAAGGCTGGATGAGCATGCCTGATGCAGAGTCGCCGGTTTCAGAGTCACCGGTTTCAGAGTCACCGGTTTCGGCGGCGCCAGTTTCAACGTCGCGCGATCCAGCCAAAGGACCCGACACGGCGGCAGCGCCGATCGACGCGCGGCTGTTGCCGCCTAACCACGACATCGATGCGTCGGGTGCGCTGAGGATCGGCGGGGTCTCGGTACAGGAGCTAGCCGAGGTCTACGGGACGCCGCTATTCATCTATGACGAAGAGGGGATCCGTCAGCGTGCTCGGGCGTTCGCTCAATGGTTCGGTGCGCGAAATGTGACCTATGCCTCCAAGGCATTTGCCTGTCGCGCAATGGTTGAGCTCGTCGATGAAGAGGGTTTGAGCCTCGACGTCTCGACGGGCGGTGAACTCGATATGGCCCTTCGAGCGGGCTTCGACCCCGCCCGAATCGTGCTGCACGGCAACAACAAATCCGATGCCGAGATCATGACCGCATTGGCCGCAGGCGTCGGCCTCGTGGTCGTCGACTCCTTCGATGAGATCGATCGTCTCGTGCGCCACGCCAGGTCGGTTGGAACGATCCCCGCGGTACTCGTCCGGGTGAATCCAGGTGTCGAGGCGCACACCCACGACTACATCACGACCGGTCTTGCCGATTCGAAGTTTGGCTTTGGATACCAAAATGGCCAGGCTTCGTTGGCATGTGAGGCGGTGTCGCGCAGCAACGATCTGCACCTTGCGGGCATACATGCACATATTGGCTCGCAGGTCTTTGCGCTGGACTCCTTTGCTCGGTCTGCAGAAGTCCTCGTCGAGCTTGCCGCGGACCTCGACCGCTTTACCGAGCATGAGATGTCGGTACTCGACCTTGGAGGAGGGCTCGGCGTCAACTATCACGCTGGTGATGACGCCCCGAGCATCGATCGGTACGGGACAACCACCGTTGACGCATTCAACGCAGCGCTCCGGGGCGGCGCCGATCACGGACTTCTCGGGGATATCCGCCTCATGATCGAACCGGGTCGTTCGCTCGTCGCGCCGTGCGCGATCACGGTGTATAGGGTCGGGACGATCAAAGACATTCCCGGCATCGTTCGTTACATAGCGGTTGATGGCGGCATGAGCGACAACCTCCGTCCGAGCTTGTATCAAGCGGACTACGAGGTCTTTGATCCGACGCGGGTCGCAGCGCCTCGTCCGGAGCGGGCGACCATCGCCGGAAAACACTGTGAACAGGGTGACCTGATCGTCAAGAATGCGGCGGTGCCCGCCGATGTGTCCATTGGTGACCTTGTCGCCACTGCGGTTACGGGCGCTTACGGTTACTCGATGGCATCCAACTACAACAAGGTTCCGCGCCCGGCGGTCGTCTTTGTCCGCGACGGCGAACATCGCTTGGTCATTCGCCGCGAGACCTTCGACGACCTCGCTCGTCTGGACTGTTAGATGAGTCGACTCCGTTCAATCCAGGATGAGCAGGTTTTCGAGGAAGGGCATGACGCCATGGGTAACGCACCGACGATTCGGGTTGGGGTGCTCGGTCTGGGGACGGTTGGGTCGTCCTTGGTTCGGCTCATCGCTCAACAAGGGCAAGCGATCGAGACGCGAACCGGTATCCGGCTCGAGGTGACCCGGGCGGCGGTCCGCAACCTCGACGCCCCGCGCGGCCTTGCATCTGCAACGCCCCGTATCGTCGACGACCCCATGTCGGTCGTCGAAGCCGACGACGTGGACCTCGTCGTCGAGTTGATGGGCGGTGTCGAACCGGCACGCCAACTGATCGAACGGGCGATCCGACTCCGCAAACCTGTGGTTTCGGCCAACAAGGAACTGATTGCGTCGTGTTCTCGCGAGCTCTTTGAACTCGCCGACGCCGCCGGTGTCGACCTTCTCTTTGAGGCGTCGGTTGCCGGTGGGATTCCGCTCTTGCGTGCGATTCGTGAATCGCTCGCAGGCGACCGGATCCGCCGTGTGCTCGGCATCGTCAACGGAACGACCAATTTCATCCTGTCGCAGATGACCGAACAGGGCACCGATTTTGGTGAGTCGCTCGCAGAGGCACAAGCGCTCGGCTACGCAGAGGCCGACCCGACCGCCGACGTTGAAGGCTTCGACGCAGCATCCAAAGCGGCGATCATCGCGACCCTGGCATTCGGTGCCGATGTCACCTCAGATGACGTGTCGCGTCAAGGCATCACCGCGATTTCAGCGGCCGATATCGCCGCGGCCGAAGCGCTTGGGTACACCATCAAGCTGCTCGCCGTCGTCGAACGCGCCGATGCGGGCA
Organism: Acidimicrobiia bacterium; assembly: GCA_020637365.1. Classification (GTDB taxonomy): domain Bacteria; phylum Actinomycetota; class Acidimicrobiia; order IMCC26256; family JAGNEX01; genus JAGNEX01. The sequence goes on along the minus strand of JACJWE010000001.1, from coordinate 1,342,096 downwards.
TCGGCGCTCGGGTGGAACCAGCGATGGTCCCGCTGAGTCACCCGTTGGCTTCGGTGCGCGACGCCTTCAACGCCTTGTTTATCGAGGCCGATGCGGTGGGTGAGCTGATGCTGTACGGCCGAGGTGCGGGAGGCATGCCGACGGCGTCAGCGGTTCTCGGCGATGTCGTCGACGCAGCGAAGAATCTCGTCGGTGGTGGGGCCCCTCGTCACGGGTCGCTCGAAAGCGTCCCGATGCTCGACTCGACCGCTACGGGCTCTCAGTATGCGATCCGCATGAGCGTCGATGATGAATCGGGTGTTCTGGCCGATATCGCATCTGAGTTCGGAAGAAACGGGGTCTCGATCGAATCGGTCCGTCAACGCGGCGTCGATCAGCAGGCCCAATTGACCTTTGTGACCCACTACTCAAATCAGGAGGCGGTCCAGGCCACGCTGCGGGCTGTCGAACAGCTCGACTGCGTTGTATCGATCGACTCTGTTATTGCCGTCATCGGAGCCGCAACATGAACCAAGCAGGTTGGCCGGGTGTCATCGAGGCGTACCGTTCGTTCCTCCCCGTGCGCGAGGACACAGCGGTCGTCACCCTGTACGAAGGTGGTACGCCGCTCGTACCGGCGCGTCGGCTCTCAGAGGATCTCAATGCCGAGATCTATTTGAAGTTCGAGGGCATGAACCCGACGGGATCCTTTAAGGACCGTGGGATGACGATGGCGATCACCCAAGCTCACGCCGAGGGTGCTACGGCGGTCATCTGCGCCTCGACGGGGAACACCTCTGCCGCTGCGGCGGCGTACGCGGCTCGGGCTGGTCTGACCGCCGCTGTGATCGTCCCCAGCGGCAAGGTAGCGCTCGGCAAATTGAGTCAAGCGCTGATCCACGGCGCCAAAGTCGTCCAGATCGATAAGAGCTTTGACGCAGCGCTGGACATAGTCCGCGAGCTCGGTGAACGCGGTGACTTCACCGTCGTGAATTCGATCAACCCCTATCGACTTGAAGGACAAAAGACCGCATCCTTCGAGGTCGTCGACGTGTTGGGCGATGCTCCTGATCTGCATTGTCTCCCCGTCGGGAACGCGGGCAACATCACCGCGTATTGGAAGGGTTATCAGGAATATTTCGATGCTGGCCTCAGTAGCCACCTGCCCCGAATGCACGGTTTCCAAGCCCAGGGGGCAGCGCCGCTGGTCTACGGACAGCCCGTCGATCATCCCGAAACGGTCGCTACGGCAATCCGCATTGGCCATCCCGCATCCTGGGACGGAGCGATCGAAGCTCGGGATGCATCGGGCGGCAGCATCGAGGCGGTCACCGATGCGCAGATCCTCGAGATGTTCCGCTGGCTACCAGCCAACGAAGGCGTCTTTGTCGAACCGGCATCCGCAGCGTCGGTCGCTGGCGTCGCTCAACTCCACCGAGCTGGTCGCCTACCCAGGGGAGCGAAGGTGGTGTGCACGGTCACAGGTCACGGCTTGAAGGACCCGAACCAGGCCATTGCGCAGGTTGCCGGTGCTCAAACCGTCGACGCGACAGCACAAGCCGTCGCGGACGCGATCCTCGGTACTTGAGATATCGGCAACGTCAGCGGCTCAACGTAATACGGCCGATGAACCCGCTCTGGTCGAGTACGTAGGCCTGACCGTCGCCGTCGAGCGCGAAGGCGACGGGGTTGCGCACCCGGGTTTGGGGCAGCGGATAGACCGGAGCGTCGCCGTCGCTCATGGCATCGGCGTTCATCGCCCAGATCTCCGATGAGCAGTAGTCGCCGAACAGGTACCAATCTTGAGACGCGTCGTCGGTTGCCACAACACCGCCGGTGATCGAGCAGCGCCCGTCTTCGTGGTCGTAGACGTATACGGGATCGGTGAAGTCCGCGGCCCCCCACGGCGTATGCGGTCGCTCATACTCGGTGAGTCCTTCTTTGACCGCCCAGCCAAAGTTCAATCCAGACGATGACAGATCGACGGCGTTGACCTCTTCTTCGACGTTCTGGCCAACGTCGGCAATCCAGAGCAGGTCCCGTTCTTGGTCGAGAAAGAACCGCCAAGGATTCCGTAGACCAAAGTGCCACACCTCCGGCGCCCCGGGGCCGTCGACAAACGGGTTGTCCGCTGGAATCTCATACGTGGCTTCCCGGGGGATCGGCCGGATGCGAAGCAAACTGCCCAGCACCGTCTGGGCGTCCTGCCCATTGTTGTGGGGATCGCCACCCGAGCCGCCGTCGCCGAAACCGATATAGAGCAGTCCTGCCTCATCCATCGCCATTCCGCCACCGTTGTGGTTTTCGTACGGCTGAGGAACTTCGAGGATTCGGATCGGGTCTCCCACGGGAACGCCGTCGACGAAATGGTAGTCCTTGATCGCTGTCACCTGATCGGGGTTGACGCGGTTGGTGTAGAGGTAGTCGCCATCTGGGGAGAACACCATGCCGAGCAGACCCTGTTCGATCATGTCGGTTGCGACCGCCATCTCGATCAGCGGATCTGAAAGTTCGCCGTCTTGTCCGAGGCGTCGGATTGTGCCGGAACGCTCCGCGATGAGTAGGTCACCGCTGACGGGATCCTGTACGAGGTCGACCGGATCGTCGGCAGCTTGTGTGAGGGGAGTGACGCGCAAGCTCGGAGCTTCCGCGAGCGGTTCCGCGCTCGACGTCGAGGTGGGTGACGCCGCGATGGTGTTTTGGGGTGACCCCGGTTGTGTATCGGAGGAACGGGTTGCTACCCCAACCGATGACGGGGTTGACGCCGCGTCGGCGTCGTTGAGGCCGTCATCGTCGGAGCCGCAGGATGCGACGCCTGCGGCGATCAACGCGAGGGTGCAGAGCCAAACAGAGCGACGACTCGAAGACATCGGATGAGACTACGCGCGCCGCGCCGGTGAACTTCTGTTGTCAGGGCGGTGACCGCTGATGTCATCAGCCTTCTCGCCTGCCAGGACGCGAGGCGTGCGAACGACGTGAGCTGTCGGGCGGGTGACACGCGAAAGTCGCTACCGGGCGAGCGGGGAGTGCGGTTAGCATCGGCCGGGTGAAATATCTCGTCTTGGTTCCCGATGGTGCCGCTGACCAACCCTTGAGTGAACTCGGCGGTCGCACCCCCATTGAGTATGCGTCGATGCCGACGTTCGCGAAGCTCGCTAGCCGAGCAGAAGTCGGGCGAGCAGCGGTCATTCCCCGGCTTTCCCCGGGAAGCGACGTCGGCAACATGGCGATCATGGGTTTTGACCCGTCCCGCTATCACACGGGTAGGGCTCCGATCGACGAGGTCCCGCCGCGATCGAGGGCGATGGGTATAGACCTCGCGGACGACGAGGTCGCATATCGCTGCAATCTGGTTACCGTCGTCGACGGGGTCATGCAGCCGATTTCTCGGCGGGCCATATCCCGACCGAATTGGCGACGCCCATCATCGAAGCGGTCAATGCAGAACTGTCAAGTGACGGAATTCGGTTTGTTCCCGGGGTGATGTACCGCCACATCATGGTTGCTCCCCGAGAGCTCGGCGAGGCCCGGTGCAGCCCGCCACATGACATCAGTGACGATCCGATCGTCCTGCCGACCGGTCCAGCAGCTCCCCAACTGATCTCATTGATGGAGCGTTCGGTGCCGATCGTGTCCTCGGTCGCCGCCGAAGTGGGGGGCGGAGGCGACACAGATCTGGTTGTGGGGGCAAGGCACAAGGCCCCAGCTGGAACGCTTCGACCAGCGATATGGCGTGTCAGGCGGTTTGGTGACCGCCGTCGACCTGCTCCGCGGTCTGGGCGTCTTGACGGGGCTCGACGTCGTCGAGGTCGAGGGTGCGACTGGCTACTACGACACCAACTATGAGGGAAAGCGCGACGCGGCCCTGCGGCACCTCCAGGACGACGACTTCTTTTTGCTGCACGTTGAGGCATCCGATGAGGCCGGTCACAACGGTGACATTGATGCCAAGGTCAAGGCGCTCGAAAACTGGGATTCGAGGATTCTCGAGCCGTTGTTGGAAGGCCTGACCGATATGGGGCCATATCGCATGTTGGTGATGCCGGATCATCCAACGCCTGTCGCGCTCAAGACCCATACGAGTGATCCGGTGCCGTACATGATGGTCGATTCGACCGTGGACGGTCCCGGCGGACAGTTCACCGAGGCCTTCACAGCGAACGCTCCGGTCCAAGTCGCCTACGACCTGCTGCCTCGCATGATTCGAAGTGGCCTGAAATAGCTCGATGGCCTCCGTGCGGGGCCGGTGCGATCGGACTCTTTTGCATCGATCGCCGTTGGTGCGGCCCGTCGCCGTCGGTCGGGGTGTCTATCAATGTGGCACCGTCAGCAACGGTCGTTGCATGTGGCGGACCGTATCGGTTAGGGTGTGGTCTACCTGGACAAGCTTTTTGTCCTCGAGGCGAGTCGCTGTTTTCCGACTCGCAGTCTCGTTCACCTCGGCTGTTCTGCCGCTTCAGGGAAGCGTTTACTCCACTCCGAGGCGCGACGTACGCATTCGACTGCACCGTGATGCCGCGAACTTTTTACCAACGCGACATCAGTGCTACCCGTGAGGTCTCATTTATGAGCGATCAAGCTTCCGCGAGTTCCTTGGCGAAGAAGGACAGGGACACACTTTTGAGCATGGCGAGAGCCATGGGTATCAAAGGGGTTTCGCGGTTGAAAAAAGCCGAGCTGGCCGAGCGGATAGCTGGCGGCGGCGGCGCCGAACCCAAGAGCCCCTCGAGGAACGGCGCTGCTCCCCAAGAAAGTGCCCAGGCGGCGCGATCGGCAACCCAGGACCGCGCAAAGGGCTCCGGCGCGTCCCAAGGAGGTGGGCCGCGCAGTGTGGAAACAGGCGCTTCGACGAGCGGGCGATGCACGGCCAGCCCGCTCTCAAGGTCCTGACCAACGCAAAGGACAACCTCGTTCCGGCGCGCCGAATGCGACACCCAAGACGCCCGCTTCGCACACGGGTGCACAGTCGTTCAGCTTTGACCCGATGGCCGATGCCCGCAGCTCACAGCCGTCATTAAGCGACGATGAGGTGTTTGCGGAGGCGGATAAGGCCCAGCAGTCCCGCACTTCGATCAGGTCGAAGCGTCCTGCAGCGCCTGTGCAGAGCGCTGGGTCCAACGTCAATGCCTCCGGCCGATCAGAGGCCGATAAGGATGACCGTTCTCAACGGCAGGACTCCGCTCGAAGCGGTGGTGCCCAGGGCTCGGGTTCTCAGAACAACACTCCTCAGGACTCCTCCGGTAAAAAAAGTGGCAAGGACCGGGACGGACAAGGTGGCGGGCAATCGGGGGGTCGCAATCAAGATTCGAGCGGTGGCGACAACCGTGGTTCGGGTAACTCCAACCGTGAGGCAAGCCAGCGGGACAACTCCCAGCGGGATAACTCCCAACGGGATAACTCCCAGCGCAAGAACCGTCAGCGCAACTCGAACAACAACACGAACGCCAACAATCAAGACAACAACCGGCGCAATCGCCGACGCGGACGTAACCGTGACCGTGACGATGAGCCCCAGGGCGATCCGGTCCCTATCGAAGGTCTGCTCGAAGTCCGCGAAGAGGGCTACGGCTTCCTTCGGTCATCGGGTCCGCTTCCCGGCAAGAGCGACGCGTACGTTTCGGCGTCGCAGATCCGCAAGTACGGCCTGCGAAAAGGCGATTATCTGACCGGGGCAACCCGTCCGCCGGGCAACACCGAGAAGTACCCGGCGATGGTCGAGATCCACACGGTGTGCGGTATCAGCGCCGACCAAGCAAAGAACCGGCCGAGCTTTTCCGACAAGACGCCGCTGTTTCCCGATCAGCGTCTCAAGATGGAAACGGGTGATCCAAACCGCACCGCTGGCCGCATCATCGACTTGTTGGCCCCGATCGGCAAGGGCCAGCGTGGCCTGATCGTGTCGCCCCCCAAAGCCGGTAAGACCACGATCATGAAAGAGATCGTCTCAGCCATTGAGGCGAACAACCCCGAGGTCCACCTGATCGTTCTGCTCGTCGACGAGCGTCCTGAAGAAGTCACCGACTTCCGTCGGCACGTCAAACGCGGCGAGGTATATGCCTCAACCTTTGACCGTCCGCCTGAACAGCACATCCAGGTCGCAGAGCTCACCATCGAGCGCGCTAAGCGTCTCGTCGAACTGGGCAAGGACGTCGTCGTCATCTTGGATGGCATCACCCGATTGAGTCGCGCCTACAACTTGGGCGCGCCGACGTCTGGACGCATCCTGTCGGGCGGTGTCGATTCGGCCGCCCTGTACCCGCCGAAGAAGTTTTTTGGTGCGGCGAGGAACACCGAAGAAGGTGGTTCGCTGACCATTATGGCGACCGCTCTGGTCGAAACCGGCAGCCGCATGGACGAAGTCATCTTCGAGGAGTTCAAGGGCACCGGCAACATGGAGCTCAAACTCGATCGTCGATTGGCTGAGCGTCGGATCTATCCGGCGATCGATGTCAGCCAGTCCTCGACCCGTCACGAAGAACTGCTGTTCGATCGCGATGCGCTGAAGCAGGTCTGGAAGCTCCGACGAGTGCTCGATGCTCTCGAAGACGGGGCTGGTCTGGAGCTGTTGATGGACCGCCTGGGCTCCACCAAGACCAACGACGAGTTCCTGACCGAGATCGCAAAGGCTCCCTCACCCACCGCGTAAGTTGACCGCTGACTCGGCGACCACCAGACCGCCGTCGCAAACCGCGCGGCGCCCGATGTGCCACGACCAGGCTCGCCAGGGAATGATTACCCGGCTTGCTCGGTTAACACCGGCCAAACAGGCCAGGAGACACCACCATGAAGACCGAAATCCACCCGCAGTACGACGACTGTCGAGTGACATGTTCATGCGGCAACCAGTTCACGACTCGCTCGACCGTCGACGAGATGCGCGTCGAGTTGTGCTCGGAGTGCCACCCGTTCTACACCGGCAAGCAGAAGCTGGTTGACACCGGTGGACGAGTCGAGCGATTCCAGCGCCGCTACAGCAAGCAGATCAAGGCGAAGAAAAAGGCCAAGGCGGACGCCGCAAAAGCCGAAGCGACCGAAGCGGACGCTTCCTAGAGGCGACGTCAGCCACATCATTCCAGCCGGAGCGCTGCCACCCGTCCGGGTGGCAGCGTCTCTGCTGTTTGAGCACAGACCTGCTGGCGATCAACCTCGCCGGTCGGCGGTGCCTGAGTCATGACAGACCGCGTGCCTGCCCGCTTTGACTCTGGGCGTGGTCAAGCTGGGACATCGAGACGTGCGCCACGTGTTTTGACTCTCGACACTAGAATCCTTGTTTCGCGCTGAGTCCTGTCGTCTCTGGACGGATCGCCTCATGGATCCATGTCGCCAGCAGTGAGCGAACACCGGATCTCACTCAGCGGTTGCAATCGAAGGGAAGGGTGAGATGGCCTCGGAGCCAACGCGCTACCTCGGCGGACAAGCCGTGATGGAAGGCGTCATGATGCGGGGGACCGATTCGTGGGCCGTCGCCGTGCGTAGGCCAGACGGTGAAATCGATGTCACCGTCCACGATGCCCCCCGCTGGGCGAATCGCTATCAGAAGATTCCCCTCGTTCGTGGGGTCGCGACCCTGTGGGAGTCGTTGTCGATTGGCTACCGAGCGCTCAACTGGTCTGCGCAGGTAGCGATGGAAGAAGAAGAGGATCAGCCGAGCGAGGCGGCGACCCGCATGACCATGGTGATCGCCATGACGATCTTCGCTGCGGTCTTCATGTTGACCCCCGGAATCATCTCGAAGTCCTTGGGTAGTTTCACCGATTCGACGCTCCGGTTCAACGTCGTCGAGGGGCTTATCCGACTGACGATGTTCCTCGGCTACATCATCGCCATCGGCCTTATCCCCGACATCCGCCGGGTGTTTCAGTACCACGGCGCCGAGCATAAGGCGATCGCCGCCTACGAGAACGGTGACCCTCTCACCGTCGAAGCGGCCCAACGCTATTCGACGGAACACATTCGCTGCGGCACCAACTTTTTGTTGACCGTCATGGTGATCAGCATTGCTTCCCATGCCTTGTTCGGCAACCCTGGCTGGGCGTTGCTCATCGCCAGCCGCGTGCTTGGCATCCCTCTCGTCGCCGGGCTTTCATATGAAGTCATTCGTGCAGCCGCCAATCACGCGGACAAGCCGTGGGTCCGGTTCCTGATGCTCCCAGGCCTGTCGCTGCAGCGCTTGACGACCCGCGAACCCGATGATGATCAGGTCGCAGTCGCACTCGTGTCGGTAGAGGCCGTCCTGACCGCTCAACAGGCCGAATCGGTAGCGCAACGAGCGACGTCCCCCGACCTCGTTTGGAGACCGGCGCTCGGTTCGTAGCGTTCCTCGTCAGGCTCGCACACCGCAACGACCGGGCGGTCTTGCACCATCACGATCGACGGAGCAGCACCACGGACGTGTGGACCGCTTTCAGCGACGAAGACATAAGCGCCTGGCGACAACCTGCGGACACGACCCCCGAAAGCGAGATGAGGTTCTCCTATGTCGGACGCGATGTTCACCGACCAACCACCAGCGACGGAACGCCTGATCGCTCGCGAACGCGCACGTCTCACCGGTTTGACCCGCAGCATCGGTGCGGCCATCGATCCGGGAGAGCCCCAGCTTGCGGCCGCCGGACTCATCTGCGGATTCGATGCAAATGGAGCGGTGTGGGCGTGGTCGTACAATCCAGATGAGTCTCGGCTCGGTGCTGCGGTCATGTGGGCCAGCCGCGCCGGTGCCACACAACTGAATCTCATTCGGCCGCGAGACGCCACAGAAGGTGATCTCGGACTCGCGTCGCTGTCGTCCACCCTCTCCATACCCTGCGCCGTGTTCCAGGCCGACGGTGTTGAACTCGTTGATCTGTCAGAAGATGACGTCGCCAAGATCGTCGCTGGCGCCGAGCCGCTGCGACCGGTCGATTGGCCGACGTGGCGTGACTCGCTCCAAGGGCGTGCTCATCAGGCCGCTTTGGTGCTCGACGGCATCGTGGAACGCCACAATGCAGCGCTCACCAACCCTCGAGCCGAACTCGTCTGGGGTCCTGGCTCTGGAGGTAACCCGGCGTTGTGGTGCTGGGGTGTTGAACTGGTTGCCGTCTCCGCCGCACCACATGACGATGGTCTGCTGCTCGACGTCGGGGTCGGGGAACACGATCGAGATGCTCGCCGTGAACTGCTTGGCCAGTTCGCGCTTGGACCCGAACACACCTTGGCCGTCGAAGCCGAACTCGGTGACCTCGCCGAGCTGGTCGCCGAGCTCCGTCCGCTCAGTGGTTCTCATCCGTTGTCCCGGTTGCGCCTAGAAACTCGCCTGCTCGACGAGGTGCGACGCAGCGGAGCCATCGATGGACGGCCGCTGCCTGGCCGATTTGAGTGGCTGCCCTCCGCGCCCAGGGGCGAGGTCTCCTCGAGCGAGGGGCGGCCTTCGCTCAAGCCGGACCCGACCTGTTGATCGGTACCGCCGGTGGGGATCTCGAGGGTCATGACAGATGTGGCTATGGGTTGGGTCAGGTTTCGCGCAGGTGGCCCTGCCGAGCCTCGTGTCCACGTCCTGGTGGCGAAGTCCGATGCACATGGATTCCTCACCCAAGGTTTGGCGTTGCTTGCACCTGCGGTGCCAGTGACGTTGGAAGTGATCGGTCTCGTGGATCGCGATTTGGCCAGCGTCGACGCCGATGAGGACACGACCGGAGACGCCGCCGAGAGTTCGGTGGCATCCGGTTCGAAGGCGACTGGGTGACGGTCGGTTGTTCGTGGCCAGCTAGCCTTCCGACTCATGCTCGAACGACTCCCCCGAACTCGAGGCCGAGCTCGACCAGCTCGAAGCCAACCTTCCCTCCATTCTGTCGGGGGTGACCGGGCCGCGTCACGTGACGCTGGCCGCCGGCATGCCCACCTGCGGGCGTCGTGGATGCTGGCCGAAAAGTTCGTCAACTCACCGAGGACGTCGCGGAGATGGGGGATCTCCTCGAGGAAGAGCCCACCTCAGAGGGCAAGGCAGAGCTTCGCGACATGATCAAGGAGACGTCGGCGGAGCTGGAGGAAGCCGAAGCCGATCTCCAGTTGCTGTTGCTGCCCCAAGATCCGAACGCGGACAAGAACGTCATCGTCGAGATTCGTGGGGCTGAAGGCGGGGAAGAAGCCAACCTGTTCGCAGGTGACCTGGCCCGCATGTATGAACGATTCGCCGAGCGACGCGGCTGGAAGCTTGAGCGTCTCAACGCCGCCGAATCCGATATGGGCGGTTTCAAGGAAATCACCTTTATGGTCGCTGGTGCCGAGGTGTGGCCGCTCCTCAAGTTCGAAGCGGGCCCGCATCGGGTTCAGCGGGTTCCAGCGACCGAAAGTCAAGGGCGAGTGCACACGTCGGCGGCAACCGTGGCCGTGCTGCCCGAAGCCGAAGAAGTCGATGTGCACATCGATCCAAACGATCTGAACATCGACGTCTTCCGTTCATCGGGACCGGGCGGACAGTCGGTGAACACGACCGACAGCGCTGTGCGCATCACACACCTTCCGACCGGCACCGTCGTGTCGTGTCAGGACGAGAAGTCCCAACTGCAGAACAAAGAAAAAGCGATGCGGATTCTGCGCTCTCGACTGTTGCAGGTCGAACAAGAGCGCCAGGCAGCGGATCTGTCGGCCAACCGAAAAGCACAGGTCGGCGGTGGTGGCCGCAGCGAGAAGATCCGTACCTACAATTTCAAGGAGAACCGGGTGACAGACCACCGAATCGGTCTCACCCTGTATCGCCTCGAACAGATCCTTGACGGCGACCTCGAAGAGGTGGTCGAGGGGCTCGCTCGCGACGAACGAGAACGTTTGCTCAGCGAAGCTGACCAATAAAGGTCTGGCCTGGCGAGCACCGCTGTGACCCGTGTGGCAAGAAGGCTTGCTTTGGACCCGATACAGCGCACATTCACCGACCCCGCAGACATTGACCCAGCCGGTTTACCTGGGCCGGGCCGCTACCGGTGGGCAGCGATCAGCGGATGGGCCCGCCACCGACTCGAGCGTTTCGGCCCCCAACTCGCGCCCGCTGAGCTTCGTTGGATTGTCGAAGCGGTCGGTGCGCCCGTTGGTGCAGAGCACTCCCCGGCGTTTGCAACCGCCCGCCAAGTCGGCCGGCTGATCGACATCGTCGAGGACCGCATCGCGGGTCGTCCTCTGCAATACGCGCTCGGTTCCTGGGCCTTCCGCGATTTCGATGTACACGTCGATGAGCGAGTTTTGATCCTCGCCCCGAGACCGAACAGGTCGCCGATGTGGTCTTTGCCGAGGCGAAGCGGCTCGGCATCGCTGTCAGCGCGCCAGCGTCATGGCCGAACCCGTCGCCGACTCACCATGTCGCCGATCTGGGGACCGGCTCAGGCGTGCTCGCTATAGCGATGGTGCGAGCCTTGGCGGACGCCACCGTATGGGCCACCGATATCGACGTCGACGCTCTGGCCGTCGCGCGAGCGAATCTCGCCCAGGCGGGTCTCCATGCGGGCAGGATGCGACTCGCTCAAGGGAGCTGGTGGGAAGCGCTTCCCCCAGAGCTTGCCGGACACCTCTCGATCGTCGTGTCGAACCCGCCCTATATATCGCTCTCAGACTTTGAGGATCTTGCCGATCACGTTCGCAACTTTGAACCGACCAGGGCACTTGTCGCTGGCACATCTGGTCTTGACGATCTCGGACGCGATCATCCGGGGCGCGCCGCTCTGGTTGTCCAATCCCGGCGTGCTGATCTGTGAGATCGGGCAAACCCAAGGATCCGCCGTGGTCGACATCGCTGGTGAGGCCGGTTTCGACGAGAGCTTTGTCCTGCCCGATTTGACGGGACGAGACCGGGTCTTGGTCGCTCGGGTTCGCTGAGCTCTTGGGCTATCGAGCTCGGTACCATCTGGGCTATGAGTGATTCCTTTGACCCAAACGCGATGATCGCCCGATTCGCCGAACGTGCACAGGCCGTCAAGAACAGGCCGCTTCCGCCCGTCGCCGGTTCTGATCGTGGACGGTTCCTCGAACAGCTCCAGGTCGACTATCAAGACTTCGCCATGATCGGCGACGCCGAGGCGCTCTTGGAGGACGGTGTCTTAACCCTGCGGATCGACCTGCGCTGAACTGCCCAGCTGGTGGCGCCCGACGGTTGATACCCGCCGAGGTCTGTTCCGGCGCGACGGTTGGACATCGCCGCGCCACCTGCTGGCAATCTCCAAACGGACTCGGCCGTTGAGCGGTGTCATAGACTGGCCGTGCCCGGCGGTCGCCGTCGTGTGCCGGGACCACCGTGTTGGAACTTCGCAGGATCCGACGGTGGTGCGCTCGCTCTGGTGGCGAGAGCGGTTCCACTTACGCCCACAGTCCAAACGCGACATATCGGGCGCACACAAAGGATTCAACTTCATGACCAACGTTGCACAGGCCGACAAAGTGGCTGGTGGGCAAGGCTTTATCGCTGCGCTCGATCAAAGCGGCGGGTCGACGCCGAAGGCTCTGCGTCTCTACGGAATCGATGAGGACGCATATACCAACGACACCGAGATGTTCGACCTCATACGCGATGCGGGCCCGGATCATGACCTCACCAGCCTTCGACGGTTCACGCGTCCTCGGTGCGATCTTGTTTGAACAAACGATGGACCGCGAGGTCGAAGGGCTCCCCACAGCCCAGTATTTGTGGGACGTCAAGAATGTGGTCCCATTCCTCAAAGTCGACAAGGGCCTCCAAGACGAGGCCGACGGCGTCCAAGTGATGAAGGCGATGCCAAGTTTGGACGCACTCCTCGAACGTGCCGTTGGCAAGGGCGTGTACGGCACCAAGATGCGGTCGGTTATCAAACTGGCCAACGCAGACGGCATCGACGCGGTTGCCGACCAGCAGTTCGAAGTTGGTCGGCAGATTCTGGCCCACGGACTGATCCCGATCATCGAGCCCGAGATCGACATCAACAGCCCCGAAAAGTCCGAGGCCGAAGCCCTGCTGCGCGCCGCGATCGAACGCAACCTCGACGCTCTGCCAGATGGTCAAGACATCATGTTGAAGCTGACGTTGCCCGATGAGGACAACTTCTACGCGTCGCTCATCGCACACCCGAAGGTTCGTCGGGTCGTCGCCCTGTCCGGCGGGTACTCCCGCGAGGTGGCCAACCAAAAGCTCGCCGCGAACACCGGCATGATCGCCAGCTTCTCTCGCGCGCTGACCGAAGGCCTGTCCGCCCAGCAGTCAGACGAAGCGTTCAACGCCACGCTCGACGCCTCGATCGCATCGATCTTCGCTGCGTCCATTACCTGAGCACACCTCAGGCGTTTCCTCAGGTCTCCTCCGCCATTCCGATCAGTCGAACGTGTCCGGGTCCGCTCGATCCGGACACGTTTCGCGAGCCGGGCACCATGTGCAGATGTGTGGCGTCCCGTTACCGTCGAAGTCTCGTTCGTGCACGATGTCGAGTGCGGTGTCGCTCAAGAATTCGCCGATCGCAGCGAAATCATGGACGTCGGGGACGAAGGGTTCAGGATCATCACCGACCGTTGGGTCGAGGTATTCCTGGCGCACGATCAGCTGTCTACCTTCGCGACGGGCAAGCGGTTCGAGTATCCACGCTTGAACCCGCGCGGTCACGTCGTCGGCGACCCGGTCGACGAGCCGTTGCCCCGTCTTGTAATCGCGTGCTTCGACGACGTCATCGCGGCGCCACAGAGCGTCGAACCGGGCCATTGCGTTGAATGCGATCGGCAGTCCATACGACGTGCGTATGCGGCTCACCTCTTGTCCAAGAAGCTCAACCTGTCCGGGGGGTCCTCCACGAGCAGTGGTCTTCGAGGGTGTTCCGCCGCCGCTGTGGCCGGGTCGAGGGGGGAGTTGGGCGCCGGGGCAACGTTGGCTATGCCGCTCGATCATGGTCGCGAGCTTGGATCGCTCATCGGTTGCATAGGTGTCGAGGATGTCGGTGACATGGCTTCGATCTGTGCAGCGATTGCCATCAGCATGGATGAGGCGCAGCATCTCGTGGACGTAGCTTCCAAAACGCGAAGACGAGCTCGCATCGAGCGTGGGGAGTTTGAGCAGGTGTCGGTTTCGGAACTGTCGACGGCAGCGTCCCCAGGTATCTACCGACGTTGGTGAGAGGGTGATCGGCGTCGAGACCATGCGCGAAACGGACCGGCTCGTTCCGAGGGGCTGGCGCGAAGATTCGACTTTGGGACGGTCAGATTCGAGCGCCGGACAATCGATCTGAAAGTCGCAACCAGCGCAGTGTCCACCCATCCGCGCCCGACCGTCATCTGCGAGCAGCGCGAGTTGAGCCACCTTGTCGTCGAGGTTCCGGGCGTACTGAGCCGCATCACCAAGGGTGATGACGTGGGAGTGGCGGCGCTCGTTGACGAGGTCGATGATGTCGACCGTCGCAGCCTCAATCGGGTCGTCATCGGTGTTGGTTTCGGTGAAAAGCCGCAGTGCAATCAGCTCGGTTTCGAGTTGACGATCGGTCGGCGATTGCTCCCGGTACCGAAGGCATCGCAGCACCAACGAACCGTCGCTATCGATGCCGCGGAGGTCGACGCGGCCGGCGAGCGACACGTTGCGCTTCTTCAGCAGCGTCGGACGAGCGAGCAGTGCCTCACCGCCGGGGAACAGCGGCGTCTCGGCGCAGAGTCGGCTGTAGGTCTGGGCCATCTCGTCGATGACGGCGATGACGTCGGGGCCCAGGTGCTCAACACGAGCCAACGCATCGGAACGGGTCTGGGTCAAAGCCGCTGTGCGCGCGTGTGAATCGAGTCGATGCGCGTTGGCGAGCCATTCTCGAAGAGCGTTGCGCCACCCCATCATCGCAAACTCGTTGCGGAAGCCAAAGGACTCAGCGGCGCGCTGCTGCCCGGTGAAGGCGCGGATGTATCGCGGGCATTTCTCGTCGAGGTTGCTCAGGAGAAACGGTGAGACCCCGACGTCTCGCCCGAACCCCTGTGGATATGCCGGCCGGTCGGTCGTCTTGGGTGTCGTGGCGCCGGTCGTCGTGAGTCGTTGGCGGGGTGGCCAGCGATCGGGTTCTGCGTTCGTCTGATCGAATGCGGTCATCGGTCTGGCAGCTCGGTCCTGCAAAATGGCGTTCGATGCGAAGCGCCGAGGCGACGGCGTCGTGGTCGCCGCCGCGGGTCTGACAAACCCTATCGGTGGACGGTGCTTGTGCTCTGCCAGGTCGGGCGAGGCGCTCCTTGACGATCGTTCCATGCCGTCGGTCGAGGCGGGTTGGCGGCGAGGTGAGTGCGAAGGATACCGGCGGATTACCAGTACACTCGTCGGTCTCTGCGAGTACGAGTCCAGTCCAAGCAAGGGTGTGCGGCATGCGAATCGCGATCGGCTCCGACCACGCTGGCTATCGGCTCAAGGCCGCGCTCGCAGACACGCTCGGCCAACTTGGACACGACATTTTCGACGTTGGCACCACCGGTGCTGACCAGCCGGTCGACTACCCCGACATCGCTGCGATGGTAGGCAGGGCGGTAGCTGACCAGCATGCCGATACAGGCGTTCTGATCTGTGGAAGCGGCAACGGTGTCGCTATCGCTGCCAACAAGATCGCCGGCATCCGAGCGGCGGTTGTGCACGACGTCACTTCGGCACGTGCGGCACGCGCACACAACGATGCCAACGTCGCCTGCATTGGTGAGCGTTTCATCGGACCGCAAACAGCGCAGGAATCGATCGTTGCGTTCTTGGACGCAGAATTTGAGGGCGGCCGCCACACGCGGCGGATCGCAAAAATCGCAGAATTGGAGACCACATGACCACGGCGTACTTCGGGGCGGATCCAGAGGCTCTTCAGGACAGCGATCCAGAACTCGCCGGTATCCTCGGCCGCGAGCTCGACCGACAAAACACCACCCTCCAGTTCATCGCTTCGGAGAATTTCACGTCTCCCGCAGTGATGGCGGCGATGGGATCGGTCGGCACCAACAAGTACTCCGAGGGCTATCCCGGTAAGCGCTACTACGGTGGCAATCAGGTCATCGACGAGGCAGAAGAACTCGCGCGGGCCCGAGCGTGTGCTCTCTTTGGCGCCGAGCATGCAAATGTCCAGCCTCATGCGGCGCCATCGCGAACATGGCTGTGTTTCAGGCGCTTCTTCAACCGGGGGACCGGGTGATGGGATTGCGTCTCGATCACGGCGGACACCTGACCCATGGCTCGCCCGTCAACTTTTCCGGCAAGCTCTATGACTTTGTTCCCTACCAGTTGCACCCTGAAACCGAGCTCCTCGACTATGACGGGATCGCCGAGCTGGCACGGGAAACACGCCCCAAGATGATCCTGTGCGGGTACACCGCGTATCCCCGTACGATCGACTTTGAATTTTTCCGTCAGGTGGCCGATGAGATCGGCGCGTTCCTGATGGCCGATATCGCCCACATCGCTGGACTCGTCGCGGGTGGGGCGCATCCATCGCCTGTGCCCTACGCGGACGTGGTGACTTTCACCAACCACAAGACGCTGCGCGGTCCGCGAGGTGCGACGATTCTGTGTCGCTCCGAATACGCCCAGGCGATCGACAAGGCGGTGTTCCCCGGCCTACAGGGTGGCCCGCTCATGCACGTCATCGCGGCCAAGGCCGTCAGCTTTGCCGAAGCGGCGACCCCCGAGTTCAAGCAGTACGCGTCCGACATCGTCTCGAACGCCAAGGTCTTGTGTCAGGCACTTGCAGAGGAGGGGCTTCGAATCGTGTCGGGCGGCACCGATAACCACCTCATGCTCGTCGATCTCCGCCCATTTGGCGTCACCGGAGCAGTGGCCCAAGATGCGCTGGACGCAGCCGGAATCACCCTGAACAAGAACACCATTCCCGACGATCCTGAATCCCCCTTTGTCACGTCGGGGCTTAGGCTTGGCACCGCATCGGTTACCACTGCAGGTATGGGGCCAGATGAGATGCGCACAGCTGCTCACCTGATCGGTCGTGTCCTGGGCGACGTCGACAATGCGGACACGATCGCCGCCGTACGAGACGATGTCGAAGCGCTGTGTGAGGGGTTTGTGCCGTACCCGACACCTGTGGGCTAACGAGAGACTACGAGCCTATGGAGCCGTACATCCTGGTGGCTGCAATCGCCGCGATCACCACGTATTTTGCGACGCCGCTCGCTCGGCGGTTCGCGACCAGGATCGACGCAGTTGCGGTTCCTGACTCGGAGCGGCATATCCATCCAACGCCGACGGCCACCCTCGGCGGCAGCGCGATGTTGGCGGGTTTTCTGGTGGCGATGGTCGCTGCGTCGCTTATGGGGTCCTTCGATCCCATGTTTGACAACAACAACACCGAGCCGCTCGGCATCATCCTCGGAGCGGTGCTGATCTTCGCCGTAGGTGCCATCGACGATATTCGCGGGGTGTCGCCGCCGGCGAAGATGGCCGGGATGATCTTGGCCGCGTCGGCACTGCAGTTGCTCGGGGTCTCGATGGCGCACTTCCGGGTTCCGTTGATCGGCTTTATCGTGCTGTCACCCGACCTGGCTCCCCTCGCGACGGTGCTCTGGGTGGTGATTCTCGCGAACGCCATCAACCTGATCGACGGTCTAGACGGACTCGCGACCGGCATCGTGATGATTGCGGCGGGGGCCTTTTTCCTCTACGCATTTCGGCTCTCACAACCAGAGGTCGGCATCCTCCTCGAGAGCACCGTCGGGCCCCTCGTGCTCGCCATCACGGTCGGGGTCTGTGTGGGATTCCTGCCACACAATTGGTCGCCAGCGACCATCTTTATGGGTGACGCTGGATCGATGCTTCTGGGTCTCTTGTTGGCGTCGGCAACGATCCTGATCGGTGGGCTTGCCCCCGATCAGTTAGCTGGTCAAACATCCTTTTTCTTTGCTCCGCTCATCATCCCTGTGGTCATCCTGGGCGTGCCTCTGATCGACCTTCTCTTCGCTCTCCTTCGGCGGACGGCTCGAGGAAAGTCCTTCGCTATTGCCGACCGCGGCCATCTGCACCATCGCCTTATGAATCTGGGTCACGGGCCGCGTCGTTCTGTCGTGATCATGTGGGGATGGACCGCTCTGTTGTCCATCTTCGTGCTCGTACCCACCTACACCAATAGCGGTCAGGCACTGGTTCCGATCGGCGTTGCCGGTTCGGGGCTGTTGCTGTACGCCTTCTTTCACCCTGGACGACACAAGGGGGAGGGGGCTGTTCCTCTACCCACTCCGGAATCGCGCACGGCACCTCGTGACCCTGAGTCGTCGGGGCGACGTCTTCGACGACCGGCGGTGGGTCAGGTCAATTCCTCAGCCCCTGAGCATGAAACGGCTAACTCGAAGGCACCCCAGCGGCGCCGAGCAACCGCGTCGCTTGCTCCGGGTTCGAGTCGATCTCGAGATCCCGTGCCCGAACCAATGTCGACCGGGCGGGATCCTTCGCGAGTGAACCGGCGGCGTGCACCATCTGACACTCCGGCGTCGACTGCGCGCCCCAGGTCGCCTCGTGATATCGGTGCTGATGACATGAGTCCCGATGCCGATGAGCTCGGAGCAGGGGAGCGCCGACGCAGAAACACCCGGCGGTCACGATCGGAACGCGGCCCCGCTGCTTCCGAAGTTGATGCTGCGGGTTTCGCCCCCGATCTAGCTCGCCGACGTGCTCAAGGTGTCGGGCGGCGCCCGACAGAGCCCGCGGGAGGGTTGAGGGCTTGGATCAACGCCTTCCTATGGCTGAGGCGTCTGTGCTGGGGCGCGGCGTGATCATCCCCGGTGGGGAGTCCCCGCTATCACAGGTGTCGGAGGTTGTGAAGTCGCTCGCCGCTTAAATTGACCGTTCTCAGAGCCGTTGGCTAGCTTGGGAAACAATTCACAAAGTCCTCAAGAGGGCGAAACGTTCGCCGGAAACAGTTCTGGCGCAGGGGTAACTATGGGTGAAGCACAGCGAAAAGGCCGCATGGCTGAGCAGGACCGCCGTGACACCTATCAGGGCATCTCGACAGCGTGGGACCGTTCCTTTGAGTTCATCGGTTCTCTGCTGTTCTTCTGCGGCGCAGGTTTCCTCATCGACCGCTGGATCGACACCACGCCCTTGTTCACGATCGTGTTTGCAATCTTCGGATTTGTCGGCGTCTTCCTCCGTACCTACTACCGGTACGCTGCGGAGATGGACGGTGCTCAAGCAGGTAAGCCGTGGAACAAGCAGCAGTAGCACCGATCGGATCCGCATCCGAGGCTCAGATCGCGAACCACCTGGTTCGGGTTGGTCTCATCGTCGCTCCAGTTCTGATCGTCATCGCAGCTGCATTTCAGGGTTCCAACGGTGCGGCCTCGGCCACTTACGCGATCGTTTGCGTCCTGTTGAACTTCGCATTGGCGGCCGCTTTACTATCCATGGCTGCACGAATCTCGCTCTCGATGATTATGGTTGCCGCCCTGGGCGGCTATGTTCTCCGCCTGGCGTTGCTGGCAGTCGCCTTTCTTCTGGTGAAGGACCAGCCCTGGATGGAGCCGATTACTTTCGGCATCACCCTGATCGTCACCCATCTTGGTTTGTTGTTCTGGGAAATGCGTTCGGTGCAACTGCACATGGCGTCTCCCTATCCTGAAAAGTCCCTGGCGAAGGAGTAAGCGGCGTGCTCGCGTTGGAGTTCCCACCGATCAGCCACCTCTTTGAGTGGAAAGACCTCTTCTTTAAAGGCAATGAGTATTTTGCCTTTAACAAGGTGGCCTTGCTCTGTGTCATCAGCGCACTGCTGGTGATGGCGTTCTTCCTAGCTGCTTCTCGCAAGCAGGCCCTGGTTCCGACCGGTGTCCAGAACGTCGGTGAAATGGCCTACGGCGTTGTCGAAGACAACATTGTCGTCGAGGTGATGGGAGAGAAGGGGCGTCCGTGGACCCCGTTCCTCGCAAGCCTGTTTTTCTACATCTTGTTCCTCAACCTGTGGGAGATCTTCCCCTTCATTCAGTTCCCACCCACCTCTCGTATGGCGATTCCACTGTTCCTCGCATTGCAGACTTGGGTCATCTACCTGGTTGTCGGCTTTAAGCACCAGGGCTTGGGCTACATCAAGAACTCACTGTTCCCGCCGGGTGTGCCCGCTGCTCTGTACCTGCTGGTGACGCCGATCGAATTCGTGTCGGTGTTCATTATGCGGCCGTTCTCGCTGGCCGTCCGACTGTTCGCCAATCTCATGGCTGGCCACATCTTGCTCGTGGTGTTCTTCGTGCTCGCAGCGGCGCTGTGGTCCAAGACTCCGCTGATCATCATCTGGCCGCTTCCGGTTTTGGTCGGTATTGCACTGACCGGTTTTGAGTTGATGGTGGCCGTCATTCAGGCCTACATCTTCACCATGCTCACCGCGGTGTACGTCTCCGATTCGATGGAGGCCCACCACTAGGACGCCTGCCCATTCGGGCAAAGCGTCTGAACGTACCAACAGATCTCCGGTTCAGCTCAGACGAGCGGAACAGGGCAAACGCAACAGGAGGAAGACGAGTGGAATTCCTGCTCGCAGAAACAGCTGCAAACGAACTAGTAGACGGACTTTCGGCCATCGGTGCCGGTATCGGCTATGGCTTCGCCGCCATCGGCCCGGGCCTCGGCATTGGTTACCTGGTCGGAAGCGCGGTCCAGGCCATGGCCCGTCAGCCCGAGGCTGCCGGTATGGTCCGAACCACGATGTTCCTGGGTATCGCGTTCACCGAAGCGCTCGCCCTGATCGGATTCGTCGTCTTCATTCTGATCAAGTTCGCCTGATCGACGGGTCGGATTCGACACGTCACTTTACGGACACCAAGGAGTTCTGATGTACGGCATTGCCAACGACGTCGTGCTGCCTCAAGATTTGATGGTGGTAGCGGCAGCCGAAGGCGAGGAAGGCGGCCACGGGGGAGTGGAAGCTCCCAACCCGCTAGTCGTTGAACCTAACGAATTCATCTACGGTTCGATCGCGTTCCTGGTTCTCTTCTTCGTGCTGTACAAGTTCGCCTTTCCAGCACTGAAGAAAGCGGTCAAGGATCGCGAAGACAAGATTCGTGGCGATCTAGAGCGCGCCGAAAGTGCACGGGTCGAGGCCGAGAGTGAACTCAGCGCTTATAAGAAGCAGCTGGCCGCAGCTCGGACCGAGGCGTCCCAACTGGTCCAGAACGCAGCCGAAGAGGCCGCAGCGGTCCGCGCACAGCTGATGCGCGACGCCGAAGCGGAGGTCGCGACGCATCGTGAACAGACGCTGGCGGCACTCGATGGTGAAGTGGCACGAGCACGGGCCGATCTGCAACGCGAAGTGTCCGGCTTCGCCGTCCAGCTCGCCGAGAAGATTGTCGAGAAGAACCTCGATCGGGATGCTCAACAAGCGTTGATCGACAAGTTCATTACAGACCTCGAGTCTGCGAGCTAGTTCAGCGCTACGACCTAGAAGGATGACATCGTGAGCAAGGATTCACGGATCGAGGGATACGCCAAAGCGATCCTCGAACTTGTGACCGCGGAAGATGCACTGGGCACCGTAGAAGGTGAGCTGTTCCAGGTGGCGCGAGCCGTGGAGAGCAACGAACAGCTGCGTTCCACGCTGACCGACGAGGCCATTCCTGTGGCACGCCGGCAAGGCATCATCGCCGACATCGTCGACGGTTCGGTCCATCCCATCACCGCGGCCGCAATCGACATGGTGCTCGCTGCTGGTCGCGCACGCGACCTGCCAGCCATCGTCGATGCGTTTGTATCCGACGCAGCGACAGCCCGGTCGCACCAGGTTGCTGAGATCCGCACGGCTATTCCGCTCGACGACGGAACGGTGAAGCGGCTCGAACGGGCGTTGTCTCAAGCGACCGGTCTTGAGATTGAGGCCCAAATCGTCGTTGACCCGTCGGTCCTCGGCGGCATCCAGGCCAAGGTCGGAGATCGCCTTATCGATGGCACGATTCGGTCTCGTCTGCAGCAAATGAAAGCAGCTATGTGATCGTTCCCGACAGGGAACATTTCACCTTCTCCTCGGAGTCACCATGGCAAAGCTCAACTTGAACGCCGCCGATATCACGGCAGCAATCGAACGCAACCTCGAAGGTTTTAGCCCCAAGACCTCGCTTCAACAGGTCGGTCGAGTCATCGAGGTCGGCGACGGAATCGCCCGGATTTCGGGCCTTCCCTCGGTCGCCGTGAACGAGATGCTCGAGTTCCCCGGTGGATTGCAGGGTTTGGCTCTGAACCTTGATGAGGAATCGATCGGTGCGGTGGTGCTGGGTGAGGCCTCGACCCTGGAAGAGGGCTCCGAAGTTCGGGCGACCGGTCAGATCCTGTCGGTTCCCGTCGGTGACGAGCTCCTTGGACGGGTGATCGACCCGCTCGGAAACCCGCTCGACGGCAAAGGTCCTCTGAACGCAACGACGATCCGCCGCCTCGAGGTTCAAGCGCCGGGCGTGACCGACCGTCAGCCCGTACATGAGCCGCTCCAAACCGGCATTAAGGCTGTCGACGCGATGGTGCCGATCGGCAGAGGCCAGCGAGAGCTGATCATCGGCGACCGCCAGACGGGTAAGACCGCCGTCGGTATCGACACGATCATTAACCAAGTCTCCGAAGGCGTGAAGTGCGTCTACGTGGCGGTGGGCCAAAAGGCTTCTACGGTCGCCGAGGTTGTAGCTGTCCTCGACGACCACGGTGCTCTTCAAAACACGGTGATCGTGAACGCTCCAGCCTCTTCGCCGGCTCCATACAAGTTCCTGGCTCCATACTCGGGTGCGGCTATTGCTGGACACTGGATGGATAACGCAGCTCACGCTTTGGTGGTCTACGACGACCTGTCAAAGCAGGCCGAGGCCTACCGAGAGATCGCTCTGTTGCTGCGTCGCCCGCCGGGTCGTGAGGCGTATCCCGGCGACGTCTTTTATTTGCACTCGCGTTTGCTCGAACGTTCCGCCAAGCTGAACGACGAGTTGGGAGCCGGTTCGTCGACGGCGCTGCCCATCGTCGAGACCAAAGGTGGCGACGTTTCGGCGTTTATTCCCACCAACGTGATTTCGATTACAGACGGCCAGATCTACCTAGAAGCCGACCTTTTCTTCTCCGGGGTACGCCCGGCGATTAACGCCGGTATCTCGGTCTCCCGAGTCGGTGGCGCGGCCCAGACCAAAGCGATGAAGAAGGTCGCTGGTCGTCTGCGTCTGGACCTTGCCCAGTTCCGTGAGCTTGAAGCCTTCGCTGCATTCGGTTCCGATCTGGACAAAGCGTCTCAAGCGCAGCTCGATCGTGGTGCCCGAGTGGTCGAGATGCTCAAGCAGCCCCAGTACCGCCCGATGGCTATGGAAGAACAAGTGGTCGTCATCTACGCGGTGACCAACGGTTACATGGACTCGATCCCCGTCGACCGTGTCGGCGCATATGAGTCCGAGCTGCTCGACACGTTCCGGGCGACTCAGAGCCACATCCTGAACACGATTAAGAGCACGGGCAAGCTCGACAGCGTCGAAGAGCAACTGTCTCAAGCGTTGTCGGACTTCACCCAGCTGTTCAACCCTGAGGAGAACTGATCGATGGGTGCCCGGCTACGAGTACTTCGGCGACGCATCGGTTCGGTGCAGTCGACCAAGAAGATCACTCGAGCGATGGAACTGATTTCTGCGTCTCGTATCGCGAAGGCGGCGCAGCTACGGGTCGAACAGGCCAAGCCCTACAGCGAGCAGATGGCAAAGGTGATCGCCAATCTTCAAGCCGCAGGCGCAGGTGCACAACACCCCTTGTTGATTACGCCCGAACAAACGGGCGAGGTGTTGATCGTCGCGATCTCCGCTGACCGGGGTCTCGCGGGCGCGCATAACGCGAACGTGATCCGCGTCGCAGAGCGAACCTACCGATCCGAGATCGCCAAGGGTCGTAACGTCACCATGATTGCAGTCGGAAAGAAGGGTGTGAGCGCTTTCCGGTACAAGGGGCTCGAAGTCGCTGAGTCCTACGAAGGCTTGACCGACGTTCCGACCTATGAAGGTGCCCGAACTGTTGCAGCCGAGATCATCGATCGATTTGAATCAGGACGTGCCGATGCGGTGCACCTGGTGTACACCGATTTCATTACCGTCGGGCGTCAGGTTGCGGTATCGCGCCAGCTGATTCCGATCAACCCTGATGACGTCTCGGCAGCCGACACCGACAGCGTCGCAGCCGACTACGAGTTCGAACCGAGTCCTAGCCAGATCCTCAGCCGGTTGTTGCCCGCGGCGATCGAGGCACAAGTGTACGCGGCGCTGCTGTCGGCATCCGCGAGTGAGCATGCGTCACGCCAACGAGCGATGAAGAGCGCGACCGACAACGCCGAAGACCTGATCAAGTCGTTGACCAGAGACTTCAACCAAGCACGTCAGGCCGAAATCACCACCGAAATCTCCGAGATCGTCGGTGGAGCTGAGGCCCTCAAAGCCGGCTGATGTTGATCGCCGCGAGTTCTAAAGTTTTTCGACACTACGCCTCGTTACGAGGAGGAGCATCGTGACCAGCACCATCGATTCCGAAACCACCCTCAAGGACGGGCGGATCGTCGCCATCGTTGGACCGGTTGTCGACGTGGAGTTTCCACGTGGCGCCCTGCCCGAGATCAACTGGGCTATCGAATTCGATATCGACGTTGATGGCGACATCGACACGATCGTCGCCGAAGTCGCCCAGCACATCGGTAATGAACGCGTCCGGGCGATCTGCATGAAACCGACCGACGGTCTGCGGCGCGGCACCGTCGTGCGCAATACCGGTGCTCCGATCACCGTCCCGGTTGGCGAAGCCGTTCTTGGCCACGTCTTCAACGTCACGGGCAAGCCGCTCGACGTCGAGAGCGTCGAAGTAAAAGAGCGTTGGCCAATCCACCGTGATCCGCCGCCCTTCGACGAGCTCGAGCCTCGTTCGATCATGTTTGAGACGGGCATCAAGGTCATCGACCTGCTCGAGCCCTACGTGCAGGGTGGCAAGATCGGCATGTTCGGTGGTGCTGGCGTCGGCAAGACCGTCGTCATCATGGAGATGATCAACCGGGTTGCAACCCAGCACGGTGGTGTGTCGGTGTTCTCCGGTGTGGGTGAGCGCACGCGCGAAGGCACGGACCTTCTCCTCGAAATGCAGGAGTCCGGCGTTATCGACAAGGCGGCCTTGGTCTACGGCCAGATGGACGAGCCGCCGGGCGTGCGCCTTCGTGTTGCTCTAACAGCACTGACGATGGCTGAATACTTCCGGGATGTCCAGCAGCAAGACGTGCTGTTGTTCGTCGACAACATCTTCCGGTTCGTGCAAGCGGGGTCTGAGGTCTCGACGCTTCTTGGTCGTATGCCGTCGGCGGTGGGATACCAACCAACCCTCGCCGAGGAAATGGGCTTCCTGCAGGAACGCATCACCTCGACCAAGGGACGCTCGATCACCTCGTTGCAAGCGGTGTACGTTCCCGCTGACGACATCACCGACCCGGCACCGCATACGACGTTCGCTCACTTGGACGCGACGACAGTGTTGAGTCGTGCTATCTCCGAACTTGGTATCTACCCCGCTGTGGACCCGCTTGACTCCTCCTCGCGAATCTTGAAGCCCGAGGTCGTCGGTGACCGCCACTACGACGTAGCGCGTCGGGTACAAGAAACCCTGCAGCGATACAAGGACCTCCAGGACATCATCGCCATTCTCGGTATCGATGAATTGTCCGAAGAGGACAAGGTCATCGTGTCTCGCGCACGTAAGGTCCAGAAGTTCTTCTCGCAACCGTTCTTCGTCGCCGAACAGTTCACCGGTATCCCCGGGGTGTACGTATCCGTCGAGGACACGGTGGAAGCGTTCGAGAAGTTGATTAACGGAGAGCTTGACGATCTTCCTGAGCAGGCCTTCTACATGCGGGGCGGACTCGATGAGGTCTACGCCGCGGCTCGGGAGCTCGCTGAGGAAGGCGACGAGTAGCGATGCCTTTGCATGTCGAATTGGTGTCACCGGAGCTCGTACTGTTCTCCGGTGAGGCCGAAATGGTGATCACGAAAACAGTCGGCGGCGGAGATATCGCCTTTCTACCGGGGCACGCGCCGTTTCTCGGCGCAGTCAGCAACTCGGCGGTTCGTATCGTTCGCGGCGACGAAACGGTCGTGGCGGCGGTCCACGGCGGGTTCGTCGAAGTCTCCGATAACAAAGTCACGATCCTTGCCGACATAGCAGAACTAGCCGGGACCATCGACCTCGCCCGTGCCGAACTCGCCAAACGTGAGGCCGAAGCACACCTCGAACGCGGACAGGACGGCACAGCAGAAGGTGCGCTAGCCCGTGCGGTGCTACGCATCGACGTGGCTGGAACAACCCATCTGAGTCGCTAGCGCCGGAACACAACACAAAGTAGTAGTGAGGCCCGCCGCAATCTGGCGGGCCTCACTACGTTGCTTGCTCGTGTGCGGTCTCTTGGTTCCCTCGCAAGCGAGGACGCCGATGAAAAGAGCCAGCGCTCTCGGCCGCGACGAGGCGCGCAGCAGCGCAGAACGTGTGGGTCCATTCGCTGCTCGGCGGAGCGGCCACCCCGCCGAGCAGGCAATTCGTCACAGGTGGGCGGGTGCAGAAATGCCCGCGACGTCTTCGAGCTTGTCCCAATGGTGTTCGGCCTCGATCGACCGGACGGTCCGGGTCTTGGAGCGCATCACCAAGGAGTGGGTGACCGCCCCTTCACCGGTGAAGCGCACACCTTTGAACAGCTCGCCGTCGCTGACACCGGTAGCGGCGAAGAAGGTGTCGCCGCTGACCAGACGGTTGATGGTGAGTACCTCGTCGAGGTCGTAACCGGCATTGACCGCAGCGTCGCGTTCATCGTCGTTGCGGGGCCAGAGTCGACCGATCAGGTTGCCGCCGAGACATTTCAGCGCGGCAGCGGCGATGACACCCTCAGGGGTTCCGCCGACGCCGAAGAGCATGTCCGCACCGCTTTCGGGGCGAGCAACGGCGATTGCACCCGCAACGTCACCGTCGGGGATGAGGCGGATACGTGCGCCAGCGGAGCGACATTCGTCGACGATGGCTTGGTGGCGCGGCCGGTCCAAGACGACCACAGTCAATTCGGAACGGTCTTTACCGAGTGCTTCGGCAACGTCGTAAATGTTTTCGGTCACGGACTTTTCGAGGCTGATCGCATCGGCAGCATCTGGTCCGACGGCGATCTTTTCCATGTACACGCAAGGGCCGGGGTTGAACATGGTGCCGCGATCAGACATCGCGATGACCGCAATCGCTCCGGGACGGCCGAGAGAGGTCAAGGTGGTGCCGTCGATCGGGTCGACAGCGATGTCGACCGCGGGGCCGGATCCATCACCGATGTGTTCACCGTTGAACAGCATGGGGGCTTCGTCTTTTTCGCCTTCGCCGATGACGACGATGCCATCCATCGAAACCGTCGAGAGCATCGCCCGCATAGCGTCGACCGCGGCCTGGTCGGCCGCTTCCTTGTCACCGCGCCCGAGCCATCTGCTTGCGGCGGTCGCGGCGGCTTCGGTGACTCGCACGAGTTCCAACGCTAGGTTGCGGTCTGGGCGTTCAGTCATGAAGTTTCGTCCTTACTGCCTCGAGCGCCTCACGGCTGAAGTGTGAGATCGGCACGCGGATCCTGGTAGGCACGAAGGTCACCGCAGGCGTCCATCATCGAGGCGCTCCTGCAATGTAGCCAATGACGCTGCGTGGCCACCTACCCTTGAAGGAACTGGGTATTCAGCGATGAAATGAGCGTGATGAGTAGCGAGGTCCAGATGTTGGGTTATGTGGTCGACGCCAGCTCAAAGGGCCTCACGGTCTCGACCGAGACGATGCTCGCCGACGTCGCCGCCCAGGGAGGGGCGGTGCTTGTCGCCGCGACCGTGGACGGTGTTTCTCGGCTGCTCTATCAGCCGCCAGGTACCCACGGTTTTCAGGTCCTGGACACTCCGGTCCGTAAGGTCGGCCGGTACGGCGGTGGCTTCGCAACCCCGTCCGGGCCGGGCGAACTGGCCTACGTGGCTCGCGACGGGAGCATCGCGATGTCGCCGGGCGGTACCTCGCTGTGGGGTGACGGTTCTCCGGTTGCCTGTCTGGTGGGCTCGCCAGTCGACGATCGTCTCGCATTCGTTGTCGACGACGGCGAGAGCGCCACATGCTGGATCGTTGACCGTGCAGGTGAACTCACGGGGCCTATCGCCGATGACCACGACTTTGTCTGCGACCCTGTCTGGTCACCGGATGGCCGATACCTGGCGGTGCAGGTATGGGATGACCCGGACATGGCATTTGTCTACAGCAAGATCTTGCTCGTCGACGTCGCTGCGGAGCGTTCGACGCCGAAGCCGGTTCACGTCATCGATCAAGGCTGTTCGCTGAGTCAACCTCGTTTCCTGCCGCTCGGCGACCGCCTTGGTTTTCTCAGCGATGCGTCGTCGATGACGCTTCCCTGGACATTCGAACTGAAGACCGGGTGTGTGGCGCCATGGATTCTCGACGTCGGCGACTGGGGTGAACCTACCCAAGGCTTCAACCAATCGGACTGGATGCCGATCTCTGAGGCTCAGGCCGTCGGCTGTCGCAACGAAGCCGGTTTCGCTGCGTTGGTGCTCGGTACTGTGGGGTCTGAACGTGCGGTGACGCTTCGCCACGGTGTTCACACCTCCATCAGATACGACGATGGGGTGGTGTGGGCGCTTCGACAGGGCGCGAGAACCCCGCCGGAGCTCCGGCGGTATGACCTGAGCGATCGTCTTGCACCGTCCTTAGCTGACAATCCCACTGAGTCCGCCGTTGACGCGGCCGGACCCAAACAGCCTCGGAGGCCACCGTCGGAGGTTTTGGTCGCAACGGCGGCCGAGGATCCCGAGCTCGAGGTCGAACCCCAGGTGGTTCAGTGGGTGGCGAGCGATGGTCTGGAACTCGACGGCCTGCTGTATCTGCCACCTGACGGCGCCTCAGTGTTGGTGACCAAGGTGCATGGTGGACCGGTCGGTCAGAGTCGTGTCTGTTGGGACTCGAGGACGAGGACGTACCTCGATCGAGGATGGGCGGTCTTTGCGCCAAACATCCGTGGCTCATCGGGGAGCGGACGGATGCGCATGAGCGCCATCAAAGGCGCGTGGGGTCGTGACGATCTCGACGATGTCGTGGCAGGGATCAGCGCCGTACGTTCGGTGGTCGGTCCGGTCGGCGGCATATTTGTTGAAGGCTCGTCCTCAGGCGGCCTGGTGTCGTTGCTGCTCGCATCGCACATGCTGGACCTCGATGGTGTGATCGCTCACTTCCCGGTGACCGATATAGCCGCGACCGATGAGGGAACGCACCGGGTTGAACGCCACTACTCGAAGTGGCTGGTTGGCGATACCGCTCAGGAGTTGATGCGCCGGTCACCGCTGGCTCACACAGCCACCATCGCAGTCCCTATGATCGTCACACAGGAACCGCCGATGTGGTGGTGCCCGTGGATCTGACCCGGCGCTATGTTGCCGAGGCACGCAACGCCGGTGCGGATGTGACCTATGTGGAACTACCCGACGAGGGGCACGGCTACTCTCCAAAGGGTGCAGCACTCGCCCTCAGCGCTGTAGGCGACTTTGTCGGGCGGTGCTTGGCCGCCAGATCGAGAGCCTGACAACACATCGCCGGAGGTTGTTTCCCATGAGCGAGCCGGACCACGAAGCTGAGGAGCACCTGACGGCGATTGCCGACGGTGAGGTTCCCTTGCAGTGGCGCTATGACGGCGACGTGACCGCCGACAGGGTCGTCGTCCTCGCACACGGTGCGGGTACCGACATGTATGCACCCGTTTTGAACGTGCTGATGACCAAGCTCACCGATGCCGGTATCGGCGTGTTTCGGTTCAATTACCGCTATAAGAGCCTCGGTCGGCGCACCTGACCGACCAGCGGTGTTATGGGCTACCACCCAGTCTGCCGTCAAAGTGGCCGCGGACTACACCGCCCGTGATACTGGCAAGCTCATCGTCGGTGGTCGTTCCATGGGTGGCCGGTATATGTCGATGGTGGCCGCTGGCGATGAGGAACATGCGCCCACGCCGGTCGCTGGACTCCTGCTGGCCGGATATCCGCTGTATCCGCCTGGAAAACCCGACAACGTGCGGGATGCCCATTTCGCGGCGATCACCTGTCCCACCTTGTTCATACAGGGCACGCGCGATCCCATGGGCAGTGTTGATGCACTCACCGCGGCGGCGACTGGGATCAGCGGAACGGTCGCATGGTGTTGGCTTCCCGACGCCGACCACGGCTTCAAACCGAGAAAGAGTTCGGGACGTAGTCAATCCGACTGTTTTGTGATGGCCGGGGACGCGGCGGCTACGTGGGTGCAAAGCCAACCTCGTTGACGGGTCGTGAGGGTTCAAACCTCAGCGTGGTGGCACGCGCGGCTCAACCGATCTGTGTGTCAGTGGCCTCACGGGGGCGGGGGAGGGGTGTTGTTTGCGACGATGCTCCAGACACCACCGAGATCGCGCACGACCGGGAACTCCACCTCAACGTTGGCGTGGAGCTGCTCACGATCGATGATGATCGGCATGAGCCCAGCTTCGAGCGGTCCAAATCCGTCGAGTTCGATGTTGTCGCCGACAAACCACGTCTCCAGTGGATCGGCTTGTAACGCCCTGCAGGCGGCGAGATACGCCTCTGGATGTGGTTTTTCGATCCCGAGCGCGATGGTCGGAAGTGCGATGTCGACCAGGTCGGCGATACCGAGTCGGTTCAGCATGGGCCATAGATCAAAATCTGAATTCGACACGATCCCGATTCGGTAGCCAGCCCCGCGGAACCGGTGGAGGGTGACAGCCGCATCTTCGAACAACCCGTAGTTGTCGGGGTTCTGAAAGAACCCGTCGAGAAGGTCGAGGGGACGTTGTGGATCGCCGTCGATCCCGAGGAATTCAAACATCCACGAGTAGATGATCTGCCATCGCTGCTCCGAAGGGGGTGGCCAACCGGGCCCGTGTTGCAGTTCGCGGATCCTTGCTTCAACCCGTAGCCACGCCGAACGAGTTTCGGCTTCAGACACCCCGATTGCCCGGGCGGTGATCGCTGTGGTACTCGCCTGAAGATGCGCCAAGGTGTCATGAAAATCGAACAGAACAGCGCCAGCCATGGGGTCTGAGACTACCAACCGAGCGAACCCGCACGTGGGCTCTGGGGACGTTCTGGCCAAGTGTGAACGGGGGCGGGGTGCAGAGCCTGAGGGGCCTACGCTCGCATTTTCAGCGCCCTGCTAGGATCGCGGCGTGGATCATTTTGTGGTGCAGCCATCGGGCCCGCTGAGCGGAAAAGTGTCGGTTTCGGGTGCGAAGAATTCGGCGCTGAAACTCATGGCGGCGTCGTTGTTGGCCGAGGGCACCTTCAGCTTCGACAACGTGCCGATGAACGCCGATGTTGGTGTGATGGCCCAAACGCTGAGCGCGATTGGCTGTTCGGTCCAAATCGCTGAACCCGATATCTGCGTCGTCGCCGTCCCCGAAGTTCTCGAACCCGAAGCTCCCTATGAGCTGGTCACCCGGATGAGGGCATCGATCAATGTGCTCGGCCCCCTGATCGGGCGGCTAGGTCAAGCTCGGGTTGCGCTACCAGGCGGCGATGCCATCGGTAGCCGCAAACTCGACATGCATTTCCGCGGCCTGCGCGCGATGGGGGTCGACTTGACCGTGCGGCACGGCTATATCGAAGCGTTCGTGCCCGATCGCCTCAAAGGTGTCACCCATACACTCGAATTTCCCAGTGTGGGGGCGACCGAAAACATCATGACCGCCGCGGTCCTCGCCAACGGCGTCACCGTCATCGAGAACGCAGCGCGTGAGCCCGAGATCGCTCAGCTCGCGTCGATGCTGAACCGGATGGGTGGCGAGATCCTGGGTGCTGGCTCGCCGAGGATAGAAATTCGCGGGGTCGACCATCTCGAAGCGGTCCACGAGACGGTGATCCCGGACCGAATCGAGGCGGGAACCTTCGTCATGGTCTGCGCGATCGCTGGCGGAGAAATTGAGATCTTGGGTGCGCGCCCCGACGATATGGACATGCTGATCGCCAAGATGAGCGAGATGGGGGTGCTCATCGCTCCAACGGCGGAGGGCATCTGGGTCAAACGGACCGGCGAACTCAAAGCCGCCGATGTTGCGACGCTGCCACACCCCGGGCTCGCCACCGACTTCATGCCGCCCTTGGTGGCGGTGCTCACGGTCGCCGAGGGGCGTTCGATCGTGACCGAGAACATTTTCGATGGTCGATTCGCGTTTGTCGACGAACTCGTTCGGATGGGGGCGCACATCCGAACCGAGGGTGGGCATTGCATTATCAAGGGGGTGCCTCGACTCTCAGGCGCCCAGGTCAGAGCGCTCGATGTGCGAGCCGGCGCCGCTCTCGTCCTAGCTGGCATGGTCGCAGATGTGCCCACGACCATTCACGATCCGGTCCATATCGACCGCGGCTATGTCAACCTGGTCGACAAACTCAGCGGACTCGGTGTCAAGATCGAAAGAGTCGTGAGTCATCCCTTCGATTACGCGGACTATTAGCGTCAGACTAAGGGTTTCACCTTCCACCACGAGATCTGGTGCTCGAAGGCTTGCTAGATCTCCATCGACAAAGGGTTTCGCCATGTCAGAGCAGACGACGACCGACACCACCGTTGACGCTACGGGTACCGAGTCCGGCCACGCGGCCGATGATGGCGTGACCCCGGGCACTGGGTCACTCGACTCAGAACAGCCAATGGTTCGTACCGAAGCGGTATTGGCCGCATTGGACGCGATCCGTCCGGCCCTCCAAGCCGATGGTGGCGATATCGGCTTGGTCGACATCACCCCTGAGGGCATCGTCAGCGTTCGCCTCGTCGGAGCGTGTGGTACGTGCCCGGCATCGACGATGACGCTGAAGGCCGGGGTGGAACGGATCCTCAAAGACCGTGTTCCCGGAGTGGTCGAAGTCGTCTCGGTCTAGATCGGACCCGAGCTGTCGCCCCGAGGCGCGGGTTCACGACGTTGGGTGGCCCTCGGTGTCGTTGACCTAGCCTGGCCGACCATGACGTCAACGCTGCAGATCGATCGTCCAGCTGCCGGGGTGTGCCGGATCCGCCTGGACCGCCCTCCCATGAACGCGCTCAACATGGCGCTGCTTGCAGAACTCGCCGATGAGGTCGACGCGCTGGATGACGACGACTCCGTTCGGGCGCTCGTCATCGCCGGGGGGCCTCGGGCCTTTGCAGCGGGCGCGGACGTGTCAGAGTTTTCCGACAGTCAACGTGCCCGCGAGGTTTCGGCGGGGTTCAGTCGGGTCGGCGAAGCGTTACGGTCATGGCCGCACCCCGTTATCGCTGCCGTCGCCGGATATGCCTTGGGTGGTGGTCTCGAATTGGCCTTGTGTGCCGACCTTCGCATCGCTGCGGATAACGCTCGGGTCGGTCAGCCAGAGGTGCTGCTTGGATTGCTGCCGGGTGGCGGCGGCACCCAACGACTCACACGTCTCGTCGGTCCAGCCCGGGCTAAAGACCTGATCTGGACGGGACGTCAGATCCGCGCCGATGAAGCCTTGGCGTGGGGGATCTTTGATCGGGTAGTGCCAAAGGACGACCTCGAGGAAGAAGCGGTGAGTCTCGCGAGCGAACTCGCGTCCTCCGCGTCGGTCGCTATCGGCATTTCCAAGCGCGTGATCGACGACGGCCTCGAACTCTGTCTGGACGAAGGCATCAACCTCGAAGCCGATGGCTTCGCCGCGGTATTCCGCAGCCAGGATGCCGCCATCGGCGTCGCATCGTTTCTTGAGCACGGCCCAGGCAAGGCGACCTTCACAGGCAAATAGGTGCGGGTTCCAGAGCGCCACGTGCTGGGCGCTTGAGGCTCAGGAAGCGTCCGCTTCGACCAGCTGCCTAAATCGCCGAAAGGCTCGCGCCAGATCGGCGTCATGATCGGTCGAGCGGCGTATTCGCCCAAGCGGCCGCCGAAGTACAGCGGAAACACGAGTTGCTCGATCCAACAGAACTGGGTCGAGTCCGTGCCCAGCTTCTTGAGCTGGAAACGTCCGACGCCGCGCACGAGTCCTCGGTGATCGACCTCCATGGTTTCGTTCGGAGACCAAGCGGTGATCTTCATTCGGTCCATCGTGTGGAGGGGTCCGAGCCGCGTCAGACAGTCGAACTCGGTTCCGACACCAGATCGCTGATCGGTGACGAAGGTGATCGACTCCGCATCACCCATCCATTCGATGTGGCGCTCAATGTCGGCGAGGTGACGCCAGACGATGTCGATGGGGCGGTCGATCTCGGTGCAGACGGTCAGATGTATCACGTGGGCACTTCCGCGTTGTTCACATCACGGCGCGAGGGCAGCATCGGGTTAGTGTTCCACAGTGACACCTGTGAACTTCGTGATTATCGGCGGTGGCCCCGCGGGGCACAGCGCAGCATCTGCCGCAGCGTCTCTCGGTGCTGATGTGACACTGATCGAACGCGACATCATCGGCGGTGCAGCGCACCTTTGGGATTGTGTGCCTTCCAAGGCGATGATCGCGACCGGTGACCAACTCGCTCGGGTCAACGACGGCGCCACGATGGGATTCAGCGCGGATGGGCGTATTGATATCGACGCACTGACCGCTCGCATCCAGGACATCGAACAGCGCCTCAACGACTCCTTTGTCGGCATGCTCGACAACCAAAAGGTTCGGATGGTCCGAGGTTCGGGAAGGCTGACGGGCCCGAGGTCGGTCGAGATCGAAACCGAAGACGGCTCTGAAACGCTTCATGCCGACTTTGTGCTGCTCGCGACGGGCTCGCGGCCGCGAGTACCCGATTGGGCGCCGGTCGATCACGAACGAATCCTGACCACCCGCGATGCCTATCCGCCCCCGGTGATTCCCGAACACCTCATCGTCGTGGGATCGGGTGTGACCGGTGTTGAGTTCGCCAACATGTTTGCTCGGTTCGGTTCCAAAGTCACACTCATCGTCTCGCGCCAACAGGTCCTTCCGGGCAAGGATCCCGAGGCGGCAGCGGTGCTCGAAGATTCATTTCTGGAACGGGGCATCGACCTGTTGAAAGGAGCGCGAGCATCGGCGATTCGACGCGAGGGTGATGAAGTTGTAGTCGAATGCTCCGATGGTCGGGTCGTGCGCGGCTCACACACCGTGTTGGCCATTGGATCGATTCCCAATAGTGAAGGTCTTGGACTGGATGCGGCCGGTGTGGAGCTCGAACCATGGGGCGCGGTCAAGGTCGACCACAACCTCCGATCTTCGGTTCCCCACATCTACGCGGCGGGTGACCTCGCTGGAACTCTGCCGTTGTCATCGGTCGCGACGATGCAGGGTAAGAAGATCGCGCAGCACCTGATGGGTCTTCACCGATTGCCTCACCGCCACCTTGAATACGACAAGGCGGCATCGGCGATTTTTACCGATCCCGAGATTGCCGATGTGGGCCTCGCAGAGGCCGACGCTTTTGCCTCCGGACGCAAGGTCCGGGTCACCAAAGTTCCGTTTTCGGCAAACCCAAAAGCGTTGATCGAAGGTGACCCACGGGGTTTTGTGAAGATCGTGTCAGATCCCGCCACCGGTGTTGTGCTGGGTGGATCAATCGTCGGACGGTCCGCAGCCGAGCTGATCAGCGTGATCGCAGTTGCGGTGACCAACGGACTCAAGGTCTCAGATATCTGGGAGTCGGTACTGGTGCATCCGTCACTCTCCGAATCGATCGCAGAGGCAGCGGAATAGCCCCGCATCTGTTCGCGGTCACCCCGATGTGAGCGGTTCCCACAACCGCGGAGTACCTGACGTGCAGGGCACGTGACACCAGCCACCTAGAGGGCGGCGATGTCGAGCGAGCCGCTGTGCAGGCTTTCCAGGGTGGAGGGATCTACCGGATCCGTTGGGCGCAACAATTCGGGCCGCTGTTGAGCCGCGGGATGCTGCTGGATTGGAATGATCGACTTGATCGCGCCGTAGTAGGTAGCGATGAGGGGTTCACGGTTTGGTCCTTCGACCAACTCCGTCGGTGCGGCAAGGGTAGGACCGTCCGCCCAGACGTCGATCGTTTCAACCCGCGTCGAACCATCGGGATCGACGAACAGCGCACGCAGCTCACTAGAGCAGTAGTCGCTGAAGAGGTAGCCGCCATCGAGTTGTGGAAACGCCGTACCCTCATAGACGAATCCGCCGATGATGGAACAGTCGTCGCCGCCGCCCTCGGCCACCCGATCCCAGTCGACGGAACCGTCGGGGCGAACCGAATCAGCGATATGCGCGTAGACGTGCAGCGGGGGCGTCACCGGTTCGTTGAGCGGCGTTCCCGGGAGGTTGTTGGGCTGGTAACCCATGACCGCATTCCATCCGAGATGGGCACCCGCTTGGGCTCCAGCGGGAAGCCAATTGATTTCTTCAAACACATCGCTTCCAACGTCGGCAATCCAGATACCACCTTCGTCGTCGAAGGTAATGGACCACGGGTTTCGGAGGCCTTGTATCCACATCTCGGGGGCACCGCCCGAGCCATCTGCGGCAGGGTTGTCCTCTGGAATCGTGTAGGGAGCGTCGCCTTCGGGGGTCGGGTCGATGCGAAGGATCTTTCCGAGCAAGGTGTCGGGGGTCAGCGGTGGGACGACGGTTGCTTCACCGCCGTCGCCGACACCGATATAGAGCAGGCCGTCGGGGCCGAACTCCAAGGCGCCGCCGTTATGAACGTCACCGGGTTGGGGTACCGACAGAATGAGCCGCGCTCTGGTCGCGTCGACCGTCCACTCGGTCGATGAGATCGGTACGGCGATGACATCGAGGGCTCCATCGAGTTGAGTGGCCGAGAAGTACATCCACTCGCCGGTCTCGTCGAAGACGATGTCGAAAAGTCCCTGTTCGAAACCATCCGCGACCTGGCCGCGGACGTCGAGCACGATGCCGTAGTTGCCCTCTGGATCGACGCGATAAATCAGTCCTTCGTTGTCGGTAAAGAAGAATGCTGCCGGGTCATCTTGGGGGTGGAACCCGAGTTTGGTCGGTTGGGTGCCGACCGCCATGACATTGAGCGCAACGGTCGCGATGGGTTCATTGCCCGACGTGGTATAGGGGATACGGCAGGCCGAGAGCTCTTCTTCGGTCAGGCCAAGCGCGTTCGTCGTCGGTGACGTACACGCCCCGTCCGGTTGTGCGGTCGGTCCTGTCGTCGAGTCGCGGTCGCTGTTGCCGCAGGCGCTTGTTATGACCAGCAGACATGACAACATGGCTGTGAGCAGCCGCAACTCAACGCGGCTCGGGGCGATTTGGCCCGTGCTCACCGCGCCGGGAGCCGTCATCGGTCGGAGGGCGGCTGGTCGTCTCAACATCGTTCTCGTACATCGCTTGGCGACGCGGGGACCTGTTATTTCGCGTCCAATAGGAATGGGTAACGCCGTGAGGGCTACTCGATCGTGACGAGAATGTCGCCGGGGCTGGCAGATACGCCGGGTTCGACGTTGACGGCGCTAACCCTCCCGGCCTTGCCTGCAGCGATGTTGTTCTCCATTTTCATCGCTTCGAGCACGACGACGGTTTGGCCTTCTTCTACAGCATCGCCGGCCTCGACGAGGACCTTGATGACCGTGCCTTGCATTGGCGCCGTCACCGAACCGCTGTCGGCGGCCTGACCCGCCGAACCAGCACCGGAACGTTTTGTGCGCTTGCGCCCACCGCCCCCCGTTGCAGCCGGCGCCGCGGGAGCATCTGGAAGCCATACCTTGACCTGAAAACGCTTGCCGTCGACTTCGACCGGAACGATCTGTTCGGTCAGTTCGGGTGCATCCTCGCCAACAGCGATCGGAGCGTTGTCGGCGGTTCCAAAGCTCGCGGGGTCAACCTCGTTTTCCAACCACTTGGTCGAGTGCTGACCGTCGATGAAGGTGTCGTGTTCAAGGACCGCTATCTGGGCGGGAACCGTCGTTTTGACACCCTCAACTTGAAGCTCGCGGAGGGCCCGCAGCATGCGGCGACGGGCTTCTTCGCGGTCAGCACCTGTGGTGATGACCTTGGCGACCAGGTTGTCGTAAAACTGAGAGATTTCGTCACCCTCGTCATAGCCTCCATCGACCCGAACGCCGTATCCGTCCGGCAGGAGGAGCTTGGTGAGCGGCCCGGGCGAGGGGAGGAAGCCGCCGTTGGTGGGGTCTTCTGCATTGATCCGGCATTCGAAGGAGTGACCGCTGATCTGGACTTCGTCTTGGGTGAAGGGCAGCGCCTTGCCATCGGCGATGTCGAGCTGCAACCCGACGAGGTCATAGCCGACGACCTGTTCGGTGACACAGTGTTCGACTTGGAGTCGGGTGTTCATTTCGAGGTAGTAGAACTTGCCGTCCTCGTAGAGAAATTCGACCGTACCGGCGTTGACGTAGTTGCACCCCTCGGCGACTTTGACAGCGGCTTGGCCCATTGCGGCCAAGATCGCCGGTTCGATACCGGGTGCTGGTGCCTCTTCGATCAGCTTTTGGTGGCGTCGCTGCACCGAACAGTCGCGAGTGCCAAGGTAGACAGCGCGCCCGCTGCTATCAGCCATGATCTGCACTTCGACGTGGCGCGGATGGACGAGGTAGCGCTCCATATACGCCTCGTCGCGGCCGAAGTAGGCGAGCGCTTCGCGCTGGGCGGATTCGAGTGCCTCGGCCGCCTTTTCGGGCGACTCGACGACCTTCATCCCCCGTCCGCCACCACCGTAGGCGGCTTTGATGGCTATTGGGTAACCAAACTTCTCGCCGAACGCAAGAACGTCGTCGACCGATGTGATCATGTCGGTCGTGCCGGGTACCCCTTCGACACCGACCGAGG
The DNA here is from genome assembly GCA_020637365.1 of Acidimicrobiia bacterium. GTDB lineage: Bacteria > Actinomycetota > Acidimicrobiia > IMCC26256 > JAGNEX01 > JAGNEX01. The sequence goes on along the minus strand of JACJWE010000001.1, from coordinate 1,303,414 downwards.
TCGCTGCTTCACGAGCAGAGATCTTGTCGCCCATGACTTCGATAGCCGAGGGAGGCGGCCCGATCCATTTGGCGCCAGCGTCGACGACCGCACGGGCAAAGTCGGCGTTCTCGGAAAAGAAGCCGTAGCCCGGGTGCACCGCATCGGCGCCGGAGCGCAGGAGGACGTCCAAGATGGCGTCGGTGTTGAGGTAGCTCTCGGCCGCCGTTTGGCCGCCGATTGCATATGCCTCATCGGCAAGGCGGACGTGTTTGGCGTTGCGGTCGAGGTCTGAGTACACCGCGACGGTGGCGATGCCACGTTCTTGGCACGTCCGAATGACTCGAACGGCAATTTCGCCACGGTTAGCGATCAGGACCTTTGATGGCATCGTCACTCCAGGGGTGTCGGCGTCGCCGTATCCTATGAGCCGTGCCTCCTCCATTCGATACTGAACCATCCAGCGGTGCTCAACAGGGGGGGCAGAGCCCTGGTTGGGCGCGTCTCCAGATGCCCGAGGGCAGCCGTTTTCGTGACGTTCGCGTCTTTGAGGAACTGGACTCGACCAATCGGTACCTCGTCGAAGAAGCGGGTAGGGGGGCGTTGGACGGTACCGTCGCTGTCGCTCGCTACCAGACCGCTGGCCGTGGCCGTCGGGACCGCCGGTGGGACGCTCAACCAGATGGCGCATTGCTGATGTCGGTGTTGGTACGGCCCGAAGTACCGCCGAATCGCTACTTCTTGGTGACCGCTGCTCTGGCCCTTGCGGGCTGCGAAGCGGCGGAGAGCTTTGGCGTTGTGCCGGTCATCAAGTGGCCGAATGATTTGCTGGTGGGGGAGCGTAAACTCGCTGGCATCTTGGCTCAGGCCTTCGATGCGGGGGGAGTGCCCGCGATCGTCATCGGCATTGGTCTGAACTTGGTGCCGTTGCCGAGCGGCAGCGACGCGGCACCCACCTCGACGAGCATGACCGGTGAACGGCCGCGGGGTTCGCCGATCCTCTCACCCGTCGATTTGGTCGCGCCGGTGCTCGAGCATTTCGAGCAGAACTACGGCCAAGCACTTGAAAGTCCTGCGATATTGATGGCCCAGTACCGTCAGCGCTGCGCGACGTTGGCCCGAGATGTACGGGTCACGTTGATGAGGGGTGCGATCGAAGGTCGCGCGGTCGATGTCGACGATTCGGGTGCGTTGCTCGTGCGTCAGAGCAATGGGCGCGAGATGGCCGTCACCGTTGGAGACACGGTGCACCTGCGCCCGACCTGAGTCGAGCGTCGTGATGGCGTCTAACACCACCCACCTAAAGTCGCTTTCAACAGATCTTTGTTTGTGATGCGCCCTTTTTGACCAGGTGTTACGGTCGCTCCGTCCGTCTTTGCGGAGTTCGATCAGGAGTCACAAAATGCACACGATCGCTTGCGCCAGGTCTAGCGCGTCCACTTGTTCTTGTGTGTGTAATCACACGCTCCATGGGTACCTCAGCGGGGTATTGAGCCACGAACAGCATCGGCGGGTGACCGATCCGATTGCGAAGCAGATGACGGAAGCTTCCGAAGGCGGGTCTGAGCTTCACGCCGACCGTGCACTCCATGAGTTGAACAAGCTGCTCGGTTCGGCGCGAGGACACCTCGAAAGCGGTGCTCTCGACACCGGGACGCTCGCGTCGCTCGTTGGGTCGGTGCTCGATGCTGCCGCGGACCAACGTTCGGCGGACGAAGATCGGATCGCCGCGGCGGAGCTCGTCGCCGTGGACGCTGCCGCCGTCGCTGACGCGAATGCCCAACTCGCCGAACAAGCGTTGGCTGAATCCGATGTCGCTCAGGCCTTGTTGAGCGACGAGGTCGATGCTGAAGTTCTCGCTACGCAGCGAGCCAACCTCGCCGAAGCTCAGCGAGACGAGGCTATCGAGTTCGCCGAAGCCACTGAACGCGACGCGAATGAGCGTGTCGCACTCGCCGAGGCTGAACGCGACGCCGCACTCGATGCCGCCCGTCAAGCCGAACGTGATGCCGATGAGCGCGCCGCCTTTGCCGAACTCCAAGCCGATTCGGTCGTCGACGCCGCTGCGATTGCAGTAGCAAACGCTCAAGCGGAAGAACTCGCCGCCGAAGCAGAGGCGCGCGGCGCCCTGGAACGAGAAGCTCGCGCTGAATCGACGACCGCATGGGCGTTGGGTCAGATGCACCTTCTCTGCGGTGTGTGTGTCGCTGGTGTCAACCAGATCGAAGACGCCGAGGTCGATGCTGCCATTGCGCTGAGCGACTTTCTCGAGCTGACGTTTGGACCAGCATCGGCGAACCCGCTCCACGATGATCGTTTCGCCGACCTCCTCGCTTCCATGGAGTTGGCATTGGGCGAGGACGTGACGGCATCACTGATGAGTCTTGAATCGCTGCCGTCGGCCACCGACCTTCGCGTCCTTGCTGTCGCGTTCTGCCCCGACCCCACGCAGCATCCTGAGGTCGCCGGTTACCAGGCGGATCTGACCGATATGGTCGTCCGTTCACTTTCAGCAGCGAACTAGTGCCCTGGAAGGGTGCGAACGCTGACGAAATGCTCCCGTGGGTTAACGCGTGGTGAGGTAGGGGGTGATGGGGTGATCCGCTGACGCACTTCGCCCGTGAAGGAGGCGTTGCATAGCGCTCGCCATCTTCGCGGCCCGCTGCTTGGCGGTCTGCGCGGTCGGTCCGACGTAGTGGAGGTCGATTGTCGTGGTGAACATCTCGAGCCAGCGTGCGAAGTGTGCGTCGCTAAAGGGATGCTTCGCGTCGATCGGTACATGAGCGAGTAGCGGGTTGCCTTCGTAGCCGCGCTCACCAAAAAGTTGCCAGGCCCAAAAATCGGTCAGCTTGTCGACATGCTGGGCCCAATGAACGTGTTCTGCATCAAAAATGGGGCCGAGAAGATCGTCCATGGCGACGTCGCGGTAAAAGTCCGTGACGAATATGGCGATGTCCTCTCGAGAGGAGATATCTCGGTCTGGCGGCGGTAAGGCGATCGTCGCGTGGGGATCATGGTCCGCGGTGTTGGTGTGTTCGCTCATGACGAAACCTCTTGCACTTTGGCGTCAGCCGCCAGGACGGCGGGGAAGAGCACATTGTTTTCCAGGTGGACGTGAAGGTGTGTATCGGCTTCTAGCTCTGCGAGTCCGGCATACAGCGCTGTGTAACTTGCGCACACGTTTGCAGGAATTTTGTAACCCTCGGTGGTCTCCCTGAGGGTTGCGAGAAGCTCGCCAGCTCGATCATGTTCGACTCTCATCATCGAGATCGGGTTGTTGATGACGCCCCGACGAACGGTCGGCGACGTCGCTGCGTCCGAGAGCTGCCTGATCATCGGGAACAACACGTTTTCCTCTTTGAGTAGATGCGGTTCTAGGTCGAGGCGCAGCTCGGAGTAGGTGGCTGTCACCCGGTACAACTCGGGATGGTGCGGGCCATGGACCGAGGCGACCTTGTTGGCAAGCGCGGTGAGTCGGGGGAGCTCGCGGTGTAGGTACCGGTGGTGTGTCGTTTCGATGTGGTCGACGAGTTCGCGGGCGCTGAGCCGCGCCCACGTTGGCTGTGTGGTGTCGTCCAACAGTTCAATGTCGGCGAGGACGGCGGAGGGGTCGATACCCCGTTCGGCACATGCGTCCTGGAGGGTACGGGTACCGCCGCAGCAGTAGTCGAGCTGGTAATCCTCCAGAACGCGCGTCGCGTGTGGGTTGGCGTCGACGATCGCTGCAAGGGTGCGTTGTGTCGGCATGGAGGGCTCCTTCTTTCGCATGGATGCGTACGGCCGCAACAGGGTGGGCGTCGCCGGTCACGTGTTGGCGTCGATGAAGATGGCTCGCGAGGGACAGATCTCGGCTCAAGGTCCGAATAATCCCTGAACATGTAGTCGCTTAGTTAGAGACTAAAGGATTGCGGGAGCGAAAACCAGACCCGACTATGGCGAGAACCCACCGTGGCATCTGGACTCGCTCAGCGACCCAGAGGCCAAATGAGGGCATAGCGCCCTTATCTTGGAACCCGTGACCGGCAGGCCCGATGATTGACCCTGCCAGGTGGGCTGATCCGCTACGGATTGACCGTTCGCTCCACGAGCTCATCGAACAGGGTCGAGAGCCGCTGGGTCAACGGACCGGGGACATCGTGCAACGATCGTCCATTGACCCGATCGATCGGCTGGACATTGCGCGTCGACGAGGTGAGAAAGGCTTCATCAGCCGAGTCGAGATCTCCTACCGCCACGTCTCCTGTGTCGATATCGATTCCGTTCTCAGCGGCCACTTCGAGGATGAGTTCACGGGTGATGCCAGCGAGGCAGCCGGTGGCGAGCGCGGGGGTGTGGAGCCTTCCATCGCTCGCCCAAAAGATGTTCGACCCGGTGCCTTCACATAAGACGTCTTTGGTGTTGGCAAAAATCGCTTCTGCTGCACCCTGCGCCTTGGCGTGAGCGAGTGCTCGGGCATTCTCGGCGTACGACGTCGTTTTGAGTCCCGCCGTTGCGCCACGTTCGTTGCGCACCCACGGCACGACGACGACGGCGGCCGACGGCGGAAAACCCGTCAAGGGCGTGGCGGCGATCAAGCATGTCAGCGGACCAGGTCCTCGATCAGAGCCGAGCGGACCTGTCCCTGAGGTCACCGTCACACGCAGGCGCGCCTCGGGTAACTCATTGGCGGTCATGACGTCGAGACAGCCTTGGTACAGGGCATTGGTGTCAGGCTCGTCTATTCCTAGTCCGGATGCGGACAGTCGAAGACGTTCGGCGTGACGGGACCAGGCGAACGGAACCCCACGAGCGGTGCGGAGCGTTTCAAAGACGCCATCGCCGATCAGGATGCCGTGGTCGACGGGGGAGATTTGCACATCGGCTATCGGCAGAACCTCACCGTTGATCCACACATGTTCGACCGACATTCGCGCGCCTTCCAAGTGATGAGCCCGCCTACGAATTCGACGAGCGGTACGTCAAGAAATGTAGCGCCCGGTGCCGTAGATCCGGGCGGATCTCGCAGCATCCAGGAAACGCGCGGCTTTCAGTTCGGTCTCTTGCCATTCGGCGGTCGGACGCGAGTCGGCGACGACACCGCCCCCACACCAAAACGCAAGACCCCGTCCCGTTCGACGAAGGTCCGGATTGCGACGCTCAAATCCATCGAATCGTGGTCGGCGTCGATCCAACCGACCGATCCGCAGTACACGCCCCGTTTCCACGGTTCGAGATCTTCAATAATCTGCATCACCCGTGGCTTCGGCGCCGGTGATGGACGCTGCGGGAAACAATGCTCGGATGACGTCGCTGCGCGACGTTCCCGGTGAAGTTTCGCCGACGACCGTCGAGACGAGGTGAAACAACCCAGGGTGCGGCTCCAAAGCAAACAGCGACGGGACGCGGACGGTCCCATACTCGCTGGCGCGCCCAAGGTCGTTGCGAGCCATATCCACGATCATCACGTTCTCAGCATGATCTTTGGTCGACGACATCAGGCGCTGTGGGTCCGAGTCGGTTCCCTTGATCGGTCGGGTTTGGATCCAACGTCCAAACTGACGGACGAGCTGTTCGGGCGAGCCCGACACGATCGTGGTGTCGTCGAGCCGGATCAGCGATCCGTACTGCGCGGGGGTGGTGGTCGAGGAGTTCATGGAAGATCGCGGCCGGGTCGATGTCGTCTGTGGTCCAGAGCGTCCGCGTCAGGTTCGTTTGATAGCAGGTACCCGCGCGGATGTACTCCAGAATGCGTCGGATGTTGAGGCCGTAGTCGACTTCACTGAGGCTGGAGCGCCACGTGATGTTTGAGGGGTTTAGCGGCCCGGCATCATGGTCCCCGTCGGGGGGTGTGGCGCTCCGTCGTCGCCAAGGAGCGGTGTCTCGTGAGGCTCGACCTGCGGCCTCCGCGATGAGTTCGGCGTGATAGGCCGCGGACTGCCCATCGCCGAGGACGACCGGCTCGCCATCGTCTGGAAGTTCGACGCGGCTAGGGAAGCGTGCCCAGACCGCATCGGCCTCCTCGGTTTCGTCGCCGCCCGGCCAAGGGCGTCGGCGCGCCGGGTTCGCAACGACGGGTTCGACATCGTGTCCTGCCTCATAGGTCAGCCACCCAGCCCACCAACCCGAAGTCAGCTCGTCGATGACGTCGAGGCTGTCTGGGCCGCGCCGGATCACCAGACGATCAGGGTTCGCTGCCACGATCCATCTGCCACGGTCTCGCAGGACGACGCTGGGTTGGGGGAGGAGTGCGACGAGTTCATGAAGTAGAGCCGTTCGGGACACGGTGCCAAGGCTACCGAGCCGATGGTGGCCACCACGGGGCTCCCCGGTGAGAAGCCAATACGGGGCGAGGCCTCCAATACGCACGAGTCCTCGCAGCTGCCCCGGAGGACGTCGGCACGACTGAAGGCCACCCAGAAGTGCTGGGTAGCATGCTGGCCACTGTGCCTGGACGTCATGCTTCGGCTTTCGATATCCCCGGCACCTGGCTGCGGCGGGTGCTCGTTCCTGCGGTCATCTTCGTGCTCATCATCGGAGGTGCCCTCGCGTTCTATTCGACGCGCACCAAAGCCAGCTGGGAGGACGGGACCGACGTCGTACCCGACGTACCCGTCCAAGAGTCCGTCCGTGGCGCCCCGATGAACATCTTGATCATCGGCTCCGACACTCGTGAAGGCGACGATCGCTGCGGTGCCGGTGCCGATGACACCGCTGGTAAACGCGCCGACGTCATGATGGTCGCCCGCGTCGATCCCCAGAATCAGCAAGCTGCCCTCGTCTCGTTTCCTCGTGACCTCTGGGTGACGCCGTTCATCGACGGGCAGCAGCGCCCGGCCGATCGGCTCAACTCGGCCTACCTCGGCGGTCCTCCATCGCTGGTCGACACGATGAACAAGAACTTCGGGATCCCGATCAACCACTACCTCGAGATCGGCTTCGATGGGTTCGCGGGCATCGTCGACGCTATCGGCGGGGTGGACATCACCCTTGCGCCCGGGGTGGACGGGGCTCGTGATTCCTATACGGGTCTGCAGCTCGACGGCAATCAACAGAAGCTCGATGGCTGCACGGCGCTCAAATGGGCGCGGTCGCGCCACTTTGAGTACCGGGTGGCAGGCAGCCCCGACTGGCAGGCGGATCCGACCGGGGACTTCGGCAGGATCTCGCGCCAGCAGCAACTCGTTCGATCGATTCTCGAACAGATGCTGGACAATCTCATTACCGATCCAGGGCGCTTCAACAAGATCATCGAGGCCGCTGGTCAGGACATCACCCGAAGCGAGAGCCTCAGCATCGAAGTGCTCAATCAGCTCGCAACGCAGTTCGATGAGCTCGATCCTGAGTCGGTGATCATGGCTCAGATCCCTGGCACGCCCGGCCGCAGTCCCGACGGCAAGAAGTCGGTGGTGTATCTGGACAAGGCCGACGCCGAGATCTATTTCAAGGTATTGCGGGGAGAAGCTGCGCTCTACTCGGCGCGCGAGATCACCGTTCAGATCGTCAACGCCAGTGAACGGCCCGACCTGGCCGAGTTCTTTGCCGAACAGTTCCGGTCGGCGTCCTATCAGGTCGCCGGTACAGCCCGAGCAAGTCAAACGATTCCGACGTCGCAAATTCGATACGCGCCCGAGCAGTTGGGCAAGGCTTTGGTGGTCAACGAGTTTCTTCGGAAAGCAGCGACCCTCGTCGAAGATCCAGCGGTGACGGCAGATGTGCAGGTTGTGGTGGGCAACGACCTGGTCGGCGCAGGCCGGTAGCGGAAGGCTGGAGCGAGTTGCGGATCTTGGTGACGGGAGCGAACGGTCAGGTGGGCTCTGCCGCGGTGCGGTTGCTCGAACCCCTTTCCCGCCATCAAACCGTCGCCGCAGACCGGCAAACGTGCGATCTGGCAAGCCGCGACTCCGTCGAACAATGCATCGGCGAGGTCGCCCCCGAGCTGATCATCAATGCTGCAGCAATGACCGACGTCGACGGTTGTGAAACCAACAGCGATGCTGCTTATGCGGTCAACGCGCTGGGCATGCGGTATCTGGCAGAGGCTGCGAACCGCGTCGATGCTCATATCGTCCACGTGTCGACCGATTACGTCTTTGATGGTGGGGCGACGGTCCCGTATCACGAATGGGATCGCACCAATCCTCAATCGATCTATGGGGCGTCGAAGCTCGGCGGCGAAATCGAAGTGATGACGCACGCACACCGTTGGACTATCGCCCGAACCGCATGGGTCTACGGCAGCGGTAAGAACTTCGTCGACACGATCATCGCCAGGGCACGGCAAGGCGACCCTCTTGCGGTGGTGGACGACCAGCGTGGGTGCCCAACGTTCGCCGCCGACCTTGCCGCCATGCTGGTGACACTCGGGGTGGCGCGCCGCACCGGCATGTTTCACGTCACAAATCAGGGAAGTTGCACCTGGTTTGACCTGGCTCGTCTGGCGTTGGCGCTCGTTGGGCTCGATCCCGCATGCGTGACGCCTATGGCGTCCACCGAGCTCGATCGACCTGCGCCGCGGCCCGCCAACTCGGTGCTCGATAACCGTGCGCTACGACTCGGCGGCATCGATCTGCTGCGGCCGTACCAAGAAGCCCTTGCCGAGTATCTCGGCGTGACGCCGCTGTCGGACCAGCGACTCGAAGCGTTGGGGGTGGCGTGATGCGGGTTGGAATCAGTATCGAGGTGTTGTTTGAACGTTCTCCCGACGGAGCGTCGGTGTACACATACGAACTTTGTCAGGCCTTGGGACGCTCCGAGCACGCCGATCAGGTTGGGATGTTTCACGCCGCACATTCAGAACTGCCGTGCGATGTTGCCGAACTAGCGCTTGAACGGCGGGCGTTCCATCTGGGACGTGATGCGCTGTTCCGCGCGTGGTCAGAGAACCGTCCTCCGAGTCCGCAGTTTTTGTGGGATGACCTGTCGGTGGTTCACACCACCGGCAACGCAATCCCGCCGGTGGGCTCCGCACACCTGGTGGCAACCGTTCACGATGTGGCGTCAGCCCGATATCCCGAGGCGTATCCTCGCTCCCAGCTGGCACGACTGCGGAGATCGCTCAAGCTGGTTCAACAAGAGGCGGCGCTGGTGATCTGTCCGTCGCGGGTTGTCGCCACCGATCTGAACGAGTTGGTCGGCGTCGACGCCGGTCGGATCCGGGTGATCCCTCACGGTGTTGATTCGATCTTCTTGGGATGGGACGGCTCACGTCCTTCGCCTGTGGCGGTGGATGGTCCCTACCTGTTGTGGGTCGGCACCAAAGAACGTCGCAAAAACGTCGAATGCCTGATCGACACCTTCGATGAGCTGTCGGGTGTCTATCCCGATCTGAGCTTGGTGCTCCATGCACCAGGGCGCTGGCTTGGCGACGAGGTACGAGACGAACTCGCCGCCCGAGGACTCCTCGGCCGTGCGGTCGTTCACGATGACTTGCTCACTCGGCCGCAGATGGCTGCTCTTTATGGCAACGCGTCCGTTTTTGTCCTGCCGTCGCGTTACGAGGGGTTTGGGATGCCAGCCCTCGAAGCAATGGCATGCGGTACGCCCGTCGTTGTCTCTGGCGAGACCGCGATGTGTGAATGGGCTGCTGATGTTGCTCAGGTGGTCGAGCCTTGCGCTCCCGCGGGAATCGCTAGCGCTGTTGCTGGGATCTTGGACGATCCGCTCATGGCGCAACGTCTTGGAGAGGCAGGTCGCAGCCGCGCTCGGCAGTTCTCGTGGGAGAGTGCGGCCACCAAGACCTGGCAGGTCTATGAAGAAGCTGCTCGTTGAACAACAACTCTGACCAGGTCTTTGGAGATTGTTCCTGCACTCAGCCCGGTCAACGGCTCCGCGACGATGTCGACCCGATCGACAACGGCCGGTCCGACAGGTCCGGGTGGGCCTTGGTGATCGTGACTTATCAGCCGGGCGCCGAGTTGGCCGATTGCTTAGCGTCGCTGCGCGCGGTCGCCCCGGCGCCATCCGAGGTCATCGTCGTCGACAATGGTTCGACGAATGGGCAGGTCGAGGCGATCTGTGCGCGGTTCCCCGAGGTGACCTTGATCTCGACCGGTATCAACGCGGGGTACGCCGCTGCGGCAAACCGGGGTATCGCACGGACGCAAGCCCCGATCGTCGCTGTCGCCAATCCCGACGTGACCTTCGACACACCTGTCGACGATATCGTTCAGCGCTTTGAGCGCGAACCCAGCCTCGGCGCGGTTGGCCCCAGAATCCTCGAACCGGATGGCACCCGCTATCCGTCAGCCAGGCGTATTCCGGACGTCTTCGACGCCGCTGGACACGCCCTAGCGGGTCTGTGGTGGTCGAACAATCCCTGGACCCGTCGTTATCGCCAGGCCGATATGGACCCTGAGCGGCCCGCGTACGCCGAATGGATCTCTGGATCGTGTCTATGGCTACGGCGCTGTGCCGTCGATCAGATCGGCGGTTGGGACGAGCGCTTCTTCATGTACATGGAGGATGTCGACCTTGGGTGGCGGCTCGGACGAGCCGGTTGGAAGGTCGCTTATGAGCCAGCCGTCACCGTGACCCACATCGGAGGAACGGCGACGCGTTCCGCTCCGACCGCTATGTTGATTGCACACCATGTCAGCGCATTCCGATTCACCGCGAAGCGTTACACGGGACTCAAGAGATTGCTGCTCATCCCGGCGGGTCTGTTGTTATCGGTGCGTGCGGTGGCCAAGATTGTTGTAACGAGAGTGGAAAGTGCATTCTCCTCCCAGCGCCGTCGCGGCTAGCCTCAGGCGCCATGGGTAAGGCATCTCGTAGCAAACAGCTTCGCAAAGACTCAGCGACCGACTTCAAGCCAAACACCGGCGATCGGACCTGGACCATCGTCGTCGGTGCGCTCGCCATCGTCGGCGTCGTACTGATCGCCATGGTGGCGACGAGCAAAAAGAACGTCCAAGCTGCGGCACCGCTGCTGGGGGACCACTGGCACGCTGCGGTCGGTATCAACATTTGCGGAACGTGGGAAGGCGATCTCCCCGCGTATGAGACCACGGTTGGGATCCATTCACATGGTGACGGTCTGATCCACATGCATCCCTACAAGACCGACGGCGAAGGTGATAACGCGTCGGTCGGGACCTTTTATTCCAGCTCTGGCTACGACTACAAGATCACCGAAACCTCGATCAAAACCCCCGTCGCTACCTATAAGGACGGTGACAAATGCGAGGCGCTCGACAACAAACCGGGCAAGGTCCGCTGGTATGTCGACGGTGTAGAACAAACCGAAGGTAACGCTTGGGACTACGCCCCATTCGACGGTGAGGTCGTGGCGATCGCGTTCGTTCCCGAGGATTATTCGGTGGGTCAGCCGCCGTCGGTAACAGCGCTCGCAAACCCCTCCGATGTCGAGCCGAGCGGCGCCACACAGACCGTTCTGCCCGAACAGACCATCGTCGTCCCCGGCGAAACATCGGCCTCCACAGCCCCCGACGTTGCGACGCCGACGACCGCGGTGTCAGCATCTTCGCCAACGACGACAGAAGTCGAGACGAACACCGCGACCACCTCAGCGCTCAGGTAGAGACGCAGCGGAGTGAGCGGCGGCATATCACGATGGCGTGAGACGCCCCGTTGACCCGGCGTAGCACGACGGCGCGAGGCGGTACCGGGTTCGGTAGGACCGACCGGCGGAAGGGAATCAGTGCGGGCGATATTGCTGGCGGGGGGTGCGGGAACGCGCCTTCGACCCCTGACCTACACCACCCCAAAACCACTGCTACCGGTCTGTAATCAGCCATTCCTTGAGCGTCAGCTCACCTGGCTGGGCCGGTTTGGCGTGACGGACGTGACCTTGGCGCTCGGCTACCTCGCCGATCCGTTTGTTACGCACTTTCCGGGCGGGACCTTCGGCCCGATGTCGCTCAGCTACGCCGTTGAGCCCGAGGCGTTGGGCACCGCGGGGGCGATCAAGTTTGCAGCCGAGCAGATCGGCGTGGGCGCGCAGGAGCGCATCGTCGTCTGCAACGGCGACGTGCTGACCGACCTCGATCTGTCAGAGCTCGTCGATTTCCACGTCGCCCGCGACGCCGAGGCGACCATTTCGTTGACACGGGTTGAGGATCCTTCACGTTTCGGGGTGGTTCCGACCGATAGCGACGGACGCGTACGAGCCTTCGTCGAGAAGCCGCCTCCGGGCAAGGCGCCGTCGCACTGGATCAACGCGGGCACCTATGTGCTCGAAGGTCGGATGCTCGACCGGATTCCGTATGGTGTCAATACGTCGATCGAGCGTGAGACCTTTCCCAAAATGCTCACTCAAGATGGGCGTCTGCTCGCTATGGAAAGTTCTGCGTACTGGCTCGATGTCGGCGTACCCAACCAGTACCTCCAGGCACATCACGACTTGTTGAATGGTCGACTCGGCGACCAGGTGGTGCCAGAAGCCACACGCGACGGCATGGGGCCATGGCGCCAAGGCGAAGTCGAGGCCGCTGACTCGGCGAGCTTTTCGCCGAACTGTCTGGTCGGCGGTGGTACGACCGTCGATGACGATGCGGTCGTCGTGATGTCCTCGCTCGGCTTCGGGTGCAAAATCGGGCGGGGAGCGGTCATCCGTGACGCCGTCCTTGGCGACGGGGTGACCGTCGAATCCGGTGCCCGGGTCGAGCATTCGATCTTGGGTCCGGGTGCAATCGTGGGCGCTGGGGCGGTTGTGCAACAGGTCTCGGTGGTGGGTGCAAGCGCTATCGTTCCGGCGGGCAGCACACAAAGCGAAGCCCGCATCAACCCTCCTGGAGATTTCGAATGAGAGCATTGGTTACCGGCGGAGCGGGCTTCATAGGCTCGACCTTGGTCGATCGGCTGATTACCGAGGGTTTCGAGGTCGACGTTGTCGATGACCTCTCCAGCGGCAGTCTGACCAACTTGGGTGAGGCCCGTGCCAACGGCGCGAGGCGTTTTTCATTCCACCGCATGGATGTGCGGTCTTCGGCCATCACCGAATTGATTCAGTACCGACAGCCAGAGGTGATCTACCACCTTGCCGCGCAGGCCGATGTTCGCGTCTCTGTCGCGCGTCCGACCTACGACGCTGAGATCAACATCCTCGGTTCGCTCAACGTGCTACAAGGCGCGATGGCGGCCAAGACACGCAAAGTCGTGTTTGCATCCTCTGGTGGCACGATCTATGGCGCACCCGAGTCGCTACCGGTGAAAGAAGGTCACTCGCAACGTCCACTGTCGCCCTATGGCGTGGCGAAAAAGGTCGTCACCGACTACCTGCACTACTACCGCGAAATCCACGGGCTTGAATACACCTCGCTCGCGTTGGCCAATGTGTACGGACCGCGTCAAGACCCACACGGTGAGGCGGGCGTCGTCTCTATCTTTGCGGGCAAGCTGCTCGCTGGCGAGCGATGCACCATCTTCGGTGATGGTTCCCAAACCCGAGACTTTGTGTTCGTCGACGATGTGGTCGACGCGTTTGTTCGGGCGACCGATCGTGCCAACGGGTTGCTATGCAATATCGGAACCGGTGAAGAGACCAGTGTGCTCGAGCTCTACAACAAGATCTCCGAAGCCGCAGGCGGCGACGCCGAACCTCGCTATGCGCCCGCACGCGCAGGTGAGCTCCACCGCTCGTCACTGGATCCCTCCCGGGCCTCGATGCACCTCGGTTGGGAACCCTGGACGCCCCTCGAAGAGGGACTCCGTCGAACGCTCAATTGGTTTCGCCTCCGCGACGAACGCTAACCGGCCATCTCCACCAGAGCGGTCCGCTGACAGGCCCGCTGGGTGTCTCGCTAGCGGAACAGGTCATCCTGAGCGGGACGGATCACATCACCAATGTCGCCGGGTCCAAACCATTCCTGGTTGAGGCCACGCACGATCGCTGCTGCAACACCGGTTGATTTGCCCATCACCAACTCGGCCGCCGCGGCGACTTCATCCGCTATGCAGACCTCGGTGACCGCGAGTTCGCGTCCGAGTGCGTCGTTGGTTCCGCGCAGGTCGATCACCGGTTTGATGCCAGCGACGCCGATCGCGACATCGGTAACGCCACGGCGCCAAGGGCGTCCAAACGTGTCCGAAATGATCACGCCGATCGACGTGCCTTGTGACGCTATGACGTCGCGGATACGGCGGGCCGAGCGGTCGCTGTCGACGGGGAGCAAGGCGGCGAAACCCGCTTCGACGTTGGAGAGGTCGATCCCGGCGTTGGCGCACACAAATCCATGGTTGGTTTCAGCGATCCGCAACGCTCCACGCCTACGGATGACCCGACGCGATTCACGTGCGATGAGCGCTGCTTTGGATTCGTCGCTGCCATCAAAGGCGACGAGCCTGCCTTCGGCCTTGGACACGACCTTCTGGGTGACGACGAGGCAGTCGCCATCGGCGATGGGAGCTGTGGCTTGAGCTGCGGCCAAAATGAGGCGTGCGAGGTCGTCGCCCGGTCGGATTTCGGGGACCCCGACGACGGGGATCAGTGTGATGTTGCCGAGCATTTAGCCCCCCGTTTCGAGGACGACGGCAGCGAGTTCTGCGGCGGCCCGGGGACTCGACATCAACGTTTCGGTCACATCGCAACGCATGCCGAGTTTCTCGACCGCTGGAGCGTCGTGAGCGTCGCGGATATCGATCACGAGACGGCTGCACCACGGGGTGTAACGGGCGCCAACCACACGGTTGGAGACCTCACCATCGAGCGCCATCATCATGTCGGCGGCCGGTCCTTTGACCGCCGCGGCGCCGACCAGGGGGCTCACTGCCACCACATCATCGCGGCGGCGTCTGAGGGCCTGCTCAATCGCCGGAAGGGAAAGAATCGGGTCGATCGACACATACGGATTGGATGGGCACACAACGATCCGATCGGCCCGCTCGATCGATTCGAGCACGTGAGGTGCGGGGGTAGCGACATCTGCTCCGTCGAAGCGCACGCGATGGACCCGAGGCTGATGACGATGTCGGACGAACCAGGTTTGCATCGCCATCGTGGTGATGTGTCCATCGACTTCGACGTCGAGGACTGTCCGAACGCGGTCATCGGTCATGGGAAGCAGCCGCACGTCGATGTCGAAACGTCGCGCGATCTGTGCCGTCGCCTCGGTCAAGGTCTGCCCACGGGCCAAAGCGTCGTTTCGGATGAGGTGTAAGGCAATGTCCTTGTCGCCCAACGCAAACCAGGTGTCCTCACCCAGCTCTGTGAGTTCGTCGAGCACGGCGAAGGTTTCCCCTTGACGGCCCCAACCCTGGTCGGGGTGAACGGCCCCACCGAGGGTGTAGGTGATCGTGTCGAGATCGGGGGCGACGTGGAGTCCGTAAAAGATCTCGTCGTCAGCGGTGTTGACCACAGCGGTGATCTGGGTCGGATCGACGACTCGTTGAATGCCGGCCAGCATGCGGGCGGCTCCGACGCCGCCACACAAGCAGACGATCACGCAGATCTATCCTCATCTGAGCGGTTTCCCGGCAGAAGGGGTTCGGTGCGCGAAACCGCTTCACCCGCCAACAACTTGGCGATGTCGGTAATGGGCTCGATGCGGGTGCGTGCATCTTCGGTGAGACGGTTGACCCGTGCGGTTGCCTCGGCGACCTGGCCGTGCAGATAGGACTCAAAGTCGCGCCTTCGTACCTGGGCCTTTTGGTAGGCGAGCACGCTGAAGCCCACGGCGACATAGCTAGCTTCGGTGAGGAGGGGCCTGGGGTCCTTGGGCATGGTGTCTTCCTTCGGCCAGCGGATCGCCCCGAGCACAGGGTCCACGACAACGGCAGTTCCGAGCGAAACGCTAGCAGGCGTCTCATTTCGCCGATCAAGCCACCTCATCGACGCCTGAGCTCGCGGACCGCGTGGCCCGTTGACGTCGATTGCGTTGCTATGCTGCGCGTCGCTCATGGCTTCCCGACCCACTGGTACTCGACGGCGGACGGAGCAGTTCGCAGAAGACGAGGTCGCACAGCCGGCGGCCCGTGGTCAGCGTCGTGCCCGAAATCGGGAACGACCACGGGGCGAACAGCGGTCCTTGCCGCCGGTCGCTGCGATCGTGGTCATCCCCGCAACGCTGCCCGCTGAGGCCCCCGAGAGCGACACGCTCGCAGCGCGCCTCGAACGCACGGTCCGATCGCTGATCTCTCAGGACTATGCGGCTGTTTCTCTGATCCTCGCCGATCAGAGCAGCGGACTGGGCGACCAAGTCGTCGCAGCAGGGGTCGGCGCTCACGTGCTCAAGGTCCCGGCCGAAGCGACCAACGCCGAGGCGACAAACACGGCCGCCATGGCGGTTACCGGCGCGCCCTTCCTGTGTTTAGTCAGATGCGGTGTCGTCCTCGAACCAGAAGCGATCTCCAAGCTCGTCGAAGAGGCATACCGCTCACGTGCGGGCATCGTGGGTCCCAAGATCCGCAATTATGACGAGCCCGACGAACTTCTCGACGTGGGTTGGAGCATCGATCGCTTCGCCGTTCCGTATTCAGAAGTCGTTCCCGGCGAGGTAGACCAGGAACAACACGACGCCGTTCGAGACGTCTTCTTCGTCTCCGACGCGGTCATGCTGGTGCGCTCGGACCTCTTCAACGATTTGGACGGCTTCGACGTCGCACACGAACTCGGTCACCGTGACCTCGAGTTTTGTTGGCGCGCCCGACTCCTCGGGTCGCGGGTTGTGGTCCAGCCCGGTGCGGTCGCCTATGCGCGGCCCCCAGCCCAGGCCTCTGACAAAGAACGGCCAAACTCGCGAACCCTCGCAGCGGCAGAGCGGGTCGAGATCCGCCGCAGAATGCGCACGATGTTGACGTGCTACTCCCGCGAGTCGCTCTGGCGGCTGATTCCCGAGAAACTGCTGTCCGCACTCGCCAGTGCGTTCGCATTGATCCTGACCGGCCGTTTCCGCCTGGCCGGTGCTCAGATGTCTGCGTGGTCGCGAGTCGTTGTCGACGCCCGTGCTGTGCGTGGTATCCGCAAACCACTTCAAGCCAAACGCAAGGTCGCTGACGCTGACCTGCGCTATTTACAGGTTCGGGGCGGGGTCAGATTCTTTGGATATATCTCTCAGTCGTTCCAGGTCGAAGATCGACTGCTCGCAGTGTCGACCACATCGCAGAAGCTGAGCGAACGCATCGCCCTGTGGGCGGCGCGTCCAACGACCTATCTCTGGGCGCTCATCTTGATGGTGATGATCGTCGCCGGTCGGTCGTTCTTGATCGACGGTGTCCCCTCCATTGGGTCGATGGCGCATTGGCCGTCCGTCTCCGATCTGTGGAGAACGTTTACGTCGCAGTGGAACTACGCCGCATTTGGTGCACCCGACGCGCCCGAGCCTCGGACTTTGGTTCTTGCTGGACTATCCCTGCCGCTGCTCGCCAATACGGCGTTGACTCAGACGCTGCTCGTCGTGTTTGCGATGCCGCTTGGAGCGTGGGGTGTCGCCCGTCTGGTGCGACCGTTCTCGTGGCAGATTTGGCCGAGTTTTCTCGCCGCCGTCGCGTACATGATTAATCCCATGCCCCGCAACGCCATCGCCCAAGGTCAGTTTGGGCCGTTGTGCGCGTATGTCCTGATGCCATGGGTTGTCCTAGCCATCGTCAGGATCTTCGGTGTCGCCCGTCTTTCGATGCCCGAGCAGAGCGCACGAAGCGTCACGCCGTCCACATCGGGTTTGGCAAACTCGGCGGCTACGGCCGCGTCCCCACCATCCCAAGAGGACGACGCGTTACATGCTGACGATGACGGAGCGCCACAGGACCCGCAGCTCGATCAGGCGGTGGAAGCGCAGCGGCGGGTGTCGGAAGTTGTCGTTGCGGAGCCAACGCTCTTGGAGCCGGACCGTCTGTCGAGCCGTCGATGGGGTGTCGAGGTATCCGGGGCTCCAACATGGCTGGGTCCGGTTTCGCGGGCACTACCTGTCGCCGTGCTCGCAGCCATCCTCTTCGCCCTGTATCCGCCGTCGTTCTTGCTGCTCGTAGCGGTCGTCCTGGTTTGGGCGTTGCTCATACCGCTCACCGGTATGCCGGGACCGACCCTCAAGGCGGTAGGGGTCTTTATGGGCGCCTTGCTGCTCGGCGCGCTCCTGCTCATGCCGTGGTCATTCAAGATTTGGGATCCTGCGGGCGCCGGTGAGGAAGTGACAACCGGGGTCCTCGATCTCGCTCGTTTCGCCGTGGGGCCACATGGCCATTCTTGGATGGATTGGGGCCTCGTCGTCGCAGCCCTCGCTTCGCTGTTTATCGCTCGTGGTGAACGCCTGGTATGGGCGATGCGAGCATGGGCGATGGCCTTGGTCGGTTGGGCCGCCGTGTGGCTGCCAGGGCACTCAGGCCTCGGTGGATTTCCGGGTGGGACCACCGGGCCGCTGGTGCTCGCTGCGGTGGGCGTCGCCTGGGCCGTGGGGCTGAGCATCATTGCGTTTAACGAAGATGTGCGGTCGGCTGGTTTGTCCTGGCGACACGGCGCCGCGGTACTCGCTCTCGCGCTCCTGCTCTTCCCTTGCTGTCCTTTGCTGGGATGAGCCTCGATGGCACGTGGAAGATGCCCGGCCGCACCTGGGATGACGCTCTGAGCTGGCTTCCTCTGAAGCCCGCAAGGGCGAGTTCCGCATGGTCTGGCTCGGCGATGTCGAGACGCTTCCGGGTACCCCTGTCGAGGGTCCCGACGGTCTTGGTGTGTGGATCACGCGGAATGCTCAAAGCGATGTAACCGACCTGTCGGCCCGGGGTGAGGGTCCTGCATATACCGACTTTGATCAGTACGTACAACTCGCTCTGAACGGTCAGACGAGCCGCCTTGGGCACCTGCTGTCGACCTATGGCATCAAGTTTCTTGCTGTACCTGACGGCATCAGTCCGAAGGCCACCCAGGCGGCCCGTCAAGACGTCCTTCGGGCCTTGGAAACCCAGACCGATCTGGCTCGTATCGACACAGATGAGCCGATCGCCCTCTACCAGAACGTGGCGTTCATGCCGGTGAAGGCGCAGCTACCTGGGGACCGGGCGGGCTGATGCTGGCCACCCGGCCTCAAAGCGCCGATTCCTCGATCGACATTCAAGGTGCGACGTCGGCCTTCCCCCTCGGATTGCGTCCCGGGCAAGGCGGTGTCGGTGAACCGGGCGCGCTGATCTGGGGCGAGCAGTACAACTCGGCGTGGCGTGCCTCGACTGCGACCGGCCGCGTGTCGTCCCAAGAGATCATGGGCGGAATGAACGGGTTCCAGATAGACGCTGGTGGAGCGGTCACCGTTCAATACGAAACCCAGTGGCATCGATGGCCGTGGCTTGCGGCCCAAGTGCTGATGTGGGCTGCGGCGGTGGTCGCCCTGTTTAGGCTGCGCAGACGACGCAACCACTACCTCTCGATCGACGCGGTCGCCGAAGTCGATGTCGTCGATGAAGAGATCCCAGACGTCTTTACCGACGTCGTGACCGGCGGTCCCGATATTCCTGATGCGATTGCTGACACCGGAGCGTTCAAAGCCCTTGGAGCGCTCGAGGCTACAGGCCCGCTGCGCGGGTTGGATCTGGGTGAGGAAGTGCACCACCAGCGGGTTGATGATCTGCAGTCGTCTGGGTCTCGTCCACAAGATGACAGTTCGACCGTGCTGCCCGCCGAGGCGGTTGACGAAGCATTCGACGCATTTGAGCACCCTGATGAAGGCTGACGATGTCCAGACAAGGCGGGTGACTCGACGCCAGGCCCGCCGCGAAACCGCTGAGAATCCGTCCGGAGATCCGGGTGAGCCCTCTGCCAGAGACCGTGGACGAGAACGGCCGCCCGCCGACGACGAAGGCGACTCATGATGCAACGAAACGGGAGAATCGCGTTTCTCGTCGTCTTAGGTGTCATCGTGATCGGTGCCCTACAGGTCGGTCCCGCGTCAACCCCCAACCGCAATGCAGCGGGGGCGGCGGTCGCCATGCCTTCGACGACGGCCGAAGGCGTCGAATCGAGTGCCTGGTACTGCGCAGCGGCGGTCGTTCCCGGCACCGATCCCGCTAACGCGGAGATCATCATCACCAATGCTGGCGACGAAGAACTTCGAGCCGTCGTCCGCGCCATGCCCAGTACGCTGGATCAACCTCGCCTTGTCAACGTGTTGCGCGGCGAGACCCGAGTGGCGCTCGCCGACCTGGTTACGGAGGAAACCTCCTCCGTGCTGGTCGAAGTGTTCGGGGGAGACGCGACCGTGTCGCATCGAATCGGCGATTCTGTCGACATCGCACAAACGCCGTGTGCTTCCGAAGCGTCGACGACCTGGTGGATTCCTTATGTGACCACCGAAAAGGGTGCCGATGCCCAGCTGATTTTGATGAACCCGTTCGCCGAGGATGCGGGGGTTTCGGTCGAGATACACACCCGCGCTGGCCGCCGATTCCCCGCAGGTTTCGACAATGTCACCGTGCCGCGGTTTTCCGCTGTATCGATACCGCTCCACGAGCCGGTCCAACGCGAGCACGTTTTTGGCGTTGCTGTGACCGCCCATCGTGGACGTGTCGTCGCCGAGCAGCTCATCCAACTGGACGGGGCGGGTATCTCGACATTCTTGGGCTTTAATCGGCTCGCCAAGGGATGGGATTTTGTCGGCGATGTCCCAGGGGCTGAGACCACCTTCTTGTCGGTGTACAACCCATCGGACAAGGTCCAGGAAGCAACCGTCGCCGTCACCAATGCTGACGGCGAGCCGCTCTATGAAGAGGACGCGATTCTGCGCGCGCACGCTCCGACGGTCGTGGGAATCTCTGACGCTGTTGAAGCCGGAGTGCCATATCGGGTCGCTGTGAGGGGTGTCGACAACGCTCAGCTCGCCGCAGCGATGATCGCTCGAACCGGTGGTGAGGTCACCGATATTCCATACTCCGAGGTCACAGCCGACGATGAGGCCAGCAGCGACACCGACGAATCGACCCCAGTAGATGTCGGCGACGCTGATGGGGCGGTGACGACGACGACGGCCTCGGTGGAGGCTTCGACGACGACCTCGGAATCGGGTGCTTCCACCACGACCGATGCTCAGGCGGCGGCCGCTGTGTCGTCGTTGTTTGCTCCGGGTGGGGTGTCGTTGCGGATCGGGGGAATCGCGCCATATCGGGCACAGGCGCAAGAGGACCCAACGACGACCACACAGGCAGAAGAACCTGCCAACGCCGCCGATCCTCCAGCCGACGACCAAGCGGATGCGGAACCTTCAGGTGAAGACGCGCAGGACGCTGAGGGCGCCGACGTGCCAGCCGATGTGGCACCGACGGGGACGGTCGTCTTTGAAACGATTCGCCCTGCCGCCTCGGCGTCAACACGGTGGATAGCGGCGTCGATTCTGGTCGAGGGATCGCCGTCAGATGAGGTCCTCGTCGGAAACCCGGGCGATCGACCGGTCTTGGTCGAAATGCGGGGCTTTGCCGGAGGGGTGAACACCGACCTCGCATCGCGCCTCAGTATCCCGGCGCACGGTTTTGCCATCGTGGCTGTGACCAGTGCAAATGCCATGGTCGAGGTCAGGGCTGAAGCGTCGGTGACCGTGGCCCGGAGGGTGCTTGGTCAGCGTACGGTGGTGTCCCCAGCGGTGGGCTTTCGCTAACCATGGTTGAACGGCTGATTATCGCCATTGCGGCGATCATCGTGATCAGCGGAGCGGCGGTTGTGGCGGAACGGCGCCGACAATCAGAGCCGACGCCGACAGGTCCTCGTCCCAACCTCCCCGCCAGGTTGGAACGGCGCGACTTTGCGGGGCCCGATAAGCCCTGGGCGGTCATCATGTTCTCATCCCAGGAGTGCGATAGCTGCGTCGTCATGCGCGACAAAGTTGACGCGCTGGCCTCTGGCGAGGTCGCGATCGACGTGGTCGAGTATCAAGATCGTCCCAAGCTGCATGAGCGATACGGCATTGACAGCGTTCCCCTGACCCTGGTTGCCGATTCGGAGGGTGACATCGTGTCGGGTTTTCTGGGTCGAGTGAGCGCAACCGATCTATGGGCTGCGGTTGCTCGTGCGCGCAACCCCGAGATATTGGACGACGAACATGCAACGCAGTGCGGTTCAGGGCATGTCGATGGATCGACCTCGACCGATGGCCATCGTTAGCGACCCGACCGGTGGGGCCGCGACTGGGTGAGTGGGGCTGCGGCTAGCTCTTTGGCGGAAATCGCGAATGCTTCGCGGTCGGCGATGATGCGAGGTGAGCGACGATGACGTTCTACGGGACCGGTCCGGCGGGACGCCTCCGCGAAGACACACCGCCCCAGGGCTACCAAGACCCTGATACGGGTCGGGTGGTTCGGTGGGGTCTTACCGATTTTGCTTTGGCGTGGTTCGCTGGGCTCGTCGGCGCATTGATCGGCGGATCTATCGCGTTGGGTTTCTCGTCGAGCGACTCGATCAGTCCAACGCTCAGTTTTCTGGTGGTGCTGCCCTGCCAAGACGGTGCTTCGCTGGCGTCGGTCTGGTGGACCAGCTCATCTCGCGGGTTAGGGTCTTGGGCGCGCGACTTCGGCGTTCGGCTGTTCACCAAAGACCTCATCTGGATCTTTCTCGGTGTCGCATTGCAGTTTGTCGTTGGGATCCTGACCAGCTTGGTGACCACGTTGTTTCATGTGTCGAGTGATCAGTCGGTCGCCAACGACCTCGATGCGATGAACGGGTTGGGAGCGATTGCCGCGGTCGTTGGTGTGGTGTTTATCGCTCCGTTTACCGAAGAGATCTTGTATCGCGGTGTGTTGCTCCGCTCGCTGATTCGGCGAATGTCGGACTACGCCGCAATTGCAACCTCGGCTGGGATCTTCGCCTTAGTGCATCTGCTCGGCGACCCGGGGACAGCTCCGCTCCTGCCGGGCCTGTTCGTGCTCGGCTGCGTCCTGGGTTACATGACGGTGCAAACCGGAAATCTGTCTCGGGCCTTCGCCATACACATGGGGTTCAACGGTGTGACCGCACTGTTTCTGGTGCTGAACTAGTTGGCATTGCCTGAGCACCGAGGGTCGGGCGAATGGTGCCCGTACCCAGATGCCGCAAGCGGGTGTGACCCCGCCCCAGCCGTCGGTGGTCAGGTCGCTGCCTGTGGGCCGGCCGGCGGGCATCGCGCGCGCCCTGCGGAGCACCGCGATATTGCGCAGGACGAATACTTCCAGCGCAATGACTGCATCGCGATGCAATAGTGGTAATTGCAGTATCAACGTCCCTTTGAGCCACAAAAGCACTCAAGAGTTGCGCCACCGTGGTCGATGTCACATCCGAGCGAAGTAACCAAAGGGGCGTGTCCATGCACACACAGTCATCACCAGAGTGCACCCATCCCAACCCGATCACCATTAGCTTGAACATCGACTCAAGCGATGTTGATGTGGTCTATTGCGGAGCGTGTGAACGAACGATCTACCGGGGCCCAGACGGAATGTGGACGCTCGACGAGGTAAAACAACGCCTCGGGCGCCAGCGAAATCAACGAATAGCTTCCTAGGTGGGTGGGCTCAGACGTATGGCGCAGGTCTCGACGTCCCCGCATCACCACTCGCCGTGTCCGCAGCTCCGTCGAACCGGGCTGAGCGGTGATGAACTCTCGTCCTTGCCGCCAGCGGGCCGGATCACCGATCCGCACACCCACGTTGAGACCAACCGTCGCCTACGATAACGACCTCATGCATCCATCATCAGACGACACCACTCTCGATGAAGCACAACCGGTTATCCCCAAGTCGCTTCATCGGGCACGCACCTACCTAGTTCTGGGCATCTGCTCGGTGATGATGCTGGCGATGCTCTTCACCGACCTCAAGCCGGCGTTGTTGATCAAGGACACGACGGCGAACGGCGGTGACATGGGCGCCCATGTCTGGTGGCCCAAATACCTCCATGACCACGTCTTTTCGACATTGCGTCTGAGTGGCTGGACCCCCGATTGGTATGCGGGTTTCCCGGTTGGACATTTCTACTTTCCGGTTGCGGCAATCATCATCGGGATTCTCGACATCCTCTTGCCCTACAACGTCGCTTTCAAGCTGGTCACCGTGCTTGGTCCCGTGCTGATGATGTATGCGGCCGCCTATCTGGCGCGGGGTCTTCGCATGCGCTGGCCAGCACCAGCGTTTGCAGCGATGGCGGCGCTGTTTTACCTGTACTTCACCGGCAATGATGCTCTGGTCGACGCTGGCGGCAACGTCATTGAACAGTCGACCTTCCGTATCACGGGCGGGAACCTCGCATCGGTGTTAGCGGGTGAGTTTTCCTTTGCCATAGCGCTTGCCATGTCGATGTTCTTTTTGGGAGCGCTGAGCCGAGCGCTCGATGAACGAAGGCGCTATTGGATGCCGATGGTGCTGCTGGCCGTCACCGTCCTTGGGCATGTGATCGTGGCGATCTTCGTATCGCTGTGCGCACTGGTGATCGTGGTTGCTCGTGGTCCCATCCGGAACTTCCGACCCGCCGTGACGATCGGAGTGGGTGCGTTCCTATTGTCCTCCATCTGGACACTTCCCCTGGTTGCTGACATTGGCTATACGACCGACATGGGGTGGGGTCGCGTACGTGAATACGGTCGGCACCTGTTGCCGTATCGCCCGGGCCAGACGATCATCATCGTCGCCTTGGTCTTTTGCGCCTTGCTCGCAGCGATGCGCCAGCGGCGGCGTTCGACCGTCGAATTGTTCGTCCTCTTGACCATTCTGGGCTTCGCTTTTGTGACGTTCCCAGATTCCCAACTTTGGAACGCGCGGATTTTGCCGTTCTGGTGGCTGATTCTGTTGATGGTGGCAGCCGCTGGAGCTGCCGAAGTCGTCCGGTGGGTTTGGGCGCTCGGGGTACAACTGGGCGAGCGTTTCTCGGGCCGCGATGACGAGCCGGTAGAGCGGTCACCCGTAGCAGGTGCCGCAACCGCATGGGGATCAAATGGCACCGTGTCCCAGACGTCAGGCCCGCCAGCACAATCTCGCGCGCATCCCGTGGACTGGGTGCGCTTCGGTGCGGTCGGCGTGGTCGTCGTCATCTGTATGGGCATTTTGACCGCCTACCTGATCGGCATACCCAAGATCGCCGAACGGGGGCCTGACGCGTTCGCCAAAGAGACCTTTATCGATGACTGGGCGACCTGGAACTACAGCGGGTACGAGGACAAGGGCACGCCTTGTAACAAATCAGAAAATGCTTCCGAGGTTTCTCGGTGCAAGCCCGGCCAAGACACCAAGACGGGGTTGACCTCCCAAGAGTTCTTCCGAATCATGGAAGACATGGGCACACTCGAACCGGGGCGTGCGCTGTGGGAACCGAGCGGGGACATCAACAACTACGGCACGACGTTGGCACTCGAACTCCTGCCGTATTTCACCGATGGCCGAATCGGCTCGATGGAAGGGCTGTATTTCGAATCCTCAGGGACCGTGCCCTATCACTTTCAGATGGTCTCTGAGCTGGCGCAAAGCCCCTCAAACCCGGTCCGAGACTTGACCTATGGGACCCTGGCCGACAACTTTGATCGAGGTGTGGAACATCTCCACATGTTGGGCGTCCGTTATCTGATGCTGCAGAGCCCCGAGGCCATGGCCAAGGCAGATGTCGATCCCGACCTGACCGTCGTGCTCGATATCCCCGATCTCGATGGAAAGGCCCCGGACGGTTGGCGGGTCTATGAGGTGTCGGACACGACGTTGGTGGCGCCACTGGAGTTTCAGCCGGTCGTGGTCACGGGTGTTTCGGCTCACGGATGGCGCGACCCCGCATCTGAATGGTTCATGGACGATTCCCAGCTCGATCGATTCATCGCCGCCGACGGCCCATCTGAATGGGAGCGTGTCGATGCAGATGCCTATGCGAGCGCCCCACGTGTCCCGCTACCCGACAACACAGTGACCGATGTGGTTCAGGGTCGGGAAGATATTTCGTTCAAGGTCAGCAATCCGGGTGTGCCCGTGTTGGTGCGGACCAGTTATTTCCCGAACTGGAAGGTCTCGGGCGCTGATGGCCCCTACCGCGCTGGACCAAACCTGATGGTGGTCGTGCCGACCAGCAACGAGGTGTCGTTGTCCTATGGCCGAACCATTGAGGACTACCTGGGCTACCTGGGCACCCTGCTCGGTCTGGTGTTGCTGGTGTACCTCGTACGTGCTGGCCGGCGGGGACCGATTCCGTTCATTGACGGCGGTCGCCATGGGACATTTGTTGCACCGCCCAAACCAAAAGACGGCACTGACCCAGTGTCGCATCCAGATGCTGGAACAGCCGACACCGACCTGACCGATGGATCGCAGTGGTCAGCGGAGGGCAAGCGGTTGGCGCTCCACCGGTCGATGGGCCGCTTTCTGCACAGGCGGTCGTCGACGAGGACCGAGCTCGGTCCGGTGTTCCCACGACTGACCTGGCCCAGAACGGTGAGGCGGGCCTCAGAGCAGACCGCCCCAGAAGAGACCGCCCCAGACGCCGAATCTGGCGCGGACGGCCATTTGTCAGACCAACAAGCCGCCGATGAACAGCAACGTGGTGATGACTCGGGCGAGAGCAGGCCGCGCTGAATCCTCGACCGATGATTCGGCCGACACGGCGGGAAACACCGAGCCAACGCCTGAAGGCAACGCTGCGGATGCAACCGCGTCCGGCGAAGCCCTCGCTGACGCCGATCCGTCGAGCGAAGATGCACCAGCGCAGGTGGACACATCCGACGCCGAGCGGGGTGTGGACGCGCCCGGCAGCGCCGACGATGCTGCTGATGGCGACCGCGGCTGAACGCGCGATGCACGGCGATCCAGCCCCTGACGTTGAGGGATAACAAGACGCCGAGCCAACGCTCGGGCCAGCGCTTCAAACGGCCGCTCGCAATCTTTGGGCGGTAGCCTGCTCACTTCCCACGGCATCACCCATTACAGACGAGGGAGCCCACATGGCGACGCTGCTGCCGACCGCGCCGATCTTCAAGGCCTATGACGTGCGCGGGCTGTCACCCAGCCAGATCGACGCGCCGCTCACCCGAGCGATCGGAAACGCCTTTGCTCAGTTTCTCGAGGGTGCACCCATCGTCGTCGGCCGTGACATGCGAGAAACCTCGGGACCGCTTTCTGAGGCATTTATCGAAGGCGCCCGCGATGCTGGTTCCGACGTCATCTCGATCGGTTTGGCATCGACCGACATGTTGTATTTCGCGTCGGGCCGTTTGAACCGCGCCGGGGCGATGTTCACCGCCAGTCACAACCCCGCCCAATACAACGGCATCAAGTTTTGTCACAAGGCCGCCGCTCCGATCGGTGCCGACACCGGACTCCGTGCCATTCAGGAAGCCGTCGACGCAGGCCGCTACATCAATGCAGCGCAGCGAGGCGCTCTGGAAAGCGCCGATATGCTCGACGCCTTCGCCGACCACGTGTGTTCGTTCATCGATATCGCAAACATGCGTCCGCTCAAGGTGGTTGCCGACACGGCGAACGGCATGGGCGGCCTGGTGGTTCCAGCGGTCTTCGAACGGCTTCCGTGCGAGCTCGACATGTTGTATCCCGAGCTCGACGGCACTTTCCCTCATCACCCGGCGGACCCTATCCAGCCCGAGAACCTGGTCGACCTCCAGGCGAGAGTTCGCGAGCTCGGCGCGGATGTGGGCCTCGCCTTCGACGGGGATGCCGACCGGGTCTTTCTCGTCGACGATCAGGCGCAACCGGTCTCTGGTTCGTTGACCACGGCGATCGTTGCAGATCGCCTGCTATCTGGGACCGTCGGCGAAACGGTCGTCCACAACCTCATCTGTTCCAAAGTGGTTCCCGAAGTGATCGCTTCCCACGATGCGACGCCGGTACGTACCCGGGTCGGGCACTCCTACATCAAGCAGGTCATGGCCGACACCGGCGCGCTCTTTGGTGGGGAGCACTCCGGTCATTACTACTTCCGAGACAACTTTCGCGCTGACAGCGGTTTGATCGCGGCGGTGGTCATTCTGGCGGCACTGTCCGAAACGGATCGGCCACTCTCTGAGCTTCGTCAGCCCTTCGAACGCTATGTCGCTTCTGGTGAGATCAATACCACCGTGCCCGACCCTCGCGCTGTCATCGACGTCGTCGCCTCGCGAATGGGCTCAGGTCAATGGGCCGCCGCCGTCACCGACACCCTCGACGGTCTGACCGTCGACATGGGTGATTGGTGGTTCAATCTTCGTCCCTCGAACACCGAACCCCTGTTGCGCCTCAACCTCGAAGCGTCATCAGCGGAGTTGCTCGAAGAGAAGACAGCTCAGGTCCAGGCGCTCATCGATGACATCTCGGCGGCTCGGTAGCCGCCGATCCGTTGGAGACGGAGTCGACGCCTCTGGCGACGTCGCTGGTCGGCTTCCGGGGCGGTGCCGAGCGGGCGGTTCACCAGACGGTAATGTGGCGACCCCATTCCCGCGGACGCCCGCTGTTCAAAACGGCGTCGGGTGGGTAGATCGGTACGACGGGGAGTGAAGACCGATGGCTCTAGATCCGAAACTGCTAGCAATCTTGGCGTGTCCTGAAGACAAGGGACCGCTGCTGTATCTCGAGGACGAAGACATCTTGTACAACCCTCGCCTGGCGCGGGTCTACCGAGTCCAAGACGGGATCCCGGTCATGCTGATCGAAGAGGCCGAAACGGTTGATGCAGGCGAGGACGCACGCATTACAGCCAAGGCTCAGGCCGAAGGCATCCAACCGACCTTCGCCGAATAATGGCCGACGACATGATCGACTCAACCGGTTTCGTCGACGCGGTCGAATCGCTCCCCGAACAGGTCGCCGCGGCGCAACAAACAGCCGCTGATCTCGACCTGTCAGCGGTCGCCAACGCGGAGCACCGCTCGGTACTGGTGCTCGGTATGGGTGGATCAGGAATCGCTGGCGACATGCTCCGAGCGGTCGCCGGTGCGGTGTCACCGCTGCCGATCGCAGTATCGAAGGGGTACTCGGTGCCGCGATATGTCGACGGCTCCACGCTGGTCATTGCATCGTCGTATTCCGGCGACACCGAGGAGACGCTCAGCGCAGCGACCCAAGCGGTCGAGAACGGCGCTCGCATCGTGGCGATCACCACCGGGGGAGCGCTGGGTGCTCTCGCCCAAGCCAGCGGCGGCGTGGTGGTACCGTGCCCCACAGGTTTATTTCCGCGTGCGGCCGTCGGGGCGCTCTCCGTACCGATTTTCAGCGTCATGGAACAGCTTGGTTACGCCGACGACATGACCCCGGCGATCGATGCAGCACAACAGCAGTTGGCGCAGCGTCGAGACGCCTTAGCGCGTTCCGCCGATGCAACCAAGAACGAAGCACGGCGCCTCGCCCGACGGATCGGTCGCACCTTTCCGTTGGTGTACGGCGGTGACGAGATCGGCGCTGTCGCAGCGATGCGATGGAAAGCCGACGTCAACGAGAACGCTAAAGCGCCCGCCTTTTGGAACACGCTCCCCGAGCTGGACCACAACGAGATCATGGGCTGGGGTCAACACGGCGATGTCACCAGACAGGTCGTGTCGCTCATCGAACTTCGCCATGACTTCGAGCATCTGCGGACATCGCGCCGTATCGCGTTGACGACCGACATCATCAGGGAGACCGTGGGTCAGGTTTTGTCGGTGCGCGCCGATGGTGAGGGTCCGCTGGCTCAGCTGATGGACCTGATGTATATCGGCGATTGGGTGTCGGTCTATATGGCTGCCGACGCTGGAGTCGATCCTGGGCCCATCGACGCGATCGCACGCCTCAAGTATCAGCTGTCAAAAGAGCGCTAACAGGTCAGGTGCATAGCCCGAGCTGAGCCCCGAACGGACCTGCAGCTCATCCACGCTCCGACGGATCCCCATCCCACCGGGCGGTACCGACGAGCTCTCGGCGGCCAGCCCCGGGGCGCTCAGGGCCGCAGCGAGGCCAACGTCGGCGGACGCTGTCACAGGTTGTCGATACTTTGGTGCGATGCGATCGACCTCCGCACTCACCAGGCGTCCAATGGGTGTCCGCCAAGAACCATACGGCGGTTTGTGGCCCTATCTCACAGGATTGCGCTGTGCTGGTTGCGGCGCCCCCGGATCGCCATGGTGCTCGCTCTGCGCCGACTCGCTACTTGCGTCGACAACATCACATCGCCAATCCGGCGCTGTGGAGCGTCTGATCGTGCTTGCGGCCGATACGGGGCCTGTAGGGCGTCTGGTTCGGCGTTGGAAGGACGGGCCCGACGCATCGCTCTCGGGGATCATCGCTGGCCTCGGGCGCGTCGCAGCGGCATCGTTGCCATCGGGGTCCGAACCGAGCATGGTGACCTGGGTGCCAAGTGCGCGCGGGCGACGCCGGTCCCGTGGTTTTGAGCCGGGTCGCGTGGTCGCGGGTGGGGTAGGCCGGCATCTTGGGGTTCGTCCGGTTCGTCTGCTCAGGCGACTCGACAGCGCAACGCAGCGAGGCCGTGATGCAAGTCATCGGCAAACCGATATCCGAATATCGTCTCGTGGCCGCGTTATGGGTGATGTGCTACTCGTCGACGATGTTGTTACCACCGGAGCGTCGATGCAGGTAGCCGCAGATGCGTTGCGGCGATCCGGCGCTCGACGGGTGACCGGCCTCGCGATTCTTCAACGGAGCCTTAAAGGATGACGCCCCGATTGCCGAATATTGGCTTGGTGGGTCCTAAGAAAAGGAAACGGTTGTGAGCAACTTGCTAGGCGTCGCGCATGGTCAGCTTGTGCTGGAGACAGCATCAACTCCCCAGACGCGGCTTCCCGCAATGTCTGAGCCTCTGTGGGGCCTCTGGAGTTTCATAGCGGATGACCGCGTGCGTCGCGCCCGCGTCGAACGCATCCAGTGGATGGTTCAAGCTGGTTCCTACCAGGTGGCTTCGACCGACCTAGCGGACCGAATGCTGACGGCGTCCGCTCTGAGGTGGTAGCCGCCCGAGCAAGCGAGATCCCGCTCACAGCGTCCGCCGCGAGCTCGTTTCCATGGAGAGGCCGTGCGGACCAACGTGTCAGCCGATGCCTTCCGGGGGATGCCGTCCGGCGCGACCTAGCTGGGCGGGTCTTCGGGCACGGTCACCACGGTGTCGTTGACCCGTTCGGCGACGACGACATTTGAGTCTTCGAAACGCACCTCAAATGACCCACTGTCCATCAACGCATCAAAGACGTCGATGTTGCGGCCGAGTACTCGTTTGTCGATCAGCAGCCAATCGACGGTGCCCCCGTCGTGTGGTTGTTCGTCTTTGACACCCCAGTTCCACGGACGCCACGGATTCGGGAACTCATAGACAAACTCACGCTGTGTGACGTGTGGAACGAGGTTGTAGGTCGCAGACACACTGGCGTTCGCGGGGACGACGTCGATCGCTTCGCGCATTACCTCGTGACGAGGACTTTCCGCCGGCCAGTACGCACGTCCGTACCGGTCCGAGAGCGGGGAGATGCCCCATGCTTGTTGTGCGAGGAATGCGCCGATGACGACCGTCGCTACCAGCACCAGATTGGGCAGCGCACGGTATCGGCGCACGCCGACGGCAAGGATTTCAATCGACGCGATCGCCATCGCCGCTAGCACCGTGGCCACGTAGTGGTAGCGCAGATTGTAGGTAAAGCTCTGGATCGACAAGACGTTGATGAAGAACTGCGGCACGCCGATCATCAGGACGAGGAGCGCGCCGAGCGCGGAGGGGCGCGACATATCCAAACTCGCCCTGAGCCGGGCAAACGTGCTCGGCTCTGCGGGTTCACTCACGACGGATACCTCGTCGGGCGGGGCGGGCGGCGGCGCCACGGCAGCAACAACGTGGTGCCGAGCGAGCTGAGACCCGCAACCAATGCAACGGCGGGTAGTAGCCCGAACGCGACGCTGACGTCTCGCGCATACCCAACGGCGTTGGACTTGTTTAACCGCAGGAGGACAGCGTTTGGGTCGGTGACGGCGGTTTTCAGCACGGCACCTGGTGAATCGCCGAGGCTTCCATAGAAGTTGGCGTAAAAAGCGACTTCGCCCGGGACGTTCGCAGAGATGATCTTGCTGACGATCACGAAGTACGCACCCGCTGCGATCGTGGTCCAGAGTCCAGCACGAAACCGACCCCGCAACATCATGATGACGCCGAGGACCGCGACGGCGATGGCGACATCTTCCTTCCACGACACTGCCCAGATCAGAGCGAAGGTGTACCAACCCCACCGGCGCTTGATGGCGAGCCACCACGCGAACAGGATCGGCGTGAGGGCCATCACCTCGGGGTGGAAGAGTTCCCAAGCGACCCAACCCGTCGACGGATGCAGGAGGTAGGCCGCCGGTATGACCAGTGCCCACCAGCCATTTGGAAGCCACTGCCGGCCGACGAGGTAGAGGGCGACGGCGCCCAGACCGATCGAAACCACCTGAATAAGGTTGAGGGTGCCGACGCCAAGACCGAGCCAGTACAGCGGTGCGGTGAAGACGAAGCCGACATTGGCGTGATGGCCAAAGAAGTCGAGTCCGCGAACGGTGATGAAGGTCTTGCCATGGGAGATCAGCCAGGCGATCTGATCGTAGATGCCCATGTCGTAGTTGAAGGATCCAAATCGGTCGTGGCGCCGATAGACGTCGAGTCCAAACTGAACGATCCAGAGCGTGGTGATGAACCCAAGAATCAGCCCAGGCACGCTGAAGCGGAAGCGTCGTGTCTGTGCGGATTCGCCTGAGGCCGCGTCGACCGTGTCGTCGGGTGGCGGCGTATCCTCGGGCTCTGGAGCGTGAGTCGCGTCGACCGCATCGTCGGGTCCTGGCGTGTCGTCCGTCTCGCCTGCCACCGCATCGTCCGAAGCAGGCGCGTCGTCCGTCTCGCCTGAGGAAACGACATCACCCGAAGTTGGCGGGTTGCTTGGTCGGTCGGCGGGGGAGTCGCGGGCTTCATCCCGGGTATCCCCATCAGAGCGGTCGCCGCCCCCGTCAGCGTCGCCGATCAAATCGACGACCAATACCGACTCAGATGCGGGTTGTAGATCAGGGGTCGGCCCCCCGTCCGGGGCGTCAGGCGACGCTGATGAGGGGTCCGCAGAGCGGTTGTTGTTATTCATGTGGGCAGGCGACGTCACGTGACCAAAGTCTGTTAGCGAGAAAGAACCACTGAACCGTAGTTGGCTGTTCGCCCTGTCAGCCAACGTTTTGCAACGAGGGGGACCATGATTTGTGGAACCCGAGGTGCGGTTCCGGGGGTGGTGTGCAAGCAAAGTGTCAGCGTCGCTGATGCTCCATGAGCCAAGATGGGATGTTTTGGCGCCTGACCCGGGTTGAGGCGCAATCGAAGTCGAGCGCGTTGAGTCAAGGGGCTCCTCGCGCCGGTAGCCTGGAGAAACTATGGGTCTGTTCCAGAGAGTCCTTCGCGCTGGCGAAGGCAAGAAGCTCAAGGCCGTCCAAGCGGTCGTCGAACCGGTGAACGCTTGGGAGCCGGACATTCAGCGGCTATCCGACGAAGAACTGCAGGCCAAGACGCCCGAGTTCAAAAATCGGATCGAACGCGGTGAAACGCTCGGAGAGCTGCTCCCCGAGGCGTTTGCGGTTGTGCGCGAAAGCGCGTTGCGCGTGCTTGGGCAACGTCACTACGACGTCCAGCTCATGGGCGGCGCAGCGCTGCACTTCGGTTGGGTTGCCGAGATGCGAACCGGTGAAGGAAAGACCCTGGTCTCGACCTTGCCCGCATACCTCAATGCCCTGAGTGGAAAAGGTGTTCACCTCGTCACCGTCAACGACTATCTCGCTGAACGAGATGCCGACTGGATGGGACAACTGCACCGCTGGTTGGGACTCAGCGTCGGTCTCATCGTGCCCGGTCAACGCGATTCCAAGGTCAAACGCGACAACTATGCGTGCGACATCACCTACGGCACGAACAACGAAATGGGTTTTGACTACTTGCGCGACAACATGGCGCGCACCCTGGATGCCATGGTTCAGCGGGGTCACAACTACGCGATTGTTGACGAGGTCGACTCGATCTTGATCGACGAGGCACGTACTCCGCTCATTATTTCCGGGAAGCTCTCCGATCAGGTTTCCCTGTATCAAGAGTTCGCACGTGTCGCACGGATGTTGCGACCCGATGAGCACTACGAAGTCGACGAGAAAAAGCGGACGATCGTCCCGACCGAGGACGGTATCGCTGCCGTCGAAGCGGCCCTGGGCGTCGACAACCTGTACAACAACGTCAACCAGAACCTCGTCCACCAGCTCCAAGCGGCACTGAAGGCCAAAGAGCTCTTCCACAGGGACAAGGACTACATCGTCACCGGAGGCGAGGTAAAGATCGTCGACGAATTCACCGGCCGGACGCTCGAGGGTCGCCGCTGGTCCGAAGGGCTTCACCAAGCGGTCGAGGCAAAAGAAGGCGTTGCGGTCAAAGAAGAAAACCAGACGCTCGCAACGATCACCCTCCAGAACTACTTCCGGTTGTACGACAAGCTCGCCGGTATGACCGGTACTGCCGAGACCGAGGCGGCGGAGTTCAAACACACCTACGACCTCGAAGTGGTCGCGATCCCCACGAATAAGCCGATCGTCCGCGACGACGGAGCGGACATCATCTTTAAGTCCGAGGTCGCCAAGTTCAATGCCATCGCGGAAGACATCGAAGCACGGCACGCCAACGGCCAGCCCATCCTTGTCGGTACCGGTTCGGTCGAGAACTCAGAAAAGCTGTCCCGCGTCCTCAAAAAGCGGGGCATCGCCCACGAGGTGCTCAACGCAAAGCAGCATCATCGTGAAGCCGAGATCATCGCTCAGGCGGGCCGTCCGGGTTCGGTGACGGTTGCGACCAACATGGCGGGACGAGGCGTCGACATCCTGCTCGGAGGCAATCCCGAAGGGCTCGCCCGACGTGATCTAGCCGGTCAAGAGCTCGAAGATGAGGAATACGACCGGCTACTCGCGGAACGAACCGAACTCCACGCCGTCGAGTGCAAGGCCATGGGCCAAGACGTGCGCGACAACCTTGGCGGCTTGTATGTCATCGGGACCGAGCGTCACGACTCACGTCGGATCGACAATCAGCTCCGTGGACGTTCAGGTCGACAAGGCGACGCTGGTGCGAGCCGTTTCTATCTTTCCCTCGAAGACGACTTGATGCGCCTTTTCGCGACCGGCGCCATGGAATGGGTGATGTCGAGGGCCTTGCCCGATGACGAGCCGATCGAAGCGAAGTCGGTCTCCAAGGCGATCGCCCGTGCCCAAGGTTCGGTCGAGGAACAGAACTTTGAGCGACGCAAAAATGTGCTCAAGTACGACGAGGTCATGAACGAGCAGCGGCGCATTATCTATAAGCGCCGCCAAGAGGTCCTCCAAGGTGAAGACCTCCGCGACGTGACGTTGGAGACGATCGACCACGTCATTACGCGGGCCGTCGATGCATATATACCCGACAGCGACGATGCTGATTTCCCTGAACTCCTCGTCGCCATCCAGTCCTATTTCCCGACCACCATTACCCTCGACCAGCTCGAAGGGATCGGGCCGAAACGCAAGCAGCTCGTCGAGCTCCTCAACAAAGACGCTGTGGAGATCTACGAAGCCAAAGAAGAAGAATTCGGTACCGAGCGGCTTCGCGATATCGAGCGCTACGTGATGCTCAGCGTCATCGACCAGCATTGGCGCGAACACCTGTACGAAATGGATTACCTCCAGGGTGGAATCAACCTGCGTGCGATGGGGCAAAAGGACCCGCTCACCGAATGGCAGCGAGAGGGCTACGACATGTTCGAAGCCATGCTTGCCGGTATCGACGACGACTTCATCAAGTACGTCTTTCGGATCGAAGCCAAGAAGGAAGAACCACAAGCCGCACCTCGCAACGTCCAGTACAGCTCACCGGCGACGACCAATCGGCCCGTCGCCGCAGCGCCAACCGCCGGTCCGAGCGTCGCTGCGCCCCAACAGGGGACGGCGCAAGCTGGTGCGGCAACCGCCACAGTGCAGCGCACGATCCGCAATAGCGACGAAAAACAGGGTCGAAACGACCCGTGCGCGTGCGGTAGCGGCAAGAAGTACAAGCAATGCTGTGGTCGCGTCTGATCGGCTCGGTTCAACTCAACCGGTCGGCATAAAAGAGCATCGCGAGCCTTCGCCGCAGCCCCGAAGAATGACCGAGTCAGACACCCACCCAGCGACCGTCTAGGAACATGGCAGACCACCGACGAACACTTGACGAACTGCTGCCGAGAGTCTCGGCAGCGTCGACGTACCTCAACGTCGACCACGCCCGACAGCGGTTAGCGGTGCTCGAAACCGAGGCGGCACGCCCCGACCTGTGGGACAACCCCGAGAACGCCAAAGCGGTGACCTCTGAAATGTCAGGATGGCGGGATGACCTCGCCATGGTCGAGCGGCTCCAGGGCACGGTGTCCGATATCGAGACGCTGCTCGAACTGGCTGATGAGGAGCCTGACTCTGGGCTCGATGACGAGGTCGCAACAGAACTTGGGGCCCTCGCGACCCTGCTCGACGAGCTCGAGCTTCGTGAGTTGTTCAGCCAAGAACACGACGAGCGGGACGCCATCGTCGAAATCAACGCTGGAGCGGGCGGTACCGACGCCAAAGACTGGGCCGAGATGCTCTACCGGATGTATTTGCGGTGGGCGGAAAGGCGGGGGTGGCAGATCTCGGTCGATGACTATCAACCCGGAGATGAAGCGGGAATCAACTCGGTGACCTTCACCGTCAAGGGCCGCTTCGCTTACGGGTCGATGGAAGCGGAACGGGGGGTCCATCGTCTGGTGCGCATCTCGCCGTTTGATTCACAGGCGCGCCGTCACACGGCGTTCGCCGCCATCGACGTGGTGCCCGCGCTCGATCAACAAAGTGCGCCTGCAATCGATGAGAAAGAGTTGAGGATCGATACGTACCGTTCCTCCGGCGCCGGTGGCCAGCACGTCAACACCACCGACTCTGCGGTCCGGATCACCCACCTGCCGACGGGAACGGTCGTCTCGTGTCAAAACGAGCGATCCCAGCGCCAAAACAAAGAGCGGGCCATGGACATTCTGGCGTCTCGCCTCGCCGAACGAGCTCGCACCGAACGTGCGGCCGAACTCTCTGCTATCGCGGGTGAAAAGAAAGAAGTGGGCTGGGGCAGCCAGATCCGTTCCTATGTGCTGGCGCCGTACCAACTCGTCAAGGACCTCCGAACCGGTCACGAGACGGGTAACGTGTCCGCCGTGCTCGACGGAGCGCTCGACGATTTCGTCGAGGAGTACCTGCGTTGGCGGCGAGCTGGTTCTATTGCCGGGACGGGAGGCGAGGCGTGATTCGATTCGAGAACGTGACCAAGACCTACAAGAACAAAGTGACGGCGGTCCGTGGCCTCAACCTGGAGATCCGCAAGGGCGAGTTCGTCTTTCTGGTGGGTGCGTCGGGTGCGGGTAAGTCCACGTTCTTGAAGTTGTTGTTGCGCGAAGAGATCCCCGACGACGGTCGAATCTTGGTCGCTGGTCGCGATATCGCCAAGGTACCTGCGCGCCAGATCCCAAACCTTCGGCGCAACATCGGCACGATCTTTCAGGACTTCAAGCTGCTGCCCACAAAGACCGTGTACGAAAACGTAGCGTTTGCCTTGGAGGTGACCGGCCGACCGAAACACGTCATTCAGGCTCAGGTCCCCCAGATCATCGAGCTGGTCGGTCTGGGTCGCAAGGCCGATCATCTACCCGATGAGCTTTCCGGCGGTGAACAGCAGCGCATTTCGATCGCTCGAGCCTTCGTCAATCGGCCGCTGATTCTTCTGGCGGATGAGCCGACCGGAAACCTCGACCCGTCGAGTTCGGTCGGCATTATGCGCATTCTCGACCGGATCAATCGGACGGGGACGACGGTCGTGATGGCAACCCATGACCAAGGCATCGTGAACACGATGAGGCGCCGGGTCATCGAGCTGCAAGGCAGGGCGCTTAAACGCGACCAGGCCCGCGGCGTCTACGGATTCGGGAACTAGTCATGTTTACCCACAGCCGCTATTTCCTTCGCGAAACGTTTCTGTCGCTGCGCCGAAATCTCTTGATGACCGTCGCCGGTGTCCTGACCGTCTTCGTGTCGCTGTTCTTGTTGGGCGGCGTCCTACTGCTCTCCACGTGGGTCGGTAACGGGACCCAGCGATGGACCCAAGACTTTGAGCTCGAGATCTTCATGATGCAGGACGCCACCGACGCACAGGTCGCTGCAATCGAGACAGATCTCACCAAGTCCGAGTTCGTCGAACGCTTTGATTTCATCGATCAAGACGACGCATACGAGATCTATCAGGACCTGTTCAAGGATCAGCCGGAGTTGCTTGTCGGTGTGACACCGTCCGACCTGCCCCCGTCATTCCGTGTGGTCCCGACAGATCCAGAGATGACGAATCAGTTGGCGCAGGCGTTTCGAGGCCGGCCTGGGGTTTACCAGGTGGCGACAGCGGAGGAGTTGGTGGATTCAATCTTGCGGATCACCGGCTTTATCCGGGTTGGATTCGTGTTGATTTCCGTCGTGTTGCTGGCCTCCTCACTGTTCCTCATCGTCAACACGATCCGTCTTGCGACCTTTGCCAGACGCCGTGAGATCCAGGTCATGAAGTTGGTGGGGGCGACCAACTGGTTTGTGCGTGTTCCCTTCATGCTAGAGGGAATGATCCAAGGCCTTATCGGCGCGTTCGTCGCTGTGCTGGGCGTCGTCGTGCTGAAGGTGGCCGTGTTTGAAAGGATCAACGGCGGTTCGCTGACCTCGGGTTTCTACGTGACCAACGGTGAGGTTGTCACGATTGGGCTGCTCATCATCTTGGTGGGCGTTCTGGTCGGCGCCATTGGGTCGTTCATCGGTCTCCGACGCTTTATCGAGGTGTAAGGAAGTGATTGCGGTCCAACGGGCGGGGTTGCGGTTACAGCTTTTGGTCTTGGCGGTGGTCATGGGCATCGCCGTCTCGAGCTCTGCCTCGGCTCAAACCGATCGACAAGACGAGATCAGCGAAGAGATCGAGTCGCTCAAAGAACAGATTGGCGAGGCCTCAGAAGATGAGACCCGTCTGCTCGGCGAGATCGACGATGCGACCGCGGGTATCAAAGAGCAGCAAGGCAAAGTCGACGCACTCAGCACCCAGGTCGATCAGATCGGGGCGCAGGTCTCAACGGTTGAGAAAGCGGTTGAGGTTCACCAAGCCGAAGGCAGCGACCTAGAGCTGCAGCGAGCCGAACTCGATGCGAACATCGGAGACGCTCGTTCATCATTCTCAAGCGTTGCAAGCGCGATGTATGCGAGCGGAAATTCCGATACGCAGGGCTTTATCGCAATGGCCTTTGACGCAGCGGACCCCCGTGACCTGTACCTGGGATCCACCTACCTGTCCTCGATCTCGGGTGAGCGCGAAGCAGAGGTCGACCGGCTGTCCACCCTGCGCAACGACGCCGCATTCTTGAACGATGAAATTGCTGGTCAGCGAGCGGTCGCTGAAGACATGCGCGATCAGCTTTCCAATGAGCAAGACACCCTTGCGGCGGCCCGTGAGGAACAAGACTTGGCGCTCCAAGAACTCGAGGCGCAACAGGCGGAACGTCAAAAGCTGCTCGACGAGGCGATCGAGCGTCAAGACGAGTTCGAAGCCCAGATCAGCGATCTGCAACAAGAATCCGACCGCATCACCGAGGCCCTCAAGGCGCGTGAAGCGATCCGGGCGGGGCAATCGGTGAAGGGTTCCGGCCAGTTCATCGTGCCGGTCGCGGGCCGCCTAACGAGCGGCTTTGGTTCGCGAGTACACCCCATTTCGGGGCGTGTTCGGATGCATACCGGCGTCGACTTCGGTGCGTCGACGGGAACGCCGATTTTGGCTGCCGACTCAGGTGTGGTCGTCTCCGCCGGCTGGCGGAACGGATACGGCAACACCGTGTTGATCGACCACGGCAACGGATTAGCGACGTTGTATGGCCACCAGTCGCGTCTTGCGGTGCGGGCCGGGCAATCCGTTGCTCAGGGCGACGTCATCGGCTACGTCGGTTCGACAGGAAACTCGACCGGACCGCACCTGCACTTTGAAGTGCGCAAGGGTGGGACACCGGTCAACCCGATGAGTTATCTCTGATCTGGGCTGCGCGTTCTCGCGTCGTCATCTGATAACGACGCGAGATGTCGGGCAGCGGGCGTATCAGAGAATCTCGCCAGAGTCGCGTCCAGACTGCGGACGATCAACGTCTGAGAAGCGATGCCCATCAATTCGCCCTCGAGGGACCAAAGCCGGGCGAATCCATGGCCAAATCCGTCCTTGATGCCTTCGATCCCGATATCGATCAAGATCCATTCGCTCTGGACTGGGCTCATCACCCGGATTGTGTTGTCGATGCTGTTCGAGAACAACAGTTCGCCAACCGCTTCAGAAACCCCTGATGGGACGTAGTCGCCAGCGATTGCGAGCGTCGCTGCATCGACCGAATAGCCCGGCATTCGAAACCACAATGCGCTCGTGCCATCACCGGGCGCTCCTTTGAGATCTTCGATCGGCCGGCCAGCGGCCAGACGAAGCTCGATGTGGTCGAACAGAGTGTTCTCGTAGACCGCAAGACGCTGCCGCGGCGGACATTCATCGGGGCGGGGAACCGCAGGTGGCGAGACCCATGTCCCTTCAACCGGTTGATGCCGCGTCCCGAGAGCCGCGTTGATCTCGACGATTCGTTGGCCGTCGACGCTGCCCACGGCGCGCGCTTGGGTGACCTGATGTCCTTGAACCAGGACCTCGAGGTCGTACTCCATCACCCCTGGAGGTCGGGCGAATGAGAGATACTGGGCTGTCGACCAACGAACCTTTCGTTCGGTAAGCGCCTCCAACGCAGTAATACCGGCACCGAGCGCTATACCCCCAAAAACCGCTCCAATCCCAGAACACAGTTTGGTGTGCAGCGGCATGTGCCAGCGGGTTCTATCCGCATTGGGGGTGAGTTCGAAGAAGTCTCGCAGTTCGGTCATGTTCCACATCTTGAACGGCTTCGCCGCCCGGTCGCCAAACGAGGCCCGACATGACGACCGCTGTTCGGTCTGGGGGATGCGCTGACCACAGTCCGACCTGCGCATTGAACCTAAGAGGGGCAGCGGATAGGGACGGACCTGACCGATGGTCGGTTGTGTATTTGCCGCTCATGCAGCTTGCGCTGCGGGCCGCTCGGGTCAGGGCCCGGCCTATCCACCTAAGAACCCCGTGAAACACGCCGTATCAATCCTGCGGCCATCTCGGCCAGGAGGAGCACCCCCAAAGCGACACCGACCAGAGTCAGTGACAACACGTGGGCGTCGAGAACGCTTCGTGCACCGGGTCGTCCGAGCGCACGTCCGATGGCGATCGGCACGGTCAAGCGTTGTGGACGGGCCAGAAACGACGATGCGCCAAACTCCCCGAGAGACACGACAAAGGCTAACCCGAGGCTGACAGCAATCGCGGGTGCCAGAATCGGTAGATCGATTCGAAACCAACGGCGCAGCGGGCTGGCGCCGAGGGTTCGAGCGGCATCGCTCAATTCCGTGCGGCGGCCGGCGACCGCCGGTATCAGCGTTCGCACGACGAGCGGGACTGCAACCAGCGAATGCGCCACGGGAAGGAGCCACCACCGGCTTCGGAAATCCAGGGGCGGCGCGCTGAAGGCGAGCATCATGCCAAACCCCAAGGTCACCGGGGATGTCACCAGTGGGGCAATGCTCATGGCGCCGATCAGCTTGGCTCCGGTACCGCGCCTGGTCGCAAGAGCGGTGACCGCCCCCCCGATGACGATGGCGATCGTCATCGCGACGGCGGCGTTGGTCAGCGAGTTGGCGATCGCCTCGCCGGGCGCATACGCCGCCGTCGTGTTGGCCCGTGCGGTTCCTAGATATCGAAAGGCGTCCAGACCCCAGGATCCGGCGGGTCTCAAGACGTCGATCACAAGCGAAGCTAAAGGTGCCAACGCGAAGGTAACCGTGGTGGCCAAAACGATCGCGGCCAGCAGGTTGCGGAGCCCATTCTGGGGACCGCCAAGTCCGGCGGATCGGCCCCCGACCGCGCGGGGTCGGGACTCGGACGGGGACCCCTTTCCGCGAATCAGCAGGAGGGCGGTGGCGACCAGCCCAAACTGGATCAGGGCCAGTACGGCGGCACGGTCCAGTGCGAGGAACTGGGTGGTTTCTCGAAAGATCTCGGTTTCGATCGTCGCATGTTTCGTACCGCCGAGCAGCAGCACCGTTGCGAAAGCCGCGAGGGAGAGCAAGAACGTGAGGGCAGCGCCAGCCCGCCATGCGGGGGCGAGACGCGGCCCGGTGATGCGCAGCAGGCGTCGCCAGGGGGATGCCCCAAGGAGTTGTGCTGCCTCGTCTTGTCTGGCGCCAGCCTCGCCCTCATATGCGACGACGAGGCGGGCGATCATGCCAAAGTTGAACCATGCGTGCACCAGGACGATGGACCAGGTGTGGCCTCGGGGATCGATGTCGGTGATCCGTCCCAGCGACACGGTCCGCACGAGCCCCATAAGCCAGCCATCTGCCCCAAACAGCGCCAGCGTTGCGCTCACAGCGACCACGGTCGGCACGACAAAAGGCAGCAACATCACGGTCATGACCAGGCTCCGCCCTCTAAAGCGGAGCCGTCGTAGCGCCCAGACGGGGCCGATTGCCAACAGCAACGCAGCGAGAGTCGACAGTGACGCCTGCCAGAGCGTGAATCGAATCAACGCGCCGACGTGCCCGTCGCCGAACTCCTTGTGCCATGCGGCCATCGAGAATCCGTCGGCGAGC
The DNA here is from genome assembly GCA_020637365.1 of Acidimicrobiia bacterium. GTDB lineage: Bacteria > Actinomycetota > Acidimicrobiia > IMCC26256 > JAGNEX01 > JAGNEX01. Next base: position 1,260,844 of record JACJWE010000001.1, on the reverse strand, counting down.
ATGTGGCTGACCGGCAGCAAGTAGAACACCAAGCCAAAGGCGACGACCCCCACTGCAAGACTCCACCAAACCAGGCGGTGGAACCGCTGGGTCGATCGGATCCGGCCGCTGGGGTCGATGCTCGATCGTGCCGACACTCGGAGCGCGGGTGGCACGGCTAACCCATCAGATCGGCCCAGGTCCGCAACAGTTCATCGCGTTGGTCGGGGCTGACCGAAGGCATCGGGAGCGGATCCGCCGGCGGGGGAGCGAATCGCTCGAACTCGGCGGGCAGCGCAACGTCGCCGCGCGCTGGATACATGAACATGTCGGTGGCGATCCGCTCTTGGAATGGCGTGCTCAGGAAGAAGCTCAACACCTCGCCAGCCTCTTCGGGAATATCGGTTCCCTTGAGGATGCCTGCATACTCGACCTGGCGCACGCAGGTGCGGTCGAGGTTGATGGTACCCACGTGGTCGACGGGCTCCTCGGCGTAGACAGCGTCAGCGGCGGGCGAGGTTGAATAGGACACGACCAGGGGGCGGTCGCCGTCGCCGCCGCCGGAGAACTCGTCGAAGTAGGCCGTCTCCCAACTCCCCGCAACGAGGACACCGTTGTTCGCCAGGTCCGTCCAGTAGGTCTCCCAGGACCCTTCGCCGAGTTCAGCGAAGGAGGCGAGAAGAAACGACAACCCGGGTGACGATTGCCGAGGATCTTCGATGACGAGCAGGGGAGCGTAGGTGGGAGACGCAAGGTCAGCGAGTGTTTCTGGCATGTCTAGGCCAGCGGCCTGCATCGCTTCGACGTCGGCGTTGATGCAGACATCGCCGAAGTCGACGGGGATCACCGGTACATCAGCAATCCCAGCGGTGAGATCGGGTTCGATCGAGTCGACCCCGTCGATCGTTCCGGTCCACGGGGTCAGGACGTCGTTGGCGATGGCGACGGGAAGGAAGGTGTTGTCCAAACCGTAAATGACATCGGCGATCGGCTCGCCTTTGGTGAGAACTGCCTGGTTGACCATTGCACCCGCATCACCGGCCGGGATCAGCTCGATCGACACCGCGTGTTCTTCCTCAAATGACTGGAGAACGTCGGAATCGATGGCGACCGAGTCGTGAACGAGGACGCGGACCACCGTGGAGTCTTCACCGGTCGGTCCCCGGTCGGTGTCGGAGCCGACCTCTGAGCCGACCTCCGAGGTCACCGACGTGTCACCCGAGCGGGTCTCACCGGAGTTGGCGTCGTCGTTGGAACAGCTGGCGAGAGCGATCAACACGCTGCACGATGCGGCGAAGAGAGCGAGCCCTCGAAGGGATGGGAGCGAGGTCGATCTTGTCACGGTGGTCTCCTTCTGAGAAGTGGCTCGTCGAGCGTGGCGCCCGGCGATCATCGGTGGACCGGTTGTTGGAAGGGTCGGCGGAGGGGGGCGCCGCTGGTGCCGCTGTCGTCGAGCGCGGCCAGCTCACCGCCCATCGGGGTCGTTCTCGGCAAAGCGTGAGGATCGACCAACCGAAGCCTGTCGTCGACCGTCGCTCCCCACCGGGATGATGAGTACAAGAACGCCAGCACCAGCTGAAACGGCGATCTCGGGTGCTGAGGACGTATTGGAACACCCGCGTCCGCCACCAGCATGGAGAACCTCATCCTCGAGCGGCCAGGTCGCCCCCAAACATCGGACCGCCGATGCGTCGCCCAGGATCGGTACGAGGCTGAAGGTCGTCCCGACCGGCATAGCCACGGAGAGCACCCGGTGGCGGACGACGAAATAGGTGGCGTCATTGCCGAGCGCCGCCAGTTCGAACAGCTCGTACCTCGGTGAGCACAGCACACCGAGCGCGGTGATCAGATGATCGATCCGTCCACCATCGAGTCCGACGACCAGGACTCGAACCGGTTGGGCAGCCCCAACCGACTGCGAACGAACCCAATCGAGGGCGAGTTCGAGGTCGGTCTCGTTCTTGTCGGTGGCCGCACGCACCGTCTCGACACCGGCGCTACGCAAGTGATCGAGGGTCACAGCAGGCATCGAATCGAAGTCGCCGATGACCACATCGGGTGAGCGTCCCCACTCGATGGCGCTGAGGGAACCGCCGTCGATCCCAACCCAGATGGGGTGCTGTCCACACCATGCGGTCATGAAGCCCCGGGTCGATGACGACGGTGCGACACGCGCGCCGCCGTTAAACAGGACGTAGGTGGCTGGGTGTTGCAGCGGACGTTGTCCGCATCGTTGCTGAGACACGGCGCTTCCTCCGCTGGCATGATCCAGATCAGGTACATGGGTCGCGGTGTCGCCGCCTCTCAGCCCGAAGGCTCCCCAGACCGTGTGTGTCCGTCGCGAATGATAGTGCTCTTGACCGGCGCAGGTCCGTGCCGGTCGGTTCGAGGGGGTAGAGCGGCGCCCTACTGCTAGCCTCCCCGGCCGTGGAACGCTTCGGATTTGTAGGACTGCCCAACGCTGGCAAGTCGTCACTGTTCAATGCCCTCGCCGGTGGTGGGGCACTCGCCGCGCCGTACGCCTTTGCGACGACGGACCCAAACGTCGGTGTCGCAAAGGTGCCAGATTCTCGACTCGATCGCCTCGCCGAGATGAGCAAGTCGAAAAAGGTCGTACATACCTCGGTCGAATTTGTCGATATCGGAGGTCTGGTCGAAGGTGCCCACAAGGGCGAAGGACTCGGCAACAAGTTCCTCGCCGGTATCCGAGAAGTCGACGCGATCGTCTTTGTGTTGCGCGCCTTTGAGGATGAAGATGTACCCGGACCCTCCGATCCGCTCGAACATCTGAGCATCGTCGAGACCGAACTCGCTCTGGCCGACCTCGAATCGGTCGAGCACCGTATCGAACGCAAGCGCAAACAATCGCGGCTCGATCCAACGTTGGCCGAAGAGGTCGAAGCACTCGATGCCGCCCTGTCGTATCTCTCCGATGGAGTGCCCCTGTTTCGAGCGCCGCTCAAAGATGACCAGCGGGCGGTCTTGGCGCCTCACTTTTTGTTAACGAACAAGCCAGTCCTCGCCGTCGTCAACGTTGGTGAGGATGATCTTGAACGGGCCGACGACCTAGCAGCACCCGTTCGCGACGCGATTCCTGGCGCCGACGTCATCGCATTGAGCGTCCAGATCGAAGCGGAGGCGATGACGCTCGACGAAGATGACCGTCTCGAGATGCTCGACGCCTACGCCCTGGGTGAAGGCGCGTTGATGCGGTTCGTTCCCGCCGCCTACCACCGACTTGGGTTGCGGACCTTCCTCACGACCGGCGAGAAAGAAAGCCGGGCATGGACGTTCCGTGAAGGGTCCAAAGCGCCTCAAGCGGCGGGCCGCATCCACACCGATTTCGAGCGAGGGTTCATACGCGCCGCCGTGATCGACTGGGAAGCGCTGCTCAACTCGGGGTCTTGGTCCGCGGCCAAGGACGCAGGCCTGGTCCGAATAGAAGGCAAGGACTACGTGGTTCAAGACGGCGACGTCTGCGAGTTCCGATTCAACGTCTGACGCCACCTCTGCGGAGGAGTCGACGCTGCGTTTCAGCAGTGTTCAGGGCGGGGCCAATGGACGGGAACCTCAGAGTGTGGACCTCTGAGCGTCCACCCATCGGTCGATGTGGCATCGTGTAGCCCGACAACGGGAGTGACGAGATGCGAAACGAGACGCCGATAGGGGGAGTGTGGGGGACACTTCTCGAACGACTCGACGTCGGCAGGACGACACATCCTCAACTCGACGATGGCGACCTCGCCGACGTGGTCGCGAACGAACTTGTCGATCTGATGAGCCCCGCCGATATTGGCCACATCATGACCGGCGACGATCCGCTTATCCGCGGCACCATCGCCATGGCCCGGCTCTACAACGACGGTCCGATCGTCGCTGGCCAGATCGACCGACTCGGACTTCCCGGCGTTCGATTCTCGGACGGTCCCCGGGGTGTGGTGATCGGCGAGGCGACCAGCTTTCCGGTGCCGATGGCCCGCGCCGCGACATTCTTGCCCGAACTCGAAGAACGAGTCGGTGAGGCGATCGGCATCGAAGCGGTAGCGTCCGGCGCCAACCTCTTTGCCGGTGTCTGTGTCAACGTGCTGCGGCACCCGGCCTGGGGGAGGGCTCAAGAGACCTACGGCGAAGATCCCCATCTGCTCGGTCAGATGGGACGAGCCGTGATCACCGGCTCACAACGGCACGTCATGACATGTGTCAAGCATTTTGCGGCGAACTCCGTTGAGAACTCTCGATGGATTATCGATGTTCAGATCGACGAGCGCGATCTCAACGAGATCTACCTGCCTCATTTCCGAGACTGCGTCGACGCTGGCGTCGATGCAGTGATGAGCGCTTACAACAAGGTCAATGGCATTTGGGCCGGTGAACACCATGGGTTGTTGACCGATGTGCTCAAAGAGTCGTGGGGGTTTCGCGGTTTCGTCCTGACCGACTTTCTCTTTGGTGTCCGTCACGGGCGGGCGGCGCTTCGAGCAGGTCAGGATATGGAAATGCCGTTCGCGTGGCGTATGCGCAAGGTCGCGACATGGATGGCGGAGGAGACCCGAGATGATGTTGCTGCACGCGTGAGTGCGCATCGCATCGTGCGTTCACAACTGCTCGGCGCTCTTCGCTCTCGCTCGACCGCACCCGAGCGCTACTCGCCGGACGCCGTCGGGTGTGACGCTCACGTAGACCTCGCCCAGGAGGTTGCCCGCCAGGGCATTGTGCTGCTTCGCAACACCGAACTGGACGGTCGAACATCACTGCCGCTTCGCCCAGATCAGGACCGGGTCTTGGCGATTTGCGGGCCACTCGCTCGGGGGGACAACACAGGCGATCATGGATCGTCATGGGTGCATGCTCAGAACGTCACCAGTATCGCCGATGGTCTCAGCGCCCTGGCTCGTCAAAAGGGGATGACGGTCCGCAATGTGTCGGCGGCACGCCCCGATCTGGTCGAGACGCTGGTGCGTGGTGCTGATTGTGCTGTTGTCGTCGTCGGTCTCTCACATGACGATGAGGGCGAGTTTCTGGGCTTTCGAGGGGGGGATCGTTCACAGCTCGACCTCTCCACCTCAGATAAGACGTTGATCAGGGATGTCGCGGCGACCGTCGACAACACCATCGTCGTCTTGATCGGCGGCGCGCCGATCTTGGTCGATGAATGGCTCGACTCCGTGGCGAGTCTCGTGATGGCGTGGTATCCCGGCCACCGAGGCGGCGACGCGATTGCCGAGATCCTGTTCGGGGATGCTGAACCAGCGGGCAGGTTGCCGTGCACATGGCCGCGCAGCACCGCTCAACTCCCGCCGTTTAAACGGTGGACCCGCCACATCCGCTACGGCCCGTTTCACGGCTATCGCCACATGATCCACGAGGGTTACGAACCGCAGTTCTGGTTTGGGTTCGGGTTGGGATACGCGTCAGCGCACTGGGGGCGTCCTGAGGCTGTCCAACAACCCGGTGGCGGGATCGAGATCAGGGTCCCGCTCACCAATTCGGCCGAGCGCGACGCAACCGAGGTCGTCCAGCTCTATGTCGATCAGCGGTTGGGTTCGGCGACGGACTCTGTAGCGACACTCGCCGGGTTCACCAAGCTCGTCGTGCCCGCAGGTGGCCATGCGGTGGCGTCACTTCGAGCAGATGCTGCGACGGTGACGACATGGCGTGCCCGCTCGGGCGGCGAGTTGGTTCTCAGCGTTGGCCCCTCCGCCGATCCAGCGACTCGCTGGATCGCACGGGAGGGCCGTGAGCGACAGGGTGCTCGACACAGCGCTACCGGGTAGCTGCGGCGGAGACCCCGCGATCAGTACTTGTAATGCTCTGGCTTATAGGGACCGTCGACGGGAATGCCTAGATAGTCGGACTGGGACTGGGACAGGGTGGTGAGCCGAACGCCGAGCTTGTCCAGATGGAGACGTGCTACTTCTTCGTCGAGGTGCTTGGGCAGCCGATATACCTCGTTGTCGTAGTCGCCAGCGCTTGCCTGCAGCTCCATTTGTGCCAAGACCTGGTTGGTGAAGCTTGCGCTCATCACGAAACTCGGATGCCCGGTCGCGCAGCCCAGGTTCAACAAACGACCTTCGGCGAGAATGATGACGGCGTGCCCATCGGGGAAGATCCACTGGTCTGTTTGTGGCTTGACCTGCTGGCGCTCGATACCGTCGACTTTGGCGAGGCCCGCCATGTCGATTTCATTGTCGAAATGGCCAATGTTGCCGACGATGGCGTTGTGCTTCATCGCCGCCATGTGGTCGGCGGTGATGATGTCCTTGTTGCCGGTCGCGGTGATGAAGATGTCCGCGGTCGGCACGACATCTTCGAGCTGGACAACTTCGTAGCCTTCCATCGCTGCCTGGAGGGCACAGATCGGGTCGATTTCGGTGACGACGACGCGTGCACCCTGACCGCGAAGGGACTGCGCGCATCCCTTGCCGACATCGCCGTATCCGCACACGACCGCAACCTTGCCACCCATCATGACGTCGGTGGCGCGAGCGATGCCGTCGATCAGGGAGTGGCGGCATCCGTACAGATTGTCGAACTTGGATTTGGTGACCGAGTCGTTGACGTTGATTGCGGGGAACAGCAGCGTGCCTGCGGTCTGCATTTGGTACAGGCGGGCAACACCGGTGGTGGTCTCTTCGGAGACGCCCTTGATTCCGGCGGCCATGCGGGTGAAACGTTGTCCATCGGTGCGCATCGACCGACCGATGAGTTCGAGAACGAGCGCTTCATCCGGCGACTCGGCATCATTGATGTCAGGGGCCTCGCCCTTACCTTCATATTCTGCGCCCCAGTGGATGAGCAAGGTGGCGTCTCCGCCGTCGTCGACGATCAGCGTGGGCCCATCGTCGCCCGGCCAGTCGAGCGCTCGTTCGGTGCACCACCAGTACTCTTCGAGGGTTTCGCCCTTCCAAGCGAACACGGGAACGCCGCGGGGCTCCGTGACGGTGCCGTGGCGCCCGACCACGACAGCGGCAGCGGCATGGTCCTGGGTGGAGAAGATGTTGCACGACGCCCATCGAACATCTGCGCCGAGGTCGACGAGCGTTTCAATGAGAACGGCGGTCTGGACGGTCATGTGCAGCGAACCGGTGATTCGAGCGCCGGCGAGGGGCGCGCTGGCCGCGTACCGTTCACGAAGGGCCATGAGACCGGGCATTTCGACTTCGGCGAGGTCGAGCTCTTTGCGTCCGAAGTCGGCGAGCGACAGGTCTGCGACCCGAAACTCAGATGGATCGAGAACTGGTCGTTGCTCACTAGACATATGGTGTGTCCTATCTCGTTAGTGCTGGAGACTCGCACGGCAACCGAACGTTTCGGTGGCAAGGCGAGACATTGCTCCGTGGCCGGGATCGAACCGGCCGCTGCATGCCGCAGCCCTCCCCCGGACGCGTGACCGATCCAAGCTCGGAGCCGTTGTGCACATGGGGGTAACCGGCTGCTGTCCGCGGATGGGCTACCCGCTGCTTCGAACTGATGTGGCTGCGCGCGAGGGGATACGTTACTCGGGAGGGCGGATGAATCTTCCGCCGATTTCCATCTGGCGGGGCGATCATGCAGCAAACCGAAACGGCGGCGCCTTCATTTCATGAAGCGAGCAAGACGACCAAGCTGAGCCGGGGCGTGATCCGCCAATGTCCTGCCTGCGGGTCGGGCAAGTTGTTTCGCCGCTGGTTCGTCATGGTCGATCGCTGCCCGCAATGCGATCTGAAGTTCGAACGTGAACCCGGGCATTGGTCGGGTGCGCTGGGCATCAACACCATCATGTCGTTCGGGGTGTTGCTGATCACGATCATCGTGAGCGTGATCGCGACCTACCCTGATCTCCCCGTCGGACGCTTGGTGGCGATCTGTCTGGTCGTGGCGATCTGCATGCCCGTGTTCTATTACCCCTTGTCCAAGGTTCAGTGGACGGCCATCGATACGTGCATGAACCCACTGCGGCCCGGCGAAGTCAAACAGCCCTGGGGTCCGCCCCCCGCACACGACGATCAAGGCTCCAAAGCTCCATAGGCACGCACGACAACCCGGTCGGGGACCTCGGTCCGCAGGCTTGGGGTGCCGGCGTGCACCGGTGGCGGCAGGTGGTACATGCGCCCGAGGCTATCAAAAGGCGCGGGGAACGAAACGTGGAGCACCAAGGTGACCAGGTGCTCCACGTTGGGTGGAGGTGGCGGGAGTCGAACCCGCGTCTTCCGAGCCGTTCGAAGGACTTCTCCGAGCGCATTCGATGGGAAGCGTTTCGGTCGGGGAGGGCATCGACACCCCCTAACCCTTCCTAGCTACGATGCAGATGTCCGAGCGTGCCTCGTTGCCGAACACGATCGTGAGCCATCCTGTGATGACGCTCGATTTCAGCCGGATGGCAGAACCTCAATCGAGCGAGCTACTCAGTTAATTAAGCAGCCAATGCCAATTCATCGTCGGCATTTATTGGTTTGTTCAGGCGTTTTAACGAGCACCCGGGCCCTCGGCTCGCTTCCCCTCCGTCAGGTCCCAGAATCGATACCAGGCACCCCCAAGGAATTGAATTGTGCGGGGTATGCTAGCCGTCTGGATGGCTCACTGTCAGTCCGGCTATGGGTTTAGCGATGTGGCTCAGCGGTAGGGTGATGAGGCTCGCGGTGGGCTGCGAGAAACCTGTAAAGAATTTGCGACAGTTGTCGATGATCCCAGCATCTAACCGTCGGGATCGAGGAGCACCAGGTGTTCGAGAGATTCAGTCCACAAGCACGTGCCGCAGTTGAGCGGGCCGAAACGAATGCCCGCAGTCTGGGCGCGCACATCGTGAACCCCGAACACGTTGCGTTAGGTCTGCTCGAGGTGGAGGGCAGCACCAGCATCATGGCCCCCTATGGGCTCGATGAGGGTCGGATGCGCCAGACGTTGGCGGCCCGATCGAGCGGCATGCCGGTCAGCGGCAATGTCGCCTTTTCATCGGCTGTGCCAGCGATTCTGCGCCAGGCGTTCCGGCTCTCTATCCAGTCGGGTTCCGAGACGGTTGACCCTCGTCACCTGTGGGGAGCACTGCTTGGCGACCAGGGCGTTATCGAGGTGATGGAGCAGCTCAACGTCGACGTTGCGGGTGCTCGAGTGGGCCTGCAACGCCTCGAACTCCAAGCGTCCCAAGAACGAATGCAGCGCGCCCAAGGTGGTGCGGACGCTGCCGTGAACGCTCCTTCCGCTCCTGGTGCGCCAGCTCAGGGCGACGCGTTTTCGTTTGGTCAGCAGGGGCCATCGGCCGGACAGCAGCCGGGTGCGACATCACAACAACAGCCCTCAGCGGCCCCAGCCGCGGCGTCCTCACCGCTTGGTGCGCCGCAAGCTCCGAGTGCACCGGCACAGCAGACCGCAGCCACCGCACCGGCATCAGCGCCTTTGCCACCCCAGCCGACGCAGCCGACGCAGCAACGACCCGCGCCGCAGGTCGGCCCGGCTCCGGCCCAGCAGGCTCCGGCCCAGCAGGCGCCAGCGGTCCCCTCTGCCCAACCCGCCGCCGAACCAAGCGCACCGGCCGCCGGTGCGGCCCCGCTCACCAACCCATTCGACTCGGCGAGCGATGAGTTCTTGCCGAGCTTTGACACTCCCAGCGAACCCCTCTCGAACGGTCCTGCTGCCCAGGTCTCAGAGTCGGTGCCGAGTTTTGCCCCCGAGCCCAACGCTGAGGGCGATGCCAGCCACCGCGTGGCGCCTATCGATGACCCGTGGGCGCAACCGGTGTCAAACGCCGATGCTGCCGGACAGCTCACCGACGCGGTGGGGGAACGGGCCCAGGACGTAGGTCAGAACTACCGGTCGGCGTTTTCGGGTTCGGACCTCGACACGTCGAATGATCCTTGGGGTCTCCCCGATGACATTCCAACCTTTGACCCGGCCGGTTCCTGGCCGGGTGCGGTCGCCGACGACAACCCGCCGGGATCGCCGGTCCCGTCCAGTGCTGAGTCGCCGTCGAATCGTGGCGGCTTTACCGATGAACCACGCATCGCCGTAGCGTCCCCGGGGATGTCTCCACCAGCTGGAGTGCCTGGCTCGGGAGCTGCCGATGGAGGGGCCAACCGGCAGGACTATCTGCCCCAGGCCGCCCCGGCACCCGAATCCAACGCGGCGTACCAGCCTGACGCTACGACCGATCAGCGTTCGACAAATCTCGACGCTGCGAGTCGTGGTACCGGGCACACCCAGGTGGGTGAGGCTCAAGCAGCGTTGGCGGATCCCGACGACGTTGACGCTCCGACACGTATGCGCGAACCCGAGGCCTCATCCGATGTGGGTCAGCCCGGACCGGTGTGCGGCTTTTGCGGTGCGCAGCTCGATCTGTCGTACGGGACCTTCGAGGTCGACGGTCACGCATTTCAGGGCCTTATGTGTCGAAGCTGCCACAGCCTCGTCTCGGCCTGGCCTGCCCCGCTCGACTGACCTGTGTCGCTGGAGCTGTACCGTTCGAGGGGTCGTTGACGGCTTGGTTGGTCAGCACCCGCCCGCTCGTTAGCGTCGAGCTTCTCGAAGCGCCCGATCGCGTTCGCGCTGTGCGTCTTTCTCGGCGAGCGCCTGCCGCTTATCCCATTTCTTGCGGCCGCGGGCCAGAGCGAGTTCCACCTTGGCGTATCCGTCTTTGAAGTGGATCTCAAGAGGGACCAGCGTGAGCGGCTCCCGATCGATTCGGTCCGCCCAGCGGTCGATCTCTGAACGGTGGGCGAGCAGTTTGCGACTTCGTACCGGATCGAGCGGTGGTTGGGTGAAAGGCCAGGGCGGTAGGTGCAGCCCGAAAAGCCACAGCTCATCACCGTCGATCCGGGCGAAGGCATCGGTCAAGTTGCCCTTGCCTTGGCGGAGGACCTTGACTTCACCCCCGAAGAGCACGATGCCGCATTCGACCGTTTCGATGATGTCGAAGTCGCGCCTCGCTCGTCGATTTGAGACCGCTATGCGGTCGCCGCGTTGGCTGCCAGCTGCCATGTGCGGCAGTGTAGGCGCCGCCGGGCAGACTCGACCGGCCGAGCGGCGCCCACCGGCGGAGCGACACGTACCGGCGGGGCGACACTGACCGGCGGAGCGACACCGACCGGCCGACAGGCGCCAGCCAAACGACAGACGCTGGCCAAACGGTACAGGTCTACCGGACACGACTCGGAGGCATGCAAGCAATGCAACACGGTGAGGCTCGTTTCGATCGACGTCACGTGGAAGCGATGATCGCCCACTGCATTACGGGGTTGCCCGATGAGGCCTGCGGTCTCTTGGTGGGGCCGCTCGATCCGGTGACGTTCGCGCCGACCGGGGACGTAGAACGGGTTGTTCCATGTCGCAACGTCGACAAGTCTGCTCGCACGTACAGCGTCCATCCCCAAGATCACGTACGAGCGATGAACGCGGCCCAAGACGAAGGCCTTGACGTCGTCGGTGTTTTTCACAGCCACACTCATTCGGACGCGTATCCGTCGCCGACCGATGTTCGACAGGCTCCCGACCCGACCTGGCTCTATGTGCTGGTCTCACTCAAGGATCCCGAGCCGACGGTGCGTACATACCGGATCGTCGACGGCGACATCATCGAAGCGGGCATGATCGTCACCGGCTGAGACGATCTTGGTGGATTGTTCGACCATTCCGACCCGAATTGTACGGACGCGGAATCCCGACTGGATTGTCGGGTTTTATACACTCGACCGACATGATGCTTCCGGGGGATGTTCGCTTCCTTGGGCGCCCCCGGGTTGCTCGGAGACGCGTACGCTTCTAGGACATCGTCGGCTGGACCGCCTCACCTCGGCGTTGGAACACGTCGTGTGCGGCGTGCGGTCCTGTTGAACACAAGGCCCCCGTGGTCGCCAGCTAAGGAGCAATGCCGTGCCTGTCGAGGTCAGACTGCCCACCATCTTTCGCCAACATGCCAACGGGCAGGCCAAGCTCACGGTCGACGCTTCGACCGTTTCCGAGCTCTTCGATGAGCTCACGGCCGCCTATCCGGGGCTCGGCGGCCAGCTCCTCGGCGAGGACGGCCAGATGCACAAGTTCGTCAACGTGTACCGCAACGATGAAGACATCCGCTATCTCGACAAACTCGACACACCGCTCAGTAGCGGCGACGTCGTCTCGATTCTGCCCGCAGTCGCCGGAGGCCAATAGGCGTGGCGCGCGTCCAATCGGTCCTCGACCTGATCGGCCAGACGCCCCTGGTCAACCTTGACGCGCTCTCGCCCAATCCGGCGGTTCATATCTGGGGAAAACTCGAAGGCCAGAACCCGGGCGGTTCGATCAAAGACCGTGTCTGCAAGTCGATGATCCTCAACGCCGAGGCTGATGGGCTGCTCAAAGAAGGCGACACCCTTCTTGAACCATCATCTGGAAATACCGGCATTGGCTTGGCGATGATCTCTCGGGTCAGGGGATACAACCTTCGCATCGTCCTCCCCGAGAACGTCTCGGTCGAACGACGACAACTGCTCGAGGTATTTGGTGCCGAGATCATCACCTCACCAGCGGACGAGGGTTCCAACGGCGCCATCCGAGTCGCTAAAGAGATGATGGCCGCTGGCGAAGATGCGGTGTTCTTGTATCAGTACGGCAACCCCAACAATCCCAAAGCGCATTATGAAACGACCGGTCCTGAGATCTTTTGCGGACTGCCCTGAGGTCGATGTGTTCGTCTCAGGGCTTGGGACCTCGGGCACGTTGATGGGTGTCGGCCGCTATCTCAAAGAGGTCAAACCTGAGGTCGAGATCGTCGCGGTCGAGCCACCTGTCGGTGAACAAGTGCAAGGGTTGCGCTCGCTGGATGACGGTTTCGTTCCGCCGATTTTCGATCCCGAAGTCCTCGACGGCAAGTTCATCGTTCGACCCACCGAATCGATCGAATGGACGCGGGCGCTCACCGACAAATGCGGTCTGTTCGCTGGCATTTCTTCGGGTGCGGCAGTCGCTGGAGCGGTCAAGAAGGCCGAGCGCATGAAGTCGGGCACCATTGTGGTCATCTTGTGTGACGGTGGCTGGAAGTACCTCTCGACCGGTGCTTGGACCGACGACATCGATGTGGTCGCAGAACGTGCCAAGCGAATCATCTATTTCTAACCCTTACGGAGTCGTTTCGAACGAGGTGGTGCGCCAGGCCGTTTCGATCCTGAGAGACGGTGGCCTGGTGGCGTTACCCACCGAGACCGTTTACGGCCTTGGTGCACGTGCCGATCGACCCGAGGCCGTCCGACGGATCTTTGCCGCCAAGGGTCGGCCTGCCGATCACCCGTTGATCGCGCACATCGCCGGACTCGACGCTGCGGTCGAACTCGGCATGGAGATCGGCCCTCGGTACCGTGGGCTCCTCGAAGCCTTTTGGCCGGGCCCATTGACCGTGGTGGTGCCCCGGCCGAACAGCGTCGTGGCCGAAGCGACCGGGGTCTAGCTTCGGTGGCGTTACGAGCGCCGCAGCACCCCTGACCGAGCGCATCTTGGCCAGCATTGCGCTGCCGATCGTGGCGCCGTCAGCGAACCGTTTCGGACGGGTCAGCCCAACGACGGCGGCCCATGTGGCAGAGTCGCTTGGCGACGCAGTCGATCTGATCGTCGACGGAGGATCCTGCCGGATCGGGGTCGAGTCCACCATTATCGACATTCGCACCGACACGCCCGTGTTATTGCGACCAGGCGGTCTGTCCCTGAGCGACATCGAGTCCGTTGTCGGCCCGTCGCCAGACCCCCGACGCCGACGGTGGCCGTTCCAGGAACTCTGGCAGCGCATTACGCGCCAAATAAGCCGTTGGTCTTGATGGCGGCGCGAGGTGCGCGCAATGTCGTGGCCGGTGCGCCTGCAGATGAGGCCTCGACGGAGCTAAAGAACCTTGTCGGCTCGACCCAAACCGTCGGCCTCATCGGGCTTGTCAGCGATATCAGCGCGCATGTCGATCGCTGCCAGGTGCCAGAAGGGGTGACCGTCCTGGCAATGTTTGATTCACCTGAGGCGATGGGCGCAGGTTTGTACCAGGCGCTGCGGGACGCGGATCACGCCGATATCGATGTGGTCGTTGCGTGGTTGACGGGACATGACGGCATCGGTGCAGCGATCGACGATCGGCTGAGGCGTGCCAGTGCCGGATCGCCGCCGTTGGTACCGCACACGTTGTAGGACGACACGATACGACGATGATGTCGCTGGCGCGCGAGCACGAACCCTGCGAGCGTCAGCCGCCGGCGAACGAAGACCGACAAAAGAAGGACCAAGATGAACGCAGATCGATCTCAACTGGTGAGTTCGGAGACCATCCGCAACGACGGGAGGCGTCACAGCGAACTCCGTCCGGTGAGCTTTAGCCGCGACTTCACGGAGTTCTCGGCCGGGTCGGTGCTCGTGACGGTGGGACGCACAAGGGTGTTGTGCACGGCGAGTGTCGAATCGGACGTGCCTCGCTGGATGCGTGGACGAGGCACCGGTTGGGTAACCGCCGAATACTCGCTGCTTCCGGGATCTACCCAAGGACGGTCGGCTCGCGAAGCGGCCAAAGGCAAGCAGTCTGGTCGTACCCAAGAGATCCAACGTCTCGTGGGACGCTCATTGCGTGCGGTGATCGATCTCGAAGCCCTCGGCGAATGTTTGATCACCGTCGATTGCGACGTCCTCCAGGCAGATGGCGGTACGCGGACCGCGTCGATCTGCGGTGGTTTTGTGGCACTCCACGACGCATGCACACGACTCCTCGATGCGGGAATCATCGCCAAACACCCGATCGAACATTTCTGTACCGCTGTGTCGGTGGGAACGATCGACGGGTCTGTTCTGGTCGATCTCGACTATTCCGAAGACTCAAATGCAGACGTCGACATGAATATCGTCATGTCGGATGCGACCCACTTCATCGAGGTACAGGGCACCGCCGAAGGCGGTACATACACCCGAGCCGAACTCGACGACATGCTCGATGGCGCACAACAAGCGATTGCCCAGATTTTTCAGGCCCAGAGCGATGTGCTCGCATCACCGCCAGGAGCGTTGCCCGACGTGACGCTGCCGAAGTCTGGCCGGTGACGATGAGATTTTTTCTTGCGACAGCCAATCCCGATAAGGCCCGAGAGATGGTCGACATCCTGTCCGGCGCAGGAGTTCACGTATCGGCTCGGCCCCCGGACATTCCCGATGTCGAGGAGACCGGTACGACACTTGAGGCCAACGCCGAACTCAAAGCGCGCGCCATTGCCGACGCAACCGGCGCTGGTGCTATCGCTGATGACACCGGCCTCGAAGTCGACGCTCTCGATGGAGCTCCCGGCGTGTTCACCGCCCGGTTCGCGGGACCCAACGCCACGTATGCCCAGAACTGCGAAAAGTTGGTCGCTGAGCTCGCCCAAACGCCGCCTGATCAACGAGGTGCGCGCTTCGTCACAGCGATATGTGTCGTCTGGCCCGATGGTTCTGCCCAGACCTTTCGGGGCGAGGTTGAAGGTGTCATCACCGATGGTCCACGCGGATCGAACGGCTTTGGCTATGACCCCGTGTTTGCCCCGCTGGAGCTCGACGGCCGCACATTCGCTCAAATGACCTCCGAAGAAAAGCATGCCGTTTCGCACCGGGCCCGTGCGTTGCGCGCCGCAGCGGCGCACCTCGCTTCCCGAAGCTGATCGGGTAGGTGAGGCAGCGCCGCATGCGGACGGTGACCACTGGTTACGTCGGCTGTCGGGACCGCCGCCGTTCCGGCTGAGCCGAAAGGCTGATGATGGTGATCACCGATCGGGAAACGATCAGGTGCAGGCTGCGGTCAGCAGGTCAAAGGGGTTGATCGAGTCGCCGTTGCGGCCCGTCGGGTGCACTTCGAAGTGGGTGTGGTACAGCCCGGCAGGGGAGTTGCCCGTGTCGCCGGTCAGACCGATGATCTCACCTTGTTGGACACGTCGACCCTCGCCAACCCATGTTTGGAAGTGCGCGTAGTAGTAGGCGGATCCGTCATCGCCGATCAGCCACACGGCATTTCCGCCGAGGTTGTTAGGTCGCAGGACCAATTCACCGTCCATGACGGCAACGTTCGGCGTGCCCTGTTGGTTGAAGATGTCGGTGCCCTGGTGGGTCCGGCCACCCGAACGAGCCGCGCCATAGTCACGAATGAACGTGCCGCCGGGCAGGGGGCAGACCATCGTGTTGCCCGAAGGGGCCTTGACCTGCTTGAGGCCGTAGACAACACCGTTTTCGATGCGGACTTGATCGGAGCCGACCTGTACATCGCCTTCGATCGAGTCGATCGCGGCGGCGGCCTCTTCGGGGTTCTGCGCCGCGTAGAGGTCGGTAAGCAAGGAATCGAGCGTTCCGTGAGCGAGCGAGTCGCGTGCCTGGGCGGCGTCGATGTCGTAGCGGCTGGAGAGGATCAGCGTCGCTTCGAGCGCAGCGGATTCCATCCGTACCTGTGCGTCCTGTGAATGGGCGAGCGCGCCGAGGTAGTCGCTGAGCATCTGGACGAACGTCTCTCGGAATCCTTCGAGCTCGCTTGCGACGACGGGATCCTTGGTGACTTGTTCGATGACCAGCATGTACTGGGAGATCGTCTTGTGCCAACGGGCCCCGAACTGTTCGCGGTCGTCTTCGGTCACATAGCCGAGAGCGTCAGCGAGTTGCGGCAGGCGCTGGTCGGCAAATTCGGAAAGGTCGACGAGGAACTCGTTGAGTCGCGTGTTGAGGGCGTTCAACTCTTCCTGTGCAGTCGCCGCGTCGGTTTCTGCCTGGAGATATTCAGCGACGGCCGATTGAACGTCGTTTTCGAGCGATTCGAGGGTGGGGCCAGGTAGGGGTGCTGCCCGGAGACCGGTGATGAAGACCAGCGAAAATACGCAGATCAACGAAACGAGGAGGGCGCCCCATCGAGCCGCCCGAGAAGAGATAACCATCTGTTGAGACCTTCCGTGTATGCCGCAACGGTGTGTTGCTCAATACATCGGAGAGTGGTCGTGGGTCTTAAGGGATTTAGTGGGTTTCCCAGCAGAAATTGATGTAATTGACGTATTAGAGGGAGCTGAGTGGTTGTTGAAAACCACTCGGGGTGGTGCGAGCGGGGGACTCGAACCCCACGACCTAGGGTCACTGGGACCTAAACCCAGCGCGTCTGCCAATTCCGCCACGCTCGCAAACGCCGACCCAGAAAAGGGTCGGGCAAACTAAAGCCCGGTCAGCCTAGTGCTGGTTACTCTTCATCGAAGACGCCAGCGATGGTGGTCTGAGACGACGTGTCGACATCACCGGTGAGCCGAATACCGCAGCGGGCCTGGACGACACCCTCGATCCGGCCACGCGCGGCTGCATAATCTGATGCGCTGATATCTGGCTCCTCGCCATCGATCTGGGCCTGTAGGGCATTGCGAACCTCTTCGATGTCGCCCTTGATCTCGCTGTCGGCAGCGCCTGCCAGATCATCGAGTTCGGCGACGAGGGCCCGCATTTCATCGATCGGGCGGGCGTAGTCGAGTGGCTTCTCTGCAAAGTTCTCAGCAATGGTGCAGAACTTCGAACCCGATCCGCCACATGCCACAGCGATACTGGCAATGACGGCGATGGCGACGGCGACCGCGCGGCGAGAGAGCGGTTTCCGAACAGATGTAGCGTGGCCCATCGTCACATTCTATTTGCGACGCTCAGAGCGGTACCGTCCCAATTCGGCTGAGACCCTGGGAAGCTCCGTCGACGGCGTCGAACTCAGCTGGCCAGCGTCGTTGGTGTCTCGAGGTCGGCGAGGCCCTCCATACCGCATTCGTCGGCGAGATAGTTGCCGATCTCTTGCATGGCGTCGCTGAATTCTTGAACCTGGTCGGGATCAGCTTCTGCGGGGTCGAGCTGTTCGTTGAGGACCAAATCGGTCGTGTCGATAATGGTGTCGAAGTCACCTTTGAGGCTGCTGGGAGCGGAATCGCGAAGCGATTTCATGGCGTCGACCAGCTGGACGAAGTCCTCGGTGTCGAGTTCGCCGTACTGTTCGGCCTTTGCGCAAAATGCTGCGGAGTCGCCGTCAGAGTCGTCGCCACCACAGGCGACGAAGGCCAATGCCAACATCGCGATCAGTACCAGTACCCGCATGTGTTCTCCCACATTGACCGTGTCCTGAAGCGCCGTGCGTCAGGATCCCCGCATATGTCCAGTTCATTGGATTGCGCTGAACCAGATGTTGGTCTGGCGGCTAAGTCCAGTATCCGCGCACCCTCAGGTCAAGTCGGGGGAACGGTGATATCGGCTCCCCCCGGCGGCCTCCACCCCGCACCACCGGCTGGATGACAGCGGCTCTGTGCAGCGTCAGGATGCCGACCGGCGTAATAAAAGAGCAGGTCAAGTAGGGTAAGCCGGGAAGGTGGTCGAACGTGGCCTCACCTCTACCGCAGTACCGGGCGCAAAGCATTCGAGTCCTGGCTTCGAGCTTGACGACAACCCAATATGTGGCAGGGCCACCACGATCCGTACTTTGTCGCCGAGCTGGCTCGGTTCGCGCATCTCGATTCCCAGGCGCACTACCGGGCCGATGAAATATCGCTCGGCAACGACCGCGGGCGCCCAGCCCGGCTCGGTCGAGCCCTGCCCCTGTGCGGCCCGTACCTCGATCTGTTCAGGACGCATGGCGACCTGCTGGGGACCATCGATGATCGGCGTCGTCCCAATCTGGCCCAACGCACACGTCGTCCCGCCATCGGTTCGGTAGGCATCGACGATGTTGGTATCTCCAACGAATCGGGCGATCCACGCTGTGGCGGGGCGCGAATAGATCATTTCGGGCGTGTCGACCTGGAGAACGGCGCCGCTCGCCATAACCGCAACCTGTCGCCCCAAGATGAACGCTTCCTCACGATCGTGGGTCACCACGATCGTGGTCATGCCGATCGTTGTGAGCAACTGATGGATTTCGTCGCGGATGTCGCGACGCAAATTCGCGTCGAGGTGTGAGAACGGCTCGTCGAGGAGCAACGCAGCCGGTTGTGGGGCGACAGCGCGCGCTAACGCAACGCGCTGCGCCTGTCCCCCTGACAGGGTGGCGGGCATGCGGTCGGCCAGACTCCCAATACCGACCAGCTCGAGCGCCTCGGCGACCTTTGGGCCTGAACGTTCCCGTCGGGGGAGACCGAAGGCGACGTTGCCGCAACGGTCATGTGGTCAAAGAGCGCGCCATCTTGGAACACCATGCCGACCCGGCGCTTCTCAGGCGGCACGGCTGTGCCGGGGCGCGACACGACGTCGGTGCCGATCTGAATCTCGCCTGCGGAGGGGTGTACGAGACCCGCGACCGCCCGCAATAGCGTCGTCTTGCCGCATCCCGAAGGTCCGAGGAGCGCTGTGACCGTGCCACTTGGCACCACCAGGCTGCAGTTCGTGAGCACATCGGTGCCGCCGAGCTTCACCGATAGGTTCTCGACAGAGATTCCGGGAGTCATCGCCGCGCAGGATACGCGCCCGATCACGACTTCTCTGGGTCATCTCTCTGGGTTATCTGTCAGGGCCATCTCTCAGGGTCGCGTCTCAGGGTCGCGTCTCAGGGCCGCGTTGCAGGATCATTTCTCAGGGTCATCTGTGGGCCTCATCGTCGGTTCGGGCACCGTCGACGCTGTGCATCAGCGGACCTGCTCGCCGAAGGCTTACCATCGGCGGCGTGCCGCACCGTTTCAGCCGTCCATCTGCCGTTGAGCTCCGCCGTCGGATTCCGTCACCGCGTTTCGGGGACGTCGTGGCGGGCGTTTCGGTCGGTATGGTGCTGATCCCCCAGGCGGTCGCATACGCGGAAATCGCTGGGGTTCCACCCCGATACGGACTGCTCGCCGCAGGCATCCCCCTGCTGGTCGCGGCGATCTTTGCATCGTCGCCCTACCTCCAGACCGGGCCGGTGGCGATGACGTCCTTGCTGACCTTCGGGGCGCTCGCGCCGCTCGCCGTGGTGCAGTCAGGCCAGTACGTCGAGCTCGCTGCGCTGCTCGCGATCGTCGTCGGCGCGGTCCGATTGATCGTCGGGCTGACCCGGAGCGGCGCTGTGGCCTATCTGATGTCTCAACCGGTGCTACTCGGCTTCACCGTGGGCTCAGGCATCCTGATAGCGGCATCGCAGATCCCCGCGGTTGGTGATGTGACCGCAACGGGCGGCGACCCGCTCGCGAAGGGCATCGACGCGCTGACGCAATGGCGGGATTGGAGCGGTGAGGGCGCGGTCATCGCCGTGCTGACGGTTGTGGCGATCCGGGGTGCCAAACTCATCAACCCTGTCCTACCAGGCATTCTGATCGCTATCGGTGGCGCGCTGATCTGGTCGTCGATGGCGCACTATGACGGGACGACAGTGGGAGCGATCGACGTTGGATTCCCGTCTCTGCACCTCGGGCTTCCCTGGGCCAAACTGCCTGACGTAGTGCTTCCTGGGGTGATCATTGCGCTGGTCGGATTCGCCGAACCCGCCGCGATCGCGCGCTCCTATGCAGCCAAAGAACGCTCGCGTTGGGATCCCGATAGGGAGTTCGTCAGCCAGGGAGCCGCCAATCTGACCTCTGGGCTGGTGGGGGGTGTGCCGATCGGTGGGTCGTTCGCTCGGACCTCGATCAACCACCTCGCTGGAGCGAAGACGCAGTGGAGCGGGGCGATCACCGGGATGGTGGTCCTTGCGGCCCTGCCCGTGGTGCACGTGCTCTCATCGCTGCCGAGGGCGGCACTGGCTGGTGTCGTCATCGCCGGTGTGATGTCGCTGATTCAGTTCCGTCCGTTCCTCGACATGTGGCGGCAATCACGATTGCAGGCGGTGGTTGCTGTGACGACGTTGATCGCGACGCTCACCATGTCACCGCGGGTCGATCACGCGGTCGTTCTCGGTGTCGTGCTCGCGATAGCGGTTCACCTATGGCGGGAATCATCAGCGGTCATCGACATCGAACGATGCCCCGACGGTGTGATTCAGCTGCGACCCGTTGGGGTCTTTTGGTTCGGATCGGCGCCGCGGCTGTCGGCCGCACTCGACGATCTGATCGCGCAGTTTCCGACGGCCGAGCGCATCGACGTGAACCTGTCAGGAATCGGACGGCTCGACTATGCCGGTGCACACGCCCTCAAAGAAACCATCGACCACGCTCGGTCGGCGGGTTTCGCGGTCGAGGTTTCCAATGTCCCCGAACACGCCATCCGAATTCTTTCGGCGGTCAACGTTATCGATATGCGATTGCCGTGACCGCCGTGCTCAGATGCTCGATACCGATGTCGCCGCCGCATGCCGCCCGTCCAAAAACCCGCGCCCGCCACAATGCAGAATGCAGGAGATCGCCATGTCGGAGATTCGTTACGCCAGCTATGAAGATGCGATCTCGCTGGTCAGAGACGTCGATACCTTTGCAGTCCCCCTGGGTCCGGGGATTCCGTCTGAGTTTCTCCACCAACTTGGGACCCGAGACAGCTTCACCGAGTTGGAGGTGTTCGGTGCGCTGCTGATCGATCTGTATCCGCTCTTCACCAAACCGGGGGTGAGGTTACGCAGCGGGTTTTTCGGTCCGGCGGAGCGCATCTTGCGCGACACGGGAGCTCGGGTCGAGTTCGCACCGGCGGACTTCCGGCGATTTCGTCCCATTCTCGAACGCCTCAACCCCCGAGTGATGGCCACCGCTGCGGCACCGCCCGATGACGACGGCTGGATGTCGCTTTCACTGCATGCGGGCGCGACGGTCGGCACGTTGCACGACTGTGGAGCCGATCCCGAACGCGTCTTGATCGTCGAGGTCAATGATGCGCTTCCCCGCACCTTTGGTTTCGGCGAACATCGACATGCGATTCACGTGGATGAGGCCGACATCATCGTGCGGAGCGAACGCGCACCCTTCGAACTCGCTGAAATCGAACCTACCGAGGTCGATCGGACGATCGCCGCCTACGCTGCGTCATTCATCCAGCCGGGGGCGACGCTGCAGACCGGTATCGGCGGGATCCCATCGACGGTGGCGTCGCTCCTCGCCGAGCGTGAAGGCGGTGGGTACGGCATCCACTCAGAGATGTTCACCACAGGCCTGATGAAGCTGCACAAGGCCGGGAAGGTTTCAAACGCTGGCAAGGGCGGAGCCTTCGATGGCTACTCGGTAACGACGTTCGCTGCTGGCACACCGCCGAGCTCTATGAGTGGCTCGACCAAAACAATGAGGTGGCGTTCTTGCCCGTCGACCTCGTCAACGCGCCTGAACTCATCGCGGCGAACAACCATATGGTCACCATCAACGGGGCCCTTATCGTCGACCTCGCTGGCCAGGTCGTCGCGGATTCGATCCGAGGCAAACAGTTCTCCGGCGTTGGCGGGCACGAAGATTTTCTCTCGGGGCCGGGGCTCGAAGTCGAGGATCGATCGTTGCTGTGTCTGCCGTCCACGCATCGCCACGACGGTGCCGTAGCGTCGCGCATCGTTGGGCAACTTCCTCAGGGGTCGATCGTCTCGACCCCTCGCCATCAGATCGATGTCGTGATCACCGAGTTCGGCGCGGTCGAACTCGAGGGACGCACCGTGCGTGAACGCGCCCGGTTGATCGCGTCGATAGCTGCACCCGAGTTCCGAGACGAACTGCTCGCACAGGCAGAGATCTGGCCGGAGGGATAGGACCGAATCGGTGCTGCCCCACGGCGCACGTCACGCGTTTGACACCACCCACCTGGGGCCACTGCGCCCGGGCGGGGTTCAACCAAATGCGGTGGGCGGCGTGATCGAGTCGTGGAGTTGCTGGGGGGCATCGACGGGGAGCGGCTGGTCTGTCCAGCCTTCGAGCTCAGACATTCGCCGATACGCGCCCCGGTGTGTGACTGTCAGTCAGCGCGTTGTGTCAGCGCGGCGAGAGATGAGAAAACCCCAGGCCGCCCGGAGACAGGGTGTGACGGTGTCACCAAAAGTGTCACCACCTTGGCGAGGCGCGAAAAGACCCCAGGCCGCCGATGTGGGCTGACCTGGGGTTTCGTTGGTGGGTCGTGAGGGACTCGAACCCTCGACCAGCGGATTAAAAGTCCGATGCTCTACCAGCTGAGCTAACGACCCAGGACATCGTATTCGCTGGTGTGCATGCGAAGCCCAAGCGAAGCCCGACCCACTCGTCACGTAGGTGTGCGCACAGCGGTAACCCGCGGCGATGTATCGAATGGGTCGTGTTTGTGGTTTGACCGAAATGGGCTGTGGTCGCGGCCCGGGCCGCACGACGAGCTGCGTTGTGCTGCTTGCCGGTCCGCTAGACGGGTTGGTGCCCAAACCGGTCCGGCGAGGCCACTCGCCAATCCTCTGCCCAGTCTCCTGGCGGACCATCGAGGAGCTCGTTGGTGGCCAAGTAGTCGTTGATGCGGTCGAATGGCCGTGAATGCGAACTGTCGACCATCGTCATCAGATGCGATGGTCTGAGCTCGGTCGGACTAGTGAGTCCGAGCGCTGCGATCAGATGGTTGGCACTCTCCACGGTCGCCTTCTGGTACCGATAGACGCTCTCAGCCTTGTCGACGACGTCGAGGCCGCGTTCACGTTTGGGGTCTTGAGTCGCGATTCCGACCGGACACGTGTTGGTCTGGCAACGCTGTGCCTGGATACAGCCAAGCGCCATCATCATCGCCCGGGCGGAGTTGGTGTAGTCAGCACCTTGAGCGATGCGTTTGACGATGTCGAAACCGGTTGCCACCTTGCCGCTCGCACCGATCGCGACGTGCTCTTTCAGCCCGGTGCCGACCAGGGCGTTGCGGACGATGAGGAGCCCTTCGGTCAGTGGCCTGCCGACCCGGTCCTCGAATTCGAGGGGCGCGGCGCCGGTGCCGCCTTCGCTCCCGTCGACGACGATGAAGTCGGGCATGATGCCCGTTGCGTGGATCGCCTTGCAGATGGCGAGAAACTCCACCCGTGAACCGACGCAGAGCTTGAACCCGGTCGGCTTTCCGCCCGAGCGTTCACGCAACTGTGCAACAAACTCCAACAGGCCAGTCGGCGTCGAAAACGCAGAGTGGCGAGGCGGCGACACACACTTTTGGTGCGCAGGCGTCCCGCGGGCCTCTGCGATCTCGGCGGTCATCTTTGCCGCGGGCATCACGCCGCCGAGTCCAGGTTTTGCGCCCTGGGATAGCTTGATCGAGATGCATTTGACGCTCGGCGTTGCCGCCTTGTCGGCGAACTGGGCGATATCGAACGTGCCGTCTGGGTTGCGGCATCCGAAGTAGCCAGAGCCGATCTCCCAGACGAGGTCGCCTCCGGGCTCTAGGTGGTAGCGACTCAGACCCCTTCGCCGGTGTCGTGAGCAAAGCCGCCACGTTTGGCCCCCACCGTTGAGGGCCAGAATCGCGTTCTTGCCCAAGGACCCGAAGCTCATCGCCGAGACGTTGAGAAGTGCCATGTCATAGGGGTGTGCGCATTGTGGGCCACCGATTCGGACGCGATGTGGCTGCGCTGGCAGGTCGGCGGGGGCGAGGGAGTGGACGACGAACTCGAACTCGTTTTCGGAGACGTCGAGTTCGGTGCCGAAGGGCTGTTCCTCATGTGTTCCCCAGCACGCGCATAGATCAAGGCTCGCGTATCTCGATCGAAGGGGCGGCCGTCGTGGTCGCGTTCGATGAAGTACTGCTGGATCTCAGGTCGGATGGCGAGCAGGGCAAACCTGGCGTGTCCCAAGATTGGGTAGTTGCGCAGAATGTTGTTGTGCCGCTGGGTCACGTCAACGATGCCGACGGCGCAGAGGGCCGTCAGGGGCACCGCCGCGACGAGCCACCACCGTGAGACCGTCACCGTCAGTGCGATGGTGATGGCCGATGTGAGTAAGACGGTGATGAAGGTACTGAAACGGCTCATCGGATCATGCTGTCAATGTCATGAACGTGGAAGGGCATGGGGCGGCCACACCGGCCCGGCATCTGACAACTGGCGGGGTCTGCGCGCTTGTCGTAGAGCTTGAGGGCTTGTGATGGTTGGCGCGCCTCCGGCCTTCGTTCACTCGCTAGCGATCGCCTTGAGTACGTCCATCTTGGATGCACGTCGAGCAGGGAGTACACCAGCGACGATGCCGCACAAGAACCCCAACAGTGCAATGACCAGCAACGAACTCCACGGCATTGCGAATTTCGGCAACGAATCGCTAATCGCCTGGACGCCGAGCCATGCAAAGAATGATCCGACGATCAGGCCCAACGATGTGCCGATGATCGCGACGATCGCCGCTTCGTAGCGGATACTCGATCGGATCTGCCGACGCGTCATTCCAACGGCTCGCAGCAAGCCGATCTCGCGGGTTCGCTCCAGGATCGACAGCGACATGGTGTTCACAATGCCGACGACGGCGACGAGCACCGAGATCCCGAGCAGGCCGTAGAGCAAGTTGAGGAGCAGGTTGATGCCGTTGGTCTGGCTATCGACGTATTCCTGTTTGGTGACGACCTTGGCGATTGGATTGTCGGCGATGACCTTCTCCATGGCGCTCACCGTGTCGGGTGAGCCGTCGGTCGCGACCAACAGCAACGAGTCCAACGATTGCGACACGTTCGCGTTCAACACCTCGGTGCTGACAACCCATTCGCCGAGGAGCTGGTCGGCGTCGTAGAGCGCCTGGACGGTCAGTGTGGTCTTGCCCTGCACGAACTGAACGTCGACTTTGTCGCCGATCCTGTACGTGTTGTTGCTGGTGGCGATACCGGTCGCGTCCAGACCGGTCAGGCTGCCGAAGACCGGCTGGACGTTGACGGTCTCGGGCAACTGGGCCGGGTCGATGCCGTTAACGTTGGCGAAGCCTCCATCGACTTCGGCGAAGGTCGAACGCAGGGGAGTGACGGCGTTCACACCGGGTACTTTGGCAATTTCCTCCGCCGTGACGGCGGGCAGGCCTCCGCCAACTTGCACGGCGTTTGAGTTCACTTGCACGACCTCGTCGGCAACGATCTGTTCACCGAGTTGGGAATCGAGCGAGGCGCGAAGCGAGGCGGCAAAGACCGAAGCGGCACTGACCAGGAGTACGCCGATCATCAAGGCCGCCGTCGTATTGGCGGTGCGTCGCGGACTGCGGGCCGCGTTCTGCTGGGCGAGGCCACCGATCATGCCGCGAGCGGCTGCGATCGGGGCGCCAATCAGCGTCGACAGCGGTTTGACGATGATCGGCCCGAGCACGATGAGGGTGACGATGATCGTGATGGCGGCCAATGCCAACCACGAGGCATCGTCAGAAACGAGGCTGAGCACGACAGAGCCAATGGCGATGGCCGCCAAGATGTAGCCGATGATCGCGCGACGCCGCCGCACTGGCGCCTCTCCGCTGGCCACGTCCCGCAATGCCGCAATCGGTGGAACCTTGGAGGCAGCGCGCGCCGGTAGATAGGCGGCACTGAAGGTGATGAAGGTGCCGATGATCATCCCGGCGACGATCGTTCCGGGGGGAACGGCCAGCGAACCCGAGATCTCCAGGCCCACACCGCTCAACACCTGCAGAACGATCCATCCAAGGCCGATGCCAGCAATTGATCCAAGCGCGGACGCGATCAGCCCGACCAGGATCGATTCGATGATGACGGCTCGCCGAACCTGGCGTCCGGTCGATCCAATCGCTCGGAGCAGGGCCATCTCACGGGTCCGTTGCGCTACCAGGATGGTGAAGGTGTTGTAGATGATGAAGATGCCGACCGCCAAGGCGATGAAGGCAAAGATCGACAGCGCGGTGCTGATGATCGTGGTAAAGGTCCCGATGATCTTCTTGTATTCGTCGCCGAGGTCTTTGCCGGTGATGGCTTCGAGGTCGGAGCCATCGCTCGAAAGGTGAGCGTCGTTGATGTTCTTGACCAACTGCGCTGGGGTGGTACCCGGCTCCGCCTGAGCGACGATGAACTCAACTTTGTCCGAACCAAAGACTTCGACAGCGGTGTCGAAGTCGAAGGCGACGAGGTTTTCCTGGCCGAAGGCGTTGTCGCCTCGGTAGTCCGCAGTGCCGACGATTGTGAACTTCTGATCCGCAGGCAGGGGCAGAACGCGGACCTGGTCGCCGAGTTTGTAGCCCGAATCTTCGAGCGATTTGGAGTCGACGACGATTTCATTAGAGCTGGTCGGCGGATCACCCGAAACGAGTACATACGGGTTGGCGTCGCTGTCTATCCAGTTGGTTGCGAACGCCTGTCCGCCCAAGACCTTGCCGTCGGTGCCGACTATCTGCGCGTAGCCCCGCATCGATGCGGCGACGCTTTCCACCCCGGGGATCGGCTTGATCTCGTCGGCAGCCGCCGCGGAGATCTGTGACCGAATCTCGAACCCGTTCACCTCGATCGAGTTGCTGGAGCGGACGACGGTGTCGACATCGGCGAACGCCTCACCGATCGCCGTGTTGAGCGATTTCTCAACCGTGCTGGTCAGTACACCTGTGCCAATGAAGAACGACACACCCAGCACGATGGCGATCATGGTGGAGATGTATCTGCCTGGATGCGAGCGGATATTTCGGAGCGAAATCTTCAGCAATGTAAACCCCGGTTGTGGCGTTGGGTAGTAGGGCGGTACATGAGTGTGTTTCCACCGCTGTGGCACATGCGCGTCCCAGACTCGGATCCGTCACCGAGCTTCCTGGGGATGAGAGCGCAGCCTACGTGACAGCGTCGTCCCCCTCAGGCATCTGAGCCCCACCTCGGCCGGCCTGAGCGCGACTCCGACGGAGAGGCGACATGTCTTGCGCCTGGCGATCGGGCGGTCGCCGTCGCAGCTACCCCCACCGGCGGGCGATGATTCGGTCACGTTCGGCGTCGTCGCCGATGGCGTCGGTGCTGACGGGGGTGCGCCACCAAAAGACCTGGCCGTCGCCTTTGGTCTCGTAGACGGGGTGGTCGGAGGGTTCGACGGAGATGCGGGCGATGTCTCCGCCGTCAACGGTGTAGAACTCCCAGTCCACGAGGGTCGCCGCAGCCTTGCCGAGGCGGTCGAGCAGGTTCTTGAGGTGTTGACCCCACAGGTCGCGGTCGCCTCGTTCGCCGCGTTTGGAGAAGGTGGCGTAGTCGTCGTCGAGGCCGTGGATCTCGCCGTCGTCGGTGACCCCGACGAGCAGCGTGCCACCGTAGGGGAGTTCGCGAATCCGGCGATGGTCTTGACGACGGCGTCTTCGAGGTGCTTGGCCTTCTCGGCCTTTCTGACGTCCCAGCGCATCGTCGACTTGTACTCGAGGTACCGGTCTTCGCGGCCGGGGCCGATCAGCTCGCCGATCGGGCAGGTGCGTTGTCGGGCGACCCAGGCTCGCCGGTAGATGTCGGGACGGTACTCATCCAGCAGCGCTGAGCGGAGGTCGTCGTTGTCGAGCAGCTGGAAGCCGAAGTTCTCGTTGGTGTCGAGCCGGCCGGTCAGCGCGTTGATCCATGTCTTGTCGAACCCGACTCCGAACGACGCCTCGTCGTTGGCCGCGGCTTCGATCTGGATCTTCGGGTCGGCCACGAGGTCGTTGGCAACCTGGTCGGTGAACAGGCGGTCGGTGTCGGTGATGTTGGTCCCGAACCGTTCGTTGATCCTGGCGATGATCTCCGAAAGCGGCACTTCGTCGGGGTCCTGCCGACGCCCGGTGCCGCCGTAGATGGTGACCACCTCGCCGCCGTCGACGTCGAGAGACCCGTCGCCTTCGTAGGTCTTCTCCATGGCCAGATGGGTCAGCTCGACGGCGCCGCCGAGGTCGACGCCCGATCCCGGATCACGTTTGATGAGCCGGGACAGCGCTCGGCGGAACAGGTAGTCGCGTTCGAGCTTGACGTCGGTGAAGGACACCACCTGCGACAAGAAGCTATAGATGCGCACGAACCGGTTGAGCGCGTCGCGGAACTCGTCTTGGCGGTCCTCGTCAAGTGCCTTGAACCGGTCGACTGCGGGTTGGACCGAGACCGGCTACGTGTTCACGACCGTCATCGGCACGCCGCAGCACCCCGACAGCGTGTCGAAACGGTTCGTGGCGCTCGTCCGCACCCTCGAGGTCCGCTACCTCACCCTCCACGGCCTGCGCCACACCCACGCCACGCATCTGCTCGCCATGGGCAAGAACCCGAGGATGGTCAGCGAACGCCTCGGCCACGCCGACGTCGCCTTCACCCTCCAGGTCTACGGTCACGTCCTGCCCGGCCACCAACGAGAAGCCGCCGAGGCGGCCGCAGGTTTGGTGGACGTCGTCGATGAATCGGCGTCGAGTCCCCGATAGCATCACACCGATGTAGTTTGGCGATAGGACCAATCCATGGCAGCGAACGGCTACCCAAAGATCTCGGCAAAGGCGTGGAAGACCCTCCGGGCCAAGGCCGCAACCGCGCCTACGACGAAGTTCACCGCCGCCGGGGTCCGGGCGATCATGTCGATGTCGAGCCCCAAGAGCGCTCAAGACAACATCGTCACACCGATGAGGCGGCTTGGAGTCATTGATGAGGACGGAGGGCTCACCGACCTCGGAAAACAGGTGGCGCCTCGACGGCAGTTACTCCGATGCCTGCGACGAGATCATCTCGTCCGTGTACCCCGAGGAACTTGCCGCGCTGAACAACAGCGATGGAGCTCCCGACGCGGAACAGGTCAAGACGTGGTTCGACCACAAGGGCTTCGGAGAATCGAACGCCCGCAACATGGCGAACACCTACATCATGATCGCTCGGAAGGAGGTTCCGGATGCGCCGGCCAGCGAGCCAGCGAAGAAGACTCCGTCCAGAAAGCCATCGACGTCGGCGAAGCAGGTGCCGCCTCGGGTCGCGGAGCCAACCGCGCAGTCTGAACCGCAAACGCCGGTGACCCCGCCGAGCCAAGCCGGTCCCTCGCTGCACATCGACATCCAGATCCACATTCCGTCGGATGCTGACCCGGAGCAGATCGACCAGATCTTCGCGAGCATGGCAAAGCACCTGTACCCGCAGCAGGCCGGTGAGTGAGCCAGAGCTCTCCGAGGTCGTCAGTCTCGCTCGGGGCATCACCAAGGAACTAGACGGCCTTCTACCGGCTCATCGGGTTGTTGAGGCCGATGCCGAGCTCGACTGGGTCGCCGAGTTCGACCGGCGCGTCGTTGATCCTGACCTTCGGACGGCCACCCGGACCCGGTTTGTGACCGGTCACTGCGCCGACGCTGTTGAAGCCGCTGTGAAGGCGCTCAACGAGTGCGTGCGCGACCGCTCCGGGCGAACAGAAGACGGCGACTCTTTGATGACCAAGGTCTTCTCACCGAATGCCCCACTCCTCCGGCTCAACCGCCTCCGGTCGAAGAGCGAAGAGAGTGAACAACGCGGTCACATGCTGTTGTGCCAGGGGGTGGTTGCCGCCTGGCGCAACCCGCGGGCCCACTCGTTGGTAGACGACCACCCGTCGAGAGCGTTGATGATGATCGAGAGCATCGGAGATCTGATCGCGACTACGAAGGGTGCAACTCGAACCCGCAGGCGCAAGCGCCCGTAGCGGCGACGTCGGCCGGACGTCGGCGTGACCACTCAAGCGTCGTACGGATCTCATGTGACCACCGTGTGGCCACGGGGCCGTTTCCGCCCGGAACGACGTTTCTCGCTGTACGCCCCTGGGACTTGAACCCAGAACCTGCGGATTAAGAGCAGCCGAAGGCCAGTTTCGGCTCATACCGGCTGGTGGCGAGAAATGCCGTCTGAGCTGGGGAAACGCGTGCTCTTAGGTGGTAGGCCGTGCCGCCCGATCCCTGTGGATAACCCGTGATCACGGAACTGTTGTGACCACCTCGTGACCACGGCGAGTGTCCCTCATGCCGGGGTCTCATCGGTCGGCGGCGGCGTTGATGATGGCCTCGGCAGCGGCGCCACCGGCCTCGATCGTGTATCGCTCCGGCCAGACGACCACGAGATTGTCGAGGTCGGACGTGAACCGTTCGTCGCCGAGCTTCGCCGCCAGGTTCTCGAGCGCAAGCGCTCGGGTCCAGCCCTCAGGCCGGTACGGCTCGAATGCGGCGCCGATCGCCTCGGGGAGAGGTTGGCTTCTTCGAGCGCGAGCCACATGTCGAACAGGTCCCGACCCTTGCGCCGTTGGTGCAGCGCTCGGATCTTGGTGGCGACGAGCTCCTCGACGGCGAAGGACTGCACGTCGGCGCTCCCCTCGAACCAGGGTGAGCGGATCGCGAACGGCACCCTCGTGGTGGGGTGAGCGGGCGATCGTTCGTAGGTGTTCATCTCGATCTTGACCCTCATCCGCGCTCCGCTGAGGAACGTCGAGTCGAGCCTGGCCTTGGGGTGACGCTTGACGTCGGTCTGAACCCGGTCGACGCCGACAGCGTCGGCTACTTCCCGAAGTGCATCGAGGACGTCGCCGACCCCGCCGGCTGAGCGGCGGACGTAGTCGAGGTCCTCGCTGTAGCGCCATGGCCGGTCGAGCCACAGCTTGTGGAAGCACGTGCCACCTCGGAAGACGAGCTCGTCCCCGAGGAGGGGATGGTTCGCTATCTCGACGATCAGGCGAGACAGTACGAGGTCTTGCTCGACCTGCTCGTCCGTGGTCCAGGGCGCGAACTGCCGCCAGTGGGCAAGGTCGGACGCTGCGATCACAGGTCGTGCTCGACTTCGGCATTGACGATGATTCGCCAGCGGTTGTCACGTTCGCCAGCGCCGCTACCGGGTGACAAGTCTCGGAAGCGGCCGCCCATCACGGCCGCGTGCAGCGGGTCGGTGTCGATCGGGAGGTTCTCCTCGCTCGACATGAAGTCGATGAGGTGGCCAGCGCGTTGTGCGACCACGGTGGGGTAGACGGCTGCAACCTCGGCGAGCGAAGCGGGGTCGAGCATGTCGCCGTGGAGGAGATCTCCGATGATCGTGGCGACGTTGGAGAGCCCGCCCGCACGTTCGGGCGCCTCGACCAGGTCGAACACGGTGACTTCGGGTGAAGAGATCCAGATCCGCCCGGTCGGGACCGTGTGTCGCAGCCGTGGTCGCTCGGCAGCGTCGGCCCGTTGGATGAACTGGAGTCGGGTCCGCCCTATCGTCCGGTCGCGGAGTCGAGCGGGCGTGACGACCTGGAACACCATGGGCGCCTGATGGGAGGCACCGTGAATGGCGGCGGCTGACAGCAGCCCCACGTAGTAGTCGTGGCCGAGGTGGCTCATCATCTGGTCGATGTAGTGGCTTCCAGGTGGTGCGCCAGCCACCCGGTACTCGGGCGGGACCGGAATCCACCCTCCCTTGGTGACCGAGACGAACTTGCCCGCCTGGCGGGCTCGCCTGAGGCTGCGAGGCACCGCGTTGGCGTCGACACCCAGGCGTACGGCGGCTTCCTCACTCGTGATGAAGTGTTGGCCGCGGCCCATGAGCTCATCGGCAAGCTGGCCCGGCGCTACGGTGTCGACGGCCTCCATGCCGTCCAACGTATCAAAAGCGTACGCCATGGGCACTTTTGATGATTCGGAAGGCAAGGCGGCCGGTCGCCGTGGTTCGTCTCGTCCAGTCCCTGCCGGGCAAGCCGTGCTCACGGTGGCCGGGTCGGTTCATGCCTGCGGGTTGTCGAGCATCGTTCGAAGTCTGCGCAACGTCTTGACGCTGCGCCTCGCTTCGGCGATCTCGTCGATCAGATCCCAGTCGATCCGGTCGGCGAGTCGTCGGATCATTTCGGTTCGGGCCTCGTCGGTGATGCTCCAGGCCGGTCGGTTGCGACAGAGATCGAGCGCAGTGTGCTCGATGCTGGTCGCCCAGCCCGGCCCGAGGTCGGTCTCGACGCGGACGGTGTCGAGCTTGTCGATGTGTCGTTCGACGAATCTGATCTCACCGAGGATGGTGTGGCGTGGTCGGCGTTGGTTTGGCACGGTGACGAATGCGGTGCCGAGCGCCCGGGGGTAGCAGCGATGCGCGCGAGCTGCCGAGGGCCCCACGAGCGCGACCTCGTCAGGAGAGTGCAATGTGGCCGCCATGCCGAGCGCGACCCCCTCGATCGAGGGCTTCCATGTGGTCGTTGCACCGCGCCGGTCTTCGGGCACCAGCACATAGAAGCCCTTCGTGAGGGCGAGCACGGTGCTGGCTTCGGCCAGTTGTTGGAGTTCGGCATCGGGACGGTCGAGCGCGAACGAACTCGTTCGCCCGACCCGAAGCTGGCGCCTCGCCAGCTGGTCGACTACACGAGACATTCCACGATTGTACGCAGTAACGCGGTTATCGGACCGCGTTACTGCATGAAATCGGCATCGAGGAGACCACCCAGGCCTGCATCGAACCGGGTCCATTCTCATGCACCCATCGCGACAACCAGACGAAGCAGTCTTGTGCTTGCGGGCGAACCTCCGCAGCTTCGGGCATCACCGGGTGTCCCAGCTACGGAGGTCGCGCATCACCTTGAGGAAGTTCTTGAGCCGGTCAACCTGTTCCTTGTCCAACGGATCCTGATCGAAGTGCGCGACACCATTGCGGATCTCCGGACCTCGTCGAGACGGTTGATGAATGTCGCCCTGTCGAGCGGCCAGCCCATTGCCTCGAACCGCTCGGGGTTCTCCAGCATCCTCTGGTAGTCCCCGAAACTCAGGTCGTCGTGGGACAGCAGCGATCGCTCGTTCTCGGGGTTGCAGACAGCCGTGACCTGTTCGATCGTCCATGTGTCTGAGATGGCGCCGCGCAGCAAGTGGTCGATCTCGCCGATCAAGAAGAACGGCGTGGCAGTCTCTCCGTAGAGGCGGACGACGTCGGCGGTGGTCACGATGCCCGAGATCTCCCGCTTCGAGTCCCGCACGAAGATGAAGTCGTGGTCGCAGAGGACTCCCAGCACATCGACCAGGTCCTGTTCGTAGGAGTGGACTGGTGCTGCTTCGAGGGCATCGTCGAGTGAAGCGTCACTGGAATGGGCGAGTGCCTTCGCGATCGACCTCCAGGTGACCGAGCCCTTGATCTCGCGAGTGGTCGTCATCACAGGCAGCTGAGAGAAGTCGTTCAGCCGCATCTCGGTCATTGCCTTCTCGATCGAGTCCGTTGGCTTGACCGCAGTGATACCCGCAGAGGCCGACGGGAGGTTCCCGAGCGCAAGACCTACATCGAGCTCGGTGGAGTCCTGATTCAGCGTCCCCGTCAGACCTTCCGCTGGCAGGTCAGGGGCGGGCGCCTCTTCATCTGCTGGGCCGTTCAGCGAGATGACGGTGTCCAGCGAGACCTTCCTGAAGTCAGGGTCCGAGGTCAGTCCGTAGTTGTCGAGATCGGCCAGTATCCGATCGACCACACGCTGGCCCCCTGCCCTTGGCGCTCCAGATGGCGAGCAACTCGCGCACCGACAACGAGGCAGGGTTGCCAGCCGCTGCAGCGTCGCGAAACCCGGCCAGCTCATTCCGGCGGGCACTCAGACGATCCAATTGGGACGAGTGTTCCCCCTCATCGGGTTCACTCTCCACCGCTGCCTCGAGCAGGGTGCGCCGGAGAGACGACAGGGTGCTGCCATCGACAGACCACGCGCTCCATCCGTCAATCGCAGAAAGCCCGGCCGCCTCCATTGCGGCACGGGAGGGGGCCGCGAACTGGCGTCCGTCCTCAAGCTGCAGACGGCCCTCGTCGGTAACGACAGCGGTGTACTCCTCGCCGAGGCGAGGCCGGGTGAACTTCAGGATGGCCTTGGGCTCGAGCAGTCCTGCGTCCAACAGGTTCTTGACCTGGACGCGCTTGCCGTCCAGCAGTCGCATGTCGCGGGAGTCGTTGTTGCTCATCAGCTCCATCGCCGCCTGATGATGCGGGCTCGTTCGGCTTCGTCGTCGACGGCGTCGGTGCTGACGGGTGTGCGCCACCAGAAGGCCTGCTGGTGGCTCTTGGTTTCGTAGACGGGGTGGTCTGAGGGGTCGACGGAGATGCGGGCGATGTCGCCGCCGTCGACGGTGTGGAACTCCCAGTCGACGAGGGTGCCAGCGGCTTTGCCGAGGCGGTCGAGGAGGTTCTTGAGGTGTTGGCCCCACAGGTCGCGGTCGCCTCGCTCGCCGCGTTTAGAGAAGGTGGCGTAGTCGTCCTCGAGACCGTGGATCTCGCCGTCGTCGGTGACGCCGACGAGCAGGGTGCCGCCGTAGGGCGAGTTGGCGAACCCGGCGATGGTCTTGACGACGGCGTCTTCGAGGTACTTGGCCTTCTCGGCCTTCTTCACGTCCCAGCGCATCGTCGACTTGTATTCGAGGTAGCGGTCTTCGCGGTCGGGCCCGATCAGCTCGCCGATCGGGCAGGTGCGTTGTCGGGCGACCCGGGCTCGCCGGTAGATGTCGGGACGGTACTCATCCAGCAGCGCTGAGCGGAGGTCGTCGTTGTCGAGCAGCTGGAAGCCGAAGTTCTCGTTGGTGTCGAGCCGGCCGGTCAGCGCGTTGATCCATGTCTTGTCGAACCCGACTCCGAACGACGCCTCGTCGTTGGCCGCGGCTTCGATCTGGATCTTCGGGTCGGCCACGAGGTCGTTGGCAACCTGGTCGGTGAACAGGCGGTCGGTGTCGGTGATGTTGGTCCCGAACCGTTCGTTGATCCTGGCGATGATCTCCGAAAGCGGCACTTCGTCGGGGTCCTGCCGACGCCCGGTGCCGCCGTAGATGGTGACCACCTCGCCGCCGTCGACGTCGAGAGACCCGTCGCCTTCGTAGGTCTTCTCCATGGCCAGATGGGTCAGCTCGACGGCGCCGCCGAGGTCGACGCCCGATCCCGGATCACGTTTGATGAGCCGGGACAGCGCTCGGCAGAACAGGTAGTCACGTTCGAGCTTCACGTCGGTGAAGGACACCACCTGCGACAAGAAGCTATAGATCCGTATGAACCGGGTGATGACGTCGCGGAACTCCTCCTGGCGGTCCTCGTCCAGCGCTGCGAATCGGTCGACGGCGGGTTGGAGGCTGGCGTTGATGCGTTCGTGATTCCTGTCCGGGTCGGTCAGCAGCAGCGCTACGACCGACTCGACCTCTTCGGAGGCCAGCACACCGAAGGGCCAGAGTTCGGCGTGGGTGTCATAGAGCAGGTGCGGGTCGGTGGGTGGGGCGACGGTGCGGGCGTACCAGGGTTCGAATGAGGTCTGGATGTCCTCGACGCTGTTGCGGAAGTCGAGCACGAACGTACCGGTTTTGCCGTCTCGGGTGCGGTTGAGCCGTGACAGGGTCTGCACCGCGGCGAGCCCGGTGAGGGTCTTGTCGACGTACATGGCATACAGCTTCGGCTGGTCGAAGCCGGTCTGGTACTTCTCGGCGACCACGAGGATCTGCCAGTCGTCGGTGTCGAACTCGGCCGGGGTCTGGGAGTCGGGGAACCCGTTGACCTTCGACTCGGTCAGCTCTTCGCCGTCCACCTGTAGCGTCCCGGAGAACGCGACGAGGGTGTTGACGTCGCCGATGCCGTGCTCGTTGCAGTATCGGTCGAGCGCCTGCTTGTATCGCAGCGCATGCAGCCGCGATGCGGTTACGACCATGGCCTTGGCCTGGCCGGCGATCCGCATGCGCACGTGGTGGCGGAAGTGTTCGACGATCACTTCGGCCCGTTGGGTCAGGTTCGATTCGTGGAGTGACACGAAGCGGGCGATGGCGGTTCGGGCACGTGCCGAGTCGAGCTGGGGGTCATCGGCGATGGCCTTGTCGATCTTGAAATAGGTGTCGTAGGTGACGTAGTTGGCCAATACGTCGAGGATGAACCCCTCCTGGATGGCCTGGCGCATCGAATACAGGTGGAACGGCTCAAACTTGCCGGTGGCCGGGTTCTTGCGGCCAAACAGCTCCAGGGTCCGGCCCTTCGGGGTGGCGGTGAACGCGAAAAACGACAGGTTTGGCTGACGGCCACGGGCTGCGACCTCGGCGGCCAGCGCGTCCTCGACCGGGTCGGGCACCTCGGCTTCAAAGACGCTCTCTGCTGCCTCGGCGGCCGCCAGTTCAGCGGCGGGGTCTCCGGTAGCTACCCCGAGCACCCGTTTCATCTCTTTGGCGGCGTCGCCGGTCTGGGACGAGTGGGCCTCGTCGATGATCACCGCATAGCTGCGCGTTTTGAGCTCCCCGACGTGGCGCATCACGAACGGAAACTTCTGCAATGTGGTGATGATGATGCGGGCTCGCTCGCCGGTGAGCGCTGCGGCGAGTTGGGTGGAGTCCTGGTCGATCTTCTCGACGACGCCGTGGGCGTGCTCGAACTGGTAGATCGTGTCCTGGAGCTGGACGATCCAAAACCAGCCGGTCGGTGATCACGACCACCTTGTCGAACACTGGTTTGTCCAGCGTCGCGCCGCCGCTGCGGTCGTCCCTGGCGTGCAGCGACGACAGACGGTGGGCGAGCCAGGCGATCGTGTTGGACTTTCCGACCCCGCCGAATGCTGCACCAGATACGACTGCCCCGCACCATGCTCGCGGGCATCGGCAACGAGGCGCAGCACCGCATCCCACTGGTGGAACCTGGGGAAGATCGTCACGCCCGAATCGGTGTCGGTATGGATGAAGCGGGCAAGCAGGTCGAGCCAGGCGTCTCGCTGCCAAACGTCTTCCCACAGGTAGCCGGTGCGGTATCCGTCGCGGGCCGGGTTGCCAGCGCCCTGGTTGTCGCCCCGGTTGAACGGCAGAAACGTCGTCTTGTCACCGGCGAGCTTTGTCGTCATAAACGCCTGCTCGGTATCGACCGCGAAGTGCACGACCGCTCGGCGCAGTAGGGGCGCCTTCGGGTTGCGGTCTGTGCGGTACTGCTCGATCGCGTCGCGGAACGTCTGGTTCGTCAGCGGCGTCTTCAGCTCCGCGGTCGCCACCGGGATCCCGTTGACGAACAACGCCAAGTCGAGCGTCTTCGTCGACCCCGGCTCATAGGGGACCTGCCGCATCACGGTCAACCGGTTCGCCTGATAGCGGCGCTCCAGCACCGGGTTCAGACCCGACGCCGGTCGGAAGTAGGCGAGGCGGAACTCGGCCTTCTCGTGGCCCGGCGTAAGTCAGCCCGTGACGCAACACGTCGACCGTGCCGCGTCGATCCAGCTCCTTCGCCAACCGATCCACGAACGCCCGCTGCGCCTCATCCGCTGTTGAGTGCGACTTGCGGACCTTCTCCCACTCATCGCCCTGCGTCGCCCTGATGAACGCGAACAACTCAGCCGTGTCGATCCCGACCTTGGCGTCGAGGTCGCGAGGGTTCACCTTGAGCGATCCTGACCTTGACCGGCGAGCGGTAGCCGCCAGCGTCGATCAGCGAGCTACAGATCGCCTCCTCGAACCCCGCCTCGCTCGGACCCCCCCCATCACGCGGCTGCCGGAATCTCGAGTTCGCCCGTCACGGCCGCTGTGATCAAGGCCTGCCGGTGCTCGGCAAGCAGTTCTACCTGGCAAGAAAGTGACTCGATGGTGGTGTGGGTTCTCTGCGATGCCGTATCGAGGACTCCTACGAGCCTGTCCTGCTCAGCGATCGGAGGGAGGTTGATCCGTATGCGGACAAAGCGTCGCGATTGACCTTCGGCATCGCCACCCTGTCGGACTCAAGCACTGCGAGCTCAGTGAACGGGTCCGAGAGAACCAGGTAGTGAAGGTACCTGGGACGCAATGCTCGACTACTCCGCAGCGGATACATGTCTGCGCTGCACAAACATCGACCAGGTGCCAGGACAGCCTTGCGGAGAGCGGGCCGGATCTTCGAATAGATCACGTCCCCGGTCTCGCACACGTACTTGCCGCTGATCGCTCCCTGTTCGACTCGCCGACTGTCGCTCAATCAGTTCACCTGTGCCCGACTTCACGTGTGGTTCGGGGCAATCATCAGCATCGATCGCCACGGCTCGATCCGAGGGTCGACCTGCCCCTCGGCAACAGACACGACGCTGCCGAATCTGGGCCGGTCCCAGCCTTGAGGGAGATCAGCCTTGCCGGCATGGCCGTCGCCCCAGGTTCCGCCCGGTGCGATTGCGAGAGTGACCGACGCTCGATGAGCTTCCTCTAGGAGTTCGATCATGCGGCGCTTCTTGGCGATGAGGGCGTCGATGCGGGCGGTCTCGGTGTCGAGGTAGTCGGCGATCGCCCGCTGCATTTGCAGAGACCGGAACGGTACTCGAACTCGACGCATCATGTCTCGGGTGATGTGGGTCATCGCTGAGCCGTGCATGTGGCCAGACAGCGCATCGACCGCTACGTCCAGGACGTACTTCAACCACCGTCGGTCGACACCTGAATGCGGATCCACCCGGAAGAGATGCTGATTGAGCAAGGCCGGTTCTCGGTCCCAGATTCTTGCGGCCAGGGTTGCTGACCATGAGAACACAAGGTCGCCTGGCTGGATCGCAACTTGCGGCACGTCAAGATCCGTCCGGTCCATCTCTACGGATGGGTCAAGTAAGTGCTGAATCCGCACGACGGGAATCCCGTCACCATCAAGGTCGTCGCCGGTGAAGCCATACCCGTTGACGAAGTCCGCCAGATGGGTCAGTGCTGGGCCGTGGCCGATCACTCCGTCACCTCGGCCAGGAGTTCCTGGATTTCGGCTTCGAGAGCCTTGATCTCGGCGTCGATCTCTTCGAGGGTCGGGGTGGGGTGTAGGTGTAGAAGTGGCGGGTGAGGGGGATTTCGTAGCCGATCTTGGTCTTGGACAGGTCGGGCCAGGCGTCGGGGACGTAGGGAGGACTTCGTCGGCGAGGTATCGGTCGACCAGTTCTCGGTAGGGCCTGGTGCCGAGGCGTTCGGTGGCGTCGGGTTCGTAGCGGATGCGGCCGACGGCCTCGACGGACAGCGGCACGTTCTCTGCGTCTCGGAGGTCGGCGTCGGGCCGCGGGTTGCCCTTTGCGTCGGTGACGATCGAGGCGTCGGGGTCGCTGACGGCGAATGCGTCAACGATGGCGTTCTCGATCGGCTTGCCCTTGAGCCCGGCCCGCTGCATCGCCTTCTTGGCAAGGCGCCGGATCTCACCGTCGTCCTCGCTCGATCCGAGGTGGTTGCCCCCAGTGTTGGCAAGCAGGGCCGCCAACACTGCCTCTCGGGTGTCGTCGTCGAGCTTGGCGAGCTTCTTGTTCTGGCGTAGCGCTTCGATGCCGGCGTCGGTCACTTCCCACCGTTGCCGGAGCGGTCGCTCGACGGTGATGCGCAGGAAGCCGAAGTCTTCGTTGTCGAAGATCTTGCAGCGGCCAGGTCGGGTTGTGATGACGCAGTCTCCTCGAAGTCGTCATAGAGGTGGACGATGTCGGTGATCTGGGTGTCGCTGATCTGCTTGCGCTTTCTCACCGAGGCTCTTGCGCATCTTCGTGAACAGCTCGCGGGCGTCGATCAGTTGCACCTTGCCTCGCCGTTCGGGGCGTTTGCGGTTGGTGACGAGCCAGAAGTAGGTGGAGATACCGGTGTTGTAGAAGAGCTGGTCGGGGAGGGCGACGACGGCTTCGAGCCAGTCGTTTTCGATGATCCAGCGGCGGATCTCGGACTCGCCCGAACCGGCGGCGCCGGTGAACAGAGGTGAGCCGTTGAAGACGATGGCTAGGCGTGAGCCGCCCTGTTCGGGGGTCTTCATCTTGGAGATCATGTGTTGGAGGAACAGGAAGCTGCCGTCGTTGATCCGCGGTGTCCCGGCGCCGAAGCGTCCGGCGAAGCCGAGGACTTGTGCTCGTCCTCAACGACGTCGCGTACCTTCTTCCACTCCACGCCGAAGGGTGGGTTGGCGAGCAGGTAGTCGAAGCGGCGGCCGGGGTGGCCGTCGTCTGAGAACGAGTTGCCGGACGCGATGTTTGAGGCGTCCTGGCCTTTGAGCATCATGTCGGAGCGGCAGATGGCGTAGGTCTCGTCGTTGAGCTCTTGGCCGAACACCTCCAGACGGGCATCGGGGTTGAGCTCACGCAGCCGGTCCTCGGCCACCGATAACATGCCGCCCGTGCCGCAGGCGGGGTCGAACAGGGTCTTGACGATGCCGGGCTTGCGGAGCAGGTCGTCGTCCTCGGCAAAGAGCAACTCGACCATCAACCGGATCACCTCACGAGGGGTGAAATGTTCACCGGCGGTCTCGTTTGACAGTTCGGAGAACCGGCGGATCAGTTCCTCATAGAGGTAGCCCATCTCGAGGTTCGAGACCTGGTCGGGGTGCAGGTCGATCTCGGCGAACCGGGACACGACCAGGTAGAGCAGCTTGGCCTTGTCGAGGCGGCTGATCTGGGTGGGGAAGTCGAACTTGTCGAGGATCTCCTGGGCTTGCGGGGAGAAGCCGTGGATGTAGGGCGCGCAGGTTGTCTGCCAGGTTGTCGGGGTCGTTCAACAGCTTCGGCAGGTCGAAGCGTGACGTGTTCCAGAGCCCGTCGATGTCGGTGAGCGCGTCGAGGACCGGCCCGGAAGTTCTCGACCCTGCCCTTCACCGACTCGTACTTGGCCAGCATGTCGGCCTTCACCGGATCGAGCACACAGTCGAGCCGACGTAGCACCGTGAACGGCAGGATCACCCGCCCATACTCGGACTGCTTGTAGTCGCCCCTCAGTAGATCGGCCACCGACCAGATAAAGGCAGCGTGGTTGGTGATCTGGCTGCTACTCGTGCTGTCAACGCCCACCGGCACATCGACTCCCTGGTCTGATTGCGATTCTTGCCTCCGCCAATATGAGGCACCGTCGGTAACTGTAGAGCGGCACTTCGCAGAGGTCCCCCAATGGTGCCCGACTCCGCGACCTCGACGGCGACGGCGAGCTGGTTCTGTTCGATGGGTGCTTCGCTTGTGACCTGCAGGGGTTTGAGGATTTCGAGGCACTCCCGGGAGGTAAGCCCGATGCTGGCATCGCGATCGGGTCTGAGCACCGGAGATCAATCGATTTCGGATGTCGCCGCCAACATCGCCGAACTGGTCCAAGTCTGAGGTACCCGAGAGCGGCAGCTTCCTGACCCAGATGGCTGCCCGCGACCGGATCAGTCCGGTACGGCGCTGATGATGGCTGCTGCTGCGGCGGCGCCGGCTTCGATTGTGTAGCCCTCTGGCCATGAGACGACGAGGGTGTCGAGGTCGCTGGTGAAACGTTGGTCGTCGAGTTTGGCGGTCACAGCTTGTGAAAGCACGTTCCGCCGCGGAACACCAGCTCGCCACCGAGCAGGGGGTGGTTGGTTATCTCGATGATCAGACGAGACAGCACGAGGTCCTGTTCGACGATGTCCGCGACCTCCCATGGGATCTGTGTGCGCCACTGGTCGAGCCCCGGTTGTGAGATCACAGGTCATGCTCCACGCCTGTGTTCTCGACGACATGCCAGACCGGGTCTCGGTCTCCGTCGCTCGTGGGTGCCCGTGGGTCAAGAACGGTGTAGTCAGCGCCTTCGGTCAGTGGCTTGAGTGTGCCTAGGTCGATGTCGGAGGCGACCTCTTTGGCCATGTGGTCGAGTAGCCACCCGGTTCGCTGCACAACGGTTCGGGGATATCCACGCGCAGCGGCCGCCAAGGCCGACGTTGTCGAGCCCAGCCCCGCGTTCGGGCGCGTCGACAAGGTCGAGGACCGTGGTCTCAGGGGTCGAGATGGTGACAGGGCCACCGTCGGTGTCGTGCTCTTGAACAGCGCGGCTAGCAGCATCGGAGCGGCGGACGAATTGCAGACGGTGGGCGCCGACCCGGCGGTCCCTCAGGAGAGCCGGCGTCACGATCTGGAGCACCATCGGCACCTGATGTGAGGCGCCGTGGATCCGTGCTGCCGACAAGAAGCCCACATAGTAGGGATGACCGAGGTAGCGCATCAGGTAGTCGACGTAGTGCATCGGC
Source organism: Acidimicrobiia bacterium (assembly GCA_020637365.1). Classification (GTDB taxonomy): domain Bacteria; phylum Actinomycetota; class Acidimicrobiia; order IMCC26256; family JAGNEX01; genus JAGNEX01. Next base: position 1,218,345 of record JACJWE010000001.1, on the reverse strand, counting down.
GGAGGAGCGCCCGACTCCCGATATACCAGCGGGACCGGAACCCAGCCACCCTTGGTTACCGACACGATCTTGTTCGCTGCCCGCGCTCGATGGAGGTGAACAGGAACTGCCGCCCCCGACAACCCCGTCAGCTCAGCGATCTCAGTGGTGGTCACAAACAGTCGACCGCGTCCAAGTAACCAGTCAGGCAACGAGCTAGGCGTGACTCTCTCAACTGTCATCCGGCTCAGGATGTCAAACCTTGATGTTTCGTCAAGGTTCGATTGCGTCGGTAGGAAGCGAATGCTCCCCGGACTCGGGCATCGACATCGTCACGGGCCTTGGCCGGAGTTCTGGAACAGATCGTGGTGGTGGGGCGAGGAGTCCACTGAACCGAGAGCAGATCTTCTCCGGTCACTTGATGCTGACGGTCCGCACGGTTTGGTGCGCTCGTTCGCCAGTCGGGCGACCGTCAATGGCGAGCCCCGATTGACGTTTTACGACGGCCGTCAAGCGATTCCCGACGATCCACTGGCGCTAGTTTCGAGAAGAGCTGTTGTGCGATAGGTAGCCGCTACCCGGAAGTTCAGGCCACTGCCTCAATGCGAGCCCACGAGGTGGTGGAGGGCCCCTGCCAGGGCCTCGTTCGCGAGCGGCTCCTCATCGCTGAAGACTCGGCAAGGTGACCGCTAGCGGAGTGACGCCGATTTGCTGAGGGGCACGGGCGATTCTGACACCCTGATGATGCCCCACGGGTGTCAGCTGTCAGCGCGTCGTGTCAGCTCCCCGGTGGCGCGAAAAACCCCAGGCCGCCCGGACACCGGGTGTGACCTGGGGTTTTGGTGGTACGCCCCCTGGGACTTGAACCCAGAACCTGCGGATTAAGAGTCCGTTGCTCTGCCAATTGAGCTAGAGGCGCAGGTGCCCCGCGAGACGCACGAAAGCGGCTTAGCGCGGTCGGTAGATAATAGTGAGCGCAGGGCGGCCGGGTCGGATCGTTGCGTTCTTGGGAACGCCAGCGGCCGGTGGGGCGCCGGTGCCGCTGGCTGGGGCGCCGATGCCGTAGCTGGCAGCGCGGGAGTTGCCGTACCCAGCGGGACCGTCAAACAGTCTCGCGGATAACCGGCAATCGGATGCCGCTTCGCCAAGCCGACGATGCCGAGTGGTTGGGAGCGGAATCGCGGGTCTCAACTTGGGTTTCGCAGATGGCCAATCTCACCGCTGGCATGGGAAAAAAGTTGAACCCTCGGCGCGGATGCCGAGGGTTCAAACAGGCGAATGGGGTGACTGAGGGGACTTGAACCCCCGACCTCCAGGGCCACAACCTGGCGCTCTAACCAAACTGAGCTACAGCCACCATGTGGGGAGACATGCTAGACGCGCGCCGAGTGCGCTTTGCTATCCGCGCCTACGACCCGGGCACCCCCGTGTTGCGTCGTCGGCCGCCCTCGATTTCTCTGCAGCAGAGCTACCCCTCGCGTTGCTCGGTGCTCGGCACTCAGCACTCGGTGCGCCGGGTGGCGGGTACTGGGCGCGCCAAGGGGCTGGCTGCCGGGACCTTCGCTCATTTGGTGGATCTCGGCGGTGTCGAAGGTGGTCGGTCAAACGGTCGACCACCTTCGGGTCGCCACCAAGCGCGCTGGCGCCTCACCTACCGGAGGAGCTCAAGACACGATTCCTTGCAGGGGTGGGCACGTAAGGCTAGGTTGAGCCCTTATGTGCAACAAAAGATACCGAAGAACATGGAGCGGGGAAATCTGTGCCCTGTTGATAGGACTCGTCGTCTTGGCTGGTGCGGCGGGCTGCGGCCAGTCCAATGATGAGTCCGTCGCGACGCCGGGCACCCTAAGCGAAACCTCCCCGACGCCTGCCACCACGACGACAGCTGATCCCGAGGTCCCCGCCCCAGATGGGAGTGGTATTGGGCCTGAGGACGCCACCACGACGACGGTTGACGCGTCGCAGTTTTGGGAACCGGTGCCAGAGGGAATGAATCCCGCGGACTTCAGCCCCGACGTCGTCACCCGCGAAGAACTCACAGAGTTCGTCGATCTGCCTTTCCCCGACCCCGCAGCTTGGGATGTCGATCCCGACGACGTCACCAGAGGGTACGCGGTTGCGGTGAGTACATACGTCGAGCGCGTTCGATCGGGACTTGTCAGGGCGACCACCGTGTTCGGCGATGACAACCCGCGCCTGCTCGCCGCCAACGACGACCTCCTTGCCGGGGACGAGATCGCCAAGGCGGAGTGGCGGATGGCCAACTACGTCGTGTCCGAGGGCGACAGCGATCCAGATCGTGCTGACTACACGCTCGATTTGGTCGACGTCGGTCTCAACGATGCTGGAGAAGTCAACTGCATGGCGTTGCACGGGACGCTGTCCGATCCTGAAGTCGACCCGACCCAGTTCACCAGCGATTTCTGGCTCGTCAACATTCGAGATGGCGAACCGACCCCGATCAACCCCGGCGCGTGGCGAACTCATTTCGTCGGACAGTTCGACTCCCCCTATGAGGCGATGAGTGCCTGTCAGTGGATGAGCTGACTCGGCTGATGCTGACGACACCCCCACCGCTGCCCCGCACGAGCGATTCCCTGGAGTGATACCGATGAGCAGATCTCTGAGCATTTCCCCGATTCTCGACGCACGCGCCCTCTTCAAGCGCGCCGTCGTGGCGTGTCTCGCCGGATTCGCGGTTGTGATGGCCACAGCGGGCTGCGCCCAATCATCCGACTCATCAGCTGAGGAGTCGGGCATCCTCGCCGGCACCACGACGACGGCCCCCACCGGGTCTTCGACGACCACCACCGAGCCCGAACCTGACCCGTTTGCGGGACGGACGAGCGAACCGCCACCGACGATCGTCTTCGACGACTCCGAGGCCGATCGCATTTGGTTCTCGCCTGAAGAGGGTCAAACGCCTGAAGAGTTTTCCCCCGACGTCCTCACACGCGCCGAGCTCGTCGAGTTCGAACCGCTCAGCGACCCGATCCCTTACCAGTGGAACGCTCCTCGCGATGGTATCGACGAGGCATACGCCGAGCGGGTAGTTCGCTATCTGGACCACCTTGAGCGAGCCGTTCTCGCTGCAAGCGTTTCGCGCAGCCCCGACGATCCGCGGGTGCTCGCCGCGATCGGGTCGTTTGCAGCCGACCAGGCCCAGCTCGATATCGAGACGGTGGTCGCAGCCATCTCGTCCGAACGGCCGCCCGAGTTTTTCGATTGGTCGCCGGTTGAAGTCGATGACCTTACCCTTGTCGAAGTCGGAACGCTCTGGGAGGACAAGGTTCCGTGCATGAAGCTCGCGATGGCGCTGAGCTGGACGCACCCGACGCTGGGGGAGCAGTTGACCGACGTCGTGCGGGTCTACGTCCAAGATGCATCCGGTTGGTCGATCAATCCAAGCGACTGGCGCCTGTTCGCCTCCGCCGTCGGGACCGACCCAAACCTCGTGTGGAGCTGTGACTGAACCGGGTCAAGCCCAAGGGCGTGCCAAAGGCAGTCGGGTTCGCGACTGCACCGGGTCCGGTGATGCCACTCCCACCGATTCTGCTTTGCGCGTGCGAAGTCTGCCGAACATCGTTCTGCCGAACAGGTCTGTCGGCGAGCCTGCCGTCTCGGGTTGTCGGACACCATGGAAGCTCTGCGAGACCGTCTTCTAATAGGTCCAGAGGGCCGGGCTGTAGACCGACCTATCGGGGCGAATGTCCACATGTCTGACGGTGTTGCCGAGCCGTGGTGTGTAGCCGATTCCAGAGAACAGGCGGAGTGACCGCACGGCCGTCATGTCGAGCCGCTGTCCGCCGAAGCCGATGTCCACAGCCCTTCCGTACATGTGCTGGGAATTCTTGGCGCCCCCGACCAGCTGGTTGTACGCGGGGTCGCGGTAGCCCGAGATGATGGTGATCGGTCCGCCAGATGCCTCGCGCAGCGCCTCGAGTTTCAGGATGAGGTCACGCTCGACGCGGATCTCACGGTTGCCCTTGCTAGCGAATTCAAGGAATCTGAAGTGGGGCGACGCGTGGCCGCCGAACATGACGCATTGTGCCAACGCGTTAAGCGTGATGGGTCCGATGGTCGCGTCACGAACAAGACTCGACGGTGTCCAGCCGGTCTGAAAGTAGAAGGTCGCTTGACGGGTGCGCGGCCCCGCAATCCCATCGATGGCAAGTTCGGCGCCAGCACTGCGAAACCCGATTTCATTCAGCCAGATCTGAGCTTGTGCCACCTCGACCGAGCCGCCGTCGGCCAGTGTGTGCGGAAAGATCGGTGTGGCAGCGTCGACGCCGCTCGCAGCACCGTTGGTTGCAATGGGTGCATCAAGGCCCAATGGGATCGATGGGGGCGCGCCTGCTGTGGAGGTTTCGATCATGACCTGCCGCTCCTCTATTTCGACAACAGAAGGTCAACACGGAGTCAACAGGTGATCGGTCTTGATGGTCAAGTCGCTCGAGGAAACCGGCGTGGAAATGGTTAAGTTTGCCGCCAGCTAATGTCACCGCCATGGATCAGATCATGCCGTGCTTGTGGTTCGATGGAAACGGTTTCGATGCCGCGACGTTCTACGTTGGTCTATTCCCCGACTCTGCGGTGGACTTCGTTTCGCCGGGGCCGGACGGATCGCCGATGGTGATCAACTTCACGCTGATGGGTCGGCCTTTTCAGGCGCTGAATGGCGGCCCGAACTTCGTCTTCAACGAGGCGATATCGATGTCGGTGCCGTGCGACGACCAGGCAGAAGTCGACCGTCTCTGGGATGCGCTGGTCGACGGCGGTGAAGAGTCCATGTGCGGCTGGCTCAAGGACCGCTTTGGACTGTCGTGGCAGATCGTGCCCAAACAGCTGGGGTCCTACCTCGGTGACCCCGACCCCGAACGCGCGGCACGCGCGACCGAGGCGATGATGCAGATGCACAAGATCGACATCGACGCGATCGCTGCGGCGGCCGACGGCCCGACAGAGCTCTAGCTGACAGGGCCAGCTGACACACTCGAAAGCTGCTCGCTGCGAACGGCCTTTGCTGCCACGTAGCCCAGCCAGAACGCGGCGAGAACCTCGGTCATCACCGCGACGATCGACCAACCGTCGGTGTTTGAATCAAAGATGATCGGGTCGCTCAAGGGTCCCCAATCAGGCGGGAGATGTGACAACAACACGCCGACGCCCACCAGCGGAAAGACAATGGCCGCAAACAGGGCGGCACTCTTCTGTTCGGTGAAGATCAGCGTCAACGAGATGACAGCGAGCATGGCGACAAACGTGCCACTCCAGATCACCCCGTCGGGGGAGGCTGATACGCCGCGGCGCATGTGGTCGATCGAGTGGATCCACCAAGCGGCCATGAATACGGCCCCCGCACCTTTGAGCGTTCTCAGGGAGTGCATGCTTCGCCCCTTCTCTCGCTACCTCCGGGCGATCGTACCGCTCGCCTCGCCTTTCAGCTGCCATGAAGTTGCGGGGATCGCGTTCGTCCGGCCAGCGAACCAGGTAGAACGGTACGGGGGCAGTGGTGAGGGCTCAACACGTGAGTCGCTACCGGTGAAGTTCTTTGTTATCCGGTCGAGTCGCCCAGCCGCCAGAAGGTGGGGGCGGGGCCGAGGGCCAGCGTCGTTGAGGTCTCCGGATCAGCGGTTCGGGCGAGGCTCTGATACCACCTGGTGGCGAACCTCCAGCCTGAGGGTTGGCGAACGAATCGATCGTGGTAGACGCCATATGCGTGGCTGAACGCAGAGCCGAGCCTCAGCTGACGATGTTCGAGGATGTTCGTGCGGCCCACGGCCGTGGCGCCATCGACCCCCACCTCAAAGCGGCTGTTCAGCACCGAAAACTGGAAAAACTCAAAGCGTTCCATCGCCGGGACGATGAAGGCAGCGAACTCCTGGGGGCTTGCGAATGCGTGCCGAGTGTCGCCGAGGTCGAGAGTGAGGGCACAGCGTTCGATCATGACCGACGACAGCTCATTCCAAGCCTGTCGATTGGCCAGGTCGGCGTAGCGAGCCATCAAACGCTGTAGTCCGACGATGGACAGGTCGTCTCCAGTGGAGCTGTTTGCGCCGGTCGGTGTTGTTGGGCTGGCGTCGGGTGAGGCGACGGTGTCGCCAGTACCGCTGGCAGTCCCCTCGGTGGGCGATGTCGAGAAGTGGGAAATGTGCGGATCGGTGGGGTCGATGACACGTTCCGTGCTCTCGATACCGGGGGTGGATGGCGAATCTGACATGGCGCGATTGTGGCTCCTGTCGCGGCGGTTCGTCGAGCGCTCCCGGTGGCTGACACACATTGCTCTCCGCCTGGCCAGCGCCGATGTACCGGAGTCTTGTGACCACCTGCTCGCCGAGGCCGACGACTGGCCCGTTGCCTAGCCCTACCCCGCGAGGCCCGCGCTGGCTACGTCCGGGGCAACAGACTCAGGACGATGCCGATTTGTCCCAAGTGGTAGGTGACGATGATGGCCAGATCTTGGCGCGCGAATCCTTTGACGAAACGGCTCCAACCGATGAACGCATCGGAGCTATAGAAGAGGAGGGCCCCGATGATGGCCCATGGCCGACCGGTTCCGATCGCGACCGTCACCATTGCTGAGATGACGCCGATGTACGCGGCGACGGCACGTCCCAAGACGGGATCCTGCCGGGCGGCACCCTTCGCGATGCGTCGCCCGACAATGACTGTGCCGACGACCGCAACGACCAGCCCGACGAGGATGGCGCCCACCGACACACCCATCGTCAGAAAGCCGACGATGTAGAGCACGTGAGCGATGAGAAACGAGGCGAGTCCTTGGATGAAGCGGCTTTCCTCGATGAGAAAGACATCCCCGATCAGCGATGCGCACAAACCCAAGACGATCCAGAGTCGAGCGTCGCCAGGATCCGGGTTAGTCATCGACGCGCATGCGGCGATCAGCGCGACCATGGTCGCCGGTTTGAGCAGATACTCAAGTCGCTTGTTCCCGGTCGACACGACGAGCCAATCTGCGGCCGCCATGGCCAACGTCACAACGATCAGAACGCTAAACATCGATCCCCTCAAGATGTCACGGCCGTGTCCGCAGGGCTGCTCGAAGTCCGCCCTCAGGTCCCGATTGTGATGGCCCGTTACGCCAAACCGCCCGTCAACTCCAGCAGACAAAGGCTATGTACCGCGGTCGAACACGCTCTGGACAGGATGCCACGCTTCGGAGGCTGAAGAGCCGTTCTGTGGGGTTCGTTCGTCCCCATGGGGACACAGGGTGGGACGGTGTCAGCGGAAGTGTCAGCACCTCGGACACTTGAGCCGTTGGTGGTCCGGTGTTTCTGCCGTGTGACCTGCGGAGATGCCAGCGCGCCCGGAGGGATTCGAACCCCCGACCCGCGGATTAGAAGTCCGCTGCTCTATCCAACTGAGCTACGGGCGCTTGCGTAGCCCGGCTCGTGGCGAGGCCCGAATGGAGCGGGTGACGGGAATCGAACCCGCATGGCCAGCTTGGAAGGCTGGAGCTCTACCATTGAGCTACACCCGCGTGCGAGCGAAGGCTATCCGCTCGACGTGTACCCCAGGCACTGCGACGGACCGGGCGGGTCTCGTAGCAATGTGGGTGTGGTCGGGGCGGCGAGATTCGAACTCGCGACCTCCTGCTCCCCAAAGCAGGCGCGCTAACCAAGCTGCGCTACGCCCCGTGGCCCGGAGAGGCTACCGGTCAACCACTGGGTTCGCTCGTATTTTGCGGCGATGTTCCGCTGACCGCCTGCCCACTCGCCCGCAACGTCCAGTGCGCCGTTACTGGATGGTCGTGGTGGACTCAGCCGCCGCGCCGTCGGCCCCTTCTGGAGTGGTGACTGAAGACCGGCTCGCTGTGACGGGGCCCGTGCTGTCTGTGACCGGGCCCGTGGCGTCTGGGCCCGTGCTGTCCGGGCCGGTGCTGTCAGGCCCGTGCTGTCGGGCCCGTGCCGTCGGTTTCTGCCGTGCCGGTTTCGGCGGTACTGGTGTCGGCTGCGGTGGTGGTCGGCGCGCCTTGCTCACCCGTCGCTCGTCCACCGTTGGATTCCCATTTCACGTTCCCAGTGTCGGGATCGATGCTCAACAAAATGCTCAGCACCGTCCCCGTTCCGAGCGTTGCCTCACAGTCGAGTTGTTCGGTGACGACGGCGGGGTCGTCACCACAATCCATGGTTACATCGGTCTCGAGCTGTGCGGCGATCTCGGCGCCGATCTGGTCTTCGAGTCGCGCCAACTCGCGGGCGGTGACCACATTCTGGGCGTGCCACTCGACCGAGCCTTTGCCGTCGACCTGGGTGACGGCGATGAGGATCGTCGTGCCATCGGGCAGGTTGGCGTCACAGGTGAACTCCACGCCGTCTTTGGCTTGGACTTCATCAGGGCAGGCCACCTGCACTCCGGCAAAGGTGTCCCCTTTGAGTAGCGCTTGCTCGATCTGAGATTCGAGCTTGGTGGCGTCGAGTCGACCGCAGGGAACCAAAGCCGTCCTGGCCACATCCCGTAGCCAGGACTGCGACCAGGCCACATACCGCTGCGGTCAAGACGCGAAGAGGCCAGCTGCGCTCACCGGTGGAACCGTCTTGGAGGTGTCGTCGTTTGTGTGTTGCCATCTACAAATCTGAGCCAGCGTCGCGAGATATTTCTCTTGACTCACAGTGTCGGCTATTTGGGGTCCGTTCCTGAGCGGCGGACGCACATTTTTTTTCTGCCAAACCAGTGGGCTGGGCGAACGTCGGTCGATCAGCGGCGTGAGGCTGTGCTCAGGACCCTCTTTTGTCGTAGCTGACGACTATGCTGCGCCGACTTATGGATATCACCACCGAGAATCTGCCGGACGACAAAGTCGCTCTCACCATCACCCTCGACGAAGGGGCTCTCGACGACGACATCGATGTTGCCTTCAAAGAACTTTCGAAAGAAGTGCGCATCGACGGTTTTCGTCCGGGCAAAGTCCGCGTCGAATTATCGAGAAGCGGTTTGGCTCGCTCGTCGCTCGCGAACGAGCGCTGCGCAATGCCTGCTTACCGCGCTTCTATGCGCAGGCCGTCATCGCTGAGAAGGTCGACGCTATCGAGCCGCCCGATCTCGAGATCGTCGACGGCGAGTTGGAAGGTCCCGTGACCTTCACCGCCACCGTGGTCGTACGCCCTCAGATCGAGGTGTCGGGCTACCAAGACCTGACGGTCGAGATCCCCAATCCAGCCGTGTCCGACGACGATGTTGATACCCAGGTCGACGTGGTCCGGGAACAGTTCGCCGAACTCGAGCCCGACGACAACCCGGCGATCGACGGTTCGGTGGTTCAGATCGACCTGACCGGCACCCAAGACGGTGATCCAATCGCCGGACTCAGCGTGACGGACTTCATCTATGAGGTGGGATCGGGACGGATAGTTCCCCAGCTCGACGTCGAACTCCGCGGCGCCACGGTCGGTGACATCCTCGAGTTCGACGATGAGCTGACCGAGTTGTACGGCACGCGCGAGGGCGAAATCGCCGAGTTCAAAGTTCTGGTCAAAGGTGTGAATCGCCGAGTTCTTCCCGACGCGGATGACGAGTGGGCTTCCGAAGCCTCAGAGTTCGACACCCTCGACGAGCTCAAAACCGACATTCGCCGTCGACTCGAAGCGCAGCGTTGGTCGATGGCCGATCAGGCGATTCGAAACGGCGTGTTTGAACAGCTCGCGGGTCTCGTAGATATCGACGCACCCGATTCGCTGGTACAGGAAGACACTCAACAACGCATCCAAGATCTGGCTCAACGGCTGAGTCAACAGGGCATCAGCCTCGAGCAATATGTCCAGATCGTCGATGGCGGCCCCGAGGCGTTCGTTCAACAAGTTCGCGATGCTGCGATCGGTGGGGTGAAGGCAGATCTGGCCCTACGGGCGATCGTTCGTCAAGAGTCCCTCACCGCATCTGACGACGACATCGACGAACAGCTCCGGATCTTTACCGAACAGAGCGGCGCCGAGTTCGAAGAACTGAAGTCCGAATTGACCCAAAACGGCGCGCTGGAGCGGATACGCTCCGACATCGAACGGGGCCGGGCGTTTGACTACCTCCTCGAGCAGGTGACGATCGTCGACGACGAAGGTAACAACATCGATCTAGAAGATCGGCCAGATCACCTCATTCATGACCACGATCATGACCATGACCACGATCATGATCATGACCACGATCATGGGGCAGCTGGTACCACCGATGAGGCGTCCGCTGCACCTGAGTCATCTGCGTCGGAGGATGACGGCCCTGATACAAGTGACGAAACACAAGCCGCTGACGATGTCGACGGCGAAGAGGAGTGACCATGATCGAACCGATTCGCAACTACCTAATCCCGACGGTTATCGAACAGACCAACAGGGGTGAGCGAGCCTTCGACCTGTTCAGTCGGCTCCTCAAAGAACGCATCATCTTCCTGGGCACACCGATTAATGCAGATGTTGCCAACCTCGTGTGTGCGCAGCTTCTATATCTCGAATCTGAAGATCCCGACAAGGACATCGAGATCTACATCAACTCTCCTGGTGGCGAGATCACGGGACTCTTTGCGATGTACGACACGATGAACTTCATCAAGCCAGATGTCGTGACGCTCTGCATGGGTCAAGCGGCTTCTGCTGCGGCGGTCATCTTGGCCTCGGGAACGCCAGGCAAGCGTTATGCGCTGCCGAACGCCCGGGTCCTGATTCACCAGCCGTCGGGTGGCGCTGGGGGACAGGCTGCCGACATCGAGATTCAGGCACGCGAAATCCTTCGGATGCGTCAAACGCTCGACGAGATCCTCGCCGAAAAGACCGGCAAGTCGGTCGAGACCATCCGCAAGATTCAGACCGCGACTTCATTCTGTCGGCTCAAGAAGCGAAGGAATACGGCATCATCGACGAGGTGTTCACGTCACGTTCTGGTGCGGACACCACCGATTGAGGTAGCCGACCCGTTACCATGGTGCGGTGCGTCCACGGCGTCCAGGGCGCACCCGCCAGCGACGGCTCATCGCGCTGTCGAAACAAAGGGAGACCAGGGTGGCGAAGTTCGGAGAGGGTGGCGACCTTCTCAAGTGCTCCTTCTGTGGGAAGACACAAAAACAGGTCAAGAAGCTCATCGCAGGGCCCAGGGGTTTATATCTGCGACGAGTGCATCGATCTCTGCAACGAGATCATCGAAGAAGAACTCTCACAAGGCCAAGAACTCGTCATCGACGAGTTGCCCAAGCCCGCTGAGATCTTCTCGTTCCTCGACGACTACATCATTGGCCAAGAACAGGCCAAGAAGATCATGTCGGTTGCGGTATACAACCACTACAAGCGGATTCAGGCCTCCAACAAGGCCGACGGCGATGTCGAACTCCACAAGTCGAACATCTTGCTGATCGGTCCGACGGGTTCGGGCAAAACGCTGATGGCCCAAACGTTGGCCCGAATGCTCAACGTGCCTTTTGCTGTCGCAGACGCCACGGCGTTGACCGAAGCTGGCTATGTGGGCGAAGACGTCGAAAACATTCTGCTCAAGCTCATCCAGGCTGCGGATTTCGATGTCAAGAAGGCTGAGACCGGCATCATCTATATCGATGAGATCGACAAGGTCGCCCGGAAGGCCGAGAACCCGTCCATCACGCGTGATGTGTCGGGCGAAGGGGTGCAACAGGCCCTGTTGAAGATCCTTGAAGGAACGGTTGCCTCTGTGCCGCCTCAGGGTGGCCGCAAACATCCCCACCAAGAGTTCATTCAGATCGACACGACCAATGTGTTGTTCATCTGCGGTGGTGCGTTCGATGGTCTGGACAAGGTCGTCGAAAGCAGGGTCGGATCAAAGGGCGTCGGCTTTGGAGCGGACGTTCGGCGCCTCGGCGAAAAGGACGTCGGGGCCCTGTTGGGCAAGACGCTGCCTGAGGATCTGGTCAAATATGGCCTGATCCCCGAGTTCGTCGGGCGGCTTCCGATCTTCGCACCGGTTCATTCGCTGGATCGCGAGTCGCTGGTCCGCATCTTGTCGGAGCCGAAGAACGCGTTGGCCAAGCAGTACCAGCGGATGTTCGAACTCGACGGTGTGACGTTGACCTTTACCGATGAAGCGCTTGAAGCGGTCGCGGAACAATCGATCCTGCGGGCGACCGGTGCACGTGGTCTGCGGGCCATACTCGAAGAGGTCCTGCTCAACACCATGTACGACATACCATCTCGTCAAGATATTGGCGAGGTTGTCGTCGACGCCGAGGTGGTTTGGAACAAGACCAACCCGACGTTGGTTCCTGCGTCCGAGCCCGAACAGCGCCGAAGCGCCTGAGACCACTGATCGTTGTGAGCGGGGTCGTCCGTCCTCGCTCACAACGCTTCGAACGTCAGGTTGCGGGGTCGGTTACAGGTCGGGCCAGCGCTGCTGAAGGCGCCAAACGGTACCTTGCCAGCTGGTCGTCCCCGACGGGACTTTCCTAAGTCTGGGGGCACCTCATCAGGTCTGGCGTCCTTTGTGTCCCGGACTTGGGCGGTCTGCAATATCTCGGTGTTTTCACGGAGGGCGCCTGCCATTCAGTGCCGTTGCACACCGATGCGCATGTTGACTCATACCGCGCTGGCGGACATGGTCATCCGCCGACGGTTTGCCGGTCTGAAGCCGCTGTAACCGAGGTTCCTTGGCGAGTTTCTGGTAGTCGGCGTTTGGTGTCGCCCGCCGATACGCTCCGGGTGGTGAGGCCTCCAGCAACGCTCACCCGCAACTGGCGACATACCGTTGTACCTCTCAGGCGTTCCATGTCCGAAACCGTGATGCGAACGTTGCCGACCACCCAAAAGGGACAAGGTTAGAGACCTATGACTGTTGAGGAATTCCCCATCAGATTCGAGCCAAGCGAGGCTGAAGTCGCGTGGTACGAGCATTGGGAGTCGAGTGGCTATTTCCGGCCGGAGATTAACCCTGACGGTGAGCCCTTCTGCGTCGTCATCCCTCCGCCGAACGTCACCGGATCCTTGCATATGGGGCACGCGTTCGAGCACGCGTTGATCGACGCCACCATCCGACGCAAGCGGATGCAGGGGTACCGTGCGTTGTGGGTGCCAGGCACCGACCATGCGGGCATCGCAACGCAGAACGTCGTCGAACGGGAGTTGTCAGCGGAAAATCTGACTCGCCAGGACCTCGGCCGCGAGGCGTTCGTCGATCGGGTGTGGGAATGGAAGGCTGTTTCCGGCGGCCGAATTACCGAGCAGATGCGGCGTATGGGCTCGTCGTGTGACTGGACCCGTGAGCGGTTCACCATGGATGAGGGGCTTTCTCGTGCCGTGCGGATCGTGTTCGTGCGCCTCTATGAGAAGGGGTTGATGTATCGAGCAAATCGCATCATCAACTGGTGTCCGCGTTGTGAGACCGCGCTCAGCGACATCGAGGTCGAACATCGAGAGGTCCGAGGGGAACTCGTCTACATCAGGTATGCCGTGTCGGACGCGCCCGATCCCGAGGCACCCGGTGGCTCGATCGTCGTGGCGACCACGCGTGCCGAAACCATGCTGGGCGATACGGGTGTCGCGGTACACCCCGACGACGAGCGTTACAAAGATCTGATCGGAAAGCGCGTCCAGCTGCCTTTTGTCGGGCAGCTCATCCCGATCGTTGCCGATGACGCCGTCGATCCTGCGTTTGGAACGGGTGCGGTCAAGATCACACCGGCGCACGATCCGAACGACTTTGAAATCGGGCAGCGTCACGACTTACCAACGGTGAACGTGATGACCGACGACGGTGTGATGAACGCGGAGGCCGGCCCCTTTGAAGGCCTTGGGCGTTTTGCAGCCCGCAAGGCAGTGGTCGAAGAACTCGACAAGATGGGTGCCCTGGTCAAAGTCGAACAGCACATGCACGCGGTCGGCCACTGTTACCGCTGCAAGTCTGTGGTCGAACCTCGCCTGAGCCTGCAATGGTTCCTGTCGCAAAAGCCACTGGCAGAAAAAGCGGTTGCTGAGGTTCAGGCGGGCCAGACCAATTTCGTGCCCAAACGATGGGAGAACCTGTATTTCTCCTGGATGGACAATGTGCGGGACTGGTGCGTCTCCCGCCAGATCTGGTGGGGTCACCGCATCCCCGCCTGGTACTGCCAAGATTGCTCCAAAGTCATCGTCGCTGTCGAGGATCCAACGGGTTGTCCGGGATGCGCGTCGCGCGACCTCATCCAAGACAACGATGTTCTCGACACCTGGTTTTCGTCCGCTCTATGGCCGATGAGCACACTTGGATGGCCTGAACGCACCGACGACTTCGCTGCGTTCTACCCGACCAGCATGCTCCATACCGGGTTCGACATCATCTATTTCTGGGTTGCCCGAATGCTTCAGATGGGCCTCGAGTTTGCTGGCACTGTGCCCTTTGCAGACGTCGCCATCCACGGTCTGATCCGCGATGCCGAGGGTCGGAAGATGTCGAAGAGTTCAGGCAACGTGATCGATCCCCTCGATCTCGTCGAACGCTTTGGAGTAGACGCGTTGCGCTACGCAATGGTTCGCGCCGCCAGTCCAGGACAGGACGTCCCGCTGGCCGAAGAGTGGATCGAAGGTGCCCGCAACTTTGTCAACAAGCTGTGGAACGCATGCCGTTTTGTGGCAATGAACCTCGATGGACATGCCCTGACTGATTTGGAGCGGGTCACCGCCGAAGAAGCCGAGAGTTTTCCAGCGGTCGACCGCTGGATCCTGAGTCGAATGCGCAGCGCCTTGAACCGCGTCGACCATGGCTTTGAGCAATATGACTTCGCCGAAGGGGTGCGCGAGCTCCACAGCTTTACGTGGTCGGAGTTTTGTGACTGGTACATCGAACTGGCCAAGGGTCCGCTGAATGGGGGTCCAGACGAGAGATTGCGTACACAACGCGTCCTCGCCACCATCTTGGCCGACCTCTTGGCCCTGTTGCATCCGGTGATTCCATTCGTGACCGAAGAGCTCTGGCATCGCTTGGGCGCGCACGGAGATCTCATGTTGGGGCCGTGGCCGATTGCCACGTCGCTTCCTTCCGACGCGGACGCCGAGACCGGTATGGGCGCTGTCATCGAGATCGTTGGGTCGATTAGGCGTTTCCGGTCTCAGATGATGGTGTCGCCAGCGGTTGAACTCGTGGCTTCGATTGCCGCCGCCGATACCGATCAGGCTCGACTGCTGACCGAGCTGTCGAGCGAGCTCAGGTCCCTGGCCAATCTGTCCCGGCTCGACATTGTCGACCACGTCAATTCTGAACCAGGGCAGTTCAAAGACGTCGCGGCTGGCGCTACCGTCGTCATTCCATACGGTGATCTGGTCGATGTCGAAGCGGTCATCGACCAACTTGACAAGAAGATCGCCAAAGTCGAAAGCGACCTGTCGGCCACGATGAAGAAGTTGCAAAACCCCAGTTTCGTCGATCGAGCGCCTGCAGAAGTCGTCGACGAGGCACATCGGCGTCGAGCCGAGTCTGAGGAAGCATTGAACACGTTGCGCGCTCAACGGGAGCAATTCGCATGAGTGGTGACATCTGGTCGTGGGGTGATGCGCAGGAGTGGTTGACACGGTTTCCCGACCGGGAACAGGGCGACGCCCCAGCGGAGGAGCCCACACCCGACCTCAAAGCGATGACCGCCCTGATGGAGATGTTGGGGTCACCCCAGCTCGATCTCGCGATCGTCCAGGTGACCGGTACTAACGGCAAGACGACGACCGCACGGTTGACCGCTGAGCTCCTCACCGGTCGCGCCAAGAGCACCGGGCTTTACACCAGCCCTCATATCGCTGAGGTCACCGAACGGATCTGGGCCAATGGCGACAACATCACCAAAGCTGAGCTCGCCCGTTCGTTGCAGGCGGTGTCGCTCGCCGTTGAGCACCTCGGATTGTCGGTGACCGTCTTTGAGATCATGACCGCAGCAGCCTTGTGGTGGTTCTCCGATATTGGATGCGAGATGGCTGTGCTCGAGGTTGGCTTCGGGGGAGCATCCGATGCGACCACGGTCTGTGATGCGCAAGTGGCAGTCGTGACGAGCCTCGCCGATGATCACCTCGACCTGTTCGGCCCGACGCGTCGAGACCTCGCAACCGAGAAGGCTGGCATCATCAAACCCGATTCAGTGCTCATCCTCGGCGATATCGACGACGATGATGTCGAACCGTTCCTCGATCGTCCGCGGCTCGGCACGATGCGGCTCGGTGATGAGTTCGCAGTGACCTCTGTTACCGCCGCGATCGGTGGGTCTCTAGTGGACATTCGGGTTGGCGAGCACACCTATGCAGACATCTTCTTGTCGTTGTTTGGTCCAGCGCATACCAACAACCTGGCCATGGCGCTTGCCGCAGCCGATGTGATGTCGGGCGCTCCAGGCGACGACCGGGGTGTTTCTGAGATCGTTGGTTCTCTGCACATCCAGGGTCGAGGGGAGATCGTGGGGACACGCCCGACGATGCTCTTGGACAACGCCCACAACGTTCACGCTGCTACACATCTGCGTTCGATACTGGAGGAGAACTTTCCAGACGGCCCGCGGACATTTGTGGTCGCTCTCCGAACCGGCCGTGATCCCGCAGATTTTCTCGACGCGTTGGGCGTTCAAGATGCCGTCGCGATCGTCTGCACTCACACGGACTCGCCCAAAGCGCTTTCCGAACAAGCTCTGGCCGCATCGGCGCGCGACATCGGAGCCGATCATGTGGTGATCGAAAGCGATGCGGCGCAGGCCGTCTTGATCGGCCGAGATCTCACCCCGGATGACGGAATCTGTGTGATTACCGGGACCCATGACATCCTTGGCGTCGCCAAATCGGTTCTCGAGTGATCGACCCGTGCATCCGCCGCTGTTCACCGCAGCGTCGGTGCAGGTAAACCACCAGCTCAGCATGGTTTACTGCGGTGTTCCGCCGGATGAAAATGCAATCCCGGATCCGATTCGTTGTGAGCGATGTGGCTAGATTTTCGCCTGTGAGCAACCGAACCCTCGTCCTTTGTAAGCCCGACGCCGTCGAACGCGGCCTGGTCGGGGAGATCATCAGCCGATTCGAGCGCAAAGGTTTGACGCTCGCCGGGGTGAAAATGTTGACGATCGATCGCGAGCTCGCTCGTCGTCATTACGCCGAGCACGTCGAGAAGGGTTTCTACCCCGAACTCGAAGACTTCATAACCCGCGGTCCCGTGGTCGCGCTGGCCGTTCAAGGCCCTGACGCCCCGGCGGTTGTCCGTCTGATGATGGGGGTGACCAACCCGGCTGAGGCTGCTCCCGGCACCATTCGGGGCGATCTCGGTATCTTGTTCACCGAAAATCTTGTTCATGGATCCGACTCTCCAGAATCTGCGGCCCGTGAACTGAACCTATTTTTTCCAGAACTCTGAGCCCAACTCCGCAGCTCACCGCACTTATGTCAGAGCTGTGGACGATCGGAGATCACCCGAAATAGGGGGCGTCGTGGCTCCTGTGAATCCGTGGGCGCACTGGAATCGATCACCGGTACGTCCTAGTCTTTTCGCCATCGCAGCGAGGTCGGAGATCTACCGTGGGTGACAGCATTCTTGGTTCCTTGGTCGGCCGTGACATGGCGGTAGACCTTGGGACGGCGAACACGCTGGTGTATGTCAGAGGCCGTGGCATCGTTTTGAACGAGCCGTCGGTCGTCGCCGTCAACACGCTGGACGGGCGGGCGCTTGCCGTCGGCTCTGAGGCGAAGCGGATGATCGGGCGTACACCAAGCCATATTCAGGCAATTCGCCCCCTCAAAGACGGTGTCATCGCCGACTTTGATATCTGCGAGAAGATGCTCCGCTACTTCATCCAGAAGGTTCACCAACGCCGTTGGGCGCGCCCTCGGATGGTCATCTGCGTTCCGTCGGGCATTACCGGCGTCGAGCAGCGAGCTGTCCAGGAAGCGGCAGAACAAGCTGGTGCTCGCCGCCCGGCCTTTATCATCGAAGAGCCGATGGCCGCAGCGATCGGTGCTGGCCTGCCCGTTCACGAGCCAGCGGGAAACATGATCGTCGACATCGGTGGCGGTACCACCGAGGTCGCAGTGATCTCCCTCGGCGGTATGGTCACCAGCCAAAGTGTTCGCGTCGGCGGCGACGAGCTCGACGAGGCGGTGATCGCCTACATCAAAAAGGAATACTCCCTCGCTCTCGGCGAACGCACCGCTGAAGAAATCAAGATTTCCCTTGGTTCGGCTTGGCCGCTCGATCCAGAGTTCTATGCCGAAGTGCGAGGGCGCGACCTGGTTTCCGGTCTGCCAAAGACCATCGTGGTGTCGACCGCTGAGATTCGTGACGCGATCGAAGAGCCGGTCACAGCCATCGTGGATACGGTGAAGACCAGTTTGGATCAGACCCCACCAGAGCTCGCAGCAGACATCATGGAGAATGGGATCTTTCTGGCCGGTGGTGGAGCATTGCTGCACGGCCTCGATGCCCGCCTGAACGCAGAGACCGGTATGCCGATCCGCATCGCTCGTAACCCCTTGCACTGTGTTGTGCTCGGTTCAGGCCACTGCCTTGAAGAGTTCGACGCGCTCCGTCAGGTCCTTGTCTCCTCAACTCGTAACTAACGATGTGACCACAGGCTTTTGGAGGGTTGATTCCGGCCCGATGCCGTCCCTCACGGCGTTGTGGCCCGCAACGCAGCCGGACTCACCCCTTGTCTTGCATCTGCCCGAGCAACGCCCCGACTCGTGGCAAACCTCCATGGCTCTTGGTCGCAGCATTTAGCGAAACCGGGCCGGGATCGGCCCGGAGGTCCCTTTGAACAGAGAACGAAGACGCCGAACCTGGTTTCTTGGCGCGCTAGTGATTCTGCTGATCGTCGTGATGGTCGACCGTCGCAGCCCGACAGCGCTGGATCCCGTCCGCAACGTGCTCGGAAGTGTGTTTTCTCCGACCGAAGGCGCGCTGCGGGTCGTGACGAAACCCGTTTCAAACCTGTGGGACAACATTTCCTCGAACGACCTTCGCGATCAGATCGACGAGCTCGAACTCCAAAACGAGCAACTCAATGAAGAGCTGAGCTCACTTCGCGAATCGGTCGCGCAGAGCAACGCGCTGACGCACCTCGACGATGCGCTCGTCGTGTCCGATTTTGAGGGGCCGATCGCCCGGGTCGTTGCTGGCTCACCATCGAATTTCGAAACATCGGTCATTATCGACAAGGGCGAGGACGACGGCGTCGGCATTGGCAATCCAGTGGTGAGCGGTGCCGCGTTGGTAGGGCGAGTCGAACGGGTCGGACCTAACCAAGCGACCGTTCGGCTGATTCTCGACCGCGATTCCACGATTGGATTTCGCCTGGGTCGGAGCCGTGAAGCGGGTGTGATCACCGGGTTGGGGAGCGAAGGGCAACTTCGCGGGGAACTCATCGACCCTGAAGCTGACGCGACCCTTGACGAACCGCTGTTGACCAGAGATGTGGAGTCCGGGCTGTACCCGCCCAACCTCTTGATCGGGACCGTGGCCGATGAGCCGCCGCAACCCGGTGGAGCGGTCGTTCGTGAGTTCGATGTCGAACCGGCATTCGATCTGCACACCCTCGAGTTTGTGCGGGTACTCGATTGGGTTCCATCCGAGGAGACGGTCTTTCCTCCGGTCGGAGGTGAGGAGCCGCTGGTCGATGGGGTTCTGATCCGTTGAGGACGACCGTCGGATTATGGTTCCTTGGGTTCTCCGCCGTGGCGCTGCAACGATCGTTGGTTCCGCAGCTAGCGATCGGAGGGGTGACTGCAGACTTGGTTGTAGCGTCGGTCGTTGCGGTTGCGATTGCCCTGGGCGGGATCTCTGCGGCCTGGTACGCGATCTGCACCGGGCTCGCGTTTGATCTGCTGTCTCTTCGCCCGGCCGGGGTTGGTGCTCTGTCGCTGTGTGCGGTCGCCCTGCTGGTGTTATGGGTGCGGCCAACCCTTCGGGGCATCGGGATCTGGGTCGTGCCGGTCGTCGGGATCGCCGGATCGTTCTTGTCTGGTTTGTTCTATTTGATCGGGTTGGCTCTCGTCGGTGAGGAGGCGTTCTTCTCGATCGACAGCCTGACCACGCTCGCTTGGCGGTCGCTGTACGACGGAATGCTGACGTTGCCGGTGCTGTTGGTCGTGATGGCGGTGTTGGGTCGCAACGAACGGCACGTGCCGATCGGGAGCAAACCGCTGTGACCGCACCCCGTTCGGCCGAAGTGCTCCCACCCTGCGCGCTTCGGACGAGCTGCCCGTCGCGCCGATCCACCGTCCAATCGGGCGAATACCATCTTCGGATCGATGGTGGGCACCCGTCCGTCATCGCACCTGCACATCCACGTCTGCCGAGGGGCCCTTGAACGAGCAGCGCGCAAGTATCAGAAGCATCACGGTCGTGATCATCGCGTTCAGCCTGTTCGCGGCGCTTCTGGCGCGTCTGTGGTTTCTTCAGATCGTCTCCTATGAGGCGTATGCGCTCGAAGCCGACGAGAACCGAACCCGGGAACTCGAATATGCCGGTCCACGAGGCCGGATTCTCGACCGCAACGGCGAAGTCATCGTCGAGAATCGCTTGGCGAACGTGATCGCGATCTCGGGAGATGTCGACGACGACGAACTTGAGGCCGCAGCGAATGCCTTGGCGCCGGTCCTTGGCCAGGCGCCTCACGACATCGTCGAGAGGTATCGGCTGAAGCGTGAGGTTCCTTACGCCCCGGTCGTGGTCGCTGGTGACGTACCCGACGAAACGATGCTCTA
The DNA here is from genome assembly GCA_020637365.1 of Acidimicrobiia bacterium. Taxonomy (GTDB): domain Bacteria; phylum Actinomycetota; class Acidimicrobiia; order IMCC26256; family JAGNEX01; genus JAGNEX01. The sequence continues at coordinate 1,197,706 of JACJWE010000001.1, read as the reverse complement.
TATCGCCGAGCGGCGCGATGAGTTCGCAAACATCGAGGCGCATCAACGAGTCATACGCGCCTATCCACGGGGCAATACGGCTGCCCATGTCATCGGCACGCTCGGCGGCATCGAAGAGGATGAACTCGATGAGCTCACCGCTCAGGGGTACTTGCCGAATGAACGTATCGGGAAGTCTGGAATGGAGGCGGCATACGACACCGCCCTCCACGGCACACCCTGGGTCGAAGTGGTCGAGGTCGACCGCCAAAACCGTGCCGTTCGGACGGTCGACACCGTCGCTGCCATCCCAGGTGACGACGTCGTCTCGACCCTGGACCTCGATGTGCAGCTCGCGGCCGAACGCGTTGCGTCAGGGGATCTACGGCGCACGTACCCGAACCGACCGCACAACAGCGCGAAGACCTATGAGAGGCTCCCGCTGGCGCGGTGGTGGTACTCGATGCCCACAACGGAGCGGTCGTTGCCATGGCCAGCTACCCGACCTTCGAACTCGCCTCCATCGTCGATTCGGTACCCCAGCGAAAAGCCGAGGCATGGAGCGATCCGGCGCACCATACGCCGCGCATCAATCGCGCGGTCGGGGCCGCTATGCGCCGGGTTCGACGTTCAAGTGGATCACCGCACTCGCTGGTCTGCGTGCCGGTGTGATCGGCATCGACACCACCATCAACGATCCTGGCTACTACGACATCGGCGGACGTTCGATCAACCGCCGTTACAACGCCGGTCGGACGCCATATGGTTCGGTGGCGTTGCGGCGGGCCTTGACCGTGTCGAGTGACGTCTACTTCTACCGCCTCGGCGAGACGATCTGGAATAGCGATGACCACTTGGCGCTTCACGACACAGCGCAGGCCTACGGGTTTGGGGAACCTACCGGAATCGAGCTGATCGGCGAGGTCGCTGGCAACGTACCTACACCCGAATGGAAAGAAGAAGTCATCGGGGACCGGTGGTATGCCGGTGACAACGTCAACTTCAGTATCGGCCAGGGGTTCTTGGAGGTAACGCCCCTCCAACTCGCAACCGCGTACGCGACGCTCGCCAACGGCGGCGATTTGGTTACACCGCATATGGCATCCAGCCTCGTCGCTGCGGACGGCCAACAAACCAGCATCGAAGCCCCGATCCGTCGTCACGTCGGGATCGATCCCGAGGTGCGCAACGTCATTATCGAGGGACTGACCGGGGTGGTCACCGAGGCTGGCGGTACTGGACGACGGGTGTTTGAAGGCTTTCCGTTCGAGGAACATCCGGTGTTCGCAAAGACTGGAACGGCCCAGGTCGGGGGGAAACAGGACAGTTCGGTCTTCGCTGCTGTGGTGAGTGCCGACAACACCCAATACGCGATCGTGTCCATCGTGGAGCAGGGGGGTTTCGGTGCATCGACATCTGGACCGATCGTCAGAGAAGTTGCCGATGCAATTATCGGGGCCGATGTGAAGGACACACCAGGGTTGAATACCGGTGAGTCACCCGCTGCGACTCTGGTTCCAGTGGACGAAGATGGCAACCCCGAACTCGCTCCCGAAACCGAAGGCCCTGCCGCCCAGGCACCCACATCGCAGGCCGCATCAGTCGATGGTGAAGCGTTCGGACTCGTCGCCGGCGGTTCAAGTACCCCGACCGACTGGTCGTTGGCTGCTGCTGGTCTGGCGCTGACCATGCGCGCAGCGGGACGCGACCGACGGCTACGGCGACACCGATGAGTTCGGCGTGGCCTGGGTCGGGCGGCAGATCGTCGAAGCGTCGAGATCCTCGTCCGCGGACCGCGTCGAGTACAGCGCGTCGGTCGGGGCCGACGATGCTCGACCGAACCGCTGATCGGGGGCTTTTCGGACTCGACTGGGTTCTGACCATCGCGGTGGTGCTGATGGCGGGCCTTGGCATGCTGATGATCTATTCAGCAACCAAGCAACGCCTCGAGATGCAGGGTACCGACCCCGGCTTCTACGCCAAGCGTCAGGCGTTATTCACGATCATCGGCTTTGTGGCGATGTTGGTGGTTGCCCGGCTTCCCAATCGCGTCGTCAAGGACATGTCGGTACCCGCATATGTCGGGGTCCTGGTCCTGTTGTTGGCAGTGCTGGTCATCGGCCAGGAGAGCAAGGGCGCGCAGGCCTGGTTTGAGCTTGGGGTGTTCCAGCTTCAGCCATCTGAGTTCATGAAGATCTCGTTGGCGCTGATGCTCGCGTGGTTCTTGCAGAAGCGCATCGGCCATCTGGATTCGCGCGCCGTGATCTTGACGGTGGTGCTCAGCGCCATCCCGATCGGTGCCATCTTGTTGCAGCCCGATTTGGGTACCGCCATGATTTTGGGCGTCATGATGCTCACCGTCTTGTTGGTGGCGGGGGCCCAAGGGCGTCATTTGGCGATCATGACCTGTGTGGCGATCGCATTCATCATCGTCGTTATTCAGTCCGGTCAACTCGCCGATTACCAGGTCGATCGGCTCACCGTGTTCTTGAACGCCGACCGCGACGTGGGCGACGCTGCGTACAACCTCGATCAGTCGATGATCGCGATCGGCTCAGGCGGTTTCTGGGGTAAGGGCCTTTTGAAGGGACCCAGACCAATCTGTCCTATGTGCCAGAGCAGCACAATGACTTCGTCTTTACCGTGGTCGGTGAAGAGTTGGGCTTCTTAGGTGCAGCGGTCGTGCTTGGTATGTACGGCCTGATGGTGTGGCGAATCTGGCGGGTAGGCCAGCTTTCCGCCGACCCCTACGGCGCGTTGCTCTGCGCGCGGCGATCATGGGAATGTTTACGTTTCAGGTATTCCAGAACGTCGGCATGACTATGGGCATTATGCCGATAACGGGCATCCCCTTGCCCTTCCTTAGCTACGGAGGGTCTTCGAGCCTGGTATCATTCGTTGCCATCGGTCTGGTGCACAACGTCTACCGGAACCGAGCTTAGAGAGTTTTGGTCCTTCGGGATCGTCGGTCACGGGCGAGTTGGGCACACTCGATCGGCTCCGCCGTACGCCTGGCGTATCGCATACGTGACCGCGTGGTAATCAGATCCAACGGCGAGGAACGCCTTGATGGTGCGTTTGGCACATGATGACAGCGGTGAGTGGGTGACGCGTCTGATGTGTTGGCTGCTGTCGTTGTTTGGCCTCGGTCTCAATGAGCGGGCGTCTCGAGATGCCGTTGGACCCGTACTTTGTCCCGCGCTACTTCCGCGGATTTGCTCCGCTCACGCGCCGGGACCAGGGGTACGCGACATTTCGCGAACCCCACAGAGAGAAGGAACGCATGTCCGACCAGAGCGCGGCACCAACATCTGCCGTGGAGCAAACAACGTCCAAATCAAAGGCCCAGCCGCGAGCAAGTTCTGATTCATCGCCGACCTCTGCGCGCACGCAGCGGTCAGCTCCGACTGAGGAGAAGTCGGCCGCACCGGACAAATCGACCAACGCTAGGACTCAGCGATCACCGCGTGTCCGCCAATCGTCCTCCACGTCAAACGCCGCGGACCCGCCGTCGACATCACGTGGGGTGAGGTCAGAGGCTACCGGTGACACCTCGACCGGTGGCGCCTCAGATGGGGCCCCATTTCGCTCCGTCACCACGCCTCCACCTCCACCTCCGAGCGCTCGCAACAGCGCCGCGTCATCATCTGCCGGTTCTGCCTCTTCCACGGCCAACGCCGGAGTTGGCGCCGATGCTGTTGGCGCCGCGGGTGGCACCGATGCTCCCAAACGCCGTCGACGTCGCGGAGGTCGCGGACGCGGAGGGCGATCGAATGCTACGACTCGGCCCGGTTCTGACGCATCGGGTGGTGATGACTCGGAGCGCGGCGACCAGGCTGGGTCAGGAGCCGCGAATCGAAGTGGCAACAAGGCCAAATCGGGTAGCGACAAGAACCGATCTGCCGATCGGCCGAATAAGTCCTCAACCGGATCCAAAAGCGATCAGAACGCAGCGATTCCAGCTGGTACTGATGGCGGTGCTGACGCCGAGAACAAGGGCGCCAAGCGCAACCGCAACCGACGTTCCGGTGGTAAATCTGGCGGCTCGTCAGCGACTGCGGAGTCGAAGCGATCGAGCGATCAGCGCGGGACGAAAGGCAACCGGCGAAACGCCGATTCCTCCGGTGGGGATAAGAAGCGGCGCCGTAACCGATCCGACAAGGGCCCAGCGAGCGAACCTCGCCGAGAGGTGCATACCCGTAACGGTAAGGCGGCTGGCCGCTACTCGATGTGTATCCACATCCGAGAAGAGGGCACACAGGTCGCGATCTTGGAGGGACGGGCCCTCGTCGAACATGCATTGTCCCGCCCCGATCCAAATCGGAACATTCACGGCAATATCTATCTGGGCCGCGTGCGTAACGTCTTGCCGGGTATGGAAGCGGCGTTTGTCGATATCGGTACCGACAAGAACGCCGTCCTCTACCGCCGTGACGTGCCTTTCGATTCCGCTGAGTTCGAAGGCCAAGCGCCGCCGATCGAAGGCTTGCTGCGCAACGGCCAACAGGTGCTCGTACAGGTCACCAAGAATCCGATCGACGCCAAAGGGGCCCGTCTGACGGGTGCTGTGTCCCAGGCCGGCCGCTTCGTCGTTTTGTTGCCGGGTCAGCCTGAGACCTTTGGCCTTTCCAAGCGGTTACCTCAACAGGAACGTCGGCGGTTACGCAAAGTCCTCGAACGCATCAAACCAGAAGACGCGGGGCTGATCATCCGCACGGCTGCCGAAGGCGCGTCGGCGGAAGAACTGCGCCTCGACGTTGAGATGCTCGCCCGTCAGTGGGCTCAGATTCAGAAAGATGAGGCGCAGTTCAAGGCGCCTCGCCTCCTGTACCAGGAACCAGATCTGCCGTTGCGGGTGGTCCGAGAAGAGCTGAGTTCTGATTTTCGAGCGGTCTATATCGATCACGAACCAACGTTCAACGCGGTCCGCAACTACGTCGAACAGGTGCTTCCAGAACTCGTCGACCGGGTGCACTTCTACAACGACGATCTTGCGTTGTTCGAGCGATATCACGTCGAAGAACAGCTGATGAAGGCGCTCGATCGCAAGGTCTGGCTGCCCTCGGGAGGTTCGCTGATCTTTGAGTCAACCGAAGCGTTGACCGTGATCGACGTCAATACGTCGAAGAACGTTGGAAGCTCCAATCTGGAAGAAACCGTCTTCCGCAACAACCTCGAAGCTGCCGAGGAAATCGGTCGCCAGCTGCGTCTACGCGATATCGGCGGGATCATCGTGATCGACTTCATCGACATGGAGATCGAGGCGAACCGCAAAGAGGTCTTCCGGCATTTTCAAGAGATTCTGTCCCGCGACAAGACCCGCACCTACGCAACGCCCATCTCGGATCTGGGGCTTGTCGAGATGACCCGCAAGCGCGTCGCGGGGGACCTTGTGGACGCGTTTAGCCACACGTGCGAACACTGCAGCGGAAGAGGGATCACGTACGATCAGTCCTTGCTGTGACCCAGAGGCCGCCGAGGACCGACACGTGGGGCTCGCGTTGGGGCACCTCGGTCGATTCGGCGACCCGGCCAAGGCGACCCGGCCAAGGCGACGCGGGACGAATCATCCAGAAATTCTGCTCCTATCCGCTGACACCCAAGACAGCGCACTACACTCATGCGGTTTGCGCACCCAAATGTTGACCCGGTCGGGTCATGGGTGGGCATGCGGTACGGTCCACCGAGCGGGTGGAACCGTGTCGGATTCAGGACGCTCCTTCCAAAAAGGGACACCACACATGTACGCGGTCATTAAAACCGGTGGAAAGCAATACAAGGTCAGCCCCGGCGACGTCATCGAAGTCGAACTTCTCGAAGGCGAAACGGTCAGCTTTGAGCCAGTTCTGGTCGCCGACGGCGATTCGGTGCGGGCAACCCCGGCCGAACTGTCGGGAGCCACCGTTGAGGCCAAGGTTATTGGTGAATCCAAGGGTCCCAAGATCGAAGGCTTTACCTACAAGAACAAGTCGAACAACCGGCGTCGCTGGGGTCACCGCCAGCGCTACAGCCGTGTCGAAATCACCAGCATCTCCTAGGGAGGACATGACATGTCAAAGAAAAAGGGCGCAAGTTCCTCTCGTAACGGCCGTGACTCCAATGCGCAGCGCCTCGGGGTCAAGGTCTACGACGGCACCACAGTGACCGCTGGTTCCATCATCGTTCGTCAGCGCGGCACGCGTTTTCACCCCGGGCGCAACGTCGGACGTGGGAACGACGACACGTTGTTCGCCACCGCCGGTGGAACGGTCAAGTTCGGCCAACGGCGTGGGCGCAAACTGGTGGACGTTCTTCCCGCTGAATAGCGGTCTGCGGCCAACTATTGCAGCGACACCCGCAAGCGTCATCGAGATCGCATCATGATGGCGAGACCGAAGTGCGACAGTTCGCTGCTGTACGGAGCCCCGTAGCTACGCAGAGTTTTCATGTCTGATTTTGTCGACGTCGTCCAACTCAATGTCAAAGGTGGCGACGGCGGCGCAGGGTGCGTCTCGTTTCGCCGCGAGGCGCACGTTCCGCGTGGCGGGCCGGACGGTGGCAACGGTGGAAACGGCGGCGATGTAGTGCTGCGTGCCGATCGCAACACCGCGTCGCTGCTGGCCTTCCGGGATTATCCGCACCGGCGCGCATCGAGTGGTACCCACGGCTCGGGAAAGAAGCGCAACGGCGGACGTGGCGAGGACCTGGTCATCGACGTCCCCGTCGGCACCGTCGTACGGCATCGCGAAGGCGACCTCATCGCGGACCTCGCAAACGACGGTGACAACGTCGTGGTCGCTCGCGGGGGACAGGGGGGCGCTGGCAATGCGCGCTTCTTGTCGAATCGGCGTCGAGCTCCCGAGTTCGCGGAGCAAGGCGAATACGGCGAAGAGTTCTGGCTGGTGTTGGAGCTGCGCCTCCTCGCCGACGTGGCATTGGTCGGTATGCCAAATGCTGGCAAGTCGACCTTTATAGCGTCGGTCTCAGCGGCGAAACCCAAGATTGCCAATTATCCATTTACAACGCTGATCCCCAATTTGGGTGTCGTCCAGTATCACGAACACGAGCTGGTCATCGCTGATATTCCAGGGTTGATCGAGGGCGCTGCCGCCGGTCGTGGTCTGGGGCACGATTTCCTTCGCCACGTTGAGCGTGCACGGGTCCTTGCGCTGCTTCTCGATCCGACCGACGTGACCGGTCTGGATGTCGATGGACAAGAAGCTCTTCTGCTCGCTGAGTTGTCCGCCTACAAACCCGAGTTGGTGAGCCGTCCGAGAATCGTCGTATACACCAAATCCGATAGTTGGGCGCCGGAGCTCCATCAGGCACTTGCCAGCGAGTCGGATGCTCTTGGTCTCGCCGGCGGCGATCGAGAAATCGCTGTTGCTGGGCCTCGAACCTATGAGCCAGCGCGAGACATCGTCGCTGAAGTGGTGACGGAACGAACCGAACGTTTGGCTTCGACGGTCAACCTGTCCGAACAGGTTGCCTATGACGGGTTTGATGAACTTCGTGAGATCGGACCTTTTCCTGACGAACTGGTGCCCCGCCTCGTCATATCCGCCCCGACCCGCCAGGGACTTGATCCAGTGCTGTCCTGGATGGCGACGCTGGTCGATCTGGTCCGTTCACATGAGCCAAAAAGTGACGGAGTCGTGGTCCACCGGCCAGAGCCCAAGGGCTTCTCGGTGCTGCGGGACGACGACGGCGCCTGGATGGTCGTCGGTCGAAGCGCCGAGCGCGCCGTTTCGCTTGCGGACCTGACCAAACCCGACGCGTTGACCTACGTACAGCAACGACTGCGTGACCTGGGTGTCGACCGGGCGCTTGCTCGCGCCGGTGTCGAAACGGGTCAAGAGGTCAGGATCGGAACGTTCTCATTTGACTATGTGGCACCCGGTGACCTGGAGGAATACTGGGAAGATCGCGAGCTATGAGCGCCGGTGAATCAGAGGATCCGCATCTGCCTCAGACCGTGGCCTCCGACGAATTGCAGCGCGGGGACCAGCGATGGAAGGCGGCGAGAGCGGTTATCAAAGTCGGTACGTCGAGCATTACCGACCAAGCAGGACGCCTCAAGCCCTTCGCAATCGAGAAGCTCTGCAACGAGATAGCGGAGGCCCGGGAGACCGGGCACGAGATCGTCCTGGTGACCTCGGGAGCGATCACCGCCGGTGTGGGCGCACTCAATCTCAAAGAACGGCCGACTCGTATCCGGGAGTTGCAGGCTGTGGCCGCTGTTGGCCAGCCATTGTTGATGGGGCGATACCAGAAGCACCTCAGCGATAGGGGAGTCCCGGCAGGACAGGTGCTGCTCACGCCGTATGACTTCATGCATCGGCCCCAGTATCTGCACGCTCGAGAAACCCTGAGAACGATGCTTGGTTTGGGGATCGTTCCCATCGTGAACGAGAACGACACCGTTGCCGATGACGCGATCCGCTTCGGGGATAACGACCGCATCGCCGCCATCGTGGCCAATCTCGTCGATGCCCAGCGTCTGGTCCTGTTGACCGATATCGCAGGCGTGTTCGACGCAGACCCGCGAGCCAACGACGACGCTTCACTGATCGAAGAAATCGTCGAATTCGATCCCGAGGTGGTGCGGGCCGCTGGCGGTGCGGGAACGGTTCGCGGCAGTGGAGGCATGGCTTCCAAGATCGCGGCAGCGCGCATGGCTTCATGGTCGGGGGTGTCGACCACGATCATGGCCGGGGACTGCGACGACGCGGTGCTCGCGGGCCTCTCTGTCCGTCCGCCCGGCACGTTGGTCCGTGCGCGCACGCAACGCCTCAGCGCGCGCAAGCTCTGGATTGCATTCGGTATGGCATCGCGCGGTCGCATCGTCATCGATGATGGAGCTCGAGGTGCGCTGCTGCACCGGGGAGGTTCGTTGCTTGCGCCGGGGATTGTCGCCGTGTCGGGGTCCTTTAACGTCGACGATGCGGTCGACCTGATCGACCGGGGCGGAGATGTCATCGCCAAGGGGTTGGTTCGGCGGCCATCGTCGCAGATGTTCGTGGAGGACGGCGGGGATGCAGCTGGCGCTGACCCGATCGTGGTTCACCGCGACGATTTGGTCATCATCCCCGAAGAGCGTTGATCGCTCTGGAACGTGCGCAGGCCCATGAACGCCAACACCACGGCTGTTGAGTAGAGGGGCGCTCCGGGGCCACTCAAGTTGAGGAGGAGGCCTGCGATGAGAGACGACGCCACGGCCGCTGTGGTGCCCGATGCCTCGAGTAAACCCTGGACTCTGCCAGCCTCCTCAGCAGGCGCTCGCACAGCTGCTGCCGTTTGCAGTGCGGTGAGCATGAAACCTCCTGCGATGCCTTCGATTCCCGCGATGATCATCAGCAGCGCGGCCGGGGGGTGGGTTGCGTACAACGGCAGAATGGCCGCCGTAACGAGCATGGCCGCAATGCCAACGGCAACGGGCCGGCGGCGCTCGAGTACGCGGCCAGCTGCCGGTGCAGCAAGGGCCAGCGGCACTCCGTACGCGACCACCGTCGCGCTGATGAACTGAGCCGAATATCCCAGGTCGGTGAGCATTCGCGGCCACACGACTTCGAACATGCCGGTGTTGAGCCAAAACGCCACGCTCAGCAGAAACGCCGGGCGGAGCTCGATGCGTTTGATGATCGCAACGTTTGAATCGCTTGGGAGTGCGCTGCGCGTCGTCTTCACAATTTGCCGAGCCGGGCGCAACCGGCGCGATGCCCGCTGGTGATGCGCGACGGTAGCGACACCACGCTGGTGTGGCGGGTCATCCGTTTCCACCAGCCGCCCTTTCAGGTCCTGTGCGCCCTGCCGGGTGGTGTCCTGGGTGCTCGCCCGCATGATTCTCAGCGTCTGCCGTTGCGTTCCCAAGATCACGGCGACCGCCAGGCACAGGATCCCGAAAAGGACGAATGGCACCGCCACGTTGAGCTGCTCGGCGAGCCCTGCGCCGATCGGGGCGCCAGCGATGAGGCCGATTCCTTCGGCAAAGTTGAGTCGCCCTAAGGCCCGGCCGGGGGTGTCGGAATGGAGGAGCGACACGAAGCGCCGGGCGGCGGGGGCGGTGACGCCGTATCCGACACCGATGACGAACCGCGCAACGAGCAACAACAGAGCGTGCGAGGTCGCCGCAAAGATCAAGCACCCAAACCCCGCAAGCAGGGGTCCACCGACGAGCATTGTTGTCGCGTGCCCGCGGTCTGAGTACCGAGACAGGCCCAACCATCGCGATGACCGAACTGACGAACGAGGTGGCGACAAACAGTCCGAGGACGAGATCGCCGAAACCAATATCGTCTTGTAACTCTGCGATCAGGGTAAAGATCGTTCCTGAAACCGCCATTTGAAGCCCATTGCTGGCCAGGACCGCCGTCTCTACCCGGTGATGACTTCTTTGCCGGTGAACGCCGTGGTCGGTTGTTACGCGCGGCATCGGGCGTCCCAGACACAACGGTGGATGTGGCCTCAAACGGTGTACGCCCAGCAACCCGGGTTGGCGCTCGTTCCATGGGGTAGCGATGGCTGAGGTGGGTGTGGATCTCGTTTGGGTCGGGCATCGTAGCGGGTTTGCCGACATACCGAACCAACGTCCCTCGCCGGTACACTGGCCCGATGAACGCACAAATCATCGCCGATGCTCAGGATCTTGGGCGTCGCGCAAAAGGCGCGGCGCGCATTATGGCCACCGCGCCGACCGCCCAAAAGAACGAGGCGCTGCTCGCGGCCGCCGATGCTCTGCTCGGCTCGGCGGCGGCCATCATCGAAGCGAACAACGACGATCTCGACGCGGCTCGCTCCGATGGAATGGCAGAAGGGCCACTCGATCGGCTCCGTCTTGATGAACGACGTATCGAGGCCATGGCTGGCGGCCTCCGTCAGGTGGCGTCACTCGCCGATCCGTGGGCGAAAAGATCGAGGAGTTCATCAGGCCCAACGGTCTCAAGATCGAGAAGATGCGGGTCCCCCTCGGCGTCGTCTGCGTGATCTACGAGAACCGTCCAAACGTCACCTCTGACGCCGCCGGCATCTGCTTGAAGTCGGGCAACGCCGCCTTGCTGCGCGGTTCTTCGTCGGCGCTGCAGTCCAATAAGGCGGTGGCACAGGCAATGCGCTCGGGACTCGCCGCCGCCGGACTCCCCAAAGACGGTGTGGTCCTCGTCGAAGACGTCAGCAGAGATATGGCAACGGCAGTCATGCAGCTCAACGGCTATGTCGACTGTCTCATTCCCCGCGGCGGTCCCTCGCTGATTCAATCGATTCTGGACAACGCGTCCGTCCCATATGTCATCGACGGTGACGGCAACTGCCAGATCTACGTCGATAAGTCTGCCGATTTAGATCGGGCAGTCGACATCATCATCAATGCCAAGACCCAGCGTCCCTCGGTGTGCAACGCTGCGGAGTCGCTGATCGTGCATCGCGATATCGCTGCAGAGTTCCTTCCTACGGTGCTCGGCCGACTGCAGCGGCTCGGTGTGGAGATCCGGGGTGACGAAACGACGGCTCATTTGGTCGACGGTGTCGTACCCGCCACAGACGACGATTTTGCGACCGAGTTCCTCGACTTGATCATCAGCGTCGGGGTCGTCGATGGGGTACAAGAGGCCATCGATCACATCAATGAACATTCGTCGGGCCACACCGAGGCGATCTTGGCGACCGATCGTGAGGTCATCGATCGATTCGTAACGGGGGTGGACTCGGCTGCAACAGTGGTCAACGCGTCAACCCGCTTCACCGATGGAGAGCAGTTCGGGTTCGGAGCCGAGATCGGCATCTCGACCCAGAAGCTTCATGCCCGTGGGCCGATGGCGTTGCGCGAACTGACGAGTTACAAGTACGTCGTCTGGGGCGACGGCCAGATCCGAGGATGATGATGACCGACAACAACCAAACCGCACCTCGCTTCGCGTCCGTCGACGACGTTTCAGAACGCCTCAGGGCGGTCGACTACCTGCCGTCAACCCAGATCTCTTCGACAGCGTACCTCGCCGATCGCCTCGGTAAACCCGTCCTGGTCGAAGGGCCAGCGGGTGTTGGCAAGACCGAGCTCGCGAAGGCGCTTGCCGAAGTGACGGGCTCCAAACTCATCCGTCTGCAGTGTTACGAAGGATTGGATGAGTCAAAGGCGCTCTATGAGTGGAACTACAAAAAGCAGCTCCTCCGAATTCAAGCCGATAGCGGTGCTGGTGAATCTTGGGAAGAGACCGAAGCCGACATCTTTTCCGAAGACTTTCTACTGACCCGGCCGCTCCTCGAAGCAATCCGTTCTGAGGAGCCCGTCGTGCTGCTCATCGACGAGGTCGACCGGGTCGAGTTAGAGACCGAGGCGCTACTTCTCGAAATCCTCTCCGACTTCCAGGTGTCGATCCCCGAGTTGGGAACGATCACAGCACGTCAACGTCCGATGGTTCTGCTGACCTCGAACAACACCCGTGAGCTGTCTGAAGCGCTGAAACGCCGATGCCTCTTCCTCCATGTCGACTACCCGGACCATGAGCGCGAGAAAGAGATCGTCCGTGTGCGCGTGCCCGAGGTGGACGCCAATCTCGCCGATCAACTCACCCAGGTCGTCGCAACGATCCGCGGTATGGACCTCAAGAAGCTCCCATCGATTTCTGAGACGATCGACTGGGCCCGCACGCTGGTCTACCTGGGTGTCGACACGCTCGATACCGAGACGGTCGTCGACACACTTCACCTCCTGCTCAAGTACCAAAGCGACATCTTGCGGGCCAAGACCGAACTGACGAAGCCGTCGGCTGTGCCGAGCAAACAAGCCTCATCGCTCTTTGCTACCAAAAGCCCAGCGGGCAAGAACGGCGCGGGTAAATAGGTTTCCCGATGCGCGACGAGGTAACCACCAGGGCAGATATCGCCGATTCAGTCGATCGCTTCAAGCAACTTCGTTTGAAGGATTCGAGCGTCCCGGGCGGGGCGATGCTCGATGTACTCGAAGGTTTCGTCGAGGAGCTGCGCGCGGCCGGTTTGCCCGTTTCCATGACCGAGAATCTCGACGCGATGCGAGCGCTCGGCCATGTTCCGATCATGGATCGGAGAGCGTTTCGGGCCGCTCTCGCAGCGACGCTGGTCAAGGACGCTAGCCATTTTGCGGTGTTCGACGTGGTCTTTGACGTGTACTTCGCTTTGCGAGGCGCCGAGGTGCTCGACGAATCGTCGGACGGATCCGCAGCCAAGGGTGCACCGGGACAAGGAGCCGCAGTCCCAGGCCAAGGGCAACAAGGCTCCGGTGGTGGTGAGGGCGAACTGGGTGAAGAGCTCGCCCAAGCCCTGATGGATGCGCTGCTCGCTGGAGACCGCGAGCTTCTACGCCAGATCGCTGCCGAAGCGGTGGCTCGACTTTCGGGGATGGAGCCGGGACGGCCGGTCGGCGGCACCTACTACCTGTACCGAACGATGAGGCGGCTGGGGGCGGACCAGTTGCTGGAACGTCTCTTGGAGCGAGCCAAAGACGAGCAACTCGTCGAAGATGACCTCTTGAACGAGCGTCTCCTGACCGAGCACTACCAGCGCCAACTCGACGAGGTCCGTTCGCTCATCGAACAAGAAATTCGTCGTCAACTCGTCGCCGACCGGGGGCCCGAGGCCCTCGCCCGCACGTTGCGAAAGCCGCTGCCCGAAGACGTCGACTTTATGCATGCGACCCGCGAAGAGATGCGCAACATCCAGCGGGCGGTTTTTCCCCTCACCCGAGCGCTGGCCGCCCGGCTCGCGTACCGACGCAAACGCCGTCATCGCGGTCCGCTTGATTTCCGCAGGACGGTCCGTCATTCACTGGCTTATGGCGGAGTCCCGCTCGACCCTCAGTTCAAACCACCGCACCCGCGCAAGCCTGAGATCGTCGTCGTCGCAGACATTTCGGGGTCGGTCGCGAGTTTCGCCCGGTTCACGCTGCAACTGGTGTATGCCATGTCATCGCAGTTTTCCCGGGTGCGCAGCTTTGCCTTTATCGATGGCATCGACGAAGTGACCAATATTTTCGAGCGTTCCGACGACGTCGTCGACGCGATGCGTCGGATCAACTCTGAGTCCGATGTTGTCTGGGTAGACGGCCATTCCGACTACGGACACGCTTTCGAACAATTCCACAACACCTATGGGACCCAGATCAGTCGCAAATCATCGGTTCTGATCTTGGGCGATGCCCGCAACAACTATCACGCTACGCAGGCGTGGGTGATCAAGGACCTTCAACGGCGAGCCCGCCACGTCTACTGGCTCAATCCCGAACCCCGCAGTTACTGGAATTCGGGCGACTCGGTCATGTGGGAGTACGCGCAGTATTGCGACGGTGCCTATGAGTGCCGCAACCTGCGCCAACTCGAACACTTCGTCTCATCGGTCATGTTGAATGATTAGGTTCTGGATTTCCGCCGGCCGGCACCGCCACCGGTGTTGAAGCGGGCCAGCAGCAGAACGCGAGCGATGCCCCGAAGAGAGGACTACGAATGGCACCCCGGACCAGGACACGTTCGCTCGAAAAATACCTCAGGTCTCTGGGCGCGACCCCCAAAGAGATCGACATGGCATCCGAGGGAGGTTGGCTTGCCTACCTTGCAATCGACCGAACGCTGATTCCGGGATCTGCTCGGTACACGTTGGAGGAGGCAGCACTTCGCGCCGAAACCGATCCTGAGACGATCGCACGGCTTTGGCGAGCGATGGGGTTCCAGGAGCCTGACGCCGAAAGCCGGGTGTTTGCGGACATCGACATCGAGGCTGCTCACTGGTATCGCGAGTTGATCGAAGGTGGCGCTGAACCAGATGTTGTCGTCAAGCAGCTGAGGGTGGTCTCGCAGTCGATGACGACGATCGCCGAGATCGTCGCAGAATCGGTGCTGCTGCAGTTGGGTCGGGATTCTCAGACGATGAGCAGCACCGAACTTGCCCGTCAGATCATCATGGACTTCAACATCGAAGATGTGTCCCAGATGATCGATTTTGTGCTTCGCCGCGAGCTACAGGCGGCGATCCGGCGCCAGCTTTTATGGGCGCAACACGATGCCACCTTTGACCTGTGCGTCGGCTTTGTCGATCTCGTCGGGTTCACTACCTTGAGCCGCAATCTCGATCATGGCGAACTCGCCGAGCTCGTCGATCGTTTCGAGGCCCTTGCATCCGATGTCATCGCTCAGATGGGGGGCCGACAGGTCAAGAAGATCGGCGACGAGGTGATGTTTGTCGCCAAAAGTTCAGCCGATGCGGTAGATATCGCGATCAGGCTCACTCGGGGGCTCGATTGGCTGGGCGATGCGCTCCCCGAACAGGACATCGAAATTCGGGCACGAGCTGGCTTGGCAAAAGGCAATGTGCTGGCCCAAGGCGGAGACTACTTCGGTGCACCGGTGAATTTGGCGAGTCGTGTGGTGTCGGTCGCTGGTCCGGGAATGGTCGTTGTCGAAGGCAATGTGCACGAAGATCTGATCGATGACGCCAACATCGCATTTCGCCCGTTGTGGCCGAGAATTTTGCGTTCTTACGGCCCAACCCGCTTATGGGAAGTCCGTCACAACGCCACGAGGTGAGCGTCTTTCCGAGGCGGGCGGTCGTGGCCTTTGTCGAGGCTACAGAGCCTGAAGGTCATCGACGACCGAACGCAGATCGTCGATGGTGCCAAAGACGAGCTGCGAACGCCCGTCATCGTTGACGAGAACGAATGCTGGTTGTCCGGTCACACCGAAGTGATTCCAGATCGCCCCGTCGACGTCGACGAGGTTGGTCATCGATGTGAGGTCATAGTCTTCGACGAACCCTTTGATAGCGCCCTCGTTGTCCCGACCACCCACGCCGACGATGGCAAAGTCCGGATCGTTCGCGAACTCGTTTGCGATTTCAGAGACTTGTGGCGCTTCACCCTGACAGTACGAGCACCATGGCGCCCAGAAGAACAAGATGAGGTCCCGTCCGGCGTAGGACGATAGATCGACGGTTTGGCCCTCGACGTCGGTTCCGGAAATATCGAGCAGTGCTGCTGCCTGTTCGGCGGTCGGCTCGGCGTTGCCTGACCCGTCGGTCTCGGCGCCATCCGCCCCGGCTCCAACGGTCTGATCCGCTGCCTGAGCCTGGGATGCCGTCGTCTCAGAACCCGAGGTTAAGGTCGAGTCCTCGGATTCGCCGCAGGCGGTGAAGAGGATCAAACAGAGTGCTGGTATCGCCAGCCACAGCTGCACTCTCCAAAACCCTTGGGGTACTGGCTTTCTCATCGACTCCCTCTCCTCAGATGGTCGGGCGGACAACAGGCCCCAGTGCGAACGCTGGGTCGCGGATCTCGGGCTCACGTGGGTCTCGCTGCAGGGCACCAACGGCCCTCAGCTCTGGAAATCTGCGGGCTTCATCGCGGTGCGACGTGATGCCAGGCTACTTTGCGTTTGGATGGTTTCGAGCGCGACATCGACCGATCGTCTTCGTCGGTTGCCGATGTGGCGCTCATCGCATACCGGGGCAGGCGGGCTCGATCGGTCCGCTGCCGACGCTTCTTCGTAGGGCATGTGCGCCGTGCAGACGTTGTCCTGTGGCGAAAAACTCTTGGGCTGGCTGCGTGGTCAGCTACGCTTCGTTCGCCTTCGGGCGCTTAGCTCAGCTGGAAGAGCGCCTCCCTTACAAGGAGGAGGTCGGCGGTTCGAGCCCGTCAGCGCCCACTCACAACACCGCAGTTCACAAGCCAGTTTTGGGTCACCCGATGGCGTGACACACATGCGGTAGGCGTGACGATGATCATAACGGTGATCACATTCACGAAGGCACCCCGCCCGTTGTCTGTTGGGAAACCGGTGGACCTGCCTCGCTGAAAGTGGCCTTACACCTCAGCACCACTGCGCCCTCGATCGTGACGCAGTCCGCTCGACGGTTTCACCAGCGTTCACACCACCCAGCTAGGAGAGAACGCTGACCTGGTGTTGATGCGAGCTGATGACGTCGAGGAGTACTGGCCAGTGAACCCGCGGCATGTCGTGAGCGACGTCGGGGAGCTCGATCAGGCGAGCTCCGGGTACCGTCGCCGCCAACCGGCGGCTACCCGACGGATTGACCAGCGGATCGAGAAGGCCGTGCACTGCGGTCGTGGGCATGCGCACCGATGCAAGGGCGCGGGTACGCGAGGGCTGTGATAACACGGCGAGGAGCTGACGGGCTCTGCCGTTAGGCGTGTAGTCGCGTTCTAGGCTGCGTTCGAGGCGGCGACGCGTATCGGCCTCATCGAAGTGCGCCGGTGAGCCGATGCGGCGCCAGGTCTCCACCAGAGCGTCGAACTGTTGGTGTGGGTCCGAAACCGGCGGTCGGGCCAAAAAGAACTTCATTGCCAACGTCGACCCGCCGATACGTCGGTCGCCGGTGGTCGACATGATCGACGTCAACGACAGTGATCGGTCTGGATGGGCAATAGCGACCTGTTGGGCGATCATCCCGCCCATCGATGCGCCGACGATGTGAGCGCGATCGACGTCGAGCTCGTCGAGGACGGCAATGGCGTCACCGGCCATATCTGCGATCGAGGGGTACGGGGTGGGCGCCTTAAGCCCGACGAGCAGCCGAACCGCCCTGCTGAGAAAGACCGGAAACGACTGGTCGAGATGGTCGAGCTTCGTTGACCAGCCAACGTCACGGTTATCGAAACGAATGACATAGAACCCGCGTGCTGCGAGCTGGCTGCAAAAGTCGTCGTGCCAGCCGATGAGCTGTGTGCCGAGGCCCATGATGAGTAGGACGGCCGGATCAGAGGCCTGTCCAAAGGCTTCGTAGTACAGCTCCACGTCACCTGATCGGGCCATACCCGTCCGTTGCGCCTCATCCGCGGGTGCCCAAATTGTGTTGCAACCAGGGGGTTCGCTTCGAGCGGGGCGGTTGTCGTCGCGTCGAGTCGATTCATCAGACATGACCGAATTCTGACAGGTTTTAGGGCTCCGCCACGGTCGAAATCAAGAAATTGATCGCAGTGTGTAAAGAGCGCGGAGAGTGAACGAAGCAGAAACATCAGCGGCGGTGACGGGCCGATGACTTCGCGCCCTATAGCATCTCCAAGGTTATTGATTCAGTGATTGTGTGTCAGAGGTGGGTTTGGCATCTGTCACGAATTCGGCAGCGACGCAAGAGGGTGTCGATCGGTGAATTCACCACTAAGGCGACGGGGCGGGTCCGAGGCGGACCTGTTCGAGGAATCTAGGGATTACGGCGAGAGCGGACGTGGGCGTGGAGGAGTGCTACTGGTGCTTCTTGCGGTCATCCTCGCTGGAACCGCTGTGGCCGCGTTTGGCGGTTGGCTCGACGGTGGTGGTGACGACGCCGCTGTCGAAACCGAAGCGCTCGCATTCTCTGATACGAGTTCAAGCTCGACGACGACGACCATGCCCGCACGGTCGGTGCCGACGGTGAGCTTCTCGAATACGGCGCGCGAAGCGAGTACCTCGACCACGCCGACCACGGCGCTGGCAACAAGGTCGAGTACTTCGAAACCGGCTGCCTCCTCGACGTCGCACTCGACGACGGCGAGCACCACACCACATACGACGACTCCGCCGGTGACCGCGCCGCCTCAGACGGCACCCCCGGCGACGCCACCGCCCACCCCGGCTCCGGCACCGGTCGAAACCGCGCCGCCTGCGACTCCGGCTCCGGCTCCGGCTCCGGCCGCTGCGCCCGAACCGGCGCCCACAGCCCCGCCAGAACCTGTACCCGCACCTCCGCCGACACCGGGGCGTGCAGAATTGACGGCCAATCAGCTGCTGGTCATGGGTAACGATCAATGGCCGGCGCGCCAAGCAAAAGGTCTGTGGCGTCCGACCATTGGAACGTCGTGGCAGATCCAGCTCCAGGGTGCGGTCGACATGTCGCGCACCTATCAGATGTTCGATGTCAGCCTGTTCGCTGTCGATATCGGCGACATTGACGCGCTGCATGCGCGGGGCACCAAAGTGGTGTGCAATTTCAATGTCGGTTCTCTCGAAGGGTGGCGGCCCGATAAAGGCAACTTCCCGGCCGGTGCGTTGGGTGGATCCGATCCGAACTGGCCTGACGAGCGGTATCTCGATATCCGCCAGATCTCGGTGATCGGACCAGCGATTCAGCGCCTCTTCGATGTGGCGGCCACGATGGGTTGTGACGGTGTGGATGCCGACAACGTCAACACATACACACATCCGACCACGGGCCTCGGTCTGACCGCACAGGACCAGATCACGTTCAACCGTTGGCTTGCCGAACAGGCCCATGCTCGAAACATGTCCATCGGTCTGAAGAACAACCTCCTCCAGATTCCGCAACTGGTCGACGTATTCGATTTCCAGATCAACGAGAGCTGCTACACCTTCAGTGAATGTGACCTGCTCATGCCGTTCGTCCAGGCAGGTAAGCCCGTCTTCGGGGTTGAATACGCTGTCGGTCCCGAAGGTTTCTGTGGCGACGCGAACAATCGAAACTTCGACTTTTTGCATAAGCGCCGCAATCTCGACCCGTACCGGGTGGCGTGCCGGGCAAACTAGCAACCGCCCAATTCAGACGTTCAGCAAAACGCAATAAACGAGGCAAGGCCCCGCTCGCATGTTGCGAGCGGGGCCTTACCTGACGTGGAGAGCCTGGCGCTGCGAAGGCGAGCGCCGTGCGGTACCGCGACCCGCGTACCGCGGCGGGCTGTCCGGCGCAGACTCAGGGCAATTCAGGTGCTGGTGATCAGCCCGTAATGACCGTCGTAGCGGTGGTACAGCACCCGGCCTCGCTCGGTATCTGCATCGACGTAAAACACGAACTTGTCCTGGGTTGATTCGAGTAGCGCAATGGCGGCATCGGTATCGAGCACACCCGGTCGAACGCCCGACAGGG
Organism: Acidimicrobiia bacterium; assembly: GCA_020637365.1. Lineage (GTDB taxonomy): Bacteria > Actinomycetota > Acidimicrobiia > IMCC26256 > JAGNEX01 > JAGNEX01. Next base: position 1,177,918 of record JACJWE010000001.1, on the reverse strand, counting down.
AAACCTCGGCAACGCACCCTTCAAGGTCGACGGCATCTGGGTCGACACTCAGCAACATCAGCATGCCGTCGCCGTGTGCGATGACCGCATCGCCGTTCGAGGTGGTCTCGGAGAATAGGTAGAAGTCGTGGCCGAGAAGGTCGAGGTCGAGTGCCGCCTCATCGACCGACATCGGCTCCAGCGCGAACGTCTTGTGTCGTACGAGTTCGCGTTCATCGATCGGACGGTTGAAGTACGTGGGGCGTTGGGTAGGGCCGTCACCGTGATGCCATGCAATGTCTTCGACCCCCGCCGACCGGCGTGCGGCCTCGCGGCGGCCTCGGTAGCGATCGAGGCGTCGTTTCAGACGATCCTCAAGCAGGTCGATGGCTTCTTCCATCGCGCTCGCTGCCACATGGGCCCGGACCGGGCGACCGTTGACGTCGAGCACCGCCTCTGCCATCGCCGGACGGGCCTGAGAGGGATTGGGCTCCTGGTGCAGTTTGACCGAGGCGACCAGAATCGGCGCATCGGTGTAGGCAGCTACCCGTGAAATCTTTTCTCGTGCGTAGTCCTTGGATTGTTCGTCGACGTCGCCACGAGAGCTCACAGACACCTCAAGGTTGCTCATTAACGCACTCCTTCGTAGTCGGATTTCCTTCTGATGCTAGGTCGTCGGGAGGGTCCATGGCGGCGCATTGCTCCAGTCAACGCTCGGTGGCGTCGTAGCGCACTGACGCGGGTGATGCTTGCCAGTGATTCCTCAACTGCTCGCCATGGGTCAGAATGGCGCCATGGACTTCGAACTTCCTGGCCAACACGATAAGCGGCGTCAGCAGATCAAGAGCTGGCTCGACGCCAATCCAGATCCAAGCCCGCAGACCCTCGCCGAAGCTGGCTGGGTGGCGCCGCATTGGCCCGAACCTTGGGGCCTGGGCGCCGACCCTGTGTTTCAACTCATCATCGACGAGGAGCTCAAAGCGGCTCATGTCGACCGTCCCCGCAACCAGATCGGTATCGGTTGGGCAGGTCCGACCTTGCTCCACGCCGGGACCGAAGAGCAAAAGCAGCGCTACCTGCCGAAGTTGTTGTCCGGTGAAGAGATTTGGTGTCAGCTCTTCAGCGAACCAGGCGCGGGTTCTGATCTGGCGAATCTGAAGACCGCCGCCCGACATACCGGTGATGGCTGGGTTGTTTCAGGACAGAAGATCTGGTCGTCCCTTGCGCACTATTCAGCCTTTGGGATCTTGATCGCGCGGACCGAACCCGGCGCGCCGAAGCACCAGGGGATCTCCTATTTCGTGTGCCCGATGGATCTGCCTGGTATCGAAGTTCGTCCCATTGTCGATATGAGCGGAGCGCACAGCTTCAACGAAGTCTTCTTCGACGACGTTGTTTTGCCCGCAGACGCACTGGTGGGCGAGCGAGGCCAAGGATGGGCCTTGGCCAAAGTGACCCTCGGAAACGAGCGCGTGTCCCTGTCGTCGGGTGGCGCGCTCTGGGGGCTCGGACCCAGCGCCATGGACCTCATCGATCTCATCCGGGACGCCGGGGGATTGACCGACCCAATGCTGCGTCAGCAGGCCACCGAGCTCTACATCGAAGCCGAGGTCCTGCGCCTCATCAGACTGCGGACGGTCTCAGCGCTCGCCCAAGGACGTCAACCCGGCCCGGAAGCTTCGATCCGTAAAGCGATGGCCGATGAGCATGGCCAGAAGGTGATGGACCTCGCGGTGGCCTGTATGGGTGCAGATGCCTTGTTGACCAACGGGTCGCTGCTCGGCTCCGACGGGACATTCTGGCAGTACGGATGGTCTTTTTCACCCGCCCTCACCATCGGAGGAGGGACCGCTGAGGTTCAGCGCAACATCATCGGCGAACGAATCCTCGGACTGCAAAAGAAGAGGCTGCGCGCTGACAAGGTCGAACCGCGTCGACTGAGACGTCGTTAACCAACATTTTCCGTTTCCTCGGAGTAACCCCATCTACCTGGTCTTTGAGATGGGGCGTTTCGCCTGAGTACCACTCGGTAACTCCGCAATCACGCTGGGCCCACCCGGTGCTGGGGTGCAGAGCTCTACGGTTCATTGCTGTCCCGGTCCGGTTCAGAGGCGCATCTGTGCTGGTAAGCATGGGTGCCGGTCTTGTCTCGTATCACCCAAATCCACCTGGGTGCCCGTGTCTGCACCTGCCGAGGCGTCGAACGATCTCTCAAATGAAGTGAGCGCACACATGCGACACGCCGTCGTCTTCCCCGATCAGGCAACCTGGCGTCCCGCCGCCGGTCGACGTTTCAAAACCGATCCGTCTTGGCGAATGGTCGAACAGGCCGAAGCGGTACTCAAGCGCCCAGTCGCGGACGGCCTTTATCCGACGATGCACCTCAGGCTCCCGATGTGCTCGCCGTGTCGGTCCTGTTGACGTCGTTGATGAACTGGGAAGCGGTGCGCGGCGACCTTGGCGATCCTGTGGCCTATGCAGGTCATTCGCTCGGTCAGATCACGGCGCTGGTCGCGGCGGGAGCCCTCGATCTCGCAGACGCAGTCGAACTGGTGGCACAGCGTGCCAGGCACCTTGACGATGCGTCCCGGGTGAATCCGGGTGCAAGCCTCGGCGTCGTCGGCGGGGACGGAAACGATATCGGGCGGCTTTGCGAAACGGTGGCCGATCCGTGCTGGGTTTCCTATGACAACGGCTCTGAGGTCGTCGTCGGCGGGACGGCCACGGCCATCCGTCAACTTGCCGAACAGCTCGACGCCGAGCCAGCTGGCGGTCAGGTCAGAGCCTCTGACGAAGCACCGTTGCACACGCCGATGATGGCGGTGGCAGCGCTGGCTATGCGCATGGAACTCGAAGACATCGACTTTGCGACACCGACGGTCCCCGTCGTGTGCGCGGGTTCCACGCAGGTCGTGCGCGACGGCGGAGGCTGGCGTCAACGTTTGGCGATGCAGGTCACTCGCCCGGTTCGGTGGCGTGAAACCATGCAACGTTTGGGTGGCATTGCCGATCGCGTCGTGACACCGAGCGCACTTCTGGCAGAGATGTCACGAGCCTCAGCCCCTGGATCACCGTCGACGACGTCGAACAGGCCTAGATGAGACTCCGCCCTGGGTGGCGAAACGCTGGTGGCGCAGCCATTTAGACGAGCTCGTTGCCCTGACCGGGTGGTGTAAAGCGAAGCTGTTCCATTTCCCAGAAGGCGCGCAGCGAGGTCAGCAAGCCCTGCTCGTCGGCGCGGTAGACGAACACACCTTGCACCTCGGTGAGTGAACCGTCGGGCAACGTCGTAGTGATGGTGCCCACATTGGCAACTTCGTCCCCGGCTGCATAGGACCGGTCGATACTGAACCGAACCGCGTTCGGTCCGATGTTTGCGTCCCAGAACGCCGCGATGGCATCAATGCCCTGGTGCCCGAGCCCAGCCGGGTCCAGGATTGAGACGCCGACCGGGTCTTCTACGATCGCCTCGGGCGTGAAATTGGCGAGCCATGCCTGGCGGTCTGCGGCCTCGACGGCCTTCATGGACCGGGCGGCGGCGGCCCGGGCGGGATGTTCGTTGTTCATATCTGTAACGCCTTAAACGGTCGACGGAGCCGGGTCGCCCCCTTGCTCATCGGGGTGTGTCATTCACCGGCTTGCGGCTTGCGGCAGAGTCCGGTCGGTTCACGACCCTACCTGCCCATCCTCCTATGTCGAACGGAAGGGTTGAATGACTTCTTGCGCGAATCGCTCGATGCTCTCCAACTGGTGCCTGAGCTCGCTGGAGTCGCCAGGGTAGAGGTACCACGGAACCGTAATGGCGTTGGTCGCGCCAGCCTCTTGAGTCGCTTTGAAACCGTCGGGGTCTGGGCCCACGAGCGGCGTCGCGACGATTTCGAACGGTTCGGTATCCCGGGCGTATTCACCGCGCAGCGTATCGAGCCGATCGACGGTTATGGCTAGTTCTTCGGGGGAAGTGACCACGGAAATCCAGCCGTCGCCAAGGCGCGCGGCGCGCCGTAGCGCTGGTTCGGAATGTCCCCCCACAAAGATCGGCACGCGAGCGCCAGGCGCTGGTTTGATCATCAACTCCCCAAAGCAATAGTGGCGGCCTTGGAACGCTGTCCACTGTCCAGACATCGTGGCGCGCAAGATCTGGATGATCTCATCGAGGCGAGCGCCGCGAGTCCTCATGTCTTGATTGAGCCATTCGAACTCTTCTGGAATCCAGGAGAGACCGACGCCGACTCCTATGCGACCGGGCGCCATCGCCGCGGCCGAAGAGACCGTCTTGGCTAACAACAACGGCTCGCGCAATGGCGCCTTCAGCACATTGGTGAAGAAGTCGATCCGTTCGGTCACTGCCGCCATAGCAGGAATAGCGACCCACGGGTCGACAAACGGCGTTTCCTCGTCCCAGAACCGCTCGCCGTTGGGGCTATAGGGATAGGAAGCATCGGTGTTCCGGGGATAGAACACCGAATCTGGCATCGTGATCGAGTCGAACCCGGCGGCCTCTGCGCTGCGTGCCAGGGGGAGTAGGTGGGACGGTTCGACCATGGCGCAGGCGAGTGCGAACTTCATGTGATGCTCCATCTGATGTGTTCATGTGTCGGCCCTGCTCCTCGATGTGGTCCCTGCCAACCTCGAGACCAGTGACCCGTTCGTTCGGTTCTTGCCCGTACGGTCGGCCGACTGTGACGCAATCCGTATCGTCGTGCGGTCCGGAGAGCGGGTCACGGTTGCCGCGGGCAGCTAACCGGTGTGGATGTGGTGACGTTCCCACCAGCCGACCCCGACCGTTCCGTCTTGATGATGGACGCGCGCCAGGGCGCGGTCGAGGCGAGCGGACCGGTCGCCATCGCGTATGGGTGCTGGCGCCCATCCAACCGGTTCGATCTCCATCGATTCTCCGTTGACGATCAGGCTTGTACCGTCTGGGCGAACCGGAGTCCGACGGTCCATGGCGGCATTATGAACGTCGTGGTACCGACCGTCGGCCAAGGTGTACCCAAAGCTGAGGTGGGCATCCCCCAACCAGACGGTTGTCGTGTGGATGTGACGTCCGTCGGGGAAGTGGAAGGCTGTCCAGGTCCATTCCGCGGCGAACCATTCACGATCGCCCCATGAATGGTCTCGCTGCCCGACAGCATCCACGGGCATCGTCTCGTCGCCCAACAAAACGTTGCCCTCGACCCGGCATGGTGCTTCGGTTCGTTCCGCCACCGCAGGCCAGCGATAGACGCCGGGCCCGGCGGTGAACCAGTCCAGCTCAAAACCAAACGCGACCCGGTCGCCCAGCATGGGAGACCGATCGACCTCCTCGGGTGCATCGATCGCGAGTGCAAAAGACTCAAGACCCGCGCTCACATGTTCGAGCGGTGATTCGACGGTGTAGTCGGCCCACAAGCCATCGGAGCGGAGTTCCCAACCGTCTGAACGGCTGGGTAGCGGCACCTCATCGTCGATGAGCAAGATCGTGGGTTCACCGGCGCGAACAAGGGCCCCCCAGTACCACGCTGCGTTCCGATTCGGTAGCAGACCAATCCGCAGATACCCCCCGCTGGTTGCGTCGTTGTCGGTCCAATCGAGATAGACCGATTCGTTCCACCACGGAGCGGTACCTCGAGGGTGACGAAGTTCGTCGTCGATATGAGCGAGCGGCATCGTCTCATCCTATGGCGACGCTCGGGTGGCAAAATCCGTCCATCTAGACGTCTGCCAACAGAAAGCCGGTGATGAGGTCGAACCAGCGGTCCGGAACCTCAAACTGGGGGTTATGTCCGGCTCCGCTGAGTTCGACCAAAGTGGCGGTCGGGATCGTGTTGGCAATCGCGTGGCTCGAGGCCAGAAAGTTGGCATCGTTCTCGCCGACCATCACCAACGTCGGTATTCGAAGCTTGCCGAGTAGCCCGAGTCGATCGGAGCATGTCGTCATCGATGTCACCATGCCGGCGAACATCGCCGGATCGCAGCGTTCGAACTTCTCGTTCATGAAGCGGTCATAAGCCGGGTCGAGCCGCAGATCTGCGCCAACCCCGGTGGTCGTCGGAAGCGAGATAGTCTTCAACAAGTCGTTGAGCGCGACCATGCCGTTGGTCAGGGCAAACGTTGCTCCAAACGCGGCGAGTTCGGTGTCGAGGTCGATCGGCCCATGGTGCGTGCTCATCAGAACGGCACGTTTGAATCGTTCGGGGTGCTCGCCTGCCATGATCTGGGCGACCATGCCGCCCATGGAATGGCCGACGACGTTGATCTGTGACCAGCCGAGCGCATCGATGAGCCCCAGGACTTCATCGGCGAGCCGCCCCAGGTCATAGGCGTCGCGAGAGCACAACGGGTCGGAGAAGCCGTGACCAGGCAGATCGAAAACTGCGACGTCGAAGCCCATCTGAGCGAAGTCGTCAAGCCAGCCCGAAAAGTCTTCTTTCGCCCCGGTAAACCCGTGGATGAAGAGCAGGGGATCGCCGCCGTGCGGACCGGCGCGCTCCACGTCAATGCGTGTTCGCGCATCGACGCGTGTCGACCGCTCGGCAGGTGACGCGGCGCTGAAATGACGGGCGGTTGTGATCGTTTGGCAGGGACGAGGGGTAACGATTCGGGTCACACTGACCCGTCGAGGATCTGAGGCCGGTCGTGGCACCCGTATCTACTTTCCCCCGAGTTGTACCTGCTGAGACCCATGCAGTACGTGACGAACTGTCCGATCTAGGGTACACGCTTCGGTGGAGAAGGGGATTCGCTATGGCCAGCTGGGTTGTCGAGCATGCAACGACCGAGGACGGGCACCACGAGGTCCGGCGCACTTGGGAAGCCGCTCAACCGTGGGCGTCAGCGCTGATCGTCCACGGCATTGGAGAGCATTCAGGTCGATATCAACATGTCGCCCAGCAAATGGTCGATAACGGGATCAACGCGAGCGCAATCGATCTGTTTGGCTTCGGCGGATCGGACGGGCGCCGCGCCTATGTCGACTCAGCGGACCGCTATCTGGATCAGATCGAGTGCGGCCTTGGGCGGGCTGGCGAGGCGGGCGTGCCGACCGTTCTGGTGGGGCACTCGATGGGCGGCCTGCTTTCCCTCAGCTACGCCCTCAGCGACCGCCCACCACCGGATTTGTTAGTCCTGAGTGCACCAGCGCTCGACGCCGCGATCACGCCTTGGAAGCGTTTTCTCACCCCGTATCTCGCCAAGGTATTGCCGAAGCTCGCAATCCCGCTCGACATCAGCGGCGAACAGCTTTCACGCGACCCACGGGTCGGCGAGGCGTATTTTGCCGATGAGCTGGTCGAGACGTCGTCGACCACCGGTCTGGGAGCGATGCTTCTGACGACGATGAACGCCGCTCAGGCCGAATGTCACCGTCTGAGGATCCCCACCCTGGTACTGCATGGACAAGATGACGAGTTGGTCCCTGCGAGTTTCACCGAGCGTCTCGAATCGGTCGACGTCGTGGAGCGGCGAACCAAACCGGGCCTTCGCCATGAGATGTTCAACGAGCCAGAGGGCCCCGAGATCGTCGATGAGATGATCGGTTGGATCCGCGAACAGGTGGGGTTGATGGAGAAACGCTAGGTCTCATCGATGAGGGCCATATCAAAAGCGCTGATCGGCTGACCGCACTGTGCACAGACCGTCGACGAACCGGCGACCGAGCCGCAGGGGACGTGAATGAAACCGGTCGTCGAGGCGCCGAGGTATTTGGCGCCCCAGGTGTCGAGCGCCAACAGCATGGGCGCCAGGTCGGCGCCGCGTTGGGTCAACCGATACTCATAGCGGGCGGGGCGATCCTGGTACTTGCGCTTGTTTAACACTTTTGCGGCGACGAGCGACTTGAGTCTGGTCGCCAACATGTTGCGTGCAATACCGAGTCGGGCCTGAAACTCCTCGAAGCGGCGCGCTCCAAGGAATGCCTCTCGCACGATCAACAATGACCAGCGTTCTCCGATCACCTCCAACGACGCAGCGACGGCCGATGATGGGCGCTCTGAGAGGCTGGGGCTGTCGTTCGGTGTCGCCGTTGTTGCGCTGGCGACTCGTGAGGAATCGCTCATCGAGGCTTCCTGGTCCAGTTGAGCGCACACGTTGGGGCGTCGGGCACGATGTTCGCTCGGTCATCGCGACATGTCTAGAAAGTTGCTCCAAACAACGCAGTCTGTGCAACTTCAGTGGTGCCCGTTGTGGGATGCAACGGTGATCGTTGGCGGCCTGCAACTCGGTGCACGCCGATCCACTTACAGCAAACGGTGACCAGGTGCCGATACGATGCTTCGACACCGACGCCGATGCAGACGTCAGTGCAGCGGTTGACGGTCGCGATGCCCGCGCCTCGGAGCGCTCAAAGGCACCCGTTAACGGCCTAGAACCCATATAGCGGCCTCGAACCCCAGATTTACCTCGAACCCCAGATTTGCCTGGAACCCCAGATTGTAGGAGCGGTACCTCGATGAAGATTCCACAGCTCGGCAAGTTCAACATGCTCGACGCTCGCCGCCGAAGCAGTCTTGTGGGACGACTCCAACGGGAGATGCGTTATTCCACCGCATATGCGCGTATCGCTAAGGCAACCTTGCCGATGCCTGGCAAGCCCCGCCATACCAACCTTGCCGACGCCTTCGAAGCCCGAGTGGACGCGACGCCTGAGCGGCTCGCCGTGCTGACCACCACCGATCAGCACGCGTCGTGGACATTTGCCGAGTGGGACCAAGAGGCCAACCGGTACGCCAACTGGGCCCTCGCGAATGGGTTACAGGCCGGTGACCGGGTCGCTGTCATGTTGACGAACCGGCCCGAATTTCTCTTCGCCGTCTTCGGTTTCGCCAAGGTGGGTGTGGTCTCGGCGCTGATCAACTACAACCTGACCGGGAATCCCCTCATCCACTCCTTGACCCTCGCAGATGCCAAGTTGGTGTTGGTCGGCGACGACACGCTGCCCAACCTCGAAACGGTGCTCGCCGAAGTTGAAACACCGATCTGGTCGGTCGACGGGTCGGCCCCGGGGCTCGATGTGATTAACGACATCACCGAAGGCTTGTCCGAGGCGTCACCAGAACGCCCGGGTGCCGATCATCGTTCCGGGCTGACCGAACACGACGTCGCGGTGTACATCTACACATCGGGCACGACCGGCAATCCGAAGGCCGTTGAGATCACCCATTCGCGCATGACCCGCCTCGCTGGCGTGTTCGCCGCAATCGCTCCTCTTCAAGAGGACGATCGCATGTATGTAGTACTTCCGCTTTACCACACCGCTGGTTTGCTCTGCGGTGTCGGTGCGAGCTGGATCAGCGGTGCCACCATCGTGCTGCGGCCAAAGTTTTCGCGCAGCGAGTTCTGGGATGACTGTCGAGAATACGGCATCACGGTCTTTCAATACATCGGCGAATTGTGTCGCTACCTGGTGACCGCCGAACCTCAGGACAATGACAAAGCCCACAGCATCCGTTACATCGTCGGCAACGGGCTCCGCCCCGATGTGTGGCCGAAGTTCGTCGAGCGGTTCGGCATCGAGGAGATCTATGAGTTTTACGGTGCAACTGAGGGCAACATCGGTTTGTGGAACCTGGATGGTCATATCGGAGCGATGGGGTGGATCCCGACCGCGACCCGGCCGTTGTTCCCCATCAAGGTCGTCGAGTACGACCTTGAAACCGAGGATGTCGTTCGTGACGCCTCGACGGGACGTTGCATCGAATGCCCTCCCGGTAAAGCTGGCGAATTGATTGGAAAAATTCCGTCCTCGAAGAATCATCCGATGGCGATTCAGCGGTACTCCGATCCCGAAGCGACCGAGAAGAAGATTCTGCGCAACGCCTTTTCCGATGGGGATGCCTGGTTCCGGTCGGGAGACCTCGCCAAGATCGATAAGGAGGGTTACTTCTATTTCGTGGATCGAGCAGGGGATACGTTCCGATGGAAGGGTGAGAACGTCTCGACCGCTGAGGTCGCAGAGGTCATCGGGATTCAAGGCGGTGTTCTCGAGAGCACGGTCTATGGCGTCGAGGTGCCCGGCGGCGATGGGCGTGCGGGCATGGCGTTGATCGTCATCGATCAGGAGTTTGATCTGACCGATTTTGCCTCTGCGATGGCTGAACACCTGCCGACGTATGCCCGGCCGAAGTTCTTGCGCCACGCCGCCGAGGTCGAGGTGACCGGCACGTTCAAACACCGCAAGGTCGATCTGGTAACCCAAGGTTTTGATCCTGGGCTCGTGGAAGATCAGATGTTTGTTTTCGACCCTGCCACGGAGAGCTACATCGAATTGGATGCCAGCACCTATCAACGGGTTATCGACGGGTCGATTCGGCTCTAGGTCCGCGCCTGCTCTGCCGAGGATATTTACGTGAACTGTGCGCGTCACCCCGATCGCCCGACCGGAGTCACCTGTCAGCGCTGTGGCAAACCGATCTGTGCAGACTGCATGGTGTCAGCGCCCGTGGGGTATCACTGCCAAGACTGTCAGCGGCGAGGCGGGCAAAAGATTCGGACCGTAAGAAGTTTGTACAACCAGCCGGTAGCTACTCGCGCGCTGGTTGTCGCAAACGTCGTAGCGTTTATCGCTGCTCAGGTTTTCAACCTCGATCCAGATGGTTGGCTCACGGTGCGCCAGGTTGCGGATGGTGAGTGGTGGCGCCTGATCACGAGCGCCTTTCTGCACGCGGGTCTGTTGCACTTGGCCTTCAACATGTGGGCGCTGTTTCTCTGGGGCGAAGCCATCGAGGCGCGCCTCGGCACCGCTCGATTTCTGGGCCTTTACGCCGTGTCACTTGCAAGTGGTTCGCTCGGCGTCGTCGCCTTGACCAACCCCGGAACACCTACCGTCGGTGCATCCGGTGCCATCTTTGGGTTGATGGGTGTGCTGATCGCCGTCCAGCGGTACCACAACATCGATATTTGGCGGTCCGGCCTCGGTGGAGTCATGGTGCTCAACTTGGTGTTCACCTTCGTGGGGGCCAACATCTCGATCGGTGGACATCTTGGTGGCTTCCTCGGCGGTCTGATCGCCGGAGGTCTCCTGATGGTCAATAAGTCCGATTCGAGGACTCAGACGGCGGCGCTGGTGCTTTCGACCATCCTGCTTCTTGGGCTCGCCGTGATCGTCGCTCAGAGTCGTTGGGGATAGCGCGCGGCGAGGGTTGCACCGTCTGGGAATGTCGCCATGTCGGCGGACTCGGCACTCAGTGAATGCGATATCGATTATTCGCCGTGTGGTCAGCGCGTGCGAAGCATCAGGGTATTCGTTGGGTTCCTTGGCGTGATGTGCCGTCGAGACCTTGTGGTCTCATATTGCAACTCGGTTCGAGTCTCAAGGGTGCTTGCGAGCTGCGCCAACCACCCCACGTGGCATTTTGGCGCCTCCACGGGTGTCGATTGAAGTATCAATACGGTGTCTTAAGAGATGTAATTATTCTTCAGCGCGACATTTGCCAATATCTGGCGTCTGACTAGTATCGGGCCTCATGTTGCAAATCGCACCACAAGTGATGTCCGGCATGTTGGAAAATCATTTGTGTGTGGCCTGCGAGCGTCTATTGTACTATTCGTCAAGTTGCGATCGAGGGTGACTGGAGGGGCGATTTTGATTGGTGACAAGGTCAATCAGACTTCACCTCCTTGGTTGCGCTCCGTAGGCCTGTTGTCGGCGGGTGCTCATTGTTCTATGGGTACGACACCAGGTCGGTTCGCAGCTTGCCGGGGTGTGGCGACGGGCGGCTCGCATGGCGTGAACCACGGCGAACCGGTGTCGGCCTTGCCGACTCGAATATGACCGGGGCCGGGTCAGTCAACTGGGCGGATGCCCAGAAAAAAGCGGAGGAGAGCCAAACCAAATGACAACCGTTGACGAGAACGTTGTTATCGAGACCAACCTGATTCAGGACCGGACAGCGGATCCCCAAGAGGAGCGCAACCTGGATGCACAGCAGGCCGAATTCGGCGAAGTGCTGGGCAAGGTGATTGCTCGCATCCAGACCAAACTGCATCTGACGCAGTCGGATATGAGTCAGCTGATCGGGCTTTCCCAGCCGACCATTTCGCAACTGTCGCGGGGGCGTCGCGGTGTTCCGAGCAACCCACACGCCGTCCGTGCCATCAAACGTCTCGATGAGCTTGCGTCACAAGCGACCGAAACCCCCGAATCCGATCGTGAAATCGGAGAGGTGCTCAACCAACTCACGAGCGAGGCGGCAACATTTTCCCGGGGTGGTACGCGCCCGCGCAGGAGCCGTTTGGAAGTCAAGCCATATGGCATGAACGGCACTGCCGACGCGGCCGATCCCGGTGCGATCGCGAAGTACGTGTACCGAAGCTTGACCTACCTTGCGAGCCCGAAAGAGCTCGAGGCTTTGGCACAGATGGCTCAGACAGCGGCGCCTGGTCTTGCCCCAGTTCTGGAAAAGGCGGCAGCAGCCTCTGCTCGCCAGTTCGTCGAGCAGTTCGGCCAAGACAAGCGCCTCGTCGACCTTTAAGCAGACGTCGCAACCTGTGGGCGGGCCGACGGCCCGCCCCGTTTTCATGGCGCACTCTGAACGCACCTCAATGGGCGGCGCCTTGCGTCGGCACCCTCGTCCGCTCGGAAAGCAGCTGAGGTCTTCATACCCAGCTCGGTGGGCTCGCATCGCCGAGCTAGCATGACCCAGCCTGCTCGGTCGATGCTCGAAAAGAGGTTCGTGGGAGCTTTCCGAATTGCTTCGGTCATGATGCTCGGCATCGTCGTGTTCCTGTTGGCGTCATGCACAGAGACGGTCGATGCCGTGCCCGAGGTGCGTATCGCCGTGGTCGATGGGCGCCAAGAAACGCAAGCGATGGCATATTCCGTCGCCGCTGCGCTCGATGCCGCGGGCCTCGACGTCGAGATCGTCGCTGGCGGCCCTTCGGCCGCCTACGCTCGCCTCGCTCGCGGCGAAGCAGATGTGTTCTTTGGTGGTTACGTCGCTGATCGTGACCGCCTGGTCTACGAGACGGTTCAAGACTCCGTCCAGGATCTCGGTGTTTGGCTGCGCGCAGGCTGGTCGCTGATGGGGTCTCGACCCGACGCCGGTGATGATCCAAACAGGGTTGGGCTGCCGGTGGCTTCGCCGGTCGTGGACGGGTTGGAGAAGGCCGTTGCTGAGCGATGGCCTGACGCCGAGTTTGTTCACGCATCGCTCGCGGCCCAACTTCCCTCGCGGATGCCGACGTCGGTCGATATCGAAGTGGTGTGGTTGCCTTCCGCTCAAGCCGCGTCCGACGATGTGTATCTCTTGGACGAGGCAGCGATCCTTCCTGCACCGAGCGATGTGCACGTCCTTGCGAACCCCGGTTTCCTCGCAGCGAACCCAGCATTTGATGAGTGGCTCAAAACGCTCGACGTCGATGCGTCGATGGTGAGTGACGCCTTGGCAGCACTGACCGATGCCGGTGATGATCGCCTCGAAGCTATGGAGGCGTGGTTGTCGACCGATGCCGGAATGCAGTTCGAAGCTGCCGTCCTCGCAGATCTTCCGCGGTCACCCAAGTAGCGGCATCGGCGCGTTCGCCAATTCCTGAGACCCTGCGGCCGGAGGTTTACCCACGCGGGTGGAGACGGCCCTGACCGATGTGCGGCGGGTGGGAACCCGCACAGAACCCGGTCTGAGAAAGGTCATCGGGACGGTGGAGAACGACCGGAGGTGACGTTTGACGGTTCTTGCGGGAGGGATGCGATTTTCGCGGCGCATCTCGCATGAACGCCGATGGATGCAATATTGTCAGATATGGCGTCGGTGTTGGGTGGCCTGGGTTAGGCGACCACATGCGGCATCGAGCAGGGGTAGCGGGGTCCAGCCAGATCAAGAACATCATGTCGTGATCGCACGGGTAGGCGGCACGGCAGAGGTACTCACCCATGAACAACTGGGAACGGCTCATATCGGGAAAGAATCTCGGCGGCGGCAATCTCCGCCGGGCGAATCTCTCAGGGGCCGAGTTGGTAGCGGCGGATCTTGCAAATGCAGATCTCACCCGGGCAGACCTCCGACGGGCGAATCTCTCAGGAGCCCTATTGGTCCGTGCCGTCGCGATCCGCGCCGACTTCACCGGCGCGGATCTGATCGGCGCCGAGATGAATCCAATCGATCTCACGAAGGCATCGCTGCGTCGGGCAAATCTTGCCGGTGCGGATATGACGGGAAGTGAACTGAGAGGTGTTGACGGGTTTCGTGCCGACTTCACCGGCGTGCAGCTGGCGGGCGCGAGCTTGGTGAAGGCCGACCTTCAGGGCACGGATTTTCGGAACGCGAACCTCCGACGTGCAGATCTTTCGGGGGCGAATCTGACGTCCGCGGATCTCCGGGGGGTCGATCTGTCCCGAGCAGATCTCAACCGAGCGATCTTGGTCTCAGCGGATCTGTCGGGGGCAAACCTCGCGGGGACAGATCTACATCGTGCAGACCTCTCGGATTCAAAGGTTGAAGGGATCTACTACGACACGCGAACCCGGTGGCCGAAAGGCTTTGAGCCTCCACCACCTGCAGGTGGTCCACAACCCGCCGCCCACTTTGCTACTCGGTCGTCTCCCATCGCCGCATCCACGCCGCATCGGGACACGGTCCCCGAGGTTTCCCCGGCCCCGAGCGCAGTAGCGTTGCCGCCCCGCTCGATCAGCGCACATCAACGCGCTGCGATGGGGATGGTAAGTCGCACACGTCAAGGGGCTTCGAACGGGGTCGCCGCATCCGATCCCCCTGTGGCTCGCGGTTCTGTGATTCCCGATAGCGAGCTGACACGTGAGATGAACGAATCCCAGATGGCGGCCCTGCGTGAATCTCTCGACGCATTGGGTGATTCTTCCGAGGGAGCGGTTCTTGATCTGACCGGAACGACCGCGGTGACTTGGTCGTCGGAGACGATGAGTGTTGCCGAGGCGGTCGAGAGATGTGGGATTGCGCCGAGCGCGCTTCGCCGAGCCCTACATCAAGGACGGTTCCCAAACGCGTTTCGTGCCGCGACGGCAGAGTCGGAGGGGTCGGGGCCGTGGCGAATTCCGGTCGGCGATCTGATCGGCGCCGGTTTTGTGTATTCGGCATCGGATCCACCATTGCGCGTTTCACCGCAGCCGGGGACGAACGACGAGCAACTGCCCGGGGGAGCGCTCGCGGCGAACGGAGCGCCCCTGGGTTGAACGGTGCGGGATAAGAACGCCCAGACCGCCCCGTGTGCGTAGCGTTAAGCCCGGACTGGACGCCCCTCGGGCTACTCGATGTAGGCGCGCGTGTTCCGCCGTGCCTCTTCGGACCTTGTCACCCGTAGCCGACGACGACGCCTTGGGCGACGGCCACTGCCTGCGCCTGAATCAACAACGCTCTGACCGTTTCGCGCTGCCGTTCACAGTCGGATCTGCTCCGTGCGGTATCGGTACGTGCATCGTCGGCGAGCGGCTCCGTGCGATCGACGGCGACACCAGCAAGGTCGGTCATGGCCGCTTCGACGGCGCGGTTGAGTGTTTCGAGGTGTTGGGTTAAGGCGTCGCTGGAGCTTCGAAACGCTTGGTCTGCAAGCTGAGCTGCCTGCATTTGTTGGAGTAAGTCAGTCGATGCTGGCATCGATCACCTCCGAGGTGGGCATATGTGGCGGCTGGGGCCGGGAGGTGAGGCGCGTTGCGCAGCGCCCCACCAACCCAGAACATGGACCGCTACGCGCCGTTCCCGCCAGCGACCATGATGTTCTCGTTGACGCGCTTGGCCCAGTCGGCGACCGCATCGATGCTTTGCAACGCGAGCTCGAAGTTCCGCTGGTGTTGTGGCCATTCGCCCCGGAACTGAGCCGCGAGAGCGCCGTCCCAGTTCTCGGGCGTATTGAGAGCGTCTCCGTCAAGTTTGAGTTGATTGAGCGTCTCGTGGATGTTGCCCGCCTTAGCGATGGCCCCGGTGACCGCCGTGCGCGCTGCGTCACTACTGAGAACTCTTGGCATGTGTTGTCTCCTGTTTTGAAGGGAATGAAATAACACGAAAAGGATATACGTGTACTTGGGGTAGACGTCAAGTCGTGGTCGGTTTTGGCGGCTTCCGCGATAGCGTCTCGGGGCGGCCAAAAGGAGAAGTGCATGCAGTCGGTCATGGATGCGTTTGATCACACCCGGTTCACCGCTGAGGGCCGAACCCACGACGTGTTCCGTCAGGGCTCTGGACCCCGCATCATCGTCATTCACGAGGTACCCGGCATCACCCCAAACGTTGCTCGCTTTGCGAACATGCTTGTTGAAGAGGGTTTCGAGGTCGTTCTGCCGTCACTCTTAGGGCAGCCGGGCCGCCGGGTAGATCCGCTCTATTCGGCCCGCTCGCTGGCTTCGATGTGCATCTCCGCGGAGTTTTCGGCCTTCGCCTGGGGGCGCTCAACCCCGGCTGTGGACTGGCTCAAAGCTCTTTCGGCGAGTCTGTATGCCGAACGCGCCGAGCCACTTGGTGTGGTGGGGATGTGCTTCTCGGGTGGGTACGGTCTTGCCATGCTGACCGAACCACACGTTGTGGCGCCGGTGCTCTCCCAACCATCGCTACCCGCCGGGGTGCTGCCAGCACAACAGCGTGGCTTTCCCCTCTCAGATGCGGATGCGGCGGCCGTTGCACAGCGGGTTGAAGGCGAGGACCTGGAGGTGATGGGGCTGCGCTTTACCGGTGATCCGCTCTGCCGTCGACCAAGGTTCGATGCCCTTCGGCGATTGCTCGGCGACCGGTTTATCGGTATTGAAATCGACTCATCGCCGGGAAATCCCGAGGGGATTGGTCGGCTCGCCCATTCGGTCTTGACCGAGGAGCTCGCGGTCGACGACCCGGGTCATCCAACCATGGAGGCCTACCGGCAAGTGGTGAACTTTCTGCACCGTCATCTCACAACTCGATGAAGTCACTACGGCTCACGATATCCATGCTGGAGGCAGATCGATGATGTCTAGGATCGACCCGGACCGCATCGCGAATCTTCGTGACTCGGCCGATCTTTCCCATGAAGGCCCGGTGCTGCGCCGCGGCCAATTGTTGCGGTCAGGGCACCTCCATCAGGCCGATCGCGCTGACCTCGATGCGCTCTTCGATGCCGGGGTGCGTCGCGTTATCGACTTTCGCGACGACACCGAACGCGAGCGAGCGCCTTCACCGCACTGGCCCGATGTCGAGACCGAACACCGGTCGATACGAGACCCCGAATTCAACATCGATCGGCTGATCGAGCGCGTCATGAACAGGGAAACGGCCGAGGTAGACCTACCCCGCCAAATCCGAGAGGCATATGCGAGGTTCCCGTACTCACATACGAGATCGCTCAGTGCTCCGGCGCGCGCACTCCTGGAGGAGTCAGGTGCGGTGCTCGTGCATTGCACTGCGGGAAAGGACCGAACCGGTCTCTCGGTGGCTCTGGTGCAGCTGGCGGTTGGGGTGAGCTATGACCGCGTGCTGAGTCACTATTTGGCATCGACGAAATACCTGGCCGATACCAACTCGATACGTATCCGGACCCTTGCCGCCGCATTACCGGATCCCGAATGGATCGTTCCCGCTTTGGAGGTCCGCGCTGAGTATCTCGACGCGGCGTTGGAGTCGATCATCACGACTGACGGATCGATAGGCGGCTATTTGGAGCGTTGGGAAATGACCGACGAGGACTGGGCAAGGCTGCGGTCGCGCATGGTCATCGGGTGATCGAACCCCGTCTCGAGCACTGGGTGTCGCAGTTCGGGTCAGTGCAAAGCGCCTGGCTCAAGAATCTTCACCACGACCTCGCGGTCGCAGGCGCGGGCGAGTACATCGGTTTTGAGATCGAGGTCGGCGAGTACCTCGGTGTCGAGTTCGCCGGGGTGTACATGGAGGGTAATCCTGGCGTGGGAGACCGTGACGCGTGACAGCTCGACCTTTTGCGTTCGGTTTCGGTCCAGGGCGTCGGCGACCCGCACGATGCCGATGAGTTGTTCAACGATGCGTTGTTGTTCGACGCGGGTCCATGCAGGAAATGATGTCTTGGGGCCCGATCCCTTATGGAAGCGGACGATGCTTGCGATTGCTGCGATATCTGAGGGTGAAAAACCAGGCAACAACGCGTTCTCGACCAGATAGGCGCCGTGTCGGTGGTGTCCGCTCAGATGCAACGCCGTGCCGATGTCGTGGAGCTGAGCCCCCGCCCACAGCACATGTCGCCACGACCGTTTGATTCCGAGTGGCTTTGCCACTCCAGAGAAGATCTCCATGGCGAGCCTCGCAACATGGTCGCCGTGAGCGCGGTCTGTCGGAAACTGACGATGAAGGTGCTCGACACCCGTGGCGCGGGGATCTGCAAGTGCTGGCGACGGCGCCCCGTCGGCCGATATAAGCCCGGCCGCCTCAAGGGCGAGACCCTCACGCATGCCGTGATCGCTGACGATCAGAGTCTTGATGTCGAGTGACGCGCACAGCTCATTGAGTACGGCGACGCCCACCGCCAGCACGTCGACGCGACGCTCTTCGACACCGGGGAGTCGGAGGCGTTGCTTACGGGTCGTTCCCTGCCAGCGAGCATCGAGTTTGGCGAGGCTCTTACGCGAGATCACGGTTTGATTCACCGAAGCAGGGACGTCACCCCAACGATCCGCCGCGTAGTAGCGGGCGATCGCACGGGTGGTCCCGCCCGAACAGACGATGTGGTCAGATGATCGAAATGCTTCAGGGATGGTTTCACAGATTCGCGCAACCTCGGCGCGGAGGGCGTCGAACTCTGCTGGTGTACCGGGATCGTGGGCCACAAACCGTGAGGCCATTCGCGAGGCGCCAAGCGGCAGGCTCAGAACATGTGAGGGGCCGAGCTGAGGCGTACCGACAGCCAGCTCCAAGCTGCCGCCGCCGATGTCCATGGCGAGGCGGGGACCACGCCCGCCGGTGACGGCTCCAAGTTGACCGAAGAACGCGTACCGCGCCTCATCGGCACCCGAGAGGACTTGGATTGGATGCGAGATTCGTTGTTCTAGCGCGTCGAGTACCTCAGCGGAGTTCGATGCGTCACGAATAGCGCTCGTCGCCACGACGCGGAGATGGGTGGTCGGGAGCTGGGATGCAAGGTGATGCAGCCTCCCGATGCTCTGTACCGCCTGTGCGAGATGGTCGGGGTCGATGCCGCCGGTCCGACCGACCGCACCGCCGAGATGCAACGTGTCCCGGTCTCGCGCCAGGGGCAGGACAAAACCGTCAGCATCAACCTCGCAGACGAGTGCGTGAAAGCTCGTTGAACCCAGATCGATGATCGCGACGGTGGTACCGAGCGGCGCATCGTCGGCCGGGTTTAGCATCCGCGCGCCCAATCGAGCCTGGCGACCAGGCGTCGGTCGAATTCGTAAGACAGTGTGTGGTGGAGCTCGGACACGGGTACGAACCTAACAGCGTCGACCTCTTCGTTCGGGATGAATGAGTCGGCGACGGCACCGAGATCGACCAACTCAGGTACCGCCGACATCATCCAATACTCGACGATCTTGCGTCGCCCTTTGCGGTCGCGGTAACGCACCGATCCGGCACGTTCTCCGACCCGAACATCGAGTCCGGTCTCTTCGGTAACTTCTCGTTGAGCGGCTTGAACTGCGGTTTCGCCAGCATCGAGCCGGCCCTTTGGAAGCGTCCAATCGTCGTAGCTCTGCCGGTAGATGAGCAGCGCATGGATGGTGCCCTGTTCATCTGTGGCGGTGACGATGCCACCTGCGGCACGTACTTCGGCGTCGGTTTCGACGTCGCCCTGCGCGAGCGCCGGAACGTGCGCGTAGGTAACGTCCTGTGTTCGTGTTTGCGCGTCATAGGCGAGCTGTTGGTGGACGTCGTAGCCCTTTTCCGACCCTAGGCGGGTCCAGGATTTACTTCGTCCATGGAGCTGCCAAGACAAGGTGTCGTCGAGCAGGTAGCTCTCTAGGACGAGGTCGATTCGGCGTCGCAGGTTGGAGTCCAAGATGGGAACGAGCGTTTCGACCCGCCGGTCGAGATTGCGACTCATCAGATCGGCCGAACCGATGTAATAGTCACATTCCCGGTCGGGCTGGCCGAACCGGAAGACACGGGAATGTTCGAGGAACCGCCCCACGATCGAGCGCACCCGAATGTTCTCTGAGTACTTCCGCATCCCGGGTCGCAGCGCGCAGGCGCCCCTGACGATGCAGTCGATCTGGGTGCCTGCCCGCGACGCGTCATAGAGCGCCTGGATGACCTCTGGGTCGATGAGGGCATTGGTTTTGATGATGATCCGACCGTCTGGCATGTCTTGTTCGCGTCGGATGAGCGACAGTAGTGACGATCGCAGTGTGTGCGGGGCCACCAGGAGTTCTCGGTATTGGGTGGGACGGCCGTAGCCGGTGAGGTAGTTGAAGAGTTCGGCGACATCGGCGGTGATCTCTTCGTTGGCTGTGAACAAGCCCAGATCCTCGTATGTTCGGGCGGTGGTGGAGTTGTAGTTGCCGGTGCCCAGGTGTGCGTAGCGGCGCAACACGCCGTGTTCTTCGCGGATGACGAGACAGAGTTTGGTGTGTGTCTTGAGTCCAGCAACGCCATAGACGACGTGAACGCCAGCACGTTCGAGCTGTCGTGCCCGTTCGATGTTGGCCGCTTCATCGAAGCGGGCTTTGAGTTCGACGAGGGCGACTACCTGTTTTCCTGACTCAGCTGCGCGTACCAATGCCCGAACGATTCCACGGTCGTCTTCCGAGCTGCGGTACAGCGTTTGTTTGATGGCTCGAACCCTCTGATCGTTCGCGGCTTCCTCGATGAATGCTTCGACGGACCGCCGAAAGCTCTCATAGGGGTGGTGCACCAACAGATCGTGGTCCGAGATGACTTCCATGACGCTGACGCTGCGTCCGGGCGCGACGAGATCGGGTGGGATGGTCGGATGGAAGGTCGGGACTTTGAGATCGGAACGATCGATGCTCGTCAGATCGAGCAAACCTGCCATCCCGACCGGGCCTGCGCACAGAAAGATCTGGGCTCGGTCTGCATCGAGTTGGCTGATCAGCATGTCGAGCAGGTCGGTACTCGCCGTATCCGAGATCTCAATGCGTACAACATCGGCGTCACGCCGTCGCTGAACGAGGCCGTCCCGGATCGCCTGCATCAGGTCGCTTGCCCGCTCTTCAGCGAAGGGGATATCGGTGTTGCGGGTGACTCGAAACACGTAGGTCTCGCTGAACTGACCGCCCGGAAACAGGCGACTCAGGTGGGCTGCGATCAGGTCTTCGACCAAGACGTATCGGGACGAGTCGGGCACCTGGATGAAGCGCGGCAATGACCCGGGGACCTTGACCCGGGCAAACATCGTCGCCCCGGTCTCGGGATAGGTGATGTACAGGCCGAGATTGAGCGACAGGCTCGACAGATAGGGGAAGGGATGGCTTGGATCGACAGCGGTCGGTGTGAGCAGGGGGAAGATCTGTTCTTCGAAGAGGTCCCCCAGCGACTTGTGGTCCTCTTGGTCAAGGTCGTGCCAGCTGGTCAGGATGATGTCCGCGGCGCGCAGTGCCGGTTCGAGCCTGCTGGAAAACAGGTCTTGTGATCGGAGGTGTAGCGCCAGGACGCGCTCGTAGATCGATGCGAGCTGTTCACCCGGGGTGAGCCCATCTGGCGACTTGGCTGACGGATCGGATTCCTCCGATACGACGAGACCACCGACGCGGACTTGGTAGAACTCGTCGAGGTTGTTGGCGAAAATGCCCGCGAAACGAACTCGATCGAGCAGGGGGCGTACGTCGTCGTCGGCGAGGGCGAGCACTCGTTCGTTGAAAGCCAACCAGGACAGCTCGCGGTTGATGAGCTGGCCTGGTGCTGGAATTCTGCGGTTCTTTGCCATCGCTACAGTGCCTCGTCACAGAATCGGGTCGTGGAATGCATCTCTGAAGAGTCAGCCGATCCTAATGGTGGGTGACCTGCTTGCGGACCTGGTTCGACAACTCTTCATCTGAGCATCTCAGCATCTCAGCCCCTTAGGCATCTATAGGGCTCAAGTGCGCCAGGATCTCCATGGATTGGGGGGCTCAGCAAAGACCGTCTGTGCGGGTCGGCGCTGTGCCATGTGCGGTGAATGGTTGGAACGGTGGATCGGCGAAACCCGCGCGATGGGGTCGAGACGCGGTAGAAAGGTCGCTCAGTGGTCGGCCGGGCAAGAACGGGTGACCTGCACCGATGTGGACCTACCCGCGAAAGGACATCGCCGTGTCGCAGTTCAGTCGCCCGTTGGCGCTCCTCGCCATCCTCCTCATGGGGATGATTTCCCTGGTGGGGTGTGGGAGTGATGGTGACGACGAACCATCCGGAGCCTTGGAGAAGCTGGGTGGTGAGGGGGACGCAGCGACGACGACTGCGCAGACCGGCGAACCGACCAAGCTGACCGTCTCGAATGCCGAGTTAGCCAAAAGCGTTGTGCTGATCGTTCCGCTCGTCGAACGTTCCGATTCGTTTGCTCCAGTCGGCTGCGTTGGATCGGGCACCATCATCGAATCGACCGGCCGGATCTTGACCAACTTTCATGTGGTCGACTCGATTTCAGAATGCGAATACGACCGCATTGGCATCTACACGATCGACAGAACCGATGATGACCCGGTGCCGACCTATATCGCCGACGTCGCCGCCTCATCGGCCGACCTTGACCTGGCGGTTCTGCAGATCGTCGCCGATGCCGAAGGCAACGAGGTCGACCCCGACGAGCTCGACCTGCCAGCGATACCGGTGGGCGACTCAGATTCACTCGAGCTCGGCGACGACCTCCACATCATGGGGTTTCCAGGCATCGGCGGTTTGACGATCACCTTTACCAACGGCACCGTGAGTGGCTTCACCCGCCAACCCAATATCGACGGTCGTGCGTGGATCAAAACCGACGCCACCATCGCAGGCGGGAACAGCGGCGGTACCGCGGTCAACAACGATGGTGAGCTGGTCGCCATACCGACGTTGGCCGGTTCCACCGACGACCCCGATGCGCAGACGGTGGATTGCAGATTCATCACCGATACCAATAGCGACGGCGTGATCAACGGGCTGGATTCATGTATCCCGGTGGGTGGCTTTATCAACGGTCTTCGGCCAGTTGCGCTCGCCGCAGACCTGCTCGCCGACGCGGATGATGCCGATCCATCGAATTATGAGCACTCTGTGACCAGCGACGACTACTTCGCTGGCGACGTCGAAGACTTCAGTGCAGAGGACGCCAACCTCTCTGACCTCGTCTTCTCCCACGGAGTCACCAATGCAGAAGAACCCATCGACGATGTCACCTTCCTCGCTGCTGGCGAGACGGACACGCTGTGCGCGTTTTGGCAGTACGAAGGCATGGTCGACGGTGTGTCATGGGACGCCGTTTGGTTCATCGACGGAGAACTCCTGCCCGAGTGGTCCACACTCGATGACACCTGGAACGGCGGTGACTCGGGTCGCTACTACGTCTGTGGACAGGCCGAGAACGGCCTGCCGTCTGGGTCCTATGAGTTAGTTATCTCGGTCTCAGGCACCCCGATGTACGGTGACGCGATCGCTGTGGGCCCAGCGGGGACCGAATCGGAGCTCACGCTGACGAACGACTCAAATGAGGTGTGGTGTTTCCTTTACGTCTCACCGTCGGTCGCGAACAATTGGGGCAAAGACGATCTAGGCGCGGAGGACACGATGGGGCCCGGTGACACATACACCACCGAGCTCGCAGCGGGGTCCTATGACGTCAAAGCGAAAGATTGCGAACTCAACAACCTGTTCGAAAAGACCGGTGTGCGAGTTGACGGTGATACCGAGATCGCGATCGGTGCCGATGAGATCGGCGATTTCGACCGTTCGGGCGACCTTGCTGAGATCACCTTGGAAAACACCACCGGCGACACTGTCTGTCACGTTCAGATTTCGCCGGTCGACGATGAGACGTGGGGGAGCGACTGGCTCGATTCCGATGAGGTACTGCCCGACGGCGAGTCTCGTACGTTCCGTCTGGAACCGGGTGACTACGACATACGCGCACTCGACTGCGATCAAGAAGAAGTCTGGGTCGAACAGAAGGTCGCCGTCGACGACGAGCTGTCGCTCACCGTTGAGTAGGTGTGCCCATGCCGGACGCCGATCAGCCGCCCTGCTGGGACATCGAGCGGGTCGGACGCGAAATAGTGACCTCGTCGGTCCCGTGATGAGCCTTTTTGGCCTGGACACAGGCGATTGCCAGGTCGGCGAGCTCGCTATCGGTGGCTCCCGAACGTAGCGCGTCGCGGACTGAATACTCGTCGTTTCCGAAGAGGCAGTTTCGCAACTGGCCATCAGCGGTGAGCCGAAGTCGATTGCACGAACCACAGAACTGGTCGGTCATCGACGTGATCACCCCGATCCGACCGGTCGACCCTGCGAGGCTGTAGCTCTGTGCTGGCGCATGTGTCCGGTCGATGACATCGAGGTCGTAACGCTCAGAGACGGTCCGGATCACATCGTCACCCGAGACGACCTCATCGAAGCGCCACAGCTCGTCGGCGTCCACGGGCATGAATTCGATAAAACGCACGGTACGCCCGGTGCGATAGGCGAAGTCGGCAAAGTCGAGAATTTCATCGTCGTTCCAGCCGCGGATCAGCACGACGTTGACCTTCACAGGCGGAAAGCCAGCCGCTTCGGCGGCGTCCATACCCGCGAGGACTTGGGGGAGGCGGTCGCGCCGTGTCATTTCTGCGAACCGCTCGCGGCGTAGGGAATCGCAGCTGACGTTGAGGCGGTCCAGCCCAGCAGACCGAAGCGCCGATGCGTGCTGATGGAGGGTGGCGCCGTTGGTGGTCATAGCCAACTCCGAGATGCCAGCGGCCCGGAGGTTGCCGATCAGGGCGGGCAGGTCATGGCGGACGAGTGGCTCGCCGCCTGTGAGACGGATCGTTTCCAATCCGAGCTCGACGAGCACTCTCACGAAGCGAGTTATCTCTTCGAAGGTCAAGATATCGCCGCGGGGTGACCAGGTGAGACCTTCCTCGGGCATGCAGTATCGACAGCGCATATCGCAACGATCGGTGACCGAAATGCGCAGATCGGTGTGGATCCGCCCAAAGCGGTCGATCAGGCAACCTGTCTCCATGCTGAAATGGTAGCGATCGAACGGAACTAACCAGCGACGGCCGACGACGAGGGGGCTACGAGATGCGGATCGGTCTGCTGCTCACCGGTGGGCGAAGCACGCGAATGGGGATGCCTAAGGCGAGCTTGCGTCGCGAGGGAACATCGTTGGTCGAATCTGTGGGTCAAGCCATGGCGCCGTGGTGCGATCGTGTCATCGAAATCGGTCCGTCGTATGGATCGGGTGACTACACCAGCGACGCTGGACGCGGGCCGCTGGCAGCGATCGA
The DNA here is from genome assembly GCA_020637365.1 of Acidimicrobiia bacterium. Lineage (GTDB taxonomy): Bacteria > Actinomycetota > Acidimicrobiia > IMCC26256 > JAGNEX01 > JAGNEX01. The sequence goes on along the minus strand of JACJWE010000001.1, from coordinate 1,152,651 downwards.
CCATGGTTGGCGATACGCGATGAATGTTGCGGCACCTGCCACGCCGGTCGAAGCACTTGTCTGCAGCGTCGACCTTCCTCACCTGGAGTCCAGGGACCTGGGTGCCCTCTATGGGGTTGATCTCGATGGTTGCGATGCGGTGATCCCGACGATCGCCGGACGTTCCCAGCCGTTGATCGCTCGATATGGACCAGCGGCCTTCGTCTTGGCGGGCGAGCTACTCGAGATGGGGGAGCGTTCGATGATGGCGCTGACGAAGCGTCTCAATGTTGCTTGGGTTGAGATCGTCGCGCCGGGGACGGTACGCGCCTTCTCCGATGTCGATACACCCGATGATGCTGAACGTGCCGGTGTCGACCTCGACGGGAACCGGTGACCTCTGACCGCGACGACCCGGGGTCAACGGGTGGAAATCGCCGTACGATCCGCTCAGATCGCAGACACGCGTCGGGTGCGGGTCGGTGCTGTGAGCGGCTACCGCCAGAGAAGGGTCGGGACGAGATCCCCTGCATGGACGTCCCGGCCGGACTCCAAGGCGGCAATGCCGTTACTGAGGGATAGGGCAGCCATCTGGTGTGAGCCCTGACCCGTCACCGGTTTGACCAGCAGACCGTGGTCATCCCACAGGGAAGCTATCCGCAAGAAGTGGGTCTTGCCATCGTGGTGAGCAGGGCGATCATCGGCGAAACGCGCTTGTGCCCACGGGCGGAACGGCGCAGAGCTGCCCAAGGCGGCGCGCAACGCGGGCCGGACGAGGAGCTCAAAGGCGACATAGGCCGATACTGGATTGCCGGGGAGCGCAAAGACCGGCGTGCCCTCGATGACGGCAAACGAGAAGGGTTTACCTGGCTTCATCGCGATCCTGAACCGTTGGGACCAACCGAGATCGCCCAGTACATACTGCACATAGTCAAAGTCGCCCGCGCTCACGCCCCCAGTTGTGATGACGAAGTCGGCCATGGCGACCGCCCGGGCGATGCCGCGTTCGGTCGTGGCACGTTCGTCGCCGAGGCGACCGGCATCGATGGGGATACATCCCGCCGCATCGACAGCGGCGAGCAGCATGGGGCGGTTCGAGTCAGGAATCTTTGCACCCGAAAGTTTCTCGCCGTCGCCCGCGAGTTCATCGCCGGTGGTGCACACGGCGACCCGCGGTCGTTTTCCGACCGGTACTGAGGTCGGTCCAGCGTTCACCGCCGCGGCTATCCCCGTCGGATCGATAACAGCGCCGGCATGCAAGACGAGCTCACCCGGTTTGATGTCTTCGCCGGCGCGTCGAATGTTTGATCCGTGAGCGACATCGGCGTTGATCTCGACCGTGTCGGGCCGATCGCTGACCGGATGAGGGTGTGACGTCGTCTGTTCGACCATGACCACGACGTCTGCCTTGGGGGGAACGGGTGCCCCCGTCATGATCCTGACCGCCTGCCCCAACCCGAGCGCGTCCCCAAACGTCGCCCCAGCGGCAACCGTTCCCAGCACCTCGAAGGTCGAACCAGAAAGAGCGCCGTGCCCACCACAACACAGGGCATAACCATCCATGGCGGATGATCGAAAGGGGGGCAGGCTCCGCTGAGAGACCACGTCTTCTGCCAGGATGCGGCCCAGCGACTCAGCCAGCGGCACGTCCTCGGTTTGTGGCCCCGGTACCCGGCTCATCACGATGTCGATGACCTCGTTCAACGGTGTGAGCGGCAATGCTGTGCTGCCCGAAGTGGGGTCGGAATGCATCGTCTTAACCTCCTGACACAGGCGGCAGGATCGCGATTTCATCGGTCGCGGCGATCGGGGTCGTCCGTCCGAACGTTGCGGGGTCACCGTTGATCCAGATTGAGCACATGGCGAGAATGTCGAGAAACTGCGCACCGAAACGGTCGGCGCACCACGCGGTCAGTTGTTCGAGTTCGGAGATCGATGCCTCGACGTGGCCGGTACCTGCGGCTTCGCGCGCTTGGGCAAACAGGAGCAGTTTCGCCATGACCGCAGTGTAGGAGCCGGTACTGTAGTTGGGCCTGCTATCGAACCTGTCTGGAGTCTCAGATGCCAAACGAACCAGTCGTCGAAGCGCTTGCAACGGTGTGGGAGTCCATCGTCGAGCTGGGTGCGGACCTGAGCGAGGAACAGTGGGCCACACCAACGTCGCTTCCTGGTTGGACCGTCAAGGACAACGTCAGCCACATGATCGGTACCGAACGTCTTCTGGCTGGCTATCCGCCCGAGGAGTGTGACGCAACGACGCCGGACTACGTCAAGAACGGCATCGGCGAGATTAATGAGCCATCTGTTGCCCTCAGGCGTCCACTCAGCGGTGCAGAGGTACTCGAGGAGTTCCGGGCGATCACCGCCGCTCGCATCGAGGCGTTGCGCTCGATGTCCGATGACGACATGGCTGCCGATAGCTGGACACCTGTTGGGCCTTGGACCTATCGGATGTTCATGGAGGTCAGGGTCTTTGACTGCTGGTTTCATGAACAGGACATCAGGGAAGCGCTAGATCTTCCAGGTCATCTGATCGGTCCGGCCGCGGAGTATGCCTATGAAAGGACCGTGGCGAGCTTTCCCTATGTCGTCGGCAAACGGGCCGGTGTTCCCACCGGTTCAACGGTGACACTCCAGCTCACCGGCGACTGGGAACGTACGGTTCACGTCGATGTCGCTGACAAAGCGGTGGCGGTTGCAGATCTCGACCGACCCGCGACGGTCACGTTGACCTGTGACGCGTTTGCCTTCGGTCGATTGACCGGTGGTCGGTGGGACAAATCCGGCGAACAGGCCGTTGGCGCTGTCATCATCGACGGCGACGTTGAACTCGGCCGGGCGATCGTCGACGCGCTCGACGTGGTGATGTGAGTAGCTGACTCAGATGGCGGCGAGTTCAGCAATCCAACTAGATATCGCTGGGCGTTCGGTTCGAGTGTCGAGCCCGGACAAAGTGATGTTTCCCGCCACCGGCGCTACCAAGATGGACGTTGTCAACCATGTGGTCCGCTGTGGTGAGGGCCTGCTCTCCCAGGTGCGAGACCGGCCGTGCACTCTGAAGCGTTATCCAAACGGGGTCGGTGACAAACCCTTCTACCAAAAGAAGGTGTCCTCACAGATCGACGCCGAACATCAGGCCATCATGACGTTTCCGACGGGACGCACGGCGGCGATGTTCGTGCCCCGAGACGAGGCCGATGTGGTGTGGATGGCCCACATGGGTTGTATCGACTTTCACCCCTGGGCCGTCACCGTCGACGATGCCGATCATCCAGACGAGCTGCGGATCGACCTCGATCCGACCGACGGCGTGGCATTCGACGACGTGATCGATGTGGCCCTCGGAACGCGAACCATTCTTGCGTCGTTGGGTTTGACCGGGTTCCCGAAAACGTCGGGGAGTCGCGGGATTCATATCATCGTGCCGATAGATGCGGAGTGGACCTTTGGTCAAGTGCGTCGCGCATGCCTGGCCATTGGCCGGGCGGTCGCTGACAGCGATGAGCGGGCGACGGTCGAATGGTGGAAAGAACAACGCCATGGCGTCTTCCTGGACTACAACCAGAATGCCCGTGACCGCACCGTCGCCTGCGCCTATTCGATTCGTCCGACGGGTTGGGTGTCGGCTCCATTGGAATGGGACGAGGTGCCAGGCATCGCACCCGACCGGTTCACCCTCCAGAACTTTGGTGACAGGTTGGCGGCGGTGGGCGACCTGACCGTTGGTTGGCGGGGGTCTGCAGGGCGGCTTGACGCCGCGTTAGAACTCGCGGCTACCCATGAGGCTGAAGGGCGAGGTGATGCGCCTTGGCCGCCCCACTACCCCAAGCAGCCGGGAGAACCGCTGCGGGTTCAGCCGTCGCGTCGCGCTCACCGCTCAACTCAAGTCGAGGCCGGATGAACGACATGACAGCAGTTGGCTAGCCGGCTTCGGCGAGTAACGCTGACACGCCCGGGCCAGCGGGTCGGACGAGCTGGTCGAGGTCGCAACTCTTCGGCGACGTTTCTGGAAGCGCTTGTTCGAAACGTGCAGCATGTCGGAAACGACCGTTGGTCATCTGGTCGTAGCTGACCTTGATCACCAACAGGGGCTGCACGGCGAAGTATTCGCCACCGGACTGGTTCCATCTGCTCGGCCCGCCCGGGACCCGTGCACCAGAGAAGCTCGATTCCGCGTGGAGCGCCTGAAATCGGGGGAGCATGGCGACTCGTTCCTCGGCGGTGAAGTTTGCGCAGTGCCCAAGGAAATGGAGCCCGCCATCGCCGTCGTAGGCGCCAAAGAGGAGAGATCCAATCCCGCCGTCTTTGTGGAGGCGGTAGCCGCCGACGACCACCTGGGCGAAACGGCGATGCTTGACCTTGATCATGCCCCGTTTTCCAGAGAGATACGGCCCGGTACGATCTTTGCAGACGATGCCGTCACAGCCTGCCGCCTCAAAACGGTCAAACCACTCGAGCCCTCTGGCCCGATCGGTGGTGGACGGTGTCAGGTGCCACGGAGCGTCCAGTGTTTCCAGCGCGTCGAGAACATGGCCGCGGCGTTCGTCGAAGGGCGCATCACGCAGGTCTGCGCCGCACCAGGCCAGACAGTCAAAGACCGCAAGTTCGGCCGGGTGTTCTCGTGAGAGGCGTTCGACGCGGCTCGCCGCCGGGTGGAGGCGTTCGGAGAGGCGATCGAAATCGAGCCGATCATCTGTGCGGATGAAGATCTCGCCATCGAGCACGGTGCCGGCGGGAAGTTGGTCCAGCGCTGGCGCGAGCTCTGGAAAATATCGGAGGAGCGGTTTTTGTGACCGGCTATCGATATGAGGGTCCGGAGCGGACCACATCACCGCACGAAAGCCATCCCACTTGGGTTCAAACGCCCAGCTTCCCGCCGTCGGTGGCGCGACAGAAACCTTTGCCTCCATCGTGTCGATGGGGAGGCAAAGGATGGTTCACGAGGCTTTGCGGAGCGGCAACAGCGCAGGTATGTGCGCTCGTGCGCTGGCGTTGCTCGCGTGTTCGTGTTCGAACCAGCCGCAACGCTCACAAAACTCGGGAAACTCAGCATTGGCCAAAAAGTTGCTGCACCGAGCAGCGTCATCACTGCCGCCTGCGAATGCGGTGGGCACAAAACCAGAGTGAGCGCCGGATGTTGGCTGGGATGCGTGCTGGGGTAGGTCGAATTGCATACCGGTAACTTACATCATTGTCATTCGCCCGGAGAGTCGGATGCTTCCAAGACGGCTGTTGGGAAATTGGCGGGTCGGTAGGATGAAGCCATCGGTCGAGTGCGTCGGCCGCATATGAGGCGAGGAGCCGAGCCGAGTGCCTGCAGCGCCGCGCCATTTGGACAGGATCGATCAGTTTTGGTCTGGTCAACATACCAATTCGACTGTCCAGCGCGGTCCGCAGCCACGATGTTCGCTTCACCCAGCTCGACGCCGAGAGCGGTTCGAGGGTACGGATGAAGCGAGTGGTCGAGGCCACGGGTGAAGAGATCGCGCATAAGGACATCAAGAAGGGCTACGAGGTGCTGCCCGGCGAGTTCGTCTTGATCGAACCCGATGAGATTGCGGCCCTTGCGCCCAAAGCCTCACATACGGTCGAGATCGAAGCCTTCGTCGACTTAAGCGATATCGATCCGATCTATTTTGAACAGCCGTACTACCTCACGCCGACCGGTCCGACCGACAAGGCCTACCGGCTGTTGCTCACCACGATGGAGAGCCAGCAAAAGGTTGCGATTGGCCGAATCATCATGCGAACCAAAGAGTATTTGGCGGCCATCCGCCCCAAAGATGGCGTGTTGTGTTTGGAGACGCTTCGCTTCGCCGACGAAGTGCTCAGGGTTCCGGCGTGGCAGGACGAAGAATCGACGATGCCGTCCTCTGCCGAAGAGACCATGGCCGTCCAACTGCTCGATTCGATGACCGTTCCTTGGAATCCAGACGTTTATGGCGATCAGTATCGAGATCAGGTCCTCGCGCTCATCGAACGCAAGCGTGCCGGTGAGACGATCGTTCCGGCCGCTCCAGGCGACGATGACAAAGGCAAGGTCATCGATTTGATGGCAGCCCTCGAAGCGTCGATCGCTGCGTCAAAGGCTGCAAACGGCGGGCCAAACGCGGTCGCCCCCGACGCGGAAACGACGTCGTCGGCGGTCGCTCACTGAGGACTCGGAACGTCGCTCCAAGGTTTCGTTGTCACACCCAGTTCGTAGGGTGATGGCAACAAACGTTCGCCGGTGCTCAACGCCCGGCACGACACTTGGAGAAAGAACATGACCACAGGTGCAACGATCCAAGCGGACAAGATCGAAGCGGACAACGTTGTCTACATCGCCTCCTACCATGCGTGTTTGAGTTTTGTCGACGATCCGACCGCACCGGGTTTCTGCGCTGGCTGTGGGTGGCTGGACGAAGATCACGATTTCGATGGTGCTCCCGAACCACCCCCAGGGCACAGCGCTATTCCCGACCAGGTGTTGCTGTCCGCGTAATGCCGACCGTCGAGCTGGCCTCGGGGCGGTCGACAACCAATATCAGCGAACGGTTGGCAACGTCTGAGGGGTCGAGCGAGCGTCGGCGAACAAGTCGCCGAGCCGCTCGACCCGGTCGAGCACATCTGAGGGACCGAAACGCAACAAGTCTGGCGACATATCGCTGAATGCTTGTGTGACCTCATCCCAGGTCACCGGTGTCGAGACCAAGGGTGTTGGCGTCGACCGGAGCGAATAGGCGCACACGGTCGTCTTGCGTGTGGTGTTTTGCGACCAATCGATAAAGACCCGCCCGCGGCGCTGTGTCTTGGTCATCGTCGCGGTGACCTTCTCGGGCAGGGCGGTCTCGAGCGTGTTGGCTACCGCTTCCGCGAACGGTTTGGTGTCGTCATAGGTCGTAGCGTCGGTCACGGGGACCAACACATGGAGCCCCGCCTTACCCGATGTTTTGACCCAACTCTTGAGCCCCAGAGCGTCGAGCATCCCTCGCGGTCAACGCGACATCTGCACACTCCAAGATGCCTGCCGGTGCCCCCGGATCCAGGTCGAAGACAAGCCAGTCAGGGTTGCCTATACGAGGCATTCGGGCGAGGTTGACATGGAGTTCCAGTGCGGCCAGGTTTGCTGCCCAGATCAGGCCAGCGGCTCCTGAGATACCGCAGTACTCCAGTACGCCGTCGGGTTCGCGACTGTGGCCGGGCACCGCGAGCGTCTCGACGAAAGAAGGTCGATGTGACGGGCATCGCTTTTGAAAAAACCCATCTTCTTCAACGCCGTTGGGAAAGCGCCTCATCGTGACGGGACGGTCCGCGAGGTAGGCCAGCATCGTCGGCGCAATCCGCGAGTAATAGTCGATGACTTCGGCCTTGGTGGTGTCGCTCAGCGGATACAGCACCTTGTCAAGGTTGCTAAGCGTTACCTGGTTGCCGCCGATCTCGACCGTCACCTTTTGTGGCACTAGATGTCCAGGGCATCGGCGGCAAGAAGCTGCGAGTTCTCGACGATGAACGCTTTGCGGGGCGCGACATCATTGCCCATCAAGATATCGATCATGTGCGCAGCGTCTGCAGCGTCGTCGATGGTGATCCGGCGAAGTGTCCGCGATGTTGGGTCGAGGGTGGTGTTGGCGAGTTCGTCAACGTTCATCTCACCAAGTCCCTTGAATCGGCTCATCCCCGTGATCTTCTTGCCAGCCTTGATGAGTTCGGCTTCTTTTTCGCGGCGTTCGTCTTCGGTGTAGGTGTAGTACTCGGCGCCTCCGCGGACCTTTATGGCGTGCAAGGGTGGCATCGCCGCAAAAACGCGCCCATCTTCGAGAAGTGGACGCATGTAGCGATAGAGCAATGTCAGCAGAAGACAGCGGATGTGACTGCCGTCGACATCGGCGTCGACCAGGATGATCACGCGGCCGTAGCGTATCGAGTCGAGGTCGAACTCACGCCCAGATCCTGCGCCAACGGCACTGAAGATCGAGGTGCATTCCGCATTTTCGAGCACCTGTTTGGTGGTGGCCTTGGCGGCGTTGACAATCTTTCCTCGAATCGGCAGGATCGCCTGGAACTCCGAATCGCGGCCCTTTTTTGCAGGTCCTGCGGCCGAGTCACCTTCAACGATCAGCAGCTCTGCGGCCTCCCCGTGACGGCGACAATCCGCCAGCTTGGTCGGGAGTGATCCGCTCGCCAGCGCGTTCTTTTTTCGCATCGTGTCGCGGCGCTGACGTGCGGCTTGACGAGCCTTGGCAGAGGCCGCCACCTTGTCGAGTGCACGTTTGATGTGCACCTTCTTGCCGGCGCCCCCAAACCACGACCGCAAGCCGTCAGCGACGACGGAATACGTGATCGACTGTGCCGCTGCGGTTCCCAAGATTTCTTTGGTCTGCCCCTCAAACTGGGGTTCTTCGAGATTCACCAGAACCACCGCCACCAGACCCTCTTGAACGTCATCGCGAACGACGTTCTCATCTTTGTCCTTGAGGGTCCGAGACTCGCGAAGCGCCTCGTTAACGACCCTGGTCAACGCACGATCAAATCCGGCGACGTGCGAACCACCTTTGGGTGTGGGCACCGTATTGACGAACGACACGACCCGGCTGTCCCAGTCGGCGGTCCAGCGCAGCGCCACGCGAACTCTGCAACTGCGTTGCACCTCCTCTGAGTGCAGGGTGCCGTCGCGAACGACGGGCACCGTCTCGGTGAATGACTCTTCGCCATCGAAGGCCAACACGTCGGTAATGCCGTCACCGGTCGTGAGGTAGTCGACAAAATCGACCAGACCGTTTTGGAGTGGAATGTCTCGGTGACCGGCCCTTCGCCGCCCGCGTAGGTGAGTACCACCGTGAGACCGGGTACGAGAAAGCACCGTTGGCGGATGCGTTCGCGCACCTGGCTGACATCGATGGTGGTGCCAGCAGGAAAGATCTCTGGATCGGGCCAGAAGCGCACTCGGGTGCCGGTGACCGTCTTGGGGAGCCGACCCGAACGCTCCAACTCATTGGTCTTGCGGAATCGGCCGTTCTTGGCGAAGCGTCCCGGAACGCCGCGTTGAAAGGCCAAACGGTGGGTCGCTCCATCGCGGTCGACCTCAGCGACAAGCTTCGAGGACAGAGCGTTCACGACCGATGCCCCGACACCGTGGAGGCCCCCGGAAGCACCGTAGGCGCCCCCGCCGAACTTGCCTCCAGCGTGCAGTTTGGTGAGCACAAGCTCGAGTCCTGACAGGCCGGTTTCGGGTTGAATATCGACGGGGATGCCGCGGCCGTTATCGCTCACCTGCACCGATCCATCCTCAAAGACTTCGACGTCGATCTTGTCGCAATAACCGGCGGTCGCCTCATCGATGGCGTTGTCGAGGATCTCCCAAACCAGGTGCACCAGCCCGCGGCTGTCCGTCGACCCGATGTACATACCCGGGCGCTTGCGGACCGCGTCGAGCCCCTCGAGCACCGTCAAACTCGGCGCGTCGTAGTTCTGGGTCTGCGGGGAGCAGCGTCGTTTCGTTATCCACCCGTTCCTCGTCCTTGGTCAATAGGCCGGAAAACCTGATCGTGAGTGCTCTCGCTGCCCCAGCGCTGGTGTTGGGGCATGTCTCGTCCGTTATTGCCGTAGCCAACCGAGTGCTTCATAGGAGCGTCCGGTACGGACGCTAGCGCGTCGCGTTTAGTGCTCGGTTCATCGACACGGGCCACCTCGGAGCCCGAGTCGAGGAGATCGCTGCCGACGGTAGATGCTGCCAAACCCACCCTCGGTCCCACGCGCGAGCACCACGGCCTGTTCGTCCTTCTTGAATCGGGTGATCCTCACCCCACCCGTCGCCCGACCCTTTGCCGGAAAGTCAGTCGCGTCGGTCAGTTTGACCCCGCCCTGGTCGGTGACGGTCATGACCACATCATCGGGATCGATGCGGCCAGCAGCGATAACCGACGCAGAGTCTTTGAGTTTCATGCCGGCCATGCCGCCAGCACTGCGCCCCTGCGGCCGAACCTGCTCAGTCGACGTGCGCAGGAGCTGCGCATCGGAAGAAACGATCGCCACCGCAGCATCGTGAGGTGCCGCGAATGCAGCGACGACCCGGTCTCCATCTTTGAGTGCAATGAACTCAGCTCCGGACTTGGTCTCTGCCAGTTCGAGCGCGGTGAGGCGCTTGATGACCCCTGCCCTTGTGACCACCGTCACCAGCCGTTCACCGGAATCGGCGAGTTGACCATCTTCATCCTGGGTCAGGCCGAGGTCGAAGATGCCAACGACATTGACGAGGCGTTCGCCGCGGGCCAGATCAAAAATTTCAGTCACTTTGCCGCCACGACTCCGGCCTTGTATTTCTGGGATCTCCACCGCTTCGATCGGATAACAGATGCCCCGACTCGAAAGCGCCCACACCGGACCCCGGGTCGTGGTTCCGGCCTTGGCTGTGACCAGATCATTGCGTGCCGGAGCCCGAGTCCATGGGTCGTCGGATCGGCGCCCAAGGTAATTCGTCGAGGACAATTCGATCACACACGCCTCATCTGCAATTTCGAGGCTGGTGGTCTCGATGACGGCGTCATCACTGTCCAGAATCGCTGTGCGACGAGCGTCGCCGTGTGCGCGCGCGACCTCGTCGAGTTCGTCGCCAACGATCTCGCGTCGCCGCTCGGGACGGTCGAGGATATCGAGAAGGTCGGCGATCAACGCCCGGATCTCGGTCAACTCAGCTCGGAGTTTGTCGACTTCGAGGGCGGTCAAACGACGGAGCGGCATCTCGAGGACGTGATTGGCTTGGATCTCTGAGAAGGAGAACCGTTCGATCAGCCGTTCACGCGCCTGGGGCGTGTCCTTTGAACCACGGATGATTCTGACCACTTCGTCGATGTTGTCGACAGCGATCACTAAGCCTTCGAGGATGTGCTCGCGTTCTCGGGCACGACGAAGGCGAAACTCGGTCCGGCGGGTGACGACGTCCAGCCTGTGGTCGATGTAGTGGCGCATCAGGTCGCGGATGCCAAGCGTCGTCGGCCGACCCTCGACCAGCACGACGTTATTGACCGAAAAGCTATCTTCCAGGGGCGTCTGGCGATACAGCTCGCCGAGTAGCGCATTGGCGTTGACGCCGGTCTTACATTCGATCACGATCTGGAGGCCGTGCTTGCGGTCGCTCAGGTCGGTGACCGCCGCGACACCGGTAAGTTTGCCCGCCTCAACCAGCGAGTTGATTCGCGTGATCACTCGCTCTGGGCCGACGCCGTAAGGGAGTTCGGTAACCGTGATGCCCTGGCGTCGCCCGCTGACCTGGCCTGTCGTCGCTTTGGCTCGTACTCGGATACTGCCGCGTCCGGTGGTGTAGATCTCGATGAGATCTGGTGTCTTGATGAACGCGCCACCGGTCGGAAAATCGGGACCTTTGAGGCGGCGCATGATCGCGTGCACCGATGTCTCAGGGTTGTCGAGTACCAGTTTGAGCGCGGAGACGGTCTCTTTGAGGTTGTGAGGGGCCATATTTGTGGCCATTCCAACCGCGATGCCGGAGGATCCGTTGACGATGAGGTTGGGTAGACGTGCGGGAAGGTACGCCGGTTCCTGTTCCTCGCCGTCGAAGTTGTCGCGCCACTCAACGGTGTCCTCGTCGAGTTCGCCGACCATGTCGAGCGCAGCTGGCGCCATGCGACATTCGGTGTACCGCATCGCCGCGGGCGGATCTTCGTGCGATCCGAAGTTGCCGTGACCGTCGACGACGGGGATCCTCATCGAAAAGTCTTGCGCCATACGCACCAGCGCGTCGTAGATGGCCGAGTCGCCGTGCGGGTGGTACTTACCCATGACATCGCCGACCACGCGGGCCGATTTCTTATGTGGTGAGTTCGGTCGCATGCCGTTTTCGGCGAGGCCATACAGGATCCGGCGCTGCACTGGTTTGAGGCCGTCACGCACGTCGGGCAGCGCCCGGGACGTGATCACCGAAAGCGAGTAGGCGAGGAAGCTGTCGCGCATTTCGTCGGACACCGGGGTGTCGAGAACTTCGCGAGCGAAATCGAGATGTGAACCTGACATGCCTGCATTGTTGCTAAACGATGCACCGTTGTGGTGGACCACCCAAACATGTGTGCGTATGGCCATGGTCGTTTATCAAGTGGTAGCGACCCTCTACGATAAGACCCGTGAGTAACAACATGGGTTCAACGGGGCCCGATGAGGCGGCCGCCAGCGATCCAGATGCGCAAAGCGAACGGCCGTCGAGTCGAGTCGGTCTGGTCGGTCGGCCGGCCGGTCGAGCGTTCATCACCCTGTTCGTCGCCTGGTGGATTGTGGCGACGATCGGTTGGTCGATGCCGCCCGGATCCCACCTTCGAACCAAGGTCGTCGAGGCGGTCGAACCCGGCGTACACGCGTTCGGGCTCGACCAGAGTTGGGTCGTGTTCTCTCCGAATCCGCCGCGCGAGGTTGTGATGGTCCAGGCCACCGTGACCTTCGCCGACGGAAGCGTCGCCACCTGGCAGCCGCCGCGCGAAGATCCTTTTATCGGACATTTCAACGGCTATCACTGGCAGAAGTGGGAGGAACGGGTCCGGCTCGACGAGAACGCGGATATGTGGCCCGCGACGGCGGCCTATATCGCTGACGACTTCTCGGATCAAGGCACCGTCGTCAGCGTCGTGCTGAGCCGGCGGTGGTACCAGATGCCGCCGGTCGGCGATCATTCACCTCCCGTTTGGGAGTCCTATGACTTCTACGACTGGACACCTCAGCAACCGGGACCACCCCGGACCGAAGACACCGGGGATGGCTCACCGCCAGCGGAACGCGATGGCGGATCGACGTCGAACACGCAGGCCCGCTCGAGGATCGCTCCGATATCGGAGCCCATGAGGGAGGCCACACCCACCACCGTGCAAGGTATCGGCGTGGAGGGGGAGGAGTCGTGACCTCGCATTCTCCGCATACCTCAGGCGACGTAGACAGCTCTGGCGTGCACAGCGAGGCACCAGCGCTCGAGGAGACTTCTGCCCGCAGAGACACCGCAGCGTCGACGGAGACCCGGAAGGTCGAGGCCCCCGAGGGGCACCAGGTCCCGCAGCAAACGCAGCGCCGCGACGCTCTTGCGCGCTGGGATGTCTGGTGGTTCCGCCCAGAGATTCCGGACACCGTGCGCCTGATTCGAATCTGTCTCGGGGTGGTCGTCTTGTGTTGGGCGCTGAGCCTGGGGCCTGATCTGCGGGCATTCTTTTCAAGTTCTGGCCTCGCTCCTGACCCGGGTTTCGCGTCGTACCGACTCTCACCGATGCGATGGTTTCCCTCCGATACGGCGATGTACGTGATGTTCGGGCTGCTCATCTTGTCGTCGCTGCTGGTGACCGCTGGTTGGTGGGTGCGGGTCACCGCCCCGGTCATGTGGTTCTTGGTGCTCGGCTTTGAACTGGACAACGTGGCGTTGCTGAATTCCGGTGACACACTCCTGAGGGTCCTGACCGCGCTGTTTGCTCTGTATGCGGCGCTCACACCGGAATCGGTTGTCGGGGGCAACGCTCCCTGGCCCAGACGCAGCGCTGTTAGCGGCGGGGCCGCTCTGCAGAACTCACGTCCCGAGACGCAGGTTTGGCTGGCGACGCCCTGGCTGCGTCGGCTCTTCGGCATTCAGCTCAGCGTCATCTATCTATCCGGGGTCATCGCAAAATTCGCAGGCGAAACATGGCTCGACGGCACTGCGGCGCTGTGGGCGGTGCGCAACGTCCCCCTCGAACGATTCGCGATGCCGGGCGTTCTCGCCGATTCGCTGTGGTTCGGCAACGTTGCAACGTTCGCCACCCTCACCCTGGAGGTAGCGATCCCGATCCTGATCTGGTTTCCGCGGTGGCGGCGCCCGCTCATGGTGCTCGGGATTTCGATGCACCTGTTCTTCGGGCTGTTTTTGATGGTCGGGTTCTTCTCGTGGGTGATGGCTATCTGCTACCTCGGCCATCTTCAACCGGGCGAGGCGCATGCATTCTTTGCGTGGGTGCGCAGAGTGTTGGGGTCTAGACGGTCTGGCCGTGGCGCTTCAGCGGATGCGACAGCTGCGTAGGCGATCCGGTCGACCGGCGGTGTCCTCACAGCCGGTTTGCACCCTGTTTGGGACGCTAGGCGACCTAGATACCCCAGGGTTGGCTACGTCGGGTCGAGTGCACCGTCACTGTCGAACCACTCCACCGTGGCTCGAACCGCGTCATCCCATTTCGCTTTGGGACTCCATCCCAGGTCCGTTTTGGCAGCGGAGATATCCGCCCATGTACTGCGGACGTCACCAGCTCGCTTGGGGCCGAAGGTCGGCGTGACCGAGGACCCCATGACGGTGGCCACGGACTTAAAGACATCGTTTACCGAACGCGGGTCATCGGCTCCGATGTTGTAGCAACGCCCGACCGCGGCGCTCGGCGCGTCTGCGGCAGCCAAGTTGGCAGCAACGACATCGTCGATGTAACAGAAATCTCGAGTTTGATGACCGTCTGAATGGATCACCGGCGCCTCACCGCGCTTCAGCGCGGCGATGAAGCCGGGAAACACCGCCGAATACGCCGAGTCGGGCCGCTGGCCCGGGCCGAACACGTTGAAGTATCGCAATGACACCGTTTCGATTCGGTCGAGAAGCGACCACACCCGACAGAACTGCTCTGCGGACAGCTTGGACACGGCGTAGGGCGATTGGGGGTCGAGCGGATCGGATTCCTTTTGCGAGCTCCCGTCACCGCCTCCGTAGACGCTGGAACTCGACGCGTAGACGATGCGGCGCACCCCGGTCTGTGACGCGGCTTCGAGGAGGTTCAAGGTGCCGCGGATATTTGTTGCTTCGACCGGGAGCGGGTCGTCCACAGATTTGGGAACCGAGCGGATCGCTGCCTGATGGAAGACCACATCGATGTCCTGACAGGCGCCTCGGAGCGCATCGGGGTGGGTCACATCACCCACGATGAGTTCTGCAGCGGTCGGAATCGCTTGCGGACGTCCGGTGGACAGATTGTCGAGCACGACGACGTCGGCTCCGTTTTCGGTGAGTTTCTTGGCAATGGAAGAACCAATGAATCCTGCTCCACCGGTAACGAGTGCTCGCACGTGAATCCCATTCTGTTCGCTTGAGTTGCTGAGTTGCTGAGTTGCTGAGTTGCTCTGGGTGATGTTGGTCGATGATGCCGGTTGTGGTCGGGCCCCACAGGATTGGTGGGTTCCGGTCCTCGGCGAGTCGTCCTGTTAGAGCTTGGGGCCTTCCAGGGTGGCGATATCCGCATCCAGGGTCGCGAGCACATGGGCTGCGCTCGTGCCTCGGATCGTATTTTTGGTGATCGAAAACGCACCGCGACGTAGTGCTCCGAGGCGATGTGCGTGGGCGCGGGCCGTGTCTTCGACATCGCCCTCGGCGGCCAACTCGTCGAGAAACCCGATCTCGACCGCTTGGGTGGGGTCGTAGACGGTGCTGTGGAGTGCGGAACGCTCAACGTCGCCCGGCTTCATGCGCGCCTTAGCCAACTCGACGCCGAAGATCGGAAGCTGCATGCCGATCGCGACTTCGTTGAGTCCCACCTTGTACGGGCCTGCGGCACCCACCCGATAATCGCTGGCCAGGAGCATCAGGGCCCCGAGCGCGAGAGAGTGGCCAGTCGCTGCGGCCACGACGGGCCGGGGAAAGGTGAAGACCCGCATCAGGAAATGTGCCCCGGCCTTGACCAATGCCCGCATCTCATCGGTCGACGCGGCCATCTCGGCAAGGTCGAACCCGGCGCAAAACCTGCCCGGCCTGCCGACGATCAGCACCGGCAGTTTGTCGGTTTCTGCCTGATCGAGCGCGGCGTTGAGGACCACGAGATCCGGTGTTCCAATCACATTGGCCTTGCCGTCGTCGATCCGAATGACCAAAAGTCCGTCATCAACGGAGAGCGTGATCTTGTCCATCGTCGAAACGTTCCTTCCATCGACCCGATGTGAGCGCGAGACTGTCGCCGTGGGAATGCGTGAAGACTGCCGATACTACGAGAGCCGAACCTATGCGACCGGCGACGTAGTTCGTAAATGCCGACTCGACCTGGCGCCCGAGGCGCCCTTGCGGTGTCCGGACGACTGCCCGAGTTTCGTTCGGCGCACCTATGACGCCGGTTGGAACTATGGGAGTCTGGCGCCGACACCGGGGCCCAGCGAACCCGAATCCCTCGAAATGTCTGATGATGACATCGCCGCACTTTTGGACTCGGCCGAAGACATCGTCAACACCGAGGTTCAGGCCGTTGCCGACGAGATGCAAAAAAAGCCGAACCGGAGACTCTTCGGTCGTCGCAAAGGTAAGGCCCGACCCGACGGCAAGGGTAAAAAGAAAAAACGCTGACCCGACTTACCGGGCTGTGGTGCACGGGGAACGGCTCCACGGCCTCATCGGGCGAGGGGGGCCGACTCCCGGTGGGACGCGGTCATGACCATGATGTCCTGTCTGTGTGGCAGCCGAGGCCGAGCACGCCGCCATTCAGCTGGCCGTTCGGGTCGAAGAGGTTTTTCAACCTTCGGATCCACGGTGCCTCATCGGGACGAGCGAGATCGAGATATCCCGCCTTGGTACGACCGAGCCCGTGTTCGGCACTGACCGTGCCGTCCAGATCGAGCACGGTCGCCAGCGCGGCGCCCAAGTACCGGCCGGAACGTTCGACATCGTCGGAACCTGGTCCCACCGCGTTGACATGAAGGTTGCCATCGCCCAGGTGTCCAAAGACGGTGATGCACCAGTCGGGTTCGATGCGCAGCAGACCGCCCCGCAACTCGGTCAGCGCTGCGCTGATGCGGTCGATCGGGAAGCCGATGTCGGCCTTGACCGGTGTGCCGAGGCGAGCGAGACACAGAGGCGCGTCTTCTCGCGCGTTCCAAAGCCTCGACCGCGCCGACGCATCGATCCCGATCGCTGAGTCGGCTAACCAATGCGAGATTGGTTCGAGGAGGGTTTCGTCACGCTGTCCCATGTCCCATTCCAACAGGACGGTCCAGGTGGGATCGCTCATGGCCTGTCGGAGGGCTCCACGCGCCTCTGTTCGGTCGCCGAATGCCGCATCGTGAGTTCCTAGCTTCGAGGCTACCGACGTGGCGGCGTCCCATGCCTCCGCAGCGATGAGCCCGGTGATTTCGTTTCGGGCCGTTCGGACCAACGAGACCGCCGAGTCGAGGTTCGAGACCTCAACCCGACACGTGAGCCGCTCGGGACACCGACGGGTGAGCTTCCATAGGACCCTGGTGATGAGTCCAAATGATCCTTCCGATCCGAGGAGCAGACGGTCCAGACGCGGGCCAGCGTTGTCCTTAAGGATGGGTCTGAGCCGAGAGATCGGCGAGCCATCGACCGCTACGGCCTCGAGACCGATGACGCGTGAAGACATCATGCCGTGGGCCAACACTTCGATACCGCCCGCGTTCGTCGCCGCCATGCCGCCGACGGTCGCGCTGTCACGCGACGCCATGTCGAGTCCTGGATCCCAACCATAGGGTCCAACCGCGTCCCTGAGGGCGGACAGCGTCACGCCCGCTTCGGCGATGACCAGTCCATCGGCGATCATCGATAGATCGATGCGGGAAAGTCGTCGTGTAGAGAGCACCAGCGCATGATCGAGCGGTTGAGAACCGCCGACGAGTCCGGTATTACCCCCTTGTAGTTGGACGGGAAATCCGACCGCGTTTGCATACGCCAAGACGTCGATCGCTTCAGCGGGGTTCGCCGGACGGACGACGACGACATCCGTACCGCGAAAGCGCCCGGTCCAGTCGGTAGCGAACGACTCGACATCGACGGCGTCGGTGAGCACGTGGTCGCGGCCAACGATGCCTTCCAGATCCGCGACGGGGCCCTGTGCCCGGTGGAAGCGCTGAGGGGCATCACTGATCCGCGATGTGTTTGCCCCGCTGGAAGGTCGTCGCGCTGACATGCGCAACGGTACCGTAGGAGACCTAGATATCCTCCGATACGCCAGAACGCTCGGGGGATCGGGAACAAACCCGCACGTGCCCTGGCATCGAGGTGTCCCTACCGAGTGACGTTGGAGTGAGCGATGGACATGAACTCCGCAGCTGACCAGGTCGAACGTTTCGACCCCCAATCGCCCCACCAAGTCGCTCAACGACTGGGGTCATTCATCGATCAATGTCCGACGCCGTACCACGTCGTCGCAAACGCCAGCGACCGGATAGCGGCCTTTGGTGTACCCCCCGTCGACATCGCCGAGCCTTGGGGTACCGGGGCACGCTGCGGACAGGTCGTTCAGGGCGGGACGCTGGTTGCGTGGTCGCTTCCCGATGACTGGACGCCCCGTGACGGGATGCGCATCATCGCAGCGCACACCGATTCGCCGGGCCTTCGCCTCAAACCTCATCCACTCGGAGCTGGCGCCGGTTGGGCCACGTTGAACGTCGAGGTCTACGGCGGCCCGATTCTGCACACGTGGACCAACCGCCCGCTGATCATCGCTGGGCGGGTCTTTGTGCGCGGCGCAGACGCTCCGCTACTCGTGGCGTCGACCGACCCGGTAGCGCAGATTCCCTCGGTCGCGATCCATCTGGACCGGCAGGTGAATGCCGAAATGCGAATCAACGCCCAGCGCGACACGTTGGGTGTTGTGGGACTCATGCATTCCGACTCGGTTGCAGATGTTTTCGCCGCAACCGAAGAACTTGCCGGGTTCGCGTTTGGTGATGTCGAGGGCTACGACCTGATGCTGGTCGACGCGCAGGATTCCGTCCTGATCGGCGCAGAGCGTGAACTGTTGTCGGCACCGCGGCTCGACAATCTGTGTTCGAGCTTTTGCGCTATCGAAGCTGCCGCAGCGCCGATGAAGAGCGGGCTGGGCGGCCCGGGAGTGGTGCTGGCGCTCTTCGATCACGAAGAGGTGGGTTCGGTGTCGGGTGTCGGGGCCAACAGCGAGTGGTTGGGGGGCATCCTGAGTCGGGCCATGTCAACGCTCGGCTACGGCTTCGACGACTACCGGGTTGCGCTCGCCAATTCGTGGTTGTGCTCGGCGGACATGGCACATGCAACACATCCGGCTCGGCCCGAACTTTCGGATCCCAACCATGCTGTCATTCCAGGTGGAGGCCCGGTACTCAAGTTCAACGCGTCGCTGCGCTACACCACCGACGGCGAGTCGGCGGCGTACATGGCCCAGGTGGCCGACGATGCCGAGGTTCCTCTCCAGCGGTTTGTCATGCGCAACGATATGCCCTGCGGCTCGACCGTCGGTCCTTCCCTGGCGAGTCAGCTCGGCGTCAGAGCCGTCGACATCGGGGCTCCGCAACTCTCGATGCACTCGTGCCGAGAGTTGATGGCCACCGGCGACGTGGCCATGTATCTCGATGTCATGAAGAGTTTCTTGACGTATCGGCCGTAACGGAATCACCGTGGATAGGCCCCGGCCCCGCCCGACCACTGCCGCCGGACCTCCCGGACCACTGCCGCCGGACCTCCCTGGCGTTAACGCGACAGCCGGACCTCCCTGGCGTTAACGCGACAGCCGGAGGTCTTTGAACGGGACGTCGCGATCAGCGCTCGGTTCGCGTGGCAGCCCCAGTACCCGTTCGCCGATGATGTTGCGCTGGATCTGATCGGATCCGCCGTAGATCGAAGGCGCAGGGCTGAACAGTGCCATTTCTTGGATCCGACCATCGAGTGGAGCGTCCGGGCCGTTGAGCATGGCATCGGCACCGAGGATTCGCAGCCCCGTTTCCCGCGACAGGCGAATGATGTTTGACATCAACAACTTTCCGGTGCTCGATTCTGGCCCAGGCTTTTTACCTGCGAGCTGCGCTGCCTTAGCCCTCAACTGGGTATAGCGCCCGATTTCGGTGAGGGTATGTAACTGGGCAAGCATCTGTCGGGTCACCGTGTCTTGCACGCCGCGAGCCTTGGCAAGTGTCGCAAAGGCTTTCGCCGGTTCGCGTCCGACCCCCATGACCGCCCCACCAGAACGCCCGGTCTGATCGCCGACGCGCTTGTCGAGCATTCCTGCAATCGATCCGGGAGCGACCTGGCCCATCCCGCCTTGTCCGCCGGCTCCCAGTCCGGTTCGTTCGAACATCAGCGTCGTGTTGGCCACCTTCCAGCCGTTACCCAACCCCCCGATCAACTGATCTTGGGTGACCCGCGCATCGCTGATAAAGACCTCGTTGAAGAGCGCTCGCCCGGTCATCTCCCGCAATGGGCGCACCTCGACCCCGGATTGGATCATGTCGAAGGCAAAATATGTGATGCCTTGGTGTTTGGGGAGGTTCACATCGGTGCGGGCCATCAACATGCCGAGTTCGGCGAACTGTCCACCCGACGTCCAGACCTTCTGGCCGTTCACCGTCCAGCCTTCTTCGTCAGCATCGGCGCGACAAGCGATACTCGCAAGGTCACTGCCAGCGCCCGGTTCACTAAAGAGCTGACACCATGCTTCTTGTCCAGACACGATGGGCCAGAGGTAGCGCTGCTTTTGTTCCTCAGAGCCGTGGGTCAAGATCGTGGGACCGGCGAGCACGAGCCCAAGCCCGATGGGAGGACCCAGCACGTTGGCCTTGCGTAGTTCGTCAAAGACGACGGCGCCCAGGTCGCGGGTATATCCGCGGCCGTACCATTCCTCCGGCCATGTGGGTACGGACCATCCCGCTCGTCCGAGTAGCTCCCACCACTGTCCGACGGTCAAGTCCGGGTTCCAATTGCTGGCCACCCAAGACTCGACCTCGGATCGGACGTCCTCGGCGCTGAGGTGTGCGACGTTCATCGTGTTGGCTCCCAGTCGGAGAGACCGGTGCACCCGGTCTCGCTGATCGAAAGCTGACAGCCTATGCGGGTTTGCTGGTGAGTTCGGCGGTGCGCTTTTGTTCGAGGCCGATCACCCCAGTTTGTCCGTTTTGAACCACTTGGATGAAGCGACGATCCTCGGAGCTGGAGGTCTGTTCGATCGGCCACGGCCACGAGAGGTCATACACCATGGTGGTCTCGGCATGTTGGGTAAGTTCTTCGACGATGCCGGTCGCTCCAGAACCATCTTGAGCGGGCAGCTCGGTGCCCTTGGGGAGGCTTGCTTCGCTCACCGATTCGATGGTGACGAGATTGCCTTCGATCTTGGTGATGGTGTTCGAGATCGTTTGATCTAACACGATGCCCTGCACCGACAGGGTGGAAGTCACTTCCCAAGTCGCGCCGACACCGACGGGCTCTTCGGGGAAGATCGTGACCGTGTCACCTTCGATGTTGATCGAGGGTGTCGACGTGGACGTCGCTGGAGGAGAGGCGGGAGTTTGTTTGCCGTCGGGCGTGATGGTGAGTTCGCTGACCTGCGCCATGTACTCATCGGCCTTCGCCTTCACCTCACCTTCGAGTTCTTTACCATCGAGGAGAATTTCTTGGATGTCCTGTATCCCCGACGCGACACCGTCGTTGACCTCGGTCACTTCTTGAACCGCTCGTACCGTTTGGGTCGGAGTCGTCTGCTGTTGTACGGGTGTGCCGTCCATGAACTGGCTCACCGAGCTGCTCGACACCACCGTCATCTCGCGCTTTCCAGGTTTGAAGTCGAGGGTCAAAACTTGACGAGGCTCCGACCCGGCATCGATGACATCGACCGCGACGGTCGCGTTGACCGCCGCTGTTGTCGTCGAACCCTCAGCATCGGTGGTCGTCGTGGCGTCGTCATCGGTTTTGGAAGCCCCCGCCGATGACGTCGTTGTCTCATCCACCGCTGTTGTAGCCGTCTCAGAGTGGGAGGTCGTGGTTTCGCCACTACTCGTCTCATCGGAGCCGCACGCTGCGGTGAGGATGGCGACCAGGGCGAGCACAGCAAACAATCGAGTCATGGCGCGCACACTATCGCCCGATCAACGCTAGTTTCGACCGGGCTGGTGGCCGCCATAAATCGCGGTTCGTACCACGTCATGTGCCGATCCGCGTCGCGTTCGGTTTGCCCGACGGCTCCGCTTTCAAGTCGTCGTCCGCTGACCAAGCCCCGGCCCTTGTGACGGCCCGACCCTGTTGACGGCCGAAGACGACGAAGCGCGTTGTGGTTTCGCACAGCGGGATCTCACCCACCCCCCGTGCTCTTCAGGGTGTTATGGGATTGGCTGGGGAGAACCTGCTAGGGAGGACCTGGCGGGGGAGACCTCGGCACTTCTGGTGTCGGGCAGGGTACGGCGTTAGATACATTCGGCCTCTCAGACTCGGAGGCGCAACATCTGTGGGCCTTGGATCACGAGGGTCGTAAACCCCAGGGAGGTGACCTCATGGAGCGACCGGAAATGCGTTGGTTTTCGTCACGACTCGATGATGCGTTCGCGTACGTACATGCGATCCACGGTGCTCAAGGCCGAAAGTCGGGCGCTCCTGCGTATCTGGGTCATCTCATGGGGGTCGCCGCCTTGGTGATCGATGACGGTGGCACCGAAGATCACGTCATCGCGGCATTGACCCACGATGCTGCCGAGGACGCTGGAGGCCAGGCACGTCTCGACGACATCGGCGCGAGGTTCGGCGATGAGGTCGCCTACATCGTCGGTGTCTGCAGCGACTCGCTCAGCGAACCAAAGCCCCCGTGGAAGGAACGCAAGAGCGCGTACCTCGAGTCTCTGACCGAGGCGATGCCGCATCCAGGTGTCATCCGCGTCACCGCGGCGGACAAGATCTGGAATCTGTCAGCAACGTTGGCAGACCTCGAAGCGTACGGCCCAGATGCGTGGAGCCAGTTCCGGGTTGGTCGAAGCCAGCAGCTGTGGTACCACGAGTCGGTGTTGGACATCCTCCAACAGGCCGCGCCGGATTCCGCGCTGGTCGCGCGGCTTGCCCGCGTCCTGGCCAACGTCGGCGCGGAGGGTTAAAACAGCCGACACGGCATCGGGGCCACGGCCAGCCGGAGGTGGCCAAGGTCGCATCGAGCAATCTGTTGGGTGCTATGTTCCCGATCGTGTCTGCCATGAATAGCTCTCGATCGTTCGGACGGTTGCGCCTGCTCGGCGTGGCGCTCGTCCTCACCGCCCTGGCCAGCGCATGTGGCTCGGCCAAC
The DNA here is from genome assembly GCA_020637365.1 of Acidimicrobiia bacterium. Taxonomy (GTDB): domain Bacteria; phylum Actinomycetota; class Acidimicrobiia; order IMCC26256; family JAGNEX01; genus JAGNEX01. The sequence goes on along the minus strand of JACJWE010000001.1, from coordinate 1,129,696 downwards.
GGCGGGAAAGATGAGACGTTACCGACCTACAAGGTGCAGATTTCTGACCAATCGATCGGGGTCGACGACGCCCTGCGGCTCAAGAACTCCAACGGGATCGTCGCCGTGCGCGGCTATCTCAAAAGCGAGGCTGGACGGTCAGCATCATTGTGCGAGAGCTTCACCGACGACGATCCACCTCAATGCGACGGAGCCGAGATCAACATCGACGTCGTCCAGATCAAAGATTTTCCCGCCTTCAAGAACAAAGACACCGACTTTTGGGTCGACGACGAGATTCAGCTCGCAGGCACGCTCCGTGGAGGCGTTCTGACCCTTTCCCCCGGATCGCCCGGCGCTCCGCTGACCGCTCCCGCAGGTGTGTCAACCAATGACGACAGCTGACCGGTGGGGCGCAGGTGGCGGGCGGTCCGACGCGGACGACCGCCCCGTCGTCGGTGACCAAGTACCGATCGCGGAGCGCATCATCTGCGTCGACTGCGGCGATGAAGCCGGTCTCATCAGCCATACCGACCCGCCCGGGATGGCGCCTGTGGGCTCCATCGTCGCCTATCGATGTCGGAGCTGTCTGGAACGCTGGGATATCGAAGTCGATAGCGACGGGATCTAGCTGGCCCGTCTTACACGGGAGCGTTCGGCGCGACCAGAGGCCACGGTCGTTCCAGCTCGACGGTCCGCGCCAATGCCAGCAGCGCCTCTTCGCTGAAATGCCGCGAAATGATCTGCATGCCAACCGGAAGTCCATCAACCGTACCGGCTGGAACGCTGATCGCGGGATTGCCATGAATGTTGGAGGGGATCGTCAACGCTCCGTTGTTGCCCAAACCAACATTGAGGCCATCGACGACCGTGGGCAGGGGTCCAGATGCGGCGAAGGCGACATCGGGGTTAGTAGCTCCAATCACGAAGTCGACCTCTGAGAGTAGCTGAGCCATCCGATCGTTGAGCTGGGCGCGCTGAACTTCGACCCGTGAGGCCACTTCGAGATTCATGGTCATGTCACCGAGCCGCATGGCGAACGCGATCTCATCGGTCAGCTCAGATTCGCAGGCTGGATAGAGACTTCCGAGCACACCGCGGAGGATCACCAGATTTGCGAGTGTCCACTCCATGGAAACGGCGGGCAGAGCAACCGGAAGGTCGACACGTTTGAGTCCTGCAGCCTTGATCAGGATCTCGGCGGTTTCATCGATCTTTCCAGCGGTGGTCGCAGAGACGGTGGCAGCACCAAGGTCGGGGACGACGGCCACGGTCGAGCCGCTCAGGTCGAGCGTTCCCAGCCGCTCCTCCCATCCCGACACCCTCGGCAGACTGTTGGGGTCGGTCGCGTCGTGTCCGTTGGTGCAGTCAAAGAATCGGGCGGTGTCACGGACGCTTCGGGTCAGGGCGCCGTAACACACGGTGAGTGGATTGACCTCGGTATGTGGGCCCCGAGGAATCCGGCCAAAGGTTGCTTTGAGTCCGACGAGGCCGGTGAAACCAGCGGGGATCCGAATCGACCCGCCGCCATCACCTCCCGACGCAATCGTGAGCAGACCGGCCGAGACCGCCGCCGCAGACCCGCCAGAGGAACCTCCGGGAGTGCAGCCAAGTTTCCAGGGATTGTGGGTATCTCCGTTCAATTTGGTGGAGGTGCAGTTGATGCCGCCAAACTCGCTGGAGGTCGTCGATCCCACCAGTACGGCGCCGCTGTTCATGATGCGCTCGGTGATGGTCCCCGTGTGATCCGCGATCCGATCGGCGAAGACCAGCGATGCTTCGGTGTACGGCCACCCGGCGACAGGGAACAGGTCCTTTATTCCGATCGGCACGCCGCCAAAGGGCAGGTCGACATCGGCTGACATGGCGCTAGCGTGTGCGGCGTCTCTGTCCAGGAAGTCGAAGGCGTGAATGTGGGACCGGTCGATCGCGTCGAAGGTGGCGGCCAGTTCTTCGGTCGGATGTCGCTCACCCGAGCGAAATGCATCGACCAATGAACACGCGTCCCCAAGCCAAGGTTGATCCATGTGGGTGAGACTAGCCCGTCGATCCGAAGCGGTCAGCGGGGTCGATGACCTGGACCGATCGCCTGAGCGTGAGCGTCCAGGCAGATCTACGAAAGTAAAAATCTTTCTTCAAGGCTATGCATAACTCGCACGAACAACGTTTGTGTGGACGAATCAACAATCTGGTGCCGAGGCTGTCGGGCACGCGTGAGGTCCACAAACGCGTCGCTCGTCAGGTGTCGGGAACCCGAGCGCTTGTCGCCGCCCGCCACGTCCACCGAACGTGCCCCATGAGAGGCCTCTATGTCTGAAACCAATCAGAAAACTGTGATCATCGCTGCCGCCGTCACCGTAGCGTTGCTGGTCGGGGGAGTGATTGGCTGGATAGCGAGCAGGGCATCCGAGGACGATGAGGAAATCGTGACGCCGACGAGCCAGCCCACCATCGTGCTGCCGACCGTTCCTGAGACCACGACGACGTTTCCCGGCACGAACGCGCAGACCTCGGCGCCTCAAACGACCGCAGCGCCGACGACATCGTCGACGCCTACGACCGCTGCGCCGAGTCCAGGGTCGTCGGCTCAAGCTCCGATCGGGGACCACAACGGCGACGGTGTCATCAAATACGTGGCGATGGGCGATTCCTACAGCTCGGGGACTGGTGCGCCGCCCTATGACCTCCCTGGCGGATGTGCGCGTTCGACCAATGCGTATCCCTTTCTGTTCGCGAAGTCGATCGAGGCGATTGGACCCGTCGAGGTGGAGTCGGTGGCTTGTGCGGGTGCCAAGATCCGACACATCACCGAGGGGTACGGCGACAAAGGTCCAGCGGAGATCGCTGCGGTAGACGCAACAACCGACCTGGTCACCTTGTCGATCGGTGGCAATGACGTCGGCTGGACCGAGGCGGTGATTGGCTGCTCGGTTCTTCCGGACTGCGAAGAGTTTGCCAACCAAGGCGGAACCGACATCATGAGCGATCGCATCAAGTCGATCGAACCGGCGCTGACCGAGACCTATAAGGCGGTCAAGGCCGCTGCGCCCAATGCGACCATCGTCGTGTTCGGGTACGCCGAGTTCGCTCCCGTCGAAACCGATGCTGCCGAGGAATGCAGCGCGGCCGCTGGCTGGACTCGCAAAGAGATGCAGTGGGTGGCCAACCAGATGGCCGAGATCAACGAGGTCGTCAAGCGGGCTGCGGCCAGCGCAGGCGTCACCTACGTCGATGTCGGCAATGCGTACCAAGGCCACGAACTCTGTACCGCCGATCCGTATCACAACGGCTATACCCTGCTGCCCGATCCCGGGTCATCGTTCCATCCAAATGCAAAGGGGTATCAGGCCATCGCAGCGGTTCTGTCCGGAGCACTCGTCGGGGTATAGCCCCGGTCGAGGGCTGTCGGTCTCCCCGTGATCCCAGGCCCGCGCATCGCGCGCTACGATTCCGCCCGATGGAAGCGCTCGAGCAACTACTCGTACTCCAGGAAATCGACATCGATTTGGTCAGGCTCCAACGCCAGTTGCGCGAGCTGCCAGAACGAGCGTCACTGACCGAGGCTGAGGAGGTCGAACTCGTCCTCCGTCGCGAACTCGAAGCGAGTCGGTCTGCTCGTCAGGTCAGGCTCCAGGCCGAAGCCAAACTGTCCGACGAAACATCCCAGCTCGCGGACAAGATGCATCACGTTGAACACCAGCTCGAAACCGGTGCTGGCAACCACCGTGAGCTCTTGGCGTGGCAAGCCGATCTCGATCAGCTTCGTCGTCAGCGCGACCACCTCGATGACCTCAATCTGGTTCAGATGGAGGCCCGCGAGACGATCGAGACGACGATTGCCGCACAGACCGCCGACCTCGAGCGTGCCGGTGCAAAGGTGGCGGGCGCGACCACCGCTCTGGCCGAGCGAGAAGTCGCCCTCGAAGCCGATCTCGAGGCGCTGCAGGTGCGTCGTCGCGACGCGGCTGGCGCGATTGACGAGTCGCTGCTCAAGACCTATGAGCGCATCAGAACGCACAACCGCGGGGTCGGTGTTGCCAAGCTGGTCGGCAATACCTGCCAGGGTTGTCACCTGACGCTTCCGGCGGTTGAGGTGGACCGGATTCGGGCCCTCCCAGCCGATGCGATCGCCCGCTGCGATAACTGTTCGTGCATCCTGGTACGCACCTGAACGCGTGATCCTCTATTTCATCGGCCTCACCTGGTGGGGCGTGTGGGCTGTATTTCAATCCCGCGGCGTCGACTATCGGTTTCTTGCCGTCGGGGCCCTCGTGCCGCTCGGCATGGACATTGCGGTTGGCCATTGGGCGTTCGGCCATACCTTGGCGGCCGCTGCGGTCGTGATGATCGTGGTGATGGTCGCACAGCGGTCCCGCCTCGGGCAGCGCAGGTGGCTTGGTATCCCCATTGGGATGTTGGCCCACCTGCTCCTCGACGGCGTGTGGGGTGATCAGGCGGTCTTTTGGTGGCCAGCGCTCGGAGCCGATTGGGGAAACCACCCGCTGGTTCCGGGGGTGACTCTGCTGGTTGTGCGGGAGCTGATCGGTCTCCTCGCGTGTGTAGCGTTCTACAAACAGTTCGGTCTGAGCGATACGGTCGCACGCAGAACGTTTCTGACGACGGGGATGGTCAGCCGACGTCCCACCCCCCGACAAGGGAACCCCCCGAAGCGGTGACCTCACAGATGGAAGGAAGCGGCCACGACGATGTTGATCCTCGCTCGACATGGCCAAACCAACGCAAACGCGCAACGCCTCCTTCAAGGGCGAACCGATCTGGCTTTGAACCCCGCGGGAGTTGCCCAGGCAACAGCGATGGGCGACTACTTGGCCGTTTGGCTCGAGCAGGGCGTACAACCGTCGCAGTCACCTGCGGCACCATCGGCCATTCCAGGAGGTTCGCCGATCGTGCGCGTCGTGTCGAGCCCCTTGTTGCGCGCTCGTCAAACAGCGAACATCATCGGAGATCTGCTCGGTGTCGTCCCGACGGTCGATGAACGGCTGGTCGAGGTGTCATACGGCGAGTGGGAAGGTATGCCGGTCGTTGATATAGCGAACACCGCGGCGTCGCGATGGCGAACCGATCCAGATTTTGCGCCGCCGGGCGGTGAGTCCCTTGCGACGGTCGAAGCGCGCGTCTTACCGCTCTTGGACGAATGGCTCCAAGACGATGTCGTCATCGCCGTAAGCCACGTTTCGCCGATCAAGGCCTTGTTGACCAGTGCTCTGCGAATGCCGGTGGTGGCTTCATGGCGTTTTCGTCTGGACAACGGAGCCCTGACCATCGTCGATGGCAACGCGAAGTGGCCGGTCGTGACCGGATTCAACATCCTTCCGCTCGCCGGTGAGCACTGATGGCCAAGTATCAGCTGAGATTCGCGCTATGGCGAAAACGCGCGGCGCAGCGTTTTGAGCGTGCTGCCGACGCTCGCCGTCTGACGGTCAAGAGGTGGCAGCGCCAATGGCAGCGAACGCTGCTGTTGGCGATGTTTGTCGGCATCGTCGTCGGTCTTGCCGTCGCCGTATTTGACTATGTCACCGCTGAGGTGATCGCCGACTGGGTGAACAAACTGCCGAACTGGGCCCGCATGATTGCGCCCGGCTTTGGACTGCTCGGCGCGATGCTCGCTCTGCGTTATGTCGGCAACCGAGCGTCGCCATCGAACTCCGACGTCTATGTGCAGAACTATCACAGCAGGGCTGCATTCCCGTATCGCCCGGTGCCAGCCCGCATGCTCGCCGCCGTGATGACACTGGGTTCGGGCGTCCCCCTCGGCTATGAGGGCCCCAGCGTGTATCTCGGCGCGGCCATTGGGTCCAAGATCCAGAGTCGGTTTCACCGCATGTTCTCTGCTCGGGATTCAAAACTCTTGATGACCGCCGGTGTGGCAGCCGCGGTAGCGGCCATCTTTAAGGCACCTGCGACGGGCGCGTTGTTCGCTATCGAGGTTCCCTACCGAGATGACTCATCGGGACGATCGGTTTTGCCCGCTCTGATCGCCGCCGCGGCGTCGTACCTCACCTTCATTGCGTTAAACGGCAGCCAGGCGCTGTTGCCGCTGTTCACCGCTTCGAGCGTAACGACGCCAGATCTGGGCGCGGCGGCGCTTGTGGGTCTGCTGTCAGGGATCGGGGCCCGCCTGTTTGCGATGACGGCACTGGCGGCCAAACATGCTTCGCTGCACGTGCGGTGGCGATATCGCGTGCTGATCGCGTCGGTTGGTATCGCCGTGATCGCCGCGGTCACGTATTCGCTGACCGATGAGTTCTTGACGCTGGGTGCCGGATACAACACCATTCGTTGGGCGACCAATACCGATGTGGGGGTTGGTCTGGTGATCGCCGTTCTGGCGTTTCGGTGGACCGCCACCTTGTTCGCGCTCGGAGGCGGGGGAGTCGGCGGGGTGTTCGTTTCATTGGCCGTCCTCGGCGCTCTGCTCGGGCGCGCTGTATCGGGTGCCTTGGGTGAATCGTCGAGTTCGACGCTGCTACCACTCGTGGGGATGGCGGCATTTCTTGGCGCCGGGTACCGCACCCCGATAGCTGCTGTCATGTTCGTGGCAGAGACCACCACCCGTGCCGATTTCGTTGTGTCCGGCATCATCGCAACCGCGTTGGCCCAGCTGGTGATGGGTCCAGCATCTATCGCGCCCGATCAACGGTCGCGTCGTTCGGGCACGGTCGAACGCCGTCTGCGCCTTCCGGTAACCGCTGCGATAACGCGCGACGCGGCGACGGTTCCTCCGGAGGCGTCGATCGAGGACTACTTGCGTGAATACCTTCCCGAGGCGGGTTCCGACGTCGTGCCCGTGGTCGACGATGGGACGTACCTTGGAGTGATGACGCCGCAGTCGCTCGAAGGCATCGAAAAGTCGATGCGCGAGGTGACGACCGTGAACGATTGTCTTCGTTCCGATGTCCAACCAGCACTGTTGACCTGGAACTTGCGTAAGACGGTGCAGGCTATGGAGCGATCCAGCCTGGACCGCATTCCGGTCGTCGACGGCGACCGGTACATCGGCATGATCGACATGCGCGACATCGTGCGCGTGTCGGAGATGATGCTCAACTCCGACGCTCGCTGAGGCGGGTGCCAGTGTGCGAGTGCCCAGCGTGCGAGTGCACAGCGTGCGAGGAGGGCCAGGGCGCACAGCCCGACCAGGCCGCGAGTAGACGCTGCGATCCAATGGGACAGTGACCGGGTTTGCGGAGTGGTGAGCTGACCGATACGCCGGATTCTGTCCGCGGCATTGCCTGCGGTGGCGACCATCCATCTGGGCGAGTCGTTGCCGACACGCTCTAGCGGCATACCCGGAAGGTTTTGGGCGGGCAGCCCCCCTCCTACGTTGCCTTGCTCCAGGTGGGGTTTACCAAGCCGCTCCGGTCGCCCGGAGCGCTGGTGCGCTCTTACCGCACCGTTTCACCCTTACCGCGCCGCCTCACCAGAGGCGAGCCGACGCGGCGGTCTGTTTTCTGTGGCACTTTCCTGCGAGTCACCTCGACTGGGCGTTACCCAGCACCCTGCCCTGTGGAGTCCGGACGTTCCTCGCACAGGAAACCCTGCGCGCGGCCGCCTGGTCAGCTCACCACGGACGACAGCTTTGCAGACCGTCCGTCGGGTGGGTGATTCGGGTGGGAACCGAAGGATATGGCGTACGCGGTATGCAGCGCTGCGACCGGTCCACTGAGATGTCGCAAGCCCGTTTGTCTGGCGCTACGGAACAGGACTATTTGTCGTCTTCAGCTGGACCTTTCGGCGAGTCTGTTCCCGGTAGGCCGTAGATGCGCAGGGCGCGTTGGCCAAACGTCGCGCCGATCAGGCCGAGTCCGACCGCGAACAGCGATCGGGAGAACACGACGATGACGAACTGATTGCCGCAGTCGGCGGTGTCGACAAAGGTGCTGAGTAACGCTCCGAGGATGAGGCCGGCCACCACCGCTCCGAGAGCGGCCAGCGCGCCGTGGGTGAGAGGTCGGTCCTCTTGGTAGCGGGCACCGACGTAGCCAGCAAAGAGGTAGCCAAACATTTGGATCGCGAACAGCAGGTAGCTCCATGATGAATCGCACGGATCGTCGACCACGGCCTGGTGTACGAGCTCGCCAACGCCAGCGACGACCAAGAACAAGAGCCCGTTCGCGGCACCCGCCGCGACCGATTTCCAATGGATGTCGGCAAGATTGTTCACCAGCACTCCTCGGGACGGGTGTGTCGCGTTCGGCAGCGACCACCGGATAAGGCTCGCGCGCGGTGCTCCAGCATTGGGTGATCGCGCGACGTGAGCGGGCCTTGTGAGCGCCGGTGATCGCGCTGGCAACCAGGTCATCAGCCCCCGCACGGGGACCTTCTCCAGGTGTCCGACATGCCTGTGCAACTGGATTCCGAGGTTCGGCGACCGATACTTGACCGACCGTGTATCCGCATCCGCGAGTTGCGGGGGGAGCATCCTCCCGCCGGATGCGTGTGGGACCTAGCCTTTAGGATGTTCTACGAGATGGAGGATCGAAATCGATGGTTGAGACGTCGTGGGCCGAAGTTCTGACGCGACTGCGCGCCGAGGCACTCGATGGCGCGCCTATCCGGTGGGCTTTTGGTCAGATCCTGAGCGGCGAAGCAAGCGATGCCCAGACCGCTGCGTTGATCTATGGGATGCGGGTGCGAGGCGAGGACGCCGCGGAGCTGTCCGCGATTCTCGACGTCATGTACCAGAACGCTCAGCCGGCTCCACTCGACGGGCTTGGCGATATTTCTGATCTCGTCGACACCTGCGGTACCGGTGGCGATCGGTCGCATTCGATCAACGTTTCTACGCTTGCGTCCTTGGTCGCTGCTGGCGCTGGCGCACGCGTCGCAAAGCACGGCAATCGTTCAGCATCGTCTGATTGCGGTTCCGCAGACCTCCTCGAGGCGCTCGGTGTCGCGATCGACCTTCCCGGTGTTGGTGTCGCGGCATGTATCAGCGCTTCGGGCATGGGCTTCTATTTCGCTCGTTCCTATCATCCGTCGATGCGGTTCGTCGGGCCGGTTCGAGCACAACTCGGTGTACCCACGTTGTTTAATTTCCTCGGTCCACTCGCCAATCCGGCGCGGGTCGGGCGCCAGTTCGTCGGGGTGAGCGACGCGTCGATGGCCGAGCGAATGCTCAAGGTGTTGACGCTGCGCGGCGTCGAAGAAGCAATGGTCGTGTGGGGCAGCGATGGCCTCGACGAGATCACCCTGTCCGGCCCGTCGACCGTCCTGCATTACACCGGTGGGGTCGTCTCTGAAATTACCGTGTCACCAACGGATTTCGGGATCGACGAAGCGCCCCTTGAAGCCATTATGGGCGGTGATCTAGCGCGGCGCGTCGCGGCCGTACCAGACATACTCAACGGCGATGCTGGCCCGGCCTCTGACATCGTGGCGTTGAACGCCGGAGCCATCCTGTGCGTCTCCGGTGTGGTCGGTGATATCGGCCAGGGTGTCGAAGCCGCACGCGGCGCGATGGCCGATCGTGTGCCGCATGACGTTCTCGCGAGGCTCGTCGCAACCAGTCAACGCGAAGTCGGAACGGAAGCGGGTTAGCGGTGGCGTCCCTACTGGAATGCCCAAAGTGCGGACGTCGGCACAGACAGGCCGAGGTTCCCGGAAGCGACACGTTTGCCTGTTTGAGGTGCGGGGCCCGCCTGAAGGTCCCGGTCGCGTGGCGTCAGAGCGAAGCGGTGCCGACCGCTGGTTCGCCACCGTCATCCGCTCCGCGCCAGAAGGGGCGCCGTTTCCGTCGTTCGAAGCGTCAGCCCGAATCGGGTGATGAACTCGAACAATCACGCGGATCGAACCGATCACGGTCCGATGACGAGACGCGTCAGGCAACTGCCAAGCGTGCCCTCCCGGCAGAGCTTCGCGCCGACGAGCCGAACGGTGTCGAGGAGGCCGACGGTCAGCCCGACTCCGGACTCGAAGATGATCTTTCTCGTGCGCTAGCGCAGTGGGACGATGATTCAACACTGCTGTGGGACGCCGGTGGAGACCCAGACCCCCTCGGTCCAGACCCCCTCGGTCCAGACCCACGTGGTACTGAACTTGTCGATGATGGGTCAGGCGGGGAACTCAAACCAGGTGATGCTGATGGGGCGGTCACCAGCGATTCCGCCCATGACGCGACCGGCACCTCGGAGGGTGACGCAGGGACCCACGACGGTAAAGCGAGCGTGGCGGGCGACCTTGACGTCGACGCCAAAGCCGATGGCGCCGACGGGCCGAACCCGTTTGATGGGCTGGGCAAGATCGGAAGTTTGGCGGGTGTTCCCGAGTCTTCTGAGTCGCTGCGCATTGGAGCGGATGCGGCAGGTCGTCGCGCGCGAGCGGGTGGCTCTTCCGTGGATGGCGGGGAAGCGAGGCTCACCTCTGGCTCGGACGACCGAAGTGGCACAGATGTGGAGTTCGACGAAGATGCCGTAGCGCCGGGCCGCTTCTCAAAGATCTCCGATGCGACATTGCACGACGGGTCAGAAGCGTCGCGGGTCGAACATGAGGACGCACCAGCTGCGGAGGTTATGACCGGCGAGGCCGGTGCGAGCGGTGGAGAATCTGGCCGGGGCGCCACACCTGACGAGGTCGATGATCGGTGGGATCTGAGTACCTCCGACGATGTTGACGGCCTTGACCTGGATCGATTTGGGCTTGACGGCCCCGATCTCGACGGTTCAGAGGGCGAGTTGGACCTACTCGAAGCGAACACCACCGATGACGCGGTATCGGGTCCTGGAGCCGGGTCGGGGTCTGGTGGTCTCCTCGATGGAGGCTCCGAGGAGTCGGACCTCAGCCTTCGGCCCGAAGATGTGTACTCATTGCCGGCCGATGCGCTGGGTAGCGACTTCTTTGACGACGACGGCGACGACGAGATCGACGATGAGGAAAGCCGGAGCGACCGTCTCGACGGCTTCTTCGGTGACCGCAAGCCGAGCCGATCTCGGTTCGGGCGGCTCGGCCGCCGACTCCGCTCCCGAACGGGTGACGATGAGGACTCAGAGGATCTGGATGTTTCAGACCTCGGCGAATCAGATCTTTCAAACAACCCGGATCTCCTGGATGAAGGCAGCGGTGCCGCCGAGGGGTTACGGGATCGAAGTGGGCCCGCTGCAGCCGGATCCTCAGATGTCGCCCAACCGGTATCGGACCCGGATCCGGCCGAAGACGTCGGTGGGCATGACGATGGCGACGGTCCGGGTGATTCATCTCAAAACCGGGCGCCCGAGATCGACCTGTCGACCGGTGTGCGGGCCGTTCGAGTGCTGGACGAGGGTGCAGCGTCGGCAGCGACGACCAACGTCGACCCGACCGTTGCCTTTGACGCCACCACACGCCCGACCGTGCGCAAGCGCAAGACCCCGGTGCGGCCGGTTGTTCCGGATGCGTCGATCCCCCTAGTCAAAGACGAGTCCGGCGGACTTGTACCGTTCGAACCTGGCGCGGAACCGTTACCTGATCGGCGACGACGCGGTCCCCGTCCAGCGACCAGCGATGGGGTCTCGCCAACATCTCGCCGGACCAGAAACGCCCGTCCTACCTCGGGCGCCGATCCGCGCGTTGACTCTGATCCTCGTGACGAGGATCAGCCAGCACCCCAAGGAGCTCGACGCTCCCGCTCACGCTCGTCGGCCGGCTCTGAGCGGGGCGATCGATTCAACGACGATCGAGTCGAGAATCCGCAAGCCCCTCGGCAATCGAGCGGCACCCGACGCGGGGACAACACTGGGCGAGTGCGTCGGTCATCGGGTGGTCTGGGCCGCGGGCAGGTGGAAGGTCCCCTTGCTGACAACCGCCCCTCGTCGGTATACGAACCGCCTTCGTCGCACGCCGGTGGAAGCGACCGCGGGCGGCTGCGCGGATCGGTTCGAAGCCCGGGCACGCGTCCGGCTGGGACGGGTTCATCGCCATCACACCGGTCGCCTTTTGGACCGTCCATTTCTGACCGGTCGCGTTCGGACACGTCTCGAGCATCGGCGTTTGAGCGCGCCGACACAGCGGTTGTTGGGTCGAGATCGGCTCAACCCGTCGACCAGGGCAATGAGTCCGGTCGTTCTTCGCGAGATGGCGGTGCGTCGTCGAGGGGTCTCGCTGCGTCAACTGGCCAACGGACAAACGGGTTTGGATATACGCGGCCCATCGGCGCATCTGACGGCGAGCGTGTGAGTCAGATGTTGTCGGACTCCCAGCGGCACAGAAAGCCCGTTCGAGTTCCAAAACAGGCGTCGCCGAAGGTCGTGACGGGTGTGATCTGGACCGTTGCGGTCCTTTCGTCGCTGATCATCATTCTGATCGCGACCTGGATTCTGGGTTCGGTGCTGGGGTTGGCTGGAGCATCGGTCTTTGAAGAGTCCTCCGTTCGAGAAATCATTCTCGGTACCGACCGAGACCGCTTTGTGAGTCCGCTGCTGTTCGCCGTTCTGTGGGCTGTCGTCGCCGGATCGATCGCGCACGTGCTTTTATCGCGCGCTCGAAAAGGCTAATCACCAAATGTCAACGCGTACCCGAAGGTGGTGCAGTACAATCAGCGCCCGAATCGTGGCTTGAACGTTGAAGAATCGTTGGTATTGCAACGTGTTGGCCGCGCAATCAGTGACGTTGTCTTCCTTGGAAACCACTCAGAGTTCTGCCGAGATATGCCGTCTGTATCGCTCGGTCTGACGGTGTCAGAACATCGCAAGAGGTCTACGGACTGCGGGCCGTGCTCCGCGCTGTCCGCAACAAACGCTGCACAAGCGGGGGGATGCACAAAGCGTCGGCCCTATCGGCTGACCGCCCAGGACGGACTGGTACCAGAGTGAGAGAACCAGGAAACAGAACTCCTGAGCAAAAATTGTCAACTTTTGGGGTTCAGGTGCCGAAAACAGATATTGGTGTGGCACCGAACAAACCAGCAGATCTGCTTTTGAAACGGAGACCTCATGGCGAACGGTAATGAACTGGGTATCCCAGACGTCCTTCTTGCTCCTCTACTTGAACAAGCGGGCGACGTCATGCGAGATACGCCAGATGCCGACGTTCCCGCACAGCTTCGCCCGCTGTTGGGGTTTGATCGGAGGGGCCTTGCTCGAGCCGCTGCTCGAGCTCAGCTATTGCGCGCGGTCGAAGGAGACGAAACGTTCCGCACCGCGGTGTTCGAGCGCTTCTTGAATCGGACCGAGGTGGCCTCCGTTCTCGATGGCTGGTCACGCAACGACGCAGCCAAGGTTGCAGCGGTCGCCGCATCACAGGACGACCTCCCCGTTCTGGCATCTGCGCTGTACGCAGCTCGCCCGAAGGGATGGACGATCGGTATCGGCGCAGCGCTTGGTGTTTTTGAAGGTGAACGGCGTCGCCAGGAGGCCGAAGAAGAGGTCGTCGCGCTACGCAATCGCCTCGAAACGGTCGAAGAGTCCGCCCGCCGGGCGGAAGCGCACCGCGATGAACTTGAAGTCCAGTTCAACGAACTCGACTCGACTCTTAAGGACGAACGTCGTTCGCGGCGCCAACGTGAAGAAGATGCTGAGCGTCTGACCGTCGATTCCAACGAGAAGATTGAACGGCTCGAGGTCGAGCGAGATCGCGCTAACCGGACGATCGAAATTGCGCAGGAGCGAGCATCGCGCGAGGCGGCACGCGCTCGCGAGAGTGAAGACCAACTGCGTGAACTACGACGTGAATTCGAAGAGCTTCGCGCCCAGATGCTGAGAACCGAAGAAGCGACCGCCGATGCACGAGCAGCGGAGATCGAGCGGGTTCGACGCCATGTCCACATGTTGGAACGGTCTGCCGATGTTGCCGCGGCTCTCAGCCGCGAGCTTGGCGCACTCTCTGATAACGGTCGCAAACTCATCCCTGAACACGGTCAGGAGATGCCACCATCGACGGGTGCTGCTCATCTCGACGACAGTTGGGTCGGTGAGGACGACGTCGCCGTTGACGATGACGGCGACGACGCCTCAGATAGCGGCGACGATGAGACTGAACCAACCGCCACAACCGATCAGGGCGAGACGTCAACCAACTCCGACGACGCAGACGATGTCGCCGGCTCGACCTCGACTAGTGATGCATCCAATGGTGATGCTCCCGATTCGGGAACCCTGACTGCAAGTGCGCCCAGTCCGGCAGCGTCTGCGGTGTTTCAGGAAGCAGCGGAATTGGACGACGACTCGATTGTTCACAACGACGAACTCACCATGAGCACCGCCATGCTCGAACAAGCGATGGCCGACGCAGAACGCGCCGCAGCAGAAGATGAGGACTTGTTCGAGTCGAGCATCGGAACTCCCAACTCGGCACCGATGGCCCAACGGTCGAGCGGTAGAGCCCAGGTGCCCGTGCCTCCGGGAATGTTTATCGAAGAGAAGTCAACGGTTCTCGAGATGATGAGCGCCCGCGGCGTGGTCATGATCGTGGACGGCTACAACGTTTCGATGAACAAATGGGGTGACCTGTCGATCAGCGAACAACGTGACCGTCTCGTCGACGCGATGACCGATCTACATGCTCGGACTCGCTGTCCGGTGACGATCGTCTTCGACGGTGCAGCTGTGGACATTGGCGGCGCAACCAGGCGGCGCGGTGTACGGGTGCTCTTTAGCCGCGAGGGGGAGGAAGCCGATCTGGTGGTCGTGCGTGAACTCACCAAGCTGCCGATGGGTATCCCTGCCATCGTCGTCTCGAGCGATGGCTGGGTCCGCGAACAAGCCGAATCTGAGGGCGCGCTGGTCATCTCCTCGAGCGCTCTGATCGCAGCGATGGGTGCCTAACCCAAGCGGGTCTCGATAGCCATGACGCGGGTGAGCTTGAAACGCAGGCTCACCCGCGTTTGCGCGTCTGGAACACCGCGCTTGGACCACTCAGGCTGAGGCTTGTCGCTGCCAGCGCCGAGACGAGACGCCGGACCGGTCGCGCCGCGCTGGTGCTCCGGCGCCCTGTTCGTATCGTTGTTTGCCGTCCTCTTCAGGACGGCGGCTCCCACCACAGCCGACGTTGGCGATCTCGGCCACGCCCTCAGGTCGTGAACTGCTCGATGAGGATGCGTTCCTCATAATTGTGTTCGGGGTCGAACAAGATCATGGCGTGTTGGCTGCGGTCACAGGTCACAGACACCGAGACGACGTGGCGAATCTCGGTGTGGTCTGCCGTCGCTGACACCGGTCGTTTAACCCCTTCACGAATCTCGAAACGCACCGTCGCTGTGTCTCGCAGCAGTGCACCGCGCCAGCGTCGCGGCCTAAACGACGAGATGGGGGTCAGCGCCAACAGCTCGGCACCGAGGGGGACGATCGGACCGTGTGCGGACAGGTTGTACGCCGTCGAACCGGCTGGCGTGGAGACCAACACCCCATCACAGATCAGACGATCGATGCGGGTCACGCCGTCGACGAGCACGCGGATGTGCGCGGCCTGACGGGTTTGACGCAGCAACGACACCTCGTTGAGGGCAACGGCGGTGTGTTCGGCGCCATCTTCGGTGTGCGCAACCATCAGGAGCGGCGCCAGGGCAACGGCTTCGGCAGCCGCGATTCTGTCGGCCACTTGCCACGGATCGCACCGGTTCATGAGAAAGCCAACCGTTCCGCGGTTGATGCCGTAGATGGGGATCTGGGTCCCAAGGGTGCGGTGGAGCGTTTCCAACATGAAACCGTCACCGCCAACAGCGACGATGACGTCGGCGTCCGCTTCATCTACAACGTCGAAAAGCTCGCGCACCTCGTTGCCGAACGCGATCGCCTCGGGATCGTCAGATGTGGTCAGCGCGAGGGTCGTCGAATCAGCCATGTTCGTCCTGGGTTGATGCTGAAGGACACCGGCTGGCCAGATGTTGATCTGGGCGAGCAGTGCAACGCCATCAGATCGACAACGGAGCATCGGTGGGCGACGGTCACACGCCGCTGTCACACCCTATTGGCATGCTGTCAAGGTCACAACGGTAGTGGCCCTGAAGGGCCGTCCAGAAATGAGATGTCGATGGACACGACCACAACCCAGACGCGCTTGATCGACTGTGGCGACTGCATCATGGCCAAAACGTCGGCCTGTCGCGACTGCATCGTGACCCACATCATCGATGGTCCGACGCTCGCGGAGTTCTCAACCGAGGAACGTGTGGCACTCGATGTGCTGGCCGGGTCAGGGCTTGTACCCCGGTTGCGCCTCGTCACGTCTGCGTAGCGACTGAACAGGGGTGTGACAGCCAGAGCAGCGTTCCGACGTCCGCTGCGATGTGTCGGTTTTGGTCAATCCTTCGAGAGTGCTAACGCAATGTTCGCGTCGTGCCGCATGAACGATGGGACTGTGCCGTCGCGGTCTTTTAGTGACCGGTGCAGACGTGCGTTGCGATGCCTCGTAGCATTCCCGCGGTGAGATCCCTGCTCGTAACCAATGATTTTCCTCCCAAGGTGGGCGGCATTCAGTCGTATCTGTGGGAGCTGTGGCGGCGACTGCCTGCTGACAACGTCGCCGTCTACACAACGCCCTATGACGGTGCAGAAGAGTTCGATCTCGCTGCCGAGCCGCTTCGGATCATCCGGTCTCGCCAACGGGTCTTGTTGCCAAACCCGCTGTTGATCCGCGAAGTGAACCAACTGATCGACGATTTCGATATCGACCTGGTCTTTCTCGACCCGGCACTCCCTCTGGGGGCCATCGGGCGCTTCTTGCATCGTCCCTATATAGCGGTGCTTCACGGCGCCGAGGTGACGATTCCTGGACGTCTGCCCGTTTCGCGCCGAGCACTTCAAAGCGTGCTTCGACGGGCCGAAGGCGTGCTGTGCGCGGGGGGATACCCCGCATCAGAAGGTGTGCGCGCGGCGCGGACCGACCTGAAGGGTCTCATCATTCCACCCGGTGTCGACGTTCAACGCTTCCAACCTCAATCGGTCGAGCAACGACGTCTCACTCGTCAAGCCTTCGGGCTCGATCCAGATTTGCCGCTCATCCTGGGGCTGTCCCGGCTCGTGCCCAGAAAGGGGTTCGACACGCTGATCGACGCTGTTCTCCCTATGAACGGCGAGGTCCAGCTCGCGATTGGGGGCAGTGGGCGCGACGCGGAGCGACTCAAGAAACGAGCGGGGTCGGCTGGTCATGTCCACCTCTTGGGTCGAGTACCCGACGAACAGCTCGCCGCGTTGTATGCAAGCGCGGATGTGTTTTCCATGTTGTGCCGCGATCGCTGGCTCGGATTGGAACGCGAAGGCTTTGGCATCGTCTTCCTCGAAGCTGCCGCGGCTGGCGTACCCGCAGTCGCTGGCCGATCGGGTGGCGCACATGAGGCGGTCTCTGACGGCATTTCAGGCCGGATTGTTCCGCCACGGAATGTGACCGCCGTTCGAGGTGCCCTCCGAGATGTTCTCGATCCGAACAACCTCGACGACATGCGCAAACAGGCCCGAAAGCGAGCGGTCGAGGAGTTTTCTTATGACGCTCTCGCCGAACAGTTGACACCGCTCGCGTGCGGCGATCTGACGACTTTGAAACCGTTAACGGTATGATGGGGCGCTCGCAACTGGTTCGTTACCCGCTCATTTGCTCAGGGCTCATCATTCTGAGTGTCGTGGTGGGGCAGTCCGATGCGTCGCTATTAGAACGTGCTGGCCTGGTGATCGTCTTGGGTCTCTTCTTGCTGGGAAGCGTTCTGTGGGGCGTAGCGTTCGTCCTGCTTGTGAGAGCGCAGACCCGCGGTGAGCGCGTCGAAGTACCAGACATGTTTTGGCCCACCCAAGACGGTGATCCTCGGCGGCGGGCGATGGTTCGTTCGCTGACGGCGCTATACGTCGTTGGTTTGGTCAGTTCGATGTGGGAGCCATTTGCCGTCCTCGGCGTGATGCCAGGAGTGGCGCTTGCCGGATTGTGGAACACGGCTGCCCGGTCGGATGGAGCCGTGGGAGTAGAGAAGGGCTGAGGCGATGCCAGAACGCATGTACGACCGGGCCTTTGTTGCTGCCCCGCTCGAACGCTGTTTCGAGGTCGCTGCCGACGTTCGCGGCTATCCATCCTGGGCGCGCGAAATCAGACGTGTCGATCTGCTCGAACAAGACCCACAGGGTCTGGTTCGCGTGGCTCGGTTCGTTGCGGGAGCCATGGGATTTTCGGTGAGTATCGAGCTTCACTACGACATGTCAGATGCGCCGACCACCTTTTCGTGGCGGGGGATGCCAACGAACCGCATTCGACGTTACGAGGGGCGCTATGACTTTGCCCCCGCACGACGAGACGGTGTTTCAGGAACGGACGTGACCTACGAACTTCTCGTCGATTTCAGTGTGCCCCTGCCTCAACTCGTCCAGCGTCGTGCTGAGTCGATGATGGTTCGACGGGCTCTGCAGAGTGTCCGTCAGGTTGCCGAATCATCATCGGGTGCAGGCGGGTAGCACATGTCACCTGGACGGAAGGCTCCCTGGTGGGTTGGTTCCGGCGACGATCCCGATAGCCGCGACCACGCCGCTTCGGCGTTCGGATCCAAACGGTCGGGCGCCGGTTCGATGCGCCACGACGAACATGAACATGACCGACCGCAGGCACCAGACGGTGCGGGCCCGACCGTTGGAGCGTCGTCTCGCGATCGCTCTGGCTGGAAGCGAGAGGAGTCCCCACGCACCGAGCGGGGCTGTCTGGCCTGTTCGTTCTCATCGTCGTGGCGGCAGCAACAGGCTGAAGCGTACGACCATGCGTTGGCGGCGATGCAAGAGATGGTCGCCGCTGCTCGCTGTCTTTTAGACGCCGCCGATGGGGCGATCAGCGAAGAACGGGGGCGGGTCGCTCGTGAGCAACGGCGCCGAGACGAACGCAGGCCTCGGTCGGCATATTTTGCAGACTACGAACCTCCCCCCGACTCCCTCGACAACGCCATCACGGGGTCTGACCGAGTCACTTCTGAGGGCTCTTTCCAGGACACGGGCACCGGCGGCACGAGCGCTGACAGCACTGACGGCGGCGGTCCGACCGGTGGGGTCGGTCCGGACCACCCATCGTTGGCGCCCTGGACCTCCGAACTGATCGACGAGATCACCACGGCGTTACGCGATGTCGTCGAACCGCTCAAACCCGCCTTTGACGCAATGGCACGAGGGGCCGACACCTCATCGAGTGGCGACGAATCTTCACGCGAACAAGCCACTGGAACGCAAGGCGCGTCGTGACCGCCGACGGTTCGTCGCGCACCGACCACGGCAAATGCGCTGACGACGGTCAGGGCTCCGGGGCGCGGTGCCATATCGGTATCGACGTCGGGGGAACCAAGATCAACAGCGTCACCCTTCGTTCGGGTCGGATCATCGACCGACTCCGTGTCCCGACACCGCGCTCGGAGAACGCGCTCTTGGCGGCGGTTGCCGGTGCCACTGCAGAGCTGACGGGCCGCACGGTCACAGACGCGCCCACGGTCGGTGTCGGTATCGCCGGAATGGTCGATCGAGACGGATGCATCGTCCATTCACCGAATCTCGCGTGGATGGATGGAGTCGACGTCGCAAGCAGATTGAACGAGGCGATAGGGGCGCCGGTCAGCGTCGAGAACGATGCCAACGCCGCGGCATTCGCCGAGTGGAAACTCGGCGCCGGCGTGGGGGAGACAGACTTCGCCATGGTCAGTATCGGTACCGGAATAGGTGGCGGCATCATCGTCGGTAACCGCCTACTCACCGGAGCGAACGGCTTTGCCGGAGAGATTGGGCATATCCCGGTCATCGCTGACGGACCGGCGTGCGCATGCGGTGGACGCGGGCATTGGGAGGCCATCGCTGCTGGTCCCGCACTGGGCCAGCTGGTCGAAGCTGCAACAGAGCGCGGTGAACTCCGAGCTTCCCAACGCGTCTTGGGGCGACGACCGACCGCCACCGACCTCGAGTTGCTCGTGAGGGAGCAACTCGCTGAAGTGAGAGGCACGATCGATCGGTTTGCCGACGCGGTCGCCCGCGGTCTGGAAACCCTCGTCGCGATCCTCGATCCAGCCGTCCTGATTCTTGGCGGCGGCGTCATGGATATCGGCCCGGTTCTGCTGGACGCTATTGGTAGCAACCTAGAGGCCCGCGTCGAAGGCGGTTCCGCACGCCAGATGCCCGACCTTCGCCTCGCTCAGATCGGTTCTGATGCCGCCGCGGTGGGGGCCGCGTTGCTGGGCGCGGAACGCTGCTCAGACAACCGGTTCGCGGCGCGCCCACCGGCGTGACACCGTCGGACGTCGCTGCGATGCAAAACGTGGGGTCCATGTATCTGGGTGTGTGCCTCCCAACGTTCGTTGGCTCGGTCGATGCCGTCACCGAGATGGCCACGCGAGCTGAACAGGTTGGCCTCGATGGGTTGTTCGCCTTCGACCATCTGCTCGGTTCGGGGGGACGCGTGGCGTCGCGTCCAGCGATGGAACTGACGGTTGCGATGTCCCAGGCCATTGCGACGACGAGCACGATTCGGGTCGGCTCGCTGGTCGCTCGGGCCGGACTGCGCCCACCGGCGATGATGGCACACCAGTTCAACACCCTCGACCGGATCAGTGGCGGCCGGGTCATCGCCGGTCTCGGTTTCGGCGACGCCCAGAGCCGGACCGAGTACGAGGTTCTCGGTTTAAGGCCAACCCCTCACGCCGAACGCCTCGCCTGGATGCGTCTGACCGCCACGCTGCTCGGTGATCGAGGGATACCGGTTTGGATCGGTGCCTCCAGCCTGGAAGGCCGGCGGCTCGCTGCTGAGGTTGGCGGGTGGAATGCTTGGGCAGCTGCCCCGGACACCATTGCGCGTGTTGCGACAGAATTCGACGCAGATCGAGTGCGGGTCAACATCTCCTGGGCGGGATCGGTACTCGTGCGCCCTGATGCGGGCGCGGCGCAGGCTTTGTGGGCCCAGCGTTCCGACAAAGAAGCGATCATCTGGGGTGACCCATCCCGTATCGCAGACCAACTACGAGTTCGACAGGCGGCGGGCGCGCGCTGGGGCATTGTCGCCTTAGTCGAGCCATGTGCAGGGTCGATCGAGATGCTCGGCGAGGTCCGATCGCTCCTGCGGCGGCGAGCACGTTGAGGACGGCATCGGCTTGGAAGAGAGCGGAAACGGCCGCCGTGTCTGGACCCCGGAACGCCATGCGAACGTTCAACACGAGCCACCCGAGTGCACCCCTGGTATTTTCTCCCAGATGGATTTTCGCCGCATCAACGTCTTGCCACCGTACGTCTTTGCCCAGATCGACGCGCTCAAATCAGCAGCGCGCAAGCGAGGCGAAGACGTCATCGACTTGGGGTTCGGCAACCCCGATATTGCATCACCCGATCTTGCCGTAGCGAAACTGTGCGAAGCCGCCCAAAACTCGCGAAATCACCGCTACTCAGCGTCGCGGGGGATCCCCGGACTCCGGCGTGCAATCTGCGGACTCTATGAACGGCGGTATCAAGTATCGCTCGACCCCGAAACCGAGGCGATCTCGACGATCGGCGCCAAAGAGGGGCTCAGTCACCTGATGTGGACGCTCGTCCAGCCTGGTGATATAGCGCTGGTACCAAGTCCGTCGTATCCAATCCATATCTACGCGCCGGTGTTGGCCGGAGCCGATATTCGTCAGGTGTTGCTGGGACCTGAAGAAGACTTTTTCGAGAATCTCCGCAACGCGTGGGATCGCGCGTGGCCTCGCCCTCGGGTCATCATCATGTCGTTTCCCCACAATCCGACCACGACGGTCGTCGATTTGGACTTCATGGCAAGGGTCGTCGATTTCGCCCGCGAACGCGATGTGTTGATCGTCCACGATTTCGCCTACTCCGATACCGCCTTTGACGGCTATGTGCCACCATCGATCTTGCAGGTCCCGGGCGCAAAAGACGTCGCGGTCGAGCTCTACACCATGACTAAGAGCTATTCGATGGCCGGGTGGCGGCTCGGTTTCTTGCTCGGCAATGCCGAGGTGGTGGCGGCGCTCGCCAAGCTGAAGTCCTACCTCGACTACGGCACATTCCAACCAATCCAGATCGCCGCGACGGTGACCCTCAATGAAGCCGACGATTTCCCGGCGACCGTCAACGATGTCTACCTGGGACGCCGCAACGCCCTGATCCAGGGGCTGCAGCGGATTGGCTGGGACGTCAAACCACCCGAGGCGACCATGTTTGTCTGGGCGCAGATCCCCGAAGAGTTCCGCTCACTTGGGAGCTTGGACTTTGCCGTTCGGCTGGTGGAAGAAGCCAATGTGGCCGTATCGCCCGGTGTCGGTTTCGGTCCTGGAGGCGAAGGTTTTGTGCGCTTCGCTCTGGTGGAAAACGAGCAGCGAATCAACCAGGCGATACGGGGCATCAAAAAGGTGCTCCACTCGGCCTGAGAAGGTGAGTAGATCGGGGAGCTGATCAGTCGGCGGTCCAGCCCTCGATCGCTCGACCGCTCGGACCCATCCGGCGTATCCGTCGGCCGTCGCGCCAGCAGAAGGCTGCGGCCGGAACGCCCTGTCGAGCTGCCAGGCCGCCGTGATGTCATCGAGGGAGTCCCAGACACCTTCGGCGAGTCCGGCCAGAAACGCGGCACCCATCGCGGTTGTCTCTTGGACGACGGGGCGGCGAACCTCCGCGGACAATAGATCTGATTGGAATTGGCACAAGAGGTCCATGACGCTCGCCCCGCCGTCGACATGGAGCAGTTCGAGAGGTGTTTCGGTCGCGGCGGTCATGGCATCGACGACGTCTTTGGTCTGGTAGGCCATAGCTTCGACGACGGCGCGCACCACATGTGCTGAGGTCGTGCCCAAGGTCATGCCCACGACCGTCCCCCGGGCATACGGATCCCAATAGGGTGAGCCCAACCCGGCGAACGCAGGAACGAGGTACACGCCCCCCGTATCGGGAACCGAAGCCGCCATTGGCCCTGCTTCGGCTGAGTCCTTCAAGATGCCGAGGCCGTCGCGGAGCCACTTGATGGCGGCGCCGGTGACAAAGATCGCGCCTTCGGCGGCGTAGGTGACCTCGTCGCCGATCTGCCACGCGATCGTGGTCAAGATGCCGTCGACAACCTTGGGCATGACGTCGCCGACGTTCATCAACACAAACGAGCCGGTCCCATAGGTGTTCTTCGTGGCTCCGGGCGCAAAACATGCCTGACCAAACAGCGATGCTTGTTGGTCGCCAGCGATTCCCGACACAGGTACGGTCAAACCAGCTGCGGTTTCGGGACGGGTGACTCCAAAACGTCCTGAGGACGCCGATACGGCGGGGAGGCAACTCGGCGGTACCGAGAACAGTTCGCAGAGCTCATCGTCCCAGGCGCGCAGGCCGATATCGAACAACAAGGTACGCGCCGCGTTGGAAGGATCGGTAGCGTGAACGCCGCCGTCGGGACCGCCGGTGAGGTTCCAAAGAATCCACGAATCGACCGTCCCAAACAGGGTGTTTTCGTCCGCGGTCACGCCACCGGTCGTGAAGAGCCATTCGAGCTTGGTCGCCGAGAAATATGGGTCGAGGACGAGCCCTGTCTTGGCGCGCACCATCGGTTCGACCCCCGCCGCCTTGAGTTCGTCACAGCGGGCAGCAGTGCGTCGATCCTGCCAGACCACGGCGCGGTGCAGCGGTTCGCCAGAGTTCCGGTCCCACACGATGGTGGTTTCACGTTGATTCGTGATGCCGATCGCTGCGACTCTCGCTGGCCGGTCAAGCTGGTTGATCACGTCGGTCAGCGTTCCGAGAACGGCGTTCCAGATCTCTCGCGCGTCCTGTTCGACCCAGCCGGGTTGGGGGAAGTACTGAGCAAACTCTTGATAGGCCCAACCGACCTTCGTTCCGCTGGCATCGATGGCAAGGGTTCGTACTCCGGTGGTTCCTGCGTCGATCGAGAGCACGATTGCGGATGTATCCGAGATACGGTCTCCCACGGGCTGGACACCGGGGCTGTTGATACCTGCGGTCGTGGGATCGTGTGTCGCTTCATCTGGAGTCATGGAGAAGATTTCCCTCATCGATGGTGGTATCTGCTCAGCGAATCGCACGGTGGCGGCGCTCAGCACGGTCGGTCCCAAGTCGATCTCGACTGGCCCAGGGTGACCTCGGTAACGCCGCGTCCGAACCCTGGAAGGATCTAAGACCTATGGCGACAGGCGTTTAACGGACCAGCCGGTCCGATGTTGTCTGAACCGTAGCCGGTCGTGCATGCGGTCCGTACGCCCTTGCCAGAACTCGATGCTCTCGATGGTGAGCCAGTAACCACCCCAGTGTGGAGGGCGCTCCACGGCGCGTCCGTCGAATCGGGTGGCTGCAACGTTCATAGCGTCGTCGAGTTCGCCCCGCACCGACAGTGGCTGGGACTGATCCGAGGCCCAGGCCGACAGTTGGCTTCCTCGGGGGCGTGTCGCGAAGTAGGCATCGCTGCGCGCGGTCGACATTTTGGCGACGGGCCCTCGAACTCGCACCTGACGCTGCCGTGCAGGCCAGTAGAAGGTCGCCGCTGCCCAGGGCACGGCGTCGAGTTGATGCCCCTTGGCGCTGAGGTAATTGGTGAAAAAGCCGATCTGGGAGTCGTGTCGGGCTCGCATCAACACAACCCGCCCGTCGGGATGACCGCTTTCATCGACGGTTGAGAGGACCATCGCCGCCGCTTCGCCCTGTTCGGATGCAACGGCTTCCTCGAACCAGCCTTCGAACAGGGCGAGCGGATCTTGGCCGATGTGATCGTCGTCGAGTCGGCCGAGGTCATAGGTGCGGCGGTGCGGTCGATAAAACGTCACCGCACCATGATGGTCGCTCACATCGACGATTCAAAACTGCGAGCCAGCCTTCAGATGGTCTAGAAACGAATGCTGTTCGTCACTCCGAAAGGACGTCCACATGTCAGGTGCACTCGACGGCCTCGTCGCTCTCCTCGATCTTGAAACCTTGGAAGAAAACTTGTTCCGAGGTCGCAGCCCCGACGTGACTCAACAACGCGTGTTCGGTGGTCAGGTCGCGGGCAAGCGCTGGTCGCAGCGGGCAGAACCCTCGACAGCGTCGAGCGCCCTGCCCACAGCCTGCACGCGTACTTTCTACGTCCGGGTGACACCTCGGTGCCGATCATCTACGAAGTACATCGCCTCCGCGACGGCCGATCGTTTACGACTCGACGCGCCGATGCCATCCAACATGGCCGCCCAATATTTCCACATGCAAGCGTCGTTTCAGGTCGTCGAAGATGGGGTCGAACATTTTCGGCCGATGCCTGATGTGCCGCGTCCCGACGAACTCCCCACCACAGAGGAGCGTTTGGGTGACAAGGCAAGCATGCTCAAGTCGTGGATCCGCACCGAACGCCCGATTGAGCTGCGCTACGTCACGATGCCCAGCGGCATGACCGGAGAGGTCGGGCCGCCCGCTCAACAGGTGTGGTTCCGGGCCAATGGCACTCCACCACCAGACCAGATGTTGCAGCGCTGCCTCGTCACGTACGTGTCGGATATGACCCTGCTCGATATCTCGATGGGGCCGCACGCCCATTCGTGGTTCGAACCCCGTTTTCAGGTCGCCAGCCTCGACCATGCCATGTGGTTTCACCATGACATCGACGCGTCGCAGTGGATGCTCTATGACCAGTACAGCCCATTCGCTGGTGGCGCTCGCGGCCTGTCGCAGGGCTACATCTACGCAGCGGATGGCAGGTTGGTGACGACCGTCACCCAGGAAGGTCTGATCCGCCCGCTGCGGCACATGAGCTCACAGGGCGGCTGAGCAGGCCCGGGTAATCGATTCTGGAAGCTGGGCTCATCGTGATCGGATCTGGCGAAAACAAGACGTGATAAGTCTTTGCTGCGCCGGGACTGTTGGTACCTACTCGCCAGCGTCGATAGGGCCAGGAGCTTGTAGGGGCTCTTGTGACAGGGGCTCTTGTGACAGGGGCTCTTGTGACAGGGGCGGGAGAGGTTGCTGCTGGGGGAGCGCACGGTCTTGGACCGTCGACCATTCACCCATTGCTCGCAGCCCGATGGCGGACACGACCGAAAGTCCAGCAGCTCCGAGCAGCGAGCCGATGATCACCGCTGAACTCAGGGCGGTATCGCAGTTGCCGGTGCATTGGACGTCGACGAGACCGTAACCGATCACGCCGCCGAGCAGCCCGCCAGCGACGATACCGACAAATGCAGCGATGAAGGCCCAACGTGGATGTTCGGGGCCTTGATGGGTTACCAGCTGCGCCTCGGTTGCCATGAGGCCACAGCGTAGCGAGCGCCGCGTCCCCAAATCGTGGTCGGCACTCATATCCGACCTGTATCGGTGAGCCTTCGCCGCATAGCATCCCCGGGATGCCTCAGACCCTCGTGATGATTCCGACCTATAACGAAGCCGCCAACATCGAGGTACTGCTCAACCGCGTAGCGAGCGATGCACCCGGTGTGTCGGTGCTGGTCCTCGACGACAACAGCCCCGACGGTACCGGGATGTTGGCTGAACGCTGGGCCGAACAGAACGCAGAACGCCTCTCGGTATCGGTGCTGCACCGTTCAGCGAAGGAAGGGCTCGGACCCGCTTATCTAGCTGGGTATGAGTGGGGCCTCCAGCGTGGTTTCGATGTGATGATCCAGATGGACGCGGACGGTTCGCATGACCCGTCGGTGATTCCACGACTCGTGAACGAGATCGACGCTGGCGCGGACCTCGTCATCGGCTCTCGCTATGTCCCTGGGGGCACGATCCCGACGTGGTCGTGGCATCGGCTGGCGTTGTCTCGGTTCGGAAACGGGTACTCCTCGGCGATGCTTGGCCTCCACATCAAAGACACCACCGCTGGCTACCGAGCGTATGCCGCTCCACTACTGGCCCGTATGGACCGGACCGCTGTACGAGCCGACGGCTACGGCTTTCAGATCGAAATGGCGATGCGTGCAACAGATCGCGGCGCACGAATCCGCGAGATTCCGATCGCGTTCGTCGACCGGACCCGCGGCAAATCGAAAATGTCATCGCGTATCGTTGTTGAAGCGCTGGCACTCGTGACATGGTGGGGTATCAAGCGCAGGTTCGCCCGAAGGAGACCCCAGGATGTCTAGGGAGCTACGACGGTGGTCGGTCGCCGGCGGACTGATCGAACACGACGACAAGCTGTTGCTCGTCAAGAACGTCCGCAAAGACGGCCGTATCGACTGGACGCCGCCAGGCGGGGTCATCGATGACTCCGATCCGACGACCGAAACCGGTCTCACGCGTGAGGTCTTCGAAGAGACCGGTCTGGCGGTCAGTTCGTGGACCGGCCCGATTTACACGGTCGATGTCAGCGCCTTAGAAATGGGTTGGGAAATGCGCTGCAACGTCTATGTCGGTCGCGGCTTTTCGGGGGAGATCAGCATCGACGACCCCGACGGCATCGTCGTCGAGGCACGTTGGGTGCCGCTCGATGAGATTCCTCAGTTCATTCGTTCGGCGCCACCGTGGGTGCGAGGACCCCTCAGTACCTGGACTGAGACTCGTCATTCCGAGCTGCAACATCACCAGTACCGACTTTCAGGGCGGCGTCCCGGACCTCACAGTATTCAGCGAGTGCACCCCGACGAATGATTTGTTCGTGGTTGCGTTGTTCGGCCACCCCCGTCGGTGAGAGAATGGTCGGATGCAGCCAAGCTGGTGCCTCGTCTCGCAGCAACGTTGCCGGATCGCAGTCGATTGTGCGAATTTTTCGCTCGCACGCAGGGACAACCATGCCACTCTCTGAA
Organism: Acidimicrobiia bacterium; assembly: GCA_020637365.1. Lineage (GTDB taxonomy): Bacteria > Actinomycetota > Acidimicrobiia > IMCC26256 > JAGNEX01 > JAGNEX01. Next base: position 1,102,095 of record JACJWE010000001.1, on the reverse strand, counting down.
GATGAACAACGCATCCTCGCTGCGATCGAGGAGCAGCTGACGACGACGGATCCCTCCCTCGCCGAAAAGGCAGAAGAGTCGATCTATCGCGATGCGGCTCGCAACATTCGCCGCTCCGCACTGGTCTTTGTGCTCGGATTCCTGTTCTTGTTGTTCACGTTCACGACCAGTATCTGGCTCGGGTTCCTTGGATTCCTCGTGATGTTGGGCGCGGCGTTTCGTATCGAGTTCTACGCACGGAGCCTGTCCAAGGCTGGCCTGAACTCGATCAACGAGGTCGTTCCACTGCAGAACATGCGCGAGTACTGGCGCCAACGGACCCATGATCCGCGTCAGTTTCCTGGCGGGAGCGGACCTGGAGGAACGGGTCCGCGTCGCCGACCCGGCGGGCCCAAAGACTCCTAGATAGCTGGTATCAAAAGGCATGGCGCACGTCTCGACGTCGCGGCATCACCACTCGCTGTTGTACTCGGGCGTCGCCAAACCGGTCCGAGCAGTGGCGAAATCTCGTCCTTGCGAGACCGGCGCGCCGGACCGCCGATCGCACACCGACGTTTAACACCAGACACCTCATGGGGGCGCTGGATAACCCCGCGGTGAAGATCCGGCCCTCACGATCGGGCGCTGAAGATGCGGCCCTGAGACGACGGATGCGCCAGCAACGCGGCCATTGCTTCACGAGCGGGCACCAGCTTCCTCTGTGTCAGGGGTGACGGCCGCGTCCAACCCAGTGAGCTGCGTCGTCGACAGGGCACGACGTGTGCGTTGGGTTCTGCTATCGAGGCCGAGGGATGCGCCGCCCTACTGGCTGCCCCTGGCGAGCAAAGGCCGCGGGTCGAGACGGTACAGCCATCGCCTGACGGGCGTGGTGTCGGTTTCAAGTTCGGTCGAGATGCGATCGGCAGCTCCCCACGCCAAATCGGCCTGTTCCGAACTCGGGTCGCTGGGAGCAAATGATGCGGCCGACTGCTGAAGGCCCAGTGCGCTGAGATCATCGGCAAACGCCGGGCCGTACTGGCCTTCTAGCGCGCCCGCAAACTCGGTGTTGGTCAGGGTCTTCGGCCGGGTGATGTTGCGTTCGAGCAGCCGATCACTCACCTCGTCCCAAGCTCCAGAGACCCGGTCGCGCATGTCAGGTGCGTTCAGACGCTGTGCACGTCGACGCTTCTTGAGCGCTGGAACACCAAAGATGTAGGCGGCGAAGATGCCAGCGGTCGCCAGGAGGACGAGAAACGGTGTCCAGTTGCGACCTGAGGACGTTGGAGGGACGTCATCTTGGTCTGGTGGCGGCGGGGTCTGTTGTTCTGCACTCGTGGTTGTCGTCGTGCTCGGCGCGTTGTCCGGCGGCGGAGGTGGCGGAGGCGGTGTCTCGCCCTCTGCGGGCGGCACCGTTGTCGTCGTCGTCGGGGCCGCGGTTTCATCTTCGGGTGGAGGAGGCGTAATACCGCCGTCCGGTCCGCCTTCGTCGGTCCGCGGGGTTGGTTCAAACGCGATCCAACCAATGCCATCGAAATAGACCTCAGGCCATGCGTGAGCATTGTCGGTCGTGACCGTGTAGGTCTGGGTGGCATCGTCGTACTCGCCGGGCGTGAACCCGACTGCCACACGCGTAGGAAGGCCCACAACACGCCCCAAAACCGCGTAGGCGGCCGCGAACTGTTCGCAGTAGCCCTCTTGAACGTCGAAGAGGAACTGTTCGAGATAGTTGGTCGAGTGGTTCATCTGGACATCTTCGTTGTAGGTGAAGGTCAAGAGATACGACTCGATCGCCTTTGCTTTGTCGTACGGGGTCACCGCGCCAGTGGTGATGTCGTTGGCGAGCGTCACGATACGTTCTGGGAGCTCGGGAAGGGCCAGATAGGCGTTGACGGATTCGGGTGGCGCGGCGGTGGCAGCCTGTAGCTGCGCGTCGGTGGGCTGGGGACGTTCACTATGGACCGAGTAGCTGAGTCCCGTAGCGGATTCTTCCTTGGTGATAACGCTGCCCGACGCCGAATCGGCCCGGATATCGCCTACGTCGAACTCGACCGGTGCATACGCGGCAGGGAGCCAAAAACGCTGCGTATCGGAATCAGCCCAGAAACGATCGAGGTTGGTGATGTTGTATGTCTGATCGAGTCCAGCGGTCGGAACGCCCGCGCCAACCCCGAAGTTCAGATCGCCGTCGACCGACTCATAACTCGCGTTGTGGGACCATTGGCGTCCGTCGAAGCTTTCCAAGCTGGTGAGACGCCAATATGCGCCGGTGCCACCCTGTGCCTTGACCGTAAAGACCTGCACGGGCGGATCGACCTGGAGCTGTGGCTTCATATCGATGAGTGGAGACGGCACGGTCCGCGGAGCCGATTCTTCGGTGGTGCCAACCACCGGGAGCAATGCGGGCGATTCGGCGCCGGGAAGGTGCGCACCGACGATTGGGGCCAGGACGGCAGCGAGCGCAACGATCGGAAGACCCCGCAAGAGCGTTCGCTGCAGGGAATCTCTCGAAGGTGGAGGACTCGCCGCAACCGTCGAGGCCTGGGCGACGTCACTCGCGCGGCGCCACTTGACGCCGTCGGCGTTGCGGGAACGCTGCCGAGAGCGCATGTCGAGCAACAAGAGCAGCGAATGCAAGATGGCGAAGAACAAGAAACCCGATGCGATTACCGTGCGGAACGCGTGATTCTCGGGAGCGAACAGCGTTGCGATACACACGATTGCCGCGTCCGGGATCAACGCGGCGAGCAGCTGATGTGGCCGCGTCGCAATCGCGTCGGTCGCCATGCCGCCGAGCCACATGAACATCGTCACCAAGATCGAAATTGTCGGCGTGACTTCGACCGGGGGAACAGATTCTCGGACGATGGTGCCCGTTTCGTTCAGGGCGGTGCGAATGATGTCGAACGTGGTGCCGTTGGGCAGGATCCCACCGATGCTGTTGCCAGCGCCGGCAGCGGCCGCCATCAACACAAAAACAGGCCGATCTGTAGCGGCACGCGAACCCACACACGCCAACCTGCTGCGCTGCACAAGGTGCCGATCAACACCGGCCCTGCGAGGCCCGCAACAGCCGGGCCCGCGAAACTCCAATCAGCGAACACGCGCCCCCAGCTGAGCGCAGCAAAACACATGCCATAGCCAGCGCGAGCTGGGCACCGAGCCTCCTGGGGTTCATATCGATGCCTTTGCCATAGCGTCGGCGGACAGGTCGCCGAGGGTAGCGAGCGCGTTCCAGCTCACAGAGAGAGAATCGGCAGAATTCGCGACAACGACCGACATCGACGACTCGCCGCCGCGCCGACTACTGGTGTGTTGCGTACGACGTCACGAGCATCTTGGCCGCCGATGGCCACGACGTGGACGCGGGGAAAGCCGACGCTGAGCTCAGCGATGTCGACCAGGGTTTCTTCTGAGACGTTTGGAGTCACGATCACAAGGATGCCCCCACCGGCCGACGCGCGGCATTCACGGAGGGCGCGCCTGAGAGAACCTTGAACTTGTACCGGCACATCTGCGAGGTGTGAGAGCATCGGCAGGCGTTCGTCACCGGTGAACCGGCGTGCTGGCGTCGCTGTGCCGATGATGATCAACCGTTGCGAATCGTCGAGCGCGGCACTCGCTATCGACGCACAGGTTTCGACGCCGAACTCGGCGTCGTCGTCGTCTGATGTCGGACGTTGGTCGAGGAGCAGGGTGACCGCCGTCGGTTCGAAATACTCGTGTTGGCGAACGACGAGGGTGCCAAAACGTGCCGAGGAGGCCCAGTGGACATGTCGGAGATCATCGCCTTCGACATAGTCTCGCAGAGCGTGGAACTCGGCGTCCCCGCTGCTCGATACGCGAGCGGAACGATCTTGTGAACTCGCTCGGGATGCGACCCGGTAAGGCGGGGCGATCCGATGTACCTGCGGCAGCACGAGGAGTTCGTCGATGCGCGGGTCTTGTCGATCGCGGCGCATCAGCCCGAAGATGTCGCTCCGGCGGATGAGCGCCGGGCCGATCCTCATGCGCCCTCGGCGTTGTGGATGGCAGCGGTAACGGGTTTCGGCAGCAACCCCGCCCGGGATCGACTCGAGCGGCAGGGAGCGGGAAACATCCCCGGCCTGTTCCACGAGGATGAGGTCGCCCGAGCTCCTATTGCTGAGGTTCACCGCGGAAAGGGTGACGATCGCTTCTTCGCCCACCGACACGAAGCTCGGCTCAATGCTGCGAACCACCCTGACGTTGCCGCGCTGAATGACCATGGCCAAGAGAGCGATCAAAAACACCACAGCGCATGCGGTAGCCATCATCAGGAGTTCGGTAACGCCGATGGCGCGACCCAGCGCGTAACAGCCCGCAGCGACAAAGGCCAGCGCGAGTCCCCGCGCCGTGATGCGCATCATCGACCTTTCGGAACCGGCACAGCGTTGGTGATCTCCTCGACGACGGTGGTCGTATGCATCCCTCGGAACGTCGCTTCACCCAGAGAGGACCAAACGATGTGCCAGAACGGGTACGGCCAGGAGCTTGACGTCATCGGGGACGACGTAGTCACGTCCAGCGGCCGCGGCGGAGACGATCGCGGCGCGCTGCAGTGCCACCGCCCCACGGGTACTCGCACCGAGACGCAGTGAATCGTTATTGCGCGTCGCCAGCACGATGTCGAGCAGATAGTTGCGGACCGGCGGTGCGACGTAGGTCTGGTGTGAGGTCGAGGCCAGTTTGCGGACCTCCTCAAGTGACACCACCGGGGTGATCGTCGGGGGTTCGACATCGCCACCGTGGGACTCCAGGACGGAGAGTTCAGCCGTCCGGTCGGGATATCCCATGTGGATTCGCATCATGAAGCGGTCGAGCTGAGCCTCAGGCAGGGATAGGTGCCGTCGTGTTCAATGGGGTTCTGCGTCGCGACCACCACGAACGGGGGACGGACCTTGTAGGAACGCTTGTCGACGGTCACTTGGTGCTCCTCCATGACCTCGAGCAGGGCCGCCTGGGTCTTTGGTGAAGCGCGGTTGATCTCGTCAGCGAGCACGATGTTGGCAAATACAGGTCCGGGACGAAATTCAAAGTCGTCGGTAGAACGGCGCCAAACGGTTGTGCCCGTAATGTCTGAAGGCAAGAGGTCGGGTGTGAACTGGATGCGGCGCCACGAACCCTCAATCGATTGTGCTAGGGCACGAGCCAACGTGGTCTTACCGGTGCCAGGAACGTCCTCGATGAGGATATGACCCTCGGCAAACAGGCAGATCAGCGCCTGGCGGATGACATCGTCTTTGCCTCGAATGACGGTCGCGATGTTGCCTGCAAGGTCGGAAAAGCGTTCGGAAAACCACGAAGCGGACATACCGGTCTCTCGTTGTTGCGGATGGGAATGACCTTCAGGGGAAGGGTCACAGAGATGGGGGTACCAGTCTAGGAGGCCTTGTCGTCTACTTTGTGTGCGACATTTGCATTTGGTCCAGGTTTTGAAAGGCAGTGACCCGCCATGGGGATCGACCGCCAAACGTTCTTGGCGGTTCTCATCCGCCCGTGGCTGTGGACCACTGCCCTCGTGTTGGCCGTGCGGACTCTACCCACACGCTGGTGGCGGCGGGGACTTCCACGCCCAGACGCTGAGTATTTGAGATTTCGCGAACTCACCGCTTACGGCAACGACGGTGCTCCCGAGGGGACCGACGACTTCGTGCGCTACCTGGCGTGGGTCAAGCAAATGGACCGCTGGGTGAGTGTGCGAGTCTGGTGCCGAGCCGCTGGCTGGTCTTACTACACCCACCTGAAACCGTTCTGGATTTCTAGATCTTCGAAGGTTCCGCTGACGGTGACCTTTCGGCGGAACGCTCTATTGCATGCTGCCCGCTCATTCGGGTTGTAGCGCCGCGCCGCATCTCAGCGATCGCCTGCTCTTCAAGGGATGGGCCCGCTCGCGCCCGCTTTGAGTCCTATCGGCGTCATCAATCGAGTCGAAAAATGCCGTCCGTGCTGCCCAAATGAGGCCGAAGTGGGGCTAAGTGGGAAAAAATGTGGCAAATGTGCACCTAAGTGGGGCGCGGTGGGTTAAGTTGAGCGGCGATGGGACGGAGGCGAACGAGGCGACGGCCAGGCGATGACTGGACACCCGGCGAGACATGAACCAAACCACCTGCAACCTGCTTGGCACCTACAGCCACTCAGTCGACGACAAGGGTCGAGTGGTACTGCCGCGCAAGTTTCGGGAGCCGTTCATGAGCGAAGCGGTTCTTTCACTCGGCGACCACGGAGCACTGATGCTCTATTCGGCCGAAGAGTGGGCGTATCGCCGGGAGGAACTGCTGAACCGTCTGAGGACGGGGGACATGGCAGAACGAGACGAGGTCCGCAGGGTGCTCATGCACCTCGAGGATGTGCGTTTGGACAAGGCAGGGCGCATCGCCCTACCCGGGGAGCTACAGAAACTGGCGGGAATTACCGACCAGGTGCAGATCCTCGGTGGCATCACTCACGTCGAACTCTGGGACCCCGAGGCCTATCAACGAGTGCTCGGAGCGCCGACAGGCGTCAACAGCGAGAAGGCCGAGCTCAACAACGAAGCGTGATGACGACATATTTTCAGTTTCTCGGCTGGCATGGGTGCGTCCCTACTTCGCCCGCCATCAGCCGCTCGGTTCGCCCCGACGGCCGCACTCGGCTGGCCGAGGAACTGAATATGTGCCGTGATCACCTCGGAGCTCCTGAGGGGTTCCAGCACCAACCAGTTTTATGTGCAGAAGTGGCGTCGCTGTTCTCGACCGGGAGCGGACTGCTCGTCGACGCAACGTTCGGTGGCGGCGGCCACTCCAAAGCCATCTTCGAACAGAACCCCAACCTCTCGGTGCTCGGTCTGGACCGAGACCGGTCTGCTGTGCTGGCCGGCGAAACGGTGTCGCTGCCCTTGGACCGATTCATGTTGAGGCTGAGCGAGTTCGCCGACATCGCTCAGGCTGTACACGATGCGCGCGACGCGGGATTTGTCGGTGCCGAGACTCCGGTCATCGGTGTGCTCGCCGATCTGGGTGTTTCGAGCCCGCAGATCGACACCCCTGAACGAGGGTTCTCGTACCAACGTTCGGGGCCGCTCGATATGCGGATGGGAAGTACCGGACGCACAGCTCGCGAACTCATCGACGAACTCGACGCAGGTGAGCTCGCCGACATCTTGTGGCGCTTTGGTGACGAGAAGTTTTCCCGGCGCATTGCCCGCTCGATCAAAGACGCGGGTTCGATCCAAACGACCGGTCAACTCGCCGACATCGTCGAGGGCGCCGTTCCGGGTGCGGCCCGCAAACGCCGAGGTCATCCCGCTGCTCGTACCTTTCAAGCGTTGCGGATCGCCGTCAACGACGAACTCGGTCAGCTCGAGGCGCTGCTCGATGCAGCGTGGGAAACGCTGGCTGTAGGTGGACGCTTTGCCGTAATTTCATATCACTCCCTTGAAGATCGGCTGGTCAAGCGCGCGTTTCGGTCGTGGACCCAAACAGCTGGCACGGGGCGTGGCCCCGAACGACTGTTGCCCAATCAGACGTCGATGCCTCCGGCGAAGTCGCTCGGCACATGGTCCCCAGGTCCCGACGAGCTGACCGTAAACCCACGGTCTCGTAGCGCGCGACTACGCGCCATCGAGCGCCAATGCGAGGAGTCCTCCAATGAGTAGTGGCGCATCGAGCCGCGGCTCGTCGACCGCCATTCCCGGCCAGACCCGGGCAGTGTCGAACGGGCAAAGCCATCGCGACGCCAAGGTTCGAACGTCTCGGCTGGCGTCGGTGACCGCATCTCAATCTGCGGCGCTGTCACAGTCGGCCAAAGCGCACGGTCGGCCGCAACAAGGTCGGGCGTCACGTTCCGGCCCGCGTGGAGCGACCACCGGAACGCCCGCGGGCCAGCCTGAAACCCGGGCAGGACAGCATGGGGACCCGACCGGACGATCTACATCCAAAGTCGCACATACCCAGAGGACCGAGCGCGCACGCTTCGTTCGTCGCTCCATGGTCATCGGTGCCGTCGCCGTCGTGGGCCTTCTCTTCGGCGCTATGGCCCTCGAAGCGCACCTCGTCGCATCACAACGCCAACTCGATGACATCGAAACGGGAAACGAACGGCTCCGCGGCGAGATCGACCACCTACGCGAACAGGTCGACGGTGTCGAGGCGTCGACCCTGCGTGCTCGACGCCGGTCTCGAAGCGACCGACGGCCACACCGGCTTTGTGGTCGTACCCGGTGACGGAACGCCTGCAGCGGAAGAGGCGAATCGCACCCAAATTATTCAGATTGGCCCACCAGATCCTGTCGGGGAGTTGAGCGTCGACGATGAAGCCACCCCGAGCGTTGAGCTCGACGACACCAACCTGACATCGGACAACACCGGATCGGACAACACCGGATCGGGCACCGAATCAGGCAGCACCGGATCGGGCAGCACCGACACGAGCGACGCGAATGGGTGGAAGAAGCCGGTCGTTGCAACGCAGTCGGCAGACCCTGCCGGGTCACCCGCGACCGAGACAGCCGAGATCATCAAGATTGACGATCGCGCCGAGGTACAACGATGACGGAGTCAAGCCCTCGTATCACTCGACGACTGTTCTTGACCGGCGGCGCATCCGCCGCGATGTTGGCTGCCCTCGGCTACCGCTCGACGCATCTCGCCCTGGCAGGTGAAAACGAAGCCGGGGGAGTGGCGATCGAAGCTCTGCGCCACGGTTCGCGTTGTGTGCCGCTCTACGGCGGCGCGGCGACATCGTCGATCGATATGGGCGAACGTTGGTGCGTACCGTCGAACGCGCCGACATCTTCGTCAACCCGCACGACGTCACCAATCCAAAAGGAACGGCGCGCCTCATTGCGGATGCGGCTGAACTCGATGCGGACGACCTTCTCGAGTCGTTGCAAGCCGATACGACCTGGTCCAAGGTCGCGGCAGACCTGACTGCGACTCAGGCACATGCGGTCGAAGAGCGTTCGATCGCGCCCTTCATGTCATTCGGCGCTATGCCCGCGTCTACCCAAACGGTGACGAGTTCCTACGGCCAGTGGTGGGCTTCACCAACGAAGACGAGACCACCGGGGACTCGCCGGTGCTGGCGGGCCTCGAACTCACGTTCACCGATGACCTCACCGGTGAGCTCGGTGAACACTGCTTCCTTTCCGGCGCGAACGGGCACCCGACACCGGCCCAAGCCACACCGATCAAGGCATCGACACCGGGCAAACACCTGCGCACCACCATCGACGCCGATCTTCAGGCGTTCTTTGAACATCGGATCGATGAGGCGTTGGAGGAGCATCGAGCTGCGACGGCTGTCGGGATTGTCCTGCATCCCAGGACCGGTGCTGTCCTGGCCATGGTCAATCGGCAAGGTCCCGGCATCCACGGTGACGGGTTGATGGTTGGCGAGAATCGTGCGGTCGCATTGGCATATGACCCGGGTTCGATCATGAAGATTGTCGCCATCGCAGGCGCGCTCGAAGATGGCATCGTCGAACCGGACACACTGATCGATGTACCGACTCGAATCCCCCTTGCTGAGGGTCGCAGCATCACGAACGTGCACGACGGTGCACCGTCCCAGACCGTTGCAAACATTCTCATCACGTCGTCCAACACGGGAACTGTCGAGATCGCTCGCAAACTTGGTGAAGAGCGATTCCGCCACTACCTCGACGCATTCGGATTCGGACATCAAACGGGGATCGACCTGCCGATCGAAGCCGAAGGGCTCTTGACCGACGACTGGAAGGATTCGACGCTTCCTACATACGCGATCGGACAGGGCATTACGGCCTCGGCGCTCCAGATGTCACTCGCCTACGGGATCATCGCCAACGACGGTGTTCGCATGCCGCCCCATCTGGGCGCTGGCCTCATCGAAGCCAACGGGAACGAAGTCAACATCGAGCCAACTTCGGGCCACCGGGTTATCTCGACCAAGACCGCGCAGGTGATGAGGGTGTTGTTGCGCGAGGTCGTCTCTGAAGAACAAGGTACCGGTGGAAGCGCCGACGTCCCGGGATATGAGGTAGGCGGCAAAACGGGAACACCACGGGTCGTCGGGACCGACGGCGTGTACATGCCGTCCAACGTCTCCTCGTCATACCACGGCAGTTTTGTAGGTTTTGCTCCGGGACGCGACCCCGAATTTGTGGTTCTGGTTCGGATCGAGAACCCCGATAGCGGTCAGTACTACGGAGGCGTCCTAGCCGCCCCCGTGTTCTCCGACGTTGTTGGTCAGCTCATGGCTCAACATGGGATCGCCCCCGACGATGAAGCAGTGGCAAGCCAATCCGCCATGGATGAGAGCCGCGAGTCAGCAACGACGCCGACGACGACCCTGCCGACCAAGGTTGACAAGGCCGCCAAAGAGTCAACGGTCGTCCTGATTGAGGACGACGAATGATGAACGCGGGCCCGATTCGGCTAGACCAACTCGCTGCATCCATCGAGGGCGCGATGGTGAGCGGCGATGGCGCCGTCAAGGTCTCCAGACTCGCCATGGATTCGCGAGAGGTCCTTCCCGGCGATCTGTTCGCGTGCGTTCGCGGTGAACGTTTTGATGGAATTCAGTTCGTTGCAAGCGCCTTGGCTAACGGGGCGGTCGCTCTGGCCGTTGACGCAGATGGTGACGCTCTACTCAGCGACACCGCGGACCGGAACGGCCCTGGTGGACCGGGCGCGGGTGTTCCTCGCTTGGTCGTGCCCGATGTGCGCCAAGCCTTGGGAACGATCGCCGCGATCCTCACAGCGCGACCCTCCTCGATGATGCGCGTCGTTGGCGTCACCGGTACCAACGGGAAATCGACCGTCGTACATCTCCTCGAATCCATCTATCGTTCGGCGAGGCGCAGCAACGGAACCATCGGAACGATCGGTATCCGAATCAACGGTGAGGAATCGCCCGCAGCGTTCACCACACCAGAAGCACCGGCCCTTCAGACGTGTTTCGGTGATATGGCAGCTGCCGGTGTGACCGATGTGGCGATGGAGGTTTCCTCACATGCTCTCATCCAAGGTCGGGTGCGGGGAACCGACTTTGCCGCGGTCGGATTCACCAATCTGAGTCACGACCACCTCGACTTTCATGGCGACCTCGACAGCTACTTCGAAGCCAAGTCGCTGCTGTTCACCGAGGGGTACTCGGATCGTGCGGTCATCTTCTGGGACACGCCCTGGGGGCACAAGCTCCTGGAGCGGATCGCGGTTGCTGAACGCGAGATGGACGTGGTGCTTGTCGGGGAGGACGATGCGGCTGACCTGCGCATCACCGATGTGCTACTCAACCCGACATCGACGAGTTTTACGCTCACCGAACGCATTTCGAGGCGCTCTGGCTCCGCTGACTTTGCGTCGGCGTACAGCTCTGAACCCCGCTATCTGACCATGATGCTGCTGGGACGGTTCAACGTTGAGAATGCAGCGGTCGCAATCGGACTGGCCCGAGCGGTCGGCATCGACTGGGACGCAATCTACTCCGGCATTTCTGGAGCGCCGCGGGTGCCGGGCCGTATGGAGCCGGTCGAACTGGACGAGCCATTCACCGTGGTCGTCGACTTCGCACACACCCCCGACGCGTTGACTCATGTGCTCCAAGCTGCCCAGGAACTGACACCGATGGGTCGAGTGATCTGCGTGTTCGGCTGTGGAGGAGACCGAGATCGAGCGAAGCGGCCGCTCATGGGCTCCGCCGCTGCGCGGAACGCTGACGTGGTCATCGTCACCTCCGACAACCCGCGGACCGAAGATCCAGACGCCATCATCGCCGAGATCATGACGAGTGCTGACCTGGCTGACCGCTCTGACGTCGTCGTCGAATCGGATCGGCGCAGCGCCATCGCGAATGCCCTGTCGCAAGCCCGAGCTGGGGACATGGTCGTCGTCGCTGGCAAGGGGCACGAGACCGGCCAGATCATCGGAACCGAGGTGTTCGCCTTCGATGATCGCTTGGTCGTCGCCGAAGTCGCTGAGGAACTCAGACCATGATGTTCGATCTGGAGTTCTTGGCCGAGGCGCTGTCGGGCACCATCAGGATCGACGCGAAGGGGCTCGGACCTCAACCCGACCGTCGCCTGGTCGACGGCGCTGACGTCGACACGCGTCGTCTTCGCCCTGGACAAGGATTTGTGGCACTGAAAAGTGCACGCGACGGTCACGATTTCGTGCGACAGGCTTGGGAGCGAGGAGCGTCGGTGTGTGTGGTCGACAGGGGATCGGCCCTCACCGGCGGTCCGCTCCTCGAAGTCGACGATACGGCAGCGGTGCTCGGGCGTTGGGCGCATCTCGCCCGAGCTGAGGTGCGTAGCGTGATCGGAGTCACCGGTTCAGCCGGGAAGACGTCGACGAAGGACTTGCTCGCCGCGGCTCTCGCCGAGGGTGGATCTGTCGTCGCGAGCGAAGGCTCGTTCAACAACGAGATAGGACTGCCGCTGACGTTGATCAACGCCCCCAGAGCGGTCGAGGTCGTCGTCGCCGAGATGGGTGCCCGAAAGATCGGCGACATTGCCTACCTCGCAGACGTGGCAGAACCTTCGATTGGCATCATCACCAACATCGGTTACGCGCACATAGGCGAATTCGGAGATCAGGCAACCATCGCTATGGCTAAAGGCGAACTCTTTGAGGCACTGCCCTCGGGTGGAACAGCCATCGCACCATCCGGGTCGCCGTTCCTCGACGAATGGCGAACGCGTACGAATGCACGATTCGTGACCTTCGGCGAAGACCCAGGCGCGGAGGTTCGCGCGACCGACATCACCGTCCAAGCCGACATGAGCACCAAATGTCGGGTGACTACGCCGTGGGGTGTGGGCGACCTGTACGTGCCGCTGATCGGTCGCCATCAGGTCTCCAATGCGCTCGCGGCCCTCAGCGCGGCGATGGTCCTGGGACGAAGCCTTGACGACGTGTTGTATGGCATCTCTGAAGCGGCGGCCAGCCGGTGGCGTATGGAGATGAGCCAGACGGCCTCGGGCGCCACGATTATCAACGACGCCTACAACGCCAATCCCGAGTCGGTCCGGGCAGCACTTGAAACGCTCGCTGACATGCCGGTCACGGGTCGTCGCATACTCGTCCTCGGTGAGATCGCCGAGATGGGCGACCTGGCTCATCGCGTGCATAGCCTGGTAGCTGATCAAGCACGGGCGGCAGGTGTCGACCTGCTGGTTGCTGTGGGCGACGGCGTGAGCGCAGCGGTCGAACGCGGGCGCAAGCTCGACCTCGACGTGATGACCTTCGCGTCGCCCGTCGATGCGGGTAAGGCGTTGGCTGGTGAGCTGCGTTGTGGGGACGCAGTGCTTGTCAAAGCGAGCCGTGCGAGCGGACTCGAACGCGCCGTCGCCACGATACTGACGGAAGGCTCGGGTTCATGATTTCGTTGTTGGTGGCGGTAGCGGTCGCGATGGGGCTGAGCCTCGCGGGTACGTCGTTCCTGATCAAGACGCTCGAAGCTCGACGCATTGGGCAGCCGATTCGAGAAGATGGCCCCGCCGGGCACCTCACCAAGGCGGGAACGCCGACGATGGGGGGCGTCGCAATCGTGATCAGCGCGATTGTCGCCTATCTCTTCGTGCACATCCGGACCGGCTGGGAAGGGTTTTCGGGTCGCGGCCTGGCCGTCATGGGCCTGATCATCGGCATGAGCCTGGTGGGATTTGCCGATGACGCGCTGGCCATCCGCCGCGGTCGCAATATGGGTCTGAACAAGAAGGGAAAGAGCGCCGGACTCGTGCTGGTCGCCGCCGCATTCAGCGCCTCGTTGCTGTGGTTCACCGACACCTCGACGTCGGTGTCCTTTACGAGGGAGACATATCTGGACCTAGGCGAGATTGCATTCTTTGCCTGGGCGATGATCATGATCGTCGGGTCCTCAAATGCGGTGAACCTGACCGATGGGCTCGACGGACTCGCGACCGGCTCCGCAGCGATGGTGTTCGCAGCATTCACCTTCATCAGCTTCTGGCAGGCAGGTAACGCCGACATATATGGCATCGGGGCCGAAACCGCTGCTGACGTGTCGGTCGTGGCAGCGTCCATGGTCGGCGCATGCGCAGGGTTTCTATGGTGGAATGCCGCGCCTGCGCGGATCTTTATGGGGGACACGGGCTCACTCGCGTTGGGTGGAGCGATGGCCGGTCTCGCGATCGCGACCGAAACGCAGCTGTTGCTCCCCGTTCTTGGCGGTCTCTACGTTCTCGAAACGATGTCGGTCGTCCTTCAGATCGCATCGTTTCGGATGACGGGGAAGCGCATTTTCAAGATGGCGCCAATCCATCACCACTTTGAACTTTCCGGGTGGCCCGAGACGACCGTCATCGTTCGCTTTTGGATTATCGCTGGGATCTGCGTCGGGACGGGTGTCGGGCTGTTCTACGCCGACTTCGTCAACATTCCGGGTGCCCTCCAATGAGCGGTGAGCACCTGTTGATCGTCGGAGCGGGAGTCACGGGGCAGTCGGTGGCGGCCGCCCGGGGACATCGTCGGGTGACGTTGGCAGACGACCGGGTGCGACAGCGTCCGGGTTCCCTCGATACCGACGTCGAGTTCGTTGCTGGCGTCGCCGATTGGGCCGAGCTCGTAGCCGCGCACGAGCTCGTGGTCGTCAGTCCCGGCGTTACCCCTGCACATCCTGTTTTTAGCGCAGCGGTACAGCAATCGGTCGAGCTGATCGGCGAGATCGAGTTTGCATTGCGAACCTGGGAGCAGCGGTTCGCAATGGACCGTTCGGACATGAAGTTGGTAGCGGTCACAGGGACAAACGGCAAGACCACGGTCACGACCCTCATCGGCGACATGTTGGCGTCATCGGGACTCGATGCCCGTACCGCCGGAAACATCGGGACAACACTGGTCGATGTAGTGCGTGATAGTGCCACCACAGTGGAGACGATCATCGTCGCCGAGGTGTCGTCCTTTCAGTTGGCAACGACGCAGCGCATGGCTCCACGTGCTGCGGTCGTCACCAACATCGCTGATGACCACTACGACTGGCATCGCGAGTTCTCCGACTATGCGGCCGCGAAATCGAAAATTGTGCTCGGGCAAATGGACGACGACTTGGTGGTCTATCCCGCCGACGAGCGCGTCGTCCTCGACATGGTGCAGGGGTCGCCTGCTCAGAAGTTCGGGTTCTCTCGACGAGGCGGCGATGTTGTCGGCGGGCCGGCACTCGGTCTGGAATGGGTCGACTCACAGCTGCTGCTCGCTGGCCAGCACGTGATGGATGTGGACGTGATCGATCGACAAACCCCCATCGACCGAGTCAACCTGATCGCCGCGGGAACCGCAGCGTTACATGTCGGGGCAACCGCTGAGGGCATCTGTGAGACCGCAGCAAGCTTTTCGGGGCTCGCACATCGCACTGCACTTGTGGCCGACGTCGACGAGGTTGCCTGGATAGACGATTCCAAGGCGACAAACCCCCACGCCGCGGTGTCGGCCATCTCAAACTTCGAGTCGGTGGTACTCATCGCTGGCGGCCGCAACAAGGGCCTCGATCTGGGTGCCTTTGCTGAACAAGCGGATCGGATCAAGGCGATGATCGGCATAGGCGAAGCGGCCACCGAAGTCCAAGCGGTCGCAGCGTCTCTGGGGAAGCCATGCCGGATCGCCACCTCGATGGACGACGCTGTGCGCGCTGCCAGCGAATTCGCGAGCCCTGGCGACACGGTGCTGCTGTCGCCCGCATGTGCATCATTCGATTGGTATCGCAGCTATGCCGAACGTGGCAATGACTTTGAGCGAGCGGTCCAGAACTGGCTGCTCAATCCCGCGCGCGACGCCGCTGGGAATGGAACTTTTGTGGAGGAACGATGACCAGTGACGTTTCGGCCAGACCGACACCGCGGGTACCCCTCACCCGACTGAAGGCGATGTGGGGCCCGGTTCGGAGTCGGATCGCACCGGTCAAGCGCCGCGAATCGGCGCGGGCACTTCCATGGCCGACGACCGCGATGGTCTTGGCGGGACTCGTCTGCGCTCTCACGATCAGCGGGTTGTTGTTTGTCCTGTCGGCGTCATCGGTGAAGTCTTTTGACACCTTCGGATCTGAATACGCAATGTTCCTCCGCCAGCTCCTCTTCGCCATCGGCGGGTTGGTGGCCATGTACCTGCTCGCGCACTTCGACTACCACCGTCTAGCGCGATTCCGGCCCGCATTCTTACTGCTCGCACTCCTCTGCCTCGTCGCGGTGTTCCTGCCGGGGCTCGGATCGACAAAGTATGGAGCGACCCGCTGGATCGAGTTCGGTCCGCTCAGTTTTCAACCTTCTGAGTTCGCCAAACTCGCCTTGGTGGTGTGGCTTGCAGCCCTCGCCGGTTCACCCAAGCGGGACGCCAGCGATGTCCGCTCGCTGCTCTTACCCGGCATCCTGGCAACCCTCGGGCTCGCCTCGATCGTCGTGTTGCAAAAGGACCTCGCGACAGCGGTCATCATCGTCGTCGCTGGACTCGCCGTGTTGTTCCTTGCAGGGGTCCCTCTGCGTGGCATGGCTACGGTTTCAGCATGCCTTGGCCTCTCGGGAGCGGCACTCGCGTACTTTGAGCCTTACCGCCGTGAAAGGTTGATGGTCCTCCTCGATCCGGCTCGTGATCCCCTCGGTGATGGATGGAATTCCTTGCAGTCTTTGGTCGCGATCCAGTCGGGTGGCATCAATGGCGTCGGCGCTGGCAACGTGCTCGCAAAACACCACTTCTTGCCAAACGTTGAATCCGACTTCATGTTTGCTTTCATCGGTGAACAGCTCGGGCTGCTCGGCACGATGGCGGTCATCGTGGCGATCTTCGCCCTCGGCGTATTTGGTTTCCTCACAGCCGCCCGGGCGACCGATCGGTTTGGTGGCCTCTTGGCATCCGGGCTGACTTTGGCGATCCTGTTTCAGGCGGCGGTTCATATCGGTGTCACCTTGGGTGTGGGTCCGCCCACGGGTGTCCCGCTCCCGTTCATCAGCTACGGCGGCACATCGCTGTTCATGACGCTCGCTGCGATGGGCATCATCCTCAATGTCGCCCGCCAGCCTGCGGCGCGGGGCTTGGGTATCGGTGAGGGCAATCCCATCCAAGAACCCGTTACGGCACAACCCCGCCGCCGTCCTCGCAAAACGATGCGGCAAAGTATGAGTGCTGCCGTTGCGTCATCTAGCCAAGCGATGAAACACGCCGCTCGGAAGTTGGTCGATGCCGACGATGCCGTTCCCAGCGGTGACTCTCACCGCCGGTCACCTCAACGCTCCACCGCGACGGAATCACCAGCACATGGTGTGGCCAGCGACGGACGCTCCCAGCGACGGGGCGGTCCTCGCCCGGTTCGGGCTTCAGCGGGTGACTTCGGCGCGGTCAGGAAACCGCCGCCGCGTTCCGCCAGCTCTGTGGAGTCGCGCCGTCCGGGACGCATTCGCGACCCCCGGGCCGGAATCGCTCAACGCTCGATTCGGAGCGCTGAGGATGCGCAAGCGATTTCCACCTCTATCAAGCGTCGGCCGATGACCGGGCGGTCATCGGGTGGGGAAGCGCCGGCATCGAAGCCGCTTTCGGCCTGGCAGAAGCGGGTGCTCTCCGCTATTCGGCCCGCCGATGACGAGACGAAGCGAGGGACGCGATGACCTCGCCGCGCTTTGTGATCACCGGTGGCGGTACCGGGGGGCACCTGTTTCCCGCGATCGCTTTTGCCGAAGCGCTGACCCGACGCGGTATGCCGAAGGATGCGATCCACTTCGTCGGCGCTGAACGTGGAATCGAAGCGACGGTCGTTCCCGAACACGGCTTTGGGGTCGACCTGCTGCCCGGTCGGGGATTTCCGCGTCGCATAGACCTTGAGAACCTCAAGAATGCTGCGGTCACCCTGAAAGCGACCAATCGCGCTCGCAGGATCCTCAAACGTCAGCGTCCCGATGTCGTGGTCGGTTTCGGGGGATATGCCTCGGCTCCGGCAATTCTCGCCGCACGGACCTTAAAGATTCCGACCCTCATCCATGAGCAGAACGCCGTCCCGGGGGCGGTGAACCGACTGGCGGTGCGACTCGGTGCTCGAGCAGCGGTTTCGTGGCCCGAGACCCCCCTGCCCGGGGCGGTCGTGGTCGGCAACCCCGTGCGCGAGGATGTCCTTGGAGCTACGTGGCAGCCCGCGGACCCCTTCTCGGTCAGTGTCGTCGGCGGCAGCCTCGGCGCCAAAACACTCAACGACGCGACGCTCGAACTGCTCGAGCTGTGGCAGGACCGCGACGTTGTTGTACGTCACGTCGCTGGACCACGAAACTACGAATCGGTCAACAGCGCAACCATCGAAATACGCGGACGACAGGGCACGCCGAGGCTCGACTACCGCCTGAGTGCCTTCGAATCGGATATGGCTGGGCTCTACGCCACATCACATGTCGTCGTGGCACGAGCTGGAGCGTCAACCGTTGCCGAACTCGCGGTCGTCGGTACGCCTTCGGTGTTGGTGCCGCTGCCCGGAGCGCCCGGTGATCACCAAACCCGCAATGCACGCGCCCTGTCCGATCACGAGGGGGCGCTGTTGCTGCCCGATGCGGAGTGTTCCGGATCTTCGCTCGCTCGTGCGCTCAGCGAATTGATGGAGCCGTCAGCAGGTGACCAGATGCATCGTCGCGCACTCGCCCAAGGACATCGTGGGGCCGCCGACGATCTTGCATCGATGGCGCTGGAGATGACCGATGTTTAAGCCCTTGCCGCTCGACCTGAGTCAACCTCGCAAGATCCACATCGTCGGTATCGGTGGTGTTGGCATGTCGGCCATCGCCGTGGTCCTGATAGGTATGGGCCACGATGTGTCGGGTTCGGACATGAAGCTTTCCAAACCCATGCAGCGGCTCGGCGCACAGGGAGTCGACTGTGCGGTCGGCCATGGAGCGGACAATGTCGCCGCCGACACGGATCTGCTCGTCGCATCGACCGCTATCGGCACCGATAATCCGGAGCGACAGCGGGCCGAAGAACTCGGCATCGCCGTCGTTTCGCGTGCGTCGATGCTCTCGGCGATTACCGAACAGTTCGAAACCATTGCCGTCAGTGGTACACACGGTAAAACGACCACCTCCTCGATGATGACGCTGATGCTGCGCGGCGCTGACGTCGATCCGACCTTTATCGTCGGCGGAGACCTCAACGAAGTCGGTACCAACGCCGCGTACGGCAGTAGCCGTTGGCTCGTCGTGGAGGCAGATGAGAGCGACGGTACGTTCGTCGCGCTGCATTCGGACCACGTGCTGGTCACCAACATGGAACCAGAGCACATGGACCACTTCGGTGATGTTGATGCGTTGCGCAGAGAGTTCGGCGAATTCATTGCTCGGGCACCGGGCGAACGAGTGATCTGCGGTGATGACACGGCCCTGGTTGCGGTAGCCGAGGCGACTGGCGTTGACTTCGTGACCTACGGGCGCAACCCCGAAGCCAGCTACCGAATGCTCGACTACCGCGGGGGAGCGGCGGGTTCGACCTTCGTCCTGGCCTCCGGTGACACGAGCTGGCGGGTACAGCTCGCTGTGCCCGGAATCCACAATGCGCTCAACGCGACGGGTTCGCTCGCGATGGCCCACCGGTTGGGCATCGATATGGCCGCGGCGCTCGATGCTTTGGCCCGATTTGGCGGTGTTTCTCGACGATTCGAACGCCGCGGTCGAGTCGACGGGGTTGAACTCGTCGACGACTACGCCCACCACCCCACCGAGGTGGCAGCGGTGCTGCAAGCGGCCCGTGAACGCTATGCCGGACGGATCGTCGCCGTGTTCCAGCCGCATCGCTACTCTCGTACCGCCGAACTCGGCGACGCCTTCGGACCCGCGCTCTCAGGCGCCGATCACATCGTCGTCACCGATGTATATGCGGCCGGTGAGGAACCTGTCGTTGGCGTTTCGGGACGGGTCGTTGCCGATGCTGCCGTCGCGGCCGTTGGCGCCAGCCGCGTGAGCTACGTCTGGGAGCGCCGACGTCTCCTCGATACCGTTCGAGCCCTTGCACGCCCCGGAGATCTGGTGCTGACACTCGGCGCCGGCGACATCACAGGTCTCGCTGATGAATGGCTCCGCATTGGATCCATCGAAGCCGAGACGTTCGAAGGTCGCGGTGACACTGGGGCCGGACGATGATGACGACATCGGCGTCCTGTGACGAGCTGTTCGCCGCGCTGCGCGATGAACTCGGTGGTGGCGTTAAGTTGGACGCGCCCTTCGGAGCGCAGACGACCTACCGGGTTGGTGGGACGTGCAAGTACTACGTGGCGGTCGGCAGCCGAGAGGATGCGATGCTCGTCGGTACGGCGGTCGCTGCATGCGGACTACCGGTCCTGGTCCTCGGAAACGGTTCCAACCTTTTGGTGAGCGATGCGGGCTTCGATGGCGTCGTCATACACTGTGTTGGCGAGCTCTCCACCGCACGGTTCTCCAGCGATGCGGTCACAGCGGGTGGCGGCATGTCGCTGCCGAGCCTGGCTCGCCGCTCGGTTTCGGAGGGTCGCGTCGGACTTGAGTTTCTGGTCGGTATCCCTGGAACCGTCGGTGGTGCGGTGCGTCAGAATGCTGGCGGGCACGGCAAAGAGACCGCCGAAGTGCTGCGATCTGCCCTGATCTTGGACCTGTTGACGGGTCGCCTCGAACACCATGAACTCTCGTGGTTCGATTTCGCGTATCGGTCATCTCGCCTCGTCAGCACGGAGCTTGTCATCGATGCCACCTTTCACGCTCCGAGCGGAGATGGTCGAGCCGGTTCGGCGATTCTCGACAGCATCGTGCGTTGGCGTCGCGCCAATCAACCCGGTGGGGCCAACGCAGGGTCGGTTTTTGTGAATCCGGCTGGCGACAGTGCTGGTGCCCTCATCGACCGAGCAGGTCTCAAAGGTCTGCGTCGAGGCGGTGCGGTCGTTTCGATGAAACACGCAAACTTCATTCAAGCCGAGAGTGGAGCGACCGCTGCCGATGTCCTCGCGGTCATGCGTGCGGTGTCTCGCGGCGTTGAAGAACGTTTCGGGGTGACCTTGCAACCTGAAACTCAGCTTGTTGGCTTTACCGATGACGAACGGAGTCCGTGGTGACCACCGCCGGTGCAACCAATCCGACCAACATTTCCCGAGGGCTTGAGTCTGAAAACCCTCGAGCACCGTTCTCTCCAGACGTCCTGGTAGAACGCCGTGATCGCATGTTGCGTGCGAGTCGGCTGGCCGCACATCTGGTCCTGGTCAGTGCAGTACTCGTCGCTGTGATGGCACTGGTGAAATCGAGTGCTTTCGATGTCGACGAGATCGATATCTACGGTCTGTCGAGCTTGGATGCTGAAGCGATCCAAGAGGCGGGTGGTATCCATCCCGGGGATTCGCTCATCGGGATCGATACCGGTCAAGCCGGCCGGGGCATCGAATCGCTGAGTTGGGTAGAAGACGCTCAGGTGCGCCGTTCCTGGAACGGCACGGTCACCGTCGACGTACGAGAGCGTCAACCCCTGCTCAGGGTCGTGACAGAGGACGGCGTTGCATTGGTCGATCGCTCTGGGACCGTGATCACCACCGACCCTGAGACGACCCGACGCTACGCGGCGTTGCCAGCGGTGTCTGGTCTCTCGGTCGGTGAAGCTGGCACTACCGTGAAACCCGATGGACTCGCGGCCTTCGTCACACGCATCCTTTCGGATCGGGATCTCGCCGACCTCGGGCCGGGCGCCATGTTGAGCGACGTGGTGGTGTCGGGGCAGGACCTTCGAGCTCGTCTGAATAACGGACCGACCGTCGAGTTGGGTTCGGTCAACCTACATTCGGGGGAGTGGGGTATCGCTCGCGGCGAGATGGTCGCCCGCGATCTCAAGGCCGTACTCGAAGAAGTCCCTCAAACAGATATTGCAAGTATCGACCTCGGGGTGCCCGGTGCACCTAGTGTTGCGTTGCGCATCGACAACTAGCGCCCCGCGTTTCCGAGGAGTTGTGGACTCCGTCTTGGGCAGAGTTGCGCGGTCCGCAGCCCCGGAACGTTGTTTTTGGGGTCCACCACCTCATAAATGTTCCTCGCTACGCTGGATTTGCTGGCGTTCGTAGCTGGCTGGCGCGCTTTCGTACAAGAGTGCTGCCGTGCGGCCCAAATTTTTTACAACGCAGATGCAATGTTCTCCGATTGACAAATGATATCCAGGTTTACATAACTCTCAATCTGTACTTGAGGTTGAAGGTCTTTACCCCGAAAGAACTGAGGGCGACATGATGAATCCGCAGAACTACCTCGCAGTGATCAAAGTGGTCGGCGTGGGTGGTGGCGGCGGCAACGCGGTCAACCGGATGGTCGACGCCGGACTGAAGGGCGTCGAGTTTCTGGCGATCAACACCGATGCCCAGTCGCTGCTCACCAACGAAGCCGATGTCAAGCTCGATATCGGTCGTGAAAAGACCCGAGGCCTCGGCGCAGGTTCAGACCCCGAGGTGGGCGAGAGGGCAGCCCAGGAGCACGCCCACGAGATCGAGCAGGTGCTGCAAGGCTCCGACATGGTCTTTATCACCGCCGGTGAGGGTGGTGGCACGGGTACCGGCGCCGCCCCGGTCATCGCCGAGACCGCCAAGTCTGCGGGCGCGCTCACCATCGGTGTCGTGACCAGGCCGTTCCGCTTCGAAGGCAGGCGTCGAGCGGTCCAAGCCGAGGCAGGTATTCAGCGACTGAAAGAAAAAGTCGACACACTCATCGTCATTCCCAACGATCGCCTGCTCGAAGTTGCGGACGAGAAGACCTCGATGGTCAACGCATTTCGGATGGCTGATGAAGTTCTGCTCCAAGGTGTACAGGGCATCACGGACCTCATCACGACGCCCGGTTTGATCAACACCGACTTCGCGGACGTCCGAATGATCATGGCGAACGCTGGCACGGCGCTGATGGGAATCGGACATGCATCGGGTGAGAACCGGGCGATCGCGGCAGCTCGCCAGGCAATCTCTTCCCCGTTGTTGGAAGCCTCGATGGAGGGAGCGCGGGGAGTTCTGCTCAACATCTCCGGTCCGAGCGATCTCGGCCTCTTCGAGGTGAACGAAGAAGCAGCCGAGATCATCGCCGAATCCGCACACGACGACGCCAACATCATCTTTGGCGCTGTCATCGACGACAGCCTTGGCGACGAGGTTCGCGTCACCGTGATCGCGGCTGGATTTGATCGCCTCGACAGTCGAGACGCTGACCGCGGACCTGCAACTTCATCGGCTCGCGACGAACAAGACTTCGATGACGATTACGACGACGCTGAGGCGACCCGCCCGGCAAGGCGTGCTCCAGCGGGACGGATGTCGCGAGCCGAACTCGCCGATGAGCCGTCACGCCCGATCCGCCGAAGCCGTTTCCTGGACGAGACCGAAGACGACCCGTTTGACGACGACTTCGACGTTCCGTCTTTCCTGCGCTAGCCCTGATCGTCGACCCGTTGTTTCCTGGCGACCTCTTTGATGACGGCACCGTGAGGGTTCTTCTCGCTCACCGCTATCCCGCGATGACCGCGCGCCCAGAGTTATCCGCCGACGGCGATCGGGCTGGTCTGGGGGTTCAACGGAGCCGTATCAACGCCTCGACGATGAACGCTGGGCGTTGGTCAGGGGAGCGTTTACGCGCGCCGGAATGGCCGATACTGCGGTTGCGTCAGGTTCACGGTGTAGGCGTTGCACATTGGTCAGAAGGGGTCGGCCCACCCGTCTCTCGCTCCTCGAGTGACGCCCATGATGCCCCGGCTATGGCGGCTCTCGGCGTCTCGTCACCAGCCGAGGCGCCCATCGAGATCGGCGAAGCGGATTGTCTCCTACTGACCACCAACGGGGCTGTTGGGATGATCCGAACCGCTGATTGCGGGGGCATCGCTATCCTCGCCGACGGTGCGGTAGCGCTGGTCCACGCTGGGTGGAAGGGCTTGGCGAACGGCGTCATTCAGGCCGCAATTGCCGAGCTTCGTGCCCGGCACCACGTGCCGCGCTCGGCAATCGTCGGGGCCCACATCGGTCCCTGCTGCTATCCATTCGGTGCCGAGGATCTCGACTGGGTAGCAACACGGGTTGGTGACGTGGTGCGGTCAACCGACGTAGACGGCGCGCCGGCCTTGGACTTGGGTGCGGGGATCGACGCTGTCTGTATCGAAGCTGGTCTCGAGATGCAGTACCACGAAGCGGCCTGTACCGGCTGCGACGACCGCTACTTCTCCTATCGCGTGCGCGGCGACAGCGACCGTCACGGAATCTTGGCGTGCGTCGCATGATTTCGGCATCCGCGCTCGCTGACGAACAACCCCAACCGCGCGGTCGGCCGGACAACCCGGTGGATCCCGCGCGTCCCGTTGGAATCGTCCAGAGGCCTGATTCGGTCGCCGACAGGTGGGTCGAGGTGAATCGTCGAGTGGAGGCGGTTTGTGCCGAGATAGACACGGACCCTGCCGGTATCACCGTCGTCGCCGTCTCCAAGATGGTTGACGTCGCTTCGGTCCGCGCCGCCTATAACGCCGGGGTACGGAACTTCGGCGAGAACTATGCCAGCGAATTGATCTCAAAGGCAGCTCTGTTTCCCGACGCCACATGGCATTTCATCGGACGCCTGCAGCGGAACAAGATCAACGCCCTCGCTTCTCATGCGACGGTGTTCCACAGCATCGAGAAGCCGACCACGGTCGATGCCCTCAGCGCCCGCATCCCAGGCGCCGAGGTATTTGTTCAGGTCAACCTTGCCCGAGAATCCCAGAAGGGCGGGTGCGAACCGGCCAACGTTGCAGCTCTCGTGAAACACTGTCAGAACAACGGCTTGAACGTATTGGGCCTGATGACCGTTCCACCAGCAAATGCAGACCCCTCACCCTGGTTCGGACAGCTGAGGGCGATGGCGGACAAGCTTTCCCTAGTTGGCTGCTCGATGGGGATGAGTGATGATTTCGAAGCAGCGCTCCGTGCAGGGGCAACCACGATCCGCATCGGACGCGCAATTTTCGGTCCGCGGACAACGTCAGATAGATCCACTCCGGCGATCACGAGGAGTTGAGAACCAATGCCCGTCTTCCGTAAGACGATGGTGTTTCTCGGTCTCGCAGACGATGACTACGAGGAATACGACGAGTACGACGAGTACGAGGACTATGACTACGACGAAGGTCTCGAAGACCTCAGTGGTGGCCAGCGGGTCCAGGGTCGTGCCCCCGAACCATTCGAACGCGACCCCGACCCCCGTGGCTTTGAGCCGCGTGGGCTCGAACCACGCGGTGTCGATCAATCGGGGCGTCATGTGCGACCCGCGGAGTCTTTTGAGAGCGATCCGCGCGAGGATCTGCGACGCAGCCGCGGTATCGATCGCGGCCCGGACGGGAGTGTGATCGGAATGGGTCGACGCGACCAAGACTTTTATGGTGACCACGGCGACCGGGAGCGGCTCGCCCCACCTCCGAAGTCTGACCCGACTCGACCATCTGGACTTCGGCAGTCGAGCGCGGTGCGGACGATCCCCGCGCCCGAACTTCGAGTCGCCATCGTCGAACCCGAATCCTTCGATGATGCCGAATACGTCGGTTCTGCGCTGCGTAATCGGCAACCCGTGGTCATGGACCTTCGCGGTTTGCCGCGCGAACTGATGCGCCGCCTGATCGACTTTGCGAGCGGC
This sequence comes from Acidimicrobiia bacterium, assembly GCA_020637365.1. Classification (GTDB taxonomy): domain Bacteria; phylum Actinomycetota; class Acidimicrobiia; order IMCC26256; family JAGNEX01; genus JAGNEX01. Next base: position 1,076,528 of record JACJWE010000001.1, on the reverse strand, counting down.
TCGACGTTCGTACTTGATGGCTCGATGGAACGCACAGCGGACCAGGTCTTTTTGTTGACCCCAGAAGGAGCCAACATTCCAAATTCAGAGCTCGATCGACTCCGAGATGAGGGCCTCCTAGACGATTGACCAGGTGACGGATTTGTCCGTTTTCGGTCCGCGACAAAGCCGCGGACACCGCCACGCATGTAGCGCGCCCGGTTACCGGGTCGGCGTGGCGGCAGTCTAGGGTGACCCTTTCCATGGAAGTCTTGACACTTGCAATTACCGCCTCCGACATTGCGTGCCGCGCTCTGCAGGTGTACTACATCATCGTTATCGCGCGAATCTTGCTGTCGTGGTTTTCGATCAGTCCAGGTTCGCCGATCGCGGGTATCTCCTCGATTTTGATCGACCTGACAGAACCGATCCTCGGCCCGATTCGTCGCCTCATGCCACCCATCGGCGGTGAATCGCTCCGACTCGACCTATCTCCGCTGATCGTGATGTTCGGCATCATGATCCTGCGAAGCGCAATTTGCTAGTGGCCCTAGCTGGCACCAGACGCACTAAGGACTAGAAGACTCAGATGATGGACGTGACACCGAAGGAACTCCGGAACGTAGAAATTGCTCAGCAGTTCCGTGGCTATGACATGGACGTGACCGACGAACTGCTCGACCGGGCTGCTTCGACGATCGAACGGTTACAGAACGATCTCGAGCAGGCATCGCGCCGGGGTGTTCCTGCATCGTCGACTCCGCGTGACGACGAACAACCCCTCACGGCACCGTCCGGTGACGCTGACACGATCTCGCGCACGTTGCTCTTAGCGCAGCGCACGGCGGACACGACGGTCGCTGAAGCCGAAAGAACCGCGGCCGACCTCGTCTCAGACGCCGAGGCGAAATCCAAGGCCATGGTTGAGCAGGCCGAACAAGATGCCATCGACCGTGCCGAGGCACAACGGGTTGCCTACGCGGATGAGCTGCGCGACCTCGCCGGGCGAGTCGACACCCTTAAGGACGATGTCAACCGCCTCGATCAATTCGCCGACGAGTACAAGTCGCGGATTCGCGGCGTTCTCGAAGCCGATCTGGCGGTACTCAACGAGCGTCCAGGGCCGGACCGCCCCGACGAGCCGATCATGAACGACGTGGACGTGCCCAGCGAAGACGAGATCCCGACAGCAGCGTCCCTGCTCGAGGCCGCCGAGGCAGAGATTGACCTCGTCGATGATGACGAAGACGATGACTTCGAAGAAGAACCAGAAGAGGAGTTCGATGTCGAAGCATCGCTCGGAGCGCGTAGCGCCGTGCGCATCGTTTCACCGGAGCAGGCCGCCAAGATGGGCGCAACCGGACGTTCGAGTCGACGTGGCGACAACGACGACGATCGGTTCTTGGCGACATTGAGCGACGGTCGTGAAGACGACGATGAGGATTCAGACGCGACGAGCCGTTTCGGCGGTGTGTTCAAGCGGCCTGGCAACTAGTAGCGAGCGGCTGGCTTGGAACGCTGAGGTCATCGGCCAGCTAGTGACATCAGACACCGGGCACACAACTGACGAGTACACCACATGAGGGGCCAACGTTCTCATCAACGTTGGCCCCTCATGACGTCATTGACGAGTGCTGAGCGGTGAGCGGTGAGCGAATCGTCGTCGTCAGCTCACGCCTTGACGAGGGCGAAAGCCACGGGCTCGCCCAATACCATGACAGTTGCTGCGTCATCGGGCGCGTGTCCAAGCTCCCCTTCGAAAACATCGAGCGCGAGAACCTCGCTGGCGATGTCGGCTCCGTAGCGGCGGACGGCACGAGCGACCGATTCATCGGCGAAGACCGACAAACGAATCCGATCCGAGATCTCAAAGCCTTGGGACTTTCGAAGATCGTTGATAGTCCGAATCAATTCACGGACCAGACCTTCGGTGCGAAGCTCGTCATCAAGGGCTAGGTCGAGCACCACAGCGGTCATCCCGCCCTGCGAAATGGCGAGATCATCCTGGGCCCGGATGCGGACCTGGACGTCGTCGGTTGACAGTTCTATTTGGTCTCCATCGACTTCGAGCCGATACACGCCCGAGTCGTCGAGTGCTGCCTGGACGATCGACCCGTCGACAGCGGCCAAGGCTTGTTTGACCGCTGGCATCTGGGCCCCGAGGCGAGGGCCGAGGGTGCGGAAATTGGGCACGACGTCATATGCCGCAAGACCTTCCAGCGAGGTGATGAACTCGACGTTGTGAACATTGAGTTCGGTCCCGATCTCATCGCAAATCTCGTCGGGGAGGCCAGCTTCGTCTCCTGAGATCAACACGTGTGCAGTTCGCAAGGGTTGGCGTGTTCGCATCTTGGCGTCGGTGCGAGCGCTGCGCCCGAGGGCGACGACTTCGCGGGCGACGGCCATATCGCGTTCGAGTTGGAGATCGATCAGTTCGGTTGACGCTGTGGGGAACGTGCTCAGATGCACCTCTCCGCCCACCAGGTTCGCGTAGATGGCATCGGTGATGAATGGACAGAAGGGCGCCAACATCTGAGTGATGGAGACGATCGCTTCGTACAGAACGCCATAAGCCTCTCCGTCGCTGTCCTTCCAGAACCGCGTGCGGCTTCGTCGTACATACCAGTTAGACAGGTCGTCGACGAGGGTGCCGAGCGATATCGTCGCTCGGTGGGCGTCATAGCTTTCCAAAGCTGCGGTGACCTCGTCGATCGTGCCGTGGAGACGAGATCGGAGCCACCGATCCAGGACATGTTTGGGTGCCTGGGGAGTTGCGGCCGGTTCCCAGTGGTCGATGGATGCATACGTCACGAAGAACGCATACACGTTCCACAATGTCAATATGAACTGCCGAGTCGTCTCGTCGATGCCCTCGCTGTAGACGCGCCGGTTCGTCCACGGGGAACCCGCAGAGAAGAAGTACCAGCGCAGTGCGTCGGCACCGTGGTTGTCGAAGACGTCGTAGGGGTCGATGACGTTGCCCTTGGACTTCGACATCTTTGCGCCGTCCTTGTCGACCACGTGGGCGAGGCAGACGACGTTGCGATAGGGCGACTCACCAAAGACGAGTGTGTTCGCCGCGAGCAACGAATAGAACCATCCCCGTGTTTGATCTATCGCTTCGCAGATGAAGTCGGCGGGGAAGCGCGACGCCAGAAAGGTGTCTGGTGCGGGCGGTGTTGCCGGTCCTCGTTCGTCCACGGCTGAGATCGCATCGGCGGTAAAGGGAAAGTGGTGTTGCGCAGATGGCATCGAACCTGAGTCGAACCAGGCGTCGAGCACCGGCGGTACCCGACGAGCCGTTTCGTCGCATCCCGAAACGGGACATCCGAACGCGACGTCGTCGACGTAGGGGCGGTGCAGGTCGATGTCACCCGATGGGGCGGTCGGCAGCGCGCCCGCCAACGCATCGAGTTCGGCCATGGAGCCAACACACGTGTCGTGACCCGCGTCGCAGCGCCAAACCGGAATAGGCGTACCCCAATAGCGGTCGCGGGAGAGTGCCCAGTCGACGTTGTTGGCGAGCCAGTCGCCGAATCTCCCATTCTTGATGTGTCCCGGATGCCAGCCGACCTGCTGATTCTCCGCTTCCATGAGCTGCTTGCGGTCAGAGGTCTGGGCGAACCACGACGTCTTTGCGTAATAGACCAGGGGTGTTTGGCATCGCCAACAATGGGGGTAGGAGTGGGTGTAATCCGGCGCCGAGACCAGGCGACCGGACCGTGCGAGCTCCGCGATGATCGGGGCATCTGCGTCCTTGACGAACATGCCGCTATATGGGGGCACGGTGTCGTCAAAGGTGGCTTGCGCGGTCACTGGATTAAAGACCGGCAGGCCGTTGGCGAGGCTCACCTCCCGGTCGACCTCGCCAAACGCAGCAGCGAGGTGCACGATGCCGGTGCCGTCATCGATGGTGACAAAGTCGTCGATGACGACCCGCCACGGCGGGGTTGCTGGATCGCTAGTGGGACCAAGGTCGAGGAAGTCAAAGGGCCGCTGGTATGTGCGCCCTACCAACTCTTGGGCGGTCAACCGTTCGACGATGTCGACATTTGATGGCAACTCGCCGTCGGTACCCAACACCGCGGTGAGTCGCGCCTCGGCCAAGATGAGGTCGCGGGGATCCTCCCCCACACGCACGCGCACATAGGTGATGTCCGGTCCGACCGCTGCGCCGCCGTTGGAGATCAGCGTCCACGGTGTCGTCGTCCAAACCACCAGATCGGCGTCGGTATCGTTCAGTGGAAAGCGGACATATGCCGATGCTTCGGTGACGTCCTGATAACCCTGCGCAACTTCATGGCTGGACAGCGCAGTACCGCATCGGCCGCAGTACGGGACAACTTTGAATCCTTCTGAGATCAGACCCTGATCCCACATCCTGCGGAACAGCCACCACACCGATTCGATGTAGTCATTCGACATGGTCCAGTACGCGTCGTCCATATCGAGCCACATGCCCATACGGTCGGTGAGCTGCTGCCAATCCGCGACGTACTTCGTGACCGATTCGCGACACTGCGCGTTGAAACGTTCGATGCCGTAGGCCTCGATGTCGGCCTTGCCAGTAAATCCAAGTTGCTTTTCGATCTCGAGCTCGACGGGAAGTCCGTGGCAGTCCCAACCGGCCTTGCGTTCGACGTAGCGGCCGCGCATCGTGTGAAACCGCGGATAGAGGTCTTTGAACGCACGCGCCCAAACGTGATGAAGTCCGGGACGTCCGTTGGCCGTCGGAGGGCCGTCATAGAACACCCACGGCTCGGCTGCCGCCCGCTCGGCCAGACTCTTGGCAAGGAGCGACTCACCCGCATCGGATGCGGCCTTCCACCGCTCGAGGACGCTCTGTTCGAGTGCCGGCAGGTCGAGTTGGGCATTAACAGGTTCGAAAGCCATGGCCGGGTAGATTAATTGGCCGACGTCCCCAGAGACTCAGCCAATGGGGCTGCTGGAGCCGATACCAGTTCATGATTTGAACAAAAAGCATGATTCGCGAACCCGAAAGGGCTATCCTCCGGCCCGGTTTGCTTGAGATCACCCTGGAGGGACCGTGGGCACCACCGATTCGACCCCTATTTCGACGCACCCAGACATTTCGCCTGCCCAGCTGACCGAGCTGCGGGCGGCGTTGGAATCCGAGCGATCTGTCTATGAACGCCAAGCCTTGGACCTCGCCGCTGAGGCGGACGCCTTGATGCAGGAACGAGAACAGGGTGATGTCCAGTTCGACGAGGAATCGGGCGAAGGTGACACCCTCAGCGCCGAACGCGAACGCGATCTGATGCTGTCGGCGACAGCTCAACGCTCCGTCGATGCCATCGATGCTGCGTTGGAACGTATGGAGCTCGGCACCTATGGGGTGTGCACGCGCTGCGCCAACCCCATCCCGTTTGAAAGACTGGAAGCCATTCCAGAAGCTTCGATGTGTATTCCCTGCAAATCTCGACTGGAGAGACGCAGGTAGGGGCGTCAGTAGATGTGAACACCAGGTCTCGTATTCAGGCACCGCTCGCGCTCGTGCTGGCAGTCGTCCTACTCGATCAGGCGACCAAGGCTTGGGCGCTACGCACCCTCGCTGACGGACCCGTCAGGCTCATCGGCGACTGGGCAGACTTCCGCCTCGCCTGGAACTCCGGGTCGGCGTTTTCGATGTTGAGCGGTTCGACGTGGTTCTTGACCGCACTGGGCATTGTGTTGCTCGGCGTGTTGATCTATGCCCTCGCCCGCGCCACCGATCCCATCAACAAGATCGCGTTGGCGCTGTTGCTCGGTGGAGCACTGGGCAACCTGACCGATCGCTTCTTTCGGGCACCAGGAGTCGGACAAGGTCATGTGGTCGACTTCATCAGGGTCGGCTCCTGGCCGGTGTTCAATATCGCTGATTCTGCGATCACCATCGGTGTCATCGTCGTCATGTGGCGCACCTGGACCCTCGATAGCGCGTCGAACACGCAAGCCAATGCCCCGGTGCAAGCGGGTGCCCAAACCGCTCCCCGCTCACATAGGGGCTCCACCACCGTCGAGGGGCAGCCGACGGCCGATCTTGGCGCAGCAAACTCGGCCTCGTCGGGTCCGGTCGATGTCGCTGGCGATGATGTTTCCATCACGGACCCGGACTCGGTGACTTCATAGATGCCGTCAACGACGAAGTCCCGCGACTTCCGGCCGATGGAAGGGCTCGGTGATGTTTGAGGCCTTCATCGTTCCCGACGGATTGGACGGCGTCCGAGTCGATCGGGCCATCAGCACCCTGACAGCTCTGTCGCGGGCTGATGTGCAGCGCATGCTGACAAGCGGGTTGATCGAGGTCGACGGCAGATCCGTGACCAAGAGCACCAAGCTCGGCGTCGGACAGCGGGTCACCGTGACCGGTACGCCCGCAGAGCCGGGCCCACCTGGGCCGCAGCCGATCGACCTCGATATCCGGTATGAAGACGATGACGTCTTGATCGTCCACAAACCCTTCGGTCTGGTCGTTCATCCGGGGGCAGGCCACGTGGATGGGACGCTCGTCAACGCCCTCCTGGCATTCGACCCCGCCATTGCGGACGTGGGCCAGCCCGCACGCCCCGGCATCGTGCACCGCCTCGACCGCGATACCTCCGGGCTGATGATGGTGGCGCGCAGCCACGAGGCTTACGACGGGCTCGTCAAACAACTCAAGGCACGGCGCGTGACGCGGGGCTATCGGAGCCTGGTGTGGGGTGTGCTGGCCGAGGCGCGCGGAGTCATCGAGGGACCGATCGGACGGGACCGGGCGCGGCGGACTCGGATGGCGGTCGTCCAAGACGGCCGACCGGCACGGACGCATTACCGGGTGGATGCAACGTCGTTAGGAGGTGGCGCGTCCGAACTGGCGCTTCGCCTCGAAACGGGCCGAACCCACCAGATCCGTGTACACCTCGCTTCGATCGGTCATCCGGTCGTCGGCGATCCAGTGTATGGCGGTCGGCGCGGGGGAGACGTAGGCGATCGTCTCCGTCTGCATTCTGAGTTCTTGAGCTTTGCGCATCCGGTCACCGGCGAAACAGTCGAACGCTTCGCCGATCCGCCGCTCGATTTCGCGGCGGACAAAGAAGCATTGGGCTTCGCCTAACGTCAACCGAGCGGGTCCGACGGGCGAGGGTCACCGGTGTGGACACCGTCATGGCCCACCGTGGCGCGTTGGACGAGGGTCGCCAGCGTGACCGCATTGAGGTAGTCGCGCATCCTTTCAAAGACCTCGATCCAGATGTCCTGGATGACACAGCGGCCCTCGCTGTGTTCGATCTCGTCGACGTCTGAAGCGATAGGCCCGTCGACTGCAGCCAAGACATCTGCCACGGATATCTCGGCAGGGTCGCGGGCGAGCACGTAGCCGCCCCCAACACCGCGTTTGGAGCGCACCAATCCCGCACCCTTGATCGCCAAGAGGATTTGCTCTAGGTACGGCTGAGGCAGGCCGGTGCGTTCCGCGATCTCTTTGACCGATGTCGGTATCTGCGGGTCGTGGAGCGCCATCGAGACCAGGGCCCGAGTGGCGTAGTCGCCGCGTGTCGAAACTTTCAAAAGGATGTCCTCGTGCTGGCCAACGCTTGACCCGGCCCGGTCAGGTTACACGGCCTCGGACTTGAGAAGGGGTGGCGTCGATCCCTGGGGCCTTGTTGCGCTATCCGCTCCTTCGCGAACGTCGACTTCGGTGGCTCGGGTCGTTCACTCGACACGTGACCCTCCAGCACCGTTAGCGTTGGACCAATGTACGAACAGGTGATGTGTGCAACCGATGACTACGGGGTGCCAGCGACGCTTCGTTCGTTATTGGCCTGGTCGGGTCAACTACCCAGGGGCGGATCGGAGCGAATGCGACTGGCGCAGTCCGGCGCGGCGAAACAAGCCGTCCTGTTCATGATCGACGGTCTGGGCTGGGATCAGTGGCAGAAGTTCCCCCCTGATCTCGTAGAACGTTTCGACGGAACCTGGATACCAACCGTCTCTGCGTCGACGACGGTCGCTGCGCTCACCTCGTGTACGACCGGAGTCGTACCCGGCACTCATGGCATCGTCGCGAGCGACATGTTGATCGCTGGTCGAACCCTCAGCGCGATCCGCTGGAAGGTCCCCGGCAAGGGTGCCGCCCCAGATCCATTGGCCATACAGCCGATCGGACCGTTTGGAGGGGTGTCGGTGCCCGTGGTGTCTCCGGCGGTCTATGAGGGGTCAGGCCTCACCAAAGCACACCTTCGGGGCGGTCGCTACTTCGGATGGGAGACCCCCTATGGCATGGTCGAACGCGTGCGAGGAGCGTTGTGCTCTGGCGCACCTGTGGTCTACGCGTACTATCCGTTTCTGGATCGAACCTGCCACGGCTTTGGTGTGCATTCGATCGAAGCATCTGTCGAGCGTGAACAGGTTGCGGCGATCTTGTATCGCGCTATCGACCAGTTGCCGGAGCGCACTGGAATCTATGTGACTGCCGATCATGGCCTGGTGGACGTCGCGGCGCAGGGCTGGTTGCGATTTGACGATCTCGATCGCATGATTTTGCACCACACCGGCGAGGGCCGTATGCGCATGTGTCATGTTGCTCCGGGCGCTGCTGATGAGGTGGTCCAGGCGCTGCGAGCACGGTTTTCAGACTGTGCGTGGATCTGGACCCGGGACGCCTTTGTCGAAGAAGGCTGGTTGGGGACCGCCACCCCAAGTGCTGCGGCGGTGAGTCGCCTCGGTGATGTCATCCTGGGCGCATTTCCCGGTTACGCCTTTGAGTCGCCGACCTCGCCAAGAGAGCGTCGGCTGGTCGCGCACCACGGGTCGGTCACCGCGCCGGAGATGCAGGTTCCCTGGCTGATGACGTTGGTTTCCTGAGAGGGCGCTGGCCGCCTATCGGGCGTGCGCTGGGTTCCCGGATCCAAGATGATTGCGAGCGCGGTCCCACGGTGACCAGACCCCGTTGCCGATGATCCGTTGGTTCTGCCAGGCCTGAAGCACGTCGACGCAGTGGCCGGGAAACGAAATCTCTGAGTAGGGCAGCTCGTCTGGAGCGAACCATCGATAGCCGTCAACCTCTGACCCATCTGGTCGTGGTTCGGCGTCACCGTTGACTACGGCCGTGAAATAGATGTTGAGGCATACGACAGGCGTCGCGAATGGGTCATCGGACACACTGTCGTCATGCGGCGAAACAGCATAAGAATCTATCCAATGGCCCAATAGGCCTGTAAGGTGGACATCCAGCCCAGTTTCTTCCCGGGCTTCGCGGACTGCGCAGTCCGCCGGATGCTCCGTCGCATCGCAATAGCCGCCAGGTATGTCCCAAAAGCCAAACCACGGCTCGATGGCGCGTCTCAGCAACAACAACTGGCCATCTCTTGTGATCAGCGTTCCGGCGCACGGCTTGGCATTGGCCCAGAACATCGAGCCGCACGCCGCGCATGAGGCCGGCAAACGTTGCTCGAAACGTGAACCGCAGTCAGGGCAAAAACGCATGTCGGCAAGGGTAACAGAGGCCGTTTGGTCGGCCGCCGTGCAGCCTTCGGCGGCCCCATTTTGGAGAATCGAGAGTCATATGCGTTGTGTCGTCCGTTTGGAATATCCCCACCTCGTCGAGCTCTCCGTTATCGACCTCGACGTCACCGACGAGATCGAGACCCAGGTCGTCGTCGCCCAGCTCGATCAGATCTTTCTGCAAGACGCCAGCGGCGCGCCCCCATGGTTCATCGATGGCGAGCCGGTCCGACCACACCAACGCGCGGCCGAGATCATTCATGACGGCGCCGTATGGGAACGGACAAAGCGTTCTGACTTCGTCGCCATCCTCGACGATGGGTTGACTGCTGGATCGTTCCGATCGGTCACGACGGGACGCCACCGCCTTCCAGGGGATGGGTCCAGCTTTACCGACCTCCTGGTGCGATCCAATGGCACGGCATCGGTCCTCGATGCCTCCACGGGCCAGCATCATGATCTCCCGGTGCGGATCCGCGTCGATCGCTCCCACATCGTGGCAATGCCAACTCCCACGGCACCGTCGGCGCGTGTCGAACTTCGACTTCCGCCGCGCCCCCGGTTCGAGCTCGAAACAATCCCATTGCCCGTGCCAGCAGACGATCAACGCCACGGCGGGATGTTCTCCATCGCCACGTCGGTCCTACCGTTGCTCAGCGGGCTCGCCATGGCGTACTTCTTCCGCAACCCCATGTATTTGATGTTCACCGTACTGACGCCATTGATGATGGTGGGTAGCTGGTTGGAAGGTCGGGTGCGGAGACGCAAAACGGCACGCCAGGCCGCGTTGGAATCCGCAGCTGAAGAACGGCGCTTCATCACGGCGTTAACGGATCAGCACGATGCTGTCTGGAACCTGCTCCTCGAAACCTTGCCGACACCCGCCGAACTCACCGCCATGGTCGCGTCGCCGAATGCCGGTGCGACATGGCGACGCCACAACACCGACGACGACGCTTGGTTGGTCAGCATCGGGACACACCAGTGGCGTTGGATGCCGCCGATCGAGGGCAACCAGACCGACCGGCTCAAACGGGAGATCGATGGGTGGCTCGGCGTTGATGACACACCGCTGGGCGTCACCCTGGGCGAGGCGAGCGCTCTCGGCCTGATCGGCCAGCGCGGGCAGTGTCAGGCGGTGGCCCGCTGGATCGTGAGCCAACTCACAGCACAACACCGTCCAGCTGACCTCGCCATAGCGGTGGTTGTGGAGGCCGCATCGCGCGACACCTATGGATGGATGAGGTTGCTCCCACACTCGGCGGCCGACGATTTGGGGGTCGTAAGTCGCACCGACGACGTTGCCAGTCTCATCGAATGGCTAGGGCAGCGCTCCGAGGAGGGGCGCCACGCGGTCTTGATCGTCGACGATCCTCAGGCGTGTACCGATGACGAAGCATTACGTTCGGCCATCGGCGAACAGCGCTGGGCGTCGGTGGTGATCGTGCCAAACGCGCTCGATCTACCCCCCGGAATTCGGGCGGTTGCCGATCTTTCGGTCGATGGGGCTCATCGCTACTTCGAGTCGCCGGACATTGCTGGCAACGATGTTGCCGGGACTGCCTGGCAGACAGCGGCTCGGCGCATGCCGTGGGCGGCGCAACGCGATCAGCGAGGCGCTCAAGAAGGCACGCCGTTTCGAGCGACCGGGCTGTCGATGGTCGGGGTGCATGGCATCGCCGCCGCCATAGCGACGCGCAGCGACGGGGTCAGTCTGCCCGGTGGGGCGGCGCTGCCCAGACGCGTCCTGTTGGGCCGTCTGCTCGAAGACGGCGCCGCGGCGGCGGGCGATACGGAGGCCCCCGGGCATCTCTCGACGGTGCTCGGTGTCGCAGCCACGGGTCCGATCTGGATCGACCTCGTCGCCGACGGACCCCATGCACTGGTCGCTGGCACGACCGGTGCGGGCAAGAGCGAGTTGCTCCGCACGTGGGTGCTTGGCCTAGCCGCGCTCTATGCGCCCTCAGACGTTCAATTCATGCTCGTCGACTACAAGGGAGGGTCCGCCTTTGACGTCTGCGCAACCTTGCCCCACACCGTTGGAGTCATCACCGACCTCGATGGCCATCTCGGGGAGCGGGCGCTCACCAGCCTGGACGCCGAGCTCCGCCGCCGCGAGCAACTCCTCCGCGACGAAGGCATCGATCGCATCGAAGACTGTCCAGCGGATCGTCCCATGGCACGACTCGTGATCGTGATCGATGAGTTTGCGACGATGGCTGCAGAGATCCCTGAGGTCATGGACCGAATCGTCAGCGTCAGTCAGCGAGGGCGTTCCCTCGGTGTGCATCTGATCTTGGCGACTCAGCGCCCGGCGGGTGTCGTCAATGACAAGATCCGTGCCAACACCAATCTCCGTTTGGCGCTGCGCGTCCAAGATGTTTCCGACTCAGACGATGTCCTAGGCACCAAAGATGCCGCGCATCTGCCCCGCACCACGCCGGGTCGCGCGATCGTACGAATCGGTTCAGACGAACCGGTCACCTTTCAGACAGCACTGCCCGAGGTTCCGGCCACCGGCCAACAACGCGCGACGTGTGTCGTCGTCGGTACCGTCGTTGAACGTACCGATGCGATGGGCCTCGGGGGACTCATTTCGAGTGGTCGTCGGTCGCTGGCCGATGCACGCTCCTCCGATGACCGACAGGAACGCACCGATCGCCGCCTCGATACATCACGAGCACCTCGTTGCAGCGTGACCGATGATGGCGATGTTGACGACAACATGAAAGAACCGTGGATTCATCGCGACGAGCCGGTCAGGCATCAAAGCGTCGAACATGTCGCCCAACGGGCGCATGAGCGTGGGATGGAGGCCTTCGCCTGCCAGGTCCGTGATCGATGGCGGGGTGAGGCAGTTCCGCGCCCGGTCTGGCTGCCACCGCTGGCCGAATCGTTGTGGGGGCCAGATACGCAGGCAATCGGACCGATTCAGCTAGCGCTGTGCGACGATCCGACCACGGTACGACAAGATGTCTTCGCCTGGGATTTTGCGGCGGGTCCTCTTCTGACCTGCGGCGCACGGGGCTCGGGTGTCGAAGAGTTGGTGGAGACCATCATCGGCGCGGCGCCTGCGGCGATCCCAAACGCCTGGTGCTACGTCCTCGACGATGAGTTTGGTCTCGATCGTTGGCAGGACGCCTCCCACGTCGGCGAAGTCATAAAGACCGATGACGAGGAACGGGTCGCGTCCTTGATCACACTGCTCGAACGCTGCTCGGTCACCGAGCAACCCGTGCTGCTGATCATCACCAATTGGGACGGTCTAGCGGCCCGTCTTCAGTTCGAAGTCGGTCCGGCAACGCTATGGGACAGGTTGGTGCGGTTGATCGGCGAAGGCTCGACGAGCGGTGTCTACGCCGTACTCGCCGGGAGGCGGCCGACGAGCTTCCAGTCCTCGGTCGGCTCCTCGGCGATGCAACGAATGTGGTTCGCAGCCGCAGACCCCAACGACCTCTCGGGCCATGTGCACCCCAGCATGGTCAAACAACTCCGCGGCAGAGGCAGATGCGTGGTCAAGCCGGCCGGACTTCTGGCACAGCGCTTTGAACCGACACGCCGGCCGGACGTTCGCAGCTTTCAAGGCAGCGGTCAGGCACCGGCACCGGTACCGACCATGCCTAAGACCATCGCACGGCCGGCGTCGGTGAACATCGAGTCGATCGGGGAGGCATTTCGGATACCGGTCGGTGTCGTACAGGGTGGCGCGGAGACCGGTTGGTTGGAGATGTGGCCGGGGGAGCACATCCTCGTTGCGGGCAACCCGCGATCGGGCAAAAGCCAGACCCTGGAGCTCATGAGTGAGCTGTTTGTCCAAGAGGGCTCCGCTGAGGTCATCGTTATCGGTGGGTCGCGCTCCCCGCTGTTGGCAACATCACTCAGCTGCGAGGTGCGACGCGTCGATGAGGTGACTGCACCGCATGCGACATTCCTCAGCGGTCCCCGCGTGCGTCCGACCGTCGTGGTGATCGACGATGCCGACTTGGCTCCCACTCTCGACAGCGTGATGGCGCCTCTTCTCGCTGCACATGATCCGCACCTGCACGTCATAGCGAGCGGCCATCCCGAACGGCTCCGTCGTATGTACGGCACGTGGATCGCGGCGGTCAGATCACATCGACGCGGCATCCTGTTGTGCCCGGAGAACGATCTCGATGGAGAAGTCTTGGGTAACAGCGAAAGTTTCCGAGGTTCGCAACGATTACCGGGCCGTGGCTATCTGATCGCCGATGGGGGACGACAAGCTATTCAAACGTTTCGCTATGTTGTGCCGAGCCGCGGTGAGAGCGTACGGTCAATGACACCCATGTAATTTCTCCTCCGCTGTCCCGCGCTGCGGAGTCGATGAGTACCGCTCGACCCGTTCAGGGTCCGACGACAAGCGAGCTGAAATGGCCGATTCTTTCGCCCACCTGCACCTTCATACCGAGTACTCGATGCTCGATGGCGCGGCGAGGGTCGACCAGGTCGTCGCCGCTGCGGCTCGGGATGGTCAGCCGGCGATCGGTATCACCGACCACGGCAACCTCTATGGTGTGCTGCCGTTTTATAAGGCCGCGGAAAGTCACGGGCTGAAACCGATTATCGGCATGGAGGGCTACTTCGTCACCTGCTCTCGCCATGACCGACCAAAACGTGACGAAAACAAGCGCTTCCACATCACGATGCTCGCTGAGACGACCGAGGGCTACAAGAACCTCGTGCGGATCAGCTCGGACGCTTTTATCGACGGTTACTACTACAAGCCACGCCTCGACTTTGATCTGCTCGAACGCTTCCACGATGGACTGATAGCGACGACGGGTTGTCTCGGCGGCGTCGTGAGTCAGCACCTGCTCCAAGGAGACGAACGAGGCGCGCTCGAAGCGGCCGGAACCTTCCAGGACATCCTCGGCAGGGACAATTTTTTCGTCGAGATGATGACCCACAACATCCCCGACCAGGACCGGGTCAATCCGTATCTGCTCCGGATCGCCAAGCAGATCAAAGCACCGCTGCTCGCGACGAACGACAGTCACTACACCACAGCAGCCGATGCGGACGCGCATGACGCGCTGCTCTGTGTCCAGACGGCATCGCTGATGTCCGATAAGGACCGCTTCAAACTCGACACCCACGAGTTCTACCTCAAGTCCGCGGCGCAGATGCGGGACCTGTTCAGCGACATTCCCGAAGCGTGCGATAACACCCTATGGATCGCAGAACGCTCCGACGTCAAACTCGCTTTTGGCGATCCGGTGCTGCCCAACTTCCCGCTTCCCGATGGTTTCGAAGACGAACCCGCATACCTGCGGCACCTCGTCGCCGAGGGCGCAAGAGCGCGCTGGGGTGACCCGGTACCCGCAGAGATCAATAAGCGCCTGGCCTACGAACTCGAAGTCATCATCGACATGGGCTTTGCCGCCTACTTCTTGATCGTGTGGGACCTCATCGAGTTCGCTCGCCGGGAGGGAATTCGTGTGGGACCGGGTCGTGGATCGGCCGCTGGCTGCGCGGTGTCCTACTGCCTTCGCATCACCGACATCGACCCGATCAAGTACGACTTGATCTTTGAGCGGTTCCTCAACCCCGGCCGTCGCGAGATGCCCGATATCGACATGGACTTCGACGATCGCTATCGATCGCGGATGATTCGGTATGCCGCTCAGCGTTACGGCAACGACAAGGTCGCCCAGATCATCACCTTCTCGACGATCAAGGCGCGAGCGGCGGTGCGTGACGCGTCTCGTGTGTTGGGCTATCCGTACGCGCTCGGCGACAAGATCGCCAAAGCGATGCCCCCGCTGGTCATGGGGCGAGACACACCGTTGTACGCGTGCTTTGAAGAGACACCAAAGTACGAAGAGGGCTTCAAGATGGCTTCGGAACTTCGAACCATCTACGACACCGATCCCGACGCCCGCCGCGTCATCGATGTCGCACGGGGGCTCGAAGGGCTTCGCCGCCAAGACGGAATTCACGCCGCAGCGGTGGTGATCACGCGGGATCCGCTGACCGATTACCTCCCGATTCAACGCAAACCCGAGCCGGGGACACCCCTGGAGGAAGCGCCGGTCGTCACGCAGTTCGAGATGAACGGTGTCGAATCGCTCGGCCTGCTGAAGATGGACTTCCTGGGGCTGCGCAACCTGTCGGTGATCGATACGGCGCTCGCGCTCATCGAGCAGAACACTGGCGTTCAGGTCGACATCGACAATCCGCCCATGGAGGATGCAGCGACGTTCAAACTGCTCCAAGAGGGCGCTTCGATCGGTGTGTTCCAGCTCGAATCCTCACCGATGCGAGCGCTGATGCGCTCGCTACACCCGACATCTTTTGACGACGTGTCTGCCCTGGTCGCACTGTATCGGCCGGGTCCGATGGGGCAGAACATGCACACCGAGTACGCCGACCGAAAGAACGGACGTAAACCGGTCGAGTACTACCACGAAAACGTCGCCGATCTGTTCGAGCCGACGTACGGGCTGATGATCTACCAAGAACAGCTCATGCGTCTCGCCCAACAGGCAGCTGGCTACTCCTTGGAAGAGGCGGACAACCTCCGCAAGGCGACAGGCAAAAAGAAGCGTGAGCTGATTGCCCAACACCGAGCGAAGTTTGTCGACGGTTGCGTCGCGAACGGCTACGGCCGCGACTGGGCCGAGGGAATCTTCGACATCGTCGAACCGTTCGCGGACTACTCCTTCAACAAGTCGCACTCGGTCGGCTACGGGTTTGTCACCTATCAAACCGCCTATCTAAAGGCCAACTACCCAACCGAGTATATGGCCGCGTTGCTCACCTCGGTGGCTCACAATCAAGAAAAAGCAGCGGTCTATCTCAACGAGTGCCGGTCGATGGGGATACCTGTTCTCGTGCCGAGCGTCAATCGCTCCGAGGTCGACTTTTCGGCGAAGGACGGCGAGATTCCCTTCGGGCTCGCGGGTATTCGAAACGTCGGCGACGGCATCGCGGAGTTGATCGTCGCCGCCCGACAAGAAGGCGGGCGATTCGACGACTTCCACGATTATGTTCGGCGTCGATCAAGGCGCTCTGAACAAACGAACGGTCGAATCCCTCATCAAAGCCGGGGCGTTTGACGAGCTAGGCCACACCCGCCGAGGTCTCTCGATGGTCTTTGAAGCGGTGATCGAACGAGAGAACCGCCGTCGAGCCGAGGCGGAAAAGGGCTTCATGTCGCTCTTCGGCGATGACGATTCCGAAGCGGCCGATGGCTTTGATGATCGCATCCCCATCCCGTCGGACGAATTCGACAAACGCGTTCGCCTCGCCGCCGAGAAAGAAATGCTGGGCCTGTACGTGTCGGACCATCCCATGATGGGAGCGGAACGGCTGATCAAACGTGTGTGCGACACGACACTTGCCGAGGTCAAGGCAACCAACCAACAAGAACAGAACGGCGGGGGCTATGACCGCGGTCCGCAGAAAGCGGTCCGAGTCGGTGGAGTGATCACTTCGATCAATCGGCGTTTCACCAGGTCTGGCGATCAGATGGCAACCTTCGTGCTCGAAGACCTGGAGACCTCGGTGCCCGTGGTGGTCTTTCCGCGTTCGATGGCCGAACTCAGCCAGAAGATCGTGGAGGATCAGGTCGTCTGCATCGTTGCCCACATCGACAATCGCGACGACGAAGCCAAACTCAAGGCGATCGATATCCAGCCGATCGACTTGGAGATTGACGAAGGTCCACCGCTTCGTGTTCGCACCGAACCTCGCTATGTGGATGACGCAACGGTCATGGAACTTCGTCGCGTCTTGACCCGCTACCCGGGTGACAGCCCGGTGTACCTGGAGCTGGAAGGACCGGACCGCACAACCGTTCTGCGTTTCGGCGACCAGTTCTGTTGTGAAGCGTCGACCCAACTCATCGAGCAATTGCACCAAATTCCAGGGATCGTCGCCGTCGCCTGAGCCGCTCAACGCCGCATGAGTGCGAAGGCGAACTTTCTTGAACCGCCGGAATGCGGCACAATAGGGGCACAATGATTGTCGAATCTCGTGACTCTGACACCCTCAAGCCAACCGACGTCGAGTTGATCGTCGCATTGCTTGAGGACGCCGACCTTCTCATCTCTGTAGAGGGTGTTGAACAGCAACTCGAAGATTTTCCGCTGATCGTGACCGTCGAGGTCGAAGGTCAGCTCGACGGGTTCTTGTTTGCATCTCTCGAACGGGTGGGTGGAACACCGTCGATCCTGTGGGGCCTTGGCAGCATCAGACCGGCCGAAGACTCACACGATGTCTTGAACGCGTTGACTACCGAGCTCTACCGCCGGGCCGCCATCTCGTTCCCTGATGAAGACGTCCTGGTAGGCGGTCGTTTCTCACACCCTGCGGCATATGCAGAGATCTTTCGTCACCACGACGTCGCGCCGCGTCCCGGCTATAAAGCGACCGGTGAAGAGAGGGCGTGGGGTCGTCGTCTGGCTAAGCGGTTCCGGTGCGACCGACGCTATGACGAGCGCAGCTTCATGGTCACCGCCGTCGAGGAACCAGAACCTCGGCTTCACACGCCGGGGACGGCGCATTCGAGCAGCGATGACGTGCTTACGTTCCTTGGTGAGCTCTCAGGCGACCAACTGTTCGTCGCGTGCGGCTGGGTACTTGCCGAGGAACTCGAAGAGGTCCTCAACAAGACCGGTTGACGCCCGCATTGGGTCGACCCCAAATCGAGTTGACTCCGGTCTAGCCGACTGGGACCATCTCCTCCCAGGCCGACGGACCATACGCCGTCGCACGCCGACAGATCGTTCGTGAAGAGGGTCATGAAAGCCAAGACGGTCATTGCGGGTCTGGTACTGGGTGCAGTCGGCGTCGGGGCAGTCCTACGGCGGAGCGCTGCCCGACCCTCAGCCGACGGGCCTGCCACAACGATGAGTGCGCGTACCGCCCGATCGATGACGATGGCGCGTACCGGTGCTGGCGCTGCCGCCCACTATGTGACTACGCAGGCGCGAAAGCTTGGTGCCGACGAACAGCGTCGTGCCGAGCTGGACGCCGAGTTCCACGCCAAGACCGCCGAACGCGCCGCGGCCACCATGGGTCAGATGAAGGGCGCCATGATGAAGATCGGCCAGATGCTGTCCTTCATCGATACGGGCCTTCCCGAGCCGTACAAACAAGCCTTGGCCGCATTGCAGGCTGATGCCCCGCCGATGGACGCGGAAACGATTCGATGGGCCCTCGCCCAAGAACTATCAGAAGAGCAACTCGCGCGCCTGAGCGAGTTCAGCGCCGAACCTCTTGCATCTGCTTCGATCGGGCAGGTACATACCGCGGTACTTGATCACGACCGGCCGGTCGTGATCAAGGTGCAATACCCCGGCGTCGACGAGGCGATGCGGTCTGATCTCGACAACGCCGAGATGCTCAACCGGATGATGAAGTTGATGTTCCCCAATTTCGACCCGGCCCCCGTCACCGAAGAACTGAGGGAACGCATCGGTGAAGAACTCGACTACCGGATCGAACTGGCCAACCTCGAGCTCTTCGGCAGGCTCTTTGCCGATCATCCGTTCATCCGAATCCCAACCCCTGTTCCCAGCATGTCAACCCAACGCGTCATCACCATGGATTTGGTCGAAGGACTGCGCTGGGCCGATGCGCTGAATGCACCCGAGGCGCTACAGCAACGGTGGGCCGAGGTGCTGTTCCGCTTCGTGTTCGGCACGCTGAACCGTTTCCACGTCTTTAACGCCGATCCGCACCCAGGGAACTATCTGTTCCACGACGACGGCACGATCACCTTCCTCGACTTCGGTTGCGTGCGTCACTTCGAGGAGTCCACGACCAAACGACAGGCCAACATGGTCCGCGCCGTGATCGACCATGACCCGGCCGAACTCATGGACGGGCTCGTCGCCTTCGGATTTCTTGAAGAGGACAACCCGCTCGATCCCGAACGGGTCCTCGCATGGTTCCGTCAGTGGAACGCCCCCGTACTCGACGACAGCATCTTTACCTACACCCCCGAGTTCGCCGAGCTAGCCGTCAAGGCAAACTTCGATCCAAGCGGTGAGTGGGCGGACCTCCAAAAGCATTTCAAGATGCCCCGGGAGTTCGTCTTCTTGAATCGCATCAACTTGGGTCTGAACTCGATTCTTGCCCAGCTGAACGCCACGGGGAACTGGTACGACATCGTCCACGAATACTGGGATCACGCGCCCGGAGCGACACTTCTTGGTGAGATGGAGCAGGCGCATATGGTCGCTCGGGGTGAACTTAACACCACACACCTAGAGCGACCTGTCTCTTGACGCCGCACCACGGTCAGCCACGTCGATGTGGCCGCCGAGCAGCTGTGTGGTGCCCTTAGCGCCGCTTTGGTTCTGAAAACCACACGTTGACGTAGCGTCGAGTTGGCCCGTATAAGAGCAGCGCCAACAGCGCAAGTGTGAACATCACATTGACGATGTTGTCGAACCAGTCGGCCCCGTAAACCCAGAGTTCAGTAACCGCCAGTAGGCCAGTCGCTGCGATGGCGGTTCGCCAGCCCGGTTTGAGCTCCGCGGCGATACCCCGGGCGCCCAACACCGAGAGGATGCTGACGGCCAATGAGAGCGCACCTATCCGGTTGTCGACACCAACCAACGGGTTGGAGATCCCGACAACTTCGAACAGCCACTGAATCCCCTCGACTCCAGACCAAAATGCCTGGAGGTACAACAAGACCATCGCGATGACGAGCTCTTGGGGGAGTCGGTTGTTGAACCATGGCTTGGCCACGTGGCGTCCTTTGGGGATCAGGGCATGTCATGACGTTGTTGTAGGGGTGCCGAGTCGGAGTCGCAAGGTTAACCAGCTCACACTGAGGTGGCAGCACGATGCCGGTGGGGATGCCGTAGACGATCGTGACCCTGCGACAGCCACGATGACAGCCACGATGACGGCCAAGATCGCGGCGCTGTAGGCGGCTGACGGCACCGAAGACAGGTAAGTCCGCTGAGCGGGTCTGACGAAGGGTCGTCAACCGCCCGGCGCTAACACGACTTCGGACGATTTGGTGCGGAAACGAAGCTGACCGCAGGCCGCGTCGATCCCAATGCCGCGATTGCGTCTGACCGTCGCGGTCAGACCGGCGGCCTGGAGACGGGCGGCGAACTTCTCGATCTGATGCGGGCGTCGCCGTCGCGGTTAAACCCGGGGTCGGGTTGCAGGGGATCAGGTTCACGTGACCTCCATAGGGAGCGAGCCGTTCGGCTAGCGCTCTGGCGTGGTCCAGCGTGTCATTGACACCACCGATCATCGCGTACTCATAGGTGACTCGACGTCCCCGTCGAGAGCGGAACTCCTCTGCGGCTTCGAGGACGTCGCCGAGTGGGTATCGGCGTTGGAGCGGTACCAGCCTTTCGCGCAACTCATCGTCACCGGCATGCACCGAAACGGCCAACGTCACGGGAAGGTCCACATCGGTGAGAGCGAGTATTCCGGGCACAACACCGATCGTCGAAACGGTCAAATGCCGCGCTCCGATGCCGAGGTCCTGATGTAGCCGACCGAGGGCTTCCGCCACGGCGTCGACGTTGGCGAGCGGTTCACCCATACCCATGAACACGACGTTGGAAACGCGTTGAGCGCTATGTCGCGCTGCGATGACAACCTGCTCGACGATCTCGCCCGCGCGCAGATGCCGTTCGAAACCGGCTTGTCCAGTCGCGCAAAAGCTACAGGCCATCGCACAACCGGCCTGGGATGACACACAGACGGTCGCCCGCTTCTGATAGCGCATGAGCACCGTTTCGGCCTGAGCACCGTCGTCGGTGCTCGAGAACAGCCACTTGCGGGTGAGTCCGTTATCGCCGGTCTGGTCGGCGGTGATCTCGAAGGCCGGTGTGAAACGGTCAGCCAGTTCGGAGCGCAACCCCGCTGGCAGATTGCTGATGTCGGGAACCTCTTGATGCTGAGTGTAGAGCCCATCCCAAAGCTGATCGACCCGGTAGCGCGGCTGGCCAAGTTGGGCAAGGATCGCCGCGGCCTGGTCCTTGGAGATGTCGTACAGATGCGGGTGTTCAGGTTGTTGAGACATGATCACTCTCGATCAACTTCGTAAAGACGTGGTCGCGGCGCTCGACGCCGAAGCCCAGCGACTCATACAGCGTCACGGCCGCATGATTGTCGGCTTCGACAAAGAGTACGAATCGATCCACCCGCTCTTGTGCCAGGAACGCCAAACCGGCCACGGTGGCGGACCGTCCGAGCCCGCGACCCTGGAACTGCGGGTCGACGCCGATGACATAGATCTCGCCGATCGAGTCCGAGTCGTCAACGACCTCCACTTTGGTCCAGCAAAACGCCGCGAGCCGGCCCGATGCGGTGTGTTGGACAGCCACGACTCCGTCGATGGGAAACTGGGCACTCCCGAACTTGCGACTGAAGTCGTCCGCCGACATCGCCCCTTGTTCGGGGTGGCGGGCAAACGCCCGAGCATTGACCTCGATGAGTGCGTTCAGTTGGCTCCTCGGACGGAACTCGACATACTCGAAACCCTCGGCAAGCGGTGGGCGGACCAGATCCGTGGCGGAACGTGACATCTTGAGCAGGCTGCGCTGGACATCCCAACCCGAGCGTCGAGCCGCCTCGGCGAGTCGTGGATCCGCTCGTAATGCGTACCAAGCGACGGATATGGTTCGGCGCGTCCTCCGGGCATCTCTGGTTAGGTTCGTCGAGTTCGCTGCATCGGGTTCGACAGCCACGTCGGGGGCATCCCGGCTCACCGCTGCGCTGGTGCAGTCACCCGGATACACCTCGGCGGAGGTTGCTGTGTCAACGGTGGGTCGGCCGTCGACCATGGCGGGATCGTGTGAGGCGAGTGTCAACCGGATGGCCGTTTCGGCGACCGTGACGACCTCGGCCGGTGTGAGCCCGCGATGCGGCGCGGCCGAGCCACCGCTGCGGCGGTTCCTCTCGCCGCCCTCATCGATGGATATCGCTTGGCCTGGTTGCACGACCGCAAGCGCGACGTGGTCGGCGGCGGTCACCGTGACACAGACCGTTCCCGACTCGGGGTGGCGCCAGGCCACCGCGGTGCCGTCGTCGACAGCCAGTGTCATCTCATCGTTGAGAATCTCCCAGCGCTGCTGACGCTGCTGCAGTTGTTGCCACCGTCGGACCTGATCGGCCGCCATGGGAACGAGGTCAGGGCGCAACGACGAGGACGACGCCGCGACACACTCGCTCGGAAGCGACGCGCCCTCAGGCACGTTCGAGCGCTTCCTTAGCGCGACGCAGCGTCCGTGACGCCTGGGCGAGTGACCGTTCGGTATTGAACAACTCGACCGATACAGCGGAGTCGGGTGACGCGCTGTAGCTCTCCGCGATCGCCGTGATGCGCCCCGACAGGTCCTCCAGCACGGTCATCAACGTCGACACCTCTGCAAGATCCGATGACGTAGTCATGTCAACAGCCTCAACGTTTCGCAGTGCCGGACGCAAATATGGTCGCCCGCTCCCGGGGGTTTGGGAGGGGCATGTCGGGTATGGGGTGCGACACGTCCTCGACGGCGGCCAACCTCGAAGCGCCACATCGGGGCGTCGCATACGCCGTGGATGGATCGCAGCGAACTAGCGTTCAGGTCACCATGCTGCAGTATCTCGATCTCATCGCTGAACCACAAAAGCGCAGCGAGCTCTTCGTTCACGAGCCCGCCGCCGACGCCGATGCCTTAGCCACCGTCCGCACCATCATCGGACGCGTCAAATCTGAAGGCGATCGCGCACTGAAGTTGCTGACAAAGCAGTTCGACGCAGTGGACGTTTCCTCGTTGACCGAACTGGACCCGATAGAAGTCCCCCGAGCCGAGCGCGAAGACGCACTGCTGTCCATCGGTTCGGATCTGCGTGAAGCACTGGAATTTTCTGAGGCTCAGATTCGTGAGTACCACCGAAGCCAACTCATCGAAGTAGGTGTCTTCGAGCGGGAAGGTGTCGTCGTTCAAGAGATCGTTCGCGCGGTCGAGCGTGCCGGCATCTATGTTCCGGGTGGACGCGCTGTGTACCCATCGACCGTACTGATGACGACGATTCCCGCCCAGGTTGCCGGTGTCGAGGAGACCGTGTTGTGCGTACCTCCCGGTCGGGACGGCAAAGTGCCGGTTCAGACACTGGCTGCGGCGGCCATCGCCGGTGTAGACCGCGTGTTTCGTGTCGGAGGCGCGCAGGCGATCGCCGCGATGGCATACGGAACCGAGAGCATTCCCGCCGTCGACGTCATCGTGGGGCCGGGCAACCGCTACGTGGCGCTCGCAAAACGCGAGGTGAACGGCGTGGTGGGAATCGATTCGATGGCCGGCCCATCCGAACTCGTCGTGGTCGCCGACAAGGACGCGCCCCCCGCCTTTGTCGCTGCGGACCTCTTGGCACAGGCCGAACACGGACCCGACCGGAAAACGGTCGTCATTAGCGATAGTGCCGACCTCCTTGCCCAGGTTCAGAAGCACATCGCAGGTCAGCTCGCGACCGCAGAGCGCTCAGCCGACATCGCCGAAACGTTGAGTAAGGGGGGCTTCGCTGTCCTGGTCGGAGACCTGTTTACCGCCATGGATGTCGTCAACGATGTCGCCCCCGAACACCTCGAACTCGTCGTCGAAGAGCCCGGCGACCTCCTCGCCGATGTACGAAACGCTGGCGCGGTCTTTCTCGGCCCATATGCCCCCGCCGCGTTAGGAGACTACTGCGCTGGCCCCAACCACGTGCTTCCGACGGGAATGGCTGCCCGTTATGCGTCGGCGCTGCAAGTTTCGACGTTCCAAAAGCAGATACATGTGGTCAGTGCACCAGCGGACACCCTGCGCCGTATCGGCCCCTACGCCCAGGTCATCGCGAATGAAGAGGGTCTGGCCGCCCACGCCAATTCGATCCGCATCAGAAATGTTGCCGAGGCATCGATATGAACGCCGACATTCCCGTTCCCGCCCGAGACACGATCGCCGAGCTCGTCGGGTACCACTCGCCCCAGGTCGACGTCGCCGTCCGCCTCAATACCAACGAAAGCCCCTACGAACCGCCCGCGGCATTTCTGGAACGCTGGGCCGATTCGATTCGGACCGCGGAATGGAATCGGTACCCGGATCGCGGCGCCGACGAGCTGCGCAGCCGACTCGGTTCGCTGTATGGCCGTCGAGGTGCCCAGATCGTGTGTGGCAACGGCTCCAATGAAGTGTTGCAGGCCATCTTCTTGGCACATGGCGGTCCCGGTCGCCGAGCGTTGACCTTCGCTCCGTCCTACGCGCTGCACGACCTCATCGGGCGAACAACTGGTACCGAGATGGTGACCTGTGAGCGAGCGTCGGACTTTTCTTTTGATAGGGCCGCGGCGCAACTGGCAATCGAGCGCGACGCTCCGCACATCACCTTTTTGACGACGCCCAACAATCCAACCGGCATGGTCGAGTCGCGGGAAACGGTCGAATGGTTGGCAGATATCGTGCCCGGCCTTTTGGTCATCGACGCGGCATATGCCGAATTCGCGCAGTGGGATCCGATCGACCTGGTCGATGAGGGCCGACCCATCGTGGTCACCCGGACGTATTCAAAGGTATGGTCGCTCGCCGGTCTGCGATTGGGGTACGCCGTCGGTCCGACCTGGCTGGTCGATCAACTGTCCCAAGTGCTCCTGCCGTATCACCTTTCGACAGCGGTGCAACTCGGCGGGATTCTCGCACTGGACTTCGCCGAGGAGATGGCGAGTCGCGTGGCGCAACTCACCGCGCAGCGAGATCGGCTGTTCGACGCGTTGGCTGCCGACGGGCGCGTGAGCGTTTGGCCCAGCTCATCAAACTTCATTTTGTTTCGGCCAGCGGCAGACGGCCATCGGGTGTGGGAGCGCCTCCTGGAACGCGGTGTCCTCGTGCGAGACTGTTCGAGTTGGGACCGTCTCGCTGGATGTCTGCGCGTCACCGTCGGCACGCAACAGGAAAACGATGCTTTCTTGGCTGCCCTCGATGGCGTTCTCGACAGCCTCGGATTCGCCGATGGTGGATCGAACCCGAATCGGTAAGGGTGCCTCGCCGATCGGCCACCCCGCGCGACGCTGGCCGGATCTGTTCCCCTTGAGGATGTGCCAAGACTCCTGACGGCCAGAGAAACACAAACACGCTTTCTAACCAAACAGATGGGTGGCAATCACGATGGCGAGACGTGCCATGCTCGAACGCCAGACCGGTGAGACGTCGGTCAAGGTCGTCATCGACCTCGATACGGCGGCTCCTCCTCAAAACGCGACCGGTATTGCGTTCTTCGATCACATGCTCGACCAGCTCGGGACACACGGAGGCTTCACGCTCGCCGTTACCGCGCGAGGCGATCTCGATGTCGATGATCACCACACCGTCGAGGACTGCGGCATCGTGCTCGGTACCGCGTTCACCGAGGCGCTCGGGTCAAAGGCCGGACTTGCCCGTTTCGGCGATCGGACCATCCCACTCGACGAGGCACTGGTGGCGGTGTCGTTGGATCTGTCGGGGCGTCCGTTTTTGGTCTACGAGCTCGACCTTCCCACCGAGCGAATCGGCACGTTTGACGGACAGCTCATGGAGGAGTTCTGGCGTGCCTTCGTCATGGCCGCTGGTGTGACTCTGCACGTCCGCAAGATCTCGGGTCGAAACAGCCATCACATCGTGGAAGCGTCGGTAAAGGCCATCGCTCGAACGATCCGCGATGCGGTGACCCGAATCGACGATGTGATGCCATCGACGAAAGGTTCGCTGTGATAGCGATCGTCGACTACGGGATTGGCAACCTGCGCTCCGCGCAAAAGGCCTTCGAAGCAGTCGGCGTCGAGGCCAGGCTGACGGGTGATCGTGACGTCATCGCAACGGCCGACGGCGTCGTACTGCCAGGTGTCGGGAATTTTGGTCAGTGTATGGGTGCGCTCGTCGAACGCGACCTCGATCGGGCCTGTCACGATGCCATCGAGAGGGGACAACCGTTCTTGGGTATCTGTGTGGGCATGCAGATGTTGTTCGCCACCAGTGACGAAGCTCCAGGAGCCGTCGGTCTGGGGATCTTTGACAGCAACGTGGCGTTGCTCCCACCCGACGTGGTCGTACCGCATATGGGATGGAACCAGTGCACCGCGATCGCTCCCGATTCCACGATGTTTTCAGGCCTCCGAGATCAGCCTTGGATGTACTTCGTCCACTCGTACGCGAGCCCTGATGTCGATGAGGCTTGGGTCGCGGCACGGGTGCATCACGGCGTCGACGTCGTCGCTGCGGTTGAGCGCGCCAACGTGTGGGGCGCCCAGTTCCACCCGGAGAAGAGCTCGAATCTGGGGCTCACCTTATTGGCCAATTTCGCGTCGACATGTGGCCTGGAGCCGACTGACCCGTCACACGCGGACGCGCGGTCTGGCCGAAGCGAACCCGGCGTTTACCCATCCGAGCCGGTTTCTGAAACGATCCATGACTGAGGATGCGATGATTTGTTTTCCGGCAATCGACCTGCGCGGGGGCAAGGCGGTACGTCTCCTCAAAGGATCCTTCGGACACGAGACCGTCTATGACGACGATCCACTCGACCGAGCTCATGCATTCGAAGCGGCCGGTGCGTCCTGGGTTCACGTCGTCGATCTCGATGGCGCCCGTTCGGGTGCGGGCGCAAACCGCGACACCATTGGACGGCTCAGCAAAGCACTTCGGATTCCGATCCAGGTGGGTGGCGGTATCCGAACCGAAGCCGACGCGGCGGAGTTGCTCGAAGAACTTGGCGTCGCCCGCATCATCCTCGGGACTGCCGCGGTTGAACACCCCGAACTCGTCGAAACGCTGTGTCGACGTTATCCCGGGCAGGTTGCGGTCGGTCTCGACGGCCATGGAGCAGACGTCGCTGTGAGGGGATGGGAGGAGGCTTCCGGTTCGGACCTCTTCGACCTGTCGGCCACATTTGACGCGCTCGGCGTCGCTGCACTCATCGTCACCGAAATCGGTGTGGACGGCACGATGCAAGGACCGGCGATCGACCAGCTCAGCAGGGTTCTCGCAGTCACGTCGGTCGATGTGATCGCGTCGGGAGGCGTTGGCACCCTGGCCGATCTGAAGGCGTTGCGAGATGTGCGTGTCGGCACCGCTGGGGTTCCGCGTCGACTTGCTGGGGTGATCGTCGGGCGGGCGATCTACGAATCACGTTTCACAGTGCAACAGGCGGTTGCCGCATGCTCGGAATAAGGATCGTTCCATGCCTTGATGTCGATGAGGGCAGGGTCGTCAAGGGAGTGAATTTTGTTGGTCTGCGCGACGCCGGAGATCCCGTTGAGCTCGCGGCTCGGTACGACCGCGAAGGCGCAGATGAGGTGGTCTTTCTCGATATCACAGCGTCCTCGGATCAGCGCGACACCATCATTGACGTGGTCGAGCGGACAGCAGAGCGCGTGTTCATTCCACTCACGGTCGGCGGGGGAATCCGCTCTGTTGATGACATTCGGCGGCTCTTGCGAGCAGGCGCCGACAAATGTTCACTCAATACTGCAGCGGTAGATAATCCCGACCTCGTGCGCGAGGCGGCAAACGTCTTTGGCAGTCAGTGTGTCGTCGTCGCTATCGATGCCAAAGCCCGGCCTGATGGGGGCTGGGAAGTCGTCACCCACGGTGGCCGTACCTGGACCGGCCTCGATGCGCTCGACTGGGCAAGCCGTGTGGTTGAACTCGGCGCTGGCGAGCTGTTGGTCACGTCGATGGATCGAGACGGTACGCGAGACGGATACGACCTCGCGCTGCTCGCGGCGCTGCGCGAACGGGTTGACGTGCCCATCGTCGCTTCGGGGGGTGTCGGGACGCTCGATCACCTCTACGAGGGGGCCGCGATCGGTCACGCCGACGCGCTGTTGGCGGCGTCCATCTTTCATTTCGGCGATCACACCGTCGGCGAAGCCAAGCGGTACTTGGCCGAGCGCAACGTCACGGTGAGACCGCTGGCTGAGTGAGATTGGCGGTACGACGGTACCGCTACCCAGCGGTCGTCGTTGCGGTTGCCGGCGTCGAGTTCGCCGTCGTCGTCGCCGCACCATCGGTTCCCGGCGCGGATGCTCCTGGACTTCCGACGCCGGGCGTGGTGGCCGTTGAGAGCGAACCCATCGTCGTGGTGGTGATCTCGTCGATACCACAGTTGCTGACCAGCCAGTTGTTCACCGCGCTGACCGACTGTTGAAGCCGGGCATCGTCAAAGCCCCGCTCCTCCATTGCCGATTGCATGTCTTCGTAGGGAAGCTCACCCGCTGTGATTTCGTTGAGCACGTCGAGCTGCACCTGCATCATGTCAGCGGTGTACTGAGCGTCGTCCTTGATTTCTTCTGGTGCGGCCTCGGCGATCTCGTTGAAGTCCTCGATGACGTCCTCTTGAGTCGGCGCACTCGTATCGGTCACCAAGGTCGTCGCGCTCATATCGGCTTGAAGCTGACAGAGACGGTCGGCATCGGGACCGCCGGGAAAGGGGTTGGTCTCCACATCGTCACCGCCACAAGACGCCAGCAGCACCAAACACATCAAGAGCAACAAAACGCGCATCAAACCCTCCAAGAAACCCGGTGCCAGAGCGTACCCGTCATCGGTGCAGAGAAATGACCCGGGTTCCGTGGGCGGGTACGAATCCAACGTCGACGATGCCCCCGTTGATGTCGAGAGGTTCGCCGGTCACGGCGTCGGTGACGGGACCCGACAGGTCTGGCGTGTGACCGACACACCGCGCCACATCGATCCTCAGATGTCGGGGATGCTCAGAAGTATTGAGCCGTGCGATGACTACCCGGTCCTCAAAGGTCGAACAGAGCAGATCTGGCATATCGTCGAAAGCCAGCTCGGGGATGTAGAGATCACCTCCCCTGAGCGACGCAGCCCATGCCCAAAGGTCACGCTGACGCGATGTCCACGTCGTGAGATCGTCGGAGCAGACGAGCAGACCTCCCGACAGACCCATCACGGTCGCGATCGTAAAGCGTTCGTCGTCGTCGAGTTCGGTCTCGGTCGGTCGCAGCGTCAAACAGTCGGGGTCGTTCACCCAAAGCCGTCCATGCATGAAGCTGCGAGACACGACGTTGCGCAGTGCGTGGCGAGTTGAAATACCGTGCAGGTCACGTTGGACGGTCCGGGCTCGCATGGTGGTCCAGCGCGGCTCGACATCGGGGCCGATCCTCATAGCGTCGACCGCGCCGATTGCAGGTCCGAGGGGACATCCACATCCGATGAGGTAGGCGTCCTCTCCGGCGCCGCGACGGAACGCGTCGAGCCCCATTCGCAGCGCCTGTGCTCGAGTGACGTCACGACGTAATCGACGACCGGGGAGTGCTCCGGCATAGAGAAAGTCGAGCTTCAACACCTCGAATCCCCACCCCCGTACCGTCGCGGCGAGCTCTTCGAGCCACGACAAGACGTCCGGCCGAGTCGTATCCAACGCGAAGATTCGCTGGGGTCCCCAGGCAGGATTGATCAGCGCCACGGTCGGCGTACGTCCGGCACTCAACAGCCATTCGGGATGTTGGCCGACCAGGCGCGAGCGCTTACCGACAAGGAAGGGAGCGAGCCACAGACCCGGCTTCAAACCTTTGGCGCGGATCTGGTCCGCGACGACGCTCATGCCGTTCGAGAACCCATCTGAGCGTCGGTCCCAGTCGCCTATCTCGGCCTGGTGGCCGTCGTCGACCATGAGATAGTCGAGTCCGATCGAACCTGTCGCCTGGGGCAGTTGAGCGAGGTTCACGGCTATATCGCTCGCACGCACGTCGGCAAAGTAGTGGTACCAACTGCACCAACCGGTCCGGATGTCGCTGGGAAGACGGGCTGAGGCGGTCTGTCCCGACACCGATGCGAGCTGTTTCAACATGTGGTTTGGCGTACCAAAGCTGCCCGAATCGTCGATGGCTAGATACCAGTGCGCCAAGATCGTCGACCGGTTCGGTTCGAGTTCGATGTCGTCACCGTCGGTGAACAGGTCGAGGTGAGCCAGCTGAGCATCGGGTGCGGCGAGATCGATGTAGTGGAACGCGTCAGCATTGTTGAGCGAGGCCACGCCGATGGTGTCACTCGTCACAGCGTTCGCGATCACGGTCATCCATGCGGAGCGCACGTGCCCCGAGGCCGTCGGTAAGCCATGTTTCGGGTCGGTGGTTGTGCGCCGAATCCCGATCGGTAAATCGGGGTCGCTCGTCGCGACCGGCCCACCGCGAGTTCCGCTCCAGGACTGGGTGCCGTTGCGCCACATGTGCCAGTCCGACACCCCGGGCCCAATGTCGGCGCGTTCGAAGCGAATTCGAAGAGCATCGACGCGGATCGTTTGCGTCGACTCGTTGCGGATCGCAACCTGGAGCCGCGCCGTGGCACCGTCCCGAGCCAGATCCCACACCAAGGTGACACCGCTGAGATGGCGCAGTGCTTCTTGATGTGTCGCCATGGGATCACGACCCGTCGGGGAGAGCGCAGCGTTCCACCTGATGAGCCGCGAGCGGCGTGCGGGGCGGGGCGGGAAGACGACACGCCACGACAAGCGTGCGACGGGAGCTCCTAACCCGCTACGGGAGTGAGAGCCGCCGAGCCAGAAAGGATGCCGGGTCGATGCAACGTTCGCGTGGGGATCGGACGCGGGGCGCCCACGCTCATCGCGTTCAGAACCGACGGATCGCATCATGAGGTAGCGATATCGGCGAGCGAGATGAGTCGAGCTGTCACCAGCCCGGCAACTTCTTTGGTACGTCCAGCAAAGAAGTGGTCGGCCCCGCCGACGACTTCAACGGTGGTGTTGGGCCAGTTGGTCACATCTTCAGCAACCTCTTGAGCGGGGCGAACCTGGTCGTGTTCCGCGAGGATGATCAACACGGGTTTGCCCGACCGTGCAGCGACGGCGGGTTCAGTTCCGAAGCGCAGGGGTGGGGCGATCGCAATCCACCCGTCACTGCCACGGTGACCGTCGACGGCGTTGAGCGGTGTCGACAGCGAGACATCTCCGCCGAAGGACCATCCGACGACGATACGCACGACCGCATGGGGCGTCATTTCGACAAGGCGGGCGAACGCGTGCGTTACATCGGATGATTCACCGCGTCCGAAATCGTGTTCACCGGTGCTCTTGCCCACCCCACGAAAGTTGAAGCGAAGACAGCTCACACCTTGAGGCGGCAGCAGACGAAATAGCTCGCTGGTAACCAGGGACTTCATGTTGCCGCCCTGAAGGGGATGGGGGTGGCAGAGCAGCACCGCGGTACGGGCCAGTGCATCGCGGTTCGTGCTTGCATCGCCGGAGGGCGCTGCGCCCAAGGGCGCATCGGCGACGCTTGGCGATATGTACTGGGCTTCGAGCGTGACTCCATCAGAACTCGCGATGGTGATCTCACGGGGTTCGAGGTTGTTTGACATCGCTGCATCGTACCGGGCGACTCCCGCGCAGCGCGAGGACGTCGACAGCGCTAGCCAATCGGCGCATCTTGCTGCCTCGCCGATCGGAGAACCTGGTCGGTTACGCTGCGCCCGGTACGGTGACTGTTGGTCGCCGCGACACACTTTGTGAAACGCCTAGTTTTGGGGACATCTGTGAGTGAACCCGCGCTCAAACTGAACACCGAACAGGTCTCGGCTGACGACCTCGTCGCCGCCGTGCACTGGGACGGACGGGGCCTCGTACCGTGCATCACCCAATCCCTCGAAGGGCCGGTCCTGATGTTGGCGTGGATGAACGAGACATCGCTGCGCAGGACTATCGACGAGGGGACCATGTGGTATTGGTCACGCTCCCGCAACGAGCTGTGGCACAAGGGTGCGACATCGGGAAACACCCAATTGCTGAGGTCGCTGCGTCTTGATTGCGACGGTGACACGCTGCTAGCCGTGGTGACACAGACCGGATCCGGTGCTTGCCATGTCCCCGGTGAAATCAGCTGCTTTCACCGCGAACTAGAAACCCACACGAGAACGGCGGCCCAATCGGTGGGAGCTGATCGATGAATCGCAGCACTTGGGAACAGTTCGAACTCGACTCCCAACACCACACGATCGTTCCGGTATGGCGTTCGTTGATCGCGGATACCGAAACCCCTGTCGCGGCGTTTAGGAAGTTGACTGAAGGCCGTGACGCGACACTCTTCGAATCGGTCGAACACGGCGACCGTTGGGGTCGGTTCTCGTTCATCGCGCTCGATCCGTTCGTCACGTTAAGCGCTAACGGCTTGGCCGTCCATGTCTCACCGGCCCCAGAAGCCGACGATCTCGTCGCAGAGCTGATGGACGCTGTTCCGACCGACCGCGGCATTCTGGCCGCGCTCGACGTGCTCCTCAATCGCCTCTCCGCGCCGAAATATCCAGAGCTGCCGCCGTTCCATGGTGGCATTAGCGGATACCTCGGCTACGACGTGGTGCGTGAGATCGAACGGCTCACCAGCGTGCCCCACGATGATCTGGGTATGCCTGATGCGATCATGTCGGTGACGCGACTCGTCGCCGCGTTCGACCATTTCGCTCAGCGCCTCTGGCTCATCGACAACGTCTACGTCGGTGCCGGGTCTGATCTCGCCATGCTCGGCCGCCTGTATCAACGTTCTCAGCGACGACTCGACGATCTAGCAACGCGCTTATCGGGCGCGGACGACACCGCACTGCTCGAACCTCCAGATCGTGTCGAACCAGCAACACCGATCGCTGTGTCGATGCCAGCCTCTGCCTTCGAGGATGCCGTTGAAGTCGCACGGGAATACATCCGAGCTGGCGATATTTTCCAGGTGGTGCTGTCGCGCCGGTTTGAAGTCGGGCTGACGGTTGACCCCTTCGAGGTTTATCGGGCTTTGCGTCAAGTGAACCCGTCGCCTTACATGTTCTTCATGCGTCAACGCGACGCCGCCGATGTCACGCTCGTCGGCTCCTCACCAGAACCAATGGCGCAGGTCATCGATGGTGAGGCCATCATTCGACCGATCGCTGGGACCCGCTTTCGAGGCGCGGACGAAGCCCACGATCGGCGTCTTGCCGCCGAGCTATCCGAGCATCCCAAAGAACGTGCCGAACACGTCATGTTGGTAGACCTTGCCCGCAATGACATCGGCCGGATCGCTCAGTTCGGCACGCAACGTATGACCGAGCTCTTGACCGTCGAGCGTTATTCCCATGTCATGCATCTGACGAGCGAGGTACGCGGTCAGGTGCGCGACGACGCCTCCAGCGTTGACGTATTTCGGGCTTCGTTTCCCGCCGGCACGGTGTCGGGCGCACCCAAGGTTCGCGCCATGGAGATCATCGACGAGATCGAGCCCGTCAAGCGAGGCCCATATGGCGGCGTATTTGGGTATTTCGATTTTTCGGGCAATCTCGATACCGCGATCGTGATCAGGACCATGGTCTGCACTGGCGGTCGAGCGTTCGTACAGGCTGGCGCTGGCGTCGTCGTCGGTTCTGACCCATCCGACGAAGAGCTCGAGACCCGCAACAAAGCAAATGCGCTCTTCCACGCGGTCGGTCTCGCCGTAGCGAGCACACCGGTCGAGACGGCATGAAGCTCACATCATCGCATCTCAGCAGCGAGTAGCGCGACAACGTCTTGGAGACACCAGTGACCGATGACCACACCGTGACGAACGACACCGTTTCGAACGGCTCAGGAGGCCCGTCTGACCTGGATGGGGGTGCTGAGAGCGTCGATACCGGTGTGGCGGTCTTCGTTTTGCCAGCAAGCGGTTGGCTGCGTGTGACGGGCCCAGATTCCACAAAGTTCTTAGACAGCCTCATCAGCCAGGATCTCCGCTCGGTAGAACCCGGTGAGGTGTGCTTTGGTTTGTTGCTCGAACCGCAGGGCAAGATGGGCTTTTCCATCGATCTGGCACTTGTCGATGAGAACGAATGGCTCGTCGGTACCGACGTGGACCGCGGTGCGGAGCTCATGAACGCGCTGAGACGCTTTCTGATCCGAGTTGCCGTCGACCTCGTCCCCGTCGAGACGGGCGCCGTCATCGAGGTGATCGGCGAGGGATTCGACGACGTGTTCGGTCACCTCAACGCCATTCCGCCGGTTCCTGGACGACTGTCCACATCCACATTGAGTGCCGACGATGGCGCCGCTCCCGACGAGCGAACAGCTACCCACAGCGTAACGACACCGGACGGCACCTATTCTGTGGTGTGGTACCGCTCAGATTGGATATACCCCCGATTTGTAGGAGTGGTCACAGTCGCACCAGCTGGCGCAGCTGCACCGGAGAATGATGCCGATCGTCATGGCGGGGGCCCTGACGGCCCTGAGTACGCGGCCGATATGGTGACCACCATGGCCGACACATTGGAGGACCACGGCGTCGTGACCGGTGATCCGGTGCTTCGCGAACGACGACGCATCCAGGCTGGGGTGCCGGCGGCCGCCACGGAACTCGACGGCATCATCCCTCAAGAAGCCGGGATCGTCGAGCGGCGCGTGTCGTTTACCAAAGGATGTTTCATGGGCCAGGAACTGGTCTGTCGCATCGACTCGCGCGGCCATGTCAACCGGCGCCTCGTCCGGCTGGGTGCGGCTGAGGCAGTGGAGGTCGGTAGCGAGTTGTCCCTCGATACCAAGGTGGTGGGGACGGTCACCTCGGGCGCCCAGACCGATTCAGGTTGGTTCGGCCTCGGATTCGTACGCCGGGAGGTCAGCGAAGCAGCGACCCTGACCGCAGGTGGCGTCGCCGTTACCGTCAGGTCCGCATCAAGCGGCTTTTGATCCTCGATCTCGGTGGTGGATTGCGTCGTTCAGACCGGACCATTCCAATGCTTCGGTGTCCGGCGGGGGAGTGTACGGCATCGGGGCGGCCCAACCCGGTGGTCCGATCACGCCGAGGCGGGCGCCGCGGGTAGCAGCACCCGTAACGTGGCCCCGCCAGCCGGGCTTGCCAAGGCTTCGGCGCGTCCGCCGGACGCGATCGCGAGTTCAGCGACGATCGCGAGACCAAGTCCCGTTCCGAGTTTTCGGCTACTTCGATCTTCGGGCTGGGCATCGCGTGCGCTGTAGAGGCGGGTGAACACGTTGGCGAGCTGGTCCTCGGGTATACCGGGACCGTCATCGGTCACCGCTATTACCGCGAATCCATCGTTGACGAGCACGCTGACTTCCACCTGATGCGAGGCGAAGCTGATCGCGTTCTCGAGCAGGTTTGACAGCATCTGAGCAACCCGCGACGGGTCTGCAACCGCCCAGATCGGTCCGCTCGTCTCGACGCCCACGCCAACACCGGCATCAAGTGCCTCGGGGACGAAGGCGGCGACGGTTTCGGTGGCGATCGCAGCGACGTCGACGTCTTCGCTGCGGAGCCCAAAGGACTGAGTCTCGAGTCTCGCCAATGCAAGGAGGTCGTCGACCAGGCGTTCAAGGCGGATCGCCTGCGTCGAAATGACCTGGGCAGCCTGATCCTTGATGGCGGTTCCGTCGAGTTCTGGGTCGCTCAGCGCTTCGGCATACCCGCGGATCGAGGCAAGTGGTGTCCGTAGATCGTGCGACACCGACATCAGGAACTGTCGTTCCGCCTGCCGTGAGGCCTCAAGGTCACTCGCCATTGCATCGATGGTGGTCGCAAGTGCAGAAATATCGGCATCAGCGCCCGGTTGTGGGCCGGCTCGGGCCGACAGATCGCCCGCGGCAAGGCGTTGTGCGTTGCGCTCGATGCGCTTTATGGGCGCGCTGAGCTTTCTTGCGAGCCACAGCGATACCGCAACGGCCAACAAGCTCGCTGTGAGCATCGTCGTGATCAACCCGGGTAGCAAGCCACCGAGGCGCGCACCTCCGAGATCTGCACCGACCAACCAGACCAGTCCATCGAAGGATGCCGCGGCCCCGACACCGCCCGCAGCAGAGCTGTTGACCTCGAGCGGGGCCACTCCCCACAGCATGTTACCTACGATGCTGAAATGAGTGTTCGTCAATGATTGTGCCTCTTGAGGGGTAAGCCCAAGCTTATCGAGGGTCAAACCGGGCGGTGGTTGCGGACAACGAGCCACCGACCGGACCTGCAGCAAGGGAGTCAGTCCGGAATCAACGAGACGCTAACAGTGAAATTGCCCCGGGAGCATCGGCCCATGGTCCGCGCCGCACAGGGCCGTAGCGGCTCCGGTGTTCAGCCCCTGCTCGTCACGCAACGCCAACTCGTACTCGACCCGATCGTCCAAGGCCGCTATGCGGTTGGTGAGCTCGTTCTTTGCCTGGTCCTCCGCTGCGGAACGGGCGAACCAGATCGTGAGACCGGTCGACAAAGCAACCACACAAAACACGTGGCGAGGAGCGTGCGCGCCAGCCTCGAGCGCAGCGTTGGTGCGCTCACGCCCACCGATACCCGATGCCTCGAACGGTACGAATGTCGGCCGCATCACCCAACTTCTTGCGCAGTTGAGCGATGTGAACGTCCACGGTACGGACATCGCCGTACCAGTCATACCCCAAACACCGTCGAGAAGCTGTTGACGCGAGAGGGCGAGCCCCGTGTGTTCAATGAGATAGGCCAGCAGATCGAACTCGCGGGCGGTGAGATCCGCTAGCTCGGAGCCGACCGTCACCTCTCGGCGACCCAAGTCGACCGTGACCGCACCCTGGCGCATCACCTGGTCTGACGAGGATGTGATCTGTGAACGGCGCAGAATTGCTTTGGCTCGAGCGGTCAATTCCCGGGGCGAAAACGGCTTCGTGACGTAATCATCGGCGCCGAGTTCTAGCCCGACGATTCGGTCGATCTCATCATCACGAGCGGTCAAAAACATCAGCGGTACATCGGAACGCTCCCGCATTGAGCGACACACCTCGATGCCGTCCACATCGGGCAATCCAATATCGAGGATGACCAGAGCGGGAATACAGCGGTCGAACTCGGCGAGGGCCTCGCGGCCCGATGCTGCCGAAGCGACCGAGAAGCCTTCTTTCGTGAGATAGCCGCCGACGAGTGCGGCGATATCTGGATCGTCTTCGACAACGAGAACGGTTCGACGTTCGTTCAACGTTGCTCGTCGTCACCGGACGCGAACAGCGACCAATCGCCCTCGTCTCCGATTTCGCCATCTTTATGAGCGAGATCATCGGGCGACGTTGCGTCCTCGGCTTGGTTTTCGGAGCTCTCGTCCGCGCCTGTGTCCTCGTCGTGGTCCGCTTTCTCGCTTGCGTGCTCGACCCCAGAGCCGTCCCCGTGAATCGGTGGAATCCGAATCGTCCGAACGGCTCTGATCAGGATCGGAGCTGGTCCGAGATGTCGTCTGGGTCGTCGAGCAGGAACTCCAGATCTACCTCCGTTCTCTCATCCTCGCCATCAGAGGACGGCCGTCGTCGGGCGCATGCGCCGCTGGCTTGAGTGCCCTTCGAGGCAGCGTCAACCTCCGACGGAGAAGCATGGCTTCCGGGCGCTGCGTCGGAGGGCGCCTCGACGTTCGTGTCGGTCTTCGGCGGTACCGTTGAGCCGTGGGAGCGGTGAAGACCAGGCCAGACCAAGCGGTCAGATCTGGTGAGGACGGGTCATCGGGGATGCCGGTCTGGCAGATCCCGGGTCGGTCGAGTCAGGGGACCGTTCCGGCACACCCGAGTCGGTTGGATCGACCGGAGAGTGCCCGGCCGCTGGGGAACCGGCGAGTTCGGCGAGGATTCATCAGGAGGACGGAACAGGGTGTCGTCCTCCAGGAGATCGAGCCTGTTGAGAGCGCCCATGCTCACAGGGGCTGCCGATGCAGGGGGCCGCGAGGGTGCTGCGGCGCGTGGCGGTTCGCTCATCAGGTCGGCGCTCGCCGGTGGGACCGATGCGGCGGCCAGATCGTCGGAGGGCAGACTCGCCGGTCCGCCGATGAGGGTTCCTGTCCTGGCTACTTGGCCCATCCAGCGAGCGGAGCTTTTCACATTGCGTTCTTGGGTGGTGCGGTCAACGCCAATAAGCCCGAATTTGGGGCCGTACCCGAGCGCCCATTCGAAGTTGTCCAAGGCCGACCAGTGGAAATAGCCACGAACATCGACGCCTTCTGCCATCACCCCAGCCAGATACTGGAGCGATTCGGTCACAAAGTCGATGCGGTCATCATCGTCGTCGGTCGCGATGCCGTGTTCGGTCACCACCACGGGAATGCCGGTCATCTGAGCGGCACGTCGGACCGTGGATGCCAGGGCCATCGGCCAGCGTTCATATCCCATCTGGGTCACGGGAACGCCCGGTTCGGGGCCGAGGGACCGCCAGCGCCCATCCGCGTACGGGTATAGGTCTGTACGCCGATGAAGTCGTCGTCGCGGGCCGCTTCGAGGAATTGGTCTTCATAGCGCCTGGGCCCGTTTGGCCTGTTCCTCACCGCCGGGAACCGCCTGGACGTCGGCCATTGCCAGGGTCATTCCGACCGGCATCTGCCCCGGGCCCACCGCGATCGCTGCTCGGGCCAGAAAGTGGGCTTGCTTGAGGTTTTCAATGGCCTCATCACGCGCTCGTGTCGATGACAACCCGGGCGGAAAGACATTGGATTCGTAACCGAACATTGCAACGATGTTGGGCTCATTGATCGTGCATGCAATCCCGATCAGATCACCGAGCGCTTCGGACACGCGAGCGCAATAGTCCGCGAAACGGCGCGGCACATCGGGATTCGTCCACGCCCCCATATCGGCCACCCACCGCGGGTTCGTGAAATGGTGAAACGTGACACACGAGGTCAAACCGAGTTCATATGAGCGTTCGAGCACGCGGCGGTAGTGGTCGATCGTCGCCTGAGAGAACTCGCCAGGCTCCGGCTCAACGCGTGCCCACTCGACCGAAAAGCGAAAAGCATTAAAACCAAGATCGGAGAGCAAACGAAGATCGCTGGGGTACCGCGAGTAGTGATCGCAGGCATCTCCGGAGGGTTCAACACATGGGCTTTTTGGGTCGTGCTCCCACGCCCACCAGTCCGAATTCCAGTTCCCGCCCTCAACCTGGTGCGCTGCGAGGGCCGAACCCCAATAAAACGTTGGTGGAAAACTGATCGCCATGGCGGTAATGGTAGAGCCCACAACGACCCGACGTTGTCAGCGAGGCTCCAAGCAGCACACGTGGGCCGCCCAGCGGCCTCATCGTGAACCGCCGTGTTCGACCCCTACACTGACCGGCCATGTCGATCCTCAGTGAAATTGTCGAACGATCCTCGGTCGATGCCCAGCAGTTGGTGCCCCGCCGCGGAGATCTTGAAGAGCTGCTTGCCGCTCGCAGCCCGATCAGGCCGTTCCGAGACGCACTCATCGGCTCCGAGCTCAGCGTTATCGCAGAGATAAAGCGCCGCTCACCATCCAAGGGGGTGTTGTGCGAAAACCTCGATGCCGGACGTCAGGCCGCTGAGTATCTGGGCGGTGGTGCGAGCGCATTGTCCGTGCTGACCAACGAACCCTATTTCGACGGACGCGTCAGCGATCTGACCGCCGCGCGTGAAGAAACCCCGCTGCCGGTTCTCCGCAAAGATTTCATCGTCGAAGACATCCAGGTGCTCGAAACGGCGGCGATCGGCGCCGATGCAATGTTACTGATCGTCGCTGGTCTGCCCGATCTCGGACGTCTGCGAGCGCTGCGGGAACAAGCCGAGGAATTTGGGCTCGCGGTCTTGGTCGAAGCCGACGATGAGGCCGGCGTCGAAACAGCGCTTGAATGTGGCGCCACGTTGATCGGGGTGACCAACCGCAACCTCAGAGATTTCGGTGAAGACCTCACAATTGCCGAGCGCGTGCGACGCGAAATTCCCAACGATTGTGTTGCCGTTGCCGAATCGGCCGTACGCACGGTCGGAGACGCTGAGCGTATGGCGACCGCTGGCTACGACGCCGTTCTAGTCGGTGAGGCGTTCGTCCGGTCGACGGACCCGGCCGCGCTCGTTCGCGCGATGGCGTCTGTTCCTCACGCGACTCGTGGCGAGCAGTCCCGCCACACTCGGTGATGCTTCGGTAGCCTGAGAACATGTTCGTCAAGATCTGTGGCATTACCAACGAGCAGGACGCGCTGCTCGCCGCAGGGCTCGGCGCGGACGGCGTGGGATTTCTGTTTTCCGCCAGCCCGCGTCGAATCGATGCACGAACCGCAGACTTCATCGGACGCACCCTGCCGCCCGAAGTGGTTCGTGTCGGCGTGTTCCGAAATGAGCACCGCGATCACGTCGTACGAACCATTCATCGCGCACGGCTCCAGGCGGTACAGCTACATGGAAACGAGACGCTCGCCGATGTGTCCTACATCGCCGAACGCGTCTCGGTCGTGATCCACGCGTTGTCCGCGGACGATCCACGGCTGAGCCAACTCGACGAGGACCCGGCACAGATCGTCTTGATCGATGGACCAAAACCAGGATCCGGTGAGCGCTTCGATTGGGCGGCGGTTCGGCGTCCGCCCCCACATGTTCGGTTGATGGTGGCGGGAGGACTCACCCCCGACAACGTGACCGAGGCCATCGAAACGTTGCAGCCGTGGGGGGTGGATGTTTCATCGGGTGTTGAGGCCCGCCCCGGTTTGAAAGATCCTCGTCTGTTGCGGCGCTTTATCCGAGCAGCCAAAGACGCGGGACGAAATATCGACCGGACCGCGCCCCTTCGATCAGAGCTGCCCTATGACTGGGAACGGTCCCTGTAGCGGCCGCTCAGCAACCACCACCAGGATGTGACCTATGACCAGCGACGTGACCGGTGACGACTCAACCGGCGAGAACTATGGCACCCAGATCGCCCATCTCGGTCCCAACGGTGCCAAACCTTTGGGGCTTGGGCGCTTGGGACATTCGGGGACGTTTCGTCCCTGAATCGCTGATCCCGGCGCTCGAACAGCTCGAAACAGAGTTTGAAACCGCCTGGTCAGAACCGGCATTTCGCCAGGAGTTTGCGCAGCTGCTCGGGTCATATGCGGGCGGCCCAGCCCGATCACGAGATGCGATCGTCTCGGCGAGCAACTCGGTTTGACCGTCTATCTCAAACGCGAGGACCTCAACCACACCGGTTCTCACAAGATCAATAACGTGCTCGGCCAAGCGCTCCTAACCAAACGGATGGGGAAACGGCGCGTGATTGCCGAAACCGGAGCAGGTCAGCACGGCGTCGCAACGGCGACCGCCTGCGCGTTGTTCGGTCTTGATTGCGTTGTGTTCATGGGTGCCGTCGACGTGAAACGCCAAGAACTCAATGTGTTCAGAATGCGACTGATGGGCGCCGAGGTGATTCCCGTAACGTCGGGCAGTGCCACCCTCAAAGACGCTGTCAACGAGGCGCTCAGAGACTGGGTCGCGTCGGTCGAATCGACCCACTACTGCATTGGATCGGTCGTCGGACCACACCCGTTCCCCTATCTGGTGCGTGAGTTTCAGCGGGTAATCGGCGATGAGGCTCGCGAGCAGATGCGAGCAGAGGTTGGTATCGATCCCGATGCTGTCATCGCCTGCGTTGGCGGCGGTTCAAACGCCATGGGCACTTTTGCAGGTTTCGTCGATACCGAGGCCCGGCTGATCGGGGTTGAAGCCGGCGGCCTTGGCCTCGCATCAGGCCAACACGGGGCCTCGATAGCCCGGGGTGTACCAGGTGTACTCCACGGTGCCCGATCTATGTACCTCCAAGACGAGCACGGCCAAATCCTGGAAGCACATTCGATTTCCGCCGGACTGGACTATCCCGGTGTCGGCCCCGAACACGCCGCGTTGGCGGAGTCGGGTCGAGCCGAGTACGTCTATGCCGAGGACGGTACCGCCCTCTACGGCCTCGAACTTTTGAGCCAAACCGAAGGCATCATTCCGGCGCTCGAATCCGCTCACGCGATCGGGTGGCTGGCCCGAGACGGCGGCCGGACCATCCCTCACGGCTCGACGGTGCTCGTCACGTTGTCGGGGCGCGGCGACAAGGATGCTCCACAAGTCGCCGAACTCCTCAAGGACCGTTACCCCATGCCGCAGCTCCCCTGACCAACCACGCCAACCTCTCACCCCGCTATCGGGTCAACAGACCGAAATCGCGCGATCACCGGCTCGCTGCCTAGTCCCCAGAGTCCGGCGGACATCTCAACAAAAGGGTCACCTATGTCGCTGAACACCACACCACCGGCGTCACCTCGTAGCGCCGGGTTAGAAGCAACACTTCGTGATCGTCGCGATGCCGGAACGAAGTTGCTCGTCCCCTATGTCACAGGCGGCCTCGACGGCTGGGTGCAGTGCGCCCAGGCCTGCGAAGCAGCTGGTGCTGATGCGATCGAAATCGGTATCCCGTTCAGCGACCCGGTGATGGACGGTCCCGTCATTCAAGAAGCATCGGTACGGGCGCTGAACTTGGGTGCGACACCCGATTCGATCCTGAGCGAGCTCACGACCGCTGACCTCAGCATCCCGGTCGTGGTCATGACCTACGCCAACATCGCCATGCATTCAGGGGCCAATCGCTTTGCCGAGAAACTGGCGACCGCTGGAGTCTCGGGTGCGATCCTGCCAGACCTGCCCTTGGATGAGGGCGAGCCGTGGTTTCGCGCCGCCGATGCCAACGGCGTTGAGACGGTCTTGTTGGGCGCTCCCAATTCGACCGATGAACGCCTCGCCCAAATTTGTGAGCGAAGCCGAGGGTTCGTCTACGGCGTGTCGTTGCTTGGAGTCACAGGCGAACGCGATGAACTTGCTGCCTCGGCTCACGAAATCGGGGGGAGGCTCATGGCGCTCACCGACGTGCCGGTGTTGTTGGGCGTCGGCGTGTCCACACCAGACCAAGCTCGCCTCGCCGCCCGGTCAGCGAACGGTGTGATCGTCGGTTCTGCACTGGTGAGACGCATCCTCGACGGTGGTGGCCCCGAAGCCGTTGAGTCCTTCGTCGGCGACCTCCGCCATGCCCTCGACGGGTAGCGAATCACCAAAGGCGTCGGCTTGGCCCTCTATTTGCCCGCCTCTGGGTAAGCCGCCCCACCGACCTTTGTCAGAGCCCGGGACTACACCTTGCCCAGTTCGTCGAGTGCTGCAATAACGTTGGGGACCGTGTCTTTGGGGCTGATCTTGCGGAACGATGCCGAGATCACGCCCTTCTCATCGATGACAAACGCAGAGCGGATGACCCCGTCGTAGGTCTTGCCAAACATCTTCTTTTCCCCCCATGCGCCAAACGCTTCGGCTAGCTCATGGTCGGTGTCGGAGAGGAGGGGAAAGCCGAGTGCATGCTTGTCGTCAAAACGACGCTGGGCTGTTGGCTTGTCGGGACTCACCCCGATCACGACGGCGTCATAGGTCGCCAGGTCGGTCGCTGCATCGCGCAGGTTGCATGATTGGGTCGTGCAGCCCGGTGTATTGGCCTTGGGGTAGAAGAAGAGGATCACCCGATGCCCTCGAAAGTCTTTGAGGGAAACCTCGTCGCCGTTCTGATCGAGCAGCGTGGTGTTCGGTGCCTTATCGCCTACTTCAAGCATGTTGTGGTCCTCTCCGGGCCTGGCCAAGGGGCAGCATCAGCAAGGCTGGCTGCGACAAGATCGGCCTGAATTCTAGCCCGGCGCAAGGGTGCTGCTGGACGGGATCCATCACATTGTCAACGGAAGTGCGCCAGAGCTTCTTCGGCTTCGGATTGACGCAACGACAACACCGCCGCACCACCCGCGGTGGTGAAGGGAGTCGTGGGCAGTTCGATCGACGTCGGGCTACCGCCTTTGAGCGCCCACGCCATTCGCATCAGGTCGAGCATCCCAAATCCGGTGTCGACTCTGAGTCCGTCGGTGAGTGCACCGACCGCTCTGTTCAACGTCCACGGAGTACGAATCCCGAGCAGTTCGTGCATGAGCGAACGAAGGAACGCTTGTTGGCGTTGGACACGCCCGAGGTCCCCGGTTGGGTCGACGACCTGCTGATCGCCGACGAACTCGGTGTAGGTACGCGACCGCACATAAGCGAGCGCTTGTGTGCCATCGAGGCGTTGGGGTCCGGGCTGTGTGACCAGAAACCCTGACTTCACGTCGGTTGCGGGATACGGAAAGTCCAACGTCACCCCGCCGAGCGCGTCGACAAGCGACGCAAAGGTGACGAAGTCAACCTCCATGTAATGGTCGATCGGAATGTTGAGATTCGACTTGATGGTGCGGATGAGCGCTGCTGGCGAACGTTGGTAGGCCACGTTGATGCGGTTCTCACCGCCGCC
Source organism: Acidimicrobiia bacterium (assembly GCA_020637365.1). Classification (GTDB taxonomy): domain Bacteria; phylum Actinomycetota; class Acidimicrobiia; order IMCC26256; family JAGNEX01; genus JAGNEX01. Next base: position 1,032,041 of record JACJWE010000001.1, on the reverse strand, counting down.
ATCGAGCTGTACCCAGAGGTCCCTAGGGATCGACATCATCGTCGCGGTCGATCCGTTCAGTCTCAACACCAGCAGGGTGTCGGAACGCTGGCCAGAAACGAGGCCCTCCTGGTCGGTGCCGGTCCGGGTATCTGATCCGACCATCAAGATGTTGGCGGAGCCTCCGCTCAGACTGCCCTCGGTGCCGACATGGTCCATCGAGCGCACCATCCAGAAGAGGTAACCGAACTCGGCAAAGCAGCCCAAAGCCGCGATGATGGCGATCCACTTCAAGAGCCGGCGGGGCCGAAACCGTCCAGTTGAGGGGCGGGACCAACCAACACGACGCGGTTGGGGTGCAGCGTCAGTCGATGGTTGTCGAGTGCCGGGAGCGTTCGAATAGCCCACGACCCCAAGGTCACGTGGATTTGACCGAGAGGCTTGCTCCGTTCGCCGCGCAGCGTCGCGGAGCGAGGTTCGTTGGGACGCCCTCTGGCCCACAGCCGTTCGGTCGGGCGGCGGCCGGTCTAACCGACCACGCGGCGCGACCGGTGAGCGTTCGTTGCCTGGCGCGGTGTTGAGGGGTGGGGGAGTGACAGGCGGGTTTGGTCCGCCCCGCACCATGTTGGCCAGCGATTCGTCGGCATCGACGCTATCGGGAAGCCCGGTGTCCCACTCGGCCCGCTTCGGGGTCGGGTTTGGCGGAGAAGGCGGAAGGTGAGAAGAACGGGTCCCCGCGTTGAGGTCCGGTCGCCGAAGCGCGCGGGTAGGGTCGTCGTCACGCGTGCGTCGCACCTGTTCACGTCGTCGTTGTACCCGGTCGCGCCGGTCGGATTCGTCCGCCACGGGCCACATCATTGCGCGTGTGGATCGCGAATATGCGCTCAGGCCCAAGTGTTGGCCCGGCCGACGAAGCGGCGAAACGCCCAGCCAAGCACGTACCGGGTCAGCGTGGTTCCGCCGCTGAGGACGGCGGGGGAAATCCCCACAAGGCGAAGACGAGATACGGCCACCGTTAGCATCGCCCCATGCAGATCCGATCGGTACGGACCTTTGCGGGTTCCTCTCAGGATCTCCACAATGCCATCGCCGTTGTCCGGGCTTCCCTGCCCGCAGACCCACACAGCGCTGCCCCACAACACAGTGCTGGCCCGCAGCACAGCGCCAGCCCACACAGCACAGCCGCGACACCGCCGAGCAACGAGGATATTCACCAGGGCCGCACGGGCCACACCCTCGACGTGGCGTGGCCCGTCGGAGCGGTGCAGCCGGTTCGCCTCGACGTCACGCCGTGTGACGGACCATCGGCTGGCGGCTCATCCACGGGCACGTCGACGAGCCACCAATCCGCATCGGGGAACATATCGACCGTCGCGGCGTCGATCGCCGTTGGACCGTTCATCCCCTACTTCTTCTGGTTCACGACGCCGATCCTGTACTGGTTCGCGCGCCGCCAACTGCGTTGGACGATGAACTCGCTTCAGACCGTGGTGGAAGGAGGATCGGCGCCAGCCCCGCTCGCGCTTCCGAGCCTCGTGCCGGCGGGGGGCTACACCCGACGTCAGGCCTACCATTTGGCGACCGTTGGAGCCATCGCCGCGTTGTGCAACTACGGCGGATCGCTCCTCACCCAAAACTTGGACCTCATCGGCGACACATTCGACGCCACCGACGGCCAGCTCGGTGTGTCACTCGCCGTGGTTCGGGGAGGCATTCTCATCTCGTTGGTGGCGGCAGCACTTGCCGATCGGCAGGGGCGTCGACGGATGCTGCTGGTCGCTCTTCTCGGGGTGGGTCTGGCGAGTCTGGCGACGGTCGCAGCGCCCAATCTGGCCGTGCTGACCGCATGTCAGACCATCACTCGCGCTTTTGTCAACGTCGCCGTTGCCGTGGGAGCCATATCGGTCGTTGAAGAGGCGCCAGAACGCGGCCGAGCCGCGAGTATCGCTCTGTTTGGGCTGGCGACCTCGGCTGGCTTTGCCGCCAGCGTCTTGATGCTCCCACTCGTGGGTAGCGGAGAGAAATGGCGACTCAGCTATCTACTTGCGGCTGGAATGCTGGTGTTGGTTCCGCATTTTGCCCGTGTGCTTCAAGAGAGCCGCCGGTTCGAGGAGATCCGAGCAGCGCCCTCGGTCAAACGGGGCCTCTCGCATCTGCTCACCAAGGAATACCGGTCGAGATTGTTGATACTGGCGGCGGTCGCTGCGCTCGGCAACGTTCTTGCTGCGCCAGCAGCTCAGTTCATCAATCGGTACCTGGCTGACGATCAGGGTTTCAGTCCGTTGGACATCTCGGTATTTCGCGTTGTGACCGCTGGACTCTCGGGATTGTTCGGGATCATCCTGGGTGGACGATTTGCCGAACGATACGGTCGGCGTGTCGTCGGTTCCGTCGGATTTGCTGCGATGAGTATCAGCATCGCATGGTTCTATTTGGCTGAAGGCCCAGCACTCTGGGTAGCGAGCACATGTGCAACGTTCCTCGCAGGACTGGTCGCCCCGGCAATGGGCGCCTTTACAAGCGAGCTCTTTCCGACAGAATCGCGCGGGACGTCCAACGCGGTATTTCTGGGCTCAGGAGTGCTCGGATCCGTGACGGGCCTGTTGGTCGCGGGAACATTGTCCGACCGGTACGACGACTTGGGGTTGGCGATCGCGGCGTTGGCTGTGGTGCCGCTGCTGATGGCGGTCCTGTTGATACCGCGCTTGCCCGAGCCAGCAGGAAACCAGTTGGACGATCTGAGCCCATCGATTATTGACAATGTTGGGATGTAGCGATGCCACATAGAAATAAACCGCGACCGGACCGGTCCGGATCGAGCGCAGAGCCAGCCATTCGGGCCGAGCAGAACGCCGAAGACATCCCGACTCGCGACCAACCGGCTGCGCCCCAGGAGGAGCAATTTGACCTAACGACCGGTTTCGGCGCTGTCGCCCGTCCCCCTGTCATTGCGCTGATCGGCGCCATCATCCTTGCGGTAGTGCTCTCGATCGTGATTGGGTTCTTCGGTCACATCATAGGATTCCAGGTGTCGGATTGTCGCGGCGTCGAAACCGGTCGATGCGACACCATCCGTGAATTCATCCGCGGCTACTTCACGCTGTTGGCCGGAAGCGCTGTGCTCGTAACCTGGGTGGCGTGGCAACAGGGGTTCCCACAAGGATGGGTACGCCGCAGCTTCACGCTTTTTGCCAAGGTGTTGGCAGGCGGTACCTTGCTCGCCTTCATCATTTCGCTGATCTCGCGACTGACAGCGTGAGCCGTGGGCTCGGCCCAGGCAAAAGGGATCGAGGGTCAGCTGAACAGCTCTGCGTCGCCAAGCCAGCCTGGGAACCCCGCATCGAGCTCACGCCAGCAGCCGACTCGAGATGGCTGAGAAAGAAGCCTCGCCGCAACTAGCGAGGCTTTGAAGGGTGCCCGGGGTGGGACTCGAACCCACACGCCCGCAAAGGCAACGGATTTTGAGTCCGTCGTGTCTGCCAATTCCACCACCCGGGCAAGGACGGAGATCATAGCCGCACGCGTGCTGCGATACGGACTTTCCAAGGTGGGTCTGAGGGTTCTCTGACATCGACCTAGTTGAACGGGGGGAGACAATATGGAAACCTATGCCGTGGTCACGGGTACCGGATCAGCGTTGCCTGTTGGCCGGTTGACCAATGCGGAGCTGTCTGAACGGTTTGGCGTCCCCGAATCGTGGATTTTGGAACGGACCGGCATCATCGAACGCCGTCGCGTTACCGAAGGACAAACCGCGTCGGAACTCGGCGCCCAGGCTGGGGCTGCGGCGATCGCAGCGTCTGGCCGCGCTGTGAACGATATCGACATGGTGATCGTCGCGACCGGCACCCCTGACCAGCCTCAGCCCGCTACCGCTGCGTTCGTCCAACACCGGTTGGGATTGCACTGTGGCGGCTTCGATATCAGCGGCGCCTGTGCCGGTTTCGTATACGCGGTTTCTGTCGCTTCGGGGCTCATTCGAGGTCTGGGTCACCGCAACATTCTGGTGATCGGTGTCGACGTCATGTCCAGCATCGTGGACCCATCGAATCGCGCAACAGCCGTCATTTTTGGCGACGGGGCTGGAGCGGTCGTCCTCTCCGCAACGGATACCGACCACCCTGTCGGCGTATTGAGTTCAGCGAGTGCACTCGATGGCGGCGCGGCCGACATCCTCCAGGTCTCCGCAGGCGGAAGCACAGAACCGGCATCGACCGAGACCGTCCGCCACGGCGACCACTATCTCAAGATGAACGGCAAGGCGGTGCTTCACCGAGCGGTCGACGCATTGGCCTCGTCAAGCATCGACGCCCTTCGCTCTGGGGGGTACACGCCAGAAGATGTGAAGTGGTTCGTACCGCACCAGTCCAATGTGCGGATCATCTTTGCTGCCGCCGAAAAGATGGGGGTGGCATTTGAGCGGTTCATGATCAACATCGACCGTGTCGGCAATATGTCGGCCGCGTCCATCCCCGTCGCCCTCGACGAACTGGTGCGACGCGGCGATGTGGAGCCGGGCGACCTCATCGTCTTGGCCGGATACGGAGCGGGGATGACACAAGCAGCCGTCGCCATCCGTTGGGCATAGCCGCCACGGGGGGAGCTCAACCCCGACCCGAAGCCAGGTTGACGATCTCGTGAGACAAGTAAACAGCGTGTGACGAGAGGCGAAACTGTCGATTTCCGCGTCGACAGCTGCTTGCTGGAGTTATCTAACGTCTTGCTCAGTTGAGGAAACCGCCTCGGCATTATCTCTAAAGGGAGCAGGCTATGTACCCGGTTGCAGACATGTTTTGGGAGATGTTCTGGGAGTACCTCATCGGGTACATTCTCGATATCTTTGGTCTTCTTATCGGCAACATCTTGCCGTTCTAAGCGACGACAGATGCTGGTCTGGGCTTATGTCGCCGAGGGAGACGTAAGCCCAGCAGCAATCTCTAATTCAGTGATTGCTTCCTCGACTCCGGCGGCGATGATGTCTGCCCGCTTTACGACATCGGGGCACGACATCAGCCCGAAGTCGAGGCTGTCTTCGTAGCTGAAGACCGTCATGTTCAGACCCATACCGAACAAGAGCGGCCCCATCGGATACAGATTCGTCAACCGGCTACCGGCTATGTACAGCGGAAACGGTGGCCCAGGAACGTTCGAGATAACGACGTTTACGGGTGGCGGAACGGAGCTTTCCAAACCCGTACGCGTATACATCCGCGCGGCGAGCGCTATCAGGCCCGGCGGCGTCGTATCGGTTAAGCCCATAATGCGGTGCACCGACATCGCTTCAGACATTTCCTTCGCTCCTTGCGTGGCGCGATATATCGCACGCAACCGCAAGCCCGGATCTTCGATGTGTGTTGCGAGTGAAACGAACATGGAACCGACACGGTTACCTACAGAGTCGGCCTCATCGGTAGCACGTGTAGAAACGGGGACCTGAGCAATCAATGGCTGAGCCGGAAGTTCATTGAATTCCAACAAATACTTTCGTAGGCCAGACGCGCACAAAGCCAGCACGACATCATTGAGTTTTACGCCAAAGGCAGTCTTGACAGCCTTGGCCCGTTCGAGCGAAACCGTTGCTGCATCGAACTGTCGACGAGGCGTGATCGGAGCGTTGAGAGACGTTCTAGGCGCCTGGAACGGGATCGATGTCGACGAACCGCCGCGCATCAGGTTGGCGGCGGATGCAAGTTGGCGTGCGGACTGTGCGCCGAAACGGGCAAAGCGCACAGGCGTCCGAAACGCGGTGTTGACCAAACCTGAGGCCAAACGTTCCCATTGGTTCGGCTGACGTTCTCCTTCGAGCGAGCTCTTCAGCTCGATGTCGACCGAGCGCGGTTCGGGCGTCAAGTCGAGGAGGACCTCGGCGAGGCCAGCACCCGAAACGCCATCGATCACCGCGTGATGGATCTTGCTGACCAAGGCGACCTTGCCCCCTGCGAGGCCTTCAATCACCCACATTTCCCATAACGGCTTGCGACGGTCGAGTTTGTAGCTCACGATCCGGCCGACCAATTCGCCCAGCTCCTCGGGGCCACCCGGCTTCGGCACGGCGATTCGGCGGATGTGGAAATCTGGGTCGATCTCCCCTTCGACCCACCCTGGACGATCGAGGCCAAAAGGAACATCGAGGTACTGCCAGCGAAACTGGGGCACAGAGGGAAGGCGTTCGAGCGTGAGGTCTCGAAGCTGCTCGAAGCTGTACCCGATAGGCGAGTCCGTCGGGTCGATGATCATGAGCGACGAGACGTGCATATGCCAACTTGGTGTTTCGCCGTACAAGAATGCGGCGTCCATACCTCCCAGGCGTTTCATGAGCAGGCCCTTTCATGTCAGTAGTCAGCGTCGAAAACAGTACCGGCAACGCCCGGGCCGCGCGTTCCCGTACAGCAGACGCGTCGTTTCGCCACCGAAGCGATCTGGGTCGGGACCGTGGGCCGCGAGCGAAGAGCCTCCGATGAAGGACCGACGTGACAGCACTCCGCCAGACGTTCTATGCCTGGACAGTGCCGCCGTCGGCGATTGGGTCGAACAACAGCTCACCTGGCCGGTCGCTCTCGAGATTGAACCGGTCGAGCCTCAGCGAGGCCCAGGCGAGCGTGACCGCTTCACATTGGCAGCACAACGCGAGGCCGCCGACCGCGCGCAGGACAGGGCCATTCGCTCCTGGACAGCCGTCGAACACCTCCAGCGGGCATCGACGGACAGCGGGCACGGCCACACCCACGTGTCGCGCACCCATTCCGAGGGCTGGGCGGCCGTGGTCGTTGCCAGCCGATACGTCGGTCTGGACATCCAACGGCTCCGACCGGTCAGTGAACGAGCTGAACGATTCTTTTGTCAACCCCACGAACGGTCCGAGATCCTGCTGGGCGGCGACCGCGAGGGGCAAGTCCCGAACTCTTGGGGTCGCTCGGAGGCTCATGGCGACGATCGCCTGGGCGACATACGCCCCCATGCGGGACGCCTCGGGTCCTGGCCCGACTCGGAATGGAGCGGCGGTCGATGGCGCGACGCTGAGCTCATCCGCATCTGGACCGTGAAGGAGGCCGTCTTTAAGGCCGTCCCGGCCAACACCGGCCTTGTGATCACTGCGATTTCCATAGCGCAGCCAGCGAGTTTACGAACCAGAGCGACCGTAGATGGCCGTGTTGGGCACTACCTCGTCGCATCTGTACCGGTTGCCGAACCAGCGGCCGCGGCGACGGAACGGGCATCGTCCGACGTTGAACGAGAAGGTCCTGCGCATCCAGCCGATGGATTCTGGGGTTGGTTAACGATCGCAATAGCGGCCGAAATGTAACTCCAGTGAGCGATACGCTGCAGCGCTGTGGTCTGGGATTTGTCGACGCCGGACCCATTTACGGAAGAGGAGCGGGTATGACCCGTGGTTTTCGACTCGCTGGTTTGGTTATGTGCGCCCTGTTGGCGTTCAGCGCCTGTTCGAGTTCCGACGACGGCGATGCCAGCAGACCAAATGTCGATGTCAACGCTGTTGGCGACGCCTGGCTGGACTTCGCCGAGTCGATGCGCCAAGGGATCCCGGTTCCAGCAGCAGCCAAGCTGGTCTCGACGGTCCAACCCACCCTGGTCGCCTACGCGCCCGATAGCATTCCGGGGCCCGATGTGCCAGATGGGTGGTCTTCGACGGTCAATGTGTACGCCGAACCCAGCGACGGAGCGGCCAGCGTCGGTTACGCCCATCCGGTTCGCGAATACCAAGGCGACTGGCAACCGCTGATCTTTATGGTGGTCGATCAGCAAGGCGACTGGTATCAGGTCCAGCTCAACACACGGCCTCATATGTCGACCGGATGGGTGAAAGCATCCGAGGTCGAGGTCGAAGAGATCAACGAGCGAATCGTGGTCGATCTCAGCGAGTACACACTGCGGTTCTACCGCGGGTCAGATCTGGTACGTGAGGAACTCGTCGGTGTCGGCCAGAGCGGGTACCCAACGCCGGTCGGCGTGTTTTACGTGACCGAGGAATGGGATCTACGCGGTGACGGCACGCCTTATGGCGACTATGCCGTTGGCTTGTCGGCGTATTCCGACGTTCTTACCGACTTCCTCGGCGGTAATGGGCAGGTCGCAATTCATGGGACCTCGAACCCCGCGAACAGGGGCAAGGCCGTCAGCCACGGCTGTGTTCGAGTCCTCAATGACGTACTCGATGAGCTGGTTCCAGACATCCCGCTCGGTACCCCTGTCATCATTCAGGCCTAGCGCTAGCGCTACTGCGGCCCGACCTGTTGGCGTAGCGTTGGCTCGGGCGAGTCGACCAGACAGGACGAAGCACCGTGTTGCGAAAGGCTCTCATCAAGCGACGACTGGCCGATCTGACCGAGCGGATCGCTCGGGCCCGTGAGGAACTTCGCGTGACGGAGGAACAGCTCGCCGTCGTCGCCTATGAGGCTGAGGACCTGCGGCTTCGAGCCCTGATGAGCGATAACCTCGCCGATGCTGACGCCGCCCAGCGGGCTCGACGGCAGGCCGAGGTGATGACGCGACACCGCGACCGGCTCGTTCGCTCACTGCAGCAAGATAGGGCCGAACAAGATAGTCTTCTCGACCGCATGTCCGCTGGCGGAGCGGACTGACGAGATTCCGAGGTGGCCGCCACGCCCTCCGGTTTTGTGATGTCTCCGCTTGTTATGTGTTCGAGAACGCCATAGAGCGCCAGGAGGCAACGAAAAGCCAATGAGTCAGTCGCCCGTCCGTGTCGTGATCGCAGAAGACGAAGCCATCATTCGTCTGGATCTCAAAGAACTCTTGGAAGAAGAGGGCTATGAGGTAGTGGGCGAAACAGGCCGCGGGGACGAAGTACTCCGGCTGGTTCAACGCGAGCAGCCCGACGTTGCCATTCTCGACATCAACATGCCCGGCATGAACGGGCTCGAAGCCGCTCGACAGCTTACCGATGCACGCCTGTGTGCGGTGCTGATTCTGACCGCTTTTTCCCAGCGTGAACTGGTAGATCAGGCCCGTGCTGCGGGGGCGCTCGCCTTTTTGGTCAAGCCATTCCAAAAGAGCGATCTGGTCCCCGCGATCGAAGTGGCATTGTCGAGGTTCTCAGATATGCAGAACCTGCGACGCGACGTCGAAGAATTGAATCAGCGACTCGACGCCCGCAAGGTGGTCGACCGCGCCAAAGGCACGCTCATGGAGCAGTTCAGCATCAGTGAGAACGATGCGTGGCGTCTCCTCCAAACAGAAGCGATGCGCCAACGCGTCCGCATGTCCGACGTCGCCGCGGCAGTTTTGGACGGTTCGGTTGCTCTGACCCCGTAGCTGAGCGTTGTGGGGCCTGGTCGAACGAGGCCAGGGGTTACGCCTGGCCTACCATGCCTGCGATGCGACACCTCTTGCTCCTCGACGGCATGTCCCTTGCGTATCGGGCGTTTTACGCGCTTCCGCCCGACCTGGTGACCGAGAATGGCACGGTCACCAACGCTGCGTACGGCTTCACATCAATGCTGATCAAGGTGCTCGCCGACGAGGCGCCTGACGGAATCGCCGTCGTCTTCGACGCTCCGGGACCGACGTTTCGTCATGAACTCGATCCCGACTACAAGGGCACGCGTAAACCGACCCCCGAACTGTTCTCGCCTCAAATCCCCCTGATTCACGAGGTGCTCCAAGCCGTTCAGATCCCGGTGATTTCCATCGTCGGTGTCGAAGCCGACGATGTCATCGCGACCCTGGCGACGAAGGCGGCCGAACAGGGGACCAAGGTCACCATCGTCACCGGCGATCGGGACAGCTATCAGCTGGTGAGCGATCCGTACATCGAGGTCCTCTACAACAAACGCGGCGTCTCGGATTATGCCCGATACGACGAAAACGGCATCTTCGAACGTACGGGAGTCCTGCCAGCCAAGTACGTCGACTATGCCGCCATGCGCGGCGATCCGTCCGACAACCTCCCAGGCGTTGCGGGTGTTGGCGAGAAGACTGCGGCCAAGCTGATCGCGACCTACGGCAGTTTGGAAGGCATTCTCGACAACATCGACGCCTTGACGCCGAAGCTTTCACAAAATATGGCCGCATCCGCTGAGCGGCTTCGATTGAACAAATCGATGATGACTCTCAAGACCGACGTCCCCGTTCCGGCAGCCCCCTCTGATCTCGTGGTGGGGGACTGGGACGAAGAGACCGTCCGCGACGTGTTCGGACGTCTCGAGTTTCGAACGCTGCTTCCCCGTCTTCAAGAGGCTCTCGGACATGGAGCCCATGCCGAGGAAACGGTCGATGTTGACGTCGAACGCCTCGAACCCGACCAGATTCCGGCGTTTCTCGACGAGCTGGCGGCTGCCCAAGAGCTAATCGCCGTCGCTGGGCCGGGGCTGGGGCAGGGCTGGTGGGCATTGGCGACACAGGGTCGAGACACGGTGGCCTGGATTGATCCGCCCGTGCCGCTGGCCGACGCCGTAGCCGACGCATTCGATCGGTGTATGGGGCCGAAAGGCCCACCGGTGGCCGTGCACGGGGCAAAGCAACTCTATAAGGACCATCCGACTTGGTCACCGTCGATACAGGCCGACACAGAGGTGATGGCGTACATGCTGAAGCCTGGATCGGGGACCTACACCTTCGACATGGTGGCCCGCCGCTTTGGTGGCGTCGAACTCGAGGCGGCCGGTGCGTCTGCGCAGGGCACCCTGGGCCTCGACATCGAGGACCCAGCCACCTCGCATGCGACCGCGGCGATCGCGCTGTTGCGATCGGTGGAGCCGTTGGAGACCGCCTTGGCCCGCGCTGGAATGCTGGCGTTGTGGCTCGAAATGGAGCGTCCACTGATCTCGGTCATCGCTGAGATGGAACGTTTGGGCATCACCGTCGACCGTGCGGTCTTGTCCGCCCTGTCCGAACGCCTCACGACCGAGATTGCAGGGCTCGAATCCCAGATCTATGCCGAAGCTGGCCACAGCTTCAACGTCAACTCCACCAAGCAGCTGCGAGAGGTGTTGTTTGAAGAGTTGGGGATCACGCCGGTCAAGAAGACCAAGACCGGACCGTCGACCGACCACGATTCACTCACGAAGATGGCCGCTCATCCAATCATCGACAAGATCCTGCGCTATCGCGAGGTGCAGAAACTCCGGTCCACGTATGTCGGCGCGTTTCCACCGCTGATCGCTGGCGATGGGCGTATCCATGCCCGGTTCAACCAGACGGCGACAGCCACCGGCCGGGTCTCGTCAGATTCCCCAAATATGCAGAACATTCCGGTGCGTTCCGACGCTGGCAGAGAAATTCGGCAGGCGTTTGTGGCAAGTCCGGGACACCAGCTCTGCGCCGCGGACTATTCCCAGATCGAACTTCGAGTCCTCGCACATCTCGCCGACGAACCAGCACTCATCCAGGCGTTTCGTCTCGGCGCTGACGTTCACGTCACAACGGCCGCGGCGGTCTTCGATGTCCCCGAAGATGAGGTGACCGGAGACCAGCGCCGCTTCGCGAAGGTGGTCAACTATGGGCTGGCCTATGGCATGGAAGCGTACGGATTGTCCTCGCGTATGGGTGTCGAAGTCGGGCAAGCAAAGGCGATTCTCGACGCCTATTGGGGCGAGTTTCCCGCCATGAAGGCATATATGGACGAAGTGGTCGACGACGCCCGAATGACGGGCTACACAACGACGCTGTTTGGCCGTCGGCGCCAACTTCCCGAATTGAGGTCGGACAACTGGCGAATTCGTCAGATGGGAGAGCGCATGGCGCAGAACGCCCCGATCCAGGGGACGGCAGCCGATCTGTTCAAGAAGGCGATGCTCGACGTCGACGCGATCATCGCCGAACGCGAATTCGGGACGCGAATGTTGTTAAATGTGCACGACGAAATCCTCTTCGAGGTGCCAGATTCCGAGGTTGAAGAGGTCATTCCCCAACTCGTCGCGGTGATGGAAAACGTGTATCCGCTCGCGGTTCCCCTGGTCGTGGATTCAGGGGTCGGACCAAACTGGGAAGCATGTAAGCCCACCGCATAGACACCCGTACTCAGACACCGCCGAGAGATGGACGAATTCCGTGATGGATGACCAGCGAGCTGGAACGGATCGATTGCCCAAGGACGGGCGGTGGTTCGTGCCGGTTGCCGATTTCCTGGGGTCTGCGTATCTGAAGAATTCCTTCACCAAGGGGACCATCGCCGAGATGGATTCCTTGATCGCTTCGATCGGTCTCACTCCGGGATCCACGGTTCTCGACGTCGGCTGCGGACCAGGGCGACACAGTGTGGAACTGGCGCGTCGCGGCTATGACGTCACCGGCGTCGACCTCGCTGAGATCTTCATTAGGGATGCCGTGCACCGAGCCCAGGCTGAAGACTTGGACGTCACCTTCATCCACGGCGATGCTCGAGAGTTGATCGATCTCGTCGACGGCGCATCCTTCGACCTCGTCATGTCGCTGTGTCAGGGTGCTTTCGGACTGCTCGGTGGTGACGACGACACGATTCTCGACCAGATGGCATCGCTCGTGGCGCCTGGTGGCTGGCTCGTGTTGACCGCCTTCTCGGCCTACTTTGCCGTTTCAGGCCTTGAAGACGGCGAAAGCTTTGATGCTCTCCACGGCGTTGTGCACGAAAAGGCCACCGTCCGCGACAACGATGGCCAGGAACGCCCGTTCGATCTCTGGACGACTTGTTTCACTCCACGTGAGCTCACCTTGATGGTGCGGGCAGCTGGCTTCGACGTTGTCTCCCTGACCGGCGTGCGACCGGGCTGGTGGAAGGGTGATGCTCCAACGGTGGATCACCCGGAATTCTTGGTCCTCGCCAGGCGTTAGAAGATGCGTCTGGGCACCCTTGGCCGGGCGCGAAACGGGGTGACCCGGGTGGCGTCGATGCGGCCAATACGGTCCAGACCGCCTCACGTGAGACAACGGTGATCGTTCCAATCTGAAGAACACTTCACCCAAGCCATCAGAATGTGGCTATTGTTATGGGTTCGTACCCAAAACCGCCCGCCGCCTGGCGCGGCTCACGGGGTGCACTCCCAGAAATGACCATTACCCGTTACCTATGAGTTGTATGCAAGCGCATGCGCTTGCCAGGAGCAGACCCGACCATGTCCGACGAGACCACCAACCAGCCCGCAGAGACCCAAGCGTCGCCAGGGGCTGAAGCTGGCGCCGATGGCGCCAAGAGCGCCGACGAGCAAGTCACCGAATCACCCGACACCACATCTGCTCCGGCCGACGCTGGCGCTGCTGATGCCGCTGAGCCTGAGGTGGCGGCAGTAGCTGACACCCCAGCAGCTGAGAGCGATTCCACGACAGATGGGGGTGACGACGACTCGTCGGGCGATGGCAATCCCGCCGACGCAGGGTTTCAGTTTGCAACCATCGTCGAGGACGATCTCGGTGATACCAGCCTCGAAGCGGCGATCGATCAAACCTTTGTCGACTTCGATGATGGCGACATCGTCTCGGGTGTCGTGGTGAAGGTCGACAAGGACGAGGTACTCCTCGACATCGGCTACAAGTCCGAGGGTGTGATCCCGTCCAAGGAACTGTCGATACGCAACGACGTCAATCCTCATGAGGTCGTCACCGAAGGCGACGCCGTCGAGGCGCTCGTCATGCAGAAGGAAGACGCCGAAGGTCGTCTGGTCCTGTCGAAGAAGCGAGCGCAATACGAGCGCGCATGGGGCAAGATCGAACAGCTCAAAGAAGACGACGGCGTCGTTGCTGGCCCGGTGATCGAAGTAGTCAAGGGTGGTTTGATCATCGACATCGGCCTGCGTGGGTTCCTTCCCGCGTCGCTTGTCGAGATGCGTCGGGTACGCGACCTGCAGCCCTATGTCGGTCGTGAACTCGAAGCGAAGATCATCGAACTCGACCGCAACCGAAACAACGTCGTCCTGTCACGACGCGCATGGCTCGAAGAGACCCAGCGTGAACAGCGTGATGAGTTCCTCACCAACCTGAAACCGGGCGAAGTACGCCCCGGCACAGTCTCCTCGGTCGTCAACTTCGGTGCATTCGTCGACCTGGGCGGCATGGATGGTCTCGTTCACGTGTCCGAACTGTCGTGGAAGCATGTCGACCACCCAAGCCAGGTCGTCGCGGTCGGCGACAAAGTCGAAGTCAAGGTCCTCGACGTCGACATGAGCCGCGAGCGGATTTCCTTGTCGATGAAGGCAACCCAACAAGACCCTTGGCAGGAGTTTGCATCGGGCCACGATGTGGGCGAGCTGGTCTACGGCAAGGTCACCAAGATTGTGCCGTTCGGCGCCTTCGTTCAGGTCGCCGACGGTATCGAGGGGCTGGTACACATCTCAGAGATGGCCCAGCACCACGTCGACACGCCTGAACAGGTGGTCGCAGCCAACGAAGAGCTATGGGTCAAGATCATCGACCTGGACCTCGAACGTCGACGCATCTCGCTATCGATCAAGCAGGCGGCCGAAGGTGGGACGGTTGCAGCCGAGTACCAGGCGCTGTACGGCGAAGAGCACTTCGACGAGGCTGGTAACTACATCGGCCCATCCGCTGAAGAGCTCGAAGAAATGGGTGAGACCGAATTGCCGGTCGAGGTCGAAGGCGAACTGCCTGTGACCGACCCCGCCGATGCTGACCTCGACGCTGAGGGCGAAGTTGGTCCGGCCGCCGAGTCGATGCCCGTCGAGTCTGGCGAGTCTGGCGAGTCTGGCGAGTAGCAAACTCAATGCTCATCGTTGCCCTGACCGGGGCATCGGATCGGGTAAGTCAACCGTCGCCGCGGCGCTTGCGCGCCGCGCGCGCCGTCGTTGTAGATGCCGACCAGATCGCTCGCGGCGTGCTCGAACCGGGTAAAGCGGCCCACACAGATGTGATCGACTGGCTCGGGTCGGATGTCCTCAACGATGACGGCACCGTTGATCGCCAACGAGTCGCGGACCTTGTATTCGCCGACGACGCAGCTCGCGCTCGACTGAATGCCATCACTCATCCTCGGATTCAAGCCGAGATGATGGCCGCTGTGCTCACCTCTCCGCCCGACGCCATCGTCGTCCTCGACATTCCGTTGCTGACCCCCGAGACGGCAGGGAATTATGCAGCGACGATTGTGGTTGAGACGCCGGTGGCGACTCGGCTCGATCGATTGGTCGGCCGAGGCCTCCGACGCGATGATGCCCAGGCGCGCATCGAGGTCCAACTCTCCGACGATGAACGTCGGAAGATGGCGGACTACGTCATCGACAACAGCGGTACTCCCCAAGATCTCGAACCCCAAATCGACTCGCTGTGGAATCGCCTGGAGGAGCTCGCCACACCGGACACCTAGACGATCGTTCTGGGGTATAGGGAGAGAGCTGCATGCCCGACTTTGAACTGGTCTCGGAGTATCAACCATCGGGCGATCAGCCCGCAGCGATTGAGCGACTGGTCGCCGGTCTCAATGACGGAGCCAAGGCCCAGACCTTGCTCGGGATCACGGGATCAGGCAAGTCGTTCACTATCGCCAACATGCTGGCTCAGGTCAACCGACCAGCGCTGGTGCTCGCGCCTAATAAGTCACTCGCGGCGCAGTTGGCCGCCGAGTTTCGCGAGTTCTTTCCGCACAACCGGGTCGAGTACTTCGTGTCGTACTACGACTATTACCAGCCAGAGGCATATCTGCCGACGACCGATACCTACATCGAGAAGGACTCGGCGATCAACGATGAGATCGACCGGCTCCGGCATTCAGCCACGACAGCGCTATTTGCTCGTCGAGACACCATCATTGTCGCCTCCGTTTCAGCCATCTACGGTCTTGGCTCTCCAGAGCAGTATTCCGAGCAGCTCCTGGTCCTAGACGTCGGCGACGAGATGGACCAACGATCGATGCTGTCGCACCTGGTCGACATGCAGTACGACCGCAACGACTACGAGTTCAAGCGGAACAATTTTCGGGTCCGCGGCGATACGGTCGAGATCTTGCCGGCATATGAAGAACAGGCCGTCCGAATCGAAATGTTCGGCGATGAGATCGAACGGATTACAACGGTTAACCCCCTGACTGGCGAGGTGATTCAAGAGCTAGACCGAACCGTCATCTTTCCGGCATCGCATTATGTGACCAGTGATGAACGGCTCAAACAGGCCATCGACGGCATCGAAGCCGAATTGGCCGTACGACTTGCCGAACTGGACAAGTCGTCCAAGTTGTTGGAAGCGCAGCGGCTGCGCATGCGCACTCACCATGACCTGGAGATGCTGCGCGAAATGGGTCGTTGCAACGGCATCGAGAACTACTCCCGATTCCTTGACGGCCGTGAGCCGGGTGAACGCCCCTACACGCTGCTCGACTACTTTCCCGACGACTGGATCTGCATCATCGATGAGTCCCATGTCGCCGTTCCCCAGATTCATGGTCAATACGAAGGCGATCGCTCGCGCAAGGTCACCCTGGTCGACCACGGATTCCGCCTGCCCTCAGCGATGGACAACCGCCCGCTGACCTTTGCTGAGTTCGAGGAACAAGTCGGCCAAGTTGTGTACATGAGCGCCACGCCAAGCGCGTACGAGATTCAGCAGTCAACGCATGTCGTCGAACAGATCGTGCGTCCTACAGGGCTGTTGGATCCACTCATCCAAGTGCGGCCGACCCGGGGACAGATCGATGATCTCGTTCACGAGATCCGTCTGCGCGAAGAACGTGATGAGCGGGTCTTGGTAACAACGTTGACTAAGAAGATGTCTGAGGACCTCACCGATTATCTCTTGAGCTGGGCGTACGCGTCCGGTATATGCATTCAGAAATTGACACGCTGGAGCGTGTAGAGATCTTGCGTCAGCTACGAATGGGCGACTTTGACGTACTCGTCGGCATCAACCTTTTGCGCGAGGGCTAGACCTGCCTGAAGTCTCTCTTGTTGCGATCCTCGACGCAGATAAAGAGGGGTTTCTCCGATCAGAAACTTCGTTGGTGCAGACGATCGGTCGAGCTGCACGTAACGCCAACGGGCAAGTGATCATGTACGCGGATCGGATAACCGATTCGATGGACCGGGCGATCACTGAAACGGAACGCCGACGGAACGTCAACGTGCGTACAACGCCGAGCATGGCATCGAACCGCAGACCATTCGCTCCAAGGTGAAAGACATCATGGAGATGGTGCGTGCGCGCAGCGACGGAACGGCGATTCCCACATTCGGTGGGCGATCGAAGTCCGAGCTTTCTTCAATGCCCCAGGACGAACTCGAGCGTCTCATCGAGCGCATCGAAGTAGAGATGAAACAGGCGTCCAAGGATCTCCGGTTCGAGGATGCGGCCCGCCTTCGAGATGAAGCCGCCGAACTGAGGGCCGAGGTCCTGGGTGCAAAACTCAGAAACAACCCTCCAAGAAGGCTCGGCGCACCTGACGATTGACGAACGCTCAGCTGGCGTGTCCCGGTGACTCGAAGTCAACCTGAATGCAGAAAGGGGACCCTGTTTAGGGTCCCCCTTCGTCGTTACTTCATCGGCTGGTTGTTGTTAGTTGGTTTGATCGGTGCGTCGTCGTGCAGCGAGGAACAACACACCGCCAGCCATGAGCAGCAACGCTGCGGTAAACAGGCGCAGCGAGGCAGCACCGGTAAAGGCCACCGGATTGGTGTTGTTCGTCACCGACGCTGTCTTGATCTGTGCGTCGTCTTCGTTGTTGGTGAGGTCACGTTCGAGTGTTTCGGTTGAAACGATCGCCGTGTTCGTGATGATGGTCTCAGCGGGGGCATCAACACTTGTTCCCATGACCAGTGAGGCACTATCACCTGGCTCGAGTGGTTGGTCGTAATCACACCAGACGGTTTGTCCGTCGGGGCGCACGTCCATCCGTCACCCGTCACGCTGTCGTAGGTCAAGGTGGCTGGCAGTTGGTCCTGCACCCGTACGCCCTCAGCGGTCAACTCAGACGTATTGGTGACGACAATTTCCCAGTTGGCGATGCCTGCTTGTGCTGCTGCGGATGCTGATTTGGTGATTGTGAGGTCGGTGGCTGGGTCGTTGGTGACTTCGCCGGGGACTTCCGCGTCAGCTGATGAGGCATTGTTATCGGTTGATCGTTCCGCGTTTGCTCCAGCGACTGCAGCATCGTTGACGATTTTGCTGCCGGCTGGCGCATCGACACTGGTCGTGACGGTGAACGTCACGGTGTCGCCGACGGCCATATCGTTTTGGGTGACACACTTCACGATTTGTTCTTCTGCTGAACATGTCCATCCTTCGGGCGTGTCAGCAGAGGTGTATGTCAGGGTTGTAGGCAAGTTGTCGGTGACAACGATGGGGCCTTGTGCTGTTGCGGGACCGTTGGACTTGACGGTGAATGTCCAGTCCATGGTGCCGTTAGTGACAGGCCCTGCAGTTTTCGTCAACGCCAAGTCAGCGACGTCGTCGTTGACGGGGACAACACCTTGATCGATCGTGAGGTTCTGATCACCGGCTGAGAGGTCCACGGTCGGCGACGCAAGAATTGTGTACGTCACACCATCTTGATCGATGGTTGATTCCACAACTCCGTCACTGTCCTTGGCGTCGTTGTTGCCGCTATCAGCAGCTGAAGGAACGTATCCCTCAGGAACCACGAACTGTACGACGTATCGACCGGCTTCTAACCCGTCAAAAAGGTAGAACCCGTCTTCGTCGGTTGTTGTGGTCTCGGCCAGGGTGCGGTTACCGTCCTCGTCAACGCTGAGAAGCCTGACTTCGATACCAGCAATACCGGTCTCGGCATCGTTTTGGATGCCGTCATCGTTGCTGTCAATCCAGACGTAGTCACCCAACGACGCGGTGTTGGTATAAACGCCTTGATCGACGCTCATGTTTTCATCGCCTGCAGCTAACACGATGTTGCCGGTCTTCGCTATCACGAAAGTGTCGCCATCGATCACGACCGTGCCGTTAGCGACACCATCAGAATCAGCAGAGTCATCAGCGCCTTGATCAGCAGGCGAGATCCCATATACCTCAGGGATGAGGAACTCGACACAGTACGTGCCAGGCTCCAACCCTTCGAACAGGTAACGGCCATCAGCATCAGTGGTCATTGATGCTGTAGCGACACGGTCACCGTCAACAATGCGATACAAGTTCACGGTGATACCAGCCAGACCGGCCTCTGCATCGTTTTGGATACCGTCACGATCACGGTCATGCCAAACAACATCACCAAGCGATGCTGGCTCAACAGGCGGGATAATGCCCTGATCCCAGGTCATGTCAATCTCGCCGCCTGTCAACGTCGTCGCCACAGTTTTCGCGACTTGATAGGTGACGCCATCAACAACCAACGTGCCGTCGCTCACACCATCAGAATCCGTTGCGGCGTCGTCACCAGCGTTCGATGGTGAAATCGTCCAGTCTTGATCGATGAGGAACTTCAAGCAGTACTCCCCATCTTCTAAACCATCAAAAACATACCCACCATTGCTGTCAGTCACGGTCTCAGCGATCTCAACGCGTTGACCATCAACGATCTGTTCCAAAACCACGATCACGCCAGGAACACCAGACTCGCCGGGGTCTTGGACACCGTCACCGTCACTATCGGTAAAGACCTTGTCCCCAATCGAGTTCAACACCGGTGTCAAACCCTGATCCCAGCTCATGTCGTTCTCACCAGCCACGATCGTGGTCACAGGAGTCTTCACAACCGTATAGGTCACACCATCGATAGTGATCGTGCCATCGGCGACACCATCAGAATCCGCAGCGTCGTCTGAACCCTGATCAGCAGGTGACACACCCATCCCGGCAGGAACATAAAACTTGATGCAGTACTCACCAGGCGCTAACTCATCAAAAACATACTCACCGTTGCTGTCAGTCACCGTGGTAGCAACCTCAACGCGTTGACCATCAACGATCTGTTCCAAAACGACGGTCACGCCCGGAACACCAGACTCGCCGGGATCCTGAACACCATCACCGTCCGCGTCATCAAAGACGGTGTCACCAATCGAACCTGGCGTGAAGACACCCTGATCCCAGCTCATGTCGTTCTCACCAGCCACGATCGTGGTCACAGGAGTCTTCACAACCGTATAGGTCACACCATCGATCGTGATCGTGCCATCGGCGACACCATCAGAATCCGCAGCGTCGTCTGAACCCTGATCAGCAGGTGACACACCCATCCCGGCAGGAACATAAAACTTGATGCAGTACTCACCAGGCGCTAACTCATCAAAAACATACTCACCATTGCTGTCAGTCACCGTGGTAGCAACCTCAACGCGTTCACCATCAACGATCTGTTCCAAAACCACGATCACGCCCGGAACACCAGACTCGCCCGGATCCTGAACACCATCACCGTCCGTATCATCAAAGACCGTGTCACCAATCGAACCCGACTCAACACCAGGCCCAGTCGTCGTCGTCGTACCCTCAGGCACCGTCGAAGTCGTCGTACCCTCAGGCACCGTCGAAGTCGTCGTACTCTCAGGCACCGTCGAAGTCGTCGTACTCTCAGGCACCGTTGATGTGGTTGTGGCTGGGGTAGGTGGCGTCACCGAGATGATGGAGATATCTGAATCGTCTTCATCTTCACCAGCAGGCAGATCAGTATCGATATCGCCAGGGTTTTCACGGTCAACAACCGGATCAGTATCGATATCGCCAGGCTCAGAATCGGTGTCATCACCATCATCAGCAGCGATCTCAGCACCATTCACATACGCCCCGAGCGTCGCGTCATCCAAACTCAACACGATCTCATAAGACCGGGTCTCACCCGCCAACAACGGTGTCGTGTCAGTCAACTCAAACACACCCGCAGAAACCTCAACCCAAGCCTGAACCGGATCAGTCACCGCCAACGACATCCCCCCAGGCGCAACATCCCGCAACGTGAACTCGCTCGCGGTCACATCACCCTGGTTCTTCACCAACACCGTGAACGGAACCAGATCACCCTCAACAAACGGGGCCACCAGACGGCGACAACTTCACCAACGCCAAGTCATACACAGGCACCACCGACGTCGACGTCGTCACACCAACAGCAGTCGTGGTAGTCGTTGCACCCGGAACCGTCGTGGTGGTCGTCGCACCGGGAACCGTCGTGGTGGTCGCACCAGGAACCGTCGTCGTGGTCGCACACCAGGAACCGTCGTGGTCGTGGTCACACCCGGCACCGTGGTCGTAGTCGCACCCGGCAACCGTGGTCGTGGTCGCACCGGGAACCGTGGTCGTGGTCGCGCCGGGTCGTGGTCGTGGTCGCACCCGGAACCGTGGTTGTTGTGTTCGGTGCTGCAGTCGTGGTCGTTGTCGGTGGGGCAGTCAACGTCAGAACCGCGATATCTGAATCGTCTTCATCATCACCAGCAGGCAGATCAGTATCGATATCGCCGGATCGGTCGCGGTCAACAACCGGATCAGCATCGATATCGCCAGGCTCCGAATCGACATCATCACCATCATCAACAGCGATCTCCGCCTGATTCACATACGTACCAAACGAATCATCATCCAAACTCAACACAATCTGTACGACCGGGTCTCTCCAGCCAACAACGGTGTCGTATCAGTCAACTCAACAACACCAGCCGAAACCTCAGTCCAAGCCTGAACCGGATCAGTCACCGCCAACGACATCCCCGCAGGAATCACATCCCGCAACGTGAACTCGCTCGCAGTCACATCACCCTGGTTCTTCACCAACACCGTGAACGGAACCTCATCACCCACAACAAACGGGCCACCAGCACCCAACAACTTGATCAACGCCAAGTCATACACAGGCACTGACGTCGTCGACGTCGTAGGACCAACAACCATCGACGTTGACGTCGTCGGCGCAACCGTCGACGTCGTGCCGCCAACAGCAGTCGTCGTCGTCACACCAGCAACCGTGGTCGTCGTCGCACCGGGAACCGTGGTTGTGGTCGCACCAGGAACCGTGGTTGTCGTGGTCGGAGCAGCGGTCGTGGTGGTCGCACCCGGAACCGTGGTTGTGGTCGGTGCTGCGGTCGTGGTCGTTGTCGGTGGGGCAGTCAACGTCAGAACCGCGATATCTGAATCGTCTTCATCTTCACCAGCAGGCAAATCAGTATCGATATCGCCAGGGTTCTCGCGGTCAACAACCGGATCAGTATCGATATCGCCAGGCACCGAATCGACATCATCACCATCATCAACAGCGATCTCCGCCTGATTCACATACGTACCAAACGAATCATCATCCAAACTCAACACAACCGTGTACGACCGGGTCTCCCCAGCCAACAACGGTGTCGTATCAGTCAACTCAACAACACCAGCCGAAACCTCAGTCCAAGCCTGAACCGGATCAGTCACCGCCAACGACATCCCCGCAGGAATCACATCCCGCAACGTGAACTCATTCGCAGTCACATCACCCTGGTTCTTCACCAACACCGTGAACGGAACCTCATCACCCACAACAAACGGGCCACCAGCACCCAACAACTTGATCAACGCCAAGTCATAACCAGGCACCACCGTCGTCGACGTCGTAGGACCAACAACCATCGACGTTGACGTCGTCGGCGCAACAGTCGTCGTCGTACCGCCAACAGCAGTCGTCGTAGTCGCACCCGCAACCGTCGACGCGAGCAACCGTCGACGTCGTCGGAGCAACCGTCGTCGTCGTCTGCGCAACGTCGTGGTCGCACCTGGAACGGTCGTTGTCGTTCCACCAGCAACCGTGGTTGTGGTCGCACCAGGAACCGTGGTTGTCGTCGCGCCGGGAACCGTCGTGGTTGTGGTCGGGGCTGCGGTCGTGGTCGTTGTCGGTGGGGCAGTCAACGTCAGAACCGCGATATCTGAATCGTCTTCATCTTCACCAGCAGGCAAATCAGTATCGATATCGCCAGGGTTCTCGCGGTCAACAACCGGATCAGTATCGATATCGCCAGGCACCGAATCGACATCATCACCATCATCAACAGCGATCTCCGCCTGATTCACATACGTACCAAACGAATCATCATCCAAACTCAACACAACCGTGTACGACCGGGTCTCCCCAGCCAACAACGGTGTCGTATCAGTCAACTCAACAACACCAGCCGAAACCTCAGTCCAAGCCTGAACCGGATCAGTCACCGCCAACGACATCCCCGCAGGAATCACATCCCGCAACGTGAACTCGCTCGCAGTCACATCACCCTGGTTCTTCACCAACACCGTGAACGGAACCTCATCACCCACAACAAACGGACCACCAGCACCCAACAACTTGATCAACGCCAAGTCATAACCAGGCACCACCGTCGTCGACGTCGTAGGAGCCACCGTCGTCGTCGTCGGACCAACAACCGTCGTGGTCGTCGCCGCTGCGACAGTCGTGGTCGTCGGCGCAACCGTGGTTGTCGTCGTCGGCGGCGTTCCTTGGTACACACCGAGGTCCCAAGTGCGGTCATCTTCCGTGGCATCCAACTGGGTCACTTCAGTCACCCAACCCGAATAGCCAGCAGTCCCGAACACGCCATCGCTGTCGATGCTGTCATCACCACCCACATTCGGCGGCGACACGGTGTAACCCGGCGGTGGACTAAACACGGCGAAATAGTCGCCTGGATCAAGATTTGGGAACAGGTAATAGCCCGGGTTGCCGGCTGAATCGTTTGAGGTGTAGGTGAAGTCCACGAGAACGTCATCGCCACCTCCTGGGACACCGTCGGGCCCCGGGTCGTACAGGTCGACTCGAACGTCATTGATACCGGCAGCGCTTCCCTCGTCTTGAATACCGTCAGCGTTCGCGTCAAGCCAGACGTAATCGCCGTAGATCGCCGGTTCGGGATCGTTGACCCGGATACCGACCTTAAACGGTTCAGCGCGGAGACTTGTGCCATTGGTCACAGTGTTCGCGGAGTAGGCAAACGAGTTCCACGCAATGTCGCCGGGAGTCGTACCGAGAGGGGCGCGCATCCGCCAAGTCAACGCACGCTCATCACCCGGATTGAGCGTCGTGTCTCCAAAGTCAAACTTCAAAGCCGTCACCGATGTGATCAGCGCTGGCAACGTGGTGGACCACTGTGGGTCATTGCAGCCCGCCGGATCGTAGCCCAACTCCGTTCGGCAAATATCAGAAACCGTCGAGTAATACACGGTGACATTAGGGTCGATTAACCCGGTATTTGGGTCCGTTGCTACGACTTCCGAGATGAGCGCCGGTGTCCATTCCGTCGCTCGCGCTTCGGTGTCGAGCACACCCTGATCACCGACAAACGGCAGAATATCGATGTACACCAAATTCTCAACTGCGTCGTCTCCAACGTTATTGACGCGCAATTCATAGTCGAAATAGCCACCAGCGACGGTCTCGCCAACGTCGGGAAATCTGGTCCAATCAGCATCGAGCTGCCCTTTGACCCATTTGATCGACGAGAGCGCAGCAGCATCAGCATCGAGGGATGAGAAAAAGGCATCGTCCACGCAAAGCTGCTGGCCGGCACCGATTCCGTCGTCGTTGAGGTCCCATTCAGTGTCGACAGGCGAATACCCGCAGTTGGTCGTCACTAATACCGTGTCAGGAGGAAGGGTATTATATAGGGCAGCATCATTAAATACGGCGTCATTGACCGTTACGTTGTTATCGATATATGCGTCAAATAGGATCCGCACATCTTCACCAGGCGGCAAGGGATCAGGAAAATCCCATTTGAGCGCTGTCTGACCCGACCCATTGTAGTTATCAATAATCTCAAACGAAGGCTCCGTGGTCGCGTTGCCTTCCATTCGCCAAGAACCAGCCACGTAGGTAACGCCAACGGGCAACAGGTCAATCAAGGTTGCGTTATCCATGGGGATCGAGCCAGCAGTGGCTCCTACATCAAAATAGTAGGTGGTGACATCGCCAACCTTGAGGAGGTTGTCACCGACTTCCTTCGCGAGGTGTGGAATCAAGACGTCGGAGCTATATGAGGTCGCACACACCGGGCCAATGTTCGCGAAGGTCGTGCCGCCCTCGATACCTGTTGCGCTGACACAGTTCTCGTATTCAGCTGCATCAGCCAGCACGGTTGCGTGAACCATCGGCCGCTCATCGTCCACTGAAGTTTGGGAAAACCCGATCGGGATCTGGTTGTAGGTCAACACGATGCGGGTGATGGGGTCTCCGCCTAGGCCGAGGTCTGCAACATTGACAGTTTGCTGGGTCGCAGTGAGGTAGGTCGGACTCGGTAGGGCGTCGACAAGGACCCCGGGATTGCTGGCGGTTTCATATTGAAGCTGAACTTCAATGTTGGGGGCAGCAAGATATCCCCAAGTTCCGATATCGATCTGTGTGACATCGAAAACGGCCGGGTCAAACTGATCCTCGAGCGACCAGCTGTCGATAGTGACGGCCCCGTTGTTGATGGCGGCCAGCTCCCACGTTATCTCGTCGCCTTGGTACGCGGAAATGTTCCGACTTACCTTCCATGCATCCATGCTTGGGTCGGTACTGGCTGAGACAGTCGCGTCCGCCGTAGCAACTACAGGAGTTTGTCCATCCGCACTAAAGGTCGCTTCATTGCTCACGGTCGTGCCGTCGGGTATTCCTGAGTCAAAGGTGGCAAAGACCTGAATAGTTCCCGAGTCGCCTGCCTGAAAGAGGGGCGCGTTGTTGAAGGTGAATGTGATCTGCCCCGTGGCCGGATCGTAAGAATCTGACGCTATGTGTCCTGCGGTGTAGGAGTAATTCACATAGACATCTGCCCATTTGAATTCAGCGGGCAACTGATCCACGATGGTCGCATTGTCACAATTGCCTGTAATACCAACACACCCGTAGGAGATCTCAAACTTGATGGGATCTCCAGGATTCACGGGCATTGGAGTCAGTGTGCTCTTGGTGATCTCCAGTTGGGCGGCAGACGCCTCGCGCTGGATCAAGAAGACAAGGCTCATTATCACGGCTAACGCGCTCAGAAGGACAACGGGACGGATCCACGGTTTCGCTCGCAGCACAGGGGTTTCCCTTCACACGGAATATTCGCTACCGTGTGTCATCGGCCGATGCAGACCCCTCCTTGAGGAAACTCGCCATCAGGATTCTTGATGATCAGCCCGATGCGCTGAAACGCACCGCGGAGCTTCTTGCAGGGCAACGCCTGCACATCGCACAACGAAACGAGGGTTGGAGCCCCTTGGACTCCAACCCTCGTTCGTTTGGTACCAGTCATTCGCGCTTTGGCCTACGGCGCCCAGCACGGCTCACGCGGCTCACGCAATCATGCTCACCGCTACCGGTTCGTCGGTGTGATGCGGCGTCGAGCCATGACGAACAGCACACCGCCAAGAGTCAACAGCAGCGCCGCCATCGCTAGTCGCATGCTGTTGGCCCCAGTAAATGCGACCGGATTGTTGTTTGCCGCGGCCGATGAGGTGCTGATTTGGGCATCGTCCTGGTTGTTCGACAGGTCTCGTTCCAACGTTTCCGTCGAGACGATGGCGGTGTTGGTGATGATGGTCCCAGCGGGTGCATCCACGGCGGTACCCATCACCAACGTCGCGCTGTCCCCGGGCTGTAGCTGTTGATCAAAGTCACACAACACCGTCTGACCATCGGGGCTACACGTCCACCCGTCACCCTCGACCGAGGAGTACGTCAGCGTCGACGGCAGCTGGTCCTTCACCTGTACGGCATCAGCTGCGACGTCCGAAACGTTCGTTACAACGATCTCCCAGTTCGCAACGCCAGCCTGCGCTGCGGCCGATGCCGATTTTGCGATGGTCAGATCGGTCGCGGGCTCAGCCGTCTCGTTTGTCTCCTTACCGGACTCAGGAATCTCGGTTGCTGCCGACGATGCGTTGTTGTCCATCGACTTCTCGGCGTTGGCACCGGCGACCGCGGCACTATTCACGATGCGAGATCCAGCGGGAGCATCCACTTCGGTGGTGACAGCGAACGTGATGGTCTCGCCGACCGCAAGGTCGTCGTCGGAAACGCATTTGACGATCTGATCCTCGGCCGAACATGCCCAACCTTGTGGTACCTCTGCGGAGGTGTAGGTCAAAGCGACCGGGAGTTGGTCGGTCACCACGATCGGAGCCTTTGCGACAGCGGGACCATTGTTGATGACCTTGAACGTCCAATCCATCGATCCGTCAGCGACCGGGCCAGCCGTCTTTGTCAACGCCAAATCGGCAACGTCATCCACGGTTGGCACGACACCCTGATCGATGGTGATGTCCTGTTCGCCCACTTCCAACACGATCACGGGCGACGCCAGGACGCTGTAGGTCACACCGTCCTGATCGATAGTCGACTCGACGATCCCGTCAGAATCGATACTGTCGTCGCTGCCCGAATCGGCGGAAGACGGCTGGTACCCGCCAGGCACTACGAACTGCACGACGTAATTGCCAGCTTCCAAGCCGTCGAACAGATACAAGCCCTTGTCGTCGGTGGTCATGGTTGCCGCAAGTGTCCGCTCGCCGTCTTCATCGACCTTGAGCAGTCTCACTTCGATACCGGCAATACCGGACTCACCGGCGTCTTGGATGCCGTTGTCGTTGCTGTCGACCCAGACGTAGTCACCGAGCGAGGCGGTGTCGGTCGACAAGCCCAAGTCCAGGCTCAGGTCCTGGTCTCCGGGGTGCAGGGTCACGATCGGCGTCTTGACCATTACCAGGGTCATGCCGTCGACGACGGTCTCATCACCAGCGATGCCGTCGCTATCCATCGCATCGTCGGAACCCTGATCGGCAGGCGCAACGTTGTAGAAGGTTGGCACCAAGAACTCGACCCAGTAGTCGCCTGCTGGCAGGTCACCGAAGCTGTACATGCCGTTCTCATCGGTGACGCTGGATGCGAGTTTGACGGGTGTGCCGTCGACCGTTTGGTAGAGGTTCACGGTGATACCGGCGATACCGTCCTCGCCGTCGTCCTGAATACCATCCTGGTCAGCGTCATTCCATACCAGATCACCGAGCGATGCCGGTTTGGCGGGTGGGACGATCCCCTGATCCAGGGTCAGATCGATCTGCCCGCCAGCGAGAGCAAAGAGCTCGGTCTTCGCAACGGTGTAGGTGACACCGTCGACCGTCACCGTGCCCTCAGCAGCGCCGTCAGAATCCGCGGTGTCATCCGACCCAGCATCGGCTGGCGCCAACGAAAACTCGCTGTCGATGAGGAACTTGATGCAGTACTCACCGTCGTCCACATCGTCAAAGAGGTAGTTGCCGTTTGCATCGGTCGTCGTGGTGGCGACCTCAAGACGTTCGCCATCGACGACCTTCTCCAACACGACCGTCACCCCAGGGACTCCGGGCTCGTTCGCATCCTGATAGCCATCTCCATCAAGGTCGGACCAGACCTTGTCGCCGACGATGTTCTTGTCGGTGACCAAGCCTTGGTCCCAGGTGGTGTCGTTTTCGCCAGCGACGATTTCGGTCAAACCCGTCTTGACGACGGTGTAGGTGACTCCGTCGATGGTCACGGTCCCGTCGGCGACACCATCGCTGTCGACCACGTCATCGCCACCTTGATCGGCGGGAGACGGCGACATACCCGATGGAACATAGAACTTGAGGCAGTACTCGCCGGGTGCCAGTGAATCAAAGACGTATCGACCGTATTCGTCTGTGACGGTCGTCGCCATCTCGACGCGCTGTCCGTCCACGATCTGTTCGAGGACGACCGTGATACCGGGAACCCCCGCCTCGTCCTGATCTTGAAGGCCGTCGCCATCGACGTCGTTGAACACGGTGTCGCCAATGGACCCCGGTTCAACGGTCGGCTGCAGCGTCGTGGTCGTCACAGCAGGTGACGTCGTCGTGGTCGTCACATCCGGTTCCGTGGTGGTCGTGGTTGCGGGGTTCGACGTTGTGCTGGTCGTCGGTACAGCCGTGGTTGTGGTTGCACCCGCCTCGGTTGTGGACGTCACGATGGGTTGCGTCGTGGAGGTCACCGACGGCGGCGTCACCGAGATCACCGCAATATCGGAATCGTCCTCGTCACCAGGTAGATCGGTATCGATATCGGACGGATCCGTTCGCTCGATCACCGGGTCATCATCGATATCTCCAGGCTGTGAGTCGATGTCGTCTCCGTCGTCAGCGGCGATCTCGGCCCCATTGACATAAGAACCCAATGTCGCGTCGTCCAAGCTCACGACGACGTCATAGGACCGGACATCGCCTGCGTCCAGCGGAGTCGTATCGACGAGCTCGAGGACTCCCGGGGAGACCTCCACCCACGCCTGAACCGGTTGGGTCGCCACGAGCGACATGCCGACGGGGAGGTCGTCACGGAGAGTGAATTCGTTCGCGGTGATGTCACCCTGGTTCTTGACCAAAATCGTGTAGCTCACCACATCGCCCTCGACGAACGGACCGTCGGTCGGGGAGAGCTTGACCAACGCCAAGTCATAGACCGGGACTGCGGTTGTTGTACTCGTCGGAACCGCCGTCGTGGTCGTTTCCGGGTTTACGCCAGTTGTCGTAGTCACTCCAGCAACGGTTGTCGTCGTTGCACCGGGCTGTGTTGTGGTGCTCCCTTGAGCAACGGTGCTCGTGGTCGTCGACGGAATCGGCTCTGAGGTCGACGTGGTCGGGGCCGCCGTGGTGGTCGTCGCGCCCGGAACGGTCGTGGTCGTCGCCCCGGAACGGTGCTGGTCGTGGTGGACGGAATCGGTTCTGATGTCGTTGTCGTGCCGCCGCTGCAGTCGTGGTCGTTGCACCGAGAGCAGTCGTCGTGGTGGTTGGCGACGGTTGGTTCAACACCAAGATCGCGATATCAGAGTCGTCCTCATCAGCCGGATCATCAACATCCAACCCAGCAACATCAGTCCAATCAACAATCGGATCCACTTCAAAATCACCAGGCTGCGAATCGACATCATCCCCATCATCAATAGCAACCTCAGCACCATTGACATACGTACCTAACGCATCATCATCCAACGTCAACACAATCTCGTATGACCGAGACTCACCAGACGCCAACGCAACAGAATCAGTCAACTCAACAACACCCGGCGACACCTCAACCCAATCCTGCACAGGATCCGTCACCGCCAACGACATACCCGCAGGCACAAAATCACGAAGCGTGAACTCATTCGCCGTCACATCACCCTGGTTCTTCACCCACACCGTGAACGGAACCCCATCACCAACAACAAACGGACCACCAGACGGCGCCAACTTCACCAACGCCAAGTCATACACAGGCACACCCGACGTCGTCGACGTCGGCGCAACAGTCGTGGTCGTACCACCAACAACCGACGTCGTCGTCGGCGCGACAGTCGTGGTCGTACCACCAACAACCGACGTCGTCGTCGCCCCAACAGCAGTCGTAGTCGTCGGTAAAGCCGTGGTCGTCGTCGTACCACCGACAACCGTTGTCGTCGTCGTCGTCGGCAAGGCCGTGGTCGTCGTCGTATCACCAGCAACGGTCGTTGTCGTTGGCGCTGCCGTGGTCGTGCTCGTCGCGCTGGCGATGGTTGTAGAGGTGACACCGACAGCGGTCGTAGTCGTGGTTGGCGACGGTTGGTTCAACACCAAGATCGCGATATCAGAGTCGTCCTCATCAGCCGGATCATCAACATCCAACCCAGCAACATCAGTCCAATCAACAATCGGATCCACTTCAAAATCACCAGGCTGCGAATCGACATCATCCCCATCATCAATAGCAACCTCAGCACCATTGACATACGTACCTAACGCATCATCATCCAACGTCAACACAATCTCGTATGACCGAGACTCACCAGACGCCAACGCAACAGAATCAGTCAACTCAACAACACCCGGCGACACCTCAACCCAATCCTGCACAGGATCCGTCACCGCCAACGACATACCCGCAGGCACAAAATCACGAAGCGTGAACTCATTCGCCGTCACATCACCCTGGTTCTTCACCCACACCGTGAACGGAACCCCATCACCAACAACAAACGGACCACCAGACGGCGCCAACTTCACCAACGCCAAGTCATACACAGGCACACCTGACGTCGTCGACGTCGGCGCAACAGTCGTGGTCGTACCACCAACAACCGACGTCGTCGTCGGCGCGACAGTCGTGGTCGTACCACCAACAACCGACGTCGTCGTCGCCCCAACAGCAGTCGTAGTCGTCGGTAAAGCCGTGGTCGTCGTCGTACCACCAGCAACGGTCGTCGTCGTCGGCAAGGCCGTGGTCGTCGTCGTACCACCAGCAACAGTTGTCGTCGTCGGCGCAGCCGTAGTGGTCGTCGTCGGCCCCGCGACCACCGTTGTCGTCGTGGTCGTGCCGCCAGCAACGGTTGTGGTCGTCGGAGCCACCGTGGTGGTGGTCGTCGGCGCCATCGTGGTGGTGGTCGTCTGCGCAACAGTCGTCGTCGTGGTCGGCGGCGTACCGGTGTAGAGGCCCAGGTCCCACGTCCGGTCATCCTCGCCGATGCCGAGGTTGGTGACCTCGGTCACATACCCGGTATATCCGCCGACACCCTGAACGCCGTCGCTGTCCATCGAGTCGTCGACACCAGCGACATTGGCGGGGACACGTTGTATCCGTCGGGCGGACTGAACACCGCGAAGTAGTCCCCGACGTCCAAGTTGGGGAACAGGTAATAGCCAGCATTGCCTGCAGCGTCGTCAGAGGTATAGGTGTAGTCCACCAGGACATCGTCACCGCCTCCGGGAACGCCGTCCGGGCCGGGGCTATATAGGTCGACTCGAACGTCGTTGACGCCAACTTGGGCGCCTTCATCTTGGGATCCATCGGCGTTGGCGTCGAGCCACACGTAGTCGCCGTAGATGCCGGGGGAGGGGTCATTGACCCGGATGCCGACTTTCAATGGTTCGGCGGTCAGGTTCGTACCGTTGGTGACCGTATCCGCTGAGTACGCAAAAGAGTTCCACGCAATGGCGCCAGCGGCAGTGTTGGTCGGCGCTCGCATTCGCCAGGTCAACGTGCGCTGTTCGCCGGGCAAGAGCACGGTGGCCCCGAAGTCAAATTTGAGCGCTGTCACCGAGGTGATCTGAGCAGGAAGGGTCGTCGTCCACTGCGGATCGTTGCAGCCAGCGGGGTCATAGCCGAGTTCGCTACGGCAGATGTCGCTGACCGTCGAGTAGTAGACCGTCACGTTTGGGTCGACGAGACCCGTGACCGGATCGACCGCTTCCACCCCAGAGATGAGCGACGGCTTCCATTCCGTGTCGCGCAGCTGGGTGTCTAGGACCCCGACGTCACCAACAAAGGGGAGTATGTCGATGTAGACCAGGTTCTCCACGGCGTCGGTTCCGACGTTGTCGACACGGAGTTCATAGTCGAAATACCCACCGGCGACCGTCTCGCCAACGTCGGGATACCGGCTGAAGTCGGTGTCGAGCTGTCCCTTGACCCATTTGACCGATGAGAGCGCCGCTGGATCTGCAGCTACCGGCGTGATGGTGGCCGCGGCGGTACACAGAGCCTGCCCCGTTTGGTTAACTCGATCACCCACCTGGCCGTTGTCGTCGAGGTCAGCACTGCTGTCATAGCGCGGGCTTTCGCATCCACGGCCCAGAATGATGCTTCGTACCCCGTCGGGAGCAGTGTTGTAGACCGCACTCAAGTTTTCAGCTGGCTGGTCGACGGCGATAGCGTCGGTCAGCAGTGCGTCAAAGGTGATCTTGACGTCCTCACCGGCAGGCAGAGGGTCGGTGAAGGTCCACTTCAACAGTGTTTGACCCGTGCCGTGGTAATCGGCGATCACTTCAAGAGTCGGTGCTGCAACGCCCCAGCCCTGGTCGTCATATGCCCAGGAACCAACCGCATACTCAACGTCGACCGGGAGCAGGTCGACCACGATCGCGTTCTCCATCGGCACCGAACCATCGATCGTGCCCGCCTTCAAGGTGTAGGTCACCACGCTGCCCGCGGTTGCGATGCTTTGATCGACGCTCTTGGTCAGATGAGCAGCTTGGACGGGCTGGTCGTAGATCGGAGAACACTGTGAGCTCGTCTCGAACTCGACTCCGTCGTCGGTACCCGTCCCGGTCACACAGTTCTCTAGACGTCCGCCCGTCGGAAAGTCGATGATGGTGCCATAGACGGTCGGTCGCTCGCCGTCGCTGCCGACCTGCTCGAAACCGATGGGAAGGTTGTAATAGGTCAGCACAATGCGAGTGATCTGGTCGCCGGGGGCAAGGCCCAGATCTGCTGTGTAGATCGTCTGTTGGGTGTCTAACAGAGTTGATGGTCCGGCCGACTGCAACGTGGGGTTGCTCACCGTGGCGTATTGGAACAGGACGCCGATGTCTGCACCTGGTGTACTGCCAGTCGTGCCGAGATCGAACTGGGTCACGTTGAGGAAAGTCGGGTCGATGACATCTTCGAGGACGACGGAGTCCACGGTGGTGCCGCCGGTGTTCTTCACGCCGAGGGTCCACGACGCTTCGTCGCCGATGCTGGCCCACAAGCTCTGAGCCAGTTTACTCACCGAGATATCTGGCGCGGTCGGCGAGCTGACCGTGGCCGTGGACGAGGCGGTCACGGGGGAAGCGTTGTCCGCTTCGAATGTGGCGGTGTTGGTCGCCACCGTGCCATCTGCGACTCCGGTGTCGAAAGTGGCGTACACCAGGATCGTCCCCGAGCTGCCGCCTTCGAACTGGGGTGCATTGTTGAATTGCACGGTGATTTGACCGGTACCGCTGTCAAACGCGATGTCTTGGATATGACCAGAACCGGTGTCATAGGCCCACGTGACATCGCCAGCGTTCCAGGAAAATTCGGCGGGTAGCTGGTCGACGATCGTGGCGTTGTCGCAGTTGTCCGCAATGGCAATGCAGCGGTACGTCAACTGAAACTTGATTGGATCACCCGGATTGACCGGCATCGGCGTCAGGGTGGCCTTGTCGAGTGTGACCTCGGAGGCAGATGCGCCGCTCTGGGTGATGAACAAGGCCGCAATCGTGAGGACCAAAACCCCGAGGATCGCAACCGGACGAATCCATGGTCGAGCGTGTAGCACAGCAGTTTCCTTCGCAGCCGGACGACTTCGTACGGACTGTGATCGGCGCTACTTGACCAATCCTTGAGTCTTGAGCTGCGATTATTCGCTCATTGCCCACTGTAGGAGCTGACGATCGCCGTGTGGGTAAAGGCATCGGATATCTGGTGGTGCCAGCGCTTCACATGTAGTGATCGCGTTACCGATCTGGAGTCGCGTCTTGGCGTCGACGCCGTCGCGCTCGTGACCGGACGTCCAGGGAGCTCAGCTGGCGTCGGCCCGGAGCGTCGTCACGTTGCTGTCGTCTTCCTCGCCGAGATGTGACTGATCTACGACCTGCGGCGTTGGATGACCGACCAAGCTGGCGACCTCCTCGGCGCGCGACGCGCCTTTCAGGGTCCGCACCAGTTCGATCGCCGCGTCGAGGGTTCCATGCGCACTCGACGAGGTAATCAGGCGCCCGTGACGGGCAACAGCCGTCGACGCGTGCTGCGCTTTCGGCGCCATGGCGGACAACAACTCCGCCGCTTCGCTGTGCACGCTCACATGCTCGTCTTCGATAACGCCAGCGTTGCCCAGCAACAACACACCCGTACACATCGCGGCAAACACGCACTTGGTCTCCGCCAACCGTTGCAGCCAGCCGCGTGTGATCTGATCATTCATGAGGGGAATAAGGCCAGGGCCACCGGGGATTACCAGTGCGTCGAGACGTCCGAAGCCAGCCCATGTGGCCTCGGGGATGATCCGAATGCCCTTCGCCAAACGCTGCGGGCGGCTCTCACGTGAAATTGCAGCGACCGTCACCTGGTCCCGGGGCCATCTCTGGGCCCAGATGGAGAGGGTGTCGTATGGGACAATCAGGTCGAATTCGTCGGCGCCCGCGTAGGCGAGGACTCCGATTCGGATGTGGTCGCTCATGGTTGACCCGCCAGGCTGGGCAATCGGTCTCGATGGGACGAATGATGGCTTTGACGTGAGCGCTTGGCAAGCGCCTCACAGAATGATGATGTTGGCAACCACCCCATTGACGTAGCGGTGTGGCCGCAAACAGAGGACGGTACTAGTGACCACGGCTGATTCCATAGTGGTGCGCGGCGCCCGCGAACACAATCTCAAGAATGTTGACCTTGACCTGCCCCGCGATCGACTGATCGTCTTCACCGGTCTGTCCGGATCGGGCAAGTCGTCGTTGGCGTTCGACACGATCTACGCCGAGGGGCAGCGACGCTACGTCGAGAGCTTGTCGGCCTACGCCCGACAGTTTCTCGGCCAGATGGACAAGCCAGACGTCGATTTCCTCGAGGGCTTGTCTCCAGCGATCTCGATCGATCAGAAATCTGCACCCAATTCGCCCCGGTCAACGGTGGGAACCATCACCGAGGTGTCTGACTACCTGCGGTTGCTGTTTGCTCGTATTGGCAAGCCGCACTGCCCCACGTGCGGGCGACCCATCACCCAGCAAACTCCGCAAGAAATCGTCGATCACATTTTGCAGTTGGAACAAGGCACCCGATTTCAGGTGCTGGCGCCCGTCGTCCAGGGCCGGAAGGGCACCTATCAACAATTGTTTGCAGACCTGGCGTCGCAGGGATACACGAGGGTGCGGGTCGACGGCGATGTGTTTCAGGTCGATGAGGTGCCTGGATTAGCTCGCTATGAAAGCCACGACATCGAAGTCGTGGTCGATCGGCTGGTGCGCCGTGAAGGTATCGAACGGCGTTTGACCGACTCGTTGGAGACTGCTCTTCGTTTGGCGGACGGTATTGCCCATGTTCAGATTGTGGGCGGCGGATCCCAAAGCGGATCGGACGGCACTGCGACGCACAGGACCGAGGGCGACGGTTCGCAGGCTTCACCCGGGGGCGTCGAGGAGATGTTGACGTTCTCCGAACACCTGGCGTGCACGTATTGTCAGCGTTCCTTTGGCGAGTTGGCACCCCGGAACTTTTCGTTCAACTCGCCCTACGGTGCGTGTTCGACGTGCGACGGGTTAGGAACGACTTTCGAAGTCGACCCAGAACTCGTCATCCCGGATCCCGCGCGAACCTTAGAGGAAGGAGCGATCGCTCCATGGTCCGGTTTTCGGGGGAAGTATTACCAACTCGTCTTGCGGGCG
Organism: Acidimicrobiia bacterium; assembly: GCA_020637365.1. Lineage (GTDB taxonomy): Bacteria > Actinomycetota > Acidimicrobiia > IMCC26256 > JAGNEX01 > JAGNEX01. The sequence continues at coordinate 996,116 of JACJWE010000001.1, read as the reverse complement.
GTCGCTGAGAACAACGACTTTTCCACGGAGGTCCCCTGGGAGGAATTGCCCAACAAGGCACGCGAGATCGTCCTGTACGGACTCGAGGACAAGATCGAGGTGCAATACACCAACCGGCGGGGACGCAAGCGGACATTCGATGCGAACTTTGAGGGTGTGCTCGGATACCTCAAGCGACGTCATGCCGACGCGGATTCGGACCGTATTCGTGACCAGGTCGAGGGATATATGCGCCTGATCCCGTGTACGACATGTCACGGTGCGCGGCTCAATCCGGTGAGCTTGGCGGTGACCGTCGGAGGCTATTCAATCCAGCAAATCGGTGATGCGCCGATCGGGGAGTGCGCGTCGATCCTTTCGAACCTGGCGCTGGGCGAACGCGACATGATCATCGCGACATCGATCTTGAAGGAAATCAATGAGCGCCTGAAGTTCTTGGTCGATGTTGGGCTGCAGTATCTGTCCTTGAATCGCTCGTCGGCGACGCTGTCGGGCGGGGAGGCGCAGCGGATTCGTTTGGCGTCTCAGATCGGCTCAGGCCTGGTCGGGGTGCTCTACGTCTTAGATGAGCCATCGATTGGGCTGCATCAACGGGACAACCGTCGGCTGATCGACACCTTGATTCGACTGCGGGATCTCGGGAACACCGTGATGGTCGTCGAACACGATGAAGAGACGATCCGGGTTGCGGACCACGTCGTCGACATCGGTCCGGGAGCGGGTGAGCACGGTGGTCACGTCGTCGTATCCGGGTCGGTTTCCGACCTCATGGCCTCGTCCGAGTCCATCACAGGGGCGTACCTGACGGGGGAGCGACACATCCCGACGCCAACGGTTCGACGGCCAATCACGGATGCATCGCTCGTCGTTCGTGGTGCGCGTGAGCACAATCTGGACGATATCGATGTGGAGTTCCCGCTCGGTGTGCTGGTAGCGGTCACCGGGGTATCGGGTTCAGGCAAGTCGACGCTGGTCAATCAGATTTTGCTGCGAGCGTTGATGAAAAAGATCTACGGCTCTCGAGAGGTGCCGGGACGTCACACGTCGGTCGATGGACTCGAATATCTCGACAAGGTCATCAATATCGACCAGAGCCCCATCGGCCGGACGCCGCGCTCGAATCCAGCGACCTATACGGGCGTCTTTGACAAGATCCGCACGCTGTTCGCCCAGACCCAGGAGTCAAAGACGCGCGGCTACAAGCCGGGCCGGTTCTCGTTCAACGTCAAGGGCGGACGGTGCGAGGCGTGCAGCGGTGACGGGACAATCCGGATCGAGATGCACTTCTTGCCAGATGTCTATGTGCCGTGCGAGGTCTGCGGCGGTGCACGGTATAACCGTGACACTCTTGAGGTGACGTTCAAGGACAAGAACATCGCCGATGTGTTGAACATGCCGGTTGAGGAAGCACTCGAGTTCTTCGCCAACCAGCCGGTGATTGCCCGGCACTTGCAGACCCTCTTTGACGTAGGCCTGGGTTATGTGAGGCTCGGTCAGCCTGCTCCGACGTTGTCGGGGGGTGAGGCGCAGCGGGTGAAGTTGGCGAGCGAGCTGGCCAAGCGGTCGACCGGCAAGACCGCGTACATCTTGGATGAACCGACAACTGGGCTGCATTTTGAGGATGTTCGTCGCTTGTTGTTGGTCCTGCAGCGTTTGGTCGACGCTGGCAACTCGGTGATCGTCATCGAACACAACCTCGATGTGGTCCGTTGTTCAGATTGGATCATCGATCTGGGGCCAGAAGGCGGTGTCGGCGGCGGGCACGTCATAGCGGAGGGCACTCCGGAGGATGTGGCAGCTAATCCAGCGTCGGTCACCGGACAGTTCCTGGCGCCGTTGCTGGCGGATTCATCGGCGTAGACACGCGGGTTCGTCGCGTCTGGATCGGGACGCACGTCGAGAGTCCGATCGCTCTGGTGCAGACCGCGGTGGCAGACGCTTGGCTTCCGTCCCCGGCCGGGATCACCACCGGTCGTTCGCCGACGTCGCCGAGTGATGCCCGAGGCGCGCTGGATGTCAAGCACCTCACTTATGGTGAGGGGATGGCTCCGAGAGCAGCGATGCCGTTTCCGGAATGGTCACCGTTGATGGCGGTCGACAGGAAGGTGGTAACGGCGTGGGCGACCAACGGCGACGGATCGGTGAACGGCGAGCCGTGGGTACCGTTCGGCAGTGCGAGCCACCAGTGGCCTGGGCCCGAGGCAATCCAGGCAGCCTCGCCGCTGGTCCACGGGATCACGTCGTCGGCGGTGCCGTGGATGAACAACAGGGGAGCGGCGGTCGCTTGAAACCCACCCGCCCAAACCGGCTGGTGCTCACCGGCAAGGATCACCGCAGCGGAGATCCGAGGATCCATCTGTGACGGTTGGCTGACCAGCGCCAAGGCGGTGACGCCACCCAGCGAGTGTCCGACCACGGCGACCCGTCCGTCGGTCGCGTCGGCGAAGCCCGGCACCAGGGCAGGCAGCTCGCTGATCACTCGGCGCACGTCTCCGGGCTGGCTCCCGACCGTGGACGCGTCCGGACCTCCTGGCCGGTCAGACCGGGTACCCGGAAAGTGCGGCGCCACTACCAGATATCCGGCGTTGCTCAGACCGTCGAGCAACGCTGCGTAGTTGCTCGGCAGCGTGTCCATGCCGTGAGCGAAGACCACCATCGGCGCGGGCAAGCGCGCCGGCATGCGCACGTCGACGACGATCTCCTCACCGCTGCCCGGCGAGCCCGGTGGGATCGTCACGGCAAACGGACGGCCAGGGGTGGGCACACCGAGAGTGGTCGGCGGTCCGTCGGCGGACGACGGGGGAGTCTGTCCTGTGGCTTGCGTTAAAGGAGATGCTGACGGCGAACTTGCAGGCGGCTGAGTAGCGCTTGGCCGTCGTTCTGAAGGAGATGGTGTGTCGGATGTGCTCGTCTGGGCCGGCATCGCAGCGCTGGTGGTCGTTGCTGGCACGACGGTTGTTGAGGTAGACGTCGAAACGGACGTCGTGGAGGTCGTCGAGGGCTCGACGAGGACGGACTCGGTCGTGGTCGACGACGCTGAAATCGCTTCGGTCGTCCGCCCGCACCCAACGCTTACGAGGAGCAGGCCCAAGACTCCGACCAACGTCGCTCTTGTTGGGGTGTGGTCGTGTCGCCCCTCACGCCTCACTGCAAGGTTCTGAGTGGCCCGGCGCAACATTCTGGGATCGTACGGGCAGACACCTTCACCAATCGCACTCGATCGGATCAACGCTGCATCGTGCCGCCGCGAGTTGGGATGGCGGGCCGATCCCCTCAGAGGCTTCCACACGAGCTCACCGGCGGAGCATCAACGCCACCCGCATACGAACCGTCGGCGTGACTCAGTGCGACCTTGGCCGAACGATCGACACGCGTTGGTGGCTGAATAGGCTGCCCTGATGTCCAAGTACCGCAACGATGAACGCCCTGAGCACCCCAACGATGATGCCTCGGCCGCATGGGAGACACACGCTGAGTGGTGGCTCGGCGAGGTGGCGACGGGTTTGCGGCCGGAATATGCGGACCAGATGATCCCGTTAGCGGTCGATCTGTTGGCCGGGTGTCGGTCGGTGGTCGATGTCGGCGCGGGTGAGGGCCAAGTGGCACGAGCACTCGCGGAAACCGGACATGACGCCGTAGCCGTCGAACCCGCAGCGCCGCTGGTTCAGCTCGCAGACCGCCATCCCGGTGTGTGCGGCGTTCGCGCGGCCGCAAACGACCTCCCCTTAGGAAATGGGTCCGTCGATGGGGCTGTGGCAAGCCTGGTGTTCGAACACATCTTGGATTTTCAGGGTGCCCTCGACGAGATCGCCCGAGTTCTCAGGCCCGGCGGCCGCTTCGTGTGGTTCCTGAATCATCCGCTTACCCAAGCGCCCGGCTCGGGCTGGGTGGAGGACTACATCTCCGACGAACACGGCTGGCGGATCGGCACGTACGCCGTCGCCTCGCATGAGTGGGAGATGCTGGACAACGGCGTCGAACTGCCGTTCTTCCACCGCCCGCTCAGCCAGTACCTCAACGGCCTGATCAGCGCCAGCCTTGAGTTGGAAACGATGCTCGAACCCACGCCACCCGAGTCGTTCTTCGAAGCTGGCGGCAACCCCATCCACCGAGTCATCCCCCGACTCATGGTCCTGGTCGCACGCCGCCCCGCTCAGTAACGCACGCGGTTGCGGATCCGACGCCGTCAGAGGCCTCCGTCGGGCAGAGCGTCATGGCCGCCGTGATGGGGGCGGCCTACACGCGGCGAAGGTCACGCCAGCGCCAGGCTGCATCGTCGATCAAGAGTTCTGGGTCGCCCGTCCACAACGTTGAACCTGTCGAGGTTGCCAGGGCCGCGCCGAAAGCATCGGCAAATGCCATGGGGTGATCCGCCTTGATGCGCGCCGCGTCCATGACAATCCGCTCATCTGGCAGCCGTGCATCAAGAACACCACGAAGGTCTCGGACGGTTCTGGCGGCTTCGGCTTCGCCGACCCGTCGCTTGAGCACGTAGAAGACCTCACCCAGATTTACCCACGACATCAGCGGCCGCTGGGCGGCGAGCAGATCAGCAACTGGGCCCGCTGTTGAGGGATCGTCTTCGAGATAGCGAAGTACCGCCCACGAGTCGAGGACGACGCTCATCGTCGCTGTTCTCGGCGGCGGTCCGCTGCGCGCTCGTCGATCAACGTGTCAGTCAAAGAGACACCGGCATATCGCCCTCGCAACGGGCTACCGGCGTCAGAGCGCTTCAATGCGACATGATCACCATCGCGCCAAAAACTGATCTGATCACCAGGCTCAATCCCAAGTTCGTCTCGCAACTGCTTCGGGATCACCACCTGCCCCTTGGGTCCAACACGGTGAGTCATACCGCCAAGTATAACCGCCTTGTTGAGTGGAACGGGGACGCTTCACGTTTCAGCGGGGAGCGACTCCGGCCCACAGGTCCCCGTTGCTCGAACCCACGCCACCCGAGTCGTTCTTCGACGCTGGCGGCAACCCCATCCACCGAGTCATCCCCGACTCATGATCCTGGTCGCGCGCCGCCGCGCTCGGTAATCGCGCCACACCTGCCGCGCCCCGAGACTGAACTTGGTCGATTCGGCCAGGTCATTCCGGTCCGGGTTGAGTCCACTGAGAGCGGTTGCTCACTGCCTTCGGTGGCGGTTGTTGTGTGTCTGTTGCGCTCGAAAGTGTCTGGTGGTTATCTGAGGCTCCTGTGATCGCCGGAGGACCGGAGGAGCCGTTGAGCCACAAGGATTCAGACAAGGGGCACAGGGCGCCGCCAGCACGGAGCCAAGCAGCGGGGAGCCACGCACCGAGGCTCCGAAACATCCACTGTCGTTGGCGACCGCCATCGAGCAGATTCGCGCGGAACTCATCGAGGCCCAACAGCAGGGTGAGGGACAGGACCTTCGCTTCAACGTCGACGCTGTCGAATTGACGTTGGGGATCGAGTTCGGATCTGAGGATTCGTCGGAGAAGTCCGTGGACGGCCGGGTCCATGTCGGCGTTGTACAGGCCGGGGAAAGGGGAAGCTCCGGGGCCGTCGTTCCCGATCGGCGATCAACACCGTGACCCTCAGGTTGACCCCGCAACGGCCCGCCGACGGCGACGAACCGAAGGGCGCCATCGAGGTCTCTGGCACCTCCGCCGAACGCCCAGAATGAGCGGGAGTGTCTCGGCAACCCGCCAAGATCGGAATAATGAGCCCGCTTCCGGGCCCGCTGACATCGCTTTCATGCCGAAGACAATGTCGCCGATCGGGGTCGCAACATCCCACCCCGACCACACCCCTCGCCGATCGGCACGCACCGACCGCTGCCGATGCGACCGTGCGCCGTACTTCCGATCCGAGAATCTTATCGCCGCCGCTGCGGCTGATGCCCCACCTGCCGGGAGTAGCCGACAGTGACTCAGCACGTGTTTGATCATCGCGTCGTAGCCCTTCGAGGTCTGTCCAATCGGCGATCGGGTGCCCATGAGGTGGGGTCGGGTTATGTCGTCGCCCCCGGGTTGGTGCTGACCTGCCGTCACGTCCTCGACAACATCGAAGGGCTCATCGAATTTCGTGCTATCGGCGACACGCAGTGGTCAGAAGCGTCCAGACAGGTCACGATCGGCGGCCTCGACGCCAACGGCTGGATCACACAGCAGCGGCACCCGCTGGGCGGCGGTTCGCCCGATGTCGCCCTTCTCAAGATCGGCACTGGGACGAGCGACCTCGAATCGGCCGCATCGGCCGGTGCTGTCCAACCGGTTAAATGGGGCAAGGTTGTGCTGGATGAACCGGTCACGCCAACAGGTGACGGCGTTCGAGCGCTCGGGTTCCCCATTGAGCGAATCAAAGAGGCGGGTAGGCCCATGGCCCGCCCTCCAGGATCAACGCTGCTCCGCTCGATGCTGTAGAAGGCGCGAGTGACGGGGTCTTGATCATGACGATCGAGGGCGGTGGCACCTTCGAAACGGCCGACGCCCCCGGCGAAGTGAACGGCGCCGTCGCTCCGGACAGTGCCTGGGCTGGGATCTCAGGCTCAGCGGTGTTCCACGACGATCTTCTGGTCGGAGTCATCTCGCACGATGCCTCGCCAAACAACAATGGTCCTGGCAAACGGCTCTGGGTGACCCCGACAGCGTTCCTGCTCGACAGCGATACGCTACGCACGGCGTTGGCGCCGGAGCAGACTGCACCGACTCAAGTGCTGCCGAACATGTTGCAGGCCGTTGATCGACCCGTCGCCGTTGTGCGAGACCCAAAAACGTGGGTTTCACCGATCTGAAGGCCGCCGAAGAACTCGTCACGTTCACGGGGCGCACAGACGAGCTTGGCCATTTGTTGACCTGGGCTTCGCCAAACGATGGCGACGCCGCCACGGCCGTACCGGGCGTGCGCCTGGCGACCATTACCGGGCCAGGCGGTGCTGGCAAGACCCGTCTGGCACGCGAGCTCTGTCACCGAATGGCAGACCGGGGTTGGGTAACGGGCTTCTTATCGATGCCATCCGCGTCGACGGGCAGATGGGAGTCTGGCTTCCCTCGGCAGGTGACGAGCGAGGTGCTCGCTGGAACGACGCCGCGGCTGATCGTTGTGGACTATGCGGCCAGTCTCGCGAGCATCGTTGCTGAGTTGATCACCACGCCGGTTCGCTGTCCCGTACGGATCCTGCTCTGTGATCGACCAGAGGCGCGGCTCGTCACCGGTCTTTCCCAAGCACTCAAGCTGGCTGACCACGATGCGGAACACCTGCACGAAGATCGTTGTCAGGTGGCGCTCGACCCGCTCACGACCCCGGCGCAGATCGTTCGGCTTTTTTTCCGGGCGGCCGTGCAGGATCTGGGAGGCGAGTTCCTCGAAGACGCCCCCGCCACTCCGGCCGACGATGCCGCCGAGCGTTCGGACATGCTGAGGGCATGGCTCGCAAACGACACGTTCAACAACACAATGATGATCTTGATTGCAGCGTTGTTGACGGCAACCGGGGAGCTTGCGCCAGGCGCCCTGATCTCCAGCGCGTCGCTGCTCGGTAGGGCGATCCTCCGTGAAGATGAACGCTTCTGGCGGCCGAAGCTCCGCACGCTCGCCGACCGCATACCTGCGGGCGTCTCAGACGGCTTCCGGCTTTGGGCTGGACACGCCGCAGACGATGATGCCAAATCCTTCGACTTGAGGCTTCGCTCGGTTGCCACGGCAGCGATGACACGAGCCACCACGGGACGGGCAACCGACCTCCTGGTGACCATCCCGGACGTGACGACCGGAACCCAGTCAGGGTCAGCGGACGCTACAGACCGGGCCAACCACCTACGCAGATGGTTGATCGCGTTCAGCCCCGACCAGGAGAGGCTCTCCGACTTCGGCCCCGACCCGGTTGCGGAGGCCATCATCGAGTTCTCCCTTGACCCCAGACACCTGTCCAAAGATGCACCCGCCACGTTTCCGGAGGGCGTCACTGAGACGTGGCACCGTTGGCTCTTAGGCCCTGACTCTCCCAGCGGTTCGGCGGTCGCGGCAGGTCGTGGGCGTGGTCTCTTCGCCGAGCTCGATGCTCAGGAGCAAGATTCGGCGCTGGCCGTTCTGACCCGGGCGTGTCGACGCGCACCCGTCGCAGATGTTCTGCTGCGGCTGTTGAATGCTCACGCCGAAACTTGGGTCGACCGCGCACTCGTCGATGCCACATACGGGACTGACCTCAACCTCAGCATGGCGCTGCAGACGCTGGGTCAGCACTACGCCGCTGGAGAGCTTCTCAAAAGCACAATCTGTCAGGCTGTTCTCGCCCGCGACGACGACGCCCGGGCACCCCTTTCCCGAAGTCTCCTCGTGGTCTCGGAATGGCGAGTGCACCAGTTGCGACAAGCCGCACCCAAAGACGGGGGCAAGCTCGCCGGGGCGCTCAACAACCTCGCCGTCCGGCTTTCTGAGGTGGGACGCCGCGAGGGAAGCCCTCCAACCCGCCACCCAAGCCGCCAACCTGTACCGGACACTCGCCGAACAGAACCCCGCCGCCTACAACCCCGACCTCGCCTCGGCGCTCAACAACCTCGCCGTCCGGCTTTCTGGGGTAGGACGCCGCGACGAAGCCCTCCAACCCGCCACCGAAGCCGTCCAACTCCGCCGGAAACTCGCCGAACAGAACCCCGCCGCCTACAACCCCTGACCTCGCCTCGGCGCTCAACAACCTCGCCGTCCGGCTTTCTGAGGTGGGACGCCGCGCGACGAAACCCTCCAACCCGCCACCGAAGCCGCCAACCTGTACCGGACACTCGCCGAACAGAACCCAGCCGCCTACAACCCCGACCTCGCCATGGCGCTCAATACCCTCGCCATCGGGCTTTCTGAGGTGGGACGCCGCGACAACGCCCTCCAACACGCCACCGAAGCGGTCCAACTCCGCCGGGAACTCGCCGAACAGAACCCAGCCGCCCACAACCCCGGCCTCGCCATGGCGCTCAATACCCTCGCCGTCCGGCTTTCTGAGGTGGGACGCCGCGACGAAGCCCTCCAACACGCCACCGAAGCGGTCCAACTCCGCCGGGAACTCGCCGAACAGAACCCAGCCGCCCACAACCCCGGCCTCGCCATGGCGCTTAATACCCTCGCCGTCCGGCTTTCTGAGGTGGGACGCCGCGACGAAGCCCTCCAACCCGCAACCGAAGCCGCCAACCTGTACCGGACACTCGCCGAACAGAACCCAACCGCCTACAACCCCGACCTCGCCGGGGCGCTCAACAACCTCGCCATCGGGCTTTCTGAGGTGGGACGCCGCGACGACGCCCTCCAACCCGCCACCGAAGCCGTCCAACTCCGACGGACACTCGCCGAACAGAACCCCGCCGCCCACAACCCCAACCTCGCCACGACGCTCATCGTGATGGCGCTGAGACTCGCCGAGGCCGACCGTTCGGTCGAAGGCGTCATCGCTGCGCGGGAGGCCCTGCAACTGGTCCTGCCGACGGCCCAGCGGTACCCGGCGGCATTCCAAGGACTCGCAATGTCGATCGCACGGGACTACGTGCAACTCTGTCAACAGGCAGAAGCAGAACCTGACCTTGACCTTCTCCGGCAAGCGGCTGCGATTCTGACCGAAGGTTGACCCATACCCCTGGGTCGACCGACGGCTTACCCCGACCGTTCGCCTCTTTCCCCGAAGTACCTCTATGCCAGATTCAAACGACAACCTGCCAGCCCCCTCGCACACCGTTCCGACCCCGCGAGCCTGGAACGGTCGCGATACTCCTTTCCGATGCCACAGCCCTCGCGGAACATCGCGCCGCTTGGCGGCCGACGGTCTCAGCGAACAAGCCGTCGAGCCCGCCCGCTGGGCGAACACGGCCGTCATCACGACGCGCTCGCCGCGGCACACGGGTCGCGGTGTGACGTTCCCGACATCTGGGAGGAACGAGCCGCTAGATGTCTGGATCCGGCAGTTGGGTGGTGGACATCGCTACCGCCGCTTCGGGCTCGCCGGTCCAGTGGCGGATCGGATCGGCACTGGCAGCAGCAGCGTCGGCGGCCAGGCCGGACACGTACATCGGTCAGATCTGAGGATCGTTCCCGCTGGGGCTCCGGCGTCGGCTGGGGCGGTGAGGCACTCGTCGTACCGGCGGCTCTCGACGGGTGTCGCCCGTTACCGATGCGAGCGATCGTTCCAGACCCGTGAACAGGTCGAGCACTTCTGGAGCCTCGAAAACGCGATAGCGCTGCCTGCCGAGGTTTCGCTGCTGCAGAATGCCAACCTCAGCGAGTGCGTTGATCGCGTCGGTTGTTCGAGCCGTGGAGCGTCCTATCAGTCCACTCGCGGACTCGGCGGTGACGATCGGCGCACCCGCGAGGACGCGTAGCAACAAGTCGGTGCTGGACTTGGCGCGGATTCGGCCAAGCCGTTGCCGCCACCCTGCAACCAACTCGTCGATTTGCCGGCTGTAGGTCAACGCGTCGATGCACGCGCGCCGCGTTGCGGCAACAAAGATTCGCAGCCATTCAACCGTTGCCTCGGAACGCTCGGCACTGTCGGCACCGGCTGTGTGGCGGAACGCTGTCAATCCAGCGACATAGTCATCAGACCTGGTTGCCAGCACCAAGCTGATAGGCGGAACGAACGCGGGTGCAAGTCCACGCGACCGCAGAATCACGTGAACCAGTGCCCTCCCTGTTCGACCGTTACCGTCTGCAAAGGGGTGCAGGGTCTCGAACTGAGCGTGTGCGATGGCTGCGTGAACGAGCGGGGAGTGCTCGTCCCCGTTCACATATTTGACGAGGTCACTCAGCAGCCCATCGAGATATTCAGGAGGGGGCGGCACAAACGCCGCGTTGCAGGGCGTGAACGAACTGCCGCCGATCCAGTTCTGCTCTTCTCGGATGACCCCTGCGAGGTGCGGTGTTGATGAGCTGGCCATGAGTTCGCGATGGATGACCAGGAGATCCTCAAGACCGAACGGTTGCCGACGCACAGCGACTTGTATCGCCGACTCCATTGCGGCGATGTTGCCCAGCACTTCGACAGCCACCCGGTCATCTACCGGACTGCCCAACGCGATTCCTGCTTCAGCGTTGGCGAGACGTCGCGCCGCGGCTTCGAGACCTTCGATTCTTGAGGACCCAACAGATTCGGCGCGCAACAAAAACCGTGCCAGACCCTCCAGGCTGATGTGCGCCGTGCCGTTCTGATTGAGGTTGCGCACTGCCTGCTCCGCATCCGCGACGTCAGCGGCTACATCGGCTGGCATTGACAACTCCCAGCGGTCGAGAGGATCAGGAAGGTAGGCGTCGTACCAGCAGCCGTTCCGGTCACGGCGGCTCATGCCCTCAAACTGTGGGTCCCATCGTCTACGTAAGTGTGTTGCCACGAGCCCCCTAACGTACAGTTATTGACTAACCGTAGCTTAGATGGAGCTGAAGCAGCTGGCTACGACATCCCTGACATCCCCGGGGCGCTATGGCTCGAGACGACAAAGAGCGTTGACGGAGGGGCGGTAGCACCAACCAGTACGGCGCGGAGGGGGGCCGTTCAGACCAAACGGCGCTACCCCACATCGTTGCGCCCGGCCCGCTGGCGGGGTGCCGGGCGCTTAGGTGATATCGAGCATGCGGTTGAGGGCGACTTTGGCCCATTCAGAGGTGTCGTCGTCGACGGCAATGCGGTTAACGGGTTCACCGGCAACCAGTTTTTCGAGCGTCCAGGCCAGATGGGGTGCATCGATACGGAACATGGTCGAACACGGACACACCAGCGGGTCGAGTGAGAACACGTTCTTGTCGGGGTTGTTCTCCGCCAGGCGGTGCACCATGTGCACCTCAGTACCCACGGCGATGTCCGCGCCGGGCGCGGCGTCGCTGACATAGTTGAGGATGTACTCGGTCGAGCCAACGGCGTCGGCCAGCCGCACCGTCTCGTGCGGACATTCGGGGTGGACCACCACCGACACCGCAGGATTCTCGGCACGCACCGCGTGGATGTGTTCTGGCCGGAACCGCTGGTGGATCGAACAGTGGCCCTTCCACAACAAGAAGCGCTTCTCTTTGATATCACGCTCAGTGAGACCACCCCAGTCGAGGTTGGGGTCCCACACCACCATGTCATCCAGCTCGTAGCCCATCTGCACGCCGGTGTTGCGGCCCAGGTGCTGGTCGGGGAAGAACAGCACTTTCTCGCCGCGCTCAAAAGCCCACGACAACACCGCCCGAGCATTCGACGACGTACACACGGCGCCACCGTTGCGCCCTACGAAGGCCTTCAACGCGGCCGACGAGTTCATGTACGTAATAGGGATGACCTGCTCGATATCGGTGACCGAGGCCATATCTTCCCAGGCGATCTCCACCTGTTCGAGGTCAGCCATATCGGCCATCGAACAGCCCGCGTTCAGATCGGGCAGGTACACATGCTGGTCGGGTTTGGTCAGCACATCGGCCGATTCGGCCATGAAGTGCACACCCAAGAACACGATGTGTCGGGCCTGCTCGTTGTCTGCAGCAAAGCGAGCAAGCTTGAACGAGTCCCCCTGCGAATCGGCGAACTTGTAGACCTCTTCTCGCTGATAATGGTGACCCAATATCAACAGGTCGCTGCCCAGCTCGGCTTTCGCATCGACGATCATCGCATCGAGCTGATCTTCGGAAGCATCGGTGAAGCGGTCCGGTAGGGGAGTTTGAAGTCGCAGCATGTGCGTTCCCTTCGACGTGGCGCATCGGCTGCAGTCCCGACCTGCCGGGTTCCCGCGCTCCGCACCCGCTGTTTGTGGTGCAACCTATCGACGTTGCCGCGAGCTTGTGGGTCGCGGCGTCATCGATACGGGCAGGCAAGTCGCCAACGGTCATGGACGGTGCGGGATCATCCTACCGGTTGAACAGCAATTCAATCCGGCCCCACCCATGAACCGTTGTCGGGTAGGGGAGTCCCATCGGGTTTCCACGGTCTGCGACTCGCCCGCCACGCCCCCACGCAACCAATCTTTCGATCTGCACAGAACCGCTGGGCAGCGCGGAAGGACCGGACTGCACAGGGCGACAGCGAGCATGTAGAAAGACCCACCGACCGCACCGACACCGAGCGCACAGGCCCGGAGCGCACACAGGACGCCGCTGTCACAAGCGTCACATCAACTTGAGTGAGGAGGATCTATGGTCGAACGTCCACCGCCCAACACAATCCCCGACGCTCCCGGGTCGTATCAGTTTCTCGACAAGAACGGCCGCGTGCTCTACGTCGGTAAGGCCAAGAGCCTGCGCCATCGCCTCGCCAACTATTTCGCTGACCAGCGCCGCCTGCCCGACAAGACCCGGCAGCTGGTCCAGACAGCCGCGACCGTGCAGTGGGTTGAGGTCAACTCCGAGGTCGAAGCGCTCCACCTCGAATACAACTTGATCAAGTCGCATCAGCCACCGTTCAACATCCGGCTGCGCGACGATAAGTCGTTCCCGTACCTGGCCATCACCACCGGACATGAGTGGCCCCGAGCGATGGTCATGCGGGGAAAGAAGCGCAAGGGTGTCCGATACTTCGGCCCATACGCGCACGCGTACGCCATACGAGAAACCCTCGATCTGTTGCTGAGAACGTTTCCCATCCGTACATGCACCGATTCAAAGCTCAATCGTCACAAGGCGGAAGGTCGACCGTGCTTGTTTGCGCACATCGAAAAGTGTTGCGCCCCTTGCGTCGACGAGGTCACGAGCGCCCAGTATGAGATCCTCGTCGGTGAGCTGATCAGCTTTCTCGAAGGTGACAACACCGACATTCTTGACTCGCTCGAAGCGCGGATGCTCGGTGCCGCCGAGGACTGCGACTTCGAAGCTGCCGCCCGCCTGCGAGACCAGCTCGCTTCGGTGAGACGAGCGGTCGAGCGCCACGAGATGGTCGGGCCCACCGCCGACAACTATGACCTGATAGGTCGACTCGACGACCCGCTCGAATCATCCGTCCAGGTCTTTCACGTCCGTAAGGGGCGCCTCGTCGGACAAAAGCAGATGGTCATCGACCGTGTCGAAGAGCTCGACGAAGCGGCACTGTCGAGCCGCCTCGTGGAACAGGTCTATGGCGATTCGGATCCTGAGGAGATACCTCGGGAGATCCTCATCCGGCCACTTCCCGACGAGCAGCAACTCCTCGAAGAGTTCCTCACCGAAGTCCGAAGTGCGAACGTCACGATTCGCGAACCCAAACGTGGCGGCAAACGCACGCTCATGGAAACCGCTGAACACAACGCCAAGGAGGCGCTCGTCCGACACCGGCTTCGGCGAAATGCCGATCACAACGCCCGCGCCAAAGCCCTCACCGAACTGCAGGACTACCTCGGCATGGAGACGCCACCCCTGCGCATCGAGGGATATGACATCTCAAACCTGCAGGGGACCGAGGTTGTCGCATCGATGGTCGTCATGGAAGACGGCCTGCCCAAACGCCCCGACTACCGAAACTTCACCATCAAAACCGTCGTCGGTCAAGACGACTTCGCATCTATGGCCGAGGTCATGCGCCGTCGCCTGAAACGCCTCCTCGCCGAGCGAGATCAACCGATCGAGCAGCGACGACGGTTCTCCTATCCGCCTGACCTCATCGTGATCGACGGCGGCAAAGGCCAGCTCAGCTCGGCATATGCCGTACTCGAAGAGTTCGGCCTCGAAGAAGAGATCACGATGGTGTCCCTCGCCAAGAAGCTCGAAGAGGTATACACGCCGGGGCGTTCCCGACCCCTGCAGATCCCCCGTGATTCCGAGGCGCTGTTCTTGTTACAGCATTTGAGAGACGAAGCCCACCGCGTTGCGATCACCCATCACCGGCGTCGGCGAGACAAGGCCATGCGCAAGGGTGCCCTTGATGACATCCCGGGCCTGGGGGAGAAGCGAAAGGCGAAACTCATCAGAGAGTTCGGATCTGTCAAGCGATTGAAGAGCGCTGATCCCGACGCCATCATGGCGCTGGGTTGGTTACCGTCGGTCGTCGGTGCAGCGATCATCGAACGACTCCATGGGGCTGCCGCTGGTGATGGGACTCCCGCCGACACCCCCTCTGTTGAGGATCGGTCAGAGGAATCGATGACACGTGATGACGTCGGACATGGCGGGATGACAGACCGGTAGCCGTGAACCGCGCGCACATGCTCACGTAGACTGCCTCATGTGGGTCGTTACACGAAGCCGATCGCCACAGACATTCCATCGGTCGAAACGACCACCACTTTCGGCCGAGACACGACCTGATAGCCCGCTCCACACAGGGTGAAACCGGGAGGCGCACGAGTGCCACAGCGAGGAACCGTTCGCTACAAAATTGCCGTCTCAGTTGGCTTTGGCATTGCTGGGTTTCTCGCCAACCTATTCACCTTTACTCTGGTATTCCGGGACTACAAAGTTGCGATGGTGTGGGGTTTGATATTTCCTCTTATCATCGCGCTTAGCTGGGGCTGGAAATTCGGATTACTCAGCGCACTCGCTGGGGGCGCACAATCGTTGTGGCTGTTGTGGGGGCCGACCAATGGCTACGTTGCGTTTCTGTTCGTACCCACGTTCACACTATGGATCGTTTGGCATGGCTATTTCGCACTCAAACGCGAGTCTGAGGACGCGAAATGGTGGATGAACATGTATGTCATCGAGATGCCGTTCCGCCTGCTGACGACGCTCAATCTCCTGTTTCCCAGCCGTTGGTTGGTGACCTCCAACCCGCCATCGTGGGGATGGACCGATGCATTGACGACGGCGCCCCTTGAGTTCTCGATTTTCGTAGCGATCAAACAGATTGTGGAGGCATATGTCCTCCTCTTGGCCGCTGATGTGTTGCTGCACCTCAGATCGGTCCGGAGGTTCATGAAGCTCGACCCCGATGTGGATCAGCAGGACACGGGCTACATCATCAGCTTGTTCTTGCTGATCGGATGTTTGTTCTGGGTGTCGGACAGCTTGTTCAGTTCACTCTTTCCTCCCGGTGTGGAGTTCAGCGCGTCGTTTGTGCTGGACGTGCCGAGGGCACATCTCTTCACTCGGATCACCTTCCTCGTCGCCTTCCTCGGCGTGGGACTTGCCACCGCAAGGATCATGCGCAGCCAACGATTGGCCGCGGCGCAGCTCAGTGAGGCAAAGGAAGAGGCTGAGGATCGGGAGACCTTCTTCCGCGCCTTGGTACGAGCGATACCTGACCCGGTATGGCTCAAAGACGTTCATGGGACCTACCTGCTCTGCAACTCTGAAGTCGAACGGCTGTTGGGCGCGACGGCAAGTGAAATCGTCGGCAAGACCGACTTTGACCTCATCAACCCCGAAGTCGCCGAGGAGTTTCGCCAGCACGACCTCGCCGCCATCGATTTGCCACCTGACGAGAAGTTCCGAGTGACGCATTCGAACTTTGTTGCCAGCGACGGCAACAAGCAGGTGAGGGAAACGGTAAAGACCGCCATGAGGGGCACCCGCGGGGAGCTGATTGGCGTACTCGGGGTGAGCCGGGACGTCACGGATCGAGTCGCGCTCGAAGCGCAGCTCGCCCAGGTCCAGCGACTGGACTCGATGGGGCGTCTCGCCGGTGGCATCGCTCACGACCTCAACAACATGCTCACAGTCATCTTGTTTAGCTCCGAAATGGCACTTGAACAGCTCGCCGAAGGCGACAACCTCGCTGAGGGTGGCAGCCTCGCCGAAGGTATTCGCAGCATCAAAACCGCCGCGGAGCGCTCAAGCCTCTTAACCGGGCAATTGTTGGCGTTTGCCCGAAAGCAGCCGATCGTGCCACGAACGCTCAACCTGAACACCGTCATCACCGACTCGCTCGCCATGATGACGCGCCTCCTCGGTGAGAACATCGTCGTCACGACCCGTTTCGCCGGGGATCTGTGGCCGGTTACTGCTGATGCCGCACAGTTGGAACAAGTGTTGACCAACCTTTTCGTCAACGCGCGCGACGCCATTGCAGGGATTGGCGAGATCACGGTAGAGACGGCCAATGCACCCGGTTCACACAACGACCCAACCGGTGCCGAAGGTGACTTTGTCAAACTGACGGTGACCGACACAGGCTGCGGTATGGACGCCGAGACCAAAACCCGTATCTTCGAGCCATTCTTTTCGACGAAAGAGTCAGGAGTTGGCTCGGGTCTGGGACTCGCGACCGTCTGGGGCATCGTCGCGCAGAACAATGGGCTCGTCGAAGTTGTCAGTGAGCCCGGCGAAGGAAGCTCCTTCACCGTCTTTCTGCCGAGGAGCGCCGACAAGCCGGCACGGACTCCAGAGGGTCAGACGATACGGAGGGCATCTGCGCTCGCCAACCCGGTCGGGACGGAATCGATCTTGATCGTCGAAGATCAAACAAACGTCCTGACCGTCACCACCGCCATGCTCGAACGCCTGGGATACGGGGTGGTTGGCTTTACCAATCCCAAGGAAGCCCTCGAAGCGCTTCCTCAGCTTGAGGCCATCGACCTGCTCCTCACCGATGTCGTCCTGCCCGAAATGAACGGCCGAGAAGTCGCCGAGGCCGTCGCTGCGTTCAACCCGAAGATTCGCTGCCTGTTCATGTCGGGCTATACAGCAGACGTCTTGGCGCCTCATGGCGTCCTCGACGACGGAATCAACCTGATCGACAAGCCCTTCACGATCGGGACCCTCTCGCAGAAGGTCCGCGAAGTCCTCGACACATGAGTCGCGATCGTCGTTTCTGAAACCACATGCCCCTCAAGAACCAACCATGCGGCCCCCGCCGGAGGAATCAATGTCAACCACACCCGTGCCCAGCGATCCGCCGCCTGCCTCCGATGAACAGGCGCTTGCCGTGTGGCTCATCACCGGTTTGTCGGGAGCAGGGCGGAGCGAAGCCGCCAACGTGTTGGAGGACCTTGGCTTCTTCGTCATCGACAATCTCCCGCCACCATTGATCACGAAAGTCGCCGAGCTCGCAAGCGGTCAAGGCACCCGTGATCAAGGGTACGGCCTCGTTTCTAACATCACTTCGGAAGCGTTCCGGGAGGACTACCTCAACGCCATCGCGGAGCTCAGGACGAACGGCGCCGTGGTCAACATGTTGTTCCTCGACGCATCCGAAGATGCGCTGTTGCGGCGATATGAGTTGTCACGCCGGCGCCATCCCCTGGACAGCGGTGAAGGGCTCGTCGACGCGATCGAACGTGAACGAGTGTTGCTCGAGCCGATTCGAGCGATCGCCGATGTCGTCATCGATACAAGCGAGCTGAACGTTCACCAGTTGCGCAGCCGGGTGCGCGAGATCTTCGTTGAGCCGAATGCTCCAGGCCAGATGCAGGTCGTGTTTACCTCATTTGGCTACAAACACGGCCTACCCCGCGACGTCGATTTCGTCTTTGATGTGCGGCTTCTCCCCAACCCCTATTGGGAGCCCGAACTGCGACCGCAGACGGGCTTAGACGATGCGGTTCGCGATTTCGTTCTCGAAGCGGAAGAAAGTCAACAGGTCGTCGACGCCATTGCGCAACTGCTAGAAATTGCGCTCCCCGGGTTGCAGCGAGCGGGCAAAAGCTATGTGCCGATCGCCATCGGCTGCACGGGCGGACATCATCGTTCCGTCGCTGTGGCCGAGGAGCTGGCGCGCCGGGTGCGCGCGCAAGGTTTCGACGCGCGGGTTCGGCACCGTGACGTAAGGCGCGGTTCGTGAACCATCAAGCAGCTCTCCGCAAACAGTTCGGCACCGGCGACACCGTGGCCGCCGAGCGCCCGCAGAGTTCCCCTCGAGGTCGATCGGATGAGCACGTCGGCCAACACCGTGGCGGCCGAGTGGTCGCGATCGGGGGTGGACACGGCCTAGCGGCGACCCTTCGCGGTGTGCGCGCCTATGCCGGAGACATCGCGGCTGTGGTCTCAGTTGCCGACGATGGTGGCAGCAGCGGCGTGCTCCGCAACTGGTATGAGACCACTCCGCCGGGGGATATCAGACGGGCGATCGACGCCCTCTCTGATCCTTCATCGCCGCTGGCTGGCGCGATCGAATGGCGCTTCGACCGCGGATCGCTCCGAGGCCACCCGATCGGCAATTTGTTGATGTTGGCCCTCGCCGAAAACTCTGACAACTTCGCTTCCGGCGTCGAACGACTCGCTGCCCTTGCAGGTTGCGTCGGACGGGTCTATCCCGCTGCCATGGTGCCGTTGGTCCTCACCGGTGAAGTCGAGGGTGTCGACGGAAGGGTGCGCACCGTACGCGGACAAGTAGCGGTGTCGACCATCCCGGGAACGATCCGTCACGTTGCGATCGAACCTGCCGAGGCCGAGGTCTGCCCCGGGGCGCTCGATGCAATCTTGCGGGCCGACCAATGCGTGTTGTCACCGGGATCGTTGTACACGAGTCTGCTGCCAGCTCTGCTGGTGCCCGAGATTCGCAACGCGGTCAACAGCACCGACGCCGAGGTCCTCTATCTCTGCAACCTCGGCCAACAACTGCCAGAAACCGAAGGAATGACGGCTGCTGACCACGTCGAAGCGCTATTGCACCACGGGGTCCGAGTCGACTGCGTCATCGTGCAACAAGGTGGTCCGATGACGATTCCTGTCGATCGTTTCACCAGCCGGGGTATTGCTGTCATCGAAGCCGACCTGGCGCGACCGAACGGCACCGCCCACGACTCAAACAAAGTTGCCCGCGTGTTGGCATCCCGGGCAACCTCTGTTCGAGCACGTTTGGTTTAGCCTCTCATCACGGTCGCCTTATTAGTCTGGTCGGTCACCGGGAGCGTTTTCTTCAGCGGGTTGGTCTCGCTGCGCTCAACATCTTGTTTCGGATGCCGATGTTCGGGTCCGATGTCACACGCCTAAGGAGCTGGCAACAACCATGAGCATTCGAGTCGGTATCAACGGTTTTGGACGGATCGGACGCTCGTTCACTCGTGCGCTGTTGGCCAGGACTGACGATGACCAAACGATCGAACTCGTCGGCGTCAACGACCCGTTCGGTGACAGCGAAACGGTCGCCTTTCTGCTCAAGCACGACTCGGTGGCAGGCGTGCTGCCCAACGACATCGAGGTCACCGGCAACGGTTTCTCCATCGACGGCAACGAGGTCAAGCTGCTCAACGAGATGAACCCCGCCGATATCGCGTGGGGTGATCTCGGCGTCGACGTCGTGATCGAATCGACCGGCATTTTCACAGCCCGCGACAAGGCCGCCGGACACCTCGCAGGTGGCGCTCGCAAAGTCGTCATCTCCGCTCCTTCGGGTGACGCCGACGCAATGATCTGCATGGGGGTCAACGACGAGATCTACGACGCGTCGACACAAGACGTGATCTCGAATGCGTCCTGCACCACAAACTGCCTGGGACCGATGGCCAAGGTCCTACGCGACAGCTTCGGCATCGAGCAGGGCCTGATGACGACGGTCCACGCGTACACCTCGGACCAGGCGCTACAAGACATCGCCAAGGCGTCCCGCAAAGGCAAGCCGGATCTTCGCCGCATGCGCGCTGCAGCGCTCTCGATCATTCCCTCATCGACCGGCGCTGCCCGTGCAATTGGCCAGGTCCTGCCCGACCTCGACGGCAAACTCGACGGGATGGCGATGCGGGTACCGACCCCGACCGGTTCGATTACCGACCTGACGGTGCGCCTCACCCGGTCAGCGACCGCAGAAGAGATCAATGCTGCGTTTCAGGCTGCGAGCCTGGACCCGTCATACCGCGGTGTGCTCCAGTACAGCGACCAGCCTCTCGTCTCTGCAGACATCGTCGGGAATCCGTCGAGCTGCGTTTTTCTCAGCGGTCGACACAACCTCACAAGGTGACTTCGCCAAGGTGCTCGGTTGGTACGACAACGAATATGGCTACTCCAACCGCCTCGTCGACCTCTGCCTCTACATCGCTGGTTGATCGAGGTCGCTTGAGCGGCTCAGCGCGTCGGCCGGGCCGGGGGACAATCCAGCACCGGCCGACGCCGTTCTGAGCAGGGGACACAACGAAGCGTTCAACAGGTCAGTACTCACCGCTGACCTCGACAGATGGACACTCGATGAGGAAACAACGATGACCGGTATCCCGTTTCGATCGGTGCGTTCGCTCGAAGATCTGGCTGCGGCCGTCGACCTCGACGGAACCCGCGTCTTCCTACGAGCCGATTTCAACGTGCCGATGCAGGACGGAGTCATCACCGACGATCTCCGGATCCGCGCTGCATTGCCCACTTTGAACTGGCTCGTGGAACGAGGGGCCCGCGTCGTCTGCGCTTCGCATCGGGGACGACCTCGCGGCATCGATCCCGAACTGAGTATGGCGCCCATCGCAGAGCGACTCGGTGAACTGATCGACGCATCGGTCACTCTGGCCCCGGGCGTGGTGGGTGCCGGTGTGGAAGGCGCGGTCGAACTGCTCGAACCGGGCGACGTTCTCCTTCTCGAGAACCTTCGTTACGAACCTGGCGAGACAGCGAACGATCCATCCTTCGCTGGCGCACTTTCAGCGCTTGCCGATGCCTATGTGAACGATGCTTTCGGCGCGGCGCATCGCGCCCACGCGTCGATCGTCGGACCTCCGTCGATCCTGCCGAGTGCGGCTGGCCGGCTCCTCCACAAAGAGGTCGAGGTCCTCGGCACCATGCTGAACAGTCCTCGCCGTCCGTTCGTGGCGGTGCTCGGTGGTGCCAAAGTGTCGGACAAACTCGGTGTTATCGATGCGCTGCTCGAACACTGTGATGACATCCTCATCGGTGGAGCTATGTGTTTCACCTTCCTCGCTGCCCAGGGCTATTCGGTCGGCGAATCACTGATGGAACCGTCCCACGTCGAGCAGTGTGAACGACTGTTGAAAACGGGCCGCGTTCACATCCCCGACGACGTGGTGGTCGCCGAGGCGATGAAGTCGGACGCCGTCGTCGAACTCGTGCCCGCATCGGCTATCCCCGAGGACATGATGGGTCTCGACATCGGCCCCGAAACAACCGCCCGGTACGCGCAGCTCGTTACCGGCGCCGGCATGGTCTTTTGGAACGGGCCGATGGGCGTTTTTGAGATGGAACCGTTCGCGGCTGGGACAGAAGGCCTCGCAGAGGCGATTGCTGAGTCCGGTGGATTTACTGTGGTCGGCGGAGGAGACTCTGCCGCAGCGCTGCGACAGTTCGGCCTCGCCGATCGGGTTGACCACGTCAGCACCGGTGGTGGCGCATCGCTTGAGTACCTAGAACAAGGCGATCTTCCCGGCCTCCAAGTCTTGAGGAGCAATTAGATATGAGTACCCGCAAGCCGATTATCGCTGGCAATTGGAAGATGCACCTGACGCATCTGGACGCCATTCAGTTCGTTCAGAAGTTGTCGTATCTGGTCGATCGAGCGACCACCGATCAGGTCGATGTAGTCATCTGCCCGCCCTTTACCGCACTCCGGTCGGTCCAAACAACGATTCAGGCCGACAAGTTGGCGTTCGGGTTGGGTGCCCAGAACGTCTTCCCTGAAAAAGAGGGTGCCTTCACCGGTGAGATCAGCCCGGTGATGCTCGCCAAACTCGACGTCGAGCACTGCATTGTCGGCCATTCCGAGCGTCGCCAGCTGCTCGGCGAAAGCAACGAGTTTGTCAACGCCAAGGCAAGGGCTCTCATCAAGGCCGGGATCACACCCATCGTCTGTGTCGGTGAGAGCATCGAACAGCGTGAGGCGAATGAGACCGAGCCGTGGATCCGAAGCCAGGTTTCTGAAAGCCTTGCCGGTATCAAGAAATCCGATCTGGCCAACACCATCGTCGCGTACGAACCGATTTGGGCTATCGGCACCGGGCGCACTGCAACTCCCGATGACGCAAACGCCGTATGCGCGTTCATTCGATCGGTCATCGCCGAGCTGACCGATCAGCCGACGGCCAGTTCCGTCCGCATCCAATACGGTGGTTCGGTCAAGCCTGGCAACATCGTCGAACTCTTGCGCCAGCCCCATATCGACGGCGCGTTGGTGGGCGGCGCGTCCCTGGATCCTGAAGACTTTGCCAAGATCGTTCGTTATCCATTCGTCTAAAACCACGCGTTGCTCTGATAGCGTAGGACCGGTTGCGCGCTGTTTCGCGTGTTTGTGTGCTGGAAGCGGCTGATGGTGCCGCCCAATAACGGGGTTGTGTTCGAGTGCTGGCAATCAACATCCTGACGAGCGTCACCGTGGTTATCCACCTGATCGCGAGTGTGACCCTAATCATTTTGGTTTTGCTCCACTCCGGTAAGGGCGGCGGTCTCTCCGACATGCTCGGCGGGGGTCAGGCCCACCAGTTCGGATCGTCGACCGTGGCCGAACGCAACCTCAACCGCATCACCGGTGTTGTCATCGTGATCTTTACGATCACGACCGTGATCCTCGGAATGACGCTCGAGCCCTAGCGATCAAATATTCTTGAGGGGTTCTTTCCACGTTCGGTAAAGAATCGATGAGGGTGCGTACCGTCACCATCGTTGACCCGCGAGAATGCCCGCCACATGACCGAAGAAGGCAAGTCCATCCCAGACGAAGACCCCGCCACAGCCGACTCTGGGTCGGGCCGCAAGCGGTCGTGGCGTCGACGAAAGTCCGAAGGCGACGTACATGAGGCGCTCGTCGTGTTTGATGACGGCGAGATTGAGTCAGATAGCTCCGATGGCTATGAGCTCCTCGGCGGCGCTGAGCCGCCAGCTGATTCGCTGCGTCAGGGCGCGCCGGCACCGAGGCGATCACCCCGACCACACCCGCCAACTACCGACATCGGGGCTCTCAACGCAGCCCTGTTCGACGACGAGGTAGCGGCCCCAACGGGCGCCGGCAATGACAACTGGTTTGGTCCTGACGACGCGTGGTGGGTGAGACGAGCACAGGCAGAGAAGCCCGAAGCCCAGACACCGCAACTTCCCCCCGAAGACATCTCCCGCGACGCGGTGCAGGAACCCACGTGGACCGTCCTCAAACCTATGGGAGGAGCCGATTCGGGCTGGGGCGACATGCCGTCACCTGGAAGCGACGACCCACAAACGATGTGGCCGGTCGCTGGCGGACCGCAAGGTGCTGGACCTGGTGCCCCTCACGGCGGTGCACCGAACGCAAACGCGCAGCCGAGAACCGCCGAACAGGGGACGTCAGGCGATTCCCGTTCCGGCATCGCCGGGTTCATACATGATGATCCACTACGTGCGGCGTTGATCATCATTCCCTCGGTGTGTCTGGTCATCATCGCGATCTCGATGTTGATCATCATGAACCGAGATTCGGGTGACGAGGCCGCATCGAGCGACGACACGGTGGCTCCGGTCCAGACGACGGCAGCACTCTCAGAAATGGAGGAGGCCATGCGCCGCCGCCGACCCGATCTGACCGTCGCGGTGGTCAAATCCGAGCTGCAGACCCCAGACCCAATGCAGGCGGTTTCTCCGGCAGAACTCCTGTTGGTCGACCAGCTCTTCGACGGGCTCACCCAGGCGGACAGTTCTGGTAAGACCGAACCAGGCCTTGCCGTGTCATGGGTCAGCAACGACGACGCGACACGGTTCGAGTTCGTTCTGCGCGACACCGCTGTGTTCCATGATGGTTCCCCGATCACCGCAGACGACGTGATCGCGACGTTTCAACGCTTGGCGTCGCCCGGATCACCGCTGCGTCAAACGCTCGGCGTCCAGCTGATCGAATCAGACGATGCAGGTCGACTCACCGGCGTATCCGAGAACGAGAGCGGAGACGTTGTTTTCGAACTGAAGCGTTCGTTCCCAGAGTTTCCCCTCGTCATCAGCGCGCCGTCCTTCGGCATCGTCCCCGCGAATATGCCGGACGAGGTGCTCTTCAACACCGTCGTGGGTTCTGGACCATACCGAATCAAGGGCGTCGGGACCCTTGAGATGCAGCTTGAAGCGGTCAGCTCATTACCCACACAAACCCCGGGCGTAGACCTTGGTCGAAACAACCTCGGCGACGCCTCGACCAATCTGTTCTCCATCATCGGTCTCCAAACAGATGCCCAAACCTATGAGGCGCTCCGCATGGGCACCGCCGACATTGCCACCGTTCCCAACAGTGACATTCGTGAGGCGACGGCGAAGTACGGCGGTGAAGGCTTCAAACCGTATCCAGCTGAGATCTACTACGGCATCAATTCACAGGCCGAAGGGCTCGACAATCCGCAGTTTCGAGAGGCGATCGTCAAAGCGGTCGACCGGTCGTCCATCGTGCGCGAAGTCTATGAAGGCGCACTCGAGCCCGCGACGGGCATCGTGCCACAAGGGGTGCCCGGCGCTTCGACGGACGCCTGCGGCGATCGATGCAAGTTCGATCGCCAAGCTGCAAAGAGTCTGGTTGCAGAGGCATTTCCCGACGGGAATGTTCCGCGCCTGACCGTCTCGTTCGACAACGACGACGCTCGCCAAAGACAGGTCGCCGAGGCAATCGCCGCCGACCTCGATGGTGCTGGCATCCCCGCTCGGGCGTCCGGGCTGCCAGCTGCTTCTCTGGGTCGGGCTATCGAAGCGGGTGACGTTGACATCTTCCAACTTTCTTGGGTCGGCGAATACCCGAGTGCCAATGCATTTCTCACCCCACTGTTCGCGTCGGACTCAGTCGACAACGTCGTCGGGCTCGAGGACGAGAAGGTCGATGACCTCCTCGATCTCGCCGGACAGGCGACCAGCGGCGACGAGCGCAATCGACAGCTGCAGCTCGCTGAGAGCGCCGTCATCGATCAGAACGTCATCATTCCGCTCGGCCAGTTCGTCTCGCGCTGGGCGGCTGGAGATCAGGTCCCCAACTTCGCGTTGTCAAGCTACGGGTCTTTCAGCGTCGACGGCCTGAAGTTTGATGCACAGGCGGCCGAGACCGCGGCCCGCACTGGTGACAAGTCAGCACCCGCCGTCACCACAACAACGATCGAGCCATAGCAGGCGGTACCGTCCGGGGTGCTGCTTGTGGATGAACCGCCCGGGCCCCATCGACGGTGGAAGTGCCCTCTTACCCGGGACTCGCGATACCTCACAAAGAACCTTTGTCTGGTGTCGGCCCAGATGGGACCGGCACCATCAACCGGCTACACTGTGCCACCGCAGCCGCCGGTTTCGGCGGCTTGCCACGTCGGAGTGGCGGAATAGGCAGACGCGCTAGGTTGAGGGCCTAGTGCCCGATAAGGGCGTGGGGGTTCAAGTCCCCCCTCCGACACGAACAGGGGTTCGATTGGACGCAGGGCTTGGGGCCGAGTTCTGCGCAGCCCGTGGGCCTCACTCGGATGAGCGCTTCTGGTCTGCCCCGACTCTCCAGCCAATGCCGGTGAAGATGCCGAGCAACGCTCCTGTCCACTACCACTGGCCCGTGATCGACCCAATGGTGCTTCCGGTGATCATGGCGAGCACGACGCCGATGCCAGCCCCGGTCCTTGCGGTCATGTCTGTTGCCTTCATGTCGAGTGTTGCGGCTGGCGTTGGGCCCGCTCGCCCTCAGTGTCGGTCGTCTCGTTGGTCAGCCGGGTTGGGTACTGGTGATTGCGGCGAGGATGGTTGTTGTTGCCTCGCGGGCGATGTGGGGGGCGTTGTCGGGTGTTTGGGCGACGAGGTCGGAGACGCCGTTGAGCATGTGGCGGACGAGTCGTGTGGTGGTGTCGGGGTCCAGGCTTGAACGGAACTCGCCGTTGGCTGTGCCGTCTTCGAGGGCTTGGTGGATGTGTCGTTCGAGTTCGTGGTCGAAGGCTGCGAGTTGGTCGTGGTGCTCTGGTGGGAGGCCGTGGTGGGTTGTGAGGGTGTGGCCGTGGGTGGAGATGGCGGCGACGTAGCGGACGAGCTGGTCGATGGTCTCGGTGGGGGAGTCGGCGACGGCGAGGTGTTGGTGTAGCCCGGCGATGGCTTGTTCGTTGTGGCGGGTGGCGGCGTCGGCGAGGATGCTGGGCACGTCGGGGTAGTGGTTGTAGAGGGTGGCTCGAGCAACCCCTGCGGTGCGGGCGACGTCGACCATGGTCACCGAGCTCAGCCCGTGCTGGGTGATGAGTTCGAGGGTGGCGTCGATGATGCGGTCCTGGGTTGTGGCCATGGTCACGGGCTCTGTTGGTAGAGGCGGACCGAGACGGGCACGAAGACCACGAGGAGGCCGATCGTCCAGGCGGCGGCCAGGGTGAGGTCTGTGGTGGCTGGTGTGCCCTCACACAGACCGCGCACGGCGTCGGCGGCTACCGAGATCGGCTGGTAGGTGGCGAAGGGTTGCAGCCATCCGGGCATCGAGTCGGCGGGGGTGAAGGCGGTGCTGGCCAGCATGAGGGGGAAGAGCCAGAACATCGAGAGCATCCCGACCATGTCTGGTTGTCGGACCTTGGCGGCAATGGCGGCGCCGAGCCATGAGAAGCTGAACCCGATGGCGGTGGTGAGGGCGATGGCGGCGACGGCACCGGCGGCGGAGTCGAATCGGTAGCCCATGACGAGGGCGAGCAGGGCGACGAGGATGAGCCCGATGAGGTTGCGGACTGCGTCGGCGATTGTGCGGCCGGCGATCACTGCGACCTGGCTCATCGGCAGTGAGCGGAACCGGTCGGTCACCCCTTCGGCGAGATCGGCGGCGAAGCCCATGCTGGTTTGTTGTGCGCCTTGGAGGGCGGTGATGACGAAGACGCCGGGGACGAGGAATTGGAGGTAGTCGACGCCGGCTCCCATGCCGATCGCGCCGCCGAACACGTAGTTGAACAGCACGAGGAAGAACACCCCCATGACCACGGCGAAGACGAGCATCTCTGGCTGGCGGGCGGTGCGGATCATGTCGCGCCACAACATCGTGGCCGTGTCCTCGGTGCTCCGCCGGAGTCGGCCGAGCGCGGAGACGTCGGCCGCAATGGCGGGTTCTGCGGTGGTGGGTTGTGCGGTGGCGGTCATGGCTGGACCTCTTCGAGTGGTTTGGTGGGCGAGCCGGTGAGGGCAAGGAAGGTATCGTCGAGGGTCGGCTGGCGGAGCTGGAAGTCATCGATGCGGACGCCTGACTCCTCAAGCGTGCGCAGCAGCCTCAGTGATTGTTCGGCGCCTTCGGTGATGGGCACATCGACCTGACGGCGATCCGCGTTGACCGACGCTCCCGGAACGGCGGCCGTCAGCTCGCGGGCTCTGGCGAAGTCGCCATCAGTCGGGACATGAATCTCCAGGATGTCGCGACCCACCTCGGCCTTGAGCTCGACCGGGGTGCCGGTGGCGACGGTGCGACCCTGGTCGATGACCACGATGTGGTCGGCGAGCCGATCGGCTTCGTCGAGGTACTGGGTCGTCAACAGAATCGCTGTCCCCGCTGCCGCGAGGGCGCGAACTGAGTCCCAGACCTCGGCGCGGCCGCGAGGGTCGAGACCGGTCGTGGGCTCATCGAGAAACAGCGCCAAGGGCTCGGCAACGAGTGCCGCCACGATGTCCAGCCGCCGGCGTTGACCGCCCGAGTACGTGGCGGCCGGGCGATCGGCGAACGAGCCCATGTCGAACCGGTCGATGAGCTCGTTGATGCGGGATCTGCGGCGGTTGCGAGGCAGCTTGTAGAGACGGGCGAACAGCTCCAGGTTCTCCCGAGCGGTCAGCTTCTCGTCCACGGCTGCCGCCTGACCGGCAAGGCCGATCACCTGGCGAACCGACTCGGGGTCGCGGGCGACGTCGAACCCCGCGATACGGGCCGAGCCGGAGTCGATCGACAGCAACGTCGTGAGCATCTTCACCGCGGTCGTCTTGCCAGCACCGTTCGGGCCGAGGAGCCCAAGAACCTGACCACGGCCGATGGAGAACGTCACCCCATCGGCTGCCACGACGTCACCGAAGCGCTTGGTCAGACCAGCTGCCTCGATCACTGAGTTCATTCTAGACATAGTGTCCAGCTTAACAGACAGTACGTCCGTTCACCACCCACCTTGCCATCGGTTCTCGCTGGTCAGGCGGCAGACGGCAGTGCGGCCCAGTCGCTCCGGTGGCGTGGGTTAAGGGTTGTACTCCCCCCTCCGACACCATCGAAACCCCAGGGAGTCTCTGTCTCGCCTGGTCAGGCGGGGTGCGACGGCCGTGGGCGTTCATATCACAGAACGGGTCGGTTCGCCCTGCGTGCCGGTGTGCGCGCCTCGATTCGGTGTCGGCTGCTGCCTCCGACCGCCGTGTGGATCTGCTGGCTGTGCCGCCTCGGTTCGGCGTGGTTCCGGCTGCGCTGGTCGTTGGGGTCAGGGGGTTGGTTCGCGGGCGTCGGCGGTGCGGCTCCATTGTTTGGGGGGTTGGCCGTAGTGTCGTTTGAAGTCGCGGCTGAATTGGGCAGAGCTGGCGTAGCCGACCGTGTAGGCGGCGGTGGTGATGTCGCTGCCCTGGGTGATGAGTGTGGCGGCGGCGTTGAGGCGGAGCGCTTTGATGAATTGGAGCGGGGCGTAGCTGGTGGCGCGTCGGAATCGGCGATCGAAGACGGGTCGGCTCATGCTGGCATGTTGGGCGAGGTCGTCGATTGCGAGCGGCTGGTCGAGGTGGTCGCGGATGAAGCTGATGGTGTGGTTGAGGTCGTGGGACTGGCCGATGGTGTGCCACAGCGGTGGGCCGGCTGGTCCGGTGAGGATGAGGTAGAGCAGCTCGCGGAGTCGGCCGCGGCCGAGGGCTCGTCGGCGGGCGTCGTCGTCGAGGAGGACGAGCAGCTGGTGGAGTGTGGTGGTGAAGGTGTCGTCCCACTCGACGACGGTTGGGGCGAGTTCGGGGCCTTCGGTGGGGCTGGGTCTGCGTGGCGGCCTGTGGTCGTTGAGGTCGACGAGTAGTTCGGTGATAGCTCTGGTGTTGAGCATGATCTGGATGCCGAGGATGGGCTGTTCCTCGCTGGCGTTGGGTGCTTCGGATTCGATCGGCAGGGTGGTCGGGGCGCAGATGTAGCTGCCGGCTCCGTAGCGGTAGGTGGTGGCGTCGAGGTAGGCGTACTTGGTGCCCTGGACCACGATGTTGACCAGTGGTGGCATGACCGCCGGTTGTCGCGGGCTTGGTGTCGCCTTTCGGTAGAGCGTGACGCCGTCGAGACGGGTCGGGAACAGGCCATGGTGTGGTGCGCGGGTCGCGACCAGGCGCCGGATGTCTTCCATGGGCAGAACACTAGGCCGAGAGTCGCGTTCGTCGAACAGGAGCGATTGGATCGAGCAAGAATCCGATCGAATCGTGGAAGCCGTGGCGACGGGCCTGTCGTAGCGTGCGATGCAGCGCCAACCCAAGGATTGACCTCATGAAGAAGATCCCCCGAGACGACCCGAGAGCACAGCACATCGCCACCGCCGACACCGTCGACCTCGACGGCCTGATCGAATTCGCCGCCGACAAGCACGCCTTCGTGCTCTCCACGACCCGTCGAGACGGCCGGGCACAGATGAGCCTCGTGACCGGGACCATCACCGCCACAGGTGATCTGTTGATCTCGACCTACCCGCGACGAGCCAAGGCCAACAACGCCCGACGCAATCCCGCTGTCTCGGTGGTGGTGATGGGCGACGGGTTCCATTCGGCGTGGATCCAGATCGACGGCGATGCCGAGGTGATCGACATGCCCGACGCCGCCGATGTCCTGGTCGAGTACTACCGCTACATCAGCGGTGAGCACCCCGACTGGGACGAGTACCGCCGGGCCATGGCCGATCAGGGCAAGTCGGTCATCCGCATCCACCCGACGCGGTGGGGACCCATCAGCACCGGCGGGTTCCCGCCCGAGCTCTTCGAAGACCACTGAACCCCGACCCGACAACGACACGGAGCGAGAGACCCGATGACCGCGAAGACCGTCCTCATCACCGGAGCCAGCAGCGGCATCGGCCATGCCACCGCCGAGCACTTCCACCAGTACGGCTGGAACGTTGTCGCCACGATGCGAACCCCGGACGATTCCGACCTCCGCCAGCTCGACAACACCCTCGTGGCCCGGCTCGATGTCACCGACCTCGAGTCCATCGACACTGGGGTCCAGGCCGCGCTGGACCGGTTCGGCGGCATCGACGTGCTGGTCAACAACGCCGGTTACGACACGTTCGGCCCACTCGAAGCCATCCCGCGGGCGGCCATGGTCCGCCAGATCGATACCAACCTCCTCGGGGTGCTCGATGTCACCCGAGCGGTGCTGCCGACCATGCGCCAGCAAGGCGAGGGTGTGATCGTCAACCTTTCCTCGGTCGCCGGCCAGATGACGTTCCCGTTCAATTCGCTCTACCACGCCACCAAGTTCGGGCTCGAAGGAGCCAGCGAAGCGCTCGGTTTCGAACTCGGCGGGATCGGCATCCGAGTAAAGATCATCCAACCCGGAAGCATCGACACCGAGTTCTGGAGAAGCTCGCTCGACTTCCACGACGACCCCGACCTCGCCGAGTACCGGACGATGATGGACGCCATCAATCACGCCATCGCCCAACGCCAGGAGAACCCGACCGCCGCCTCACCGCCATCGGCGGTCGCCGAGGTCATCCATCGAGCCGCCACCGACGGCACCGACAAGCTCCGCTACCTCGCCGGCAACGCCGCCGACTTCTTCAACAGCCGAGACGGCAAGACCGACGAGGAATACATCGCCGCCACCCGCCAACAATTCGGCATCTAGCAATGCCCGCCATCGAAGCCGCGTCAACGAGCTGCCCGAGCCGATGATCCCATCCGGATCAAGTCCGAACCCCTCGCCCCCGAGGTCGCCGCGGCTCGGTGAACCATCGGTTCTGTGTCAATTGGTGGAAGAGACAAGCTCTGCTGACGCACAGGTCCCCTCAGCAACGCTGCGCAGCACGCGTGATTTAGAAGATGGGGGAGCCCGGTAGGTTGACCGCCTGGGTGAGCCACAATCGAATTTGGTCGTCGTCGATCGGATCGTTCTCGGTCAGGTGGAGGTAGCGAACACCCTCCTGCGCCGCTGCGATCGGAGGCGGAGGGTCGAGCTCTGCCCCGTTGAGCCAGGTCACCTTCACATACTTGTTGAAGCAGTGAAAGCTCAGAAACCAGCCATCGCCGTCCACGCCAAAAAGGGCGAATTCCATCGCACCGCGCGGCCGCATCGGGTACGGCCTCGGCGATGAGCCGGTCGAGGTGGCGACCGATCTCGCCTTTCCAACCCGGCATTGCAGCGATGTAGGCCTCGACGGGACCCGGACCATCACCTTTTGGGATCTGCGGGTTACCGCCTGAAAGCAGAGTCACCTGAGCGTGCTTCTCATCGTCCATTGCTTACCTTCCGACGGGGTCTGGGTGTTCGGGATTGTCTGTGTAATCGAGCCGACTCTGAGGGACCGAAGCGTTCGAGCGGCCAGCGTCGCCCGGATCCTTGGGATGTTGTGGAGCGCTCCTCCAGCTTCGAAAGACTTCGTTGACCGATGCGGCGCCCACGATGGGATCAGCAGGCAGAGGCAACTCCGAAGGAACCAGCAGGAACGGGCGCGACTGCCAGCCCCCAAGCCCGCCGTGAAAGCCAATGAGCTCTTCGAAAGCGCAACCCTCATTGAGGTCGCCGTCAAAGAAGCTGTTCACCAAAATGTCGGGTGCATTGTCGAAGCTGTGGGTACGCCGCAGGTGTTCGAGCACGTTGGGACCAAAGCCTGCGAGGGGATTGGCGCCGTCGACCGTGCCGTCGTCGAGATAGCAGACGCCGTCAGCACCGATCGCCATACCACCACCCGCCTCCGATGAGACCAACACAAAACCGACACCGGGATGTCGCACGAGCCCTTGGATCAGTTGCGGGTGTCGCCGAGTAATGAGCTCCAGCGAAGCGCGGCCAGTGAGATCGGGAAACGAAATCAAGCCGAGGTTGCCAGATGCCAGCACCACAGCGTCTTGATCGGGACCGACGCTGAATTCCCGCCGGTGGGCACCCAGGTTCAGCTCACCGTCTGACACACGTTTGTTGAGCAGGCGACCAGCCAATCGGCCAGTGCGACTCTGCGGGTCATTGATCACGTCTGTTAGAGCGCCGTTGATATTTCCCAGCCCCTCGGAGGGCATCTGGGGCTCGGCGATATTGCTGTCGCCGTTCATCAGACCCTTGACGACATCGGCCAGACCCGACCCATATCGCTGACGAAATGTTGCGCCCTGACTTTGACCGTGGTCGGAAAGCACCACCATGCGGTAAGGACGGGGGCCATCGTCTGCTGCTGAGCGGACCCGGCCGAGCTGGCGGTCGATCTTGTAGAGAACCTCGAGCGCATCGGGAGCCAGCACGCCTGAATGGTGAGCGACCTCGTCATAACCAACCAGGTCGACATACGCGATCGGAACGCCGCGGTAGATGTCGGCGATCAACGTTGCGATCGTGATGTCACGAAGCATGACCGTCGTGGCCGCCCTCGCTATGGGGTAGACGCCACCCCGCCTCAACCGTGGTTCGACACGGCGCCGTCGTGCGCGCCACGACGCGGCGATCTCTCGAGCAATATCGTCGAGCGACAGGACAACCGCCCGGCTCATCGCGTACGGATCAGCGAAAAAGCCTTCCAACCCCCGGCGGAGTGGACTAAATCCGGTGAGGATCGTGCTGAAGGTGAACATCGAGTCGTCGCTGCCACCGGTAAACACATTCGACCGAGACACCCCGCCGACCAACAAGCCGCGCCCTTCCTGCCGGCTCGCTTCGATCGCCGCGGCATCTCGAGGCCGGTTGGTCGTCACCACGTGCCCGGTCTGTTTGTCGAGCCACCGAAACGCAGGCATATTGTGATTGTCGCCGTGCAAAATTCCGGCCTGAGATGCGCCGGTCTGAGATGACAGGTCGCATTCCCACTCGTGAAGTTGGTGGCTGCCCGAACGCAGCCAGGATGCGAGGTTCGGCATGTGACCCGACGTCAGAGCATGCTCGAGGACGGGAATACCAAGTCCGTCGATCTGGATCATGATCAGTCCCGGCTCATCACTCTCGACAGCGTGGCCGTGCGCCCGTTTTGCCATCTTCCGGATCAGGTTGCGGCGATACACATCTTCATCGTCGATCGCTAGCGAGGCGGCGGTTCCAGCCGACGCTGCGGTCACGATCAGCGAGGCTCCAAGGGCATTCCACCAGGTGTCCACCGAGAATCCAGCGATTACATGGGAGGCGAGCATGAGGGCTGCGGCATTGAAGCCCAATGCGGCCAGCCCTGCAGTCCACACCAACAGCACGGTGGCCCGGCTGACCAGGACCGGCCAGAGCACTGCATTGAGCGCGACGATGATCCCTTGGGCGAGCAGAATGGCGACCCAACCGTGCGCCGAGATGCCGGGCAGGATCACAACCGCCAGAGCCAGACTGGCAAATCCAATCAGTTGGATGAGGAGGCCTCGGGCGAGGCGCGACTGCCGACCTGTCGACGAGATCGCCCCAGATTTCGACGACCCCGATGCCCCACATTCTTGGTGCGACGTGGCCGCCCTTGGAGCGCCACAGCTGCGTCCCTCCGACTTCATCGATTTGCCTTTGGTCACGAGACGCTCCGGACGCGGGCGAGGTGGGGAGCGGACGCCCTCGCCCCGCCACAGTCCGCTCGGTCACGCCGCACGTTCCACGCCACGTCGCACGGCGCATCGATCGATTCGAAGTCCTTCACAGAGCTCGAGGATACCCTGGTCTTCGCCGGTTGCGATGACCTCCGTCGCATGAACCGAGGACGTGGACGTGGTCAAGGACATGCCGTGGCATTCCAAGCCTGATGACGGCGCGTCGAGCGCTGGCAGCGTGCTGTTCGGCACCTGGAACATTCAGTTCGGTGAAGCGGTGGGTGCAGCGGCGGAGGTCTTGCGCAACACCGACATACTCGATTCCCTCGACGTCCTTTTTGCTCAAGAGCTCGACGATCGCGGCGCTACCAGCCTCGCCGAGCAGATTGGATTTCGTCATCTCTATGCGTCTTCGGGCGTCCACGCGCGCACCGGTCGCCCATTCGGTAATGCAATCTTGAGTCGCCACCCGCTCACCGACGAGCAGGTGGTGCGGCTGCCCGGACGGGCCGTCGTCAGCGGCCATCCTCGAATAGCGCTCCAGGCTCGCTGCGCAATCGGAGGGCGGTCTTGGACGATCGCGAGTGTGCACACCGAGATCCCGACGCTGCCGCTCGCTCTCAGGCGACGACAGTTCATCGAACTCGGACGCTCGATGCGCGCCCACCCGTCCCCAGTTCTCATCGGCGGCGATTTCAACACCGTCACTCGCCGAGGTCGTCGCGCCCTGCAGGCGGATATGAGCCAAGCTGGCTTACGCCGCTTGGCTACCGAATCCAAGCCACCCGACACCTGTTTTCGCGGAGCTGCTGGCTTTGCACTCGACCACTTCTTTGGACGCGGTGTCACTCCTGTGGCCAGCGGCACGCTCGCTGCTCAGAACGCCAGCGATCACCGGTTGTTGTGGCTCCGAGTCAGCCCCAGGCCCTAATCTTTCAGCCGATCTTCAGCAACGAACAGGTTCAATGCGCGCCGCAGAACGCTACGCCGACGACCAGGAGAACGTACGTGCCCGACCAAGAACAGGCCCCGACATCACGGTTTTTGAAGCACCTGGAAGAGGGCAACGCCATCAGCCGTCGAACCGTGCTGCTCGGCGCTGTCGGAGCGA
Organism: Acidimicrobiia bacterium; assembly: GCA_020637365.1. Taxonomy (GTDB): domain Bacteria; phylum Actinomycetota; class Acidimicrobiia; order IMCC26256; family JAGNEX01; genus JAGNEX01. The sequence goes on along the minus strand of JACJWE010000001.1, from coordinate 960,714 downwards.
GCGCCGCCGCCTTCTTGGCGGCCTGCAGCAGTGGCGATTCAAGTGAGCTCTCCGACTCAACGAACACCGCCGCTAGCTCGGACAGCGCGGCGAGTAGCGCTTCAGCGGTGAGCAGCGATACCACCGTGACCGGAACAGCAGACACGACCGCAGCGGCGAGCTCTGCAAGCGGCTCAGGCGCATCCGAGATGGTCGTCAACTTCACCTACGAGATGGGATCGGGCGGCAAACAGGCCAACCCGTATGTCGCCGTGTGGGTTGAGGACAGTTCGGGCGCGATGATCGACACCATCGCTGTGTATTTCTTGCAGAGCAGCAAGGGCACTCGGTACTTGTCAGACCTGTCGAGCTGGTACTCAGAGGTCAATACCGCTGGCGTCGACTACACCGCTGTTTCAAGTGCCACCCAGGCCCCCGGCGCGTATTCGGTGTCCTGGACCGGCCCTGATGGAACGGGCCTACCAGCAGGCGACTACATCGTCAACATCGAGTCTGCCCGTGAACATGGCCCGGATTCGCTCGTCTCTCAACCGATCACGGTCGCGGGAGCTGCGACGGTGACCTGCGAGGACTCCGGCGAGCTGGTGAGCGCATCGATCGAACTCAAGGCGTGAGTACCGAACAAACCCAGGCGCGCCCCGATCGGGCCGAACAGATCAAGAAGGCGCGCGCGCAGGCCCGGGCACGCCAGCACGGGCAGCACACCGACCAGAGTCGAATCACCAAAACGCAGGTGCACAAGTGGCTGCGGATGATCCACGTATACGTCGGCATGTTCTGCATGGTTGCGATCTTCTTTTTCGCTGCCACCGGGTTGCTGCTGAACAATCCGAACTGGAGTTTGGGCGCGAGCGAATCGGTCAAGACCTCTGAGGGGACTGTTCCCGACGGGGTGATCGCTGCGGATGGGACCCCGGACTATTTGGCCGCAGACCAGTTCTTCCGTTCCGACGTCGGGGTCCGGGGTGATGTCACCGATCATGGCGAGAACGCAGGCAAGGCGTCGATCACCTACAAAAGCCCTGGCTACCAGGCGTATGCCTACTTCGATACTTCGACGGGCGACTACACCGTCACCGCCACATCTCAAGGGATGGTGTCGACGCTCGAAGACCTCCACACGGCTAACAACACCGGCAGTCAGTGGAAGTTGGTCATCGATCTTGTCGCGATTGGTCTCATGGTCATCGCGCTGACCGGGCTCGGGATTCAGTTCTTTCTCCGCAAACGTCGGCGGAGCGCGTTGACAACCGCGGGCGTCGCTGCAGTGTTCTTGATTGTGTTCATGTACTGGGTGATCTGGAAATGATCGGCCGGGCTCGCTGTCGAATGGTCGCCATCGTGCTAGCAGCTACGTTGAGTCCGATGATCGTGGCATGCGGCGACGAATCCGACTCCACCATCGCGAGCCGCGGTGAACAAGAGTTGGCCCAGTATGTGAATGATCCCCTGACAGCACCCATCGAAATTGGGTTAGAACAAGCGGGCGAACCGGCGCATTCGCCCGCGGAACCGCGAGGGCCCGACCCCGATGATGGCCCGCGGGGTCGAGGCTATGAACCGACCCATATCGAGTACTGGTTTGGGGTGCCTGCCGAATCGAACCGAGCCGACCTTCTCGACGCGGGCGTTGCCCAGCTCATAGGGCGGGGCTGGGACCTCGTCGTAGACGGCGGCGACGTGAAGGTCTTGACCTTGCAGAACGGCCGAGACCACCTGAAAACAACGCTCGTGATGCCCCGAGAGGACAGCGATCGCTTGTTGCAGGAGATCACGGTTGAGCCGTAGCTCTTTTGCCGATGTTTCGCTTCATCAGACCTGGACTTCTTGGCACCACTATTGAGTTGGTCATCGGCGGATGCCACGAGAGCACCGCCGAGAACGAGGCCGAACGCGCCTTTGACGAGATCGGCCGACTCGAGCACATTTTCAGCGTCTTTGATCCTGCGAGCGAGCTCCAGCGTTGGAAACGCGGCGACGTGAGCGAACCGTCGGTCGAACTCCACCGCGTTTTGTTGGAAGCGGTCGACTGGCAGCACCGTTCCGGCGGCACGTTCAATCTTGCCGTGGGCGCGCTGATCGATCTGTGGCGCCGCAGTGAGGCTTTGGGGCAGATGCCAGCGCCCGAGCTGTTGGCAGCCACCGTCGCATCGATTGAGCAGCCGCCCGTCGACATCGATGCAAGGGACCGCTGCCAACCTCGACCTGGCGCCGAGTGGATCAATCTGAACGCGTTCGCCAAGGGCTGGATCGTTGACCGGGCCGTCGAGCGCGTCGCGCTGTCGGGCGACTGCGACCAGGTCCTCATCAGCGGTGGCGGCGACCTTCGCCATTGGGGGGTTCACCCTCTGCGCGTCGGCATCGAGAATCCGCTGCGCCCCTATGACAACGAACCGCCGTTGGCAATCGCGACGTTGGATGGCACCGGTATGGCGACCAGCGGGTCGTCACGTCGCGGCTTTACCGTTGGCGGGCGCCGCTACCCCCATGTCCTCGACCCTCGGACGGGTTGGCCTGTCGAGCATACGGCCTCTATCACGGTGATCGCTGCGGATGCAGCAACAGCAGATGTCCTCGCGACGACCGCAGGTGTTCATCCACCTGATGTCGCGGTTGAGATTGCACAAGGACATGGGGGAGCGTGCTTGATCGTCGGCAGCGACGGCACCGTGTTCTCCAACGACGCCTGGGCATCGGTCGCCGTCTAGCTGCGTCATGCGGTTCCCGGCCGCACCAAGGCCGGGTCGCATCCTGGCGAGGAACGCGCCAGTTCGTCCTTGCCCCACGCCTGGGCTGGTCGTCATCGCATGAGTGCCCGGGGCACGCACTTCTGGTCGTGGGTGCGCATGCAGAGCGCGGACCAGGTCCTCTGATCAGCGCGCCGTTAATGACGTTCGAGTTCATTTGACAAGACACTTGCATCTGTTAAGTAGCGCGACTAGAAAACAAACCAACAGGTCGGTTTCTACTCGTTGAGATCTTCTTCGCGAGATGCCGACCCCGACGGCGCACCCGATCTGGCCCTTTGAGCCGATCGGCAGACAGCACGAGGATCAGACCGGATGATTGAACGTCGACGACAAGAGGTACGCACGGCCCAGACCCAACAAGCGCTGTGCCAAGCGACGATCGAATGTTTGGTCGAGTACGGCTACGCAGGAACGACCACACGCATGGTTGCCGATCGGGCGGGCGTGTCACGCGGAGCGCAGACCCACCATTACCCAACGAAGCACGAACTCGTTGTCGCCGCTATCGAGCAGCTCTTTGCGGATCAGGCCCAGGTGTTCATCAACGCGTTCGAGATGGTGCCTCAAGAGGAACGCACCTTCCGCAGAGCCATCGACGAACTCTGGAACATCGTCAGTGGTCCCGCATACGCGGCCACCTTGGAGGTGATCGTCGCGGGCAGAACCGATGACGAACTTCGGGCGGTCGTCCACGGTGTGGCGGTTGGGCTTGAACGGACCGTCCTCGACCTTTTCATGTGGTTCGCTCCAGAAATCGACGATCCTGAAGTCGCTCGCAGGGTGGCAGATGTCGCCCTCACCTTGGTGCAGGGAGCGGCTGTCTCGCGCTACGGCGGCTTCGGCAATCCCGATGAGGTCATCGAGTTGGTACGACTGTTGGCCAATCCCGCGGTGACCGCCATCGCCGCGCTGAGCGCCTCGACACCGACGCACGCGTCGCAAACGAGGTCCGCCCGGTCAGCTATCGCACCGGACCCTCAGCCGGGTCAAAGCCCGGCCAGACCTGCCGGGAGGGCGGCGGAAGTCCCGCCCGCATCGGAGACGACTTGAGCAGCACATTGACCATCCATATTTCCACGGCCTCGATCGAGACCGCTGACCATCTCAGGAGATCACCAGATGAGCATTGCCCACGACACCCGAGCAGAACGACCATCGGCACAACGAGACATCCCGGTACGCAAGCTCGGAACCGTTCCCGATGTCGCCGGCGACGAATGGATCGTCGAAGGCGACCCAATCTTCAGCCATCTACTGGCGACCCTATCGGCGGTGTTCCCGAAGGGGGAAGAGTTCTTTGTCACTTCGGTGCGTCGCCATCGCGATGCGGTACGTGATCGACCAGAGCTGAAAGGCCAGGTGAAAGGGTTCATCGGCCAGGAGGCCATGCACGGCCGAGAGCATCGGGTACTCAACGACCGTCTCGCTGAACTCGGCTACAACACCGTGCGAGCTGATCGGACGATCGGGCAGATCTGTTCGTTCGTGCTCAAAACTCCGCCCAAACGCCTCGCCATCGCGGCGACCGCCGCCGCTGAGCATTACACCGGACTTTTGGGCGAGACCGCGCTGGTGCATCAACCGACGAGAACGATTTTGTTTGGGCAGCCCGCGGTTGAACCGTTGATCTGCTGGCACGCGCTCGAAGAGCTCGAACATAAGAACGTCGCATTCGACGTGATGGTCGCAGCTGGCGGCGGGTACCCCATTCGAGTCGCTGGCTTCGCTGTGACCACCGGGGCGCTTGCCGGTTACATCGTTTTTGAATGGGGCCGTTCCGTGGTCGAAGATCGCCGACAGCTCACCTGGGCGCACGCACAGCGGTTTGCGTCCAATCTGTTCCGCCAACGACTCGTGAGCTTCCAGTTTCTGTTCAACGCGTTCAAGTATCTGCGCCCCGGCTTTCATCCCGACGACACCAACACCGATGAACTGGTCGAACGCTGGCGCGTCATCCTCGCCGATGTCGCCCAGCCGCAGGGATCGACCACCAAGAGGGTCGTACAGCTGACAGCAGATCCCATCGGAGCTGACCAGTCTCCGGCTCAGCAGCCAGCGGCGGACGTGAACAACCTGGGTGGAGACCGATGAGCGCCCCGGCACACCATTCCGTCCGAACTGCCGCATCGGAGTCAGCTGTCGCGCACCATGGTGAACATCTCGACGTGCTCATCATCGGCGCCGGCGTCTCGGGAATCGACGCCGCCCACCACGTTCGTACGGCATGCCCATGGGCGCGCTTCGCGGTGCTCGAAGGACGTGAACGGATCGGTGGAACGTGGGATCTGTTCCGGTATCCCGGGGTTCGCTCCGATTCGGACATGTTCACTTACAGCTTCCCTTGGTATCCCTGGCCAAGTTCGAGAACCATTGGCCAAGGCGAACAGATCCGCGCCTACATCGAGGACGCCGCGCGCAGAGACGGCACATTCGACAACATCAGATTCGGCCACCGGGTGGTCCGCACAGCATGGGACTCAGATGACGCCTGCTGGACGGTGACCGTGGCAAAACTCGATGCGGATGGCCAGCCCGGTGAGCCCTTCGAGATCACCGCGAACTTCATCATTTCCTGCACCGGCTACTACCGGTATGAGCAGGGGTACCTGCCGAAATGGGACGGCGTCGAAGACTTCGAGGGCCAGATGATCCACCCTCAACACTGGCCCAAAGATGCAGACGTCACGGGCAAAAGGGTCGTCGTCATCGGCTCCGGCGCGACGGCGGTCACCCTCGTACCAGAACTCGCGCGCACCGCCGAAAAGGTCACGATGCTGCAGCGGTCACCGAGCTACATGTTGTCGTCACCGACGGTGAACCTGCCGACCAAACTCGGCATCCGGCTGCTTCCAAAAAAGGTACGAGGCGACGTCCTGCGACTTGCCTATGTCGGCGTCACCTTGGGGACTTATCAGATCAGTCGCAACCTGCCCGGTTTCATGAAGCGGGCGCTACGCACCCAACTGGCATGGCAACTCCCACGAGGCTTCGAGATCGATCGTCATTTCAAACCCGACTACGAACCATGGGACCAACGGCTCTGCGTCGTTGCGGACGGTGACCTGTTTGGGGCGATCCGACGAGGTCGAGCGGAGGTTGTCACCGAGCACATCGATCGCTTCATCCCTAGCGGAATCCAACTCAGATCTGGTGAGACCATCGACGCCGATATCGTTGTCACGGCGACCGGGCTCGAAATCCAAGTCGGGGGCGGCAACGAAATGATCGTCGATGGGGACAAAGTCGACGTTTCGCAGCGCCTCACCTATAAGGGATCGATGCTGCAGGGGGTGCCCAACATGGCGATGATCATCGGGTACACCAACGCATCGTGGACTTTGAAGGCGGATCTCAGTTGTGGATTTGTCGCCCGCGTCATCGCTCACATGGAACGCTCCGGCCTGCGGTCGGTCACGCCGGTCGATGACGACGCAGAGGTTGCGGCCGAGAATCTGCTGGGGCTCAAGTCGGGCTACATCGCTCGAGCCGATGATCGCCTGCCACGGCAGGGCGTTCGCCACCCCTGGCGCAATGAACAGTCCTATTTCAAGGACCACCGAGCGCTCAAACGCGGCAGCGTGACCGACCGCCATCTGCTGTACACGTAACTGACCTCGGGAGGAACCCGTACGCAACTCGACGCCGATTGCCACGCTCAGAGCGTTCGCTGGAGGTTCAGAGCATCTCGATTCGGCCCGTCGAACCGTCGACGCGCAGACGTTGACCGTCGGCGATGCGCGTCGTCGCTCCCAGAACGCCGACCACCGCTGGCAGGCCATATTCGCGCGCGACGACTGCACCGTGGGTCATTAACCCACCCACCTCGGTCACGAGTGCGGACGCTGTGACGAAGAGCCCGGCCCAGCTCGGATCGGTGTGGGCTGCGACCAAGATTTCGCCCGGCGCGAGTCGATCGCTCATCGGGTTGGTTAGGACGCGAGCGACTCCCTCGATGACTCCAGCGCTCACGCCAAGCCCGATCAACGTCTGCTCATCGTCGCCATCCGGACCGTACGAACCGAGAAGTGCCTCGCCGTCAGATGTCAGGACGCGGGGAGTCACCAGATGCGCGAACGACCCAAACTCGTCGCGACGTGCTGCGATGAGAGCCGCGTCAACCTGTCCGGAGCGGCATGCGTCGAACAACTCGTGAAACGACAAGTAATAGATGTCTTCACGTTGGGTGATCCACCCGGCGGAAACCCACCGATCCGCTTCTGCGAGCAGCGCCCGCTTGTATGCCCAGTAGTGGCAGACGATCCCATATTTCGGGTATTCGCGGTAGCCGATAAATGTGCGCAGCAGATCGATGTGGCGCTTGGTATCGGCCACCTTCGTCGCTCCGTCGGGTAACGAACGGACCCGCGACAAGATCTCGGCTTCCGCCGCGGCGGCAGTCGCACGTCCCGAGGCGACCCGGCGCGCGGCCTCACCCGCTGGGAAATGGTCGATGTTGGCCACGATAAGCCCAGCCAGCATCTCAGGCGACTCCGCCCAACGGGTTCGCGTGATGTCGATCTCCCCCGGACACCGCATGCCATAAGCATCGAGATACTGCTTCAATGCCACAGCAACGGTGTCGCCACCCGGCAGTTTCTGCACCTGGTCGGCAAGTGGGAGTCCCTCAACGCTGGCCGCCTCGGCTTTGCCGGACCGTTCTGACAAACGTTCGCTATCGACCTCGGCGCGGCCGATCGACCGGAATACACCGACGATTTCAGCAAATGGGCGGATGACGTCAGCGAGTTCGAGCAGGTCAAGACCCATCTGGGCCACAATGTTGTCAGGAGCGGCCTGCGCGAGCCGATCCGCCATATGCGGCTCGTCAAACCATTCGAGAAGCCGGTCGTTCAACCAATCGGTCGCATCGTGGGAGGCCGCGATGGCGCGGGCGCTGAGCGGCGCGAACAACGAGGCCTTGAGACTTTCAAGATCTGCTTCGATGAACTCAAAAAGGGCAACGCCGCGTTTGTCGGCGATCTTTGCCTCGAGCGCAGTGACCCGGTCCTCACTCTCGGCGACGAGGGACACCACTATGTCTCGGTCAGGGGGCAGAGGTTCTCGGTTCGACAGCGGCCCGCCAGCGCCAGCCTGAGAAGGGTCCGTCGGGGCCGGTGAGGGCAGAAAATCGGGACGATTTAAGACGGTCTGAACCGCATCCCACAGCAGCGGATCGGATCGGCGAAATAGATCGAGCATGACGGGCCTGGCCGGTGATGTCAGTTGCATCGTTGCGTCGACAAACATCCGACCGCCAGCGTGTCGTACGGTCGCCGGTGAAGTCATTTGCCAGATCGACACCCCCAGCGGTTTGATCGGGTCGGTCATCATCTGTTGGTGAACTACCGAGAGGTAGATCCGGTTCGAATCGTCAGGGGCCGTAGGTAGCGGAAACAACGTTGTGATCGGTCGAGATTGGACGATCCAGAAGGTTCCATCGGAGCGACACCATTCGATGTCCTGTGGCGCGCCGAAGTGATGCTCGACGACCGAGCCGACTTTGGCGAGAGCGATGAGGTCCTCGTCGGTGAGCGCAGATCGTTCGGTATTGCCAACACCGTCGCCGTCGCCGCTGCCGTCTTGACCGACGCGCCATACCGAGTGATCGTCGCCCACGAGAAACGTGTCTCCTGTCACACGGCCTGCGATGAGGCCATCGCCAAGGCCCGGCACAGCTTCGACGGCGGTGACGTTTCGCACCCCGGTGCGCGGGTCCGCTGTGAACATGACCCCCGAAAACTCGGCCGCGATCTGACGTTGAAGAACGACAGCCATATCGCCGCCTACCGCCTCGCCACCATGTTCGAGTCGGTATTTGACCGACGTCGGGGAGTACGCCGACGCCCAGCACCGCTTCACCGCTGCGGTGACAGCATCGATGTCCCTAGCGCTGACACCGAGATACGTTTGGTACTGACCTGCATAGGATGCAGTTCGCGAATCCTCGTGCGGTGAGCTCGACCTCACCGCTACCAGCGAATCTCCGAACGTTTCGAGTGCGGTCACCAATTGATCCGCTAGCTCCGTCGGCAGAGTGAGGTTCTCGAGCGCCCCACCCATCGCTGCACACCTCTGATCGAAGTCGGGGTCAGAGGGCGCGGTCGTGCCCAGAGCTGCTGCAGCCTGGGCGACCAGGTCGGTCGAGCTCGCGACTCGATGTGCTGCCGTCGTCACGACAAAGCCAGCTGGCACGCGGACGCCCGGAAGCCGCCGAAGGACAGCGAGACTGGCTGCTTTGCCGCCTACCAAAGCGACATCATCTGCAACGTCAGCGTCCAGCGCTACCACCAATGAACGGCCCATCTGCACCTCACCCATCTGCACATCGCTCGGTTGCTTCGACGGTCACACTCGCACCAAAGTCAAAGCGACGTGAGCAACCGGGGATCGAAGAGAGTACCGTCGGGGCCGACTTTGAGGGAGCCACACTCACCGTAGGAGAACCAGATGGGCCCATCCGAACTCGCTGACCTTGCACAACCAGGGGTCCTCACCGATCCAACACCGTTCGCCGACTTCTTGACCTTTGTACTCAAGGATGGCGACCTCGGCTCCGAGGCTGTGGGTGACGCTCTTCAGATGGTGAGCAATGCACGCAAGTCGATTGCTCAAAAGGATTCGACGGCCGACATGACCGTCACCGTCGGATTTGGCCCCGCGAGCTGGCGGCGCCTCTTCCCGGATAGGGCCGCCCCGCCAGAATTGGTGGCATTCCCCGAACGTCGCGAAGCGGACCGACATTTTCCGTCGACACCTGGCGACCTGTTCATCATGGTCAAGTCGAAGAGGATGGACCTCAATTTTCAGGCGTCCAAGTACTTGACAACGGGTCTTGCCCCGATCGCGGACCTGATCGAAGACGTCCAAGGATTTGTATATCTGGACGATCGCGACATGATCGATTTCGTCGACGGTACCGAGAATCCCGGCGGCACCGCCCGCCTGAACGCGGTCATCGTCGACGTCGACGGGCCTGAACGGGGTGGCTCATACCTGACGGTCCAGAAATACATGCATCGATCCGCCGAGTGGGATTCACTGGCGACTTCTGATCAGGAAGATGTGATCGGCCGCACCAAGTTTGACGATATCGAGATCGCTGACGACAAGAAGCAGCCCTTCGCTCACAACGTCCGATCGAAGGTCAAGGTCGACGGCACCGAAATCAAGATGTATCGCCAGAATCGCCCCTTCGGCAACGCTCACGAGCGAGGCACGATGTTTGTTGGCTTCGCGAAATCGGCATCGACCATAGACACGTCCCTGCAGCAGATGATCTTTGCCGATGCGGACGGCGCTTACGACCACATTCTCGATTTCACATTCGCTGTGACAGGCGCCAACTACTTCGTACCCCCGCAGTCGCTCCTCGATTCATTCGCGTAGGGCGTAGGGCTCAGGCCTGCCATCGCGTAAGGCTGCCATCGAACAGGGCTGCCAGGGCAAGGGTGGCCAGGGCAAGGGCCGTCGTTGAGAGAAGGGCCGTCGTGAGGCCGGGCGGCGGCCACCCTGCGGAGACATCGCGCCATCTGCTCGGGAGCCCTACCTCAGGAATTGTGGAAAACGTCATGTAATCACAATGTTTTCGTCGGTTACGTTGTTTGTTACTCAACGACTTGTTGGTCATTGTGATCGCAGCTCGTGGATCCGACCGGGTTCTTGCTCGTTTCCCACTGTCCGACACAACACACACGCCCTGGGTGGAGGTACCCCGTGGAGGACACGTCTCGCGCTCCATTACGTGTGGCTATCGTCGATGAAGCGGGCTTCGGTATCGACCAAATGCTGCAGTCCGCAGACCTCCGACTTCTCCGTACCGATGCCACCGAGTTCGCGGATGTCTGGGTGGTAACGCTGGCTTGTCCCTCGCATCTCGACGCGATCGAGTCGATTCGGACCGGCGGCAACGGTGCGCGCGTGGTCACCATCGCGAGTTATGAGAACGGATCGCTCGGCGCTCGAGCGATCATGGCCGGATCCTCAGCCCATCTCGCCGCGCCATTAGAACCCGGATTGCTCGCTACAACGTTGCGCACAGTCGCGTGTGCACCGGCCTTTCACAGCACTCCCGTCGTCGCCTCCCGTCAGGCCGAAGAACCTGCCGTGGCAACCCCTGAGCAAGTCGCAACAAGCAACCGTGCCGTGCGTATCGCCATCATCGATGATGATGCTCTGGTCGCGCAGGTATTGGCCCGCATGTGCGAACGTCTCGGCGCATCTGCACATGTATTTGGGAGCCGTGGCGAAGCACTCCGTAGCGACGAACTCGCATCTTTCGATCTACTCCTCTGCGACACCCGGATTCCCGATGACTCGGTGACGGAATCCGAATTGTTCGCAGCTTTAGAACGCACAAACCCGCCGACGGTGATAGCTCTAATGAGCGGCGGATATCGGCAAGTCGACCCGAACGTCCATTTCTTTGCCAAGCCACTCGACGTCGCGGACATTCAACGACTTGTCGACCTGGCCGCCGAACGGACACCCAGGTACACAGCGTCATGACACCAATTCTTCCCCGCACAAGTGAAAACGTCCTCGCGCGGTGCTTGGCGTATGTGCTCGTGACGATGGCGGCGATCCTTGTAGGTGGCGCCGATCCGCTCGGCGCAGAAACAGACGGCGAACCTGAATACACCGATTCGGCGGACCGTTTCGTCAAACTCAGCACCTCTGAAGGCCTCGCATCCAACCGAGCCTTCGACATCACACAGGACGAAGACGGCCTCTTGTGGGTCGGCACGTTCGCCGGCTTGAGCAGGTACGACGGCGTCAATGTCACCAATTTCGAACACGATCCGCTCCGTGCTGACAGCCTGGGCGACAACTCGGTTCTAGCCGTCGAGGCGGACGGTCGCTACATCTGGACGGGGACCGGAAGCGGCAAGATCGGCCGCCTCGACCGGATCACCGAACGATTCGTCAACTTCGATCTCGCCCTCGGGCCCGTCGTTTCGATGGTGCGGTCGCGCCATCACCTGTGGGTTGGAACGGTCGAGACCCTGGTCCGGGTCGATCCGGCCGATGGGACGTTTGAACGATTTCCGGTAGACGGCCCTATTCAAGATCTCGCCGTCGACAGCGACGATATTTTGTGGGCTGCCACCACCGACGGGCTCATCCGCTACGACATCACGAATCAGGTGACGAGGACTTTTGCCGCGACCGACGAAGATGGCTCCGTCCTCACGAACGACATCACGGCAGTCGACATAGCCGAAGACGGCACCGTGTGGTTCGGGGCAGACCGTCACGGGGTCCATGCCATCCACCCCGACGGTCGGACCGAGTCGTTCCGTCAGTTCGAGGACGAGGACTTTGAATACTTTGTCCTGGCGCTCGAGGTCGACGTGAACGGTGATATCTGGACAACATCGGGGGAGCGGCTGTACCGCATCGACCCCGACACTGGCAACGTCGCTCGCTACGCGCCCTACCCATCTGATCCCGGAGCGATCGGCCCAGGGGCGGTCACCGCCATCTTTGAGGATCGTGACGGGGATATCTGGGTGGCCAAACAGGATGCTGGGGTAGCGCGGCTAGACCCCTATCCGAACCTCGCCACGCTCCTACGAGTTCCCGCGAGCGACCCGGAAGCACAACTGAAGAACCGCATCCATACGATGAGTGCGGTCACCGTCAACGATCGGGAAATGATCGTCGCGACGACCAGATCGTCGCCGGTTGTCTTTGACATCGAACGATTGACGGCTGCTGATTTACCGAGTGAAGACTTGGGCGAGTGTTCCGTCGTCACATCAGAACCTTCGGCGTCGAAAATTTGGTGTATTGCCGACTCGATCAAGACGTTCGATCTCGAAACTCAGCAGATCGACGTGCTTATCGCCGAAGGACTCGAAACGACCCTGCAAGACGCCGCCCGAACCGCCATCTCTGACGGTCGCGATGGAGTGTGGGTCGCTGGACGTGCTGGCGTCTTTCATTTCGATGACAACGGGCGTCTCCTCGAGGAATACACCGCCGCCGAGTTGGGGCTTGCCGATGGAGCTTCGACGCTGGCCCTCGGTGGAGATCGACTCGTCGTCGGACATTGGGGTCTCGGACTCGCCGTCGTCGATCTCCCAACAGATTCGATCGTCACGATCGACGATGACGGCGGGCCCGAAGGAGAACCACCCCTGAGCGATCCAACGATTCTGGACATCGAGATTGCTCCCGATGGCTCGGTTCTGGCAGCGACGAACGCTGGTCTGGACGTCTATAGCGCCGACCTCCAGAGCATTCGTCGCTACAACCCAGCAAATACGGCGATGCCGAGCGGCGGGTTGTCGGGCCTCGTCGTCGCTTCCGACGGCAGGGTATGGGTGAGTTCGCCGTTTGGTATGACCACCATCGACCTCGATTCGAGCCAAACAGCGAGTTACACATCCGAAGATGGGCTTATCTCGGGTAGCTTCGGAGCCGATGCTTTCACATTGACCGTACGTGGTGTTGCCGTGGCGGGAGGGACGAACGGCCTCAACACTTTTGATCCACTGCATGCGACACAGGATGCCTGTGAACGCCCGGCGACCTTGCAGAGCGTGGAGTCCGATGGTGAGCAGATTTCGCGATTAGCGAGTGTTGACCTTGACGCCGACACGCACTATGTAGCCTTGCAGTTCCGCCAGATGTGCTTCGCCAACGGCGACCTCGCCCAGTTGCGCTACCGACTGCGCGGTGAGAGCGGCTGGCTCTACAACGAACGCGGATCGATGGACATCCTGTTGCCGTCATTGGGCGCTGGTTCGCACCGCGTCCAGGTGCAGGCTGCGGACCGCGCGGGCGGCTGGCTCGATACGGTGAGCGAGGTCACGATCACCTTGACCCCACCGTGGTACCAAGACACCACCGTCCAGTTGGTAGCTGTCGGGATGCTGATGCTGATCGGGGTAGGGGCTGCACTTCGACGTGGCCAGGTAGCCAGGCGACGCCAACGCGAGCTCGAAGCGGAGGTCTCGGCACAGACCGAACACCTGCGAACCCAATCCAATCAGCTGGTTCGCGCGGTCGAAGAGCAACAAGACCTGCTCGACATTGTCGCTCACGATATTCGTGCTCCCGTCCTGCGGCAGATGATCAACTTGGGAATGGTCGGGAATAGACCCATCGTCGTCGATCCGCTCGTGCTCCAACGCGAGGTTGAGGTCATGGATGGCATGCTTCGCCGCCTCATCAGATCCCGTGAGCACGAAATCGATCGGCAGATGAGCCTGGAGGCCGTTGACCTGACACTCGTCGTCACCTCCTGCGTCGACCGCAGCGCCGAACGAGCAAAAGGCAAGGGGTTGACCATCGAGGTTTCCTCGATGACGACATGTTTGGCAGCTGCCGACGTTGGATCGATCGACGAGGTCGTCGAAAACGCCATCGATAACGCGATCAAGTACAGCTATCCGGGCGACAGCATCGACGTCTCAGTATTCGCTCCTGACCACACCACCGTCGCGTTCACGGTTGTGGACACCGGTGTCGGAATCGACCCTTCAGAGATGAGTCGCCTTTTCACCAGGTTTGGTCGGGCTTCTCAGCGTCCGACCGGCGATGAAGAATCCGTCGGTCTTGGACTGTTCGCCGTCTCCAGATTGATGCGCCAGATGCGGGGCAACGTCACCATGAGCTCCGACGGCATCGGCAAGGGCGCCAAGCTGACCTGCGTCTTCCCTCGTTGGGAAGATCAAGCGATGGGTCGCTCGCCCAACGACGCGATGGTCGATGCCAACTGACCAGGCACGGGAGCGCACCGGTGGACGGTGGGATTCGGGCAGCAATACCCACCCCCGATGTTGGGCCGCTATGTGCTCCAAGGTTCAGCCTGTGGACCGAGCGGCAGCTCGAAACTGGCAGCTCGCCAAAAACTGAGAAGTGACTTCGTCGGCGAGAGCGCGTAGACCGTCCAGCTCGTTGTTGATCGCCGCGAACATCAGCGGACCGATCAGCAGGTTCATCATGACCGCTGGGTCCGTATCACTCGCCAGCAATCCCTCGTCGACGCCGCGAGCCAGAACTGCGCTCAACAGGGAGAGGCGTGCATCGCGATCGGCCTGAGTCAGCTCGCGGATATCTGGCAAGGTGTTCTTGAGGGACAACAGGGCGGGCAACATCCGCGCCCAATCAGGGTTGTCCATCGAAACGACGGCGCGATCCATGAGGATCCGAACCGCATCTTCAAAACTCCCGTCGGGGACGTCGAGGTCGAGCGTCGGGATGTTGTGCCTGAGCACGTCGACGAGCAGGTCCGTCCTCGAGGGAAAATGCCGGTACATCGTTGATTTAGCGACCCCAGACTTCTCTGCCACCGCATCGACGGTGACGGCTCGAGGCCCTCCGTCGACGAGCAGTTCGGTCGCTGCCTCCAGAACTTTTGCTCGACTCCGAGCGATGCGCGGATCTTCGGAATTTTTTGTCTTGGCTGAAGCGTTCATAGTTTCACTACGATACAGTTTCGTTTCATAAACGTAGGTTCGAGTCTCATTCTGGCACTCAGCAACGACAAGGAGTTTGCTGTGAGCGCTAACAAAAACCTTACCGAGCGACAAAAGCGCAACATTCTGATTGCGATGTGTGGCGCGCTCATCGCCGTCGTCGCGTCGGTCTCCGGGCTCAATGTTGCCCAACGTGAAATCGCTGAGTCCCTCGGCGCCTCCTCGGGTGACGTTCTCTGGATCATCAATGCATACACCATTGCCCTGGCATCCCTGCTGATGCCGATTGGTGCTATTGGAGACAAGTGGGGGCGACGACCAGTCCTGTTGACCGGCCTCGTCATCTTTGGTGTCGCGAGCGTCGCGGCGGCAGTAGCTCCGTCGGTGGGTGTCATGATCGCTGCACGGGCCCTTGCGGGTGTTGGTGCCGCCATGGTCATGCCCGTCACCCTGGCGGTCATCACCTCATCGTTCTCCGATGAAGAGCGCCCTCGTGCCATCGGCATCTGGGCGGGGTTCTCGGGAGCTGGAGGGATCCTCGGCCTGTGGATGTCGGCGATCATGGTCGACTTCTTCTCATGGCGTTGGCTCTTTACCCTCCCGATCGCCATGATCATCGTGTCCGGCGCGTTGTCATTCGCCGTCGTGCCGAACTCACGTGAAAGCCAGGGCCGGTTCGACGTCTTGGGTTCGATCTTTTCAGCCCTCGCCATCGGTGGCCTCGTCTTTGGTATTCACGAAGGACCCGAAAAGGGTTGGGGCGATCCACTCGCTTTGTACCCGGTTGTTATCGGGGGGCGCTCTCGCTCATCGCGTTCGTCTTGTGGGAACGACACACCGACCACCCGCTCCTGAACGTCTCGGCCTTCTCGAACCGCGGCTTGTCGACCGGGTTCACCACCATCACGCTGGTATTCGCCGTGATGTTCGGAGCGTTCCTCGTACTGTTCCCCTTCTTCCAGACCGTGATTGGCTGGTCAGCGGTCCACGCAGCGTTTGGCATGTTGCCCATGGCAATCATGATGATGCCGATGTCAGCGACGGCACCACTGGTCGCTCAAAAGATCGGCGGCGCACCACGATGCTCTTGGGACTTGGCATTGGCATGGCCGGACTCTCCATTCTGGCGTTGATGGCATCCGTTGAAGGCGGCTACTGGTCCGTTCTTCCCGGGCTGCTCATCTTGGGCCTTGGACTGGGTTTGACCATGACGCCCTCGACCGAAGCAATCACGACCAGCCTCCCTGAGAACGAACAAGGCGTGGCCTCGGCGTTGAACGACACCAGCCGCGAATTGGGTGGCGCCATCGGTGTCGCTCTACTCGGCTCGATCCTCACCAGCGGATACACACACCGAGTTGCCGAGTTTGCAACCTCGCTACCCTCAGATCTGTCCCAGATGGTGAGCAAGGACTACTTCCTCGCATTGGGTGCCGCCCAGAGCGTCCAGACGAGCAGCCCTAATCTCGCATCGCAGATTGTCGACGCAGCACAGCATGCATACGTCGACAGCTGGACCGCCACCATGTGGGTTGGTGTTGGCATCTTGGCCGCAGCGTTTGCCTTCGTCGCCGCCTTCGGCGCAAAACGTGAGACCACCACCCAGCCGGCGCCCACCGTCGCAGAACCGCAACTCGCCCTCTCGGGAGCGAACCGGTAGACGGTACAGCGCCGCGCCCGACGCGGTCCACGTGCCGACCCCATCAATCCGCATCCTTGCGTTGAGCACGGGCCGGCGTTCACACCCAACCGTTCATGTCTGTGAGTGGGTGCGTCTAAGGTGACGCCCCACTCACAGGCGCGTATGGGGGCCAAGTGCGCCGCGACCGCGGGCCCCTTTCATCCGATACGCCAGCGCAGCACCACCCGAGGACCCATCCAGGAAGGCGACCACCATGAGAAGCGCTCCGGACGGCGCTCAAAGGCCCGTGGCGCTTGACGATGCGACGGATCCCGGAAACCTGGTCAAGACCGGCCTGAAGCGCTGGTTCTTCACACCACCTCGCCAACACGGTGAAGTCGATTATTCACGGAGAGTCAGCTACCTCGAACTCTTCTACGACCTCGTCTTTGTCGTACTCATCGGGCGCGCGGCCCATGGTCTTGTCGGACACATCTCGACACAGGGCGTCTATGAGTTTGCCGTCGTATTCGGCCTGATTTGGCTGTCCTGGTTCAACGGCACCTTGTGGCATGAGCTCCATGGACGACAGGATGGCCGCAGCCGTCTCAACGTTTTTGCACAGATGGGCTTCCTCGCTGTCTTGGCGGTATTCACCGAAGAAGCGGCAGGAGCAGATGGACCAGCATTCATTCGGACCTTGGCAGCGCTGTTCGTGTTCTTGACCTGGCAGTGGTACCGAGTGCAGCAGGCAGACGAAGATCCTCACTACCTGCCGCGGACGCGGGCGTACATATCAGGCATGCTGGCCACCGTCGCCGTGTTCATCGGGTCATCGTTTCTGGAGTCGAGCGACTCTCGACTCTGGATATGGTCGGCCGTCGTCGTCTTGTGGACCGTCGGGGGATTCACGCTCAGCTCTGCCGATCAGACCGCCGGATTCGGTGACGGCGTCACGGAATCTCTCGTGGAACGCTTTGGGCTCTTCACCATCATCGTCCTGGGCGAAGCGGTGATTGGAGTGGTCGGCGGTATCAGCGACTCACCAGGCCGCGACGCCTACACGATTGCCGTCGGGGTCGTCGGCCTCGCGATCAGCATGGGAATCTGGTGGACGTACTTTGACTTGCTGGGTGCCCGGGTTCCGTCACGAACCGGTCCACGCCTGGGAGCCTGGATGACCATCCACCTTCCGATGTCGATGGCCATCGCGGCGACAGGCCCCGCCATCACATTGCTCATAGAACACGCCGACTCGGGTGAGCTGCCCGAGGGCGCCGCGACACTGCTGGGAGCGTGCCTCGCTGTCGTGCTACTCGGCATCTGGTGTGCGACTCTTGCGCTGCCCGACACACAGTTTCCGCCCGGGGTGAGACGGCACATCGCTCCGGTGTTGTGCGGGGCAGCGGCCTTGACCATCGGCATAGGCGTTTGGGCTCCGTCAGCACTTCTGATCTTCTTGTTGATGTATGTGGTCCTCTTCGCACAGTGGTTTTGGCTCGTCGTGATCTACCTCGCCCATGGTGGCGTCCTGCCCGGTACGGTGGAGTCGGCATCCCAACCCTGAGACGGCACACCCCAATCGCCTCGTTCCATCTCCATAAAGGAATAAAGTTGCATACCCTCGCTCAAGTCGCACCCACATTTGTTGAAATGGCTCATCGCATCGTCTGGTGCGTGGCCGCGACCGTCGATGAGAACAAGGCCCCCAGAACCCGAGTGTTACACCCCATATGGGAATGGGACGGGCAGCGGCTCACCGGATGGATCGCGACGTCACCGCTGTCTCCAAAAGCTGCGCATCTCGCGGACAATGCCGCAATGTCGCTGACGTACTGGGAACCCGGTCACGACACGTGCACCGCCGATTGTCGGACTATTTGGGAGGATGATCTCACCAGCCGAGAACGTGGCTGGGCGCGCTTTGCCAATGCCCCAAGTCCGGTCGGCTATGAACCGTCGATCATTCCCGGATGGGACGACCCATCCACCGAAAGCTTTGGCATTCTGCGCTTGGAGCCAACGGCCGTTCGGGTCCAGCCCGCCACAGTCATGATGGGCCTCGGAGGCGAACTGCTCAGGTGGAAGGCATAAGTGCCCGCGCCGTGTAGGCTGCCCGCATGATTCTTCTCGCAATTCTTGTTATTGGTATCGCAGCTGGTTGGTTGGCTCAGATCGTCCTTGGGGGCGACATGTACGAAGTCGACTGGACCCTAGCGTTCGTCGCTGGGATCGCCGGGTCCTTTGTCGGAGGGATGCTCGGTAGCTTGCTTTTTGGCGATGGACTCAAGATTCATGCTTCGGGGTTGTTAGGTTCGTTCATTGGTGCTTTGATCGTGACCGCTGGCTACCACGCGTATCGACGCCGAGCACACTAATGTTGTCCTGCACCGGGGCGACCATTTAGGCCTTACCGCACTTCTTCATTCCATCTAAATCTACGACGTCACTTGCCGTCCTATTCACACAAAGGATTTCCCAATGGGTGTTTTCAACAATGATGACCAACAAGATGCACGACTCGATGAACTCGAACGCGAAATGCGCCGCGTCGTTGAAGAAGTTCAACAGCTGAGCATCGACCTCGGTGTGACGCGTATGGAACTGTTGCGAGCGAGGATCGACCTCAAGGCAGCGACCAAGACCGCCGACGGCGCAGTGCAAACCTCCTCGATCGATCCAGCAATCGCTGCCCTCAACGATTCCGCTTCCGCCACGCGCGCCAAGCTCAAGGAAGCGAAGGCCTCAGGCGAAGAGCAGTGGGATGCCATCCGCAAAGAGGTCGACCAGCAACTCGACGATCTCAAGGCGAGCGTCGACAAGGCCTGGAACGACTCGGGCGAAAGCGCTACCGACGCCAAGTAGGCCCTATAGCGACAGGAGCCTGTTTGACGAGGCCCGGCGCATGTCGCTCCAGTAACACAACCAATGAGGGGTCCGAAATGGCACGATGCCGTATCGGACCCCTCATGTTGTTCAGTCCCCTGTTGGGGGATATTTCACCTCGTCACACAGAGACAGCGGGGCGCGTCGCGTTCTGCACGGGTGCCGAATCGTTACTGCGCCAGCGGCGGAGCCTGATGACTGAGGTGAACACCTTTTGATAGCCGGTCGGCGCGATCCGAGCGACAAGGTCATAGAGCTTCGCGTCGGGTCCGACGAGAACACGTCGCTTGTTCATCTCGACGGCGCGCATGATCTGACGAGCGGCCGAATCGGCAGATGTGATGAATGTGCGTTCGAAATCGGACCGTGACGATGATGAGGAAGATCCCGTAACGGACTGTGTGCTCTGGTCCATCCGTGACGACTTCGCTATGTTCGTCTGGATTCCACCGGGGTGGACGCATGTGCACGAGACGCAGGACCCTGTGAGTTCGAGGTCCTGCCGCAACGACTCGGTAAAGCCGCGCACCGCGAACTTGGTCGCGTTGTAGCCGCTCATCAACGGTTGCGCGGTGAGCCCAAACACGCTGGAAATGTTGATGATGTGACCCTCACCTGATGCCTCCAGATATGGGAGAAAGGCCTTCGTGCCGTAGATCACACCCCAGAGGTTGATATCGACGATCCAGCGGTAATCGTCGAGCGAGAGGTCACGCACCGTGCCAGCGAGGGCCACACCAGCGTTGTTGAACACCAGGTTCACCTGGCCAAAGTCCGCCACCACCGCTTCTGCCCAGGCAAAGACGGCAGCTTCGTCAGCGACATCGAGCACGGTTGCGGACGCGTCGACTGGATACGCACCCAGCATGTCGAGGGTTTCGTTCAGTCCCGTTTCATCGATATCAGCGAGGGCGACATGGCAACCTCGGCGCGCAAGCCGCAACGCCAATGCTCGACCGATACCGCTACCACCGCCCGTGACCGCCGCTACCTTGCCACTGATGTTTCTCATGTTGTGCTTTCAACCTTGTGTTGTCCGTAAATCGACCTGAGTGACCGACTCAGAGGCCGCCAGAAAAGGTCAGCGGATAGGGGTTACGGCTGAACCTACGAAAGATGATGGTGACTCGCCCGAAAGAAGCGCGCCATCAGCCGAAAACTAAAGGAAAACCCGGGGAACATGGCAATGACATGTCCAGATTTTGACTGGTACCACGAGTTGCATCCACCGGACTTCCAGACCGTTTGTTCCATCTCTCGGTGGATCATGTCGGTGTACGCGCGCTCCGCATCGGGTAACACCTCGATTGCTGTGGCGTTGTTGTACCTCACGTGGTCGAGCGCTCGCATGATGTACTCCATCTGCGCTTCGATGACGAATAGGGCGCTCGTGTGCCCAATCCCGGTATTCGGACCGGTCACGATAAAGAGATTGGGAAAGTAGGGAATCGATGTGCCGAGGTACGCGCGGAAATTCGCTCCACTCTTCGGCGAGTTTGTGACCATCACGGCCGACCACGGGATAGGTAATCATGCCGTCGGTCGCGTCGTATCCGGTCGACCACACGATGACGTCGACGTCGAGATGTCTGCCCGACTCGGTCACGATCCCCGACTCGTCAATGTGATCGATGCCGTCCGCAGCGGTGTGCAGAGTTGTGTTGTCAGCCGCGAGTGCCGGATACAGCGTGCTCGACAGAATGATCCGCTTGCATCCAATGGTGTATTCCGGTGTTAGATCGCTGCGGAGGTCGGGATCTTCGATCTGCGCTTCAAGGTGCTGCAACGCTGGTGCCTGGGCCATACGTTTCATGATCCCGTGGGAATACTTGAATGCGATCACGCGACTTTCGAGTGACCAATAGATCCAGGTGCGCAAGGCTCGTTGGGCAATGGACGACCTCAGGGCGAACCGCTGCCACGGCGTAAAGGTGTGATCGTGTCGCGGCATCACCCAATGCGGTGTGCGTTGGAACACGTGGAGTTCCGACACGTCGGGTTGGATCGCCGGTATCACTTGAGCCGCACTCGCGCCCGACCCCACGACAGCCACCCGCTTGTTCCTGTAGTCGACGGTGTGATCCCAATTGTTGGTGTGAAAGCTGTCGCCTCCAAAAGTGTCTCGCCCTGGTACGTCGGGAACAACCGGTGTGCTCAGCGGACCCGTTGCGTTGATCACGAACCGCGCCTCGATGGGAGCGCCGTCGGTGATCGTGATGATCCACCGGTCGCCTACCCATTCGAGTCGCTCGACGTTGGTTCTGGTACGAGTGAAACCCCTGAGGTTGTACTTGTCGATGACGCCGTTGGTGTAACGCTCAAGTTCGGCCTGATCGGCGAACATCTGAGACCAAGCAAAGCGTTCGCGCGCGATCGAGTAGAGCGGTGAGGGGACGTCGACCGCCGCGCCCGGATATGTGTTTTGACACCAGGTACCGCCCATAAAGTCGCGTCGTTCAAGGATGCAAAAATCCTTGTTGCCGCGCTTGAGTAGCGACATCGCCGCGATCTGACCGCCAAAACCGCTGCCGATGATCACAACTTGATAGGTGCGACCGGCCTCAGAGCTGCCGGAGGACCCGGAGCCTTGCGCCGGTTCCTGATGTACCTCGGGCACGGTCACCATGTCGGTGCTGTCGATCCGCTCGGCGATCGGCGGGTTGGATGAGAATCGATCTCCTGACGAGGACGTGCCATGGGTGCTCCTCGCAACATGTCCTCTGGCGGTCGGACCAAGCATCGGGGTCCGACGCATTCCAGCGTGTTACTTGGGTGGATGGTGTCGGGGTCGATTGTCGATGTGCGAATCGACGCAACCCAGGAACAAACTGTACAACTTCAACGTCCCTGTACACCGCATCGCGGAGTCAACAGCACGCCGCGATCATCAACGGGACGTACGGTGGCCAGCGACGATACCGGCAGAAGAACGTCGGGTCGTGGGCCAGACCTCTCCCAGCGCGACGCCAGCATGGGTGCTCGTTACGCTTGCGACCCATGAAAGCGATATTGATCCCCGACCGACAGTCCGACTTCACCGCAGATCCCGTCGAGCTGTTCTTCGACCTGGCCTATGTCTTTGTGTTCTCACAGCTGGTTGGGATGCTGGTGCATCACCCCGACTGGGCAACCGTTCGGGATGCGGGTCTATTGCTGGTCATGATGTGGCTGCCGTGGACACAGTTCACGTGGTCGGCGAATGCCGTTGCGGGCAACACCCGGCCGGTTCGCCTGATCTTCCTGGTAGCGACGGTGGCAAGTATCCCGATGGGGGCTTCGGTCACGACCGCGTTGAGTGATGGGGGACTCGTCTTCGCCGTGTCGTTGTCGGTGATCATGACGATCGCGCTCATCACCATGTTTCTCGGCGTCGCAGACGAGACCGAGGTTCGACGATCGCTGCTGACCTGGTCACTTCCTACCCTGATCGCAATGGTGGTGATGATCGGCGGCGCACTGGCATCCGGTGGGACGCGCCAGGTGATCTGGGTCGCGGCAATGGTCATCGTCGTCTACGGAACGGTGCAGGCGGGCAAAACCGAGTGGCTGGTCCGACCTGGTCACTTCGCCGAACGACATGGGTTGATCGTGATCGTGGCCTTGGGGGAGGTCATCGTTGCGATCGGTGCAGCGGTGACTCACTCCTTCGAGGACGGTCACGGACTGTCCGCCAACCTGCTCACGGCGCTGATCGCGGCGGGGACTCTGGCCTGTTTGTGCTGGTGGAGCTACTTTGACCGCCCGTCACACACCATCGAGCGTCAACATGTCCAAGTCCAAAATCCCGTGTCTCGCGCGCGATTCGCTCGTGACGTCTACACCTATGCGCACCTGCCGCTCGTCGCGGGGGTGATAGCGACCGCCGTGGGGCTCGAAGGACTTGCGCTGCATCCCTCCCAACCGGTGGGAACTGCGTTTCGCGTACTCCTCATCGCCGGTTTGGCCACCTTCTTGGTCAGCATCGTCATCGAGGTCCGCCGAGCGCTCGGCGTGTGGGCCTACGAGCGAATCGCCGGAGCCGCCGCATTGGTGCTGTTGGGTCTTGTGTCACGATCCCTCGACGGAATCGTGTTGCTGGCCGCCATCGACGGTGTCGTCCTGATGATGCTCGTCGCTGAGCACCGTCGGATCGAATCAGCATAACGACCCCGCATGTCAGCTTGCGGCGCGGTGAGGACTCTTCCCTGGGAGTCGGAGATCGTTCGTTGAGACCCGCGCGGAGACCCGTCAGGACGGTGGTCGTCGTACCCCAGCAGGCGAAAAGAAGCCCGACTGCTTCGCCTCGCGATACACCACGATCATGATCGACACCAAAGGCGAGGCCAACACCAAGCCGACTAGCCCTGCCATGAGACCGCCGGCCACGGTTGCCAGCAGCACCACGATTGGCGGCAAGTCCATCGTCGAACCCATGACCTTCGGTTCGAGGACGTTCTCCAGCACGAGGTTGACAAAGAGCACGACGAAGAGCGACCACAAGGCCAGACTGAGCCCGCCACCAGCCAAGCCCATGACGACCGCAAACGCACCGCCAACCCACGCTCCGAGATAAGGAACGTATGCCCCAACGACGTTGACCAGACCCGCCGCGATTGGAAGCGGAACGCCCATGGGCCAAAGCAGGAGTGCGACCGCCGCGCCTTGTGCTACCGCCAGAATGCTGCGGCCGAGAAAATACGAGCGGATGGATGCGGTTGCTTTGTCCTGGATGCGCTGTGCTTGGGCCGTTGCCGTCGGCGAACTCCGTCGAACCATCGCGCTGGCGAAGCCGTGGCCGTCTTTGAGCAGGTAGTAGAGGAGCATGATCCCCAAGATCAGGCCCGAAACCAGCCCGATGAGCCAGCTCAATGTGCCGGTCACCGCTGCACCCACCCCGCCGGAGAGGAAAGTCCCGGCCGAATCGCCGTCGTTGCGCATCTCGTCGAGGATGTTGTTCAGGTTGAACTTGTCGGCGAGGTCCTGTATTTGTGATTGAGCATCATCGAGTGCGGAACTCAGCTCGTCCGAGCGTTGGGTAATTCCGTACGACACAACCCACGCCGTCACGGCAAACACCGCAGCAATCATGACGATGACCAGGACCGCGCCGATGCTTCGAGGCACTTTGCGAGCCTCTAGCCAGTCGACCATCGGCGCGAACACCACGGCGAGAAACGCACTCAATACGAGGGGTACGACGATGGCGCGCATCCACGTTAGTGCCAAGACGATGAGGATCGCCGCGCCTGCGATGCCGAGAAACGCCCAACTGGAACGACCTGTTCGCTCCAGCCAGGCCGGAGCCAGTCGATTCTCTGCCATGTCGGCGAGTTGATTGCTGAGGCTGGGGGAGTTGCTCGAACCGCCAGGTGAGCCAGCGTGATCTTCCGGGTTGCTTATCGCACCGCGCTGTGTGCTGGGTTGGGTCGGGTCCTCATGAGACATCCTTGAACCGCCTATTTGGGCGTCAAGCCGAACCGTTCGGGATCATCAACAAGGTCGAGGTACTGAGCGTGGTCGGCGATCAAGTCCCTCACAAACTCACAGTACGGACGGACTTTGAGGCCACGGCGCTGCACGTCGTCGAGGGCGTGCTTGACCAGGGTCGTCGCCAGCCCGCGATGGGTAAAACCCGACTCGGTTTCGGTATGGACAAAGTCGACGATGTCGCCCTCGAGCACGTACTGGGCAAGGGATGCCAGATCGGTCCCCACCCAGAGTTGGTACTGCCCAGCACCCTCGTCGTTTACCAAGCGATAGTCGGCGGTCTGATCGGTTGGATTCTTCGGCTCAGACATCACGGGTGAGCAACTCCTCAGAGATTCGGGTGGTGTTCTCGCGTGGCGAGGCCTCGGCGGTCCGCGGGCGGCTCGCGGCAGCCATCCGGAACGAAGCCTAGAAGCGTACTGCCGCACGCATCGTGCTGGGACGTTGCCTCACAAAACTCGGCAGATGGACCCCGCTGATCCGCTGTAACGAACCCACGGAAAGGTTTCACCTCAGGTCGCTCAGCGCGGAGCGACGTAGCCGAACGGTAGAGCGAGTCCGTGTCGTTCGAGCAGTTCTGGATCGCTGATGAGGTCGCGGGTCGACAGATCCGCTTTGATCGATCCCTCCTGCAGTACCAACGTGCGGGGGCATGTCGCGAGAGCGAACGGCAGATCATGGGTCACGATCAGCTGCGTCTGACTTAAACCATTGAGAAGATCTGATAACTCCAGGCAGCCTTTGGGGTCCAGTCCAGCGGTCGGTTCGTCGAAGACCAACACATCGGGTCGCATAGCGAGCACGGTTGCGATGGCACAACGTCGTTGCTCACCACCGCTGAGATGATGAGGTGCCCGATCGAGAAGATGTGATGCCGATACCGAACGCAATGATTCCTCGACGCGCCGTTCGATCTCGGACTTGTCGAGCCCGAGGTTGGCCGGACCAAACGAAACGTCGTCGCGCACCGTCTGCATGAAGAGTTGATCGTTCGGATCTTGGAACAGCAGGCCAACGCGTTGCCTAATCTCCTTCAGCTTCGGTTTCGTACATGCGATGCCCGACACCTGTACCGATCCGTCGTGGTCCCCGAGAAGACCGTTGAGATGGAGTACCAGCGTCGTCTTGCCCGATCCGTTCGGCCCCACCAATGCCACGCGTTCACCGGCGTCGAGGGCCAAGCTCACATCCTCGAGTACCTTGGCGGTCGATCCCGGGTAGCTATAAGAAAGCGCGTCGACTCTCAACATCGCGGCTCAGCCAAACGCTCGCCGGCTCCAATCTCGCTGCTGGCCAGCCCCCCTGATCGATACGGATTTGTGGGAAGGATCGCCCACAAGCCGCGATCAGCGCCAACATCGTCGTCAGCACCGTCCGCGACGGGACGGCAAGACCGAACTGGAACCGCTGGGGAAGGCCGCTTGCTTGGTCCCATGAGGTTGCCCCGCTCACGAGCCATACCAAGCTCCGATGATGAGCGCCACCGCTGCGCCAACCGCTGGGAGCAAGCTGATAGCCCAATCCGTTCCTGTCACGGGCCGCGTTCTCGATGGCTCGGGCATCACGCCATCAAATCCCCGGGCGAGCATCGCCTGGTGGATGCGTTCGCCGCGTTCGTACGAGCGCACAAAGAGCGCACCGGTGGCATTCGCAAGCGGACGGGCCTGCCACAGCCAGCGTGGCTGATATCCGCGGGCGGACATCGCCTGTCGCATGCGACCCGAATCGGCGGCGATCAGGTCGAGATACCGCCACATGAACGACATGATCGTCACGATCACGGCCGGTAGATGCAGTTTGCGCAGCCCGGTGACGACGTCGGGAACCGACGTCGTCGATGCCACCACAATGGTGGCTGACGCCCCGATGATCGCCTTAGAGACGATGCCAAATGCGTTCCACAATCCGGTTTGGGACAGATGTAGGGGGCCGACGGCCATACGCGGACCGCTGACGACGAAGGGCAGCAAAAACGCGAACGCAATGAAGGGCGTGATGGTGACCAACCGGCGCAGCACGACGCGCCAGGGAAGCGATGCGGCAGCCACGGTCAGCCCGACGATGACCGCCTCCGCCCCGATTGGGATCATCCAACGAGTGGGGGTCAGCGCAACCAGCAATACGAACAGAAACAGACCGGCAAGTTTGGCCTCAGGTGCCCGCCGTGCTGCCGGGTTGTCGCCGTGAAGATGCAGATGACGATGCGGTCCTGACACCTAGCTCATCCCCTGCTGGCGCAGCGCCCGGGCAGAGACGAGCATCCCCCCGGCTACGACCAGTGTTGTCATCACCCCGGTGAAACCCGCCACGGCGAGTGACATCGTCTCGTTGCCGACGCCGTCGGTCGCGTAATCAGCAAACACGCCGTTAGCTAACGCGTGCTGGCGTGCGGCCTCATCGATGCCTTGCTGCGCAGCTACGGTCTCAAGACCATCGGGCGAGGAGGAGGCGAACTGGCTCACGCCGATCGCCAACACGACGGCAGCCAAGAACGCGCCGACCAAGAACGGCTTCATCCCGACCGCTCGAGAACTCGTCGAGAGATCGGGAACACCGCGTGCTGCCTCGACGATATCGGGCCGAGCGTTCAGAACCGCTGCCACGACGAGGCCGGTAATCAGGCCTTCGACGACACCGATCGCTGCGTGGACACTGACCATCGCGCCAAACAGTCGGTCAAAGGGGACTCCCGCGGTCGCGCCGAATAGCCATTCAACCGAGAATGCGCCAGCGGCGAGCACCACCGATAGTCCTGCCGCGATCGCACCTGCGCCCACGACACCGCCCCGAGTTTTCGGAAAGACGGCCTTTGCCGCGCCGAAGATCGCCCAAGCTGAGAAGGCGGGCACGATTGCCATGTTCAACACGTTGTAGCCCAGAGCGGTGACGCCGCCGTCGGCGAAGACCAGCGCCTGAACCAGCACGACTACCGTCACGACGAGTGAACCAAGCCACGGTCCGAGCAGAAGCGCAGCGAGTGCACCACCGAGCAAATGTCCGCTTGTGCCTGCACCGACGGGAACGTTGACCATCTGCGCTGCGAACACGAACGCTGCGGTAACGCCAGCAAGGGGTATGTATCGATCGGCCAAGTTGTCGGCGACCATCCGGAGTGAAAGCCACGTCACAGCGATCGAGATGACAGCCGTCACCGCGGCGACCCCAGGGGCCAAAAAGCCGTCTGGTGCGTGCATTGCGAGCATGACATCCACCGGGGTGCTCACTTTCGCGGACGGCGTGGACGAATGGATACGTTAATGCAATGCGGTCGCAATAGCGCTTCTCAAGCGGCGCGGCCAGCCCGACGGCCCTGTGGTCCGTCGTCGGCACCCTGCTAACTTCACGAGCGGTGGAACTTGCAGACGCCCTTCACCCATCCGGATACCGTGTCACCGCAGCGCGAAATGCAGTGTGGCGGGTCCTCCAATCGCACCCAGAACATTTGAGTGCTGGCGACATTGCCGATCGCGTCCGCCAGGTCGACCCCGGAGTCAATCGCTCATCGGTGTACCGGACCCTCGCCCTTTTTGCTGAACTCGGTCTGGTTCGCGAGTCCCTGATGGAAGACGGCGTCCATTGGGAAGAGGCCCACGCCGATGCGGTCATCCACCTGGTGTGTACCCGCTGCGGCAAAGTACTTCATCACCGGACCCCAACGGTTGCGGCGCTCGAGCGCGAACTTCACGAAGCCGATTCGTTCCGCCCCGACGCCATCGACGTACGGGTTTCGGGAGCGTGCCACTCGTGCCAGTAGCTGAGTACAACCAACCACATGTGAATCGCGGCTCTTCCAGACCCTGCACGCTCAAAACGGCATGTAGTGGAGATGGCGTGAACAGCGTCGGATCGGTTGCGGGGTTGGGCATCCGTGAGTGCCCGGCACGGGCCCAACCCCACAACCTCCAGTCGCCTGAGAAACGCTGAGCCCCTCAGGACGAAAACGCTGGAGAGAATGCGGTGGGGCCACAAGGTTCACATCTTCTGGAGTGACCTGAAGCGAACACCCACCGACTCCCACCAATTGCTAAGTGGCCCACTCAGAGATTATCGCTGTATGCCGCTCCGGCAAATCGCGGCGCTAGATCGCATAAGAAAAAGATCTTCGCCCCGCCGAGAGTCGATGAGGGCGCTGCGCCGACCGGCGTACGGGGTCGGGGTGCCACGGTGAGACAAGATGGGGCGCGTGATCTCCTTTGCGTTGAATCCCGATCTTGCCGAACTCGCCGATCGAGCAGCTCGCGTCGCGCGCGACGGGGTCGCTGAGTTCGGACGTTTTTCCGATTCCTGGATGAACGGCTACAGCCGGCCGTTCGCTCGTCAGCTCGCCGATCTCGGTTGGATAGGTATGACATGGCCAACCGAGTACGGCGGGGGTGGTCGCCCAAACATCGAACGGGTCATCGTCGCCGAACAGCTGATCGCGGCGGGCGCACCGGTCGCGTCGGTATGGTTCGCCGATCGCCAAATGGGACCGTGTTTGATCCAGTTCGGGACCGACGCCCAACGAACCGAACACTTGCCGGGCATTCTCTCTGGTGACACGACCTGGTGTATTGGCATGTCCGAACCGGACGCCGGATCAGACCTCGCATCGCTGCGCACGTCCGCGCACCGCGATGGCGATGAGTGGGTCATCAATGGATCAAAAATCTGGACCAGTTTCGGGGAAGTCGCGGACTACTGCTATCTGATCTGTCGCACTTCGACGGGTTCCAGACCTCATGAGGGGATTTCCGAGATCATCGTGCCGATGACCGCTTCTGGTATCAGCGTCAGCCCGATCGAGGATCTGACCGGCAACCGCCACTTCTGCCAAGTGATCTTCGATGAGGTTCGGGTGCCAGCTGCCAACCTGGTCGGTGTCGAAGGCGGCGCCTTCCGCCAAACCATGCGCCAGCTCGAACATGAACGAGGGGGTATCGACCGCCTCGTGTCGAACCGCTGGCTCTATGAAGCGGCGCGAGCCGTTGCCGACGTGACCGACCCCGACATTCGCCAGCGCATCGCAGAACTCGAAACGGGCTACACGCTCGGACGATTCATGGTCTACCGAGAAGCCCTCGGCCAGGCACCACCCGGATTTTCCGCTGCTACAAAGTGTTACTGCACTGAACACGAACAACGGGTGGCTCGGTTTGTCGATCATGTACTCGGCGCGGCAACGATGCTCGATACCCAAACCACCAGATCCAGCAACTACGCACCGGCCTACACGATCATGGGCGGAACCTCCAACATCATGCGGCGCATCATCGCCGACAGAGTCCTCGGTATGCCACGCTGAGCTGACACTCGCCAGCGAGCCCCGCAGTCAGAACAACCGAGTGGCCACCTCCTCAGTGGAGTCGTCGGTCGCATGAAAGGCACTGCCACCATGGAACCTGAGATCGTTCCGGAACGTCCAGAACCCGGCGAACGATGCTCCGCTTTTGCCCGTCGCAGCCGGGCGACAGTGCTGGGGACCGGCATGAGCGCGTCCGCCATTCTCGTGCTCGACGTGCCGACCCCATGGCCGCACAGCATCGAGGATGATCCAAGCATCGCAATGGTCGGATCGCATCCTTCGCTGATCAGGCTGGCGGCGGTTCCACAGGCAGACGAAACGCCGATGGCGACACTGTTCTTGCGTGCACGCTCAGGCAGTGCCGAATCGTGGTCATTGCCACTCGAGGACACGGCGGACGACGACTGGCGACGGTTGGCGGACTGCCTCGATCGCGCGGCCGGCGGTCCCATCGACCCAGAGTGGTGGGAACCCGCTGGCTGGACACGCCTTCAGCCTCGACGAGTCTGGCTGATCTGCACCCACGGGAGCCGCGATGTGTGTTGCGGATCTAAAGGAGCGTCGTTTGCTGCAGAAGTCCGTCGAGATGTTGGGTTCGCCTTTCATCGACGCGTCTCGCACCTCGGCGGTCACCGTTTTGCCCCGACGATGATCGAAATGCCGAGTGGGCGTACCTGGGCGTACGCAACGACCGACCTGATCCGGTCTCGCGAAGCTGGTCTCGATGCCGCGATATCAAGCGGCGCGGGTCGAGGCTGGTGGGGCGCGGCGCAAGGACCCGAACAGATCGGGGAATGGGCTGCCATGGAGGCCGCCATCGCAGGCCACGACGACACGAACCCGAACAAGAGCTCTCAGCCCTTCGACCCAGCGAACGCTGCTGAGGTGTGGGACCGTACCGAGCGAGTCGTCAAAACCGACGAGGTAGGAGACGGCCAGTTTGTGGTGTCCGTCGAATCGGATGATGCCGAGTTCCGCGTCGAGATACGCCGTACCGATGACGAACTGATCCCGGCGTGTGGACAAGTTGACGGTCCGCATAAGACCACCAAGACGTTTGCGGTCAACGGTGTCATGCGGGTCCGGTAACCTTTCGAGCGCTCGGTGCCGCGTGCACTCTTCGCGGCGGACGCCCACTTCAAACGAGCTGAGTCATGCTCAAACACGACCAACACACCAAAGGACTGTCACAACATGGCAACTACGGCATTGCGCGGCAACGAGGTTCACACGAGCGGAGATCTCCCAGCGGAGGGTTCGCACGCACCTGAATTTTCGCTAACCGCTCAAGACTTGAGCCCCGTCGACCTCGCTTCCTTCTCCGGCAACAAGGTCGTCCTCAACGTGTTCCCCAGTATCGACACGCCAACCTGCGCAACGTCGGTGCGCACGTTCAATGAAAAGGCCGCGGGGCTCGACGACACGAAGGTGATCTGCATCTCCGCTGACCTGCCCTTCGCGCTGGGACGCTTCTGCGGCGCCGAAGGGATCGACAATGTCGTCACCGCCTCGACCTTCCGCAGCCCGAACTTCGGCGACGACTACGGCTTGGTGATGGTCGATGGACCACTCGCTGGCCTCATGGCTCGCGCGGTCATCACGCTCGACGCTGACGGCAACGTCGTCCACACCGAATTGGTGAGCGACATCGCCTCAGAACCTGACTACGACGCGGCTCTCGAGTCGCTTACTTCATAACAGGACCGTCGCGAGCGGCCCCACGGGTGGCCGCTCGCGGACCGCGGGTCACATGGCAATGGGTTCGCAGCGCGAGCGCTGACCCGTGCCGTTAGCCACCGATCGCAGGGCAGTCCACGGTTTGGTCTTGGACCCGCGTCGGCGAGCATTCTGGGGACGAGGATGGACACGATAGATCGAGAACGTCACTACAAACTGCTGATCGGCGGTGAATGGCAGGCTGGCCAGAACGGCACCTATGACGTGGTGAACCCCGCCACCGAAGAGGTCGTCGGACGAGCGCCAGAAGCATCCAGGGGCCAGGCGCTCGACGCAGCGCGCGGCGGGTGAAGCGTTCGCGTCCTGGTCTCGTATGCGCGGCCATCAGAGCGGGCGGCACTCTTGAAAGCGGCAGCGCGTCGTCTCGACGAGCTGACAGCCAGACATCGTGCCGACCGTTCAAGCAGAAACCGGTGCGCTGATGAAGGTTGCTCGCAACCTTCAGGTACCTCAAGCGGCGGCTCGCCTTCGGCGATATGCACGCGGCACCTACGAACCGGTGGAGCAAGCCGTCGAACCGACGATTATGCCATCGACCCCGCTTGCTCCCGGAGGCATCATGGGCGCGCTGGCGCGGCGGGTTCCCGTCGGCGTCGTCACCTGTATCACGTCGTACAACTTCCCGATGGTGAACATGGCTGGCAAGATCGGACCGGCCCTGGCGATGGGAAACTGCGTCATCGTCAAGCCCGCACCTCAAGACCCTCTCGGTGTCATTCGTCTCGTCGAAATCCTCGACGAGGTTGGATTCCCGCCCGGTGTCGTCAACGTCATCACCGGCGCCGAGATCGAGCCCTCACAGGCCGTTGTCGAGGCTCCCGAGGTCGACATGGTGTCCTTCACCGGATCGACCGCTGTCGGACGACAGATCGGGGCCGTTTGTGGCGGTTCCATGAAACGCCAGCTCATGGAGCTCGGCGGAAAGGGCGCGTGCATCGTCTTTGACGACGCCGATCTCAAGAAGGCGATCGGCGGCATCACCTCGGTCTGGGCGTTCCATTCCGGCCAGATCTGCACGGCCCCAACACGGGTGTTCGCACACGCGGACATCTACGACCACCTCGTCGGCGGACTACAGAAGGCGGCGTCGTATCTCAAGGTTGGTGATCCAACCGACGATCGCACGCTGGTCGGGCCCGTCATCAGCGGCGCGCACCGATCGCGGATCGAAACCTTCTTTGACGATGCGCGCAGCGACGGCGGCCACATCGTCGTCGGCGGAGACCGTCCCGATGCCATGGAGCGAGGGTTTTTTGTCAACCCGACCCTCATTGCTGGCTGTACGCCCGACATGCGTGTGGTCAAAGAAGAGGTGTTTGGCCCGGTGGTCTCAGTGGTCCGTTTCGAGGACGAAGACGAAGTCATAGCGCTCGCGAACAGTTCAGACTTTGGGCTCTATGACTACGTCTTTGGGGAGGACACCTCCCGAGCGATGCGGGTCGCTCGGCAATTGCGGAGCGGTACCGTCGGCATCAACTCGCTGCAGCGAAACCACGAAGCACCCTTCGGAGGGTTTCGACAAAGCGGTGTCGGACGAGACGGCGGATCCTTCGGTCTGGCCGCGTACAGCGAACTTCAATCGATCGTGTGGCCGGGGTAGGGGCCTGCTCCGAGCTGACCAGCCGCCACACACACGAACACGGGCACGCGTCGAGGGGTTCACCCAACCGGCTTGAACGCGAACGACAAGGAAAGCAGAGCGGTATGCGTGGGATCGTATTTGACGGAACGTCGGCGACGCTTCGAACCGACGTGGATGTCCGACCGGTCAGACCGGGCGAAGTCCGCGTCGCGATCAAATCCGCCGGGCTCTGCCACTCCGATGTGAGCGTCATCAACGGGACGATTCCGTTCCCACCCCCCGTGGTGCTCGGCCATGAAGGCGCTGGCGTTATCGAAGAGGTCGGACCGGGGGTGTTGCGCCTGGCCGTCGGCGACCATGTGGTCCTATCCACCCTCGGCAACTGCGGCAGTTGCGCAGCGTGTGACCTGGGGCGCCCGACACACTGCCGCCAGACCGCTGGCAAGCTCAAAGCGCCCTTCACCGTCGGCGGCGCAAAAGCGTTTCAGTTCGCCAACACCGGGGCTTTTGCCGAATCGACGGTCGTGTCAGAGCGCCAAGCGGTCAAGATCGACGCGGACGTTCCGCTCGAGGTCGCTTCGCTGATCGGTTGCGGCGTGATCACCGGTGTCGGCGCCGTTATCAACCGCGCGGGTCACTCCAGGTGCGAGCGTCGCTGTGATCGGTGTCGGTGGCATTGGCCTGAACGTGATTCAGGGAGCGCGTCTCGCCGGTGCTGGCCAGATCATCGCGGTCGACGCAAACCCACAGAAATCCGACCTCGCTGCCCAGTTCGGTGCCACCGACTTCATCCAGGCAGGCCCCGACGTCGATACGGTCGACGCGATCAAAGAACTCTCAGCCGGTGGGGTCGACTACGCGTTCGAGTGTGTCGGTGCACCCGCACTCGTCCGCCAGGCGATCGATTCGCTCGACTGGGGCGGCACGTGCGTCATCTTGGGGGTCCCCAAGTTGGGTTCCGAAGTTTCGGTCATGATCGCCGGGCTGTACAACGACAAGACCATCATGGGTTGTCGCTATGGCGCCGCCCATCCGCAGAACGACTTTCCGATGATCGTCGACCTGTACCAACAGGGAAAGTTGCTACTCGATGAACTCGTGACATCCACCTATCCGGTGGAGCGGTTCGACGACGCTCTGACAGATCTCCATGATGGCAAACTCGCTCGGGGCGTCTTGAACTTCTGACGGGGGCGCTGACGCCCGAACGGAATGCTCGTGCAGCAATCGGGTGGAAAACGCGCTGGGTGCAACACGCGGGGGTCCGCCGATCTACACGCCAGAGCGCGACACCTCGTGTTCTAGAGACAGGTAGCGAGACCCCCATCGACCGGAATGATCGCGCCCGTGATGTAGGCACCAGCGGTGCTAGCCAAGAGGATCGCGATACCAGCCATGTCTTCGGGCGCGCCGATCCGTCGAAGTGGTGTGGCCTGTTCGATCGCATCCTGAAATGCGTTGAGCGTCGCCGCCATCATCCGAGACGGGAACGGACCAGGAGCGATGGCGTTAACCGTGATATTGGACGGCGCAAGCTCCTTTGCCAAACGCCGCGTCAGGTGGTGGACCGCCGCCTTGGATGTCGAATAGGCATAGGTCTGCATGTCGGGAACGCGGATCCCATCGATCGATCCAATGTTGATGATGGTGCTTGGACGCTCCCGAGAAGCCATACCGGCAAGGTCGCCGCGCATGAATCGGCTCATGTGGAACAACGCTTCGACATTGAGGTCGAGGATGCGGTTCCACACGTCGTGGGTATGCTGGTCCATCGGAGCGCCCCACGTCGCGCCAGCATTGTTCACCAACACGCTGATCGGACCGAATTGCCCCACCTGCTCAGCGAGCGCTCGGCAACCCTCTTCGGTCGACAGATCAGCCTGCAGACCATGACAGGTCCCGAAGGCTCCGAGCCGCTCCGCCTCGGCCTCGACGGCTGAGATCTTGCGCGATGCGATGATGACCTCGGCGCCGCCGCGGACAAAACCTTCTGCGATCATCGATCCAATGCCACTCGCTCCGCCGGTGACGAGCACGCGGCGGTCCGATACTGAAAACAACGAGTTGAGGTCCATAGGTTGTCTTTTCATTCTGAGGTGACCGGCGTTGCGACCATCGAGCACATGTGACCGCAAAGCGCCACACCGGAGCGTCCTGGGTGTTGCCCCCTCGATCGTCCAGGCGATCAGAGCGGTTGAGTGCCCACCAGAATAGTGGCCTAGGTTGACCCGGTGATGCCCTCTCCCTCGCTCGGCCGGACCGGATTAGACGCCAGCACCCAGACACCCAAACCCGGCACGCAGCCACGAGAGCGCGGCGTCATCGAGATTCGGGTGCACGGTGTTGGTGGCGCCGCACCGGGGGCGATCTGCAGCGACACCGACCGCCCTGTCGACGTGATCAAGATCTCGGGCGATTCTCAAACCGCTTGGTATCAAGCCAAGGACAACCCTCGGCGTTTCGCTTACCAATGGAGCGGTTTAACGACCACATCACGCTTTCAAGCGGTGTGGGTGCTACTGCTGCCGTTCACATTGCTCAACGTGGCGCGTTGGATGAGTCGGCCCGACGACGACGCGCCGCATCGGCGCGCAACCCAGATCTCAGTTATCGCCCTGGCTGTCGTGGCTGTCACCGCCACGATCAACTGGGTTCTCTGGCTCTGGCTGGCGACCTTCTCGGGCATGGTGTCTCGCGCTGACCTATCCGCGACCCTGACGACACAGCACAGGTTGCTGGCGGCCGCTGGCTCTGTCCCGCTGACCTTCATCGCCGCCCGATTCCTCATGTACGACACGACCCGGCGCCGACGGTGGGCAAGAGCTGGCCTCACCAGCATCGCAATGGCCGGGTTGATCTATCGGTGCACTCGCGATGGCACGCTCGCTGTGGTCGTTGCCGGTGCGGTGGTCGGTTCCATCCTCACCTTGCTGATCGGTGTCGCACGACGCTCCCACGGCACCCCGCTAGCGAGCCCAATCGCTCCGGAATCATTGGCGAGGGGATCGAGGACGGATCGAGAGATCGCTGACAGCGGTCACCGATGGTCGTGGTTGGCAGCTGTTCACCTCGCAGCGTTACTTGGAACGTTTGTGTTCTCGACCTCGGTCGCGTCGAGATGGAGAACGGGAACCGCGCCCTTTGATGGTCCGATACTCGTCGTTGGCGCCGTGCAGTTCGGGACCCTCATGTCGTTGCTCATCGTCGATGCGTGGCGTCTGAGATGGGATCGTTCCAACGACGTCGTGGGCCCTGTGTTTCCGACATCGAGTACCGCCTTCTTGGCCTCGCTGGCGCTCAACGGCTTCATGGCCGGTATGGCACTTCAAGTGATCGGCGGCGGTCGCCTCGCGAGACCGTACATGGGGGCATTCGGGCTGCTGGACGTCTTTGCTGCAGGATTCATCGCCACGGCCCTTGCCCTTGTTGCCTGGCTCCTGGCCGCGTTGGGACGGCCCGGCGACCACGAAGCAGCGGTCCTGGAACGGATGTGCGACGCACCGGCATCGGTCATCGCTCGGACTCGACGATCGGTGCGCCTTGGAACCTTCATTCGGCATCTCGACGCGCCTCTGGCCCTTGGGGCGTGGTTGTTGACGCTCGAGTTCATTTTGGCGTTCTTCGCTCGCTGGGATCCGGCGAACCCGTGGACCCTGAGCGTTCCCCAAGGCTGGCTTACACAGTGGTCGGGCTACTTTCTGACCGCGGTGTTCTTTCTGACGACATTGTTGTTCATCTTCACCACGATCTCGTCCAAGCTGCGACGCCTGCTCGGCCACCTGTGGGATATCGGCGGGTGTTTCGAGCGGCGGATTCACCCTCTTGGTATGCGCCCTTACGTGGAACGCACCTTTCCCGAACTGGCGCGAGTCCAGCTCGACGCCATCGCGGCGGACCGCACCGTTATCTGGTACGGACATTCTCAGGGCAGCGTGCTGGTCTATGGCGCGCTCTCGCCAGAGCGCGGCGCGTTGGCCACCGAGGATGGGGCGGGAACCTTCGCCGTCGTCTCTGCGGGCAGCCCGCTTCGCCAGTTATATGCCCGGTACTTTCCTCGCCTAGATAGCGCTGGTGACCTCAGCGCGATCGACGAACGGTGGTGGGGCGGCCGGCGGGGTTGGTGGAATTGGTTTCGATACACCGACCCCATCGCCGGTCCGGTCCTGTCCGCGTCGGGCGAGGATCCTGGAGACCGAGTCCTCGACGACCCCGTCTACGACAGCGGGACGGGCCAGTGGAGCATGCGCGGACACAGCGACTACCACATCGACCCACAGATCATCGAGCTCATCGACGGCCTCACCCAAAGCGCGATCGCACAGCGCGCGTCCTGACCATGCACCGTGGATGTCTCCCAGACGAGTGGGAAGGCAAGCCAACTAAGCGGCTCGGAGACCTCGCAGGCTTGGCGATGGCGGCGCAAGATAGTTCGAGGGGCGGACGCCTCGATGCAAGAACCAGAGCATGGCGTCGGCGCTGCGTCGTGCGGCCTGCCCGTCGCCGAACTCACAGGCGATCACGTTGGCGGGCCCCGGACGGACAACCCCGACCTTTGACGCTGTTGCGACGATCGAACCGATATCGGTACCGACCAGCGTGGCGATGTTCGAGCTCAAACCCTCGTCTCGCTCACTACTCTCGCGCACGACCAGTGTCGGGATGTTCAACGCCGCGGCTTCAACCTGAACCCCGCCGGAGTCGGTGAGTATCAAGCGGGCGTGTTTCATCACGTGGGTGAATTCCAGATAGGCGAGCGGGCTGGTGAGTACCACGTTGGGCAGGTGTCTGAGCGCTGGCGCGAGGGCATTGGGGCCTTCGTCGTTGTCGTGTAGGACGACGACGAAGGGGACTCGGGTCCATCGTCGTGCGAGCTGGGAGACCGCGGCGGCGATTCGGTCGAGAGGACCGCCCCACGACTCGGCTCGGTGAACGTTGACCAGCACCAAACCGGCAGATGCGCCGACAGCATTCGAGAGCGCCGGGTCGTCGATCTCCACGTCGCAGGCAATCGCCCACCGAAGAGCATCGACGGTCGTATTGCCCACCACGAAGATGTTGGTGCCGTCGACGCCCTCGCGCACCAGGTTGGACCAGCACAAGGGAGTCGGCGCCAGATGGAGATTGGCGAGTTGAGCGATCAGTCGCCGATTGATCTCGTCAGGTCGTGGCTCACCATCGTGACTCATCCGCAAACCTGCCTCGATGTGGACGACCGGCACCCGCCGGGACTGCGCGGCCACCGCAGTCGCAAATGCGCTGTTCGTATCGCCCTGTATCACCACGAGATCCGGACAGATTGCTTCGATTGCTCGGTCTGCGGCTTCGATGAGCCGGGCCGATGCGACCGCCGACGTTTCCTGCGCAATATCACACGCTACGTACTTGTCGATCGTGAGATCGAGGTCTGCGATCTCAGCCTCCAACAGGGTGCGTTCGACGCAGTATGCGACCGTCATGACGGACAATCCGGTGCGGCTATCGAGCTCGCGAACCACGGGTGCAATTTTGATGGCTTCGGCCCGTGTTCCAAAAAAGATGACGACTTTGCGTGCGGCGTTCATGGGGTGAACCTCCGTCCAAAACCCCTGACTTAGCGGTGCTGACCAACCGTGCGGTGCCGACCTCTTCTGGTCGACCCGCACCGGAGCCGGACAATCCCGTGACCGGTAACGGCGTGCGCATCGCTCGGAGTGAGCCATCACCCGATGAGCGAATTGCACGCTGCTACAAAAATTGTCGAACGACACCGAATGAATCTTTATAGCTGGCTATCAGAATTAGCCTGCTGGTTATTCGCCGGTGAAGTTGGGGTCTCGCTTCTCAAGAAAGGCTCGCGGTCCCTCACGGGCATCTCGAGATGACATCACGGTCATACCAATTTCCATTTCTTTGGCGAAGGCGTCGTGTTCTGCAAGTCCTTCGGCCGCGAGCACAGATTCTTTGACTTTGCTCACTGCAAGGGGACCGTTCGCCGCGATTCTCATGGCGAGCTCGCGAGCGGTCGGCATGACTTCATGTGGGTGCACGGCGTGACCGACAAGGCCGACCTCTGCGGCGCGCGCACCTGAGATCGGGTTGCCGGTCAGCAACATCTCCATCGCGACGGTGTACGGAATTTGGCGAGGCAATCGGATCGTCGATGCCGACATCGGGAACAAACCTCGCTGCACTTCGGAGATCGCGATCTGGGCGTCGGTCGACGCGATGCGAATGTCGAACGCCTGCAAGATTTCGGTCCCACCCGCGTAGCAGTAGCCCTCGACTGCCGCAATCAGCGGGGTCTTGGTCCGGTACTCCTTCAAGAAACCCTTGAAGATCAACGAGAAGTCCGCCTGAATGCGTGCTTCCCATTCGTCTTCGGGGGGCTGGCCGGACACCAACGCGCCGACGAGCCGATCGAGGTCTGCTCCGGCAGAGAAGTTTCCCCCGGCGCCATGAACGATCGCGACCCGAATGTCGGGGTCTGCATCGATGGAATCCCACAGATCTGCGAGGCGGCACAACATCTCGGCATTGAACGCGTTGCGCTTCTCGGGTCGATTCAACGTGATCGTCGCGATGTGATCGGCCGACTCGACAAGGACGGCTGGTTCCCCCATGAGCTCATTCTCCTATCGTGCTGAAAGCTGCCGGGCGACATACCCGACATCTGGCCGGCACGGTTTCGCCGACTCGATATCGAACGCTAGTGCTGTGACCACGAGCGGTCGGGCCATCGAACACGAGTCGGCAGCGGACCTGACGGGGAGACCGAACCGTTGCCGATGCTCAGCGCTCGAGCAGCGAGGCTCCAGGCTCATACCCGTCGAACGGGTCCGGCGCTCGCACGGCCGCCCAAAGTCGGTCGAGATAGCTGAGCCGTTCAATTTCTGTACCGCCCATGAACGCGAGATGCGGTGTGAGCCATTGGACGTCAAAGACCACCTCAGGGCTATCGCGCAGAACTTCAACCACCCCCCAAAGCGCCACCTTTGACGCTTCTGAGACGCGATGAAACATCGACTCGCCGGCGAACAACCCACCTACCGACACGCCGTACACACCGCCGACGAGCTGCCCGTCTTGGTACACGCCGACACTGTGCGCCCAGCCCATTTCGAACAGGGTGACATAGGCATCGAGAAAGCGTTGCGTAATCCACCCGTTCGGTCGTGGCGTCTCCATACATGCGGTCATGACCGCACGAAAGTCGTGGTCGACCCGCACGGTGAAGCGCTGCAGGGCACGCTCCATGGAGCGCCGTACGCGAAACGCAGACGGTTCCAACACACCCCTCGGGTCAGGCGACCACCATCCCAAATGGGTCCCCGTCGAGTCGACGTTCATGGGAAACAACCCGCGCTGATACGCAGCGAGAAGTGTCGCCGGTTCGAGGTCGGCGCCCAACGCCACCAAGCCGTTCGCATCGGGCTCGAGCTCGACTCCGAAGTCCCACGAAGTCGGCCCGGGATCGGACCGCGGCGCTCGCTTCATCGCTAGCCCGGATCCGGGCCCAACACATCGGCGCTGACGAAGAGATCGGTCAGAACCAGGGAGGGAAGTCGGCCGTTCTGGTCACCGCAGTTGGCAAGCAACTCAGTCAATTCGGCGACGGTCGGACCCGCTGCCAATTCAGAAAGGCCTGGAGCAGCGATCGATGCTGAGGCGTCAAACATCGTAAACGGCGCTCCAGACGGCCCCGCGGGCTTGCATTCTCGGTCAACACTCTCGATGACCCCGACTTGGGTCCGCAGGTTGTTCAGCCACGGGGGCGGCGGACCTCCGTGCCGTGCGATCAGGAGCACGCGCTTACCGTCGTCGAGCAGATCGCCGAGCTTTGGCCATCGTCGCCCCGGTTCTTGGGCAAAGACTTGGTCGGTGAGCCCAGCATCGTCCAGAAGCGTTTCGAGGGACGCTGCAGAGATTCTGTCGTCGATCAGCACGGTGACGAAGAGTCCGGGATGGTCTCCGAGGTAGCTGGCAAGAGCATCGAGGGCTTCTGGAATCGGCGTATCGCCGAGTGCACACTGAACGGCGCAAGCCTCGTTCTGACGCGCAACGTGAAGGATGGTGTTACGCAATTCGGTCGGCCAGCTGTCAAAGACGGGAAGGTCAGTATCGAGTGCAGGTCGATTCGGTTGGGCTTCTACATCACCGTTCGGGTCTTGTGACGCTGTGAGCTGCTGATCAACGGAGTCCCTGCTGAGACGTATATCGACCAGGGTTGCCCCAGCATGTAGCTGCTCCTCCAGAGAGAGCACCTGTCGTGGATACAGCCAGTTGCTATCCGCCCCACCGAGGCTGTCGCTCGCTCCCACGAAGGACAGCTCATCGAGCCGCAACTCGCAGTTGCCGAGGGTCCCGTTACAAAGTCTGACCACCTGGATCGCTGGCACCGACGGTTGACGAATCGCCAAGATCGCCAAGATCAAGACGCCGATCAGTCCACCGGTGTAAATCGCCCGTGGAACGCGCCAACCAAGCGCTCGCCGGAAGAGGGCCAATGCGGCGATTGCTAAAGCGATGCCGATCATCGCTGCCCACGACCGAGCGACATGAGCCGCGGCCGAGGCGAGTCCAGACCGGTAGCCAGACAGCGCCGCGTCCAGCGCCGTCACATCGGGAGCCACGCCACTGGCCGAGGGCACATGACCAGAGGCGAGAAGTGGTGCCCAGATAACCGTGACGAGTGCCAGGACAACCAAGATCACCGCCGCAGCGCCCGCAAACTCGCGCTCCCCAAACGAAGCGACGGCCAGGAACGCTCCCAGCGCCAACAGCAAGATGACGATTTGGACGGGGGTCCAAGATCGGCCGCTGCTGATGTCGTGCAACGACTCGAACCAATTCATCACCGCGCCGGTCGTGACCGATACCGACGACGACGCATCGGGAGCGCTTGGCTGCGCTGCGAGCACCCGGTCGGCCTGTGCCAGGATCGGAATCGCCTCACCGTTTCCGCCGGTGGTGTCCTGGGGAGGAACGAGCTCTATGGCACTCCAAGCCAACGCTCCCCGGACGTCACCGAGGGCCAGATGCGCTCGTATCCGCGACGAGAGGACCGGCGACGGATATTCGATCGAGCCGAGAATCCATTCGGATAACGACAGTGCTGACTGAGGACTCGCGGTGATCGTCGGGAGCCATTCGGGAACATCGCCACTTCTGATCGTATTGAAGGCATTTCGAACGGACGCGTCGAAGTCGTCGATGTTGTCCATCTCTCGGGTTGGCAAGGACGCGAGTTGCCGAACCGTGTCCACGAGCTGCCATCGGCGCTCCACCGATCCGGCCTCGGGGACCGAAACCGTGATGTCCACGTCGTTGCGTCCACCGGCGACGAACGCGCCCAACTGGGCAGCAAACTCCGAAGACGCCTGCTCGTAGACATCTACTGGCAACTGAGACCCGAGCGACACGCTGGCGGGCGTCACGTCGCCGGTTACGGCGAGTTCGCCCACAGCGTCAAAGATTCTGTTGGAGATGATGAGCGCTTCGTTGCGCTGAGTATTGGCTAGCGCATGCCTCGCGGCCGACAAACCGACGAGGTGAGGAACAACCCAGAGGATCACCGCCGTCGCCGACAGTAGAATGAGCAGAGCCTGTCCGCTTGAGAGCGATGAGCGGCGACCGATCCTTTTCACGACAGCTTCCAGCCGGGGACTGACCCTTCGGTGACGGAACGTCGAGCTCGGTTTGGTGTGGTGGACAGCAATTGGTGAGCAC
Organism: Acidimicrobiia bacterium; assembly: GCA_020637365.1. Classification (GTDB taxonomy): domain Bacteria; phylum Actinomycetota; class Acidimicrobiia; order IMCC26256; family JAGNEX01; genus JAGNEX01. The sequence continues at coordinate 917,258 of JACJWE010000001.1, read as the reverse complement.
CTAGGTGGTCGTAGCGAACAGCTGTGGCTACTTGGGCGACATGAGACCGCACCAAGCAAGCCGCTGATTCTACCGGGCACCCGGGCGAGATCTTGGAGACGTACATGAGCGACCGCCGAGCCTCGGCGCCATTGTTGATCGGCTGTCTGCTGATCGTGGCCATCGGGGTGGCCCTTTTGGCCTACTGGCCTGCTGACGATGATGACCGCACCACCGGGGTTGTTCGGGAGACATCATTACCCACGAGCGCCCCTCTCGACCTCGCCGACAGCGGGCCCGAACGTTCCGTGCAATTGCTCGAGGCCTCTCGAAGCGACGAAACGCTTCTTTTCGGGCTGTGGATTCGCCCCGAAGACGACTCAGGTCAACCGGCCGAAGTGTCTGCCTGGGCAGACCGTGAGGCAAAGGCGGGCCGGACCCTCGATATCGGCCACAGCTTTTACGCATGGGACAAGGTATTTCCGACGTGGCGCGAGGAGTTTCATCGCGACGCCGGCAGGATCCCGTTGATCTCTTGGAACGGCACCTTCGCGGACGCGGTGGCCAACGGCGGTCAGGACGCGCTCATTGCGGCTCGTGCGCGCGGCGTCAAAGAGCTCGGCACCCGGATCATGCTCCGATGGTTCTGGGAGATGGACGGGAACAACAAGGCCGATTGGGCGCAAAGCCCCGAGAACTACATCGCTGCATGGCGCCACATCCACGACATCTTCCAAAGTGAAGGGGCAACCAACGTCGAATGGGTCTGGTGCCCCAACGCATGGCAGTGGGATGCCAACAACAATGCGGAGTGGTACCCAGGAGATGACTACGTCGACTGGGTCTGCGCCGATGGTTACAACTGGGCACCCGAGAAAGCAGGCGCAGACTGGGAGTCCTTTGAGGCGATCTTCTCCGAGTTTTATGACTGGGCGACGACCCAAACCGACAAGCAGATCATGATCGGCGAATACGGAGCACAAGAACGCGAACCGGGCGAGAAGGCCCAGTGGATTCTTGACAGCATCATCACCGCCGAGGAGCGGTTCCCCGAGATCGACGCGCTCGTCTATTACGACGAAGATCGCGCAGAGCGAGGCCATTACGACTGGCGCCTCGATACGTCCGAATCGGCGTTCGACGCGTTCGCCGAAGTCGCCCAGATCACAGCGCACGAATAGCGCTCACAGAGCCAGCAGTTGGTGTGCCCTCTGGTGGTCGAGCGGCACCGTCGACTCGGTACGGCGCAGTACACGAAAGTCATCGGTCAGTTCATTGCTGAGGCAGCTAGAATTCCAACAACCCGCGCTCAATCCTTAGCAATATCCGCATCAATATTTGTAGATAGAACTCCGATTCTATGGACCACAACCTACCTGTGAATTTTTCGACCGCCCTGTGGGGATTTCATCGCGGTGAAGTTCGCCAGTATGTCGAAGCGCTACGAGGAGATCTGACCCAAGCGCGCGAGCAGGTAGCCGCACTGCGCTTCGAGGTCGAGACTTCGGTAGCGCGCGCCGCTATGGACGAGACCCCTTCACTGGCGGATCCTGTCGTGTTGCTGTGGCCGCTCGACGACTCGACACAAACGCCTGCCTCTTCGGGTGAGACCGACGGGGATCGCATCGGCGTTTTACCGGCCACGGTCCAGGCCACTCCGAACTCGGCCAGCGAACCCGCCGCGGTCACCAGCGCCCCCACCGGCGGAGACTTCACAACCGAACTGGGCGAACTCACAGCCTTTGACCCCGACCAGATATCCCGTCGCGCAGCTTCGGCCAACGGAGCATCCGGAGGCTCGCCTCGCGCAGCGTTCCCGACGGCACCGTCGGCGGCCCTGGATGACTTCGTACCGCTCGCAGGCCGCGACCACATCGCCAACGCGTCGGACCCCGATCAAACACATGGTGCCGAGAACCCCCGACGGACCGAGACGGACTCGAGCGAAGCTCCCTCCGACCGCGAGGCGCCTACATCCGTCGGCTCCAACCTCGGCAAAGAAGTAAACCGCGATGTCATCACCGAATCCGATGCCCTCACCGAGCGCCTCACCCCAAGCGTCGATCGCGTGTTGGCGGAATGCGCGGCATCCGCGCGTTCGATAGAGGATCGAGCCCACGAACGCACCGAAGCACTCATCGAGCAAGCGCGGTCCCGCGCCCAGGGCGTTCTCGATGACGCCCGTCTAGAACGCGAGGCCATTCTCGAGCGCACACACAGCGAATGCGCGGAGCTGATCGACGCGATGCACCAGGCGCTCGCCGAGGCGGAACAGACGCGTTCTGAGGCGGTCAAAGCATCGGAACGTGCCGCCTGGGCGGCGACGGACAAGTTGAGAACTGAGCGCTCCAGTCTGGAGCGAGAAATCATTGAGCTCACCGCCCAACGAGATGCCCTCAACGATCAGCTCACCGGAGTCCGAACCTCGTTGCAGCGCATCATGGACAACGTTCCCGACTGGGCACACGATGACGTCGCAGAGAGCCCGCGCGACGCACACCCCGCAGGCCCTGAGCTCTCCGTCGACCTACGCGCGCCGGTGCCTGCCGAACTCGACCTTCGGATCTCACCGGAAACCTCGCCTCCGGTGACCACGCGCCAGCACTAGACAATCACGCCCGTCATCGCCCGACCATCGCACCATGTGCGCCGTGCGCTGGGGGCATGCGCTGGGGGCCGACTTCGCCGTCACCTCAACCACCTGCGCTGCTGGAGCTCAGCGCGCCGGGTTCGTGCTCCCTCTCAACTGAGCGAACCACGGCTGAGCGCGCCCGAGACCCTCTGGTCGGCGGGGCGATCTTTGGGAGGGTACAGCGCATCCTTGATCAAAGCGACAATTACTGCTAACTTTCAGGCATTGCAGTTTGCTGAGCGATGCTCCTCGACGGGGATATTGCTTCATTAATCGAGCCCAGCGCTCTGTGACCCGCTGGGTCTCTGGCCTGTCTGCGAGGGAAAGGTAGACCTTGAAGACCACCGACGTCCTCGCCCAAGAGTTCCGCAACGCAGGCCTCAAGATCACGCCGCAACGACTCTCGGTCTTCGATGCCCTTCATGCGTGTGACGACCACCCGACCGCTGAACAGGTCTACCAGCAGGTCATCCAAAGCATTCCCTCGGTTTCAATGCGCACGGTCTACCAAACCCTTAACGACCTCGTCGCCATGGGGAACTGGATGCACTTCGAAACGCCGATGAGGCGACTCGTTTCGACCTTCGCACCGACCACCACCATCACGCGCTCTGCGACGTCTGTGGTGCGGTGATCGATGTCGATGCACACGAGATCAACCTCGCTGGTTTCGACATCGGTGATGCGGGTTTCCGCGCATCGCGAGCCGATGTCATCATCCGCGGCAGATGCGGCTCGTGTGCCGATGAGTAGAGCATCCCCGCCTGTACGACACCGCCGCGTCGGCCCCACACACGCCGGTGCGCAGAATCGGTCCAGCAACGATGAGCCAGCGTGACAACCAGCGGCTCTCGATGCGTCACAGCGACCGCGTAGATCGTGCTCCCACGAGCATGAACGGGATCAATTCCCAAAACCATCCATTTATCTCAACGAGGAGAACCCAGATGCCAGAACTCAAGGGCACGGCCACCCAGGACAACCTTAAAGAGGCCTTCGCTGGCGAGAGCCAGGCAAACCGCCGTTACCTCTACTTTGCGCAGAAGGCCGACGTCGAGGGCTACCCCGATGTGGCAGCCTTGTTTCGCTCCGTCGCCGAAGGCGAGACCGGCCACGCGTTTGGTCACTTCGACTTCCTCGCCGAAGCAGGCGACCCGGTAACCGACATGCCGGTCGGTCCCACCGACGACAACCTTCGTTCAGCGATCGAAGGTGAGACCTATGAGTACACCGAGATGTACCCCGGCTTCGCGAAGACCGCACGCGATGAAGGCTTTGCCGAGATCGGTGAATGGCTCGAGACCCTCGCGCGTGCCGAGAAGTCACATGCAGGACGTTTCCAGCAGGGACTCGACTCGATTAGCTAGTCGGTATCGCATCTGGTGGTGATCGGGGTTATGCCCCGACACCACCGGGCGCTGTTGTATCTGAGCGGGTTGCCCACAAACTCAAAGAAGGCCTCTGAGGACTGCCATGACGACGACCTATGACCCTTTTCACCCGAAGTACTTCGATGAGGCCGACCTCCGCCAAGAACTGACCCGAGTCTTCGATCTCTGTCATGGGTGCCGTCTTTGCTTCAAGTTTTGCGGCTCATTCCCAACTCTTTTTGACTTTATCGATCAGCACGACGACCAAGACGCGGAGAAGCTCACTACCGATCAGCAAGACAAGGTCGTCGATGAATGCTTCAACTGCAAACTCTGTTACATCAACTGCCCCTACATTCCTGAACTCCATGAGTGGAACCTCGACTTTCCTCGTTTGATGTTGAGGTCAAAGCAGGTCCTGCACGAAAATCGAAAAGCTGGATTCAAGGATCGCGTCACCGACGCGGCCCTCGCTCACACCGATCTGGTTGGCCGTTTGAATGCTGGTCCATTGTCGAGCATCGCGAACAAAGCGATCGGCACCCCTGGTTCGGCGATGCGACGCGTCGTGCAGTCCGCAACTGGGATCTCATCAGAACGGGTACTTCCCCCATTCGCAAAACAACGCTTTTCGACGTGGTGGAAGAAGCGCCCGACCGAGCGACTCACCGGCACCCAGGCAAAGGTGGCGATCTTCCCGACCTGCTTGGTCGAGTACCAAGAAGCGGAGATCGGTCGAGATTTGGTGGCCGTTCTTGAACACAACCAAGTCCAATGCAGCGTGCCTGAGGGCCAGGTGTGTTGCGGCGCCCCGTACCTGCACCAGGGTGACATCGAGTCCTTCCGCAAACAGGCACAAAAGAATGTGCCGTTGCTCGCCGAGGCAGTTCGCCAAGGAAACGACATCGTTGTTCCCCAACCAACCTGCTCCTACGTACTCAAGTTCGACTATCCCGACTACATCGGTGGCGGCGATGCGAAGCTGGTCGCCGAACACACCTTTGACAGTTCTGAGTACTTGATGAAGTTGCACAAGGGTGACGACACCCAGATAGACACCGATTTCTCTGGCCCGGTCCCCGAAACGATCACGTATCACGCGCCGTGCCATCTTCGGGCGCAGAACATCGGGCTGAAGAGCCGCGACCTGCTCAAGCTCACCGGAGCAAAGATCACCGTCGTCGCCGAATGTTCCGGGATCGACGGGACCTGGGGCCTCCGAGCCGACAACTACGACGAATCCCGTTCGGTTGCCAAGAAGATGGGCAATGCCATTAACAGGACAACACCCGACGTGTTGGTGGGCGACTGCCACCTCGCCGCAAGTTCGATCAAGACCGAGACCGGCGTCACCCCATCGCATCCGATCGAAGTGATCGCCCGAGCGTACGGCCTCAAGGAGGACTCCCCATGAGCCGCAGCCTGACCATCGACGACATCGCAGACCACCGTGAATACGAGCGGGGGCGAGCCGCGTTTCGTTCCCAGGTCATCGCACTCAAAGCCGACCGACGAGTCGACATCGGCCCGTATGTCTCATTGGTATTCGAAAACCGAGACACCATCCGTTTCCAAATCCAGGAGATGGCGCGCGCCGAACGCATCGTCACCGATGCTGGCATCGAGCACGAACTGGCTGTCTACAACCCGCTCATTCCCGAACCCGGACACCTCTCGGCCACGCTGTTTATCCAGCTCACCAACAAGGACGCATTGGTGGAGTGGCTCCCTCGCCTCATCGGCATCGAGACGTCGATCGAATTCGAATTTGCGACCCACGTGGTGCGCTGCGACGTCGATCCCGACCATGCCAGCCAGCTCACTCGCGATGACGTCACCGCGTCGGTCCACTATGTGAGCTTCAGCTTCTCGCCCGACGAGGTCGAGGCCTTCGCGACTGGACCGGTGATCCTGCGAACGACCCATCCCAACTACGAGTACGCGACTGAACTCACCGAGCGGACGGTCGAGTCACTGCTCGAGGACCTCCGGCCAGACCGTGAATCGTCGTCACCTGCCTGACCAACGCTGAGGCCTGAAGCCGGCGACTCACGGTGGTGAGGGCGGCGCCTCGCCCGCAGAGCGTTCAGAACGCTGTTACAACATGTCGTCGTAGAGCTCGTCGTCCTCATCGTGACCCCGACGACGCCATGCGAACAGGAACGATGCCAACAACGCAGCCGCAGCCGCCGAGCCCAGCGCGAGAAGTCCGCCGTCAATCGACGACGAAGGGTCAGGCGGTGTCTCCGCCACAGCCTCGTCTCGCGTCGTCATCGGTGGAAGTGATGTCGTGGTCACCAGGGCCGCTGACGTCGTAGTCGACGATTCAGGCATCGTTGCGACGACCGTCGCAGCCGTTGATACGGGCGGCGCAGACACCGATGGTGCAGTTGTCACCGCCTGTTCTGAACCCGTGGTCTCGACAGGGACGGGCGCTGCTGCCTCAGTCGTCTCGACGGGTGGTTCAGTAGGTCGTGTCGTTTCAGGCGGTGGTGGAGCGGTCGTACGTTGAACCGGTTTGGTGCTTGCCGTGGTGCGCGGCGGAGTTGAGGTCGAGGACGCCGTGATCGCTGGCGATCCGGTGAACTTGTTGACGAATTGAGTCGTCTTGATCTTGTCGGCGCCGAGGGGCATGAACTCGATACGGGAGGGCCCATCGACGGTCCAACCGCTCGGGGTGGTCTCTTCGACCAGATAGCGGCACGGCGTATCCAACGGACCGGTATTGAGGAGTACCGTCGTGCTGTCATTGGCGCCCAACTCAAGATCGTCATACTGCGCACATGGCGCATTTGATCCGTCGGTAACCCGTCCGGTGATGTTGACGATGAACGGCTTAGTCGGCCGATCGTTGGCAGAGACGCTGACAGCAATGGTCAGTGCCATGCAGCTCGGGATGTTCTCCCAAACGACGGTTACCGGCCGACCGACGCCGATCTGGAACGGTGAACCGGTACGCCGACCGTCGACATAGATGTAGTCGCCGTACATCCAACAGTCGTTTGCTTGCTGTTGAACCTGGTATTCGCAGCGCTGGCCGAAGTTGTTAACGGTCGGCAGGTCATTCACCGTGGCCGTCCCTACACCCGAACCGTCGAATGAACCAACGCTCGTCGTTATCGGCGAGGGCAGGCAACCGTTCGTTCCTGAAACGGTGAACACCTGCGGCGCATTTGGTGCAGGTATGACGGGATAGTTGCCGTTGTGGTGCTCGCTCGGCACGAGGTGGTTCTCGATGATGATCGTCTCAGCGCCTGCGGCTTGGGCGAGCAGCGCGCCAGCCGCGAGTGCGGCAACTCCAACAAGCAGTAGGCGAATCCAGGTCGTCTGTTAGCAAAGGTCAACAAGACCGCTCTGGCTCCTCTTTCGCCAAACCCTGCACCGCCGAACACTCCGCTTCGGACGCGACCGGCGTCGTGGAAGCCTACCGACCCTCCATCGACGTCCTGGATCATGGGCAAGAACTTCAGCTACGCGTAACCGTTCACCGCCACAGGCGCACCTCCGAGAACCCGTGCGGGGCGTTCCCGGTGTGCGGGTGCGGGTGCGGGTGCGGGTTCCGAACGATCGGTGACCATGCCGCGCACGACAAGCGCTGGAATGTCTGGAAGTGTCCGAGGTCCCTTCGCGACGATTCGAGCGATCCGCTCCGTGCGGAAACTCGCGATCTTGCAAGACCACGAGTCAATTCCCTCGCGGCGGGAACCTCTGGCAAAGAACGTGGTCATGGGGCCTTCTTGTTGGTAGGAATCGGCACCCACAACTTCTTCAACATCATTGTCGACGAGTTGAACTTCAAAGTGCATGGTGATCAGCTCCTCATCTAGGCGACTCCTTTCACCATATGGGGCTGACCCTGTGGATCGATAGGGGATCATCCCTGTGGATAACTCAAAAGGGCGAGCTGGCCGAGAAGTTCTCCAGAACCGGAAGACGTAACTCTCCCATTCGCGGCGCGGCGCTCAACCTGGGACTCCCGCAGGCGTACCAGCCCTTGTCACCTCACTGCGCGTGTTTGTTTCGCTTCACTCCGACACCTAGCGTGTTAAGAATCGCGGCCCGTCGTCCATCGCATCGACACCGTTCCGCTGATACTTCTGTAGGGTTGTGCGCCTAGCAGAACGGTGTCTATGCCGTGAGTGATGCAGGTCGACCAATGCAAAAAAGAAATCTTTGGTGTCGATTGCCGAGACCAGGAGAGTCATGATGAAACATGTGATCAACATTCCTTCACGGCTCTCGACCATCCAGATGACGGGGTGATCAGCACCTGTGGGAATTCGTCGCGCCTTTGACATGCTGACCATCTCGTCACTCGTTGCGCCGGAACGCGCAGCAACCGCTCCCGCACTACACAGCGCGGTTTCGGAGGAAGACACGAAGTGGTTCTGGCTGGTCGGTGTGGGTTTTTCATTGATCGTCGCAGTCCCCACCTCAGTTGCCGCCCAATGGTCAGCAGAGCCGCTCGGCGCTCTGCTCGGTGCGCTCTGCTACCTCTTGATCAGCGGCGGTACGCCGGTCGCGTCAATTCTCGGACCCGGTCGACTTCGCAAAGCCGCGGCGGTCCTCGCAGCGACGATACTGTCGGTCCTCATCGTCGCCAACGCCGACAGCGCCGTGGCCACGGGAGGCGTGATCATCTGCTCCTACAGTTTGTTCAGTCTTCAACCATCGCTGGCCGCACCGAACCGGCGAACCGCAGTTCTGGGCCCCATCTTGGCTCCGTCCGTTCTCATCGGAACGGCGCTGTTCGTCACGGGGCTCGCACTCATGGGCTGGGATTCTGGAGTAAACGGAGTTCTCGCCGGAGGCATGGGCTGCGCGTGCGGCATGGCCGCCTACGCCATGAGCGTTCGGACGAGCGACGGCTACGCTCCAGGTTCCTTCTTCGGCGGAGTGGGGTGCGCCCAATTCGTCGCCCTCGCCACGTTGCTGTTGTTGAACAGCGTCGCGGCATGAGAACGCTGACCAACAGGGGGCTTCGGTGAAACCAACAGGCCGCAAAGACTTCCGCTCGCTCCTTGTGGCCGCTACCGAACAGCTTCGGTCAGGTCTTGTTCTCGTGGTCATCGTCGTGGCGTGTGCCCTCCCTGCCTACGCCCTCCGGGGATCCGGGGGAGTCGTGGCGTTGGTGGTGATCGGCGGCCTGGTCGCCTACCGCTTCCGCTAACGGCGAGACGCAACCGTTCGAACGGACGAGCGGTGCGCTGTGCCGAGGCTCGTCCCAGGCGGCAAGTTCATTGTCTTGAGGACTGGTAGCAGAGCCAGACGGCTCCCGCAGATGCTCGTCTATTCAGACGAAATGCGACCGCGCAGAACATTGCCGTCTCTTACTCACGAAGTTTGCTTTACGACTCGCGTCCGCTTTCCTATGATCGGCCGTCCACACGGTCAGGGACGGACCGCTTCGGTGACCGTGCGCTCGTTACGCCCCGTTGACTCACCACCGACTTCCCCCCCAGGGTTACCCGCCCTGGAACATGAGAGGCAGAACACATGCAGCAACGCCCACCACGGGTGACCGGCAGTTCGGTTACTCGACGCGATGTCATCAAGCGGGCCGGAGGCCTCGCTGGCTTCTTCGCAATCCCAGGCTTCGCGGCGTCGCTCGCCGCGTGCAGCGACAAGAGTGTTGACAACCAAGGATCTTCCTCACAAAGTTCTGGAGCCAAAGGCGATGGGGCTGGATCCGATGACGCCATCAAAGTCGGCGTCATCGTCCCCACCGAGGGATTGGGCGCGTTCGTCGGCGACGTCGTCGCCCGCTCGCTCGCCATCGCCGAGAACGACATCAATTCAAAGGGCGGCATCGGCGGGCGCAAGATCAGCATCGTCACCGAGAACACGCCCGTCGAAGGCATGGTGGACGCGACCAAGACCAGCTACGACAAGCTCGCAGGGACCGACAATATGGCGGGCATTCTGTGGTGCACCGCACTGGGTATCCCTCAGATTGCCGACGGTATCAAGCGCGACAACATGGTCGTTATGAGCGTGTTTCAGGACGTCAGCTTCGAACGGGCGCTCTGGCCGCAGCCGGATTCAGCCCGCTCAGTCTTCCAGTTCTTGCTGTCGGTGGAAGCGGCCATCGACCCGATCATGGGGTACGCATCATCGGACCGTCAGTTCAAAAACGTCGTCATGGCGCGAGACATCTTGCTGACCGGTCCGTTCGCCGAACCGCTCAAAGAGGTCTACGCCCAGGTGACCAAAGACGCAGGGCTTGAGGCCTTCCCCGACGTTGAGTTCACGCTGGGCACCACCGACTTTGGGCCACTCGTTCAGGAACTCGAAAAGACAAACGCCGAATGTGTGTTCATCGCAGGTGGTCCAGACGAAACGGCGTTGATCGCTCGCGAACTCGCCAACCGCGACCACGACTACATCGATCTGCCAACAGCCAAGAGCGACGAGTTCCGCCCGCAACTCTTCGGCACACCGGCCAACATGGGTGAACGCCGCTGGGTGGACCTCGCTGGCGACGCTGCCAAGGTCGGATCGGTAACCGCGTGGCACCTCGGCGGGCTGCTCGACAGCGCCGACATTCCCATCGCAAAGATGGCCGAAGCTTGGAAACCAGGCACCCGGCTGACCGGTGGCGAAGAAAGCCCCGCAGATGCTCTCTACGCGTTGTTGACCGGCGTCGACAAGGCGGGCAGTATCACCGACCGCGAGAAGATCATCACCTCCATCGAAACCGCTGGACCGATCGAGTACGCCTACCTACCCTTTGAGTTCACCGCCGACGACCACCAGCGTGTGAAGACCGATGACATCGTGTTGATCAGCCTCGAACGCGAGGACGGTCCGGTGAAAACGGACCCGCCCTACGCCTTGGGATCGGAGTGGGACAACTACTTCAAGGGTCAGAAGTACATGCCGAACTGGCTGGTTCGCCCAACCCTGGAAGGCAACCTCAAGGCTCACCCCGAACACGTCCAAAAGCTGTTGGACGACAAACGCGGTGTCGAGTGCACCTTGCCAGATGGCGAAGTCGGATCACCGGAGACACTCACAAACGCTTGCAAGATCCACTAGTGCTGTAGCCATGCGAGACGCCAGGATGGGCGGCGTGAAACACCACCACCCATCCTGGCACGCCGGCGTTCTCCGGCTGCGTGCCAGCTGCGCAGTACCATGAGCCCCTCGTGAACCAAGAAGAAGGCAGCTCATGACGCCAGGGCCCGGCAGCGAAACCTCTGTGCCGAAACATCTCGAATGGAAGCATTGGGGTGAGGATGTCCACCACCCGACGGGGCGCCTTCGGGCGGTGCTGACCGTCGCCGGAATCTTCGCGGCACTCGCCCTTCTGGTTGTGTTGTCGCCGCTGCTCGTCCCAGCGGCGTTCGCCGTCGATGTCGTTCGGCGCAAGCGTTGGGCAACGCTGCGCTTTTACGGCTTCGCGACCGCCGTGCTCGCAGCGTACTCGTGGGCACTCACCGCCGCGTTCATCAAGTTCTTCACAGCCGGGTTCGGCCCCGGACGACGTGCCCGCCGCAAACGTCACATGGTCTGGCTCCAGGACAAATGGGGCAACGCAATGCTCGACGCAGCTCGGCGTTTCTACAACGTCACCTGGTCGGTGGAAGGCCAAGAAGAGCTCGCGGCCGGTCCGGTCATCATGCTCGCTCGACACGCGTCGATCCTCGACACGCTGTTGCCTGTCGACCTCGCACATCGGCCGGAGACAGGAATGCGCCTGAGCTATGTGATGAAGGGGGAGCTGATGGCCGATCCGACCATCTTTTTTGCTTCACAGGTCATCCCGAACGTCTTCGTCGACCGATCCGGCACCGACACCGCAGCCGAGTTGGACAAGGTCGCCACACTGGCGACGAATTTGGGACCGGGCGACATCGTCGTGGTGTATCCCGAAGGAACTCGTTTTACCCCAAAAAAGCAGGAGCGGCTCCGCAAGAAGTTCGCAGACGAGGGCAACCTCGAAGCGCTCGCCCGAGCTGAATCACTGCACAATGTGTTGCCCATCCGCCCGGGCGGACCGATGACCCTTCTGGAGCGACTACCCGACGCCGATGTGCTCTTCGTTGCGCACACCGGACTCGAAGAGACAGCAAACGCTGGCGACTTTTTTAACGGCCGTTTCGTCGGAGCGCATGTAGAAATCAAATGTTGGCGCGTGCCGCGAGCGACTATTCCGGATGAACCGGGCGAGCAACGTCTTTGGCTTGAAGATCAATGGCGAAGCGTCGATCGGTGGGTCGGCGAGCATCGCCACGAGCCCAACAAGTGACACCCGGAATCGCCATGAACCACAATGGGTGCAACGCCGCTCACTATTAGCGCGAATTCACTGGAAAGCCATTCATCTATTTACATAAAATCTCGCAACAGTCGCTATCCAAGCGTGCTATTGGCCCAGTAGTGTTGACCAAATGAGTGTTGGTCAAATGCGGCGCCGTCTCCTTGTCATTCTGCTCATCGTCCTGCCGATCAGTCTCGCGGTTTGGAGCCTGAGTCGAGTCGCTGACAACGACGAATCGGTTGTCCTCACCGGCAACGATGTCGAACCTCCCGATTCCGTGGCCATCAACCGGCAGTCCGGAGCCTCATCGGTCGACTCAGAGGCCTCCGAGATGGGCCAGCTCGCCGGTATGCAACGCCCCGGCGTGGTCTATGCCGCAGCTACCGCGAACAACTCCACCAAAGCATCTGCTTCCAGCTCGAGTTCTGGTTCGCGGACCGGCAGCGGTTCTGGAACCGCTGCCCGCGGCGGGACCGGTCGCTGCGGACAGGGCGGTCCACCATCCTGGGACGTGGGAGTTTCCCAAGCCGCGACTGCTACGGGAAGCGTCGTCAACGTCTACGAATCACCTGGCGGAGCGTTGCGCGAAGCGTTCGCCAGCCCGGCACGAACCCAGTTCGGCCAAATCCAGCCAGCCACGTTCTGGGTCCTCGAAAACCAAGGCGACTGGTTGCGAGTGCTCCTCAACCGCCGACCCAACGGAGCGGAAGGCTGGATCCGGTCCGATGAGGTCGCGTTGACGTCGATTCCGTACCACGTCGAAGTAAGCCTCAGTTCAAAGCAGTTGGTCATCTACCAGGGCTCCGAGCCGATCCTTGCGGATTGCGTAGGGGTCGGCAAAGGGTCTACTCCCACGCCGACCGGCCAGTACTTCGTCGCCGAGACATGGGACCTTCGAGGCAAGGGGACGGTGTTCGGCAACTTTGCGTTGGCGCTGTCCGCGTATTCAAACGTGCACCAAACGTTCATGGGCGGCAACGGACAGATTGCGATCCACGGGACATCGAATCCATCGAATCGGGGCAAAGCGGTGAGCAACGGTTGTGTCCGTGTCTATAACCCCGTCGTCGCCGAGGTCGCCCGGATCGTGCCGCGAGGTACTCCAGTCATCATTACGCCTTAGGTAGGTGGTGTTAAGCGTCGGTGTGCAGATCGGCGATCCGGCGCGCCACTCGCAAGGACGAGATTTCGTCACTACCCGTACGTAATGGCGGAATTGACGACGCCGCGAGTGGTGATGCCGGGACGTCGAGACGTGCGCCAAGCGTTTGACACCACCCACCTAGCCCGAGCCCCCGTGCGCCATCTCGAGTGCGCCCCTTGTGAACTACACATCCGAACGATCAGGGTCCCGGCTCAGCGAACCTCATGCCTGACGTGCGCGCGGCGCGTTTGACACGAACGATCCAGCGGGTCGACCGAGACCGCCTATCCGGAGCGAGACGATATGTCGGCCACGATCGCCGCAGCGTTACGTGCCAGGTCGCGAACGCCGACACCGGACGATTCCCAGCCGGTCAGATGCACGTCTGACGCGGCAGACCACTGCGTAAGCGTTTGGCGCCATTCGGGAATACCCAGGACGTACTGGGGGATCCGCCGCCGTAGGACATAGATGGCGTCCGGCGAGACCGGTGCATCGAGCACCGCGCGAATCTCGACCAGACAACGTTGTGCGATTTGATCATCGGTCAGACCGTCGATCGATTCGCGGCCTTTTCCGCCGAAGATGACCTTGAGCAGCCATTGCGATGCAGAACATCGAGCACCGGGCGGGGTGTACTCGCTTTCAAACAAAATTCCTCGGGTCTGAAAGGGCACGTCGGGTCCGACCAGGACGCCCATCCCATGTGGGGGTACCCACGAGCTGCGCTGGCCAGCGAGAAACACCACAGCGACATCGGCTGGCTGACCGGGTGGCTGCGGGGGGGGAGTGCTGAAGGGTTGGCTGCTCTGCCCTGCCGCCCAGATCACCGAACGACTAGGCGTGCGCCGGGGCTGACCACCGCCCGTCTTGACGGTAAGGCGCCCGGCTGACGACTCGTGCGGCGGGTCTACCCGGACGACGGTCGATTGGGGCCGCCAACTGTCACCCAGTTGGGCCACGATGCGGTCTGCTAGATCGGCCATACCACCGACCGCAACCACCGACCGCGGAGCACGCGACGGCTGGGCCCGCGAACGTTGGCGGAACGCTTTTGCGGCGCCCCACAAACCTCCTTGCGCTGACTCGAGTGCGAGCACTGGTCCGAGACATGCTCGCGCTGATAGCTCGGAGGGTCGCCAGCGTAGACGCCGCTTGCGACCAGCCCGCGATCAACCGACCGTACTCGGCACCAAAGTGTGACCGGCAGTAGTCCTCGAGGCTGACATCGGATGATGGCGGCGTCGCCCGAAATGCTGTGATGAGTGCGCGTAGCTCGCCGAGGCGCGAACCGGGAGGACGGAGCAGGAGGCCTGGACCGGGTGCGAGACGTCGCAGTCCGCGCCCTGCGAGGAATACCCACCGATCCGTCGCCGTCAGTTCCGACGTTGCAGCGCCGCTCCATCGAACGACATCGGCGAGGGCGGGTTCTTGCACGAGCAAGGTTGATGCGCCCGGCTCGAGGCGAAGGCCGTCCTCGACGACCGTGCGAGCGACTCCACCCGGAGACTGCGCCGTGTCGAACAGCGTTGGTTCAAGGCCCGCATCCGCTGCGAGTGCGGCCGCACATAAACCCCCGAGTCCCGCCCCAACGATTGCCACACCGCCGTGAACCACCCTGACCTCCAACACCCATTGCCACGCGACCAGAATCGCTGCCGTATTGCCGTACCTTGAGTTGCCTATGGCCCCGCACTAACCGGTCGCGTCCAACAAGACGCTCGCGAGCAGATCACCGACACCGGGAGAATCGTTCATCGCTGGAACGACCGTGTAGCTCGTGATCCCGGCCGCTTCAGCGCGTTCGCGAAACAAGATATCGAGTTCATAGAGCGTCTCGATGTGATCCGAAACGAAAGAGACGGGCACCACGACGATCGACCGAAAGCCTTCGGCTGCAAGTTCGTCGATGATCTCCTCGGTACCAGGCCCTATCCAGTCCACTGGGCCGGTGCGCGACTGATACGCGAGCCGATGTTCATTCGACCATCCGAGTGCGCGAACCAGTGCCTCGACCGTTGCTTCGGTCTGACGC
Source organism: Acidimicrobiia bacterium (assembly GCA_020637365.1). Lineage (GTDB taxonomy): Bacteria > Actinomycetota > Acidimicrobiia > IMCC26256 > JAGNEX01 > JAGNEX01. The sequence continues at coordinate 901,835 of JACJWE010000001.1, read as the reverse complement.
TGATAGGGGTCGCCAGCTTCGATGAGCCGTGTTGGCAGCCCGTGCGCTGAGAACAGCAGCACCGTTTCACGGCGGGTATCGGCGGGAAGTTGATCGAGGCTCTGTTCGATCAGCCGGGCCTGAAAAGCGATGTAGGCGGGGTGATCGAACCAATCGTGGACCAGCGTCACAGGCAGATGGGGCGCATCGTGTCTGAGAACCTCGGAGAGGACCTTGTACGAGGAGCCAGTCGTCGCCTCTGAGTATTGCGGGTAAAGGGGGAGCATGATGAGCCTAGAGACCGAGCACCGCTGCAGGTAGGCCACAGCGTCGTTGGTATCGGGGCGAGCGTTTCGCATCGCCACAGCGGTAAAGACATCGCGCTGGGTCCGACGGCGCAGAGCGTCCTCAAGCAGATGGCTTTGGCGTTCGGTGATCGGCAGGATCGGTGAACCGGAGCCGATGAGGCGATAGTTTCGTCGGACCGATGGTGCCCGCAGGCGAGCAACGCCATAACCAAAGGCGGTCCGCACGGCTCGACCACCACGCAGCGGGACCGTGTCGGGGTCTAGAAAGATCCGACGGATGAACGGTTCGACTTCGTCGAGGTTGCGAGGGCCACCGAGTTGCGCGACCGCGACACCGATAGGACCGGCGTCTCGGTCTGACCAATCGATCATCATGCTAAGCCCCCGCTGCGATGTGAACGCACGGCGTCGACCATCGCTTCGACGTTGGCGACCGGTGAGTGGCGATCGATGCCGTGTCCGAGATTGAACACGTAGCCCGGACGCCCGTCGACACCATCGAGTATCTGTTCGCAGCGTCGCCGGATCGTCGATTCATCGGTCAATAGGACCGCCGGGTCCAAGTTTCCCTGGACCGCCCTGGCACCGATGCGGTCCCAAGCTTCGATGACGGGTAGCCGCCAATCCAACCCATAGGCGTCAGCGTCGACGATGCTCGCCACCGACTCGTAGCCATGAACGGTGTTAGGAGCGAAGTAGATGCGGGGGACATCGATCCCGGCGAGGGTCCGAGCTGCGGCCGGATACGCCAGATCGATCAGTTCGTCTTTGGCGAGCAAACCAGCCCACGTATCAAAGAGTTGAACGACATCGGCCCCCGCAGCAACCTGCAGCGCTAGATACGCGTTCATCGCGTCGGCGACCCGATGGAGAGCGTCGCGGGCAAGACCCCGATCGGCAAGCAGCTGGCTACGCAACGAAAAGAAGTTTGGGCTGCCACCGCCTTCGGTCAAATACGCCAACAAGGTCAACGGCGCACCAGAAAAGCCGATCACCGCACATTGTTCCGGTGCCTGACGGCGCACAGAAGCAATGATGTCGCCGACAAAACTCAACCGCTCGGACTCAAAACTGGGAAGGTCCGCGATCTCTCGCAGTGAACGCGGTGTCAGCGTCGGCCCAGGAGCAAACGTCACCTCAACATCCATCGCTTCGAGCGGCGTCATGATGTCGAGAAACACGACCGCACCATCAAAACCGAAGCGCCGGATAGGTTGCAGTGTGATCTCTGCGGCCGTGTCGACATCGTGCACCGACTCTTGAAAAGTTTTGCCTTTGCGCAGCTCGCGATACTCCGGTAGGTAGCGGCCAGCTTGGCGCATCATCCACATCGGCACGCGGTCGACTGGATTGCCGAGAACCGCTTGAACCAGGGGACGTTGCACGCTCATCAAAGCTGACCTTTCAGATGGGACATGAGTCCGACTATGCCGTCACCTCGCGTCCCCGAACGGTTCGGGTCCGGCCCGTGTTCCATACCGACACCTCGTTCGCCGATCACGGCGTCAACCAATCACGAGGTTGCCCGGTTACCAGGTCCATGAGCGCTTGTTCAGCCTCGTTCGACGGCGTCGGACCACCGTACTCAAAAGTCACCGTTGGCGGCATCGACGCCAAAATCGATTCGGTTCTCCCATGAGACTGGATACCGAACCGGGTGCCGCGGTCCCAGAGAAGGTTGAACTCGACGTATCGACCGCGGCGTGCGCGCTGCCAAGCGAGATTGGTCGAATCAAAGTCGGTATCTTTTCGCTGCGCCAGGATGTCCCCGTACGCGTCGAGGAGATGCATTCCCAGGTCTTGGACGAACGCGAATACCTGGTCAAAATCAGAATTTTGGTGATCGAAGAAGATGCCGCCAATGCCCCGGGCCTCGCCTCGGTGAGGCAGAAAGAAGTATTCGTCGCACCAGCGCTTCCAAGCTGGGTAATCGGCAACGTCGGGGTGGCGAGCACAGATATCAGCGATGTGACGGTGAAAGCTCACGGCGTCCTCATCGAACAGGTAATAGGGCGTCATGTCGACGCCGCCACCAAACCACCAATCGCCATTGTCGGTTTCGAAGTAACGAACATTTGCGTGTGCCGTCGGTGCAAACGGATTCGACGGATGGACGATCAGCGACACACCGGTCGCGTAAAAGCTGGCCGCCGGGTTGGTCAGATGTTCTGCAAGTTCGGGGGGAGCCGGACCCCAAACCGCCGACATATTCACCGCGGCCTTTTCGATCGGACCGCCACCAGCGACGGTCCGGCTATTGCCACCACCGCCTTCGGGACGTTCCCAAAGGTCATCGACAAAATGTTGGGAGCCGCTCGCCGCTTCGAGAACGGCACAACATCGCTCTTGGACCTCTGACATCATCGGTTCGACATCGTGGCGTCTCGTGTTCATACCCCGATGTTGCCACGGACCTCGATGCACCCCGCCATCCGGTCCTGATCCGCCGAGTGGCGTGTCGCGCCCGCAACCCTTCCCGGTTGACCGGAGCGGTGCGGACCGGGCACGATGCAGCTCGACGGAGCACGCCTCCCGACTTCGTCTTGGGCACCCGGACACGGGGGTATTGCGCTCGTGTCGTCCCGGGTTTGGACTTGCTGGCTCGGGATGCGGACGTGACATTTGGAGGATGCGTTGGGTACAACATATGACTTTGTCGTCATCGGATCCGGCGTATCGGGAGGCCGCATCGCCCATGATCTGACTCGCGGAGGTGCCAGGGTCGCGCTGCTCGAGGCTGGCCGTCACTTTACCCGAGACAACTTTCCACCCGATGAGATTGGCTATACGGCCGAGATGTTTTGGTCCGGCGGCCTCGAAGTAACCAAGGACGGAACACTCGGCATGATGCGGGGGCGGTGTTTGGGTGGCACCTCGGTATTGAATCAAGCCGACCTCAGCCGTTTTGACCAACTCGCCTGGGACGATTGGCGAGATCGATCAGGGATCGACTGGTTGACCCCTGCAGTCATGGACCCGATCTATGACGAGCTCGACAGTACCGTCATCCACGGCCAGATCCCCTCACGCTTCCGGAACCGAAGTGCAGAACTGTTCATCGATGCACTCGACGGCCAAGGAATTGGTTGGGAACCCATCGACAGAGCCCAGGCTGACTGCAAACTGGATATGGGATCGGACTGCATCGTCTGCCTCGGAGGCTGCCCGCGCGATTCCAAACAGTCCACCCTGGTCGCCCAAATTCCCCAGGCCATCGACGCCGGCTTGCGCGTCGAGACCGAATGGGAAGTCGAACGCATCGTCGAACGCCCTTTTGGCACCGTCGGCATCCATGGAACGCATCGAGGCAACCGGGCAACGATCGAGGCTCGTGAAGTCGTCCTCGCCGCAGGAGCGTTCGGCAACGCCCAGTTGTTGAGCAACTCTGGCTTCGGCGACGACCTCAAGGCACTTGGGTCCGGGTTTTCCTGTCACCCCCAGATGATGAGCTTCGGGCTCTATGACGAGCCTGTCGACTCCCATAAAGGTGCGCTTCAGTCGGTTGAAGGCCACGACCCGGCCATTCGTCAGGCGGGGCTGAAGCTCGAGAATGTGTTTGCACCGCCGATAGCTATTGCCATGTTGATGCCGGGGTTCGGCACCGATCATCACGCTCTGATGCGCCGATATCGACATTTGTCTTGTTTCGAGGTTGCGATACGCGATGACAATTCGGGCACACTCGGCACCGACCGGCGGGGTCGCCTCGTGATCGACAAGTCCCTCACCGATGCTGATCGCCACAAAGTCGCTGCTGGTCGTGACCTGTCGGCCGAACTTCACCATAAGGCTGGTGCCCGTAGCGTGGTTTTCTCCGACCAGCTCTTTGGACTGCATCTCATGGGTGGCGCCAGTTTGGGTGTCGACCCTGACCGCTCCGTCGTCGGGCCCGACTTCCGTGTACATCGCCACCCCAGGCTGCGCATTGCAGACTCCTCGGTGTTCCCAAGCGCCCCCGGAATCAACCCGTCGTACACCATCATGGCCCTCAGCCACATGGCGAGCCGAGAGATGTTGGAGCAGGTATGAACCCTCAACCCAGCACAGCACCAGGGTCTGGACCCCGAGCTTCGGACTCACGCGACGCTCGTCCAGCAAAAGTTCTTTCCGATGGCGAGCGATACGCGTCGCTCCTCGAGGAGCATCGTCTCTCCGCATCGCAGCGACGAGCGCTCCGCAAACTCGGCGACATCTATTGTCCCGGCGACGGTGATCTGCCGTCATTCTCCGCTTCCGGCTGCGATCAGCATGCAGGCGTGCTGCTTTCGAACATGAACCGGTCCGATCTTGGGCAGCTCAAAATGCTGCTCAGCTTCCTGGCCTTGCTGCCGCGTCGGCTCATTGCATTCCTGGTGGCGCGCTGGGAATCGGTGGACCCGAATGGAAAACCAGGCCTCGTCGCGTCGAACCTTCGCTTCCTGAGGTTAGGCGTCAGGGGACTGGTGTTTTCGCTGTACTACTCAGGTCGGGTCGGGCATCGCTACGACGGGCCTACTCCGCTCGACACACTCGGCTACCACGTCGCGGTGTATACCGGTGACCTCGGCCCAGCGGCCCAAGGAGCCGATGACGTTTTGCCGTCACGCTAAATGACGCGAGCCGCGAAGATGTGTGGGCCAGCGCTGAGAGGCCCAGTGTTGAGAGGCTAGGGCGAAGCGCGGCGTGGGGAGACGTCTGTTTGCGTGAGTGAGCCGCCCCCGACGTTTACGCCACGTCATGGGGCCGTCTCGGCCAGCCCGCTAACCGAGCTCGGATCGGACCACGGCAGAGACTGCCTTACCGTCTGCCGCGCTGCCGAGAGTCGACATCACGGCCTTCATCACGGCCCCCATATTGGGTTCGTTACCTTCGGCACGTATCTGTGCGATGACGTCAGCTGTGACCGAGCGGATTTGGTCTTGTGTTGGCGCTTTGGGCAGGTGCTGCTCGATGACCTCGAGTTCGGCTCGTTCCTGGGCCGCAAGTTCGGGTCTACCCGCCTTGTCGTAGGCCTCAGCGGCTTCGCGGCGTTGTTTGACCAGCGTCCGGTAGGACGCGATGACCTCATCTTGGGTGACATCGCCAGACCCCGAGGTCACCAGCTTTTGTAAGGCAGTTCGCATGTGACGCAACGACGCAACGCGGACCTTGTCCTTGGCTTTCATCGCTTCGGTGAGTTCTTTCTGCAGCTCATTAAGCGAGTCATCAACGGTCGGCATCTCGTCTCCCAACACGGACTTGTGGAGCGTCACTGTCGCTTTCGGAGGCTATCCGACATAATTGCGTCCCTACCGATGCGGTGAACCTGAAGCCGCCGAGTCACGAACTGTTGAAGGGACCACGATGTCCAAGATTTGGGATCGCCTCGCCGACCTCGCCTACAACAAGTCGAAGGTGGTGTTGATTGCTGTCATCGTGCTCGCCGCAGTTCTGGGCATCGGCATCACGCAGCTGAAGTTAGAGACCAACGTCGACTCGGTGCTGTCGAAGAGCAATCCGGTCTATACCCAGAATCAGGAGTACCAAGAGGCCTTCGGCGGTGATCCGATCATCTTGGTCTTGCGGGCCAACGATAAGAACGCTACGGCCGACGACCTCTGGTTCAATGAAGACACCAACGCTGCGCTTCGTCAGCTCGGCGCCCGGTTCGATGCATCGGATCAGTATTTTGCAGCGTTCAATCCCATCACCAACATCGAGTGGGCCGCAGACGCCGCAAAGTCGGCGGCGGGGGAGCTCCTTCCTGTCGTCACCCAGGGTGAACCCGAGGTAACTCAGGCGGTCGCTGATGCCGACACCGCAGCCGACGCCAACGGCGACGACCTCCCCGACTATGTCAAGTCGGCGATCGATGAGGCTGGCGGTGGCGAAGCGTATGTCGAAGCGCAGCTCGCCGAGTCTCAAGCACGCATTGCCAACGGCTTTGGCATTCTGACCGCACGGCTGCTGCCCGTGGTCAGCGAATCGATCGACTCGAGTCCCGCACTCTTTGACGTCGTCTTGCGCGAGCTGCCCGACACCGGTCAGCCACCCGAAGACTACGAGACGACCAGCGACTACATTGCCGCAGCTCAGGCCACCGGCGAGATGGGCGACATCCGCCGCATCTACCGCCTGAACTACCCGTCCGAGACGGTGGTCACCATCGTCTTGTCGATGCAACCCAACGTGTCGCTCGAAGACGCGATCGTCGCTCTGGATGAGGCCCGCACAATCGTGGCATCGCAATGCCTGGCCAACAAGGGCGAGATCACGATCGACGCAGACGGCAAACCCTCTCGCACGGTCTCGCCGGGCGAGATGGATGACTGCGATGAGGCGATTCCAGGGTGGACCGCTCAGGTCACCGGGCAGCCCGCACTGCTCGAGTTCATCAACGACTACTTGACCACAGGTATCAACGTGATGGGCGGCGCCGCGCTGATCATGATGTTCCTGGTGTTGGGTTTGGTGTTCCGGGTACGTAGTCGACTTCTGTCGCTGTTTGTCGTCCTTCTCGGGACCATCATGACATTCGGCATCATGGGGATTACCGGTATCCCGTTGACGATGGTCACGATCTCTGGCCTACCGATTTTCGTTGGTATGGGTGTCGACTTCTCGATCCAGGTGCACTCACGTTTTGAGGAGGAGGTCGAAGAAGACGGAGATGCCGAAGCGTCGCTGCATCGAACCCTCCGTTCGATGGGTCCGCCCCTGTTCATCGCGATTCTGGCGGCGCTCGGCGGTTTCATGTCGCTGCAGCTCTCAGAAGTCCCGATGATCCGCCAGTACGGAATCATGCTTGCCATTGGCGTGGGGACCCTGGCAATCCTGGCGTTCTTCGTGCCGCCCGCATTCCTTGCCATGCGCGAAAAGCGGTCGCCCACACCGGCCCGAACCGATTTCGTCAAGGATTCGGGTATCGAGGCCATCAACCAGCGGCTGGGCACCCTGTTTGAGAAATGGGTGATGCCGATGGCCATCGTGTGCGTCGTCATCACCATCGCTGGCTTTTGGGCAGACAACAACTTCAAGATCCAAACCGATCCTGCAGATTGGGCCGGTGAGAACACCACCGTCGTCAAGGATCTCCGGGCCGTCGAATCTGAACTCGGTGCCATTCAGTCACTCGGCTTCCACCTCCGCAGCAAAGACCAAAGCAGCGTGATCGACAGCGAGCTCTTCTATCGAGTGTGGCGCTGGGCCAACGCCGAAACGGAGCGCTACGACGACATTGTGCGCCCGCTGTCAGCGCCCGAAGTGACCGGTGCACTCACCGCGTCGGCACCGACGGCCGAGGCATTTAACATCATCGATCCGTTCATTCCGCCCAAGATTCGCGCAGCGATCGTGTCGCCGGATAACGACCAAATGAACCTGCTGTTCCTGGTGAAGTCAGGGTCGCTCACCGAACAGAAGAAGCTGATCGACCAGCTCGAAGCAGATCTCGATGCCGAGCTGGCCCAGACGTCACTCGCTGGCAATGTCGACTTCTATGCATCGGGTATCACGGTCGTCGGGATCGAACTGGTCGAGTCGCTCCAGTCCGGACGAGCAGAGATGACCTTCCTGTCGGTGTTGTTCGTCATCATCGTCTTGGCGTTGATGTTCCGTAAGCCGATGATGGTCCTGCTCCCGTTGATACCCGTCATCGTCGGTATCGCTCTCTCGTCATTGCTCATCTACCTGATGGGCATCGAGCTGAGCCCACTGACCACGGTGACAGGTCCGTTGACGGTTGCCGCTTGTACCGAGTTCTCGGTATTGATCATGGCCCGTTACGTCGAGGAACGCGAACGCGGTCTCACTCCCGGTTCGGCGCTCAACATCGCAGCGGCGAGGACCGGACGGGCCTTTGTCGCATCTGGTCTGACCACGGTCTTCGGGTTTGGAATCCTCGCGTTCTCCGAGCTCGAGTTGCTGCGTTCATTCGGCATCGTCGTCGCAGTGAACGTCATCACGGCCATCTTGGTGGCGTTGGTTGTGCTGCCGCCGTTCCTGCTCTGGGCAGACCGCAACCCCAAGATCAAGAGCTTCAAACCCGGTGGCGGTGACGCCCCTATGGACTCTCTGGGGGATGCACAGGCCAACTACAAAGAGCGCGTCAAGGACGCGCCAGTGGGGGAGGAAACCTCCGCCTAGTGTGGTCGCCCCCGGCGAGCGCGACCGCGCCGGTCGTTCCCCGGGGGCTCCTCCGCCGTCACGAATGTCGTCCGACTCCACGACTCCGCATACACCGCAAAGGGAAACATGCCGTTGACTTCAGAGGTCTTCACCGTCGAAGTATCCGACCACGTCGCGACGCTTTGGTTAGACCGCCCCGAAAAGCGCAATGCCATGGGCCATGCGTTTTGGAACGACCTTCCCGAGCTCGTCAGACAGCTTGATGCCGACCCGGAAGTACGCTGCATCATCTTGGCGGCTAAAGGCCCGGCGTTCACCGTGGGTCTGGACTTGGTCGAGTTTGGCAGCGTCCTCGGAGGGGGAGCGGGACGGTCGAGCCAGGCTCAACGCGCCCAGGCTCTGCAGGGTGAGGTTCGGCGTCTGCAAGCCAGTATTTCGTCCCTCGAGACAACCGACAAGCCCGTCATTGCCGCTGTGCATGGGTGGTGCATCGGTGGTGGAATCGACCTGATCACCGCTGCTGACATCCGTTTGGCGAGTAGCGACGCTGTGTTCTCGGTGCGCGAAACCAAGATCGCTATCGTCGCCGATGTCGGGACATTGCAGCGCCTCCCGAGAATCGTCGGGCCCGGAATCGCCGCCGAACTCGTCTACACAGGCAAAGACTTCGACGCTGCCGAAGCAGAACGCGTGGGATTGCTGAATCATGTTTACGATTCGCCCGAGGCACTCCTCGATGCGGCACGCATGATGGCAGCCGAGATCGCCAGCAACGCGCCGCTCACGGTCCAGGGCGCCAAACACGTCATGATGAGAGGCCGAGACCTGTCGGTCGAAGATTCGCTCGAATACGTGGCGATTTGGAACAGCGCCAATCTTGCTTCGAACGATCTGAACGAAGCCATGGCAGCGTTTCTGGAGCGGAGGACACCCAACTTCTCTGGAAGCTAGTGTCCTGGCCGTCCGCACCCGGCTCCTATGCCGGTCGCTCCTAGGAGCGGAGACCGAAACCGGCTGGCGACGTCACGTTGCCGGGACGCTCACGGGTGCGCTCGTGGCGGTCGTCGGTGGCGGTGGCGGTGTCGTGACCGTGGTTGGCGGCTCGGTCGTGACCGTGGTTGGCGGCTCGGTCGTCGTCACCACGGGTGGTGCGGTCGAAGCCGTGGTGACGACCGGGGGAGCGGTAGATACGGTCGGGGCAACCACTGGTGCCGTGACGGTTGTCTGGATCTGTTGCGTCGCCGTGGTCGCGTTCGGTTGGGTCGTGGTTTCACCGACTCCGGTGCTCGTTGACACGTCGGCCTGGGTGCTGCTCGTCGCTGGAAAGGTCGGCGTCTGACCGTCGCCATCGCGATTCCAGAGCATGAACGTCATGATGATCGCTGCACCGATCAGTACGCCCACCACGATGGCCAGCGTTCGCACGGTCTGGTTTTGGCCACCGGAATCAGCGTCGAATACCGCTGGTACGCGTTGTGCACCCATCACCATGGTGCTCGGCCCGTTTGAGGGTGGTTCCCAAACGCCGTCGTTCTTCCAGGCAGGGGAAACGATGGTGTCGGACACCCCGCCCGATGCGGCACCAGGAGCGGCGCCCACCATGGTCGCGTCAACAGCGGGATCGTCATGCTCCGCGGCATCGATACCACCGACAGCAGCAGCTCCTGCCACAGAAGCATCGCGTTCTATTCTCACACCACAGTGGTCACAGAACGTTGCAGTAGGCCGCAGCCGCTCACCACAGTGGCCGCACCGTTCAAGGTGCGTGTTAGATTGCGGCGTTTCTTCAGCGGGCGACACTCTGCCTCCAACCTTGGCGGGCACCTAGAGCGGCCGTAATGCTAGTGACTGAGCGCCAGCAGTGGGGCCACGGGGAGCAGTGGTGTTAAGCCAACGATTGATGTTCGTGTTGCGCGGTTTCGTGATGGGCATCGCCGAGCTCATCCCCGGCGTGTCGAGCGGCACCTTCGCTCTGGTCTTTGGCTTCTATGACCGTCTCATCACAGCCGTCGAAGGAACGATTCGGGGTGCGATCCGAGTCGTACGCCGGCGGGGGCAGGGCTTCAAGGACTTCTTGGCTGGGATCGACTGGGAGATGTTGCTCCCATTGGGGCTCGGTATGGTCATCGCGGTGTTCGGCTTCGCCTCCTTCATGGAGCATCAGCTCGACAACAACCCGCTGCAGGTTTCCGCAGTCTTCTTTGGACTTGTGGGCGGATCCATCGTGGTGGCGCTCGGCCTCATCAAACGGTGGACCAACGAGCTGATTGCGATTACCGCCAGCACATCTGTCATATTTGCCGTCTTCCTCGGCCTGACCTCTGGCGACGTCCTCAACCCTCCACTGTGGGCGGTCTTCCTCGCGGCTACGGTCGCCATTTGCGCGATGATCTTGCCCGGCATCTCTGGATCCTTCGTCCTCTTGATGTTGGGAATGTACGAGCCGACCATCGATGCCGTCGCCAACCGAGATCTCCCATACTTGGGTGTGTTCGCCCTGGGTGCGCTCATTGGACTCGCAGGCTTTTCCCGCGCTCTTCGCTGGGCGCTGACGAACCATGGCGACCGGACGCTCGCGGCGCTCATAGGCCTCATGATCGGTTCACTTCGCGTGCTCTGGCCGTGGCCGGAAGGCACCGAATCAGCTGCGCTTGGCGCGCCCGATGGGTACGTCGGCATCTGCATAGCGCTTGCGCTGATCGCATTCGTATTGGTCGCCATGATCCCGTGGCTCGCCCGTCGAGCTGGCGGCCACGACACGGTTGCTTCCGTCTCGTAGTAAGGCTCAGATCGCCACCCCCGTCCCCGGGTGTGCAACGCTCGTCGCTAGCCGTTGACACCTGACCGGGAGATACAGCCACGGCGACCTGCGGACAGGCGTTGAACTCGGCTAGCGGTCCGCGAGGTCGACCAGGGTGAGGCGCCCGTCAGATCCGCAGGTCACCGCCGCCTCGCCAGCGGCGAGGCGGTCGATGTCGGCGGCCAGTTCGTCACGCCGCCATCCATCGGAAAGTCGCGTCGCGCCCGAACCGGACAGATAGGCGTGGACGTCTGCACGAGTCGCCAACCGCGCCGTGTCGATGTCGAGATCGCTCGCCCGCTGCTGGACCCATGCGGTGACCAGAGCAATCAGTGCTCGCGGCGTGCGCACGCCACCCGGCGTTGGAGGCAACGCCAGGTCTGATTCGGTGAGCCCTCGGCCGCGTTTGACGGCCTCTACCAGACCAACCGCCCAGTCACGCCGCAGGCTTCGGGCATCGAGTCCTCGAATACCGGCAAGTTCGTCCACCGCTGTGGGTTGGCGCTGCACGATAGACATACACGCAAGATCCGAAGTGACATATCGCGGAGGGATGTCCTCAGCTGCGGCGACCTGTTCTCGCCACGACATCACTTCTTGCGCAACGCCGCGGGCGGGGCCTCGCAGCCGTCGGCTGCCTTTCAGCTTCCACCACAGCGTTGTGAAGTTGGGGAGCAGGTGGTAGTTGCTAAGAACCTGCTCACATTCATCGGCAACCCACGAGGTCCGGCCGCGACGTTCCAGCTGGCCGGTCAATCGTGAATGGAGCTCGAGCAGGTGGTCGACATCGGCAGCCGCGTATCGTTGTTGCGCATCGGTGAGGGGACGAAGAGTCCAATCGGTGAGCCGGTCGCCCTTTGGAATACGCACCCTGAGCTCGTCATATAACAAGTTTTCAAGTGACGGCGTTCCGTGTCCCACAAAGCCAGCCGCAATCTGGGTATCGAACAGTCTCACGGGAATGCCACCGCAGTACTTGGCCATCACGTCGAGGTCTTGTTCGCAGGCATGCATCACGACCAGCGTGTCGTCGGACTCCCAGATCTGTGAAAGGTCCGACACATCGACGGCTTGCGGGTCGATCAAGGCGGTGCCGTCCCCCCAGGAGACCTGGATGAGCGCGACGCGGGGAAAGTAGTAACGCTCCCGGTGAAACTCGGTATCGACCGCTATGCGTTCGCATGTGATCAAACGCTCGACCAGGGCTCGATACGCCGTCATGGAATCGATGTACTCACTCTTCATGCCGCCTCCCTTATCAGACCACTGTACTGGTCAAACGCGTACTGGTGAGTTACCTCGCTTCATCGAACATCTGATGGAGGTACCCAGCAGGTAGCATGCGGCCATACCCACGCCGTTTTGGCGGGCCAATGCAAGCGTTTGGTGACACAAACCCGAAGGTCGATGCAACGAATGCGGACGATGAGGCAGGTTGCAGCACTGCTGCTCACCCTGTTGTTGGTGATGGCAGGCTGTTCGAATGACGACGACAAAGCCACCGATCAGTCTGAGGCGACGTCAGTCAAGTCCGATGAGGTCGAGGTCGCGACCAGTACTACCGCAGCGGGCACGACCACGACGACGGTCAGCCCTGACAGTGCTGGCTACGGAGACAACCCCGAACTCGACGCACTCTATGAGGCGTGCCGCGACGGCTTTATGGCCGATTGCGACACGTTGTACATCAACGCTCCGGCTGAGTCCCGCTACGAAGCATTCGGCGCCACATGTGGCGAACGCGAACGACGTCCAGGTGTCTGCGCGATTCCAAAAGATGCTGGTCCGTACAAGTACGGCGACGATCCGTCTCTGGACGCGCTGTGGGACGCGTGCGAAGAGGGCGAGATGAGCCAGTGCGACGCTCTCTACGAGGATCCGGCAAATCCATTTCTCTCCGAGTACTGGACCTTCGCGTCGACGTGCGGCGAACGTTACGAAGAGCCGCGCACCTGCAGCGAGGACGAAGTGCCCCAAGACGCGATGCGCTACGGCGACGATGACGTACTCGATACGCTGTATGACCGCTGCAAGGACGGCGAGATGGCAGCCTGCGACGACCTGTTCCGTCGAGCTCCGGCCGATTCTGACTATGAAGAGTTCGGACTGAGCTGCGGCAAGCGCACCGACGGGACCGAACAGTGCATCGACTCAGACGCTGACGGGGACACGACGACGACGACTGAGAAGTAGCACCGCGACGACCACCAAGTCCTCCACGCAAGGAGAGCTATGGCGTCGACACCCGTTGAGCGAGTTCTTCCAGGATCACAGCTGAGTGCCTGTAGAGAAGCGTGTGTCCATCGTCGTCCAGATCGAACCTGTGCGTCGACGCCAATGCCGAATCGAACCAATCCGCGTGGGACGGCGGTACGACGGTGTCCAGAGCGCCCTGCCACACGGCGAAGGGGGCTCTGACCCGACCGAGGTCCACACCCCAGTCAGAGAGCACCAGATCAAGGTCGGCCGCTGCACCAGACGTTCCCGACCTGGCCGCTTCACGATATGTCGCCAAGAGGTGAGCACGCGACCGGTCGTCTGCGAGTACGTCGCGATCGCTGGCTGGCATGTCGAGCGACGCCAGGGCGAGCGTCGGTCCGGGAAATCGGCTCAAGACGGCGTGCGCCACAGCAATGACCGAGGCGGTGACGGGCAAGTACCGCCGGGCCTCCATCGCCAACTTCAGGGCAAAGCTCTGACCGTCACCCACGGCCCGGCCCTGTGGGGGAGCGAGGGCTCCGACCAGGCTTCCCTCGGTCACTCGATCGGGATATGCAGCTGCCACCGCGAGCGCGTAGCTTCCGCCCCCGGAGTATCCGAGAACTCCGAATCGTTCGTAACCGAGGTGGTCGGCCAACGCGGCAATGTCATCGGCGAAGTCGCTCAGTTGGCGTCTGGGGTCGGCGTCAGACAGGCCGATTCCTGGCCGATCGACGGACACGACCAGAGCGCCCGGCGGATGGTCCATGACAGCAGACGGTCGAAAATCGAAGCGACTCCCAGGCGTTCCGTGGAATCCAAAAATCACAGGTCTGTCCAACGGATCCACGGTTGCCCCAGCGAACTCATCGCTGTTGTGTGCACCGTCCCACACGGCATACCCCAGAGCGCGACCGTCGCTCAGACGTAATTGGCGACCGAGTTCGGCCATGATGCATTCCCCCGACTTGAAGTATCTCGTGTCTTGGTAGGCGGGAACCGCACATCGTTGGTCGGTCCACACCCGGTGGCGTGGCGCGAGTCATCCGAGGGCGCCTCCACCACGTGTTGGGTCCCCGGTTACAGCCACTGTTCGAGTGCATGAGCGAGACGGTTGGCGTTGTCGGCCACTGCGGAGGATCGGTGCGCATCCCATGCGTCGAACACATCGTCGGCGTGTTTGAGGACCCGGCCCCATTGACCAATAGCGATCCCGAACGGTGGCCGCGTCGCATCCGTCGCACCTACATGGTCTTCCAACGCCTCAAAGTAATTGGCGTTCTTGGGTTCCGACGCGAGACGTTCCGCCGCTGCGTGAAGTTCGACCATGTTGCTAAAGCGTTCGTCGGCAAAATCTTGTTGCTCAAGTGCCGAGCGGAGAATCGCCACCATACCGAGATATGCGTGAAGGCCGTCGGGGTGGTCCTCGTGGTTGAGCTCGGCCGCTGCAGCGGCATCAAGGTCGCCAACGAGTAGGGCCACGGCGTCATGCTGACCGGGTTGCAGTTCGCGGTCGGTGAACGGGTCCTCGCCGATCGGCGCACCCGCAGCTTTGAGTTGTTCAACCACGGCCCCGAATATCGCCGTGATCTCCGGCGACCAGCGTGAAGGCGCGATCTCAACCTGTCCAACGTGGTCGGGCAGTGCCTCGAAGCGTTCGATCCAATCGTCGATGGTCTGTTCGTCGATCTCGGTCGCCGAGAGGTCGCGACCATCCATCTCGAAGGGGATGCGACTCCACACCAAGGCGGCTTGGAGGCGTGCGAGAAGGGGAGATGCCAGGCTGTCGCAATGCCAGACAACCAGTTCGGGCGAGTTCACCGGCGGCACGGTCTTGAGGATCGTTTCCGCAGCGCTCTGCGGATCGAAGTCGTCGATAAGCGACAGCTGTTCGGCACTGCCAGCTCCGGAAGGTGACCGGCTCTCGACGCCCGAAGGCGCCGTGAGCCCGTTGTCCGAGCTCGCGACAGACCGTTGTGAGGGTGACGATTCCGACGCCGATCGCGTCGGTCGTTCGGCGGACCGCCCGGCGGCGGAGACGCCGTCGGATCCTGCGTTGGGTCCCACAGGCCCGGCGGCATGGGAGCCCGAATCACCCCGGGATGCCGCCACGGACGGCTTCCTCATGGAAGGTGCTGTGGGCTCGGGGTCGACGTCGACATGTTTCTCCGAACCGTGAGCACGCCGTTGCCGAATTGCATCGGCAAGTTGAGAGGACGGGACGAGATCGGTTTTGCAGTCGGGGCAACGTGTCGCGCTCGCACGAAACTCGTCTCGACATTCTGGACAACGCATCATTTCAGCCACGGTCGCCGAGCATAACGCCACGCGACGTACCGCAACCCGCCGGAGCCTGCAGCCGAACACTCAGCGGGTGAACCCCTCTCGGGACATCCACCGTAATGTGCATAATCTGTATTATGCACATGGCCCATCCGGGTAGATCCTGGGGGAACAGGGGCTGTTCCCCCAGGATCTACCTGCCTTCCGAAATGAACCTGCGGGCTAGCCCTGCAAACGGCTCAACAACATCATGATCTCGTCTTGAACCCCGTTCGGCGTGACGAAATCATCCGGATCCTTAATTTCATCCATGTGATCCCGAACGTCTTCAGGCTTGGGATAGCCAGCTTCACGCGAGGCCATCCAGCCCTGGGTCATGCCGACAAAGACCCGGGCGTACCGCCCGCCACCGACGCTCCAGACACCGTGGGTCTCTTCGCACTGCTCAGACGCCAGAAACAACACCAGCGGTGTGACGAACTCGGGGTCGAGCTTGTCTGCGAACCCGCCGAGGAGTTCTTCGGTCATGCGAGTACGTGCGATCGGAGCAATGGCATTTGCCTTGACGTTGTACTTGGCACCTTCGATTGCCAAGACGTTGGTCAGACCGACCAGGCCCATCTTTGCCGAGCCATAGTTCGCCTGGCCGAAGTTGCCGAACAGACCCGCTGCCGAGGAGGTGTTGATGATTCGACCGTAGGACTTGTCCTTCATAATGCGAAACGCTGGCTGTGCCACATAGAACGCCCCGCGAAGATGGACGTCGATCACGGCGTCGGTCGCTGCCGGTTCGACCTTGGCGAACGACCCGTCGCGAAGAATCCCCGCGTTGTTGATCAAGATGTCGACAGTGCCGAAGGCGTCAACCGCCGTCTTCACGATGGACTCGCCGCCTTCGGGGCTGCCAACAGAGTCGTAGTTGGCAACGGCTTCGCCGCCCGCGTCGACGATCTCCTTGACCACTACATCCGCCGCGGCCGAACCCGACCCTTGGCCGTCGACCGATCCGCCCAGATCGTTGACGACCACTCGTGCGCCTCGTTCGGCCAACGCCAAGGCGTAGGTCCGACCCAACCCGCCTCCGGCGCCGGTAACGATTGCGACTTTGTTGTCAAAGACGATGTCCGCCATGCTGACTCCTCGTATTGCGGGCGCATCCGTGTGCCCGATTGTCTTCAGATTGCACACCGCGATCTGGTGAGCACGGACGTCGATGTTAGCGATTCGGCATCCAAGCTTGGCCCACCGGCTTGAAGTCTGTTTCCAGCTCCTTGATCGATGCGGGTCGACGGCCCGAAACATCGACCGTTGAGTCACGTGTGAGGCAAGGGCTGAGCCTGGACAACGTCCGGGCAGTGTTTTGGGCTTAAGGTCGACGAGACCAGAGCCGACAATGCAAGAAGTGCCCGCCCTCGACCCGTATCGAGAGACTTGGCGCGGCAAGCGAACCGCGGTGACGACGACCGAGACAGAGCACTCCTTCGACGAGTTGCCATCGATGACGTATTGCGCAGGCTTGGAGGCCCGCATTGCCGATGAGATAACGAAGCATCCACTACATATCGATCCCATCGCAGCGCTCAAGCGCGCCGGGCGGCACAACGACGATACCGCCGATCTTTCGGTAGGCATCGCTGCCGCTGCGGCCTCGTCGCGCAACGGCGGCGGGAAGCGACCGTACCCCGCTCCCCTCTCCCCGTTTGGGATCCAGCCTCTGCGGCCCGCACCACCGATGCTGTCGGCGATACAGATGCTGATGCTGATGCTGATGACGACGCTTGGTGGCTACGAGATGATTCCACTGCTGGCGCGCAGGGAGAACAGCCGTGCGACGAGGACGGGGCTGACGACCTTCTCGGCAGCCATGATGTTGTGGACACCCTTGAGGGCAACTCAGCGCTCGAAACGGCTCAGGGCGCCGACAACGATCCTCGAACCTCTCTGACCGACCGCCCCAGCCTGACACCTCGCGGTTTCTGGTTCGAAGAGCCGTTAGACGCATTGGAGACGGGGGACCAAGACGCTACCCAGGCGATGCCTCCGTTGGTCTTCGAGAGGGATCGTTCCCTCGAAGAGGCGGGGTGGTTTGATGCCTACTCCCCCCCGCCCGCCCCGACGTCTGGCGGTGGAGAGTCGCCTGTGGGCTCGGCTTTGCGAAGCCGTGACCCTTTTGCCCAGAAGACAACCCCGTCACCCGATCAACACGCCACCATCGTCCCGCCGCCAGCCCATGCGCGCATCGTCACCGATGCAGGCCCGTGGGCGGAGCGACGATTCTCGGCCAATGAGGCGCTCGACGATCTCTGGCGCGCAACAGAAGAAGAACTGGAGCCGACTCACGCCGGGACCACGTCTGCAACGTTCGCTGCGCGTGCGGGCGAGAACGCCGTAGGAGAAGCGTCGGCGCCTTCGATTCTTCCCCTTCCCTCGATTGTGGAGACGGACAAAAGTTTCAGAACGGACCCTGTGGACCAGGGGGACCCTGTGGACCCTGTGGACCCTGTGGACCAGGTTGACCCTGCCGCCGAGAGCACCGCCGCTAGCCAGCAAACAGTCGGCTCCGTCATCGGCGATCTGGGCCATGACCCGACCCACACACCGACAACCCATGGCATCGACGCGGGTGCAGGCGACTCCGACCCGATCCCCACAACGACCGCGCCCGAGCTGAAGGCAGTAGATCTCGAGCGGTCAGAAGCGGGCGTACCCGATCACGCGCCAAGCGCTGTGGCACCACTTGAGCCGGCGACAAAAGCAATCGAGTTGACTGCCAAACTTGGGGTTGCCGCGCTTTCGCCAGCGAGCTCATGGTTCTCACCCGACGACCCAGAGATGCCGATTTCTGCCGACTGGCCGCCACGACTTCCCAGCGAGATTCACAATGACCCCTGGGTCACGGACGGACTGGGCCTCGGCGAGGCAAACCCGATCCAAGCGAGCCAACGAGGCCAAGGCGCGGTCGCTGCTCCGCAGGCTGAGAGGTCGAGCAATCACGTACCTGGTCGAGGTATCGAGCCGATGGAACTCTCCGTTGCCGACCCCCTCGCCCGTCCAGGTCCCGAACAAACCTTTGGGTTTGAAACACGAGAGATTCATCTGTCGACGGGTTCAGGGTTGTTGAGTCCCGAGGCCCTGTCCGGGCCAACGGCGATGGATCCGTCGGCTCTCTTGACCTCATCAGCGACCGTGGCGCCGCAGGTGGATAACGTCAACGCGGTCACCGATCCTTGGGCTTGGGCGGTCGATCCGTCTGGCGAAACGACATTTCCCGAGATTGATGAGGTCTCACGAACAGCCCTACCCGTCGCTCCCTCCGCGTTCGACGAATCCGGTGAGCTCAACCTCGCGGGGCTCGAACAGGCCGCAGGCTCGATCGATCTGTCCGAACCGGCCGGCTGGAACCAGACACCTCTGAGCGCTCGGCCCATTCGTTTCGACCCAGCGGACGTGTCCAGCGGCGCACACATCGACCTCCGCTCCCAAGACGAGGCTCCACAATCTCCAAGCTTCGCCGCCATTCCCGAGGTATCGACCGATGCCGAAGCACCACCCCTGGTCGTGTCGACCCAAGCGGCACAAGAGCCCGCGCCGCCAGTCCCTCGAATTGCACGTTCCGACACGTCGGTATGGCGCCAACGCCTGCCCACGATCCTGTTGATCATCGTCGCGGTGTTCTGCGTTGCGCTCGCCATCAACCTGCTCATTCCCATCTTGCAGGTGAGCCCCGGCGATCCGGGAGCAGCCGCGAGCTGGGCCGAGATCCCCCCGATTCGCTCAGTAGACATCGTGGTGTAGCGCCGGCCGCGGTGTCACGGCATCAGAGGTTGCGATCACACACCAGATCGGACCAGCAGATGAAGGTCGGCTCGCCGACGAGTAGACCGCTTCCGTCATCGGGGTAGCAACCGAGCGTTCCATCGGTGTAGCTCTCGCAGAAATACCGACCGCCTTCTATCGAGAGGGTCTGCACCGGGACCTCGTCAATGTCGCCGCCCAAATCTTCGGGGCGATCTACCGTCGAGGGGGCCACCTGCTGCTGCGCGTCGCCAGCACCTTGGTTGGGCACCATCGCTAGACCGGCGACCGGGTCGCAGACAAACGTGGTGCCATCAACCACGCAGTACAAACTCGGAACGAGCTGGGTGTCGGCCGGATCGCCGCCCGCATAGAGAGAGCAAGCCCACCGGACCACTTCGTTGCTGCAGAGGTATTGCTGGCCCTCGATCGTTCGAGGCACCAAACCTCCGAACTCGTCGGGATACCAGCTCGGCGAACAGGTTGCCGAGCTTTGCGCATCGCTGCAGTACATGATCGCAGCACCCTGCTGTGATGTGGCTCGACAACGGGCCTGGTCTGGACGGCTCGCTCGTTTTTCGCAGCGATACGCGTGCGAGTCAATCGCGAACTCAAAAGTCTCTGCCCCCGTGGGAAGTGCGTCGACCGGCACGATCCCATCCCCGTCTAGTGTCGCCGCAACGGCCAGTTGACGGTCGAGTTCACCGGGCTGAGCGACCACGAGATCGCCGCTGCTCCCCAGGCTGGTCGTGTCGCTGGTCGCATCCGCACCGCCTCCGGAGGCAGGAGCGGATACGCCTGAGGAATCTGCAGTCTCACTCGACGTACATCCGCCGCTGAGAACGAGCAGCACAAACCCGATCGCCAACAGCCGCTTCATCTCCACCTCGCACTCTGCAACGTCACACCCACATGCTCACACAACCACAACCAGCCGCCACGTGCCTCACGTCCGCAGGTGAGAGCCCTGCGACACCGCTCGTGTTCCGCTCGAGACGTCCCTGCGGCCCACGCCAGCGATGAGGCCGACACTATGGGGTGCTGATGGGGCAACCAAACCACATCTCACGATCGTTGCTCAATGCGCTCTGAGTACCTCACAGCAGGCGAGGGGAATCTGATGTTCGAGCGGCTCTGCCCCGCTGGTGTGACCGGGACCGCTTGGGCCCAACCCACCGGCGGCGGCCGATCGGGCACTCCCACGAGGGGTTCGTACGCCGCCGCTCCAGATGGCAGAATCCCCGTGCTCGTAACAACCTGATTGAGGAGTGCACCCCAGATGCCTATCGACGTTGACAAGGTGTTGTCTGCCGACCTGCCCGAAGCCGAGACGTCGTGGGGTCCCGACGATGTCATCTTGTACCACCTCGGAATCGGTGCCGGAAACCCCCCGACCGACGCGAATGAGCTCACCTATACCTACGAAGCGAACCTGAAGGTTCTCCCCAGCTTCGGAGTCGTCCCCGTCTTCTCCGCCATGGCGGGGATGCTCGCGGTCGACGGATTCGACGTCGATTTCACCAAACTCCTTCACGGCGAACAGGCCATCGACATTCACCGTCCTATTCCCACGAACGCGCAGGTGTCATCCAAGGTTCGAATCAGCGACATCTTCGACAAGGGCAAGGCCGCCCTCGCGATCATGGAGGTCGCGACCTCAGACGCGGATGGTCCGCTCTTCACAAACCGTTTCTCATTGTTCTTGCGTGGCGAGGGTGGGTTCGGTGGCGACCCGGGACCAAAGACCGACAACGAGAAGCCGACCCGAGACCCGGACTTCATCGTCGAGTCGCCAACGTTGCCCCAACAAGCCCTGCTTTACCGGCTGAGCGGCGACAAGAACCCGTTGCACGCCGATCCCAATTTCGCTGCGTTCGGCGGTTTTGACCGGCCGATTCTCCACGGTCTGTGTTCATACGGCATCTGCTGCAAGGCTGCCGTCGACGCTGTGCTGGACGGTGACGTCACGCCGGTGACCGGGTATAACGCACGCTTCGCAGGCGTATTCTTCCCAGGCGAGACGATGGTCACCAAGCTCTGGAAGCAGGACGACAAGATCATCATCGAGTCAGAATCCAAGGAGCGTTCAACGCCGGTCATTTCGCAGTCGAGCCTGACGCTGTCCTCATGAGTGACCCAGGGCTCAGCGAGCTGATCGACATCGAGTGTCCGCGGTGTGGACAGGCTCGTCAGCAGCCCTTTTATGGGCCGTGCGCAGTGTCGAGCTGACCTGCGCGCACGACTTGGCTCCGATCCACAGACCGACGGGCCAGCGACGCCTCGTTACGAACCAAAGATGAACGTGACGCCCAATCAGGTTGCGACCAAGGACTGGCGCGTGCTTCTGCTCAGTGTCAACGGGCTGTCACACGGCTATGAGGGTCGGGCCCTATTCGAGAATCTCGCATTCGGAGTCTCAGACCGCGATCGAGTCGCCGTCGTCGGACCCAACGGGTCGGGGAAGTCCACACTCCTCAGGCTCATCGCGGGACAAGAAGAGCCCTTAGCCGGGTCGGTGGTTCCCCGTTCAGGTCTCCGGATCGGCTACGTCGCGCAGTCCGCCACGACCACACCGGGACTCGACGTCGGAACGTGGATCTTTGATCACCTCGCTGCGATCAATGGCGGTGGCAGCGAGTTTCGACTTGAAACGACGAAGTTCTTGACCCAACTCGGTGTCGAGGACCTCCTCGAACGCTCGGTCGACGAACTCTCTGGTGGTGAACGGCGCCGAGTTTCTCTGGCAGCTGGCTTGGGGGCCCGGCCTGAGGTGTTAATCCTCGACGAACCCACGAACCACCTCGACATCTGGACGATCGATTGGCTCGAGCGACACTTGCGAGACTTTCCAGGTGCGGTCCTGTTGGTCTCGCACGACCGCTGGTTCATGGAACGGACCGCCACATCGATTCTTGAAATTGCTGACGGTCGCGGCTACTGGCACGACGGGTCATATGCTGACGTGCTCGAGGCTCGGGCCGCTCGATCCCAAGCCGCCGAACGGGCAGACCGTCGACACCGAAACGCGCTCCGCAAAGAACTCGCATGGCTGCGGCGCGGTCCCAAGGCCCGCTCGAGCAAGCCCCGCTTCCGCCTCGAACAAGCACAAGCCTTGCGTGAACATGTCGCCGACGTCGATGAGCCGCCACTTCGACTCGGCACGGGGCGCACGAGGCTGGGCAACGACGTGATCGAACTCGTCGACGCCACCGTGTCCTTCGGAGGCGAACCGGTGATCGCTGCGGGTAGCTGGGGTTTCGGGCCGGGCGAACGTGTAGGCGTCATCGGCCCGAGTGGCTCCGGAAAATCGACGCTGCTCAACCTCATCGCCGGGGAGTTGAACCCCACGAGCGGTCGACGGAAGGTCGGCAAGACCGTCCAGATCGGCATGTTCCGCCAGATAGCGTTGCCGCCTGATGATCCTTCGATGACGGTTCAGCGCTATATCAGTTCGACGGCCACTTCCATTCCTCTCGAAGATGGGCGCGTCGTCACAGCGAGTGACCTCCTGGAGCGTTTTGGTTTCTACGGCACTATGAAACATGCCGCCGTAACCAACCTGTCCGGCGGCGAACGGCGACGAGTCGAGCTCTGCAAGGTGTTGATGGATGCACCCAACGTGCTCATCCTCGATGAACCCACCAACGACCTCGACATTGAGACGCTGCAGGCGCTCGAGGATTTTCTCGACGGTTTCCGCGGCTCGCTGTTGGTCGCGAGCCACGACCGCCTGCTGCTCGACCGCTTGACCGATCGGCGTATTGCGGTGGGTCCCCGGGGCATCATCACTCAGGTTCCCTATGAATGGGATGAATACAGTCGGCTCGCGAAGTCCTGGCGCGATGAGGGACGCAGCGGTGTTAAACAGGTCACGCCACGCCCGGAACGTGTTCCTACCAAGTTGAGTTTCAACGAGTCCCAAAGGCTCAAGTCAGCAGAACGCGCCATGACGAAGCTTGAACGTCAGAGAGACGAGCTGACCGCTCAGCTTGAAGGCGAAACCGACGCGCAACAACTCATCGAGATCGGTGACCGTCTGCGGTCTGTTGTCGATGCGCTCGATGCTGCCGAAGCGACGTGGATGGAGATCAGCGAGCGAGCCGAGGAGTATGCGCTCTCCCGCAAGCAGTAGCGGTGTGGATACACCCAGACATCTAGAGCTTGTCCCGACACGTGGCGACGGTGATCTCTTGTCCAAACGGACGACACGTACAGCTCGTCGCGCACTCGCCGAAGTCGGCGCGGGCATTCCAGAGCGTGATCACGAGAATGGCTCCAACGCCGAGCACCACGACTCGGGTCACGGTTCTGGTGATCAGCATCGACAGAGCGACGGACACGGCGATCACGGCCAGGATAATGACGACCGCAGCGATGCGAAGGGTGTTCGCATCGAGCGCACTTGGGAGTTCAGCTCCAAACAGCACAACGGGAACTCTAACCGCCCATCTAGCATCACAAAACCAGATATCTACCAAATCTTCTTTTCATGGAAAAGGCTGGATTGCTAGGCTCGGGTGGCATCCCTCACGCACCCCGAGGGGGTTTTGGCGATGCACCACACCGTGACAACTGAACTCACTCAAAGCCAGGCCAGCTCAGCGCGCACCCAAGGCACCGAGGCGGGCACAGCCACCGAGGCTCATTGGGCGTCTCGAGCACTCTGCGCTGGCAGGACGCAACTGTTCTTTCCGCGACCGGGTGAGCGGCCCGAAGCGCGTGAACGCCGAGAGAAGGTGGCGGCGCAGTACTGCGCTCGTTGTCCCGTCTCTGAACCATGTCGGCTCCACGCCCGCGTCGAACGCGAGTACGGGTACTGGGGCGGTGAGTCTGAAGAACAGCGAGCGAACGCGGGGTTTCAGGTCCGTCTTCCGGTGGGTCGCGCCGCGCGTCGGGCAGCGCGGGCCGCGCGCGAAGCAGAAGAAGCGGGCAGCGAACGACCGGCTTAGCGGTAGTGGCCGAGCCGAGCGGCTACACGCACGGCGGATGTGCGGCGCGAAAAGGCCAGTGGCCTACGGCTCGGTCGCGGTGTCGGAGACACCAGCCAATTGACCGTCACCCTCCAGGTCGTGGCTGTGAAAATGGCCGGTCACCCAAAATTGGATTCGTTCTGCCACATTGACGGCGTGGTCGGCATACCGCTCGTAGTAGCGGCCGATCAACGCAACCTGCACCGCTTCCTGTACCTCATGGTGGTCTGCGGCACCCCCTTGAAAGACGAGCACGAGCAACTCCTTGAGCAGATCGTCCATCGTGTCGTCCATATCGACGAGCGCCGCCGCACGGTTTTCGTCCCGTTCGGCGAACGCTTCGATCGTCAGCTCCATCTGCCGGGCCGCCTGGTTACCCATCTGAGCAATCACCCCGCGAACCCGGGGGTCGAGTTCACGCGGGTAAATCCGCCGACCACCCTTGACGATGTTGCATACCAAGTCTCCAGCACGCTCTAGTTCATGGACGCTCCTCAAAAGCACCACCAAGAACCTGAGGTCTCGCGCGATCGGTTGCTGGGTTGCCATCACCTGGATAGCGCGTTCCTCCAGATCATCACAGAGCGCGTCGATGTGGGCGTCCTCTTGGATAATCGCTTCCGTTGCCGCTAGGTCGGCGTCGAGAAACGCCTGAGTTCCGACGTTGACCGCTGCCAAGACGCGAGCACCGATCGTGATGAAGTCGCCTCGCAGAGCATTAAGTTCTGATACCAAGAGATCGCGCATCCACCAAGTGTGCGACAAGTGGCGTCATTTCGTCGTGTTGTTCACCGACTGTTTCGCTATCCGCCAGAAAAGAGCCAGAGTTGCAGTGCGACGATATTCGAACGCACCGCGGGGCCCGCGACATCTACCCGCTCGGATGATCCCCGCCGGAATCACCGCTCTGGCGGCGTGGACGTTTACGGTGTTGGAACGTCAGGGACAAACGAACGAGTCGCTCAGCACCGACGGTGTTTCCGCACATCGGAGCCGTTTCGGCACACCGGAGCAGGAGAAGCATGTCAGCAAACCCGACCACGACCGAGGAACTCAGCCACCAAGGATCGGGTACTGCACCGATCGTCGCGCGAGACGTCGCCGTTTACTACGGCGATTTCAAGGCCGTCACCGGAGTGACCCTCGAAGTACCCGAAAAGGGCATCACCGCGATCATCGGGCCATCCGGTTGCGGAAAATCGACATTCTTGCGCTCGATCAACCGAATGAACGATCTCGTCCCCGGCGCGAGGGTCGAAGGATCGATCCTGTTCAAAGGAATCGATATCTACGCAGCCGATGTCGACCCGGTCGAGGTTCGGCGACGTGTCGGCATGGTCTTCCAGAAGCCGAATCCCTTCCCCAAGTCAATCTTTGACAATGTCGCTTTTGGACCCAAGGTTCAGCGCATGAAAGGCGACCTTCCAGATATCGTCGAATCGGCGCTACGTCGGGCTGCTCTCTGGGACGAAGTCAAAGACAAACTCGACCAAAGCGCATTCTCTCTGTCCGGCGGCCAGCAGCAGCGCTTGTGTATCGCTCGCTGTCTCGCCGTCGAACCCGAGGTTCTCCTGATGGACGAGCCATGTTCCGCCCTCGACCCGATCGCTACGTCAAAGATCGAGGATCTGATGGGTGAACTCAAGGACGATGTCACCATCATCATCGTGACCCACAACATGCAACAGGCAGCACGGGTCTCGACCATGACAGCCTTCTTCGCCACCGACGTCGATGCCAGCGAGCGGCGGACGGGCGTACTCGTCGAGTTCGATGACACGACGCAAATGTTCACCGCACCTTCGGACCCCCGCACTGAAGGTTACATAACTGGCCGCTTCGGCTAGACGGCCGTGGATAATCTGGACGTTTGGTTGTGGGTCGCTGGAGCGACGGCGATCGCGGCATTGGCCGCGCTGTATCTCCAGGAACGAAGTCGACACCAGGCATTTCGTCAGAACATTGCCTCCAAACTCGATCAGGTGACCCGGTCATCTGAATTCGACCGTGAAGCGACGACGACGCGAAGCACGAGCATCGAGCGCGAACTCGATGCCGTCCTGAGCGGCTTCGACGAAGCCCTAGCCGAGAGCATGCTGTTGAAGCGGGCGGTGGCGACGATGGATGTCAGCATCGTGATCCAGTCCCAGAGCGGCGACACCCAGTTTCGGCACTACAACCTGGAGAATGCAGAGAGCATCACCGACGAAGCCCTTGTCAGCGGCCATATGACCGACCTACTCGCCCTCGCTGGCGCCGGAGAGCGGGGGACTCGCACTATCGAAATCACCGGTCCAACCCCAACGAGCATCAGGATCACCTCATGGCCGATCATCTCTGACGCGCAACAGGTCGGGTCGGTGTGCTTGGCAGAGGACGTGTCGGAATCTCAACGCACCGAACGCATGCGTTCGGACTTTGTCGCAAACGTCAGCCACGAACTGCGGACGCCGGTTGCCGCCGCCGTGGTGCTCGCCGACGCCCTCGTCGTCGCCGACGAATCCGAAAAGCCACACCTGGTGGAGCGGGTCCAGCATGAACTCGTCCGACTGTCCTCGCTGGTCGAGGATCTGTTGGACCTACACTCGGCCCTTCAACCTAGCTCAAAGCGCTACAAGGTAGTTCCGGTTGACCAGCTGCTGAACCGTGCGACTCGAAGAGTTCAACTCACGATGGAGCAGCGGTGCCAATCCCTTGAGATCAAGATCGATGACCACCTCAATGTGTTCGGCGATAAGTCGCAGATCCAGACAGCGGTAGTCAACCTGCTCGAAAACGCAAGCAACTACTCAGACTCCGGCACCACGGTGTTGCTCTCGGCGCGCCTCGTTGGCGACGAAGCGATGATTTCCGTCACCGATTCAGGGATTGGAATCCCTCAACACGATGTCGAACGAGTCTTTGAGCGGTTCTACCGAGTGGACCGCGGCCGCTCGCGATTGACCGGCGGCACCGGCCTTGGCCTCTCGATTGTTCGCAATGTCGTCGAAGCCCATGGGGGCCGAGTTGCGATCCATTCGATCGAAGGACGGGGTACGACCGTCGCAATCAGTTTCCCTATCGCCGAATCGGACTAGACCCGACCGGCTAGAACCAGCCCGATCGTGCCGCAGTTCGCTGCGGTGCTGATGACCAAAGCGAGTCAACGATGTCTCAGCCGCTAGTTCTGATCGCCGACGATGAGCCGTCATTTTTGGACAGTATGTCGATCCTCTTGAGAAGCGAGGGGTTCCGGACCATCGTCGCACGGGACGGTCGGGCCGCAGTAGATGCGTTCGAAGAGTCTCAACCCGACCTCGTGCTCTTAGACGTGATGATGCCGGTGATGTCCGGAATCGACGTATGTCGACGCCTGCGCTCAGAATCAAATGTCCCGATCATCATGGTGACCGCTCGCGACTCCGAGCTCGACGCCGTGGTCGGTCTCGAAATCGGCGCCGATGACTACGTGTCGAAGCCGTTCCGCAGCCGTGAACTGATCGCGCGTATCCGAGCGGCATTGCGGCGTCAGCACATGGACGAGACATCGGCTGAAGCTGGTGATATCGACGACGGTTTTCATTACGGCCGGGTCAGTATGGATCTGGCGCGACACGAGGTCACCGTTGATGGCGAGCTTGCCCATCTCCCTCGCAAAGAATTCGATCTCCTGGCATTGCTGATGAAGAACGCTGGGATGGTGCTCACCCGCCAGGTCTTGATCGATCGGGTGTGGGGCTTCGATTATGTGGGCGACACAAAGACCCTGGACGTCCACATCAAACGCCTGCGCGCCAAGATCGAGGTAGACCCGGCCGAACCTGACCTGCTGCACACGGTTCGTGGTGTCGGATACCGCTTTGAGCCCGTTGCGCCGATGGCGGGGTAGACGCTGCCAGTCCACCGGGTGCACGCGGGTGCACGCGCAATTACGCAACAGGGTCATATGGAAGCCAGTCTCATAAGACACCGCTCCGGTACCGACATGAACCGCGGTAGCGGAGCGCCCGATCGGTCAGCGCGTTCGCTTGCCCGCCCGGGCACGTAGCACGATGGCCGACGCGTTAAACACCAACGTGATCGCCAACAACACGATGATCGCAGCCGATACGAGCGCGCCGAAGTCGCCGCCGGGTTGACGAGCCCAGTGATAGACGAGCATCGGCAGAGCGGTGAACGGTCCGGTGAATTCAGCGGTCCACCCGGCATTACCGGTTGAGAAAAAGCCTGTTTGTGCGCCCACGAGGATCAGTGGTGCCGTCTCACCGAGTGCTCGACCAAGGGAGAGCACGACCCCGGTCAGAATGCCGCCACGCGCTGCGGGCAGGACCAATTCGCGGGTGACTTCCCATTGGGTTGCACCGACCCCATAACCGCCCTCACGCAACGACGCGGGCACCGAACGGATCGCTTCTGCTGCGGTCATGACCACCAGCGGCAAGACGAGTAACGACATCGTCAGACCGGCCGAAATAACGCTTCGACCACCGGTAATAGGTCCGCCGAATTTCACAAAAAGTGCGAGCCCCAAAATTCCGTAAACCACCGAGGGGACACCGGCGAGGTTGCGGATGTTGACGTCGATCCATCGGGTCATGCGGTTATCCGGCGCATATTCTTCGAGGTACACCGCTGTAGCGACCCCGATCGGAATCGCCACGCCCATCACGAACACCGCGATGATCGTCGAACCCTTCAGACCCTGCCACACTCCCGCGCTCGCCGCGTTTGACGATGTGCCCGACGTCAAGAACGACGTACCGCGATCAGCAAGGGTGGACCAGCCACCATCGAGGACGTCTGCTAGCAATATCATCAAAAAGGCAAGACACGTCAGCAGACTGAACAGCAAGATGCCCTTAAACAGGCCATCGAAGTTTCGGAGTCTGCCGCCACGACGGATCGTCCCGGCGACGGCGTCGGCATACTGGGCTTCGGCTGGAGGTGCGATGGTTGCCATTAGTACTTCTCCCGACGGCTGCGGACCAATCGTCCCCCCAGGATGTTGAGAGCCAGGGTGATGACGAATAACACCAATGACACGAAGTAGAGGCTGTTAAAGGCCTCTGACGCCCCGGCCACTGCGTCGGTACCGCTTGCCACCGACGCCACCGCTCCGGTCAAGGTCTGGCCTTGTTCCAAGGGACTCTTGGTAAAGAGCGACCCGCCCGAACCTCCGGCGGCGATCGCGACGACCATTGTCTCGCCGAACGCCCGTGAAATGGCCAGAATCAACGCTGCGACAACCCCGGAGAACGCCGCCGGGATGACCACCTTCAGCGTCGTCGCTGTAGAACGTGCAACAAGCCCGTAACTCGCCTCGCGCAGTTCCCTGGGGACAGCGGAGAACGCGTCCTCACAGATCGAAGCGATCAGCGGCACGATCAAGATACCGACACCGACACCGGCTGCCATCAGGCTCTGCGGTTGCGACGTATCGAACCATGACTGCACGATGTCGGGACCGATGAAAGAAAGTGCAAAGTAGCCCACGACCACCGATGGGATCCCGGCCAAGACTTCCAGGATTGGCTTGAGGTACTTCGCCATCCTCGGCGACGCGAACTCGCTCAAGTAAACAGCCGCACCGATACCGAGGGGCGTCGCAACCACCATCGCGATCCCGGTGACGAGGGCTGTGCCGACGATCAAAGTACCGATGTCGTAGAACCCTCGCCGCGGAAACCAACCGATCGAGTTGAGCGACGACAAGTCGATATGGGACAGAAACTGAAACGCCTGACCGGCCAGGGAGAGTATGAGCAGGGCGCTGATACCCAACGTAAGAAACGTGACGCCCTTAAAGATCAGGCGTACCCGCCGTTCGCGCCGATGTCGTTCTTTGTTGGCCGATCGCAAAAATGGGTTGCTCTGCTGCGATTCGGCAGACGGAATCACGCTCACTCTGGCGCCTCCAATCAATGACGGATTGGCGCGTTAGCGACTGTGAGCAAGCCCACATGCCCGACGCGACCGACAAGACGTGTGACACCCTAGGAGCCCAGCCGTAACCCTGCGCCTGCGCGAAGGTGAACGGCAGGTGAACTCACCGCTGAGCCGCGCCGCGATCGCGCGCACTGACCACCGTCGGTAGCACTCTCGGCTGGTGTTACGCGTCGGAGGGTGGACGCCAAAAGATGCCCAGGAGCCCCGCTGCCCCGCCGACACCGAGTCCGGTGGCCAGTGCCATGCCCGCTCCGAGCGACATGTCTGCGAACGGTAGATCGAACAGGTGATCCAAGGACCATTCACCCGCGCCAAGCCCGGCGCTGACGATCGCGGCGACAGCGATGATGTAGTTGTACTCCCACCCGCCCTTGGTGATGAGGAATCCGCTGCGAAGGTGCACGGTCACCGCTGCGACCACCATCAGGGCCACAAGGGCGCCATCGGCGAGTTGGGTCGCGAGTCCAACGATCAACAGGATCCCAGATCCCATCTCGGTATACGCCGACAGCTGAGCGTGCAGTTTTCCCGGCTTGAGGCCGATGCTGTCGAACCACGCTGCCGTACCGGCGATTTTGCCGCCCCGGTAGGCCTTGTTGAATCCGTGGACGAAGATCATCGCACCGAGCGACACCCGCAAGAACAGCGTCATCAGATTGAAAGCTTGTAGATCGTCCATTGGCGAGCCTCATTCTCTAGCGACGGCGGCTCAGGCTACCCGAGCGAGGTTGGGACGTGAACACGCTCAGCCAACGCGTCGTCACCCGCAGGGGGATGAGGGAATCGACACGATGTTGGAGCGCGCCCGAAGCGTTTCGACCGTCCTGTCCCAGGATGCGCAAACCTCGCTACCGCCGTCGGAGGAAGCGATGTCGACGACACGGTATCGGGCGGACCGGTCGACCCAGGTGGGATGCGCTTCGACGTCCGCAGCCCGGAGGCGTTCACCGTCGGGTACGAGATTAAATGAGATCACGACACCGTCTTGAGATCGAGCGGTGCAACACCCGGCACTTTGATTGGAGAGCAGATTTCCCAACCCCCAGATCACCAAGGTGTTATCGATCATCTCGACGGGCTGCACGACGTGAGCGTGGTGTCCGACGATGACGTCGATGTCACCTGAGCGGGCGAGTATCGCCGCGACTCGACGCTGCTCGTCCGTGGGATCGACGTGGTACTCCTGCCCCCAATGCAGGCTGACAACCACACCGTCAGCTCCAGCGGCACGTACTTCGGCTGCAGCGCGAACGATAGCGTCGGTGTCGATCAGGTGCACTGACCATGGCTCTGCGGCAGGTATGGGGATGCCGTTCGTCCCGTAGGTATAGGAGAGGTGCGCGACGCGTCGCCCGTTCACCACATAGGTGGTAACACCCAGGGCCTCTTCCTGGGAACGAGCGGTGCCCGCGTGTGCAAGTCCTACCTCATCGAGCGCATCGAGCGTCGCTGTGACCCCATCGAAGCCCTGGTCGATCGAATGGTTCGACGCCGTTGAACAACCGTCGTAGCCCGTGTCTGCGAGGGATGCGGCGATCTCATGTGGTGCGCTGAAGACCGGGTAGCCACTGAGATCTGAGTTGTCCCGCGATATCGGCGTCTCCATGTGGCAAATCCCGATTGCGGCATGAGAAATGAGTGGTGCGACGTCGCCCAACATCGGCACGAAGTCGTATCCGCCCGAGGACGTTGCAGCGGCGCGAGCGACCGGGGAATGGATCAGCACATCGCCGGTCACAGCGAACGAGATTGCCCCCGACCGATCCTGTGACGGTCGGGGGGTAGTCGCATCGATCTCATCGAGGTTCGAACGCGACTGCTCCCTCCCGTCATTGCCGTCCCCGGTCAGAGCGTCGACATCGTCGGAGTTTCCGGGAGACGCCGTTGCTGATCGTGTGGTTTGTGTCGATCCGCGAGGCTCCTCAGATGCCGAATCCGACCGAAAGGGCCGAAGAACACTCAGGGCAGACGTCGTCTGTGACGAAGCGGCAGAAGTATCCGACGCCTGGGATTCTCGCTGAACCGTGGTCGAGGGGGCTGTGCGCGAACGCTGCAAGCCCATCGAGTCATCGACGGGTTGATCCGCGCCTGCGGTGACAACCATCTCGGTTCCGTTCGAATCCGTTCCTCCGCTGGGCCCAGCGGGGGCAGACGTGGGCAGCACCGTCAGCGCGGTGACACCAGACATAACCAGTACCGAGCCGATAACCGAACCAAAGCCCTTCAACATCGCCGGTCATCATAGTGTTCGACGATGCTGGCTGACCTTGCTACGAGTGGTCGCGTCGCACCGATCGGATCGGAAGTTGTTGTACCAGAGTTCTTGTCGGAGCCATCGCGATGCGCTGGAATGTCGCCATGCCATTGAACCCTCGCCGAACCGTCTTCCTTCTCGGTGCCGCCGGAGCCGCGACGCTTGGCTACCGCGCCTATCAGCAGCGTCGCGAACTCTCACGGTCGTCACAGATGCTCCAACTGAGTATGCGACGCGCAGCCGACCTGGGCGTCTACCGCGTCAAACGTGTACTGGCCGATGAGAGTCAGCACGCCGCCCTGGACGAGCAGTTCCTGATCCGCTCCGCCAGCGATGTGGCAGCCCAGCTCGGTGAGATGAAGGGCGCCATCATGAAGGCCGGCCAGATGCTCTCCTTCGTCGCTGATGGACTCCCGGGACCCGCTCAGGAAGCGCTGGCTTCGTTACAAGCCGACGTGCCACCGATGGCGCCCGAACTCGCCCGGCAGGTCATTGAGCGATCCTTGGGCGCCCGCCCCGAAGAGATTTTTGCCGAGTGGGGCGAGATGCCGATCGCGGCGGCCTCGATCGGACAGGTGCACCGAGCTCGACTCGAAGATGGGCGTTTCGTCGCGGTCAAAGTGCAGTATCCAGGCGTCGGGGAAGCGATCTCCACGGACCTCAACAACGCTGAACGCATGTACGCGATGTTTTCGGCGTTCGCCTTACCGGGTATGGATGTCAAAGGGATCGTCGACGAACTTCGAGCACGTATGGGCGAAGAACTCGACTACCGCATCGAAGCGCGCGAACAGCAGTTCTTCGCCGACAGCTACCTGGGGCACCCAACCATCCGTATCCCCGAGGTGATCCCCGAGTTCTCGACCGAGCAGGTTTTGACATCGGCCTGGGTCGAGGGGCTCTCCTGGAGTCGGTTTTTGGACACGGCGACCGATGAGGCCAAGCAGCTCGCCGGAGAGACGATTTTCCGCTTCTCACAGCGATCCATCAACAAGCTGCGACGGTTCAACGGCGATCCTCATCCGGGCAACTACAAGTTCCACGAGGACGGTTCGGTCACCTTCCTCGACTTTGGCCTCACCAAGGTTTGGGAAGACGGCGAGATGGAACTCATGGATCCCGTACTCGACGGACTCCTAGAGCGAGATCACGAGGCCACCGTCGCAGCGATGCAGGACGCGCATTTCATCGTCGACGATCATGGCCTCGACCCTTATGACGTCTGGCGTTTCGTCGGGAGTCCCTACATCCCTTACCTCGACGAGCGCTTCGTCTTTACCTCGGAGTTCGTCGGGCGGACACTCGGCAAGATCCTCAACCTCAACGGGCCCTACGCAGAGGTCATCAAGGCCCTGAACATGCCCAAGAGCTTCGTGCTCCTCGACCGCGTCGTTTGGGGCGTTTCGGCCATTCTCGGCAAGCTTGAGGCAGATAACCGCTGGCGAGGCATTCTCGCCGAATATCGCCAGGACGCGCTGCCCGCAACGCCGCTGGGCGAGCTAGAAGCCGATTGGCTTACGACAAGGCTTGCATGAGCGGTTCGGGGTTTGTCAGTGGTGACGAAGCCGCTCGCGGGACTTCTAGGAGGGCCACGCGCGGCTCATGGGCGATGTGCACTAACCGACGAGCACAGCGTCGATGGCGATCATGACGAAGAGCGCCGAGAGATAGGTGTTCGAAGCGGTGAAGAGTTTGATGGCCTTGCGGGGATCGGGGTCGGATCGCAGTCGGATGGTGGCCCACAAGAACCAACCGCCCAGCACAGCGGCCGCCACTATGTAGCTGATGCCCATATGGCCAACGGGAATCAGCAGTAGCGAGCATGCGACCACGGCGATCGAATACAAGATCATCTGCTTGACCGTCTCTTCGGTGCCGGCGACCACCGGAAGCATCGGCACACCCGCCCGCGCATAGTCGTCGCGGTAACGCAGTGCCAGCGCCCAGAAATGCGGTGGGGTCCAAAAGAAGATGATCGCAAACATGACCCACGCTGGCGCTCCGACGCTATTGGTAACCGCGGCCCATCCAACAAGCACCGGCACCGCACCCGCCGCGCCGCCGATGACGATGTTTTGGACGGTCCGACGCTTCAACCAGATCGTGTACACAAAAACGTAGAACAGGGTCGCCGACAATGTCAGCAGTGCCGAGAGCACGTTGACCAGCGACGTCAACATGACAAAGGCAATGACGTTCAAGATGATGCCGAACCACAACGCATTGGTCGGCGTCACTTCGCCCGTAGGCAGCGGGCGCGCATGGGTGCGAGCCATGTGTTGATCGATATCTCGATCGACATACGCATTGATCGTGTTGGCGCCGCCAGCCGCGAGGGCGCCGCCGATCAAGACGATCAAGACCTGCCACAGGTCAGGTACACCGCGCGCAGCAAGAAACATCGACGGCACGGTGGTCACGAGAAGGAGTTCAATGACTCGCGGCTTGGTCAATCGGATATAGGTCAGAACCCGTCGGCCGGCGCCGGAACGGTGGTCGACATCGACCGGCCCGAGCCCCTCGCGATCCGATTCGGCAGGGACGCCTGACGCCGTCACGGAGTTACCACCAGTGTTGCCTGCATCCCCGCGGTGCGGTGACCGGGAACCGAACAATAAAAGACGTAGTCACCCGGTGGCAGGTCCACCACCGCGGCTGCCGTGTCCCCGGGACGCACATCGAGCTTGAAATCTGCATCATCGATCACGATGTCGTGAAAGATGTTGCTCTCGTTGCTGTAAGCCAGAACGTCGCCTTGGGCGACTTCATACGTCGTTGCGTCGTAGTTCGTTCCGGTGGAGACGACGTTGACGGCAGCGTCATCCGGCGAAACGCCGGTATCCGATGTTGACGGCGTCGAACATGCGGCTGAGACGACGGCGATGGTGATGAAGAATGCTGCAGATATTTTGCGGTACATCGCCGCCCATTCTGGCCGCTTGGGTGGGGTCGAGTCGCAGCAGAGACGACCCCGATGACGAAACGGCCAGAAGCTCACGGCGAGGGACGTACGAGGTGTGGGAGGCACGCGCCCTATCATCGACCGCCATGGTCGATGATCTCGCCAGCAATGTCGCCGCAACGACGGACGAACCAAACCTCGAAGGCCGAGCGCTGCGCATGGCGACGGACCGCATTCTGGCGCTGCCCTCACCCGAGCTCGCAGAGCGAAAGTCTCGCGCTGGCATCCTCATACCGGCCACCGCCGAACTCGGCCGCAGTCTCACCTGGGCAGAAGTCGTCATCGTTGGCCCCACCGTGCGCAACGTCGAACCCGAGGACCGGATTCTGTTCGCGCCCGAGAACAGCTTTGAGGTGGCGATGAAGGGCGAGGACTATGTCATCGTGCGCGAACGCGACCTACACGCCATTGCATCGCGTCGAACCGACGGCGAGACCGGCTTGTACCTCTAGTCATGGCCACCGAACAAGAACTGGGCCGGCGGCTCCGCAACATCGCCGAAACCCTCGACGACCTCATCTTGGTGGCGCTGCGCGACCAACTCGAAGGTGACCGAAATTCGGGCGACGAACGCCGACTCGGACGAGCTCGGCGTGCCGTCCTGAAAGCGGCCGAACTCCTCGACCCACAAACAACCGACTGGTAGAGGGCTCCGGATCAGCGGCTTGGTGAGGTGCCGCTTACCAGGCGTTGAGCTCCGTGATGACTCGACGCAACAACGACCACTGTCGGCCGTCGAACGGAACGGCGACATTCAAGGTGGTCTGTCCCCCCGGTTGCGTTGGAGACGAAGCCGCCTCGATGGACGCCGTCACGCCCATCTGCAACTCATAAGGGACCGCAGATGTCGCGCTCGCCCGTGCATCCAGTCGATGTGCCACCGCTGGGGGAACACGTTCGACCGAAAAAACTGCGTGATCGTCGACCACCCGAAACGAGCGGAGGTTCGACCAAAACGACGTCACCAGGGCAACCACCGTGGTGGCATCGTGCGCCACCTCGACAAAGGCCAGATCATCACGCGATATATAGGACTCTGCAGCGAGGCGATCGATGAAGTCGAGCCAGGCCGCCCAGTAACGACCGCCAGCCGGTTCCGCAAGTACGACCGGAGCCATTCTCGTCCGACCGGTCTGCATCAAGGTGAGCAGTTCGAACAGCTCATCCATCGTGCCCAGTCCACCTGGAAAGACGACAAACGCGTCCGACTGACGGAAGAACGCCAACTTTCTCGTGAAAAAGAACTCCGAGTGCACGACTTTCGGGTCCCCTGGAGGAAAGCCCGCGGTGTCGTATTCGAACGGCAGGTTGATGTCGATTGCGAAAGCCTGATCCGTGCCCGCGCCCTGCGTTGCCGCCGCCATAATGCCCGGACCACCACCCGTGGTGACCATCCATCCAGCTCTCACAAAGCAGCGGCCAGTCTCGGCCGCCATCGCCGCCTCTGGCGACTCAGTCTCCGCACGGGCCGACCCGAAGATCGCAACCTTGGACGTTCCCCGATATGGGCTAAACGCCGTTTGCTCCTCATGCAGGTCTTGGAGGATCGCCGCCGCGAATCGCGCATCATGGGGATGTTCTGTCAGGAGTTGCGAAAGGCGCTCGCGCGCCGAATCGTGTGCCGCGCTCATCAAGAACTAGGAGTGCCGCGTCGGAAGCAGCGTCACGGGCTCAGCCGTCGAATGCTCGAACCTTGCCAGGTTGCGGGTAGTTACCCGCCCGTATCTGGTGTTTCGCTGCACCATGGGGCGACCGAGCGGTGCGCCGATCTGGGCGATCATGTCGTCGTCGAGCAGTTGGCCGTGTTCAGCGCCAGCGGCCCGTGAAATGTTTTCATCCATCAGCGTTCCGCCAACATCATTCGCACCGGCCTGGAGCGCTTGACGCGCGCCCAGAACTCCGAGCTTGACCCACGACACCTGAATGTTGTCGATCAGGCCGTGCATCGCAATCCGCGAAACGGCATGAATGAGCAGCGCCTCGCGAAAGGTCGGCCCGCGCCGCGATCGCTGTTGGAGGTAGATCGGGGTCGCCATATGGACAAAGGGGAGGGGGACCACCTCGCTAAAACCACCGGTCTCTTCTTGCAGCGAACGGGCGGCGAGAAGGTGACTGGCTATGTGGCGACTCTCTTCGACGTGACCGAACATGATGGTGATGTTCGAACCAATTCCTAGCCGGTGAGCGGTTCGGTGCACTTCGAGCCACTCGGCGGTATTGATCTTGTCCGGACAGATGATCGCTCGGACTTCATCGTCGAGAATCTCGGCAGCTGTGCCGGGAATCGTTGCCAAACCTGCGTCTTTGAGCGCCTGAAGATAGGTACCCAGATCGACACCAAGTCGTCGAGCACCTTCGTGGACTTCGAGTGCGGTGAAACCATGGATGTGCATGGTCGGTGCTGCTTCTTTGACCGCCTTGATGACCGAGAGGTAGTAGTCGCCGTCAAAGCTCGGATGAATTCCGCCTTGGAGGCACACCTCGGTCGCACCGGTTTGTTCAGCTTCGAGAACCCTCTGCTGAATCTCTTCGAGTTCGAGAAGGTAGGGGGTACCACGCAGGTTCAGCGACAGCGGCCCCTTGGAGAATGCACAAAACTTGCACTTGAAGGTGCATACATTGGTGTAGTTGATGTTGCGGTTACGGACGAACGTGATGTCGTCGCCGACAACCTGTTCTCTGAGCTGATCGGCGAGTTCCGCGACCGCAACCACTTCATCACCACGGGCGTCGAGCAGCGCAACGATTTCGTCGAAACCAACCCGTTGGCCCTGTTCCACCCCGTGTAACACCTCGGCTATCCGACCTCCGATGCGCCCCCGGGGGCGGGGGATCAGGATCGGTGGCGCTGCGTCGCCGCCCGAAAACCACTCATCGTCACGTGCGAGGCCGGTGGCATCGCTCGAACGCAACACCACGGGCCGCATGGTTGGAGCGATCCACCTCGCGGGGTCCAACACAAACTCGGGATATGTGGTCAGCCGAGGGACGAGTTCTTTTCCGCGGGCGCGAGCGGCCGACTCCAACTCTTGTACCGCAGGCCATGGCCGCTCGGGATTGACATGATCGGAGGTCACAGGGGAGACGCCGCCCCAATCGTCAACACCGGCGTCGATGAGCATTCCAGGATCCGCAGACAGGTTGGGCGGGGCTTGCAGGTGCACCGTCGCGGGCAGTAGCAAGCGGGCCGCTGCGATGATCCGCAGGTAGTCCTCTCCGTCGAACGGTTTGGCCTTGGCCATCTTGGTCCCAGGTTTCGGCAGGAAATTCTGCACGATGACTTCTTGGACGTGACCGAACCGCTCATGAGCTTCCGCGATCGCGCTGAGCGCGGCGATGCGATCGGTCCACGTTTCGCCTATCCCAACCAGAATCCCGGTCGTAAAGGGTATGTGTGCGCGGCCCGCGGCGTGAAGCGTTTCGAGCCGACGGTCGGGAAGCTTGTCGGGACAGTTGTAATGCGCACCACCGAACTGATGGAGCGCCTCCGACAGCGACTCGATCATCATGCCTTGGGATGCGCTCACCTCGCGGAGGCGCCTGAGATCCTCACCGTCGAGCGCACCGGGATTAGCGTGCGGCAACAGACCGGTTTCGTCGCGAACCATCTCGCACATTGCGATCAGGTAATCGACGGTCGACCCGTAACCGTTGTCCTCGAGCCATTGTGCAGCCTGGGGATAGCGCTGCTCGGGCGCCTCGCCCAGAGTGAAAAGCGCTTCGTGACAACCGGCGGCTCGACCTGCCCGAGCGATGTCGAGGACCTCGTCGCGATTGAGAAATGGGGAGGTCACCCGTGCCGGTGCTTTGGCGAAGGTGCAATAGCCACAACGGTCCCGACACAACATGGTCAGCGGAATGAAGACCTTGCGTGAATAGGTGATTCGGGTACCGAAAAGGCCGTCGCGCCGTTTAGATGCTTCGGAAAGAAGCGAATCCAGCGGCTCGTGCAGGAGTACCTGGGCGTCACTTGGCGTGCTCATCGTGGGCTCATTGTAGGTTGGCGCCCTTCTTTTTGGGGTCCCTCTTGCAACGTTGGAGGCTGAGGCCTTCCGACGAGCTGAAGGGGAGTTCCGACTCAAATGAGGGGGTTGGTGCACAGGGCTGGGACCAGCCGACGGGGCTGGGACCGGCTACAGCACCTCGCTAACCCGGCTGGGACGGGGATCGTTCCCCGACCATGGTCAGGAAATTGGACAGTTCGCTCCGCTCGACGCGGCGGCCGAGCGCCGCCAACGAATCGGCATCACCCTGTGCCTGTGCAGCGATCAACGCGCCGGACCTCAACAATTCAGAGAGCGAAGCGTCGGAGGAAGGCCGCGTGCCGCCATCTTCGTATCCGTCAGCGCCGATGCTGAAACCATCGAGGATCTGAATTGCTGCGATGCCGCTCGGTCCGCCCTTGTGGAGTTGACCGGTCGAATGCAGGTAGCGGGGTCCAAAACCGAGCGACACGATTCGGCCCGTCACACGAGACAACGCACCTTGGGCTTTGCCGAGCGCAGACCGGATCGCAGGGGAGTCATCGACAAATGCTTGAAGGGCGATATGGCTCACCGAGTTGTCGAGCCCGTCGACGAAGTCGCTCAACGCTGTGACCGACGCCGCAGGGGACCACTTCACTCCCCCGCGCTCACTGGCCACATCGGCATCTCGGACCACTCCGGCCGCCAAGACGGCTTCGGTCGCTGCCTTGGCAGAGGCGACGTCGGGCTGATCGAAAGCGTCAACTTCGAGGGCCGCCGAGACCAACGCGGTCGCGGTCTCCCACACCGCAATCCACTCCCCCAGTTCCCGAGCGTCGTCTATCTGTTGGGCAATGTCAGCCGATCTGGGTTGCCGCTCCCCCGTCATGTCGTGGAACGCCAGGTTCGGCCGAAGCTCGCCAACGCCGATCGTGCAGAGACACGCGTCACCGGTCTCAGCCAATGCCACGCCGTCTGGCGCTGCGACAGGGACCAGTCCCCTGCCCGCCTTACCCGTCGATTCAGCGATCAGCTGCTCGAGCCATAACGCCATCGCTTCAGCGCCGTGCGGAACTCGAATGATCAGCTTGTCCCGGCCTGCGTTGAGGTGGTCAACAATCCTCGCCGCAAGCGCTGCTCCTCGGGACACTGCCTCTCGCATGTCGAAGGCGAGCAAGTCCTCGGGGTCGAGGCCGACAAACGCCGCTGGCGCCAAACCGAATGAGGACAGTGCCGAAAAGCGGCCACCGACCGTCGGGTCAGCGAGCAGGAGGGCGCCAAACCCGTCGGCGAAAGAGCGATCGGCCAGGGGTGAGCCGGGGTCGGTGATAGCCGCGACGGTCGACGGGCGGTGTTGGCCGAGCCACAGATCGAGGAGAGCTCTGACCTCGAGCGTCCCGCCAGACTTCGAGGCGGCGATGACCGTCTGCGCTCCGTCGAGCAGCCTCTGGCTGGTCGACGGATGCGTCGTGTCGACCACCGTGACGTTGTGAGAACGCAGTCCAAAGATGGCCGCGAGTTCGCCGTACATCATCGGCGCCATCGACGATCCACCCATGCCGATCACCGAGGTATGGGGCGCGCATACCGCCAGAAACGAGGATAACGCTGCAGCTGAGGGGCGCGCCGTGTGGACGTCGAGCCAACCAAGCCGGGTTGGAGCCTCAGAACCTGGTGGCCACAAGGTCACGTCCTTATCGGCGAGCCGCTGATCCGCGTCACGGGGCACTTCATAGGTTGGCACGGCTCAACCCATCCGCTTCGCGATGCCAGCAACGCATGATTCGAACGAATCGACAAAAGCTTGTACGCCTGCCCGCTCGAGATCAGCGGTCACGGCGTCCAGGTCTACACCAGCCTCGTGGAGCGCCCCGAGCACATCATGGGCGCCGTGGAGGTCGGTCTCAATGGTGTCTGCCACGACGCTGCCGTTCGACTCAAATGCATCCAGCGTCCCAGGAGCCAAGGTGTTGACCGTGGAGCGACCGATCAACTCATCGACGTACAACGTCGGGGAATATGCCACATTCTTGGTGGAGGTCGAGGCCCACAACGGCCGCTGCACGGAAGCTCCATGTGTTGTCATCAAATCGGTCCACGGTGGGGCCGAGACGTAACCGGTAAATGCTTGGTATGCGACGCGAGCGTTTGCGACCGCACAGCGACCGCGGCTCGGGTGGTCGGCGGGCAGAAGAGGATCGATCGCAGTGTCGAGGCGGCTCACGAAGAAGGACGCAACCGACCTCACCGAACCGATATGGAGACCGGCCTCGGTTCGTTGGGTCAAACCTCTGGCATAGGCGGCAAGGACGTCTCGATATCGTTCGACGGAGAAGATCAGGGTGACGTTGACGTTGACGCCGGCGAAGGTGAGGGCCTCCACCGCGCCGACACCGGCGACCGTGGCTGGCACCTTGATCATGACGTTGGGCCGAGCCACCCGTTCCCACAACTGATGGGCCTGTTCGACCGTGCCCGTCGCGTCGTGAGCGAGGGAGGGGGTCACTTCGACGGACACAAAGCCGTCACTTCCCTGAGTCGTCTCATAGGTCGACGCGAGCACGTCAGCGGCGCCTGCTATGTCCTCGACGACGAGCTCCCAGTACGCCTCCTCAGGTGTGGCGCTGCGAAGCCCAGCAAGCTGTTGGTCATATGCGCCCCCCGACAGAATCGCCTTCTCGAAGATCGTCGGATTCGATGTCACACCTCGAACACCGTGGTGGTTGATCAGGTCACGAAGGCCTCCACCTCGAATCAGATCGCGGTGGAGATTGTCGTACCAGACACTTTGGCCTACATCCGCGAGGCGGGCGGCGTTGCTGGACATGAGATCGGTCCCTTCTCTACCTGGGGATCGGTAGCTGGGGTTTGAGCCGAGCGCGTTCGTTCAGCCGTGTTCGTTACTCTGAGCGCCCCAGAAGTCGGAGCGCCCCTGAGCGGACCGCCGCTGGCGTGAATCCAAAGGTTTCCATGACGACACCGCCGGGAGCGGACGCGCCGAACCGATCGATCCCGATCACCAAATCGGCAAAACGGTCCCAACCAAAGGAGCTCGCGGCCTCGACCGCGACGGTCGGTACGTCGGAGGGCAGCACGGCGTTGCGTTCCTCTGCGGTCAATACCTCGAAACGTTCCCAGCACGGCATGGAGACCACGCGGGCCGCGACACCGTCGTCTTCGAGAAGGTCGGCCGCAGCGACAGCGAGAGCCACCTCTGAACCCGAGGCCACCAGAACGACGTCCGGAGTTGATTTCGCCTGTAGCGCCGGGTCGGCATCGGGTGCGAGTTCAGAACGCAGGATATAAGCACCCGCGCTCACTCCGGCGGCGGCGAGCGAGAGCGTCCCTTCCAAAACGGGGAGGTTCTGACGAGTCGCCAAAATGACCGATGGGCCATCACCTTCGATATGTGCAGCTATGGCGCCAGCCATCTCGTTGGCGTCCGCGGGGCGGTACACATTGAGGTCAGGAATGATGCGCAGTGAGGCCAAATGTTCGACCGGCTGATGGGTCGGTCCGTCTTCGCCGACACCGATCGAATCGTGGGAGAAACAAAACAGGGCCTTAGCCCCTGACAGCGCCGCCATCCGGATGGGTGGACGCATGTAGTCGCTGAACACCAAGAAGGTGCCGGTGACGGGCAGGCTCCCTCCGTGGAGGGCCATACCCACCGCCGCAGAGCCCATGGCGTGTTCACGAATGCCGAAATGGATGCCACGACCCGAAAAATCATCACGAGTCAACACGCCCAGAGCGGTGAGGTCCACGCCGGTGCTCTCGGTGAGGTCAGCCGAGCCACCGATGAGGCCGGGAACACCGTCCGCGATCGCTCCCAAGCACTTCTGCAACGCTTTGCGGGTCGCTACGGACTCCCCGGTCTCCCACCTGGGCAGGTGCGCAGCCCATTTGGTCCGTCCTGTCCCGGCCAGCGCCGCGTCGAAGTCAACCGCCCGTTCGGGGTCTGCTTCGGACCACGCGGCGATGCGGTCCTGCCAGTCGCGCCGTTCGGTAGCGCCACGACGACCCGCCAAACGGCAAAACTCAACGACATCTGCTGGCGCCTGGAAGGTTGCACCTGGATCGAGCCCGAGGTCTGACTTGATCGCAGCGATCTCATCGGGGTCGGTGATTGCGCCGTGGGCTGCAGAAGTGTCGAGGAAACGCTTCGATGGGTAGCCGATGTGTGAGCGCAACATGACCAGCGTGGGTCGCTGCGTTTCGGCCATACCGGTACGGAGCGCATACTCGAGGGCATCGAGGTCGTTGGCCGCGTCCCCGATTTCGACGACCTGCCAGCCGTAGGCACCGAAGCGCGCGACGACATCATCGGAGAGAGCGATCGATGTAGCGCCGTCGATCGTGATGCGATTGTCGTCGTAGACATAGACCATCTTGCCGAGGCCGAGATG
This sequence comes from Acidimicrobiia bacterium, assembly GCA_020637365.1. Taxonomy (GTDB): domain Bacteria; phylum Actinomycetota; class Acidimicrobiia; order IMCC26256; family JAGNEX01; genus JAGNEX01. The sequence continues at coordinate 857,901 of JACJWE010000001.1, read as the reverse complement.
ACCAGCGAGCGACGCCGCCTCGTGTGAGACACCTTCTTCGAGGTCACCATCGGAGCAGATTCCAAAAATCCAATGGTCACAAACCTCGGCACCGAACCGTTCACGAAGATTTCGCTCCGAGATCGCCATTCCAACGCCGTTGGCAAAACCCTGTCCCAGCGGTCCGGTCGTCACCTCGACACCAGCGGTCTGACCGAACTCGGGGTGACCAGGAGTTGGCGAACCGAGCTGACGAAACGCTCGCAGATCATCGAGCGTCAGGCCGAAGCCGTGCAGGAACAACGACGAATACAGCAGCATCGACGCATGCCCAGCAGACAGCACCAGCCGGTCGCGGTCGAACCAGCCCGGCTCCGAAGCGTCGTACTTCATGACACGCCCATAGAGCACCTGGGCGAGGGGAGCGAGCGCCAACGCTGTACCGGTGTGACCCGATTTCGCCTGGGCAACCGCGTCGAGGATAAGGCCCCGAGCAACATCGACCGCTTGTTGCTCCAAAGATTGGCTTGCTTCAGGCACTGTCACACTCCTCATGGTCGGAACCGCCGATGTTAGGGGTTAGCAGCGCAGTGCTCTGCACCGCAGCGGGACCGCGCAGCGCATCGTTGTTCCCCTCCCAAACGGTGAGACGGATTCGCACTAAACCACGATTCCGGCCGACGCCGGAGGAGCATTCAGAACGGGAGCTGGCAACCAAAACGCCAATCCGGGGATCGGAAGCGCTGACAATCCCGCGACCGTCTCTGCATCGAACCGTTACGGAGCGGGCGGTGCGGTTGGGGGAGCAGGTGCTTGATAGCCGGTTTGCGCAACAACCGCACTCAGCGGGACGGTGATCACCTGATTGGATCCGGCGATCGAACAGCGGGCCTCAATGGTTCCCGGGCCGTCCCAACTCAGCGAACCCTTGATCAGGCGGTACCCAAAGCGACCCGGCTCTACAAAGAAGTCTTGACGCGACGATGCGATCTGTTCGCCAGCTTCGTCCACGAAGTCGACCGTGAGGCTCACGTTCCCGTCACACCCTTGAGGAGCGCGGATCAGGGTGACGAGGTGAGGCTCCAGCGACGCGGGAAAACCAGATACCGGAACGGAAAAATACACACCGGTGAGATCGATGCGAGTCGAGCCCCCGGCCACCTGACGAAAGTCGATCTGTTCGGTGAAGAGCGCACTGACTAGTTCGGGTCGGACGCCCTCCGGCTTCGAAGCCTCGGAATGGCCCGCCTCAGGTTGGGTCTCAGCGGACTGGGCACCATGTGTTTTGGCTGCGTCTTGGTCATGCTGGGTCATGGCGCGCAGGTTAGCAGGCTGATTTATGGGTCGAATGGGAACGGCCGACGGCTCGGAATGAGCCAACGCGGAACCATATCTGGCCCTGCAGCGCACGCTGTATCAGTCACTTGGCAGGCTTCGGATCCGCCTTATTTCGGCGACTGAACCGGGAGCGTCGGCATCGGCAACCGTACCCCAGGGGGCAGCGACGGCTTCCCAACCCGGCGGAGCAGCCCCAAGTCGTTTGCCGATCACTCCGACGAAGATGCGCGCCTTCTTGTCGCCAAAGCCCGGCAGCGCTTTGAGGCGTTTCAAGAGGTCGCGCCCCGTTTCAGCCTCTGACCAGATGCGGCTCGGATCGGACCCATACTCAGCCGCGACGGCCGCAGCGAGGCGCGACACCCGGCTTGCCATAGCAGCGGGGTAGCGATGCAGCGCTGGCTTCGCGACGAAATAGTCGATCAGCTGCTCTTCGGGCATCGATGCCACATCGTCGACGGAAAACGGCTCATCGTCGGGCAAGCCCATCCGTTTGGCGAGGCTGTGCGGCGCTTGGAAGGCCCACTCGATCGCGACCTGCTGGTCGAGCAGCATGCCGATCATGAGTGCGAACGAATCAAAACCAAGACGCTTGTTCGCATCCGGATCGTTCGAAAAGTGGAGTTCCTCAACCACCACGGCCGCGAGTCGTTACCTGCGCCACAGAGCGATTCTGAGCTTGGCGAGCCCGAGGATCGAACGTCCCATTCGCCGAATGATCGTCGATCGGGCAGGGCGAATCTCAACGACGGTCACGGGAATCTCGGCGGTTCCCAGTCCCGCTCGTTCGGCGCGGATGATCAATTCGGTATCGAAGAGGTCTTGGCGGAGCTGACAGTCATAAGAGAGCGCAGCGACCGCGTCTCGCCGCATGGCCTTGATCCCGTGGGTATCGGAAAGCGACAGCCCGAAACCAAATCGCAAAATCCTCGAAAACACTTCGGTCACGAGCCGACGACCGATGAAACGGGTATCGGCAGAACCCTCACCCCGCTTTGAGCCGACCACGACAGCCAGATCGTCCTCCGCTGCGAGGCGAGCCACGGCCTTGTCCAAGAAGTCAACGTCATAGAAGTCGACATCGAAATTGACGACAAACTCATTTTTCGCCGTCCGGAGACCAGCGCAGAGGGCTTCGCCGTAATCCGCGACATCGAGACTCTGGAACGACACGTTGTCATGCGATGCGGCTAACGCTTCACCGATGGCGACGGTGTCATCAGAAGATCCGTTTTCGATGATCAGCAGCTCTGCGTCGTAGGGGCGCGAAGCGAGTTCTTTGCGGAGCGTGTCGACGGTCGTCTCCAGGATCTCGGCTTCGTTATAGGCCGGCAGGACGATGGAAACGGTCGTGGTTGTCGAGGATTCATGGTTCATGGAAGGGTCGCCTGGACGTTCGTTGGCAGGCTGGCGACCGCGGACGCGGAGCCGAGATGCGGAGGAATGTGAGCCCGCACCTCCCCGTAAACGCCGGCGGGTGGGTGCGTGGTTGCTGTCCATGAGCGTAGCCATCTCCAGGTTGTTAGCGGGGTATCTCGGTGTGTGATTCCCGGCCGGTGTGATGAATGTTTGGTTGACGCCTTGCCCTTGAGGACTCGTTGAGCTTCTCGGAGGTTAAGGCTTGGCGAACCCTTCACATGGGTGCTGCGACTTGCAGATCCCTTGAGCTCTCTATCGGCAGGGCTCGGGCCGATCTGAACCCGTTTCGCAATCGGCGCAGCGACCACCCGGGGACGCCGGTCGTTCAACCCTGCGACGCAATGGTCGTGTCGGCAAGCAAGTGGGCGAGCGGGTTGCTCAGAGCCTTGCGACCCCGGTTCACTAACCTGTTGCCCCGTGCACACGTGGTCCGAAGCAGATGCCCGAGATCTCCTGACCGCCGCCGGGGTGGCGGTCGTATCGGCGACCAAGGCTCCGATACGTTGTTCCGACATCGACGACATCGGCCCAATCTTGGACCGTGTACTCAGCGAGCCCGGACCGTGGGCGCTCAAAGTCTCCTCAGCCAACGTGGCACATAAGACCGAGCGCGGGCTAGTGCGTCTTGGCCTGACGGACGCCGACCAGGTGACCCTCGCTGCAGCCGAACTCGCGGGTTTGATCTCAGCGGATGACGGTGATTGCGAACTGCTCCTCAGCCCACTTCTCGACAACGTTCGCGAACTGATCGTTGGCGTCACCCGCGATGACACCTACGGCACGGTTGTGATGCTGGGAACGGGCGGAGTCGCCGCCGAACTGGTCGGCGACGTCGTCTTTAGGCAAGCGCCTATCACGCGCTTCGACGCACAAGAAATGATGGACGATCTCGCATTGAACGCCGTACTCGACGAGTTTCGAGGACGACCCGCGGTGGACCGGCAAGCCTTGGGGACCCTCCTCATCGCGTTGAGCGACCTGATGACGCAGCGAGACGACCTGCAGAGCATCGAGTGCAATCCCGTCCTGATCGACGGGGGCACGCCGGTCGCCGTGGACGCACTGGTGGTGGCCATATGAGCTCGTGGACCGAGGCCGGTATGCAGGCACTCTTCGAACCGAAGGGGGTCGCGATCGCGGGTGCGTCGACCCATCCCGGCAAGTTCGGCTTCGTCGCGCTCCACAACCTATTGGCCAACGGCTATCAAGGCGCTGTGTATGCGACGCAGCGCGATGGTGCCAGCGTTGCTGGCATCACCTGCTCCCCCGACATCGCGTCATTGCCAGCTGGCCCGCTCGACCTCGTCGTCGTGTGCACGCCTCGAGCCGCGGTCAGCGAAGTATTGACCCAAGCGGCGAGTCGCGGCGCCAAAGCGGCCTTCATCGTGACCGCTGGCTTTGGCGAATCTGGTCCAGAGGGCCTCGCTCGCCAACGCGAGCTCGCCGAGCTCGCGTCCTCGCTCGGAATGCTGTTGATCGGACCCAACGGGCAGGGTGTGGTGTCGACCCCGGCCAAACTCTGCGCCCAGATCGTCGCCCCCTATCCCCCGTCGGGCCCGATCTCGATCGCGAGTCAAAGCGGCAACTTCGTTTCGTCGTATATGAATATTGCAACCCAGCACGGGGTGGGAGTCGCCCGAGCGGTGTCGGTCGGCAACAGCGCTGCGGTCGACGTGTTAGATCTCATCGACTTCTACTCCCAGGACCCCGCTTCCAAAGTGGGTCTGACCTACCTGGAAGGCATCACCGACGGGGCGCGTTTCGTCGAGCGGGTGCGACCGATCGCATCGCGTATGCCGGTGGTCCTGGTCAAGGGTGGAAGGACCGACGACGGCCAACGCGCTGCGTCCTCACACACGGGGTCGCTCGCTACCGACGACCGGATCTTTGACGGTGTGGCTCGACAAGCTGGATTGATTCGGGCCCGTACCATCGAATCCGCGTATCTCGCCGCTGCTGGACTAGCGACGCAGCCAACACTTCGGGGACCCCGGGTCGCCATCGTCACCACCGTCGGCGGTTGGGGTGTTCTCGCTGCCGACAGCGTCGCCGCCAACGGTTTGACCCTTGCCAGGCTGTCACCGTCGTTGACGTCCCAACTCGACTCGTTGCTTCCTCCCCGGTGGTCGAAGAACAATCCCATCGATTTGGCGGGCGGCGAGACCCGAGACACCGTTCCTCAAGTTCTGCGGGCCGTCGCTCTCGACGACGAGGTCGATTCTGTCCTTTTTCTCGGCATCGGGATCCAGTCCAACCAAGCCGCGGCTATTCGAAACGGGCCGCTCTACCCAGATTTCGGTACCGAACGGATCGTCGCCTTCCACGAACGACAAGACGAGCGCTATGCCATCACGGCACGCGAGGTCACGCTCGAAACCAACAAGCCGGTCCTGGTCGCGAGCGAGCTGGCCAACAGCGACCCGCAAAACGCCGGTCCGCGAGCGGTGCGGGCAACGGGAACCGTCTGCTTTCCTTCTGGCGAACTGGCGCTCGAAACCTTGGGGCATATGTGGGCAGACACGACCTGGCGTGTCGGTAGGGGACTGATGTGACCGCGTTCCTGATCCGTCGGGTCGTCCCGATCGTCGCGGCTATCGTGCTGGCGTCCGCATTGCTGATGCTGGTTGCAGACGATCGAATCAGCGCTTCGGGTACGCCTGACTCGATTGCAGACACCGACGATGAACGCCCATGGTTGAGCGCCAGCCGTCTGCCGTCGGGGATAGAAGCCGTCTACGTAGCGGGGCGTATCGGCGTCACCATCCCCGCCGAATTCGAAACCGAACAGAGCTGCGTCGTCGCCGACAGCGCATTTGGCGAGGTTGTTGCCCACCGACCGGATGCTCCACTCATCCCGGCGTCGACCCTCAAAATCGCGACGTCGATCGCCGCTTGGAAGGTCCTCGGCCCTGACTTCCGCTTCTCGACCGAGGTCCGCGTTCCGGCACCGCCCATCGACGGAACGGTCTCGGCCTTGGTGCTCGTCGGAGGAGGCGACCCAACGCTGACCACTATCGAATACGAAGAGGTTCGAAACTTCGAGGGAAAAGGCCGCTCCCTGACACTTCTCGATGACCTCGCTGACGGCATCGTCGCCCAGGGGTCACCCACGTCGACGGTCCGCTGATCGTCCAAGATGGACGCCACAGCGATGAGCGGTTTCTATCCGATCGCTGGAAGGCGGACTACGCGGACCAAGGTTCGGTAGGTCCGCTGGGAGCGCTCGTGGTTAATGACGGCTGGGCGAGTTTTGATCCGCGCTGGATTCGTGCCGAGGACCCGGCGATGGTCGCTGGCACCGAGTTGGCACGCAAACTGGCGGATCGAGGCGTCACCTTCACCGGATCGGTCCAGCACGACTCGGGATACATCGCTGGCGATCTTCTGACCGCCATCGAATCGCCGCCACTCAGCGAGATCTTGGTAGACGTGTTGTCCTTCAGCGACAACCATGCCGCTGAACAAATCGTCCGGGAACTCGGCGCGACCGGCCCGACATCGGCGGCCACCACCGATCAGGGCACCGCTGTCGTGATGTCCACCTTGGAGGAGCTCGGGATCAACACAGCGGGTTTGATTCTCCGCGACGGTTCGGGACTGAGCCGCGACGACCGTCTGACCTGCCGGGCACTGAGCGAGGCGCTGGCATTGGCCAAGACCCCGGCTTTTGACGGCATCATCGGCGCGATGAGCGTCCCCGGCGAACGCGGCACCCTATCGAGGGTGCAGCCAGGCGCACCGACCGATGTCCGAGCAAAAACCGGAACGCTCCAAGACGTCGCGTCGCTCGCGGCGGTCGCTGCCGGGGATCGACCGTGGTATGGATCTCCAATGAGCTGCTCGACGGAGTATCTGCTCACGATCTCCAAGATGACCTGACGGAGTGGTTGATCGGGCTCGACGCTCTCACGCCTGAACTCGACGTGCTCGCACCAGGCGAGGCACGACAGACAACAACGACCACCGATCCAGCAGCGACGATGGCAGACCCAACCACGTCGACGATCGGACAAGACCCAGCGGTTGTGACCCGCCCAGCGGCGTCCACTCCCCGGCTCCGGTCAGTAGCGCCGTGCCGTTGACAGCACCTCCGACGCCGCCTCCGGCGCCTGCCGCAACGCCAGCTCCGGCACCAACGCCGACCGTTGTGACACCGCCCCCACAGAGATAACCCAACCGCCTGTTGTCGAACCGCCTCCCGTCGAACCTCCGTGGTTGAACCCCCGGTGGTCGAACCGGCCCAAGCTCAGGCGCAACTGCCCGGTTAGCCCGCGACTCAACGCACCAAGCGGTACTGACATCGGTCACCTTCGTCATGCTGTGGTGCCATCTGCTAGAACGACGAAGGTGCGCGGGTTTGGTCGCTGGGTGATGGCCCCACGGGGAGACCACCCGGAGTGGACTAGCATCTGCCCACCGCTGCAGTCCGATGTCGACCACGCCTGGAGTTGCCGTGTCCGATCAGGAGCTTGAACATCCAGGTCCCACCTGGACCGTCCAGCAGAGCGAGGATCTCGGCACCGATGTCGCTGAATTCCGTGAGATGCTCACGGCCTATGTCAAACAAGAGACCGTTGAGCCAGCAAAGGCGCTCGGGCGCTATGTCGGCGTCGGCGTCGCCGCCTCCGCACTTTTTGGTATGGCGGCGTTCTTTTTGGCCCTTGGAGTCCTTCGTTTGGTCCAAAACGAAACCGGTGAGCATCTCACCGGCAATCTGTCGTGGATCCCATATCTGATCACCGTCATCGTGCTGCTCGCCATTGCGGCGGGGGCCTGGCTGACTCGCGGGAGGCGGACGCGTGGCTAAGACCGATCAAACCGATCAAACCGAACAGCGGATCACCCGCGACGATCTCGAACGCAAACTACGTTCGATTACCCAGCCGGTCGAAGAAGCCACCGAGACGATCCAGACGGTCTCGATTGCAGCGATTGGGATCCTCGGATTTCTCATCGTTCTCTTCGTCTTCTTGATGGGCCGACGAGCGGGCAAGAAGCGCCGGACGATTATCGAAGTTCGGTCGGTCTGACAATGTTGACCGTCATCCTTCGCCGGCTGCTCACACGCGGCGTTCGTAAAGGGGCCCGAGGTTCGTCGGGTTGGGCGGCGACCGGAGCTGCCGCTGCTGCGTTGATGGCGATGCGTCGGCTTGGTTCTCGCCCCACAGGAACGGTCTATGAGACCAGCCTCAAGCCGGGACACTCGGTGACGATCACGGCGGTCGAGGTGCCATCTCGGCGCGACAAGAAGCGCGCCCGCAAGGCAGCCAAGCGCGCCGCGAAGAAGTCGGCCGCGGCCTGATCGTCTCGGACCTCCACGGCGATGTGTTCTGGCCTGCGCTTCGAGCGAGCGATGCCACCAGTCACAAGTGCTGAGCGCCTAATCTGACGCGTCCTTCTTTTCGACTCGCAGGGACCAGTCATCAATGATCGTCACCACGCCGAATCCTCTCGCGGAACACCGATTTGAACAATCGATGCTGGTGGCGACGTTGATGGAACGCCTTGACCTCAACCTCGAAGGACACCTCGTGATCTGCAACGGCACCCTAGTGACACGCCGGGACCTCTTGCGGGTGGGTGACAAGGTCGAGATTCGGCGCGTCATATCTGGGGGTGCCCAATGAAGTGCCGCCGCTGCAAGGGTCGTGCGGTCATCGATCTGCCTCGGCACAATGCTGCATTTTGCGGTGATTGCCTGATCCACATGGTGCATGGGCAGGTCGAAAAGGCGATTCGTCATTTCAAGATGATCGAATCGGGAGACAAGGTGTTGGTCGCCGTATCCGGCGGGAAAGACAGCCTTGCGCTATGGCAGATCTTGGCCGCACTGGGCTATGAGACCGAGGGCGTGTTCCTCGGACTTGGCATCGCCGACTATTCGAGTGAGGCCGAACAGGTCGTCCAACGGTTCGCCTCGGACCGGAACCTCACCCTGCACGTCACGAGCCTCACCGACTCGTTCGGTTTCGATATCCCGACCGCGGCGGCGAAAACCCGACGAAGCCCCTGCGGATCTTGCGGTCTGTCAAAACGCCACATTCTCAATAGCGAGGCATTGCGCCTAGACGCGGACCTGATCGCGACCGGGCACAATCTCGATGACGAAGCCGCCGTGTTGTTTGGCAATGTCCTCCGGTGGGAATCGGGCTACCTCGCCCGCCAGTATCCGGTCTTGCCAGCGTCACCGGGTTTTGCAAGGAAGGTGAAGCCCCTCGTGCGGCTGACCGAACGCGAAACCGCCGCCTATTGCATCGTGAGCGGAATCGACTACCAGGAAACCGAATGTCCCATGTCGGCCGGCAACCGCCACCTTCGCTTCAAGACGCTGCTCAACGAGGTAGAGCGGGACGCTCCGGGCTCGAAATCGGTGTTTCTGCATCAATACTTCGATCACATCCACGAGCGCTTCGCCGGGGACGCATCTAAGGACGAACTTATGGACTGCCACCGCTGCGGAACGCCAACCACATCGGAGCTCTGCGCCTTTTGCAGGCTCGCCGACCGGGTTTCTGACCCGGTACGGCTAGTCGCCCCGACGGTCGATGCCGGTGTGGGCCATGTCTGATCAAACACCCGGTTCACACATATCGCGGGGCCCGCTACAGGCTGGCGAGCGGGTCATGTTGATCCACGAACGCAAAGACAAGACCCACATGGTGACCCTCGTTGAGGGGAAAGACCACCACAGTCATCTTGGCCACTTCGCGTTTGATGACGTCATCGGTCAGCCGGACGGAACCCGGATCCGGACTTCGAAGGGCTCCACGTACCTCGTACTTCGCCCCCGGTTGATGGACCACATTCTGAGGATGCCCCGAGGCGCCCAAGTCATCTACCCCAAAGACATCGGCCCCATCTTGTTACTGGCCGACATTTTTCCCGGAGCACGAATACTTGAATCTGGCGTCGGGTCCGGTGCGCTGACCACCGCGCTGCTCCGAGCGGTCGGCCCCGAAGGAAACGTCGTCGGCTACGAACTTCGCGAAGATTTCGCGAACCGAGCGCGCAAGAACATCGCGGCGTTTGCACCACTCGACAACTTAGAGATCAAGCTGCGCGATGTGTACGAGGGAATCGACGAGACCGACCTGGATCGAATCGTGCTCGACCTGCCCGAACCATGGCGCGTACTCCCCCACGCAGAACAGGCCCTGCGACCTGGCGGCATCCTGCTCGCATATCTCCCGACGATCATTCAGGTCGACGAGCTCCGCAAGGCACTCGATGCAAGCATGTTCGTGCAGGCTGAAACGATTGAAGTGTTTCATCGCGGCTGGAACGTCTCGGGTCGATCCGTCAGGCCGGACCATCGGATGGTTGGACACACGGGCTTTTTGACCACCGCTCGGCTGGGAGCAACCTCTGGACCAATCACACCCGACGACTTGGCTGCCAACCAACTCGACAACGCTGCAGATGCGGGTGACCCCCAGGGCGATCACCCGCACCGATCCAACATGATCGACACCGATGACGCCGTTGATGCCGTTGACACCGATTCGGCCCCGCGGCCATCAACGCCCGACAATCGCTCAGTCCTGTGACGACACCTGCCCCCGCATCGACGTCGTGAACTCACTCGATATCGTGCTGGTCCTGGCGATGATCGCGTCCACATTAGGAGGCTTCAGGGTCGGGTTTTTTGCGCGCCTGTTGAGTTGGATCGGCCTCGGCCTCGGGCTGGCTGCTGGCACCCTGTATGTCTCTGACCTCGCTTCAATCTTGGGGGATTCGAGCCCGATGTTGCGTGGAGTGGTTGCGCTCGGGTTCATTTTCGGCTTGACGTCGATCGGGTTTGGCTTGGGTTTGGCACTCGGCACTTTGGTCCAGCGGAGGTTCGTGTGGCCTGGTCGGGCGGAAGTGCTGGACCGGGTTGCGGGGGCGATACTCGGTCTGGGCGGCATGGTGTGCATCGTGTGGATCATCTCACCCGCGATCGCCGAACTACCGGGGGAGTGGTCTCGCCTCACCCGAAGCTCCACCATCGTCGCGGCGGTTCAGGCGATCACACCCGAACCTCCTGATGCAGCCCAAACCCTCAGGCGAGTAGTGCGCGACCAGGGAGCGACCCAGGTTTTTGCCGATCTGCAACCCGCGCCGTCAGTCGGTGAGCCCCCGACGGATCTGCCGCCGGCAAGGGTCGTTGATCGAGTCAACCAATCCACCGTGTTGATTTCAGGATCGGCATGTCGGCGCACACTCCAAGGCACTGGTTTTGTCGTCACCTATGCCGGAGACGATGAACTTGTCGTCACCAACGCACATGTGGTTGCTGGCCAACGAGAGACGACCGTGCAGAGCTATGACTCCCAGGGCCATGCAGCGGAGGCTTTCGCTGCCCAAGTCGTCTGGTTCGACCCCGCCGCTGATCTCGCGCTCTTGAGGATCCCGACCGCGGATATCCCAGCGGTGGAACTCGCTGATCCCGAACGGGGGGCCGTCGGCGCCATCACCGGGCACCCCTCTGGCGGTCCGCGGCGCGCAACGCCTGCCCGGGTCGAGCGGTCGACACTGGCCGAAGGCACCGATATCTACGACCGCCAGCGCGTCAAACGTGAGGTTCTTTTCGTCGCCGCACGTCTGGAACCGGGCGATTCGGGGGGACCGCTCTTTGACGATGCTGGGCAGGTGATCGGCATCGCCTTCGCCATCGCCCCCGATGACGACGCCACGGCATATGCCCTGCCAGCCCAGGCGATCGAAAACGCTCTAGCAGACGCGGGAACCTCCGCAGTCGACACCGGCCGCTGCTTGATCTAGGTATGTGGTGTCAAACGCCTCGTGGACGGACACCAGACACCGATCGAGCACATCGCTGTGGACGCGACTCGGCCGAGGCGATGCCCCGGCCGAGATACAGAGCTATGAGTGACGTGATCCACGGCGTCACTCGGACTTCAGTCCTTGAGACGACGCCGTTCGTGCGTCTTCGCCGTTTCAGTCTTCGACTTCAATGAAGATGCACTCGCCCGGACACTCTTCGGCAGATTCGACCACTGCATCGAGCTGGCTTTCAGGGAAGCTTGCGAGTCCCTCAGCGCCGCCCGGGTTATCAAAGACCTTGTCGCCCTCTTTGACGTACGCGAGGCCGTCGTCGAGCAAGGTGAAGACATCTGGTGCGATCTCTTCGCACAGGCCATCACCCGTACACAGGTCTTGGTCGATCCAAACCTTCATTCCCATGGCTATTTCTCCGGGTTTGGGCGCACAGGCGCCGGTGGTCGTTCCAGCGGTCGAACGCTGGTCCGTGCGTCTCGACGACGATTTTACACGAAGGGGACCGTAAAAATTGCCGCCAGTTGCGCGCAGCCTATCGGAGTACCGCCCTCCAAGGCCGCTTGTCCTCTTCGCGGGGGAAACAAAACGCTGCACCCGGACTCTTGCGACTCGGCACCTACAGCGCTACCAGTTCGTACTCCAACGATCCCGGCTGCGACGCGACCACAATTCGCGCCAAGCCGGATGCGTCGCGCTTTGGGTAGGGTTGTATCCGACCGGCGCCGCTTGGCGAAGTGAGGGACGATGCCAGGTTCATCGGAATTTGAACAGCGACTCGCCGAGTACGAACGCGAGACGCAGCGGTTCCAGATGCGGGTCAAGGAACTTGAAGAAGAGCTCGTCACGGCGAAACGGCGCCTGCACGAGGTGCCGCGGCGTATCCGCCACCTCGAAGAACTCCTGGTCGAGGCCAAGACACAATTGATGGCAGCGTCCGCTCGAAACGAGAAGCTCTCAGCGACCCTCCACGGAGCTCGTGACAACATAGCGGCGCTTCGCGAGGAGATCCTGCGCCTCACTCAGCCGCCATCTGCCTACGCAGTGTTGATCGGGGTCAACGACGACGGAACCGCCGACATCTCCTTGGCGGGTCGCAAGCTCAAAGTTGCACTCGACCCCCAGGTCGATCGGTCGTCATGCGCCATTGGGTCCGAGGTTTCACTCAACGACTCAAATGCCATCATCGCCATTCGCGCTCAGGATCGGGTGGGCAGCATTGGAACGTTTCGAGACCTACTCGATGACGGCCAGCGGGCGGTGGTCGCTGTTACCGGCGATGAAGAATTGGTCTGCACCCTGGTCGAACCCCTCAGCGGATACCGGTTTCGCCCTGGTGATCGGGTCCTGATCGACGCACGTTCGGCACTGGTGCTCGATGTTTTGTCCCGCCCCGAAGTGGACGAACTCTCCCTCGAAGAAGTGCCCGACGTCTCCTACTCAGACATCGGCGGGCTTGACCGGCAGATCGAAGCAATCCAGGACGCGGTCGAACTCCCCTTCGTTCACCAAGACCTCTACCGGGAACACGACCTCCAACCCCCGAAAGGTGTTTTGTTGTACGGCCCACCCGGCTGCGGCAAGACCTTGATCGCTAAAGCGATCGCCCGATCCTTGGCTCACAGGGTGGCCCAGACGTCGGGTACCGACGTGCCGCGCTCCTACTTCGTCAACATCAAAGGCCCTGAACTGCTCAACAAATACGTCGGGGAGACAGAGCGAAAGATCAGACTCATCTTTGAACGGGCCCGAGAAAAGGCCGCTGACGGATCGCCCGTGGTGGTGTTTTTCGACGAGATGGATTCGTTGTTTCGCACTCGGGGTACCGGGATCAGCAGCGATATCGAATCGACCATCGTTCCTCAGCTTCTCGCCGAAATTGACGGCGTCGAAGGTTTGCGCAACGTCCTCGTCGTCGGCGCATCCAACCGTGAGGATCTGATCGACCCCGCGATCCTCCGACCCGGTCGTTTGGACGTCAAGATCAAGATCGAGCGGCCAGATAGGGAGGCGGCGCGAGCGATTTTCGGCAAGTACATGCATGACGGCCTCCCCATTGCGTCGAGTGAACTATCGGGCGCCACGACCCGTACCCAAGCCGTTGCATCGATGATCGAAGCGACCGTCGAACGGATGTATGCGCTCGATGACGCCAACCGCTTTCTCGAAGTTCGCTACCAGAACGGTGATCGAGATGTTTTGTATTTCAAGGATTTCTCATCCGGGGCGATGATCGAGAACATCGTGCGGCGAGCAAAACAGCGGGCGATCAAGCGCCAGATAGCGTCCGGGGAGTCAGGGATCTGCGCGCAGGATCTCGTCGCTTCGGTGGCACAAGAGTTCCGGGAGCATGAAGATCTCCCGAACACCACAAATCCCGACGACTGGGCCAAGATCTCAGGTCAAAAGGGGGAGCGCATTGTCTATGTGCGAACCCTGGTCGGCGACGGTGGCCGGACGAGCGGTGGCAGAAGCATCGAGTCGGCGCCGACCGGACAGTACCTGTAGCTACCGGTCAGCAGCGATCGTCGAGCACAACGCCGTGCACCCCCGGAGGAACCGTGGCAGCACCCAAAATCTTGGGACTTGAGACCGAATTCGGCATCGTGCAACGCGGCACATCCGATTGGGATCCGGTCGCTGCGTCCTCGTTGGTTGTTCGTTCCTATACCGATCGCGCCGTCGCATGGAACTTCGACGACGAGCACCCCGAACGAGATGCCCGCGGCCGCGCCGAGCGAGACGGCTATGCGCCCATGGTCGAAACCGCGATGCTCAACACCGTGCTGACCAATGGCGCCCGACTCTACGTTGATCATGCACACCCCGAATACTCCTCACCGGAGGTGCGGACACCGCGTGAGGCCGTCCTCTTTGATCGCGCTGGTGAAGAGATAGCCATCCAAGCGATGCGTCGAGCGTCCGCCCGACTGCCTGAGGGCGAAGAGGTCATCCTTCACAAAAACAATGCTGACGGAAAAGGCAACTCCTATGGTTGCCACGAGAATTACCTCATCGCACGGCAAATTTCGTTCGATGACGTTATTGCGATGCTCGTGCCGTGGTTCGTCTCGCGGCAGATTTTTGCCGGTGCTGGGAAGGTCGGCGCTGAGAACGGCCGTCCCGATGTTCCGTTTCAGCTTTCTCAGCGCGCCGACTTTTTCGAGGCCGTCGTCGGCATCGAGACCACACTCAAACGCCCGATCGTCAACACCCGCGACGAACCGCACGCGGATCCCAAGCACTGGCGGCGACTCCACGTCATCGTCGGCGACGCAAACCTCTGCGAGACAGCGACCTGGTTGAAGGTAGGCCTGACCGCACTCGTACTCGCCGCTCTGGAGGACGGATTCACCGAACCACCGATCCGGTTGGCGCATCCAGTGCGATCGATGTGGCAGGTCTCCCACGATTCGACGTGTCGGGCGCTCCTCGAATCGGAGGGGGGTACGACGATCTCGGCCCTCGACCTGCAGTGGGAGTTTCTGGCGCTCGTCGATCGGTACGTCGAAGCGACCGGTGGACTCGCTGTGACCGACGAAAAGGAGTGTGCAGGCCTACTCGACACATGGGAACGGGTGTTGAACGGATTGGAACACGATCCGGATTCGTTGGTCGGAGTCGTCGACTGGATCACCAAAGGTCACCTCATCGAGTCGTTCGCATCCCGAGACGGCCTGGCCGACGACGATCCCAAACTCGCCCTGATCGATTTGCAGTATCACGATCTCAGACCGGATCGCTCGTTGTTTCAACGCCTCAAGTCCGCTGGCCGCGTCGATGTTCTCCTCGATCCGTCCGATGTGGCAACGGCGCTTTACGCTCCCCCGGAATCGACTCGAGCGTATTTCCGCGGCACCTGCCTGTCGCGCTGGCCAGATGAGGTACGGGCCGCGAGCTGGGACAGTTTGGTCTTCGACGTCGGCGGCGCTTCACTGCAGCGGGTCGCTACGATGGACCCGCTGAAGGGCACACGGGACCTGGTGGGCGACATCTTCGACTCCGTCACAACGGCCGGGGACCTTCTCGCCCGCCTGGCACGTTAGGAACAGCGTCGATCGACACCGCCCACCGTTGGATGCAGACGACATTGCAAGAAGTACGAGCGAGACAAAGAATCAACCATCGAGATGGTGAGCCCCTATCCGCTGGCCCTCTCATCAGAGCCAGCACATTTGCTTGAAGGTGCAAACATGAGTGGACGAGAGCAATCGCAGCGTCGGACGCGACGACGCGACGATCGAACAGAACAGTCCGGCGACACAGTCACCGGACACAATACCAAGAGCGATCAAACCGACGGAATCGACGATCTCCTCGACGAGATCGATCAGGTACTCGAAGAGAACGCCGAGGATTTCGTCCGTAACTACGTACAAAAGGGAGGCCAGTAAGCGTGGCTGAGCTGCCTCGGTTCGAGGCTGGCACCGACCCGGGTTCGTCCTTTTTCAACCTTTTGACACTCGTCGGCGGCAGCGCCAGCGAGCAACGGCTCGGCGGCCACGACACCCCGGCGACACCGAGCGCCACCACGATCGTCGCGATACGGTCCGCTGACGGCGTCGTGATCGCTGGAGATCGGCGAGCGACCATGGGACACGCGATCGACACTCGGGACATCAAGAAGGTGTTTCGAACCGATCGCTATTCGGCGGTCGGTATCGCCGGTGCGGCCGGACCGGCCGTCGAAATGGTGCGCCTCTTCCAGGTCGAACTCGAACATTACGAAAAGGTCGAGGGCACATCGCTCACCCTGGAAGGCAAGGCGAATCGCCTTTCAACGTTGGTTCGATCAAATTTGCCCGCAGCGATGGCTGGATTGGCGGTGGTACCCCTGTTCGTAGGTTTCGATCGCCGCTCCCAACTTGGTCGGGTCTTCAAATACGACCTCACCGGCGGGCGCTACGAAGAAGGCGACTTCTACGCAATTGGTTCGGGCTCGGTTCACGCCCGCAACTGGATAAAGGCGAAGTGGGATCAGGCCACGGACACAGAGAGTGCCGTCGCCCTTGCCATCGCATCGTTGATCAATGCAGCCGATGAAGACGCCGGAACCGGCGGACCCGATTTCGTTCGGGGCATCTACCCGATCGTTGCAACGATCACCGAGGAAGGATTCGAACTGGTGCCCGACGATACCGTGGCAGCTCTCGCTCGGTCGCTGATCGCGGAGGTCATCCGGTGAGCGGCCAGTTCTATGTTTCACCCGAACAGCTGATGAAGGACAGGGCAGACTTTGCCCGAAAAGGTATCGCTCGGGGGCGTTCCCTGATCGCCGCCGAGTACGACTTCGGCATCGCATTGGTCGCATCAAATCCATCGAACACGCTGTCCAAACTCGCGGAGATCTATGACCGCATGGCATTTGCAGCTGTGGGCAAGTACAACGAGTTTGAGTCCTTGAAAATCGCCGGTATCCGACACGCCGATCTGAAAGGGTTCTCCTATAGCCGCCGTGATGTCACCGCGCGGTCATTGGCCAACGCGTACGCGCAGACCTTGGGTCAAGTTTTCACCCACGAGACCAAGCCATTCGAAGTAGAAATTCTCGTCGCCGAGATCGGCGAGGATCCTGGTGCAGAAAACCAGATGTACCGGATCCTCTATGACGGCACCGTCATGGATGAGCACGACTTCGCTGTCTTGGGTGGCCAGACCGACCCCATCGTCGCCGAGCTCGGTCAAACCCATCGGGCTACCGATGACCGCGACGCGGTGGTCAACGTGTGTGCTCGGGCTCTTTCTGCAGGTTCCGAACCGTTAGCCAGTCAGCTCGAGGTGTGCGTCCTCGACCACCGCAACGGACCTCGGACGTTCCTGCGCCTGACCAATGACGAGGTTGCCGACATCCTGACCCCGCTGGCACCTGCCGCCGAGATGGTTGCGGACGACGATTAAACTGCCGGGCCGTGCAACGACGCATCTTCGGTCTTGAAAACGAATACGGCGTCACCTGCACGCTGCAGGGCAGGCGCCGCCTGAGTCCTGATGAGGTCGCTCGCTACCTGTTTCGGCGAGTCGTTTCGTGGGGACGTTCCTCAAATGTCTTCTTGGAGAACGGATCGCGCCTCTATCTGGACGTCGGATCGCATCCTGAGTATGCCACTCCCGAATGCGATCGAGTCGTCGACGCTGTCGCGCACGACAAGGCGGGAGAGCGGATCTTGGAGCACCTCTCGGCGACTGCAGAGGACGAACTCCAGTCCGAAGGTATTCAGGGCGAGATCTACCTCTTCAAGAACAACACCGATTCGGCCGGCAACTCTTATGGCTGTCACGAGAACTATCTCGTCGAGCGTTCCGGAGACTTCAGCCGTGTCACCGACGTACTGATTCCGTTTCTCGTGAGCCGTCAAATCTTTAGCGGCGCCGGCAAGCTCGCCATGGGCACCCGTGGTGTCCAGTACTGCATTTCCCAGCGTGCTGACCACATCTGGGAAGGAGTCTCCTCGGCGACGACCCGTAGCCGTCCGATCATCAATACCAGAGACGAGCCCCATGCCGACGCCGAGCGATTCCGCCGACTCCATGTGATCGTCGGCGATTCCTCGATGAGTGAATACACGTCCTTTCTCAAGCTGGGCACCACGGCACTCATGCTCCGGATGTTGGAAGAAGACCGAACGCCCTGGCGGGATCTGACCCTAGAAAACTCGATCCGGTCCATCCGCGAGATCAGCCAAGACATGACGTGCACGGTGCGGGTCAAGCTCGCCAACGGACGCGAGCTCACCGCGCTGGAAATGCAGTTGGAATACCTCGCCCGTGCACATCGCTTTGCGAAAACCCGATCGCTGTCAGATGAAGAGGAGCTCGCCCTCACGCTGTGGACGGAAACGCTCGAACGTTTCGAACAAGATCCGCTGTCGCTCGACCAAGAGATCGACTGGGTCATCAAATACCGCCTGTTGGAGCGCTACCGCGAGAAGCACAACCTCTCCTGGGAGGACCCTCGCCTTGCCCGGCTCGATCTGAGCTACCACGATGTGCGCCGCTCAAAGTCGGTGTTTTACCTGATGCAGTCCCGCGGCCTGGTCAAGCGGATGTGCACCGACGCGGACATACAGATCGCCATGGACACCCCACCTGCGACCACGCGCGCGCATCTGCGAGGCCGCTTCATCAAAGAGGCGAAAGCAAGGGGTCGGGACTACACCGTCGATTGGGTCCATCTCAAGCTCAACGACCAAGCACAACGCACGCTGCTGTGCAAAGACCCGTTCCGCTTTGAAGACGAACGCGTCGATCGGCTCTTGGAGGCACTGGATTGAGTTCATACGTGACCGGCAAGGTCGCTGAGATCATCGCAACACGCCGAGGCATGCAGAAGCTTCGAGTCGATCTCGCCTCAGGTCCTGCTCGCGCCTATCTGTTGACGGACCTCACGCCGGCGGCTCAGGTTGGCGACGCGGTCGTCCTCAACACCACGGCGGTAGAACGCAACCTCGGCACCGGCGGCTGGCACTTCGTGGTCTGGAATCTGGAACACCGCGATGCGAAAATCGACGGTCCGGGCCACATCATGAAACTTCGCTACACAGGCCTGCAGCGCGACGTTGGAGCAGCCGAGGAAGCTCACCCCGAACTGTGCGACATCGATCACGCAAACGGCTTACCCGTCGTCGCGCTCGCGCTTCATTCACAACTTGCGGCCGCCTGTATTGGGGTTCGCCAGAACGCCCCCAACGCCCGCATTGGCTACATGATGACCGACGGAGCGTCGCTGCCGATTGCCTTATCCGACACGGTGGAGCACCTGACCAACCGCGGCCTTCTCGACGTCACGATTACGGCCCGCAACTCTTTCGGCGGTGATCTTGAGGCGATCACGTTGCACAGCGGCTGTATAACAGCGTTGCACGCTGCCCGTTGCGACGTACTGCTGGCTGGTGTCGGACCCGGGATTGTTGGCACCGCCAGTGCATGGGGAAACACAGCACTCGACGTGACCGAGATCCTCCACGCCGCCACGGCCGTTGGAGCGATCGGCATACCGGCCTTGCGAGCGTCCTTTGCTGACCCCCGTCCGCGGCATCGTGTGGTCTCTCATCACTCGCGAACCGCGCTCGGCAAAGCGCTTCTCTGTGAGACGACGATTCCGATACCGGCGGCGGCGGTGCATGTCGACGCCGCACAGCGCGAGGCGCTGCTCGGCGCGTTGTCGAGTGATCCGCAGTTAGCGCGACACCAGATTGTCGACGTAGCGGCCCCGGATGTCGTTTCCGTATTTGACGAGCTTGGTTTGAACGTCACATCTATGGGGCGGCCAGCATCGGCGGATCCGATGTTATTCCTGACCGCCGCCGCAGCTGGAGCGCACGCAGCTGCGTTGATGATTCGCCGCTAGGCGCCAACGGGGGGAGGGGTCGTCCCCCGACGCCACAGCGCGGAGTACTCTGCGGAGGCGTGATCGACCGGTTTGAACGTCTGACCAATCTGCTTGCTTTGTTGCTCGACACTCGGCGGCCCTTGGCGCTCACCGAAATTGTCGATCGTCTGAGCGGCTATCCCGAGGCCAAAGCGTCCTACCGACGTCAATTTGAGCGGGACAAGGACGCCCTACGAGCTATCGGTGTGCCGATTCAGACCGTACAGCTCGGCGACGGCGATGTTGGCTATCTCGTCGACCCCGCCGAGTACTACCTTCCCGATTTACAACTGACCGACGACGAGAGTCGGGCATTGCAAGTTGCCGCCGTATCGATGCATCGAAGCGGACAAACTTCAACAATCTGGAAAGTTGGCGGTAAACCCGAAGCCGACGAGGTCGTCTCGACCGATATTCCCACGTCAGAGCACCTAGCGCCGTTTGTGGACGCCGTCCGTGAACGGCGCCCAATAGCTTTCCTGTATCGAAACAACGTTCGAAAACTCGAACCCTCAGCGTTGGCGCTTCAGGGGGGCGGCAATTGGTACGCAACCGGGCGCGATATCGACCGGGACGCACCGCGATCGTTTCGCCTCGACCGCATCGACCAGATTCTAGATATCGGTGAGTCGGGGGCGTTCGAACCGGAACAAGATCTCGAGCTGCGTCTTGATCAACCGGCATGGCGGCTCGGGGACGACCCTTCGGCTTTGGTTCAGGTCCGCTTCGATCCGAAGTACGCCTCGATCGCTACGGCGCGAGCCAGCGGCGAAAGATCCGTGTCGTATCCGGACGGGGCGGTGGACATCGAGTTCACGGTGACCAACTGGGATGCGTTCCGGAGCTTTGTCCTCGAATTCCTCGACCACGCTGAAGTCGTCTCACCCGCCTACCTGCGGCAGCGTTTCGCATCGGAATTGATCGAGTTCCTGGAAGGGGTTCGGTGATGGCCAAACGAGCGACTGCCGAACAGCGATTGCAACGAGCGCTTGCGATGCTTCCTTGGATTGCGCAGCACCCCTGGGTGTCCCTGGAAGAGTTGAGCGTACGCTTTGGCACCACCGTCGACGACGCCGAGGCCGATTTAGGGCTGTTGTCCTTTTGTGGTCTGCCTCCCTACACGCCGGACCGTCTCATCACCGTCGATATCGTGGCGGGGGAGGTGCGCGTTCGGTTTGCTGAGTACTTTGATCGGCCCGTCCGACTCACCACCGATGAAGCGAT
Source organism: Acidimicrobiia bacterium (assembly GCA_020637365.1). Classification (GTDB taxonomy): domain Bacteria; phylum Actinomycetota; class Acidimicrobiia; order IMCC26256; family JAGNEX01; genus JAGNEX01. The sequence goes on along the minus strand of JACJWE010000001.1, from coordinate 836,798 downwards.
CGCCCTGACGGCGGCGGCCCAGCGTCTGTTGGACGTCCCGGGATCGGATGACGATGGACCGTTGGCACACGCGGTCACCAAGCTGAAATCAACGCTCGGTGCGGCGTTTCACGTGTCCTCTGACATCGGCCCCTCGGTTCGGGCATACCTGGCTCAGCTGCGGGACGCGATTGCATCCGACCATCCAGTCGATGTGACCTATTACACGGCGGGCCGTGACTCGTTTTCGTTCCGCCGCGTCGATCCGCTCGAACTCGTACAACAGGGCAGCGGTTGGTATCTACACGGTTTCTGCTATCGAGCCGATGACATACGAACGTTCCGGGTAGATCGGATCGTCGGACTCGACATCCTCACCAATCGAAACCGGACCGTCACAACATCAGATCCGGTACGACACCATGACGGATGGTTTGAAGATGCAACGGACGCCTTCGAGGTGCGACTTCGACTGCGGCCGGGCGCGCATTGGTTGTTGCGTGCTGTACCCACCACGACAGTCTCAGCGTCCGAGGGCGAGATCGAGGTGGTTCTTCGCGCTGCGGACGGTATCTGGATCGAACAACTGGTGCTTCGTCTCGGGACCACCGCCGATGTCGTCGAACCCATGTGGCTCAGGCAGCGGGTCGCCGACCGGGCTCGCTCGATCCTCGACCGATACGACCAAACGCGAATCGTTGAAGGTTCGCACTGACAGACCCGTCTGCTGACACAGCCTTGTCGGCGGTTACGCTTCAGGCCGGGGAATCTGCCCCGCTCGATAGCCGAGTTACACGTGAAGGCACCCTCGCCCACGAACTTCGCGGCCGATTCCGCCGTTTGCTGGCCGTGGCGACCGGGGCGGTCGGCGTCCGGGTGTGGCGACGCCACCCAACATTCGACAGAACCCCCGCGCGTTGCCGCCGTAAGCGATCTGAACCCTGTAGTTAGGTCTCCAGTTGTCTGAAAACCCCAGCCCAAACTCCGCTGAACCAGAGTTCGACGAAGACACCGCCGACCAGGTCTCCCCGGATGACGAATCCGGCACCGAAACAGCGCTTCAAACCCAGCCGGACGACTCTGTCCCGGAGGCCGCGGACACACCGGGGGCATCACCTCAAGCTGGTGCTGCACCAGCAGGGGACAGCCCAGCAGAGATCGATGCACGCGACGATCGCTCGGGGGAGGATCCCGACGATCCAAAACGACGGGCGATCGAGTGGCTGATCATTATCGCCGCATCGCTTCTGGTTGCGTTTTTGGGTCGCACGTACGTCATGCAGACCTACACGATCCCCTCGGAGTCGATGGAACACACGATCGACAAAGGCGACTGGGTCCTCGTCGAGAAGCTCTCGACACGCTTTGGATCCCCATCGCACGGAAATATCGTTGTCTTTGAGACGCCGGATTCGGTCAAAGGCCCCGGAGTTCCCGATGTGTTGATCAAGAGGGTTATCGGAGTCCCCGGCGACATCGTCGAAGGGAAAGAAGGCCACCTATTCATCAACGGAGTCCAACAGGATGAGCCCTATACCGCCGAACCTCAAGCAACCATCACGTTCGGCCCCGTCAGCGTCGGGGAGGGCCAGTACTTCATGATGGGAGACAACCGAGGCAACTCCCGCGATTCCACCGTTTTCGGCCCAATTCCGGAGGATTCGATCATCGGTCGGGCCCGACTCAGAGTCTGGCCGATCAGCCGATGGGGCGGCCTGTAACGCGCATCTCCGGCTGATCTGGTCAGTCGGTTTCGGTCCACTCAGCCGTGACGCCCACCAGTCGATCCACCCAGTCTGAATAGATGCCGTCGAGTCCGATGCTCAGCGCACGGCGGATCTGTCGTTCTTCTTGGGCATCCCAACCGAAGGCAAGAATGCCGAATCGGTGAAACATGGCGACGATACCCTTGTTCCATTCGGACGCCGGAAGGTTGATCGCGTCGATGCCGTGTGTTGCGAGGTTGGATGCGGTCCGTTCGAGATCGGATTCGATCTTCGCAAAACGGGTCGATAAGACAACACGCACCTCGGGACTCAACGCTCGGATCGCCGTCACCCTGTCGAGGGTGGTGTCGACGAGCCAGAGCCGCCGCAGTGCGCCGTCGCCATGCCTGCTCGCAGCTTCGATACAGGTCTGTGCTGCATCGTGGTCTTTGAGGTCAAGGCTGAGTTCGTACTCCCAGCCGATCTCGCCATAGAGCCCAACAAGGGTCACGACGCCGGCGGATTGAAGCGTCGACGCAGCCGTTTTGGCGACCGTTCTGCGACGGCCCCTGGTCCACACAGCTTTGTCGTGGACGAGGACAGCTTCGCCGTCGGCGCTGAGCCGCACATCGGATTCGAGCCCGGTGGCTCCCCGTGCCAGCGCATCGTGAAACCCGATCATCGAGTTCTCCGGGCGGTCGCCCATACCGCCGCGGTGGGCAAAGGTGATTGTGCTCATGGCTCAGATACTCGCGCATGGGCTCGTCTCCCCGGACACGGTGAGCGGGCGGCTCGACGTGCGATCGACCATGGCGGGGGATCGTCACCGCTGGATACCCGTGCTATCCGGCGTCCTGTCGGGTTGAAACACTCAGCGACGGGGCGACGGAACAGCCTTCCGGGAGGAAGCTAGTCCGCCGGTGGCTGATGGACGCTCTCGAGGAGCATGTCGAACCAGTTGTCGTCTTCGAGCAGTTCATGAAACGACAAGAGATCGTCCATCGTCAGCTCGGGTCCGCCACGCAGCTCGGCGAGTTCGGCGGGCAGCGTCCATTCTTCAAGCACGACTCCGGAGCCCAAGAGGACCTCAACGACGTCACGGGGTGCGTTCTTGGTCACCGTGAGTTCGCAGTGGGGGCACCTAAATCGGTAGCTACCATCGTCGGTGTCGACACACCGTCGTACCGTGACATCGGCGGTCGTCAACACGACATCGCCGCAGTCGGGGCAGGTGGCTCGTATCGTTGTCATTGCTCCTCCCAGGGTGCAGACATACGCGTGTTTGTTCCATCGTCAATCAGCGGGAAGAGCTTGAGGACTACGGGGAAAAATTTCATGCCTGTCATTTAGTGTCTGCCTGCACATTTCTCGTTTCGGTCTGGTCGTTGAGGCGCGAAGACGGTTGGTTGATCGCAACTTGACCATTCGCTGACGCGTGCAGCCCAGCGTTGATGCAAGGACGGAGTGGTGCCCGCTTCTTGCTCGCCACCTCTGACCGATAACCTGTGCCGGTTGCTCCAAGCAAAAGGTCTTGACCGTGATTCTTCCAAGCCTTCAGGGACCAGAGGTCATCGTCATCATGTTCGTGGCGCTCATCGTGCTCGGGCCCGAGCGGCTTCCCGAGGTAGGGCGGACGATTGCGAAGGTGTTCAAACAGCTCCGCGATGCCCAGGACCAAGTCCAGTCTGAGTTGAAGAACGTCACCCAGGAGTTCAACGGTGTCCGCCCGACCGTGGAAGAGATGTCAAAAGCAATCAAAAATCCACAGAATCTCTTGCCGCTCGAGCCAGCCCCGGCCAATGAACCTCCAAAAGAGATCGAAGGTCTGCCGCCTCGCCCCGAACGGCCCTTAGGGCCGCCGCGCGACGCTGCGGAACTCGAGTCAGCGCCAGCCAACGACGCGACACCGACCACTGCGGCGGCGGAGCCAGCGACGCCACGGCCCCCTGACGGAGCAACGCCGCCGATACCCAGCGACGACGCAGTGACGCCGACATTGGCTCAGGAGGTCCACGAGACCCCGGCCGAACCGCAACCAAGCGGAGACGACTCCACCCCCGTCAGCTCCGCGTTCGCCGCCGAAGCCGTTGCGATACGAAGCGATGCAACACGGGACAGCGACGCGATCCACAGCGATCCGGTCCGAAGTGATGCGGTAGCTCAACGCGCTGATGACAGCGACAAGCCTGCCGACGACATGCAGCCAGCAGCGAACGCCGCGCCACAAGCAGACAGCACGCCACAAGCAGACGCCGCGCCACAAGCAGACAGCACCCCCCAAGCAGACAGCACGCATCCCGCCGGCTCTGGAGACTCGACCCCGGTTGCAGCTTCGGATTCCGCCGCACAGCCCACATCGAACAGCCCATGGTAAAGGCCGCGCAACGCGACCAGGCCATGAGCTTGGTGGAGCATCTCGTCGAACTTCGTAAACGGGTCATCATCTGTGCCGCTGCGGTCGTTCTCGGCGTCTTCGTCTCGTTCCTCTGGCTCTATGACCCGTTTCTGAACTACCTCACCGAGCCGTACAACAATCTCACCGGTAAGAACCTGATCCTCCTCGCACCGACCGATGGCTTCACCCTGAAGATGTCGATCTGCATGTACGGTGGGATTGCGCTCGCCTTCCCGGTCCTGATGTACCAGCTGTGGCGTTTCATCACACCCGGCCTTACCGAACGTGAACGCAACTACGCCGTTCCCTTCGTGGCCGCGTCAGTTCTGCTGTTTGCCCTGGGCGCACTGCTCTCACAACTCGTGCGGGATACCACGCTCGACTTCCTGTTGACCTTCGGCGGCGACACTTTCGACCCCAATCTGACCGCCGAGTCCTACATGGTGTTCTCGATCCTCATGGTCCTTGCCTTTGGGATCTGTTTTGAGTTCCCGATCATCCTGACCTTCTTGATGATGGCGGGTGTGATCACTCCCGACCATCTCAGCCGCTGGCGGCGAGCCGCGATCGTATTGATCGTGAGCGCCGCTGCCATCGTGACCCCATCGGGTGATCCATTCACACTGTTCGTACTAGCAATCCCCATGTACGCGTTCTACGAAGTTGTCTGGATTATCGGAAAGATCATGAAGCGTCGCTCCAGGGCATCGTGATGATCTGGTGACCGCCGACATCGACGAGTACGAGCGCTCCTGCGGCTACCGACTGGACCCCTTTCAGCGCATCGCCATGAGCCACGTCGAAGCGGGCGCGTCCGTTCTGGTCAGCGCACCGACGGGCTCGGGTAAAACCGCTATCGCCGAGTTCGCGATCGATCGCGCCCTTCGAGCCGGTAAGCGGGCCTTTTACACCACACCCATCAAGGCCCTTTCCAACCAGAAGCACCGAGACCTCACCGCCCGGTACGGCACGTCAAAGGTCGGTCTGCTCACCGGCGATCATTCGATCCTGCCCAACGCTCCCGTCGTCGTCATGACGACCGAAGTGCTCCGCAACATGTGTTATGAGGGCAAGGAGGCGCTCAGCTCGCTGGCCGTCGCCGTTCTGGACGAGGTCCATTATCTTCAGGACTCAGAGCGGGGGGCCGTCTGGGAAGAGACCATCATGCAGTTGGATTCACAGGTCCGACTCGTCTGCCTCTCAGCAACGGTGTCAAACGCGGACGAATTTGGACGTTGGATCTCTTCGGTTCACGGCAGAGTCGAGGTTGTCGCAGATGACAAGCGACCGGTACCGCTCGATCATTCCTATTTGGTTGGTCTCAAGCAGCGATCCGAGCTTCACAAGATCGGCCTCGCTCATTCCGACGACCTCGGTGCCCGTAAGACCTGGACCAGACGCGCCAAACGCGCCTTAAGCCGCCTGGATCATTCGGCCACACAGGCCAGCGCCAGCGGTTCATCGAGGAACGCACGGAGACCTCGCAGTCCCTTGCGCACCCCGCGCCGCCACGAGGTCATTCGGTATCTGAGTAAAGGTGGCGGTCTGCCAGCGATCTACTTTCTGTTCAGCCGGGCTGCGTGTGACGACGCGGTACGGCAGTGTGTCGATCAGGGCCTGGCACTCTCCACCGTGGAACAGTCCGAGGCGTGCTTGGCGATGGCTTCGGAGATTCTCGCCCCGCTCAGCGAACAAGACCGGGATGTCTTGGGCATCGAAGAGTTTGTCTGGTCCCTCGGTCTCGGATTTGGAGCGCACCACGCGGGCATGGTTCCAATCGCAAAGACCGTCGTCGAAGAGTGCTTCGCTGCGGGCAACCTACCGGTCGTGTTCGCGACCGAGACTCTTGCGATGGGCATCAACATGCCTGCCAAGACAGTCGTGCTCGAACGACTCACCAAGTATGACGGGACCACACATCGACTGCTGCGGGGCAGCGACTACGCCCAGCTGACCGGCCGAGCGGGCCGCCGCGGGCTTGACCGGCGCGGTGAGTCCCTCATCATGTACGACCGTTGGACGGACCTGTCCGAAGTGCTCGATCTCGTATACACCCGGGCATTTCCTCTTCGAAGCTCTTTCCGGCCGTCCTACAACATGGTGGCGAACCTCGTGGCGCGACACGACGTCTCCGAAATCGAACGAATCTTGCGGGCCTCGTTTGCCCAGTTTCAAGCCGATGAGCGCGCCGACCGACTCGCCGAACAGCTCACCGGGCTTCAAGACGACGGACACCGTGAGCCCGATGACGGCACGAGAGATGGCGGTGGCCGTGACGAGCCAGGGGAGCGCGACGGCGAGGGCACCCGGCCCAACTCGCGTGAACGTCGACGGCTGCGTCGGATCCGATGGATACAGCGAGATATCGACTCTCTGCGGGGCGAACTCATCGACGTGTTCCGACGTCAATACGCGCTCTTGGAGCGACTTGGCTATCTAGAAGGTGGATCACTGACGGGTCGGGGCATCCAACTCCGCCATGTGCACGGCGACACCGAACTCATAGCAATCGAGGCTTTGAATGGCGCCGTCTTTGACGGCCCTGTCGAAAACGTCGCCGCATTGGCATCCGCGCTCGTCTATCAGGGACGCCGTGACGACGTCACTGTGCACTACGGATCCCAGACACTCCAGAGCTCACTACAGAAACTGGATAATTGCTGGGTAGCGACGACGGCCTCCGAGAACCACGGTCGGGTCACGCCGACGCGCGAGCTCGATGCTTCCCTGGCTGGTGCGGTGCAAGCGTGGGCGTCCGGTTCAAGTTTTGCGACCTTGGCTGAGACGTCAGGTATCGCTGCAGGGGATCTGGTTCGCCACCTCCGTCAAGTCGCCGATCTCCTCCGACAACTCGACGCCGCGGATCCCGACGGGCAGTTCGGGAAGGCCGAACGTCTCGTCATGCGGGGCCTTGTGCGGCCCTTCGACCCCGCCAGTTGAGGCCCGGGCGTGACACATCCACCCGGTTCCGTGAGCGTAACGCTATGACGCCGATTAGCCGTGGAGCGCCCTGGGGGGAGCCCTGCGAACCCCCCGATCAGATGGCCCCGGATCTCCCCACAGCAATGGAAGCGGCCAAGGGTTCCCAATCACCCGTCGGGATCTTGCCCAGCAAGCTCCAACCCGACCTCGTTCGACAGTTAGGACTCCGAACTTCCAAGCCCTCGAATACTCTTGTTTTCACAGACTGGATTCTGTATTCACTGGATGTGCTGGTTGTGGAGCTGCAGGAATCGCCACGTTCCCCGTGGAACTCGTTTCAAGGCGGCGTAGGGGTTGAAGTGGGCGCTCGCGCCGTACGCCGATCGTGGGACCTTCGCAGGGGTTTTGAAGTGCAACGCTCGAACTCCAACGAGCTCGTAGAGTGCTGGAGTGTTGCAATAATGAACGGAGCCTTTTCCCAGGGAAGTCAGATCAATCCGGGCTCACACCTCAACGATGGGCGATGCGAAATGATCACGTTTTCGGTGCCTCGCCCACAGCGCAGAGAGTTGCGAATCAGAATGCGCTCCGGCTCACACTTTCCCCATCCGGCCGTGACCCGGTCTCGCGGCACAAGCTTCGACGTCAGCCTGACATCGGCGCAGAAGATCTGGGTAGACGGCCAATTCGTCGGACGTGCTGAGCGGCTGAGGGTATCGATAGCGGATCACCCCCTACATCTCTGCGTCCCCCTCATGACGGGAGAGCTCTCGGCTACGTGATGGTGCCCAACTGCCTGGCCGCAGCGTTCCTCGACCGATGGTCACGCAACTCTGGAGACCGACCTCATTAGACTCGCCCCGATGCGTGCATGGGTTTTGGCCGAAACAACAGGACCGGACGGCTACCGTTTGGAGGACATTCCCTCGCTGGCGCCAAAGGCCGGTGAAGTGCGCGTGTCGCTCAAAGCAGCGGCCCTCAATCACCTCGACCTCTGGGTTTCATGGGGTCGTCCAGCGCCACCGCTTCCCCATGTCGCCGGTGCCGACGGCGCTGGCTTCATCGATGCATGCGGGCCAGGCGTTCCAGATCGTGTCGGCGAGCCCGTCATCATCAACCCTGCAACGGCCTGTCTCCGATGCCGGACATGCCTCGCCGGCGACACTCCGTTGTGCCCGTCTTTCAAAATCGTTGGCGAACATCGCTGGGGGACGCTCGCGACCGAGGTGATCGTGCCCACCGAGAACGCCATAGCGAAGCCACCCGGCCTCGACTGGGAGTCCGCGGGTTCTTTCGGCACCGCGTACGCAAATGCGGTGCGAATGTTCCGCAAGGCGGAGCTCGGGCTCGCTGATCGGGTGCTGATTCCAGGCGTTGGAGGTGGTGTTGCGCTGGCATGTCTGCTCCTCGCAAAAGCGGCGGGCGCATATGTGATCGTCACGTCAAGAAACCCCGACAAGCTCAGGCGAGCGAGCGAGCTCGGCGCCGATCTGGCGGTCGGATCGACCGACGACTTCAGTGTTGAGGTGTTGGCCGCAACCGCCGGTCGCGGCGTGGACGTTGTGTTCGACACGGTCGGGCCTGCGACCTGGCATGAAGCCATGCGGTCGCTGCGTCGCGGCGGTCGATTCGTGACGTGCGGCGCGAGTAGTGGCCAGACGGTGGAAGTGCATCTGCCAACGCTGTTCTTTCGCCAGCAAAGCCTGATCGGTTCAACAATGAATAATTTCGCCGAGTTTGAGCGCGCGACTACAGCGGTTGGATCAGGTCAGGTTCCGGTGATTATCGATCGGACCTTCCCGTTCGAGGACGTGCCTGAGGCTTTGCTCTATCTCGAGCAGTCACAGCAGTTCGGCAAGGTCGCGATCACAATCGCCTCTGGAGGCACCTCGTGACGCCAAGTATCGACGCAAATTCAGCCTCGCCAAACGTCGAGGCGCGCTCGGGTGCCAACCTCGAGGCGGTATCGGCCGCCAAAACCGCGGCTCGAACCGAGCTCAGCGCCCTGCGACCGTCGCTCGTCGAGTTGGCCGATTCACTTGCCCAAAACCCAGAACTCGGCTTCGAAGAGCACCGTTCCGCACAGATGGTTCGTGTCCTCCTCGAAGATTTCGGCTTTGTCGGGTCGGCCATCGACGGACTACCGACCGCGTTTCGTATGGAAGCAGGCACCGGGCCCCTGACCATCGCCATGCTGTGTGAGTACGACGCCCTTCCCGAATTGGGGCACGCGTGTGGGCACAATCTGATCGCGGCGATCGGTGTCGGCGCGGGCGTGGCGCTGCGTCGGGCGCTCGATGCCAGCGACACCCCATTGACGAGCGAAGACACCACTCCCCAAGAATCCAGACAAGCCACGAGCGGAACAGCGTCAGGCGCCTTAGGAGACGCGAGGGTCGTCGTCATCGGAACGCCAGCGGAAGAGGGTGGGGGAGGCAAGATTCACCTGCTCGACGCTGGAATCTTCGACGACGTCGATCTCGCGCTTATGGCGCATCCCGCGGGAATGGACCTCCTGACGATGCCCTCGCTCGCAGTCGCGATCCTCGAGATCGACACCTTCGGCCGAGCCGCTCACGCTGCGGCGCAGCCGCAGGCTGGGATCAATGCCCTCGATGCCCTCATCGGCGGTTTTCAGGCCGTTGCGATGCTGCGCCAACACGTACCGGACGGAGTCCGCCTCCATGGCATCATCACCAATGGCGGAACGGCCGCCAATGTCGTGCCCGACCATTGCAGCGCCCGTTTCATGGTTCGCACGCCGCACATGACCGAGCTGGCGGGGTTGGTGGAGAAGGTCGAGAATTGTTTTCGATGCGCGGCACGAGCGGTGGGCGCGAACGCCGAGATCAGGATCGACGGCAAGCCGTACGCCGAAATTCGACGGTGGGGCCAACTCGAAACTTGGTACCGGTCGAACATGAGGGAGCTGGGTCGCCAACTAACCCCGATCGCTGACGTCGCTGGCGTCATGGTTGGTAGCACGGATATGGGCAACGTCACCCAAGTGATCCCCGGCCTTCATCCCATGATCGGGATCGGCAACCCGTCGCTGAACATTCATACCGCTGCGTTCGCTGAGCAAACCCAGACCGAGGCGGCGTATGACGCGATCATCGACGCGGCGAGCGCGCTCGCTATGACGGCGATCGATTTCCTCGCAGACCCTGGTGCCGCCGGCCACCAAACCACGACATCGTCCTCAGGCAAGGAATGATCCATGTTGTACGTGAGTGAACATTTCGAGCCCGAAGAAATCGAGGTTCTCCGGCGATATTTCACCAATCTCGACGGCCCCGTTTTCGCGCTCGTCAATCTGCCCGAGGTCGTCAAAGGGGCGCTCTTCGCTCGCTACTCAAGGTCGCCCAAGAGTCTGCGTCGCCTATTCCTCGATGAGTTCGTTGGCGAACTCGACATCTCTGGCGATGAAAGCCTCGATGCCACCATTGGGCTGCAACGGGCCGAGGAACTCTACGAACGGGTCTTCTTTGAGTACGGGGATGATTCGGTCGCTCAGCTCGGCGGCGTCCACTTGGCCTGCGAACAGGCGTCAAACATCCTGACCAAAGTGCTCGAGTGGGGACGGTTGATGTCCTACCTCGAACAGTCGACCAGATATATCGCGTACGACGAAAGGCTCGGCGGCCGTTACCGCTACTGGCGGGATCCGTCGATTGGGCATTCACCGCTGGGCGCTCGCTATGTGGCCGATATGGACGCCATGTTTGATGCCTACGCCGACATGATGCCGATCATGCTCCGGTGGGCCAAAGAGCGATACCCCCGGGATCCCAGCGATAACGAGATGGTGTACCAGTCGACGATCAAAGCCAAGGCCTGTGACGCGCTGCGCGGCCTTCTCCCAGCGTCGACGCTCTCCAATGTCGGGATCTATGGAACCGGTCAGGGATATGAGCAACTGCTTTTGCGGATGCGCTCTCATCCGCTTCACGAGGTTCGCTCCTACGCGGACTTGATGCTGATCGAACTCCGCAAGACGATTCCGTCGTTCCTTACCCGGATTGACCGTCCCGATCGTGGGGGACGGTGGTCGCAGTATTTCGCCGACAACCGCAGAGCCATCGAAGAGACGGCCAACACGCTGATGGCCGTCCTGCCTGACCCGGTACAGGACGAATCGGTCAGGCTGGTCGACTTCGACCCAGAGGGCGAACAAAAGGTGGTTGCCGCTGCCCTGTTCTCATCGACGAGCGCGAGCGAGGCTCAGATTGCACAGGCCGTGTCACAACTCTCACGTGAGGAACGTTCGGCCATTCTCCTCGCCTACGTCGGAGATCGCACGAATCGTCGCCACCGGCCGGGTCGTGCATTTGAAAGAACCGACTATCGCTTTGAGATCGCTACCGATTACGGGGCGTTCCGAGACCTGCAACGGCACAGGATGCTCACCATCGAGTGGCAACGTCTGAGCCCAAACCTCGGCTACGACGTCCCTGAGTCTGTATCCGAAGCTGGCCTCGAATCCCGTTACCGCAGTGTGATGGAACGCTCACGCGATCTCTACGAGGCTATCTCTGGGGCATTCCCCGAAGAGGCGCAGTATGCCGTTGCGTTGGGGTTCAGAATTCGGTTCGTGATGCAAATGAATGCTCGTGAAGCTATGCACGTCACGGAACTGCGCACGACGCCTCAAGGTCATCCGAGCTACCGAGCCGTCTGCCAAAAGATGCACCAACTCATCCGAGACGAAGCAGGCCACGTGGCCATCGCCGACGCGATGAATTTTGTCGATCACGGTGTTTATGAGCTGGAACGTTTGGCCTCGGAGCGTCAAGCGCACCAACGACGCGTCGGTCGCTAGCCTCCTCGATGGGACCGGACTTGGTCATCTTCAACAGATGTTGTGACAACTGAGAAGATTTTTTGGGTAAAGGCCCCCTCGATACACGACGACAAAAACCCATAGAAGGCACACCTGTCTCTGTGGGAGTCCACCATGCTTCGTCGTTTCCGAACCCTCAGCGTCCTCATCGCGCTGGCGCTTGCCGCCGTCGCATCGGACGCAACGCTGACCTACCAGGTCAAACGAGCCGACACCCTGACCAGCATCGGGCAATACTTCGGCGTCTCGGTTTCTGAGCTGGCTGCCGCGAACGGGATTTCGGCGGACGACTACATCTACGCCGGCCAGATGTTGACGATCCCCGGATCACAGCAAGCCAGCTACACGATCAAGCCGGGCGACACACTGACTTCGATCGCACATCGATTTGGCGTTGATTCCGCGACCCTCGTCTCCATAAACGGCCTGTCGTCACCTGACCGCATTCTCGCGGGACGGACCTTGAACCTGTGGGGAACCGCCAAGAGTGCCGCGCCGAGCAAGGCCCTCGGCAGCGCACCCACGTCGTCGACCGCCGCACCGAAAGCAGCGTCCGGTGACCGTTGGGCGCTGCACCCCGTCTTTGACTACTGGGCAAAGCAGTACGGCGTACCTGCCGACCTCGTCAAGGCCATTGCGTACCAGGAATCTGGCTGGCAAAGCCACGTAGTCAGCGGGGTGGGAGCCAAGGGCGTCATGCAGATCATGCCAGCGACCGAGGAATGGATCTCCCGCTCGCTGCTCGGTTCTCCGACCGTACTGAACGCCTTCGTCCCTGAACAAGGCATTCAGATGGGGGTCCGATACGTGGCTTACCTGCTCGACTACTTCGACGGCAACACCGAAATGGCCATCGCCGCCTACTACCAGGGGCAGGGGTCGGTCATGAAGAAGGGCCTGTATACCGATACCAAGCAGTACGTGGCTAACGTCCAGCTCATCCGCAACCGCTTCCGGTAAACACGGGCACGCTCGACACCTCCGAGACCCCCGCGGAAGAGGCCAAACGGACCCGGGACAAGGGGCCGTTTGGCCTCTTGCCGTCTTAGGGTGGCAGCATCTCGGACCCTCTGCTAAGCATTTCGGCTTCGTGGGTGGGTGCGTTCCTCTCGACAAGGCAGCGTGGTTTCTCACCACCTGCGTTGCACGCACGATTCCTAGCGTTATACTCCGCCCGATTCCGGCGTTCTGGAGGCCCGATTCAGTGGTAGACGAAGACTTCGAAATGGATGACGACCTCGACGACGATCTCGACGACGACGGGATGGACGAGGACCTCGGCGATGACGAGATCGACGAGGATTTCGACGACGATTCCGACGAGGATTCCGACGACGAAGACGACGACGAAGATGGCGACGACGACTACGACGACGACTACGACGACGACGAGGATGACGACGACGAAGACGACGCGTCATCGGATAGCGACGACGACGAAGATGACGACGACGAAGATGTCCTCGACCTCGAAGACGAACAGCACCCCGACGACACCGAAGAAACCCTCGACGAAATGCTTCGCGACCGGCTCTCAAGCGATCTCGAAGACGAAGCGGTGGAGAAGAAATCGACGGCTAAGGGTCCTGCGAAGATTGCAGCGAAACGCTTCGACGAGTTCACCTGTCGCGGTTGCTTCCTCGTGAAGTCACGTACTCAGCTCGCAGACGAAACGAATCAACTCTGCAACGACTGCGTGTAGCGAGTTCTCGACCGATGCCTCGGTCCATGGTCAAGGACGGCGTCTGGCTCCTGGTCGGCGCCGTCCTTTCTTTTTCATACGCACCGCATTTGTGGTGGCCGGTCATGTTTGTTGTGCTCATCGCAGCGATGCGCACAGGAGCTACGACGTCGACCGAATTCGCTCGTCGTGGCTTCTTTCTGGGCGTTGGGTGCTTTACCCCGATGCTCTATTGGGCCTGGCTCGCCGCCGGACCTGGCTACCCGTTCCTGGTTCTGTATACAGCGCTTTGGTGGGCGGGACTCTTCTTCTTGATGCATGAGTTCGCACTCCGCCCTGCCAGGTTGACCTCTCCGTTCGCGGCGGCGGCGATCTGGACCGTCGGGGAGTTCATTCGTGGGCACTACCCCTATGGTGGCTTCACGTGGGGCGACCCTGGCTATGCCCTCATCGGCTTAGCACCGGCGCGCCATCTGGCGTCCTGGGGGGGAATCCACGCCGTCACCTTCCTGCTCGTCGGATCGGCTGTAGCTATGGCGCAGCTCCTCGACCCTTGGAAGCGCCCTCCGGCGAGACGTTTGATGTCAACTGCCTGGAGAATGCCACTCGTGTGGTGTCTATCGATCTGGGTGGCTTCCGGGGTTGTTTCGGCCGACGGCACGACACCGGTTGGATCACTCACCGTCGGACTCGTCCAAGGCAACGACTTCAACCGAGATCTCTCCGGCGCGGAGCAGTCTCGGCTGCTCCCACAACGTCACCTGGAGCTTGCAGCGGATTTCACCCGCCTCGACGATCTGGACTTGATCATCTTCCCCGAATCCAGTTTTGGAGGTCGAGATCCGCGCGACGACGCGGCGCTCACACCCCAAGTTGCCGACCTCGCCAGAAATCTCGACGCCTATGTGCTGACCAACAGCACACTGTCGGCCGATGCGGACGCACCGCGCTACAACACCAACATCCTCTTCGACCCGCAGGGAAGGCCGGCAGGCGTCTACACCAAACAGCATCTGGTTCCCTTCGGGGAGTACATACCTTTCCGTTCCATCCTCGAAAAGGTTGTCCCGCAGGTGTCCCAGGTTCCCGTCGACTTTAGGCCGGGCGCTGGCAGCGACATTTTCGACATCGGTCCGACGCCCATCGGCAACCTCATCTGCTTTGAATCCGCGTTCGGGCGAGATGCCCGGGATCGGGCGCGTCAGGGCGCTCAGGTCCTCGTCGTCTCAACAAACAATCGCTCCTTTGGCAACACGTCGAATGCGGCTCAGCATGTGGCCATGTCCCGAATGCGCGCGGCGGAAACGGGCCGAGCCGTCGTCCACTCCGCAATCAGCGGAATTTCCGCCGTTATCGACCCCGCCGGGTTGGTGACTCAGCAAACGCCACTACTTCAGGCGGCGACGTTGAAGGCAACCGTGCCAGCTCGCGCTGGCGAGACGCCCTATGTGCGATTCGGCCCGTGGATGGTGGTCCTGTCGGGGGTCATCATCGGCGCGCACATATGGCTGGACAAAGTCCGGCCCCGTGTTAGCGCTTCGGCGGGGGAGCGACCCTAGAATCGCGTCAGCCTGGCTACCAAGGGGTTCTGTCATGTCTGACGACAACTCGAAGAAAGATGATGGTTCCGACAACGCGTTGGAGCTCGCATTCTTTGCACCAATCGGACTCGCCGCTATCGCCCGAGATTCGGTTCCCCCCATGATCGATGCACTAGTCGAGCGTGGACGTTCCGAGATTGGTGCCTCAAAACAGCGCCTCAACATGCAGATCACCCAGGCCAAAATGATTGGGCAGTTCGCGGTTCAGGCAGGCGTGCCCATGCTGCGACAGCGAATCGATCAACAGATCGACTCCGTTCGTCAACAGGCCGGACAGCTCACCAGCGCGTTTTTTGGTGGAGACGACCCACAGGCCGAACAGGTTGGCACGACCGCCGTTGCACCTGAAGAGCTTGACGCTGCCACACCACCTCGGGCCGTCGCAGCGCCTCCGACGCCGCCAGCCACATCGGCCGAGACCAGCGAAACGGTGCAAGAAACAGCGCTCCCGATCGCCGACTACGATCAGCTTGCAGCGAGTCAGGTCGTCAAGCATCTCGGTGGACTATCGCTGGCAGAACTCGACATCGTTCGGATCTATGAGTCCGAGCACCGCAACCGTAAAACAGTGCTGAACAAGGTCGATCAACTCATCGCCAAGTAGACATCGTGGAAGTTTCAGCCCGCCCGGGCAGAGCGGATGACGCCCCCTGGGTTGCAGAGGCGGCCCAAGGCGCCGCGGCGCGTATTCAACGCCAACGCGGCGGTGCTCTTTTTCTCAGCCGCGACCATGCACCGCTTCCTCCGGCAGACCTCTGGATCGCTGCGCTCGACGATGCCGATTCGATCGCAGCGATCGGTGAGATCGACGGTGTCCCCGTTGGCTTTGCGATCTTTCGCGTCGACGCCCTTCCAGACGGACAGCTCTTAGGCGTCGTTCAGGACCTCTTCGTGGTCGAGGACGCCCGGACCGTCGGAGTTGGCGAGGCATTGATCGACTTCGGCATCGACTGGGGTGGCCCTGGCCTGCTCGGCTGGGATGCCACTGCGCTGCCCGGCGATCGCCATACCAAGAACTTCTTTGAGTCCCATGGCTTCAAAGCTCGTTCATTGACACTGCACCGCTCAGCTGCTTCGCCCAACACCTAGCTGAGGTGTCGAATGGCGCGTCGTTCTCGGACCACGGAGAGTGTTGTACCCATACGCGCGCCGTCTCCGGTGACGTTCTAAACTCTAGATATGCAATCTTCCTCCGAGGAACGCCGACCCGTAGCGAAGCGCTGCTCGTGGTGTGGAAGATCATTCATGGTTGCAACTGGCCCAGGACGACCCCGCCGATATTGCCGGCAAGGCTGCCGTCAACAGGCCCATATGGCACGCAAACTTGCAGACGCTCACGGCCTAGCCGCGTCAGATGTAATATTTAGCCGATCTGTGGTCGACGACCTCCAGGCCCATCAGTTCGTAATTCAACAAGCGGTCTCCGACATTCGACGCGATCTCAGCAACGGCGTCATCGATACCGAACAGGCCTTGGCCTGGCTTGTCGAATGTCTCGAGCCCTTCCTCGAGACACGCATCGAGCCTCACACCGGCGCCGAAACACAGTCGCGCCGATGACCTCTGGCGCTGATGTCGGCAAACTGCTCTTTGGGCGATCACTCCGCTTGGAGTTCGGCGATTGGGTACATCGTCGCGGAGGTGAGCCGTTTTATGTGAGTGAAGTCCAGAACGCGCTCGATACGAGTCCGTCTGGCGTCCACGAAGAGCTCAGACGCTTCACCAAACTCGGCATGTTGGATCGACTGCCAAAGGGCGGCGACCGACGCCAGTACTACCGAAAGACCAACCATCCTCTGTGGGATGTCTTCGCCGTTACGCGATCGATAGATGCCGATCGTCGGAAAACCACGACGGAACCCGACCAGCTCCCCCTGACCAGCATGAGGCCGGATGAGGGCGATGCGCATCGCCCCGCGGCCATGACCGCCTCTCCTCTGATGCGCCCCGGTGGCTCGTCGCTCAAACACGCCCAAAACTCCGACCCCGACCGTCCGGACGATGCGAGCGACGACGTTCAGAGCGACGACGGTCCGAGCGATGACACCGGGGCTCTGCACCAATTCACCGAGAGCGCAGACGCAGACACCCGCGACCCGACCAGCGATGGCTCCCGGTCGGATGACCCGAGCTTTAGCCGCACCAGCGCGGGCGGCAAGAGGCCAAATCCGGCCGGACCCGACCTCGAGGGACCCGACCTCGATACCTCTGACCCCCCAGCACCAGACAGCCCTGACGCCAGCAGAACGCCCCTCACTCCATCTCGATCCGATCCGGGTAATGAGCCAGCGGCGGGTGACGCCGGCGACCACGTTTCCGCTGATGTCGAAGCCGTCGCCGCAGTAGAAGGTCTTGATCGGTCTTCGATCCTCGCCCGCCAAACACCGCACACACCGACGCCGCAGCCCGTGGAGCGATCGCTCGGCGATCTGCTCGACGACGCCTCGTGGCGGACGACCGGCTCGGCAGGACCACCGCATCGAACGGACAGGGTGTCCCAGCCAGCCGATGTCGGGCAGTCGGCAACGCTGGCCGCTGGCTCCCCCGACGAACCCGACGAACCCGAGGAACCCGACGGGCCCAGCGAGTCCGGCAAGCCCATCCAATCGCATGTAGCGAACTCCGATGATACCGATGCGCGCGCCAGTTCGATCTCGCTGCCAAGGCCCTCGGAGGATGTTGAACGCCCTTGGTGGGAGCGCGACGCACCTCGCTCAGATTCCGTCAACCCGTGGTCCGAGGAATCGTCAACCACGTCATGGAGGCCGGTCACGCCGTAAGCGATCGCAACCACAACAGATTTCCAACTGGCCGCTAACGCGCCCTTAACTCAGGTGAGGGAACGGCCGATGTCGTCACAAGACACCCTAGAGTCGCGACTATTGGGCGATATTGGAAGTCGATGAGGCGATGTACCGCATTAGCAATTCACTCGAAGCAGCGTTGCGCAATGGCGCCTGCGGACCAGGTCCGACGGTTCGGCTCGCCGAAGCCACCCCTGGTCCCCAGGCTGACGCACCGCCGAGCCCATCACCCGACCCCGTTCGGCCTGGTTTCATTTGGCCCGGTTCGATTGAACCCGGTTCCCTTCAGCCCGGTTCGATTGAACCCGGTTCCGTTCAGCCCAGTTCCGTTCAGCCCAGTTCCGTTCAGCCCAGTTCCGTTCAGCCGAGTTCGGCTCTACCCGTACCGATGTCGCCGATCACCGAGCTGTTTCCGTCGGTCGGCCACGTTGGAGCAGACTGGTGGAGGCTTCAGACACCGACCAGCAGCACTGCTGACGCCGATGTCGTCGCCCGGCCTCAGCTGAGGCCCGCATCGGGGCGGCCGAGCCGGATCGCACTATTTAGGACCGACCCGATTGCCTTCCAGACGCTCGGCTGGGAAGCAGCTCTTGTCGAAGAGCGATTTGATGCGCGGTCTCGATCGAAGAACTTGTGGTCGCTCGCCCTGTTGATCGCGCTTGGAGCGATCGCCGTGTTTCTTTTGTCGCGAACCAATTCGGTCTTTGCGATGACCCAATCCGCGGCTACCCCCGATCTTGGCGAGACTTTCGAACGCATCGCTGCCGAACGTGTGCCGTCCGAAACAACGCAACCAAGTTCACTCGCTGACTCCTTTGCCCCCGAACGGAATGCAACCGCCGACGTGGCTTTTGTCGCGCGCCAGCCCGGACGTCTTGAGGCGCCAGCACCTATCGACGACGCTGTGGCCGCCGAGGGAGTCAGGGTCTCGACATATGTATCCCTCAACCCGAATCTAGGGGTCAAGGCTTCGACCGACAGCAGCGTCCAGACGTCGTTGCAAAGCGGGCTGCGCAAAGTCCTTTCCGCCCGCGGGAGCCCGTAGAGGAACGGCGGATAGGCGGGCCGTGGCCGGAGCCGCCCGCGGCGCATGCTGCATATGCGGGAAAGACACAACCGAGTATCAAGAAAGTCCGTCCCTATCCGCTGCCCTCGCAGGTGGGTGGCAACGACGTCGCAACATCGCCGTTTGCGCAGTCTTCAACTCGGTCGTTTCGTTGCGAACATCCACTGTGCCGTCGAGCGTCACTCAGCTTTGCGTTGACAGTCCCGTTGGCGAAACGCTCCGCGGCGTCGAGCTGCCTCAGGCGAGCCGACTGCGTGACTACGCTGTGTGGATGTTCCTCATTGGTCTCGCCGTTGGTTTGGCCGCCGTGGTGCTGATTGCCCTGCTGATCGGCCGTCGGCCAACCGCGAGCCTCTCAACACCCTCCGAGTATGAGCAGTTCATGCCGCCATGGCGGGACTATGTACGAGATGCCGAGCGACGTACGGCCGAGATCGACCGTCTCAAAGTCGGTGAAGCGACTCCCATCCGAGACGAGATCGATCGCGTCGAGCGTGCGGTCATAACGGGCTCATCAGCGATCGTCGAGCTGGCCGTAACAGGCCAAAAGCTCCAAAGGGTTCTCATGCAGCTCGATCCGCCTGCGGTGAGGCGTGAACTCGCCAACGCCACGAAAGAAACCGCTCTGCCACCCGACGCAACATCTGGCAGGATTACCGCACTGAAGAGCAAGCTCGAACAGGTTGAAACGATCGAATCGGCGATCGAAGAGACTCGCGGCCAGATCGGACTGCTCGACGCACAACTTGAAGAGGCGACGGTGAGTACCGTGGCGCTGGTTCATACCGGGCAGCTCCACCTTCAGACACCGCAGATCGAGGAGCAGTTATCCTCAGCGGTGCTCGACGTTCAGTCCCTTCAGGCCGCCCTCCGCGAAGTCTCAGACAACTATTGACCACCAGGCTGGTCACCATGCGCGACTGTGCGCAACCAATCGGGTCCCGACCCATCCATCAGGCCTTCACGGCATCTATATAAGGGAGTTCTCATGTTCAAAGCGATTCGGAACTGGTGGAAGTACCAGAGCAAGAAGGCCGAACGGGCTGTCGACGAGCGGGCCGATCCCGAGGTGCAGATCGACCAAGCGATCGACGAGTTCCGCACCCGTGACCGCCAGTTGCGAGAACAGGCGGCAAACGTCATCGCCGCACAGAAGCGCAATGAACGGCACCTTGAAGCCGCTCTCGAGAACCGTGAACGGGCTGAGAAAAACGCTCAACAAGCGCTCATGATGGTCGACGAGGCGACGGCGCGCGGTGATGTGGCGGCGCAAACCAAATATGAATCTGCGGCCAAATCGTTTGGACTCAAACTCGTCACCACCGAAGAAGAGGTCGAACGCCTCAAGGTTGACCTGCTCCACGCGACGCAAAACGCCGACAAGGCCAAGGCCGCGGTCCGTCAGAACTCGATGCTGATGGAGCAAACGCTGGCACGCAAGCGGGGACTGCTCTCCAAGCTCGAGCAAGCCAAGATGCAGGAAAAGATCAACGACGCCATGGCGATCGTCAATGACACCGTCGGCGATGATGTTCCCACGTTCGAAGAAATCGAGCAGAAGATCGAAGCTCGGTACGCCAAGGCAGCGGGACGCGCCGAAATTGCAGCGATCGACGTCAACTCCGAAGCCCTCGAAGTCGAACAATCGGTTCTTGAAACCCAGGCAGAAGCCCGACTCCGGTCGCTCCGTGCACAGTTGGGGCGGAGTGGTAGCCAGGCGGTCGGACTCTCGGCAGACACCACGCCCGAGCTCGAGCCGTCCCAAGACGCTGCCCCGGAAACCGCGTAGCTGAAACCGCTGCTGCTTGGTGCACAATCCCGCTCCGGAGAGGCTGGGATACCAGTGATCAGGAGCGGCCGGTGCGGCAAGAAACCGCGGCGGCAGGCAAACACAACCACGCACTCAAATGAGGTCGGCGGCTAGTCCGCCGACCTCACTGGATTCCTAGGCGGCTTCCGTCGGGGTACTTGGCCGCTCAGCCGCCGTTTCGTGCCCTCAGAGAGAGCAGGCCGCTCGACGAACCCGTTATCGGCAGGGAATTCTTGGGAGTGCGAGCAGCGCCGGGTCCTTCTTCATGAAATCGAAGTTCCGTGCGTTTGAATCTGGACAAAAATCGCTGACCAAGAGCGAGTATTCGATACCGAACACCGGCTTACCCTGGTCGATGAACGGGGTCAGGTAATCACACTCGTCAAAGAGATGGCACGACTCGTTCAACATGAAGTCGAAAGAATCGACCAGGTCGGCGACGTGCAGCAGGTCGTTCTTCATGCCGACCAACATGCCACGAGCATGACCTTGATCGGCCAGCCACTGGTTGTATGCAAGCTGATCAGCAGATGTGATGGTGAGACCGTTGTTCGAGTTGTTCCAGGCGTCGATGTTGTCGGGGTCGATCGCATCGCAGCCTTTGTCGACCGCTAGGTCCATGCGGGCTTCGATAATTGGACGCCAAAACTGGGTGTCGGTGATATCGACGTAACGCTCGGTCGGATGTTGATCGAGTGAGTTGCCGAGTATCGCGAGCTGGTCGGGATCTGTTTCGTCGAGCGCGTCGGCTCGCCAGTTCTCGTTGGTGCCAGCGCTGAAGTAACAGACGACGCGCTTGTCCTCGGCGTGGAGCTGGTCGATGGCGGATGCTGGTACGTCGAAGAGGTCGATAAAAAACAGCTCCGCATCGATCGTGGTATCGAGCGTTCCCTGTAGCTGAATCTGCCATGACATCCCCGGCTCTGGAGGCCAGGGCGGCAACGCGGGCACGGTCGTCGTCGTAGTTGTCGAACCGGTTCCGCCGCCGCCACCGCCTCCCGAGCTACAGCCAGCAACGACCAAGAACAGCGCCAGTCCCCAAGCCCAAAATCGCACGACTCAACCTTCCAAGAAAGTAGCGATGATCAGACCGTCGCCCCGGCCCCTCGATCAGCGCACGAAGAGTATGAAAAGCGGATCGCAGCGTCGAATCCCGTCCCCATTAACGCTGCATTTCTGCCTGTTCAACGAAATGATATACAAAGCGATCGCTGTAAGTAACCTGCGTCCAGCTTGGGCGAGGGTTCGAAAAACGAACCCTCCATCCCGAGACCGAGTCAGGCGTTGGTGGCCGACCACGCAAATGCAACGCTGCAGGCTGCAGGGCATATTTGTAGTTTCGGCCGCCAGCAGACCAGTTTGGATAACGGCGTTCTAAAACGTTGGCGGGAGTAGCGAGGTTCAGGACTGTGCAGTCGCTGTGACCAGCGATTGAGTGTCGGGATGCCGGTGTGTTTGAGTCAGGTCATCTGTGGTCGCTCCGCGGCGCCACGGCAGGCGCATCGAGACGAGCTCTTCGAGGTGATCATCCGAATCCGCAAACTGGTCGGCGAGCCACCTGCTCACCTCGTCGGTAGGTTCTTCGTATTTGCGCGCGTTGAAGCGTGGATATTCAGCGGACTCGAGCGGCGGTAGATCGAGAAACTCAAAGACCGCTCGCATCGTCTGATCGGGAGCGGATGACAATGCCTCAGACCAGACGATCAGCACCTGTTCGGACGGGAAGTAGCGCAGGTACCGCTCCACCTGAGACCCGTAACGCCCGCGTGCGACGTAGCTGTGATGTTGATGTTCGAAGTCGACGGCCAACGGGTCTCGCCGCAGAGCGAGTTCTGAGCCAGCGAGCCGTTCGGGTTCGGCGGCAAGTGCCGCAGCGAAATCAAGGGACTCAAATCCGCGTTCCTGTTCGTGCTTGTGATGCGACCGGGCACGCGCCGCAGGATCGCGGAGGACGATCATGATCTTGGTATTGGGCAGCGAACCGGCGATCCGTGCTGGGACCCCAGGATGAAACAGGTAGTACGGGCTGCCTTCGAGAACGATGGGTGCGACCCCTTGCTGGTCGCCGATTCGTTGCACCGCTGCTTGGGTGGGGAAGTGCGATCGATACCAATCAGGATTGTGATCGAAACCGGTGTCGAAATAGTGGACACCCTTGGTCAAGTGGGGTCCCATGACGGCGGGATGCCGCACGAGATACCGAAACAGCGACGTCGTTCCAGCGCGCTGCGCGCCGACGATCAGCGCATTGGGGAACACACGCCGGCCAGCGGTCGGGCGGTACCACGCTCGCGCGGCGGATTTTCCGCCCTGGATAACCGGGGCGGGCAGCCCACGTTGGCCGAGTACTCGACGTCCGATCATGATGAATGTGCCCTTCTGACAAGAGTCGTATCGGGTAGGTGCGTCGCCAGCTCGCGGTGAAGCTGTCGGCGTATCGCTGCAATTTCTGTTTGGTCCTTCAGCGTCGTTTCGCTGTAGCGAACGAGTAGCTCGGCCGTGTACCAGGCCGTTGCAACGTGTTGATCGCGTTCACTCAACGACAGGGCCGACGCATGGTGGTCCAGTGACGCGGCGCCGTTGCGCAACGCTGCGTGCCAGTTCCCGGGCTCAGCGAGCAGCGAGACCTGCACGGCGTTATGGATCACATCAAAACCGATGGGACCGTCGAGCTGGCACCGTTCCCAGTCCCAGACCCAGGCGTGGCGTTGACCGATCTGACGGTTCCACGGTGACCAATCACCGTGGATGACGCCAAGCGCACAAGACTGGGCTTCAATCCAGCGTGACACCCCACCTAATGTGATGAGCTCCTCGCGCGACAGACAACGACGTGATCGTTCCACGAGGTCCTGCCATGCCTGGCTAGCGACAACCAGGTCCCTCTTGCGAGTACCGTCGCTGAGCTCGGCGAGCCAACGGATGGCCGGATCGAAGTCTGGTTGGCCCGGGGTCGTTCCAAGGGTTCGGTGATGTGAAAATTGACCGACTTCCACGGACCGCCAAGCCGCACCGTGGGGATACTGATGTCGCTCGGCAAGATGGTCGTGAGGTACCGCAACATCGCTTCTTCGTGGCGTACGAGGGTGGCCGTTCCGCCGACGGTGCCAATCTTGAGCCAACCAACAGTGTTGCCCCGCCGAGCGATCAACCGTCCGACCGGTTTCTGATTGGGGCGTACTGGACCGGTCGATGGCGCATACACGACATCGACGGCGAGCCCCGATCGAACATGGTCGATGATCGAGGGAAACGACGGATTCAGTTGGTAGGCAAACGGGGCCATCAGAGTCCCGGCTCCGAGCTGGATGGCACGTTGAAGGACGCGATAGCCAGCTCGTCTGGTCCGAGAGCTGACGGAGTCCGGTCGGCTCAGCGCCGCAGCTTGCTGGCGTCGGTTTCCGGCTGGCACGAGCATCGTTGCTCGCTGGCTGCTGGGCAGTGCGATGAATGCCGGGATCGATCTGGCCCGACACCGCGCAACCAAGGATACGTGGTCTGTTCGTCACCGAGCAGCGCCTGCCCCAAGCGGTGCATCGCTGGTCCTGGCCGAGAACGCTGCTGTTGCGTTGTGGCGCCGCGACTCATGGCGATTCCCCCAACGATCATCTGGGGGCAGACGCGCCGCGATCCTCGTTCTTGTGGAAGCGCTCGATGGGTCCGTCGCGATGTCCTGCGCGGTGTGTGGCTCTGAATGCGCGGTGCCGGTCACCCAGATCACCCCGTGCCGCTCGCCAGTTACCGACCCGTGAACGGCTGGCTCACCGGTATATGCAGAATGTGGTGCCCTGTGGTGAGCCAACTCGCCGTCGCTTGCACCTCCGAACCGTGTTGGACGTTGGTCAGCGGTCGCATCGGGGGAAGTCCCTTCGGCCCGAGGGGCAAACGGCGTCGACACGTAGGCATCGAACGCGGCTCGTGTATCCGTGTCCACCAGACCGGTGTCGACCGGGTCCGTCGGTTCCAGCGACTGGGGCTCAAAGGCCATCAACGGCACGGCCGAGCGTTGGGCGGAAGCACCCGGAGCGTCACCGAACCTGACCGAGCGGCCCTGCCCCGACCCCTGGGTCTGCGTTTCGGACGCCAGCGAGCCAGCTGGAGCGCGTAACGCCAAGGCCATCGCCACGACCACGATGAACCACTGCGCTGGCAAAAACTCGTAAAACCACATCTCGACGAGGACCATCGATACGACGATATGCATCCACGTCCCGACGCGATCGTTACGGCAACGAGCGCCGGAGCGCCACGCAGAACTCAACGAAGCCGCCAAGAACAGCAACAGTCCCGGGATTCCTTGGGAATAGAGCGCTGTCCAAAATGTCCGTGCGTTCCAATCGCTGGCAGGTTTGGGTAGTCCTCTGAAACGCGTGGCACGCCATAACCAAAGAGGGGAGAGTGTTGAACCTCTTGAGCGACAGTTGTGTAGAGGGTCAGGCGCGCGACATTTGAATGGTCTGACTCAAAGCGGCCTTCGACCAGGGTGCGCATTGGAGTCACGACGATCAACAAGCCGAGAATCGCTCCGATCGCTCCGACGGTCACCGCCGCTTGGGGGCGTCCCTCCCATGCCGATCGGACCGCAAAATACAGCCCGCCGACGATCACGGTTACCCACAAACCACGGTTGAGCGACACGATCGCGGGTACAAACGCGATCAGCGTCACGGCGAGGAGCAACGATCGACGCCAGCCTCGAAAGATGAGCAATCCGGCGAAAGCAAACGGGGCGGTGAAGGCAAAGCACGACCCCCATTCGTTGGTATAGGAAAACGGGGCTGCCGGGCGGGGGAGAGGGAATCCAAGAAAGTCTTGGACCTGGGCAGCTCGCGGGGTGGTCAGGCTCACAAACCAGCCGTTTGAGCCCAGATCGCCGGGCAGGAAGCCGACCAGAAGCCGATGGGCCACACTGTTGATCGTGAAATTGGGAGCGAGGACGCCGAGCAACCCGCCGAGGGCGATCCAGGCCCAAAACACACACATCCAACCGATGACCCGCTCGCGAGGAACCTGTTCCGCTGGCTGGTTGTAGAGGTACACAAAGAGCAGCGCGGCTCCAAAGAGCACCGTCATGCGGTACACATAGGCCAGCACATGGTTCAGCTCGTCGAGCTGAGACGCAGACAGGATCGTCCACCCGATATAGAGCATCCAGAGTCCGCTACCTCTTGGCAGGCGGATCTCTGGCAAGCGGAGCACCATGAAGAACAGGGGAAGTGCAATCGCTCCCCAGAGGAACTGCGCGAACCCCAGCACCCACCAAACCGGCAGAATGCCGATGCTCAACAGCAAAAACGTGTCGGCCTTTGTCCAACCAGACCGCAGCGAACCAACCGTCCTGACCGCCGATCGAGTCCGCAACGATAAGAACGGCTCGGGTGCCAGAACCGCCATCTCTAAATCCCGCGTCCGCGGTGTTGAAGCTCAGCGACAACCCGATCCGCCGAAACCAGGCCGAGGGCAACGCCGAGTGCCAGCACGGTTCGGGGCTCACGCCAGGACGTGCGAGCGGTCTCACCAATACCCTTCAAGGCGCCGACGCGGTCCCCCGCAGCGGCCCGGGCAAAGGCGATTTGGCCGAGGATGCGTGCCTTGCCGCGTGGGCTTTTATCAAATTCTGGGTAGCGATCGAGCAGATACGTCAACGCGTCTTCGCGCATCCTCCAGCGTTCACTAAAGAAGGAAGCCTGATGCCAGAGCACATCGACGAGGGGCGCCCGTACCACGGCGATCTTGGTCACCCGACAGGCGCGCAACATCCACTCGTAATCCTCGGCGTACCCGCCAGGTATCGCTTCATCGACCGGCCCGATGTCATCGCGCACGATGCTCGTACGAGCCACGATCGTCGAAGGGTGAGCAGCAAAGAGACGGCTTTCCAGCAGCCCGTCGAGCGAAATTTCACCAGCTGTGTCGATGCGGTCCGTGACCTCACCGTCGAAGATCACCCGAATGCCGGTAGCGACCATCCCGACCGTGTGATCGTCGTTCATCACGGCAATCTGCCGGCGCAGTTTGTCGCTATGCCAGACGTCGTCATCATCACAAAAGGCGACGAGTTCGGTCGACACAAGGTCGATACCGGAGTTTCGTGCTCCGGGAAGCCCGGGGGTGTTTACGTTGGCCGCGACGGTAACGTTGCGCTTCACCGTACGGTTTGGCGACCACCCTGCGTGTTTCGCTTTGCAGCGACGGCTCGGGCTCGGCTTGATCAAACACCGCGATCACGTCGATGTCACCCGGGTAGTCCTGGTCCAGCACGGCGTCGATAGCACGAGCGAGAAGCTCGATTCGGTCGCGCGTAGCGAGGAGGACCGTCACCGCAGGCCACATGGTCTGAGTGGGTAACGTATTCACGTGGAGTCCCCGTTTCGATAGCCGTACCTCGGGCGGAGGGGGGCGGTGGCGAAGGTCACCAGCCTTTTGTCTCTATCGGCCATCGAGCGCTTCCACTGAGCATCGTTTCGAAGGTGGAGCGGTCCTTGACGAAATCGGACCGGATTTCCTCCGATGGAATGTGTCGATACGCGTAAATCACTGGGAGCGTCGAGCAGCGTTTGAACATCGGCAATCTCGAATCCGACGAACTCGGCGACTTCCTGGAGCGATGCAGCTGGCTCCTCGACGAAGGTTTCGTAGCGAAGCCGCATAGTCGGCGTTCCGAGCCGGGCCAGCGCGTCGAAACCGAGGTTGTAGCCCAGCCAACGCGCCGAGGTCCTTGCGGGGCTCATCGTCGGCATCATCTCGACGCGGTCAGCGATTTCGGGGCGCTGGCGTTGGCGTTGCCAAGAATGGGCGACCCCGCGAGGATCGCGAACGAGATGGACCACCCTGACGTCGACCGCTGCAACGTTGCGCAGCACGTAGGCCATCGACAGATGTTTGGTGGAGTCCAAGACGACCGACACACCAGCGACCTGCGCAATCGCCTCATAAATGCGGGCCAGACGCCGGGCATAGACCGCGAGATCGATTCGGTACCGGTCCCAAGCCCTAGGTGCCAGCGCGTTGAGGATGTACCGGTTGCGGTCGACCCGGCGCTGAAGCGCATAGGCCTCATCGGGATCGATCTCGTCCCAGCCCCCAAAAGCGAGACGTCCAACGGCGGTCCAGAACAGGCATTGGTGGAAGGGTTCACCGCATTCGCACAGCTCGTTGTCGAGCAGGCCCCGTTTCCAGATATGCCCAAGTTCGCCGACGCTGGCGACCTGCGGGACGCGATTGAGCAGCATGGTCAGCACCGTCGACCCGCTTCGACCAAGACCGCCGATGTAGCCAACCGTCACCTTGGGCACGACGTTTGCCCTCCGATCGAATGCATCGACAGCATCCAGGATCTCTTGTGACCTCACAGCTAGTTCCCGGACACCGGTTCGAGTAGTCGTCGTCCTCGCCGTGCGGATCGGAACTTCGAGCCGCGCCCGTAGGACCGCGTCGAGATCGGCGACTTCGAGTGCGACATCGACTTGGTCATGTTCGGCCAAAAACTTCGCAAAGCGCTGTTGATGCCCGTCGACGTGTTCCCCGCGCTGCGGATCTCGCGGCATGACGACGGGCCGGTGTCCGATTTCGAGGGCATCGCCGATCGTCGCTGGACCACCGTGGGTGACGATGACCGTCGCTCGATCCATCGCTGCACGGAGGTCATCGAAAGCGAGGTAGGCCGAGGCGACAACATTGGGGGGCAACGTGGCCGGAACCGTCGACGTACCCGCCTGAATCACGACCTCTAGCCCGGGACGGGCCGCCGCGAACTCAACCGCCCACCGAACTATTCGATCGAAGGGATGATGGTCGGTCCCGACGGTCACCATAAGGGTCTTGAGGTCGTCCCCCTTGGAGGATGGACCAGCGACCAGGTCATCGACTGGGCTCATAGGACCGGCCCTATCACTTCGGAGCCGTCATAGAAGCTCTGTTGGCGCTGCCACTGCACGAAGAACCGAGTCGACAGCGGCCGGCACAGTCGACCGGTCAACGTGGGGGAATCAACACGGTCATAGACCTCGACGTACACGGTTGGAATCCGCATCAAACGAGCGACGACGAAGAAGGCAAACGCCACGCCAGCACCGCTGGAGACGATGAGGTCGGGGCGCCGTTTTCGGATGACCGCAAACGCAAGCCAGATATTGCGCACGAGGTTGTACAGGTTCCGTGTCGTTGGATGAAATGCCCATACGACCTCTTCTCCGTGCAACCGGGACCGGCTGTCGGGCTTGTCAAAGGTCACCCAGAGCCGGTCGTGACGATCGGTCCAAGGATGCAGCGCACACATATGCGCGAGGTGCCCGCCAGAAGATCCGACCAGGGCGATCAACTTGCGCTCGGTGCGCGGGGACACCCCGGTAGCACCGTGGACCAGCGCGGGTCGTCGTTCCGACGTGGTTGAAGTACCGGGCAGTGTCTGAGTGCTCAAAGGTGTGTTTCGCTTTCGGGTGCCATCGCGGTGTTGCGGACCGTCCGTATCGGGCGAGGTCCCGCTCAGATGCGACCGCGAGTGATTTTGTCGGTGCGTCAACACCAGGCTGGAGTATTCGACAACGCGCACTAGTGCTCAATATTCTAACAGCGGGTTGCGGAATTCCCGCTGGACTAAAGGTCCGATTGGGGAGCTTGACGACTAATGCCCACTCCCTCGACGCAGGCCACCGATCCGCCGCTTGGCGTCCACTGTCAACAAACCAACGATGCGCGCCCCGACGCCGTCGAGCAATGCCACGGCACGCTGGACCTCTTCTCGGTCGGCACCAGCGCCCCGCGTCCCAACGACGACGCCGCCGGTCGAACCGGCCAGGCGCAACGTATCGGGTTCGTCGACCCCGACCGGGGTGTGGACCACCACCAGATCGGCCCATTGGGACGCGGAGTCCACCAGCGACTTGAGAATTCCGGGCGTAAAGGGACGGGGGGCGTCGCCGTTGTTCGTTCCCGAGGGGAGGACATAGAGCTGCGGCTCGGGTTGCACAGGTCGAACGCCGGCGACCCCTCCGATGATGTCCTCCAAACCCGGGCGACCAGACAGGCCGAACGCCTTGTCGACCGTCCCGCCACGGCGATCGGCTTCGACCAACAAGACCCGCAACCCGTTGTCGGTCAGCGCCCTGGCCAACCTGACCGGGCTCTGGGCGAGGTCGGGATCGGCGATCGCCGCAACCAGCAGCAAACTCCGCAGGTTGGCCGCCTGATGCCGGGCCGCAATGACGGCTGCGGCACGGCTGTACGCGGTTTCGGGATTATCGCCGGAGACGTCGGCGAGCACCGGACTGCCCACGAGGCGTTCGAGGTCATCGTCGCTGCGAACCCGGTGGTCGCTCCTGTCCACGACGAAGGCGAGCGCCGCAGCGACCAATCCGCCCGCCGCAAGACCAAGAACCCATATCAGGTACGCGGGCGACTTGGAAGGTTGGTCGGCGGGGACGACCGTAACGATCGAGCCAACGTTGTCACTGACCGAGACAAGCGCCGTGACCTGGTCTTGAAGACCCGAGATCTCTTCGACCAACAGGGTCTGCTGTGTGGATGCCTGCACAAACTCCGAGGAGTCTTCCTCTGCCTCGGCCTGGGCGGTGATCGCCTCTTGCAGAGAGTCGGTGAGGCTTCCGATCCGACTGCGGAGTTTGGCGATCTTGTCGCGCCGGTCGGCCTGTTGTTGTTCGGAACGTTCAGCCAGATACGCGTCGGCAAAGGCCTGGGCGACCGCAGTGGTGTCATTTGCTTTACGCCCGGTGGAACGGAAATTCAAAATAGCCGACCCGGTGGTGTTGTCCACCGCGATCTGGTCGCGCAAATCATCTGCGGTCTGGTCGGTGTCAAGCAGCTCAGCGGCACGGGCCGCGACCACGGTCGACCTGGCGAATTCCTGTTCGGTCGTCATCACACCCTGCAAGACCGCACCCGACGATGTCTCGGGCAGCACAACCTCTACCGAGACCTTGGCCGTTGTCGACGGAGCGCCCGAACCCGCAAACGCGACGGCCGCTACCAGACCGATGAGCGCACCCAGCGCAACGACATACCAACGACGTCGCAGGACCCTCAGGTAATACCCGCCGTCAACGCTCTCGTTCATGGGCCAGTTCTCCGCCTATTCGGACAATGTGCACGTCCACAACGCACGTGCCGTCGCGCGCCTGAGGCGAAGTCATGAGCCTAGGACCGCCGCCACAACCATTCGAGGGCAATATTTTGCCCCTGGAAACCTATTCCAATCGGGTATCGACTCCCGCCCCGGGTGCACTTAAGCGCACAAATTGGCCTACAGGATCGACGTCTATTCGGCGATATCTCCGACATGGACCGCGACATTCAAGCTGCGACGATGCTGGGCGAGATCGATCAGGACTTCGGACCAGACCTTCACCATCCTCCGTTCGGCGGATCCCAACACCCGAACCTTCGTCGCGTCTTACAATCCCTTGACCTGTTCGCCGCATTTGCTGCTGTCGTCGCAGCGGTGAGCATGCCGTTTGTCGAACATCCTCATCGGAGCCCGTTTTCGACGATATTGATCGTCGTGGGTGCCGTCGTTGCCCTCTTTGGCGTCATGTCGGTTCAAAAGCTTCACCTCGGACGAGTCTCATCGATTCGCAGCGTCGAAGTCGTCTTGATTTCACGTGCGACGCTGATCACCGGAGCGATCGGCCTCGCCGCGGTCGGACTTGGTGCTCCGATGGACGCGGCAGAGGTCGTGGCATTCATGGCGCTCAGCTTCCTCACCGTCAACTTGGGTCGCATCGGTTTTCGCACCTGGATCCAACGCCAGCGAGCCGCAGGTTCCTACATCAGACCCATCGCGCTCATCGGTTGCGGCGACGAGAGCTATTCGTTGTTCACACTGCTCGATGAACATCCCGAAGAGGGTCTGCGGGTCCAGGGCTACTTCGCCGAACAAGACGGACTACTTGGCGCCCTCGCTGGCTTGCCACGGCTCGGTCGGGCCGAGGATGCACCGGCCGTCCTGGGCTTGATGGGCATCAACGGCGTGATCATCTCCTCGGACGCCGGGTCCGCCGCATTCCGCAACACGTTGGTTCGTTCGCTGATCGACGCCGATATTCACGTACTGTGCTCCGCCGGTCTTGCCGGTGTAGAGCAGCGCCGCATTCGCACCCAGTCCATCGCCCGTGAGCCGTTCATCTACGTCGAACCGGCCCGTTTGGGCCGAACATCACTCGCGGTCAAACGGACGATTGATGTCACCGCATCAGGCATGTTGTTGCTGCTCAGCGCGCCGGTCATGCTGCCGATCATGGCGGCGATCAAGTTGGGGGACCGCGGACCGGTCTTCTTTCGGCAGCAGCGCGTCGGACTTCACAACGAGCGTTTCGAACTCTTCAAACTCCGCACGATGGTCACCGACGCCGAGGCCCGTCTCGAAGATCTCGCCAAGAAAAACGTGCGTTCGGGTCCGCTGTTTAAGGTTGAACGAGATCCCCGCGTCACCCGGATCGGCCGAATCTTGCGGATCACATCTCTCGACGAGATACCTCAGCTCTGGAACGTCATCCGAGGTGATATGTCCCTCGTCGGCCCCCGGCCGTCGCTCCCTGCCGAGTTCGAATCGTTTGATGCCGAACTGCAAAACCGGGTGCAAATGCGTCCCGGGGTGACCGGTTTGTGGCAGGTCGAAGCGCGGGATAATCCAGCGTTTGGCCCTTATCGTCGACTCGATCTCTTTTACATCGAGAATGCTTCCATCGGCCTCGACCTTGCGATTCTCGCTGCGACGGTCCGCGTGGTGGTCGTCCGACTCCTGTTGTTGTTTGCGCCGCGATCCAAGCGGGCACAGGCCGCTGTACTGGATTAACACCCGACACAACTCTCACAAAAGAAACTTCCCCACCATCCACCACTCGAATGACATCGCTGGGCAGACTGCTGGTAACTCGCTTTGAGTGTCACATCGACACGACGACTGGAGCACCAGATGGCAGTTGCAGCACACCCCACACTGACCATTTCACTCGATGAAGATCCAGATGATCAGGTGGACCATCTCCGCCTGATCCCCTCAGAAACACCCGACGGGGACGCTTCAAGTCCGTACCCCGAGCCCGATCACGCAGCGCCCGATCACGCGGTGATCACCGAAGCCGCCGCCGTCTGGAACGCTCGCCGGGACCACGACAAGGACACCGCGCAGACCGATGCTGGGCGCACACCGCAGCGACTTCGATCATCGACCTCGTTCGCACTCGATCCCCAAAGCCAGACCGAACCGCAGTTGGTCAGTTCCGCTGAGCTACTTCGCAGCGAACCCTCCTCACCTCACAAGACAGCGGTCAGGCACAGGGCATTGCTCGCCAGGTCGCTCGATCGCAAACAAGCCGCGCCGAGCCGGAGGCAGACCGCACCGTCATGGCACTCGCGCGGCAAGTCGCCGGCCTACAGGCCCAACGAGACCACGCGCTCGATCGCCTCGACCAGGCCGAACGTGAACTCGCCGAGCTGCGAAGCCGCCAACTACAGGCCGATCTGTCGGTGCGTCGCCAACTTCGAGCGATCAAGCAGTTGGTCACAACGGGCGGCACAGGTGCCCGGGCTGCGTCGGGACCATCGACCGTGCAGACGGCCACACCCCACGAACTGCAGCAGCTTGAAAAGATCCTTACCCTGCTCCGCAATCGACGCTCATCTGGCAGCGAAGCAGTCGCCGACTCCACCGCACCCCGGGACACTCGGCCAGCGCCTACCGCCGAAACCCACGTGCCGGGCAGCGAGGTTCGCTCTACAACCGATCCGACTCCGTCGCCCTCGAGGACAGCGAGGCGAGGGGACGCACACACGGGTACCACGAGTCGGGATGCACGAGGCGACGGGACCATGGGGCGACCGCCCTGGACTCCGGCAGGCGATACCGACGATACCCTGACCCTTCAGGCGTTACTCGACCCGCAGAACAACCCGATGCCGCTGCTGATCGATACGCCGTTTCACGATGCGGAGCCCATGCCTCGTGCCGTACGGAGAAAGGCAACACGCAGCTCGACTCGGCGTGTCCGCCGCAAGACTCGCCGCTAACCCACATTCCGAATCACGGGCACCTGCCGAGCCCGCCACCCACCGGGGCGTGACGTTCGCGAAGCGATCCCGAACGTGACGCCATCGACCGGCCTACATCAACAGCGTGTTTGGCTGAAGCGCGACGATGGCGGTCGCGCCGAGCGCTCGCACGTCTTGGAGGAGCCGCCACCAGGCCTTGCCTTCGACGACGATGTGTACAGCAACGATGTCGTCGCGACCCGCTAGTGGCAGAACCGTCGGCGCGGCGAGACCGGGGAACAGTGCGCACAACTCTGGGATGCGTCGCTCTTCGAGATGCATCATGACGTATCTGTGCTGCCGGGCCTGAAGCGCCGCTTCGAGACGCACGACTAGGTCGGTGATCGCTGGCTCTTCCGAACGCCACACCGCCGTTGCCTGACACTCCGCGATCACGGCAAGAACCCGCAGGTTGTTCATCGCCAAGCTGGTTCCGGTCTCACGCAGGTCGACGATACCGTCCGCCATTCCTGACGCGCAGACACCTTCCAAGGATCCGCCCATCGCCAGGATTCGCACGTCGACACACTGTTGCTCGAACCAGTTTCGAGACGCGTTGGGTAGGTGGGTCGCGATAGCGCCGCCAGCCAGGTCGCTGACCGCATCGCGCCCATCGTCGGCGCGGCTCGCAACCACCAACTGCGACCGAGAAAACCCCAGCGGAAGTGCGGGCATATCTGCAACACCCGCTTCGAGGATAATGTCTGTGGCCAAAATGGCACCGTCCAGGTGACCATTCGCCAAGGCGATAGCCGCGTCTCGAGGACGCATTTCGATGTACTCGATTCCGTCGACCAGCGCCCTGGCACCCGACCCATGGAACATGCCGGTCGATACGCCCGCGGATCCGAGCAGGCTCAGCGAATCAGAACGCAGACGGCCTTTTGAAGGGATTGCGACGCGCACCACGATCAGCGCCTCCTGGCCGCGAGTTCGTCGAGCACGTCGCCGATCGACACACCGGCGCTGACCAGGCCGACGGTCAAGTGATAGAGCAGGTCGGCGGCTTCTTCTGCCACCCTCGCCTTATCCGGCTCCGCAGCTTCAAGTTCGAGGGTGACCTCGAAGGCCTCCTCCATGATTTTGCGGCGGATCAGTACCGAATCGGCGAGCAGTCTTGCCGTGTAGGAGGCATCAGGATCTGCACCCGAACGTTCGATGACGACAGCTTCTAGGGCATTAAGTTCCACGGGTCGGAGCCTATCGACGCCGTTTTGGCCAGATCGCAACAACCGGTCGGGCGGCGAAACCCGTCGGCGAAAACACCAGCATCGTTGACGAATCTGTCAGAACTGTCTAGCGTCGCGCCCGCGTTTCTGAGCCCGCATTGGTGCGACGGGGAGTACTACACATGATCAACGTGGATCGATCGCTCTGGCCTGTGATCGTGATTCGCTTCGAAGGTGATGTCACCCTCGGTGAGCACGCCAACCTCTACGACGAGCTCGACGAGCTCATCGCAATGGAAACACCGTGCGGCATCGTGATCGACCACGAAGCCCAGGACGGGTGGACCGAACACTCATCGCATCTGTTCCGTGCGTGGATCGAACGCAACGCCGAAAACGTGCAGCGTTACTGCGCTGGGGGAGCGGCCAAGGTGTCAAATCCATTCACTCGCAAAGCCGCTCAGCCGGTGCTCGCCCGCATGGTTCCGTTCCCGATCAAGCTCGTTAAATCACTCGACGACGGCGTGATCTGGGTGGCCCGCCAGATCGAAATGGCAACACAAGCGGTAGGGTAGCGGCGGCAGCGAGAACTGACCGGGCCCATACCGAGCGCAGCCAACGTTGCATCCGTCGGCCAAACGGCCAGGTAGCGAACACCGTCGTCGCTATGGGCGGCACATCCTCGCCTGTGCACAGGTCAGGTCCGCCAGCTTCACAGCGAGTGAAGTGTCGCGCGGGCCGATCATCACGCTGTGCGCTCGACGCTTCAATTGCTCCTAAAAAGCCTCTTTGCTGCCGAGGTCACCGGCGCGCCGCTCAGTAGGGTTGCGGTCTTCTGACGTCGTTCTGCCACGTCGTTCTGCTTATTCGAAAGGCTTGCCCATGCTCGCTTCCTTGCGAGATCGATTGCTGATCCTGTGCCTCGGCGCTGCCGTTGCGGCCGTGGGGTTTGTTCCGATGTCCGCCGGTGCCGTCGCTCAGAACTGTGTCGCACCGGGGCTTTTCGACTTCTACGCCGATGTACCTATTCCCCTTTCCGGCCCGGGGAGCCTGAAAGTGGGTGAAACCGGCTCATACAGCCTGGTCCTCGACTTCGCTGCAATTGGACAAACCGCAGGAAACGCAGCTGGTACGGGGCGCAACATCTCAGGCGTCATTGCGTTTCCCGATGGCGTCGATGTGACCAACATCAACGCATCAGGCCCTGGTGGCGCAACCGCAACGCTCTCGGGCAGCCAACTGACCCTGAACGCACCCGGCCCCATCACGATCCCGCCGTATCCGAAGTTCACGATCACCTTCGACCTCACTCCAACCTCAGAAGGCGACAAAACCATTCGTTCGGTATCAGGTTCGCTTACAGGAAACTTGACCGCACCAATGGCCATTTCCGCAACGGTCACATGTAAGGCAGTGTCGGATGCATCCCGGGGCGCGACCACAGCGATTCGGACCATTTCGGTCAGTGGGCAGGTCACAGCCACCACCGAGGCTGCACAGACCCAGGGCACCGAAGCGCCCGTCGTCGAGAACGTCGCCTCGACCGAAGCACCCGCTACAGCTGCTGGATCCTCGTCGACCGTGAAAGCTGCAGACACCACGGCGCCGACCGGCGCAGCGGACGACGCGTCGTCGAGCACATCCCAAAGCAGCGCAGCAACGGGCAACTCCGCAGCGGAGGGTTCGAGCACGACGCAGGCCGCTCGCAGCAGCACGACAAACAAGGCCACAGGATCATCGTCATCGAGCTCATCGTCGACGGGTTCGGCCAGCTCCTCATCATCGGCAGCTGCCGACCTCGCCACCACGGGAAGCTCCAGTACTCAAACGGCGCTCTTTGGCCTCTTGATGACCGCCCTTGGCGCTTCGTTGGTTCTCTGGTTCTTCAGCACCCGCCGCGCAAACGAGCACGAGCAGTAAGGGGCTCGATGGATAGGCTGGCGCGGGCCGAGGGCGGGGCGACCCCGCAGCGCAAGCTGCGTGGGCGGGAGTACCCGGCCCTAGCGATCAACACGTCAGTCCCTTTCCCGCTGACCCCTCCAAAGGCCTGCGCGTCTGAGCGCTAACGCCCACGTCGCTAGGCTGACAGCCAAACTCACCAGATGGGGTCCGATGCCGTGGCATCGGACCCCATCATTGTGCGCAGCGTCGGTGCCGGCCTCGACCGGACAGCGCTGGGTCAGCTGCCCGCTCACCGAAGCCGTCGATCAACTGCCTGCGCGCGGCACTCGACCAAGGAGCGGCGCTCCTCTGGCTCGATCACCTCAAAGTCACACGTTGCGACGTCGATATCCTCAGAGCACCGCAGCCGCCATACTCCTCAGCCACCAGCGGAAGCCGTCGCCCACGGGTGTGTGGTGGCAGTTGTCGCCGTACATGTGCTCACGCAAGATCTGAGAGCGAGGCTGGCGACTCGGAACCCGGAACCCGCCATGTCCACCTGTGGACGATACGGGTCCTGTGGATGCCAGCGAAATAGCTAGTCGGTCGTGACGGCGGCGAGCATGTCCACCTTTGCTGCTCTGCGCGCTGGGAGCGACCCTGCGAGCACGCCGACGACCCATGCCAAAGCGAACAACACGACGACGAAAATCGCCGGAATGTCGAAGGATCGCAGGCCTTGGTCCGAGAGCAACCGCACCACAGCCCATGCCAAACCGGTGCCCAAGATCGAGCCGATCAGCACGCCATAGGACGAGATCATCACCGCTTCCCAGGTGACCATATGTCGCACCTGCCTGTACTCCATCCCCACCACGCGGAGCAGTCCGAACTCGCGGGTGCGTTGGAACACCGACAGAAACAGGGTATTGACGATGCCCAATGCGGCGATCGCTATCGTGAACAGCACTATGACGCCCATAAATCCGAGGATTTGGAACAGCACCGAAGTCTGGGAATCTTTGAATTCGGCCACGTCCAGCAGCTCAACCTGAGGGTACGGGGCAAGAATCGGGTCGATCTGACGGCGCGCCTGAGATTCAGTGACATCGGGTTTCAGCTTCAGGAACACCTGAATATCCTGGTTGTACGCAAAGAACCGGTCGTACGTGGAGAGATCCAGGACGAGATCGATGGATTGGGTACCAAAGAGCGACCCATTTTCGTAGATCCCTCCGATCTTGACGTCCTTGAAACCCGCGACGGCAAACTCCACCTCGACAATGTCGCCCATGTTCCAACCCAGTTGTTCGGCCAGGCTTTGATGGACCAAGACGACGGGCAGAGCGCCGTTGGACAGATTCGATATGGAACCTTCGACCATATCGATGCGGACCATGTCAGCGCCGGTACGCGGGTTCATCGCAAACAGGAAATGGATATCGTCATCCACCCGAAACTGCCCCGCTTGGACGCGGGAAACGCCCTGTAACGTCGAGGGCATAGGCTCGCCACGTTCACCCCCGAGCAGGCGTCCGATCTCGGGGGTAAACCCAGCTCGGGTCGTACTTGCCACCACCAGATCTGCGCTGATCGTGTCGTCGATGGCCCCCAACGTCGACGTGCGAATCGAGGCCAAGATGATGACCATCGCGGTGATCACTGCGACCCCGATCATCAGTGCAGATGCGGTCGATGCGGTCCGGTGAACGTCACGTTGGGAACTCGTCCGGGCCATCTGTCCTGTAACCCCGGCAAAACGAGCAAACGGCGCTCCGACTAACGCCGTAATCGGACCAGCGAGCCATGGCCCCAGCAGCGTCGCACCGATCAGCACAGCGAGGGCACCAGCGCCCATCAGCGCGACATCGGCAGAGAATCCGGTCCGCACCCCGCCGTCGCCGCGCAGATTCCCATTGAGGCTGTACCAGACCACGGCGATACCGATGATCATCGTCGCCGCACCGATCAGTGTGCGTCGACGATGCCCGTCGCCGCCGACGGCGACACCGGTGAACGCAGCCATCGGCGGTACACGTCCCGCGCGTTTTGCTGGCCACCAGGACGCTCCGATCGTCATGAGAACACCGACCGCCAGGCCAATGCCGATCGAGACCGGTTGGATCACCAAATTGCCTTGAGGCAGTTCGCTGCCCAAGGCGTTAAACACCCAGCGGAACAACTCGGCCAGTCCAATGCCGGCCAAGATCCCGACGATCGACGCTGCGAGTCCGACAAAGAACGCCTCGCCCAAGACCATCGTCCGGACTTCTCGGTTGGTCATACCAAGGGTCCGCAACAACGCCAGATCTCGCGTTCGTTGAGCGACGAGGATCGAAAAGGTCACGTTGATGATGAACGCCGACACGACCAGCGCAATAGCAGCGAAGATATACAACAAGATTCTGAAGAATTCGAGGGAAGCAAGGGCCCCGTCGGCGTCTCGCTGCGCAACCTCAGCTGAGGTTGTCGCTTCGAAGCCTTCAGGCAGGATCTCATCCAACTCATCAGCAAGGCGTTGGGGGTCGACTCCAGGTTCGGCCTCCACATCGATCCCTTGAAAGGTGGGCTCCTCATCCTCGCCGACGAACTTGGTGGCTGCGGTGTCGTATTCAAAGGCGATCAACGACGCCCCGAGCAGGCGATTCTCAACGCCGAACGTGACGATTCCGGAAAGCTCGTAATGCCCGAGACCCGAAGGAGTGATGACGATGACGTCATCACCGATGCTGTAGCCGTGATTCTCGGCGGTCGTGATATCCATCGCCACTTCGGAACCGTCGGCGGGGGGGCGGCCAGCGACCAGAGTAAATGACGACAGCGACGTGGTCTTCGGCCATGAAATCCCAACGCGGGGGGCGCTGCCATTCTTGACATCGTTGCCATTGGCGTCAACGATGGCCGCCTGACCGCCGAATATTCCCTCCGCTGCGGCTACTCCGTCGAAATTCGCGACCTCTTCAAGCAGCGATACCGGCACCGGGCGATCGGATTCACCTTGATAAACCTCAGAAAAGGTAGTGATACCGGTAATGCCGACATCTGCGTTGGCATTACGGTCTGCGAACAATTCTCCGAATTGGTCCTGCAGGGTGGCGGTCAGAACCAAGATGCCGGTGATGAAGGCCACGCCGACGACGATTCCAAGCGAGGTGAGAAAGGTACGCAGCGGGTGCGCGCGAATCTCGCGTCGTGTCAACGTACCGAGCATGCAGCCAACTTCCACAGGAATGTGAGGGTTGTCCCCGCCAGCCGCAGGATTGGGCGGGAGCCGCCGATTATAGAGAGCGACCGTCGTGTGGCGCGCAGCAGGTAGCACCCCGTTTTCTTGAACGCTAACTACCAGCCCGCGGTTCACGCCTGAACTCGGCGCAGCGTACGATGTTGGGTCGCTGTTTTGACAGGGAGCCACGTTGACAATCACCACTCAGGCGCCTGGCTTCATCCGGCGACATCGGCTGCTCATCGTGACCGTTTGCATCATCGCTCTGTTTCTCCTCGCCGAGGGCACAGTGCGCATAGTCGCCGATCGGCTCCACAGCCGGAGCATTTTCATGATCCCGCTGTGGAGATCAAGTTTGAGCAGATGGAGGAGATCCACGCTGAGGGAGAAACCCGGGAAGTGGTCTTCGCCGGGTCCTCAATGATGAACAATGCGGCGAACCCCAATCAATTCACCGAACTGACGGGCATCACCTCATTCAATTCGGCTTTCCTGGCGGCCAATCCGTTCGTCACCGAGCGCTGGGTCATCGAAGAGGTCGTCCCTCGCCTGCGACCCAAAGCCGTGGTCTATGACGTAACCAGCCTTGGCTTAAACGGCGCCGTACCAGACAGCAACTCGTTTCCCAACTACAACAAGTCATGGCAGATGCGCCGCGGCTGGCTGGCCGACCTGGAGCGCTGGGCTGCAGATCATTCCGATCTGGTCTATTTCCGGCCAGTGCTACAAAACCCCGCCGAATATGGCGACATCGTCCGAGGGCTGAAGGGCGAAGACACCACCTCGGCAGATGACCTTTTTGCCAGAAATCGCCGATATGGCGATAACGGGGCCAAGAACCTCATCGTTGAGCAGCTCACACAAGACAACAACCAGTGGCTCGCTCAGACCGCGTTCAAAGCGTGGGACATTGACAACGCCGAGTCACGGGCTGGTCTCGATGCGTTGGCCCGCCAAGTCGACGAGTTAGAGGCGATGGGCATTGACGTCTTCTTTGTCGAGATGCCAGTTCAGCAGGGGTTTATCGAACTGCATCCCCGGGGTATCGTCGATTATGACGAGGCGATGGCCGTGTTTGAAGACTTCGCAGCCGA
Organism: Acidimicrobiia bacterium; assembly: GCA_020637365.1. Classification (GTDB taxonomy): domain Bacteria; phylum Actinomycetota; class Acidimicrobiia; order IMCC26256; family JAGNEX01; genus JAGNEX01. The sequence goes on along the minus strand of JACJWE010000001.1, from coordinate 795,580 downwards.
TCACGGCGTGACCTGGATCGATCTGCCGTCTGACTATTCGAGTCCTGAGCTCTTCCACGACCTCAATCACCTTGCCCAGCCCGGCGCGGATCAGTTCACCCACGACCTGGCCGGCTACTTCGAAACCCACGGCGTATAGGCATCTGCTGAACCACCGTCGGTGAAGCCAGGCTTCGAGATATCGCCCACACAGACACACAATCGGTTTCAGCGCCCTGCTGGGGCTGGAATACCCGTGATGCTGGGCGATGCCCGGCCGCGACGATGGTGTGACACCCAGGCGCTCCTAGGAATCGGACCCCTCCAGGTGGCTGGTGTGAAACGTCGATGTGCGGATCGGCGGTCCGGCGCGCCGGTGGCAAGGAAGAGATTTCGTCACTCCTCGGCCCGGTTTGGCGGAACCCCCGCACACGGCGAGTGCCGGGACGTCGAGACGTGGGCCACGCGTTTGACACCCGTCCCCGCGAATGGGCGCTCGCAGCGAAAAATAATGCCACGGCGTTGCGCTCGCAGTCGGGCGGAATCAGTTGCCGATCAGAACTGGAAGTAGACGAACGGTTCAGGCGTCGCGCCCGAGTACATGAAGATGGCGAGGAGGACAAGGCCGATGAACAGGCCCATCGCCAAGGGACGTCGAGAGATCATTTGGCTGACGTTCCCGTGATGGATATCGAACTGGTCGACCAGCACCGTCAGCGACACAAAGAAGATCGCAGCGCCGACCGGCAGGGCGTACTCGATCGGTCCCGCCAGGGTAAAGATTCGCCGGAACACCGTCATGGCGTCGCCAAAACTCTGCGCTCTAAAGAAGATGGTGGCCAGGGTGATCAGGGTGAAGTTTCGGGCGGCCGCGAAAAACCCGGTGAGTTTCGTATAGACGGCTGGACCGCGGAGCTGGACCCAAATGAGGTGGATGACCAGCAACGCGCCATGTGTGGCGCCCCACAGCACGAAGTTCCAACTCGCACCGTGCCAGAGCCCGCCGATGGTCATGGTGAGGAACAGGTTGCGAAACGTCTTCAGCGCTCCACCCCGGTTTCCGCCGAGCGGGATGTAGAGGTAGTCAAGCAGCCAGTTCGACAACGAGATGTGCCATCTCGTCCAGAACTCTGATGGGTTCTTCGACAGCATGGGTTGACGGAAGTTCACCATCAGATTGATGTTCAGGAGCCGCGCCGATCCGCGGGCAATATCGGTGTAACCGCTGAAGTCACCGTAGAGCTGGATGGCGAAGCAGAACATCGCAGCGAGCAGGTTGATACCCGATGCGGTATGAACGTCTCCGAATACGGGATTGACGACGCGGGCGGCCACGTCGGCAATGACCACCTTCTTGAACAGTCCCATCAAGATCAGCCCGAGGGCGGACACCACCCGGTCAGGTTTTGGCGGTGGCTGTTCGGCTTCGATCTGAGGAAGCAGATCTTGGGCGCGTTCGATCGGACCGGCGACGAGCTGGGGGAAGAACGCCACATAGGCGGCGAAGTTGAGGAGGTTGTTCGTCGGCTCGATTCGACCTCGATAGATATCGAAGGAATACGAGATGGTCTGAAAGGTATAAAAACTGATACCGACCGGCAGCAGGATGTGTAGTGAGGGAGCGTTTGGCTGCAAACCAATCGCCTGGAGCAGCTCGACCGCTGAGTCCACAAAGAAGTTGAAGTACTTAAAGAATCCAAGAATGCCGAGGTTGACAAACAGGCTGACGCCAAGCCACCGCTTTTTGCCTGCAAGGTTAGGTGCAGCAAAGATCTTCTTACCCACGAAGAAGTCGACAACGGTGGAAAACGCCAACAGCCCGAGGAAGCGCACATCCCAGGCGCCGTAGAACACATAGGACGCAATGACGATCAGAACGTTGCGGTAGCGAAACGGTAGGCGCCAATACAGCAGCACGACCAGGGGGAGAAAGAGCGCGTACTGGACGGAGTTGAACTGCACGAAGCCTCGCTAGGACCTAGGAGCCGGGCGCCAAAGAGACCACGACCGTACGGAAACGGGTCGCGTTCAGACGCTTCGGCGCTGGAGCGTCACCTTCCAACCACCAACACGGCCAGCGCACCCCACAAGCACCACGCCCAGAAGTTACGACACTGCGTGCCCTGGGCGATACTCGCCCGCCGCTTTGCGCCCTGGACGCGATGGACCCCTGCACGTCGACCAATGCCAACTCAGGCAACCGACGAGCGGCGTGCGGGAAACGCGCTGCGCTGCAACTCACCGGACGGATCCCTCAGCGGAGTCGCCTCGCGTCGACGTTGAATGTGAGTTCCTAGCCCGGCAGCCAGCAGCACCGTACCCGCCGTCACGCCGATCACGTGGTCAGAGATTCCCCCCTGTAGCGGGCCGAGCGAATCTCCAAAGGTCGCGGCGCTGAGGACCCAGAGGATGGCGGCTGCACCAGTCAGAACAATGCCCCGCACGCTGGGCGTTCGCATCAGAGAGAGGCCGACCAGCAGATATGCCGCGGCGAGCAAGGGACTCGCAAGGAAACCGCCCGGCGTTTCCGGACGGACGGTCAGGGCTTCGTCGAATCCGACGTAGGTAAAGGCCATCACCGACAGCGCAACCAACAGTGCGCCGACGGTCAGGCTCACATCGTCGAGCAACTTGCTCGGGGCGGCAAGCGACTGCCGTCGTGCAATCTGCGCGGTATTGGGGCGTTGTACCTCGAGGCGTCCAAATGCGAGAACCATCGGTGACAGCACCATGGCGAGCATGGCCATCCACGCTGCCCTCGCAGCCCACCAGGCCAAGGTGCCGGGCGGCGGCTGAGGAAAGTTGACCGCCATCATGAATGCGACGACGATCGGCACCGCTGTCAGGTGCCACAAAAAGATCGTCATCATGCGCAGGTTGATCGCAACGACCCCAAACCAGGCGCGCGGACGCTCGAGGACGCGGCTCAGGGTTGGGCGGAGCAGCATTGCGATCGCTAGGTGGCACGCGCCCATCACCATCAGTGCAAACGAAGGCGGCATCATGTTGGACAGATTGGAATCTTCAACCGAAACCATCGAGGTCGGGTACGGCCCGACCGTCACCAGAGCGATGAGGAGCGCCAGGGCGCCGACGGCCAACCCGATGTACAGCTTCGACGGAAGGCGCAGCAAGGTTCCGTCAGCGTAGAAAAACCCCACCTGCTGAACGCAGAGCCACACGAAGGCAACGTTGACGATGGCGAACGCACCGAGACCAAAGCCGATGCGGAACACGTCGGCGAGAGCGACGGCGACCAACATGGCGAGCACGGCGCGCACCCCAAAGCGATCGTGAACCTTGACCATGATCGGCGTCACGATCACGAGGAGCATGAACGCCACCATGAACCAGAGCGGACTGGCAACGTACTCGGAGACCGTTTCGAGAGTCTCGCCACCAAAGCCCGTGGCATCCAGGACCCCAGCGAGAACAAGCCAGGCCACCAAAAAGAAGCCCAGGGGGCGAATCATTCGCTCAACCCGAGCCCGGACGAACGCTCCGTAACCCTTGTGTCGGCGTTCCATCGCCCGCCAGGTCATGAAGTTCGAGAAGCCGGAGATAAAAAAGAACAGCGGCATGACCTGGTTGACCCAGGTCCAGTACTTGAGCACCGGCACGTCTTCTAGAACGTTGTGCCCTGAAATTGGGATTCCTGGCCCCCAGACCACGACGGTGGCGAGCCAATGGCCAAAAACCACGAAGGCGATGGAATATGCACGCAAAAAATCGACGTATCGATCGCGGGGGAGTTTGCGCACCGATCCGTTGCCAGGCTCGGTTTGAGGCGAAACGGTCTGCATATGGTGCAGTCCCCCCGGCTAGGCGTGTGTGAACAGAGGTGCAGGTCATCGAGTCGACGAAGTGACGATTGTACGGGAACGTAACGGTCAGGTGATTCACCGGTTAATCCATCATTAATGACGCTAACTATCAACGAAGCAGATGGACCCATCGGCGGGCATCTCAACACCCGGTGAATGCCCTAGGCCCATCGGCGAAGATCCCCTGAATGCCGAGCTGTCGGGTCGTGTGGCTTGAGTTCACGAATCGTTTACGTTCCGTTCGGCTTATCGATCCAGTAGCTCCATGAAGAGTCCCTAGCTTGCCCGCCAGCAACGTTCGGCCCTCTGCCATATGGGGTCGCCGATCGCTACCAGGGCACCCACCAGGGTGCTGCCACAAATGAGAAGGATGCATTCATGAAGCAACTGCGATGGTTCCGCATCGTTGCCCTGCTCGCGTTGGTGGGGCTGCTCGCAGTCGCATGTAGCGACAGCGATGACGACTCCGATGGTTCGAGCAGCAACGATTCGACGGCGGCGAAAACCGACGATTCGACGGCCGATGACTCGACGGCCGATGACTCGACGGCAGGCTCGGATCTGTCCGGTTCGGTCGAGATATCGGGCTCAAGCACCGTCGAACCGATTACATCACTGCTCGCCGAGCAGTTCTCGGGCGACAACCCCGACGTTCAGATTTCGGTCAACGGTCCGGGCACGGGTGACGGCTTCGCATTGTTCTGCGAAGGCCAAACCGCTATCTCTGATGCGTCCCGCGCTATCAAAGACGAAGAAGCGGCGACGTGTGCCGACGCCGGTATCAACTACCTCGAACTCAAGATTGGCTACGACGGCATCACCGTCATGACCTCGCCAGAAAACACCGATGTCGAGTGCCTGAGCTTCGCTGACTTGTACGCGCTCATCGGGCCAGAAAGCACCGGATTCAAGAATTGGTCAGATGCCGATGATCTCGCGGCCGAGGTTGGAGCCGACCATGCTCCATATGCCGACGCACCGCTTGACATCTCGGGTCCCGGTGAAGAGTCCGGCACGTATGACTCGTTCGTCGAGATCGTGATTGAAAAAATCGCCGACGACCGTGGTCAAGACGCCACCACCCGCCCCGACTATGCATCAAGCCCGAACGACAACGTGATCGTTCAAGGCATTGAAGGCAGCACGTCAAGCCTCGGTTGGGTTGGCTTCTCCTACTTCGAGAACAACCGTGACCAACTCGCCGACATCCAGGTCGATGGTGGCGACGGCTGCGTCGAACCGACCCTTGAGACGATTGCAGACGGGTCCTACCCAATCTCACGTCCGCTGTTCATCTATGTGAACACCGACAAGGCAGACGCAGACCCGGCCGTTGCGGCGTTCGTCGACTACTACATGTCCGCCGCTGGCCCGAAGGCCGTGGCTGACGCTGGCTACGTCGCACTTCCCGAGGCGGACTGGTCCACAACCGCAGATGCCTGGACCGGTCGCTAACGACCAGAAGAGTCCCCGCACCCGCCATCCGCCCCCACCCCACGGGGCGGACCGGCTGGAACAACCAGGTTCATTGCTGAGATGTGCTGGTCTCGGAGCTTTCCTGCTTCGAGACCAGCACATCTCCGTAGAGGCCCGGTCCGTCGATGTCGAGGCAGTCCAGCGTCTGCGCGCTCGACGCCATGGCTTCGCCAATGGACTCAGCAACATGGTCGAGGTCCCACGCGCTCACGCGTCCACGCCGATCTGGACCCTGGAGGTAAATCACCGGCACCCGCTCAGATACCGCGGGCACATCGGTCAGCGTCTGACGACGGAAGATGACGTTTACGCTAAAGCTCACAGCATCGACGATGCTGGTCGGAGGGCCCAGAATGCCCGAAGGCCTGGCGCAATCGAGCACTACAAGACTCTTCGCCCCCATATCGATCGCGGCCCATACCGGGACGTTGGCGACCAGCCCACCGTCATAGAGGTCTTCGCCATTGAGGTGCACCGCAGAGAAGACCCCTGGAACAGCCGCCGAGGCGCGCAGGGCCGGTTCCAGCGGCCCCGACCCCAGCACCACTGCACGGCCGCGCTCCACCGATGTCGCGACGGCGCAGAACGGCACGGCAAGCTCCTCGATCGCTTTGGTTCGCAAGACCCGACCAAGAAAGCCGCGCACGGCGTCGCCAGGGAACATGCTCGAACGGTCGGCCTGATAGGCCCGATAGCGATTGCGCCATCCCGATGGGATCAGGTCGTGGCGTTCGACCGACAGCCAGACGTCGCTCAGACGTTCGGCCGCACGGTCGGGGTCTTCGGCCAGGACCGCGCCGTTCCACGCGCCGATCGACGTGCCAGCGATGAGATCGGGGACAACGCCATGCGCCTTGAGCGAACGGAGCATCCCCACCTGGTAAGCGCCCAGGCTGCCACCGCCGCTCAAGACAAATCCAACGGGTTTGGGCAGAGCGAACACGTGCATCGACCTCATCTGAACAGCGCACCGGCCGGGTGCCCTCGGCGCCGTCACGTCGCTCAAGAATCGTCAAAAAACCGCTACGACGCAAGGTGGCGCCGCACACTCGACTCATTCCGAAACGGGTAGCCGAGGTCCGACCGCCACCCGGGTTAGACCGTCATCGGACGATCGCGACAACTCGCTCAAACACTTTCGACAACACGTCGAGCTCATCTTCTTGGACGAACGATGCGAACTGTGCACTCACACCGGTCTCATAGGTCGGCGTCGCTGACTGCAGGATTGAACGCCCTTCGGGAGTCAACACCGCAGAAACACCCCGCCGATCTCCCGGTGACGGCTCGCGAGTCACGAGCCCCTTGGTCTCCATGCGATCGACCAGCCGAGTGCAGTTGGTGCGTGAAAACATGGTGCGCTCGGCGAGCTCGAACATGCGAAGGCGACCGTCTGTCGCCTCGCCGAGTGCGGCCATCATGTGGAACCACTCGAGGGGGATCCCATGGGCTCGCCGCATTTGGCCGTCGAGGCGCGCCACCACCCGCCCGTGGACTTCGAGGATGTCACGCCAGACATCTTGAGCCTTGTCCTGGTCCTCGTTCATGGTTCCCTACTCGCCGCCTTCAGGGGGCGCGCTCGACGCCCGCCAGTCCCTGTGCCCTGTGAGTGAACGGCTAGCCCAGATCTCGCCATCTGAGGGATCCGGCCCGAAACGGCAGATCAAACATCTGCCAGCACGGGTCGTCACGCAACCAATCATCTCGTGCGCAACAATACCGGATTCAACCTGTTCATGCTGCTCCCAACGTGCGACCAACGACCGAGCCGTTAACCGAACTAACCATCGGCCGTTGACCGACCATCGATCTGCTGACTACCTGCACTCGACGTCTCTGGCGATACGATCCCGGGGCGCTGATGCCCAAACCGGAACTCTCCGGGATTTCGCGCGCGTCTGTACAGACGCACGCTCGTTCGTTCGGGCAGAGGCGCACGGCGCCTTCAGGAGGACTCGTGAAACTGTTCGTTACCGGCGCGGCCGGATTCATCGGATGCAACTTCGTTCACCGCCTTCTCGCTCACACCGATGACGAGATCACGGTCTTTGACTCGTTGACCTACGCCGGGAACCTTGCGAACCTACCGATGCTCGAAAGCGACCATCGACTCACCTTCATCCGTGGGGACATCACCGACCGTGACGTCGTTCGAGCAGCCATGTCAGGCCACGATGCCCTGGTTCACTTTGCAGCGGAATCGCACGTGGATCGTTCGATCGACGGCCCTGACGTGTTTGTGCGAACCAACTGCGACGGCACCAACGTGGTCTGCGACGTTGCCCGCCATCTCGAGTTGGATCGGGTATTGCACATCTCAACCGACGAGGTCTACGGCTCGATCGACGTCGGGTCGTTTGTTGAATCGGATCGTCTCGAACCGCGTTCTCCCTACTCAGCTTCCAAAGCCGGTTCAGACATGATCGCCATGAGCTATTTCCACACCTATGGCGTTCCGGTGATGATCACCCGATCGTCGAACAACTTCGGGCCCTATCAATTTCCCGAGAAGGTGATCCCGCTGTTCGTGACCAACTTGATCCGTGGGCTCAACGTACCCCTGTATGGCGACGGCGGAAACGTGCGAGATTGGTGCCACGTGGACGATAACTGCGCGGCGGTTGATCTGGTTCTGCGACAAGGCCATAGCGGCGAGATCTACAACATCGGCGCTGGCAACGAGATCACCAACCTCGAGCTCACACAGCGGATTCTTGAAACATTCGGGGTGGGCGACGACCGGATCGACTACGTCGAAGATCGCAAAGGGCACGACCGCCGTTACTCGGTCAACACCGACAAGGTGCGATCCCTCGGCTGGCGCCCTGCCAGAAGTTTCGACGAGGCACTCGCCGAAACCATCGACTGGTATCAAGCGAACGAAACGTGGTGGCGCCCACTGCTCTAGAGCAGCACCCCATCGGCGCCCGCCACCTTCCCATTCACCCAGATCAGCAATCGACCTACCGGTGATCAAAGGTCGGGGAGAACGATTCCATCGCTGCCTGCAGACCGGTTGCCAACAGGCCTGTTGCCGCGCGACCGGCTCTTGGTGCATCTGCCGACCGGATGGCGCCGATGAGGCGGCCCATCTGCAACGTGGCTCGAGATTCAGCGACAACCGCCACGAGGTACCACTGAGCGTGGTCGGCAAGATCGCCCAAGACGCCGCGAACAGCGTCGCGTTCAGGCCCATCGCTCACGGCCTCGCTGAGCAGCAACCAGAACTCAGCATCGAGCCGACACAGCTCCGCGACCGTTCCGACACGACGACGCGCCATGAAGATCTCGGTCGATGCGTCGATCAGTTCGAGCGTGCCCTCGCTCGCTGCTCGCGATGCGATCTCGGGAAATAGCCGGAAGCGAAGCGCCAGAGCATCTACTCCGGGCTCGCTGGATCCACCATCATCGACAGGCCTTGCCAGCATCCGAACGCGTGTCACCTTTGCTGTACGAACTCGCGGGGATGGACCAATAAGGGGCGCGCCGCACGCCGTAACACCAAGAAAGCAATACTACTTAAATATTTTCATGCAAGGCGATTTTGTCATGCTAAAGCGTTATTGACCGAGCAAGGCGCCTATGGCATAGCTCGCGGCACCACCGAGAGCAGCGATGCCAAGATTCTCAAAGCCGCTAGAGAGCCACGAACGGGCGGTCGCACGGGTCCGCAGCACACCGACGATAAACAAGGCAATGCCCGTTGCGACCGATGCGACGAGAACCCCGGTGCCCACCGAGTCGGTGAAGACGAACGGCAGTGTGGATGGCAAGCTCCCAGCGACGAAGGAAACCGCCGAGACCAGCATGGCCCGCACTGGGCTGCGCCGCTCGGTATCGGCAATACCGAACTCGACCACGGATGCGAGTCGCAGCATCGCTTCGGGGTCTTTCATCACCGAATCGAGCAGGGCATCGACCTCGGGGCGATTGCCGACGATTTCAACGAGACGCCCACGAATATCAGCTCGCTCATATTCTCGATAGTTCTTGATGTGCTCGCGTTCGAGCGCAATCTCGGCTTCGAGCACGTCTTCTTGGGTCTTGGTTGCGAGATATTCGCCAGCGGCCATCGATACGGCACCGGCGATCGATGCCGCCACCGCCGCAGCCAGAACTTGGCGTGCAGTGAAGTTGCCACCGACCACACCAAGGACCAGCAGGAGGAGGTGAGACCAGGCCGTCATTGACGCCCAACATTGCGTCTCTAACGTATTGACGCCCCTCACCTTGGTGCTCGGTGTAGGACGGATGCTCCTCGAGATCGTCGATCGACCCCGCTTCGTTCGACACACCTTCAGATTCGGTCACGGTGTCTGCTCACTCCAAAGATCTGGTCATTTGACGAAAAAGGGGTGTCCGATACTTGCGCGCCGTAACGGGAAAATCCACACGACCGGTACAATGGTGGGGTTTTGGGTCGCCGAACGAGGAGGACCGCTGTGGGAGAACCGACGGCGATGATCATGTTGCGCGAGCGTCGAAATCTACTCAGCACGTTGTCGCAACTCGACGATGCGACCTTTGAGACGGGGTCGACGCTCTGCGATGGGTGGGCGCCCCGCGACGTGCTGGCGCATCTGATCGGCATCGACGAACAGGCTGCTCGATACGTTTTGAACGGGCCCTTCGTCAACCGGGTAAATGCCGAGATTATCGACGAAGCTCGACGCTTGAGCCGGGACCAGATCATGGCTCAAGCTGCTCGGTGGGGAGGCTATGTACCGTTCACGTCACGTGCCATCGCGTTCCACATGCTTGGCGACCTCGGGATTCACCACCTTGATATAGCGGTTCCGAACAACGTCGATGTAGTACAGGACCCGCGAGTCGAAGCGGCTGCATATCGGGTGGGAGCGTTGATGGGAGCCCGGAAGCTGCTTAACCACAAGCTCGTCCCGACCGACCATCAGTGGACCCTAGGACGGGGGACGACCGTTGAAGGGCCATGCGCTCTCCTCGGAGTATGGGCGTCGGGCAGGGACTTGCCCGACGGACTCGTTCATGTCGAATCCAAAGCGGCCTAACACGCCGGGCAAAACACCGACATCACGCCCCCACAGGGCCGAGCGATCACGACAAAATATTGACCGGCCGCCGACTGACGGGACCGTCTGGCGAGTGAACCGGCGCCGTGATCAGACCAATGACACGCCTTGACCACTTGTTCAATATTCCTTAAACCCCACGGACAACATTCGTTACTCTGCTAGCAATACTTGCACCAGCCACACCTTTAACATAGGGTGTCAGGCGCTACTCGCTCCCCAGTTCACGCGCCGCTTTGCGGCCTTCAGCACACAGTGAGCAGCGGGTGCGATCAGACAGCGGCGGAGAAACGAAGGTTTCAGACATGAGCAAAGTCAAGATCCTGGTGATCCTCATGGCGATCGCCTGCATGTCGTTCGCCGCGACCGCAGGTGCCCAAGTCGTCATCGAGGACGGTGGCGCCACCGACGACAGCGCCAACACCGGCGACCCCGAGGATGCCAATCCGAATGACCCAGGGGACCCGAACGCTCCGGCGGGAGCGGACCCCAGCCAAGTCGGGGCGGGGGACAACGTCGGTGCGGGCGACGACGTCGGCGCAAGCACAACAGGCTCAGGCTCGACGGCGACGACGCAGGCAACGACCACCACGAGCTCGTCAACCAATACGAGCACGTCAAACGAAAACGGCGATTCTGACAGCAGCGCCGCCACAACCACGACCGAGGCTGGCGTGGTCACTATCGATAACCAACCACTCGCCGAGACCGGTGACGCAACCCCGTACCTGGCCTTTGGGGCCATCATCCTGTTGGGCCTAGGAGTGGTCCTCGCCCGGGCATCCAGTGGAATCGCTGCCCAGCACCGACGCTAGACCCCTGGGGCTACTGAGGGCTTCTTCCCGCCCCGCGCAGGACGCTCGGTCGAATGAGCCACTCTAAAGCAGCTCCACCCCAGTAGACCGACTCCCAGACATCGACGTCAAAGCTCAGACGACACAGCACACCGGTCGGCATCTCGAGGTGGGCTCGCGGTGCGGAGATGAACAGACCGATGATGTCCCCCATCGTCGGCTCGTGACCCACGACCATCGCGTGATCGACAGCGTTATCAACACCTTGGATCAGCGACAAGGCGCCATTCGCTGTTGCCCCATAGAGCGAATCGGCGACCTCTGCAGAGGTAGCGAGACCGCACTCCGACAGCCTCTGAAACGTCTGACGGGTGCGCTTGGCCGACGACACGATCGCCACCTGAGGCATGCGCCCAGACCCGACGAGGAAATTGCCGATCAGCGAGGCATCGCGCAGCCCTCGCTGAGTCAGCTGCCGCTCATGATCGTCGCACCGGGCCGACCACGGTTCTGTTTTGGCGTGGCGCATGACATCGAGGATCTTCATGTTGACAACCTATATCTGCTGGTGAGCGTGGGGACCAGACCGTCGACGACCACGACGACATTCTGGTCGACGAGCATCTCTAAGTGAGCCCACACCGACAGGCATGCAGCGGGGATCAGCAGCGGGTTGATGGCAACGTAGATCTGCCTGACGATCTGTTCGATGGTGCCATCGCCCCGCGACAAGGCGTCGAGTATCTGTGACGTGCGCATCATCCGATGGGCATATAACTCTTCGACATAGTCGCCCGCATGGGGGATTGGCGGGCCGTGGGTTGGGAAGAAGGTCAAATCACCAAATTCACCGATGCGTTTAAGACTTCGCAAGTAGTCCTCGAGGTGCCCATGCGGGGGCGGAAGTACCGATGTCGACCAGCCCATCACATGGTCTCCCGAAAAGACCGCACCACCCCGCCGCCACACGAAACACACATGATCCCGGATGTGCCCGGGTGTCGCGACCACCTCAAGTTCAAGCCCACCGATGTTGAGAATGTCCCGATCGGACAGATACCGATCGGCTGGGAGATCGACCACGGCCTCATCTGAGCGAGCGAAATGTGTGGCATCGCCCACGTTCTCGACTCCAATGCCGTCGCCGTCCTCCCAAGACTCAGCGGTTTTCGGGTGCGGTGCGGACTGTTCGGTTGTCGACCAAGCGGCCGCCAGGACTGGGGCCTCCACACGGTCGGCAAAGGCTCGCGCCCCGCCAGCGTGATCGGCATGTCGATGTGTGACGAGCACGGCGGCCACCGGACGAGAACCCGCCATCACCGCCGCTGCGCTGAGATGTCCGACGTGGTCGGGTCCAGGATCGATGATCACAGCGCCGACGTCTGAGGTGATTGCGTAGGTTCCGGTGCCGGTGAACGTAAACGGTCCCGGGTTGGGACAGACCAGGCGACGGATGCCCGGAGCCGCTGTCACCGAACTCCCGTATTCAGGATCGAAATCGGTCAGAAACTTAACCACCGCAATCGTCTCCGCAACTCGATACGCTCGCACCGAGGGCACGCGCATCATCACAAGACTCGCCACACACCATGTACGGACCTTATTGGCTACATGACCGAGTGGATAGGCCCGGAACAGTGCCTCGTCGGCTGACCACCCGCATCATCGGTCTGCCTGGAACCCGATGCGCGGCGTCTTAACCGAGGTCAGCTCATCTATCCAGGTATCGGCCGCCTTCTTGCGGCGTGCGAGGGCATCGAGGGTCGCCGTATCGATGGCAGAGATGCCCGAACGCCGATTGAGTTCGATGTTGACCTGCGCGTGAGAACGTCCCGTGAGATGCACGATCGTCCGAGCGCGTTCAGCGTTGGCAGCTCGTAGCGCCTGGCGCTGCTCGAAATGTGGAACGGCGACGTCGTCCTGGCGCTCGATAGCGTCCCCCCCCACTCGCGGCGCAACCGCTGGGAGGTCGAGGACGTGCTGAACCGGGAGCGGAGCCACCTCAGATCGGGCAAAAACTTCAACGGATTCAGCAGCGTCATCAGCCGTCGCCGAAATCGCTTCGAACAACGAGAGTTGAGGTTCAGGACGTACTGCGTCGAGGGTGGCCCCCAGATCCTCATCGGTGGGCCCAGCGTCGTCATCGCGGCGCGGCGCGACGTCGTGTCGACGAACCTCGGTCAGGGTGTTCGCCCAACGAGCCAGCCGAGCGTCGTCGGGTAGAAACAATACGGCTGGCTCATCGGCGTCGCCGGGCATCCACCGGACGAACCGACCAACAGCCTGACGGAAAAACAGTTCGGTGGTCGTCGTCGTGGCATACACCCCAACTCGTAGGCGAGGAATATCGACGCCTTCAGAGACCATCCGAACCGCGACCAACCACGGATCATCAGATGAGGCAAAGCTCGCAATATGCGATGACGCTCGGGGATCATCGCTGGTCGCTACTCGAACGCGACGACCGCGGATGCGCTCCAAGACTGCGGCAACGTCACGTGCATGGTTCTGATCCATTGCGATGACCAGGCCCGCAGCGCTCGGAAAACGTTGTCGGGTCTGGCTCAGCTGTTCGTCGGCCGCACGCAACACCGTGCGCAACCAATCCCCGTTTGCTGCGAGCGCGGTGCGCAACCGTTGCGACGCGGTGGTGCGATCGACCCGATCAGCGAAGGTTGCGTTTTGCAATGTGCCCGTAGCATCGAGCCACTCCATCGCACCTCCGACACGGGGGAAGACCACAGGTCGAACCACCCCGCCGTCGCCGAGTGCCTCGCCGTACCCGTATTCAAAATCCGGCTGAGCTTCGAAATCTTGATACTGGAGAAATGGAATCTCGCAACGGTCCGAGCGAAACGGGGTGCCACTGAGCGATAGGCGAAAACGGGCGTGCTGGAAAGCTTGAAGCACCGCACCGCCCCAGGTGCGTTCGTCTCCGGCGTGGTGAATCTCATCCAGCACCACGACTGCGTTCCTCGCATGTGACCGGAGCGCCTCAGCGTTGCTGGCGACCTGCTGATAGGTGGTGACGATCCCGTGGAAATCTGCGGGAATCGGGCCAGGTCTCCACCCAGGGTCTAAGGCGAGCCCAAAGCGGCCAGCAGCTCGCGCCCATTGCGCCTTGAGATGTTGGGTAGGCGAAACGACGACAACCGGGTCCGTCGGGTTCTGAGCAAGTTGGTGGACGATAGCGGTGAGGGCCAGTGTGGTCTTACCGGCCCCCGGCGTCGCCACGACGAAGAAGTCCCGAGCCGCGCTGAGTGCGAGCTGGTCAAACGCTTCCTTCTGCCACGGTCTGAGCGACACCGTCAGCGATTGAGACATTCCGGCGCAAGCACCTCGGGTGAGTAGTTCGAAACGTGAGTGAACCTAGGTCGGCAACGGCCCCCGGTGGGGGGTAAGCGAACCGGGGAGTCGGCGGGACAATCGCCCGGCGGACGATTGTCGCGCGAGCCCGCTATCGACTCTCTGTTTGAGTGGTCGCGAAAAGCGGAAAGCTAGTTTCGCCCGGATGCCACGCACTTTGGAATCGTGCGATCCTGCCTCCTCAGCTGCCCCAGATCACACTGCCCAACCTCATCGGAGCGATGACATGACACATCGAAACCTGGTCGCAGCGCGCTTTGCTCCACTGCTGGTGGGAGCAGCAGATACAGAAGCCGCCGATCACCTACTCATTCGCCACGGCCAATCAGAATGGAATCGTGACGGCCGGTGGCAGGGACAGGCGAATCCACCGCTCACAGAATTGGGTGCCCAGCAGGCGGCGGCCGTCGTTGCATGTCTGCCGCCTGTGGTCCGGATCGTGTCATCCGACCTCGAACGAGCACATCGCACCGCCGAGATCATCCACAAGCTGGTAGACAAATCTCAATCGCTACCGCAACTGGAGCTGCACAAGGATCTTCGCGAACGCGACGCGGGGCCGTGGTCTGGACTCACGAAAGCCGAGATCGAATTGAGTTGGCCAGGCATGCTCAAGGCGGGGGAGCGTCCTCCCGGTTTTGAGACCGACGACCATTTTCGTCAGCGGATCCTCAGCGCGCTCAGCGATGTTCTTCTCGACCAACCACCGACACTGGTCGTCGCACACGGTGGACTTATCTCGAATCTAGAAGCCTGGAGTAACCGGCGGGGGAGGGCACACTCGACAACCTCGGCGGCGTCTATCTGTCGTCTCATCTGACCCTTGAAGCGGAGAAGGCACAGGTGAAACGGCCACGAATTGCCGTCGGTCGGCGCTTCAGGTGTCGGGCGGTGCCATCGACGCATGCAGCCATCACATGACACCAACGTTCCCAGTTTGAGAACTACGCCCACGAAATTACATCGCGGTAGTTTCGTCACCTGACAAAAATAAGGCGGTCGACGAACGAGTTCGCCCCACCAATGCTCCGTCGAGATCTCCCGAAACCCAGCTACCAAGTTCGCAGCACCCGCCTCATCGCCTGCCGGTCTCGTCCAGCCCACTTCGGGAAAGAATCGGTCAGTGCTGCCGCTTAGACGATCGATACACCGGATCGAGCCCACATCCCGCCGGCGGGTCACGTCGCACAGGTTCGGCGACGCTCGAGACGCTGGACCTCACCCAACTACGGAGCTGAGTACCGCGTGTCACACAACACGGCTTGGCGCCCGCATCGCGCCCGGATCCTGGCGCCACAAGATCGCCGGATTCAGCAGGGCTGATTCCCATCGCACAGGCCGGGCACAAAGGGGCAAAGGACTGCCGACCGACATGGCACAGGAGTGGAGCCTCACACGCTGGCCGCGCACGGAAGCTTCCAACAAGCGTCGCCAGGGGGAGCGTTCCGATTACACCTGCAACTACTCTGATTGCATCTGCAACTTACTCTCGTTTTGTCACTGACGTAATTGGCCGGTCGCCCATCGCGAGAGGGGTGAGGAGCGCCGACACCCCACCGGAGGGGCCCCCACCACTACCAGGCGCCTTCTTCGGGGCTACCCAAACGCTCTCCCGGAGCCACCCAACCACGACAAACACGCGTCTCACGGTGCGACCCCGGCGGCTGACGCAACGCCGCGCCCCCGCGACGGCCATTTTGGCCTCGCTCTCGAATGGCAACAAAGTTGTCCTAACCGCCGATAATCCTTGTTATGTAAACTTGACCCCGCTTTCACCTTTGTTCAACGTTTCTACAACTGTGGCTCTATCTCTCATCTTCACCACCTGGGTTGATCAAGGCCTCACGGCCAGCGGCCCCCACCTCGCGCTTCTCATGTCGACACAGGCATCGGAACCCTCAAGGTGATTCGCCGACGAACCGATGAAATCCATATCAGGGCGACAACAATGTGCCCGAGCGTCCCAACACCAGGTCCACGTGCCACGTCTGCTGAGGAGCTTGCGAACAGATGCCATCGATCTTCACGCCCACTTCCCTCTTCGCCTTAGGCGCCGTGGCCGGTGCTGGCGCTGCATTCGCGACCACGCGCACCAAACGAACGTTCGGCGCCGACATGTCAACCTCATCGGTGATAGCGACCGGTGTTGGCCTGTCGGTACTTGCGCTGGCGGCGATCGAAAGCGCTGTCCGGTTCGCGGTGTGGCTTGTGCTGCCCACCCGTGAGCTCGGCGCGAGCGCCCCCGTCGAGCTTCTCGTTCAGGGAATGCGCAATCTCACCGGCGCTGGCGCCGAGTCGACGTTGCCTCTGCACGGAGCATGGCTGGTGCTTGGGGTCCTGATGCTGGTGGGTGTGCTGGGTTTGCGCCAAGCATCCTCATCGGCGCTGCCCCACCCACCTCAAGGGGCACTGCGACGAGCGATGCACCTCCAAATGGGGTTCGTCGCCGAGTTCGGCTTGTTGGTCGTCACCGAGATGATGTTCGGGCGAGCGGTGGGTCTCACCACGCTGTTCGGTCTGGATGCGTCATATGCACCGCTGATTCAGAGCGTCGCGACGTTGTTCTCTTTCGCTGTGTTGGCGTCGGTCGTCTTGAGCCTGTATCGATCCGCACATGAACACGCAGCGGCGGGCGCTCTCCAATCAGCATCGATCAGACCGATCGCTCTCAGTGCCGAGCAACACTGGACCCGTTTGCGTGACGCCGGTATTCGCGCTGGCATCGTCGCCCGTCCGGTCGAAGCTGCCGACGACTCCCCCATCCGCTGGGTGTCCTTTGGCCATCGCGAGCACAAGCCGGTCAGCTGGCAGCCGATGACTCTGGCAGTTCAGTAGCCACGGGGGACTTTGCGGCAGGCCGTCATTCCTCGTTGGAAAATGCCGCTACCGCTGTCGACGGGCCAGCGATCAAGATGATGTCGCCAGGTTCCAGAGTGGTGTCCGGACGGGCATACGTAAAGGACTCCCCCGGCGATTTCACGCACACGACGGTGATACCGAACTCGTCGCGCAGCCGCAGACTCGACAACGATTGTCCGAGCAGCGCTTGCGGCGGTTCGGTCTCGACCAGAGCAAAGCCCGGGTCGATTTCTAGATAGTCGATCATCCGACCGGTCACGAGGTGAGCGAGGCGCTCCCCCATATCCTGTTCGGGCTGGACAACGTGGTGTGCCCCAACGCGTTCAAGGATTCGGCGGTGGTCCGCGGTCGCGGCCTTCGCCCAGATGCTGTACAAACCCAAGTCGATGAGACGGATGACGGTGAGTACCGAAGCTTCAATGTCACCAATCGCGACAACAGCATGAGAAAATTCTCCCGCACCGATTTGGGAGAGGGCATCGACATCGGTGGTGTCTGCTTGAACGGCGTGCGTGATCACTCGGGCCGCCCGCTGGACGACCTGTGCATCGGCGTCCACGCCAAGCACTTCGTGGCCCATTTTGCGGAGCTCATCAGCAATCGCCATTCCAAATCGACCAAGCCCCAGCACGAGAATGTCCTCGGTCGCGGCCGCTTTGCTTCGGCCCCCCGAACGGAGCCGGCGCAAGACGCTCTGTGTCTGCATGTCATCCAACGATCGGTGCCTCCTCGGGCCAGCGGTACGCCCGGCTGTGCTGGTGGGCCACCAGCGCGGCGCCGAAGGTGATCGTACCGGCCCGACCGATAAACATGAGCACGATCAGGGTGATCTCCGACGCGATCGACAACCCGTTGGTAACCCCCGTGGAGAGCCCGACGGTCCCCAAAGCCGAAAGCGATTCAAACAGGGCCTGAGCCATCGGCACATTGCCTTCCGCGCTCAACAAGAACGTGCCAGCGGTGACCACCGCCGCAGCGATACCCGCTATGGCGATCGCCTGGCGCTGCACCGATGTCGGAATACGGCGTTTGAACGCGACGACATCGGGATCCCCCTTCACTTCGGCCCACACGATGCACGACAACACCGCAAGCGTCCCGACCTTGATACCCCCCGCGGTCGATGCGCTACCCGCACCGACGAACATCAACATATCGATCAGGAACCAGGTCGCCTCACCCATATGGGCGTGTGGAACCGCCTCGAAACCTGCCGTACGTGTCATCGCACTGGTGAACAGCGCCAAACCCGCCTTGGCGCCGACTGACTCTGAACCAATAGTGAGCGGATTCGTCCACTCCAACAGCGCAATCGCGAGCCCGCCCACCAGCAGCAGCACCGGCGTAACCACCAAGACGACCTTTGCGTGAAGTGACCAACGGTCCCACCGAAAGCCACGAACCCGCAGTTCGGCAAAGATCGGAAAACCGAGACCCCCGACCACCACCGATACGCCGACGACCGCCAACACGATCCAGTCGTGAGCGAATCCGGTGAGTGAGTCATCCCATCGAGCGAAGCCAGCATTGTTGAATGCAGAAACCGAATGGAAGATTCCATTCCAGACCGCGGTCGGAAACGACTGACCGTGCGCGGTCACGAAGCGGACCGTGAGCACTGCGGCGGCCGTGGCCTCGATCGCAAGTGTGACCGCTGACAGTGTTCTGAGCATGGAGCGGACATCGCCAAGCTCGGAGACACCGGTCTCGGTGCGAGCGATGATGCGCTGCCGAAGCCCGATGCGCTGGGAAAACAACATAAGCGTGACCGATGCCATGGCCATCAGACCAAATCCGCCCGCCTGCATCAACACGGTGAGCACGACTTGCCCAAAGCCGCTCCACTCACTGGTGGGGATCGTCGCGAGCCCGGTTACACACGTCGCCGACGTCGCCGTAAACACGGCATCGATGAGCGGCACCTGTCCCCCGCGATGGGCAAAGGGCATCCACAACGCCAACGAACCCATCGCGATAAAGCCAGCAAAGACGATGACCAGAAAGCGGGCGGGATGCGAAGCCGCCTTGCTGCGCCACGTCGGACGATCGGTTTTACTCATGCTGGTGCGGGTTCATCGATCGCAATCCGACGGGACGGTCAGGAATCGTGGCGCAGCAACCAGGCCTTGCCGTTGCGAATCGCATAGACCGACATCGATTCGGGCCAATCGTCGGGGACGACCATTTCCAGACCGACAGCGGTCAACGCGTCGTCTTGAAAATAGTCTGCAACCTGTGGGGTGTCTCCTGTCGAGGTCGTCGCCTCGATGAGTTCTGCACCGTTGACTGCGACGACCCGCTCGGCAGCGCTGCCTGCGCTCCGGTCGGCCGCCCATCCCGTGATCAGGATCTGGTCGGCGCCTTCAACCCGGGCGACCTTCCAACTGCCGTCGCGTGCGGTGATCAGCGGCAGATCGGTACCGTCGACCCGGAGCTTGGGTTCGTACAACGTGCAGTCGGTGACGATGCCGGCCGGCGGTTCGGTGGCGCTATCACACGGTGGCCCTTGCAAGATCCACGCCTTATCACCGATGACACCCAGCACGGTGACGTCGCTGAGGCGTCGCGAACCCCACTCGTTGAGCGATTCGCGATGCGAAAAACCAATCGTCTCCTCGGCCAGGTCGTCGGGTGCGCCCACCTCCGAACCTGGAAGTAGCGGCCGCCCCTGAAACAGCAACTCGTCATTGTCGAATGCCAAGATTCGCTCCATTCGCGAACCCCCGGGCGCCTTGGACCAACCATGGATTTGCACGACTCGGTCACGGGTGAGGTAGTCGAGTTCGCCTTGTGCTGGAGCATCTTGGATGACGATGTCTTCGCCGTCGCCCGACGTGATCGTGGTACCTGGAGCGATGTCCCCATCGGCGGTGTATGCATTTGGATCGTCGAGGATGCCCACCTGGTAGCTGATGCGTACCTCACCGGGTTCGCCGACAAACACTTCAATATCGTTGTCATCGGATTCCAGATGGAAGTACGGCAACATCAGCCAGAACGCGCCGTCGTCTCCGCCGATCGTGCGGGTCTGGCCGGTCGCCACGATGGTGCCGTTGACAGCGACAAGGATGGGCGTGCCTTCTGCCGCACCCGGAACGGAGCCACGAAAGGACACAGGCGCGTATCCGCTGGCGAAATCGGGGTGCCTGATGTTGTCGATGCCAAGGACGTCGATGTCGATGCTGGAACCGGTCGAGATGTCACTGACGGGAGCGCCAATAAGCTCTTTTGCTGTACCGATGGCATAGAGGCCGAGCGGCTGATCAAGGTCTTGAAACCAGCTTCGCTGGCGTGTGACGTCGGCCATGTAGTCCAGGTCGAGTTCCGATACGGGACGCGGCTCACTTTCACGGGTATACACCGTACGAGTCCAGGATCGATCGTGTCCGACAACATCGACTGACCATCTGTTGCGGGCCAGGGCAAATCCACCATGTCGGCAATCGTGGGCACAATATCGATGGTTTGCCCAAAGCTGTCGTTGATCGCCCCCTGTGTTTGTCCGGGCTCTTTGATGAAGACCGGGACGTGGTACAGCGCTGCATGATTACCGTCTGAGAACTCGCGAAATCCTTGACCCGACTCAAAGCCAGCACCGTGATCAGCGGTCACAGCAATCAATGCATCATCGAAGCGACCGGTTTCCTCAAGTTTGTCGAGCGCCTCGCCGAGCAACTCGTCGGCATATTCGAGCTGCATCAGATGGCGTTGATACCCCGCTTGGACCTGTGATTCTGAGTTGTCGAGCCAGAACAGCCCACGGAGACCGGGGATATCGCCCGCCCCTGAATAGAGCTGTCCCGCTGGGTCATACTCCCAGGGCTGATGGGGCATGGCCGTGTGCACGAAATACAGCGAAGGGGTGGTCCCGGGCTCGATGGCATCGACGAACTCGTCGAAGTGCTTGGTCCGATTCCCGAACTTTGAAATGCCACCGCCTTCAACGATCTGGTCAGCTCCCAGGATCGACGTCCTCGGATCGGCCGAATCGCCCGAGCCAAACGAGCTCCATGTTCGATCGATAGCAGGAAGGTTGTCCGCCCAACGCTGTGGGTAGACGAGGTGTTTAAAGACGACGGTCGTGTCGTCCAAGAAGAGGCGAGCGTCGTCAGGCGACGAGTCGGGACACAGCGTTGCGCCGCACAGGTCGGTCAGCTGCTCAAATCCGAAGACGTCGTAGTTACCGCCAAAGACTGTAAAGAGGTTCTGGGGATAGGTCGCTTGCACGGGGGCTCTGCTGAAGTTGGGGTATCCCCACTGAGTATGGCGGGAACCGCCTGAGCGGTTTCGGTGTGTACCGAAATCACGTTCTGAAACCAGGTCGATGTGTGGGCAAGACGTGCGAAGTTGGGAAACATCGTTGCGTCAACTTCGCCTGCTTCGTCGAGGAGCGAGCTGAGCGGGAGCTCATCAAAGATCATCAGCACCACATCGTTGCGGGCCTCATACCCTGCGATCGGTTCGATGTTGACTTCCGACGTCGACAAGAGGTCGTTGATCCCGGGTTGGTTGAAGAACATGAACAACAAAGCCACCGAGAGGGCGCTGCTGCGCGGTGATCGCCCGGCGAAGCGCGGCGTGTTCGGTGAACAGCAGCCACGAAACTGCAGCAAGTGCGGCGCAGACACCGATGGTCGCCAAAGCCGGTAGAGGCAGCGCCTGGAACAACCCGGCCCAAAACACGAAGGCCAGCAACACCATCAGGGTTGTAAACAGCAGACGGTCCGCTCGCGTCGACAACCGACGGATGATCAAACGAACCCCGCGATGAGGACGGGAACGAGGAAGACCAAGGCGAGGACCCAGCGGACGAGTGGCCACCCGTCGACGCCATGTGCGGTGAAGTATGTCGGCTGATTCCTCAGCAGCATCAGTAGCGGCGCGGCGATCGCCGCCGACCACATCGCAAGAAGCTGGAGGGAAGAGGCCAGCCAACCCTCCGACCTGGGTCCTGCTTCTGGCGACACGACGTCGCTCGAGACTGCAGTGGTCTCTACCGTTCCGGGTCCACTCACACCGTCCTGGTCTGATTGCTCAGCCGGGCGGGCCGTCTCATTATCCAACGTGTCGCACCCCACAATTTCGTGACTGTTTTGGACTGCGTGCCAGCCGAGCACCCTACCGCTGATCTGGTGTTGAACTGGGTTCGACCCTCGCTCGAGCGAACCGACGGGGAATCGCCGGACCGCCGTCAACGGAGCGCCGCAACACGTCGCCTACTATCGCCGCCATGGATTCCGAGATTCGCCGGTGGATGGGGCAACCAAGTCGGGACGCGGACCTCATCCCCGCAGCGACGGTAATTCCGCTTCGCGACGGCGCCGATGGGCTCGAAGTGCTGTTGTTGCGCCGCGACCGAGATCTGTCTTTTGCCAGCGGCATGTGGGTGTTTCCCGGAGGCAGAATCGACCCGCAGGACCGCGTCGCAGAAGCCGACTCAGAGGTCGACACCGCCCGCCGGGCCGCCTGCCGAGAGGCGTTCGAGAAGGCCGGCATTGAAGTTTCGCCTTCGGATATGTCGCTGTTTTCGCATTGGACTCCTCCACAGATGGCAGCGAAACGCTTTTCGACCTGGTTTTTCGCTACCGGCGCACCAACCGGAGACATAGCGATCGACGACGGTGAGATCCGTGCGCACCGGTGGTTTCGACCGGCGGACGCTATGGCAGCTCGCGACGGTGGTGAGATCGAATTGGCACCGCCAACGTTCATGACGTTGTTCCGGCTGGCTGGTTGGCCGGATGTGGCGTCGGCATTGAGAGCGATCGACAGCGAACCGATCGAGTTTTTCCACACCAAAATCACCAGCGCTGGCGACGATCTCGTTGCGCTCTATCACGGCGATGCTGGCTACGAGACCGATGACCCAGGATGTGAAGGCCTGCGTCATCGACTGGTGATGGCTAGATCCGGGTGGCGCTACGAGCGCGACTAGAGACGCATTCCGCGCCACTCTCTGTCACCGATCTGGCGATCAAGGCGCACTCAATAGCGACTCTTCGCTACCTCCGCATTCGCTCTGCAATTGATAAATATTCCTTAGAAAATTTAGGCCCTCTAACTGCAGGCCGAAACCCCTAATGCAATATCCACACTCCCAGAAGACGTGCCTCGGCGAACACTGTGAGCGCGAAGGATTGGGAGCCTGCATAAGGGGCAACTTCGGTGTTTCATCTCTCCCCCAGGCTAGGACGACGCCACATCGCGGTATCGCTAGCGATCGCGCTCGCCGCCGCCGCACTGACCATCCTGATCGGCCAACAGCGCGTGAAGGCCGCTGGCGCCTGGCCTCCGCCTCCCGATGCTGCCTGGCATATCACGCTGCAGGGTGATCCGGGTGGAGTTATCCCCGGTGTCGCCGTATACGAAGTGGACCTCTTTGACGCCGCTCCACACGTGATCAGCGATCGCCAGAACGCTGGAGCGACCGTCGTGTGTTACTTCTCGGGCGGCACCCACGAAGACTGGCGTCCCGATGCGCCCGACTTTCCCGATTCCATCCTCGGCAACGCCCTAGGCGACTGGCCTGGTGAGCGCTGGTTGGACGTGTCCAACCTCGCTGAACTCGCTCCCATCATGGAACGGCGACTCGATCTGGCCGTCGACATGGGTTGCGACGCGGTGGACCCGGACAACGTCGATGCCTTCACCCACAACACGGGTTTCGGCCTCACCCAAACCGATCAGATCAACTACGTCCGCTTTCTCGCCGACCAAGCCCACAGCCGTGGGCTCATGATCGGGCTGAAGAACGCACTCTCCATTGCAGGCGAACTCGCACCAGATGTTGACTTCGCCATCAATGAAAGCTGTCAGCTGTGGAATGAATGTGAGCTGCTCACCCCATTTGCCGATCTGGCAAAGCCGATCTTCGCGATCAGCTACGGAGACAGTTCGGCATGTTCACAGGTCTGGGGCGTGCCCGTGCATCTCGTCATCAAAGAGCGGTCATTGTTCGCGGATCCTTGGCAGGCATGCCAACCTCCAACGGACTATGAGCCAGTCGTCATGACGCTCGCCACCCAGGTCGCCGAGACACCAGACGTCGTCGTTGTCGACCCGACAGTCGTCGAACCCGTGATCGAAATCGAGCCTCCGATCTTCGAACTACCCACCACGACGCTCGTCGAGTCCACGACCACCACGCCCGACCCCACACCCACAACGGCGATCGAGCCTCCGATCTTCGAACTACCGACCACGACCACCACCGGCGTTGAGTACCCGACAACGACCCTGCTCGAGAATGCCACTCCGCCGCCAACATACGATCCGGGGGTCGAGATCATCGCGATCGGCGACGAAGCGACACCCGACGAGGTAGAAATCGTCACCCAAACCACGATTCTCGAAGACGAGCCGACCACGACCGTCACCGCGGATCCAGACGCCGAACCGGTCACACCCGACGTTGAGAGCGACCTGGAGGCTGCAGAGTCTGTGGTTGCCGAATCGACCACTACGTCGAGCGCCCCCGACGTCACCTCGACCACACAGGTACCCCGCTGGAAAGCAGCGACGGAGCGGTTGGCTCAAAAATTCACCGACGCCATCCTGGCCCGGTTCACACCCGAGCGAGTCCAAGAGCTGCAAACTCATCAGGCCGAATACATTGCCAAGATCCTCAAGGCCCTGAAATCCTTCATGGCGGGATGGATGTCACTCTGGCAGAACAGCACGGGTGCAGGTCGCTAAATCTGACCGGCTGGCCGTAGCTCAGGAGTTGGGACTAGTGGTCCTTCTTATTGGGAGGTCTCATCAGGTCCCGCTCCCGGGCTGCGGCAGCCAGCCGACCGGCTCGCAGCGCATCGCTCCATCGGCCCCGTACGTCGCGTCCAGAGTCTCGGGCGCGACTGCGCACATCCAAGCGATTCGCCAGAGCTTGAGCGCGCCGGGCCAGTGCCGCCGCCACGTAACTGCCAGCCAGCATGCCGAGACCAAACCAGCGGACCCGTTTCACGCTGCTCCTGCCCGACATGGCCGATCGACATTGCCCGCCCAGAGCCGAGGAACGAAGGTGGCAGGCAAACCTGACGGTTGGTTCGCTATTCATCGGTGTCGCCGCCCGTTCCACCAAAGAGCACCTGGCCGGTTCGGCGCATACCTGACGCCCATGACAGCAGCCGGACCAGCGCTGGGGTCGGCTCATCTGAGGTGGGCAG
This sequence comes from Acidimicrobiia bacterium, assembly GCA_020637365.1. Taxonomy (GTDB): domain Bacteria; phylum Actinomycetota; class Acidimicrobiia; order IMCC26256; family JAGNEX01; genus JAGNEX01. Next base: position 770,072 of record JACJWE010000001.1, on the reverse strand, counting down.
CTCCCCATAGATCAGCAGGTGACGAACGTCACCGACGTTTGCCGTCGATTCGCCCAATCCGGTCTGCAACTCCGCCAGTGTCCGCTGTTGCTCGGCAAGGCGTTGTTCAAAAGTCCAACACGCTCGGCCGCGACGTCGACCGCGGCCAAGATTCGAATACCGAACCACACCGTCACGGCGACAGCGACTACGGCAACCGCCAGAATCAATGCATTCACCGCGAATCGTTCTCCACTTCCCACCAGTTGCGTCGTGCCCGAGCTTCGGCTCCGTGGCCGCTTGGCAGATAGAACTTCTCGTTCTTCATAGCTTCGGGAAGGTAGTCCTGGGGACCCACCCGCGTTGGTCGTCATGAGGATACCGGTAGCCCGAACCGTGACCCGCCCGTTTAGCCGCCGCGCTTGAACCGTCACGAAGTGGGGCCGGGACAGCGATCGTTGGCGAGCGACGCACCGCTTCTTCGGCCGCACCCAGACCGACGTAAGCCCTATTCGATTTTGGGGCTTTCGCCAGATAGACCGTTGCGTGGGCGAGGTTGATCCGCGCTTCGGGCAACCCAACACGCTCGACGGCAGTGGCCGCGGCGTCAGCGATGAGCAGCGCCCGCGAGTCGGCCATCCCGATGTCTTCGCTTGCGCTGATCACCAGTCGACGTGCGATGAACCGGGGATCCTCCCCGCCTCCAGCATGGTCGCCAACCAGTACAGCGCAGCGTCCGCGTCGCTTCCTCGAATCGATTTGATAAACGCCGGCGCGACGTCGTAGTGCGTATCTGGTCCGTAATTCTTGGGACGGGTCTCGAGAGCAGCTTCGACGTCGAGGACATCGATAGCGCTTCGACCATTCCCGGCTGCCAGGTGTGCAGATGTTTCGTAAGCCTGCAGGGCGCTCCGAGCATCGCCCCCGGTCGCGTCGATCAGAAACTCTTGTGCAGCATCGGCGATCGGAACACGAACAAATTTGTGTGCTCTGCCCAGCAGCTCCTCGATCGCGGCCACGGGGAGCGGCCTAAACGCAAAAAGCAGCGAACGCGACAGGAGCGCCGCATTCAGGCTGAACGAGGGATTCTCGGTGGTCGCACCGACCAGGGTGATCACTCCCGATTCGACGTGTGGCAGCAGGGCATCTTGTTGAGAACGGTTGAACCGGTGGATCTCGTCGAGGAACAACAAGGTTCGACGGCCGTGTTCACCTAACCGCCGCGTCGCCGCTGCGACTTCTTGGCGCACCTCGGCAACACCGGTCGTGACGGCGGAAAGGGCGACGAACTCAAACGACGAATCCAACGCTATGAGTTGAGCGACCGAGGTTTTGCCAGTTCCGGGCGGGCCCCAGAAGATGACCGAGGTCATGGCGTCGCGATCGACCAACACCCGAAGGGGACGCCCGGGCGCGAGGAGGTGATCCTGTCCGACGACGTCGTCAAGGGTTTGCGGGCGAAGTTTGGCAGCGAGGGCGCATTGCCAGCCGCAGCCTGGCGGCCGGATTCAGAAAAGAGGTCCACAGGGTTTGGCATGGTATCGGTGCAGCGCCTCGGGGTGCGCCACCTACGAAGCGCCTATGATCCGGGCGACTTTGGCACCGAGATCCGTAAACCAAGATCGACGAGCTGGGAAGCGTCGACCGGACCGGGCGCACCGGTGAGTGGATCCGCTCCCGACTGGGTCTTTGGAAACGCAATAACCTCGCGGAGCGACTGTTCATCGCACAGAATCATCACCAGACGGTCGACACCAAACGCGAAGCCCGCATGCGGTGGCGCCCCATACCGGAATGCTTGCAGAAGAAAGCCGAACCGCTCCTCAGCACGTTCCTCATCAATACCGAGCACTGAAAAGATCTCCGCTTGCAGATCGGGCCGGTGGATACGTACCGAACCAGAGCCGAGTTCGATGCCATTGAGCACGAGGTCATATGCCAGGGATCGCACTCGAAGCGGGTCCGTTGACAGGAACTCGACGTCATCTGGATGAGGCATCGTAAAGGGATGGTGTGCGGGCACGGGATCGCCCTGGGACTCGGGTTCGAACAACGGAAAGTCGGTGACCCACAAGAAGTTCAGCTGGTCGCCGAGCCCGGTCGGCCGAAGTCCGCGTTCCGCACCGACCTCCAAGCGGAGTTGACCGAGCACGGTCTGACACGTCAGAGCCCTCGCATCTGCGACCATCAGCAGAAGATCACCCGGCGCAGCACCGAGGGTTTCGATCAGTGCAGCGATCTCGACATCGGTGCAGAACTTCGCTACGGGTGACTCGACGCCTGTTTCGGTTACTCGCATCCAGACCAGCCCCGCGGCGCCAAGCGCTTTGGAGCGATCGGTCCAGGCGTCGAGCCGGCTTCGCGATGCGTCACCCGCCCCCGGAACGCACATCGCAACGACGGCATTGCCGGCAAATGCCCGGAATTCACTCGTGGCGAAAACGGTGCTCACGTCGTTTAATTCGCAGCCAAAGCGAGTGTCCGGTTTGTCGCTGCCGAAACGCGCCATGGCCTCGGCCCACGTCATCGACGGGATCTCTCCGATATCGCGTCCCGTCACCGTTCCGACCACGCGCTGGATTGCGATGGTGACCATGTCGCGGATGTCGACGTCGTCGACGAAAGACGCTTCCATGTCAAGTTGCGTGAACTCGGGTTGGCGATCGGCACGCAGGTCCTCATCGCGCCAGCAATGTGCAATCTGGTAGTAGCGATCTAGACCGCCGACCATCAAGAGTTGTTTGAAGAGTTGCGGCGATTGAGGGAGCGCGTAGAACGAACCCGGCTGGGTTCGACTCGGAACCAAGTAGTCGCGCGCGCCTTCGGGCGTCGACAAGGTGAGCGTGGGGGTCTCGACTTCGACGAAGCCTTGGGCGTCGAACGCTTGTCGGATCGCTCGGACCGTTTCGGCACGAACCCGCAGATTGCGGTTCATCCGAGGCTTTCTAAGATCTAGATAGCGGTACTTGAGCCGAAGCGATTCGTCGACGCCGTGATGGGTTTCATCGAGCGGAAATGGCAGCGGTTCGGAGCGGTTCAGCACCACGACGGTTTGGGCCACCACTTCGACCGCGCCGGTCGGCAGATCGGGATTCACCGTCCCCTCGGGTCGAGGCGAGACGACACCGGTGACTTGAAGGACGTACTCGGCTCGAACGTCATGGACCATCTCGCATCCGGAAAGCGAAGGATCCGCGACGATCTGAGCCAAACCGCTCGCGTCTCGAAGATCCAGAAAGACGATGCCGCCGTGGTCTCGCCTATTGGCAACCCAACCGCACAAGGTCACTTCGTCGCCTAGCGCTGCAGTCGCAATACCCGCGGCCACCGTGGTCCTCATCGTCATGATCTCACCCTTCGAATCAAATGTTGTGTTGGCAGCGGTGTCGACCATCGGGTCAGCCCGACCGGCCCCGTTCAATCCAGCGGCGGCGCGGAGTCATCGCCAGCGGCCTGCCGTACCAGGGAGGCGACGTCTTGTAGTGCGACTTCGGCCTGTTCTCCCGAATCAAGATCCTTGACCTGTACTGTCCCTGCAGCGACTTCGCGCTCTCCGAACAGAACAGCAAAACGGGCATCGTGGCGATCAGCCGCTTTCCACTGTGCCTTGACCGAACGTCGGTCATAGGTGTGTTCCACGCTCAACCCGTCCCGTCGCAGCTCCGCGGACACGGTCAGGACCGAAGGCGCGGCGGTTGGGTCCACGTCCCGACGAAGATCGATGACGAACACGTCGGTGCGCAACCGGGCGTCCAGAGCTGAACCAAGCGCCAGCAACAGGCGTTCGACACCGATTCCAAAGCCGATTCCCGGTTCGTCAGGGCCGCCCATACTCGCAGCGAGGCCGTCGTAGCGGCCCCCTCCGCCTACCGCGTTCTGCGCCGCGTCCAACGAGGTCGCGGCGAACTCAAATGTCGTTCGCATGTAATAGTCCAAGCCGCGCACGAGTCTGTCGTCGAGTGTGTACGGGACACCGAGCTGATCCAGCCCGGATCGGACCGCATCAAAATGAGCGCGAGCGTCGCCGCCAAGAAAGTCGTTCAGCGTCGGGGCACCCTGCATGATCTCGCGGTCGTTCGGTGCTTTGGCATCGAAAAGCCGCAATGGGTTGATGTCGACCCGACGCTGACTCTCCTCACTGAGGTCACCAAGATGTGGAGCTACATAGGCGAGCAAGGCTTCACGATACGCCGCTCGGTCTTCAGGGTCGCCCAACGAATTCAGCCGCAGCTCGACGCCACCGAGGCCCACCGCTTGATAGAAGTCCCAGGCCATCGCGATGATCTCGACATCGAGCCACGGGTCGGTCGTGCCGAGCGCTTCGACCCCGAGCTGGTGATGTTGGCGGTAACGGCCCTTTTGCGGACGCTCGTAACGGAAGTTCGGAGCGAAATACCACACCTTCCAAGGTGTCGGGGGTCGGTGCTCAACAAACGACCGGACGACCGGCGCCGTCCCCTCTGGCCGGAGCGCAAGTTCTCGCCCGCTGCGATCGGCAAAGCGATACACCTCTTTGGTGACGACATCGCTCGATTCGCCTGCGCGATGGACGACTTCGAGGTGTTCAAACACCGGCGTCAGGAGGCGAGAAAATCCCCACCGCGACACGAGATCCGAGAACGTTGCGACGAGGGCGTCCCAGCGCGCGGACTCCGGCGGCAGAACATCCCGTGTTCCGATCGGCGAACGAAACGGTTGCGAGGTTTGGCCGGTTGCAGACACGGCGATGCATCCTACGCGCCTGTGTTACTCATGCTCGTTTTTGTTCGAAGCCGAGCCTCAATCGCCTCCGATATGAAGGATCTCGCCTCCGTACGTCTCGGCGAACCACAAGGCGCCAGCCTCGCTGAGATGCATACCGTCCGGCCGTGCGTTGTCGAGATTTCCCAGCTCCCCGACAAATGTCCCCTCCGGGCACAATGCGGCGTTCGCATCAAAGAACTGAACGTCGGGGTTACGGTCCAAGAAGGCGCGAAATGCCCCCGGTTGAACGTGTCAATATCGTCGGTATCGACCGCAAACATGTCTGCCGCGCCCTGACCCATACAGGGCGCGTTGAACCAGACGACGCGCGCCCCAAGGGCACGAAACCGCTCCATCCACTCGTCATAGACAGATATCATCGCTAGGTCATAGAGGCCGTCGCCCGGTTGAACAGACCGGCCGTCCAGTCGATGCACGACCAGCTCAGAACTCGAGTTCACCACGACGACCACATCGGGATGCACCGCATTGAGGCGCTCGATCAGCGTGCTGGTCAGCTCCTGACATCCTGCATCCGCGTCGCGATAGGCCAAGGCGAACAGCCCACACCCAGCACGGGTCGAGTCCCAGATCGCGACTCCGCTCAGATCACCGCGACTCTCGACCCAACGTTGTAGCCCCTCGGCCACTCCACCACCCATCGAATCGCCCATGACCATGACGGTGAGATGCTCGTCATCGAGACGCGCCGAAACAGCTTCGGACGCGACCGACGCCGCGGTGGCGTCATCGGGCAGCTCGACTGCCTGAAGCGAAGGGGTCTCGATCGTGAAGTCGAAGGTCCCCTCGATCGCAGCAACCTCTGCCGGGTCGAGATCGAGTTCGACGGTTCTCATCAGATTTCGTTTCGTCAAAGTTGCCCCGGTCACCGGTACGCCAAGATCGGTCACAGCATCGACCCCCACACCTAAGCGTTCACTGACCCAGGAACGAGTTGGCGGTTCGGGGGCGCCCGCCTTGGTCAGCAGGTCGGGTGTGACGCCGAAATCACGCATGACCAACAGCACAGCGTCGGCGTCCGTCTCGCGCACCAGATTGGGCCACCGCTGCCACCACGGCCCACAAATGTCGTTGGCACACCAAAAATCTCCACCATCGAGATAGTCGATCGACGGGTCGACAGATCCATCGAGTAGCTCGGCGGTCACCGGATCGTTCGGGTCGAGTGAGATGACAAGCACCTTCGGACGTTCCGCCACCGTGGGCGGCTCGTTCGTACCCGACTCTGGAACCGTAAGCTCGTCTTGACTCGCGCCCATCGCTATGCGGGAACCCGTCAGGCTCGATGGACCGAGCGTAGGAAAGGGAATGACCAGCGCAGCGATCACGCACGCTGCGATCAACGGCGGTGCCAGCCACAAGAAGTTGGTGTCGGGGAACAACCGTCGCCGCCGGATCGGTTCCTCGACCAAGATGTACATCAGCGCCGCTGCGGGGATCACCACGATCATTCGCAACGCAAACAACGACCATCCCGTCGCGCTGGTCACATCGGAATCGACCCACATGAAAATGGGAAAGTGCAGCAGATAGATGCCGTAGGAGCGCTGTCCCAACCACACGGGAAGTCCGAGACGAAACGGGGCCATCACCGACAATCCCGCGAGTTCAGCGAGGATCATCGCCATCGTCGCGATCCCCGTCAGGGCCAATCCCCCGCGGTAGACAAAGGCCAGATCCGACGACACGCTCGTCATGAACGCTATCCACATCAGGGCACCGAGCCCGGCCAGTACGCCGAGCCAACGCCTTGCGACCAATGCCGAACGTCGTCCCGTGATAGCGCAGGCCAACCCCACGCCCAGCAAAATCTCCGCTGCGCGGGTGTCGGTGCCCAAGTACGACCGTTCGGGACCCCACCACGCATACGCCGCCGCTGTCCATACCGCAGCCAGACCAGCAAGGCCCCAAATGGCGCCGGTCAGCCAACGTCGCTCCACCTGAGCGGCACGGTCACGACCTTGGCGCATCGCCCTGAAGACCGCGCCTGCAAGAAACGGAAAGAGCAGGTAGAACTGCTCTTCAATCGAGAGGGACCAGAAGTGTTCGACCGGACTCGATTCGACAAAGCCGTCGAAATAGTGGTTGCCCGATAGGTATGCCCGCCAGTTCGCCCAGTAGGTCGCCGACGCGATGACGTCCCAGGACAAGCGATCCCGCTGCGCTGCGTCCGCTGCCACGACACCGAAGATCATCACGAAAACCAGGGTCACAAAAGCACCGGGAAGCAGTCGACGCGCACGTCGCTCCAGGAAGCCCGTCACCGAGAGGCGTCCGTCTCTGCCCCACTCGCGCAACGCGAGCCACGTCACTAAGAAGCCCGACAGGGTAAAGAACATGGAAACGGCAAGGAAGCCGCCCTTGGCCCACCCAAAGCCATGGTGATAGCCCATGACGAACACGACGCCGATCCGCGCAGCCCGTCGAGCGCAGGCAAGTGACCGCCAGTATCGGCGGCCAGTTCGGCTCTTAGTTCTGTTGAAGGATCCGCCGTTTGGTGGTCAGCCTGCAGAGACATGCACTGATCGCGTCACCTCATACACCTGGTCCAAGCCCCTGACCTCGTCCATTACCCCGTCCAGCAGCTCCATGTCGCCGAGCTCGATCTCGAAATAGAGCGTTGCGATCCCCTCGTCGTCGGTCCTTGTCGACGCCGACATGATGTTCGCGTTCTGACGTGAGAGGGCATCCGCGACCTCGGTCAACAGTCGGGGGCGATCGATCGCTTCAACCCGTATGCTGACGGTAACGAGACCGCCTTCGTCATTTGCCCACTGGGCCGGATAGGCCCGTTCCCCGTCGGGATTGCTCCGAGCTAAGTTTGCGCAGTCCGAACGGTGGATCGAGACGCCACGTCCCAAGGTCACATATCCCGTAATATCGTCGCCCGGTACCGGATTACAGCATCTAGCGAATCGGTACTCGATACCGTCGAGTCCTTCGACCTTGGGTCCGTCTTGGGCAGGTCGCGCTCGATTCGCCATGCGGCGCGCCGTCGGGGTTGAGACCCGCGGGGTCGGACTGTCGGTGAGTCCCAGTGCTTTGCGGGCTCGTTGCACGACCGACTGCGTCGTCAGATGCCCTTCGGCGACGGCGATAAAGAGCGCGTCGCCGTCTTGATAGTTGAGTTGTGCTGCGACGTCGTTGATGAGATTGGTCGAGACGATCTTTTGTGCGGGCAAATCAACGCGTCGGAATGCTTTAACCAGCATCGCCGCGCCCCGCTCGATCTTGTCGTCGCGTTCCTCCCTCGAAAACCAGTGCCGGATCTTGGCCCGGGCTTTAGGCGTGCGAACAAATCGCAGCCAGTCCCGTGACGGTCCGCCTTCAGATCCGCGACGGGTAAAGATTTCGACCTGATCGCCGCTTTGCAGCACCGTCCTCAGCGTGGCGATCTTGCCGTTGATGCGCGCGCCGACGCAGCGATGCCCGATTTCGGTATGGACCGCATACGCGAAGTCGACCGCTGTCGAACCAGCTGGCAAGGTATGAACATCACCTTTCGGTGTGATCACGAAGACCTCTTCGTCGTCGACGAGTTCGGTTTTGAGTACCGCCATGAACGCGGTTGGATCGTCTTCGCTTTGGTGCCAGTCGAGGATGCGCTGCATCCACGCTGCTTCATCCACCTTGCTCGGCCCGGCATCGGCCTTATATGCCCAGTGAGCGGCCACACCCTTTTCGGCGCGAGCATGCATCTCGCCGGTACGAATTTGGATCTCGATCGGCTTGCCTGAACTGTCGACCACAGCGGTGTGGAGCGACTGGTAGAGATTGAACTTCGGGTCCGCTATGTAGTCTTTGAAGCGCCCAGGGACGGGACGCCAGTACGCGTGGATGCAGCCGAGTGCGCCGTAGCAGTCACGAACGTTCTCGGTGATGATGCGAATGCCGACAAGGTCGTAGATCTCTTCGAACCGCTTGCCTTTGGTCCGCATCTTCTCGTAGATCGACCAGACATTCTTTGGTCGACCGGTGACCTCGGCCTTGATGTTGAGTTCACCCAGCCGGTCCTCGACGCTCGAAATAATGCTGCGCAGAGTCTGTTCGCGCTGTGGGCGCCGCATCATCACAAGCTGATCGACTTCGGCGTAACGGGCCGGGTGCAGAGCCGCAAAGCAAAGGTCTTCGAGCTGCCATCGAACGTCCTGAATACCGAATCGATTCGCGAGCGGTGCGTACACCGTCATCGTTTCGGTCGCGATTTGGCGACGTTTCGCTTCCGGAAGCGCCCCGAGGGTGCGCATGTTGTGCAGCCGGTCGCAGAGTTTGATCACCAAGACCCGAACATCGCGAGCCATGGCCACGACCATCTTTCGAATCGTCGCGCTCTGCTGATCCTCTTTCGTTTTAAACCGGAGCCGATCCAACTTGGTGAGCCCATCGACGAGGTGGCCGACCTCGTCGCCGAAACCATCGTGAATATCCTGGCTCGTCAGGACGGTGTCTTCGACCACATCGTGGAGCATTGCCGCCATGATTGCCTCGGCGTCGAGGCCGAGTTTGGCGACGATGTGCGCGACCTCGACGGGATGCGAAATATAGGACGCTCCGGTCCGCCGCACCTGCCCGCGATGCGCCTCCTCAGCGACCCGAAACGACCGTTCGATATCGCTGGTGTCTTCGCGTGGGTGGTGGGACAAAAACTCGGTCAGAACCGGGGCGATGCGCGCGTCGACGTAGTGGCGGCGCCACGGAAAAAAACCGCCGCGAAGTTCGGTACGCTGATCGAGAGTCACGCACCAAGATTACGCCAGATTTTCAACCCGGTAACGTCACCGCTCGTTGCGCTTCTGCGCCTTCTGCGCTTTTTGTTTCTTGGTGAGTCCGCGCGTTGCTGGCGCGCCCGGCACGGCGCCATGACTCGACACCGAGGATCGTTCGGTCGTGTCCGCAGCCGACTTGGCTTGGGACGGTCCCACCTCGTCGGCACGCTTTGCGGCTTCCTGCCAGGGCTCACGGTTTTTCAACCAGTCCAACACCGGTGTTGCCATCAACGACGAGTACGTCCCGGCGAGCATTCCAACGAACAACGCGATACCGAAGTCACGGATGGCGACAGCGCCCATCAGGAATGATCCGATGAACAGCATGGAGATCACCGGCAACAACGACGTAATGGAGGTGTTGAGCGACCGCAACAGGACCTTGTTGAGGCTGATGTTGACCAACGTGTCGTAGGTCGTCCGCGACGACGCACCGACCTCGGATTCCTCGGTTCGGATCTTGTCGAACACCACCACGGTGTCATACAGCGAGTAACCAAGAATGGTGAGGATCGCGACGATGGTCGCCGGAGAAACCTCGAATTGACCCACTGCGTAGACACCGAGTGTCAATGCCAAGTCGTGGCCCAACGACGCAAACGCAGCGATGGCCATCTTGGACTCGAAGCGGAACGTGATGTAGATGCCTACCGCGATCAGAAAGGCAATAAACGCGTTTCTCGACTGTTTGGTGACCTCGTCACCCCAGGTCGGGCCGACGTCACTCACGCTGATGTCTTCGACCGGGACATCGGCATACTCAGCCAACGCCTCAGCGACGACCGCCTGTTGTGCCGTTTCCACTCGGCTGCTGCGCACTCGGATGCCGTCTTGGCCGAGGATCGTGACCTGCGGTGCCTCCAGTCCCGCGCCCTCAGCGACCGCTCGAACGTCAGCTGTGCTCGTTTGTTTCGCTCCGGTTACGGTCCAGGCCGTACCTCCGGTGAAGTCGATACCGAGATTGAGATGACGTACGCCGAGGGCGACGAGACTGACGATGACAATCGTCCCTGCAATGACCAACAATCGGTTGGTCATCCCCGCGAAATCGATATGGGTGTCGTCGCGGTAGATGTCGGAGATGGTCTTACGAATGCTCATTGTGCGACCTCCGCAGCCTCGGCGGTATTTCGAAGCAGTGCGTTCTCAACGCTCGTTTGTCGCCGCGCCGACCATTTCGGCGAGTTCGCCAGGATCTGAACCAGCGGGTGCATGATCGTGTAGCTGAAGAACAGGTCGAGCAGAGTCGCCAAACCAAGGTAGAAGGCGAAACCTCGCACCGAGCCTGCAGCCAACATGTACAAGAAGAACGCACCCAACAGCGAGACCGTGTCCGCCGCGATGATGGTGCGGAATGCACTCTTGAAGCCGCGGTTCACCGCAGAACGCGCGGTACGTCCGGCGAGAACCTCTTCGCGTAATCGTTCGAAGTAGACGATATTTGAGTCGACGCCCATACCGATCGAAACGATGAGACCCGTCACACCGGCGATGGTGAGGCTCAGCCCCACCCATTCGCTGAGAAGCGACACAACCGCGTACAGACCAGCGGCGGTGAGGCTCAGCGTGAAGAAGACCACGATGCCCAGGATCCGGTACAGCCAAAAGATGTAGGCCATCACCAAGATCAGACCGATCAGGCCAGAAATCATCCCGGCGCGAAGCTGGTCGGCACCCAATGTGGGACTGACATCCTCGGTCGTGAGTTCAACCAGCGATACGGGGAGTGCGCCGTAACGCAACGCAAGCGCCAGATCTTTGGCCCCACTCTCGTTGAAGCTCCCCGTGATGATCGCTTCACCACCGGTAATTGCCGAGTTCACGTTCGGAGCGGACTGCACAAAATCGTCGAGCACGATCGCTAGGCGACTACCGACGTACTTCGTGGTGAGATCGGCCCATTGCTGACTGCCCTCACCGTCAAAGGACACCGACACATACCACTCGTTGGGATTACCGCCCGCAGCACCGTCGACGTTGAGTTCCGCTTTGGCATGCGAAATTCCCTCACCGGTCATCTCGGCGGGGCCCAACAAGTAGACCGTCTGCAGCGTTGAATCCTCGCCACCGTCACCAGCGAGAACGACGTAGGCATCTTGATCGGAGCTGTCACCGAACTTCACGGGTGTTCCGGAAGCTTCCAGCGACGCAAGCATCTGCAACGATTCGTCCGAAAGGGCCGTCAACTCGTCGAGCGGAACGGTCGTAGTGGTGGTTTCGCTGCTCGTCGTGACCGTCGTCGGCGTCGAATCATCGACGGTGGTTTGGGTACTCGGCGCGGTCGTCGCCGTGGTGTCCGACGAAGCTGCGGTCGTCTCCGAACCCACCCGGTCCGCCGGTGTCGAGGTCGTGGTCGCATCTGCACTTTGAGCGGCCGGCTCAAAGGACATCAGAGCGACGTCATAGTTGGGCGCCTCATAGTGAGGCGCCTGACCCAGACCCTGTTCATCGGTCGCTGACGCCGACGTTGACGTGGTCCCGATTTCACCCGATGTGGTCGACGTCACGTTCGCGGCATTGGTTCCGGTCGTGGTCGTCGGAGACGCTGCGTCGCTTGTCACGACGGACGTCGGCGTCACCGCTGGTGGTTCATATGCGTCATATTGCTTCTTGAACTCAGCGGGATCGCCCACGCCCAGAAGCGTCAGAACGGGACGGAACTGCAGTTCACCCGTCTGGCCAATCACCGAACGCGCCCGCTCGCGGTCGTCGATACCTGGCATGTCGACGACGATGGTGTCGCCTTGTCGGCTGATCGCAGGTTCTGCGACACCGAGACCATCGACGCGGTCCCGGATGATGCCAAGAGCGTCATCGAGTTGCTCGGTCGTTGCCGTACCGCACTCTTGCGCGTCCGCATCCTCGGGGTCAGGCGCTGGACACAAGGTCACAGACACCCCGCCTCGCAGGTCAAGACCCAGATGGGGCGTATAGCCCGCGATGATGCATATCAGCAGCAACACCGCGACCGAACCGACCGATAAAGCTAAAACTCGTCGCGCTACCTTCACCGCAACCTTCCCGTTCCTCGATGCCACGAGGACGTGACTTGTGCCACATCACGCGCAAAACGTAGCGATGGTAGTACCTATCAGCGCCCACACCCATCTGGGTTTCTCAGTCACCCGCGTCAGATCGACATATCCGCGCTGTCGAGGCGCGATCGCAGCGGACGCACCTGCCTACTGCGACTGATCGAACAGGGAGACGGCGCTGTCGTCGGGCCGGACCTTCTGAGACGGGTCGTTGACCGGCCTGTGCAGCCCCAAATGTTCAAACGCCGCATCAGTACCAACCCGTCCACGCTGCGTTCGCCGCAGGTAGCCCATCTGCAAAAGGTAGGGCTCATAGACGTCTTCGACGGTGTCTGGTTCCTCACCAACGGTCACCGCAAGCGTCGACAACCCCACAGGTTGCCCCCCAAAGGTGGCACACAACGCGGTCAAAATTCTGCGGTCAACCTTGTCGAGACCAACGCGATCAACCTCGAACACGTCGAGCCCGCTGCGCGCCGTGTCGTGATCGATCACCCCACCCGAACGGACCTGCGCAAAGTCTCGAACACGCCGAAGCAGGCGGTTCGCGATCCGCGGCGTGCCTCGAGACCGACGGGCGATCTCGACAGCACCAGAACGTTCACAAGGGACCCCCAGAATGCCTGCGGAACGCTGGACAATCGAGGCCAGATCGTCGGCGGTGTAATAGTCGAGCCTCGCCACGAAGCCGAATCGATCGCGCAGCGGGCCTGCCAACAAGCCTGTCCGAGTTGTCGCGCCGATCATGGTGAAGCGAGGCAGATCGAGTCGGATCGTGCGGGCCGACGGGCCCTTACCGATCACGATGTCGAGCTGAAAATCCTCCATAGCCGGGTACAACACCTCTTCGACAGCGCGCGGTAGTCGGTGAATCTCGTCGATGAACAACACATCGCCGGGCCCCAGGTTGGTCAAAATGGCGGCAACGTCGCCAGCCCGTTCCAGAGCGGGCCCGCTGGTCACCGAAAGCACGGACCCCTGTTCTTGAGCGACGATCCCGGCCAACGAGGTCTTACCGAGTCCCGGTGGGCCAGCAAAGAGCAGGTGGTCAACCGATTCCTCGCGCGCCTGGGCAGCTTCCAACAAGATGCTGAGGTGCTCACGCAACTTCGGTTGTCCCACGAACTCGTCGAGGTTCTGGGGACGCAGTTGCGGCTCATCGGGTTCACCAGCGTTGAGGCCCCCACCGACAAGCCGCTCCGGATCAGGCATCTCGGCCCCCGATACGCGACAGCGCAATTCTCATTAAGACCTCGACCGCCTGAGAAGGATCGAGCCCGGCGACCGCCTGGGCTACCTCCTGGGTGGTGTAACCGAGCGACTCCAACCCGAGTCGCACCTCGGTGAGCGCTGTAGACGAACCCCCCAGGTCTGCCTCACGAGCCGTGACCTTCGTCTTGAGATCGACGATCAGCCGTTGTGCCGTTCGTTTGCCGATGCCCGGGACCAGCGTGAGTTGAGCGACATCATCACCGGCGAGTGCGGATCTGAGCTGGGCGGGTGTCAACGCGCTCAGAATAGCGAGCGCCAGTTTCGGTCCGACTCCCGACGCCGTGAGCAACACCGCGAAGAGATCGCGTTCGTCGCGGTCACTAAAGCCAAACAGCGACTCGGTGTCTTCGCGAACATGGTGGTGAACCCACAAACGCTGCTGTTCGGCACCGCCCACAAATCGGCTGGTGACAAACACCTCATAACCAACGTCGCGGACATCAAAAATGATCGTGTCCGCGCGTCGATCGATAACCGTCCCGGTGAGTGCGCCGATCACTTGTGTCAAGTCCTCCTTGGATGGTCGGCGAACGAGCACCGACCCATGTGAATGCATAGTTGCGTCATCCCCGCTCACGCACCTTCCGCTGCGGGCCGCTCCGGGCCATGTGCTGGCCTCAGCGCCGTGCCGCTGCGACCATGCCCCGACCTAACCGCCGGGGCGTTTGGCTACTTCGTCCCTGCTGATGGCGCGGTCGATCGCAGCTTCCAGACCGCTGGTCATGTTCGTTCTGGTGTTGCCCAAGCGCCGTGCATCATGGCCACGAGCAACCTGGCCGAAGGATCCAGCGGTCTGAAGATGGCACAAAGCAATGGCGATTGCATCTGCAGCGTCGGGTGGGCGCGGCGTTTCTTTGAGACGGCACAACGTTCGCACCATGAACTGCACCTGGGCCTTATCGGCCGCGCCGTCCCCACACACCGATCGTTTGACGTGGGTCGCCGTGTACTCGGTGACCGGAATCCGGCGTAGTGCGGCGAGCGCCATCACCACACCGGCTGCGTTGGCCACCGAGATCGCCGTCGAGACGTTCGCCGAAAAGAACACCCGCTCGATCGCCATGGTGGCCACACGATGCCGGGCGATGAGGGCATCGACGCTTCGATGTAGGGAACCGAGCCTCACCGCGAGTTCATCAGCAGCGTCGGTGCGAACAACGCCGTACTCGACAATCTCTGGGCGACGACCGGGCTCGATGAGCGCGAAACCGCAGCGAGACAAGCCTGGGTCAATTCCGAGGACGAGGCCCGGTGCGTCGGTGGCGAACATTGGTTCGATAATAGCAGCGCGCGCCGAGGTCTCTGGTGACAGCGCTACCCATGGCGGAGGTTCACCGCGCGGCGCCGTGATGCACGTCAATCGAGAACGATGAGACGGCGGGACGCCGTGTCATCCTGAGACGCGACTACGCGGTCGCTGCCTCCATCACCTCGTCGGACGCATCGAAGTTCGCGTAGACGTTCTGCACGTCATCGTGATCTTCCAAGGAGTCGAGCAGCCGCAACACCTTCTTGGCGTCTGCTGGGTCGGTCAGCTCGACGTTGTTCTGCGCGACACGGGTGACTTCGACTTTGGCGTCGGGGAAACCAGCGGCAACGATCGCCTCGTGCACGCTCGGCGCGTCGGATGGATCGGTCGTCACGTGCCAATCATCACCCACGCGAGCAATGTCTTGTGCCCCAGCATCCAGGGCGGCTTCCATCAACGCGTCCTCGTCGGCAGAACCGCCGACGGTCACGATCCCCTGCCGTTCAAACTGCCACGCCACCGCGCCGGGTTCCGCCAATGACCCACCGTTGCGGCTGAAGATGTTCTTGATCTCCGCGGCGGCACGGTTGCGGTTGTCGGTGAGCACCTCGACCAGCATGGCCACGCCTGCAGGCGCGTAGCCCTCATAGGTGATCGCCTCGTAGGTCACCCCTTCGAGTTCACCGGTTCCACGTTTGATCGCTCTGGTGATGTTGTCACCGGGCACCGACGCTTCTCGGCACTTCGCGACCATGGTTCGCAGCGTGGGATTGCCCTCGAGGTCTCCCCCGCCCTCTCGGGCTGCGACTTCGACTTGGCGAAGAAGCTTGGCGAACAGCTTTCCGCGAGCAGCGTCGGCCGCTCCCTTCTTGTGTTTGATCGTCGACCATTTTGAATGTCCGCTCATCAATGCACCTTGTCGAGAAGTCGTCGATGGACCCGCAAGTCCGGGGTCAGTTCGGGATGGAAAGTCGCTCCAAGGATAGACCCTTGTTCGACGAGCACCGGGTGACCGTCGAACTCGGCCAAGGCTGTGACCGAGTCGGCGCACACTTCGATGCGCGGCGCGCGGATAAAGACCGCTGTCATCGCGTCCGCCGCGGACGTGTCGGCATCCGCATCCTCCACGCTGCCTCGAGTCCCCGACTCTCCACGGGCGTCGGGCATTTCAACCGAGTGTGGCGACCACTGCTCCGCGCGCAGCGCCAGCCGGGTCTCAAAGGATTGGTTTTGTCGACCATAGGCATTGCGTCGCACCGTCGCGGACAACACACCAAAGGTTCGCTGATCTGAACGACCGTCGACCACGTCGGTCGCAAGCATGATCAGACCAGCGCACGTGCCGAGCACCGGTGTACCCGCAGCGAGGACGTCGCCGAGCGGTTCAAACAGTCCGGCGAGTTCGACCAGTCTTGACATGGTGGTCGATTCACCGCCGGGCAGCACGAGGGCATCGACACCGACCAAATCATCCGGAACGCGCACCGACGTCGTGGTAGCGCCCAACGCGGCGAGTTTGTCGACATGGGCAGCGACATTGCCCTGAAGTGCGAGGACGCCGACATTCGGCGCCGCCGTTACCATCCGCGTTCGGCGAAGGTCACGTCGAGGCCGTCGATCTCATCGCCGCGCATCGCATCGCCCAAACCCCGCGAAACCCGAGCCAACACATCGGGGTCGGCGTAGTGCGCTGTTGCCTCGACGATTGCCGCGGCCATGATCGCTGGCTGTTGGGACTTAAAGATGCCGCTGCCGACAAAGACCGCTTCGGCGCCCAACTGCATGACCAGCGATGCGTCTGCTGGGGTTGCGATACCGCCAGCACAAAACATGGGGACTGGCAGTTTGCCTGTGCTCGCTACCTCTTGGATGAGCTCCAATGGGGCTGCATGTGCCTTGGCCAGCTGATAACACTCTTGTGGAGTCGCTGAGGCGAGTTCGCGGATCGAGGATGTGATCGTGCGCAAATGCCGGACTGCCTCGACGATGTTGCCGGTACCCGCCTCCCCCTTTGAGCGGATCATCGCTGCACCTTCGCCGATGCGGCGGAGCGCCTCACCAAGATTGGTTGCCCCGCACACGAAGGGCGTCTCGAACGCGAACTTGTCGACGTGGTGTGTTTCATCTGCTGGGGTCAGCACTTCGGATTCGTCGATGAAATCAACATTGAGGGCCGCCAGCAGTTGAGCTTCAGCGAAATGGCCGATCCGACATTTAGCCATCACGGGGATGGTCACCGCGGCCTGGATACCTTCGATCATCGCCGGGTCGCTCATTCTCGCGACACCGCCGTCTCGACGGATATCGGCGGGTACGCGTTCGAGGGCCATGACGGCAACCGCGCCCGCATCCTCCGCAATCCGAGCTTGGTCGGGTGTGACCACGTCCATAATCACCCCCCCACGCAACATCTCTGCCAAGCCGCGCTTGACCCGTGAGGTACCGGTACGTTCGACTTCAGACACGTTTCATCTCCGGTTACGAGGGAAGCGAATGGGTCGAGGGGACGGCGTGCATTCGACGGTACGCCGCATGGGCGGGGTCGGTCCGGGAACCTAGTTCCAACCGATCTTGCCACCCGCGTAGGTGCCAGCTACGGGAAGGAGCACCACGTTGGTCCGTCCGGGCGCCAACGTATACGCACTGCCATCGTCAGCGATGATCTCCCACGGCGCTGTCTCGTGCGCCCTGGACCATTTTCCGACGTAAACCTTGCCATCTCGGAATAGCCAGGCCGTGCCAGAACCGACGGTGAAGGACTGCGGAGACTCAGAACCGGCGGTATCGATGACGCCGGTACCGCCAGTCGCGACGCCGATGACGACGACGTTCTCAAAGCCGAGCTGCACCCCGCCCGACACCTCTGGAGCCGAGCCGTTGTAGCGCTTGTAGACCCCAGAACCCGCGTCGTATTTAAAGTTGCTCGTCTGAGCGTTGGACACCTTGACGCTGACATTGGTAGCGGCTTGCCCACCGGCGAGCGCCGCGTTCGAAAAGCGGAACGGGGCGCGAGCAGGTTCGTCGCTCAAAGCGGCGAGTGCCTTTGCGCTCGCCGCCAAGTTGTACGGCGCTTTCCCAGCGACTCGGTACAACGACGAACCAGCGGTGGATTCGTTCACAGCGACGACCGGAACGGAGTTGATGCGCTCGACGAATGGCCCAGCGCCACCTGAATATGCAAAGACACCGCCGACCGAAAGCGCGAGATCGGGGTCGGGACCGCGGACCGAACGTACCGGTTGCACCTGATCGGGAAGGGTTGAATTGAACACGGCCGCGAACCGGGTGACGCCTCCCTCGACGAGTTCTTCAAAGATGATGTCGGCATCTTCGATGCCGGTGAGAACGTGACGGGCCGAGCTGTCGTTGGGAACCTTGATCATCACCGCTGGCAGCCCATTGGCCGGACCGCCCGTCAGAGTTCCCGATCCCGATCCTTTGCCACCGACGCCGCTGTCTGTTTGCGTGTCGACATCAGCGGTCGCAGCCGAAGGATCGGCGGTACCGGACAGACCGTCCTCACGGACCGTGGTCGTCGGCGTGACGACGGGCTCACCGGGCGGAGCGGTGGTTAACGTCGTTTGACCGCCAACCGTGGTGGAACTCTCCGACGCGTCATCAGAGGAGTCGTCCCTACCGCAGGCGCCCAGCATGAGCGCCAAGACGATCAGGAACGCGACGACCGTGGTCGCACGGGTTGCCGATCGTGAAACTTGTTGAAACGGGTGCTGTGAGTTCACGACGGGCAAGCGTAGATATTGCACAGCCAGCGTTCCTCACCGAAGGTGGATTTTTTGAGCCGCACCTGAAGTGGTTCAGAACGGGTCGATCACCCGGCTGGAGGCTCATGGGTCCTACCCTCGATCGAGCATCGCCGCATCTTCACACGGCACGAGAAGATGTGGGGGTCGCGTCGGTGGAGGCGATGTGGTTGTCGGAGCCGGTGGCGGTACCGCAGCAGCGGGATCCACAGGCGGTTGGTTGGGGTCGACCGGCGGTTGGTTGGGGTCGACAGGTACCTGGCCGCCAAATCTGTCAAACGTGACGAACCGAATGGACATGCCTCGATCCCCATCGACCAACGCCGCAGGTGCTGGCACCGGCGGTGCCGTCGCCGCCGGGTCCGGGGCCGGTGCCGGGGGCGGGGTTGAGGTTGGTACGGGCGCCGGAGCCGGTGTCGGGACAGGTACGGGTGCAGGTGTCGGCGCTGGCGTCTCTGGCACCGCAGGGACTGGAGCCTCGGTCACGGGCGGCGCTGGCGGTACCGTCGTTGGCGGCAGGGTTGGTGGCGGCGTTGGCGGAGGAACAGGGCCGATCGTCGTAGTCGGCATCGGCGGCAGTACCGCCACCGTGCCAGCGATGCGCAGGTGGATCCAGGTCGTTCCTCGGCGGAGGAGCAACGGGCTCCCATCGGATTCAGACAACGTCAGTTGGCGAGTGTCGGCATCGAACTTCCACGCCCCGTCTCGGATCCGTCCCCCCGAAGCGATCTCAAGAGCGCCTTGTTCCAGGACGAGCTCGTAGATGTCGGAGTCGGGCGGGCAATCCATATTCGCCGCTTTAACATCCATCACCAGCACATTCGCCGCAGAAATTTGCGCTCCGTCAGCGACCCGTTGCGCCTGGCCTGACTCCCCCACCGTCCGCAGCCACAGCCTGTCGCTATCGCTCCAATCCCACACGACCGGGAGCTTCTCAGCTACTTGGACCCGCACCTGTGCAGTCGCGTCACCGGCGGGCGATTCGTCGGCATCAAGAAACAACCATGGAGCGGTTGGCGGTTCTTCAGGACCGATCTCGCGGGCGAGCAAATCGAGATCGACCGAATACTCATAGGGGGACTCGATCGTGTCGGAACGGGTGATGACTTGGCTACCGAGCTCGCTGGTGGGGAGCACAAACCGAAGGGAATCGTTGGTGAACTGTTCGGCAAATGCAGAGTCGAATCCCGAGGCAACCTCACGCATGGGCAGAAAGCCGTTCAGTTCATCGTCGGAAGGCAGCGCTTGTGCAAGCGGTCCTACGTCTTGAGGTACCGACTGGTGGAAGACGGCCAACAGGCTTGAAAACCCATCGTCGGTCGGTTGTTCGAAGACCACATCTGCTTTGTCGACGCCAGAAAGGAAGCGTTGGGCGACCGAGGCGTTCGACAGCCGCACCGCATACGCGCCCCGAAGCCCTGCGGCGGACCTGCGATCAACGACCTCTCCGGTCAGAGAAGCGGTAGCACCGTTGGTTTCGGGCGCGAACAGCGAACGTGACAGAGGAGCGGAAAGCTCCTTGGTCGGCGGTTTGGCCTGACGGGCGGAGTTCACCTGCACCAAGGCCAACAACAAGATCGACGCCAGGGCGAGCGGAGCGCCGGCTCGACGCAACCAGAGCGGAATCATCGGTCGACCCGACCGTTGCGCTGGCGACTCACAGACGTTCGAGGACGGCGATCCGGTCTTCGAGCGGAGGGTGGTTGTCAAACATTCGATTGAGCCCGGCGTCGCGGCCCGACTGATGCGAAACCGGCGACTGAATCCACAGGTGCGACGTCGAGCGAGCACCCGAGTGGACGACCGCCTGCTCGTCGTCGAGTTGCCTGAGAGCTCGGATCAGCCCGGGCGGGTACCGCGTCATCTCAATCGCGCCCACGTCTGCCATGTATTCGCGTCGTCGACCGAGGGAGTGCCGCAACAGCTTTGCCGAGATGGGAGTGAGGACCAGCAGCACAACACCAATGCCTGCTAGCGCTTGCTGAGGACCCTTAGACGGGTTCTGATCGTCGCTGTGCCGCATCCCTCCCCACCTGCCAGCGCGAAGGGTGACGTCGCTGACGAGGACAGACAGAGCGGTGAGCAACACAACATTGGTACTCACAAGGGTGTCATAGTTCTTGATATGGCTGAGCTCATGGGCGAGGACTGCTTCGAGTTCTACCCGCTCCATTTGGTCGAGCAAACCGGTGGTAACGGCGATCGACGCATGCGACGGATCCCGCCCGGTCGCAAAAGCGTTCGGTGCTTCGTCGTCGATGACATACAGGGTCGGTTTAGGTATGCCCGCAGCGAGACATAAACCTTCGACGACATTGTGATAGCGCTGGTAATCCGAACGCTCCGCGACACGGGCATGGCTCACCGACATCACCAGGCGGTCTGAGTACCAATAGGAAACTGCAACCACGCTCAGAGCGAGGATCGCCCCGATAGCGACGAATGGAACGCCGCCGCCGCTGACCGCGGCGCTGAGCGCCCAGCTCGCCAGGACGACAACGCCAGCGAAGAGCACCATCACCGTGGCGGCCCGTCGCCGGTTCTGACCGACTAAGTCGTAATGCACTCTGACCTCAACTCTTCAGCGCATCTCGCGCTCGCACATGGCGCGCCAGCATCGCAACCGAAACTTTCTCGGCGACGAACCGACGGGCGACTGCCTAAAAGGAAACTTGAACCGGACCCCTGGCTTCGGGCTCAGAAATCTCGAAGTAGTCACGGGGCTTGAAGCCGAATGAGTTGGCGACGAAGTTGGTCGGCACCGTCTCGAGAGCATTGCGGTACGCAAGGACAGCAGCGTTGTAGTACTGCCGCGCGTAGGCCACCTTGTCCTCGGTCGAGGTGATCTCTTCTTGTAACGACCGAAAATTCGCGTCCGCCTTCAAATCGGGATATGCCTCGGACAGGGCAAACAGCTTATTCAACGCTCCGGTCAACATGTTCTCGGCTTTACCCTGGGCCTCTACAGAATTGGCATCAATTCCGGCCTGTCTCGCCTGGATAACGGCGCTCAGCGTGCCCTGTTCATGTTTGGCATAGCCCTTCACCGTCTCGACCAGATTCGGGATCAGGTCGTAGCGACGCCGAAGCTGCACGTCGATCGCTGACCAACCGCTATCGCAGCGATTGCGGAGCTTGACCAGACGGTTGTACATCACCATGACCACGAGGCCGACGATCACCACGATGACGACCAGCCCTATTACGAACCACATGGCGCACCCTCTGCTCACCTAGATGATTGCTCACGCACGCGATCCATCGAAGCGGACACGCATCCGCGCTGAGACGTTGGACAGATTATCGGGGTTGCCCGACCAGGGGTGTCACCAGCCACGCTGCGGGACCATTTTCATCTACAGACACCGGCGGCGACCACGTCGCTCGACCCAGCCCCGTGTCAACACAGGGCGGTCGATCGGCGAAACCTCGCGGCCAGCACCATTTCGACACCCGATCGATCGGGAAAATGGCGGGATCGTCGCAGCTGGCCAGCTCGGCGTCACCTAGAGCGGGCCTCGTTTCAGAAAGCGCCATGTGCGCGGGTCGAGCGACCAGTTCTCGATCGGCAGCCATTCGCGGGCTGGCCGTTCGTGCCTGTTCGTCCACTGCGCTACGGCAGCTTCGTACAGCGTTTCGTACTGCTGAGCGAGACTATCCATCGAGAATTCGTTGGCTCGCTTCCAACCAGCTGCCACCAAACGAGCTGCGAGTTCGGATGAGTCGAGGACTTCTCGGAGCCCCGCACGCAGAGCGTTGGCGTCATCGGGTGGGACGAGAACTGCCTCGCGACCTTGACGGGCGACCTCGCGGTAGCCCGCGATGTCGGTCGACACGATCGGCGTTCGAGCTGCCATCGCCTCGATGAGTACCACGCCAAAAGATTCACCAAAACGGCTGGGGGCGCAGTAGATGGTGGCGGCCTTCATACGACGAGCCAGTTCCGCGTCGTCGATCTCACCCAACCAGACAACGTCGCGCACCCCCCGCGCCTTGAGACCGTCGGTCTGTGGCCCCTTGCCTACCACCCACAGTTCTGCATCTCGGTCGAGCCCCTCGAAGGCATCGAGCATCACGGCAAGGCCTTTTCGCGGTTCGTGACGCCCGACGAAGAGAATGACCGGCCGGGTCGTCGGCCAAGGTTCCGCCTCGGAAAACCGGTCGACATCGACCCCGTTGGGTAGCAGGTAGTAGGCCCCGCCGATCTCGATCTGGACCAGTCGACGGGCCTCCTCCGAAACGGCGGTACGAAATGCGAGGCGACGCATGCCCACGCGAGCGACCGGACGCGTCCGCGCATAGAACGAGTGCCCCGACGCGTGAATCGTGCCGATCGCTGGAGCGATGTTCGACATCAGCCCGACCCAGGTCGGGCCCGGTTGCAGCGGCTCGTGCAGATGCATCACATCGGGCTGCATCCGAGCGAGCGCAAAGCGTGTACGGCCCATCGCCATGGCGTCGGGAGCGATCGGAGCCACCGAACCGTTGCCGGGAAGGTCCACACTGCTGCCCACTGAGTAGACAAAGTCATAGGGAGGTTCGCCCTCACAGGGGGCGATCACCAGGACTTCATGCCCACGCTTTTCAAGTACCTGACCAAGACCCAAGACCTGACCTTGGACTCCACCCGGCCGCGACACCGAGTACGGGCAGAGCAGGGCTATTTTCATGCCGCCACCAGGTTCATCGTCGGGTCGACGTCACATCGGGCGCACTTCACCCGCGTCGAGTCCGTCGTCGTCAAATCTCAAATGCTCGGGCCGGTCTTGGTCGGTGTAGTCAGATGGCCAGTTGGGCTGCAGCAGGTGCCATTGCTGAGGCGCGATACGGATAATCGCTTCGAACTCGTGGGCCAGATCTTGGGAGATCCGGGCCACATCGGCGCGGGTATCTCCGGTCGGTTCAGTGTTGAGCGGGGGCCGCACCAGACAGTGCACTCCCCCGCCGTCGGTGTAGAACGTGCCAATCGGAAGCAGCACGGCACCGGTTTTGAGCGCCAACAGTGCGGGCCC
Organism: Acidimicrobiia bacterium; assembly: GCA_020637365.1. GTDB lineage: Bacteria > Actinomycetota > Acidimicrobiia > IMCC26256 > JAGNEX01 > JAGNEX01. The sequence continues at coordinate 746,234 of JACJWE010000001.1, read as the reverse complement.
AACCGGGATCGTTGTGTCTTCGCCAAAAAAATTGACCCGGACGCCGGCTCCGTTGATGTCACGGTCGGAGACCAAAGCGAGAACACCGCCGTTGAGCAACACCTCGACCGCCGCGTCCTTGGCCTGCGGACCGACACCGACAACCTCCATGCCGAGGTCCTCTCGGAACTGAACGAACCATTCGAACAGTTCGGGTGGCTCGAGCGCCTCCGCAATAGCAACGATCCTGTGTCCGTTCGCTGCGACCCAGGCGCCTGCAAGTTCCCAATTACCGAGGTGCGGAAGGGCCAGAATGACACCCTTGTCCTGAGAGGTCGCCGCTTCCCAATGGTCCCAGCCGTCGAGGGTGACCCGGGACAGGACCGATTCGGGCGTCTCATTTCGGATACGGAACGACTCGACCCAGTAACGGGCGTAGTTGTCAAAGACCTCGCGGACCACTCGACGCAGTGCCGGACCGGTGAGCTGTGGCCCGTGGACACGTCGCATATGCCGAGACACCGTCTCGGTGCGCCCGGCCATGAGCCGGTTTGCGACACCAGCGAGCTGGCGTGCGCCAATATGAGCAACGGGCCCAGGCAACGTCGCGGCGACCCTTCCACCAGCCTTGTAACTGAGCAGGGTGGTCTTCGCCGAAAGGCGACGTCGAAGTGAAGTCGGGGTGTTGTCGGTGCGTTCGGTCATCGTGAACTTGAACGCTGGCGATCTTTTCGGGCTTGGGCCCGCTGACGCCACGTTCCTGCAGCTCGCCGTTGCTGGGCACCGCTGTTGCGGGGTCGTCGAGCACCCCAGCGAGTTCGAGCTACCTCGATGACGGTTGACGGAGCGTCTTCATCGGCTTCTTCGGACAGCATCGTTCCAACCGGGGGCGCCACCGCGACGTGAGATTTCACACCACGGAGCCCCGGGATGGTGTCGGAACCGGCGGAATTTCTGGCGGCATCGAGATCGGCGGCGCCAGCGGTCACGTCGCCCGGCGACGTCTGAGCTCCAGACACCACGCTCGACGCGTCCTGGCCCGTGGAGGAAACCTGCGCAGAGCCAGAGGCAGGCGTGACCGAACTCGCGCCATTGGTCGACCCGCCTCGGAGCAGGGGCGATGGAGCCGGGTTCGGGGCGTAATCGCCTTGTCGCCACACGACCACGAACCGCTGGATCGTCGTCACGGCGCCGAGGACAACCCAGATCCAGAGCATCGGTTCAAGCCAGCCGAATGCGACCATAACGATGAGCATCACCGTGCGTTCTGCCCGTTCCATCAATCCGCCACGGGCGTCATAGCCGAGGCTCTCGGCACGAGCGCGCTCATAGGAAATCAGCATGGTCAAAGCAACAGCGGCCAGCGCCAACGTTCCTAGGCGTGGATCCTGCGCGCTCAGGTACCAACCAACTCCGCCTAGGACGACTGCATCGGCAATGCGGTCCATGACGCTGTCGAAGAAGGCACCCCGCGGCGTTGCGGCGTTGTTGGCCTTGGCAACCGCTCCGTCGAGTACGTCGAGCAGACCGTTGGCAGCGACCAGGGCTGCACCCAAGACAAACTGGCCGCGAGCGATAGCGATCGCCGCGAAGGCTGAGGCGACGACACCGGCAACGGTGACGTGATTGGGACGAATATGAGCCTTATGTAGGGTCCGCCCGATAGGTCGCAGCGTCTTTTCCAGGGTCGACCGTGCTCGGCGATCCAGCATCGCCACACTCCTTTGCGGCTCGTTTCGGCGAACAGCTGTGCATCACTACCAATACCCGATTGGATTGTTGAGCGCGAAAGGAACTCTCCAACCCCGATCGCACGAAGCGATATGCGGCACGCTGTTGCTAGCAAAAGTTAGCAAGGGCATCGTACCATGGCCGCGCACGCGAGCAGGGTTGTCGACACGCCCAAATAACCATTTGAGGACACCAAAACCTGCATGATCGTCGAGCGTCAGGGATCGGGAACTGACACCTACACGCTGTCGAGCATTGTCCCCCGCTCGGCCAGGTTTCGCGATGCGTACCAGCCGCCCGCGATCGCTCCGCTGAGTCCGAGCTAGCTGGCGCCGTACGCCGACCAGTCCTCGGGATTGTCTTCGGTGTGGGTTGCAAGCACCTCGCCGTCGACGCCATCGATCTCGGCGAGGCCGCGTGTGAGGGGCGGCTCCTCGGCCGAATAGAGCAAAACCCGCCACGTAGGCCGGCTCGCAAAACCGCGCCATGCAACCTGGGCAGAAGCGTGACCGACGGGAAAGCCGACGGCCTTCGCAGCGGTACCGAGCGCCTCGGTTTGGTCGATGTTCAGAGCCCAGGCGGTCAGCCAATGATGTACCGCTAAGACGGCCAAAACGATCCCCGCGGCGAGGAGTCCCCCATTCGATGAGATCGTCCAACCCCAGATCGAGAACGCTCCCACAACCGCGTAGATAACCGCAGCGACTCGGCGGCGACGCATACTCGGAAACTGGTACTGCCCGACATAGGCGGTGACGTCGAGATCTTCGGGGAGTGAATCACCCTCGAGCATAACGTCGCCCACATCTGATCCATCACCTTGTCGGTCGGCTCTCGACGAAGCGATCTGCCGCCTCTCAGCGATGGTCTGAACCGACGTCTCGTCATCTGAGGCCAGCACAACCGGCTCATCAGCAGCACCGTCGGCCGTTTGCTCTCGACGAGGTTCGGTCGGCTCGGCCGCCCCGACGGAAGGTTCAGCATGCTCATTTCGCGGGTCGGCCATCAGGCGATGCTACGTGGCCCCCCGAACGGAGGCAGAGTCGCGCCACGCTTTGACCAGTCGATCTCGCGTCACGCCCAGCGCTTCGGGGAGCACGCGGGTATCCGCGATCGAAGTCATAAAGTTGGTATCACCCGCCCACCGCGGCACGACGTGTTGATGGAGATGCCCGGGCACGCCCGCACCTCCCGCAGCACCTATGTTCATACCGACGTTGAACCCCTGCGGGTCGTACTCCGAGCGCAGTGCGCGCAGCGCTGCTTGGGTCACACCGACCAGCTCGCGACTTTCGTCATCGTCGAGATCGTCGAGCGATGGCACATGACGCCGCGGAAAGATCATGAGGTGGGCAGATGAGTACGGGTACGCATTGAGCGCGACGACGACACCGACACCTCGATAGACGACCAACGCCTGGACGTCGTCCTCTGCGATGACGAGGTTGCACATCACGCAGCCCGGAACGGGCACGCTACCCGGAAGCGCGCTGGGATCTGTTCCGGCCGGATGGGTGACCGGCCGACCGGTCTCGACATGGTCGGGCTCTGATTTGGGGGTCCCCTCTGAGGTGAGACCGTTGATGTAACGGGCCCGCCACCCGGCCCAGAGGTGTTCGAGGCTCACAGATCTACCGCCCGCGACTGCGCGTGTGCCACCGCTCGTTCCAGCCACTGAGCCACCGGCACGTCGCGTTCAGGGGTGTCCGTACCGCGCACGTTGACCCCCACCGTCCCAGCCTCGACATCGGAATCTCCCACGACGAGGATGTAGGGCACTTTGGATACCTTCGCCTTGCGGATCCGCGATCCGAGCGTGTCGTGGGACGCGGTCACCACCTCGGCCCGGAGTCCCGCCGCTCGAGCCTGGTCAGCGACATCTGCCGCGTACTCGTCGTGGCGGTCAGCGACGCTCATGACCGTCACTTGCACAGGTGCGAGCCACAGCGGGAACGCCCCCGCATAGTGCTCGACGAGAATGCCGAAGAATCGCTCGATCGACCCGAACAGCGCTCGGTGGATCATGATCGGTCGGTGTGCTGAGTTGTCGGCACCGATGTATTCGAGTCCGAACCGTTGCGGCATCTGAAAGTCGACCTGCAGGGTGGACACCTGCCAGGAACGACCGATCGCGTCGGTCAAATGGATGTCGATCTTGGGGCCATAGAAGGCACCGTCGCCTTCGTTGATCGTATAGGCGAGCCCCGAGTCTTCGATCGCTTCGATCAGCGCACCCGTGGCCATGTCCCAGTCCTCATCGGAACCGAACGACTTTTCGACTGGACGGGTCGACACCTCGGCCGAGAAGTTCTCAAATCCAAACGTGCGCAACATCGAGATAACGAACTCGAGCAGCCGCTTCAGTTCGGGGACGATGTCTTCTCGTGCGCAAAAGATGTGACTGTCGTCCTGGGTAAAGCCACGGATGCGCATGAGTCCATGAAGCTGACCCGAACGCTCGTAGCGGTAGACGGTGCCGCGATCGAAGAGCCTCATCGGCAACTCGCGATATGACCTGGTCTGATTGCGGTAGATCAGCAGGTGCATCGGGCAGTTCATCGGTTTGGGGTAATACGTTGCGCCGTCCATCTCCATCGGCGGATACATCGACTCTTTGTAAAAGCCGAGGTGACCGCTGATTTCAAACAGGTCCGACTTCGCCAGGTGCGGCGTTGTGACCAGTTGGTAACCGGACCCCTTGTGAACGCCGTAGGAGTAGTCCTCCATGATTCGGCGCACGGTCGCCCCATTCGGGTGCCAAACGGCAAGACCGCCACCGAGTTCGTCGGGAAACGAATAGAGGTCGAGTTCGGTACCGAGCTTGCGGTGGTCGCGTCGCTCGGCCTCGGCCAACCGGTGCAAGTAGTCGTCGAGGTCAGATTTCTTCGCCCACGCCGTACCGTAAATACGTTGCAGCATGGGGTTCTTTTCCGAGCCACGCCAATACGCCCCAGCGAGTTTCATCAGCTTGAAGTGACCCAAACGACCCGTATCTGGCACATGAGGCCCGCGACATAGATCGAGGAAGCGGTGTTCGCCGGAGTCGGGGTCATCGATCCAGTAGACCGAAACGCCGCCGTCTTGCGCACCCTCAGAAATTTCATCGTGTGCGTCGACCGAGTCGATGATCTCGAGTTTGTAGGTTTGACCACGTTCGCCGAAGAGCAGTCGGCCCTCGTCAAGGGACATGTCTTGACGCGAGAACGGCTGCGCCTTCTTAATGAGCTCCCGCATCCGTCGTTCGATCCGTTCGAGATCTTCATCGGAAAAGGTCGCTCCATCGGGAAGGGCGAAGTCGTAATAGAACCCATCGGCGATCGGTGGACCGATGGCGAGTTCCACGCCCGGGAAGAGTTCGGTCACCGCCTGGGCCAGCACATGTGCCGTCGAATGGCGCAACACATAGAGCCCGTCCGCATCGCTGACCGTGACGATCTTGACCGAAGCGTCATCGTCGATCGGACGGCCAAGGTCCCAAAGTTCACCGTCGACCTCGACCGCGATCGCGTTCTTGGCCAGACCTCGACTGATCTGAGCCGCGATCTGTGCGCCTGTAATACCCGACGTCTCAGAGCGAGTGCTTCCATCCGGAAAGCGCAGTTCGATCTGGTCGGCTGGTGTCTGGCTCACGATTCCACCTTGATTTGTTGTGTCTTGGGGTCCGCTGAGCCGACGGAGGGTCCGTCTTCCGTGCTACCCGCTGCCATTTGGGTCAGCCGGAGAACCATCCGGGCCCGGCAAAGTCGGCTCAACCGGCGTGTAGAACTGCCGATTGTACGTAACAGAAGAGACGCATTCTCACCGTTTGACCCTCAGACAACAACGAATCGCCCCAGACGAGCACTTCGCCAACATCGTTGACAACCGGCCTGTCGGGTTGGCAGCGCGAGACGAGGTTCACGGCGGATCTCCACGCCGACCACGCTCGGTGACCGCTAGTCTGAACCTCCCGGCGGTGAATATCCGGTGTGCCCGACAACCGGCCGGCCCAGCCACAGACGACTTGATAAGGACGCCACACAGTCGTGCACAAGAACGCTGATTCGCCGCGGCCCCACGACTGGCGTTCCCATCCCACAACCGACGATGTGCTCGACGATCTCACCGGGGCATCCTGGTCGCTCAGTGGTACGGCTCGGCATGCATCCAGTTCATCTCGCGGGTTCTCAGCGGGGACCCGACCAGGCGATACGCTCCCGTCGCCCGACGTCCAGGGAACGCCGGTTTCGCAACACCAAAGTTCCCGCTTGGATCCTCTCGACAGTTCCGCTGCCAGAGAACTAGCCCGAGATGACCAACGCCAACTCGCCCGCGGTGGTGCACTCTCTCTGATCGGCAGCGCGGTCAACGCACTCAGCCAGTTTCTCTTGGTCCTGATCGTCACCCAAACCCTGTCCGACAGCGATGCCGGACTCGTCTTTGAGGCGATCGCCGCGTTCTCGATCGCAAGCGGTGTCGCAACCCTAGGTGCAGATGTCACGCTCCTGCGCTGGCTAGGCGACTCAAACGTCAGAAGCCGCTATGTCCGTCAAACCGTACGCCTGGCGGCGCTCCCCGCCCTGCTCGTTGCTACCGGGCTCGGCGCAGCGCTCTTCGTCGGGGCCGACACTTTCGCCCGGTGGATGACCACGAAGAATCACGTTGAGGACCTCACCGCCCTGCTGAGGATCACCGCACCGGCCATTCCCGCTGGGGCGACGATCTTGGTGCTGCTCGCTGCATCGCGCGGTCTGGGCACCATGGCTCCGACCGTCATCATCGACCGTGTGGGCCGCCCCCTGGTCCAGCTCATCGCCGTCTGGGTCGCGTCGTTGTTCGGCGCTGGTGCTGCAGCCACCATGTTTGGATGGGCGGCCCCCTACGCCGTGGCGGCCATCGCTAGCGCCGCGATCGTCGCCGCGATGGCTCGCCGCGCGGGTGCCCAGCAATCGGTAGACCTGCCTGGCGAATGGTCCTCCGCCGCGTTCTGGCGCTTTACCGCTGCCCGATCGGTGTCCAACGCATTGTCGCTCATCATCAGATGGTTCGACACGATCATGGTGGGCGCACTCCTCGGCGCTGCCAGCGCAGCTGTCTACACCGCGGCTACCCGGCTGCTCACCACCGGAAACTTCGTCAATGTGGCCATCATGCAGGCGGCGGCACCAAAGATCGGTGAAGGTTTCGCCAGCGGATCCTGGGATGTTGTCCAACGCGCCTATCGCACCGCCACGCTGTGGCTCGTCGTCATCGTGTGGCCGCTCTATCTGGCGATGGCCGTCGCAGCTCCACGGCTGTTGAGCCTCTTTGGACACGAGTTCGTCGGCGGGGCCACGGCGTTGCGAATTCTGATCGTTGGGATGCTGATCGCTACCGCATGCGGACCGATCGAAATGGTTCAACTGTTGAGCGGCCGCACCGTGATCAACCTGGTGACCAACGCCGCATCGCTGGCGGCCAACATTGGGTTGAACCTGATCTTGATTCCGCGCTACGAGCTGACCGGAGCAGCCATTGCATGGGTTGCGTCCTTGACGCTCAACAACGTCGTACCGCTGTATCAAGTTTGGCGGACGGACCGTCACCATCCGCTGAGCGCCGCGTTATCCGCCGCAACCGTCGGTGGCCTCCTGATCGTGCTGGCATCGGGGCTGATCGCGTTGCAGCTCTTCGGCGATGGCTGGCGAACCGTCATCGCCTGGGGGTGCCTCTCAGGCGCGCTCTATGTCGCCTTTCTGTGGCGGTACCGTCAGCTCCTCGAACTCGACGATCTTGCCAATTCGCTCCGTCGCCAAAAGGTGACACCGCGTTCGGCCTGATCCCACCTACAAGAGCGGATCGCCCAGTTCCAATCCCAGACGGCGAGCTGTGTCGGCGAGTGCCTCAGGCGCTTGAGAGACGGGGCCCCCAGACAGCACGGCGGACGCGAAGTCATCGAGCAGCCTTAACGCCCGCGGAGCATCAAGATCGTTATCGAGCGCTGCCCCGATCGCAGCGACATAGGGGGCAGGATCGGGGCCGTCGGGACAGCGCACAGCCAGGTATAGACGCCGCAGGAGCGCCTCACCTTCTTCGATATCGGTATCGTGCCACTCAAAGCCCGCTCGGTAGTGGTGCATCATCAGCGCCAGGCGGATCGCGCGCGGATCGGTTTGTTCCAGAAGGTCGCTCACAAAGACCAGATTGCCGAGTGACTTGGACATCTTTTCGCCTTCATAGGCGACCATCGCTGAGTGCATCCAGTGACGGACGAACGGCTTCCCCGTCGCAGATTCCGACTGAACGATCTCGCATTCGTGATGCGGAAAGATCAAATCGGTCCCGCCACCGTGCAGGTCGATGGTCGGGCCGAGCGCCGAGATCGCCATCGCTGAACACTCGATATGCCACCCTGGCCGACCCGGCCCCCATCTGCTGACCCAGCTCGGTTCGTCATCTGCGGACGGCTGCCAGAGGACAAAGTCGAGCGGATGACGTTTGTTTGGATCATCGGGGTTGCCGCCACGCTGACGGGCGAGCGAGATCATGTGGTCCTGCGGGTAATGCGAGAGCTCGCCAAAAGACGGTTTTGACATGACGTCGAAATACAGGACTCCGTCGATCATGTAGGTGTGGCCGTTCGCTTCGATCTCGCCGATCAGAGCAATGATCTCTTGGATCGACTCTGTGGCTCGCGGCTCGGCCATGGCGGGCCGCATGTTGAGAGCCGTCATGTCCCGATGGAAGCGATCGGTTTCGCGGGCTGCTAGGTCGAGGTAGTGCACACCGAGTTGGCGGGCCTTTGGCAGGATCGAATCGTCGACATCGGTGATGTTGCGCACCAGTCGGACTTCATGACCAAGCCACTCCAAGCGGCGGATCAGCAGGTCGTAGTTGAGATAGGTCGCAGCGTGACCCAGGTGCGTCGCGTCATAGGGCGTAATGCCACAGACGTACATGCTGACCACGGGGCCCGGCTCGAAAGGAACTACGGCCCGTCGGGCTGTTTCGTAGAGCCGGATGGCCATCATCGCTCCTGATCAGATGTGGCAGAACGTCGGGTGACGGTGCCGCTGCCGGTTGAAAAGTTGCCCGGGACACTGGTGGCCGAGCACGACGCCTCTCGGCGGAACTTAGTCGCTCACCGCGAGGTGCCCTGAGTGTTCCTGTGATTATTGGGGGATGCCCGAGAGGCGGATCGCAGCCTTGCCGCGATAGCGAATGTTGATCGCCAACAGAATTGCGGTGAAAGCTTCGACCCCGAGTGCGTTGGCGAGTGAGCCCGCTCGTAGCGCCCTCAGCCGCGGGATCCCGTTGACCAGCGATGCAACGAGTTCTGCCGCATCGTCATGGTCTGAACAGACGATGACATCTTCGTCGAGGTCCTCGTCCATGGCCAACAGAGCCGCCGCAGGAATGTGCTGAAACGCTGTGACTACCGACGACTCCGGGGCGGCTTCTTGAACGCCGTGGGCGAGGGATCCCTGTTCAGGAATGACCGGTTCGAAACTCGGACCGACCTTGTGAAGACCAGATCCCATCGATATGACGGTCTTGCCCGCCAAGTCGGACGCAAATTCGGCGGCGGTCGCGATCGCTCCGTCCCATTTGACGCCCAGAACGACGACGTCGCCCTCAGATGCGGCCTCTTTGTTGGTCACCGGCGTGAGGTTTGCAACCCGCGATCCCCACAGCGAACGGAGCTCGCCGATCGTGCGCTCGGCTTTTTCGGTCGTTCTCGATCCGACTAATACCTGATGCCCCCCGGCGGCGAATCTCGCCGCCAGGCCGCTTCCGGCCGGACCCGTTCCACCCAAGATTCCAATGTTCACCGCCAGAGCTTGACAGACCGAAGCGGTTCGGGGCCACCCGACTTTGCCGAGCGGCCGCTACGTTGCCGGAATACCGCCAAGTCTCTGGGCTATGTGAAATCAGCCAGCAACCGTCGTGGTGGACGCGTCCGCTCCGAGCACCGTGGTCGGGGCCGACTGTCCTTCGGGGAGTTCAGCGGTCGGCAGGGGTGCCTCGACGACGACTTCTCGATCGACGATGAACGTACCGTCTTCGGAGATGTGGAATGCCTCGAAGGTGGCCTTGCGTGGATCGCCGATCGAATCGAAATCGATTGGGCCCGACGCGCCTTGGTAGTCGATATCAACGCCAGCGCCGAGTTTTTCAGCACACTCTGAAAACGAGAAACACGGTGCTCCGCCGCCGGACACCGTGATCATGGCGGGGCCAAAGACGGTCGGATCGTCGCTGCCTGCGGCCTGGGCAGCGAGTGCGATCAGCGTGACACAGTCATAGGAATGTGCGCTGAAAAGCTCTTCAACGTTGGGATACTGATCGGCCATGCGCGACGTGAAGTCTTGCCCGTCCGCCGTCGGGCGGGGGGCGGGTTGGGTCCCAAAAATGCTCGTCCACAGGCGCGTCTCGGGGATCACCTCGCTGAGACGACCGGGAGCGAACATGTCGTCGGTGATGTAGACCGCGGTGAGCTCGGCATGTTCGAACTCGTCGGGAGCAGTGGTTGTTGTCGTCGTTTGAGGAGCGACGAGCGTCGGCTCAGGCGCCTCGGTCGCGGCCGTTGTGGTTGTCGTGTCGGCAGGGCGCTCGTCTGGCGCTACCGGTCGGGGCGGCGCATCCACGTCGTCTTCTTCGGCTTTTTCCTTGTCGCCGAGCCATGCCAGCAACCGGATGATCTCGTAGCCCTCTTCCTTGCTGAGCAACAACACTGCGTTGACGTCGGCATCGAGGATCTGTTGAGCCACCTGCTCGTAATCCTCGACGGTTGGGCTGTAGAGGACGGTGTCGACCACGGTGACACCACGTTCGGTCAACGTCGCTTCTGCAAGGTCTGAGAAACGTGCAGAAAGATCGGTGTCCGGCGCCACGATGGCCACCCGCTTATGGCCGTCGGCGGCGATGAGCTCGGCGGCTGCGCGCGTGCAGATCATCGGATGGTGAGGTCCTGAAGTAGAGGTCGTTGTCCCGCTGGTCGGAGAGCGACGATCGGAAATTGCTCGGCGAACACAGCAAAGTCGGCGATTCGACGACACCCGACATGATGGTTTCGGTAATCCCCGATGCAGCGGATCCGACGATCGCATCGACCCGGTCTTGTCCGATCAACGTCGCCGCAGCAGACGCGGCGACCGCACGGTCGCTACCGGAGTCAGCGGGAACGAGTTGTACCGGTTGGCCGAGTACTCCGCCAGCGTTATTGATATCGGCGATCGCCAAATCCATCCCCGCAGCGAGCGGATCGTGGAGAAACGCGAGCGCACCGGTTTCGGGGAGCAGCGCCCCGATGCTGAGTACACCATCGGGTGGGGCCGCCGGTGGAATCTCCCCGGACAGAAGTGTGGTCGTGGTCTGACCGGATAGTCCGCCTTCGATCGCGGATGCGCCGGTATCAGTGCTCGAGGTGGTGTCGGTCGAATCGTCGCCACCGGAACATGCGGAGACGATGGCCAGACACAAGAGTGCGGCGGTGATGCTGATGGGCCGGGAGCAGAAACGCATCCGGTTGAGCATACACACCGAGCGTTCCGTTCTTTGGTGCCTCGACAAGGACTTATGTGAGCGACGCGGACCTATGAGCGAAGCGGGTCGGCCAGACCACCTGCTAGAGCTTGCCCGTCTCGAGTATGGACTGGCAGCAACATCGAAGCAGATCCACCATCGACCTTTCGGACTTGCGACGGGCGAGTGCGACCTTCAGCCGTCTGAAGTCGTCGGCCTCAAGTCCGCACGGAGCACAGCGATCGAGGTGGACTTCGAGGGCTTCAATCGATATGGAGACATGCTCACCATCGATGAAGCTCTGCACATAGACCGCGACCTGTGCACAGTCCACTGGCAGGTCGCCACCACAATCAAAGGAGGGCTCTTGTTGGGCGGTCATGTGGCTTCAACCCCCACCTCAACAGAGGCATTCCCGGACCGATCCAAATGGGTGCCAGCAACCGCAGCCCTCAAGCGTCGACGCGCCCGGTGCAGACGGCTCATGACCGTACCGACTGGAATATCGAGGAGGTCGGCCGCCTCCTGGTACCGCATGCCTTCCACATCGACGAGCTGAATCAAAACCCTGAAGTCGGGAGGTAGCGCGTCGAGGGCGTTCTCCAACAGTTCGTCGTACACCGCATCGTCGACCTGAACCGCTGGATCCGAAGCCCCCGGTTCACGGTCGGGTACGCGATCCATGGACTCTTCGTCCATCGCGACCTGTTCACGGCGACGTCGATCCCGATTGATGGCGGTGTTGCGCGCGATGCGAAACAGCCAGGCCCGCGGATAGCGACCGTCGAAACGATCAATCGATCGATATGCCTTGAGCAGCGTGTCCTGGGCGAGATCTTCGGCCTGTGCTCCGGTGCGGGACATGCTGCGAGACACTCGAGCCAGGAACGGGAGTTCGGGCACGATCCAGTCGCTAAAACGCCGCTGCCGTTCGGCTTCGTCGATGTGGGGGCGTTCCTCGCCGACGTCTGAGACGTCGTCAGTCTGGCCTGTTTGCGCTGGTCTCAAAACACCTTCTCGGTCGGTTGCGGGGGGATCAGACACGGCCGCTCCGGGCACATCATCTGGAACCGCGGCTCGTGGGGAGGATCCTGAGTTATCCGTGCTCACATGTCCTCCTCAGTAGCGGTCCGAAGACCGATACGGTTCCAGCGCGACGACGGCCCGACACCCCGATGGAACGTTACGCCTCGGGTGCGCTCAGCAATGCTACGAGCCGGTCGAGGCCTTTGGCGAGGTCTTCATCACCTAAAGCGTAGGAAAGCCTTGCATATCCGGGCGCTCCGAAGGCCTCACCGGGCACGATGGCGACATTGGCCGCATCCAAAATCACCGACGCTAGGTCCATCGTGGTGTCACAGCGCTGGCCAGCAAAAGTACGCCCCAACAGCCCATCAAAGGAAGGAAACGCGTAAAACGCGCCCTGCGGGGTGTTGCAGGCGACACCAGGAATGCTGTTCAAGCCGTTCACGATGGTGTGACGACGGCGGTCAAAGACGGCACGCATCGCCGCAACTTCGTCTTGAGGTCCCGATATCGCTGCGAGGGCGGCGGCCTGGGCGACGTTGCAGACGTTCGAGGTCACATGAGACTGAAAGCGTTTCGCCGCGGCGATCACCTCGGAGGGGCCCATCATCCAGCCGACTCGCCAACCGGTCATCGCGTAGGTCTTCGCAACTCCGTCCACGACGACACAACGGTCGGCAACCTCGGGCGCAACCACGGGCATCGACGCGAATTCGGCGTCGCCATAGACCAGGTACTGGTAGATCTCGTCGGTCATGACCCAGATCCCGTGTTGTGCCGCCCACCGGCCGATTTCGGCGACCGCCTCGGGGGGATACACCGCTCCGGTCGGGTTTGAGGGCGACACAAAAATGAGGAGCTTTGTCCTCTCGGTTCGGGCCGCTTCAAGGTCGGCGACCGTCACTTGAAACCCGTTGGCTCCCGACGTCGGAATCTCGACCGGGACCCCCCCGACGACGCGAATCGCTTCGGGATAGGTGACCCAGTACGGGGCGGGCAACAGCACTTCATCGCCCGGACCGACCAGGGTGGCAATGGTGTTAAACACGGCGTGTTTGCCACCATTGGTGACCAGAACATCGCCCGGTGAAACATCGAGGCCCGTATCCTGAGCCCGTCGTTCGGCAATCGCTTCGCGCAACGCTGCGAGACCGGCGACGGGTGAATAGCGGTGCATCGCGGGGTCGGCGCACGCTTGGGCCGCAGCGGCGACCACGTGGGCCGGAGTCGGGAAATCTGGTTCGCCAGCACCGAAGCCGATGACATCCTTGCCGTCCGCACGCAGCGCTGCAGCTTTGGCGGTAATCGCCAAGGTCGCCGATTCGGCGATTCCAGCGATCTTTGGAGCGATGGCTGCAGATGGCATGTGGGTCCCTCTCAGAGGGTCAGCCGGGTGCGACTGACCTGTCGAATACGTTGGCTGCTTCTCGCCCGCTGGCGCCATTTTTGCTGAGGGCCGCTCCGACCTTGGCCAGGCCGACCGCGAGACCTCCAAGATCCACAGCACGACAAAAAGCGAGATGCAAGTTTGGCATCGGCAACAATGTCAGCTCCGACCGTCACACATGGGGTGTTCGCGATGACTGATAATCCGCCCGTCTGGCAACTGCCCGCCGACCTTGTGCCGACCGATGGGCGATTCGGCTCAGGGCCGTCAAAGGTCCGTACCGGAGCCCTCGAGGCGTTGGCTGCCACGGGCACGACTTTGATGGGTACGAGCCACCGAAAGCCGACGGTCAAGAACATGGTCGCGTCGATCCAGGACGGCCTCCTGGCACTTTTCGACGCCCCCGACGGGTACGAAGTGCTCATCTCAAACGGTGGCGCCACCGCTTTTTGGGACGCTGCCGCGTTTGGACTGATCAGCGAGCAGAGCCACCATCTCGTCTGTGGTGAGTTCAGTTCGAAGTTCGCTGCCGCTGCCAAGAACGCGCCTCAGCTCAAAGATCCCGTCATCACAGAAACCGCTCCGGGGCAACCGGTGACACACGTCACTCCCGACGCGGGCTGCGATGTTTATGCATTTGCACAAAACGAGACATCGACCGGCGTGCAGATCCCCGTCCGGCGCCCCGAGGGCTTTGACGGACTCGTCGTGGTCGACGCGGTTTCCGCTGCGGGTGGAATGCCCGTCGATCTCAAAGACTGTGATGCCTATTACTTCTCGCCTCAGAAGTGTTTTGGTGGTGATGGCGGGTTGTTCGTCGCCGTCATTTCGCCCGCTGCAGCGGACCGAATCGCCACCATCAAGGCATCTAGCCGGTTTATGCCAACCTTCCTCGATCTCGCGACCGCGCTCGACAACTCCCGCAAGAACCAGACCTACAACACCCCGGCGCTGGCAACGCTGTTCCTGCTCGATCAACAGATCCGCTGGATGAACGACGGCGGCGGTTTGGCGTGGGCCGCAGGCCGTTCGGCAGCGCTGTCGGAGCACCTCTACAACTGGGCCGACGCTCACCCGCTTGCGGACCCCTTCGTCAGCGACATCGCATCGCGGTCACAAACCGTTGCCACCATCGACTTTCACGAAGGGATCGATGCTGAGACGCTCGCGTCGATCTTGCGGTCGAACGGGATCCTCGACACCGAGCCTTATCGCAAACTTGGTCGCAACCAATTGCGGATCTCATGCTTCCCCGATATCGAGCTGACCGATATGCACAAGTTGACCGCGTGTATCGACGCTGTCCTCGACTATCTCGATTGAAGCCGCGGGCTGAATCGAACGGGCCATATCGGGACCGACCCGCCAGACCAGGTTTCCAAGGGTTCTGGCGGTGCCCCAGTTCAGTCCAGCCGTCGAAGCTCTGAGGTGTACCACGCGGCGTTCAGCACATAACTCGCCGCGTTGAGTTCGATCAGTCCGTCCATCACCGCGTCTTCTTTGATGGTGGCTGGCACCCCAAGCGCCATCGCACGTGCGGGGACTTCCATCCTGTTGGGCACCAAGGCACATGCGCCGACCAACGCTCCAGCGTGCACGACGGCCTTGTGCAGGACCACGGCTTGTGACCCGACGAGCGCGCCGTCATGAACGGTGCATCCCTCCAGGTGGGCGAGGTGGCCAACCACACAGCCGTCGCCGATGACGGTAGGAAGCGCCTCGGTGGCGTGGATCACCGTGCCGTCTTGGATAGACGTTCGTGCGCCGATCGTGATCGTGCCGTAGTCACCACGCAGGACGGCTTGTGGCCAGATCGAGGACTCCGCGCCGATGCGCACATCGCCGATGACGGTCGCATCGGGATGGATAAAGGCGGTCGGATCAATCGTCGGTTCGCGATCTCCAATTGCGTACAAAGCCACCGTCGTACTCCTCTTGGGTGGCCAACACATCGGCGAACCACCAATTCGAATTTCGTTCGAACACCGACGAGTGCCGTCCGTTGCCGGGTCAGCGCTCCCGGGGTCCGCAGAACCATGGCAAACTACCCCTCGGACCGAGCCCGTTCGCCCACCATCGCCAGGAGTCAACGAGATGCGCCTTGGGGTGACGATCTTTGCAACGGATCAGACGATGCCGATCTCCGACCTCGCTCGGGAGGCCGAAGATCGAGGCTTTTGGTCCCTCTACCTGCCAGAACACACCCACATCCCCGTGGCCCGGACAACGCCCGCCCCCTTGGGCGAGCCGCTCCCCGAAGAATACAAACGGACGCTCGACCCGTTTGTTGCGCTTGCGATGGCCGGCGCGGTCACCGACAAGATTCACCTCGGGACCGGTATCGCGCTCCTTGCGCAGCGAGACCCCATCATCACGGCCAAGTCGATCGCGACCCTGCACGCTGGCACCGAAGGTCGCTTCACCTTCGGCGTCGGGTACGGCTGGAACGTCGATGAGATGGAAGATCACGGCGTGAATTACGCGACACGGCGGGAGATCGTCGCCGAAAAGATGGCATTGATGCGTTCGTTGTGGCGCGATGAGATCGCCGAGTTTGACGGCGACTACGTCTCGCTCGCGCCATCGTGGGCGTGGCCAAAACCTTTGGACGGCGGGCCTCGTGTGCTGCTCGGCGGCGGCGCGGGCCCCAAGCTGTTCGGCCAAATTGCGTCTTGGGCCGACGGCTGGATCCCGGTCGGTGGTAGCGGCTTGACCCACGCGGTCGCCGAAATGCGCGCCGCTGCAGAACGAGCGGGACGCGACCCCGATGAACTCGACGTGGTGCCGTTCGGCTCCGAACCGACCGGTGGCAAACTGGACCACTTCGAGCGCAACGGTGTGACCGAATGCGTCTTTCGACTGCCGAGCGCTGGACGAGATGAGGTCCTCGCCGTACTCGACAGCTACGTCCCATTCCTAGACAGGTATCCTGCCGAGTAACCTGGCCGCTTGGATCCAGGTCCGCGCCCACACTGAGCACGACAACATCGGATCAACCCGCATCAACGCGAGGAGAAACCCAATGCCCGAAGCCGTCATCGTTTCATACGCCCGAACGCCAATTGGACGGGCGATGAAGGGGTCCTTGTCGAGTATGCGACCAGATGACCTCACCACGATCGCTATTCATGCAGCCCTCGCCAAAGTTCCCCAGCTAGACCCGACCCTGATCGAAGACCTGCTGCTCGGCTGCGGCCAACCAGCGGGTGAATCCGGTTACAACATGGCACGTGTCGTCGCCACCTTGGCAGGACTCGCCGACGTCCCCGGCGTGACGGTCAATCGCTATTGCTCGTCATCGCTGCAGACGACCCGGATGGCAGCTCATGCCATCAAGGCTGGCGAAGGCGACATCTTCATTTCCGCCGGTGTCGAGACGGTGTCTCGTTTCATGGTCGGTATGGCTGACGGGGCGCCCGGTAGCACTAATCCGCTGTTCAACGATGCAATGGCACGCACCGCCGAACGGCAAGAGGCGGGATCCGACGTTTGGTCTCCCCCCGAAGGTCTACCCGACATCTACATCGCCATGGGTCAGACCGCTGAGAATGTGGCCCAGTACAAGAACGTGTCACGTGAGGCCCAAGACGAGTTTGCCGCGCTTTCGCAACAGCGCGCGGCCGATTCTCTCGCACGCGGCTTCTTTGAGCGCGAGATCGTCCCCGTCACGTTGCCCGACGGTTCGGTCGTGACCCAGGACGATGGCATTCGCCCTGGTACCACGGTGGAACGCCTCGCAGCTTTGCGCCCCGTGTTCCGTCCGGATGGCACGGTCACAGCGGGTAACGCGTGCCCGTTGAATGACGGAGCCGCAGCGGTCATCATCATGAGCGACACCAAGGCCGCCGAATTGGGGATCACTCCCCTCGCCCGCGTCGTGTCATCAGGTGTGACCGGCCTGAACCCCGAAATCATGGGACTCGGACCGATCGAGGCATCACGTCAGGCTCTCGCACGCGCCGGTATGACGATCGACGACATCGACCTCGTCGAGATCAACGAGGCCTTCGCCGCTCAGGTGCTGCCCTCCGCCGATGAACTCGGTATCTCCATCGACAAACTGAACGTCAACGGTGGAGCGATCGCGCTTGGCCATCCGTTCGGCATGACCGGAGCACGCATCCTGGCGACGTTGCTGAACGGCCTCGAAGATGCCGATAAGAGCATTGGACTCGAAACGATGTGCGTCGGAGGCGGCCAAGGTATGGCGATGATCGTCGAACGCATCTAAGCGACCCAGCACAGCTTGTCCGGTCTCGCTCCGAGCGCCCGCAGCGACGCGGTCTGTCGCAGGCGTAGCCGCGACCTAGCACAAGGCCATCGTCCCCTGATCGGGTAAACGCTGGTCCGGCACACGCTGATCCAGTACAGCGCTGGTCCGGTCACGAGGTGAGCAAGACACAAACGGCACTCGGTCGGAGCTCTCGCGGGTTCCGACCGAGTGCGGTTCTGGGCCAGCGTGGCATCCTCAAGTCCCGTCACCGGCAAACGTGATCGGCGCAGAAGCCAGGCCCCCCGGAATCCGGTGATTGAGCACGACCATGCGATGAGGTTGATCAGCACGGTGCTGAGACGGGTCGACAAACCACCGTACGGCGTAGGCCCCGTAGGCATCGGCGCTGTCGCCATTGGGGTGCGCCGTAGAGCCCCGGCCGGTGATACCAGCAGCCGCAAGCTGGGCTCGGGTCACGTCGTCGTTCTCGCGAGCGGTCGCCTCTCCCACCCACATCGACCACCCCTGATCGTCACCACCGACCCCCGGATCGACCGGCGACCAGCGCCCGGATCTGTCCTGGCGCTCCACGCGCACGATCGGCCGGTTCCATGTCAGCGACCCTGGCGTGGGGCCCCACCATAGAGCGGACATGACGACTTCGCCCCGGACGTTGCGTCCAACGTGTGGGCGGGTGATCCCGTATGCGACCTCTGGCCCCATCGACGTTCCCGGATGAAACCGCCGGGTCGTTAACCGCCACGTACGTAGCGAAGTCTGGTCGGGACGAGCGATCAATCTTCCCGCGGCGTTCGGGGCCATCGAAAGCAGCTCGGTGGGACCGTCCTGAGACCCCGAGAGGGCTTTCGCCATCGCTTTGACGATTTTGACGACCGCTCCCAGCGAATTGGGGCCGTACAAGGTGTGTCCACCTTCATAGAACTGGCGGGAGTACTCAGCGGGTGTTGTCAGGTAGCCGGCGTATTCCCCCACCAGAGAGAGCACGAGGGCGAACTTCGGACCGGCTCCCGCAGAGCTCATCGTTTTGCGCAGCGCGGTCTCGATTCGTGCACCCGCACCGACGGTTACTTCGAAGGGGGTCGTAAAGATCGCCAGCTCGCCAATGCGCAGCATGTGGAACGGCATCGTCGAGGGAAAATCGCGGCGCGGTGCAATTACCCGCTGGAACCGGCCACCGAGCACCCACTTCGCTCCATGAGGTCCACGAGCTCCGGGTTTGGGCGAGTTCGCCTTGAATGGCGGCACCTGGGACAGCACCGGCGTCGCATTCTCATATGCCCCCGCCAACAGCGAAGCCCCGATCGCTGGCGACGCGAGGCCAAATGAAGATGGGGTCGAGAAGTCGACCACTGCCGACATGAGCTGCAGCGACGGCTTGGCCGCTTCGGGGCGGCCGAGATCGGCTTCTAAGGAGTCCCAGCACTCAATTGCAGCATCGGCTGCGCGCAGGCCAAGCCGGATGGCGTCAGCGTGAGGCACCCGTTGGTTGTTGATGTTGGGAGCAGCATCGGCATGGGTTCCAAGAAGGCATCCAACGACCGGGGCCGTGCCGGTTCGTGATGCGATCCCCCGCCGAGTCGCAGCGGTCAACGGGCCCCAGATGTCGGCGTTGTAGTCGTCACTGGCCATCGACACGCTCGTGGGGTGCACCCCGAAAGAGACGAGACACGACAACGGTTCGGTACAAGAGGACCCAACAGACCGATCGATACGGATAACCGTCATTCGCGGGTCGACCGCACCAAAGACATCGGTGGGCGCGGCGTCTGGTCGGAGTGCTGCGGCTTCGCATTGGTGGGCAGCAAGTGACCTGTTTCGGGTGAGGCCAACAACGTCGATCTGTCCGACCGCGAGTCGGCTCGGCGCCCGTGACTCATAGGCTTGGAGGACGGTGTCGCTGATCCGGTCGACCAGAAAATCCACCCATACCGGATCGAGTCCTGCCTTGTTGGCTGCGAACCTGTTGTAGAACTCCGTCCCAAAAAAGCCGCCACCAGACGCGTGGGTGTGACACCCAGCGATGATGAGATTTGCGGTTCCGATATCGGTCTGTGACGCAACCCGCTGCGCGACGCGGTAGGTCAGCAAGCTGGAGCCGCTGAGCAGATCGGCGTGGACGAGCGCAACCGAGCGACCACCAGAGCTCAGGTACGTACAGCGCACATACAGCCGCGTGCGCACACCCGTCCCGGTCTTGGCGTTCGCCGAATGCCCCGCTTTGGGTAGTCCTGGCGGCGGTGTTATGTCGGCTTGGGCCGCGCCTGCGAGTAGTTCGTTGCACCGTTCGCCGCGAGCGCCCTCGTAGGCGTCGATGCTGATGCCAGGTCGCGTACCGATCGGGAAAATCTCTCGGAGCCCCATCTGCGCCACCCCTTTGGCCATGATCCGGGCGATGTTGTTCAGGCGACCATCGTCACCGACATGCGCTCCGATCGTGCATCACGGGGTGGCGGGGTACCAGAACCTTGGCGGAGGGAGTGGGATTCGAACCCACGGGACCCGCAAGCCCAGCAGTTTTCAAGACTGCCCGATTCGACCGCTCTCGCATCCCTCCAATGGGCGACATGCTAGTGGTGTCGTGTTTCGACCCACCCAATGGACCTCACCGCCACTCTCGGATCAGCGATGGCGGACCGAACGTGTGGGCAGCGGATCGGACCAACCAGAAACACGAAACCCTTCCGCTAGCGGCCTTGCAGCACCTCGCGGCCCATAAAATCCACGAGCGGTGCGGGGACCACCAACGTTGCGTCATCGGTCTGATAGTGCTCAAAGATGTTGAGCAGCATGCGACCAACGGCGCACGCCGTCCCGTTCAGGGTATGGACAAATCTGCGCGAACCATCGGCGTCGACCATACGGGTTTGCAGACGGCGCGCCGAGTAATCGGTGTAGTTCGAGCACGACGTGACCTCCCGGAACTTGCCTTGTGAGGGCAGGTACACCTCGATGTCATGCTTCTTGGCCGCAGGTGCGCCCAGGTCACCTGCCGCTGTCGTAATAACGCGGTATGGCAGGCCGAGCCCGCCGACGATCCGTTCTTGCAGTGACAAGATCAGCTCGAGCTCGTCCCACGAACGTTCCGGCGGGCAGTAGGAGAACATCTCCACCTTGTCGAACTGATGGACTCGAAACATTCCAGATGTGTCTTTGCCGTAGGTCCCGGCCTCGCGACGAAAACACGATGAAGACCCGGCATAGCGAAGTGGCAGATCTGCAGCGTTGAGCGCTTCACCGAGATGGAGACCAGCGAGCGGCACCTCAGAGGTTCCGACGAGGAACAACTCACCTTCGTCGACCTCGTAGACCTGGGCTCGGTCCGCGGGGAAAAACCCAGCATCGACCATCATCTGCTCGCGCACCAATACGGGCGGCACGACGGGCACGAAACCTTCGGCGGCCAGCATCTTGGTCACCCACTGCACGAGCGCCATTTCGAGTAGCACCGCGTCACCGAGTAGATAGACGAATCGTGAGCCGCTGATCCGAACGGCGCGCTCACTGTCGACATATCCCATCATCTCGCCGAACTCGGCGTGATCCCACTTCGGCGCCACCGGCTGTTCGCCGACGACCCGTTCGACCCGATAGTCGTCTTCACCGCCGCTTGGAACCGATGCGTCGGCCGGGTTTGGGATGGTCAGCAGCAGTTCACCTAATGCGGCTTGCGCTTCGTCGAGCTGCGGTGCCAGGCCAGCCAACGCATTCTTGAGTTCTTGGGCCTGGGCAATTTTGGCTGGTCGCTCGTCGGGGGAGGCAGTCGAAATCGATCGAGATACGGCGTTTTGCTGTGCTCGCAAACCTTCGACCTCGGTCCTCAAACCCCGCGTGGTTCGATCGGCTGCGAGCAGCGCGTCGATCGCCTCGCCGGAGGCACCCTTGCGCTCTGCGCCTCGGCGGTAGTCAGGATCGTTTGCGAGCTGTGAAACATCGATCACTTCTGAGATTCCTTCGTGGTGTCGATCACCGGCGCAACGCCAGCGGGGGCGGCATGAGACGGTTCGGACGAGTCTTCGCTATCGAGCTGCGCCGCATCGTCAGGGGTGATCATCGTCGTTGGGCGGCGTGCCAGTGGACCCGGCTCATCACGGACTTTTGAGCGCAGCAACCTGAGCCATGCCTGGGCATCGCGCCACTGCTGGTGCTGCTGACGTGATTCGTCGAGGTCTGGTTCACCAAGACGGGGGTACGACCCGAGGCACTTGACTTGAGCAGGCCCCGCTTGGACAGCGAGGAGCGCATCGGAAACGACCTCGTTGGCGATATGGCCCTCGAGGTCGATGAAGAAACAATATTCGCCGAGCGCCGCCCCGCCTTCGGACGATTTCAACGGTCGTGACGCCAGGTTGGTGAGGTCGATACCGCGAGCGGCGAATTCGAGCAGGATGGCGACGAGCGACCCTGGGCGATTAGCACGCTGCATACAGACGATCGAAGTCTTATCGTGGCCGCTCGGTGCAGGAATGCCCCGGCCGACGACGACAAATCTGGTCGCGTTACCCGGGTGATCCTCAATGCCCTCAGCCAAGATCTGAAGGCCCAGTAGTTCTGCTGCGAGCGCATTGCCGACAGCGGCCGTCGCTCCGGTTGGGTCTCCGCCAACATCGACCGCGGCAGATGCGGTCGAATTGGTCGCTTCGAAGCGGACATCGGGCAGGTTTGCCCCCATCCACCGCCTCACTTGGGCCAACGCGATCGGAATCGACCTGACCCGTTGGATATCTCCCAAGGCCGCGTCCGGCTGCGCCAGTAGGCACATACGCACCGGATGAGTGATCTCTCGTTGAATCATCAGATCGGTATCAAAGGCCAAGGTGTCGAGTGTGACCGTCACCGAACCTTCGATGGCATTTTCGATAGGGATCAAACCTAAATCTGCTTCACGGCGTTCGACCGCGTTGAGCACCTGCGGCACGGTCGCCAGAGGAAGCCGCTGCATCGCTGCGAGGTCGGGCTGGGTCAGCAGCGCCGCTTCAGCAAAGGTTCCGTTGGGTCCGAGGTAGGCAACTGTTGTCATCGGCTGGCCATTGTAGGGGCCCGGTCACTTCCGAACGGCTCCGAACTCTCCAACCGTAGACCGATGGGCGCGCCGCGTCGATGCACTCGCACCGAGGTTCCCACGCACCTCTTAGAGTTGTTGGCCGTCGCCGATGCGCGCGGTGGTTCGCGTCGGCCACGTAACCTTTGTGCCTCAGCGACTGCCGGTGAGCGACACCGGGTCCAATGACGAACGCATCTCAGCACCGGGGACGACTGATGAGCCTGAACACACCACCGCTGTCGAGTATCCGAGTTATCGAATCATCGATGCTCGGCCCAGCGGCGATCACCAACCAACTCGCCGATCTCGGCGCCGATGTCATCAAGGTCGAACCTCCCCAAGGCGACTACATCCGTCAGATGACCTGGCCGATCGTCCAAGGCGTCTCGCTCATGCATCTCCATGTGAATCGGGGGAAACGTTCGATCACCCTCGACTTAAAGACACCAGACGGTGTGGCGACATATCTCGATTTGGTCAAAGACGCCGACGTCGTTGTTGAGGCCATGCGACCCGGATCGTTGGCGAGGCGCGGCCTGGGCTACGACGCGCTCAGCGCTGTCAACCCGAAGATCGTCATGTGCACCATCTCTGGATACGGCATGACCGGCCCGTACGCCAACATGCCAAGCCACGGGATTGCCTATGACACGTGGGCAGGCATTGTGAGCCCCGAACACGATGAAGAAGGGCTTCCATTCATCCCTGAACACGCGTCGATCGGCATTCATGCCGGTCCCGTGCTGGGGGCGCTCGGGATCCTCGCCGGGGTCATTAGGGCCCGCGAAACCGGCCGAGGCTCACAACTCGAAATCGCGCAGTCAGATGCCGCAGCGTATATGGACTGGTACCGCTCTGAATCGTGGCGGGCATATGAGCGCCCTGACGACGAAGTCACCGGCAACGCATCGGACAACTATGAGCGACGCGCCCCCGGCACCGCTGGGATGCGCGAAGGCGTCCGCTATCAAATCTATGAGTCAGCCGACGGATACATCCTGTTCATGGCCTCCGAACAGGCCTTCTGGAAGAACTTCTGCGAAGCGGTCGACAGGATGGACCTGTTCGAGCAGTTTCCTGGCTCCACCTATGCCGACCATGCACGCGGCAATCGTCCGTTGCAGCGCGAACTCGCTGAAATCTTTGCGACCAAAACCTCTGCGGAGTGGCTGGAATTCGGGGACCGGGTCAACACGCCGATCGCTCCGGTCAACTCGCCACAGAGCATCGCATCGGACCCGCAATTCCAGGCCCGCTTTCCGTGGCTCCCCGCCGAGGAGCACGGCGCGGACATGCTCGCAACACCCATCAAGTTTCTCGATGAGGAACTGCCCGCACCTCGTCACGCGCCGACGGTTGGCCAACAAACACATGAGATTCTGACCGACGTTCTTGGCTATGACGAGGTCAAGATCGACGCCTTGAGATCGGCGGGCGCCTTCGGCGAAGCCCATACCTAGCCGCACGACGTTCGAAAACAGCGCACACGACCGGACACAATGGACCGGTGCCTCGCACTCATCCATCAAGCCTGAAAGGCCGTTCCGTGGAACCATCGACGATGTACGAACCGATGATTCAGCATGGTCACACCGAGACGCCTTACAGGCAACTCGACCTGCCCGCGCCGAAGGTAACCGACACCGGGACACGGCGAATCATCAACATCGCCCCCGAAACGCTGCGCGACCTTGCCGCCGCAGCGATGCGCGATGTCTCCCATCTGCTGCGCCCCGGGCATCTCCACCAGTTGCGGAACATCTTGGACGACCCCGAGGCAACCGACAACGACCGCTTTGTCGCGCTTGAACTGCTGCGCAACGCGAACGTCGCGGCATCGATGGTGTTGCCGTCGTGTCAGGACACCGGCACTGCGATCGTGATGGGGTACAAGGGCGAGGACGTGTACACCGGCGCCGATGACCTCGAATGGTTGAGTCGAGGCGTCGAACGAACCTATACCGAGACCAATCTGCGGTACTCACAGATGGCCCCGATCACGATGTATGAGGAGCGCAACACCGGCACCAACCTTCCCGCGCAGGTCGAGATCTATGCGACCCAAGGCGACGAGTATGAGTTCTTGTTCCTCGCCAAAGGTGGTGGTTCGGCCAACAAGACTTTCCTGTATCAACAGACCCGCGCCGTACTCAACCCCGATTCACTCGTAGCGTTTCTCGACGAGAAAATGCGAACCCTGGGCACCGCGGCGTGTCCGCCATACCACCTCGCCGTGGTGATCGGCGGCACGAGCGCCGAGTACAACCTGAAAACCGTCAAACTTGCCTCGGCCCGCGCACTCGACGATTTGCCGACATCGGGCAGCGTCGGAGGGCGCGCATTTCGCGATCTCGAACTCGAACAAACCCTGTTGGGCGTTGCACAGCGCACGGGTATCGGCGCGCAATTCGGCGGAAAGTACTTTTGCCACGACGTGCGGGTGATCCGGCTGCCTCGTCATGGCGCCTCCCTGCCGATCGGGATCGGCGTGTCCTGTTCTGCCGACCGCCAGATCAAAGCGAAGATCACTTCCGATGGCGTCTTTTTGGAACAGCTCGAAACCAACCCGGCGAAATACCTGCCCGAGGTCGACGAGACCGACCTGTCCAGTCACGTCGTCGACATCGACCTCAACACCTCGATGGCCGAGATCCGTGCCGAACTCTCCAAGCACCCGATCAAAACCCGTTTGCGTTTGACCGGACCGATCGTGGTCGCGCGAGATATCGCACATGCTCGGATCAAAGAACGCCTGGATGCGGGTGAACCCATGCCCCAGTACCTGCGCGACCATGTCGTGTATTACGCGGGACCAGCCAAAACGCCTGAAGGAATGCCGTCTGGATCGTTTGGTCCGACCACGGCGGGACGCATGGACTCATACGTCGACCAATTCCAGGCCGCTGGCGGATCGTTGGTCATGTTGGCCAAAGGAAACCGTTCAAAGCAGGTTACCGATGCCTGCGCTGCTCACGGCGGCTTCTATCTGGGTTCGATCGGGGGGCCTGCTGCGATCTTGGCGCAGGACTCGATCCGCAGCGTCGAGGTGCTCGAGTACCCCGAGCTCGGTATGGAAGCGGTCTGGAAGATCGAAGTCGAAGACTTCCCAGCATTCATTGTCGTCGACGACAAGGGCAACGACTTTTTCGCATCGCTATGAGATCATCCTCAAGAACCGTCGTCCCCGTCACCGGACGTTTCGGCCGACCATGCCTGGATCACGGGCAGCGCTTCGCGGGCGATTCGAGCGTGACCAGCCGCATTGAGGTGGAACCAATCGCCTAAGAACCATCGTGTCGCCGCCTCGGCAAACTCGTCGCGCGTCGCCCACGGGTCGACGAATCTCGCGCCGTAGTCGAGCGCGGCGGTCCGTACGACTCGATTGAATCTGTCGGAACGCCGATCGAGAATCTGGGCCAACCCCGATGGGACGCGCGGGATGACGCCGAGGGGTGGAACCCCAAGGACGATGATTCGATCCGTACGCGCTTTGAGCAACGCAAGGATCGAACTGACCGCACCGCGATAACGGCCCAGACGGGTCCCGCGGATGACGTCGTTGGCGCCGACGGACATGACGGCCAGATCACAGGCCGGCAACCGCCCCATCTGCTGGAACAGTGTCTCGACCGCGGTACTGCCGCCGACGGCGCGATTGTCGAAAAAGACGGTGCGGCGTCCGCCTTCTTGGGCCATGACCCGAGCGAGAGCGTTGACGATCCAGACGTCATTGACATCGGCAAGGCCGGGACCGGTCAATGAGGAATCGCCGACAGCGAGGACCCGCAGCGATTCGCTTCGAGCACCCTCGATAATCGTGGAACCATGATGGCCAGACATCGTGGGTAGGGGCCGACGGAGGACGTAGAGCGCTTGAGCTAATAAGCCCGCTGCGGAGCCTGCCCCGAGCGCGCCCGCAACGGCGGCCGCTCGTCTGAGCGTGGCACCCGCAGCAGGGCGCCCCGGTGGGCCCTGAAGTGATGGCGCGGCGCCCGTCGGCACCGTTGGCAGTGGAGAAGTTTGCACCGCCACAGCCTAACGATGACGTCATCACACCGAGCTGTTGGAGCGCGTTCCAACTTGTCCTCAACGGAGGCCAGCGGGATACGCATCATCAGCGATCGGGCCGTCGTCAGCAACCTCGCCCGATGCCGCCCGACCAAGGGGTGCTAGGTCTACGGGAGCGCACCTTCCCAGTTGTCGAGAACTTGGGTTGCGATGAGCTCTTCGAGATAGCGGTCGTTCCACCACGAGATTTGGAGCTGCTTTGCACGGCGGAAGTAGAGCTGAACGTCATATTCCACGGTGAACCCAACGCCACCCCAGATCTGTTGCGCCATAGCGGTCACGTCGCGGAATTCTTGACAGGCGAACAGTTTCGACATGGGCGCGAGCGTGGCGATCGACCGACCCATCGACGCAGCCCAAGCCGCCTCCAGGACCAGGATGCGCGCCCCGTCGATACGGGTTTTGGCGTCGGCCATATAGTGCGACAGCGACTGGAAAGCTCCGAGCGGCTTGTCGAACTGGTAACGATCCTTGGCGTATTCGACCGTAATCTCCAAGGTCTTTTGAGCACCACCTGTCGCCTGCGCAGCGATGAGCACGATGGCTTGACACATGACCTCGCTCCAGGTGCTCCACCCCGAACCAGCGCTGCCCACCCGGTTGCTCAGTGGCACCTCGACAGCATCGAAGCTCACGTCATACTGACTGTCCGACGCGATCGAAAACCGCTGCTCCAGGGTGATACCCGTCAGATCCGACGGGACGACAAACAGATCGACGCCTTGATCGGTCCGCGCAAGAACCAGGAAGCTGTCGGCACCGGCAGCGAAACGGACATGGCGTTTCGTACCGCTCAGCACCGCCGTCGCCGAGGAGGTTTCGGCGCGGAGTTGCACACCTTTTCGCCGTAGCCGCCCTGGGGTTCCAGCCATGCCGGAACCATGATCGTGGACCCGTCGGCCAGACCGGGGAGCCAACCCTTGCACTGGTCACTCGACCCCGCAGCTGCGATCGCGCCAGCGCAGAGGACGGCCGATTCGAGATGAGGCAGTGGCGTCAGCGCACGCCCCAGCTCAGCGTAGCGCACCACGCCTTCGAGCAGGCTGTGCCCAGAACCGCCAAAACTCTCGGGGATGATCAAGCCAATCAGGTCTGCGTCGGCGAACTGGCCCCAGAGCGCTCGGTCAAACCCGATCGGGTCGTCTTCTAGTTCTCGGACCGCTGTGAGCGGCGATGCTGTTTGGAGCAGTGTCCGGACCATATCGCCCAACATGAGCTGCTCTTCGCTGAAATCAAGATTCATTGTTCCCTCAAAAGTTGGTGATGGTCGGAAGGGTCAACGGTGTCGAGCGCACGGGGCGACAGACGCCACATACCCGCAGCGAGCACCTGGTTAGGCCGCTTGGTTGGGAACCCACCGGTCACCGCTTCGGCTCCATGGGTTGTCATCGTGATCTGCTGGTATAGCGACGCGAACCGCACACGTCGTCGCTACCTCACCGTTTGCTGTGAGGATGACCGAACACTCGGCCCAGACACAGCCGGTGTCATCGAGTTCGACCCGATCGACGGTACCGGTCAGCCGCATGTGATCGCCGGGAAAGACCGAACGTTTCATTCTGAACGTCATCTGGCCGAGCCGCCCTTTGGGCCCCGTCCAGTCGGTGATGAAACGCTCGAACCAGTGTGCCTGGTTGGGGGTGTTCAAAAAGATGTCTTGGGTACCGTTGCGTTCGGTAGCGAACTTGTAGTCGTGATGCATCGGCCGCCAGTCACGCGTGGCGAGCGCGCCGAGCACGACCGTCGTCGCAGTCACGTCGTAGTCGAGTGGAGGGATGGCCAGACCTTCGTACAGGTCGGCAGCGGTGATCCCAACCGCTTGGCGGGAATGCTCGTCGGAGCGCCGGGCAGATGTCATTGTTCGTCTCTCCGATATCCAAAGCCGGTATAGGACTCGCGCCCGACCTCAGCGTCATCTTGATTGAGGTAGATCACATCGATCACCCAGAATCGCCCGAGACCGAGTTTGGTCCGCTTTGGCTCAGACACGGACTTGAGCACCTGGAACGTCCGAATCACATCCCCGGGACGCACGGGTTCGCCGAAGATCACCGTGTTCTCGGTCATCACCGCTTCAGGCAGGTCAAAGACCTCTTTGAGATCGAAGTGCACCTGGAGCGGCAGCGCCCGTTCGGCCTGTCCGGGATGCCAGAAATGTGGCCGAAACCAGACGCTCAACATGCTGGGAGGTGCGATCGGGCCACCGGTGAGATCGGCTGCGACTTCGTCATCCCAAAACAGCGGATTGCCGTTTTCGACGGACGCGCAAGCCGTCCACACATAGCCACGTTCGACCGGGAATCCGCCCACCACCTCATAGCGCGGCTCACCAATCCAGTCTGCAACTTTGGTGGGGTAGCTCACAGCAGATTCGTTGGCAGCGCTCACGCGATCACTCCAGCGTCTTTGAGTTCGGCAATCGTCTCGGGGGAATATCCCACCGCGCCCAGCAATGACTCGGTCTCTGTGCGGGTCCAGTCGGGAAGCTCGATTGGCTGTTGGGTCCGAGACATACCAGCGAGCGACGGCCCGATCTGATCAAACGTTCCCGCCTCGGGATGTTGGGCCGCGACCACGAGGCCGCGTTCGACCACCTGAGGTTCGGCCAGAGCGTCTGGGAGTGTCAACACGGGGGCCGCGCAGGTGTCATGTCCGCTCAGACGTTCGGTCCAACCCGCTTGAGTGTCGGTCAGGAACGCCGATTGGAACGAGTCGCGGATCCGGTCCTGGACGCTATCGTCGCTCTGGTGGTCGGCCCAGCGTTCGCAGTCAAGGAGTCGACACAGGTTGCGGTAGAAGACGGGTTCGATCGCGGCGACGGACATCCACTTGCCATCCGCGGTTCGATAGATGCCATAACAGGCATACCGGCCCGTGAGGATGTTGTGACGCCAGCCCGGCCGCTGACCGGTTGCGAGGTACTCGTCACCGAACAGCGACATGAGCGACATCATCCCGTCGAGCACCGAGACGTCGAGATAGGCCCCCACACCGGTGTTCGATCGAGCGATCAGTGCAGCCATGATCGAGATCACCGCGTGCATGCCCCCACCCGCGCCGTCGGCGATCGTCGCCCCCGGGATGGTAGGACGCCCGTCGACGCCGGGTTCCCCCGTCGCCAGAAAGCCTGAAACGGCCAGGTAGTTGAGGTCGTGACCAGCCCATGACGCCGCTGGCCCGCTTTGTCCGAAGCCGGTCGTCGAGCAGTAGACAATGCCGGGATTGATCTCGCTGACCTCCGCGAATCCAATGCCGAGGCGATCCACCACGCCGGGGCGAAAGCTCTCGATCACGACATCGGCGGCCGCTGCGAGTGCCAGAAACGCCGCCTTGCCGTCAGGTGCCTTCAAGTCGATTTGGGCACGGGACATGTACCGGTGGCCACCATAGGCATAGGCAGGCGGCGTGATCTGGGCAGCTGCGTTTGCCGGTACGGGCCCGACTTTGACGACCCGTGCGCCGAAGTCGGCCAGCGTGCGCGAGCAACGCGCCGCCGGTCCCACGCTTGCGAGGTCGAGAACGTTGATTCCGGCCAGGAAGCCGTCCGCTGTGTTGGCCGAGTCCGCGGGTTGAGATGACACCGCTTCGGTACCGACGACAGGTCCTGACATCAGAAGTTTTTCGGTAGGCCGAGCCCACGCCGAGCGATGATGTTTTTTTGGATCTCCGATGCTCCCCCGCCGATCGTGTCGATGACGGTGTAGCGGTACGTCGACTCAGCCCGTCCGGCCATGGCGGCGTCCTCGGTCTTGACACGGAGCTGCGAGCTGGGTCCACCGAGGTCCATCGAGGCATCGGCGAGGCGCTTGGACAGCTCGGTCGCGAACAGCTTGTACTCGCTCGCGGCGACGGTCGGGGGTGCTCCGCCTTGGCTATGGGACTTGATCGACGCGTCGACAAACGCCAGCCCAAGGACGCGAGCGACCTCTCCCTCGGTCACAAGGTGAGCGATCCGGGCGCGGGTCACAGGATCGTCTTTGAGGGGTTCTCCGTCGCGGGTTTCGGTTGCGACGTAGTCACAGAGCAGTTCGAGGCGTTGCCTGATCGGCGAATACGTAAACATCGTGAAGCGCTCTAGGTCGAGGGCTTGAGAGATGTATTGGAACCCCTTGTTCAGCTCGCCGACGACATAGTCGTCTGGAACGAATACATCGTCGAAGAAGACTTGGTTGGTGCGCTCATCGCCCATGGTCCAGATCTCGGTGATCGTCAGCCCAGGATCGTTCATCGGCACCAAGAACAGGGTGATTCCGTGGTGTTTTGGAGCTTCGGGATTGGTTCGTGCACCGACCCAGTACCAGTCGGCGAAATGCGCCGATGTCGTCCAGGTCTTTTGCCCATTGAGCATCCAACCCTCGACGCCATCCTTGGTGGCGCGGTCGGCCTTGAGCTTCATCGACGCGGCGTCCGAACCAGCATCGGGTTCTGAATAGCCCACGGCAAACTCGACTTGAGCGTTCAAAATCTGTGGCAGGAATTCGGCTTTGAGTTTGTCGGAGCCATGTGCGATCAGCGTCTTGCCGATAATGCCGACACCTTTGCCAATCTGCGGAGCGCCGCGCCCGGCGAGTGCTTCGTTGAGCAGATACTCATAGATCCCGTCACCTTCTTGGCCTCCATACTCCTTGGGCCAGGTGATCCCCATCCAACCGCGTTCAGCCATCTTGGCCATAAACGCCCGACGTTCGGGGGTGTCGACAATCTGGGCCATGTTCTCGCGGCAGACGTCGGCGACATCGGGTGTGGCGTGTTCGTCGAGGAACGCCTCAACCTCGGCGAGAAAGTCCTGTTGTTCGGGTGTGAAATCAAAATCCAACGATCTATCCCGTCGATGTTGCCGCTCGATCGAGTTGCGGCCGAGTTTCCTGACATTGGCGTCATACTTTAGAACACCTTGGGGCCCTCCGGAACCAGCGGGGAAATCACGCCGAATGCGGCGAGTTCGTCGAGTTCGGCTGGCGAGAGTCCGCCGAGGTTCGACAGAACTTCCGCTGTGTGCTCCCCGACCCACGGAAATCGCTTGGTTGGGCTCTGAGCGACATCGGACATCTTGATGGGGTTTCCGGGCTGCAACAGCGGATCACCGCCGTCGGTTCGCTCGGTCGAGATCAGCATGTCTCGCAGCGCGACGTGGGGGTCACTCACCACGTCGGCCGCCTTGAAGACCGGACCGGAGACGAGGCCAGCCGCAGCGAGGCGATCACACACCTGGGCTCGAGTCTGACCTTGGGCCCAGCCCTCGATGGCTGGCCGGATGACCGCATCGCAATGCCGCACCCAGCCAGCCCTGGTGTTGAAGCGCTCATCGTCGAGCCATTCGGCGTGTCCGAGGAGTTCGGCGAGTTTGGCGAATTGATGTTCGCGTCCGACCTGCAGTACGAACCACCCATCGTCCGCAGCGAAGGAATCGAGGAGCACTTCGAGCGGCTGACCTTCGTCGCGGCGCACGCCGAGGGAGTGGAACGCTGGCACGACATCGCTCATCGAGATCATCGCGTCGAACATCGCGATGTCGACATGTTGACCCGTACCCACTTCATCGCGCTGTCGGAGCGCGGCCAGAATTCCGATCACGGCGAACAGGGCGGAGGAGATATCGCCAAGCGCGCCGACGGGATTTGCCCGAGGAGGCTCATCGGGCCGCCGCGAGAACATGTAGATGCCCGACATCGCTTCGACGATCGACGCGTACGCTGCCCAATCACGGTAGGGCGAGGCTGGATCACTACCGAATCCCGATACCGAACAGGTGATCAGCGTCGGGTACCGCTCGCGCAGCGACTCGAAGTCGACGCCGAGCCGAGCGAGCACACCGGGGCGAAAATTCTCGGCGACCACGTCGACATGCTCGGCCAGTCCGATCACCAGCTCCACGCCACGAGGATCTTTCAGATCGATACCGACACTCATCTTGTTCAGGTTGTTCCGCAGAAACGTCGCGCCCACGGGACGACCCCACGGATCGGGCATCGACGGCGTCGCAGCGCGGCCGCTCTCCCCCTTGATGGGGTGTTCGACCTTGATGACTTCGGCACCGAGCCACCCCAACAGCTGCGTCGCAAACGGAAGCGCCTGCATCTGTTCGAGTGCCAAGACCCGAATTCCGTCGAGTGGTGCCCCAGCCATGTATCACATCTCCTCAAAGACTTCCCCGCTGACCTGCACGGCTACAGCCACACACCGCCGATCTCGTCATCGGTGCAACCTGGTCGACATGGACCTGTTCGGCGGCAAACCTGACGCGCGTGTCATATTTGGCGCTTACACTACCGTCTGTCGTCACCACCCCTCGCTGCCCGATCGACCGCGCTGGGACGAGCGCCGCGACCCGTCGATACAGGCTCGCAGATCCACGTGACGACCGGCGTGTCCTAACTCGGCTTCCCGATCGAAATGAGCGTCATGCGCGGCATCCTGACCTTTGGCACCTATCTGCCTCATCACCGCCTCGACACGAGTGAGATTCGCAACCTGATCGGATCGGGCGGCGGACGCGGGCGGCGGACCGTTGCGTCCTATGACGAAGACTCGACGACCATGGCCGTCGAAGCTGCTCGACGTGCCCTCTCCGCCGCTGATACCACCAACACACACGCTGAACCGGCGACCGTGGGCGACCTGGCAGGTCCCATGGCGATCTCACGGCTCATGTTTGCAACGACCTCACCCGCTTACGCCGATAAGACCAATGCAACAGCGATCGTCGCGGCGCTCTCGTTGCCGCCGACGCTGCTGGCGTTCGATCTGGCGGGTTCGGCTCGCAACGGCCTCGCGGCCTTGGTCATGGCGTTGGACAGCACGGCAGACTCGCTCGTCGTCTCCTCCGATGTACGTTCGGGACGTCCAGGATCAGCCGACGAAAGCGGAGGAGGTGACGGAGCAGGCGCGTTTCTGATCGGTGACGGAGTCGATATCGAACCAGACCGCTCCCCCGGTGACGCCGCTACCGACGAAGCACCGATCGCTGTGTCCCTCGGTACAGCGTCGGTCTCCGAAGAGTTCATGGACCGGTACCGGCTCCCGACCCAGACCCACACCAGTTCCTGGGAGGAACGGTTTTCTGAAGGTATCTACGGCCGGCTCGCCAAGGCATGCCTTGAACAGGTCTGTGCTCGAACGCGCCTTGTACCGACCGACTTCGATCATGTCGTCGTGACGAGTCCCCATCCTCGGGCCGCCCGCTGCGCGACCCGCCTGGGTTTCGCCGACGGTTCGCTTCACGCACCACCTGAGGGGATCGGCAACCTGGGTGGAACCCAACCGCTCGTCGCACTCGCCGACGTGCTGGAGCGTTGCGAGCCCGATGCACGAATCTTGGTGATGAACCTGGCCGACGGTGCCGACGCAGTCGCTTTGCAGCGCACAGCCGAGCCGCTTCGCGACACGGGACCGAGCGTCCAGACACAAACCGGATCGGGTGCACCGGTCAGCTACGGGCGCTACTTGGCTTGGCGGGGTGAACTCACACCGGAACCGCCACGCCGTCCAGAACCCGCCAGAGTTTCTGCTCCTGCCGCCGCCCGAGGCGCTGACTGGAAGTTCGGTTTGGTCGGATCGGTCGATACCGACACAGGCATCGTTCATCTACCACCCGCACGCGTCGGGATCGCTGGCGGCACGCTCGACCATATGGCGCCCCATCGACTCGCTTCGGACACGGGAACGGTGGTCACCTTCACCATCGACCGCCTGGCCTATTCGCCGAGTCCACCGATCGTATTCGCCGTCGTGGACTTCGACCGCGGTGGACGCCTACCGGTGGAACTGACCGACGTCTCCCCAACCGACATTGCGATCGGGGACCGCGTCCAGATGACATTTCGGCGCTTGGTGACCGCCCAAGGAGTGCACAACTACTTCTGGAAGGCGCGACCAGTGCAGCCCACCACCCCACCCGCTTCGGCGAGCGACCGCTGAGCGCACCTCAACTCTGAAGGAACCAGATATGGGATCACACGGCATTGCAGACAGGGTGGCCATCGTCGGGATGGGATGCACCAAATTCGGAGAACTGTGGGACAGCTCCCTCGACGACCTCATCATCGACGCGACATCGGAGGCGTTCACAAGCGCTGGCATCGACAAGGATGCCGTCGATGCATACTGGCTCGGTACGGCACAATCGGGTATGAGCGGCATCACCCTTGCCGGTCCGCTCAAACTAGAAGGCAAACCGGTCACCAGGGTTGAGAACTTCTGCGCGACCGGCTCTGAAGCACTACGCAACGCGTCGTACGCGGTGGCGTCAGGTGCGTACGACATCGCCATGGCCGTCGGCGTCGAGAAAGTCAAGGACAGCGGATACTCGGGCCTCAATGCGTTCCCCATCCCCCATGACGGCACCAACCGAACACTGACCGCCGCAGCGATGTTCTCGCTCGTTGCTCCCGCGTATGCCAAGCGGTACGGCGTCGAGAAGGCCGAGCTGCGCGAGGTCCTCGCCCTCATCGCCAGCAAGAACCACTTCAACGGTGCCCGCAACCCCCGGGCGCAGTTCCGCAAAGAAGTCTCGCCTGAAACCGTCTGTTCGTCCGCAGCCGTAGCTGGACAGTTGGGTGTTTTCGACTGTGCTGGCGTCGCGGACGGAGCGGCGGCCGCCATCGTGGTCCGCTCTGAGGACGCTCACCGCTTTTGTGAAAATCCGCTCTACATCAAGGCCCTGTCATTCATCGCGGGAAGCGGCTCTGGTCTGATCGATCCGGGGTATGACTACACCACCTTCCCAGAAGTCGTAGCGAGCGCTCAGGACGCCTACGCTCAGGCTGGCATTACCGATCCCCGCGCACAGATCGCCATGGCCGAGGTGCATGACTGTTTCACCCCGACGGAACTCGTCCTCATGGAGGACCTGGGTTTCGCCGAACGCGGCACCGCGTGGAAAGAGGTCAAGGCGGGAACGTTCGCTCTCGATGGCGAGTTGCCTGTGAACCCCGACGGGGGTTTGAAGAGCTTTGGTCACCCGGTTGGCGCATCGGGATTGCGGATGTTCTACGAGGCCTGGCTCCAGTTGCGGGGTGAGGCCCCACCGGACCGTCAGATCGCGACGGACAAGAACATCGCACTGACCCACAACCTAGGCGGTTACCCCGGTGAGATGGTGTCCTTCGTCGGGCTGGTCAGCACACAACTCGGCGGGGCGTAAACGCTCCCCGAACCCGCGGGTTACCGCCACGGCCGTCCGCCAGCGTTGCGCTCAGGTCAACACGCTGAATGCTCGGGTCCGAGGATTCGGCTCTTGGCAATGAAGTCGATCCCGAAGGTCCGAGCCGCTGTACACATGGCGAATCGGTCACCGGAATAGTCGATGCCGAGAACGGGCTTGCCCGCTTCGATGAAAGGTGTCGTCCGCCAGCATTCGTTGTAGTTGATACAGCTTTCCGAGATGAGCCACTCGTAGTCGTCAACGAGCTCAGGAACCTGCAACAGATCGTTTTTCAGGCCCGCCGACATGCCGCGGGCATGGGCTTGCGCGGCGAGCCACTCGTTGTACCGGAGCTGTTCTGACCTGGTGATGTCGAACCCTGTGGGGTGCATGAACCCGTCGACGTTGTCGAAGTCGACGCCGTCACAACCGTAGCCCTGAGCACGGTCCATCCGCGCCTGCATCAACGGACCAACGCGGTCTGCCTGGGCGACGTCGATCCAGCGTTCACTCGGCCATGCCGCCACCGTGTTGCCGATCACGCTTCGGGGAAATGTCGAATAGTCCGATCGGAAATCTTCGATGGTTCCTGCCGAGAAGTAGCAGATGACCCGACGCCCGCGACCGTGTAGTTCGCTGACCATATTGGTTGTGACGCGGTCGAGGTCCAGCACGTAAACATCGACATTGCGATCCAGATTGGGATGGGGCGAAAAATCGATCTGCCAGCTCACACCTGGCTGGGGCTTCCACAGACCGGCCGTCGAGGTCACGGGGATTCGGTAGTCCGCAGCGCCGGTCGGCTGGGGTTGGCTCACGTCAGGGACCGCTGGCTGCTCAGCGGACGCTCGAGCGATCTCTGCAGCGAGAATTTCCGCGCGCGCAGCGATCTGGTCCTCGAGCGAACTCGACCGTTCCGCCTGTTCCGCTTCGGCTTGCGCGACCGACCGTTGCAACGCCCCGATGTCGATCGCCCCGGTCGTCATCGACGATGACGACGGTACGGTCACGATCGGTACCTCGAGGGAAGGCGCAGCGAAGTTCGGTATGACCGTGTTTGGAGATGGCATCGACGCACTCGGAATCGACGCACTCGGGAGCATCGGCCCGGTTCTCTGCCCGGCGGAGCCTTCGCTCCAGTCGCGAGACGCGACGGTGGGCGTCGGACCGACGACAGGCGCCGCCGCTACATCGTCGATGTCGCCGGCGATCTCCGAGGTCGCAATCTCGTCATCGGAACCGAAGCGGCTCGTGATGAACGCTAGTAACACGAGGGCACATACGCCAGCACCGATCAACAGGCCAATCCTCGCCCGGAACGGAGCGAGTTCGCGTTGCAGGGAAGCAAACTCGGGCGGGTCATCGTTCAACATGAAGTCGTCGACGTCAACACCGTCAAGATCAACACCGTCGGGCCGCAAAGCATCGACGTTGGCGGCACCCGCTGTCATACCGGCACGCGCCTGCACGGTTGCGGCGTCGAAACCGGATCGCTGGGTGCCCGAACGCGCAGCGGCCCACGGATCGACCGTTGGCGCCGAACCGTCGATCAGGTCTTCTGCTCGTTCGTCGTAGGAATCACGCAACTCGACCGCCACCGTCGACAACAACATCGGGGTTCACCAGCTGCGACCCGCCGCATCAGGTCGGGAGAGCCTAGCCCCTGGATGATCCAGACCTACCTCGCTTGGCAATTGCTTTGCATGCGGTTTCGGTCCATTTGTGGTTAGGTGTGCGCTCGCGAAACCGCAACGATCTAGTCGAGGGAGCGCAGCGATGCTGGCCCTGAACCGTTTAAGCCGCCGAGTAACAACACCGCCCCAGCTGACCCGGGTACTGATTGTCGCTCTGATCGTGACGTGCACCTCCGCACTGTTGGCGACCCCGGCCAGCGCTTTTGGCCCCGAGCAAAGCGGTCGGCGCTCACCGGTCGATCCGACAACCCCTGCCATCCCTCGTCGGTCGGCGACTGTTTGCTGCCGTTCCCATCCGACC
This sequence comes from Acidimicrobiia bacterium, assembly GCA_020637365.1. Lineage (GTDB taxonomy): Bacteria > Actinomycetota > Acidimicrobiia > IMCC26256 > JAGNEX01 > JAGNEX01. The sequence goes on along the minus strand of JACJWE010000001.1, from coordinate 708,148 downwards.
ACCTCACCACACCAGGCGCGACATCACCGACGGGCCGACGACTGGACGTCCCCAGGTCCCTGTTCCGCGCTGAGACGCTCGCCGAACTGCCTCCACCGCTACAACCCGAAGCCGTGCTGACCGGTACCAGCGGCGCGTCGCCGCTCGGACCCATCCTGTTCCGGCTGCCCGACACGGCCGGTCCGGCGATCGGCCCCACGAGTCATGAACACGTCGCAGTCGTCGACCTTGAAACCGGGCGACGCCTCCCGATCAAAGTTGAATTTGACCGCCACGCTGCCACACAAGCCAATGAGCCGGCCACCATTCTGCGGGTTTGGCCGCGGGACCATTTCGAATTTGGACACCACATCGCCGCGTTCTTGTTGAAATCTGGTTCAGAACTGATCGGCGCACCCCTGCCCGTCGCCCCGGGTGTGACCGCGGCGCTCGACGGATCTGATGAGGGCGGTCCACAACACCTTGCCGCCGTGGCCGCACAGATCGGCATGGACCTCAACCGCGTCGCCCAGATGACCGACTTCACCGTCCGAGCCGAATCTGAGATCCTCGCCCCGATGACACAGATGGCAAACACCCTGGCAGGTCTGCCGCATCGGGTACGAGACGTCCATATCGTCGGCATGCTCCCCGATCCACCGGTGCACGCGATCGTCAAAGGCCAGATCCTGACCTACGACTTCCGTGAAGGTTCCGGGCTGACCAATCCGCAGCGACAACCGACCGAGACCTGGGTGAACTTCATCGCATACCTTCCCGAAGCGGCCAAGTCGGGTTCGGTGCCGATCGTGATTCACGGACATGGGCTAGGAGCCAACACCCACCACTCCTTGTTGTGGGCACACCAAATCAATGAACGAGGAGCAGCGCTCATCACGATCGACCTGCCTCATCACGGAACCCGCATCGAAACCGACGGTGGCGACGTATCCGATATTTCGAACCTGGTGGGGATCCCCCGATTCGCTGGAGTCACCTTCCAAGGCCCGATCGACAATCTCGCGCTGTGGTATGCGGTGACCGAGGCTATGGCGACCCTCGACCTGACGGGTCCCGGCAACGCTCCAGACGGACAGCCCGACCTGGACACGCAGAGGATTTCATATATCGGTTCATCGCTTGGCGGCTTTCTCGGCGTCCCCTTTGTTGCGCTCGCCCCCGATATCGATGCGGCATATTTTGAGATCACCGGCGGCGGCATCATGCAGACGTTGCTCAGCTCGGTGGTCTGGGATGAGCTCGGGTTGCAGGCCGCGATTCCCACCCGAGCGACCGGTGCAGAACTTTCGGTGTTGATCGCTGGTATGCAGATCCTTCTCGACCCGGGCGATTCCGCCAACTGGGCCCACGAAATGGCACGACCAGCGGACCAGAACGCCCCATCACCCCTGGGCCTGCAGTACGTCGTCGATGATCCGGTCGTACCGAATCATGCCAGCGAACGCCTCGCTCGTCTCGCAGAGCTCACTCAAACCGGACCGGTGATCAAACAGATCCCCGATGTCGCCTACGCCGCGCAGACCGGCGCGCCGTGGGTACGTCAATCCCCCATCTCGCTCGACGAGGACCCCTTCGCGTTCTGGAGAGCGTTCTGGGGACCGTTGTGGGATCAAGACCTATGGGACCGGGTGCTGCGCGTCAGCTTCCACGTCTCGACCCATACGCCCGATGCGACCGCCGCTGCAGAACAGTTCCTGGACGCGGCTTTTCCGGGGACGGTCGACCTGCCACGCAAGGTGCACCTGTACGAGGCGTTCGGGATACTCGCGGCGTCACCGCTGGTCTTAGCTGCCATCACCGCAAAGAATTTGGGACTGATTGGTTGGTGAGCTCCACGAGGCGATTCCAAGGTCACAGCAGCGCCATGTTCGAGCAGTAGGATTCTCGGCCGCCCAGAAAGTCCGCGTTGAGGTTCCGCTCCGGTCAACGTTCCCGCGCAACCTCGACCATTCGATCCGAGTGCCATGATCCGTCACACCGTTCAGTTACGCCTTCGACCAGATGCCTCAGAGAGCGACGCCGTCGCCATCATCGACGCGCTCCGGACCCTGCCCTCCAAGATCGACGTCATCAGGAGCTACACCGTGTGCCGCGACCTTGGCCTTGAGCCTTCAAACGCCCACATCATGTTGACCGCAGAGTTCGACGACATCGCGGGGTATCTGGAGTATGCGTCTCATCCCGATCACATTTCGGTCATCGTCGACTTCATTCGACCCGTGGTCGAATCGCGCGCCGCGTGCCAGATCGAGAGCTGACAGCGGACGCCCAACGGTCCTCAAAGATCACCCGAAGGCGTCCTGACCGAGTCGGCCGATATCGGCGTAGCTGGAGGATCGTCGCTGCTCTATCTTCGCCCGCAGGAGCGAAGAGACTATCGTTGCACCGCATCGCCTCACACAGCCCTGACCGAGGCATCTGACCAAGGGAATCAGTCGACGTGACTTCAACCACCGCACCAGCCAAAATCGCTGCCCGCGCCGAACAAGCTCTCAAGGTTTACGGGTCGGGACAGACCGAGGTGACGGCGTTGCGCAACGTCTCGGTCGGCTTTCGCGGTGGCGAATTCACCGCGATCATGGGGCCGTCGGGTTCGGGCAAATCGACGTTGATGCATTGCATGGCGGGACTCGACAGCCTCACGAGCGGACACACCTACATCGGCGACACCGATCTGGGTTCGCTCAACGAGGCGTCATTAACACGCCTTCGACGCGACCGGATCGGGTTCATCTTCCAGGCCTTCAACCTGGTGCCGACGCTCGATGCGCTCGAGAACATCTTGCTGCCGTCATCGCTCGCTGGCCGTAAACCCGATCAAGACTGGGTCGACGAAGTCGTGCGAACGGTCGGGTTGGGAAACCGCCTCAACCATCGCCCCAACGAGCTCTCCGGCGGCCAGCAGCAACGTGTAGCCGTCGCGCGCGCGTTGGCAAACAAACCCGAGATCGTTTTCGCTGACGAACCGACTGGAAACCTCGACTCGGCTTCGGGTGGTGAGATCCTCGACTTCATGCGGTCCGCGGTCGACACGTTTGGTCAAACCATCGTCATGGTCACCCACGACGCCACCGCAGCGTCCTATGCAGACCGCGTCGTGTTCCTCGCAGATGGGTCCATCGTCCATGAGATGACCGAACCTGCGGCTGACTTGGTCCTCGACACGATCAAGTCGCTCGGCGGCTAGAGCCACCGGCTCCGCTGCGCTGGACAAACCCGGTCATATCCTAAAGCGTTCACGTTCTTCGCCGGTCGGCGCGGCCGATCGCGATGCGTCTCTCTTGACTAAGGACTCCGATGTTTCGACTCGCGCTGCGGGAGATTCGCGGCCACAAGATTCGGTTTGCTCTAACGACCATTCTGGTGATGTTTGGAGTGGGATTTGTAGTCGGATCGTTCGTTCTGACCGACTCGTTGAGAGCTACGTTCGGCCAGTTGTCATCCGATATCAACGCGAACTTCGACCTGGCCGTCCGGGCCGAAGGCGACTTCGGCAGTCGGCAAGAACAGACCCCGATCGAAGCGTCGCTGCTGACGAACATTCGCGAGACTCCTGGAGTCGAATCCGCGGACGGCGTCCTGGTGGGCTACGCCCAGCCCACCTACGTGGAATGCGATGGCGAAATCGCTCCTGCCGGAACCGATCAGGGCGCGCCCGGATGTCAACGCAAAGCGGTCGAAACACAAGGACCACCGATCTTCGGGTTCTCCGCGGGTGATCATCCCGAACTGCAGGCCCTCTCGTTGGCCGACGGCAGCTGGCCAGGTGATGGTGAGTTCGCCTTAGATGCGACCACCGTCGAGAAGTATCACTACGAGATTGGCCAGACCTACACGGTGTTGGTTCTGAGCGGACCGGCCGACTTCGTCCTGAGCGGGTCGATTAACTTCGCTGGCGAAACCAATGACACCGTCGGCGCGGTGTTCAGCGTCTTTGATACTGCGACCGCACAGGCACTCTTTGATTATCCCGATCAGTTCTTGTCGATCTACATCAAGGCTGAGCCAGGAACCGATATCGGTCAACTGACTGAAGCGGTGCAATGGCTCCTGCCCGAAGGGGTCACCGTCGCCACGTCTGACGACCTGACCCAAGAATCGGCTGACGGGTTCAATTCGATCGTTGGGATCTTCAACAACATCTTGTTGGCGTTCGCCTTTGTAACGGTCCTGGTTGCTTCGGTGCTCATCTTTGTGGTTTTTACGATCACGATCGGCCAGCGGATGCGCGAGTTGTCGCTACTGCGAGCGCTTGGAGCTTCCGCGAAGCAGATCTCGCGCTCGGTTCTCGGCGAAGCGGTCGCCATTGGAGCAACCGCCACGGTGCTCGGCGTGGGCCTTGGCGTGTTGATCGCTTTGGGCATCCGCGCCGCGCTCGACGCAGGCGGCTTCGGCCTACCCGCCGGGCCGGTCGAGATCCGTCCGCGTACCGCTATTGCAGCGCTGCTGGTCGGCATCGGCATCACGCTGATCGCCGCGTACTCACCGGCGCGCAAGTCTCGGCGGATCCCGCCGATCGCGGCGCTTCGCGAGGATTACGCCATACCAGAGTCGTCATCGAGGATTCGCTTCGCGGTCGGTGTCATCGCGGGGCTGTTCGGCCTGTCATGTATAGCGGCGACCATGTTCAACGTCGTCGACGGTACCGCGGCGATGATCGTGGTTCTGGTGCTCGGCGCCCTGACGCTCATGTTGAGTGTGGCGTTGCTCTCCGACGCGCTCGCCCGCCCGCTCGCCCTCGGAATCGGCGCGCCGCTGCCACGGTTGTTCCGCACTCCAGGCGAGATGGCCCGTCAAAACGCAGCCCGCAACCCACGCCGGACCTCGTCGACCGCCGCTGCCCTGATGATCGGCGTCGCGATGATCGGGATGGTGACCGTCGTTGGACAATCGCTTCGCAGCACCTTTCTGTCGACGCTGTCCTCGGGGATCTCTGCGGACTTCTTCATTCAGGCCAATTCGCCGGGTACACAGTTTTCGCCCGCTGCGGCCGAATCGCTCGAGTCCCTCGACTTCGTCAGCGCGTCGACCGGCTTCCGGCAAGGCGAAATTTCGGTTGAGGGCGAGACCAAAACGGTTACCGGGGCCCGACTTTCCAAGATTGACGCCCTGTTCGACCTCGGGGTTGTCGACGGCGATCCCAATCAGGCTGGTCCGGGCGACATCCTGGTCCACAAGGATCCAGCTCGGGACTTGGGCCTCAACGTCGGCGATACCGTCGCGGTGACGACCGTAGCGGGCGGTCCCCAGCAGTTCAGGGTCGCGGCGATCTTTGAGAACGCCTCGGTGGTCGACAACTGGGTCCTCGACCTCGGCGACTGGGATGCCAACTTCAATCAAAAAGGCGATCTCTTCGCCGCGGTCGCCGTGTCGGCGGGCACCGACATCGGCGTAGCGGACGCTCAGATCCGCGATGCCCTTTCGGAGTATCCGCAACTGAAAATCCAGACCAAAGAAGAGTTCCAAGACGATAACGAGGCCCAGCTCAACGCGTTCCTCCTGACCGTGAACGCTCTGCTCGGATTCGCGGTCCTCGTCGCGATGGTGGGCGTAGCCGTCACATTGTCGCTGTCGGTCTTTGAGCGGACCCGCGAAATTGGCCTCGTGCGCGCCGTCGGCATGACACGGCGACAAACCCGACTGATGATCCTGCTCGAGTCGCTGGTCATCTCGATGTTTGGTGCGTTGCTCGGCATCTTCCTCGGCGTCACCTTCGGTGCTGCCATCGCCGCGATCGTGCCTGACACCGTGATCAACACCGTCTCGGTGCCGGTCGGGCAGTTGGTATTCCTTGCAGCACTGACGGCTCTCGCCGGCGTTCTCTTTGCCTTGTGGCCAGCGCGGCGTGCTGCCCGGCTCAAGGTTCTCGACGCGATTTCAAGCGAGTAGCCGCTGAACGACCGGTTGCTGTTGGGCCGCTATCGACGCCGGTGGCGGCGGGTCGTGCTTCTTCGAAGCAGTTCCCGCCGCCACTGACTTGTTATTTGAAGGGCCCGTTGGTTTGGGCGACCTGCGGAAGGCCCTTCGCATCATGTGGGTCCCAACGCCGGAGCGTCGCGCTACCTCGCCCGACGCCTATGCGCCAGATCTCTTCACACCGGTTCAAGCATCTTTGAGGGACAGATCCATTCGGCGCCGTTCGACGTCGATGGCCAGCACCTTCACTTCGACCTCTTGGCCGGGACTTACCACCTCTTCGGGAACCGAAATTCGATGTTCGGCGAGATTGGAGATGTGCACCAGGCCTTCAAAAAGGTTGTCGACGAGCACGAAGGCACCGAAGTCGACAAGCCTCGTGATCACACCCGGGAGTACTTCACCGACCTGGATCGATTCGAGTGGATCGGGTGTGAGGCTGCGAATGCTCAAACCTACCCGTTGCCGTTCCTCATCGACGTTGATCACCCGGACCTTGACCTCATCACCCGGTCGAAGGAACGCACTTGGATGTTCGACCCGTCGCCACGACAGTTCGGAGATATGAGCCAGACCGACGACACCACCGAGGTCGATGAACACGCCGAAGTCCGCGAGCCACGCAACAACGCCCTCGCGAATGTCGCCGACCTTGAGTTCGCTCCACAGGTCTTTACCCAGCTCGCGACGTTTGCGGCGCATGACCGCCCGGCGGGAGACGATGACGGTGCCAGCCTGCTCATCGGCCTCGACGACCTTGACTTCCATCTCTTGGTTCTCAAAAATCGACAGGTCGGGTATCCGACGATCGTCGACCAGGTTGCCTGGCATGAACGCCCGGATCCCGATGTCGATAGACAGACCGCCGCGCACGGCGCGTTCGACTCGCCCCATGATCGTGGTGTCTTCGGTCAGTGATGCGTGAATAGCGTCCCAGGCAGCGGTTTTGAGCGCCCAGGTTCGAGACAGGACCAAACGCCCGTCGTGATCCTCTCGTACCAGTACCGCAGCGGTAACCCATTCCCCGATCTGAGGTTCGGGGGCGACGGTAATGCCTTCCCCGAAGAGGTGACGTCGAGAGATCACACCTTCATGCCCATCGGGCAGGCGGATGACCACATCGTGCTCGTTGGTTTCGACGACGACGCCTTCGACCAGTTGTCCCGTCTCATATGAAGCGTCCTGAGAAGGGACCGCCTGATCGGAAGCTTCACCGCCAGCACTCACAGCGGACGGAGCCCCCGATGGGGCCGAGACTGTTCGCAAGGCCGAGGAGACGGCGTCGGAATGGGGTTCGGCGGCGTCGGCTTCATCGCGCGTGTGCGGTGCCGCGCCGACCGAACTCGATTCGGCGTTGCTTGGAGCGACGCCCGATGAGCCAGTGCCAGCGGCCCGCGACTGAGGTGATGCATCGCCCTGAGCGTTATCGTCGGTCGAGGCGGCTCGCTCCGATGTCGGTCCGCTCGACTGATCCGAATTACCGAAAACCGCACGTTCGAGATCTTCAAAGAGCTGTTTGGTCGCGTCGCCAACCGAATCTTCGGCGGTTTGCGCTTCTAGATCCATCGGCCGTCCGAGAATATCTCGCGGTGAGCGCTGTTGAGGCCGGTTGTCCCGTCCTCCTGATCCTTCGTTGGTCCAGGTCATTGGTAAGTCAGTCTCCTTGAGCTGCATGTTCAGCTACCGCGAGGCGACTGTTCACCGTCTATGCGCCGAGGGTTCTCGACAGAGACGAAGTGACGCCGCCCCGCCCTCTCGTGGCTCAAGTATCGGTCGGAGACTCTGAGGTTTAGCGGCTTGCTGCTCACACGCACGCTCAGGACCGGCGAGACGACTCGAACCTATGGCGGGGCGCCGCGATCCCCGCCCGCTGAGATGCCGACCACCAGCGACCTGGGCACTGGTGCGTCGATGTCGACAGGAGCGGGTAGGGTCATCTCGGTCACGTGTCAGCGACTGAGGTGGTCAGCTTTGGACGGGTTCGTACACCCCGATTTTGTCGGCGTCGCTCAGATGTTCCGACGCCAGGTTTCTCGCCGTGCGCGCAGTGGTGCATCGCTCGCCGTGTACCACCGAGGCGAGCCGGTCCTCGACATCTGGGGAGGCACTCGAGGGGACGGTCACCCCTGGCGGGAAGACACGATGGCCATGGCCTTTTCGACCACGAAAGGTATCGCAGCGACATCGCTGCACATCTTGGCCGACCGGGGTCTGATCGGGTACGACGACCTGGTCTCAACGCACTGGCCCGCATTTGCTCGTCACGGTAAAGACGGCCTGACCGTTCGGCATCTGCTCAGTCACGATGCTGGCCTCCATGCGCTCCGCCCCGAACTCGAACACGCCACCGAGATGCTCGATTGGGACCACATGGTCGAGGTCATGGAAGGATGACGCCCCGTTGGGCTCCTCGCCACGCCACCGGCTATCACGGAATCACGTTTGGCTGGCTCATCGGTGAACTCGTGAGGCGTGTCTCGGGGATGCCACTCAAACATTTTGTCGACAAAGAGATCGCTGCGCCTCTGAAGCTCGACGGGCTGTTCATCGGGGCACCCGCAAGTGAAATGGATCGGGTCGCGCGCCTCAAAATGGGCGCGCTCAAGTTGGGCGATGTCGACTCGACGGCGTCGCGTATCAAAGCACTCAGCCGTTCGTTGCGCTTGAAGCTGGACCTCACCCAGACGATCGATACGTTCCTGATCCGTGGCTTCGACGAGCTCCTGGCATCCGAAGACGTCTATCAGGCCGAGATTCCCGCGATGACAGGGATCTTTACTGCCCGTTCGGTCGCGCGCCTCTACGCGACGCTGGCGGGCGGCGGACAGCTCGGCGGCGTTCGTCTGCTTTCAGCCGAGACGGTTAGGGCGGCATCGGTACAACAAAACAACCGCATCGACCGTGTTGTCGGCTATCCAATGCGGTTCCGGCTCGGGTATCACGGGGCATTTACGACATCGGGCATTCCGAGTCGAGGCATCGCCCACTATGGATATGGCGGAAGCGGTGGGTTCGCCGATCCGCACACCGACCTCGCTGTGGGCTACGTCGTGAACTCCGCTGGGGGCACGCCGACCGCGGATGCGCGGTTGCCGTTCTTGGCGGGCGCAGCGTTGCGCGCAGCTCGCAAGCGATAACCGCCGTGACCACCTATCTCGCCCCGATCCACACCACCCAGCTGACCCTCGCCGACGGATCCGAGGTCCGCGTTGGCGATACCGGACCGTGTTCGGACGCGCCACCGATCGTGCTGCTTCACGGTGTTGGCGTGTCGGGCCCACTCAATTGGCTCCACGTTGTGGGCCCCCTATCCGAGCACACGCGGGTGATCACCGTCGACCACCGAGGACACGGTCGCGGACTGAAGACCCCCTGGTTCCGGCTCGACCAGTGCGCTGACGACGTCGTGGCCGTTCTCGACGCTCTCGAGGTCGACAGAGCCATCCTGGCTGGATTCTCGATGGGTGGGCCGATCGCCATGCTCACATGGCGTAAACATCCATTGCGGGTCAGCGGTCTGGTCCTCAGTGCCACGTCACATAGCTTCGCGGGACGCGCACCGGCAGTGCTTGGCACCTTGTTCACGCCGGGCTGGTCGATCGCGGCGCGACTGTCGCCAAAGATCGTGCATCGCCGGATCATCGCCGGGCTACTCAGCTGGCTGCGTCCGCCGCTGAGACAGTTCGCTATCGACGAGATCGCCGCACAAGATTCCGGCACCGTCATTCAGGCGCTTGGAGCCATCGGCAGATTCGACGGCAGCTGGATTCGCTCCTACCAGGGACCGGTATCGGTCGTCATCACCGAACGAGACCAGGCGGTTGCGCCGCGCCGCCAAACCGACCTTGCGCTCCTGCTCCCCCACGCGCGGGTGTTTCGAACGCAAAGCGACCATATGGACCCGATCACGCACCCCGAGCGCTTTGTTAGCGCCTTCGTCGACGCATCGTGTGCGGTGCTGTACTCACGGGTCGACAAGGACCGCACCGAGCAATCCTCGGTTGAGGACTGAGCGGTTTCACACATGGGCGCCAGTTGCCTGACCCAGGTCGTCGGTCGCTCGCGACAGGGTAAGCGGACCCATGGCCACCACTTCGACGTGAGGCGTTGCTCTCCGCTGTCCCCGTAGCGCTATTCCTCAGGCGAACGCCTGATACTGGTCGAGACACTCTGGATTAGCGAGTGCATCACGGTTCGTCACGTTTCGCCCGTCGACCATCGCTCGCACCGCAAGTTCTGAGATCTTGCCCGACCTCGTTCGCGGAATATCGCTCACCTGGTAGATCGCTGCTGGCACATGGCGCGGACTGGCGCCTTGCCGCACCGCCTTGCGGATCTCGGCTCGCAGGTCGTCATCGAGGGTCACATCACCAGCGGTGACCACGAACAACACGATACGAGTGTCGCTGCCCACGGTCTGACCAACCGCGACGGTCTCGATAATGCCGGGCACCGTTTCGGCACACCGGTAGATCTCTGCGGTACCGATGCGGACACCTCCCGGGTTCAGGGTGGCATCGGATCGCCCGTGAATGATGAAACCGCCAGCGGCCGTCTCGGTTGCGAAGTCGCCGTGGTACCACGCCCCGTCAAAGCGATCGAAATATCCGTGGAAGAAGCGACTGCCGTCGGGATCGTTCCAAAATCCGATCGGTATCGACGGAAATGGTGCTCGGCACACGAGCTCGCCAGCTCGGCCGACAACGGGCAGACCTTCCTCGTCAAAGACGGCCATGTCCATCCCTAACATCGCGCCCTGCATGACGCCTGCAACAGCGGGAATGGTCGGTACCGATCCAACGAAGCACCCGCACAGGTCGGTACCCCCCGAAATCGGCGCGATCAACACGTCTGGGCCGACCACTGACTGGACAGCGAGCGCAGTTTCTGGCGACAGGGGCGAACCTGTCGAGCACAAGGTCTTGACCGCACGGAGGTTTCCCATCGCTGTGGACTGGGTGTCGAGACCCTCGGATGCATCGAGATGTACCACCACCGAGTCGAGGTATTTCGCCGACGTCCCCAGGATCGTGACGCCGAGGTCGGCGGCGACTCGAAGAAACTGGTCGACCTGGGGGTAAGCGGGCGAACCGTCGTAGCACACGATCGTCGCGCCGCTCGCTAGGGCCGAGACCTGCCAGTTCCACATCATCCAGCCGAGCGTCGTGAAATATGCCAGCACATCACGTGGCGACATATTCACCGCCAGGCGGTGCTCCTTCATGTGGGTGAGCAGCACTCCCCCCGTTCGGTGAACGATGCATTTTGGCGCGCCGGTCGTTCCCGACGAATACAGGATGTACCAGGGATGATCGAAGGCAAAGTCGTCGAATGGCCCGTCGAAATCGGCTGCGGCAAGAACGTCCTCCCACCCATACCGTGCCGTTCCAGAACGACCGACCTGTTGGGTTCCCCCCACAGCTGGCCCCTGACCTGCGCCGGGCCGGTCCGCACAGGGCTGGGCTGGGTCGATCTGGGCTGGGTCGTCGGCGATCATCACCGCTGCCTTGAGACTTGGCAACGCGTCGACGATCTCGTAGAACCTTTCGCTCGTCTCGACCCGTTTCCCCCCATAGACATAGCCCGCGGCGCCAAACAGAACAGCCGGTTCGATCTGAGCGAAACGGTCGAGGGTTGCGGTGACCCCAAAGTCGGGTGACACCGAGCTGAAGACTGCGCCCAGACCGGCCGCTGCCAGCATCACGACAACCGCTTCACCCCGGTTTGGCAGATAGGCGGCCACCCGATCCCCCGCGACCACGCCGATATCGGCGAGCCACGTCGCACAACGACGCACCTGTGAGCGCAACTCGGCGCGCGTGAGCTGTGAGGTCGCGCCTGCTTCATCCACCGAGATGATGGCGACATCGTCATCGGCACCGGGTTCGAGCAGCGCGGTCGCCACGTTGAGGCGGGCGTCGGGAAAGAACTTGGTCGTGTACCACGGCTCACGACGTTCGATGACCCGCTCGCCGCGCTCTCCGGGCGGGCCGAGAAAGTCCCAGAGTTCAGACCAAAACACGTCCGGCTGCTCGATCGAGAACTCGTGTAACCGTCGATACGTCTCGGCTGGTTCACCCTCGATATTGCAGCGTCGGGCAAAGGCCGTCAGATTTGCCTCAGCCACGTAGGAGGGGGACGGCGACCAGGTAACGCTCTCGCCGTGCACCGGGCAGATCCTCTCCGTCAACAGGTACGAGGGGCGACGCTGCGTCAGTCGGCCTGCAGGCCGGCAAGCCGATCGGTTGCTTCGATGTACTCCTCGACGAGGGCGAAGATCAGGTCTTTGACCGGCTTGATGTCGTTCATGCGCCCGACGATCTGACCTACCGGGTTGAAGTTGACGTCCTTGGCCTGTTCCGCATAGCGATGCCCACGAGCGACCGCATCTGAGGTCACCATGAACTGCAATGGCATGCCGAGTGGATCCGGTGTTTCACTGCTCGCCCACGCTTCGGTCCAGTCGTTTTTGAGCATGCGACAGGGCTTACCCGTCCAGGCTCGGGACCGCACCGTGTCGCGGCTTGAAGCGTCGAGATAGGACTGCATTTGAGCCGGAGGAACATCGGCCTCTTCGACGGTGAGCCACAGCGAACCCGTCCAGACCCCCTGCGCGCCCAGCGCCATGGCCGCGGCGATCTGACGCCCTGAGCCGACGCCACCCGCAGCGAGCACCGGGGTGGGGGCGACCGCGTCGACGACCTCGGGCCAGAGCACCATCGACCCGATCTCACCGGTATGACCGCCGCCTTCGGTACCTTGGGCTATGACGATGTCGACCCCGGCCGCCTTGTGACGCAAGGCATGAAACGCAGAACCGCACAAGGCTGCGACGAGCCGGCCCGCTTCGTGGATCTGATCGATGACATCGGATGGCGGCGTGCCGAGCGCGTTGGCGATGAGCGCGACATTCGGGTGTTTGAGCGCCTCTTCGATCTGCGGTGCGGCGGTGAGTGCGGTCCAGCCGAGGAGCGCTTCTTCAAAGCGTTCGTCTTCGGGCATAGCCGGCACGCCGTGACTTTCGAGGAGATGGCGAGCAAAGGCCTTGTGTTCCTCGGGGATCATCGCTTTGAGATCGTCTTCGAGTTTGGCCGGATCGATCTCGTCCATGCCCTCGTACTTGCCCGGGATCACGATATCGACGCCGTAGGGCTTATCGCCCACGTGCTCATCGATCCAGTCCAGTTCGGTCTTGAGCTGTTCGGGTGAGAAACCGACCGCTCCCAACACGCCGAGCCCACCCGCGTTGGACACGGCGGCAACGACGTCGCGGCAATGGGTGAAGGCGAAAATTGGAAATTCGATTCCAAGGCGGTCGCACAGTTCGGTTCGCACGGTGTCCCTTTCAGACTGGGTCCCGCTCGAGTCGTCCCGTGCGGGTCAGCACCGGGCAACCCCTACCCGGTGCGGAGGTAGGTCGACACGTTAGCTGACACCAATGTCAGGAACCACCGCGCACGATCACAGCGCTACCATGCCTCAACATGTCCGCCGATGCTCCTCGATCTCGCCGCCAACGGGGCGACAACTCTCCACGGCCTGCGGGACGAACAGCGTCCACCGATGAACCCGCGCTCAAGCGGTTGTTGAGCTACGGCCGACCCCACCGCAACCAAGCCGTTCGGGCGAGTGTCTACTCGGTAGCGAACAAGATCTTCGACCTTGCGCCACCGTTTCTGATCGGTGTCGCGGTCAACGTGGTCAGCGGCGACAGCGCGTCGTGGATGGAGCCGCTCGGCGGACACACTCCACGCCAGCAGGTCATCGTTCTCGCAGTGCTCACAGTCGTGATTTGGGTACTCGAATCGGTTTTCGAGTACCTGTATCAGACGGCGTGGCGCAACCTCGCCCAGCAGGTACAACACGAAATTCGGATCGATACCTACGACCATCTCCAACACCTCGATCATGGCTATTTTCAAAAGCATCCAACCGGAGATCTGATCGCGACGTTGAACGACGACGTCAACCAGCTCGAACGGTTCCTCGACGTCGGCGCCAACCAGCTGATTCAGGTGGCGACTGTCGTCGTGTTCGTCGGGACGACGTTCATGGTGATGGCGCCCGAAGTCGCCTGGTGGGCCTTTCTCCCGATTCCGATCATCCTGTTTGGCTCGATGCGCTATCAACGCCTCCTGCAAGAGCGTTACCGGAGTGTGCGAGATCTCTCAGGGCTGATCGGCTCGCAGTTGGCTAACAATCTGTTGGGCATCGCGACCATCCAGAGCTTCACCGCCGAAGATGCCGAGCGAAACCGCGTCGCGGAACTGTCCCGCCGCTATGCCAACGCCAACTCGCGGGCTATTTCGCTGTCGTCGGCTTTCAGCCCGCTGATTCGGATGGCGATCTTGGTCGGTTTCGTCGCCACCCTGGTCTACGGCGGTTTTCGAACGGTCGATGGAGCGATGAGCCCCGGAACGTTCTCGGTCATGCTGTACATGACTCAACGCCTTCTGTGGCCGTTGACATCGCTCGGCGAGACGCTCGACCAATACGAGCGTGCCATGGCTTCGACGGTACGGATTCTTGGGATCTTGGATACGGCACCCTCGATTGCCGACGGCAGCGAACACCTCGAGCTCAAACGAGGTGAAGGTTCGGTGCGTTTTGACAGCGTGAGTTTTGCCTATGAGCCTGGCCGCGAAGCGCTCTTCGATGTGTCCTTCGATATCCCAGCGGGCCGGACCGTTGCGATCGTCGGCCCAACCGGGTCGGGCAAATCGACGCTGATCAAACTGCTTTTGCGCTTTCGCGATCCCGATTCGGGTCGGATCACACTCGATTCGCATCCGATCGACGACCTTATCCTGGCCGATCTGCGACGCGCTTGCGGCCTGGTCGCTCAAGATGTCTTCCTTTTCCATGGCACCGCGGCGGAGAACATCGCCTACGGCCAACCCGAAGCCTCGCGTGAAGCAATCATGGCGGCCGCCGAAACCGCGGAGGCAGACGAGTTCATCCGAACGCTGCCACAGGGCTATGACACCATCGTCGGCGAACGCGGCGAACGCCTGTCGGGCGGGCAGCGCCAGCGCGTGGCGCTCGCCCGGGCCTTTCTCAAAGACCCGCCGATTCTGTTGCTCGACGAGGCGACCTCGGCGGTAGACAACGAGACCGAAGCAGCGATTCAGCGCAGCCTCGCCCGGGTTTCGACCGGTCGGACCACGTTGGTGATCGCTCACCGGCTCTCGACGGTCCGCCATGCCCACCGCATCCATGTCCTCGACGGTGGACGGATCACCGAAAGCGGTACCCACGACGAACTCGTGGCACTCGGCGGCGTCTATGCCGCCTTGTGGGCAGTACAGACGGGCGAAGCGTTCTCCGAATTGATGCGAGACCTCAACCCGGGGTGAGCCCGACCATATACTGCGTTGATGACTTCACGAACGCGGGACGCGTTTCGCGCCGCCTGGAGTGATCTCGCAGACGCATGCGACCACCTCGGGCTCACCTACCAAGCGTCGTCGGACCCGTCTGAACCTGGTCGTATCGCCGACCAAAAGATCTATGTCGAGCCGCTTTCGGTGCCGACGGTCGCAAAGGCGGAGCAGCTGGTACGGCGGCCAGCGACCGACGGGATCGCGCTGGTCGTCGCCGACCGCGTCTCCGCTAGCGTCCGCGACGTCCTCCGCTCCCATGGATGGGGTTGGCTCGACCGCCGCGGGCACCTGCGGATCTTCCAACCCGATCAGGCTCTTTATGTCGATAGCGCCGTGCCCGCCGCACCCGTCGCCGCGACGCGAGCGCGACGAACCGACCCGCTCAGCACCGGTGTCGGACTAGAAGTCGCGGTTGCACTGCTGCTCGAACCCGAACGTAAGCCATCGGTGCGGGCCTTGGCGCGAAGCATCGGCCGTTCCCCATCGGCGGTATCGGTAGCGTTGCGCGAACTTCGCGACGCGGCACTCGTCACCCGAGCTCATACGCCACTGCTCCCCGAACTCTTCATCGAAGTCTCACGCGCCTGGTCCCCGCGCCGAATCGCCGTCCAGTCGCTGCCAGCACCTCAAGACTTTGAAGACCCTCGGCTTAGGACCCGCATTGGAGACCTCGACCAGCCCGGGTGGGCGCTCACCGGCAGCGTGGCAGCCGCGGACTGGGGTGCGCCGATCGTGTTAGCCAGCGACTTCCCGCCAGATCTCTACGCCAGCGATGAGCGCGCAGCCAGACGAGCAACCCTGCAGTTGGGGCGCGCCGCCAGTTGGGAAGCGCGTGCAGCAACGCTCAGTGTGGCGCCCATCTCTCAAGTGCCGCTGCTGCGATTCCCCCCTCGAGGCGGGACGCTCGGCATGGCCTGGCCGCTCGCCCACCCACTCTTCGTAGCGTTGGAACTGGCCCGTGATCAATCACGCGGCGCCGAAATCCTGGATCAGTGGGACCCGCCCGAAGGCTTCCATCGTGTCTGGTGATGATCTGACCGCGCCGATGCCAGTACCACACGAACCCGACGCCCGCATCGATATCGTCGGCGACGAGGCTGGGCGCACGACCGGACTTGTCGCGGGGCTCGAACGGCTGACATGGTCAGCCCCTGGACGACGGATCGTCGTCGTCGGTGGGCTCGCCGTCATATCTCATCTTTCACATCTCCATCGGGTGACGATGGACGTCGACGCGGTGGTCTGGATGGACAGCCCCGAAGTACTCGACCTTCTCGTCACAGGCGGTGCCGCTCGCCTGACCAATGGTGCTCGGCTCCCATCGGGACACTTGGTCGACCTGATCACGGTGGCGCGTATGACCCGGCCGATCTACCGACCGAAGCGCTCGATCGGATGTTTATCCTGGCCCATCGCTGGGCCTATGACACCGCTCGCGAAACCCACATCACCGCGTACGGCGCCCGTACCGGGCTCCCCAAGGCGTCGGCCACCGCCTGGCTCGCAACGCCGGGGGCACTCGCCGCCATGAAACTCCAATCGATCCCTCGGAGGGCGGGGCCCACCATCCACAAACGTGCCAGCGACGCGTACGACCTATTCCGCCTCATCGACCACTGCGAACGCAAAGGAACGGTGTCGCGTCAGTTGGCTACCGCGCCGAGCGATCTCGGCGACTTCTGCCTGCGTCAGGCCCGCGCATATCTGGTCGACGAGCCCGAACGAACGGTCCGCTGGTTCAGAACGGAGGGGTCACCCGATATGGGTCAGATCAGCGTCGATGACCTGGTCGCGACCGGGACCCCGTTCGCCGAATCGTTGGAACGACGACTCGCGCAGTGATGTGCACGCCACACGGTTCACCCGAAAGCCTCGGCCGCAACGTAGCGATGCGAGTACCGCGCCGAGGGGTACCAACGCGCTCACTCAGAACCATGCAGTCCGAGCGTCAGCTCTCCACGGTGCGTCGGCGTTCACCGCTGCCCGCTAACCAGGCTGCGGCTATGCAAAGGTGTCACACTTGGCTGGGTCGCCGGATTGATACCCTCATCAAACCAGTCCATGCGCTGTTGGGACGACCCGTGGGTCCACGTTTCGGGGTTGACCCGCGCCAGCCTGGCGTTGCAGCCGGTCATCGCCTACCGCTTCGGCCGCTTGAAGCCCCTCTTCGATATCGCCTGGCTCCAGGGCATTGTCGGCGTAGACGGTATGTGCCCAAACACCGGCCAAACAGTCCGCTTGTAGCTCCATCTTGACCGAGAGTTCGTTGCGGTCCCTGGGTTCTCGCTTTGCAACTGGCGAACCTCGGAGTTGATGCCCAACAAGTTCTGGACGTGGTGGCCGATTTCATGAGCCATCACGTAGGCCTGAGCAAAATCGCCCGGTGCACCAAACTCCTGATCGAGTTGGGTGAAAAAGTCGAGATCGAGATACACGTGTTGATCCGCCGGACAGTAGTGCGGCCCGATCGCCGAGGTCGCTCCACCGCATCCCGACGGCGTCGACCCGGTGAACAGCACCAGTTTCGCCCGCTGATACTCGTCACCCGACGCAGCGAACAGGTCGGTCCACATATCTTGAACGTCGTCGAGAACGTAACCCATGAATGCGGCTTGATCATCCTGAGGAGGTGGCGCCTGGTCGAGTTCGGATCCCTGACCAGCGGGAGCCGCCTGCATTTGTCCAAAGATGTCGCCGAGCCCGCCGTCGCCGCTCGAGCCGCCGCCGACGGCATTGAACCCGAGGATCGCCGCGATGATGGCGATGATGCCACCGAGTCCTCCCGCGCCGATCTTGCCCATACCGATACTGCCGAGCGACCCCCCACCGCCCGACGACCCACGCCGGTCGATGACATCGTCGCTTTGATGTTCACGCTGCCACTTCATGGGTGCCCCTGTTCTCACCATCAAATTCTGCGCAGAGCGTAACCGCGTATCGCCCCGTCACCGCGTTAGCTCACATACCAATCGCCCATCTTGTTGCTACACCCCCGAGATATCGGCGCACAGCGGGAGATGGTCGCTGACCGACTCAGGACCTGCTCCGAGCCGGTCGAGTTGAGCGCCCCGGACCGCGACGTAATCGATCTGGGAGCGCGGAGCCTGTGCGGGAATCGTGTTGCGTCGCTGCCCACATGAGAATCCGCGTCCTTCGAGCCGCGGCACGATCAAACCTCGGTCAAGGTTCAGGTCACCGCACAGGACACAAGGGGCGGAGATATCGTCGAGCGCATCGAGCACTTGGTCGAATTGTTGCAAAGTTGCCGCATCGCCTTTGCGGGATGTCGTGTTTTGGAGGTGCGTATTGGCCACCGTCAAGGTGCGGCCATAGATCCGGAGCGTCGCGATGGTCGCGACGCGCTGCTCATCACCGGGTTGACGCACCAAAGCGATGACACGGTGCGACATGATGTCACCCCGCGTCAAGATCGCGTTTCCCTGAAACCCGGTGAGCAACATGCGCCGGGCGCGTTCGAAGGCCCAATCGTGTCCGAGTTGGCGTGCAACGAATCTGGCCTGATTGCGGAAACCAGATCTGATGACCCCGGCGTCGACTTCTTGTAGACACACAACATCTGCATCCAAGAGCTCACACGCCTGAGCGAGCCTCTTGTTATTCGCAAAAACCCCGTTCCGGGCGCCGTGTCTGATGTTGAACGTGGCTACCCGCACGATAAACGCTCCCAATCAGCCAATATTTTTGCAAACGCAATTATCACGAAGTACATTCTCTCGTGCCGCTTACCGGACAGAGCCCATCGGGCTTCGCAGGGAAGCGGTCCATCCTCCCGGTTTGGGTCCGCTGGCATCCCGCGCTGGCGGACCCAAACTCGTTGAGGGCGCCCTGCAGGATCAAACGGGGCCCGCGACCGCGGCGCGTCTCACAAGCTGGGCCCAGACCCGGAGTCATGACCAGGACGGCCGGACGATCCAGCAGAGCCGGGCAGGCGATCATCCCGACGGCTCGGG
The DNA here is from genome assembly GCA_020637365.1 of Acidimicrobiia bacterium. Lineage (GTDB taxonomy): Bacteria > Actinomycetota > Acidimicrobiia > IMCC26256 > JAGNEX01 > JAGNEX01. Next base: position 688,878 of record JACJWE010000001.1, on the reverse strand, counting down.
ATGCCACCCAAAGGCTCCAGCGACCGACCGACGAGCGCCCCGTGCCGCTGGCAGGTCCAGTTGTAGATCATCAGCAAACGCCAATGCGTCGTCGAGATCTTTCTCGGCGAGCCGGGCATACCGCTCGACGAACTCCAGTGTTGCCCGATCAGCATCGTCCGGTACCGGACGGGCACTGTCACGCCCGATCGTCACATCAAACTGCAGCTTTACCGGGGTCGATTCGACGACCTCGCGCAGCTTGCCCAGATCCACACCGGCCGCTTCGGCGAGAACCATACCCTCATGTGCGGCGGCCATAGCGACGTATCCAATGAGGTTCCGGGCGAGTTTCGCCGCCATTCCGGCTCCTTGGGGACCCATGTGGATCGTCTGGCCGTAGGCGTTGAACACCTCGGCGAGCTCATCGAGGACCGATTCGTCACCTCCGCCATCAACACCAGCGTGCCTTCCCGAGCACCATGGGGTCCGCCTGAAATGCCCACGTCGAGCACGGCGTTGCCATCCCCACGATGGCCTGACACGTCGCGATCGTTTCGGGTGTGACGGTCGAATGCACGACGATGCGTTGGCCTGGGAGCAGATCTGGCGCCATCTGCTCGACCAATGCCAGCACCTGGTGATCGTTCACCACGCACAAAACGATGGGATCGGCGTCCTGTGCGACCTCGGAAAGGTCCCGGGCGGCCTGTGCGCCCTGAGCGACGGCTGCATCCACCCGCTGCTGATCGAGATCGAAGACCACGACGTCGTTCGCGTCGCTACGAGCAAGACAGTCCGCAATACCTGATCCCATGTCGCCAAGGCCGATGAATCCAACACGCATGGAGCGCATCCTAACCATGCCCCGCCCCTACCCGATTCGGCTCCGGCCGACCGCCACCCGTCTTCCCGACACTTCCGGGCGATCCGGCCTACCCGCGTCCACCCCCTTCATTGCCCGAAACCGGCTGAGTACACATTGGCTTGCAAAACCGCGATCATGTAGCGGTGACTCGTTTGGGGATAGTTCTCGGAGCTGGCGGACCGCTCGGCTGGGCGTTTCACCTCGGCGTTTTTGAAGGTCTCACCGAGGTGACGGGCCGCCGTCCCCAAGACGCCGCACGCATCGTGGGGACGTCCGCCGGGGCAGCGATCGGAGCGACCGCGCTCACCGGAGCGTCTACAGACACGGTGTTGGCGGCCATTGCACAAGGACCCAACTCACAAGACCGCGAAGCGCTACGTGAATCGATGCGCTCACTCCGACGGCCGGTCCGACTTTTGCCAGCGGCTCCGGCGCTCTTCGCTCCGATGGCGCTGGCTGGCTGCAGCAGGGACTCGGCCTGCTGCCCCGCGGACTGTTGCCCACCGATGTGCTGAGCCGGTTTCCGATCGGCGATCCGGCCGCACCGCTCCCGCCTGCGTTGTGGGTTGTTGCCGTACGACTCGAGGACGGCACCCGAACGGTCTTCGGAAAAGACCTGATCCCGGTCACGCGGGCCGACGCTATCGAGGCGAGCTCAGCGATCCTGTTGCTTTTTGCCCCCAAAGTGATCGGCGAGCATCGCTATGTCGACGGTGGCGTGCACTCGCCGACGAGTGCGGATGTCTTGTTGGGAGATGGCCGCTTTGACATCGTCATCATCGTCTCTCCCATGACCCGTGCTGGCAGTGGGCCGCTCAGGCGACGGGCGCGCACGGTGCTGCGTCGGGAGCTCACCCTTCTTGAAGCCGCCGGGGTTCGCACGGTCCTGATCGAACCCGATGACGAAGCTGTCGACGCTGCTGCAGGATTTCCGCGGAGTCGCCCTGACGCTGGACATGACATCGTCTTTGAGGCCCGCCGCCAAACCGTCCAAGCTCTTGAACCCGTTTGCGAACTCGTCATCAGCCGGCCGTGCGGCGACTGATTCACACCGTCTTGTCTTGGGCCCCGATGCGGGATGCATGCCACGCCCAGGCGGTCGACACGATGGTCTGGAGATCTGAGTAGCCGGGCGACCACCCCAACACGTTCCCGGCACGTTCAATGTCGGCAACAAGCGATCCAACTGCGCCTTGTCGCGGTTTGGTCACAACGGTGGGCAGCGTGCTTCCGGTCACCGAGTTGACCATCGCACAGACCTCATTGACGCTGTGTCCCACCCCGGATCCGATGTTGAAGATGCCTCCGGGTGAACCGTCGAGAAGCTGTTCAGCGCTCAGCAGCACCGCCGCGGCGACGTCGATGGGGTGTACATAATCGCGAATGGCCCTCCCGTCCGGCGTCGCGAACTGATCGCCAAGAATCTCTAGACGTGGACGGAGTCCGCTCGCGGTCTGTAGCGCTTTGGGGATGAGGTGGCTTTCGGGAAAGTGGCGTTCACCGACCATCCCGTCCGGTGCAGCACCCGCAGCGTTAAAGACCCGGAGGATCGTCGCCCTCGGCCCGCGCTCATGAGCGAAACGCTTAAGCACCGTTTCGAACATCGCATGCGATTCGCCGTACGCCGTGGTTGGAGTCCCCCAGGTGCTCTCGTGAATCGGGCCGGGTCCCGCGTCTCCATAGACCGCTGCGGTGGATACAGCGATGAAGTTTTGCACCCCACCGGCACTCGCCTCTTCGATCAGACCGATCGTCGCAGCGACGTTGGACGAAAAATGCGACAGCGGGTGGCGACGAGCGTCTTCGGACCCCACGGTGCCCGCAAGGTGGACCAGCACATCAAATGGTCCCCAATCGCGAAAGACGCCGCGGATTCCGCGTCGACTCGCGACGTTCATCGGTACGAGGTCGGCTGGACCAACGTGGCGGGGATCTCCGTTGCGGAGGTCATCCACGACGACCACGTCACATGATGCGGCCGAAAGTGTGCGGACGATATGTCCACCCAAATAGCCCGCACCCCCGGTGACGATAACTCTGGGCATGTTAGTCCTGTCTGCAGCGCGCATCGCCTGAGCGCGAACGGTCTGGGGGAGACTTCATCCGTTCGATCGGCGCAATACATGCAGCGCTTGAGACAAAAACGTACGTCTTGGCCTCCACATAGCAGAGGTCACCGACACCTCAATAGTCGACGAATATCCGTAGAGTTACAAGGGTGTTACTTTTGAAAAGCGGGAGTTACCAAACGCGCTTTAGACAAAAGGAGTGGGTACGACCGTTGCCTGTGTGACTCGCCCTCGAATATCGATATCGAGTAGCGCACCCTCCGCTATATCGGGCTCGACAAACGCTAGAGCGATCGCCACATTGAGCTGGGGTGAAAAGTTGCCGCTGGTCACGCACCCGATCACCTTGCCGTTCCGCAACACCGCCGCGCCTTGCCGAGCGATCTTTCTGTCGGCGAGCTTCAGCCCGACCAGCTTCGAATCAACACCCGACTCACGTTGCTCAAGGAGCGCATCTTTTCCAACAAATGAGGGCTTATCCCAGGCGACAACAAAATCCAATCCTGCCTCAAGCGGGGTTATATCTGGACCGAGTTCGTGGCCATGCAGCGGATAACCCTTTTCCAGACGAAGGGTGTCGCGAGCCCCCAATCCGGCCGGAGCGATCGACACGTCGAGAAGGGCATCGAACAAACCGCCGGCGCCGGCGTTGTCGATGTGGATTTCGACACCGGACTCCCCCGTGTACCCGGTACCCGCTACCAACGCTTGAAATCCTTGGAACGCGAGCGCCGAGGAATGGTTGCGTTCCACCGCCGCGGCCTCGGGCCACACTCTGGCCAGCAGTTTGCGAGCTTGGGGCCCTTGGACGGCCAGCATCGAACGCTCCGCCGTGACATCGACGACCGATACATCGTCAGCGACCCCGGTACGGGCCTCAGGCATGTTCACCGACGCCGCACCGGCCCGAGCTGACTCGGCCGTTGACGCCTCCGCTGTCGAAGCAATGCGCGAGGAGCTGCCGAGAAGTGCCGCGATTACCCGATCAGTGTTGGATGCGTTAGGCATGACCATGAACGCATCAGAAGCGATCCGCCAGACGATGAGATCATCGACGACTCCCCCGGCATCGTTCAACAGATGCGTGTATTGGGTCTGACCGACCTCGACCCGGTCGAGATCATTACTCAACACAACCTGCAAGCGGTCGAACGCGCCGACACCTTCCACCCGCACCGAACCTAGATGCGAAACGTCAAAGACGACTGCACCTGATCGGCATGCTCGGTGCTCGGCGACGACCCCCTCGTATTGCAGCGGCATCAACCAACCGCCGAACGGCACGAGTCGGGCACCTAACGCAGCGTGGCGTTCTTCCAGCGCCGAGTGATGCAGTTCGGTCACAGCGTGCCAGTGGGTCTGTGCGCTGCCATGTCGACCACGTCGCTTGCATCGGCCACCATCGAGGAGTCGATGGAGCGACCCGGTTCAGGTTCGCCACCAAATGTCAGGATCTGGTCGTCGAGGTCGCCGACGACTCCATCCATCGACAGAAGATTCAACACACCTTGTCCATTGCGCATCAGGTCAAAAATGTCATCGTCCTGACCGATGAGCGTCACCGTGTTGCCCTGGATCACGAGGTTCGCGGCAGCGAGATCGGTGCCGAGATCGCGAAGCTGTTCGATGACCTTACGGACCCGCTGCAACGACAACCCGCCGTCGAGCAAGCTCTTGACTACCTTCAACTCGACCAGATCGTTATAGGAGTACAGGCGTTGACTCCCTGAACCCTGTGCGGATGCAACCGACGGCTCGATCAGACTGGTTCGCGTCCAATGATCGAGTTGACGATAGGTAATGCCGACGATCTTGCACACCGCCGGACCCCGGTAGCCCTGCCCCGTTGTTGCGTCCATCTGCGAACCCTTCCAGCCTGGTCGGCACAACGTGTCACCCTTTGGGATGTTGAGCCAGTCGCACCACTCAAAATTGCATCTGCGTAACTACACGCAGGTGCACATTTTTACCTCCAGTAACGCAGGAACGCAAGAACCTCAGTTCAAACAGAGACCACAGAGCCAACAACTCCGCTGAGATCACGGTCGACAGGGCGTGCTCTATCCCATGAAATCGTCGGGGGTGATGTGGTCCAAAAACTCACGGAACTCTTGGACCTGCTCATCCTCATCTTCGTCTTGAACCTGCACTCCGGCAGCTTCGAGCACCGAGTCGTCCACATAGATCGGCACGGCGTAGTCACACCGAGCAGCAAGCGCAAACGCGTCCGAAGGCCGCGATGAAATGCGATGTTGCTCACCGGACTGACTCATGTAGACCTGAGCGAAAAAGGTGCCCTGGTCGAGGTCTGTGATGTCGATGCGATCCAGATGGACGTCGAGGGTCTCAAGCACGGTTTTGAACAGGTCGTGTGTCATCGGCCGCGGGGGTTCGGTTCCTTGAAGGGCCAGCACGATAGCCGTCGCCTCGTTCTGACCGATATAGATCGGAAGCACCCGTTGGGGTTCGTCAACTTCGCGCAATAAGACGATTGGTTGATGCGTAGGGATCTCCAGCCGGACACCGACCAGCGTCATGCGATGCATCATTCCTCCCAACTCAAGAACCCGGACGTCTCGCAAGTGAAACGATTTCGTAGCGGCATGCTACCGGTCCAGGCTGCCAGGAGTCGTGCGATCGTCGGACTGCGACACAAACGGGTTGAGCTAGTCGTCGTCGATGACGTCACGCATCGCCTCAGCCAACAAGACATCCCGCATCTCGTCGCCCAGACGTGCGAGTTCCTTGGCACGGGCGCGCGCCTGGCGATGACTTTCCGCGTCACGCCGACGCATCAACGGATCCACCAACTGGTTAAACAACGCAGCTTCACGGTCCGCAAAGGTCCGGTACATGCGGAGGTGGCGCGCCTCCAGACCGAACCGCAAGAGCTGACGGGCCAAACGCGCCACCGTCACGGCGCGCTCACCGTAGAGATCGGTCCCCGCAGTTCGAGTAGCGATCGGCAAGAGTCCAAACTTGTCGAGCGCTTCGATTTCGGACACCGCCATATCAGCGGCCTTGGCAAGTTCATGCCTCGTAAACGTCGCGCCCGCGGGAATATCGGGTTCGCCACCGCCAGCCAGAGCATCACCGTGTTCTGGCGGTCCTGCGCTTGGCGGCGTCGTCGAGGGTGCAGTATCACCTGAGGTCGACGCTGTTTCGCCGCGAATAACCCTCAAGGTGGGCAGCGCGTCGGGCAATGCCGGGTCATCATCGTCGCGAGCCCATTCCGGCACCGCCTTCGGCGGTCGAGGGGTACTCGCCGACTTGGTCGAACCGGCGACTACGGGAAAATCGTGAGGGACTTCACCGCGCTTGATTCGCTCGCCAATGACCTTGAGCGGCAGGTAGTACTCCCTTTGAGCGAGCAGAATCCAACGGAGCTGTCGTACATCTCCAACAGCGAACGACCGGTATCCCGATGGACGACGTTCCGGCGTGAGGAGGCCTTTGGCTTCGAGGAATCGGATCTTAGACACCGTCACTTCAGGAAATTCATCCTGGATGATGCCCAGCACCTCACCAATGCTGCACGAGCCGCCCCGCAGCAGGTGTTCTTCCCAGTCATCGGTATCGGGGCCCACCCCATCGAGACCGTCTCGCGTTGAAGAAGCCGCTGCGTCCGAGCCTGCATCGTCACCCTCATGCTGCGACGTGTCAGCATGTTTCGATCCGGCATCGGCAGTGTCGGAATCGACCTCGGCTGCCGCCGCCTCATCGCGTGCGCCTCTGGCCGCGTCGGATGCGTCACTCACCGGCAATGAAAAGCACCAACTTAAATCGTCCAACCTGCAGTTCGTCGCCTGTTCGAACCACTGCGTCTTCGACGCGACGACGGTTGACATAGGTCCCGTTCAACGAACCGATGTCATGGACGACAAATTCGCCGGTCCGGGTTCGTGTGAGTCGAGCATGGTGGCGAGACACCGTGATGTCGTCGAGCAGAATGTCGCTCTCGGAGTGCCGACCTATCTGGGTGACGTCCTGATCGACCAGGTAGCGACTGCCAGCATTTGGCCCCCGTTCAACGACCACCACGGCGGTACCCGGTTCGAGATCGTCGACCGCTGGGACGTCTTGTCCCGTATGAAGTTCATCGACCGAAGTACCCACGCCATAAAGGAGATCCAACTGCACGCCACAGGCGGAACAAAAACGGGAACCTTCGGGCAATTGCTGACCGCATTGGTGGCAGAACATGGCCGACACGATACACCCACGCATCCCTGTGTGGGCGCCAAAGCACAACCATGGCCGCTGTGCCGCTAGCTGGCGAGGCTGTGCCCCACGAGCGTCGACCGGGTCAGGATCCGGTATGGGTCGCGTACTGTGCGGCACTCATGAGAGCGTCGACGTCGGCTGCGTTGGTCGGCGTGATCTCAAATAGCCAGCCTTCCCCATAGGGGTCGCTGTTGATCTTGTCGGGATAGTCGACCACAGCGAGATTGATCGCAGCGATCACACCCGCGACGGGCGCAAAGATTTCTGAGACCGATTTAGTTGACTCGATCTCACAGACGAAGCCGCCCGCATCAACCTCTTGACCAATCGCTGGTAGCTCGACATACACAACGTCACCGAGCTGGTCCTGGGCGTAGTCGGTGATACCGACCCGGCAAGGGGAAGCCTTGGTGATCCATTCGTGGTCTTCGGTGTAGGCCAAACCGTCGGGCAGGTTCATCGGATGCGCTCTTTCATGTCTGGGTGCGGCAACTTCTCGGCCGTATGTCGGTCGATCGCGTTTCACAGGGCACGCGAACCACGACAGATTGCCAGACATCGGTCCTGCACGCCCAGCTTGAGGCGCGCCGCTCGGGGCTCGGTACAGCCCCGTTAACGGTCAACCGCTTGTGGCACTTCCACGTCAGCATGTTCGGCGATGGTCGCGCTGTATCCATCGGCCTGGATTCGCTCGAGAGCGCCGCCGGGGATCCCAAGCCCGCCGGCTAGCGTCTGAGGATCGCCGATAGCGACGAGCATGATCGGCACCTCGACAGGTTCACCATCGAGGGTTGGCTGGCCCCCGCTCTGCCCAAACCAGGTCGACGCGACGACCCGCACGTCGTTGAGCGCGATCGCTTCCGCTCCGGCATCACGGGCCTCTTGGACGAGGTCGAGCAACCGTTCGAATCCGACCGGTTCCGCGCCAGCGATCGTCACCGTGACCCCCGGCCCGTGGGCGCCTAGTTCACCCGAAAGCATGCGTAACGTCTCGATCTCGCGCAGCGCCCCTTCTTGGGCGACCGCAGCATCTCGGGCGCTGCCGTCTAACTCATCGACTTCGGAACGCAGGCGTTCTCGTTGCGCTTCCAGGTCTGCCCGTTGTGTCTCAAGACGCGACAGGATGCGGGTGAGGTCTTCGGTGGACTCGGTTTCGAGTTTGTCCCGCACACCGAGTTCGCCGGTCGCCTCGCTCACAAAGACGTATCCGACGATTGCGACCACAGCGACGAGAGCAAGGCGCCAGATCATCGCGGCCTCGCGGACTCATCGGAACGTTGACAAGGGTTCTCGACCAACGATCGATGCACCTTCAGACTCACGAAAGATACCGGCGACGAAGGGCCGCGACGTTCTGAAAGATGCGAATACCAAAGACGACAGCCACCGCTGTCGTGAGGTCGAGATCGAGTTGGTCACCAAGCCAGACGAGCGCCGCTCCCAGCAGGGCATTGGTCATCAGCGAGACGACGAAAATGCGGTCCGAGAAGGTGTGTTCCAACGCGGCACGCGTGCCACCTGCTGCAGCGTCGACACCGGCGAGGACGATGATCGCCAAATAGCGACTCTGATCGGGGGGAATGTCCGCGCCCACCATGAGCGCAACGGCGCCGCCCACGATGAGACCGACGAGTACGTAGATCACGGGTGCCTCGTATCTTGTTGAGCTGCGGGTTCGGCAAACTTGAGGTCCACCGATCCGCCGTAGGCTGGCACCGACGCGGCATCGACAGTCTCGACACTGACGCCGATCCCGGTGCGATCGGCCCAGGTCTTGAGCACGCCCAGATCGTTGGACTCGGCGACCGTATCGCCACGAGCGCCGAGCGCCACCACCTCATAGGGTGGGGTGAGCGGACGGTAGTTGACCGTAATCGTGCTTCCCGCCTGTCGGATGGCTGAGGTCGCGGTGAGACGTTCCGCGTTGACCGAGATCGCTGTCGCCCCCGCCGACCAAGCGACGTTGACCACGCGCTGCAGGTCGCGATCGCAGATCCGAAGCCTGCACGGCGCTGCGGATTGGCCATCGGCCCGAGCGGCGTCGTGCAACGTAATCAATACCGCTGGCCCCGAAATCTCGGCCAGCCCACTGCGGCGCCGCGCTTCGGCAAGATCATCTGCGACGCCTTGATCAACATCTCGAAAGGAGCGGTCGATGTTGTCTTGGAGTGACAGGATCTCCTCGCGCATCTGATCGATCACGGCTGTTCGCTGTACGACCAGATCGACGAGTCGAGATCGACCCGGTTCGCGTTCCACCTGCTCGGTGTGGACGCCTCGCCAGACGCCGACCGCGGTCGCGCCGAGCAGCGCCGAGATCAGCATCAGACCAAGCATTCTCAGGAACCCTGCGGTGAGGGGCACATCGGTCATGTGCGCGCCGCCCGTCCTTCCCGCAATGCTTCGACGGCGGCGGGCACATATCGGGCTGCTGCGTAATAGCTCAGGACGAGCCCGACCGAACCGAGCACCCAGCCCAGCACCCCAAAGGCATCTGCGCTCGCCCACGTTGAATGCGATGCCAAAAAGCTCGGTACCGCTCCCATCAACAAGAAGGTCCCCGCCTTGCCCACCCACAGCACGTCGATCCGGCGGCCACCAGCGATCGCTACGGCGACCGTCGCGATCGACACGACCGCCTCGCGTGCGAGCAACAACACCGCAAACACGACCGGCATCGAACCGTCGATGAGGACCGCTGTTCCTCCGACCAAGAACACCAGCCGGTCCGCGACCGGGTCGAGCACCTTGCCGAGGTTCGTGACCTGATCTAGGTGCCGTGCGGCGTAACCGTCCAGCCAGTCGGTCGCTCCAATGGCGGTCAGAACGAGCGCAGCGGTCCCCCGCTCGTGTCGATCGAAGAGAAGCCACAAAAAAACGGGCAGCCCGGCGAGCCGCACCACCGTGATGGTGTTGGGAATGTTGAACCACGACGACCCCGGCGGTGAAGTCGCTGATTCCGATGTTGAGGACGGCCCAGCCATGTCTGGGATTCTACGGTGCCCGCCACATGATCGGGCACGGCGGCAATAGGGCGATATCGAGAGTTGGGATGGCCCGATGTGCAGTCTCTCGATCCGATGCTGGAGATTCGCTCAATGTTCCAGCCCATCGGGTGCGCGCCGTGTCTCGTCGTGTCACAGATCGACGGGGTGATCTTGTCTCCTCGTGTCTCAGATCGACGGGGTGATCGCGCCCGACAGGTGGTCTCGGCGAGCACCGAGATACGCTGCCCAATTCGGGGAGCCCGGTTCTGGACCACCGCCGATATGGCGGAACGTCCTGGTCGCAGAGCAGGTTCAGGAAGGAACGAGCGATGTGCCCGCAGGCGATCGATCCTGCCGATACCGCTGCACCTTTCGTGGGGCGACACATCGGATCAAACGATGCCGATGTGGCGGTGATGCTGAAAGAACTGGGACTTGCCTCGGTTTCGGAACTGCTCGACGCTGCCATCCCCACAGGTATTCGCCTCGACCGGGAGTTGTCGCTCCCCGATCCGCTGAGTGAAACCGCCGCCCAGACCAGGCTCAAAAAGTTGGTGGCCAAGAATGTCGCGACGCGCTCGCTGATCGGTCTGGGCTACTACGGGACCATCACACCGGCGGTCATCCGCCGAAACGTCCTCGAATCTCCCGGTTGGTACACCGCCTACACGCCCTACCAACCAGAGATTTCACAGGGGCGCCTCGAAGCGTTACTCGCGTTCCAAACGATGATCGCGGACCTCACCGGACTCCAAGTCGCGAACGCATCGTTGCTCGACGAAGCAACCGCCGTCGCCGAGGCCATCACCTTGTGCCTCCGTTCGCAACGAAACTCGAAGCGGACGATCTTCCTCGACCAAGGCCTGTTGCCCCAAACGATCGACGTCGTCACCACCCGCGCTGAACCGATCGACGTCACCGTCGAGGTCGGCGATCCATCCACGACAGACTTCGCTGGCTACAGCACCGCTGTTCTCGCCTCGGCCACGGCGGACGGTCTCATTCAAGACATCGAGCCGTTGATCGAATCAGCGCGGGCGGCTGGCGCGATGTGCGTGGTCACCGCCGACCCGCTGGCCTCGGTCCTGTTGCGCTCACCGGGCTCGCTCGGCGCAGACGTGGCCGTTGGCTGCACCCAGCGCTTTGGCGTTCCGCTCGGTTTCGGGGGCCCGCATGCTGGGTTCATCGCCTGTCGGCCAGAGCTCCAGCGTTCGCTTCCCGGTCGCCTCGTCGGCGTGTCGATCGACAGCGCTGAGGCCCCGGCCTACCGTCTGACCCTCCAGACCCGAGAACAGCACATTCGCCGAGAGCGGGCAACGTCAAACATCTGCACAGCACAGGTGCTGCTCGCCAACACATCCGCGTTCTATGCCATGTACCACGGCGCTGAAGGGTTGCGACGCATCGCCGGCCGAGTCCACAGCCTCGCAGTACAACTCGCTGAGCGGCTGGACGCCATCGGGTGCCCGATCGTGCACCGTCGATTCTTTGACACCGTGGTCGTGTCGACGGGGGGCCGGTCAGGCGCGGTGCATGCACAAGCGGTCGCCGCAGGGTTCAACCTGCGTCACATCGACGACGATCTCGTCGGTCTGAGCCTTGACGAACTCACCGATCAAGCAGAGGTCGATGTGCTTGTCGGCGTCTTTGCCAGCACCCTCGGCGGGTCAGGATCGCCACGGCCTGATCCCGCTAGATCCGGCGCGGACACGGGGTTTGGTATCCCATCTGCCTGGTGGCGGACCGACTCCATCTTGACCCACGAACTGTTTCACCAGAACCGCTCGGAGACCGACATGATGCGCTACCTGCGCAGTCGTGCGAATCGGGACCTTGCTCTGGACCGCACGATGATTCCGCTCGGTTCGTGCACGATGAAGCTCAACGCCGCAGCCGAGATGGAGCCGATCTCGTGGCCATCGCTGGCGGACATCCATCCGTTCGTGCCGGAGGGTCAAGCGAACGGATACGGCGAACTCATCACCGATCTGGCGGACTGGCTGGCAGAGATCACGGGCTACGACGCCGTGAGTTTGCAACCGAACGCGGGATCTCAAGGTGAGCTCGCCGGACTGCTCGCAATCCGGGCCTACCACCGGGCTCGGGGCGATGAGCATCGCAACATGTGCCTGATCCCATCGTCGGCACATGGGACAAACGCAGCGTCTGCGGTGATGGCGGGCATGTCGGTGGAGGTCGTCGCATGCGATGACGGCGGCAACGTCGATCTCGCCCATCTCGAACAGCTCGCCGCCGAACACGCCGACCGTCTCGCCGCTCTCATGATCACGTACCCCTCAACCCACGGCGTGTTCGAATCCGGTATCCAACACATTTGCGACGTCGTCCACCGCTATGGCGGCCAGGTCTACACCGACGGGGCCAATCTCAACGCGTTGGTTGGCTATGCACGCCCCGGCGACTTCGGGTCCGACGTTTCGCATTTGAACCTGCACAAGACCTTCTGCATCCCCCACGGTGGTGGTGGCCCGGGCATTGGGCCGATCGGCGTCAAAGCACATTTAGCGCCGTACCTTCCTAATCATCCCCTGGTAAGCGCCGCGGGGCCGCAGACCGGCGTCGGCGCCATCGCCGCAGCGCCTTGGGGATCCGCTGGCATCTTGGCCATCCCCTGGATGTATATCCAGATGATGGGTGCCGCTGGTCTCAAAGAGGCAACAGGGCGAGCGATCCTGCACGCCAACTACATAGCGTCCCGCCTGCGGGAACGTTTCCCCATCCTCTACACCGGCGAGGGGGGTTGGGTGGCCCACGAGTGCATCATCGATCTCCGCGATGTCCAGGCTCAGCTCGGCATCACTGTCGAAGATGTAGCCAAGCGCCTCATCGACTACGGCTTTCATGCCCCGACCGTGGCATTTCCAGTCGCTGGCACACTCATGATCGAACCGACCGAATCCGAATCCCTTGCTGAGATCGACCGCTTCTGCGACGCGATGCTCGGCATCGCCGACGAAATCGAAGCGATTCGGACCGGAACGATGTCGGCCGATGAGTCACCCCTCCGACAGGCACCACATACCGCCGTCGATGCTCTCGCCGAAGTGTGGGTCCGGCCCTATTCCCGTGAATCAGCCGCTTTTCCGGCCGGTCTCGGTCAGATGCGGGACAAGTATTGGCCCCTGTCGGCAGGATCAACAGCGCTTACGGCGACCGCAACGTCGCCTGCAGTTGCCCGCCGCCGTCGGCGTTTGCGGGTTCTCACCTATGAGCACCGCGATCAAAGCAGAGGTGGCCCGCGATCACAGCGTCGGTTGGCTGGGCCATCAACCCGACCCGTGACGCCCAGCTGTCCTTTGACGTCACCTACTACCGCGGAGCGAGCATCGACACATGCACTCGCCGCCCGGCGTCCACTCACGCTCCGCTGACCTTCTGAGGAGTGTTGAATGCGAACAACCCGCGTTCTTGTCGTGGCCTTAGCGGTGCTTCTTACCGGTGCAGCGTTGTCGGCGTGCAGTTCAGATGGTGACGGGGCTACAGGCGATGGGCCTCCGGAATGTCCGACCGAAGAGGTCGACCAGTGGGGTCTACGACCCCAGGACAAGAGCCAATGTCGGCTGCCCGTGGTGTTCAACGATGAGGATCCCCTGACCGAGGTGGCGCTGCGCCGCGACGCGGTGCTCATGACGCCTGCAAGCCTCACCTTTCATCCCGATGACCCGGGCGCGATGTACATCGTCGACCAGGGCATCATGACCAAAGACGGCCCGGTTGGAGGAGCGTGGTACCGGGTTGCGCCAGACGGCACGTATCAGCTCTTGTTCGACCTGCGCGGAAAACTGGCGCTCAACCACTTCGAACAGGGCTTTTTTGATGCCGAGTTCAATCCGGCGGGCGACAAGGTCTACCTCTCCTGGACCGATCCAACGAGCACCACACGAATCGTCGAATTCGAGTTCGACCTGAACGGAGATTGGCTGCGCGCCGATACCGGACGAGTCATCTTGACCCTGCCCCAGCCTCCGACGGAAGAAACCCCCATCCACAACGGTGGCCAGCTGGAGTTTGGTCCCGATGGCTACCTCTATATCGGTGTCGGTGACGGCGGTTCCGAGGGCGAGATTCCTTACCTTGGTTTGAACATCCTGTTGGGCAAGATCCTCCGCATCGACCCGACCCCCTCGGGCGATCTTCCATACACGATCCCCGACGACAATCCCTTTGTCAACGACCCGACCGTGCGACCAGAGATCTACATTGCGGGGGTCCGCAACCCATGGTCGTTCTCGTTCGACGACAAGGGCGACATGTGGATCTCAGACGTCGGTACCGACGTTTGGGAGGAAATCAACTTCCTTCCCAAAGGTCAGATCGCGGGTGCACATTTGGGGTGGGACCTCCTCCAGGGATACCAACTCTCCGGTCGGTCCGATCCATATCCCATCAAGACTCCCCAGGTCCCCCTGTTGGTTTACGCACATGATCCCAAGTTCGTCGGCGAAGACGGTCAAGTGAAGTGGATCGACGAAGATGGCAATGTCGATGAGGAACTCCACAAAGAAATCGCGGCTGACCCGTCGCCTCAGGACGAGCAGAACTGCGCCGTCATAGGCGGATATGTCTATGAAGGTAACGACTTCCCCGAGCTCAAAGACAAGTACCTCTTTAGTGACTTCTGCGGAAATCGACTCCGCGCACTGTGGGTGGACGATGAAGGCGAAGTCCAGGTGGCTCCGATCGCGCTGTGGAGATACGGCACCGACCTTCAGGCACCGACCGGAATCGTCAAGGGACCGGACGGAGAACCGTGGGTCCTGAGCCATTTCGGATCGGTGATGGAAGTCATCCCACCCGATGAGCACCCCATCGCCCGCGATCACCCCGAAGAAGAAGTCGCTACCGAACCGCCGGCCGAAAACACCATCGAAGACCTCACCAACGGCACCTTCGTCCTGCCCGAAGTCACCCAAACCGACCTCGAAGGCACGATCGAACCCACGACCGACGGACACCCAAAGACGCCAGGCGGTTAGTGCCACAAACCACCCTCATTCAGGTGTGGTGCAAGATCGACTCAACAGAACCTCACACTGGAGGTAATGCAGCCCTAAGGGTTCCCACAACGTCGTTCTCGCCTCCAGCCTGACGCCGGATCCGTCGATATTCCAGGTATAGCCGCCCGAGGTACCTGGAGTCATGCGATGGACCTGCACCACGACGAGCCAAACCCCCAACGCCACCTGCGTCTCGCCCCGTCGAGGAGGGGGCGAGACGCCCAGAGCCCCGATATAGCCGTCGTATTCCACGACGTGTATGGCCCAGATGCAGCCTCGAATACATCGAGTGGGACGAGCCCGGTCAACGCAGGAGGCTCGATAGCAGAACAGGCGCGGCTCGGAATTGCCGAATGTGCCCGAACGGCCCGCGACATGATCGGAACGATCGAGGTCGCTGCGCCCCCCGCACTTTGGGCACCCCATGGTCATGCCGCACCAACCCGTGACATCGGCAGGATCGTCCATGTGGCTGACGGATCTGACTCACACGAGCCAACATTGATCCCTGCGGAGCGTATGAGGGCCGCCGTTCGGCATACCACAGCGGACCTTGTGCTGTTCGTCGACGCACACCACTTGCCAACTGCTGAACAGCTCGGGACCATCCTGGCCGCGTGGTCGACGGGCGTCGAGACCGACGTCATCTATACCCGGCCGGAACGAGGCTTCTCGTCTCGCATGGTCCGATGGTTGGTGGGCCTCGACGGACAACGGCTCGATCTCACCTTGGCACTCTTCACACGGACCGCGGCCGAAACGATCATCGGAGCGTCGCGACTTTCGGGACACACCGTCGACGTCGAATTGGCCTACCTCGCCGAGGATCTCGGTTTCGCCGTCAGCTTCATCGTTCCCCCTGGTGATCCGGCGCTACCGGCGGGATCTCGTCAATCCCCGCGTCCGCGTTTACGCGACGTGCTCACCCTTCGGTTGAGAGGCTCCAAACTCTCGGGGACAACCGCTCAACAGGTCATCGTGTCCGACCAGACCACGCGCTTGCGACATCGAAGCCGTGCGGCCTAGGCCGTGCAACACCGCTGAGGCCAGCGTTTAGCGAATCTCTCCTCCGGCGGCAGCGACTCACCAGACCCACGACCGGCAAGCGGTCGTACCCCACAATGCCGACAGCTACAGATCCCCGAGAAATTCCAAGACGTCATCCGCGATGACGTAGCCAACCATGTGGCCGCCTCCGGGCACGGTAACGAGCTCCGCACCGGGTACCAGAGCGGCCTGGGCGATGCCGTGACCATGGGGAACGATCGCATCGGCGTCACCGTGCCAGAACCTCACCGGCACGGATACGTCGCTCAGGCGAAAGCCCCAGTCACGGCTAAAGAGCGTGAGGTCGAGGGCTGGTGCACGCAGACCGGATCGCAGCGCCCTGATCAGATCGTCGATCAGCATCGCCTTGATCTCGGGATCTTGGAACGTCTCGCGGTCAGCCTCTGAACCAAGACGAGTGTAGAGGTCAAAGACCTCGGAGGCAACCGGGATGAGGGGCCGGATACCGTGAGCCAACGCACAGCCAAGTACAGGTCGCACCAAGGGCATGATCGGCGAGAAGTGGCCGAGCAGATCGGTGAAACCGCCTGCGCGGTCCGGCCCTTTGGTGGGCCCCAAACCGCCCAACACCGCAACCCCGCTGACCCGTTCCGGCAGGCGGGCGCCCGCGGCCAGCGCATAGGGACCTCCACCGGACAACCCGATAACGCTGAAGGTGTCGATACCGAGCTGGTTTGCCACCTGCATCAGATCCAGAGGAAAGTCGGCGACCGCGTCGTAGTGGTAGATGTCGGAGCCGTTAACTCCTGGCCTTCCTACGCCGATAAGCCGCATTCCGTTGCGTTCTGCAACACGAACCGCAGACGGTGGAACTTGGCGGCGACCACCCGGGGTTCCGTGGAGCCAAAACGACACCACCCCATCGGGGTCGCCAAACTCGGAGAACGACATTCGTCGGCCATCGGCCAATTCGACGAAACCTTCGTTAAACGGTGGGTTTGGTCGACTCATGGCAACATCCCCTTTGAGCCGCAAGCCGTGCGAAGAGATTCTTTGTCGGGCTGCCGGGATTTGAACCCGGGACCTTTGGTCCCCCAGACCAACGCGCTAACCAAGCTGCGCCACAGCCCGTGGCGGGTGCGATTGTAGGGCGCTCAAGCCCGCTGTGCAGAAATCCTCACGATGAGAACTCGCCACCGACGTTAGCCCCGTTCAGTGAGTGTGCGGAACTGCAGGCGCTGCCGCCGACGATACCGTGAGATGTCGGAGACGTTTGACGGGGACAAAGATACGGTCGGGAACCGATCCACCCGCATGTTCGATGGAACGCGCCAAGACGTTCCATACCTCGACGACATCGGGTTCGGCCCGGGCGATGGCGAGGTTCGTCGTGGCGAACCAAGCCGCCACACCGGTCAATGCTCCAAAGGCGAGACACAGCCCCAACGGTATGGAATCGACAAACAGGGCCAGAGCGGCGAAGGTCAGCCCCATCAGCACCGCGGTCAAGCCGCGCCACCGATGATCGGCGAGACACCATTCGTGTGCCACTCCGTTGCTGCACACGTGCACCGACGCGCTCTCGATGGAGGCTGGCATGAGCGCGGCACCAGCCAGCGGGATGTGAACACCGCCTGAGCGACCATCGAAGACC
Source organism: Acidimicrobiia bacterium (assembly GCA_020637365.1). Lineage (GTDB taxonomy): Bacteria > Actinomycetota > Acidimicrobiia > IMCC26256 > JAGNEX01 > JAGNEX01. The sequence continues at coordinate 671,071 of JACJWE010000001.1, read as the reverse complement.
AATGCGCCCTCGAGGAGCGCCAGACCACCAGGGCCCGAAACGCAGCTCGCCGACCCGGCATAGTCAATCCCCAGGCGCTGCCAGGCAACAGCGGAGCGGCGAGTGGTGTCCTGGGGCAAGTTCCTTGCAGGGAGGTTGATGTGAGGTTCCATGGCATCGACAGTCCTTGTGCGGTTGTGGTGCCTAGACAGCCGGGCCTCGCCGCGAGTCGCGATATTTGTTGCGGGGTGGGACAGCTTATCCATCCCATAATTTGATTGCGAGAGGAACCATTACATATTCAACAAACAGTGGTTGGCGCGCCACTCAGAGCGCTCTAACCTGCGCGGCGATGAATCAATCACGGCAGAAAAGGGTGATTGATGTGACCCCTGACTACAGGTGGTCTGTGATCCAGCCCACACCTTGGACCAATCGGGTCAACAGATACGCGCTTCCGACCACAGCAAGCACTTTGAAGTGCCAGGGCAATGGTGGCTTCTCGGGTCCGCGTGGAGCGCTGTGGGTGTTCGTGTGGTTCTGCTTGGAGCTGGTCTCGGCACGAGGCCCTGATGGCTCTTCTCCAGACGCCACCCGCCCACAGAACTGGCATCTCCCCTCGGCGTCCACCGCCGCAGGTGCGAGATAGCGATCGCAGTGATCACACCAGGGCATTGCGCAGCTCACACATCGGCACCCTGCTCGCCATGACAACACCTGACAAGCACACATCGTCAGCGGCCCACGCGCCGCAACTCGGGTGTCTGCAGTCGCTCACGATCCTCTTACCCGCACGCGCAACTTGATCGGCGTTGCACCGATATCGAACGCCTCCCGGATCGAACGCTCCAGATACCTCAGATACTGGCGAGGAAGACGGCGGCTCGTGAACAGCGTGATCGTGGGCGGATCTGTCGCGCCTTGGGTCGCGTACAAAATACGCGGTCGATGACCACGATCGATAGGTGGCGGATGATGCGCCTGGGCCTTGTTGAGGACCTCATTCAACGCCCCGGTTGGGATTCGTCGCTCATACTCGCGGCGGGCGTCTCGCAGTGTCGGCAAGATTCGGGCAGTCTGACTTCCCGTCAAAGCCGAGATGCTCAGCACAGGAGCGTAGGAACAAAACGACAAATCCCGTTCGATCTGCTTTCGCACATCGAGTTTCTGTTCGGTGGTCAGCAGATCCCACTTGTTGGCGATCACGACCATGGCGCAGCCGGCTGCATCGACTCGTTCAGCAAGCCGTTGATCCTGGTGGGTCACGCCTTGGGTGGCGTCGATCACGAAGAGCGCCGCATCTGCTCGATCGATTGCTTGCAATGCTCGAACCAGACCGAAGTACTCGACGCCCTCATCGATACGGCTCTTTCGACGCATGCCAGCGGTGTCGACGAAGCGGACGGGTCCGTCATCTGTCTCGACCACCGTGTCGATAGAGTCACGGGTCGTACCGGGCATGTCGTGGGTAACCGACCGTTCATCACCGACGAGTCGGTTGAACAGCGTGGATTTTCCGACGTTTGGCCGACCCACGATCGCAACCGAGAATGCATCGTCGGGCGTTTCGTCGGATTCGGGTTCTTCCTCGTCGAAGGTCAACCGTTCGACGATCATGTCCATCAGATCGCCTGTGAGTCGTCCATGGATCGCCGAGACGGGTACGGGATCCGACAACCCAAGTGCGGCGAACTCCCAAATGTCTGGTTCTCGCTGTTCGTTGTCGATCTTGTTGACGATCAACAGCGAAGGCAGATTGCTGCGCTGCACGAGCTTGGCAACCGCACGATCCTCGTTTGTTACTCCGACCGTGCCGTCGACGACCATCAAGATCAGGTCACCTTGAGCCAACCCTCGTTCAGCCTGGTTAGATACTTGACGAATCAGCGGCTGGTCGTCGTCGATCCAACCGCCCGTATCCATGATGTCGAAGGAGTGGCCAGTCCATTCAGCGGACAAGATCTTCCGGTCGCGGGTGACGCCCGGCTCTTCTTCAACGATCGTGGCTCGCTGCCCGACGATCCGGTTGACCAGCGTCGACTTGCCAACATTGGGTCGCCCTACGACGACAACCATCGGTTTCACTAACGACTCCTGAGCGATCTGACGGTTACGAACCGATGCAGGGTTGGGCCTGATCAACGCACGGGGCGGATACTGCGAAGCGTTGAGACTAGAGACTTGCCGTCGGTGGCGACTACACGCACCGTTTTCGGTAGTTCGTCGATGGACTTGCCGTCGAGGAACACACCTCGGGACAAGGTCACATCGGGCAATAAGAAGAGACGTCGATGATCGGGGCCTCGACCCGCTTCAGCGTGGTCATCATCAAGAGCGGCGAGCCCATCGGCGATATCGGTGCCGGTGAGAAGTCCGGCCACCGCCGTGTTGCCACCGAAGTACCGATTCGCAATCGGCAAGACGTTGACCGGAACAGCGCAGACCGAGGCGAGATTGTCGAGCACCAGATCGAGAACTTTTGCCCCGTACTCCCCCGTGATCAAGGTCACCTCATCGGCCTCAGCAATGACGTCATCGCCGGTGGGTTCCACCCGCGGACTGCGATACCCTCACCAGGTGCGCCGTCCACCCACTGAAAGAAACCAGACGCTCCCCCGCTGGAAGCGACGCTGCCCGTTCCAGCGGTCCTCGGCGCACCGCTGCACGGGCCCGACTCACCTGAACCCAAATCGCCCGGGGTCGAAGCACCCCCGTCTAGAACAGCGACTGGAATCAACTTCCCGCTCGATTTGCCGGTCACCGTTGTACCCGCGATCGCCTGAGAGACCTCGCGTTCAAACGTTCGAGCCATCCCAACCCCGTTCTCGTGTTGTTCGAAGGGGCCGTACTCGTCGAATTCAGGAAGGGGCGTCCGGCGTTGAGGTACCACTCGTCAGAGAGGAAGAACAACGTCCGACCAAGGATCCGCCGAGCATCTGCCGCCCACCGTTCAACGATGTCGATAACCTCGGACGACTCCTGGGCGGTATGAGGTCGCATCGACCCTTCGCGATTGTGGTCGCTCACCCGAGGAACGATCCCGACCGAGCGAACCTCTGGGAAGCGATCCAAAATGCCGAGCAACGTATCGGCGAGAACGTCGCCGTCGTTAATACCGGGACAGACCACGATCTGTCCGTGGACGTCGATTCCAGCATCGAGCAGCACGCGCAGCCACCGCAGGCTCACTCACCGCACCCGTTTGTTGCGCAGCAATTCGGAGCGCACCAACGGATCGGTCGCATGGATACTTACGTACAGCGGCGACAGCCGTTCGTCGACGATCCGTTCGATATCGCGTTCGGTGCACCTGGTCAGCGTCGTGAAGTTGCCGTACAAGAAGGACAGACGATAGTCGTCATCCTTGAGGTACAGGCTTTTTCGCATTCCTTTGGGCAACTGATAGATGAAACAGAAAGGGCAGTGGTTATCGCAGGTCACGACCCGATCAAAGACGGCCGAATGCACTTCGATCCCGATGGGCTCACCCGGGTTCTTTTCGACGGCGACGCTCAACTCGAGACCAGCGCGGACGATATCGAGTTCGAGGGGCGATGAGTCCACCAGCATCCGGTACTCGAGAACGTCGCGCGGCGCGACGCCGTTGATCGAGAGGATCTCGTCACCGACCCGAACATCGGCGCGGGCAGCGGGACTATCAGAGGTGACCGAAACCACCGAGGGAAAGCTCACGGCCTCATGGTATGCGGCCGTCATCGAACTGGCCGGACCGCCACGCCATGCCGACCAAACATCGCGTTCGAAAGTTAGCCTACGGTCTATATGGCACTCCAGACCGTCCTACTCGCTGAGCCACGCGGTTTCTGCGCTGGCGTCGACATGGCTATCAAGGCCTTGGCCTGGATGGTCAGAATCTTTGAACCGCCGGTGTACTGCTTTCACGAGATCGTCCATAACCAGTTGGTCGTCGACCGCTTCGAACGGCTCGGCGTCCGGTTCGTCGACGACATTTCCGAAGTACCGCCGGGTGCGCCCATCATGCTGTCGGCCCATGGTTCGGCACCCGAGGTGGTCGACGCGGCGTATGCTCGCCAACGGGTCGTCGTCGATGCGGTCTGTCCCCTCGTGACCAAGGTGCATCATGAGGCTCGACGCCGAGCGGAACAGGGTTATGAAATCGTCTACGTCGGGCATGCTGGCCATGACGAGGCGGTCGGCACCCTGGCAGTCGCGCCTGAGTCGATGCATTTAGTGGAATCGGAATCGGACCTTCCGGCACTGTTCAGCGACATCGGCGACGATGCGCCGGTCGCGTTGCTGACCCAGACCACGTTGTCGACCGATGAGTGGGACGGCGTCCTTCGGCGGACCCAGAGCCAGTACCCCCAACTATGGACCGCTGGACGATCCGATCTGTGCTTTGCGACGACCAATCGGCAGGCGGCCGTACGGGCGATCGCACCTCGTTGCGATGCGATCATCGTCATTGGGTCGGCCAACAGCTCAAATACCCTTGCGCTTGCCCACGTCGCAGCTGAGGCGGGCTGCCCCATGGTGCAACGGGTGAACGGTGCCGATGAGATCGATATGGATGCCCTGCACAGCGCATCCGTAGTCGGCGTCACAGCGGGAGCGTCGGCGCCCGAAGATGTGGTGCAGGCGGTCGTCGAACGACTCAACCCTGTCGTGGGGGTGGAACGTGTCCGCGTCACCGAAGAAGATGAGTACTTCCCACCCCCGCGGGGTCTGCGTGAACTGATGCCACTGGTCGAAATACTGTCCGCTTTCAGTGTCGGAGGCGACCCGCGAGCAGCCCGTTCCGGCGGATCATTCACAGACGACCGAAACGTCGATACGGCGCTCACCCTCGGAGCGCTGTCTGCCCGTTCCGTAGGACAGAGCTAATCCCGAGCTTGGCGCCGACGCGACGTAGTGTGCGCACGGCGCCTTTCCAAAACGGCGATACCAGGCCGAGCGCCCATGGTAGAGATGCCAGCTCAGCGACTACTCAGCGAGGCGGGCGCCGCGCTATGAACCCTCGGCCGCGTCCCGGAACGCCGCCACGACGCGCTCGGCGAGGTCGTCGACCGACGCGGTTGTCGAGTCGAGTCGCAGCGCATCTGACGGCACCGAAAGTGGCGCAACTTCTCGGGTTGAATCGATCCGGTCGCGTTCACCCAATCCGCTGCGCACGGCATGTGAGTCCAGGTGACGACGCCCCGCCTGGTGCTCGTCGGCCAAGCGTCGTTGGACCCGTACGTCGTCGTCGGCCTCTAGGTAGACCTTGACGATCGCGTCGGGAAACACGACGGTGCCGATATCGCGTCCTTCCATCACCGTTCCACCGAGTTCGACCGCTCGGCGCCGCATCACGTCGACAAGGCGTTCCCGTACCGATGGAACCGCCGCCACGTAAGAAACCGCAGCGTTGACTTCGGGTGCTCTCAAATCACCGGGATCTGCACCGTCGAGGAGTAAATCTGGTTCGTACGAAAACTGAACCTGTCCTATGAGCTGTGCCACAGCGGCGGTATCGGTGGGGTCGATATCCGCGCTCAGCACCGCCCGCGTCGCCGCCCGATACAGCGCACCGGTATCGATCTGGGTCAAGCCAAGCCGGGCAGCGACCGCCCTAGCTAAGGTCGATTTCCCCACGCCGGATGGACCGTCGATGGCGATCACGGGCAAGACGGTCACGACGACGCTCCTGACAGATCTGCGCCGAATCCGGGGTAGGAAACACTCGAGGCCGCAAAGTCTTTGACCACCGTCTCGCCCGATAGTGACAGTCCCATCACCGCTGCGGCAAGTGCCATGCGATGATCACCGAAGCTGGAGACCGTCGCGGCATGCAACCGTCCTGGAACGATCGTCAGATCATCACCGTCGATGTTGACCTGACCGCCAAAGGCTTCGACGTGAGTCGCGATCGCCTCGAGACGGTCGCTCTCCTTGACTCGCAGCTCACCGACACCGCGAAACGCCGTCGGTCCACTGGCATGTGCCGCTGCAACAGCCAAAACGGGTATCTCATCGATCAGGCCCGGAACCTCATCGCTCGACACTTCGGTCCCGCGAAGCGAAGCCGATCCGGCCTGGATCGTTCCGATGTTCTCACCGAGCGCATCGCCGGTTCGTTCGATGACCACACCAGCTCCCATCCGGTCCAGCACCGCCAAAAAACCGGTTCGCGTTGGGTTGATAGCAACGTTTGGTATCTCGATCGAAGATGACGGACAGATCGTTGCGGCCACGATCCAGAACGCCGCAGTGGATGGGTCGGCTGGTACCGAAAACGAAAACGCCGGAATCGTTGCGGAGCGAACGGAAAGCGTCGTTCCAGATCGTTCGATCGGAACGCCAAGCGCTCCAAGCATCCGTTCGGTGTGGTCACGCGACAAGTGGGGTTCGGACACCCTGGTCACCCCGCCCGCCTGAAGTCCCGCCAACAAGACAGCCGATTTCACCTGGGCCGAAGCGACGGGCGAACGAAAGTCAATGCCCTCGATCCCCCGCCACGTACGACGAGTGGAAGGTTGTTCGCACGGTTGCGTCCGTCGACGCTCATGCCCATCGACGACAACGGATCGACGACACGCCTCATCGGCCGACCGCGAAGCGACCTGTCGCCGGTCAGCACGGACAGAAATGGGGTGCCGCCAGCCAGCCCAGCGTCAATCGCACCGTCGTCCCCGAATTCCCGCAGTCCACCACATCGTTCGGCTCACGCCGACCATCCCAGCCCCACCCGTCGACGACCACCGAGCGTCCAACGTTGGACGTCACATCGCCAGGTTCCACGTCGATGCCATATGCGGTCAGCAGACCTTCGGTCGTCGCGACATCTGCGCCGGTTGAAAGATTGTCGATCGCGCAGCGTCCCTCACTGACTCCAGCAAAGAACAATGCTCGGTGGGACAGCGACTTGTCACCGGGTAGGCGGATCGTGCCGGTCAGCGAACGAACGCCTTCAAAGGACGCGTCACCGCCGTTTGGTACGACGTCTCGTTCTGATGGTTCGTTCACACCTGCCTCGCAGTCGTAAAGACATAGCCCCGCTCGGTGAGCTCCTCGGCGGCCGCGCCAAGGTCTTGTTCGGCGATCAGCATGATCAAAAGACCACCGTGAGTTTCGACCGAATGAGCAATTTCGACGTCGTAGACGTTGACATTGCGCGCGCCCAAGGAGGTTGTGATGTCGGCCAAAACCCCAGGACGATCTGGGACCAGCACTCTGATCGATACCAATGCGCTCGCGGTGCGTGGCCTCACGTTCATCAGCTCGGAACGCGCCTGTCGCGCACGTTCGAGATCGGCGAGAAGTCCCACGCTATCTGCCGCAGCAACCCGTTCGCGGAGGTCATGTAACTTGGCGATCAAGGCGTCGAGCGCATCGAGGATCGCGTCGTCGTTCTCAAAACAAATGTCGGGCCAGATCTCGGGGTCTCCCGACGCAATACGAGTCATATCCCGAAAGCCGCCCGCTGCCAGACGCAGCGTGAGCGCCTGATCCTCTGGATCGCGGTGGGCCACTTCGAGCAGCGCCCCTGCGGTGAGATGGGGCACATGGCTCACCGCAGCGACCAATTGGTCATGGCGCTTTGGAGCGATCTCTATCGGTTCGGCGCCAAGGAGTTGGACCATCCAGCGCACCGTCGCGAAGGCCACAGGGTCGGTCGTTGCGCTCGGCGTCAGCACCCACGCTGCGCCTCGGAACATATCGGGTGACGCACCGAGCGGCCCGGACAGTTCCGAGCCAGCCATTGGATGACCGCCGACGAACCGCGACGAAAGCGCCTGCCCAGCCCGCTCGACCGATTCAACGACGGGTCGTTTGACCGATCCGACGTCGGTGACATAGGCGTCACTGCTCGACAACACCTCGAGCACGGTCGACGCGACAGCGGACACGGGTACGCAGACGACGACCAAGTCACAGGGGGCGAAATCATCGACGCCATCGACAAGGCTGTGAACGGCGCCGACGCTTTGCGCTTGGGAGCACCGGGTCTGATCATGGTCAAAGCCAACGATCTCGGCGCCAGCGGTGGCCATTCCCAAACCGATGGAAGAACCGATCAGTCCCAGCCCAACGATTCCGATGGTCAGCTCGGATTCGTGGAACACGCCGGTCATTCGGGTAAATCGTCCCGCAGCGCCCGAGCCTTGCCGAGGTACACGTGGTGGATCTCGGTGGCCAGACGGTCCGTTTCGACGTGCATCATCACACGAATGCACTTTGGCATCGATCCAACGACGTTCATCTCGCGTGCGCACATCAGCGGAACATCGCCGAGCCCAACGGCTCGCGCTGCGGTGGCGGGAAACTCGCTTCGGATGTCTTCGGTAGCGGTAAAAAAGATCGAGATCAGCGAGTCATGACCGATCTCGTTGCGCTCCAACATGATGCGGACGAGTTCTTGAGTTTTGGTCGCCACCTCGGCCTGTACGTCCTGGTCGACCGTTGTTGCACCACGTATCGCACGAATCTTCACGGCGGGGACACTAACCGGTCGGCCAAGTCATGGGCCATCTGCCTCGCCGCTCGACTCGATCAGTGCTTCGGGTGAGCAGCGGTGTCATTGCGTTCCTCACCAGGTGACGTTGATACCGAGTACAGACGGTCGACTTCACCCTGGGTCAGGTCACGAAAATCGCCGCTTTTGAGAGTCCCGATATCTATGGGACCAATCGCGGTGCGGATCAGCCGCGTGACGGGGTGCCCTAGGCGATCGAGCATCCGGCGCACCTGACGGTTGCGCCCCTCATGGATCTTCAACTCGACCGCGGACTCACGTTTCGTGGCCGCCAGCAGTCGGGCCTTAGCCGGTGCGGTCATCCCATCATCGAGTTCGATACCTCGACGCAGGCGCCCTAAGTCCGCGTCCGAGACCAGCCCATCGACCTGTGCCATGTAGGTCTTCCAAACACCAAAGGACGGGTGCGTCAAACGGTGGGTGAGTTCGCCGTCGTTGGTCAGGAGCAACAGGCCCTCGGTATCCGCGTCGAGCCGTCCGACGGGAACGACTCGAGGATCCGGCGGAACCAGTTCGACGACTGTGGGGCGTCCGTGCGTATCTGAGACGGTCGAAATGACTCCGATTGGCTTGTTCAGCAGGCGGTAGGCAAGCCCCGATTCGAAGAGCACCGGTGAACCGTCGACACGCAATTCGTCGGTGCCCAGGATGACCCGCTGGCCCAGCCGAGCTAGCTCACCGTTGACCAGGATGCGCCCATCTGTGATGTAGTCCTCGATGGTTCGCCGCGACCCGACGCCAGCGCGAGACAGAACCTTTTGTAAACGCTCCCCTTCGGCCGTTTTGTGCTCGCCTGGTCCTGCTCCGTCGTCCCGTGAAGCCACCGACGCGTCGGAATGGCCAACGTCGTATTCATTGCTCATTGGACCGCCTCGGTACTAGGAACTTGGTCATCGTCAGCATCGTCAGCCTGCGGGGCGCCGGCCTCATCGATCGCGTCGAGCACCTCCGGCGGAAGGTCTGCTCGTTCCACTTCGATCCGCAGGGTCCGTTCGAGCTGAGCAACGGTTTCGCGGCCCGGAATGAACTCGGCGAGAGACGGCAGGTCTTCGAGAGCGTTGATGCCCATGCGCTCCAAGAATTCCTGGGTCGTGGCGAAAAGGGCGGCGTTGCCCGGCCCCGGATCGACGCCGCATTGTTCGACGTAGCCTCGTTCGACCAGCGTTCTCACCACGCGGTCCGCGTTGACGCCACGGATCGCCGTGATCTGGCCCCTACTTACCGGCTGCTTGTATGCGATGATCGCCAACGTCTCAAGTGCGGGACCGCTGAGCCGAGCGTGGCGCCCCTCCAGGACATACTGTTCGACCACGCCGACCAGGTCAGGATGGGTTTGATAGCGGTACCCGCCAGCGACCGCCGCTATGACAAAACCCCGCCGAACCTGTTCGTACTCGGTGCCCAGAGCGTCGATGATGTCCGCTGTTTCGGCTTCGGTCACGCCGATCAGATTCGCCAGCAGTTCTAACGCCACCGGCTCGACGGCCGCCATCAGGATCGCTTCGACGGAGCGTTTCGCCCACACCGGGTCGATCCCTGCGTCCTCCTCGACCACGGGCGGCGCCTCATTGCTTGAGCGCACAGGTGCACTCAGCTGTGTAGGTTCGGTTCGATCGCTGGCCACATCGCCCGGCTCGGCCACCGCTCCTGAAACTTCGTGTGGTTCGGTCATCAAACATCCTCATCGGGAACGACGTCGACGGTTTGGTCATCATCGCCGTCCTCATCGAGCACCTCATGTTCGGCTTCCGCCGGGCCGCCCAAACGAGCGAGCGCCGCACCGGAGTCGGGTGCTTTCTCCGAGATTCGAGTCACGTTCAGGGTCCCGAAGCGTTCGGTCTGGTCGAGATCGACGATCTCTTGGCGGTATAGCTCCAAGAGTGCCAGGAACCAGACGATGACCTCCATCCGCCCGCTGGCTCCAGCCGTCAATTGCGCGAACGTCTGAGTCTCCCCCGGGCGTAGAGCTCGCGACGCACGGAGGATGATGTCGCTGACCGACACCCTGATCGGGGTGATGTGGTTCCGGTCCACCTGTGGTTCAGGGGGCCGGTTCAACACACGTTGAGCGACCCGTGCCAGCTGTTTGACCGTGACACCATCGAGCGGGTCTGGCCACAGCGAGGCCAGGGGCTCTTCGGGACCCATCGTTCGTGGTGCGCTTCGCAATGCTCGCCGCATCGTCGATTCGAGCGTCTGGGCAGCATCTTGGAACGTTCGACACTCCAGCAGGCGCGCCACCAGCAGATCGCGCTGTTCGAACAGCGCGAGTTCTTCATCGAGATCAAACTCGGCCCTACCGGGTAAGAGTCGACGGGTTTTGATCTCGACGAGCGTCGCTGCGATCAGCAAGAACTCGGTTGCAACGTCCAGATCGAGCCGTTCGAGTTCTTCTGCTTCACGGCGGAACGCGTCGATAATTGCGGAAAGCTCGACGGTGTAGATGTCGACTTCATCTTTGGTGATGAGATCGAGCAGCATCGCAAAGGGCCCCTCAAAAACGGGGGTCGAAACAGCGAACGTCATTGCGTCACGCTAGCCCAGGATTCTCGAAAACTTCGGTGATCTCGACTCGGCGGTGCTTACTCGACACGAACAATTCGATGCTACGACCCAACGGACTTCCCCAGAAAAGACAGGCGCACAACTAGTCTTGCCCGCTATGGAACGCGTGCTCTCAGGAATCCAACCTACCGGCGAGATCCACCTCGGCAACTACCTCGGTGCGCTTCGTCATTGGGTTGAGATGCAGGACAGCTTCGACGCGTACTACTGCGTCGTCGACCTGCATGCGATCACCGTGCCGTATGAACCGGCCAAACTTGCCGACCGGACGATCTCGACGGTCGCCCAACTGCTCGCCGTCGGCCTAGATCCGGCCAAGGCAACGTTGTTTGTGCAAAGCCACGTCCCTGCTCACACCGAACTGCAGTGGCTGCTCAATAGTGTCACCCAGTACGGCGAGTTGCGGCGTATGACTCAATTCAAAGACAAGAGCCAGGGACAAGATGCCGTCTCAGCGGGGCTGTTTAACTACCCGATCCTCATGGCGGCCGACATCTTGGTGTATAACGCCGACCGCGTTCCAGTCGGTGACGACCAGCGTCAGCACCTCGAACTCGCCCGCAATATCGCGCAGCGATTCAACCAGCGTTTCGGTGACGTTTTTACGGTCCCCGATGCCGCCATACCCGGGGTTGCGGCCCGCGTCATGGACCTCGCCAACCCAGAAAACAAAATGTCGAAGTCGGCCAGCTCAACCCAAGGCATCGTCGGGCTGCTCGATCCACCGAAACAGGTCGCAAAAAAGATCAGATCCGCAGTGACCGACTCCGGCGCCGAGATCGCATTTGATCCCGCAGCAAAACCCGGCATTTCAAACCTGTTGTCCATCAACGCAGCCGTCACCGATCGGAGCGTGGACGATGTGGTCGCCGAGTTTGACGGCCAGGGATATGGGCACCTCAAAGTCGCCACCGCCAACGCTACCGTTGCCTTTTTGGAACCCATCCAGGCCCGCTATGCAGCGTTGATGGACGATCCCGGCGCGATTACGGCGATCCTGTCTACCGGAGCGAAGAAGGCATCGCAGCAGGCGTCGGAGATGGTTATTCGCGCCAAGGACGCGATGGGGCTGCTCGCTGGTTAAGAGTGGCTTCCTCAACTACCGATGTAGCTATACAGCCGGTCATAGAGCGGGTTCATGATCCACGCGAACGGGCTTGAAACGTTGAAGAAGCCCACTCCGAACATCGCGACAAACAGTACGAGCATGCCGTACTGGCGGTAGCGGTACCAGCCTGGGAGCCAGCGTTCGGGCAGCACGCGTTCGATCAGAGCCGATCCGTCCAGCGGCGGTATCGGCAGCAGGTTGAACACGCCGAGACCCAGGTTGACCAACGCTGCGGCCAATGCGACTCGAAAGACCGGACTCGAAAGGGTGTCGCGAGACGCTGTGTAGGGGTCCCCAAGCGCAGCGTGCGCGATGACCGCTGCGATGGCCATAAGCACGAAGTTGGTCGCCGGTCCCGCCAGGCTGACATACAGCGAGTCTCGGCGCGGGTCGCGAAGACGCGACACATTGACGGGAACCGGTTTCGCCCAGCCGATCGCTGGCACGCCAGCGAAGATCGCCATCGCAGGCAGGATGATCGATCCCACCGGATCGATGTGTTTGATCGGATTGAGGCTCAGCCGTCCCGCGTCGCGCGCCGTGGTATCACCAAAGGCTAGGGCGACGGCACCGTGCGCTATCTCATGAAGTACGACGGCGCCGACCAAGACGATCAGCAGCAGCACCTCGTCACTGATCAAAGCGGCGGCCTTTGTGCTCGTGGATGCGCCCTCACATAGACCTCTCTCAACCGATCGTTGGTGACCTTGGTATACACCTGGGTCGTCGACATTCGTGCGTGACCCAACAACTCCTGGACCACCCGTAGGTCAGCCCCTCGATCGACCATGTGTGTAGCACACGAGTGACGCAGCACATGCGGCGAAATTCTGTCGCCGAGACCGACTCGCTCACCGTACCGGCGCACGATCTTCCAACAGCCCTGGCGTGTCAGTCTGCCGCCTCGGTTGTTCAAAAACACGGCGGCACGATCCGCTCCGTCGGGGTGCCCAGCAATCCCAACAGCGGCCGACCCCGTACCAGATAATCCGACAACGACTCTCGTGCCGCACGCCCCAGCGGGACGATCCGTTCCTTTCGTCCTTTCCAAATGCCCGCAGATAGGAGTCGTCCAAATCCACAGCGCCCAGGTCGAGGTCCATCAACTCTGAGATCCGCGTCCCGGTCGCATACAAGGTTTCGAGGATGGCGCGGTCCCGCAGATCGGTCGGGTCGTCTCCGGCCACAGCTCCCAGCAGCCGATCCACCTCTTCTTCTGTGAGCGCTTTCGGTATCCCCGTAGGTACTTTTGGAGCCCCGACATGTAGGGCGACGTCCTCATCGACGTGCCCTTCCATATGCAGAAACTTGTGAAACGAGCGGACCGCAACCATCGCCCGGGCGATACTCGAACGAGCCAATCTCGGCTGCCCTACCTCATCGGTTTCGGCCGCCAGACCGGTCACATAGCGGGCGACGAGCTCCGCCGTGACGTCGTGGGGGTGCTCGATGCCGTTGCGTTCCAGAAAGTCACGGTATTTCGCCAGGTCCCGCCGGTACGCCTCAAGTGAGTTCTTGGCCAAACCTCGCTCGATAGCCAACCAGGTCTGATGTTCGGCGAGCATCCGTTCGAGGTACCTCGGTTTTGTCCGTTCCGAGTCGCTTGTTTGGTCTGCTTCCATCAGGGAGCGCTGCGCGCCGAGGCAAGTAGCAGCCCCAGGATGGTTTTCGCGTCTTCGAGCTCACCGGACGCGACCAGTTCAGGAACGCGATCGAGTGAGATCCATTCCTCGGTCATCACCGCCTCTTCAGGACCGTCGGGCTCGCGCCTGCCGGGTTTGGACAGGCCGGTCGCCAGGTAGCAGTGCATCACCTCATCGCAGAATCCGGGACTCGGCAAAAACGACGACAGATGTTGCCAATGGGCCGCGGTGCGTCCCGTTTCTTCGAGGAGTTCACGCTGGGCGGCCGCGAGCGGGTCATCGTCTCCCGTGTCGAGCTTTCCAGCGGGCACCTCGAGTAGTTCACGTCCAACAGACGTGCGGAACTGTCTGAGGCAGAGGGCGCTGCCGTTCTCGACGGGAATGATGACCGGCGCGCCGGGATGCGCGACGAGAAGGCGGTCGACCGACGTTCCGGTCGGTGTTTCCCAGCGTTGTTGAACAACGGAGAAAAAATCGTAGGTCCCAACGGTCTCTTGATCGATTCGACGAAAACCTGTCACGACGCGTGAGCCCTGGCCAGAGCCGCTCGTACGAGACCGTAGAACAGCGGATGTGGACGATCGGGCCGGCTCTGAAATTCGGGATGCGCCTGCGTCGCCACGAAGTAGGGGTGCTCCTCTGTCGACAGCTCGATGAACTCGACCAATTTTCGGTCCGGTGAGGTCCCTGCGATCACGAGGCCAGCGTCGACCAATCGGTCTCGATACTTGTTCGACACCTCGTAGCGGTGTCGGTGTCGTTCGTAGACCACGGGTTCGCCGTAGAGCTCGGCAACCTTCGTACCGGGCTCCAGGCGCGCCGGATAGGAGCCCAGACGCATCGTGCCGCCCATGTCTTCGATACCGCGCTGATCTTCCATGATGTCGATCACCCGGTAGGTAGCGTCGTCGTCGAATTCTGCCGAATCGGCACCCGACATACCCGCCCGATTTCGAGCGAACTCGACCACCGCAAGCTGAAGTCCCAGACAGAGCCCGAGGAACGGCAGATCGTGCTCGCGGGCATAGGTGATGGCGTTCACTTTGCCTTCTATGCCGCGCAGCCCAAAACCTCCGGGGACCACAAGCCCGTCGACTCCAGAGAGTGCCTGTTCGGCCAGCAGCCCCTCTGTGTCTTCTGAGGAGATCCATTCGATCTCGACTTCTGCATCGAGTTCGTACCCGGCGTGACGCAGCGCCTCAGCCACCGACAGATACGCGTCCGCGAGTTCGACATACTTGCCGACGAGGCCGATCCGTACGGTCTGTTGCGCGGATGTGACGCGTTTGACCAGCGTCTTCCATTCCGTCAGATCGGCGTGGGTGTTTTCTATCTTCAAGGACTGACACACATAGTCGTCGAGTCCTTCATCATGGAGGACCAACGGAATCTCATAGATCGAGGCGGCGTCGGGGGCGGCCACGATGCCAGCTTCGTCGACATCGCACAGGCGAGAAATCTTCGCCTTCATGTCCTCGCCAATGGCACGGTCTGAACGGCATACGAGCACGTCGGGTTGGATGCCTCTGCTGCGCAGTTCGGTGACCGAGTGCTGTGTCGGTTTGGTTTTCTGCTCCCCCGCTGGGCCGATAAAGGGCACCAAGGTGACATGAACGTAAAACACATTGTCGCGGCCGACGTCCTTGCGGAACTGACGGATCGCTTCGAGGAAGGGCAGGATCTCGATATCGCCGACGGTCCCACCGATCTCGGTGATCACCACATCGACAT
This sequence comes from Acidimicrobiia bacterium, assembly GCA_020637365.1. Classification (GTDB taxonomy): domain Bacteria; phylum Actinomycetota; class Acidimicrobiia; order IMCC26256; family JAGNEX01; genus JAGNEX01. The sequence continues at coordinate 655,548 of JACJWE010000001.1, read as the reverse complement.
CATCGGTGGCAAGGCGTTGAATCCTTGACTTGATCTCGTCGGTGATGTGAGGAATCACCTGCACGGTGTCACCGAGGTAGTCGCCGCGCCGTTCCTTGGCTAACACCGACTGGTAGATCGATCCGGTCGTAGCGTTCGATTCACGCCGCAGCGGTTCGTCGATAAACCGCTCATAGTGGCCGAGGTCGAGGTCGGTCTCGCCCCGTCTTCGGTGACGAACACTTCACCGTGTTGAAACGGGTTCATGGTGCCTGGATCGACGTTGATGTACGGGTCGAGCTTTTGCATCGTCACCCGGAGGCCACGATTTTTGAGGAGTCGTCCAAGCGACGAAGCCGTGAGCCCCTTACCGAGACTAGAAACGACGCCACCGGTTACAAAGATGTGCTTAGCCACCATGCCCTTCCTTGGTAGAACCTTGCCAGAGGGTATGTGATCCCGGTCGGGGTCGCATGGTGCAGCTGGCGCGGGTCATCGTCGACCAGCCCAGCGCCTACCGTGGCACGATGGGTAGCCAGTCTGTCATCCCCCGGGGTGCATCGGTCAAATGATGGAGCCGCTGTCACCTGAGTGTTCCTCACATCGAACACCGGGCGAATTACATTTCTGTGATCAACGACGCAAAAAGGTATGGCATTGCCTAGTTCAGCGAGTACCGCGCCGGGAAGCGGCGACGAAGTCCAAACCGTCGAGTCGTCTTCCTCGCACGACCGTGCACAGGCTCCCCCAGCCGTATCGCACGCAGCCGGGCAGAACCCCGCACATCGAGCGTGTTCCGATCCGGAGCGCAGCGACCGGGAGCGATGCGCCAGCACTCGTTTCCCAGCGGTCGCCCTGCTCGTGGCGGCAGCAGCGGTTGCGGTTCGACTTCCCGCGTTTATCAGCGACCGACATCTGACGTTCGACGACGGCGTCTACGGCGCGTCTGCGGTCGCCATGCGCCATGGAGGCATCCCCTTCAGAGAGGTCTTTTCAAGCCAGGGCCCCCTTCACCTACCACTCGTCTTCGTCGCTGACCTGATCGGGTTTCGACAAGCCAACAGCCCACGTCTGCTCGGGGTGTTGGCCGGTATTGCCATGATGGTCGCCGCGTGGGGTGTTGTTCGGGCAGCTCGCGGTTCGTCTGGCCATGCACTCGCCGCCGCTGGCATCGTCGGCTTTACGGGATCCGTGCTCTGGGTCAGTGCTCCGGTTGCTTCGGACGCCCCGGCCCTCGCACTCGCCACCGCCTGTGTCTGGGCGGCGCTCGCATATCGGCACCGGCCGAGTCATGGCATGGCTGCGGTGATGGGGCTCTTAGCCGGCCTCGCAGCATCGGAAAAAGCCATGGTCATCCCATGCTTGGTGCCCTGTGCGTTCGTATTGCTCGAAGCAGCGCGTGTCGACGTCCGACGGCTTGCCGATACCGCTCTCGCGGGCATCGTGTGCCTCGCGACGATCCTCGTGGTTTCGCTGCCCTGGGGACTGAGCGACGTGTGGGACCAGTCGGTCGCCTATCACACAGAAGCTGCTTCGCAGCGCACCCCCGGCGCGAACATGCGCAAGGTCTCCTCCACTCTCTTCGACAGAGATCTCTGGCTGCTCGCTGGCATCGTCGGTGCCCTCGTGAGCGCTCTCTTCGTGCGGGGCCGCGACCAGCGATCTGCCAGCGGGCGACGAGCGGATGGCATGAGTTCTGGTCCCGACACCCTTGACTCTGCTCCATCTCACATCTCAGAGGCTGACGGTCCTGTCGTTGGTGAACGAGTGTCCGCCGTCACACGATGCGATCGGCAGGCCTCTGACCCGGCGAAGCCAAAGGGTGCCCTAACGCATAGCGCGCCGTCTCGACCGGCGGTGTCGGTCGGCGCCGAGCCGGCGACCGGAGACTCGGCGTCATCACCGTCGGCGCAGTCCCCTCGTTCCGCGGACCATGGGCTGACCGGAGGCCACACTTCGAACGGCTCAGCTTTGCTGTGGGGACCCGACTGGGTACCCATTCTTTGTTGGCTCCTCGCAACCGTCGCGTTGCTCGCCTGGACTCATCCACTCTGGCGTCCTCACGTCGCCCACCTAGCCCCACCCATTGCGGTCTTGATCGCCCTGAGTCGCCCCAACCTCAAGGTGCTCCTCATCGCATTAATCCTCGTCGCCCCCATCCACGCATGGCGACTGTCTGATTTCCTCGACCCAGCTCCTCGCTCACGCGCCGAACTTGAAGCGCGCGCATACATCGACGAGCTGCCCGAGGGTGCCTGGGTAATCTCCGACGAACCGGGCATTCCTTGGCGTGACAATCGGCGGACGACCGACGATCTCGTCGATACCTCCATTCTCCGGATCGAAGCAGGTCGCATCACCGCAGATTCGCTCGCGCTCGCAGCGGCTGATCCGCACGTCTGCGGCTTTCTGATCTGGCGTCGGACACATTTCGGATCCTTCGAGGAGCTCCCTGCCAAGCTCGCGGCCGACGGCTACGACCTTGTCGCCGAGATGGCACACGGCCGAAGTTTCTGGGCCAAAGAAGACTGCTCAGTCCCCCACCCCTGATTCCGCTGCCACAAAGCAACTGGAGCGTTCGCGCTGTTTCTCCGCTACCCGTCAACGCCATGCGCCTGCTTCGCTGACAGCTGTCGCGCGCTCTCCGCGCTGCACGCATGTTGAAGCTTTGCTTGCCCACTCACCACCGCCTCACACACTTCGCAAGTCGATGCTCCGGACCGATGTGAGCCGGGCAGCGTTCGCGGTGGTTGTGAGCTGGTGGCAGCGGGGCTACGCGTCGCACGGGTCCCAGTGGTCAGAGAAGCCGTTGGCAAATCTGATCGGCCGCCTCGTCGAGCGACCTAACCGAAGCAGCGACGGGAACGTCGCCCACCGGCTCCGACGAAGACGAGCGGACCTCGATAAAGGGCCACCTGAGTCCCCACGCGAACGCACCATCGGTGGAACGACGATCGCCAACGACGACTCCGTCCATGGGAATCGGCATAACCCGCTCGGCGACCCGCGGCGGATCAAGACCAAAGCCAGTCCCTCCGCTGGCGCTGCGAGTCGAGATCCCTCGAGTCAATCCCAAACGGTCCAGCACCCGTCCCAAAGCGAGGTAGGCCCCAAAATGCGGCTTCCCAGCCACGGTTGCGTTCGCGCCGCACGCTGTTTCGATCGCTGCTACCAGCGCACCAGCACCGGGCAGTTCTCCACCGCCGTGAGGAAAGGAGGGATCCGCGTTTGTGGCTACTAGCCAAGCCCCGGCTCGCGTCGACGCCGCCGCCATCACCAGATCGCGGTAGCAAAACTCGTCCGTTAGCCCCACCAACACGGCGTCGATGTCGAGCGCCACATCTCCGCACGACGCCCCCGGCTGCACCGCCGTCACCACGACAAACCCGGCGCCGCTCACTTCGGATCTCAACGCCTCTGTGCCAATCGTGAGCACGCGACTTCCGATCGGCAGCCTGTTCGTCAGTAGCTCCACGCCGGCGACGGCCCCGGTGATCACGTCCCCGGGGTCTGTAGGGATCCCCATCGACCCAAGTCTGTCCGCCACCTCTAGTCGGCTGCGCACAGCGCTATTGGTTACAAACAGCACACGGCATTTCGCCGCACGCAGGCGTCGGACTGCGTCGGGGGCGGCCGGGCAAATATCGTCGCCCGTCCACACCACACCATCCAAATCACATACGACAACCCGGGCTGTCACAAGCTTCTCTTCTTCTCCGCCGATTCAGAGTAAAGCTCGGATCGGCAACGAAGCTCAGGTTCCAAGATCGGCCAACCGCTCCCGAGCGTCATAGGAATCCCGATCGAACTGGGCAACCTTCTTGAACCACCGACGCGCCTGCGGCAAGTTGCCAGACCGTTCCTCGAGATCGCCCAGCGTGTACCAGAGCCGGATGTGGTGGTCGCGAATTCGATCGGGCCGTTTCGGACCCTTCATGGCGAACTCGAGCGCGTCATCCAGATTGCCTTGGTCAGCGAGCGCACTCGCTCGCACAATCCGGGCCTCGACCATCACGTCGGTTCGTGTTGGCTTGTCCTTGAGCTCTCGCCAGAGTCTGTCGACGGCGAGGTAGTCCCTCCGGGCACGAGCGATATCCATGCGTACGGCGTGATGAATCGGGCTACCCGTCAGCACGAAACCTGTCGCTAGCTCGTCCTCTGCCAGCTCCCATTCCTGATCGTGATAGGCGATGATGCCCCAGAGCTCCCGGATCGCGGCCACATCTTCGAATTTCGCTCGGAGCGGTCGCAGCCACTTCTTCGCTTCGGGAACCCTCCCGTGTTCCAAGGCATCCTCTGCGGCCTCAAAGCGCCGTTCATCGTTCAATGAGGCTCCAGCTGCACGCAGTTGTTTGCGAGCGGAGGGAACACCAGAGCCAGCGTTCTGAGACTTATGGCGCTTATGTGCCTTCGAGTTTGGGCCACCGCCCGCACTGTGTTGTGATCGACGCGGACGTCCGTTGGTCATAACGAGCACTCCTCAGCCATCTCTGGTCCACACCGTTCAGCAATTTCGCGCACAAAAACAGGGGCGCTCCGATCGGAGCGCCCCTGTGTAAAAGAGGCCCGGCAGCGACCTACTCTCCCGGGGACTTCTCCCCAAGTACCATCGGCGCGGGTGGGCTTAACTTCCGTGTTCGGAAAGGGAACGGGTGGATCCCCACCGCCATGGCCACCGGAACATTTGTCTCGAAGTCGCAACTTCGATATGTCAAGTTGAGTGCCAGTCGTCTGACATCTCCATAACGAGCACAAGTACCCTATAAGAAGGAATCAAGCCCTCGGCCGATTAGTACCGGTCGGCTGAACACGTCACCGTGCTTACACCTCCGGCCTATCAACCTGGTGGTCTACCAGGGGCCTTACCCGGTTAACCCGGTGAGAGATCTCATCTTGAGGCGAGTTTCGCGCTTAGATGCTTTCAGCGCTTATCTCTTCCGTAGGTCGCCAACCAGCCATGCTCTTGGCAGAACAACTGGTATACGAGAGCTACGTCCGTCCCGGTCCTCTCGTACTAGGGACAGGTCCTCTCAAATCTCTTTCGCCTGCTGCGGATAGGGACCGAACTGTCTCACGACGTTCTAAACCCAGCTCGCGTGCCGTTTTAATGGGCGAACAGCCCAACCCTTGGAACCTGCTTCAGCTCCAGGATACGACGAGCCGACATCGAGGTGCCAAACCTTGCCGTCGATATGGACTCTTGGGCAAGATAAGCCTGTTATCCCGGGGTAACTTTTATCCGTTGATCGACCGCGCTTCCACATGCCACGGCCGGGTCACTAAGCCCTGCTTTCGCACCTGCTCGACTTGTAGGTCTCGCAGTCAAGCTCTCTTGTGCCTTTGCACTCGCCGCCTGATTGCCAACCAGGCTGAGAGAACCTTTGGGCGCCTCCGTTACTCTTTAGGAGGCGACCGCCCCAGTCAAACTGCCCACCAGACGCTGTCCCTGACCCGGATAACGGGCCTAGGTTAGAGTTTCAATACAAGAAGGGTGGTATTTCAACGGCGTCTCCACGCACGCTAGCGCGCACGCTTCCAAGACTCCCACCTATCCTACACAACATGCACC
>JACJWE010000001.1:0-645000 GCA_020637365.1 Acidimicrobiia bacterium | reverse complement strand
CGAGCAAGGGCATCGTCACGATTGCTTGTGCGGGCTGACTCATCTGCCGTTGAAGGTCACGGCCGACGAGCAGATTGAACAGCTGGTCGGTGCCGCCCAACTCCACATCGGCTTCGACCATCACCGAATCCCACCCCTGCATCAGGGGATAGAGGAACTCACTCACCGATATGGGCGTGCCACTCCTGTAGCGATTGGCGAAGTCGTCTCGTTCCAACATGCGAGCCACGGTGTAGCGAGACGTCAGGTCGAGAACGCCGTCCATACCCATGGGTCCGAACCATTCAGAGTTGCGACGTACCTCGAGCTGTGCGGGATCGAGGATGTCGGTGATCTGGTCGACGTAGGTCATCGCGTTGGCGTTGACCTCATCGACCGAAAGGCGAGGACGCGTCTTGCTCCGTCCAGACGGGTCACCGACCAAGGCGGTGAAGTCGCCAAGGATGAGCACCGCTGTGTGTCCGCGGTCTTGAAACTGGCGCAGCTTGTTCAGCACCACAGCGAAGCCGAGGTGGATATCGGATGCGGTTGGATCGATACCGAGTTTGACTCGAAGCGAACGCCCGGAGTTCAGGCGGGTGACGAAGTCATCATCGGCGATGAATTGCTCAGTCCCGAACTTCAGAGCATCGAGTTGGTTGGACTGCACCGAGGTCACCGTTCCTTCTGTTCGCGTACGACGCTGCGCAAACGTATTGGTTGACTGTTTCATTACCTGATCGATATCGGCACCTGCGGCGCCAGCACACCAACGCGGATCGATCGATCTGAGGTCGGTCCGCGACCAGCCTGGGCAATAGGTGTCACCGCGGGCTGCACAGACGTCGCCCAGCCTAGACAGGCCCCGCCACCCAACATGTCACATTCCAGAGAAGCCCGGAGCGACAACGACCCGGCGGATCCCCTCGCCGCTGACGGACACTAGATGCGTCCTCTTGGACTTCCCCGAAGGTCGCGCACCGGTGCGGCCTTCGCCGTCGATCGCACGGCGGTGCGCCAGATCCTGCGGTATTCGCCGGGTCCGACCACAACCAAGGTCTCACGTTTCGCGATAATGGTGAGCTTGAAACGCATCGCAGTACTCATCATTGGCGTCCTCGCTCTCTCCGGTGTGGTGAGCTGTACCTATACCGTGGCGCTCGACGAGCCCGACTTCACCGCAGAAACCTCTGAGGTATACGACGCCAACGGCGACTTGATTACCTCCTTCTTCGTCGAAGACCGTGAAGTAGTCAAGCTCTCCGAGATCTCTGAGTACATGCAAAAAGCGGTTGTGGCGTCCGAAGACGCACGCTTCTACGAGCACAACGGTGTCGACGTACGAGGCATCTTGAGGGCCGCTCGATCAAACGCCGAATCGGGTGAGGTCGGCCAAGGCGGATCGACGATCACCCAGCAGTACGTCAAGATTGCCCTGTTGCAGGACTCGAGCGAAACGGTCGAGCGCAAGATTAAGCAGGCCGTCCTGTCCCTCGAACTGGAGCGGCGCTATTCAAAAGACACGATCCTTGAGCGGTACCTCAACGTCATCTACTTCGGTAACGGTGCATACGGAGCTCAGGCAGCGGCACAACACTATTTTGGAAAGAACGCGTCAGAACTCGACCTGGCCGAATCGGCGCTCCTCGTGGGCATCATTCCCTCCCCAACAACTTCGACCCCTACAACAACCCCAAATCCGCCAGAGACCGACGCAGCCTGGTGCTGGGACGGATGGTCGCGACGGGTGTGATCACCGAAAAGGAAGCAGACGCCGCCAAGAAACAACAGATCAACCTGGTGCGCGAGGTGCAGCAGACCTATATAGCGCCGCACTTCGTCGAGTACGTACGCCAATTCATCTTGAACGACCCGCAGTTCGGCGAAACCGCCGAAGCTCGCCAAGACCTGTTGTTTGGTGGTGGACTGCGGATCTACACGACACTCGACCCTGCCATGCAGCGCGATGCCGAAGCCGCCATCACCGGGGTACTCGACAAATCGTCGTATCCGTCAGCGGCCCTCGTTGCGATGGAACCATTCACCGGCAATGTGCGCGCGCTGGTCGGGGGCGACAACTTTTTCAACATCGACGATGAAAACGCCAAGTTCGACCTTGCCACCCAGGGCCGACGTCAGAGCGGATCGTCGTTCAAGATCTTCGCGTTGATCGCCGCACTCGAACACGGCGACACGCTCGACACCGTCTATCCCGCACCTGCGGAAGTCTGCTTTTCGGTGCCTGGACAAGAAGATTGGTGCCCCAAGAATTACGACCATGCCGGTCGGGGTTCGCAATCGCTTCTCGCTGCTACGGCGTCGTCGACGAACACCGTGTACGCACGCCTTGCGCACGACCTGGGCCCTGACGTGATCAACAAGGTCGCTCGAGACCTCGGGATTCGGGACTCGACGCTCGGCGACTACTACTCAGCTGTGCTGGGGACCAACGAGGTGACGCCGCTCGAGATGGCGACCGCATATTCGACGATCGCCGCTGATGGTGTGTATTCGCCACCCACGTTCGTCACCCGTATCACGACCGAAGATGGCACGATCGTTTACGAGGCGACGCCCGACAACCGGGAGCGTGTCATCCCCCTCGACGTGGCCCGCGAAGCGACGATCGCTATGGAAGCCGTGGTCCAAAACGGAACGGCGAAACGAGCGATCATCGACCGCCCCACCGCTGGCAAGACCGGAACCACCAACGACTACGGCGACGCCTGGTTCGTCGGGTTCACACCGGAACTTGCCGCTTCGGTCTGGGTTGGATTCGAGAACTCGAACACGTCGATGACGCCGCCAGCCACCCCGATCCGGGTCGCGGGCGGCACCTGGCCCACTCAGATTTGGGCGGACTTTATGAAGAATGCACTCGACGGGGTAAAGCCGTCGGAATTCTTGGCACCGCCCACCACGATCCCGGTCGACCTCCCGGCTGGAATCGTCCCCGTGGTTGGCATGCCCGACGTCTCGGGAATGGGCCTCGACGGTGCTCTGCGCACGCTCAACGAACACTTCAACGTCGAGTATCAGTACAAGTACGTCCCCGATGTTGCCGACGGTACGGTCATCGGTCAGAACCCGATGCCCGGTACCGAGATCCCCGCAGGCGATTCGGTGACGATCATCGTGTCCTCGCTGGATCCGGCTAACGACGGCCCGCCCCCCGCGATCGTGACGACCACGCAACCACCGCCGCCAGCCCCCGAACCCGCGGTGGAACCGGCACCTCCGGTGGAAGAAGGTGCGCCGCCGGAACCCGACCCGCAAACGGTTGCCGTTCCTAACCTGGCCGGTATGACCTATTCCCAGGCGATCGCTGCGATCCAAGGCGCCTCGCTCAACCCCAACGCGCAACTCCAAGCAGGAGCACAGCAGGATACGGGCGCTGTCGTATCCCAATCCCCCGCCGCTGGCCAACAGATAGCCCCGGGAGCGACCGTCAACTTCACCATCGGCGGATAGCAGGACGACGCTGATCACCACTAGGGTGGGCCCATGATCCCCTCACCGTTTGCCCTCGGACGCATCGATCACGTGCATCTGCGAGTACCAAATCGGGCGGATGCGGTTCGCTGGTACGGCGAGCGCTTGGGCTTCGAACCGGTCGAGCGGTTCCGCTTTTGGGCAGAAGGTTTCGACGGCGGGCCCGTCCAGATTTCCGCTGACGGCGGCAAGACGACGCTGGCTCTTTTTGAAGCGACCGATACGCATCCGATGGTCCCCCAGGCGACCGGAGTGGCATTCAGCGTCGACGTTGATGCTTTTGTCGCTTTCGCCCGCTCGCTCAGTAATGAAACCTTGGCGAGCATCGATGGGAGCCCGCTCAGGATCGATGATGTCATCGATTTTGACCTGTGCTGGGCATATGAGTTCGCCGACCCCTGGGGTAACCGTTTCGAGGTGAACTGTTACGACTACCAGGGTGTCCAGAAGGCGCTCATCGACGCGTTCGACGTCACCCCGCAGCGCTATTGGCCCGCTGAGTTGATCGACCAGTGGCGATCAACTCAGCCTTAACCAACTGGGTTGTTTGGCCCGTCGACGTCTGACGGTCATCACCCATGCCGACCGCGTGGGGGTACCCTCCGGACGTGGTTCGCGGGCGCAACGAACCTCAAAATAACGGGACCGGCCGGTAGAACGGACGGCGGCCCGGTTCTGGTGGCCTCGTCGCAACAGCGCTGACGTGGGGGAGATGGTCTTCGCCGACCCAAACGTCAGAGCCAACGGCTTTGGAGTTGGGAGCTGGCGGCCTGGGCCTTGGTGAGTTGGGCGGCCACGACGTCGGTGCCTGCACCACCCGCGGTGATACGTCGTGCGACACCGGCACCTGGGCGAAGCAGGTCTGTGAAGTCTGGTCCGAGCTCGGCATCCGTTTCGACCGCTTCTGCCAGGCTGACGTGTGCCTCGAGCGCTTGACGCACGACACGCCCAACGATCGCATGTGCGTCGCGGAAGGGAACGCCCTGGGCGACGAGGGCTTCGGCGATGTCGACCGCGCCAGCGAAGGAGTCGTCGACCGCGGCGGCCATCACGTCGATGCGGAACTGGATGGTGGCGAGCATGCCGTTCATGGCGAGGGCTGCGCGGCGCAGCTGGTCGACCGAATCGAACAAGGGCTCTTTGTCTTCCTGCAGGTCGCGGTTGTAGGCAAGCGGCAGACCCTTGAGGGTAGCCAGGATGCCCGTCAGGTTGCCGATCAAACGCCCAGCCTTGCCGCGAGACAACTCGGCAATGTCGGGATTCTTTTTCTGCGGCAGCATCGAGGATCCCGTGGAGAACCGGTCGTCCAACGTGATGAAGCCGAACTCATCGGATGACCAGAGGATCAGCTCCTCCCCCAGACGGGAGAGGTGCACCATGCCCAGCGCGCACACGAACAGCATTTCTGCGACGAAATCTCGGTCGGAGACCGCGTCCAGAGAGTTGTTGAACGTCGCAGCGAAACCAAGCGTCTGAGCGGAGAACTCGGGATCGAGGGGCAGACTGGAACCAGCGAGCGCGCCAGCGCCGAGGGGTGAGACATCGGCGCGCGCCAGCGCATCGCCGAGGCGGTCGACGTCGCGTTCGATGGCCCAGGAATGCGCCAAGAGGTGGTGTGCGAGCGGAACCGGTTGAGCCCGCTGAAGATGGGTGTAACCAGGCAGATAGGCAGGCCCGACTTCGGCGGCACGATCGACGAGGGTGCCGTGAAGCTGGACGAGTGACGCCGCCAGCGCAGCGCCTTCGCGTCGTACCCAGAGCCGCAGATCGGTCGCTACCTGATCGTTGCGACTGCGACCGGAGTGCAATTTTGCGCCCGGAGCGCCAGCGATCTCGGTGAGGCGGCGTTCGACGGCGGTATGGATGTCCTCGTCGGAGGGCACGAACACGAAGGTGTCATCGGCGAGTTCGGCTTCGACCTGATCGAGACCGGCGAGGATGGCGGCCAGCTCGTCGGCGTTGATGATGCCGACGCGTTCGAGCATGGTGGCATGCCCGCGAGAGCCCGCGATGTCGTCGGTCGCCAAGCGTTTGTCGAAGCTCAGACTCTCCGTAAAAGCCATAAGCGCTTCGTCGGGACCCTCCTCGAAACGTCCATGCCAGAGCGTCTTGCCGCCGGCCACGCCCGTGGTCTGCGCGGGCGTTGCTGCATCGTCGTTGTTCGGCACTGCGTGTTACTCCAGTCCAGCCAGCGTGGCGAGGCTATGGGCCAACTCAGAAGCGTCCATTCCGCGGTCGGCTACCAGGAGGAGCGTGTCGTCGCCGGCGACCGTGCCCAGCACGCCCTCTCGGTTGCTGCGGTCGAGTGCCGATGCGACGACGTGAGCCGAACCGGGGGGTGTGCGCAGGATCACGATTGGATGGTTGTACGAGACGTCAAGAACGAAGTCGCCGAGTACGTGACGCAGGTGATCGTCGGGCAGGGGTCGGTCGGTGACGCGTTCGGGGACGGCGTAGGCCATGGCCCCGCCTGGTATGCGGATCTTGACCGCACCCATCTCTTCGAGGTCGCGCGAAACGGTGGCCTGTGTTGCGTTGACGCCTTGGAGCGCAAGCAGTTCGACGAGTTGAGCCTGCGAGGCAACGGCCTGCTGTTCGAGAAGCTCGGCGATGCGATGCTGACGCTGAGGTTTGGAGAGGCCGGTCATTGGATCAGCCCTGAAGGATCGAGGCACCAGGCGATGGCGACCCGAGCGGCGTGAAAACGGTTGCCCGCCTGTTGCCAGACCCGAGACTGCGGTCCGTCAATCACATCGGCGGCGACCTCTTCTCCGCGATGTGCCGGGAGGCAGTGGAGGAAGATCGCGTCGGGTTTGGCGTGGCTCATCAGCTCTGCGGTCACCATGAAGCCTTCGAACGCCGTTCGGCGTTGTTGGGACTCGTCTTCTTGTCCCATCGACGTCCACACATCGGTGTATACAGCATCGGCGTTGGTGACCGCGGCGAGTGGATCGGCCAACTGCTCGAGAACGATCGATTCTGCGTTGACTTCGGCGATGATGTCCGGCGGGATCTCGTAGCCGGGAGGCGAGGCACATGACATCGTCATCCCCGTGAGCGCGCATGCCCGGGCGAGTGAGACCGCCACGTTGTTGCCATCGCCGACATAGGCGATCTTTCGGCCAGAGAGCGCGCCCCAGTTCTCGACGCAGGTCAGCAGGTCGGCAAGCGCTTGCAGCGGGTGACTCTCGTCGGACAGCAGGTTGATAACGGGGATATCGACGGCCGCGGCCATCTGGACGAGGTCGCTGTGGTGGTGAACCCGTGCGGCGAGGACTCCCAGGGTGGATGCGACGGTGCATGCGATGTCGGCAGCGGTTTCTCGACCTCCGAGCCCGACCTCGCCTGCTGAGAAGCTGATCGGGAGTCCGCCGAGTGAAGCCACCGCTGCTTCGAAGGACATACGGGTGCGCAAGGACGGTTTGGTGAAGATGGCGGCCGCGCCGTCGCCAGCCAGCAGCGCCGGGACGAGGGACGGCTCACCTTTCCATTCGATAGCTGTGGTCAGCATCGACGCGCAGTCGGGGCGTTGCAGAACGGTGAGGTCGAGCAGGTCGCTAGACATCGTGGCCTCCAATCGGCGCAGTCGAACGCGCCAGGGTTACGACAAACATGAGCTGAGCCCCCGTTCGAAGCGTTGGACGCCCTCATCGAGAACTGCGACTGGGATGTTGAGCGCCGGCGTGACTCGGACTGCCGACAGAGAGAGCGGACCAACGATCAGCCCGCTCCGCCGACAAGCGGCGGCGACATCTGTTGCGGCGACGCCGTCGTGTAGCTGCACACCGATGAGCATCCCGCGACCCCTGACGCTCTCGACTCCATCGAGGTCGAGCAGTTGCTGTTGGAGCATTGCGCCGACCTCGGCCGCACGTTCCGGCAGGCCGTCGCGAGCCATCACCTGGAGCACCGCTTCCGCGGCCGCTGTCGCGAGCGGCTGTCCGCCGAAGGTGCTCGCGTGATCTCCGACAAGGATCTGACCGGCAACGTCATCGTCAACCCAGGTCGCTCCGATCGGCATCCCGTTGCCGAGCGCTTTGGCCATGGTGACGACGTTGGGAGTGATGCCGTAATGCTCGGCGCAGAACCACGCTCCGGTTCTGCCGATGCCGGTTTGTACCTCGTCAACCATGAGCAGCGTCTCGGTGTCCGCACAGCGTCGGGCGACTTCCTGGACGAAGTCGACGTCGAGGGGCAGAACGCCAGCTTCGGCACGGATCAGTTCGAGCAGCACTGCGGCGGTTTCGTCACCAATACGGTCGAGAAACTGGTCGGGACGGTCGAGGGGCAGCGAATGCATACCCTCGAGCATCGGCATGAACCGCTCTTTTTTCTCTGGCTGACCGGTCGCGGCCAGAGCGCCCATCGTCCGCCCGTGGAACCCTCGGTCAGCGGTCAGGATGTGGAAACGGTCAGGGCCGCCATGCGCGCGCCCCCAGGCGCGTGCGAACTTGATCGCTGCCTCATTGGCCTCGGCACCGGAGTTGGAGAAGAACACTTTGCCCCGGCCGAGCAGCGCGATGAGTCGTTCGGCGACGCGGACCTGCGGTTCGGTTCCAAACAGGTTGGACGTGTGCAGCAGCGTGTTGGCCTGACTGGAGATGGCCCGGGCAACGTCGGGGTGTGCGTGGCCGAGGGACGTAACGGCGAGGCCGGACAAGAAGTCGATGTATTCGGTGCCGTTGACGTCGTACAGATAGGACCCCGCTCCGCGCTCGAAGGTGAGGGGTCGGGTCCCGTAGGTGTTGAGTACGGACGCTGCGTCGCGGGCGATCCAGTCCTCACTCGTCGCAGATGCGCTGTCCAACCACATCGGAGAGTCGCCGCTCATTGGCCCGTTCCTTCCCAAATCATGGTGCCGATCCCCGGTTGGTGAAGAGTTCGACGAGCAGCACGTGGGGAATGCGTCCATCGAGAATGTGCGCCGAGTCACTCCGCCGCGGATCGCCGCCTGCGATCGATTCGAGCTTTGGCACCATGCCCGAATGGATTGCACCGTTCGCGACGAGGCGGTCCAGTTCGTCGAGGTCGAGCGAATCGATCAGTGAATCAGGGTCCTCGACGTCCCCGAGTAGCCCTGGCACGTCAGTGAGGTAGACCAGTTTTTGAGCGCCGAGCGACTCGGCGACGGCCGCGGCGATCGCATCGGCGTTGACGTTGTACACGTTTGCCGTCGTCGTCGACCCCGATACCCGCCACCACGGGAATGAGGTCTTCGGCCAGCAGCTTCTCGATGATCTCGGATTGACCTGTCGCACGTCGCCCACGAACCCGAGTCGCGGGTCGCGCTGAGTCACCCTGATCAGCCCGGCATCTTCGCCCCGAGACCGACCGTAGGGCCCGGTCGCGTTCATGCGGGTAACAATCTGGCGGTTGACCTGCCCGATAAGCGCCATGCGGACGATGTCGACCGTCTCAGCGTCGGTCACTCGCAGCCCGTCCACGAACTCGGGTTCTTTGCCGAGCCGCCGCATGAGGTCAGAGATCTGCGGGCCGCCGCCGTGTACAACAATCGGCTTCATGCCCAAGATGGGCCATCAGCACGACGTCTTGAGCGAAGAGGTCAGCCAGTTCGGGACTGGACATTGCGTGGCCGCCGTATTTGATGACGACGCGAGGCGCCCCGGAAGGTCTGGATGTATGGCAGCGCTTCGACAAGGACATCGGCGGTGACATGCGGATCGATGGCGTCACCGTTTGGTTGTTCTGAGGCGCTGTGCTGGCTCACGAGGTGCCCTTGTTTTCGTCGAGGTAGGCGTAACCCAGGTCGGTCATATAGGCGTGGGCTGCACCGGCGCCATCGCCGAGTGTGACGCCGATCTGGATGTGGTCCTGCTGCATGTGAGCAGCGACCGCGTTGACGTCGTGGTCACGGGCGATGCCGCCAGCGGCAACGATGTGATCGCCGTAGGACACTGCACTGTCGTCGGGGTTGAAGCTGGCGCCGCTGGCCCCGGCCTCGGACAGGATGCGCCCCCAATAGGGGTCACGTCCGAGCAGCGAGCATTTGACGAGCATCGAGTTGGCGATCGCGTGCGCGGCAAGTTTGGCGTCACGGTCGTCGGTCGCTCCCGAGACGCTGACCGTGGCAGGACAGACACGCCCTCACCGTCTCGCAAGATCTGCCAGGCGAGCGATCGGCAGACGTCGGTGAGCGCCGTCGCCAAGGCGTCAGCCGTCAGGGGTGTCGGCGCCAACGACCGGGCCTCCGGCAGAGCCGCTGGCCAGCGCGATAACGGTGTCGTTGGTTGAGGTGCATCCGTCGATCGACGCCGAGTTGAACGTCTGGTCGACCGCAGCGCTCAGAGTGGACTGCCACCAGTCCGGATGCACAGGTGCATCGGTGGTGATGAACGCGAGCATGGTCGCCATCGACGGGCGATCATGCCAGCGCCTTTGGTGATACCGCCGACGTTATAGACAGCGCCGTCAGGTCCGTTGACCTGCGCTGTTGCCTGTTTGGTGCGGGTGTCGGTGGTGAGGATGCCTTCGGCTGCGGCCTGGGCATGCTCGGGAGTGTCACCAAGTTGAGGAGCGAGTGCTGCGATGCCGACTGTGATCAGGTCGATCGGGAGGGGCTGGCCGATACCGCCGGTCGAACACACCAACACCTGTTCCGCTGCGCAACCGAGCTGTGCAGCGGTTGCCTGACACATCGCCTCGGCGTCGCTGATGCCTCGCGCGCCGGTGGCGGCGTTGGCGTTGCCCGAGCTGATCACAACGGCGCGAATTCCCTGCTGGGCAGCCATATGACGCTTCGACACTTGGACCGGCGCGGCTTGCAGGCGGTTGGTCGTGAACACGGCCGCAGCGACGAGCGACTCTTCGCCTGCCGCGCCGATGATGGTGAGATCTTTGGCGCCCGACTCTTTGATGCCGATGGCGGCGCCGCCGGCGGTGAAGCCTTTGGCAGCGAGGATGCTCATGGAGTGACTCCGAGGATGGGTAGACCCGCTTGCTCATCGAGGCCGAGCATCAGGTTGGCGCATTGAACGGCCTGTCCGGCCGCGCCTTTGACGAGGTTGTCTTCGACCGCGATGCCCAGAAAATGGCCGGTACGCCGATCGATGCGACAGGTGACGTAAACGGTATTGGCGCCGAAGGTCGCCTTGGTGGATGGCGGGTTGTCACTCACGACAACAAACGGTGAATCGGCGTAGAACTCGCGGTACGCCGCGAGGGCGTCGTCGGTGGTGACGCCGTTCGACGGTTCGGAGAGTCGGGCGGTTGCGGTGGCATGGATGCCTCGAGTCATCGGAGCCAAGTGGGGCGTGAACAGGGCGGTGACCGGTTGCCCGGCGATTTGGGAGCACACCCATTCAATCTCAGCGGTGTGACGGTGGGTGAGAAGCCCGTAAGCGGTCACCGATTCGTTGGCCTGGCTGTAGAGGTTGGCGTCCTTCAGCGACCGGCCAGCGCCAGAAATGCCCGATGCTGCGTTGACGACGAGGCTGGCCGGGTCGAGCCACCCGTTCGCGAGGGCTGGGGCCAGTGCAAGGTTGGCAGCGGTCGGATAGCAACCCGGGTTGGCGATGTGCTGGGCGGACCCAATGGCGTCCCGGAACACCTCGACCAGGCCGTATTGGAAGTCGTCGAGCAGCGTTGGCGCGCCGTGGCCGGCGCCGTACCAGGTGGTGTAGTCGTCGAGGGGAAGCCGGAAATCGGCCCCGAGGTCGACGACGTGACCCACCTGGGTAGTAAGCGACTCCATGAGGGTCTGGGACTCGCCGTGTGGCAGCGCGACGAAGGCGACGTCGACGCCGGACACCGCGCCGGGATCGGTTTCGGCGAACCTGCGATCGCCCAGGACAGGTGCGAGCGCTGGGATGCGGTCAGCTATCAAGGTGCCAGCGTTGGATGCGGCGGTGATCGGACCGAGGTTGAAGTTGGGGTGTTGTGCGAGGATGCGTACGAGTTCGCCACCGGCGTAACCCGACCCACCCAGTACTGCGGCAGTAAACGACATGCCAGAACCGTAGCCCCGCCGTGCATGTTTATTCAAGTCGTTGAATACGGTCGCCAGGGCGCTGTCGGGTGGAAGATCGGCGACCTGCTCCCCATTCGACACGGGGTTTCGAGCGGTGGACGATCTGTCGAAATCGTGTGGTCGAATCAGGGGTGCCGTGATGGCTTTGCCGGAAGAGTTGGCCGAGCTTGCTGAGCGAGTTTCCAATGCCGGGCGTTGGGGTGCCGAGGACCAACGCGGCACGCTCAATCTGATCGACCACGCGGCGGTGCTTCGGGGGGGTGGCGCGGTACGTCGGGGCGAGGCATTCAGCTTGGCGATTCCGTTCGATGCCGACGGGCCACAGACGGGTGGGATTCCGGGGCGCATCAACCCTGAACGCACCATGACGATGGTGAATGTGGCGTTCACGGGCGATCCGTCGGATTTCACGACCAGCGACGACGTGGTGTCGATGGGCGTACAGGCTGGCACCCATTGGGATGCGCTCAGCCACGCCGGATATGGCGGGCTGCTCTACAACAACACGCCCGACAGCGTCGTGACCCAGGCTGGCGCTGCGCGGCTGGGCATCGAACACATGGGTGCAGTGGCCACTCGGGGCTTGCTGGTCGATGTGGCGCGACTACACGGGGTCGACCACTTTGAGGACGCGCATCCGGTCACTGCCGACGACCTGGAACGCTGTGTCTCGGCCGCTGGTATCGACGTGATGGCGGCGACATTTTGATGGTCCGCACCGGGCAGATGCACTGGCTGGCCGCAGGCGATCGTCAACGCTTCGGGCATCCGACCCCCGGCATTTCGACGGACGCGATTGAGTTTTTGCCGATCACGATGTCGCTGCTGTGGCGACCGACACGCTGACCTTTGAGGTGTTTCCCGGTGAGGATCCGTCGGTGCTGCTCCCAGTCCACATGATCTGCCTGCGTGACTTAGGTATGACGCAAGGCCAGCTGTGGAACCTGGACCAGCTCGCCGCCGACTGCGCCGCGCAGAGCACCATCGATTGCCTGCCTGATCGCAACGCCGGTCCCTCTGACAGGAAGCACCGGCGGGATCGTCGCCCCGACCGCCATCCGCTGACACGCTCCAGACCCGCTGATCACGCTGGGCACGCATTGCGGCAGCCCGAAGTTCGGTTGCCAGGCGTCCGGCTGCGCCATCGCTTCCCTCGACCGAGGTGAGCCGGTCGTCGAATTGGCAAACTTCAGAGTATGAGCAAGACGACCACCATCGAGGTTTCAACTCAGACACGTGACGCCCTTCAGCGACTCGCAGACCGTGACGGCCTCACCCTTGACGGTCAGATCGCCAAACTCGTCAGACGAGAACACCGAAGGATCATCGGCCACCAGCTTGCGAGCGGGGCGCTGTCACCCGAAGAGTCCTCACTGCTGAACGCGTCAGCTAGCGATGTTGCCCATGAGCTCGGGTGACGTCATCCGCTGCGATTTTGGGACGCCAGCAACTGGCGAACGTGGGCACCGTCGACCGGCCATAGTCGTCACCGCCGATGACGTTCTCGAGTTTCGACAACACGCGGTCCTCGTCGTTCCATGTACCACGACCGAACGGGGGTGGGTGACAGAGGTCGAGATCGACACCTACGGGGTTGCTCAATGACACCTACCGACGACGATCAGCACAGAGCGAATAGTGGAACACACGGGCGACAACGTTGGGCCTGTCGCTCTTTCTCAGATTCGGGAACTGATCGCGCTCATCATTGGGCTGTAAGAAACCTGGCAATGGGGCGGCAAACCCGTCTCGGCGGGTAGCGGCTGCAACCAACGGTATTGGAACAACGCTGCGCTGGAAGAACGGCGTCGGAAGAACGGCGACGAGCGGCTCCCCACCCTGGTAGTCGGCAATTCGCAACGGTGCGAGTCGAGTCACGTGGCCTCGGGTCGAAGTGTCGCGGTCTAGACCAAGTCTTGAAACAGGTAGAACGCCTTTTCGTCGGTGGAGGGGTCCACGTCGAAGAAGTCGTGACGGCGATAA
Organism: Acidimicrobiia bacterium; assembly: GCA_020637365.1. Classification (GTDB taxonomy): domain Bacteria; phylum Actinomycetota; class Acidimicrobiia; order IMCC26256; family JAGNEX01; genus JAGNEX01. The sequence goes on along the minus strand of JACJWE010000001.1, from coordinate 631,559 downwards.
AAGCGCAGCGCGTCGGTATCGCTCTCGTCCACGTTGATCTCGATCGAGCCGACGTTGCGGACACGGCACTCCTCGACGGCAGCGGTCAAGACCTTCGATCCGACGCCATGGCCTCGCAAGGCTGGAACGACATACATCTCGTCGAGCGTTGCAACCGGCCCTGGGTACCACACCGACGGGCGCAGGGTGATCAGCGCAACAGCGGTGGGGTTCGCGGCGGCAACGACCGCAAAGGCGACTTCGGTGTTGAGCAACGCGACGAGTCGTTCTTCCAGAACCGCGACGGGCGGAGAAGCGACGTCGAACTCGTGGTTGAAGTCGAAGAGAAGCTGAGCGACCGCAGAGGCATCAGCGGGCGTCGCCAGTCGTGGTGTTTCGCCGGGCGGTCGGGTGCTCACAGATTCGTCTGACATGCCAGCCATCATGTCGCACAGCGGCTCCGGAGTCAGCGCTCCGGTGGCTTCCAGGTGAGACCGCAAAAGCGGAGCAGGGACCTCGGACGACAGCTGGCGAGCGAGCCTTGGGCGATTAACCGAGGAACGTGACCAGCGGTCGGCGGCGTCAACTGCTGCTGTCGCTGCTAACGCCTTGCCAAACGAGGAGGGCGTCGTCGATGGTGAGATCGGTTACTGCCGGGTCCGATTTTGCGAGCTCGTCGAGGAAGTCGCCAGGTCGTTTGCTCACGCACCGAGGTTGGCCAGCGGAGGTCGTCAGGTCCGAGCGTGACGACGACACGGGCCGCATCCGCAGGACCTTCGAAGTCGTCTCCACCGTAGATGCCGACTCCCCAGTTGGCGGGGTCCTGACTTACGACGAAAGCCTCCAGTTGAGTTCGCAGGTCGTCGAGTTCTGGTTCCGTGAGACCGACCAAGTCCATAGCGTTCAGTTGTACGTCGGTCGATCGCTCGATGCTGGCGATCGCTTCTCGGTCAGCAGAGGTGAGTGAGCGAATCGAAACCGTCATGCTGCCATCTGGGCGGTATGCCACGAGTCCGATTCGATCACCGAACTGCTCACGGGCTGCGGAGATCACCTCGGCAGCTTCGCTTCGGTATACCTGGCCGCCTTCATCGTCGCTTCGATCCACGCCGTAGAGCATTTTCAGTTGATCGGCAGACATCTGACCGATCACGGCGGTGTCGGGCTGGAAGTCGACGATCGACCGTGGAGAGATAGCCCCTGATCGGTCCAGGACCGTTTCAGTTCGGCAACCGTCATCGGGCCGTACGTCTCGGCCTCCTCGGTTGTGATTTCGACCCCCATCGAACGGAGCGCTGCTTGTAACTCTGTGGGCGTACGTTCGTTCCGGGGCTCTTCAGCGTTGGAGCTGGCTGCGGAGTCTGGTGCGGTGGTCTCAGCTACGACGGTGGTCTGGGCCGCGCTTGATGAGGAGGCCTCGGCAGGCTCTTGGCTGGATGAACACGCAACGATCAGCAGGGGTGTCAGCGCGACGGCCGCAACCATTCGTGGGGAGGGAAACATGGAACGCTCCAGGTTTGTGGGGACGGGCGTCTGCCTCGCTCATTCTGCAGCAAACGACGACGGTCGTTGCAGCAGTGACGCTCAGTCTGGGCCGGTTCGGAAGGAGGAGCGTCTCATGCTTCCAGGCCGCTGGGTGCTACTCGTCGTAGATGTTTTGGGCTCTGATGTCGTTGGCGGCGGCGTCGATGGTGTCCCATTGAGCGGCGAGACGGTCAAAGACTGCACGGTTTTGGTCGAGGAAAGGTTTGTCGATTTCGGCCATCAGTTCGATCATCTGGCCTTGAATGGGCGAAAAACACTCGAAGTCCGCAGCCCAAATGGAGCGGTCGAACTGGTCGGTGCCGGGGCGAAGATCGAAGTGTGATTCGGGACGGGCTTCCCCGATGATCAGGTCGCCGATCTCGCCGCGTGATTCGATGTCGAAGCCTCTGGCGGTCATACAGGCCAGATAGTCGGCATTCAGCGCAACAAGCTCGGGCGATGAGACGTATGCCTCGTTGAGGCGACCCTCCAAGCCATCGGGCAGTTCGCCCTCGATGGCGACATGGTCTGCGGCCAGCGGCAGCGGCGCTTGTGATGCGGCGAATGAGCACTCTGAGCCGCCGAAACCTGCATCTTGCCAGTCTCGCCATGCCTCAGACCTGCGGCGTTCGTTCTCTACAGAGACCAGGCCGTCGGGAAACAAGGCGCGAATCCCAAAGCTGGGATCGTGATGTACGACCGGGTTCGGTTCGTACTCGACTCCTTGCCCGGCGAGACAGTCGGCCGTCAAGTCCTCGTGCTGAGCGTGGTAGAGCAATTCGAGGGATCGCCGGTTCTGGGGCGTCCGTCGGTCAGGTCATAGATGAGCACCGGTTCGGGGTCGGTTCCAGCCTTGACCTGGGCGCGCTCCCCGACCGCGGAGCACCGACCGCGGTCATCAGGAGGGCTGCCACACCCGATGCGTACAGCCAGCGAGCACGACTACGCATTCGCCCCATTGACCCAACTCCTCTGTGGGGAAATATTTGCCCACCCTACCGTGTCGCACACCCCCGGATCTTGGGTTTGCTGCTCGACTCCGGGAGCCGGACTTGTCCCGAATCGAGAATCGCGCCACCACTCGCCGCCGCCTTGACACCACGCCACTAGCGTTGCTGTCAACGGCGTCCACCCATCCACGAGCGAGGAAATGGAATTGTGGCGACTCTTACCATTAGAACTTCGACGACGCGTTACCAGACAAGCTGGGGCCCGTGCTGCCGAACAGGGGCGGTCGATGGAAGCCGAAGTACGAGCAATCCTGACGACGACCCTGACCAGAGAGGCAGACCTCGGCAGGCGGGTACTCCCATTCGTGATCGATTTTCGTCGCTCGAACTAGACGACCTTGACCTTCCCGAACGGACTGAGTACCCGCGGATTCCCGATCTCGAACCTTGATGGCCTCGACACCAATGTGACGCCTGAACCCCATTGAAACGGGTTGTCTCTCGGGGTTTGCGGGGCCATTAATCTGCTCTCACCGACAGGAGGTTTGAGGATGGCTCTGGCGAACTACGAACTGGACGACGGCACGATCGTCAGCTTTGAGGCGGATCCGGGGAAGGGTTTCCGGCGGCATCGCCGAACGACACGCCGAGCAAACTCTTGGACGCTATTCGACCGGCAATAGACGCAGGGCACCTGGTGCTCAACCAAGCGCAGGCCGATGGCATCGATGAGATCACGGTGACATTCGCTATCAAGGTCAGCGGCAAAGCCAACTTTTGGTCGCCAAAGCGGCAACCGAGGGCAGCTTCGAGGTGAGCCTCAAGTGGAAGGCGCCCGAGTAGATGCCTGCCCTCGCCCCGACCGACGCGAGTTGGGTCGTTGCCCTCCACCTCAGCGCGGACGCCCACACACCGATCGGTTGCGGTGTGCTGATCGATTCACGCGGGTGATCACCATTCGCCACGCGGTCGAGGGCAGCGCGATTTGTGGGCAACGTTCCCGATGTCGGGATCGAGGGAGCGGCGCACCGTCGTCAGCGCTGATCTCAGGGCGGGGTTTGGCGATGACGGACCTGCGGTCCTGACCTTGAAGCGTCGGCACCGGTCGGTGCGAATCCTGCGCTGTTAAGGAACCCGGCACCCAAGGATCTCCGCGAGAAGGGCTGGTGGGCTTTCGGCTTCCCACAGGCCGACCCGGCGGGCAACGAAGCACACGGAACGATTGGCGCGACGCTCGCCTTTGAATGGATGCGCGTAGACACCGCCTCGGCATATCCCCTCGAACAGGGGTTCTCTGGCAGTGGCGTGTGGTGTCCTGACTATGGTGCTGTCATCGGCATCGTGGGATCGGCCGATGAGCGCAGGAACGGCAAGGCGATCGGTCTAAAGGCGGCCATCGACCAGCTACCGGCGCAGAACTTGGGCGAACTGGCGCGATGGTCAGCGTCGAGTGGCGCGTCGACCGCGGAAGCGTGGGGTTGGGAGCTGAGCACTGACCCGCAGGCGACCCTGCATTGGCGGCCTCGAGCGCGTGGTGTCGCCAACGAAGCAGAGTCGGGCTACCGATTTCGCGGTCGCACCCAAGCGCTGACCGAGATTGTCGACTGGCTGACCCGACCGCCGAAACCCGAGGTACTGGTGGTGACCGGCTCGCCAGGAGTCGGCAAGTCCGCTGTGTTGGCGCGCATCGTCACCACAGCCGATGCGGCCTTGAGCGCAGCGCTACCCGGAGACGAAGACGCCGTCAAAGCGCCGGTTGGCTTGATCAGCTGCGCCGTTCACGCCAAGAACAAGACCGCTCGGGACGTGCTGGCAGAGATCGCAGCGGCCGTGTCGGCGCCACTTCCGGCTGCTGGCGCGCTCCAAGACGAACTGGTCAACCTGAAGGACGCTCTGGAGGCGACAGAGCGGCGCTTCAATCTCGTCGTCGCGCGCTCGATGAGGCTGCGAGCCCCTATGAAGCACGGTTGCTGATCCGCGATGTGTTGCGGCCGATGGCTGAGAACCTTCATGGCTCCGGAGTCTCGGTTGTTGTCGGCACGAGGCGCCACGATGGCGACGGCAACCTCATCGGAGCGTTCACCCGGGCGTGCGCGACCATCGACCTGGACTCGCCGACATACTTTAAGCACGAGGATCTGGCTGCCTGCGCTGACCACTTTGCAGGACAGCAGCACCCGCGGCGCCTACGCCAAGACAGACGTGGCGGAACCGGTCGCTGAACGAATCGCGGAACTCGCTGTCAACAACTTCTTGGTGGCCGGGTTGGAGGCGCGCTCGCACGGATTGCACGACGTGGAGGCCGTCTCGACCGATGAGCTCGACTTCGGTCCGGACGTGGGCCAGGCGTTTCGCCGATACCTTGAGCGAACTCAGCAGTCATGCACGGTCCTGGCGTTGGATGGCCAGCCGATCGACATGATCGAACTGCTGACCGTGCTGGCGTTGACCGAGGCGCCCGGGATTCCCGTTGAACTGTGGACGGTTCTCAATGACGCTCTGGATCATCGACCGGTCGACGCAAAGGGATCGTCACGTTTGTCGAGTCGGCTGGCGCCAGCTTCATTTTGGACAGCACCGATGCAGTCGACGGACGAGTCTTTCGACTATTCCATCAGGCCCTCAATGACGCCCTCCTGAGTCAGGCAGGCGACATGCCGGCGGGCCAGCGTAGAAGGCTCTCGGCGGACCATGCCGCCATCACGAACGCTCTTCTACAGCGCGGCGACGACTCGGAATGGAACGCGACGAAGCGCGTATGCATTCCGCTCGTTGCCCCACCACGCTCAACTTGGCAGCCGCGTCGACGCAATATTGGCGAACGCCCTTCCTGTTGCGTGCCGACCTGCGCTGCCGCGTCTTGACCGTCGTCGCCTATGCAACGACCCGGGCCGGTCGCGATCGCGCCAAAGTTCTGCGCCACTGCCTGGAGGCGGCAGAAACGATGGACGTCAACGAGCGCGCGGCCCAGCTCAGTTTGAGCGAAGTGATGGATCAATTGGCGACCGACGACTTCCGAGCCGCAACGGCCGTGCCGTACGTCGGACGCTGGTCGACGGTGCCGCCTCGTTCCGATCTCTTGACACTCACCGGCCACACCGGCCTGGTCACGTCGATCTGCGCCTACACCATGAACGGACACACCCAACTCGCCACCACCAGCGACGACCACACCGCACGAACCTGGAACCCAACAACCGGCCAACAACTCCACCAACTCAACGGCCACACCAACCGGGTCACCTCGATCTGTGCCTACACCATCAACGGACACACCCAACTCGCCACCACCAGCCGGGACGGCACCGCACGAACCTGGGACCCAACAACCGGCCAACAACTCCACCAACTCAACGGCCACACCGACACGGTCACCTCGATCTGTGCCTACACCATCAACGGACACACCCAACTCGCCACCACCAGTGACGACGGCACCGCACGAACCTGGGACCCAACAACCGGCCAACAACTCCACCAACTCAACGGCCACACCAGCACGGTCACCTCGATCTGTGCCTACACCATCAACGGACACACCCAACTCGCCACCACCAGCCGGGACGGCACCGCACGAACCTGGGACCCAACAACCGGCCAACAACTCCACCAACTCAACGGCCACACCAGCCTGGTCACCTCGATCTGTGCCTACACCATCAACGGACACACCCAACTCGCCACCACCAGCCGGGACGGCACCGCACGAACCTGGGACCCAACAACCGGCCAACAACTCCACCAACTCAACGGGCCACACCAGCCTGGTCACCTCGATCTGTGCCTACACCATCAACGGACACACCCAACTCTCGCCACCACCAGTTGGGACCACACCGCACGAACCTGGGACCCAACAACCGGCCAACAACTCCACCAACTCAACGGCCACACCAGCACGGTCACCTCGATCTGTGCCTACACCATCAACGGACACACCCAACTCGCCACCACCAGCCGGGACGGCACCGCACGAACCTGGGACCCAACAACCGGCCAACAACTCCACCAACTCAACGGCCACACCAGCCTGGTCACCTCGATCTGTGCCTACACCATCAACGGACACACCCAACTCGCCACCACCAGTTGGGACCACACCGCACGAACCTGGGACCCAACAACCGGCCAACAACTCCACCAACTCAACGGCCACACCAGCCTGGTCACCTCGATCTGTGCCTACACCATCAACGGACACACCCAACTCGCCACCACCAGTTGGGACCACACCGCACGAACCTGGGACCCAACAACCGGCCAACAACTCCACCAACTCAACAGCCACACCAACCTGGTCACCTCGATCTGTGCCTACACCATCAACGGACACACCCAACTCGCCACCACCAGTTGGGACCACACCGCACGAACCTGGGACCCAACAACCGGCCAACAACTCCACCAACTCAACGGCCACACCAACCGGGTCACCTCGATCTGTGCCTACACCATGAACGGACACACCCAACTCGCCACCACCAGCGGGACGGCACCGCACGAACCTGGGACCCAACAACCGGCCAACAACTCCACCAACTCAACGGCCACACCAGCACGGTCACCTCGATCTGTGCCTACACCATCAACGGACACACCCAACTCGCCACCACCAGCCGGGACGGCACCGCACGAACCTGGGACCCAACAACCGGCCAACAACTCCACCAACTCAACGGCCACACCAGCACGGTCACCTCGATCTGTGCCTACACCATCAACGGACACACCCAACTCGCCACCACCAGCGTGGACCACACCGCACGAACCTGGGACCCAACAACCGGCCAACAACTCCACCAACTCAACGGCCACACCGACACGGTCACCTCGATCTGTGCCTACACCATCAACGGACACACCCAACTCGCCACCACCAGCGTGGACCACACCGCACGAACCTGGGACCCAACAACCGGCCAACAACTCCACCAACTCAACGGCCACACCAACAAGGTCACCTTGATCTGTGCCTACACCATCAACGGACACACCCAACTCGCCACCACCAGCGACGACGGCACCGCACGAACCTGGGACCCGACGACGGGCGACTCACTGCACACGATTCGCTTGGGGACTTCCCTCCGAGGGTGATAGGAGTGGGCTCAACCCTGATTTTGTCGTCGGATCTGGAATGGTGGCGGTCGACTTTCGGTCGCGGCGCTTCCCGGCGCGGAGGCGCGGCATTTCTCGCATTTGCAGGCCCGGACGAGCCCAGCGCATTGAAGCTGAAACGTCAACTGGAGCGCTGGCGGATCGGCGCGCTTTGCTCCGCGGCCGATCTGCGCCTTTGGGGACGAGTGGGACCGTGTGCTCCCCGAGCGGCAACGAGGTACCGCTGCGACGGTGATCCTGGTGTCCAAGCGGACGGCGAAAGCTCACTACGAGCGGTCCGAGATCACACGAGCGATCAATCTGGCCCGTCGGCTGGGGCACCGGCTGCTTCCAATCTTCCTCGAGCCACTTGCCTCGGACGAGATCCCATATGGCCTCGAAAACATTCATAGCTGGACGCTGAGCCCCGACTTCACCTTGGCCGACGCAGCGCGAAAACTCGCGAGCGAACTCGGCACCAGCTAACCCGGACCACCGGCAACCGCTAGCCTGACGGGTGATCACAGACGGTGATCAGAAGACGACGATCGACCTGACTGCGACGGAGACGTCAGCACGGCACGACCGGCCGACCAATCCACCCTCAACGATGGGGACCCGATTGCGTCGACTGATCGGCCGTGCTCGGCCTCGCGTAGGCTCCGGCGCATGGCTGAGTGGGGCGATGTGGAACGGATCGCGGGCGGGTTGCCGGAGGCGGAGGAGTCGACCTCGTACGGGAACCGGGCGTTCAAGGTTCAGGGGTAACGTTTGTGTGGGATCGACCGCTCCGCAAGAAGGAACTCGCCGAGCTGGGAGATGCGGCGCCCGACAGGCCCGTGCTGGGAGTGCGGGTCGCCGATCAGGTCGAGAAGGATGCGGTGCTCGCGGAGCATGAGTCGGCCTTCACGATCGATCACTTCCGCAACTTTGATGCGGTGCTCATCGACCTGGACCATATCGACGTCGCGCGCTGGGCGAACTGATCGAGGACGCCTGGGTGAGCCAAGCACCACCCAAACTCGTCGCCGATTCGAGGCTAACAACCAAGACTGATCCCGCATGGGTACGGTCTGACGCATGCGTCACGGCTGAGTTTCCATCGCCCACCCATCCCTTTGCGAGGAGCTTGCCTTGACCGCAACCCTGACTTTGCGCGGCGCCACGATCAGCCGTGGCCCGCAACTTCTGATCTCGAACGCTTCGTTCACGATCGCTCCTGGCGACCGCATCGGCCTGGTCGGCCCGAACGGCATCGGCAAGTCCACCCTGCTGGCCGCACTGGCCGGCGACCTGCCGCTCGACCACGGTGAACGGACCCTCGCTCCCCCGACCGCGAATGTCGGCTGGCTGCACCAAGAACGGGACCACACCACCGCGGCGTCGCCCCTCCTGCGCGCTGACGCTTCAAAGTCGTCTGCCGCACCCGCGGCACTGGCGCTGAGGCAGCGCCCGAAGCTGACTCTGCTCCCCTGCACAGCGACGATGCGAGCTCGAGGCTCTCGGCCAGAACCGAACGCACGGTTCTTGACGTGCTGCGCCAACGCACCGGTGTTGCCGCCGCCGACCGGGACATGGACGCTGCCACCGAAGCGTTGGCCGCCGGAACAGACGACGCCGCCGAACTGTACGACTCGGCCCTGCAACGGTGGCTTGCGATCGGTGCGGCGGATTTCGACGCGCGGTGGGCGCCGCCTCTGCCGAGGTCGGCCTCGACACTCACTTGCTGGGCCAGCCATTGGCCTCTCTGTCGGGCGGCGAGGCGGCTCGGGTCAGGTTGGCGGCCCTGTTGCTGTCGCGCTTCGATCTGTACCTGTTGGACGAACCAACCAACGACCTCGACCTCGCCGGGCTCAACATGTTGGAACGCTGGGTGCTGTCACAGGCCGCTGGCATGATGATCGTCAGCCACGACCGCCGATTCCTCGAACGGGTCGCGACCTCCGTTGCCGAAATCGACCATCACGCCCATACCGTCGAACTGTTCGGCGGCGGTTGGCAATCGTTCATCGACGAACGTGAACGGGCGCGCCAACACGCCATCGAACGGTACGAAAACTACGACAGCCAACGCCGCTCCCTGGCGGCGCGGGCCCAACGCCAACGTGAATGGACCCAACAAGGGCGCAGCAAGGTCACCAAGTCGGATGAGAGCGACAAACACATCCGCAACTTCAAAACCAACGAGACCGAGAAGCTGGCGGCAAGGCTGCCCAAACCCAGCGGGCGATCGACCGTCTGGAAGTTGTCGAATCACCCGCGAACCCTGGGAACTTCGCCTGACCGTGCCCGACGCAGAACGGTCTGGTCAGATCGTCGCCAGGCTGACCGGCGCGACCGTCGGCACGCGACGAGTTCCGACTGGGCCCCCTTGACCTACTAATCGAATACGGCGAACGCATCGCCATCGTCGGCCCGAACGGTGCGGGCAAAAGCACCCTGATCGACCTGATCCTCGGACGGGTGGCCCCTACCACTGGCACCGCTCAGCTCGGGTCAGGTGTCGTGATCGGCGAAGTCCAACAGTTGCGCCACCAGCTGGAAACGGCACCGACGTTGCTGCGGTCATTCACCGATGCGACCGGCCTCGACACAGGTGAGGCTCGGACCTTGCTGGCCAAGTTCGGCCTCGTCGGCGACCACGTGACACGGCCGACCGAGTCGCTGTCCCCGGTGAGCGCGCGCGGGCGACACTCGCGCGCTGCTGATGGCGAACGGCGCGAACCTGTTGGTGCTCGATGAGCCGACCAACCATCTCGACCTGCCAGCGATCGAACAACTCGAGGTCGCCCTCGACACCTTCGCCGGCACCGTCCTGCTCGTCACCCACGACCGCGCTCTGCTGGAACGCACCCACATCACCCGCACCATTCAGCTGTAAACCCCGACGCTCGATGACGGTCGTTGGCGGCGAACGGTCGGCGATGCTCGCCCGCCTCTGACGGTCGGTCAGCGGCGTTAACAGCAGCAAGCGTGCGGCGTCTTCTACCAGGCGGCGGCAAGCTCGCGGCGGTCGACTTCGAGATCGTCTGACCCATCACTCGAGGTCGGTCGCCGGAAAGCTCGGCGATGCTGATCGACAGGCGAGGCGTTTCTGCGGCAGGTCGATTGCCGCACGAATTGAATCTGATCCCGCCCGCTTAACTATCGATTTGGTCGCCCGGCGGCGACGGCTGATTAACCAGCCCCAGCATCGCTTCACCTCATCCCAGGGACGTAGTCGTCGGCGTCTTCTCGGGCGGCGGCAAGCTCGCGGCGGTCTTCGAGGTCGTCTGCTGCATCAACGAGTCGGTCAAAGGTCTCGGCGTCGATGATCACCGCAACGCGGCGTCCACGCCGGGTGACCGAGACGGGTTCGCCGGATCTGCGGGATTCTTCGATCACATCAGCCAGGCGACTGCGTGCCTCACTCACTGCGACTTCGGTTACGTACGAATCGCACATAACCGTGCCGCGCTTTCATCAACCAAACGCGGTACGGAACTGGGCCTCGTTGAAGTGCTCGGGAACCTGCCGTTCAACGGCGTACAAGTAAAACGCCGCCCGCATGACCCCCGTCAGGGTCTGGAGTACGACGGTGACACCGATCAGCCAGACAAAGCCAGCAACGACCAAGATCCCACCGATGGCCCCACCGATCCCCGAGCCTGCGACCAGCAACAAGATGCCGACGATCGAGCCGACGAACCCTGCAAGACCGAGGCCAAAGTTGGCCATCGCGCTGTCGCCGTACAAGCCGCCCATCAGGTCGCGGGACCGGTTATAGGCATCCCTGGCTCCAAGTTTTTCGATCACCAAGATCGGCAACACGATAAACGTGGCCGTCTTCCACGCGAAGTTTATAAACCCGGCGACGATCTGCCCCAGAAACCCACGTTCGCGGAGCTGGTCGACGATCACCCCGACCGTGCCGGTCGCAATCGCCCACGGAATGAGCTGCCGAGTCGCGCTCAACGCACCCTTCAGCGATGACGAGAAACTCGGGTCACCACCGGTCATGCGGGTGTGCGCGCCGTGCACGACCGCACCAGCGAAGATCTGGGTGATCAACACAACCGCAAAGAACACCACGATCAACGCCAACAAGATCAGGATCGTCGCACCGCCAGACGGATCGCTCCCGTCCCTGGTCGACGTCGAGGCACTATCGGCGAGCAAAGAGAAGGGGGCCAGCAGCAGGAAGGCGGCCACCATCGTGACGATGCCACCGACCACCGGCAGCGCCATCAACTCTTTGTCTTGTTTGAGGACCGCCCAACTTGAGCGGGCCATGTCCATCCCTCGATCAAGCTTCGACATTTCGCAGCCTCCTCGGCGCCCTCGCCGCAATCACGCGGTCGAGGTCGAGCACTTCGCTTCGGTGTATCTCGTTTCAGAACATAGTGCGCCGAGTGCTCGCACTTTCGACAGGGGCGCCACTCGGGTATGGCACATGGGCGTCAAACCACCCGGTCATCGGGGCCGACCCTGGGCCATGTCGCCGAGCTGGCGGCACCGTACCCCTCTGAGACCTATCGACGGAACGACACTCCTGTCACGGAAAGCGCGACGTCGATACATGCTTGGCGTGCGTCGCGGATCTGATCGTCGTTCAGAGTGGCCTCATCGGAACGGAACACCACATGAACCGCCACCGATCGCATACCCTCGCCGATCGAACCGCCTTCGAAACTGTCGATCAGACGGGCGTCACTCACGAGCGGCGATCCTGCGCGCACAGCCGCAACGACTGGGGCAACAGGGTCGTCGGCTGACATCACGAACGCCAGGTCAACACGCGAGGCCGGGAAGCGGGATGGCTCGGCATACCAACGTTTCGCTGGCTCGATGCTGAGCAGCGCGTCGACGCTGAGCTGGCACGCCACCACCTTGCCCTCGATATCCCACGCTGAAACGACATCGGGTTCCAGCTGACCGATCCAGCCGATCGCCACATCGCCGACCGACAGCGCAGCAGATCGTCCCGACTGGAGCCAGTCGAAGTCTGCTTCGACTCGCGTCAGGTCACCGATCCGCAATGTCTGGGTGATGCGGTCGATGACTCCAACCAGGTCGAAAAACTCGATGTCGCGCTGTGAGGCATATGGACGTTCGTCGACGGAGCCGACCATTGCCACCGCTAGCGATTGCGTCTCGAGCGGACGAGGCGTCGTGTCTTGGGTCGGTCGAGCAAAGACGCGGCCCATCTCGAAGAGCGCCAGGTTGCGACTCCCATGGGACTGGTTGAACGCGACCGTCCGCAGCACTCCCGGCAGCAGCGACGGGCGCAGAATCGACTCTTCGAACCGCAACGGATTCGTGACCGTCACCCGCTCTAGACCGTCGACGTGACAACGGACCAGATCGCTCTCAGCGAGCAACGACAGGGTTGCGATCTCATCACAGCCCGCGCCACGCACGACAGCACGAATCGACCTCACGGCCAACTGTGCATCGGTCAGCTTGCCGACCTGCCCATCGATGTGTGGCACCGTGCGTGCGATCGAATTAAACCCGGCGAGGCGCGCAACCTCTTCGACGATGTCGATCTCCCGAGTCAGGTCGGGGCGCCAGGTCGGCGCGAGCGTGTGCAGTTCGGTCCCTCGGGTTTCGATGCTGAGACCGAGACGGGTCAGCCACAGCACCATCTGCTCGTCGTCGACATCGGTTCCCAAGATCGAACGAACCCGATCGGGACGGACCGTGATGGCGGCCTCTTTGACGGGGACCGGATAGACATCGGTCACCGGGCCGCGCAGCCGACCATTGGCTAGTTGCTCGAATAGGGTCACGGCGCGAGCGAGCGCCCTCAGCACCCCGTTCGGATCGGTTCCTCGCTCAAAACGCGATGACGCGTCGCTACGCAAACCCAGCCGTTTGGAGGTCTGCAAGATGGACGGCGCGTCAAAGTAGGCGGATTCGAGGAGGATCGTGGTGGTGTCTGCCGACACCTCAGCGTCGTGACCCCCCATGACCCCAGCAACCGCCTGGGGCACATCCGCACCGTCGCAGATCAACACGTCGGTCGGTTCGAGGTGTCGCTCCACGCCGTCAAGGGTCGTCATCGTCTCGTCGACACGAGCGCGCCGTACCCGGATCGAACCGTCGCTCAACCGGTCAAGGTCGAACGCGTGCAGCGGTTGGCCGAGTTCGAGCATGACGAAGTTTGTGATGTCGACAACGTTGTTGATCGACCTCATACCGGCACCTTCGAGCCGTCGTACCAGCCAGTCAGGCGATGCACCGATCGAGACGTCGATCACCGCGCCGCAATAGCGGGGACACCCGTCGGGATCGTCCAACTCGATGCTCGGGCCGTGACCGGTATCGACGGCGGCGACCGCAGGCATCCGCAGGTCGGTGTCGAGCACCGCTGCGAGGTCGCGAGCGACCCCGACCACCGACATCGCGTCAGGTCGATTCGGGGTGACATCCAGGTCGAGAACGACCTCATCGAGGCCGAGCAGATCCTTGACATCGCCGCCCAACGCGGTCCCCGCCGGCAGCACCAAAATGCCCTCGTGATCGTCACCCAGCCCGAGTTCACGCGCCGAACACAACATCCCTTCGGATGCCTCGCCACGGATCTTGGCCTTCTTGAGCTTCATACCGCCGGGCAGGGTCGCTCCTGGTCGGGCCCATGGCACGATCTGGCCAGCCGCGATGTTGGGCGCACCGCACACGACCCGAAAGTCACCTTCGTCGATGCGCACATCGGCAAGCTGCAGGCGATCGGCGTTCGGGTGCGGCAAGACCGCCAGGATCTCAGCCGCGACAACGCCCGAGACCTCAGCACCTGGGGCATCGACGCCGTCCACGACAAGGCCGAGCCGGTCGCATAGGTCGGTAATCTCGGCCAAGTCGTCTGGCAGATCGACGTATTCACGTAACCACGAAACGGGTACTCGCATCAGAACTGCTCCAAGAAACGCACGTCGTTATCGAAGAATGCACGGATGTGGTCGATACCAAAACGCATCTGAGCCATCCGTTCGAGGCCGAAGCCAAACGCAAAGCCGGTGACCTGTTCGGGGTCATATCCAACCGCTTCAAAGACGTTAGGGTCGACCATGCCGCACCCACCGATTTCGATCCAGCCCACCTGGGAGCAGACCGAACAGCCCGACCCCTCACAGAAAATGCAGGTCACATCGAACTCACCGGATGGTTCGGTGAACGGAAAATACGACGGCCGCAAACGCGACGTAATCCCCGGTCCGAAGTATGCCCGGGTAAACGATTCAAGCGTGCCTGCGAGATCACCGAACGTGATCCCCTCCCCCACGACGAGACCTTCGAGCTGGTGAAACACCGGCGAGTGGCGGGCGTCGAGAGTGTCGCGGCGGTAACAGCGTCCGGGGGCCACGACCGCGAGCGGCGGTGTGCGGTTCTGCATCACCCTGACCTGAACTGGTGAGGTGTGGGTGCGCAACAGCACCTCACCCGGGTCGCCGAGATCGACATAGAGCGTGTCCCACATCGACCGCGCCGGATGCGATGCTGGCATGTTGAGCGCTTCGAAGTTGTAAAAGTCGGTTTCGACCTCTGGGCCCTCGGCAACCTCGTAACCCATGCCGATGAAGAGATCTTCGAGTTCTTCACGGACCTGAGCAATGAGATGTGCGTGCCCGAGAGGGCGCGGTCGCGACGGCATCGTCACATCGATGCGATCCTCGGCGATGCGTTGGGCAGCTGCTGCCGCAGCGAGCTCTTGACGACGGGCATCGAGGAGGACCGTGACATGGTGCTTGAACGCTCCCAGTGCCTTACCGGCTTCGGGACGTTCTTTGGTATCGAGGTCTTTGAATGCTGCTTTCACCAAACTCGCTGGCGCGGTCTTGCCAAGCAGTGAGCGTTCCAAGGCCTCAAGGTCGTTAAGCGTTCGCATCGCGACGATTTCGGTATCGGCGCGATGTTGTTCAGAGGTCAGCAACGACTCGATTTCAGCGAGCGACATGGCTCTGCTCCTCGGTATGGGTGTTGTGTGTAGCCGCGTGTTCAGATCTGCGAATCCGGCGCTGCCGTTGAGCTTCAAACAGGCAGATTGCCGCGCTCATCGCCACATTGAGCGACTCGGTGCGCCCGCCCATAGGAATATGGATCCAGTCGTCAAGCCGTTCCGCTAGTGCTGGCGAAATGCCATGTGCCTCGTTGCCGAGCACCAACGTCGAGGGCTGGTGCCAGTCAAAGGCGTCATAGGTCATGCCGCGATCCATCGAAGCTCCGACCAGTCGCCGTCCGCCAAACCGACCAGCGTCAAGGGCGGCTTCGGACGATCCCGCCGACACGACGGGGATCCGCATCACCGAACCCGCGGACGCGCGAACAGCTTTCGGATTGTACGGATCGGTCGAACCGGGGGTCAGCACCACACCGGTCACACCCGCAGCTTCGGCGCTGCGCAAGAGCGTCCCCAGATTGCCCGGATCGGCGATGCGGTCGGCCAGCACGACGGGCGCTGACCCATCGGACTCGAACCGCTCCGTCGGGCTGGACACGGTGACGATCGCAGCGACGCCTTGTGGGCTTTGGACCCCACCAACGCGAGCCAGCACACCGGATTCAACCGCAATCACCTCGGCCGATGCGTCGTGTATGCCCAGAAGCGTCAGGTCAAAGCCCTCTTCGACGTAGAGCGACGCCACGTTGGCATCTCGAAGGGCGTCGCTGACAAAAGCGACGCCCTCCACGACGTAGGCCAGCTGTTGTTGGCGCGCGGAGCGCTCCGACGCCAACAGGCGAAGACGCTGAACGGGCGCGCTCCGGAAGCCCAGCGGGCCTCGGCCGGTCACGATGCCTGAAGGGCACCCCGCGAACGTTCAACCAAGGCGGTAAAGGCGGCCGGTTCGTTCACTGCAAGCTCGGCGAGCATCTTTCGGTCAACTTCGATCTCGGCCTCTTTGAGGCCCGAGATGAACACCGAATACGACATGCCGTTCTGGCGACACGCCGCGTTGATGCGGGTAATCCAGAGCTTGCGGAAGTCACGCTTGCGAGCGCGGCGGTCGCGGAACGCGTACTGACCAGAGTGCAGATTCTGCTCGTTAGCAGCCTTGAAGGTCCTGCGGCGCGCACCGCGGTAACCCTTGGCCTGGTTCATTACCTGCTGACGACGCTTCTTAGAAGCTACCGCCCGTTTCACGCGTGCCATCTGTGTCTCCTCTTCGAACGGGTTGGCCCAATGTGTTGCCGAACCCGATAACTCGCCCGGGCCGATACCGAGCGCCTGGAATTCTTCAAGAAAGGTCGGCGCCCGTTGAGGCGCCGAGAGTCAGCTATGCGCCGATCTGCCTGCGAACAGCAGGCTCGTTCGCCTTGCTGACGATCACGTCTTGGCGCAGGTGACGCTTGCGCTTGGCAGATTTATTGGTCAGCAGGTGGCTCGTGAAGGCCTTGCGGCGGCGGATCTTGCCCGATCCGGTCACCTTGAAACGTTTGGCCGCGCCGCGGTGTGTCTTCATTTTCGGCATAGGTGGTTCTCCTCATCAGCACGCGCAGAGGCGTGACATCTGGGCATCATCAGTTTCACTCGGGCACTGCCCAGGACTAGCTGGCTTCGACAGCCTCGAATTCGGTGTCGTCATCAGCGGACTTCGTGCCGCGCTTATCGCCGCGCTTTGGCATCTGACGGAGTGGCTGCAACACCATTGTCATGTTGCGACCGTCCAATCTGGGGGTGGTCTCAACCGATGCCAACTCGCTGACCTGTTCAGCGACACGGTCCAGAATCGCTTTTCCTCGTTCGGGGTGGGTCATCTCACGTCCACGGAACATGATGGTGAGCTTGACCTTGGCGCCCTCCTGAAGGAAGCGCTCAACGTGACGCATCTTGGTCGCGTAGTCGTGTTCGTCGATCTTGGGACGGAACTTCATCTCTTTGACCACGATGTTCGTGGACTTCTTGCGAGATTCTTTCCGGCGCTGGTCCTGCTCGTACTTGTACTTGCCGTAGTCCATGACTCGGCAGACGGGCGGATTGGCTCCCGGGGCGACTTCCACCAGGTCTAGACCGGCCTGACGCGCCATGTGCAGCGCCTCGGGCAATGGTTTGATTCCGACCTGACTGCCGTCGGCTCCGACTAAACGGACTTCGCGTGCCCGGATGCCTTCGTTGATCCTGGGCTCTTGAACTGCGATCTCGATATCTCCTCGTTCAGATGTGCCTGCGCTCAAGTCTGATGACCCAGAACGCGGACCAGGCAGAGGAGACCACCCCGCTCACGCGGGCCGGACCGTATCGACCTGGCGCACTGGTTGGCGACTGAGCGCCAGCGGGCTTGCCCGTTTGTCAGGCGGAACCCGCGGCCCCTGCGTCGAGGGGCTACCGTGGCCAGGTGAGAGGCCGAAAGAATGGCCTCCACTTCCTGTTCGGATTGATGCTGCGAAAGGCTAGCAGGTGAGCGAGCTCTGGACCCCCTATGGAGAACATCCAGTCAAAGAAGGCCCCTGGGACGGGTCGAATCCCCGATCGATTCAGACGGGACCGGCGTCGCATCTGGCGCCGATCTAGATCCCGAGCGTCCGCTCACCCCTGAGGAAGAGGCCGAAGCGGCAGCGGCGATGGCCGAACTACGTGCTGAACTGATGCAGACCCCTGTCGCCGACATCGTGGCGAACCACGCCATTGGCCTCTGGCAATTGGCCGTCGTGCATCTGGGCCTCGACGGCGGTGGTGCTCCCAATCTCAGCGAAGCGAAACTCGCCATCGATTCGATGGAGGCACTCGTTAACACCGTCAAAGACCGGCTTGGCGAGAATGGTGAAGCATTGACCGCAGCCCTCTCACAACTGCAGATGGCCTACGTGCAGGTCTCTGGCGGACAGGCGAACCCCGCTGAATAGACCGGACCGCCAGCCTGTGTCGTCGCCTCAGCGCGGCGACACACCTGTGGCGCCAGCACAGCGGTTGGGACCAGCACGGCGGTTGGGACCAACACGGCGGTTGGGCTGCCCCACCCGTTAACGAACGCCCGACATCTTGGTGACCGTCTGGGCTTCCAGCCGTCCGGTTGGACCGGGTTGGACGACGAACGTCACCTGTGTTCCGGGGGCGATGGTTCGAGTACCGTCCGAGATCGCGATGCAATGAAAGAAGAAGTGGCGCCCATCCGCGCCGGTCAGCTGACCTAGACCTCTGAAGTCCGAGAAGTCATCGACGACGCCCTGACGGGTCGGGGGCCATAAGGCCGCCCCCAGTCGAGGTCGACCTCGCCGTTCATGCCTTGAGCTGCGACATCAGGTCAGCCATCTCGATCGCTGCCTGAGCGGCTTCAAATCCCTTGTTGCCAGCTTTGGTCCCGGAACGTTCGACCGCTTGTTCGATCGTGTCGGTCGTCAAGACACCAAAGATGACCGGCACTCCACTGTCGAGCGCCAACCCCCAGCACCTGCGGCGGCGCCGCCAGCTACATAGTCGAAGTGAGCGGTCGCGCCACGAATCACACAGCCCAGCAGGATCACCACGTCGACGTCGCCCCGCTCGGCGAGAGCGCGAGCGGTGACCGGCATTTCGAACGCGCCGGGAACCCACACGACGGAGATGTCCTCAGAGGCAACGCCGAGGCGGGTCAGCCCATCGATCGCTCCGTCGAGAAGCGACTTCGTGATCGTCTCATTGAAGCGAGAGACGACGACTCCGATTCGCTTGCCTTGCCCGTTGAGTTTGCCTACGAATTCCTGCACGATTTCCTATCCAGCGCACAGCGCATGTCCCAAAGGATGAACCTGTCGAAGCGAGCACGATACCGCTCTTCAACGCTCGACCGCCCACGCTTGGATACGCCGGGGCCGATCGCTGAGCGCCCGGCCTCACCCAATCGGGTTCCAGGCCGGTCACCCGAGGTGTCAGCTTGGAGTGGGATCGAGCTGGGAATCGTCGGGGAGTTCTAAGAGGTGGCCCATCTTTTCGGCCTTGGTTCTGAGATACGCGATGTTGTCAGGATTCGGTGCGCTCATGAGGGGCACCCTGCCGGTGATCTGGAGGCCATAGCCTTCGAGCCCGCCATATTTGGAGGGGTTGTTGGTCATCAGCTTCATGGTGGTGATGCCCAAGTCGTTCAGGATCTGGGCGCCGATCCCGTATTCCCGAGAGTCGACCGGAAGTCCCAGCTCTTCGTTAGCTTCGACCGTGTCACGGCCCTGATCCTGGAGTTCGTAGGCGCGGAGTTTGTGGCCGATGCCAATCCCCCGACCTTCATGGCCTCGCAGGTAGACCACCACCCCGACACCGTGCTGGGCGATCGATTCCATCGCGGCGTCGAGCTGTTTGCCGCAATCGCAGCGCCGCGATCCAAAGACGTCGCCGGTCAAACATTCGCTATGAACGCGGACGAGGACATCGCTCGCCCCGTCGACCTTGCCGCGAACGAACGCGACATGGGTTGAGCCGTCCAACGTGGACTCGTACGCAACCGCGGTGAACTCGCCAAAGTCGGTCGGGAGTCGCGCTTCGGCGACCCGCCTGACGAGTACCTCAGAGCGGCGGCGGTAGCGGATGAGGTCTGCAATCGAAATCATCACCAGACCGTGTTCTTCGGCGAAAGGCGCAGCTGCGGGACCCGCTGCATGGTGCCATCGTCGTTGACGATCTCGGCGAGTACACCCGCTGAGGTAAAGCCAGCGAGGCGGGCAAGGTCAACCGCTGCCTCGGTGTGACCGGCGCGCTTGAGTACGCCACCTTTCGCGCGCTCGCAACGGGAAGATGTGGCCGGGGCGTGCGAGATCGGCCGGTTTGGTGCTCGGGTCGATGAGGGCCTTCACCGTCAAGGTCCGATCGTGGGCAGAGATTCCGGTGGAGGTTCCGTTGATGGCATCGACCGAGACCGTAAATGCCGTCCGCTGCGTTTCGGTGTTCTCGACGACCATCAAGGGGAGCTGCAACCTGTCGAGCACATCGCCCGTCGTCGGAAAGCAGATCACGCCGCTGGTGAACCTGATCATGAACGCCATCTGGGCTTCGGTAATCGTGTCGGCCGGGATGATCAGGTCGCCTTCATTCTCGCGGTCCTCATCATCGACCACAACGAGCATCTCACCTCGTTGAAGGGCCTGGATCGCATCCTCGATCGGCGCAAATGTCACGTTCAACCTCGCTGTGTTCATACCGGGTACCGAACCACCAGCCGCCTCTGGGAGCGGGCGGTCTCCCGGGCGTCGCCGGGAGGGTAACCCATGGATTGGCCGGGTGGATTCCCGCCTCAAGTGTCGGGCAGCTCACCCGGTCGGCGACTGCACAAACTGGCGGACATACTTTGACACCACGTCGACTTCGACGTTGACTAGGTCACCGACCCCAAGCGCGCCGAGCGTCGTCGCCGATTGTGTGTGAGGAATCACCGCGACGCTACAACCAGAGTCGGTACGATCTGCCACCGTCAATGACACACCGTCGAGCGCGATCGAGCCTTTATGTACGACGTAAGGAGCGAGGTCGGGGTCGAGCGCAAAGCTCAGCACGACCGAGCCGTCGGCGAGGGCCTCGATTTGTGTGACCGACGCGGTGCCATCGATATGGCCTTGGACGATATGCCCCCGAGCCGGTCGCCGACTCGCAGCGGACGCTCGAGGTTGACCTGAGAACCTTGACCCAGTGCACCGAGCGATGTTCGGCGCATGGTTTCGGTCACGGCGTCGGCAGCCCACCAACGTTGCACAGGGTCGAAAGCGACCACGGTCAAACAGCAGCCATTTACCGCGATCGAATCGCCGAGCGCGACCTCTGAGAGCACGACGTCGGCTTCGATGATGAGGCGCGCCCCTCAGCGTTGGGTGCCACCTCTTTGAGGATGCCGACCTCTTCGACCAGTCCCGTAAACATCGCTAGCGAACCTCGCCTGCTCACTCACCCGTCGGACCGATATCCGCAGCTGCATAGGTGAGCCGAACGTCATTATCAAACGCTGTCACGTCGTGGAGCGAAAGGCGCTCCGCGAGTTGGATCGAGTTCGGACCGGGCGCATCGAACACGGGGCGACCACCCGCACCGAGCCATGTGGCACCCACATAGGTGACGAGGCGTTGGAACGAGCCGCTGGCGACGATCGAACCGCCGAGGCGAGGGCCCGCTTCCACCAGAGCTTGAAGCACGCCCACCTCCGCGAGTTGGCGCCACAGCGCGCCGAGGTCGAGTCCTCCTCGCGGCGAGCGACCCACATCCCACACCTCGGCACCGACATCTCCCCACTGAGCTCGGCGTTGCGGATGCATCTCTGCGGTCGCGATGATCGTCGGCGCAACGCCGGTGTCGGCGAGGTGACCAGACGGATCGACCCGGCCGAACGTATCGGCGACGACGCGCAAGGGCGTCGGCCCCGCCCACCTGTGGCGAGGCGTCAGATTTGGATCATCGGCGATGGCGGTGCCCGAGCCGATGACCACGGCCTGAGACTCGGCTCGCATGCGGTGGACATCGTCTCTGGCTGCGGGTCCGGTGATCCACTGAGAAGACCCGTCGCGCGCGGCGCTGCGCCCATCGATCGACGCCGCGACCTTGCACACCACAAAGCACGTATTTGTCAGGCGGTGGTGCAGATAGGGCGCCAGCGACTCCCGAACAAGGTCGCTGCCCACATCGACCACGACGTCGATTCCTGCGGAGCGCAGACGCTCGATCCCGTTGCCCGACACCTGGGCGTCGGGGTCGGCCACGCCGACGACGACGCGAGCGACTCCCGCCTGGATCAATGCATCCGCGCATGGTCCGGTCCTGCCGGTGTGGCTGCACGGTTCAAGGGTGACCACGGCGGTCGCGCCCCTCGCGGCCGGGCCCGCTGCGGCTAGGGCGCGGACCTCGGCGTGCGGTTCACCGGGACGTTCGTGGAATCCTGTGCCGACGACCCCGTCCGCCCCGATGATGACGCAGCCAACCCACGGGTTGGGTGGCGCTCCGATACGCCCGAGTTCGCCGAGTTCGACCGCACGCGTCATCGCTGCGATGTCGGCCAGCGACGCCCCGGTCGACGTCGGGTTCGCGTCCTCCACGCTCAGCGTCCCGTCCCAGGTTGAGGCCCCGCTCCAGGTTGAGACCCTGCCCCAGATTGATGTCCTGTCCGATCGGCACCCGTGCCGTCGTGTTCGGGATGCTCGACGCGTTCGGCGGGCCCTTGAGCCAGGACCTCAAGCGCGTGAGCCAAGACGGGCTCGACGACCGCGAGTTGTTCACATGCCGCTTTGGGGGAGCCGGACAGGTTAATGATCAAGGATCGTCCGACGGTCCCGGCGACCGCGCGTGAGAGCATTGCGTGCGGAAAGCGGGTGATCCCGGCGGCGCGGATCGCCTCAGAAATTCCCGGCACCGACCTGTCGATGACGTCACTGGTCGCCTCGGGCGTTTGGTCTCGCGGTGACAGCCCCGTGCCGCCGGTCGTCACCACCACCCCATGGAATCCGTCGACCGCCCGAGCCAACGCTTTACCCACGTTGGCTCGACCATCGGCGACCACAACAGATTCAACGACCTCCCACGCTGCCCGCTCCAACAGCTCGACGACCGCTGGACCGGACTCGTCGTCGCCTCCTACGGCGACCGAGTCTGAGACGGTCACCACCTTGGCGAGCAGCTTCATCGCGGGGCGACCGCTGCTTGCGCTTGTGCGCTCAGAGCTCGCACCGCAGCACCCGGATCGTCAGCGCCGAACACAGCGCTTCCAGCAACCAAAATATCGGCCCCCGCCTCAGCGGCGCTGGCGATCGTGACGGCGTTGATACCGCCGTCGATCTCGATCTCGACAGCGGCACCGCTGGTATCGATGTAGCGCCGAGCGGAGCGGACGGTGTCGAGTACCTCGGGAATGAACGATTGACCTCCAAAACCTGGAAACACGCTCATCACCAGCAACGTATCGATCTGCGACATATACGGCTCGACGGCAGAAAAGGGTGTATCGGGATTTGCGACGAGTCCGACGCGCACACCTCTGGCCCTGATCCTGTCGATCAAGACGGTCGGGTCGCCAAGCTCGACATGAACGCTGATCCCATCCGCGCCAGCGTCGATGAAGGCGTCGAGCATGTCACCGGGATTGTCGATCATCAGGTGACAATCCAAGAACAGGTCGGTCGCTTTCCGAAGTGACGCGACCACCGGCACGCCCAAGGAGATGTTCGGGACGAAATGGCCGTCCATCACATCGACGTGGAGCATCTCAACGTCGGAAGCGACGCGATCGACATCGTCGGCGAGGTGAGCGAAGTCGGCCGCAAGGATCGAAGGTGCGATACGCATCCGGTGATGGTATCGCCGCCGCGACAGCGCCGGTGCAGCGACACAGGCGACGCGTGGCCAACCCGGCAACCCAGAACGTGCTGACCCGATCGCGCAACGCTGGGACGGCTCAAGGGAGCGGGGCCGCTCAGGTGAGCCTGGTGAAACTCGCCAAGAACATGCCGTCGGTGTCTGCTTCAGGTCCGAGCAGCAACGAGCCACCCTCGATCTGGCGCCACGGTGCACGCTGACACGCATCGGGTGTTGCCGTTGCGTGACGGGCCAGGAACCCTTCGACCACGCCGGTGGTTTCCGCCCGGGTCACCGTACAGACCGAATACACCACTCGGCCGCCCGGTTTGACGACACGAAACGCTTCGTCGAGCAAGCGGCCCTGCAGGTCTGCGAGCTCGTCGATCTGCGAAGGTTGGATCCGCCATCGCAGATCTGGGCGCCTCCGCATGACACCAAGCCCTGAACAGGGCGCGTCCACCAGCACCAGATCGGCCGATCCGCTGCGGAGTGCGCAGTGCGTGCCGTCTTGGTTCACCACCGCCGCTGTCGCCGCTTGGTGGTTACCTGTCAGCGTTGCGATTCCGCCGCCGATGCGGTCGAGATGACGTTCGGTCGTGCGAGCGCGTCCCAAATCGGGTTCGCCAGCGACGAGCAGACCGGCGCCCAACATCTCCAGAATGGCCGATGCCTTCCCACCGGGTCCTGCGCACAGGTCGACGACGGTCATATCGGGGGTCACGCCCAGGGCGGCCGCAACCATCTGCGAACCTTCGTCCTGAATCCCCAACGTTCCATCCACGATCCCCGCAAGGCTCGCGAGGTTTCCGGTCCGTCGAATCCGCCAGGCGCCCGGCGTGAGGCGACTCTTGTCGAGTTCGCCGACCGCGCCGCGAAGCGCCGACTCGGCGCGCGCCAAGGACTCCTCCGCATTCGGCCAACGGGCGCCGACCACGCGCAGACTGACCTCAGCATCGCGATTTCCGTGGGCGAACAGCGCGCGGGTTCGAGCTGCGCCGAACTGATCGACGAACAGCTCCTCGATCCAATCCGGATAGGAATAGAGCTCTGCGAGGCTCGCATCGCCAGCGTCGGCGTCGGTGCGCCCGATCGGGGGCCGATCTGCCCGCGCGACAGCGCGCAGGACCCCGTTGACAAAACCACGAGCAGACTTGCGAGTCCCCGCGATCGGCACCGCAGTCGCGACCGCCGCATGGGGGTCCATATCCAACACCAGCAGCTGCATTACACCGATCCGAAGCGCCGCACGAACTTCGGGGTCGAGTGAATCGACCGGCCTGGACGAAGCGCGTTCGATCTCGGCATCGATGCGCCGCCGCCATCGCAGCACTCCGTAGACGAGCGCCGTCACCAGCGCCCGATCGCGAACATCTAGCCGTGCCCTGCCGAGTTCAGCTGGAACGACCAGGTGGGCGAAACCGCCGTCCTCCACTCGAAGGAGGCAGTGACCGGCGACGGCCCGAGAATGAGACCCGACTGGTTCGTTCACTCGCCGAAAACCGATCCGATCGGTTGAGCGCCGCTCGCCCAAGCCGATGCCGGCATCGCCGCCTTACCCGCCGGCTGCAACTCGACGAGGTCGATCATCGACCCGTCCCCGAGAGCGACCCGCACGCCGTCAGCGGTGACGGCGAGGACGGTTCCCGGCGCTGCTGACTCGGCCGTAGGCACCGATGTTTCACGCGAAACAGCGGCCGGCAGCGTGTCATGGGCAGGACTTGTCGATGTTCCGGGTGCAGGCATTGCATTCGCGGGTGTCGCACGAAGAATCTTGATTCGTGAGCCTCGCCACATCGTCCACGCCCCCGGCTTTGGGTTGCCAGCTCGAATGACCAGCGCCGCACGCTCAGCAGGCATCGTGAAGTCGACCTGGAACTCTTCGACCGACAATTTGGAGGCATAGGTAGGGGTACCTGTTTGGGCCTCTGGAGTGCGCCGACCACCTTCGATATCGGGAAGGGTCGCGACCAGAAGGTTTGCACCGACCAAAGTCAGTTCTTGGCGCAGGCCCCCGGCGGTCACCACATCGGAAATCGGCAGTATGGATCGTGCCCAAACCGGACCGGTGTCGAGACCGACTTCGAGCTGCATCACGCAGACGCCTGTCGTGGCGTCGCCAGCGAGCATCGCCCGTTCGACGGGCGCGGCACCCCTCCATCGAGGGAGCAACGAGTAATGAATGTTGAGAAACCCCAAAGGTGTCGAAGTCAGGAACTCGGCGGACAGGATCTTGCCGTACGCGACGACAACCCCAATCTCGGCACCGAGGTCTGAGAGCCACGGCAAGAGCGTCGAGGGGTCATCAGGAGTCTGGACCTCGATACCCAACCGTTCGGCCTCGACTTTGACCGGGCTGGGATCAAGGCCTCGACCCCGGCCTCGTCGACGGTCGGGTTGGGTGACCACCCCGACGACATCATGTCCAGCGTTGTGGAGCGCGGTCAGTGGCGGCACCGCGTCCGTCGGAGTGCCCAGATAGACGATCCGCACGGTTACAGCTTGCCTCGACGACCGGTCGTCCCGAGCGGATCGTCTTCGGTCGGCAGGCCCTCAGCCCGGCGGCGCAGGATCCGCATCGCATCCTTGCGTTGATCTTTGTCGAGATGGTCGAGCAGCAGGACGCCGTTGAGGTGGTCGAGTTCGTGTTGGACCAGGCGGGCGAAGAGCTCATCGGCCTCGAAGGACACCTCATCACCATCGAGGTTGATGCCCTTGACCAAGATCGTCTTGGGTCGTTCGATCGGAAAGTACAACTCGGGGATTGACAAACAACCCTCGTCGTAGGCCCACACCCCGTCCGATTCGACGATTTCTGGATTGAAGAGGGCGTCTGGCCCATCGCCATCGTCAAGGTCGAAGACGAAAAAGCGGCGCAGCACACCGACTTGGGGGGCGGCAAGCCCAATCCCGGGGGCCGCGTACATCGCTTCGATCATGTCTTCGCACAACGTCACCGTGGAACCGTCGATGTCGGTGACCTCGGCACAGTTGATCTTGAGACCTGGATCACCAAAGGTTCGGATTGGAAGCGTCATGGCGAGGAGCCTACCAATGGCCTGCTTCTCCCAAGTGCTCGGCAGCATCCCACAAGCCCCACCGCGTCCGGTGAAGACGCGTTCGCGCCCGGTAGCATGGCCCGCTCGCGAATGACCCACGCCGCTCACAACGGCATGGTCTCGCCTTTGGCGAGTTCGACGCGCCCCGTCGCTTTGTCTGCGCATTTCATCGTCGTACACGCAGCCGTGTCATCGGCGACCGTCCGGAGTTCAAGTGTGACCCACCCAACCTTTTCTGCTCAGCGACCGGCCGACGAAGGGGCGAGTTTGCCGCCTCCGTCGAATACACGCTGGTGGATCATGATTTCTGTGATGGCGTTACTCATCGGGACCTTGGCATTTGCAGCGACCCGAGGCGACACTGGCGACGCTGGCGACGAGGTCGGCACAACGCCGGTTGTTACGACGACAACGGTGCTCGCAGCGACCACGACGACGAACCCCGACGAATCCGACCCGGCGGCCACATCCACCTCCACATCGACAGACGACGACGATGCGGACAACCCTGCGGGGAGCACCTCGACCGATCGCCCTTCGACCGGCGCCGAACCCGCCGGAGACACGACGACCACCACGCTGGTGACGACCACCACCCTGACCGAATCAGCACAGCGCGACCGCGATATCGAACTCTTGGTCTCTTTTGTTGAGGGCTTGCGCGGTCAACCCTTCGACGACGAGCCAAACATCGTGTTTCTCGACAATCGAGAGTTCCAAGATCGCTATGCCGAGATCACCGAAGAGTCCCAAAGCCAGGCAACGCAACGGCTCGAAACGATGGAAACCGTGCTGGCCTCACTGCGTTTCTTCAGCCCGGGGCTCGACATCGCCGATCAACTCGCCAATCAAGAAGCACAAGGCGTGCTCGGCATGTACGACCCCGAATCGAGTGAGTTGATCGTCAGAGGTACGGCGCTCACGCCAGCGGTGAAATCAGTCGTCGTCCATGAACTCCAACATGCCTGGCGCGATCAACACTCAGATCTCGCCCAGTCGCAGCGTTTCAGCATCGAAGATGAATCGGTACTGGCTTGGTCAGCTTTGGTCGAAGGCGACGCCGTACTCAGCGAAGTCGTGTGGGCCAATGGCTTGAGCGACGAAGACTTCGATGCGTTGCTTCAAAGCCAGCTGTCGATCGAGGGCTCTAACGATTCCACCGGCATCCCCGACATCATGGTCGCGCTCGCGCAGTTCCCCTACGCCCAGGGTTACGACTTTGCCGAATGGATCGCCGTCGACCAAGGACTCGAATCACTCGACGGTGTCTTTGAGAATCCGCCGATGTCGACCGAACACATCCTGCACCCGCAGCGATACCTCGACGGTGACGATCCTGTCGAGGTCGACCCCCCCGAGGTAGTCGGCACGACCATCAGCCAGGGGGTTCTTGGCGAGTTCATCCTCGAGCAGATGCTCGCCCAAGTGCTGCCCACACGAACCGCCGAACAGGCAGCCGATGGGTGGGGCGGCGATTGGTACGTCACGTATTCACGGGCGGATCGCATCTGCACCCGTATCGGTCTGGTGGTCGATTCTGGGCGAGATGTCGAACAGCTCAACGACGCCCTTCAAACGTGGGTCGATGCCAACCCCGGCACTCGTTTCACCCTTGACGAGGGAAAATTCCAGATCGACTCATGCGCGCAGTAGGAGCGACGCAGGGACGGCCAGACGTGCGCCAACGGTTCGACAGCTAGATCCGGAGAGGGTCGACATCGAGGCGGAGGGTCCCGACTTGGCGGGCAAGGCGGGCCGCGTGCGCAAGTTGCGTGCTGGCTGTGGCTCCCGAGCCTCGTAACAGATATTCGGGTCGATCCGGCGCGCCGATCGGGCCGTCCACGTCGAGGGGCGCTCCCCCACCAAGTTCACCGCTCGCCAACGTCTGTACCAGTGCGTCCATAACAGCAGGCACCCCGCGCCCCCGGGCGATCAGACCGTACGGGTTCGCTCTCAACAACTGGCGCACGACGCGTTCACTGTCGATGAGGTGACTCACCGTTGCGGTCCGCACGACATCCAAAACGGGGTGTTCGGGATCTCGGGTCGACACCAACACACGACGAGCGAGCGGCGATGCCGCTGTCATCCGAAGCGCTCGGACCAACAGCCACGCTGCCTGCTCCTTGGCTCGGAGGCGCTGTGCGGAAAGCTCCTGGTCCGCGTCGAGAAAGACGACGAGACCGGCCGAGCCCACCCGGTGGAACACCGCTTCGGTACCCACATAGATCATCGGCCCTACGCCCCTGGGCACCCGCTGAAGCGAGCCGTCGTCATCGTCGCGTTGAGGTACTTGCGGTTCCACACCCATACCCAGCCGCCGTTGGGTACCCGTTGCGTCGATCGCCATCGTCGGCACGTCTCGAAACATCGAGGCCAGTTCGTCAGCGACCCGGGTCGCACCGGGGCGCAACACCTTGAGCGACACAGAGCCACATACCTGACACATCCGCGGGCGCCGAGCACCGCATGACCCGCACAACAATCCGTCGTCATCAGAGATCACAGCGCCGCTACACGTCTCACACGCGGTGAGCGCAGAGCACGACGGGCACGCCAACAGTCGTGCTCTCCCCTTCTGATTGAGCACTGCTACGACGCGCTGCTCCCGCTCGATCGAGTCTCGAACAGCAGCGACGACAGAGTCGGTCAACAGTCCCGCTCCTGGAGGGTCTGACCGGCGGTCACTGACCTCCACCCGATGCCAGACAGAGAACGGTCGCTCCAAGCCTGAAATTGTCGAAGCGTGCGCCAACGCTTCGACCGTCGGCAACGGCGAGGTCACCGCGACAGGGATCTGGCGGTCCGCGGCCCGTTTCAGAGCCACCTCGCGGGCATGCCACGCGGGGGATGCCTCGTGCTTCCAGACCTCATCGGCATCGTCGCATAGGACGATCGAAGCCAGATCGGGAAAGGGCAGCCAGACCGCTGGCCGACCACCGACGAGGACGCAATCACCTCGACGCGTTGCGGTCCAGATGTCGGTGAGGAACGCCGCCTTCTTCGATGCGCCGGCCTCGTAGGGTGAGAACACGGTGCGTCCAGCGGCCCGCAGCGCCGAGACGACGCGTCGAGCACGCCGCCCGCGGGGTATCAGCACCAACGCCGAACCGGTCTGTGAGCGGAGGCGTTCGGTGATCCATTCGGTGGGATCCTCGACCGGGTCGACAACGTACACGTCGGTTCTCGATCCGTTGGCCGTCCGGCCCTCTATTTCAAGGCCGCTGGCGATCCGGGCGTGGGCCGTCGGCTCAAAATCTGACGGGCTTTTGTGTCCTCGATCCTCGGGCAGCGGTACGGCTGACACGCTGGCCACAACGTTTCGGTGGTCGGCTAAGCCCAACGCGGGAAATGGCCCGGGCGGACACCACGGATCGGGGTACCCACCGGGCGCACCTGGCGCCGCATCGACGTCGAAGAGACCGTCGAGACGCAACGGCGACTCCCCCGCCCAGGTACCTGTATCGCCTAAGGCGATCGACATCGGTACCCGGTTGGGTGGTGACGCCACCCTCAAAAACGCGACCGGGTTGTAGGCCCAACGCCATCCCGCCCATGCGGCCAGGCGCATCGTCTCGGGCGTCGGACCCGCCGAAACGATGTTGATGACGGGAGCCAGTCGTTCGCGGTCGAACGAGTCGGAAGGGTCGACAGCTGTAATCCAGCCGTCGACCCTTCGACGTTGTAGTTCTATGCGGACGATCGAACCGACCGTCACACCCCGCTGATCGGTCGGCACGGTGTAGTCGAACTGCCGTCGAATCCCGGTGACATCGGGGATGACGCGTACGACCCGCCGCGCCGTTTCTTCGTCGCTCAGTTGGCGTTCACCGCGTCTCGCAGCTTGTTGGCGGTTTGTTCGGTGTGTTCCCACGGCAGATCGAGGTCGGAACGTCCGAAGTGTCCATACGCTGCGGTCGGAGCGTAGATGGGACGTCGAAGATCGAGATTGTCGATGATCGCTGCGGGCCGCAGGTCAAAGACCTGTTCGACAGCGGCAGCGAGCTTGTCCGGGGCGACCTGCCCGGTACCGAAATCTTCCACCATGATCGACATGGGGCGTGCCTTGCCGATCGCGTAGGCAACCTGTACCTCGCATCGATGGGCCAAACCAGCGGCCACGACAGACTTGGCGACGTGCCGGGTTGCGTATGCAGCCGACCGGTCGACCTTCGTGCAGTCCTTACCTGAGAACGCCCCACCACCGTGTCGAGCCCAACCACCGTAGGTGTCGACAATGATCTTGCGACCCGTCAACCCTGCGTCGGCGACGGGGCCGCCCACCTCGAAACTGCCGGTCGGGTTGATGAATACCGTGTCGTCGGTAACTTCGAAGTCGGCCGCGAGGAACTCGGGGATCGTCGGCAAGATGACCTGTTCGATCAGATCGGGACGCAGCGTCGAAGCGATGGAGGTTCCGGGAGCGGTTTGGGTCGAGATCAACACCCGCTCAAGGGCAACGGGCCGGCCGTTGTCGTAGCGAATCGATACCTGGGTTTTGCCATCGGGACAGAGATAGCCCAGCGTGCCGTCCTTACGGACAGCGGCGAGACGCTCAGAAAGGCGGTGTGCCAACCAAATCGGTGTCGGCATGAGATCGTCGTTCTCGTCGCAGGCATAGCCGAACATCATGCCTTGGTCGCCGGCGCCGACACGGTCGTAATGGTCTTGTTGACCCGAGCGCGCTTCGAGCGCGTCATCGACACCTTGGGCGATGTCGGCTGACTGCTTGTCGAGTGCGACCAACACACCGCAGGTCTTACCGTCGAACCCGACCGCACCGTTGTCGTAACCAATGCCGGTGATCGTGTCGCGAACAACCTGCTGAAAATCGACCACCGCATCGGTGGTCAGTTCGCCAGCGATCACGGCGAAACCTGTTTTGACCAGCGTCTCACAGGCGACCCGACTCATGGGGTCCTGTGCCAGTACGGCATCGAGAACCGCATCAGAAACCTGATCACAAACCTTGTCGGGATGTCCCTCGGTCACCGACTCCGATGTAAATACAAAATGCGAGCTCATCTAAGTACTCCGTCCTGTGGCGGCAGATCGCCGCGCCAACAGTATTTCGATTCGGTCCCAAATCGCCGCCGCGGTCCGTTGTTTTGACATCAGCGGTAGGTCAACATCCCCGGAGGCATCGACCAGCGTGACCTGGTTGGTGTCGTAGTGAAATCCGACGTTGGGTGCGGACACGTCGTTGGCCACGATGAGATCCGCATTTTTCTGCACTAGCTTGCCGCGGGCGTTGTCGAGTAGCGAGTGAGTTTCCGCTGCGAACCCCACGACGATTTGAGTTGTCTTCGTCCTGCCGAGCTCGGCAAGGATGTCGACGGTTGGTTCCAACACGATGTTCGGCGGCCCGCCAGCCTTCTTGATCTTTTCGGAGGCTGCGTTGCTCACCTTGAAATCCGCGACAGCAGCAGCCATCACCGCGACGTCCACCGCTCCAAACACCTCGGCGACAGCTCGGTGCATCTGGTCGGCAGTGTCGACGCGGACCACGTCGATGTTGGAGAGCTCACCCGGCACCGCACGATCGACGGTCGAGACGAGCACCACCGATGCACCCCGACGGGCCGCCTCACACGCCACCTCGTAGCCCATCTTTCCCGAGCTGGCATTGCCGATGAAGCGCACCGGGTCGATCGGCTCCCTCGTCCCACCGGCCGTGACCAGGATCCGGCGTCCAGCGAGCTCACGGGATGGGGCAAGATCGTCGCTGAGCAGATCGGCGAAAAGCGACTGGACCGCAGCGGCGATAGCAGCCGGTTCGGCCATACGTCCAACGCCCGAGTCGCCGCCACCGGCCAACCGTCCCTCATCGGGTCCAACCCGGTGAAAACCCCAGTCGTCGAGACGTTTGACGTTGAGACGCACCGCAGGATGCTCCCACATCTCGGTGTGCATCGCGGGCGCCAAAACCACGGGGGCACGGGTTGCGAGCAACGTAGCGCTCAGCAAATCATCGGAGATGCCGTTGGCTAACTTGCCGATGATCTTTGCGGTTGCCGGGGCGACCACGATCACATCTGCGTTCTGTCCCAACCGTGTGTGCGGAATTGGACTGGACTCATCCCACAAAGATGTTTGGACCGGCTCTGAAGCCAACGCGGACAACGTCGTCTGTCCCAGAAAACGTTGAGCTCCTGGGGTCATGATGGGCGAGACATGCGCGCCCGCACCGGTGAGCAGACGAGTCAATTCGACCGCCTTGTAGGCGGCAATCCCCCCACATACCCCAAGTACGACGCGGCGCCCAGCGATGTAGCTCACCGGCGATTCGTATCCCGTCGAACCGTAACGACAGCCCGAAAAAAGAACTACGCCACTTCCAGCGGCGGAGCGGGGGTCGGTTCGTCGACCTCGGCTGGAACGATCTTGCCGGGTTCGATCTCTTCAAGGGCGATCGAGAGGGGCTTGCGTGACACCGAGGCCACCTGGGGGGGCACGATTGTTCCGAGGCCGTCACCGAGCTGATTGAAATAGATGTTGATCTCGCGTGCACGCCGCGAAGCGAGCAGCACCAGCCCAAAGCGCGAATCGGTGTGCACCATCAGGGTTTCGATCTTTGGACTGACGAGCGACATACGCCGTTTTTGCATTTGTTCAGTCTCCTGACAGGAACACGCGGCAACGGCCACGCTGGACAACCGGACCGTGCACCATACCTGAAACACGTTGCGCCCGGCGGGTCGGGTCAATCGGCCGATCTGCTGGGACGTCCCGAGCTCAAACCAAAGACCGTCTCGATCGAGGCCACCGCTGCATCAACATCGGCGTTGGTCACCGTCGCGTCGAAATGGATCGCACGCTCTTCCTCTGCGGCCGCCTCGGCAAGTCGACGAGCGATCACGTCGTCTGCGTCGGTCCCGCGCTCACGCAGCCGACGCTCTTGCTCAGAACGTGACGGCGCTCGAACAAACACCGAAATCGACGTGATGTCGTCGTCGGTTGCCGCGAACTCCTGGACGGCCAGAGCGCCAAGGGTATCGATTTCCAACAGCACATCACGTCCATCGCGGAGCTTCTCGACGACCGGCGCTCTCGGTGTGCCGTACCAGTTGCCAAAACTTCGAACGCTTCCAGAAACCCTGCCTGGCCAGATGTCGCCTCAAACTCACCCGGGGTCAGGAACAAATAGTCAACACCGTCAACTTCGCCGGGGACGCGGCTGGCGCGTGGTGGCTGAAATTGAAACCCAAATGTTCGGATGACGATCAATGAGCTTCCTGACCAGCGTTCCTTTACCGACACCTGACGGGCCAGCAATCAGCAACAATCGCCCTGGAATGAATGATGGTTTACACATATTCACCAGTTGAAAAGTACGCGGTTCTCATCCCTTGCACAAAGCGCAGCGCCCCTGAGGCGCTGCGCTTTGTGCAACCAAAAGATCTCAGGGGCACGCGAACGGCCCGCTCGCTTATGAGAAGTGGGTCAGCAACGCTTCGCGCTGTTTAGCCCCAGGCCCCTGACTCGTCGACTCTCGCTGATACCCAAGGACTCCAGAAGGCGACGAGCCTTCACCTTGCCAAGACCGGGCATGGACTCAAGCACCGTGAGGACCTTGAGTTTGGCGATGGTTTCGTTGTCGTCGCTTTCGGCGAAAAGCTCTTCGAGGTCAATGAACCCATCTTCAGCTTTTCTTTCACTACCGCACGTTCACGACGCGCAACCGCGGCCTTTTCCAATGCGGCCTGGCGTTGTTCAGGCGTCAATGTTGGTGGGAGCGGCATGATTTGTTCCTCCAAGATCTGTGATTGATGTCCCTCAGGTACCGACCCGGCCGTCGGCACGACACTCGCGGACCTGCCGTTGCAACACGTCCCACCCAGACGCTGACCGCGAGGGGCGAAGTCGCGCACGATGGCAAAAAACTTTTGATTATTTTGCCGCGTTTGCGCTTTCGCCAGCGGCGAGCATAGGGCGTTTGTGCCCCTTCGCGTCGCCTCCGGCGAGCCCTCAAGGCACATTTGTGAGCCAACTTGACTAAAAAAATACGGATTCGGCCTGTTTAACCAGGACTTCCGCAGCTTCCACGCGATTCGGCGCCGCAGTAACAGCACGTCCAACGACGAGCAATGAAGCGCCATTGGTCAGCGCGCTCTGTGGTGTAGCGACACGAGCTTGGTCATGTGTGGCAGCGCCAGCCATGCGAATTCCGGGCACAACCGGACGAAGTTGCGGGGCGATCTCGGCAAGGTGACCGAGCTCGAGTGCCGAACAGACCACACCGAAACAACCGGCCTCGGCAGCGATCTCAACACGTCGATCAAAGTCGCTTGCATCGGGTTCTGAGGTCAAAACGGTCACGCCGAGAACCCGCGTGTGGGCGCCGACAGCCTGAACCGCAGCACTGACCATCGCGCTTCCACCGCTGGTATGAACCGTCAGATAGGCGACGTCATGGATGCTCACCACAGAGGCAGCACGGCCGACCGTGGTTGGAATGTCATGCAGTTTGAGGTCGAGAAAGACCTGCCATCCGGCATCGGCTACCGAATCGACAAACCCGAAGCCTTCGGCGAGAAAGAGTTCGAGGCCTATTTTGACGACGCCGAACGCCTCTCCACCTCATCGAGAAGGCGCCGAGCCTCGTCGGCATCTGGAACATCGAGCGCCAGTGCCAGGCGTTCACGAACCGCAGCTGGGACGTCCATGTCGAGTTCTACCTCTCGTAGGGTTGCTCCCCCGTCGATGACGGTTCAGGAGGGAGCCTTATAGGTCCCGGTCAGCGAGCTGACCCGGCTGACACCGTGCGCGCCGCACCACCGAGCGACCTCGCGAGAAATTCGGACCGTCGCGCCAGGATCGACAAAGGAGGCCGTCCCCACGCCGACAGCGCTCGCACCGGCCATCATCATCTCGACAGCATCGAGACCTGAAGCGACGCCCCCGGTCCCGATGATCGGCACATCGGGCAGCGTCCGATGCACCTCAGCGACGATCCGCGCGGCGATTGGTTTGATCGCTGGCCCCGAGAGTCCACCGGCGCCACGGCCGAGCGCGGCGGTACCCGACTCGATATCGATTTCGAGCCCCATGACCGTGTTGACCAGCGTCAGTCCCGTGGCGCCAGCGTTACAGGCTGCCTGCGCTATCGACGGAACCTCCCAGGTATTGGGCGACAACTTGGCAAAGATCGGAAGTCCACTGCCCTCAAGCTCGGTCGCCACGGCTGAGATGACCGCATGGGTCGCAGTGGCTGAGTGGGCAAACATCTCGTTTGCTTCTTCGAGGTTGGGACAGCTCACATTGACTTCGACTGCGGCTATCCGAGGCACCGCAGCGAGAAGCAGCCGCGCCGCTTTGGCGTATTGATCGACCGTGCGTCCCCACAGCGACGCTATGACGGTGACATCGTCTGGAATCCGCGGAAGTGCCTGAGAAACCCAGGCCGACACCCCCGGATTCTGCAGGCCGACGGCGTTCAGCATCCCCGCTGTCACAGGATGGACCCGCACAGGAGGATTGCCAGCCCACGGCTCCGCCGACAGCGACTTGACCGTCACAGCACCGATCTTGGACGCATCGGTGATCCCCATGACCTCGGCCCCCTGGCCGAAGGTCCCCGATGCCGCGATGATCGGCGACTTCAGGGTGAGTGGACCCAATCGAACCGAGGTATCGACCCGGCGCGCACGCCGGGTCGCAGCGATCCAGCTAGCCGATTTCACCTGCGTGATACTCCTGTAGCGATCGAACCTGAGGCGGTGCCGCCTGCGCTGTTTTGAGGCCTCGTGCGGCCGCTTGTGCCGCAGCGACCGTGGTCAAACAGGGCACATCGTGACGCACGGCGGCGTGGCGAATATGCATACCGTCGGTGTGCGGTCCGTGACCGCGAGGGGTGTTGATCACCAGGTCGACCCGTCCTTCGGCGAGCAACGACACGGCATCGTGTCCGGTCTGTTCACCGAGTTTGGCCACCACACCTGCGACCTCCACTCCCATCTCGTCCAACGCGGCTGCCGTTCCGGCGGTAGCCAGCACCGACCATCCGAGCGATGCGAGCTCCGCCGCTACCGGAAGGCCCTCCTCCTTGTCGCGTTCCGCGAGTGAGATGAACAAGGTTCCGGGACCGAGGATGCGAGTCCCCGCAGCGATCTGACTCTTGAGAAACGCCCAGCCGAAGGTGGCGTCGATCCCCATGACCTCACCGGTCGAACGCATTTCGGGCCCGAGAATCGTGTCGGACTGAGGAAACCGATTGAACGGCAGCACTGCTTCTTTGACCGCGACGTGATCGTCGACGGGTGCCCGCACCAGCCCCTCGTCGCGCAGTTCGCCCAGTGTGGCGCCGAGCGCGACCCGCGCCGCAACCTTGGCCAGCGGCACGCCGGTCGCCTTTGCAACAAACGGAACGGTGCGACTCGCCCGCGGATTGACCTCGATGACGAACACCTCATCGTCCTTGACGGCGTATTGGATGTTGATCAAACCAACCACATTCAACGCCTGCGCAAAGGCCAGCGTGTGGGTGCGGATCTGATCGAGGACGTGTTCGTTCAGCGTCGCTGGTGGGATCACACATGCGCTGTCACCGGAGTGGATCCCGGCCTGTTCGATGTGTTCCATGATGCCGCCGATCAGCACCTCCCCGGTGCTGTCCCGCACAGCATCGACATCGACTTCGGTCGCCCCCTCAAGAAAGCGGTCGATCAGTACCGGCCGCTCCGACGACAGACCGCCTTCGCGTCCGAGCGAGCCACCGACGGCGAATGCCCGCATGGCCCGCACCAGCGCCTGATCGTCGTAGACGATCTCCATCGCCCGGCCGCCGAGCACATAGGACGGACGGACCAGGGCTGGATAACCGACCGACGCTGCGACCTGGAGCGCCTGTTCGGTACTGGTGGCGGTGCCGCCCGCGGGTTGAGGGACGCCGAGCCGATCACACAGCGCATTGAACTGCTCACGATCTTCAGCGAGGTCGATCATGCTGGGAGCGGTGCCCGCGATGGCAATGCCTGCCTCTTCGAGGCGCCGTGCGAGTTTGAGCGGCGTCTGACCGCCGAGCGAGACGATGACGCCGACCGGATCGACCGCCTCGCAGATGTTGCGCACATCTTCCTCGGTCAGCGGTTCGAAAAACAGCTGGTCCGAGGTGTCGTAGTCCGTCGACACAGTCTCGGGGTTGCAGTTGACCATGACCGTGTCAAACCCCGCGTCGGACAATGCAAAGGCTGCGTGTACACAGCAGTAGTCGAACTCGACCCCCTGGCCAATGCGATTCGGACCCGAACCAAGAATCACCACCCGGGGGCGTTCGCGCTCGGATAGCTCGGACTCATCCTCATAGGTGGAGTAGTAGTAGGGAGTGAACGCAGCGAATTCGGCAGCGCACGTGTCGACGGTCTTATAGGTCGGGGTAATACCAGCGAGCTGCCGGGCGACCCGGACCGCCTGGCAGACATCGGGTGATACGTCTCGAGCCCAGATCCAGGCGAGCTGTTCATCGGAGAACCCGAAGCGTTTCGCTCGACGCCAATCCGCTCTGGTCAAGCGATCTGCCACCGCACCGACACGATCTCTCGGAGCGAGCCGCTCATCTGTTGTAGCGACAAAACCCTCGAGTTCGACGCGGACCTCACAGAGTTGTTCGAGCTGGTCGAGGAACCAGGGGTCGATCTTGGTCGCGTCGTGCACCGCGTCGATGCCAAACCCACGACCCAGACCGGCGTGTACCTGGCCAATTCGGTCCGGTGTGGCGATCGCCATCGCAGCGAGCAGTTCATCATCTGAAAACTTCTCGAGCTCGCGTTCGGCGGGATCGGCGTTGAGTCCGGCACGCCCCTGTTCGAGGGACCGCATCGCCTTCTGCACCGATTCGGTGAATGTCCGACCGATTGCCATGACCTCCCCAACCGACTGCATCCGAGTGGTGAGACGAGCCGGAACGTCGGGGAACTTTTCAAAGGCCCAGCGGGGAATCTTGGTCACGACATAGTCGATGGATGGCTCAAAACTCGCCGGCGTTTCCTTGGTGATGTCGTTGAGAATCTCATCGAGGCGGTATCCGACCGCGAGCTTTGCCGCGATCTTCGCGATGGGGAATCCGGTCGCTTTCGACGCCAACGCAGAGGATCGCGAGACCCGCGGATTCATCTCGATCACGACCATGTCGCCGTCGGCGGGGTTGACAGCAAACTGGATGTTGGAACCGCCCGTGTCGACACCGATCCGTCGGATGCACGCAAACGCGGCATCGCGCATCAGTTGGTACTCGACGTCGGTCAGGGTCTGAGCGGGGGCGACGGTGATCGAATCGCCGGTGTGAACGCCCATCGGGTCGAAGTTCTCGATCGAGCAGATGACCACGCAGTTGTCGGCATGGTCACGCATGAGCTCAAGTTCGTACTCTTTCCATCCGGCGATCGAGCGTTCGATCAAGATTTCCGAGACCGGCGATGCTGCGAGACCCTGTTCGGCGACCGTGCGGAACGTGTCTGCATCGTCGGCGAGGCCTGTGCCAGCCCCCCCGAGGATGAACGACGGGCGAACGATCAGCGGATAACCGATCTGCCCAGCGAATTCCATCGCCTCATCGATGGTGTGAGCGAAGGCTGATTCCGGCACCTTCAAGCCGATCTCGGTCATCGCTGCTTTGAATCGGTCACGGTTCTCGGCGGTGTGAATCGCCTCGATGTTGGCACCGATCATCTCGACGCCAAACTCGATCAGCACGCCAGCTTCGTGGAGTTCGACCGCAAGGTTGAGACCCGTTTGACCACCGAGGGTAGGCAGCAGCGCGTCGGGGCGTTCCTTTTCGATGATCCGACGAAGCGTGTCGACATCGAGGGGCTCGACATAGGTCGCGTCAGCGAACTCAGGGTCGGTCATGATGGTCGCCGGGTTCGAGTTCGCAAGGATCACTCGGAAGCCCTCATCGCGCAGCACTTTGCACGCCTGGGTACCCGAATAGTCGAACTCGCATGCCTGGCCAATGACGATGGGACCGGAACCAATAATGAGAATCGATTCGATATCGGTTCGTCTGGGCATGGTCTAGGTCACGCTCCTTTGAGAGGTCAGCGGATCGTTGCTGACCGCATCGATGTCTGGTGTAGGTATGTCGCTATTCATGACGCCGGAGCGACGTGTCTGACCGACGCCACCGGCCGGTCCGCCACCACCCCGGTCTATTCGCCCGGCCAGGGATTAGCCCGCCCGCATAAGACCGGTGAACTCTTCAAACAGGTATGTCGCGTCGTGGGGTCCGGGGCCCGCTTCGGGGTGGTGTTGCACGCTAAAGGCTCGCTCAGACTTCAGCGCTATGCCCTCGACCACGCCATCGTTGAGGTTGCGATGCGTGACCACCACGCCGGGGTCGTTCGGTTCGACGAGGGCGTAGTTGTGGTTCTGGCTGGTGATCTCGACCTCACCGGTGGCCAGACGAGAAACCGGGTGGTTGCCTCCGTGGTGACCAAATTCGAGTTTGTAGCTCTCGATACCAAGCGACAGTCCCAACAACTGGTGCCCCAAACAGATACCAAAAATGGGAACGTTGCCAATGAGGGCACCGATCTCGGCTGGTACACCGGCCACAGCGGACGGATCGCCAGGGCCGTTCGACAAGAACACGCCATCAGGCTGTCGGGCAAGCACCTCCGCGGCAGGGGTCGAGGCCGGTACGACGGTCACCTCGCAACCCGCTTTGATCAGATACGACAAGATGGTTCGTTTGATCCCAAAGTCGTAGGCGACCACGTTGAACGCTGGTTCGCCGATCGGTGACACGGTGTATTCGGTCGAACACGTCACCGTCGATACCAGATCGACGCCTGTCGTCGACGGGCTCACACGAGCGAGCGAAATGAGGTCGTCGGGATCAGCGACCCCGATGACTCCAGGCATGGCCCCAGCCTCGCGGATACGCCGGGTCAGACGCCGTGTGTCGACACCGGCGATTCCGGTGACGCCATGGGAGATGAGTAGGTCCGTCAGGCTTGTTTGGGACCTCCAGTTCGAGGGACGGCGCGCCAGTTCGCGTACCACGATGCCCGAACAGAACGGCGAGGCGGCCTCCATATCGGCGTCGTTGACCCCGTAGTTGCCGATATGGGGATAGGTGAACGAAATGATCTGACCGGCATACGACGGGTCGGTGATGATCTCTTGATAGCCCGACATCGCCGTGTTGAAGACCACTTCGCCGATGATTGGGGCGCCATCGGAGGGCTCTGCGCCGATCGATTCGCCTTCGAAGAGGGACCCGTCGGCCAATGCCAGCCACGCTGGTCGAACTGCGCTCATGTTGTTTGCTCCAGGGTTGCGTTGGTCACGACGGGAACACCATCGACGATCGTGTGCAGCACTCGACCGGTGAGTTCCCAACCTGCGTAGGGTGTATTTCGAGCGATGCTCGCCAGACGTTCTGGGCGCACCGTCCAAGTTTGGGTGGGGTCGACGATCGTGCAGTTCGCCGGTTCACCAACGGCGATCGGTCGACCGTGGGTGGCGATGCCCGCAAGGTGAGCAGGCCGCCAGCTGAGCGCCGCCAGTGCGCTCGACCAGTCGAGGTAACCGGGTTTGATCAACTGACTCACGACCAGGCCAAGGGCGGTTTCAAGGCCGAGCATCCCGGGGTGCTGCATCGAATGGTTCGTCTTTGGACTGGGTGGGATGTGGTGCATGGTCGGTGGCGATGACGTCGATCGTGCCATCGGCGAGGCCGAGCCGAACCGCTTCTCGATCGGTATCGGTGCGCAGGGGTGGATTCACTTTGAAGACCGGGTCAAAACCTGCGCAGCACTCATCGGTCAAGGTGAAGTGATGTGGTGTTGCCTCGGCGGTCACAGCAAGCCCGTCGGCCTTGGCCTGTCGGATGAGTTCGACAGACCGGGCGGTCGAGACGTGCTGGAAATGCAGGGTGACGCCGGGGAACTCGCGCAGCAGTTCGATATCACGAGCGATGATGATGTGTTCCGCAGCGGCTGGACGTCCGGGGATCCCCAGCCGGGAACTCCACTCCCCTTCATGCATGTGACCCCCGGCCACCAAGGTTGGATCTTCCGCGTGTTGAGCGAGAACAGCGCCTTTGAGTCCTCCGAGATATTCGAGGGCACGTCGCATGATGACCGCGCTCGCGACACAATCGCCGTCATCGGTGAAGAAGCGCACGCCACCGTTGTAGAGCGCTCCGAGCGGTGCGAGCTCTTGACCTTGTCGGCCGCGGGTGATCGCCGCTGAGGGGAACACGTCGATCGGACCGGCCGCGCCGAGTGTTCGAACGCGATCGACGATGGCGGTGTTGTCGGTCGCTGGTTGGGTGTTGGGCATCGCAACGACGGCGGTGTAGCCACCAAGCGCTGCGGCCTGAGAACCGGTGAGGATGGTTTCGGCCGCCTCGCCGCCCGGTTGACGCAGATGGGCATGGACGTCGACGAAACCCGGCGAGACGATGCAGTCCACCGCGTCGAGAACGGTCGTGTCACCATCTGCTGTGATGCGTTCACCGATCTCGACGATCGTGCCGTCGTGAACAGCGACGTCGACGGTCCGCGCACCGGACTGATCGACAACGGTGCCGCCTTTGAGCAACAACCTCATAGGACTGACCCTGTGAGAAGCTTCATCGGGATGTCCCTCCGAGCAGGTGGTGCAGAACCGCCATTCGGACCGCCACCCCGCTGGTCACCTGTTGGGTGACGACCGGTTCGGCCATGTTTGCGACGACGTCGGCGATCTCGACGCCGCGGTTCATCGGTCCTGGATGCATGATCACCGCGTCGTCGTGCAACATGGCGGCACGTCGCTCGCTGAGTCCGAATCGATTGGCGTATTCCGATAGCGACGGTACAAACGCCGAGTTTTGGCGTTCCAGCTGCATGCGCAACAGATAGACGACGTCGGTGTCGGGCAGGACTGCGTCGAGGTCCTCTGACACGTTGACCGGCCAGGTCTCAACCGCGGGTGGCAACAATGTGTGCGGAGCGACCAAGGTCACCGTCGCACCCATTTTGGTGAACGCCGCCACATTGGATCGCGCGACCCGGGAATGGGCAATGTCGCCCACGATGACGGTGCGCAAGCCGTCGATCTGCCCAAACCGACGTCTCAGGGTGAACAGGTCGCCGAGCGCTTGGGTTGGATGCTGATGCCATCCGTCGCCGCCGTTGATCACCGACACATCGACCCAATCGGCGATGCGCGCTGGCGCGCCAGCGGAGCTATGGCGAACGACGAGTGCGTCGACGCCCATCGCCTGAATCGTCAGTGCCGTGTCGCGCAGCGACTCGCCTTTGGCCACCGACGACGACGACGCGGTGAACGTCATCACATCGGCCGAGAGGCGCTGAGCAGCGGTCTCAAAGGACAAGCGAGTTCGCGTGGAGTTCTCAAAGAAGAGGGTGGCGACGGTACGTCCACGCAGCGTCGGCACCTTGCCGATCTGGCGAGATGTCAGTTCGGAGAGCGACTCAGCGGTGTCGAGGTAGTCCTCGATATCGCCGCGGGTGAGGTCGTCGATCGTGAGCAAGTGTCGACTCATACGCCCTCCCGTGCTGGACCCCAGATCTCAACACGATCGTCTTCGGCGGTATCGCCGTCTGCGGCTACGTAGACCCGAACATCTTCGACCGGCTGGGTCGGCAGGTTCTTGCCAACGAAGTCCGGTCGGATGGGAAGTTGGCGATGTCCCCGGTCGACCATCACCGCAAGCTCGATTCGCCGGGGCCGACCGAGATCGAAGACGGCATCGAGCGCAGCGCGGGCCGTACGACCAGAAAACAGCACATCGTCGACGAGAATGACGACTCGGTCGGTGACATCGGCGGGCACGAACGTCTGACCAGCGGGTACCACACGGCGAATCGCCACGTCGTCGCGGTGGAACGTGACGTCGAGGGCTCCCACCGGCGGAGAGACACCTTCGATACTGTCGATCGCCAACGCAAGGCGTTGGGCGATGGGGTAACCCTGGGAATGCAACCCCATCAATACAACGTCGCCGACGCCCCGGTTCTGCTCGATGATTTCGTGTGCGATGCGGACGATCGCACGCCGCACA
The DNA here is from genome assembly GCA_020637365.1 of Acidimicrobiia bacterium. Lineage (GTDB taxonomy): Bacteria > Actinomycetota > Acidimicrobiia > IMCC26256 > JAGNEX01 > JAGNEX01. The sequence continues at coordinate 587,726 of JACJWE010000001.1, read as the reverse complement.
CCGTCTGCGTCAAAGACGCTGACCCGCAGTTGGGGCTCTGAATCCAACGCCGTTTCGACGGCGGGAGAATCGCTCATGTATCTACCTCCGTAGAGACCTCTCTGGACCTCCGTGACGGACCCCGGCAACGTACCACGACGCCTTGCTGGCTGGGAACTGGCACCCCCGAGCACCTGTTCAGCCGAGCATCTCCGCGAGCTCGCGCCCGCCATAGATGACCGCAACGATGAGCAGCAGATAGGCGAGGCGTTTGCGGACAACTCCCTCATCGGCCCCGATGGTCAACCCGCTCCCCAAGCGTGCGCCCGGCACGGTGCCGACCATCAAGGGACCGGCGTAGTTCCAGTCGATATGGCCCCAGCCAGAGGTGCCCCAACAGTGACGGGACAGCGAAGATCGCCACCGCCGCCAAACTGGTTGCGACAGCGATACGCGCCGGCATGCGCAACGGCCCCGTAAACAACGGGATCATCACGATGCCGCCACCAACCCCAAAAAGTCCGGCGAAAAAACCTCCGGCCGCCCCAACGGCGACCAGCCCGACCGTCGACACTCCGAGATAGGCAGCGTCGTCGTCGGTGGTCCGCTCGGGGCTACCGAGAAGTCGCCAACCACTCACCGCCACCAGGGCCGCTGTCATCAGCATCAACCATTGGGCGTTGATCAGGTCAGCGACATAAGCGCCGCCGAAGGCAAAGACGCTGCCCGACACTCCACATGTCCCAGCGAGGCGCCAGTCGACGAGTCCTGCCTTCGAAAAGCGCCAGGCCCCAGCGATCGCGCCCGGGATGATCGCCGGTACCGTCGAACCGACCGCAGCGATCGGCGTCGCACCCAAGAACCGGATTCCTGGGGTGGTGAGAACCGCTCCCCCCACCCCCATCAGACCGGACAGAACACCTGCGACGAAGCCGACGATGAGCGACCCGATGACGACCCCGACATCCATAGGTGTCGATCATTGCAAAACTCCGGTGATCCGCCAGCAGCGAACAACACCGACCAGGTCGCACTCGACGGCCGAGCACGCGCCGCGACCCCACAGGACGGACCCGCCCACGGCCACGGTCCGGAGCGAGGCCAGCACCTCAGGTCTTGTCGCGCCGAGTGCTCTGAGGTGCGCGCCCGAATCCGCATCTTTAACCTCTGACGCGTGCACGACGATGATCGAAACGACGATGCCCCCGGGGACGGTGCTCCCGACAACGATGCTCCCGATCAAGACGACGGCCGGTCGAGCCGTGTCCCCGTCTCGGCGTGGCTCGTCCTGTCTGGGGCATGCCTGTTGGTGTGCGCTCCCGTCGCCGAGCTGCTGAGCGATGCGGCAGGTGTGTCGTCAGAGGTTCGAACCATCAGCCTGGTCGGGATGCTGGCCGCCAGCATGTTGTTGATGGTTACAGGTGCTGTCGTCGCGCTGAAGTCCCCGACAGATCCCAGCAAATAGTTGTTACGATAATTTCCCATATGGAATTACTTTGTAACCGTTGTTTCTAGAGTCAAAAAAGCGACTTCACGGCCGCGCTAAACAGCCCCTACCATTGAGGCACTGCGCTCGACAGTCGTTGCAAATTCAATATTTTTTGACATCAGGCTGGCAGAGCAACTTCCGCGCCACCTTTGCCGATTCAACGGGGTTGGACTTCGCACCATGGACTCAAAAGAACCGCATATGACCACCGTCTACCCCAGCGGTAACCGCTGGGGGCGGTGGCTCGCGTTGATACTCGCGCTCGGGATCTTGATCTTCCTGGTGCTGTGGACCATGGGCGACCTTCCCGATCGGATCGCGAAATGGGACGCGTTCGGCGAGAACCCCGCTGAAGGCACGATCAAATGGATTCGACTGGTCCTTCTAGCCGTACTCGGCGCCAGCATTGGCGCCCTCGGCGTCCAGGCCTGGAGATGGTGGCCGCGCAGTCGTCCCCGGGTCGTCGAGATCCCCCGCTACGAACGCCACACAGACCTGGACACCCCCTGGGGTACCGAAGCAGCGCAAGGGTCTGCCAGCTCTGAAGCCGCCGATACGGCAGCCGCAGACCAGCACAAAACTGACCTTGCCACCAGCACCGTTTCGGATTCGAACCCGGTCATTGCACATCAGGACGAGAAGATCCCGGTCTACGACCCGGCTGCGACGCCCACCGACACAGGATCAGCAGCCATCGCTGCAGGCAACTTTGAGCACGCCGAAGAGGCCGTGTGGAGCACGGCCGAGTTGGACACCGATGACGACCTCTATGACGACCCACTGATCGTTCACCGCGCACTACCAACGTGGAGGTTGGGGCTCTGCGCGTCGTCGGCGACACCACGGTGAGCGCTACCGGCGGCGAATCACAAGCCGTCACCGAATCCGCGGAACGTTCAGCAGACGAATCCCCGATGCCCAGCACCCTCATCCCAGAGATGACCACCCGAACTTCGACGGGCGATCAGACGACCGACAACACAGGCGCAATTCCCGCCGACGGCGACCCGACCGCAGAAAGCGCGGTCGATGGCTCCGCCCCTCATATTGCTGACACCCAAGGTGCCGCTGTGGTTCCTCAACTGGGAGCCTATGAGGCCGCAGCCGCGGGACCGGTCGGCGGCGGATCTGAGAACCACGCCGAAGCACCATCGGACGGACTTGCCTGGTCCAGTCTGGAACGGGCCATCCAGGGTCCCACTGAAGACGCCTACTCCAGCGATTTTGCTGAGTCTGCTGCCTCCACGGCCGACCCGATGATGGCGGCGCCTGCGGACTCTGAGTCAGCGCGCCCGCTCGAGGGAGTTCCCATCGGCCTCGAGGGGAGCACCTGGTCGACCGACGCCGACGATGACTCGACCGACGATGCACAAGGTGCACCATCGGGACAAGACCACGCCTCAACTTCTGGCGAGCTCGAAACGGACGCACGGACGATCGCAACCGACGGCGAGGCCGCGTCTGACGGCGTTACTTCGAGCGATCACTCAACATCGGGCGACGACTCAGAGCTACCGATCTCTTCGTTGACCTTTGACCTCCCCGAAGCCTCTTTGAATCTCGCTCCGAATGGGTCACCGTTTGGGTCCTCGGTGACCTACTCGCCAACGCTGGCGACGATCTCTCGTCCAACGATGGCACCTCTGGACATGTTCCTGAAATCAGCCGCCCGAGATCACGTGGACCGAAGCAAGCGAGGTGGCTCAGGCAGAGATCGAGGCCGAGCCGACCCACACAACCAAGCCCGCCGCATCAGACCCTGCCGATCTCGTCGATGTGACGGTCCTACCCGCCGACGAGACCCGCGAAACGCACAGCGCCGATACTGAAGCTGACAGCGCCAACGATTCCTCGGTCGGGGCCTCACAGCCGACCTCAGGCGCCGCGTTCTCCAGTCAGGAAACCGTGGGCGCGTCAGATACCGAAACAACCCTCCAACACACCGACGATGGTGCTGATGATGGCGACGACCGCGCTGAACCCGCGGTAAGCAGCGATGTCGACGCTTCCACGAAGTTCGAGATGGGCGAGCTCGAAGCCCTGGTCTTCAATACGCCTGCGGAGGACGCATCGGAACAAATATCATCTGATTCGCCAGCCGCTTCGGTGTTTCCGGAGGCGACCCTCAACGAAGACGAGTCCCACTTCTCAACCGAGGTCCAAACCGAGGACGTCGGACTTGCGTCGGTGGCAGAACTGCACGAAAAACGAGCGAGCCGAGAGCGAGCACCGATGTCGACAGCACCGAGTGAGGCATCTCAGCACACGAGCGAGGATGCCGAGTTGAACACAACGACCCAGCCCGAAGTTCCCGCCACCAGATCGATCGACCGCTCCGCTCCCCAACCGGGCAGCGTCTCCTCCCCGGCCGGACATAGCGGCAAGACCGCCAATGCCGACCCGATGACGATTAACCCCAAACCCCTCAGCGACGTCCTCTCTGAGATCGGCCCCCAAACCGAAGAAACGGGTGTCTCGCTGTCCAAGGCAGAATGCGCCGCCTTGTTGCAACGCTCCAACCTGCAAGGCATCGACTTCAACCTGGTGGACTTCAGCGGCTTGACCCTGCGTGGCGTCGACATGTCGGGTTCGTCGTTGAGGTCAGCATCGCTGGAAGGTACCGACCTGCGCGGCTCACGCCTCATCGATGTCGACCTGACCGGCGTCTTAGCGAAAGGTTCGTTTTTGCGGGGTGTGCGACTCGAAGGCGCCCGTATGGCAGGTGTCGACCTGACCGATAGCGATATGGGCGGCGTCTACGCCCCCACCCTCGATATGCACGGGGCGATGCTCTCAGGTGCCTCACTGCGCGGCGCGATTCTTCCCCAGGCCGAACTGTCTGGTGCGGACCTTGCCGGGGTTGACGCTCAGGGTGCCGACTTGGGCGAAGCGGCGTTGGTCGGCGCGTCCTTGCAGGGGGCGGTGCTGCGAGGCGCAAACCTCCAAGGGACCGACCTGCGCGGCGCCGACCTGCGCGGCGCCGATGTCCGCGGAGCCGATCTCGCCGGGGCGAACCTGCGCGGGACCGACCTCGAGGGTGCATTCAGCGACAGCGCGACGCGCTGGCCCGAAGGCGTCGAACCCGACGCCGAAGGTGTGCGCATCGCCGAACGTCACACAGCCGCTGCCGCCGAGGCTGGTTAGCGACGCCGGTAGGTCTGATACGACAGCTACATCGGCCCCGCGATCAGCCGACACAACACATCACATATCTCGCCCATCCAGGCGTAGAGCATTGCGTAAGCGACCGTGGTTTCATCCTCAGACTCCACGTCAGCGTCGGTGACGCCGAGGTCTTGATGCAGCTTGAGGCGGGTGAGGTTCATCACCGTCATCCAAGCGTCTGCATCTTCACCGTGCAGTTCGACGCATCCGTCGGCTTCTAGAACATCGAGCGACGCGGTGTACCGGGTGAGTTCCTCGGAAAATTCAACGCGAAGACGCTCATGGTTGCCGAGTTGCCAAACGGCTTCTTGGATGTCTTCGGCCGGGTCGAGGTACGCCCGCGGATAGAGCCGAGAAGGTTCGCCGATATCGTCGGGTGCGATCGCGATTTCTGCGAGCCGTCCTACCGTCCGGCAGTGTGCGGTCATCGCCTGATCAGCTTCGATCAGGATCGTTCCAGGAGAACTCTCAGAGATCCTCATGGCGTCCCCTATTCGTCGGCCTTTTGCATCGTCGCCCACAGGCCCTTGGCGTGCAGCCGAAACACATCGTGTTCAGCCTGATCACGCGACCCGGTCGACACCACCGCTTTGCCATCGTTGTGAACCTGCAACATCAGCTGAGTCGCCTTTTCAACCGAATAGCCGAAGAGGCGTTGAAACACCAACACCACATAGCTCATCAAGTTCACCGGATCGTCCCAGACGATCACCACCCACGGCGTCGTGTTCGACGACCTCCTCCTCGTCGATCTCTGGCCGTCCGGCCGGCGCCTCGGTGAGCGGTTGAGCGGTCATCTGGGGCATCTCGTTTAAGGAACGTCGAGCGACGCAACATGTGCGTCGCTATCGGAGTCGTCGACGTGTCCAGGATCGTCGAATTCGACCACCTCGACCTCCTGGGCGTCGGAGCGCATCACAGGACTGGTGAATGAAAAATTCTGATCGGCCGGAGCCGCCTTGACCTTAATCTCTCCGGCCGGTCTCGTCTCGGCCGCGACCGACGCGAGCACGCCGTTGACGAAACGCCCCGAATCTTCGGTCGAGAACCGCTTGGCAAGGGTCACCGCTTCGTCGAGTACGACCGCGGCCGGGACTTCGCGCTGGTACAGCAATTCAAAGGTCGCCAACCGAAGCAGGCTCCGGTCGATGACCGGCATCCGGCTGACCGACCAACGCTTGGCGTGTTCAGCGATGACCACGTCGAGTTCCTCTTTGTTCCGCTCGACACCGAGGAACAGCTCAACCGCGTACGGTTCCGGTGCGACAGCGAGCTCGGCAAGCACGTCATCTGCCGACATAGATCTGAGCTCAGACTCGTAACACAGGCTCAATGCTCGCTCTCGGGAATCGCGCCTCATGGGATGTCCTCGTTGCGTCGCGGTGTAGGTGAGGTCGGCGTAGGGGTGTCAACGGGCGAATCAGGACTCGCCTCAGATACTCAGACTCGGGTTTGGTACTCGCCGGTTCGCGTATCAACTTTGATGCGGTCACCGATTTCAACAAAAAGCGGGACTTGGACGACCAGCCCCGTTTCGAGGGTGGCAGGTTTGCGTGCACCCGAAACTCGGTCGCCCTGTATACCTGGTTCGGTTTCAGCGACGTTCAATTCGACCGATACGGGAGGTTCGACACCGACGATGTCGGTCCCGTGTAGAGACAGCTGCAGCGACGCTCCTTCGACCAGGTAGAGCGCAGCATTGCCGATCACGTCTTCGGGGACGGTGATCTGGTCATAGGTTTCGTTGTCCATGAACACGAGGTTCGAGCCGTCGCGGTACAAGTACTGCATATCGCGCTTGTCGACGATGGCCTGTTCGACCTTTTCGTCAGCCCGGAATGTGCGGTCGATGACGGCGCCTGTATCAAGGCGGCGAAGCTTGGTGCGTACGAACGCCGGACCTTTGCCAGGTTTCACGTGTTGGAACTCGATGACCTGAAACAGGTGGGTGTCCAGGGCGAGCACCATGCCGTTTTTTAGATCGTTCGTGGACACACTCATGTCAGAGCGCCTTTCTTAGTGTCACCGCTCAACCGGTTCCGGCGAAGCGGCTTCGTTTGGATACTCGGGTCGTTCTAGGACACCGAGGCGTTCTGGCAGGGTGCCCATCATCAGCATTGGGCGGCAGTCGTCATGGTGGGCGGTGAGATCCGCGAATGCGTGAGCGGTCGACCGTGCGGACGACCCGTCCCACCAACGCCTGCGGAAAGCCGCGCACGTTGCAGGGGCTACACGATCACGAGTTCTTTAGGGCTCAGGGTCAGCGCCTCGCAACCTTCTTCGGTCACCACGACGGTGTCCTCGATTCTTACTCCACCGACGCCTGAAATATAGATGCCGGGCTCGACGGTCACGACATTGCCGACCGCCAAGACGTCGCTACTCGACCCTGAAACACGCGGCTCTTCGTGGATGTCGAGACCTACGCCGTGTCCGGTTCCGTGCAGGAACGCATCGCCCCAACCGGCATCGGCGATCACGGCTCTGCAGGCGCCGTCGACCTCGCTGGCAGCGATTCCCGATCGAACACGGTCACGGCCCGTTTGCTGTGATTCGAGAACGACGTCGAAGATGCGTCGGGCCTCCGCTGGGGGTTCACCGACCGACACCGTTCGGGTCATATCCGAGCAGTAGCCGTCGACGATGCAACCAAAGTCGACGACGATCAGTTCGCCGCGTTCGATGACCCGATTCGAAGGGCGCGCATGCGGTTTCGCCCCATTGGGTCCGGCCGCCACGATCGCTTCAAAGCTCAGACCATCGGCGCCCATCGACCGCATCGTCATTTCGAGCTCGATGGCGAATTGTCGCTCGGTGATACCGCACGCGAGACGTGGTCGAAGTTCTGCAAAGGCGTCATCGGCGATAGCGCATGCCGTGCGAATCCTGTCGACCTCACCAGCATCCTTGACGATGCGTAGCGCCTCGACCATTTCTTTCGTTGCCACGACATCGCGACCGGCAAACCACGACTGGCGGTACTGGTCCGCGTTCGCCCAAGAGATATGGGCTGCTTCCAGGCCGATCCGGTCAGCACCGTCGCATCGAGCCACGAGCGCTGCACGCTGTTCGGTGTTCGAGATCACGATTTCTGCGCCGACGCCGGCAGCGGCGAGTTGTTCATGTGCCTGCTGGTCATAGCGACCATCGGAGGTGAATGTCGCTCCCCCCGCAGTGACGGCCAGCAGCCCGGCCGAACCCGTGAAACCCGTCAGATAGCGGATGTTGGTCAGGTTCGTGATGAGCATCGCGTCGATTTCCGCGAGCGCCAACCGCTGACGTAGGCCGTCGAGGCGCGACGCAATGTCCATCGGCACATAGGAATTATTCAACGGGCACCTATCTCGATCGCAGCAATGATGGATGTCGCCACCAGGGCCATCAGTTTAGGTGACGACTATCAGCCGGATGCAGATCACCTCGGTGCCGGCCACTCGTACCGCCATGGTGCCGGCCTGCTCGCTAACCGACAGCCCGCTCGTCAGCTATGAGGTTTGCAGCGGCAGCGACGGCGAGCGGATAGCCCACCGGACCGAGCCCCGCTATGGTCGCCGTTACCGCAGACGACACGACCGAGGTGTGTCGCCAGGTTTCGCGGGCTGCAGGATTTGAGATGTGGAGCTCGATCTTTATCCCCTCATAGGCGCGCAATGCGTCGTGGAGACCCCAGGCGTAGTGGGTGAAAGCACCGGGATTGATGATGATGGCTTCGAAGGCTCCACGGGCCTTTTGAATCGCGTCGACAATGTCTACCTCGGCGTTGGTCTGCATGGTCACGAGCTCAAGATTGAGATCTTGCGCCGCGGCCCGCGCCATGTCTTCGAGATCGGCGAGCGTCTCGCGTCCGTAGATGTCGGGTTCCCGCGTACCGAGAAGATTGAGGTTGGGACCCGAACACAACAACACACGCACGGGACCCTGTTGCTCCGATTCATGGACCTGTGTCATGGGGAACCTCCAGGTTCCAGATAGATGACGAACACCAGCGTTCCGGCCCCGGACACTAGGTACGAGGTCCGATCCGACGGGTTGAGGCGACCAGCTTTTCAGCAGCCGACCGCGCCAAACGCCCGCGCTAATGCATCAGGACGGGGATCGTGAACCAGTTCGACCCCGTTATCGCCGTCGAGCACCATGGTGATGCCACCCACCGCCTTCTTGTCACGGCGCATCACAGCGAGCGCGGCCTCGCGTGACACCGGCTCATCGCAGCCTGTCGGCAGACCGAGACGTTCCAGTAGCTCCACATAGCCATCTGTCGAGCCGGGGGCGATTCGCCCGAGCGATTCAGCGACGGAGCTGGCAAAGACGATGCCGACGGCCACCGCTTCACCGTGGAGATAGCGATAGTTGGTCAGCGACTCCAGTGCATGGGCAAAGGTGTGGCCAAAGTTGAGCGTGGCTCGCAGCCCTGTCCGCTCATATTCGTCTTCGGAGACCACCCGGGCTTTGATCGCTGCACAACGCGCGACGACCTGCGCCAACAGTTCGGGGTCTTTGTTCGTGATAGCCGCCGCGTGGGCGGCGAGTAGATCCCACAGCGGCCGATTGCCGGGAGGGCCATCCAACGACGCATACTTTGCGGCTTCGCCCAGGCCAGCAACGAACTCACGCTGTTGGAGTGTTCGCAGCGTTCGGGAATCACAGATGACCTCGACCGGCTGGTGAAAGGCACCGATGAGGTTCTTGCCCTGTGGGATGTTGACCCCGGTTTTTCCGCCGATCGCCGAGTCGATCTGGGCGAGCAATGTCGTGCCGACCTGGATCACATCGATGCCTCGGGCATAGGTCGCTGCCACGAACCCGGCCGTGTCTCCCACGACGCCGCCACCCAATGCGACGACCGCATCGCCACGCAAGATGCCAGCTTCGGCCATTGCCTCGGCGAGTTGTTCGACCGTACGCAGGTTCTTGTCCACCTCATGAGCACCCATCGTGTGCACCTGAACGTCTGCACCGCCCTGGGTCAAATACTCAACCGTTTCGTCCAGCCAATGCTGGGCGATGGGCGGTTGGGTCACGACAGCGACACGGTCGTACCTGGCTCCGACGTCGCGCAGCTCACCCAGAGCGTGCGCGCCGACATGAATGTCATAGCTACGTTCGCGGTCAAGGGTTACCGGAATGGTCACGCTCATGGTCGGTCCCTCCTTCAGGCGGGTGGTGATGCGCTGGTCGGTGGCGTCGGCCCCAGGCGGTATGCCTGAAGAACGTCGGCAAGCATGTGGGCGATCGAACCGTCGGGGGAGGCAATCCGGTGATGTGCAGCGGCACCATACATGGGCCGACGTTTGGTGAGTAGGCCATCGAGGGTCTCCGCAATTGGGGCGCCCGACTGCAGGAGCGGCCTGTTGGCCCCGTCGCCCACCCGTGCCACGAGCTGGTCGAGCGATACGTCGAGCCACACCACGACTCCGTTGGTACGCAGCAGGTGGCGACTGACGGGATCCATCGGAGTACCACCTCCGCACGAGATCACAGACGGCTCGCGATCGGTGACCAAGGCAACCATGTCGCGCTCGAGCATCCGGAAACTCTGCTCCCCGCGCTCGCCAATGATGTCGGGAATCGACTGGCGCTCACGTCTCACGATCATGTCGTCGATGTCGTTGAAATCCATCCCGAGGTTGTTGGCAGCGAGTTGACCGATCGTCGATTTGCCCGCCCCCATCATGCCGATCAGCACGAGGTGGCGTTGGGGTCCCGCATTGGTGACCACGATCTCGGTGTCCTGTCTGGTCAATGTGCGTACAGAGATGGGCGGCTGCCGAACCCTAGTTGGAGACCAGCAACATGCCCGTGATGGTACTCACTCCCTGCCCGGCCGCCGCTGAATCCTCTGCCCGCACCGAAGAAATCACCAGGGCCGGTATGTTCGTTTCAAGCTGACCTGCGACCGTTCCTACATCGATCGCAGATCCGGCCAACACGATCCTGACCTCGACCAGGTGGCTTGCCTCGGTGAAGTCTTCGGTTTCTCCTGTCGCCGTGACGCTGTTGACGGTCATTTCCGATTCGGCGACGATGCCCTCGAGCTGGCTCTTGAGCATGTCGATGGCGTCGGTTTCCGCGACGAGTTGCAGTTCAGCCGGATAGCTTGCCAACACCTCCTCGCTGCGGGCTTGTTTCACCTGGGATTCGAGGTCCGTGACGTTCGATTCGAGCGCTGAACGCGTTGCAGCCAGCCCATCTGCGTCGTCTTTGGCCGGTTTCACCAGGCCAAACCACCACACTGCGGCCAACGCGCAGAGCAACAGCACCACCAGGACAGATGTTCGACGCGAGCTCACCTGTCACCGCCTAAGGTCCAGAACTCTTCGGTTACGGCATCGCTGTCGACATCGATCGTGACATCGAGGGCGATGTCGCCGTTATCGGCGCGGCTCGCTTCGATGACCGGATCGTCGAGCACGATGCCAAGGTCTTGTAGCTCTTTGACCCAGGCCGTCCCTTCGGCTTCGGTTGGCGCCGTCACCAGGGCCTGAAGTCGCGGCGATTCACCGGGTTTGGGTCGTTGTGGGTCGTTGACGTCGAGTTCGGTGGCATCGACCACAACGTCGAGGGCTTCGAGCGTCACCGAATCGCCCATAGCGTCGGTCGCGACCTGGGCGACGTGCCCAACAAAGGTTTGGCGGACCTTCCATTCGTCTAACAAGGCTTGAGACGGTTGCCGTGGCGCCCGCTCAGCGAAGTCGGCGATCTGGTCTTCTAGGCTCGAACGTCGCTGGCTGAGAGTCCGCGATTGCGTCGCGTTCATCGGCTGAACGTCGGGACAGGAGCCAGAGCGGAAGTCCGAGGATCAACGAGGTGATCAGCAGCGCTGCGACCAGTGCTCGCCAGCGGCGTTTTGCCGCTCTGCCGAGCATCGAGGGTACCGACAGGTGAGCATCACTCGCGTCGGTTCTGGTTTGTGGCGCGGAACCGGCACCGGACCCTCCTGGAGCCGACCGAGGTCGGGACTGCGTCGGCTGTGGTCCGCTCTCAGAAACAGGGGTGGTCGAACCGGTTTGATGATCCGATCTGAGCACGGGTGACCCACTGGTCGTCATCGACGCTTTCAGCGCAGCGAACGCTCGCGATTCATCCACATCACCCCTCGCCTGACCCTCAAAGAATTCTCCACGTTCAATGAAGTCGTCATCGCTAAGTGTCGACGTGGCAATACGGTCGTCGGTTGCACCCCCGAGGTGCGCGGCAGCCGTCCCGACCGGGGCGTGGTTGGGTCCCTCTGGCGAGGCTCCCGCCACCGGCTCGGAGGTGTCTGGGCGATCGGCACCCGCCGTCTGCGTTGGTGCGGATGCTTCGGCGTGCTGGATCGCGGGTGAGGGCTGGGACGTCTCGCGGGTCGGTACCGATGCCGATGCCGAGGACGCGATGTTGGGCGGCTCGAAGATTGACGGTGGGGGCGGAGCGTCCGGAAGCGATGGTGACGATGAAGCGGTCGATTCCACCAGCGCTCCCGGATTGGGGATCGCTCCGACACCGTTGCGAGTCGGGGACGGGCGGTGCGGTTGGAGCACCTCAACCCCGGGAGCGGCCATTGTGCCCGGGAGATCGCTGCTAGACGAACTGGGCGCCTCTCGTTCACCTACCGCATCGGGGCGCGTCACCGTATTGGATGCCAAGGCACGCACATCCGCAGCGTTGAGCCCCAGGGTCGCGGCGCCATCGTCTGTTTGCGGCCGCTGTGAAACTTCCGCGCCGATCTCGTCACGGTTGGGATGTGCCGGGCGGGCCGGGTCCGCGGGGTACTCAGGTCGGTTGGTACTCGCGGCCTGAGCCAAGGTGCGTTCGATATCGACGTGCGGCGGCCGTGCCGCCGATTTCGTACCTATGTTGACCGGTTCCGTCGAAGACCGCTGATCGTCGAAGCCCCAGGAGACCGACTCCATCGAGGTCTCCTCAGCTGACGCCGGTGCTCCGCTGGCCCCGACCGATCGATCGCTTTTGAGGATGTCGATCGCGATTGGATCGACCACCCCCAGCGCTGCGCCGACGGCGCTCGCGAGTAACGGGCTGATCGCGTTGATCTGTGCCGGGCTCATCCCCGTCGTCCCGAGGGTCAAACCGACGAACGGATCCAGAGGCTTGGCCGAAATGCCAAGCGTGAGCTCGATTTGTTCACCGAGTGCGTGCAAGCGGGAGCCGCCGCCGGTCAGCAAGACGACCTCGACGGGGGATCCGATCTTCGAGTTGGCTTCTTGGACGACGCGAGCGATCGACGAAACAAGGTTCCCGAGCAGCGGGCCGATCGCCCACTGAGCATCGGTTGTGTCGGCGGGCGGAGCGCTCGCCAAATGGCGCTTGAGGTGTTCTGCGGCTTCCATCGAGATCGACATCCGCTGCGCGATCCGTGTCGTCAGATCTGCCCCACCGATCGGGATGGTCTGGGCGGCATGGACCACTCCCCCGCGGTGGACGACCACGGTCGCCGCCCCACCGCCGAGCGAGACCACGGCCTCTGAACGACCGGTTGAAGAAGCCGCCGCGGCGATCCTCGCCAGAACAAACGGCGCCAGCTCAACCGCCGAGACCGCCATATCGGCCAATTGGATCGCGGAGACCGTTCGATCTGTCACGCGTCGGTGCGCTGCAGCGAACATGCCTAAATAGACCGTCTCCCCCGTCGACAACGATGTCGAGTCATCGATCGTGTAGCCGCTGTAGAGGTCTTCGACCGGAAGGGGCATTCGGTCCCGCACCGCGTCCAAGACCGCTGCTTCGATGGCATCACTACCGACGGCCGGGATCGAAAACGGCCGAACCAGAGTCCTGCTTCCATTCAAGACGAGCCGCGCGGTTCGGGTGCTGACACCGATCGACGTCAAGAGCCGGCTGGTTGCAGACGCAACCCGCTCAGGGTCGATGACCTCACCGGACCTGACAGACCCGGGAGGTGTGGCGACTTGGCCTAGCCGCAGTACGGTCGGCCGAAGACCCGCCTCAATTTCAACCGCCCGAATGGCGCTCGTGCCGACGTCGATGCCGACGACACTGAGTGACATAGGGGTTAATCCTCATCGATTCCAGAGGTCGTACACCCATCGAGGTATGCCTGAAGGTCGGACTCACGAATGCGGAAGTTCTTCCCGACCCTGACCGCGGAGAGTTCCCCGGCCTTGATCAATCGATACACCGTCATCGTTGATACGCGCATGTGTTCGGCCACTTCTCGGACCGTCATTAGCTGATCATCTCGCAACATGGAAACTCCGGAAACGTCGGGGGCGCCGAGCCCACTTACCGACACCACGCTGAGCGGTGTCGTTGTTACTCTCGGCGCGCCCACCGCGCGACTTGAGTCGATCGTTAACTGACGAATCCCGCATTGAGTAACTGATCACTCGTGAGAAGGATTGTCAACAACCAACCATACAGGATGAAAGGACCGAAGGGAATCGGCTCTCTCGTCCGTATGTGTTGCATTATTACTAGCAATACTCCCGCCGCACCACCCGTCGCCGAAGAAATAATCAAAGTCGCAACGACCACATGCGGCGATACCACGCCACCAAACATGGCCAGTAGCGCCAGAAGCTTGACATCACCCATGCCGAACCCGCCAGCACTGAAATAGGAAACAACCAGCAACAACGCACCCACGACCACCGCGCTCAGCACTGCGCGAACGACGGACTCAAAGCCCACCCCCCACAACAACATGCTGACCGCCCACGCGACAAGACCGACCCCCAAGGCTTGATTGGGAATTATTCGGCGGCGTAGATCAATAGCTGCGCTCACTGCGGCGACGGCGGAGGCCGCAAACCAAAACAACAAGATCTGGTCATCGTTGTGACTGGCACGCCAACCAAGAACGCAGCCGGCAAGGACGCCGAACGCCCCGGCGGTCAGCGCGATCGAATGTCCGATACGAAGATCTGCGCGCTGCAAACTCAGCACCAGTGTGCCGCAGACGCCAAGCGCGCCCCGACAAGGGCCCATACCGCAATTGTTAGGGGGTGTTCACAATCAAACGCTTTGTTGGTGGGGTGTTGCAGTCCTCAAGACAGCCCGGCTACCGAAGGTCAGCTGGGCTCGCCGTCCAAAACACTCGGGATAAGGTCGATCGTTTCCGCAGCCGAGACCTTCGACGCTTCGATGGGCTCGTTTGCATGTTTGGCTCGGCGAGCTCGTTCCAAGAGCGCCGACTGCCCCGCCTCGGTCATGACCTCAACCGGTGCCGGGACGCCCGTCCAGAGCTCAAACGCGAGCGCTGCTTGGTGAATCAACATCGAGAGTCCGTTGTGCGCCTGCCCGCCACGTGCGCGGACATCTCGGATCAGCGATGTTTCCGCCGGCCAATAGACCATGTCATAGAGAACTTGATCCTCTCGCCATCGGAGCCGTTCGAAAGGGTGCGCCCGATCGCGGTCACCCATACCGAGCGGAATCGCGTTGATGACCAGCGCGTGGTCGTCGAGCAAAGCCTGTGCTGCTAGAGGAGTGTCGGGCCACCCCACCGCGCGGCCCAACGGAGCGAGTTCGGCAGCGAGCCGCGCTGGTTCTTCTCGGCGGGCAGCGACCGACACCGGAACGTCGTGCTGTCCCAGCGAATACACCGCGGCTCGCGCCGCTCCACCCGCGCCAACCACCAACACGGGACGGTCAGGACCATATGCGACCCCGAGGTCTTGGAGGGCAGCCACCAATCCGGGGCCATCGGTCGAGTGACCCACCAGGGCATCGCCATGCCAGACGACGGTATTGACCGCACCGAGCCGCGCCGCCGTTGCCGACAGCGCGTCACAAGCCTCCGCGACCGAATCCTTGTGAGGCATGGTCACGTTCATACCCGCCAGCCCTAAGGTCCGCATCGCTTCGATAACGCTTCGACCTGTCCCAGCCCGTACGGGTAGGGCGACATAGACCCAATCAAGTCCGGTATGCGCGAATCCCGCATTATGCAATGTTGGCGAAAGCGAGTGGGTGACAGGATCGCCGATGACCGCAGCGACCTGGGTCGCCCCGGTCACCCGAACCCCTACCGCCCCCGAGATGTGACCCGGCCAGCGAGAACCGCCGCACCCCGGCATGGAAGGCTCTGCGCTCTCGCTGGTAGCGCCATCGGCTCTCGGGTCCGATGTTGGTCGTTGATTCACCGGACCCCGTTAGCTTCGGCTTCTCGGAACAAGGCCTGGCGCCCGGCCTCATCACTTGCGAAGCCGTGAGCTCCATCTGAGCTGATCACCATGTAATAGATGTAGTCGGTGGCCGCAGGATGGACGGCTGCATCGATCGATTCGACCCGAGATGCAGCGATCGGCGACGGCGGCAATCCTTTGTTCTGGTAGGTGTTGAACGGGGAATCGATTTCGAGGTCGTCGTACAGCACGCGGCTGACCCGGTCCCCCATCGCGTAGATGACGGTCGCGTCGATCTGGAGCGGCATGCCCTTTTCGATGCGGTTATGCATGACCGAGGAAATGTTTGCGCGGTCCGCTGGCAGCTTTGCCTCACCTTCGATGAGTGAACCCATGACGATCGCCTCATAGGGCGTCAGACCTGCGCTCGGTGCGGTGTTTGTCAGGTCGATCGACGCCATCTGCTCATCGAATCGGTCGATCATCGCTTGGAGCAGGTCGGCTTCGGTGTTATCTGGACCGAGGAAATAGGTATCGGGATAGAGCAACCCTTCCAGCGTGGTGACGCCTTCAGGCTGCCATTGAGACCGCACCGATCCATCGGTGGCCAAACCCAAGAACGCATCCCCGTCGAGTCCTGCCTCTGTGACGCGCTCGGCGATCTCGGTCAACCAGAGGCCTTCAGGAATTGTGATCTTGGTGACCGGCAACGGGGTCGGGCCTTCCACGAGCACGTCGATCGCATCGGGAAACGACATCCCCTTGGACAAGGTGTAATCCCCGGCTTGGATGTCATCGGGCGGATTGAGCCGCGTATAGATCGTCCAGGCCCGCGGCGATCCGGTGACACCCGCTTCGTTGAGGATTTTGCCGATGCCCGCCACGCTCGACCCTTCGGGGATCGAGACCGCCACCTGTTCGCCGTCGCCACCGGAACCATTGACTTGACCCCGATACCAGAACCAGGGCGCGGCGATTGCGATCAGAATGACCGCGACCAACGCGCCGAAAAGGATCAGACGGCGACGGCGACGCTGCGGACTCACACCCTCTGGACCATCACCGTCCGGACCGGTCACGCTGCGGGCGCGCGAACCGACCTTCTGACGGGCCTCGCGGGCACCATGTGGAACGACTTTCCCGGCAGGCACGTATTGGTGCTCATAGGTCGGCTCGACATAGTCGTCATCGAACTCGGCGTAGTGGTCGTCACTACCCCACGGCGACCTGCCCGGTGAAGTCGCCGCCCAACGCGCCCCGGCCTCGCCCGATTCCGCACCCGTCGACCATTGAGCAGCTGGCGGCGGCGTCCACGTTCCACCGGTCCGCTCGGGGTCCGCGTTGAAGGTGCTGGGGCGGGTTTCGCCACGGCCGCTCGTACGACGACGGCTTGTCTGCTGCCTGGCTGGATCACCGAGACGTTCAGAGTCGTCGCGCAACCCATCGCGGCGAGCGGCACGCCGAGGGGGCTCCTCCCAGGATGCATCGTCCCTGCCTCGGCCAGCGACCGACCGACGTCCAAACGACTCCCTCGACGGCTGACTGCGCCCCCGCTCGCTACCTGCGCGCGGTGGCGGATCTTGGCGGGAATCGTCAACGGGTTTGCGTCGGCCAGCCGGATCCCTCCGGCCATTGTGGTCGTCGCTTGTCATGCCGTTCCTCCGCCACCGTCTAAGTAACTCTGGAGCATCACCGCTGCGGCGACCTTGTCAACCCGTTGGCGGCGAGCCTTGCCGCGGACGCCACCTTCTCGGAGCGCACGCTCGGCACTCACGGTGGTGAAACGCTCATCGGATAGCTCAACGCTCACCCGACCGCCAAGCATCGTACGCAATGCGTGCGCCGTTTCAACAGCGCGTTGAGCCGCCGGTCCGGCCTGTCCATCGAGCGACAGCGGAAGTCCCACGACGATCTGGTCGACGTCGTATTCCCGAACGATTGCTTTGATCTGGGCCTTTGCCTCTCGGCCATCGCCGCGGACGTCGATCACGATATGAGGTGAGGCGACCATGCGCCCGGGATCCGAAAGTGCAACGCCCCACCGACTCTCCCCGGGATCGAGCCCCAAGACACGACCCATCGCGCTCAGGGTGTCGTCGCGCTGAGCGCAGCAGCTCGAACCGCATCGAGCGCGGCGTCGAGGTTGCCCACCTGGGCTCCCCCGCCGACGACGAAGTCGGGACGTCGCGCCGTGCCGCCCCCGAGCAGGCGTGCGCCAGGAGCAGCGAGCTCTGAGGCCGCGAGGCCACGGTCTTGGAGATCTTTCGACACGGCCACAGCGATTCCCGCCTTGGCCCCGTCCTCGGATGCGCCCACGAAAATCGCCACACCCGAACCGAGAGCGTCGCGAGCGGCAAGCGCCATCTCACGCAGCTGATCGGGCGTCGAGCCGTCGACACGGGCAGCCGCGATTCCATCGGTCGCGTCGGATGCGACCTGTCGTGCGGTCGCTGCACCTTGTTGGGCTCGGGTGTCACGAAGGGCACCTCGTACTTGTTTCAACTCGCCTTGGAGCGCTGCGATTCGATCGACCACATCGGTTGGCGTGGTTTGGAGTTGGGCCGCAGCGTCGGCAACGATCGTCCGCTCACCGGCCATCCATTCAAGGGCTCCAAATCCGGTGACCGCCTCGATGCGGCGAAGGTTCGACCCGATCGAGGACTCAGACAGGACGATCACCGGACCGATCTGGCCGAGGGAACGTACGTGAGTACCCCCACAAAACTCGAGCGACTTGGGTCCCGCTTGGAGGACGCGCACCTGGTCGCCGTACTTGTCGCCGAAGAACGCGACCGCACCCATGGTCTCGGCATCGTCGCGGGACGCCTCGATCGTCTCAACCGCGGGGTCCTCGAGCACCTCGCTGTTGACCAACGCTTCAATCTTGGCAAGATCCTCTGATGTGACCGGTTCATAGTGGCTGAAGTCAAAACGTAGGCGGTCGGGCCCGACGTAGGATCCGGCCTGTTTGACGTGATCACCAAGCACTTCGCGCAGCGCCCAATGCAGCAGGTGGGTACCTGTGTGATTGCGGCGGATCCGTTCACGGCGATCGCGGTCGATGACCGCCGTCACCGCCATGCCCGTCGTCGGCGTCCCCGAACGGATGAGTGCGCGGTGACGCACGAGGGTGCCGGGAAGCGAGTAGGTCGTGTCGACGACGTCGAGCACCATCGAACCGTCGGGTGAGGAGATCACACCGGTGTCGCCGATCTGACCACCGGATTCGGCATAGAACGGTGTGCGGTCCAGATAGATGTCGACCGCCTGGGGAGTATCTCCGGACGCCGACTCGGCATCGGCATCAAACACGCCGATGATGACCGCGTCGGTAGCATCGGCAACGTAGCCGGTGAATTCGGTTGCCCCAAAGGAATCGACCAACGAACGCAACGCTTCGACCTCGGCGCCATCGGCCCCGTCGTTGCCGCGCTGCGCGGCACGGGCCCGTTCCCGCTGAGCCAGCATCAACGCTTCGAAACCCTCCGCGTCGACCTCGGCGCCACGTTCGGCAGCGATCTCTCTGGTCAGGTCGAAAGGAAACCCCAACGTGTCGTGCAAAAAGAACGCATCGTCACCTGAGACGGTCGCCCCCGTTTGCGCCAACAGTTCTTCGAGTCGATCGAGTCCACGTTGCAGCGTTCGACGAAACCGATCCTCTTCGCGGGATGCGACACTCAAGATGAATGTGCGTTGCGATTCGAGGCTTGGGTAGGCGGACCCCATCAGATCGATCGAGGTCGTCATCAGCGTCGTCGCGGCACCGTCAGCCACGCCGAGCCGGTAGGAATGCAGAATCAATCGGCGCAAGATCCGCCGAAGCACATAGCCGCGGTCCTCATTGGAGGGAAACACCCCATCGCCGATAAGCATCGTCGCCGCCCGGCCGTGTTCGGCGAGAATCCGGAGCGACACATCGACGGTCTCATCGACACCATAGGTACGCCCGGTCAACGTTTCGGCGGATTGAACGAGTTGACGTAGCTCATCGGTGTCGAAGATGGAGCCTTGGCCGCCGAGCACGGCGAGGATCCTTTCGAGACCGGCACCGGTATCGATGTTTTTCCGCGGCAGCTCGGTCAGCGCACCATCGGCACCCCGGTCGTACTGCATAAACACGAGGTTCCAAACCTCGACAAAGCGTTCTTCGCCTCCGCCGATCGGCCCACCGTCAGGACCGAACTCGGGACCCTTGTCATAGAAGATCTCTGAACAGGGCCCACACGGACCGGTCGGCCCCATCGTCCAAAAGTTGTCGTCTTCGCCGCGTTGGATGCGTTCGGAGTCGACACCGACGGCGGTACGCCAGATCTCGGCTGCCTCGTCATCGTCCTTGTAGACCGTCACCCAGAGTTTGTCCGCAGGAAATCCAAGCACGTCGGTGACGAACTCCCAGGCGTATGGAATGGCCGCCTCTTTGAAGTAGTCCCCTAAACTGAAGTTGCCCAGCATCTCAAAGAAGGTGCAGTGCCGTGTCGTATGGCCGACAATGTCGATGTCGGTCGTACGGAAGCACTTCTGCACCGACGTCGCACGCGGGTAGGGGGCTGGCTCATCACCCAACATGTACGGCTTGAACGGCACCATGCCTGCTGCGGTCAGCAGCAGTGAGGGATCGTGCGGAATCAGGCTCGCCGAGGGGACCCGAGTATGGCCTCGGGCCTCGAAAAATTCTACGAATTGCTCACGAAGGGCCGCCGCTGTTGTGGGCTTCATGGCGGGAAAGGCTAATGCGCGTCACCCCGCCATCACGACACCGCACAACCGCAGGTCGCCGAGCTACCGCCCAGTGAGTGGCTACCCCGTCAGATGGTGTCGATCAGGCTGGGTGTCAAGGTGTAGACCGCGGTCAACGCTGCGGTCGCCAAGATGTGTCCGTCGAGCCGGGCCAGCGCGTCGGCCAGGGTGAATGACCCAGCGAGTCCCAGGGTGGGGATATCGAGCGCATACAGGGTGAAGGTGTAGCGGTGAACGATCGAATCGTTCCATGGTGGACATGGTCCGTCATAGCCTCCGTACACACCCTCCATATCGGCGTCGCCTTGAAACCAGCCGGTGTAGTCGTTGATGCCCTCAACCCCGAAGACCTGAGTCGTTGGCGTCTTACCGTGTGGCGTCACACCGTCAGATGATTCGCCTTCGGCGATGCGGTCACGATCTGCGGGGATGTCGACGAGCACCCAGTGACTGAAATCGGCTCGAGCAAGATCGCTTGGAACCGTTCGCCCCTCGACGTTGACGTCATCCGCGACGGTGGGCGCGTCGCTGTCGACGACGAGCAAGGCAAAGGAACGCGTTCCTTCGGGTGCGCCCGACCACGACACGGCGGGGTTGCGATTTGGCGCCATCGCGACGTGACCAACCTCGGCGGGTACGCACAACGCGAACGCAGCGGGGATCACTCCCCCGTCTTGGACGCCGTTGACCACAATCTTGAAATCCGACATCTGTCAACCTCCGCTAGTCAAAGTGGCGTGAGCGCTGGGCCTCATTGCACCGTCGGGAAACTCAGAACCGACATGTGAAGGGTAGTGGCCCTATGAGGCGCCGTACACCGGCAACGGCATCGGGGCTTCGGCGACGAGGTCGCGCACGACCGCCCCGAGTTCTTCGGGCTCCCATCGTGCCCCCTTGTCGACCGTTGCACCCGGCCGCCAACCGTCCATCAGCGAGATCTTGCCACCTTCGACCTCAAAGACCCGCCCTGTCACCTCGCCGCTATACCGGCTGCCCAGAAAGACGAGTAGCGGCGACACGTTGTCGGGGGCCATGGCGTCGAAGGCGCCGTCGTCGACTTCGGCCATCATGTCGGCGAAGACCATCTCGGTCATACGTGTGCGAGCCGCGGGCGCAATCGCGTTGGCGGTCACGCCGTAGCGACCCCACTCAGCCGCCTGCACCAGGGTGAGAGCAACGATGCCCGCCTTGGCGGCGGAGTAGTTGCCTTGTCCGACCGACCCCAGCAGACCAGCACCTGAACTAGTGTTGATGACTCGGCCCGACACCTCCCCACCGGCCTTGCTGTGTGCCCGCCAGTATTCGATCGCGTGTCGAGCGGTCGACATGTGGCCTTTGAGGTGGACCGACATCACCGCGTCCCACTCGTCCTCGCCAATACTGGCCAGCATGCGGTCCCGCAGAACCCCAGCGTTGTTCACGACGACATCGAGACCGCCAAAGACGTCCAGGCATTGAGCGACCAGGTTGGCACCGCCCTGCCACGTGGAAATGTCGTCACCGTTCGCAACCGCGTGGCCGCCGAGCGCCTCGATCTCGGCGACGACGTGATCGCCTGGTGTTTCACCGGTCACATGCCCGTCGAGGCTGGCACCGATGTCGTTGACGACGACATTCGCCCCAGCTCGAGCAAAGGCCAAGGCATGGGAGCGTCCGAGTCCCCGACCGGCTCCGGTCACGATGACAGACCGACCTTCGCATATTCCCGCCACGTCGATTCCCCTTTCGTGGGCGGCCGCATTCGAGCCGGCCCTAGATGTCGGCGGCCATGGTACGCGGCCGACGGCGCATCGCGAGTTGTCGCGGATCGGTCGAACCGCTCAGGGGACCCTGTGCAGAATTTTTCTGCGGGAGGCCAGCCGCCGGAGGACTGAGCAGGGGTTCTTCGTACGGTCGCTGCAGCCTCACAGGGTTAGCCGCTGAACACCGAGCGAAACCACTTGCTTACAGTGTTTGTAAAAACCCAAAAGTCTCACGCTACGCGCGACTTTGACCCGTTAAAGATGGTCTCCACATCAGTCAACAAGTTTTTACATATGGCCGATATCGATACATATCGGCCATATCCCAAACATCAATCGACCTACCCGATGTTGTCCTCAAGAGATCTCGAATCTTGACAAAAGTTCTTGGCGACATCTTCCGATACAGGAGATGTCGTTCGGGTGCGGCCGAACACTAGGGAGTAGTAATCGTGGAGACCGTTTCGTTCATTGGTCACTCGCGTCCACTCAGGTGGGCCTTCGCGACAGTCGTCGCCGTCGGTCTCGGGGCTGGCGTACCCGCGGGCGTACAGGCATCCGGGGTCGCGGCCACCCCCGAAAGCCTCGTGGGCACCCGAGCGGAAGCTCCCATCCAAACCCTGGGAGTGGAACTCGAAGTGACGAACCTGGCCGGACAGCCGGTCGAGGTTGGCGAGGCCGCGACGTCACGGGCGGTGATCACGAATCATGGCCACGACACGCTGGGCAACCTCATCGTCGTCAACAGCGGCGCATCGTGTGGTGACCTGATCGGCGACGCGCCGATCATGCTCAGCCCGGGCGAATCGATGGAGATCGAATGCGATTTAGGCCCGGTCTTTGATTCGTTCGTCAATGAAATCACGGTGAGTGCCGACCCGATGGGGGCATCAGGCGACCTGCTCTTCGAGCCTCCGACGATGGCCAAAGATGCGGTGGAGGTCGCTCGGTAGCGCTCGCACCGTCGAGACAGCACCCGACCTCCGAGCCTGAGCCCACGCCTCGGGACCGATTTCCGATGCCATTTTGGTTAGCGGAACAACAAAACGAACGTTGGTTTTCGGGGGCTGGATAGGAACGGCCTCTCGATCCACCGTAGCCTTTCGACCTTTGCGCAGCTCAGTGCGCGCTCTCCCTACCGGGGGTGGGGATCTTCGAGAGGATTTTCTATGGCTCCTTCCGCCAACGCCCGAAGCGCCGCAGCGCGCTCCAACCGTTCTCGCCTCGTAGCCCTCGCGCTGACGATGTTGAGCGCGATGCTCGTCATCGCCGCATGCAGCAGCGATGACGACAGCACTGACAACGCTTCCGGGACGGCGTTCTGCGATGAGGCAAACCGTGTCAACGCGGACCGAGCGTCGATCGACTCGATCGATGCTGGCCTCGAAGTGTTCCAGAAAATGGTGAAAGACGCTCCGCCCGAAATCGCTGAACAAGCCGACATCGCCAACGAGGTCGTCAACCTGTGGCTCGAGGGTGACTTCGACGCGCTCCAGGCGTACCGCGCCGAGTTCAAGGGCAACACCGAGGTTGTACTCGACTACCTGCGCGATGAATGCGGTATCGACCTATACAGCGAATTCGGTGGCGACCAGGACTTCCTCGAACAGCTCGATGCGGTTGTGTTCTCCGAGAGCGGACTTGAGGAGATTCAAGCCCAGAACGCCGGCGCGACCACCACGACCGGGCTCGACAGCACGACCGACGACGAGACGACCGGTACGACGCTGGCCGACGACATGGGTTCCTCCACGACGGTCGGAGACGGTGCGACCACGACGGTCGCGAGCAACGCCACCACCACGACCGCGGCGGGTGCGACCACAACAGCGGTGTCGGCCAGCTAGCGCTTGGATCGGCTTTTACGGAGCGCCACGCGCCTCGTTTCGACTATGAACACGATTGGGGGTGCGGACCGTTTCTGGTCAGCACCCCCAAATCATTATCTCGCTCGCATCCGATCGACATGACGCGACGGGGATCCCCAAGCCGGTATCGTCAAGTGACGCAAACCGCCTGAACCCTGAACCGGTCGATGACCACCTGACCGGGCGGACGCGAAGCGTTTACAGGCGTTCGATGATGGTGACGTTGGCTTGCCCACCGCCCTCGCACATCGTTTGGAGTCCGTACCGGCCGCCAGTGCGCTCGAGTTCGTGCAGCAACGTGGTCATCAGCTTGGTCCCCGTGGCACCGAGTGGGTGCCCCAGCGCAATCGCTCCCCCGTTGACGTTGACCTTTGCCAAGTCGGCGCCGGTGGATTTTTGCCACGCGAGGACAACGCTGGCGAAGGCCTCGTTGATCTCGACCAGATCGATGTCATCGAGGGTCATGCCGGCCTTGCCGAGCGCATACTCGGTCGCGGGAATCGGAGCACTCAACATCATGATCGGATCATCGGCGCGTACCGACAGATGGTGAATCCGGGCCCGCGGCGTCAGATCGAACTCTTGGACCGCCCGTTCCGACGCGATCAGCATGGCCGATGCTCCATCGGAGATCTGACTCGCGACCGCCGCTGTCAGACGTCCGCCTTCAGAGAGCGGGGCGAGGGCTTCCATCCGCTCGAGGCTCGTGCCTCGGCGCGGCCCCTCGTCGGCGGTCACGTCGCCGTAGGCGACGATCTCGCGCTCAAAACGCCCCTCATCCTGAGCGCGGATGGCTCGTTCATGGCTTTCGAGGGCGAACACCTCCATGTCATGACGCGAGATATCCCACTTCTCGGCAATCATCTCCGCACCCCGAAACTGGGACACCTCTTGATCGCCGTACCTCGCCAACCAACCCTTGCTCGTCGTATACGGATCGGGGAAGCCGAGCGGCTCGGCCAACGTCATCGATGACGAAATGGGGATCTTGGTCATGTTTTGTACGCCGCCGGTGACGACCAGATCCTGGGTACCGCTCATGACACCCTGGGCCGCAAAATGCACCGCCTGCTGAGATGAACCGCATTGCCGGTCGACGGTGACCCCCGGAATTGCTTCGGGAAGGTCGGCGGCCAGCCAGCAGGTACGAGCGATGTCACCCGCCTGCGGTCCGACCGTATCGACGCATCCGAAGATGACGTCGTCAACGGTCATCGGGTCGATTTCGTTTCGCTCGATGAGCGCCCGGATCACATGAGCACCCAAATCTGCAGGGTGCTCCTCAGAAAGTGATCCGCCGCGACGCGTGACCGGTGTCCGGACCGCGTCGATGATGTATGCCTCAGCCATGTTGCTGTCTTCCCCTCAAGTTCGTTGTTCAAAAAAGCCAGACACCTAACGCCCAGCGACGGCACCCTTGTCAAAGAGTTCAGCGATCTCGTCGTCGCTGAGCCCCAAGCTCGCCAATACCGAGCGCGTGTGCTCACCCGGATGGGCGGGCGCGACGGGCACCGCGGCTGGCGTACGCGAGAAGCGTGGCGCGGGTGCAGGCTGTTTAAAGCCCTCGACTTCGACGAAGGATCCACGAGCGACCATATGCGGGTCCTCGACCGCCTCGTGCAGGTCGAGCACCGGGGCGACGCAGGCATCCGACGTTGCAAAGATCGCGGCCCACTCATCGCGGGTCTTGGTCTTGACCACCTCGGCAAAGCGTTGTTTCATCGCTGGCCACTGGCCCATATCCATCTGGCCAGGCATGGAGGCAGGATCGATCTCCATCAGCTCCAACAACTCGGCATAAAACTGGGGTTCGATCGCCCCAAGACCCAAGAAACGACCGTCGGCGGTTTCATAGACCTCATAAAACGGTGCGCCGGTGTCGAGCAGCCCTTTGCCTCGACCGGGCGCCATTCCAGAGAGTGACAAGCTGTAGAAGATCGTCATCAACGACGCGGCGCCGTCGACCATCGCCGCATCGACGACCTGGCCCTTGCCCGAACTTTGCCGCTCCCACAGCGCGGCCAGAATTCCCATGATCAGGTACATCGCACCGCCACCGAAATCGCCGACCAAGTTGAGCGGCGGCTGGGGGCGTTCGTCGACACGACCGATGGAACCAAGGACCCCAGCGATCGAGATGTAATTGATGTCGTGGCCAGCCATCTGGGCACGAGGACCCTCCTGGCCCCAACCGGTCATGCGGCCGTAGACCAACCCGGGATTGCGGGCCATGCAGTCATCTGGACCGAGTCCAAGACGCTCCGCAACGCCGGGACGAAAACCTTCGATCAGGACATCCGCATTCTCGACGAGCTTGAGGACGACTTCGACGCCTTCAGGGTTCTTGAGGTCGACACCGATGGTCTCCCGGTTGCGCGCCAACAAGTCAAAGTTTGGCCACGCCGGACGCTCGGACTGGGCGGTGGCTGAGCGATCGACCTTGATCACCCGCGCCCCCAAGTCGGCGAGCAACATCGACGCGAACGGCCCTGGACCGATACCGGCCAGTTCAACAACGGTGAGTCCGGAAAGTGGTCCGGCCATGTCCAACCTCAATTCTGTCAAGTGACGTATATTGCTCGCTTCGGGCGAGCGGCGGCTTAAACCTATCGGGCGTTCACAATGCTCGGGTCATGCGCCACTGGCACCAAGGCGAGCACCCGCCAAGGCCTATCCGGTGGACGGACGAGATCACTCGTCCAAGTCCGTTCGACGTGGCGTCCGGCGAGCGACCCGTGCACGCTCGCGGCCGCAGAGCTCAGCTGGCGACGACGTCGAGCAACGCCGCATGTGTCTGGGGATTACCCATCAACACATCGCCCGACAGCAGCCACCGATTCGGCTCTCCCTGCCAATCGGTGACCACTCCCCCCGCGCCGCGAACGACCGCCGCGCCCGCAGCCATGTCCCAAGGGCTCAGACCCAGCTCAAAGAATCCTTCAAAAACCCCCGAGCCCACCCACGCAGCATCGAGCGCGGCCGCACCCGGACGTCGCAAATCTTCAAACCGGCGCAGGGCCTTGGAAAACACCCGTTCATATGCATCCAGTCGGTCGGGATGCTTGAAAGGAAACCCCGTCGCGCAGACGGCCCGCTCCGGCGGACGGTCAGAAACCTCGATGTTGTCGCCGTTTCGCCACGCACCAACCCCGGAGATTCCAACGTAGGTCTCGCCCAGAAACGGCGCACCGACAACACCGACCTGAGGTTGGCCGCCGTCCATGAACGCTATTGCGACACCGACAGCAGGGAAACCGTGGACAAAGTTGGTGGTGCCGTCGAGCGGGTCGACCAGCCAACCGTCTTCGATGTCGCCGCCCCCCGATTCTTCACCGTGGAACGGAACCCCCGGTTCGGCAGCGGCGAGGGTGTCGCGAATGATGCGTTCGGCTTCGCGGTCAACCTCGGTGACGTAATCACCAGGCTTGCCCTTTGAGTCCCACGCTATCCCGGGGGCCGAACTGTTTACGATGAATTCCGAAGCCGCCTGAGCTGCCCGTTGTGCGGCCAGTGCTATCCGTTGAAGATCGTTCATCTCGTGCCCCGTCCGGCTCTTGCGCGCCGATATCTATCGCCGCGCTCTGCATCGTGGTCGTACAAATCACCCGTCGGTCTCGGTTCAACTGCGTCAATACGCCTTCAGCGCAGCGACCGAATCCCACAATTCCCGGGTCGCAGCCGCGACCGGACGGCGGCGCTGCGCCGGGTCATCGACGACGAGATCGCGCCCCTCACCGTCCGCAACGACGGCGCCCGCCTCTTCACAAATCAAGATTCCTGCGGCGTAATCCCAGATCCCGTGTGCACCCCACGTATCGACAAACCCGTCGATCCCGCCCGATGCGACCTCGACCATCGACAGCGCGGCAGATCCCATCATCCGCATCTGCCGAAACGGAACGGCACCGAGTGGCACACCTGAAGTCGCGACAACCCCACGCCCCGGATCGGTTACATCCGAAACGGAAAGCCGCTCCCCATTCCGCCAGGCCCCAGCTCCGAGCGCTGCGACGATGATCTCGCCCGCGGGATGGTTGACCGTCACCCCGTAACGAACGCGATGGTCTACGACCAGCGCGATAGTCGTCGCCCAGTACGGGATGCGGCGAGCGCGCAATTCGTCGACCCGTCGATCGGATCCAAGATCAGCATCGACGACGGATCGCCACGGCGAATCAGCCCTGCCTCTTCGCTCAAAATCGATAGCTCGAGACGATCGAGAACCTCCATCGCCGCCCGTTCTGCGTGCAGGTCCAAGATGTATTGGCCGGGGCGCGGACCCTTGGCGCGCCGTTGCTCAACCGGCAGCGCCTCGACCGCACGGCGAGCATCCGTCGCAGCCTCGATCATCACCGCCAGGACCGAGCTATCCCCCTGAGTAAATGCCCCCAAGACACTGGGGACATCTGGGACATCTGGGACAGCTGGCTGCTCGGAGGCTGGCGAGTCTGCAGACAACCTCGCGTCTCGATCTCTGGGACCCACTCCCGACGGGTCGCTCACGCTTTCGGATCCGCTGGCGTAGAACGTTCCAGAAATCGCAACAGCTCTACGGGGATCGGGAAGATCAGGGTGGAATTCTTTTCGGCTGCGACCTCATTCATCGTCGACAACAAACGCAGTTGCAACGCAGCGGGGTGACGTTCGAGTTCTTGAGCCGCTTGCGCCAATGTCACCGATGCTTCCCGCTCACCCTGTGCGTGGATGACCTTGGCACGACGGTCTCGTTCCGCTTCGGCCTGCCGAGCCATAGCGCGACGCATCTCTTCGGCGAGCTCGACGTCTTTGACCTCGACGAGGGTGACCTTGATCCCCCAGGGATTGGTCAGATCGTCGATGATCGCCGCGAGTCGCTGGTTGATCTCGTCCCGGTCGGTCAGCACCTCATCCAGATCGGTCTGGCCTACCACCGACCGCAACGTGGTCTGAGACACCTGCGACGTCGCAAAGCCGTAATGCTCGATATTGACCACGGCCTTCACCGGATCCGACACGTTGAAGTAGGCAACAGCGTTCACCCGAACCGTGACGTTGTCCTTGGTGATGACCTCTTGCGGCGGAATGTCCAACGTGACGGTACGAAGCCCGACTTTGACCATCTTGTCGATGA
Source organism: Acidimicrobiia bacterium (assembly GCA_020637365.1). GTDB lineage: Bacteria > Actinomycetota > Acidimicrobiia > IMCC26256 > JAGNEX01 > JAGNEX01. The sequence goes on along the minus strand of JACJWE010000001.1, from coordinate 558,552 downwards.
TTGGAATGACGAAAAAGAGCCCCGGGCCTTTCGCGCCGAGGATGCGCCCAAGCCGAAAAATCACGGCCCGCTCGTATTCCTGAACGATTCGCAGCGACGACGCCAAGAGAAGAACGGCCAGCCCCAAGACGATGGCCAGGACGATAATTGCCACTTGCATGATTTTTGCCTCCCGTGTGTAGAGAGCACCTTAGAACGTCAGCGGACAGCACCGCGCCTGGAACGGCCCCGGCCACAGCCTCATTGCGCCGGTGAAAAATCTTCGTCTCGGACCACGGTGAGGGTGAGACCGTCGAAACCGACCACGCGGACGGGTGTGCCGACCGTTGGCAGCTCAGCGCCCGACGCGGGCTGGGCCAGCCACCACGCACCCTGAAGGTGGACCTGTGGAGTGCCGTTGGGGGATCGCTTCAAGATCGAGCGATCACCGATCAGTGAATCGAGCCCCGACGCGAGCGGAGCCGTGGTCGTCCTCGCGACGAGGACCGAGATCAACAAGCTGGCACCGACCAAGACGCCGACCACCACCGCCAAGACGATCGGGTTGACCCTGACCTGGGCATCGCGGAAGAGGAACAGTCCGCCGAGCAACAGCGATACCGCTCCCCCAAATCCGAGAACGCCGATACCGGGTACGAACGCCTCCGCGCCCAGCAACGTGACCCCCAACAACACCAACAGCAGACCTGTGCCATTGACCGGCAGCACCGACAGTGCAAACAGGCCGAGGATGACCATGATCACGCCAGCGATGCCAGCACCACCCATCGATGGACTCGCAAACTCGTAGACGATCGCAAGGCTGCCCAGCGAGATCAGCGTGAACGCGAGGGTCGGATCCGCCAGCTTTTGCAGTATGCGCCGAAACCAGGGCAGGTCTTGTTCGGCGACTCGTGCTCCGGTGGTGGACAGCGTGACCTCTGATCCGTCCGGCATCGAAATGACCAGGCCGTCGAGTTTGCCCAGCAACTCGGCTCGATCGTTTGCCACCAAGTCGGCGACCTGTTCTGCGACAGCTTCGTCCGACGACAAGGCCGCGCCGTCTGTCACCATCGACTCGGCGAAATCAACGTTGCGGCCATAGATGTCAGCCAGTCCCCTGGCGTACGCAGCGCCTTCATTGACGACTTTGTCACCGAGATCGCCGCCGTCGATGTTGATCGGCGTCGCAGCACCGATCGATGTTCCCGGGGCCATTGCAATGACCGGAGCAGCCAAGGCGATCACGGCACCAGCCGACGCTGCTTGTGCACCCGGGGGTCCGACGTAGACCACGATGGGGACCGTGCTGGCCAGGATGTCTGAGACCATGTCACGCATGGACGATGCCAGCCCACCTGGCGTGTCGAGCTGGATGACGACCAGATCGAAGCTGTCGTTCGCCGCGCGATCGAGCACATCGTCGAGCTGATCGGCAAAGACCGGAGTAATCGACCCATCAAAGGTCGCGTAGAGCACCTGGGCCCGATCCTGCCCGCCCCCCTCAGCGCCGCCCGCTTCGGCAACACCAGCACCCGCAGGGGTGACGACGAGCGCCAACATCAGCAGCACGCGCCACAGCGAGACGCGGTTCGCGCCAGCGCGTACGCGCTGTTTGCTCGCCGATGACAGGGGCGCCGTCAGCGGGCAGAGGGGTTCCGTACGACGTGCAGCCATGTACGTATGTCTACACCTTGTCGAGAACCTGGTTCACCCCTTTCGGGCTCACTTGAGCACCGCCGAACGCGTAGCGATGGTTGCGTCGCTATCCCCCAACCGAGCAAGCAACATGTCAGCCCCATCCGCTGCCCCTCTTAAGAGATGTCGTCCCAGCGCCGATGTCTGATGCGCAGGAAGATATTGGACGACGGGTTGGCGACGACATGGGGATGGATCATCGATCACCGGCAAGGGCATGGTGGACGAGCCGTTGGCGTCGGTCTGGACATGGACTGGTCGTGGCGTCCACGTTGCTTGCGGTCGTGCTCATCATCGGGGTGGTGCTGGTACCGCGTCATGCTGGTGCGCTCATCGATACATCCGGCCGAGGTGTTACCCAGCGACTCCTCGGAGGCGCCGACCCGCTGATCGCACAAGCCAACGACGATCAGGTAGACCCCGATCCGGCAAACGCTGAGTGTGACTGCGAGCCGGCGACACAAACGCGTAGCTCAGACCTGTTCAATTTCGACGGGGTCGACGACCCGGGGCCGTACCTCGCTGCACTCGCGATCACCGCGGCCATGGTCATCATTTTGGGGGCGGCGGCTCTACGCCACCGCCACTACCTCGAAAGTCTCCGCGAAACCGAGACTTTGTCAGGGCCATAGAGGACTCGTGGCGGTAGCTGACGGTCGCCCCCAGTCCCGGGCTCGCCGCCGCGGTCTAGTCGGCGGTCTCCTCGGAGCTTTCCTCTGATACGTCGTCCGAACGATCCGCACCGGCACTGTCGGTCACCTGGTCAGCGGTCACAACATTGCCCGAAATGGCAGGATCGGTCGCAGTGACTCGGGCGAGCGCCGCGGCTGGCGACTCCCCGCTCTCACCCCCGTCGCCATCACCAATCGCGGCGTTGGCCGCATCGAAATCACTCCGGTCACGAGCCCCCTGCTCGTCACCATAACCTTCGCCTGCACCGCCGATCTCGTCCCCAGCGGACGCACCTAGTGGAGCGGACTCGATCGCAGGATCCACCAGCTTGGCGCCGTTCCAGACACGAATGGGGCGTGTATCGGCAGGGGCTACACGCCGATCACGTCCGCTCAACAGACCGTAGACAGCGGCGGCGAACACGATCGTCGTCACCCACAGGTTGATGCGTTGCCCAAAGAGCTTCGTCGCTTCATCGACGCGCAGAAGCTCCATGAAGAAGCGAATAAAGGTATAGCCAGCGACATAGACCAGGAATAGTCGTCCGCGCGGCAGGCGAACCCGCTTCGCGACCCACACGATGAACGCGGCAAGCGCAAGGTTCCACAACGCTTCGTACAAGAACGTCGGGTGAAAGGTCGTTTCGGCGAGGTACTCGACGGGCCGGTGGTCGATGTCGATCTCCAGACCCCACGGCAGCGAGGTCGGCTTACCGTAGAGCTCCTGGTTGAAATAGTTGCCCAAGCGACCGATGGCTTGGGCGACCGGCAGAGCGGGTGCAGCACATTCGAGCAGCGCCGCAGTATCGAGGTGGTTCACACGGCAATACACGATCGCAGCGAGCGCACCCCCGGCAATCGCGCCCCAAATCGCCAAGCCACCGTGCCAAATAGCGACCGTTTCACCCCAGTTGCCCTGAAAGCGGTGATAGTCGGTCATGACGTGATAGAGGCGGGCGCCGACCACGCCCGCCGGAATTGCCCACATGGCGATTCGCGCTATGTCGTCGGGGTTGCCACCCCGGTTTGCCCAACGTTTTTGGGTGATGAGGTAACCAAACATCACGCCGAGGGCGACGAAGAGCCCGTATGCCCGAAAAGTCAGCGGCCCAACGTCGATCGCAGAATCTGTTGGGCTGGGAATAGACGCCAACACGTCCACGTTTTACCTCACTCCGCCGCCGGCCAGTCGATACAACAGCATAGAGAACGACGCTTGCTGACAGATCACGCGCCCTTCCTCATCGGGCGGCGCTGAGGTGCCCTCGTCGAGATGCCCCACTCACATGACCCTTCAACTCGATCAGGGTCTCCTTCATGGCAGGGTGCCCTCACGGCGCCGCATTCTGTGACCGGTGCGACCAGCGAGTGGCACCTCGCCGATCTCGTCCTTATGAGACACCGAAGCGCCCGATCCCCCGGTTAGGCTGCACGGCTGAACGGGGGCAAGGCCACCACGGCTGTTTGCCCTCGGCCATGCGCTCAGCAATGGCCTAGTGTCGCCCGAATCTGACGGACCCGCACCCGGTCTGTTTCAGAGATCACCATCCGTCAACGAGGATCCACTTCAATGACATCGACCGATCCCAGGCAGGAGTTCGGCCCCAACGCCGGCGTCGTACAGGCGCTCCGTGAGCGGTGGCTTTCCGACCCGAACTCGGTACCCCAAGACTGGCAGGACTATTTCGCAAAGCAGGCCGCGGCTGAGGCCGCCCCTGAGGCCGCCGCACACGCCACATCACCGACGGCCGCGGCGCCGCCGACCGAGAACCAGTCAGCGACGGCGAGCGACTCGTCAAATCCCAATTCTCCTCCAGGCGGTTCGGCGGAGAGCCACGGTAACCAGAAAGGCGGCGACTCGTCGGCCACAGCCGAACCCGATGCGGACCATGACGCTGGTCTCACGGTTGAACCCCTTCGGGGCGCGGCGGCTCGAATCGTCGAAAACATGGAAGAAAGCCTCGGCGTCCCGACGGCAACTTCGGTCCGGACCATTCCCACCAAGCTGCTCGAAGTCAATCGCCGAGCCATCAACGACTTTCTTGCTCGCGCCGACCGCAAGGTTTCCTTTACCCACCTCATCGCCTATGCCGCCGTGCGTGCGATCTCGATGGTGCCCGGGATGAACGCCCGGTACGAACAGCGCGATGGCAAGCCGTTCGTCCTGCGACCTGAACAGGTACACCTCGGCATCGCCGTCGACATGAAACGTCGAGGTGGTCGCACGCTGCTCGTGCCGAACATCAAGAACGCCGACACCATGGACTTCGCCGAGTTCGTCGAGGCCTACGACACGCTCGTCGACCGCGTCCGCGCTGGCAAGATCACGCCCGACGACTTCGTTGGAACCACGATGTCGATCACCAATCCGGGCATGATCGGAACCGAGTTGAGTGTGCCGCGCCTCATGGCCGGTCAAGGTGTCATCCTCGGAGTCGGGGCGATGAGTTACCCCAAGGCGATGGATGGGAGCGATCCACGCGTACTCGGGCGCCTCGGCATCGGACGCACGATCACGTTCACGTCCACATACGACCACCGCATCATCCAAGGTGCTGAGTCTGGTGAATTCCTCGGGACTCTCGAACAACTCCTCCGGGGAGGTCACAACTACTACCAAGAGGTCTTTCAGGCACTTGGCATGCCCGAACATCCTGCTCGGTGGGAGCGCGACAAGGGCGAAATGGGCACCGAATCTGCGATGGTCAAGCAGATGCAGGTGCAGCAATTGGCAAACATGTACCGCGTCCGGGGCCACCTCGCCGCGACCCTCGACCCGCTCGGCCGATGGGAGCCGGTCACCCATCCCGAACTCGACCCCGATTACTGGGACCTGTCGATTTGGGACCTCGAACGCGAGTTTTTCGTGCCGAATCTCGCCGACGGGCGACGGATGCCCCTCAGCGAGATCCTCGACCGACTCAAACGCACATATACCCGCTCGACGGGTTATGAGTACATGCAGATGCAGGATCCCCACGAGAAGCGATGGATCCAAACACGCGTCGAGGTCGACCCCGAACCGCTCAGCTATGAAGAGCGCGCGTCGATCATGGGCTGGCTCAACAGCGCATCGGCGTTTGAGGCGTTCCTCGCCAAGAAATACCTCGGGCACAAACGGTTCGGGATCGAGGGCGCCGAATCGCTCATCCCCATGCTTGCCGCCCTCTTGGACCAGGCTGGCGCCGAGGGGGTCAGACAAGCGGTCATCGGTATGGCGCATCGCGGACGCTTGAACGTCCTGTCGAATATCGTCGGCAAGTCATACCTCGAGATTTTCAACGAGTTCGAGATGATCGATCCGAGCTCAACCCAGGGTTCGGGCGACGTCAAATATCACCTGGGTGCGACGGGTTCATTCCGCACCCTGAGCGACGACGTCATCGGCGTGACCCTCGCCGCGAATCCGTCCCACCTTGAAGCCGTCGACCCGGTCTGTATAGGCATGACTCGGGCACGACAAGAACTCGATGAACAAGGCACCGTAAGCGGGCGTCAGGAGTTCTTACCCATTCTGATCCACGGCGATGCCACATTCGCCGGCCAGGGGGTCGTGGCTGAGACGTTGAACATGTCGCAGGTGCCGGGCTACCGCGTCGGCGGCACAATCCACCTGGTGGTCAACAATCAGGTCGGTTTCACCACCGACCCGTCTCGCGCCCGATCCTCGGTGTATGCCACCGATGTCGCCAAGATGGTGCAGGCACCGATCTTCCACGTCAATGGCGATGACCCTGAGGCATGTGTTCGAGCTATCCGCCTCGCATGCTCCTTCCGCAACGAGTTCGCCAAAGACGTCGTTGTCGACCTGGTGTGTTACCGCCGTCACGGCCACAACGAAACCGATGAACCGTCGTTCACCCAGCCCTCTATGTACGCGCTCATCGACAACCTCAAGCCGGTGCGCGAGCGCTACACCGATTCCCTGGTGCGCCGCGGCGAGATTTCGACCGAACAGGCGGAGGCGGCGCTCGCCGACTACCAAGATCGTCTCAACGAGGCGTTCAGTGACGTCACCCGCAAAGCGCCCACAGAACCGCATACCCCCCACGCGACCACCGCGTCGACACCGTTTGACGTCTTGGTGGAAACCGGCGTCGACCGGGGGACATTGAACCATCTGTGCGAGGTCTTTTCGACGCCGCCCGAAGGCTTTACGGTGCATCCCAAACTGCAAAAGGTGCTCGATGACCGGGGTTCGGCGATGGAGCGCGACTCGATCGACTGGGCCCTGGCAGAACACCTCGCATTCGGCAGCCTGTTGATCGACGGTCATCCGCTGCGTTTGGCCGGACAGGACAGCGCGCGAGGCACGTTCTCCCAACGTCACGCTGTGTGGGTCGATTACAAGACCGAACGCCAGTACACCCCCCTCGCCCACGTTGCCGATCCACAACCCGAACTCGGCATCTGGAACTCGACCCTGAGCGAGTATGCAGCGCTCGGCTTCGAGTGGGGATACGCCCATACCCGCCCCGAGACCCTCGTCCTCTGGGAAGCACAGTTCGGCGACTTCGTCAACGGCGCACAGATCATCATCGATCAATTTCTGGTCGCTTCAGAAGAGAAGTGGGGACAACGCTGCGGACTGGTGCTGCTTCTCCCCCATGGACTCGAAGGTCAGGGACCAGAACACTCCTCTGCCCGCATCGAACGCTTCATGACCCTCGCCGCTGGCGAGAACATGCGTCTCGCGTACCCGACGACCGCTGCACAGTATTTCCACCTCCTCCGCAGCCAGAAGAAGTTGCCGCTCGACCGTCCCTTGGTCGTGTTCACGCCAAAACGCTATTTGCGGATGAAGGAAACGGCGTCCAGCGTTAAAGAGTTCACATCGGGCCATTTTCGGCGGGTTCTTCAAGACTCCAACCCCATCGAGAACCCCAAGCGGGTCCTGGTGTGTTCCGGCAAGATCGGCCACGAACTCATGGCGGCGCGCGATAAGCGCAACCTGCCGGTCAGCGTGGTCCGAGTCGAACAGCTCCACCCCTTCCCCTTCACCGAACTCGCGTCCTACTTCGCGTCCCTGAGCGAACCGTTCGATGTCAGGTGGGTCCAAGAGGAGCCTCGCAATATGGGCCCGGCATCCTTTGTCTCAGACGAGCTGCGCAACGCCGCGGGTGGCGATGCTGTGCAGTTTGAGATCATCGCTCGCCAAGCGATGGGCAGCCCAGCGTCGGGCAGTTTGCAGTGGCACGAAAAAGAGCAGGCGGAGCTGATCGACGCAGCGTTCTTCGGGGTGTAGAGGCCTTCCTCGTCACCCGCACCGACGATCTCACGCCAGCTCGCCGACACCGTTTGAACCACATCTGCCGATCCGGGCAGAAAGGACTTTTCCGATATGGCTCGCATCGACGTAACCCTCCCGGCGCTCGGCGAATCGGTGACCGAGGGGTTACTCACCCAGTGGCTGGTCGACGTCGGCGACGTCGTCGACGAAGATCAACCGATCTTTGAGATCTCGACCGACAAGATCGATACAGAAGTGCCCGCCCCGGCCTCGGGAACGGTCGTCGAGATCCGAGCTGCCGCTGGCGACGAGGTCGAGATCGGTTCGGTTGTCGCGGTCATCGAAACCGATGCTGGTGCGGTAGGCGACACGCAGTCCCCAGCTCAGGACTCATCACCCCAGACGCCCGCGCCGAATGATGAATCCGTAGATCCGCCAGCCGAGCAAGCCCACACCGACACTCCCCCGTCGGGCGCTGAGCAGAGCCGCTCCACCGATCGGAACGCATCGACCGGCCCGGCGCCGACCGGCCCGACCCCGACCGGACCATCACCGGCGAGGCCATCAGCAAACGGGCCCTCTGTTGCGACGACGCCGCCGGCAGCATCGAAGGACACAAAGGATGCTGAACAGGAACCGGCGGGCCGTGAGTCACCTGTTGAGGCATCTGGGGACCCATCCGCCGCGGACCAAGCGCAGGCCGATACCGAAGGTGATGTCCAGGGACACGACGCGCCGTCTAGCCCCACAGACACCGATCGTTCCGCTCCACCTCGCAGCGAACGCATCCCACGGTCCTATCTGAGCACCGCCGTGGCCGATCACGTCGCGCAATCATGGGCGAGGATCCCCAGGTCAACATGACCGCGACGGTCGACTTGGGCGGCCTCGTCGGCGCCATTCGCGACCAACAAGACTCTTGGACGGAACGGCACGGCTTTTCGCTCACGTTGTTGCCGTTCGTGGCACGCGACGGCGGCCGCCTTAGCTCACTATCCAGTGGCAAACTCCGTACTGACCAACGGTGAGATCGAAGTATCTGAGGATGTGAACCTCGGCATCACGGTCGACCTCGACCGTGCAGGGATGGTAGTCCCTGTGATCGCCCGGGCTAGTGGCATGCGGGTCGCTCAACTCGCCCAAGCATGTTCTGCACTCCAACGCCGAGCAAAGCAGGGCGCGGTGTCGCCGAGCGACCTGGTCGGGGGCACGTTCACGATCACCGACTATTCCGATTCAGCCGTTCGCTCCTCGACCGCCATCGTCAACCAGCCAGAAGTCGCGGGTTTGACCATTGGGGGCATCCACCCCGAGGTTGGTGTCGGACACGACGGATTGGGGCTCCGCGTCGTTCACACCGCGGTGCTGTCGCTGGCCTTTGATCACCGCGCCATCGACGGGTCGACGGGTGGTTCGTTGTTGAGCGAAATCAAGCGTTATCTCGAAACCTGGGACTGGCGCCAAGAACTCGCGTAACGCAGAAACGACGCGCCAATCCGGCGCTAAGTGGTTGATGCTCCCCTAATTCGACTTCGAATATTTGTCTCATTCGCTAGCATGTCGGCAAGACATCTGACGTAGGCGACTTGTGCATGAAGGCCGAGCGTCTGGCTGGTAGTGAGGAGCAGCAACGAAATGAACGGTCACGCCTATCGCGCGCGCCTGTCGTTGCTAGCGGTTGCAAGCATTCTGCTGTGGATCGTATTGGGGTCACTTGCATTTGTGCCCCAAGCTGGCGCCGCGAGCAACACGATCACCGGACGAGTCTTTTGGGACCCGAACGAAAACAATCATCGAGATGCTGGTGAAACGCTGGTTTCTGGAGTTCGAGTGTCACTCGACCTGCCGGGAGGCGGCCAACTTTCAGCGACGACAGGTTCAGACGGGAGCTACCGTTTTACCGACCTGGACAACGGTATCTACACCTTCACACTGACCCCGCCAAGCAGCACGTGGACCAACCCACAATTCGGTTACCTGGCGCTCAACTCCTCTATCACTCAAGAATTTGGTCTCGTTCCCTATGAGTGCCGTTGGACCGGGTTGGCAGCCAAAAACCCCTGCCCTACCGCGACGACGCAGCCACCGGATACAACGACAACGCCGCCGACGACCAAACCTGCGACCGTGACGACGCGTACGCCGGTGACGACATCGACCCCGCTGACGACAACACCGCCGGTTTCTGGCACGGCGTCACTTCGGACGAACTCGACCACCGCGACCACAGCGCCAGCGGGAACATCGCCCAACACATCCCGAACCGTCACGACCACTCCCGCGGTCGTGGCAGGAACGATTGGTTCAACGACCGGCAATTCGGCATCGACGACTCCCGGCGACTCGACCGCGTCGACCACTCCGGCCGGGACCCCGCAAGACCTCACCGACAACGGAGGCTCACCGACGACCGTCACACTCGGCGGTGCGGGCGGTGCGACAAGCGAAACGACGGTCCTCAAACCCCTCGACGAACTTGCTCAACAAGAACGAGCAACACAGGTCGGCGGTGAAGACATCGACAAGCCAGTCCCAGGGCAACCCGTCCTCAGCGGTGAACTCGCCATCGGCGAAGTGAGCGAACCCACCAACGTCATCGAGCGAGTTCCCACTATCTACTGGGCGATTATCGGCATTGCCCTACTTGCGGTCATCCTCACCCTGCTGATCGCCGCACCTGACCTAACCCGCAAATCGGCGCCGGTGACGTCCGAAGGCAGCGGCTCGCTCCTGGGTGAGCACACGGTCCGGAACGCGCCGACCCAAGACTCAAACTGGCACGCCGACTGATCGAACAGCTCGGTGAACCCCGCCGGGCGAAGAGGACCACGACCAGCAGCTCACGCTGGGCGCACGGAGAAGTCGCCAACCGGTCCTCGAGGGCTTCTACGATATGGCCCTGCCCATGTTCGAGAGGATCTGCCCGTGACCGATGCCGTGATACCTCCAGTCGGCGAGTTGTTTCTGGGCGGAGCCCCAGATGCCGATCCACCCGCGAGTTCGCCAGTCTTTTATGAGTCGGAACGGTTGACGACCCACGGCGTTCTGGTCGGGATGACCGGTTCAGGAAAAACCGGTTTGGCGGTCGTCATGCTCGAAGAGCTCCTCGCCGCTGGCATTCCCGCCCTGGTCATCGACCCCAAGGGCGATATGGGGAATCTGTCGTTCATCTCAACCGACTGCGATGCGGAAGATTTCGTTCCCTGGGTCGAAGCATCAAACGCCGAACAGCGCCACGCCAAGGCGCGCGAGGTTGCAGAAACCTGGGCCGCCGGGCGAGCGTCGTGGGGCATCACCCCAGGAAGGGTTTCGCAGGTCGCCGGTGTCCAACGGAGTATCTACACGCCCGGATCGAACGCTGGCATTCCCCTCAACGTTGTTGGATCGCTGGTCGCCCCTGCAGATTTCGCAGCCGACGAAGAGAGTTACCGCGACGAAATCGCTTCATTTGTCTCGGGTCTTCTCACCCTGGTCGACATCGACGCGGACCCGCTGGCCTCCAGAGAACACATCTTGTTGTCCAATCTCATCGAGTATGCGTGGCAACGAGGACAGCATCTCTCCCTGGCAGAGCTGATTGGCCAGGTGATCAACCCTCCTATCCGCAAACTCGGCGTCTTCGAACTCGAGACGTTCTACCCCGACAAAGAACGCCAGGCATTGGCGATGCGGCTCAACGCGCTGGTCGCATCTCCAAACTTCGGCCCTTGGATGCAGGGCGAGCCCCTCGATATCCAGAATCTGTTGTATACCGCCGACGGTTCTCCTCGCGCTGCCATCGTCTACCTCGCGCATCTCTCCGATGCTGAGCGACAGTTCATGGTCACGTTGTTGATGTCCAAAATGGTGACGTGGACTCGTCGCCAGACGGGCACTTCCTCGCTGCGCGCCATCGTCTACATGGATGAGGTCTTCGGCTACTGCCCACCAACGGCCAACCCGCCGTCGAAAGCACCGATCCTCACCATGCTGAAACAGGCGCGAGCGTTCGGTGTCGGTCTGGTCGTCTCGACACAGAACCCCGTGGACCTGGACTACAAGGCCATGTCAAACGCCGGGACCTGGCTGGTGGGGCGTCTTCAAACCGAACGGGACAAGGCCCGCATCTTGGAAGGTATGCGAAGCGCCCAAGCGGGCCAAGACACCACCGACCTCGACCAACTGATCGGTGGTCTCGACAAGCGGGAGTTCATCCTGCACTCGACGAAGTCAGACGTGCCGATCCGACTCACCAGCCGGTGGGCGATGTCGTATCTGAGGGGACCGCTGACCAAGGACGAGGTCAAAGCCCTCACCCCATCTGACGAACCTGCATCCGCCGTTGAACAAACCGGAGCCGAAACAGGTGCCGCCGAACGCCAGGGGCGCGACACGGCCACCTCAACGACCGCCAACGGACACGAACCGGCATCAGCAAGCACGCCGACCAGCGGGGATCCCACACTGCCCAATGCCATCGACGAACTGCCGGTAGCTCCGGCCGTCGCCAAGTCGATTCCCGTGGGATGGCTCGACCCTGCCGCCGACTGGGGTGACGTCATTCCGAGCGGCACCGACAACCGCTATGAGGCAGCGCTCGCGTGCACCGTGTCTCTCACCTTCGATGAGACCCGAGCGGGGCTCGACCATCAAGAGATTTGGGAAGCGGTGCTGTATCCCGTCACCGAGCACGTCGATCCAACGGCGTGGCAGGCCGTCGATCACGACCCGCGGGATTTCAAGGACGCACCACCCCCCTCCGCCCGCTATGTCGCCCCCGATGCACCCATCGGCACGGCGGCCTTCTTCAAAACCGTCGAACGTGACCTTGAAGATTTTTTGGCTCGCGACCGGGTGGTCACGATCTTTCAGAACCCCGAGTTGAAGCTGTTTTCGCGCATTGACGAAAAGGCGGAAGACTTTGTGAGGCGCTGCGTCGCGTCCGCCGAGGCATCCGCCGACGCAGAGCTCGCCAAACTCCGCGACAAGTACGCAACCCGGGAACGCCAAGCCCGCGACAAGGTTGCAGCCGCGGAACGGAAAGTCACACAACTCCAAGCCGACAGCCACGGCTCGGGGCAACGCGAACTGATCGATGGGGCGAGCGAGCTACTCGGCGCCTTTCTGGGTGGACGACGTTCCAGCAGATCGATGAGATCGGCTGGCGCGTCGATTCGTCGTGCGTCGAAACGTCGAGAAGCAACGGCGAGAAATCGTCACAAGACCGACGTTGCCCGCGACCAGTATGACGACGCTGTCGAAGCGATGGACGACCTCGAACGCCAGCTACAGGTCGATATCGACGAGATCGGTGCGCGTTGGTCGGAAAAGGCCCAGGCCATCGAAACCCTCGAGATCGGCTTGGAGCGCAACGATGTCGCGATGACCGACGTCCGACTGGTCTGGGTGCCGGTCTCAGGCTGAGCTCGTCGCCGAGCCGCGACCGGCCACGGACCACTGCTGGGCGCGGCGTGACCGTGCTGGTGCTCTGTCACTCGCGTCGATCAGGGTCCGATCGACCACGTCGGAGCGAGATCGACAAACCCGGGTGTGTCGCCAGTCACATCAGCGGTACGACACCGGCGCAACGAAGGACACAGCGAAGGCGCAACGAACAACTCGGGTGAGCACGACACAAAGAACCGGGGGGTGACCGTCAGATAACGGTCACCCCCCGTTTGCTTCAGCCGCTTGGACTTACGCTTTCTTTGAGCGTGTCGGCCTCGCTGCGACCTGGGCTGCAGGCTGGCTATACGCCAAATGCCCCGGCGAAGAGCTCTTCACGGAATCGGTTCTTCTCACCCATGATCTCGGGTGCCAAGAAGCCGAGGTGGTTAATACCAACACGCGCCTCGTGGTACAGGTACGTCGAGGCAATCTCGTCAAAGTGGGTCGTCCGGAAACCGTCGGGCGCCCCCGTCGGGTCATAGGCCAAACCAGGAACATCTCGGAACTTCTTCCCGACCAGAGGCAGGTTCGCCAAGCGCGAGAGGCGTTCGGAAGCCTGGTAGTACGCAGCTCCATCATTGACGGTGTAGATGTTCAACACCGGTGTCGGCGACAGCCCCATCCCAGCGGGTGGGTTACGGAACCACTCTGCATAGTTCGCCCCGTCGGCCATATCGACCGCCTGCTGCAGAGTGGCCAAGAGGAACGAGGCATCTGCACCCGAGGACTGTTTCGGTACGAGGTTTTGGAAGTTGAAGATCTCAAAGAGCACCGATTTGGTGACCATATCGATAAAGCCAACGCCACCGGCCTCGATGATCGCGCCCTTGACCCCCGGAGTGGCCGCCGCGTAAGCAACACCTTCAACCGCCCCCAAGGAAAGGCCGTGGTAGTAGATCAAGGATCCGTCTATGTCGGGCACGCCGTCGGGAACGTGGCTAGATCCCCAGAAGTCAAACTCACCAAAGTGCTGCCGAACGGCCGCGGTCATCGACGCGAGATCGACATTTGCCTGAATCATTTGGCCAGCAACACGAGCGGCTTGGTCGGGTGTGTTGAGTTCGGGCGCGTCGATGGAATCGGGATAGGTGAGCTTCGAAATGATCCCACCATCTGCAATCGAACGCTTTGAATGGTTCGGCAAGTCAAAACTGACGATGGCGATGCCCTGGTCCATCATTTCCCGAATCCACGGAAACATCCCCTCTTTGGCCAATGTCAGTCCGTGGCCATAGATCGAGATTGGACGGGGGCCATCGGCCGACGCGTTCGGGATGACCATATCGAAGGTGACCCACTGCTCGTATGGGGTCATATTTGGATCGACATATCCGCTTGGGGTGCGGTACTCGTACATCAAGACTTCGCCGCGGATGAACAGGGCACCGGCCTTGCCCGGATATTCGCCGAGGTTTTGAACGTTGCGGACCGGATGGTCCAGTGCCGTGACCTCCTGGATCATCTTGACCAACGGAGCGACGATTTCTTGCTGATCGCGAACGGTGAAGTCGGTCATCTGCGTGACGGTGTCGGGATCGACGCCATATTGCGGCAAGCTCGCCATCTGTGCTCGAACGTGGGCTGCATGGGTGTTTGCCGGATTGGTGTCCGCCAAGGTCTCTTTCAAACCAATCGCCCGGAAAAACTGTCCGCCGCGTATGGTTTTCAACTCGTTGGTGACAACGATCAGAATGTGGTGGCCAAACGGAAAACGATCGGCCGGGAACACCCGCAACACATCGTCGGGATCGTCGGTCGTCACCGAGACGTTTCGGTCGCGTTCGATACGCAACGGAACGCGAGTCCCGGTGGTGGTGTCGATCGCGATCACCATATTGCCGCCATCTTTTGGCGTATCAACGTCGAAACGTTCTGGCAGTTCGAACTGAACCGGTCCGTTGGGCGAAAAGCCCGAGCTACCGTTGTAGATATCTGATGGCAGCAGATCGGCAGGCAGCGGGGCCCGCGCCGCATCACCGATTATCTGATCAGAGATAAACACTCGTTTGCCGGTTGGCGAACCCGCGTCATCGATCGTCGCAAGGTCGGTCGGCCACGGCAAGCTGCAGTGGGTGTACCGGGTTGGGTTGCAGGCGTATGGTGCTGCTTGGCCTGGCTCTGCTGAGACGACAACCGCAGGATCCGGAGCGGCGGTTGCCCCGGCCTGTGCGCCAGCACCCGAGTCGGCAGGCTGCGGCGCAGCGGTCGGCGTAGGCGCCGGTTGTTCGGCCGTCCGTATAGGGAGGGTTCTGGGTCGACGACGGGTGGTGCCTGCAACGTGACCGGCGGTGCCGATCCGGCACCGCGAGCGCCTCCTTGGGCATCGTTACCGAGTTCGCTACACCCGGCCGCGATCACGACCAGACACGCGAATAACAGCACCTTGATACGCATAACCTTGACATCCTCCCTGCATGCGAGGCACCGCACGGGCCCCACAGTTTTCGCTCTCAGCAAACGCTGGCAATCGATGCGCATTCTTCTCCGCACCGCACCGACCGCGAACAGCCGCGACAGCCCGGCCGTTACACGCTCGGAGCATCGCGCTTTCTGGGCAAAGCCCGGCGCAGCCTAGCGCGCGTTGAACCACGCCAAATCGAACCGAGCGAGTTCAAACGTCGCAGCACACGCTCTCGCTCATGAAGGGCACATGCTGTCCCCTATTCGCAGCCCGCAGGCCGAACCGGTGACACCTTTCTGTGCTGACACGTCCATGTGTCCTCACCGGGTGAACTCTGCCAAGAGTTCTTGATGTGCTTCGACGACCAGCTCCATCAGGCGGCTCGTGTCGTCGACCAAGCCGGTATCGCCGACCATCGAGATACACATCTTGCCGTTGTAGCTGATGACCGAGATCGCCATGCCCATACCGATCATCAACGGCCCCATGATGTAGAGCTCATCGAGCCGAGCTCCGGTGAGGTACAGCGGAACGGGCAGCCCAGGCGTATTGGAGAGGTGCACGTTGTAGAGCGGCGGCGTCTTCTCAGACAACCGCACCTTTTCGTGCAGCATGACCGTGCCACGGGTGAACCAGGGGATGTTGGCTTCGCTGAGTTCGGAGAGCAGATCGATGCCGATGGTCTGAAACTCGTCTTTTGCCCGTTTGGTGTCGGCGTTGACGTAGGTCAACCGTTCCCTCGGGTTCTCCAGGTGGGAACCGGTCCGCCCAAGGAGGAACGACAACCGATTGTTCGATTCGGCCTTTTCTTTGTTCGCACGGGTATTCGCTGGCAGCAGGGCGACAAGGCTCGTATCGGGAAGCTGATCGCGTTCGAGTAGGTATGAGCGCAGCCCTCCTCCAACGCTGGCTAACACGACGTCGTTCACCGTGACGCCAGCGGCGTCCTTGATCGCCTTGACCTCGCTAAATGGCACCGTGGCGATATCGGTATCGCGCCCCCGAGTGTGCATCCCGTTGAACTGGGTACGGGGAGCCTCATCGAGTTGAACGTGGTTGGTCTTTCGGTACCGCCGCATCCGTACGACGGTCTGGATCAGCTGCCAGTAGAACTTGAAGATCTGGGCGAATCTCCAGCCCAGCGCCTTGAGGCCCCGCGCCATCAGCATGCGATCGTTCGCGTCATCGGGCGCTTCAGGGGTGCCGTCATCGACGACGGGCACCGGAACCGGCTCAAAGCTCTGGTCCGGGGTGAAATCCATCACCGCTTGCAGGGTTGCCATCGCCGCCAACCCGTCCATGGGAGCGTGGTGCCCTCGCAGGAAAGCGCCGAATCGACCGTCTTCCAAACCTGGGAAGATCATGATTTCCCAGAGGGGCGTGTCGGGCGGGAACGGGTCCTGAATGTGCTGGGAGACCTTCTCCATGAGCTGGTCACGGGTACCGGGTGCTGGGAGTTGCTCGACCCGCCAGTGCTTGTCGATATCGACTTGGTTCTGCATCACCCAGTACGGGTGATCCATCTTCCATTTGACGAATCGCGGGTACCGCTTGAGTGCACCAACCAGATTGACGCGACGTCCGACATGGGTCTTGAGCCGGTCGAGATCGAGCTCACCCATATCGGCGGGGTCGACGATCATCAACAGGCCGCCCTGCATCCGGTTGACGTCGGTATCCGCATAGAACATCGACGCGTCCAACGCTGGCACTTGTTTCATAGGTTGCCTCCAGGGAGGGTCGGGCCACAGCACCTGCCATGAGAACCGTGGACCTCACCACATTGGGGGCACCCGTGTCAACACCTGCCCCCTCGAACACTCGTTCATCGAAACCTGATCGATGGTGGGCCACCATCCGACTCTGCGTCGCCACAATGTGGCGAGCACGTGTGCACGGTCATCTGCCGCGCGGCAGCGTCATGCACCGGTCATGCAAAGTTTGTATAAAAGATTGGCTCCGAACCCCCTCGACCGCTCATTGCAGCGTCGCTTGTCTATTCTGGTTGGCCAATTGGCGCGGCCGGATGACTCCCCCCAGCAAAGGCGCGCCCTGATGTTCTGTTCCAGCGCCTGACGAGGATTGCCT
The DNA here is from genome assembly GCA_020637365.1 of Acidimicrobiia bacterium. Taxonomy (GTDB): domain Bacteria; phylum Actinomycetota; class Acidimicrobiia; order IMCC26256; family JAGNEX01; genus JAGNEX01. The sequence continues at coordinate 541,058 of JACJWE010000001.1, read as the reverse complement.
GTGTACCGCGTTGCCTTGCTTTGTTGTCTCCTGTTCGCATTCGCGGCCTGCGGATCGGACGATTCCGAAGACGCTTCGGCTGCAGATACCACCGCTGCCAGTTCCGAAACGACGCTCGCTCCCACCGCTGCAAGTGGAAGATGACGGCGCACCACGACGCAGATCCCCCAGAGGAGACGCCACAAGAACCAGGTGGCGCCTGGGGATTTTCCCTACGTGTTTGAGCGCGTCGGGGCCAACATCATGACCACCATCGTCGAGGGCCCCGCTGGCCCGCAGACCAGGTGTCAATCGGTTGACCTGCCGTGCAGCTTCGAGGACTTAAAGGAGCTGGAAGCGTCCGGCGATCCAATTCCCGAAGAACTCAATTTGACCCCCGACGAACTCACCGAGCTGGTCGACCAGCTGTCGGGACTGCAGGAAGCCATCGCCAAATATGACGATGTCAACCAAGCATGTGCCGATGGCTACATCAGGACCACCGACGAGGCCGCAAACATGGGCGCACATTTCAACAACGGTGCCCTGGTCAAGGATGGCGAGTTCGACCCGAGCAAACCAGAAATTCTCATGTACGAGTACAGCGAAGAACCCGTGCCCCCCGCCGCCGAACTCGGCCAATGCAACAACGGTCAGTGGAACGGCGGGCCGATGACCCTCACCGGGACATCATTCTTCCTCCCATGGGAACAAGTCGGCGACGATCACCCAGAAGGATTCGCTGGGCAGCTCGACAATTGGCACATGCACTACCAACTATGCGCCGGACCCAACATCGAGGGCGGTGACCGTTCGCTCGATTTCGAAACGTGTACCGCAGAAAACGGCGGCATCCTTCCCAAATATGGGTGGATGATCCACGCGTGGGTCGCACCAGACTTCGACAACCAGCTCGGTGTCTTTGCCATGTGGAACAACACCATCCGCCCGGTGACCGACGCGTCCGCATTCCAGACCGAACGCACCTTCACCCCCGATGATCTACCTGAAGGCGCCGCCTACCAGCCGATCAACAACTTCGAGTTTGGCGACGTCACCATTCAAGCGGGTGACGAGGTCTTCTGGTCAAACAACGATCCGGTCGCACACACCGTGACTGCGGAAAGCGGTGACGACCCGAACGGCGATTTCGATTCCGGCAACTTCGGCCCGGGGCAAACGTTCGAAACCACGTTCAATCAACCTGGCCAATACACCTACTTCTGCACGCTGCATCCCCAGATGAAGGGGGTCGTGACGGTTGAGTAGAGCTCAGGGGGTCCAGGCGCGATCCTGCGATGGCCCACCCGTCACCGCACCAATTTTCCAACACCAAAGGACGGTTACCTGTGCGATTTTCTAAGACTGCGGCATGTGCCGCAATCGGCATTCTGGCCCTCGGCGCCAGTGCCTGTGGATCTGACAGCGACGATGCGGCGAGCGACGCCACCGACGCCGGTGATGACACGACAACCGCAATTGTCGAATCCGGCGACTTCTGTACCGTTATCGACGGCATTTGGGACCAGCGCGGCGACAAGATGACAACGTCACAAGGACTTGCACTCTTCGACGCCGTCACTGAAAGCGCACCTCCAGAACTCGCGGACCAGGCAGCGCGCCTCGAAGCGATGAAGAAGCTGTGGCTCTCAGACGATTCAGAAGCCCTGCTCGAGTACAAGGCGGGCTTCCTCCCCGATATCACTGCCGTCCTCGACTACACCGCCGACGAATGTGGGCTCGACCTCGAAGAGCAGTACGGCGGCGTCGTGGCGACCACGCTAGAGGGCCAGATCTTTTCTGGGATCACCGCGTCCGAAGCCAACAATATGATCTCTCAGCAAGACCCGACCGCCCAGACCTTCCCGGTCATCGGCGATGGTTCAGGCGCGGCCAGCCTGAACCAGACCACCGTCACAGGCGGTTCTGACACCACCGTCGCGAACGCCGACGACCCGTCGACCACCACGACGACATCTTCCGACGCCTCAGGGACTACCACCACGGCTGGCTAGGTGCCCCGCGTTTGACGGCCACTGCCATCCGGACTCGAGTTCAAACTCTGGTCAAGGAATGTGACTCGGCGTCAAGGCTCGCAGCGGTACCGCCGATACAAACTGTGACACCGGCGGTCCCATGCCTCCCAGCCTCGCTGCCGGTGTCGGTGCCTCCGCACACACAAAGAGGGTCTCCGAACATTCGTTCGGAGACCCTCGGCCATTTGTACGGCAAAATCAGGTCACATCTGGTCACAGGGCCTGCGATGTTCAGCCCAGGCGGTTCGGTCGACGCTACCGAGCTGGCCCTGTGGCACCTTGAAAGAGAGCTTCTAGGTCGAGGGCGAAGCTGGAATCGGCGAGAGTCGGATCGGCGGAATCGGCACCGCTGGAGGCCACATCAGCGTGTTCAGCATCACCAAGCTGGCGAACGACAGCCACATCGTCGATCTGATCATCGTCTCCGGACGGGGCGTGTGTCCGGTCTCACAGGTCGATGGTGTCAACGGCCATCTCTGCGGTTGCCGCGATCCGCGTCACCTCATCCGCAGCAACGGCAGGCTCGGGACCGAACTCATCGGCCGCCACCGACTCGCCCGACTCGTCCTTGTGAAGCGGCCAACTTCCGTCATAGCCATCGTCACCAGCTACCCGTGGAATAACGAGCGCAAACTGCGTACCGACGCCGACCTCGCTGCGAACCAAGATCTCGCCGCCTAGTTCCCGGATGGTCGACCGTGCATGAGCGAGGCCGACACCGTGACCCGACCCGCGTTTGCTCGTGAAACCAGCGTCGAAGATGTTGGACAACATTTCAGGGCTCATACCGCAGCCGGTATCGGATACCCGCACGACCACCGCCGGTCCGCGCATGACATGGCCGTACGATTTGGGAATGAACACACCCTCGACTGAGATGTCGACCGCTCCTCCACCGTCCATGGCGTCTGCGGCATTGTGGACGAGGTTCATCACCACTCGGTCGAACTGACTGCGATCGCCAAGGATCGAAAAGGCGTCGGGTTCGGCCCAAAATCGGATGCTGACCTCGGGACCAGCGATCTCCTCAAGCAGGGGCTGGACGTCCTTGAGGAGGGCAGCGACGTCAAAGATCGCCAAGCGGATCGGTTCGCGGCCTCCGACAGCAGACAGTCGCTGGGCCAGTTCGTACGCGCGCTGTTCGGTAGCTTCGACGCCTTGCCAGTACTCGAGGTCGTGATCGCTTGACTGCGCCTTGATGCGGGCGAGTTGACGTTCCAAGACGTCCATGAGATTTCGCAGGTCATGTCCCAACCCGGCAGCAACTGCGGTCATGGACTCCATCTTCATGTCCCTGACGATGTCTTGTCCCGTTCGCAGCGCCTGCGCGCATGGCCGGATGACAACCACGCATTCACCGAGCGTTCCGCCGGAGCGAGCGAGCGCCACCTCGACAGGAATCCGAGCGCCGCTGCCCGTCGCTGTCACCGTACGTACCCGCTGACCCGCATCGGGTTCGTTGAGGTCAAGCCCGGCCTCTTCGAGTGAACGCAGTGGCAACAGATGAGCGAGGGTCAAGGTGCACAATTCATCACGTTCGCATTCCAAGAGGCGGACCGCGGCGTCGTTGCAGCCCCGTATCCGGAAGCGATGATCGAGTTCGAGTACCGCCTCGTCGACGAGACGCAGCACCATCCGGTGTCGATCCCCCGTCACCGAGTAGCGCCTGTCGGCAGCAACTTCGGCCGTCACATCGGTCATCGTCGAATAAAAGCCCAGGAGCGTACCCTCGGCGTCCTGTATCGGCGTCTCGTATTGGTCGACCCACACTCGACCGTCGTCCAGGGTGTCCAGAACGTAGCGACAGTGCATCGTCGTCGCATCGTCGGGGACGCCTTCGAGGAGGCGGTGCAAGTCTCGCCGGGAACGAAGACTGTTCGACGCCTGCCCACCGTCCTGGAACATGAGACTCGACCCGCAGGTCCACAGCACGTGACCATCGATGTCGAGCAACGCCGCGGCAACGGTGCCAGCACGCGGTCTCTGCTCGGGCGCCCACTTCAGCGGCCCAAGAGCTGGCGACGTCTGTACCGGCTGAGTGCTGTACATCGGATGTCCTCGTGTCCTTGGGCATTGCGCCCAACAGTAAGTATGTGAAGCGAGGGGTGAGCTGGGTCCCCTTGCCGTGCGTTCGACCCGTGTGTCAGCAGATAGGGAGCGCCGTCGTCGAATGTTTCGTTGTGTTTTCTCCGCTCGTGGCGCTGTCCGCACAGGGCGTTCAGAGCACGCCGAGATCCCTATCCAACGGACCGTTCATGGGGTTCGAAGCGGTAGCCCACACCGCGCAGCGTGATGATCCAGGTGGGTGAACCCGGGTCCGATTCGATCTTGCGACGAAGGCGGTGAACGTGTTCGCTCACCGTGCTGACGTCCTGCCAGCTCGCGGAGGATCCCCACACCTGTTCGAGGAGGTCTTCGCGTGAGAACACCCGGCGCGGCGACCGAGCCAAGAAGGCGAGTAGGTCAAACTCACGCGCGGTCAAGTGCACGGGCCGTCCGGCGACGCGCACTTCCCGCGAGCCGAGGTCGATGGTCAACCCTTCGAATTCGAGCATTCGGGGTGCGTCAAAGCTGCCGCTTCGGCGAAGGACCGAACGGATTCGAGCGATGAGCTCACCAGAAGAGACCGGTTTACCGAGGTAGTCGTCGGCGCCCAGATCGAGCCCGACGATGCGGTCCACTTCGTCGGAGCGTCCGCTGACGATGATGACCGGGATCTCGCTGGTGGCTCGCACCCGATGGAGCACTTGAAGACCGCCAAGGCCCGGTAGCCCAAGATCGAGCACCACGAGATCAACGCGTTCATTCGCGATCGTCTCCAGCGCGGTTGGACCGTCTGGAGCGCTCAGCGCAATCGCACTCTCAGCGGCGAGACATTGGGCAAGTTCCTCCCGCATGAGTGGCTCATCATCTACCACAAGGATTCGTACCCCTGACAGGTCATCCAGGCGCGGACGAGGCAACGACTACCCCGTGTGAGTGCCGTGGAAGGTGGACGAGCCGTGCTGTCCGGTTGCATTCATCGTTGTAAGGCTCCTTCAAGAACACCCCGCCACAGAGGGGAGCATATTCGCGATAACACATCGCTCGCCACGGAGCGCGTTGAATTTCTTTCGCGCAACGACCCCGGCCAGGTGGGATGGACGGGGTCGTTGTCGGTGCGGCAAGCCGCTCCGACTCCTCGGCGAGGAGCTCGGGGCTGGGGCTCCCGAGGCCTAGATCATGACCTGGCCAGCTCTTTCACAGAGATCCCCGTGGAACAACTCGCCGTCAATCTTCGCGAGGTACGACGGCTTTCGCGAAGCGCATTCGGGGCCGTCGACCTGGCTGAAGAGGTGTTCAACATCCCAGATTCAATTAACGCTGTTCGCATCGGTGAATAGGTGTCAACTTCAAGATCTCGATCGCGAGCGGTTTCGGCTCGCGACACGATTCTGGAGCCCGTAGCGCGGCGCCAGCTCGATCGTTCGTCGAGCGCAAGCATCCCTTCTACCGACCACACCCACACTCCAAATCTCACTCTGCGTGTCATCATCACATCGGCCTGGGGTTACAGTCGCCAATATTGCGCCTCTACGTCGCGGAGAAACCTCCCTTAGCGGCGGTCGCACGCAATACCTCCGAGTGCACGCAACCGACGGGCAGCCGCCGTTCTCCGCAGTACACAGCTATGCGCTCACGGGGTTTCGAGGGAATAGCGAGGCGTGAGCCACGCTTTCTCTCTCTGACGTCGCCACATATCGGAGTTGACGAGATGTCGAGATCAGGCCAACCTTCCAGTGGGACCCCTGCAGCGATCGATCCCAGGGGGCCGCGTTTCAACCAAAGCGTGCTGGCACTCGTGTTATTCGTTGGGTTTGCTGCCGACCTGTGGTTGGTCGCACCCGTAATGGGCGCCTGCTTGGCGCTGGGCGCATGGGGTCAGCCGACCTGGAACCCTACGTTTTGGCTCTATCGCAACTACGTCGCGCCACGTCTCGGTCAGCCCGCTTATCGAGAAGATCCGCGTCCGCCCCGATTCTCTGCTCGCATCGGGGCACTCTTCCTCGGAGGCGCGACACTCGCGTTCTCGTTGGGTGCTTCGACCGCCGGGTGGGTCTTGACGCTCATCGTCGCTACTCTTGCCACGCTTGCGGCGACGACCGGCATCTGCCTGGGATGTGAGTTGTACCTCCTGCTACCCGGCAACCGACTTCACAGGAGCCAGTAAGGCAATGCTTACCAGACTGGTTATTTTGGGCGGCTTGACCGCACTGATCCTCGGGCTCAACGTGCTCTATCGACGGCGCCTCGCAGCGACGCACGACGCCGCCGAACGAGTCCCATCCCGGTACCGTTCCGCCGATGGATCCTGGGTCATTTTCTCGACCCCTACCTGTGTCAACTGCGGAGCGATCGCGAACCACCTCACCGCGGCAGGGTTTGACGCCGTCCACATCGTCGACCTCACCGTAGAGCCGGAGCTCGGCGCGCAATTCAATGTGCGAACCGCTCCGACACTGATGCAGATCGACCCGGCCGGAGCCGTGAGCGAACGGGCATCGGGGGCTGGCCCTTCGACCGAAATGGCGCGACGCTACGGTCAGGTAGCTCCTGCCGCATCGAGACACGCGTCGATCACATAGGCGCCTCGTCCGGCCAGCGAGACGCACTCGACACACCGCACCTTCCCCGGAAATCCCGCCTACTCCTCACCTCGAAATCCCCGATCGCGCTTGAGGCGACCACGGCGCTTCTTATCCTCGAGTCGGCGGCGAGAACTTGCTCGCGTAGGGCGCGTGGGGCGCCTGACCTCGGGGATGACCAGCGCTTCTGACACGACATCGGCAAGTCGAGCTTTGACCAGCTGACGATTGCGGAACTGAGAACGCGAGCTACCTTCGATCAGCTCGACAAGCCCGAGCTTGTTCACGATTCGTTCGCGCTGGCCAGCAGAACCCGCCCTACTGGCCGCTGGGTCCCATCGGAGCGTGACGACGCTTTGAGTCCTGTTGGCGTGCTGGCCGCCGGGACCGCCCGACGTATCAAAGATGTAGCTGAGCTCGGAGTGCGGGATCACGAAACCTGGGCGGACCGCAACGTCTCGATCGTCTGACATGGCCTCTCCTGTCGACTAGACCTTGGTGACCCGAACCAACGCGGTTGCCTCGGTCGTCGGCGACACGGCGCGCCTCGGGTTCGCGGACGCGGTACGACCCGGGCGGTCGGCACTCGGTTTCGCTGCCCGCACCAAACGGCGCACGGGGCGCGACCGTGCACCAAAGGCTGGATGTGTGGCCAGCCAGAGAGGAATACCACGGTGAGCGTCACCTATACACCCTATGACTACGAAATCCATCACGACCCGTTCCCCACCTATCGACGGCTTCGCGATGAAGCTCCCGCCTACCACAACGAAGCCGCCGGGTTTTGGGCGTTGTCTCGGTACGACGACGTGCGGGATGCGTTTCGCGACACTCAACGATTTTCGAGCAGTCACGGTGTCACACTCGATCCCCTCGCCACCGGGCCCCACGCTCATAAGACAATGTTTTTCTTGGCGATGGATCCGCCCGAACACACCCAGATGCGTGCGCTCGTTTCCCGAGGTTTTACGCCTCGCCGAGTCGTCGATCTCGCCCCATCGATCGAAGCGCTCTGCGCCGAGCACATCGACACGATGCTCCAAGCCGCGGCCGATGGGGCGCCCGTCGATTTCATCACCGAGTTCGCCGGTCGGGTTCCGATGGATGTGATCTCAGAGATGTTGGGGGTGCCGCGGTCCGATCGTGCCGAACTTCGGCGACTCGCCGATCTGTTGGTGCACCGAGAGGAGGGGGTTCACGACGTCCCCGCTTCCGGGATCGAGGCCGCGTTCACGCTCTCTGACTACTACGCCAACATGATCGCCGAACGTCGCGCCAACCCGACCGACGACTTGACCTCGGCGCTGTGCCAGGCCGAAATCGACGGTGAGCGCCTCACCGATGAGCACGTCCGGGCGGCGCTCTTCCTCTTCGTCGTCGCGGGTAATGAGACCACCACAAAACTCCTCGGCAACGCCATGTATTGGTTGGGGCAACACCCCGAACAACGAGCTCGCGTGTGGTCTGACGCATCGCTGGTAGAGCCATGGATTGAAGAAACACTGCGGTTCGACAACTCAACACAGCTGCTGGCTCGCTTGGCGACCGAAGACATTGAACTGCATGGACGAGTCATCCCCGAGGGGGCCCGGGTGTTGTTGCTCATCGGCGCCGCCAATCGCGATGAACGGGTCTTTAGCAGGCCTGATGACTACCTACCTGGGCGGGACACTTCCAAGTCGCTGAGCTTCGGGGTCGGCCGGCACTTCTGTTTGGGGGCATCTCTTGCCCGCCTGGAGGCCAAGATCGCGTTGGCGATGGTTCGCGAACGGGTTGCCCGCTTCGAACTCGCTGGCGAACCGAGCCGCGTGCACTCGGTCAACGTTCGGGGCTTCGCCCACCTGCCCCTCGCCATCACGGCCGCGTAGAGGTACCCGAACCCCCACCTGTGTTGTTGCAGTGGGCCGGGTGGGGCTCGAACCCACGACCGACGGATTATGAGTCCGCTGCTCTAACCGACTGAGCTACCGGCCCGACACCGGAAAAACAACAAGCCCGACGCCACGGAGGCGTTCGGGCCCGCTGCATTCTGCTCCGGGGGCGAGACTCGAACTCGCGACCGATCGGTTAACAGCCGACTGCTCTGCCAACTGAGCTACCCCGGATTGGAACCGGGTCATGATATCAACATGGCGCCCCCGTCTCGAAAGACTGCCGACTCGGCACCTCGCCACGCACCGCGATACCTGTGCTGGTCGCCCCAGACGTATTGCCAAGACCCAATCCCTGACCCTCGGATCTGGAGTCCCTCGACGCCACTCCTTGGGCTTTCACGTGGGCTAATACCCGTCGAGATACTCTCGCAACTGGCTGGATGCACCGGGCTGGCGAAGTTTGGCGAGGGTCCGCGCCTCGATCTGTCGAATTCGCTCCCTGGTAACGCCGAAACGCTCCCCCACATCTTCCAATGTGTGGATCTCGCCGTCTTCAAGGCCAAAGCGCATCCGTACGATCTCCCGCTCGCGTTCATCGAGCCCGTCGAGGGCGTCATTGACCGCCCCCGTTAACAGGTGCCGAGCGGCGATTTCTGCGGGACTTTCCGCATTGCGGTCGGCCAGAAAATCGCCGAACTCGGTGTCGTCATCTGCCCGAACCGTACGTTCGAGCGAGATGGGATCTTGTCCGAGCTGACGGATCTCCATAAGGCGCTCAACCGACATGCCGAGTTCTTCTGCGAGTTCTTCAACGGTCGGATCGCGCCCCAAATCTTGGGTCATCTCCCGTTCGGTGCGCACGACCTTGTTGATCGTCTCGACCATGTGCACCGGAATACGAATGGTTCGTGCCTGATCGGCAATAGCGCGAGTGATCGACTGACGAATCCACCAGGTTGCATAGGTGGAAAACTTAAAGCCGCGCCGGTAGTCAAACTTCTGGACCGCACGCATCAGACCAAAGTTGCCCTCCTGGACCAGATCCAACAGGGCGAGCCCACTGGAGCCGACGTAACGCTTCGCGATGGATACGACCAGACGCAGATTCGCTTCGATCAGCTCGGTGCGGGCGTCCTCACCTTCGCTCACGAGTCCGCGCAACATCCGCTTTTCGACGGCGGTCAGGTCCTCCTCGCCGAGTTCGGCGTCCTGTATACGCTGCTGTGCCTGCATACCGGCTTCCAACGCTTTGGCGAGGCGCTTCTCGTCATCGGCTGTCAACAGCTCGCGCCGACCGATCTCGTGGAGATATACCCGCGTCGGATCGACCGCGCTGATCGGCGCCAACGTGCGTTCGCGCCGACTCCGACGTTCGCTACGCCGATCTCGAGCTCGAGCGGCGAGGTCCGGTGCTGACGGGTCACCGGCGTCGTCGTCTGAGTCACCCTCGGAGCGACGCCCATTCCGAAGCGCTGGGTCGTCGTCCTCACCGTCGACATTCGGATCTCCCGTGGGGTCACTCACCAGGGCGTCACGCGACGAAGTCCCCGCTTCGGAAGCGCCGACGTCGGTCGCTGCGGAGCCAGCACGCTGCGCCGCGACGGCAGGATGCTCAGGTGCTCCGGCAAAGCGCCACGGCCCGCCGTCATCGTCGGCGAGATCCATCTGTTGGTCGCCAACGCCGCCGTGTGCGGCCACTTCGACCTCTGCTGTCTCAGAGACGCGTACCCCGCGCGATTCGAAGAGCTCAAAGATCGCGCCCAGTTCGTCGACCGATGGCTGGGCGACCTCGGGCAATGCAGCGAAGAGTTCCTCCGCGGTCACTTCGCCGCGCTCGGCGCCGCTCCGCAATAGTTCACGAACCGCTGGAGACGACACCAATGCTTCGACGACGGCTGCGTCGCTCATTGCCTTGTCACTCCCCAGCCGAGAAGCCGACTGTTCCGGGACCACCTGTTCTCCCTCGTTGCCAACTCAGCGACAGTAACGCAAAGACTAGAACCCGTCCGGCTCTGCGTTTCCGTGCGTTTCGAGAACGCCGAGGGATACGCTCGAAACTGCTATGTGACACATGTGGTCCCGCGCAGTGGTTGTGTTGGCCGGTCGACCGATACCATGGCGTGCTGGCGGACACGGCATCCGAAGCCGTGAAGGCCGTCGATAAACGAGGAACCTACGGGAGGTAACCCCAATGCTGATGATCATTTCCAACATTCTCGTCTCGCTGCTCATGTCCTGGGCGAAGTACCTGCTCTATTAACTCTGAAGGCACGAACAGGCAGAGAAGGCAAGCGTTGGTACGGACCGACGCCTACGCAACGGCGGGATGTCCCTTCGGACCCCGCCGTTGTGCGTACCGAAGGACGACTGCGGCTCCCCTGTGATGGCAGGGCGTCAGCGCGCTGGCCTTGCGGGCATACGCTCCCGACTTCGTTCAAGCGAGATCTTGCTTGAGTGGTTTTCAAAGCGCACAGGCTTGACAACCGTCGCATCACACTCAACGGCGCGACACAACCTGGCTACTAGCGGAAGGTTAATGATTCTCTAGTTGCACAGAAAGACGTGAATTCCGTCACGAGGTTCCGTACACTCTTGCCCGTGCGGACGACCCCGGTCGATCCGCGACGTCGACGGGCATCCCTGCTCGTCCCCCAACTACAAGGAGTGCATCCATGTTCGCAGACATCCTCCAGTTCATCGCCGCCGCCATTCAAGTTGTCATTGACTGGCTCGGCGCTGCCCCAGGCTGGCACCTTCCCTAAACCCGACACCGGGACCAGCTCCTTTTGGAGCTAGTCACCCTCACTCAGCAGCGACTCGCTGTTCGCTGCTATACACCAAAGGAATCGAATTATGATCGCAATTATTCAATGGCTGCTTTCTCTGGTTGCCGACCTCGTCGCCTTGCTCGCTAACATCTAGACTTCTGCTCTACTTGCAGTCGAAAAGGGCGAGCGCTGAGCGCTCGCCCTTTTTGCGCGGCCCATTCGCCGCCCCTTTAGCGCAACATCAGTACCGCTCCTCGTAGCAAACACATCGATGCCGTCATCGACAACCTCAAGTCGAGAAGCGGCAAAACCCATCCCGCGGGCTACCAGTTGTCCGGCCCCCAGGGATCATCATCGATGGGAGACGGGGGTTCGTCCTCCGCTCGCCATCGATCGACGCGTTGGACATCCCACGGCGGGCCATCGTGACCAGCGGCATCATTCATCCGCGCGTCGTCCACGACGGGTTCCTCCGGTACCACTAGGCCATTGACGGCTGGGCCATTGACGGCTGGGCCATTGGAAGATGCCTCCGCAAGGCCTTCACCACCCTGCAACACGACACGTTCATCGTTGACGGGCATCTGGACGACGACACTCGGGGTTGGGTCAATCACGGTGGGCAAGTCGGAACCGGTTCGATGGGCGCCAATCCACTCAGACACCCACTCCCCCGCTTCCTCGGCCACAACCCAGTTGCCATCGTTGAGGGCCTCCCGCAGCCGGTCCAGGCCCGGACGCAGCAACGTGAGTCGCTCGTCGCCGTTGCGGGCCAGCCGTGACATCAGGGCTTGCCCCGCGGCCAAAACAAGGCCCACGAACTGCGACGACGCGTATTCCTCCATACTGGGCACGTGAGGTGGTTCCTCGACCATGAGCTGGGCGAGCACCGCGCGGGTGTCTTCGGGCGAATGCTCCAATGCCTCGCCGATCGTCGCGAACTCAAGGATTTGTTGCAATACGCCGCGGGCAAGAGCGCTTTGCAGCAACCACGGTTGGAGCCACTCAGGAAACAGCTCCGTTTCGTGTACCGCCAACCACAGCACCTCCCGATCGCGGGGTGATATCGCGGCCTGGGCTGGGCCCTCCACGCGCTGATGCCCTGGTGTGGGAAGTCCGAGATCTCGCTCCGTTCCGCGACGATCGTCGTGGGCGGCCGAGCGACCTGGCCCGCCGCGAACCAGTTCGGCAAGTCGGGTGCGAAGCGCTTCGGGACGCAGACTCAACCGGTCAGCTATCGCCATGATGTAGCCGTCTCGCACCACCGCGTTGGGATGCTCTGCCACGGCCGCCAACGCCACGTCCGCGGTCCGTCCCCGCGAGTCGATGCTGGCATTGCCGGTCGCAGCGAAAATGCGGTCGAGTCGGAACTGTAAGAACGGTGTGGCGCCCTCGACCGCGGCGTGTAGGGCCTGAGCATCAGACTGCCACGCATCTGCCGGGTCGGCGCCAGCGGGCAAAGCAGCGACGGTCAAGGTGATGTCGAAGGACTCCTCCCATTGCGCGAAGCGAGCGGCTGCCGCCTGACCGGCAGCATCGGCGTCATAGGCGATGATGATGTTGCGGGTAAACCGGGTGAGTTCTTGAATGTGTTCATCGGTCAGCGCGGTGCCACACGTCGCAACCGAATAGCCAATACCGGATAGGCCGAATGCCATGACGTCGGTATATCCCTCGCACACGACCGCCACGTCGTTGCTGACGATGTCGCCCCGGGCCCAGTTCAGACCATACAGGATGCGACTTTTGTGGTAGATGGGCGAGTCCTTTGAGTTGATGTATTTAGGACCGTCCCCCTCCAAAAGACGTGCACCGAACCCGACCGGGCGGTCCCGTTTGTCGAATATGGGGAACATGAGTCGGCCACGAAAATAGTCCTGTAGTCGGTTGTGTCGGTTGACCAGAGACAGACCGACCGCCAAGAGATCCTCACGGCTATGACCAGAATTTTGGAGTTTCAGGCTGAGCTCGTCCCACCCCGCGGGTGAACAGCCAACCTTGTAGCGACGGGCCGCATGCCCATCGAACCCTCGTGACCTCAAATAGTTGCGAGCGGGCCGCGCCTGGGGGGCCTCCATGAGGTATCGGTGGTAAAAGTCGACGGCCGCTTCCATCACATCGACGCGTGCGGCGCGGTCGGCCGCCGTGGTCGAGCGTGTCCGTTCGTCATACCTGACTTCGATGCCGACCGTGTCAGCGAGCCGCTCGACCGCCTCGACAAAGTCGAGCCCCTCGATCTCGCGAACGAACGTGATCGCATCGCCGGACGCCTGGCACCCGAAGCAGTAATAGACCCCCATCTCGGGATTGACCGAAAAGGACGGGGTCTTTTCGGAATGGAAGGGGCAGCGCCCCAGCAGTCGCTGACCGCGGCGGGTGAGGGCGACGTGCTGACCTATGACGTCGGCAATGTTGACGGTCTCGCGGACCCGAGCGATGTCTTCGTCAAGAATTCCCATGGCTTGGTCAGGATACGTGCCCCGACAAGTCGGCGTCGCAGCCTCTGATCGCGGACTCGGTTCGTGGCGCTACACGCGGTGTTGCCCTAAGTCTCGATGCACCGTCGACCATCTGCCGAGGCAACGCTAGCGACCTCGCCGTTCTGCCGCTCGCTGTCACCGCCGCGTTCTTCAGCACCCTGCCAGGTGGGTGGTGTTCAACATCGAGACGTGCCGGCATCATCACTCGCGGCTTCCTCAGTTCCGCCATTACGGTCGGCTAGGGGACGCCGCTGGGAAGGTCGGCTCGGTTCCATCCGAGGAGGTCGACCGCGAGGCCGAGAGCGAAACGGTCGGTCATCCCAGAGACATACCTGACGGCCTGTTCGGCCGCCTCGTCTGAGCCCGATGCGATGTCGCGAAGTCCGACCTTGACGATCGGCAGCAATGACGGAGCCTCGACAAATCGTTCGACGAGTTGCCCCAACAGGTCAATGACGCGATCCCCCTGCTCCATCGATGCGGGTCGCAAATAGATCCGGTCGTAATTGAAGTTTCGGAACGCTTCAAGCGCGTGTGCCTCGGGCTCCATCATGCCGACAACCGACGTTTCGGCGATACAGGTCAACATCGAACGGATAAAGGTGCCGAGCTGTTGTGAACGTCCGCGCCCCACAACGTCAGCGACAGAGGCCGGTAGATCGGTTTCTGTGACGATCCCGGCGCGCACGGCATCTTCGAAGTCATGACAGACATACGCAATGCGGTCAGCCCACGAAACCACTTCGCCTTCGGGTGTTCGAGCCGCTGGCAGCTTCCAAGAGTGGTTGCGAATGCCATCGAGCGTCTCGGCGCACAGGTTGAGGTCGGTCAACACCACATCGGCGCCATAGGCGGCATGGTCATACCCCTGGGGAAGAAATGGCTCGAAGGCCCGCTCACTTGCATGACCCGCTGGACCGTGCCCACAGTCGTGACCAAGGGCGATCGCCTCGGTAAGGGGGACACACAACTGTCCGGCTTCGCTGATCGCGACAGCAACCTGGGCAACCTCGATGGCATGGGTCAGCCGGTTGCGGAGCATGTCATTGTCGGGGGCGATGAACACCTGACACTTGCCGGCCAACCGACGGAATGCCGTCGAATGTTTGATGCGGTCGCGGTCACGTTCGAAGCACAGACGGTATGGATCGGGAGCTTCGGGCAGAGCGCGATCCCCCGCACCGAGAGGAAGGGTCGCTCCGGGGGCCAATGAGCTCGCAAGTGCGGCCTCACGAGCCTCACGATTCCACACCCCGCCACCCGTCTTGGCGTGTGAATCGGCGTGCGCCTGGTGGATGTGGGCACCGCCGTCTGTGACGAGCACCTCGCCATATGCCCCATGGTGTCGACTCATCAGATGCCTCCGCAACCAGACCGTCGGCGCCGCAACCGACCCGAGCGACACCATCATGTCGCATGCGTGTGACACCGCGGCGGAACCGGGACGAGCACACAACTCCTCCGCCGAACGTCAGCGGCGGTGCATCGTCAAGAATCGAGTCGTGTAAAGAGGTATGCCGACAATTGGTCCATCGAGACGCGTTCTTGGGTCATCGAGTCTCGATCTCGCACGGTCACCGCGTTGTCGTCGAGTGAGTCAAAGTCAACGGTCACGCAGTACGGAGTACCGATCTCGTCTTGACGGCGGTAACGCTTCCCGATCGAACCGGTGACGTCATCGTCGATGTGCCAGTGGCGACGAAGGTCTGAGGCGATCTTGGCCGTCACCTCAACGAGCTCAGGCTTCTTCGACAACGGCAGCACGGCGGCCTTAAACGGCGCAATACGGGGGTGGAATCGCAACACGGTGCGCGATTCCTTCTCGAGCTGCTCTTCTTCATATGCATCGAGCAAAAACGCTAACGTCGTTCGATCCGCTCCAGCAGCGGGTTCGATCACGTAGGGGATGTAGCGCTCCTCGAGTGCCGGATCGAAATAGCTCAGATCCTTACCCGAATGGGTGGCGTGTTGGGTGAGGTCGAAGTCGGTCCGATTGGCGATGCCTTCGAGCTCGCCCCAACCCCATGGATAGAGGTATTCAACGTCTGAGGTACCGGCTGAATAGTGGGACAACTCATCGGTTTCGTGCGCCCGCAAACGTAGGCGTGCAGGGTCGATACCATGCTCGCAGTACCAGTCAAAACGGGTCGCACACCAGTATTCGTACCATTTAGCCGATTCGTCCGGCGGGACGAAAAACTCCATTTCCATCTGTTCGAATTCGCGGGTCCGAAAGATGAAGTTTCCGGGCGTGATCTCGTTGCGGAAACTCTTGCCGATCTGAGCGATACCAAACGGCGGACGCTTGCGACTCGTCGTAACGACGTTGGCAAAGTTGACGAAGATGCCCTGAGCGGTTTCGGGACGCAGGTACGCCACCGATGTCTCGTCGGCGACCGGCCCGACGTAGGTCTTGAACATCAAATTAAAGTCACGAGCCTCGGTCATCGTGTCCTTCTGCCCGCACCCGGGGCACGCCCCAGAGGCAGGCAGCTGATCTTCACGAAAACGCTGCTTACAGTTTTTGCAGTCGACCAGCGGATCGGTGAACGTCGCGAGGTGTCCCGACGCCTCCCACACCTGGGGGGCCATGAGCACCGCAGCGTCGAGTCCGACAACGTCCTCGCGCAGTTGCACCATGGACCGCCACCACGCTGCTTTGACGTTGTTCTTGAGGAGAACCCCGACCGGTCCGTAGTCCCACGTGGAGCGAAAGCCGCCGTAAATCTCGCTCGACTGAAACACAAAACCCCGCCGTTTCGCGAGGTTGACGACCCGCTCCATGAGCTTGGGGTCACGGCTTGGGGAGTTGTCGACCACGACATCATTTTTCGTGGCTTCGCTGGTGGCTTCACTCATGGTGGGCATGTTATCCAGAGTGTCGGACACATCACCCCTTTTGATACTGCAACGCCCCAGGGCACGTTCCTACATGACCTCGCCAGCAACCGACATCGATCGGAGGCGCTTCTCGGTATGAAACTCAAAGTGTCCGACCGCCAAGGACTCAGCCGTGCTCACGGCGGGACCGGCGGCGACGTTGAGCGCCACTCCGAGCTGGCCCCCCAGAATGGCGCGAATCAACAAGATCGCGTCGTACTCCACCGGCTGACCTCCGCGGGTACGACACGCGTAACAACGGACCCCGCCGCCGGGGATATCGAACCACGCGGTGTCGTCCACCTCGGAGCCGCACTCGATGCAGTCATATAAGCCGGGTGCGAAGCCTTCGAGTGACTGCAGCTTCCACAGAAAGCCGGCGAGCAGCGCAGGTGCGATTGTCGTTTCGAGCGCACCCATCGCTCGCGCCAACAGTCGATAGAGAGCCATGTTGGCTTCATCGTCGAGCGCGACGTGGTGTACCGCTTCGAGCATCACCGAAGCGACCGTCAGCCGTGCTAGGTCCTCGCGACAGCGTCGGTGCGGCTCGATCACCTCGACTTGATTAATGCCGTCGAGCGAACGCCCTTCCCAACATTGCAGGGTGACGTGGCTGCCCGGTTCAAGTCGACTGCCGAACTTGCTCGATGTGCGCCGAATGCCTTTTGCGACTGCTCGAAGACGCCCGCGACCGGCCGTCATCAACGTAATAATCCGATCGGTTTCCCCGAGAGGATGGGTACGGAGCACGACGCCGCGTTCGATGTACAAGGGCACGGTTCACCCTAACCCGCAGGTCTCACAGCGTGGTTTGCGCGCACCGAACTTATGACGACGCGACGACACGTCAGTGCGGACAACTGCTCGACGGAGCAAACCCTCCCAGCGAACCCGCCATGAGGCGTGAGGACACAACTTGCAACTCAATGGATCTCCGGTCCTGCGAGGTCACGAGATGACCCGTTAGCCGCTCAAACCGCCGAATCGCCGTTCTCGATCTTGGAACTCTGCAACCGCTTCGAAGAGGTGCTCTCGACGAAAATCAGGCCACAGCGTCGGCATAAACACCAATTCGGCGTATGCCGCCTCCCAAATCAAGAAGTTCGATATCCGAAACTCCCCCGAAGTTCGGATGAACAGGTCCGGATCCGGCGCATCGGGCGCGTAGAGGTGGCGCGCGATCGTCTTGTCGTCGATCTTGTTGGGACGAAGCGTTCCGTCCGCCACCTTCGCTGCGAGATCTCGCACCGCGTCGGTGATCTCGGCCCGCCCGCCGTAGTTGAATGCGATTTGGAGGGTGAGGCGCCGATTCGCCCGCGTCAGCGCTTCGGACTCCTCGATCCGCCGCAGGACCCTCTTAGGCACGCGTCCCGTACGGCGCCCGACGAAGCGAATTCGCACACCCTTATCGTTGAGTTCGTCGCGGCGCCGTATAAGTAGGCCCTCATTGAAGTTCATCAAGAAGCGGACTTCGTCGAGAGGGCGTCGCCAGTTCTCGGTTGAAAACGCATACACGGTCATCCATGGGACGCCGAGTTCGAGTCCACCTTCGACCGCATCGAGCAGGGCTGCCTCGCCAGCGGCGTGACCGTCGGTGCGCGGCAAGCCGCGCCGTTGAGCCCACCGGCCGTTGCCGTCCATGATGATTGCGATGTGTCGCGGTATACGCCGCATGTCGATCCCAGAAACCACGACTGCACACGGTAGCGGCTCGGAGGGCTCAACGGCGGCACGGTTTGCGCAGCGTCCTCATGCAACCGGAGGCCGCGTTTCAGCGGCCGCCGGGTTACGGCTCCTCGCGCCGCAACCATTCAGCGGGCGCGATCACACACCGGTAGCGGACCACCTATGGAGCCACGACGTATGAAAGCCCGCATGATGAGGCGACCGCGTACCACTCGTCGCTCTCGGTGCCCCAGATGTCCTATTGTCAGCCGCCGTGGGGCGCATGACCTTGATAGCGAACGCAACGGCAGGCGCCGGAACTTCCGGACGCAAACTGCCCGATGTCATCAACGCAATGGATGAATCGGGTCTCGACTGGTCGATGCGTCGAACGCACCGCGAAGGGCATGCCACGCTGCTTGCCGCTGAGGCCTTTGAGCGCGGTGACCTCGTCGTTGCATGCGGTGGAGATGGCACTATTCACGAGGTTGCTCAAGCCGCGGTCGCCGCCGATGGGTTGATGGGGTTGATCCCGGTGGGTACGGGCAACGATTTTGCGCGCTTCTTGAATTTCCCGCTGGATGACATCCCTGCCGCCGTGTCGATTCTCCGAAACGGTGTGGAGCGCAGGGTCGACGTCGGCGAAGCGAACTCCGAGATCTTTTGCTGCATCGTGTCGGTCGGTCTCGATGCCGATGCCAACGATTTCGCTCATCGAACCGGTTGGCTCAGCGGCGACTCCCAATACCTCATCGCAGGCCTCCGGCAGGTCGCGCTTGGTTCACCGCGGGAGTTCCAACTAGAGATCGACGGTCGGTCTCGCACCGAACGGGCGTGGATGATCAACGTAGCCAACGCAGGGGCTTACGGCGGTGGCATGCACCTCATCCCCGAAGCCGATGTTCACGACGGCCAGCTCAACTTGTTGAGCGTTGCGCCGATCTCGAAATTGGGACTCCTCGGGCTCTTGCCCAAGATCTACCGGGGAACACATACGACCCACGGCGCCTACCGCACACAAATCGCCAAGCGCATCCGAATCACCGAATCCAGCGGGCGCAAGCTTTCTGTGTATGCCGACGGCGAGCGGATCACTTCGACGCCCGTCGACATCCGGATCCGACCCAAGGCGCTGCGGCTGCTCACCGAAGCCTGAAAGGCTTCCGACAGCAGCGCTCGAGCCTAGGCCTCGCCTTCAGTGGCTCCCGCGCCGCCAGCCGGTGGCGTACCTTCGGTCACGGTGAGGGTCCCGTTCATGGTTGCCGCGTGACCCGGGATCGAGCAGTAGTACTCGTATTCACCCGGCTCAAGCTCAATGAACCCCGTGTTCACCTGCCCGTCCGAGGACACCTCCACGTGCATATCGGCCTCATAGCCTTTGATCTGCACGTTGTGAGTGGTGTTTCCCTCATTGGTCAAACGCACCTCGAGCGGACCACCGCCCGACGCAGCCTCGAGCGTGTCGGTATTAAAGCGAGTCGTGGCTTCAGAAACCAGGTCGACCACGGCCCACGGCACGATCGCCTCGTCAGCTCCGTGACCCCCATTGCGAGTTTGGGACGCGAACCCGATCATGCCGCCGAAGAGAATGATCATGCACACAAACGCCCAGACCGTTCGAGCAAGCGCTTCGGTGACAAATTGGCGGGTGGTGATGAACCTTGCGGCAATCAGGATGACAACCATCAAGAAGGTGCCCGCCACAACCGCACCGGTTTTTGATGCACCCAGAAAGATCTTCGAAATGTTGATCGTCACGATCGCGATGAAGAGAGCGGCGCCAGCCGGAATCAGCAACGGCAGCAGGATCCGATTCTTGACATAGCTGTTGCTCTCATCAGCGTTGGCGGACACGTCCTCACCCATCCCTTGCTCCTGGACTCGGTTTTCAAGGTCGTTCATGTTCTTGCCAACCCCATGTCGTTCAGTTCGTCTTCGATTTCTTCCCAGCGCATGGGCGCACCTCTGGCGATCCGGTCAGATTCGCCGTGCCATCTAAAGAAGATCACCACGATCGCGATCCACAAGAAGATCCCGCCGCCAAGCTTCATGATGAGCCCTGCGACCAACTGGTCGTTGAGGACCTGAATGCCCCAGAGTCGAGGGAGTTTTTCATACCAGGAGTAGATAGGCGCATTCGAAAAGGTCAAAAACGAAGCCGGTACGGTCGGCAGCAGCGACTGGCCGAGCAGGTACAGGCATCGCAGTAGTGGCGACACCCTCGGAAACTCAGGCATCGGGCTGAGAACCGGCATCCACATGATCAAACCACTCAACAGCATGACACCGTGCATGAATGCATGGAACGTATCGATCTGTTGCATATCCGAGACGAGAAACGGAAGGTGGATCGACGCCATCACGACCGTTGAGATCAAGAAGGCAGGGAGCGGCCTGCTCACAAACTTCGCAGCGGAATAGAGCACACCACGCCCCAGCACCGCACGCATAAACCATCCCGGTGTCGCAGCGAGCAGCAACGGAGCGACCACAAAGGCCAGCATCAAATGCTGAATCATGTGGGCCGAATACAGGTATCGTTCGGCAGCTTCGTGGATCGGCCAACCAACCGCAATCCACATCGCACCCATACCGCTCACGAACGAGAACCGTTGTAAGGCAGTCCAAGGATGAGCCGCATCGGGCGCAAACCTCGGCGCAAGCCGGCGGATACCCACGAGGTAGCCCACCGCGATGCCGAGAAAGAGCAGAAAGATGTCGAGGTGAAACTCCGGTTTCCAGGGAGTCATCGAACTTTCGGCAAGGATGCCAGCACTCAGGCCCGAAACGGCGAGCACGTTATTACTCTCCCGCCGATTCCCCGGTTGAAACCGGCTGTGGCGTCCCGTCCAACGTTTCCGGGGTATAGGTACTCACCGAAGCGACCGTAGCGATGGTCAGGACCAAAGCTCCGAGAATGGCAAAGCCAAAAAGCCACGACAACATCGGCCTATCGCCCTGGAGATGCATGAAGAACGCAGCAACGATCACGAACTTGATGATCATCATGCCGATGAGCAACGCAACCTCGAGTCCGTGGCTCAGACCCGCATATGAAACCCAAATCTCAAGCCCCGTCAAAATGGCCAGGAAGACCGCAATCGCGACGTATTTCGCCCCGCCACCCCCCGAGTGAGAGTCGGCTTCGCCTGAACCAAGCGCCTTTTGTTGTGAACCAGCAGCAACAGCGGTAGCCATCTTGGTGCCTCCTATTGGGGGATCAGGTAGACGACAGTGAAGATCACGATCCATACGACATCGACAAAGTGCCAGTACAGACCGATCGTCTCAATCGATTCAGAATCCTCTGCCGTCAAATAGCCGGTGTTGATGATCATGATCGTGGTGAGCAGCATCAGGATTCCGACGGTCACGTGTGCGCCGTGGAACCCGGTCAGCAGGAAGAAGCTCGACCCGAACAAGTTCGTCTGAATGTGCAAGTTCTCGGCGATGAACGTCGTGAACTCATAGATCTGGCCACCGATAAACACGGCACCAAAGGCAGCTGTTGCAGCCAACCACGCCTTGGTACGAGACATATCACCGCGCTTGGCCGCGGAAACAGCCAACACCATCGTCAAGGAACTCATCAACAAGACGAACGACGACAATGAGGTGAACCCGATATCGAAGACGTCTTCGGGGATCGGGCCGCTCGTGCTTTGACCTCGAAAGGCAAAGTAGGTGGTGATCAGCGATCCAAAGAAAAAGCACTCAGAGGCCAAAAAGGCCCACATCCCCAGCTTGATATTGGAGATACCGGTACTCGTCTCGGGATGTGCTGGCGCTGCGGTCGACACTGTGCGTCTCGTTTCTTCCGGTGATCAGCGAGCTACTGCGCCGCAGGCTCTGGGTCGGGAACTCGGTCGGCATCTGGGGTGTCGATGGCGTCGGCGGGTGGGCCGTCGTCGAGACCCGCAGCGTGTCCACCGTGGCCATGGTCATCGTCGTGATCATCGTCACCCGGTTCGGTCGATGGTTCCATCGCCCAGCCGTAGACGGCCCACAACAGCAGCAACACACCGAAGCCGCCGAGGAGAAGATTGCTGAACACGATGCCCCAACCGAGGAAGGGGAAGGAAAGGCCAATGAGGAACGGCCAGAACGACGGTGACGGCATGTGGATGTGCTCATCGGGTTCGTCGACTTCAGCCGAAGCTCCCGAGACACGACGGACCATCCGACCCTCATCGTCCTCGGTGTACTTCTGATGCCAGAAGTTGTCGCGAGCCTCCACTTGAGGAATCCGGTCAAAGTTGTGCACCGGCGGCGGAGACGGATCGACCATTCGATGGTGCGACCATCCCACGCGTCATCGGGCGCGATCTCGCCGTTACGGCGACTCTTTATTGCATTGATGATGAACACCAAAATTGACAGGGCAATGATGAACGCGCCCACCGTTGCCACCAGGTTCCAAAACTCCCAACCCTGGTTCTCCGAGTAGGTGTAGGTACGACGGGGTTGACCTTCCAGGCCGAGGATGTGCATCGGCCCAAATGTCAGGTTCATCCCGAGCAGCATGAGCCAGAAGTGGACCTTGCCGAGCCCCTCACTGAGGTAGCGCCCAAACATCTTCGGGAACCAGAAATATACGCCAGCGAAGATACCGAAGATCGCTCCACCGAAGAGCACATAGTGGAAGTGAGCAACGATGTAGTACGAGTCGTGCTGCTGACGGTCATGCGGCGAAATGGCGTGTGTTACACCAGACAACCCGCCGATGACAAACATCGCAATAAACCCGAGGGCGAAGAACATTGAGTACTCATGCGGAGCGAACCGCCCCAGATGGTGCCCAGCCAGTTAAATATCTTCACACCGGTCGGCACGGCGATGAACATTGTCGCCACCGAGAACGCAGCGACACCCATCGGTCCAAGTCCCGACGTGAACATGTGGTGGGCCCACACGCCAAAGCCCATGAACCCAATGGCAGCTCCCGAAAAGACCACGAAGCTGTAGCCAAACAGAGGCTTGCGGCTGAACGTCGGGAGGACCTCAGAGACGATGCCCATGGCTGGCAGAATCAGGATATAGACCTCGGGATGGCCAAATATCCAGAATAAGTGCTGGTAAATCAGTGGGTCGCCACCAACGCTGGCGTCGAAGAACGTCGCATCGAAGTGCCGTGCGTAGACGACTTCGATAAGGGGAACGGTAACGACCGGGATGGAGAACAACAACAGGAACGAGATGATGAGCATCATCCAGACGAAGACGGGCATCCGCATGAAATCCATGCCGGGAGCTCGCATATTGAAAATCGTCACGATGAAGTTGATGGCACCGGTCAACGATCCAATACCGGTAAACAAAATCCCTAAGGCCCAAAAATCGACCCCGCTACCTAAATAGTGGGTACCGGCTAAGACCCCCGCACTTGCCGGGTAGGTACCGGTCGACAGTGGCGCGTAACAAACCCAGGCACAGTCGGGGGCGCCGCCCAAGAAGAAGCTCGACGTCAGGAAGATGCCGCCGAAGAGGAAGGTCCAGTATCCCAGCGCGTTGATCCGCGGGAACGCTACGTCGCGCGCACCGATCATCAGCGGAACGAGATAGTTACCGAACGCCGCTGCAATCGGCATGACCACGAGGAACACCATGGTGGTGCCGTGCATCGTAAAGAGTTGGTTGTACTGCGAGGCGGTCAGGATGTTGCCGTCGGCCTGCGCAAGCTGCAGTCGCACCAACAACACTTCCAGCCCGCCGAGCACGAAGAACACGAGGGCGGTAACGGCATACATGATGCCGAGTTTCTTGTGATCGACCGTGGTGATCCAGCTCCAGAAGCCGGTTTCAGCCGTCGGCCGATGCAGACCGGTCTTTGGTGCCGCCACTGTCGTTGGCGCCGTCGCTGCGGTCATCTCAAAGCTCCCTGAGATCGGAAAGTACGTCGAAGTTGTTCACGGCCTCTCCTATTTCAACGTCTCGAGATATGCGACGATGTCGTCGATATCCCCGTCGGTCAGGTTTTCGAAGTACGGCATGATCGACCCTGGCTTCTGCGCCGGGGCGTCCCTGATCCAGTCGTGGAGGTTCTGTGAGTTCAGCTCGAAGATGTCACCGGCGAATCGGTCACGGCTGAAGAGATGGGTCAGGTTCGGCCCGGCCATCGTCCGGATCATGGAACGGTCGGCGGGGTCGACGGCGGGGTTGCCGTCAGCGTCCATGGGGGCGTGGTCGTCATCCCAGAGGACGTGACAACCCGAACATGTGCCCGTACCGAAGAAGAGGTCACGGCCAGCGGCAGCGTCACCTCCAGTAGGAGCGGCTGCGAGCTGCTGTTGTTCCTGAACCCACTGGTCGAAATCCGCCGCAGGCATCGCCACGACGTGTGCGCGCATGTTGGCGTGGGAGAGCTGACAGAACTCGGCGCATTGGCCGTAGTAGGTGGTGGGCTCACCCGTGACGTCCGCCTTGATAAGGAGCGGAACTTCACGGCCCGGCACGGCGTCCTGCTTACCTGCGAGGCGAGGCACCCAGAATGAGTGGATCACGTCGACCGAGGTGACGTTTGTCACGACGGTTTCGCCCTCGGGGATGACGAGCTCGTTGGCCGTCTGGATTCCGAGTTGCGGGTACTGATATTCCCACCAGAATTGATGGCCGATGATGGTCACTTCCAACGGCTCTTCAGCGCCGAGCGAAGCGATGGGGACCGTTCGGTCAGACGTGTCGGGGACGTCGGCGAGCTCGAATACCAGACTGAGCGTGGGGACGGTGAGGACTGCGAGCACGAGCGCGGGAAGCATCGTCCAACCGATTTCGAGCACGGTGTTGCCGTGGGTCTGCTTGGGCCGCTCGTCGTTGTTGCGTCGCCGATACTTGGCGACGGCGACGATGATCATCCCCTCGACGAACACGAACACGATCGCTGCGATGATCAACGTAATCTTGAACAGATGGTCGGTCTTGCGTGCGTACTCACCCGCGGGGTCGAGCGCACTTTGGGGGTACTCGTCGGCATTGCCGCCACACGCGCTGAGCAGCAGCAGGCCGCCCACGACGAGGGCAATCCATACGAGCCACAACCGCCTGTCAGTCTTTTTCACCGCTTCCTCCGCCACATCGTGTGGTGCTCAGTCCGCCGGTAGCTGCGCCGTCGCCGGTGGGGCGCCGGATTCGCGCCCGGCCGGTCCAGAGATGACGCACACCAGCCTGCGACCTTACTGGCGCATTCCGGTCTTTGAACAATTGGGCTACCGGTCTGGGTTCGCTGCATCCAGATCTCGAAGGCGAGCGCTTGGAAACCCTGCGGGCCGAGCGAACCACCCAACAATTACACGCGTGTAGCTCTAATACCCCATGCGGTCGATAAGAGCCTGTCGCCGTGGCCACGAACGCTCCAGGCGAACACGCGTCTTGAGAAAGACTCGAGCATCAAAAATATCTTCGATCTCGAGGCGCGCGGCGGTGCCTGCGTCGCGGAGAACCGATCCGTCCTTGCCGATCACGATCCCCTTCTGGGACTCCCGTTCGACGTAGATCGTCACCAGAGCGTGCAACATGCCATCGTCACGTTCGAAGAACTCATCGGTTACCACCGCAATGGAATGCGGCAACTCGTCACGCGTTCTCGCCAGCAGCTGTTCGCGCACGAGCTCGGCCACCATAAAGGCGCCCTCTTGGTCGGTGACTTCCTCGTCGGGATAATAGGCAGGGCCCGGAGCAAGCTCCGAGACGGTCAGATCGACCAGCGTTCCGATCCCCTCGCCTCGACGGGCCGAAATCGGTACGTACTCGTCATAGGGAGGTAGATCACTTTCGGCGGCGGCGAGTTGGGCCATCATCCGAGCCTGCGGCATCCGGTCGGCCTTATTGACGACCAGAAAGCGTTTCGCTCCACGAGGCAGCCGTTCAGCGACGAAGAGGTCGCCTTTGCCAATGCCACGCGCACCATCGACCACATGCCACACAACCTCGACACCTGACGTCGCTTCGCTACTGGTTTGGTTCAGCCGCGTACCGAGGGCGGTATGCGGTTTGTGGATACCCGGCGTGTCGATGAGCACGAGCTGAAAGTCGTCGGTGGTGACGATGCCTCTGATCTGGTTGCGGGTCGTCTGCGGCTTGTCACTTGTGATGGCCACCTTCTGTCCACACACCGCGTTGACCAGGGTCGACTTGCCGACATTCGGACGGCCGAGAACGGCGACGAATCCCGATCGAAACTCGTCTTCACTCGCCATGATGTCCGCCCTCTTGTTCATCGCCTGGCGACGGGCGCACACCGGGTGAGCTCGACGTTCGTCCGCTGCGCGACGTAGCAGCGTGTGCATGTACGTCGAAATCGGCCGCGTCGCGGGTTCGTCGAGCGTTAGCACCCGACCAGAAAGTATCGAGCAATTCGGCCTCTTTGGCTTCCATCACCAGGGCGTCTGACTCCTCCTCATGGTCATATCCACAGAGGTGAAGGATGCCGTGAACGGTCAGCAGGGCAAGTTCGTCGGCGAACTTCCAGCCGCCAAGGTCTGCCTGCATCTGGGCAATCTCGGGACAGATGACGAGATCGCCAAGAATCAACGGAACGTCTTCGCTTCCACCCGGCCGAGTAGGCGCAGGGCGTTCGGCACCGGGAAGCGCTTCGTCGTCCATGGGGAACGACAGCACATCGGTCGGTTCGTCCTTGCCGCGGAACTGTTCGTTGAGCGATTGCATCGAATCGGGGTCGACCAACAACAGATTGGTCACGGCATCGGGCGCGACACCGAGCGCGGCCAACGACTCGCGGGCGAGGTCGACGAGCTCGGGCAGCGGAATCGGTACGAGCTGTTCATCCGCTGCGAACACCTCATAGGTTCCGGGTTGAACGCTTCTGGTGACGCGTCGAGGAACGCTCACGCGCGACCCTGACCAGCGTCGGCGTCGTGGCGTTCATAGGCATCGACGATGTCCTGGACGATTCGGTGACGCACGACGTCACCCCTCCGCAGGTGTACGAACTCGATGTCATCGACGTGTGACAGGATGCCCTGCACGGTCACGAGGCCAGAGGATCTGCCGATGTCCAGATCGACCTGGGTCACATCACCGGTGACAACGGCTTTGGAACCAAAGCCGATCCGCGTTAGGAACATCTTCATCTGTTCGGGCGTGGTGTTTTGGGCTTCGTCGAGAATGATGAAAGCGTCGTTGAGCGTCCGCCCACGCATGTAGGCCAGCGGCGCGACCTCGATCGTCGCCTGTTCCATCAGCCGGAGCGTGGCCTCGTTGCCCAGCATGTCGTACAGAGCGTCATACAAGGGCCGTAGGTACGGATCCACCTTGGAGAGAAGATCGCCGGGCAAGAACCCCAGCCGCTCGCCGGCCTCGACCGCGGGCCGGGTCAGAATGATCCGGTGGACCTTCTTTGATTGCAGAGCCTGAACCGCGGCAGCAACGGCGAGATAACTCTTGCCCGTACCCGCTGGCCCGATCCCAAAAGTGACGGTGTTGCGTTCGATCGCATCGACGTAAGCCTTTTGCCCCGAGGTCATCGGTCGAACCGATTTGCGTCCCTTCAACACCTGCGTCGAGACGACCTCTGAAGGACGTTGATCGGCCTTGACCATGTCCACCATGCGTTCGACCGTCCGCTGATCGAGTTGGTGGCCGCGATCGGTAACCGCCACCAACTCGGCGATCACCCGAGACGCCAACTCGCGCGCCGGCTCGGGACCGGTGACAACCAACTCGTTGCCACGGGCCAGGATGGTGATCGCGAGGAGTTGTTCGAGGAGTCGAAGATTGCTGTCGTGTGGGCCGCACACCGTCACCGCCCGTTGCGGGTCGATCGCGATCGTGGTCTGCCACACGCCTTCGGGAGCGTCACTCATTCGGGCGGCCACCCCAACTGGCGTCCGCCGATCACGTGAAAATGCAGGTGAAATACGCTTTGGGCCCCGTGGGTACCGGTATTTGCCACGACTCGATATCCGCTTTCATCGATGCCTTCGACCCTGGTCACCTCCTGAATCGTCGTCACGAGGTCGGCCACGTCCGCCGTCATTTCAGCGTCGAGATGACCAATGCTTTCGACATGCCGTTTGGGAATGACCAAGACATGCGTCGGCGCGACAGGATTGAGATCACGAAACGCGAGCGACCGCTCGGTTTCGGCAACCTTGTCCGACGGAAGGTTTCCAGCGACGATTTCGCAGAACACACAGCTCTCCATCGGCGCATGCTACCCCTGAGATGCAGAGGCGTACGGTTAGACGAACCCGCGAGTGCTCAAGTTCCGCGACAGCGCTCACGCGGTGACGATGACACCCATGGTCTGCAACCGGGAATCGAGATCCTCGGGGGTTGTATCGAGCATCCACGCCATCGTTTGCATGTCGTCGGTTCGGATGGTCATCACCCGCCCGTTGAAGTCCTGGCGAGCGAGGGCTACCCGATCGAGGAATTTCAGCATGACGTTGATCTCGGGGCCTTCCACCGACCTCAGCGCAGCCAGGTCGAGGCAAAAGCCGTGGAGCGGATACATCCGCCGTTCCCGAAGGTCGATTTCGTCTCGTGGCAGCAGTTGCTCTGGCGGAACGCCATAGAGCGCAGACAGCCTCATCAGACGCGGAACCGAAATGACTCGTTCCCCTCGCTCATAAGCGCCGAGAACGGACGCTTTGAACTCTTTGCCCGAATTGGCCTCAACTTCTTGCAACGAGAGGCGCTTTTGACGGCGAATCGTCCTCAGGCGTTCACCGATGCGCTCTGCCTCGCTCACACTGGCCTCCAAACCATTAGTGCCGTGTCCCGTGCTCCCGGGCAGAACAATATCCCAACCACCCCTTGTGGCGAGGACCTGCGTCCGGAATCGCTCGGGTTTTGAAGCGGGGATGCGGCGATCGACATCGCATGCTTCACTTCGGAAACACTGAACCCACAAGGAATCATCAACATAGGGCCACCGGCCCGGCAACGTTAAGAAGACATCCACGGAGCTCGCAACGCCTGCCACCGACATCACCCTCACTGCGGAATTGAACGCTCAGAGTGTCATTTGTGTCGATGCCAAATATCTACGTTCCAAGACGTAAGAATCCGCGACACCCCGCTCCGTGCGCCAGTAGGACCCGTTCCACGACAGCCTCTTTGCTGCTCAACGGCACCGTGCAGGTGCGGTCAAACGACACCGGACAGCGCGCCCAGCGCGGCGATCGGCGCCGTTTCGGCGCGCAAGACATGGGCACCGAGCCGGAGTCGGCGAAACGCTGACAACTCGGTGAGTTCATCGGGAGAGAACCCACCCTCGGGTCCGACCGCAACGCAGATCGGCGCACCCGGCAGCTCATCTGAGATCACCTGAGCCGTTTGCCCCCCGGGATCGGCGATCAGCACCGTCCACTCCGAGGAAATGTCGCCTACCAGCGCGACCAATGCGGCCCCGACGCTGATCTGTGGTGCGGTGACCCGTCGACTCTGCCGGACTGCACCGGCCGCGACGTCGCTCAAACGACGCTCGATCTGTCGCGCCTTTGCGTCATCCCAGCGAACCACCGAACGTTCCGAGATGACCAAGTCGATGGCGTGAACACCAAGCTCGGTCGCCATCCGTACGACCAGATCGGGTTTTGAGCCCTTGGTGGCGGCCAAGAGCAGGCGTGTCGGTCGCCCCTGGATCCCTTCGAACGCTGGATCGAAGGCCTCCAAGTGGACGTGCTTGCCCGTCACGTTCACCCCGTAAGCACGCCATCGACCGCGCAGGTCGGTTGCGGTCACCGTCTCCCCGCCCCGGAAGCGATGAACCCGGACCAGGTGGTGAGATTGCGCGTCGTCCAGGGCGACGACATCGTCAAGACACTCCACGATGACGTGGCTTTGGGAAGACGGCACCGGTCGCGCTTGGAGGTCGTTCACCTGAGGGAAGCTTCTTCTCGGCCGCTCGCTACTTGTCGCGTCGGGAACCCCGAAATCGCGAAAACAACCCAGGGTCCTTCTGATTGACCGCTTCGCCTCGCATGGCCGCGAATTCGGTCAGCAAGGCCGTCTCCTCCGCGCTGAGTTTCGTCGGGACCGCCACGTTGACCCGCACCCGCAGATCGCCTCGGCGTTTCGTACGAAGATTGGGGATACCGAGGCCCTTAAGCGTGCGGGTCGTTCCCGGTTGCGTGCCAGCCGACAGGGTGAGTTCTTGATCTCCGTCGAATGAGGGCACCTTGACCGAAGTGCCGAGCGCCGCTTGGACCATGGAAACGTTCAGGTCATGCAACAGATCATCGCCATCGCGTTCGAAACGTTCGTCAGGGGCCACCGAGACAGAAAGGTAGAGGTCGCCGGGCGGTCCTCCACGGAATCCGGCGGGGCCCCTACCCGCAAGCCGCAGTCGCTGACCTGAGGCAATTCCAGCGGGCACATCCACTTCGAGACTGCGTTCTTCGTCGAGCCGGCCTTCCCCCCCGCACTGGCGACAGGGGTTCTCGACGATCTCGCCGGCGCCGCGACAGGTCGGACAGGGCAGTGTGGTGACCATCTGACCCAAAAGGGACTGGCGCATCTGATGCACCTGACCCTGGCCATCACAGGTTTCGCAACGCTTGACGGTCGTACCGGGTTCTGCGCCAGCGCCATCACAGGTCTCGCAACGGGTTGCCAACGTGACGTTGACCGACCGTTTCACCCCGTTGGCTGCCTCTTCAAGGGTGACCGACAACGCCATTTGAGCATCGGCGCCCTGTGCCGATGGCCGCGCTGCGGAACCAAATCGGTCGCCAAAAAACGCCTCGAAAATATCGGAAAAGCCGCTGCCAAAGTCGGCGAACGGAACCCCTTGGGGCCCCTCAACCGAACCGTAACGGTCGTAACGGGAGCGCTTCGTCGGGTCCCTCAGCACCTCGTACGCGACTGAAACGGCCTGAAAGCGCTCGCGACTGACCGGGTCATCACCGGCGATATCGGGGTGATGTTGGCGCGCTAAGGCTCGGTAGGCCTTCTTTATCTCGGTATCCGACGCGTCACGTGACACGCCAAGAACCTCATAGAGGTCGTCAGCCATGAACTCTCTGGACTCCCTAGAGCGGTTGAGACGGACCCGATAGCCGGTGCCCGAGTCGATCCGAAACCGCCGCGACGGCGGCGAGCATGCGGGCATAATCCATCCGGGTCGGCCCGATGACCCCGACGGTACCCGCAACCTCACCTTCAATGACGTACGGGGCGGCCACGACCGAGCACTCGCGCAACTCGTCGATTTCGTGCTCCGCGCCGATGGCGACCCGCCGTCCCCTATCCAAAACGTCTTGTATCAAGCCGATCACTGCCATCTGGTCTTCCAGTACCCGAACGAGCTGCCGGAAGGACGATGATTCAAGCCCCGACGGTGAGCCGGTCACGAGTTGACCCGCACCTTCTATGAAAACGGTCGGCTGATGAGTTAAGGCGATGTGATCGCTCATTGCGGTTCGGATCTGTTCGACAAACGGGTGCTCTGTGCCAGCGACAGAGCCAGCGGCAACTGCGATCCGTTGACCAATTGCCGGGGCGAAGGCCGCCGTCGCATGCGCGATGAGGTCCGCGGCCGTCTGCTCATCGACCGCGTCCACTCCAAGGCGAGCTGGATCGATGTCGACGGTCAGCTTTTGCACGATGCCATTCGACAGCACCAGGACCACCATGAACGTGTTCGCGTGAAGCCAGACCGGATGCAGCGCCCGGACCGATGCCGAATCGGCGCTCGGACCAGAGACCACCGCAGCGAAGGATGTGAGATGAGACACCAGACTTGAGGTCTCTCTCAACAGATCATCGAGTGCCACGGTCGCTCGGTCAAAAAAGGCGCCGATGCGTTGCCGGTCGGCAATGCCCAACTCTCCGTTGTCGACCATTGCGTCGACAAAGAAGCGGTACCCGCGCTCGGTCGGTATCCGTCCTGCCGAAGTATGTGGTTGAGTGAGATAACCCTCGCGTTCCAGCCCGTTCATCTCTTTGCGAACCGTCGCCGAAGAGACCTGCGAGCTGGTCGTGGATGCGACGTACGCGCTGGAAACCGGCTGTCCGGTCTCGACGTATCGCTGCACCACGGTTCCGAGGATCGTGCGTTTCCGAGCCTCCATCGCCGGTCATAGTACCCAACGATCAACACAACTTTGGAGGCGCCTCGACAGCGACGCGCCCCCTCGGGTTATTTGGAACAGGCAGGCGCGGTGGAACCATCGCACCGACGCCGCGCCGACGGTCGGGGGAATATGTGGCTATCGACCGTCTGGGAGGTGGCTGGCCAGCTCGCTCATGACGTGTGAGGCCAACAGACGACCGCGGCGAGTCAACGAGAAACGCTGGCCATCTGCACCGTGGCACGAATCGGCGTCTCGCGTTTGACTCGGTCGTCCAGATTGATCGAAGTTCGGTGGTGCACTGCGACCTCCCGCGACCAAAAGCCCTATATCGACGAGGTCGGCCGCCGTTTGGATGACCGCATCTGGCCAACCGGCGAGATCGACCCCCGTACGTGTTCTCAGACCGAGCATCAGCGTCTCGACGTATCGATCCTGAAGCGACTGAGGAACTCGCACCGCGACCGGGTCGCCGGTCGTCGAGACCGCCTCGATGTAGCGCTCCGGTGTTCGCACATTCCAAAAGCGGGCCCCGTCCATGAAACCGTGTGCCGCGGCACCAACCGCTAGGTAGTTGCCGCCCGCCCACGTGTTCTGATTGTGTCGGCACTCCCCGCCCGGCCTCGCCCAGTTGGAAATTTCGTACCAGCTCAGCCCCGCGGATTCGCAGAGTTCGTCGATCGCTTCGTACTTTGCCGCTTGATCATCGTCGTCGGGCGCACGAGCGGTCCCCGCCGCAACGCTGGCGCCGAGTGGCGTGCCCGGTTCGACCGTCAGCGCGTAACACGACAGATGGTCGATATCGTCGCTCAGCGCGGCGGACACCGAGGCGATCCACGATCTAAAAGATTCGACCGGGCTTCCGTAGATCAGATCCACATTCACATGCTCAATACCTGCGCCACGCGCCGCCCGGACCGCCTGGGCCACATTGTCACGGTTGTGGGTTCGCCCCAGAGCGACCAGCACCTCATCGTCCATCGACTGCACACCCATCGAGATGCGGTTCACCCCCGACGCTGCGTACACCCGAGCGTGCCGATCTGAGAATGAGTCGGGATTGACCTCGACGGTGATCTCGGCATCGGGAGTCGGCTGGAGTGCGTCGACGATACGGCCGAGATCATCGGGGGGAAGCAGCGATGGCGTGCCGCCGCCAAAAAAGACATGATCGATCGCTCCAGGATGCTCACGTCGCAGCGCCTGAGCGTGCGAGACGCACGCATCGACATACGCGGCCATGAGATGGGATCGATCGGTCCACGTCGCAAAATCGCAGTAGTCGCATCGCCGTTCGCAGAACGGGATGTGCACATAGGCACCAGTTCCATAGGGACTCGACATCGCGGTCGAACTCCTCCCCGGCCGCGCGGTCACGAGCGCAGCGACATCGGGTCGGAGACCGCCGTCCGGACGCTCCGGACCTCGCCGCTGTTCCTCACGGACACCTCGTGGCCCGGCAGGCTGGCGCGCCAAGACATCGAGGGCATCGAGCTGGCACCTAGTCGTCGAGCCGAAGGGCCGAAACGAACGCTTCTTGAGGCACCTCAACCCGGCCGATGTGCTTCATTCGCTTCTTACCCTCTTTTTGCTTTTCCAGAAGCTTTCGCTTGCGTGAAACGTCGCCGCCGTAGCACTTAGCGAGTACGTCTTTGCGCTTTGCCTTCACCGTTTCTCGGGCGATGATGCGACTGCCGACGGCTGCCTGGATCGGTACGTCAAACATCTGCCGAGGGATGAGCTCACGCAGCTTCGCTGCCATCTTTCGGCCATAGTCATATGCCTTATCGGTATGAACAATCGTCGAAAAAGCGTCGACCGGCTGGCCGTTCAACAACACGTCGACCCGAACAAGTTTCGACGTTCGATAGTCACCGATTTCGTAGTCGAGCGACGCATACCCTTTACTTCGGCTCTTGAGAACGTCAAAGAAGTCCATAACGATTTCGGCCATGGGAATGTCATAGACAATCTCCACCCGCTCCGGCGACAGGTAGTCCATCCGCTGGAGTTCTCCTCGCCGAGTTTGGGCGAGATCCATGATGGTCCCGATGTACTCGGACGGCGAAATGATGCTAATGACGCTGTAGGGCTCCTCGATATGGTCCAGGCGCGATGCCTCAGGTAGTTCGGACGGGTTGTGAACCTCGGTCATATTGCCGTCGGTCGTAAACGCCTTGTACTGGACGTTCGGTGCGGTCGCCACCAGCGACAAGTTGTACTCACGTTCGAGGCGTTCTCGGGCGATCTCCATGTGCAACAGGCCCAAGAAGCCGCATCTGAAACCGAAACCGAGCGCATGAGACGTCTCGGGCGCATAGGTGAATGACGCATCGTTCAATGCGAGCTTGTCGAGCGACTCGCGCAGCTCATCGAACTCGTCGCCGTCGACCGGGTACAGACCACAAAACACCATTGGCTTGGGCTCGCGATAGCCCTCCAGAGCCGTCCCCGGATGCGCCGCGGTGGACACGGTCTCTCCGACACGTGCTTCGTCCAGATTCTTGATACCCGCGATGAGATACCCAACCTCACCCGGAGTGAGCTGTTTGACCGGTGTGTTGACAGGCAGACGCACGCCGATCTCGTCGACGGGATGCACGGTGCCGGTGTTGAGGAAGCGGATGGGTTGGGCAGCGTCGAGGACACCATTCATGACCCGCAATGAGGAAATGACGCCGCGATAGGTGTCGAACACCGAGTCGAAAATAAGGGCCTGTAGCGGCTGATCAGGATCACCGGTCGGTGCGGGAATGCGATCGATCACAGCGTCGAGGAGTTCGGTCACGCCCTCGCCGGTTTTGCCCGAAACATACAAACATTCTTCGGCGGGGACACCGAGGACCTTTTCCACTTCACTCGCAACACGTTCAGGCTCTGCGGCGGGAAGGTCAATCTTGTTGAGCGCGACGACGATCGCTAGATCGTTGTCGAGCGCCAAATAGCAGTTCGCCAGGGTCTGGGCTTCGATGCCTTGGGAAGCGTCGACGAGAAGGACCACGCCCTCGCACGCCGCGAGTGAGCGAGAAACCTCATAGGAAAAGTCGACGTGGCCCGGGGTGTCGATCAACTGGAGCGTGTGATTCTTGTAGGTCAACCGGGCGTTTTGAGCCTTGATCGTGATGCCGCGTTCACGCTCGATATCCATCGTGTCGAGGTACTGGGACCGCATGTCACGGGGATCCACAGCGTTACAGACCTCGAGCATGCGGTCAGCCAACGTGCTTTTGCCGTGGTCCACGTGGGCGATAATGCTGAAACACCGGCTTTGTGAGATGTCGAATTGCACGCTGAACTGGGACTCCTGATAAACGGCCACAGATCAACGCTGGCGTTTCACACCAGCTGACGGGGCGCTTCACTATCGATGCGGTTCCTGTTTGAGGACCAAACGTTAGGCGAGCCACGACACGATGCGCGATCCGAGCAACGGGCTAACCGAACTCTGTTCTGGAACGTTGCGCTCCCCTCCGCTGCTTAACGTTGCGTGCGTATCCGATCCGTCGCCGATCGGCTGCTACTCTTTCGCGTTCCCTGACCGGGGCCGTGAACACTCGGTCACAAGTGGCGGTTTGAGGCCCAGGGATAGGTTCCCTTGAAGGAAGCGATCGAACGTGGCAAACATCAAGAGCCAAATCAAACGTAATCGACAGAACGAGACGCGTCGGGCGCGGAACCGCACCGTTCGTTCCGAACTTCGGACCCGTCAGCGTCGAGCAACCGAACTCGCGGGTACCGATGACGGGCCCGAGGCGTTGCGCCTCGCCATCAAGCGGATCGACAAAGCAGCGCAGAACGGCACCATCCACAAGAACGCCGCCGCCCGCTACAAGAGCCGCTTGGTCAAGCGCGTCAACGCCGCGAGCGCAGCGAGCTAGCCACAGCGCCAAATCGTCGCTTGGCGACCTTTCGGCACACCCACATCCGACCAGATCAGCCATTTCGCCGTGCACGCCATCACACCACCGTAGGCGTGCCCATGCCGGGCCTATCGCCTTGGAGGCGACCTGACTCGGTCGTCGGCTGAGGGCGGCCGGAGATCTGCCAAGCGACCACGACCCTGGTTATCGGCGCCGACCGGCGACGGATGGGTCCGGACGATTGAGATCACGGTGGTACCTGGCAAGGCGAGTCACGAGCTGGGTCATGACGATGTCTGCGGGGGCCCCCGATGCTCCCCGTAGCGACTGATCCGCCTCGTCGAGCCAGCCAAATACGATACGCAGCCCCACAGTGCCCAAGGCCCGTGCCCGTGCACGGGCCTTTTTCGCGGGGAAAGCCTTGACCTTGCCGCCAAGTGCCGTCACGGCATCGGCATCGGTCCGCACAGCGGGGTCATCGACCAAAAGAGCCTGCCGGTAATGGTTATGCAAGAGCGCTACGAGGGGTAGCGGGTGCATGCCGCCAACCGTCATCAGACGGTCCATCAGACGCAGTGACTCCCCGAGGTTCCCCGATTCGATCGCGTTCGACAACAGGTAGGGCGGTACAGAACCGCTTTCGACGAGGAAGCTCGCAACCTCGCCTTCACCGAGCCGACTGTTGGGTCCATAGGTCGAGCTGAGCAGCGAAACGAGTCCCGACAACGCCCCGAGGTTGTCTCCAAAACGGTCCATGATTGCCTTGGTCGCCCGTGCATCGAGCGACACTCCGGCATCGTCGAGGAGAAGTTTCAGCTGAGAACCACCGTCCTTTTCGACTTCATGGACCTCGATGTGGCCAGCCTTTAGCGCCTTCGCCAACGCGGGCGGCTTGCGCCCCGGACCGAGATCGAGCACCACGATGGACGATGTCATCGGGTTCTCTAGATAGGTCACCAACGGCCCGATATCGCCAGCGCGGAGGTGTTCGAGACCCGAGATCGCCACAACCCGATGTGCCGTGCCAAAAGGAGGATGCGACGCGGCGTCGAGAGCGCTGCCCAGCACCTGTGCTTTGGAATGCTCACCGGAATCGGTTTGCGGGATGATGAACTCGCTCAATGCAAGCGAAGCGTCATCGTCCCCGAGCGCTTGTTTGATCAGCTCACGTCGTTTATCCCCGCGAAGCGCACCGTCGGAGCCGCCGACCAACTGGATCGGTTTCACGCGTTGACCCCTTCCGACAAGGCGCCGCGTCGCGACTCGGCGCTGTGCACTGCTGGTCTGAACCGATAGCGACAACGGCTGACGAGATCGCAGCGAACTCCCGTGTGAGCCATACGGTCGACCACATCAATGGGTGCGGTCGCCCGAATGGCGGAACATGGTTGAGCATTGGTCCCGGGCCTGTAGCAGCGCTTCGACCATGTCACACACCCGGCGGCTGCCCGCCACGTCGTGGACGCGTTGAACGCGGCATCCAAGCATCGCTCCCCACGCGGTCGCGGCCAGCGACTCAGGTCTCCTATCGGTCACGGGACGCTTCGCACCGATCTCGCCCAGCACCCCTTTGTTCGAGGCTGACAACAGCAACGGAAACCCGAGGCGTGCAAAATGAGCGCTTTCAGCCAACAGCACGGCACTCATGTGTGGTGTCTTTCCCAGGTCGAGCCCGCAATCGAGAATCACCTGGTTCGGCGCAAGTCCAGCGGATAACGCAGCATCTGCCCGTTTCAGCAGAAAGTTGGTCACGTCGCCGACCAGATCGTCATAGACGGGCTCGGGATCGGGAACCCGGGGGGCGAGACGAATGTGCGTAGCGACGACCGATGCCCCAAACTCGGCCGCGGTCAGCACATATGCGGGATCGGCGAATCCCGAAATGTCATTGCCGACGACAGCGCCTTGTCGGCATGCCTCGGCGAACACGGACGCGCGCCACGTGTCGACCGAAATCGGTGTGTCGAAACGTTCGACGAGAGCGGCGATCGCGGGGATGACGCGGTCCATCTCCATGGCTTCGGTCACTTCGTCACCGGGACCCGCTTTGACACCGCCGACGTCGAGCAGATCCGCTCCATCGACGACGAGCTGTTCGGCCCGACGGAGAAACGAATCGAAGTTCCACGTCAAACCTTTGTCGTAGAACGAGTCGGGTGTGCGATTCAAGATTCCCATAATCAACGAACGCGATGATGTGTCGATCACGCGCTCACCCAGTCGCACTTCGGGATAGACGTCCACGATGGGACAAACCCCGCCGGGGTCGGGCAGCGAGCGGTTGTGGTCGTCACACGAGATTCGAAACATTGGATGCCACCCTATCCAAGGACTCGACGCCGGCTCCCCTACTCGCCTGTGGCTTGGGTCGGCGGGCTCTGAGACTCCAGGTATTGGAGTGTGAGCGTGAGCGAACGGCGCCTCATCCGAGTTCGACGCCACCGATGAGCGATCAACACGATCGCCCCCAGCACGATGACCGGTCGTGCCGACAACGTCAGTGGGACGTTGGCCGACACCGACGCGATCATCCGGATGGTCATGCTCAGCACCATGACCGGCAGTTGAAGCATCGCGGCGACAAATGGCACATGCGTTCCGAGTGCGGTCGCCGCTATGCCGTCCACGATACCGAGGGTGGTGAGCACCTCGGCCAGAGGACCTGCCAAGAGGTTGGACAGCATAGAGACGACCGGAATATCCCCGAAGGCGACCAACATGACCGGGGTCGTCGCCAGTTGCGCGGCCGCGGTCACACCAAGGCCTTCGGCAACCCACGCCGGTCCGGGGACTCGCTCGACAATGGGTGACGACCACCAGAGGATCCCCGCGCTCGCCGTTGCGGAGAGGATGAAACCGATAGACCAGATGAGGAACGGATCCGCCAGAACGAGGACGGCAACCGCCCATCCAAGGGCGCGCCGACCCGTCGCCCTCTGACCGCGCAGGTCCGTCACGACAGCGATCCCCGCCATGGCGCTCGCTCGCATCACCGAAGGTTCTGCACGGGTGATCGCCGCAAACATCACGACGATGACCAGTGAAGCAATAGCGTCAGCGCGAGTTGAGAGGCGTCGCCTCATGCCGTTGGTCAGAGCGAGGACGAACGCGACGTTAGAACCCGAGACCGCGAGCAGGTGGGTCAGCCCGCTGGCCTTGAAATCCGCATCCACACCCGGGTCAAGGACCCGTGTATCACCGACCAGGAACCCTGCTAATAGACCGCTATCGGGTGCTGGCATCCACCTCGTACCGCCCAGCACCCAACGTCTCATCGTTTCAACTCCACCCCGCCAGAGCGGCGCATCGGTGTTGAACCCTTCGATGTCACCGACCTGAAATGAGCCCACCGCATGCCGATTGATCCAACGGTCGTCCTTTCCGGGTCTGAGCGGAGCGAATCGCCCCGATACCAGCAGCCGGTCGCCGGGGATTGCGGCGAGCAGTATCGAACGCTGACGACTCCCCGCTTCCAGGACGTAGGTTCGCCCGCCCCCATCGACAACGATGGGCATGCTGGCGCCTGCATCCAACCGACTATCGGCACCCTGCTGGGCAGGGATGTTCGACGCTGACCGCCGGTCCTGGTCACGCTCGAAACGTGAGGCACGCACGAGGATCGACGCTCCCCACATACTCGGCCGCGGATCGGATGCCACGACGACTTCCAGGCGGCCCTTGGTTCTCTCACCAACCTCGACCGCTAGCGGGTGATGTACCGCTCCGTGTTGTGCTCGAGTCATCGAGAGCGCCGCGAGCAGACCAAACAGCAGCGGCGTCAGGAGGAAGAGATTCACCGCTTTCGACGGCCGATGCGGGCCGAACACCATCCACACAGCGCCGAGAAGCAAAAGTGCGCCGAACACCAGCACGGCTGTGTTGGACGAGCGACTGGCCCACCAAGCTCCGCCCCATGCCGAAGCGACCACGGCCGCAAGATCCCATTCGTTCGACCGATGCCGATCGGCAAGTTCGCGTCGTGACAGCGGGCCCGGTCCCAACCCGGCCTCCAGGTGGGAAGCGCTGCCATCGACCGTGTGATCTTCGGAGGACCTTCGCGGCTGGTCCATCGACCATCGGGCGGCAGCGGAATCAGGCATGGCAGCGACCCCGGTGGTTCGGGCAGAGCCGCGACTACAGGGTGATGTGATCCCTGAGGTCAGCGAGGCGCTGTTCACCGATGCCGCGCACTTCGAGGAGTTCTTCGACCGAGGCGAATCCACCCCGCCGTTCTCGCTCGTTCATGATCGCCGAAGCGATAGCCGGGCCGACCCCCGGCAGCGTTTCAAGTTCGCTTTGGCTGGCCTGGTTGATCGACACAGGCCCGCTTGTGGTCGATGCACCTGGGGCTCCGGCCACCACCGGAACCGCGGGGTTCGGCGCGGCCACCACCGGCATTGGTTCGCCCAGAACCGGTACCACCACCTGTTGACCGTCAGTGATCGGCGCAGCGAGATTGATGCGGGTGAGGTCTGCGTCCGCCGTCGGCCCACCCGCGGCAGTGATGGCGTCGGTGACCCGCGCGCCCGGCGCGACCCGGACAACACCTGCCTGATTGACCGCACCTGCAACGTGAACTTGAGGGTTAACCGTCACCGGAACCTCGGAGGTCGCGGTTTGCGAACCGTCGCCACCGCCGAC
Organism: Acidimicrobiia bacterium; assembly: GCA_020637365.1. Taxonomy (GTDB): domain Bacteria; phylum Actinomycetota; class Acidimicrobiia; order IMCC26256; family JAGNEX01; genus JAGNEX01. Next base: position 500,217 of record JACJWE010000001.1, on the reverse strand, counting down.
GCCAGATTGGGAACCGGCCGAGTCGGCCGACGTTGCACCGTCGACGCCCTCGACCAGGGAAGTGTGGGGCGAGCCCAACGAAGCCGCTGCGTGTGCCCGTCCACCGCTTCGCGTGCCGAGCTGGTACCACATCATCAAGGCGATGAACGCCACCGCCACCACGACCGCCACCCGAACCAACGGCTCTTCCCAGTACCAGGCGATCCGGTGACGCCATTCGGTCAGCGTCACCCGCCCCGATGGCTCCGCAAGGACGATTCGGTCTTTCCAGCTGGCATCCAAGTCATCAAAGTCAGACTCGTCGACGGCGCTATGCAGACCGACACCGCGGGGTGAGCCCGTGCCCGTGCGGCGATCCGATACACCGCCATCCTCGTGGCCGCGCGCGCTCCGGTGAACATTGGACATCACGGTTCCCCAGTCGATCGGGTGTTTCAATGGCGACTGGGAGCAGCGCTGGGCAGGAGCTCCGACCTGAAGGGGTGTGGCGAAACGCTGCGACTATAACCAATCCAGCGTCTTTATGTCATTTCAGCTCACCACAAACCGGTCCGGGTTATCTCCGACCTGCGGCCGTGCACGCTCGTTCCGCAGAGCGATCTATGCGCTGAGCTCCTTCGATGAACGCTCCCTGGCCTCAGATTCTTGGGGAATCGCTCGATACGCCTCATCGTGGGAAAGTCCCGAGCGCCGAGAGCGCAGGTAGGAGCCGAGGTAGCTGCGCAGAAACCCGACCACGCCTTCATCGCGCCACTGTTCGACATGGACGAGTTCGTGAGCCATCAACCCCACCGATCCGGCATGTCCGCTCCGGACGAATATGCGACTGCCGATCGTCATGGCATCGACCCCATTGGGGAGCCAGCGAACCGGCACAACGCGAGCCCGCGACCGATCGAGGTCGCTGACATGGTTCATCCGATTCAAGATCGATGGGGGTAGCGGCTCTCCAATCCCCTCGCGGAGTAGCTGTCCGAGCGGCTTCATGCGGGTGTCACCACAAAGTTCACGACGTCAGGAGGGCGCACGATGACCTTACGCAGGGCCCCTTCAGCGAGGTAACCCTGTACCTTAGGTAGAGACTTCGCCGCTGCCTCCAGTTCATCGGGGTCCAGGTCAGCGGCTACTTCCATCTTTGCGCGCACCTTGCCGTTGACTTGGACGACGAGGGTCACGACCGAAAGCTTCGCGGCCTGGGGATCATATGCAGGCCATGGCTGAGCGTGAATGTGAGACCCATCATGGCGTTGTTCCCACAGTTCGGCGGTGACGTGCGGACACATCGGCGCCAGCAACAACAAGAGCGCATCGAGGCCATCCGACAGCGCGGATGCAGCGATACCGTCGGGCGATTGGGCGGCTTTGTATAACTCGTTGGTGTACTCCATCAAACGGGCGACGGCGGTGTTGTAGGACCATCGTTCGTAGTCCTCTGAAACGTCCGCAACGAGCTGATGTCGAAGTCTGATGATCTCCTGTCCACGGCATTGAGCTCGTCGCGGTGAACCACTGACCCGACGTCTCCAACAGAGAGCCGCCACACCCGAGCCAGATAGCGCGACGCTCCGTCGACACCGTTGTCATTCCAATCGACCCCGTCGGTGGGCGGACCGATAAAGAGGTGGAAAAGTCGCAGCGCATCGGCGCCATGGGAATCGAAAAAGGATGCCGGACTCACCAGGTTGCCCTTGGACTTCGACATTTTGGTCCCGCCCAGACGGATCATGCCCTGGGTGAACAGCGACGCGAACGGTTCGCGCAAATCCCGATCGATGAGGCCGAGGTCGGCGAAGGCTTTCGTGAAAAAACGGGCGTACATCAGATGCAAAATCGCGTGTTCGATACCGCCGATGTACTGATCGACCGGCATCCATTCCGCAACCTTTGCAGCGTCGAATGGCAGCTGATCGTTGTGGGGATCGCAATATCTGAGGAAGTACCACGACGAATCGACGAAGGTATCCATCGTGTCGGTTTCGCGTCGTGCTGGACCGCCGCACTGCGGACAATCGACCGACGCGAAGTCGGGGTGGCTCTTGAGCGGCGATTCTCCGGTCGGGGTGAACTCAACATCATCGGGTAGCCGCACCGGCAATTGATCGACCGGTACGGGCACGACACCACAGTCGTCGCAGTACACGATGGGGATTGGGCAGCCCCAGTACCGCTGGCGAGAAACCAGCCAATCTCGAAGCCGGTAGTTGACTTTCGCTTCACCGATGGACCGTTCGACGAGCCACTCGGTTGCTGCGGTCTTGGCCGCGGCCACCGTCAGCCCGTCGAGCCAGTCAGAATTGACCTTGTCCCCGGGCCAGCGTAGGTAGCTTCCCCCAGCCTTCTGGGCGTTCGGTCGTCTCGATCACCGGCAAACCGTGGACCTGAGCAAACTGAAAGTCTCGGTCATCTTCGCCCGGCACGGCCATGATCGCCCCGGTGCCATAGGTGGCGAGCACGTAGTCGGCCAGAAACAGCGGGACGGGAGCGCCCGTAAACGGATTGATGACTTGGCGCCCTGTCCAAATGCCACGCTTGTCGAGGGCACCATCGGAGGACAACCGATCCATCTCGGATTCGTTGGTCACCCGCTGAATAAATGCGGTGATCTCAGCTTCGTTGTCAACGCCAGCGATGAGCGAGGTCACCAGGGGGTGTTCCGGGGCTATGACCGCGTATGTCATGCCAAAGACGGTGTCGATTCGGGTGGTGAAAACGCGAATCGGATCCGAGGGCTCACCACCACCGGCGAGTGGAACGACCTGAAGATCGAACTCGACACCCGCGGACCGCCCAATCCAGTTGCGCTGCATCGTCTTGACCCGTTCGGGCCAATCGAGCGCGTTCAGGTCGTCGAGCAGTTCTTGGGCGTACTTGGTGATACCGAAGAACCATTGTTCGAGCGCGCGGCGGATAACCGGTGTTCCACAACGTTCGCATTCGCCCGTTTCGGCTTGTTCATTAGCGAGCGTCGTCTGACAAGACGGGCACCAGTTGACCATTGCATTGTTGCGATAGGCCAGGCCCGCACCGTACAACTGCAGGAACAGGTACTGGGTCCACCGGTAGTACCCGGGATCAAAGCTGGACACCTCCCGTCGCCAGTCATAGACCGCTCCCAGGCGCTTGATCTGGGAGCGCATCACCTCGATCCGTTCGCGGGTGATCACGCCTGGGTGACCCCCGTCGCGAATCGCTGCGTTCTCCGCGGGCAGCCCAAAGGAGTCCCAGCCCATGGGAGACAGGACCGTGTAGCCCTGCATCGTCTTGTAACGGCAGATCACGTCGCCAAGGGTGTAGTTGCGCACGTGACCCATGTGGATTGGACCCGAGGGATAGGGGTACATACACAGGTCATAAAACTTGGGACGAGATCCCGGCTCATCAACCTCATAGGTGCCCTGGCTCTCCCAGTAGGTCTGCCATTTTTCTTCAACACCCGCTACGTCATAACGATCGCTCATAGCCGGGAGTGTAACGACCTCTCCGCGGTGTTTTGGCGCTGGGCTTCGACCGTACCGATCCAATCCTGATTCACACGCGCCGCTTTGCTACATTGACCGATCCACGGGGCTGTAGCTCAGCTGGTAGAGCACTTGCATGGCATGCAAGGGGTCGTCGGTTCAAGTCCGATCAGCTCCACAAACACCACATCGGTCCGCGACACCAGGTCGCGGACCGATTTTGTATGCCAAGCCGTTATCGATCACCTGGCGCGCCGAAACCCAACCGCTACCCGCGGCTGGGTGGCATTGGTAAAAAGCTCGGGATCTACTCCCCGATGAACTCGGGGTAGTGGAACGTTGCTCTGAGCTGTTCACCCCAGAGCGCTAGGTCGGGCGCCTGGGGAGTTGCAGCCCACGGAGTTCTTCAGCGACGGGTGATGCGCCGAGTTCCATTTCGACTGCCGAAGGATCGATCATCCCGGTCGGCAGCTCCATCTCCAGCATCGTCTGGTACCGCTGGGTATCGAGGTAGGAGTACGTCGCGTTCTCGATGACCTCCGGCGCGCGCTCGGCGCAACCTGCGGAAACTTCACGGTGAAGACGAGACGGCTCTCCATCCACAGCGCAACCTCGACCTCATCGTCGGTGTACTCAAAGGTGATGCGCTCAACGGTCTTGGGCACACCGAGGACCTTGTTGCCCGCCTCTGCGGTGAATTCCTGGTTGACCGGCATCCGGTAGACGAACGAACCGTTCTTTTCCGGCTCCCCGTAGGATGCGCCAGGAACCCGAAGTTGACTTCTTGGTAGTCACCCCACGGGTTGTCCACATAATCGACCAGCGCCAACACGAACTGTGCGTTGCCGTCATCATCCTCGGTCACGGTATAGCCGCCGCCCGGAACCAGCATCTGAGCAACCGCAGCCGGAACGGTGTAGGTAAGCACCGCCTGATTCATCGATTCAACCACGAGCGGGAACATGATCTCCCGGCCGTCTACCTCACCCCACCGCCGCTGACGGTCGACGCTCTGAGTCATCTCGCTCACTTCTCCTCATGCGGCGCGGAAATAGCGCTGTCCCCAATTCGGGCGTTGCGCATAATGCCCGAAAGCTTGGGCAATTACCAGCTTTGCCCGCAATGGGGAGCTTTGGACCGCCTGAACTCCAAAAAGTCCTCCCGAGAGGCGAGGCCGAGCAGGACCGACCTCGCCGCTTTTCGTTGCACTCCCCACGATCGCGTGTCGACGGCGTCGCCGATCACACGGTGACGGACAAGGCTCTCGAACGCGAAACAGCCGCCCTGATACAGTCGAGGGCGGCTATTCACGAAATCTCGGCGTTCAACCGGCTTTGTCGATCCGGACCAGCCAAGCCAGACCCCGACGGGGGGTGTCGCTTAGCGGTCGTCCTTGCCGTTGATCTTGTCGACCAAGTCCTTGGCCTTGTCGGGGACTTTGCCGCCGGTCATGTCGTCAAGCTTGTCGACGGCCTTGTCAGCCAAATCTTCGAGCTTGTCGCGATCGACGCTCTTTGCTTTGTCGGCCAAGTCTTTGAAGTCCATGTTGTGCTCCTAGAGGTACATGTTGTGTCGGTCGTGGCGGCCAGCCCAAACGACGGTCCCCGCCGCGTCACACCCTAGTGTGCTGAAAAACGCTCAAAGGGCTTGGGGTGTCCTTCGACCCCTGTCACGCAACGTCACCCTTGGTACAAGCTCACAGCAACGCCTCGAGGGCGTCGTGTATCGAGCCAGCGAACTCCCCGGTGCACCCCATGAGCGCTGAGTGAAGCGAAGCACGGGAGATGTTGTTGTCCAGCTTGGCAGCCACAAATACGACGGCATCGAGACCCGATGTGTCGCGGCGGAACCCGAAGTTTGCGTTTGAGCAGCCGTTTTGAGAACTCAAAGCCCCCACCCAGATGACCACTATCGAGCGAAGTAGACCTTGAACTCGACAGTTGCGTCGTCTCGCACCGTTCGACCGAGGGCATCTGGACGCTCGATACCGAAGGCGCTGAGCTTGACCGGGATTTGTCCGACCACCTCGATCACCGGGCCGGTACGGCGCGCCTGGATCGACGCCGTGACCCCCTTGCTTGACCGTGAAGGTTCAACGTACCCCCTGCTGATACCGAGATGGCTTGTCCGTCCGCGGGGACCGAGCCGAGAGGAATCGCTGCGCCGAGCACAAAACTTGATGTAGGAAACGCGTTCGTTTGAAGGTACTGGTTTTGAGCGTTTCGTCGCGCAGTCCCACACCCGTGCTGAGCGAGCGCGTATCGACCGTGACGGTCGCTGCGGTCACGGCGCCGTTGGCGATTGTGAGCGCTCCCGAGACCTGAGAGGTCCGCCCAACCACGGTTTCCGGTCCACCGAGCGGTACATCTTCGAGTACCCGGTATCCCGCGCCAGCGTCCGCCACGCCCGGATTGATGACCGAATACGTCCCGTCCACCGCCGCTGTTGGCGATTGTGGCTGCGTCACGACCGGAACGCTAGAAGGCGCCGGTGGCGGCGCACTCGCTGGAGCGCTCGATGGAACCGTCGGCGCGAGGGGGGTCGGAGGAGCAGCACTCGATGGCGATGGCGTGACCTGCCCTTGAGAAGATCCTGGGCCGTCAGAAACATCGGTCCGATCCGGCGTTTCGCGCGTCGTTGGGCTTCGCGTTGACGCGTCACCCGACCGGCTCCTTCCCGCCAGATCCGTTGTCGTCGATTCATTGGCTCCCGTCGATGAATCGGTCGCGGTGGTCGTCGTCGTGGCGGCGAACGATGTGGTGGTGGTTTCTCCGTCGGTTCGCACGGTTGCCGCGGTCGACGTCGAGGTCGCCAAACCAAGCGCGTCCAGATCCAAGGGTTGCTCGCTCAGGGTGAACGCGTCGGGCGCATCACGGTTCACCAACGCCCAATAGGCGTTGTAGGCGACGAACGTGAAACAGAGGGTCGCCACGAGCGCAAGCGCTGCCGCCAACGCTTTATGCGACCGTATCCACTCAGCGAGCTTCGCCCACATGCCCCTCCTCCCCACAGTCCTCCTCCCCACCGCACACGTCCCCGGCGCTCCGGGCCCGAGCGCTGCAAGACCAAAATGCGACCCCCAGACACCGGAGGCACAAGTCGGCGGCTACTCCGCAGGCAAGACCAATGGCGGTGTGGTCGTCACGCTGACCTTGACGCCGGACCCATCTGCCGCCAGCGCTATAGCAACCCTATGTTGACTCGGGTTCGCGAGAAAGAGCGTTACTCGACCTTTCTCGATCGAGCCGGTCCGACGCTGTTCGACAAACGGCGAAGCCGCGACCGCTGACTCGGTCTCGGCGAGCACGGTGGCAAGTGGCCGGTCGACCGTACCCGACAACGACATCGACGGGTAACTCCCCGCCTCAGCCGTCACACGCAACCCAGAGGGCAGGGGGACATCTGATGGCAACCCCGTGGTTGCACCGTCCAACACGACCGTGCCGTCGAGCGCCCCCTCAGAGATCTCGAGCTCTGAAGAGCCCGGTACGCCCTCAGCGGTGGCCACCGTCGCGTCGTCGAGCTCTCCCGTCGCGTCGATCTGGTCCTGTCCCCCACTTCGTTGAGATGACGATTCATCGTCGGGTGCACACCCAAACGCTGACACCAGGAGCGCGATCGGCGCGACTCCGGCCCAAACATGTGCACGAGCGGGCGCTCGTCGCCGCAGTGCCGGGGATCGCCACAGCTCACTTCGTTGGTCATCGCGGTCGAATCGCCGCCGTGACGCCCTCACCAGTCTTGACCTCTTCGTTCGGCCCCCTGAGACATACATCTCGTTACCGTATGCCCCACTCGGCGCCGAGACATGACACCGGGCAGTGCGCCCATTGCATTTGACGTCGTTCTAATAGGGCGGTCGCGGCGGTGTCCGATGGCGCTGCCTACTCCGACTCGCTACCGGCGTCCGCACCCGGCAGCGCAACGCCCAGATCGGTGAGCTGCCGTTCTGCTTGGTCCGCCCAGCCGCGGTTGGCGATCGGCGAGGCTGGCGAGGGGTGCAGGATCATCCCTGTGGACACCGACCCACCGACGACCGCGCTCACTTTTTCGCCGCAAAGGCCCCTACGCCGATGACCATACGGGGCTCGATGATGTCGACCACGCCCGCGAGTGCCGCGTCGCACGGCGCGAACAGGTCGGAGCGTTCCGCCGCGGGCAGTTTGTCAGGCGTCCGATTCTTTCCGGACTCCTCCATGAAGACCAATGGGCAGTAGTTCCACACCATGAACTGCTCAAAGAACGCTCGGGGCGTCCCGAACCGTTCGCGAGCCCACCCCACAGTCGCGCCCCGACACCTCGCTACGCTGGCACTCCCACCCTAGAACGGGTCGTTTTGGGTGTTCGACGGGCGGATGTCCGATCGGCGCGTCGATGCCCATCCATCGGTGCACCAGCTCGACCTCCCCGAACGGGACACCGGTTTGAGCCATTCCCCACGGCCCCGGATTCATACCGACCAAGAGCACCTGGTCGGTCCCCACCGACATGTCGAGGTAACGGTCGAAGCTTGCTCGGGCATAGCTCAGCGGGTCATACACGGCGGTGACCGGAGGATTGAAACACAGCCGGTCCACCGAAGCGACGAGCCGGTCGACGAGTCGACCAAGTGCCTCCCGCTCACCAGCGAACCGTCCCGTGGATTGATCCATGAGATCGCGACCTTCTCTCACACTCGCTTCACTTCCGTGGACAGCAGGTTGACCAGCATCTTTCAGAATCCATAATTTTCTGAAAAAATTCGCGACACGATTGGCCTAAGATCGTCTGTAGCACGCACTCGTGTTGGGGAAGGGCGCTTCGTGGCTCACGCTGCGGAGCGCCCGAGTGCATTCTGAGCCGATCTGGCGCCCACTCAACGCGATGCGGTGAGCGGGGCTGTCGGCAGTCCTGAACCGGGTTCGGGGTAGAACAGCCAGCTCACTACCAACCGCTGGTGTCTCAGTCCGCGGCATCGGTCGACGACGTAGGTTGCGGTTTCCATGCGCGCCGCGGAGCGTCTCCCCAAAGGCGCTCGAGGTCGTAGAACTCCCGGGCGTCGACATCGAAGACGTGCACGACAAAATCGCCATAATCGAGCAGCGCCCACTGGCGATCGTCGAGGCCTTCTTTGTTGGGGGGCGGATAGCCGCTCCACCTACGTACTTCGTCTTCGATGGATCGAATCAGCGAACCGACGAGGCGCTGGTTCGATGCGCTCGCAATGACGAAGTACTCACCCATCGCCGTGTTCGACGGCATCGCCAGCACGACCGGATTGACACCGCCTCGATACTCGGCAGTCCGCGCCGCCACGACGGCCGCACGCTCGACGACGTCGCTGGGAAGGTCTGCGAAGACTTCATCGGGAATCGCTGTGCGGATGCTTTCTGGGGCCGTTTGGTACGAGATGTTCGATACCTCCATGTAGAGGGTCGGCGGAAAGGACCGGGCTCGCAGGCCACTCGGTCCCAAATTGCCCGCTCACGCGGCAATCCGCGCGGGCCACTCCCCTGTTTCGGTGCACCCGGGTGCTGAAACGGAGCGGACTTGTCGACAACGGCGAGCGTAGCAGGATCGACCTGCACGGCTGCCCCGTCGCAGGTTGGCCGCCGTGGACGGGTCAGAGGAAGGTCTCGGCTGCTCCCGCCGGTCGGGTCAGTCGGCCGGCTCGGGTGGCTCTCGATAGGTCCCAGTCGCCCTCATAATGCTCTCCACCGCCGCGGGTACGAGCCCCGTAACCGAGAGCCCACGTGCGGCCCGGTCCCTGATCAGGGTGGAGGAGATATCGATTCGGGGGAGTTCGACACCGAGCCAACCTCGCTCCTCGATATTTGGTAGCTCACCGGCCCTGTCGACGACGGCGATTTCGGCGCAGCGGAGGACATCTTCGGAGCGATGCCACGTGTCGATGCGACGGGCAGCGTCGGCACCGATGATCAGCACGAGATCTTGGGAGCCGCCGAGCACCTCCAACGTGTCGATCGTATAGGTGGGGCCATCCCGCTCGATCTCGGTCGCGCTCGGCACCAGCACCGGGTTTGCGACGCAACCTTTGACCAACATCTCCCACCGAATGTCGACCGGGGCCAGAACCCGGTCTCGCTTTTGCCATGGGTCCGGGGCGAGAACCATGAGGACCGAGTCGAGTTCGAGTGAGTCGGCCGCCCATGAGGCCGCCGCGAGATGCCCGTTGTGGAGCGGATCGAACGATCCACCGAAAACGCCGACCCGGGGGCGGCGACCCGTCCCGTCACCACGTTCTTGGACTGCGGGTCGAGACACGTCGTCGCTCCTCATGTTTCACCGCATGATCTGTCGCTCGACCGAGCCTATCGGCGCCGGTGCGATATCCCGACGCCGAAACGGACACCGATGCGACCTGGAGCGACCCATCGTTTACCAAGTCGTCATAGAACCCGGGCGAGTTCGGCAACATCAAACACCTACAATGCACCAATGCAACGCGACGCCGAAACTGCACAGTTGGGCCGTTCCGCCCAGGTGGAGGCCCCGCCAACAAACGATGCACGGTCGGTACGAGCTGCCGAGAGTGGCAACCGAGCGCGCTCTGTTGCCACACCGAGACAAGACCGCCGAGTAGCGGTTCGACGTTCATTGGCCTTCGGTGTGCCACCCACAGGCGACACGGTGACGCCGACGCTGATTCGAGTTGAACTGGTCGACCGGCCTGGCGCGTTAGGTCAGGTCGCGTCGCGTATCGGCTCGCTTCGGGGCGACATTATGTCCATCGACGTGGTCGAACAGTGTGACGGACGAGCGATCGACGAGTTCGTCGTCCATCTCCCCAATTCCGAGGTCATTCCAACGCTCATACGCGAAATCCATGAAGTCGACGGAGTCACCATCGAGCAGATTCGCATCCTGCCCCAAATCCCCGAAGGCCGTATTGAGGTGCTCGACGCGGCGACCGCCATCTGTGAAGCACCGACACCCGACGCGGTGATCGCTGCGTTGGCCGTTCATTCGCTGCGGGCGCTCGCGGCGGACTGGTCGGTCGTCATGCGGGGCAACGACCTCATCGCCTCCGCTGGAGATATCGAGATGCCGATGTCCACCTTGGTACTGATGGCTCAAGAATTCGCCGAACAATCTACCGGGTCCCCGTCGCTGACCTCGGCGACCAAAGATATGGCTTTCGCTCCTGTGCCAGCCCTCGACGGACAGTTGATGGTGGCTCGAGCCGACCAGATCTTCCGTCGACGTGAGCGCGAACGTCTGTCGTCCTTGGCCCGGATTGCGAACCGTACGATCGCGCTGCTGAACCACGACACCGAACCGCCCGTCCAGACCTAGCACGATCTCAACCCTTCAGGTGAGGCGTCCTGCGACGAGCAATAGGAGTGCCGTTCAGGTCAAATGAATGGCAGCGTGAGAGGGGTCAGGGCACCGGACCGGTGACAACACCGGACGTTCGCTGTGTGAGGCCAGCTCGGAGCTATGCCGCGCCCGGTGCACCAGGTGCCAGCGAACCCCTGCGCAGACGCGGCCAACGTCGCTCACGCTTGCGTTGCGGGCGAATATCGTTGGGGCCATGCCACCCGCTCGTCCCCGCCGGACGTGGGGTCTGGGCACCAGGAATGGCGTTCCAGCGAATAGCAGGACTCGGCGGGTGGGGTCCGTCCTCAGATGCGCGGGCCCGGGGCGCGGTCGACGCTGCCCCACCGCCGATCTCACGATCCGCCTGAGGAAGGTTCTCTTGAGATGTGGCTTGGTGGCTTGTCATCACCGAAGCGTCGTGCCCTCCGGTTTGACCATGTTCAGACGTCGGCTCGGCGACCAATGGATAGGCAGCACCGTCGGTCAACAAACGCTCTAGATCGTCAAAGGACACCGCAGCTGTTGACGGCCGAAGATCCCTTGGCTGGTCCCCCAACAAGCGCGGGGAGGTATCGGGGACGGGGTGCTGTGTTGGCGACGTCACGACCGCGGTTGAGTCCAGCGTCGGAGCGGCATACACGGTCTGGGGCACATCGTCATGCTGGTCGCGTTGCGCAAAGGCCCGCATGTCGATCGGCTCGGCGAAGTGGGCGTTGTCGAAACAGACCGGACCCTCGAACCGAGCACCATGAAAGCGACCAGAGCTCCCGAACTCGGCGTGGTCAAAGCCGGTGTCCGAATGGAAGTGAGCGCCCGAAAACCCGGCGTCACCAGCAAAACGGGCTCGAACAAATCCGACTGGCCCCTCAAAAACCGCACCGCCAAAGGTCACGAGCCCGGAGAATTCCGCCCCGTCAAAGCCAGCGACACCGGCAAATGTCGCACCGCCAAAAACGGTATCGGGAGGAAACAATGCACCATCGAACCATGCGTCCGACTGAAACCGCGCCCCCGCAAAACGCGTCGGGCCAACCATCTCGGCGCCGTGGAACCACGCGGTGCCCCGAAACTTCGCGCCATCGAAGGCAGCGGATCCGGCGAAATGGGTGGAGTCAAAACCCACATCTCGGGTGAATATCGCACCGTCGAAACCCGTGGCATCGCCAAACTCAGCGCCACGGAACCAGGCCGGTCCGGCGAACCGCACACCATCGAACTGCGCATCGGCGGGAAACGACGCTTCGGCAAACCAAGCTGCGTCGAGGAACTCGGCGCCCGAAAACGCCGTATCTTCGGCAAAACTCGCCCCAACAAACCACGTTGGTCCTGCAAAACGTGCGTATGTGAACGACACACCAGCCATGAACACCGCGCCATCAAAGCCGGCCGCGGATCCGAAATGAACCCGATCGAACCCAGCGTCACCGCTAAAGACCGCTTGGTCGAAACTCGAATCGCCACGAAACCATGCGTCGCCGAGGCTCACGTCGAACTCAAAGGTGGCACCGTTGCACCACAAGTCCGAATGGAAACGTGCCGATCCCAGATCGACGAGGTCAGCAAACGTGACCTCGTTGAACGACGCTGGCCCGTGAAACTGGGTATTGCGAAAATATGCGCGGCCGACGAAGGTCGCGTCGTCAAACGTTGTCGTTCCCGTGAAATGAATATCTGAGAAGTCGACGTCGTCGTCAAATGTTGCCGACTGGAGCGACGCGTTATGCAGTACCGAAGTTCCATACGAATCGGTCGGCACCGAAGCGAGCAGCGAAGACAACAACTGCTGACCGATGACGCAGCCACGGGCAAAATCGAAGTCGCCGCCGAGCCGGAGCAGTGCGTGCGCGATCGTGTAGTCGCTCTCGTCGCAGTGGTTGAGACAGCGGCCGTGCCGGTCGAACTGAACGCCGAGACATTCGGGATCGGGACCGAGACAAACCGGCCAAGGCGGATCGATTCGCATATTTGCACCAGCCTAGCGCCTACGGAACGTGAGCAACGGTTTGCTCTGGGTAGGTATTTTATTCGACTTTGCCGCATATACGGAGCGTGGCCACCGACCTCGACAGATCTGACTCGCCCTCGCTGTCCGCGATCTTCGGGGCCCCGATGACACCGGATGGCAACGATGCCGACCGCGACACAACCGCCATGACCCGTGCGCACGGTGCGGGCGACTCGCCGAGCCCGCAGTCGTCGACCGAGCGCGCGAAACTTCGTCACCATGCGGATCGCCACCTGGAACGTCAACTCGCTGCGGGCACGTCTCGGACGAGTCCAAACCTGGCTCGATGAGGCAATGCCCGATGTGCTGTGCCTCCAAGAGACCAAGCTGTCCCAGAATGACTTTCCAACCGAGTCATTTGCCTCCCAGGGCTATGAGTCCATCCATGTCGGCCAGGGCCGTTGGAACGGCGTCGCGATCCTGTCCAAAGTCGGGCTCAGCAACACAGAACGAGGTTTCGGAGGCCTGGAAGACCCCACCGGCGGCGAAGCCAGAATCGTCACAGCACAGTGCGGCCCGCTCAACGTGGTCTCGGTTTACGTCCCCAATGGACGCGAACTGGGTCACGAGCAGTACGACATCAAACTCGCATGGCTCGACCAACTCCGCACATTTTTGTCAGAGCGCTTCACACCGGGGGACCCGCTCATCGTGACGGGAGACTTCAACATCGCCCCGGACGATCGAGATGTGTGGAGCCCGAAACGCTTCGCCGGCAAGACCCACGTCAGCCAGCCCGAACGCGACGCTCTGCAGCGCATCAAGGACTGGGGCCTCACCGATATCGTTCGAGATCGAAACGACGAGGATCGGATCTTTACCTTTTGGGACTACCGGATGGGCGCTTTTCACCGTGGCTGGGGAATGCGCATCGACCTTCATCTGGTGACCAAACCAGTCGCATCCGCGACGCGGTGGTCACTGGTCGACACGTATCCCCGCCGCACACTCGGCCGCGACGACAAACCTTCTGACCACACCGCGGTGTTTATCGACATCGACACCGCCGGGTTAGACGCGGATTAGGGTCACTCAACCGGACGGCTTGTAGAGCGGGCTCCGCACACCCCCATGATCAAGGTCGAGCGGCGACGCGCGCCGAGCGAGGGCCTGGTCACGGCGTACGCAACGCTGCGTCGAGTCTGAGCACCGCGCCGTTCACGTAGCTATTGCGGAGCACCTCGACGACGAGACTCGCGAAGTCCTGCGGTGTGCCCAGCCGGTGAGGAAAGGGGATCGGCTCGGCCAAGTCACTGCGCTGCTCACTGGGCAGGAGCTGCAACATCGGCGTGTCCATATGGCCGGGACAGATCACGTTCACCCGGATCCCCGAAGATGCAAGGTCGCGCGCCGCTGGAAGGGTCATCGATACGATGCCCCCTTTTGATGCTGCATACGCGACTTGGCCGATCTGTCCGTCGAACGCCGCGATCGACGCTGTATTGACGATGACTCCACGTTCGCCGTCCGATCCAACCGGAGCGAGGCGGGCCATCGACGCGGCGGCAAGTCGCATGACATTGAACGTTCCAAGCAGGTTGACCCGCATGATCCGATCAAATCCGGCGAGGTCATGCGCGGTCCCCGACGATCCCACCGTGCGCTGGGTCCAGGCGACACCTGCACAGTTGACGACGCTACGGAGCTCGGCCCATTCATTCGCCTCGACGATCGCAGCATCTACCGATGCTTCGTCGGCGACGTCGGTTTGACGGTAGCGGGCATTGCCGCCGAGGCGCTCGACGAGTTCTGCGCTTCGCTGCGAGTCGCGATCGGCGATCAGGACAAAACCGCCCGCCGCCACGATCGCCTCGGCAACGCCCGCACCGAGACCCGAGGCACCACCGGTGACCAGGGTGACCCTCTTGGCTATCTGCACGCGTCCTCCGTTCATCGCTCTGACGGCAGGGCGTCACGGTACCAGGGAGCGGACGAACGCCTAGGTGTCGGTGTTTTACGTCGGCGTTAGGACGCTTCCGACGCTGCGTTGCGGCCATAGCGTCGAGCGATCTCGGCCACCGGCTGGGGTTCGAGGACGCGGCGCTTGGTCGCTTCAGAGGAACCTGGCTCGAAAGCGAGTCGACTCCAGCTGTAGCGGGGACGGGTAAGGTCCTCAGGTGCTAGGTCGTAGGTCGGGCCGTCGGGTGTCAGCATCCGAATGCGGGCATTCGGTGCGTAAAACGCGGTCTCGATCTCATTCGCCGTGGCGGTGGCGGGATCGATTCCTTCAGCGCGCAGGGCGCGTTCGTATGAGTTCCACAACGGACCGCGTAGGAGCTCTGCAAAAATCGCTGGCAGCGTTTCGGGGTCGGTAAGCAGCCAGGAATGCAGCCCCTTATGGACGACGACGAGTTGTCCGCCCGCACGTTCGGCGGTGTCTCGGGCGGTTGCCAACGGGACGATCAGGTCTTTGTCACCGTGTACAGCGATCACCGGGACGTCGTGTTCGCGCATGAGGTCGAGGTCGGGATCGGTCGAGCCGTCGCGCAGGATGGCGAGCATCGGCGCGAACATCTTCCAGGGGCCCCTCAGGTGACGTACCCCCAGGGGGAGGGCGAGCTTGAGGAGCTTCCGAGCCTGAGTCAGGTTCTTGACGAGGGGAAGAATGGTCATGGAGTCCGCGAGGAGGAGCGCGCCGAGGAACGGAACCCGCGCCGGATTCTCGCGGCAGACGACCATGAAGTCGTCCCACGTGCGGCCGGTAATCGCCGAAATCGGAATCACCGCGATCGCGTTGTCGGGGTTACGTGCAGCGAGCCGAAGCGCGAGACGCCCGCCCATCGAGTGACCGGCGAAGACGGCACGGCGGATACCGAGGACCTGGCACACCTCTTCGAGCTGATCGACGTATGCCTCGAAGTCGTAGCCATGTTCGGGCAACTCACTCGTGCCCCCGTGACCGCCCGCGTCGATAGCGATCACCTTAAAGCCCATAGCCACCAGACGATTGAGCGTTTGGGCGTACAAGAAGCCTTCGGCCATAAAACCGTGAACCACCACCAAGGGAACACCACGACCGGCGACCGAAACCGTTGCTCGGATCCCGCTTGGCAGCTCGAGTTCATGGCGAGCGAGCCGCGGCGAGCGGCGCGGTTGGCGTGGTGGTTCGGTCGTAGCGGTCGGCAGCTTGATAACGGTCACGTCGTGCTCCCTCTGGACGGTCCTGTCCGGTGCACCCTGGTCTTATTCGACGACAACAACATGACGACAACAACACGACCAACGGTTCACCCGATGCCGCGGTGTGAGTCACCCGTTCTTAAACGCAACGGGACAACCAAGTAAATGTGCGGCAACACTTCAATCTACAACCGGTGGACGAGGTGCTGCGGCGCTGTGACCCTTCCGAGGCAGGCAAAGATTACATTGTTCGTTACCGAACCATCTCTCCGGGCGATACCTACATCGCTGACGACGTTCGCCGTCATGTTCTGTGACCACAATCGGCCATCGTGGCTGGTAGTTAACCAGCGTGACCCCATGTCGGACAAGGTGACCGACGTGGCCGACGTCCACAACCCTGCCCAGAAACGAAAAAAGCCGGGGTGACGAGCTGTACGGCTCGTCACCCCGGCATAAGAACAACACGCAGCCCGAAAGCCCCGTGCCGACCTACTGGTCGTTAACCCTGTCGGGCCTTGATCGCATCGATCAACTTCGGCATCACCTTGTGGACGTCACCGACGATACCCAAGTCCGCGTACTCAAAGATTGGCGCCTCAGCATCCTTGTTGATGGCGATGATGTTGTCGGAGTTCTTCATGCCGACAAGGTGCTGGGTTGCACCCGAGATACCCGCAGCGATGTAGACCTTGGGCTTGACAGTCTTACCCGTTTGGCCGACCTGCAATGCGTAGGGCACCCAACCGGCGTCGACGATGGCACGTGACGCCCCAGCGGCACCGCCGAGCAGCTTGGCGAGCTCTTCGACCATGCCAAAGCTCTCTTGTTGCCCAAGCCCGCGCCCGCCAGAAACGACGATTGCCGCCTCTTCCAGCTTGGGTCCGGTCTGCTCTTCGACGAAACGGTCGGTCACATCGGTGTCAGCCAAACGACCGGCATCCCCGACAGGGGCGTCCGACACGGATGCGGCGCCACCGCCTGAGGGTTCTGGGTTGTAACTCTTTGGACGCACACCGATCAGGTGAGGTGAGGACGACTCGCTGGCCTTCACAAACTTGGTTCCACCAAAGACCGGCGTCGACATCACAACATCGTCGCCGTCGACAGCGACCGATACCGCGTTGGTCAGCACCGAACTGTCCAGCAGTGCGGACGCGATACCCAGCGCGTCGCGACCGTCGTAACTCATAGCGAACAGGACGACATCGGCATCGACCGATTTGATCGTTTCCACCAACGTCGCGGCCGTACCCGAGCCGGGCAGAGCCGAACCGGGATCGGCTGAGTACACCGTGGTGGCGCCGTACTCGCCGAGTGTCCCCGCAACAGCGTCGGCGTCGGTACCGGCGTAGAACGCTGATACGGTCCCGCCGAGCCCACGAGCACAGGTCAAAAGTTCAAGGGTTGTTGTGGTGGGTACGCCGCCATCGGCCTCTGCGTACACCAGAACGTTGTCAACTCCCATGGATCGCTCCCAGGGTCGGTGCCGACCTACATGGTCGACACGAGATTTTCAGGTGGACCGGTCAGATGACCTTCAGGTTGGCGAGGTACTCGACAACCTTTTCGTAGGCGTCACCCTCGTCTTCGATCTTCTCGCCAGCTTCACGAGCTGGAGCATCTTCGACTCCGGTGATCGTCTGGCCGGCACCGGCCCAACCGACCTGGTCGGGTGTCAGGCCGATATCGCCAACCGTCAAAATGTCGATCGGCTTCTTTTTGGCGGCCATGATGCCTTTGAAGGAGGGGTAGCGGGGCTCGACGACACCGGCGGTTACAGAGATGACCGCAGGCAGGGACGCCGTCACCGTGTCATAGCCAGCTTCGGTCTGGCGACGGATCGTGACCTTGCCATCGGCGACGGTGATCTCTTTGGCGAAGGTCAGGCATGGCCATCCCATCAGCGCGGCGAGCTGAGCCGGCACGGTGCCGGTGTAGCCGTCCGATGATTCGGTCGCGGTGATGATCAGATCAGCATCGCCCGCCTTTTCGGCCGCGGCCTTGAGGACCTTGGCTGTGGTCAACGCGTCGGTACCGCCCAGGGCCGGGTCCGAGACGAGGACTGCAGACTCCGCCCCCATCGCCAACGCGGTACGCAGACCCGACACCTCGTCGTTGGGAGCCATCGAGATCAGCTTTACTTCACCGCCTCCGGCCGTTTCGACCAACTGCAACCCAATTTCGACCCCGTAGGTGTCGGACTCGTCGAGGATCAGCTTGCCCTCGCGCTTGAGCTGGTTGGTGTTCGGATCCAGTTCTCCGGGATTGGCCGGATCAGGGATCTGCTTGGCGCAGACGACGACGTTCATGTCACTCCAGCGGTTCTGGCCCGGGGCGCGCAAAGCCCCGGTGGTCGAATTTTGACAGTGCTGAGCATTTTGTCTCAGCGCTGCTCGCAGAATCGAAGCGGGTCGACACCCGATTTGGGACGACCGTGACGCCGAGTCCGCGAAAGCTAACCGGGGAAGCGTACCTTTCTCACGTGGATCAAACACGCGAAGTTGATGTCGCGATTGTCGGCGCCGGACCCGCGGGCTGCGCTGCAGCGATCGAGGCGACCCGGGCTGGTTACACCGTTGAGGTGGTCGACAAAGCCAGCGCAGGCCGGGACAAAACCTGTGGTGATGGCCTGACGACCGAGGCATTACGGCTGCTCGAACACCTCGGGTGGCAACCCGAGCAATGCTCGACGGCCCGCCAGATCGACACGGTCATGGTGCGCGCACCTGGCGGACGAACGGTCGCATTGCCGTTGCCGGTCGGTGGCCTCCAAGCGGTGACGGTCACCCGGGCAGACCTCGACCGGTCCCTTGGCGAACTCGCAGCGTCCGCGGGTGCGGCGGTCACCTATGACTGGACGGTCGCCGATGTCGCGGTCACGACCGATGGCGTGACGTTGTTGGGTCCTGATGGCGACAAGGTCACCGCGTCGATCGTGTTGGCAGCAGACGGCGCCTGGTCGCCGTTGCGCAAGAAGCTGTGTCCTCCAAAAACACCTCACCTCGGGGCAATGCACGCGTACCGCCAGTACGTCACCGGTTTTACCGATGATAGGTTGTGGGTCATCTTTCAACAAGACCTCGGCGCTGGCTATGTGTGGGCTTTTCCGCTCGGTAACGGAATCGCCAACATCGGTTTCGGTATTCACCGCCAGCCCGGTGTCAGCACCAAGGGATGAGCTCTCTGTGGAAGAGATCAAACGCCGTCCCAGCGTCGCCGACGTACTCGGCCACGCCGAGCCGATAGAGAAGGCGAGGGCTTGGCCGATTCCAGCGAACTTGGACGACACTCCCCTCGCGTTCGGACGTGTCCTCTTTATCGGGGATGCTGCGGCGGCGACCGACCCGCTCACCGGTGAAGGAATTGCACAGGCGCTCTGGACCGGAATCGAAGCGGCACGTTCACTTCGCCATCCGGGACGACCTCTCAGCAGCAGCGAAGTCGCGGCCATCGGCGACCGCTATCGAGCCCGGGTCCTCTCCGGACTCGCTCGCGACATGCGCTTCGCCCGCCGATTGCGGCGCGTCCTGGCATCGGCGCGCCGAGCAGATATGGCGATCGCCGTCACCGACCTGTCCGATTGGACCCGCAGAAATTTCGCACGGTGGCTCTTTGAGGACTACCCAAGGGCCTTGCTCGTCACCCCGGACCGTTGGGATACCGAGGCGGGCCCTCGCCGGATCTTCGGTAGACCACCGATCGGCCGCATGCCGTATCGACGCTAAAGCCCCAAGTGTGTCCGGGCCAGGGTATGCAACGTCGCTCCCCGATCAGCGGATAGGTGCGCCGTGCGCGTCGGGAAATTGCACGCTGAGACCAGGCCGAAACACGCATCGCGTACCTTGATCTTCCATTTCCGCGACACAGCGGTTGCAGGGGATACACGGCGACTCCTCGGTCTCGCCTGCCATCATCCGCGCCACTAAGTCGGGCTGACGCAACAAGGCGCGCCCCATCGCCACGAACTGGAACCCTTCCCTCAGAGCGCTCTCGATCGTCGATCGTTTGGTCACGCCACCGAGCAGCATCAGCGGCGTCGACAGCTCGGCGAGAAACTGGCGGGCCTCCGGCAGAAAGAACGCCTCTTCGAAGGGGTATTCCTGGATGATGCGCGGCGCGACGACGCGCATACCGACGCGGCGAACTGGATTCTTTTCGTACTTGATCAAGTCCCGCAACGGCACGTCGCCACGCATTAAAAACATCGGTGTCTTGGTCGTGTGACCGCCCGTCAGTTGGAGGGCGTCGACCGAACCGTCCCGCTCGATCCAACGGGCCACCTGGACTGCGTCGGCGAGTTCAAAGCCGCCTTGGAAACCGTCGACCATGTTGAGCTTGGCCCAGATCGCGAGTCCCGGCGGTGCGGCGTCGCGCACAGCCCTCAACACCTCCAGCGGGAAGCGCGCCCGATTCTCAAGGGAACCGCCGTACGCATCTTTTCGACGGTTGTTATAGGGGGAGAGGAACTGGGAAAGCAGGTATCCGTGGCCTAGATGGATCTCGACCCCGTCGACTCCTGCGTCCGCAGCGAGTACCACCGCCTCGGCAAAACGGTCACGAACCCGCCCGAAATCGGCGGGGGTCATCGCTTTGGACACGCTTTGGCCAACCATCGAAAACTGGCGCGACGGCCCAATAGGCCGCTGTTTGATAACCGCCGGTGAGGCAAACCATCCGGCGTGTCCGAGTTGGAGTCCGACCGCTGCACCCGCCGCGTGCATCACATCGCAGAATGCGGCGAGACCCCGCTGCATCTGGGGGCGCATCCAGAGCTGATGACCGAACGTCCGCCCCTCGGGTTCCACCGCGCAGTAGGCCAGCGTCGTCAGCCCGACACCGCCCTCAGCAAAGCGGCGGTGCCATGAAATGAGGGTGTCGGTAACGAGCCCCTCGCGGCTGAGCCCTTCGTTCGTCGCACACTTGATAATGGGATTCCGCAGGGTGAGCGGGCCAAGTCGAACCGGTTCGAACATCCCGCCAGGTCCCGCCCCGCTGGCAAGCAGCTCGCCACCGCCTGGTTCCATCATCGGTACACGGCCCGCTCAGTTCGCATCGGACTGACTCGCGAATTCCTTTTCGAGCTGATCGGCAGTCGCAGCGAGGATGTGCAGAGAACGTTCCAGGTCACCCAGGTCGACTGTTGCGAGCGGCGCATTGTCGACCAGCACGATGTCCTCGCCGACCAGAGCGAGTGCGCCCAGTGCGAACGCTGCATTCTTGCGAAGCGCTTCGGTATGAGACATCTCACCCGAGGGACACACCGTCGACTTGAGCTCGAACCATTCCGCGTCGAAAGCCTGGAATCGTGTCAACCCAATGTATTGAGTGCGGCCGTCTTCAAACTTGAAGACCAAGCCCACCGTCTCATCGGCATCGACCGCGACGTCATAGCGCTCTCGGACAAAGCTCGTGACCTCATCCCAGGTTGGCACGTGGCATTCCCCCTTCGATTCTCGATTGAAAGCCTGTACCGGCAGCCCTGTACTGGCAGCCCTGTACCGGCAGCCCTGTACTGGCGGCCCAAGACCCGCTGTATCCGGTTACGGGAGGGTCGTGAGCGGCACCTGTATGTGGCGGATCATGATCGGTCTGACGCGATCGCCGACAGCCCTGTCAGCGTGCGATCGATCGAGGCACCAGCATCGTCGCCGACCGGGAAGGGGGCAAGCACCACTTCATCGGCACCGGCATCGAAGAACTGTTGGATCTTTCGTGCCACAGCATCCTCGTCGCCGCTGGGGATGATCGCGTCGATCATCTGCGGCGACCAGATCCCGGTCCGCAGCGCCTCTTCCGATCCCGGAATGGACGCTTGACGCATCATCGTGTTGTAGAACGGGAGTGTTGGGTAGATCGAGAAGTTCTTGTTGACCGCGGCCCGCACCGCATCACGGTCCGTGTCGATCGCACAGGGCACCTCGGCGACGACGGGTGGCCGTTCCCGACCCGCCTGCTGGGCGCCCCGAGCCATTTCGGGAATGACCGTCGCAGCGATGTGTTCGGGGGGCGCTACCCAGGTAATGCCTCCGTCGGCGACCGAACCCGCGACCCGACACATCTGCTGGCTCAGGACCGACATCATGACCGGTGTCGGCGGTGGTTTCACCAGCGACACCGTGTGCACCCGGTAGTGGTCCCCTTCGAGATTTGAGCTCGAGTCGTTGAGGAGCTCTTTGACGATGGTCACGTACTCGCGCATGTGGCTGATCGGTCGGTCAAAGCTCAGACCGAGCATGCCCTCGATGACGGGGACGTGTGATGTGCCGATACCGAGACGGAATCGTCCATCGGTGAGCATCGCGACCGTCGCCGCCTGCTGGGCCATCACCGACGGATGGCGCGGATAGGTCGGCACCACCGAGGTGCCCAGCTTGATCGTCGATGTCGGCCCGCCTGCGACCGCAAGCATCGTCATCGAATCGAGGCCCATGATCTGGGGCAGCCAAACACCGTAGAAATTGAGTTCCTCAGCCTTGGTGATAAACGACAGCACCGACTGGGGCTTGGAGACCTCTGCGCAAAACACCGAAATTTTCATGTCGTGATGTTAGTGACCGACCACGGACGCCGCCGCGCTATCTGAACGCTGAGGACTAGGGATGTCAGACTCCGACGCTGCGTCTTTGCACTGCTCGCCGAGGAGGCCACCGTGATAGGACACGACGATACCGACCGCGCACCTGCCCAGCGCGTCGATCCAATGCCAACGATCGATCCAGCGGCTGGGCTCGATCCAACGCTGCTGAACGCGGCGCGTGTGGCCAAGGGTTTTATGCCCGACGATGAGGGCCTCGCCCTCGCGAAAGCAGCACTCGAGGTCGCGTCACTGGGGCCACTGCTGGAGATCGGTACCTACTGCGGAAAGTCAAGTCTGTACCTTGCGGGTCCTGCTCGTGAGGCTGGGACGGTGGTCTTTACGATCGACCACCATCATGGCTCTGAAGAGATGCAGGCGGGTTGGGAGCATCACGACAGTTCGTTGATCGACGAGCACACGGGCCGCATGGACTCGTCGGTAGAGTTCCGGCGAACGATCGCAGATGCCGGGGTGAGCGACGTCGTGATCGGGATCATCGGCGACTCTCCGAAGGTGGCCCGCCACTGGAACACACCGTTATCGCTGGTGTTCATCGACGGCGCTCACTCATATGAACCGGCGCTCGCCGACTATCTCGGGTGGTCACCGCACGTCGTTCCGGGCGGATACCTCGTGTTCCACGACGTGTTCGAAGACCCGGACCTTGGTGGCCAGGGGCCGTGGCAGGTCTATTGCGAGGCGATCAGCAGCGGCGTGTTCTCGCCGGTCCGCACGGTTGGATCGATGCGGATTCTGGTGCGCAGTGACGGACCGACACGCTGATCAGCCCACGCCCATGACGTCGAGCAGGGTCTGGTAGTAGAAGTCCGACGGATCATCGGCCCGCTCCGCCTCCGCCGACCAGGATGGGTCTTGGACCGTGTCGAACATCTCCTGGGCGACCCGCTCGCAGAACGCCGAGTCCTCATCGAGTTCGAGCTCTTGAACGATGTACTCACAATCCGAAGTGATCAGTCCGACAAGGTCCTCGTCGCCGCTGAGATAGGAGTCGTCACGGTCGCAGTGTTCGACCCCGCCTTCGGGGACGTCACCGTCGATCAGCACCTCGTGAACCCGCTTCACGACACACTCGTTGAGCGGATACACCGTGTGCTGGAAATGATCAACCTCGAGCAGGGTGCCGTTGGAGAGCACGTCATCGACCAGCTGTTTGGATTCGACAAATGGAGTCGCTGGATCCGATGGGTTGCCGATGACGAGGATCGGCACGTCGCCGCCGTCGAGCGGCCCCGTAAAGGGACGGGGATGGAGTGTGTCCATGAACGGACACGCGTAGACGGCTTCCAAGTCCATTGCGGCGCTCAACAGCGGCAGCTCTCGGCGCAACGTCGCAACCAAGCGTTCTTCGTCATCAAACTGTGATTCCCGGTCCAGTTCTGGGTAGAGAACCCACCCGTCGAGACAGTTGATGTACTCGGTTTCGTTGATGCCGCCGTCGGTGTCGATCTGAAACTCGATCAGATCCATCAAGATGTCGGTGTCCCCGTCATCGCGTAGGGCGGCGAGCCCGTCCATCAAGAGCGGCCAATCGGTTTCTGAGTACAGACCCGTCACCACGGCGAAAACGGGAGCGTCGGGATTGCCGCCAGCGAGCGGTACGAGCACATCGAGTTTTGCTGCCGCTTCTTTGTATGCCGACACGGGATCACCGTCGTTGTACAGCGGACAGTCCGGCGAATCACAGCTCTTGAGCGCCTCTGCGAGTTGAGTCTCAAAGCCGGACATTTCTTCCAGCATCGACGCCTCACGAGCCTCGTAGGTAGACAAATCGTCTTGAGGGTTATCGGCACCGTCGAGGACCATCGCCCGAACTCGATCGGGGAACAACGTCGCGTACCACACGCCGAGGGTTGACCCATAGGAGAACCCGAGATAAGAGATCTCGTCTTCCCCTACAGCTTCACGGATGACGTCCATGTCCATCGCCACGTGGTAGGAGTCGAGGGCGCCAGCAGCAGCGCCCATCGAATCAGCACACAGTTCGACAGCCTCCTCCCCCAGCTCGATTTCTTGCGCGCTGTATTGCGGGCCTCTGAGATCAGCCAGCTCGTCAAAAAGTTCGCCGTCATCACCACATTCGATCGTCGGTTCACTCTCGCCGACCCCACGGGGATCCCATCCAACGATGTCGAAACGGTCGAGGAGTTCGGGTGGGAAGTACGCCGCGACGGACTCTGCAACGAAGTCGACACCGGACGCACCCGGGCCGCCAGGGTTGACGAACAACACGCCGATCGGGTTTCGACCCTGCGCATCGGCCTTATTCACCGCAATGTCGAGCGTTCCTTGCGAGGGGTCCTCATAGTCGATGGGCACGGTCACCGTGCCGCAGGAAAGTGAACCGCAGCGGTGCCAGTCGATCGACTCAACGTCCCAGTCGTCTCGGCCCGCCGGACCGGGCGAGGGTGACGTCGAGTCGCTTCGACGCGCGGTCGAAGGACTCTTCCCCGTGTCGTTGGACGGCTTCACCTTCGCTGCGTCCCCCGCTGTTTGGGTTGTCGTCGACCGAGAACCAACGCCGTTGTCGGCACCGCCTTCGGTCGTCGTCGACGTCGTCGAATCGGTCGAGGACTCCTCGGTCGTCGCATCCCGCGCACACGACGCTGCGAGGAGTGCGACGACGAGGAAGCTCACCAGCATCCAGAGAAGCCGACGGAATTGACTTGCGTGAGCCACGTTTTGAGGTCCTACGTCGGAGCGACCCCAGCGCGGGGCCAGCGATACCAAAGGGTGGGGAGTCCCCGGGGTTTGATGACGCAGTGAGCGTACCGGCGGTCGCAACGATCACCCGTCGAAATTCTTGCGGCGCTACCGACACTTGTGTAGCGCTATCCAAGGAGGCGCCACGATATCCCAATCACCACGCAGCACCACGCCGCGACCCAGAGCCCGACCATAACCGCCAGTCCCCAAAGTCCAGAGACGAGCTGCCAAGGCGATGTCACGACCTCGCGAACACCCCCGACGGTGCCCGTTGCTTGCCGGAGGGTCTTGTTCATCGACAACAGAGCGCGCACATCGCCGATGAGACCCCCCAAGGAACGACGTTTGACATGGGTCAACGCGGTACCAGCCACATCGGTCATCGTCGCGACCGCCTCAGGAATCTCCGCACCGGTCCTGCTCAAGTCTCCGGGCAGGTCTCGCCAGGCGTCCAGGGTTGCGCCGATCCGGCCTAGCAGCACACGACCCACCATGAACACGATGCCTACGACGGCCACCAAGCCCACTTTGAGCGCCGCTCCGGTCGGCCACCACCAGATCGCGAACGCTGCCAACACGCCACCCAAAGCGCCGCCGCGACTCACCCACGTCGCAGCGCGATCGATCTGGGAACAGAGCGCATCGACTCGCTCGGCCAACCGTCCCAGTAGCGTGGCGTAGCTTTGTCCCATGAGCGCTCCCCCTGACCGCTCACCCGTCGGTGGGTGGCTGTGGGCCGCGGGATCATATCCGCATTCCAAATCGCGGGTAGCTTTGCGGCCGTTGCAGGCGAACCGCAGGCACATACCCCACTTTCGGACAGGGCTCGGGGTCCCAGGCGATCAGCACAACAAACGATCGAACAGCGAAACAAACTTCTTGACCGAAGGGGCGCGGTGCACATGACCGACCAGGTTCTCAACCTCAGAGACCGTTCAGGTGTGCGAATCGTCACGCTGAACCGGCCCGACGCCCTCAACGCCTTCACCACCCAACTCTGGGACGACTTGCGCGACGCCCTGATGGCGGCGTCGGCGGACGACAGCGTTAAATGCGTCGTCCTCACCGGCTCCGGACGAGCCTTCACCTCCGGTCAAGACCTCAACCAGATGCTTGAACCCGACCACGACGCCGATCCCATGGCATCGGGCTACCCGGCATTTATGCCAGCGCTCGAAGCTTTCGACAAGCCACTCATCGCTGCGGTTAACGGTGTGGCCGTCGGCATCGGCATGACTATCCTCGGGTTTTGTGATCTGGTCTTCATCGCCCGTTCGGCGCGGATGCGCGTGCCATTTTCTGCGCTTGGCGTCACGACCGAAGCGGCGGCGAGCTACCTGCTGCCTCTCCGAATGGGCTGGCAAAATGCCGCATATGCCATCTTCACCAGCGACTGGTTGGATGCGGAACAGGCGGTAGCGTCCGGGCTGGCGTTGCGGGTCGTGGACGATGTTGACCTCATGGACCAAACGTTGCAGGTCGCCGACCAGATCGCGACCTTCGGTGTCAACTCGCTACGAACCTCGAAACGTCTGATGATGGCGGCGCACCGCACCGAAATCGAACGTGCCCGGACCGACGAGCTCGAGGCATTCACCGGGTTGATCGGCACGGAGGAAAACCTCGCGGCGATCACGGCGTTCTTCGCTCGACGCGGATGAGCGCGATGAATCGGTCAGATGACCATATCGAGCGGCTCATCCAGCGCTGGGCTGGTCAACTCGTCGATCTGACCTATCGGAACCCCGCGCTGAACGCGGCGAGCAGGCAAACGCCAAGCTTGATCCTCCAAGGCGGTGAACCCGCGCAGCTCGCTATCGAGGCAACCCGTCGCCATGCCCGGTGGAATGTTGGCTACGACCCTCCACCATCGACGATTCGTACGACAGCGTTGTGGCTGCGAGAGGGTACCCGGGCGGCCTCGATGATCGAAGAGGTGCGTCGGGCCGGTGACGGAACCGGCACGAACGCCGCCCGCACCTGGCTCTCGCTCGGCGTCCTGCGATGGGAGATGGCCCGCGACCAGGTCAGCGACACCGCTGTCGAATCGCCGTTGATTTTGGTGCCCGTCCGTCTCGAACCCGCGGCGACGCCGGGGGGAGCCTGGCTACTGGCCAGTCTCGGACCACCTCGGGTCAATCCGGTCCTGGCTCTCGCCGTCAGGCACCACCTCGGACTGAACCTTCCGTCGCTTGGCAGCGAGCCCCATACCGTGGACGAGGCGATCGCGACGATTGAATCACTCGCGGACGAACGACCCGACTGGCAGATCGACCAGTCGATCAGCGTTCAGGTGCTCTCGATCGATCCGTCGTCGATCTACGAAGAACTGCTCCTGCGCGAATCACGACTGCGATCGCATCCGATCATGGGATCGGCCCGCAACGCCGCAGCACGCTACGACACCGCGATCGACCGTTTTCTTCGCGCTGACCCCGACGGCGCGCTCGCGCCGGAAAACGAACCGGTGTTGGTGCCCGCCGATGCCACCCGCCGGCGCGTCCTCGCCGCGATCAAAGGTGGACGTTCCCTCGTCGTCAGCGCGGCCGACAGGGCGTCTCGGAGTTCGTTCGCTGCGGCGACCGCAGCCCATTTGACCGCATCGGCGCGAACCACCTTGGTGTTGGCGCCCGACGGCAACGCCGCTAACGACATCATGCGCCACCTGCACCTGGCTGGCGTCGAGGACCGGGCGCTTGCCCTCACCGATCCCTATGTCGACTTTGACAGCATCGCCGCATCTCTCAGCAGCGCACCGAGGGAAGCTCAGGGTTCAGAACCGAAACCGGTGCCGGCCCACGACGTCGATGAGATCAACGATCTGCGGACCACGATCACCCGGTACCACGAGGCACTCCACGAGGTACGGCAACCCCTCGGACGCTCGTTGTATGAAGTCCTCACCTCGTGGTCCTGGGACGCCGACATCCGCTCTGCCCCGACAGCACCGGTCGCGGGGCTGACCGCTGACCGGATGTCGAGACTCGAAGCAGCGGCGAAACTTTTGGTGAGCCAGTGGATCGAACCCGAGCAGCGGGACGGCTTCGTCTGGCGTGGCATCAGTCCATCCGCTGCAGGGTGGGCTACCGACGAGATCGCTCAGGACCTTGGCCGCGCCATCGAAATCCTCGATGCCCTGGTCGCTCAGACCGTACAGGACGAAGTGGTCGAGCTCGCTGGCACGCTCGAATCACTGCCCGAAACCGCCCGCCTGCTGCAACTCCTGCAACGGATCGAACTGAGCCGGGGTTTTCCCGCGAGCTGGCTCGCTGCCGACGAACTGAGCGGCGTGTACGAGCAGGTCCACGAGCTCGAAGCCGCGGCGATCCCCTTCAAAGCCGTCAGCGATGAACTCGCCGACCTCGCGGGTCCCGCCTGGGAAAACCTCGACTTTGCAATCGCTCAACGGCTCCGAATGAGCGCTCAACATCTGCCCGCCGCCACCCACCGGATCCCGGTGAAGCGGACCGACCTGTATCAGGACTTAGTCGAGGTGGCCGGAACGGTCTCCGCTGTGCTCGCACGCCTCGAAGTGATCGCGGAAGATGTCACCGAACTAGCGGTCCTGGTCAACATCGACCCCGATAGAGTTATCCTCTCCGACGTTCCCGTCTTTGCCGAACTCGATGAGCTGCGATACAGCGACGACATCCCGGGCGCGGGCCTGCTCGATTCGCGCACACTCCGAGACGTCGGCCAGACCGTCGAGCGCATGGAACGCCTCGTTGAGGAATACCGCGCCGCGGAGGCCGCCGCGAACGATATCTATCTGCCCGAGATCCTCGAAACCGACATCGAATACCTCGCTGGACGGCTCGAAATCGAGCGAGGAATCCGCCACCGTAAGGGCCGCAAAGAGGTCCGGGAGTCCCTCGCCCCCTACCTCGTCGAGGGCGAGGTGTCGCGTGAAGCGATCGCTCGTCTCGATCAGGCCAAGGCCTGGCAATCCACGTGGAACCGGGTCTTTGATGCACAAGACCGGATCCACGACGCTCTCGGCGAGACCCTGTTTGACGGTCCAGATACCGACTTCGATGCCGTCCGTCGACGTCTCGATGTAGCTCACGATGCAGTCGAACTGAGCGGCGGTCTTTTTGATCCGCGCGACCTCGCCCGCCTGCTCGCCAGCAAGCCAGCCGACGAAGGCGACCAGCGGAACCCGTTGTACGAACAGTTCGATATCTGGCGTGATCACGTCGGCGAGTTGCTGGGCACCGACCTCGAGGCGTTGATGTCCTCGCCACTCCAAACCCTCATCCGGGAGTTTGGCGATCTCGAAGAGCGTCTCGATCGCTTCATGTCAGCGGTTCGCGACTTTGACGAACGGCTCCAGCGTGAACTGACGGTCGGCGAACAGATGAAGATCGCCGGGCTCGTACAGCGCCAACACCAACTTGCGACGGCGTATGACGACCTCACGTCGAACGCAGCAGCGTCGTTAGGCAGCGGATTTACCGGCGCTTCCACCGATTGGGATCGGTTCCGTCAACACATCGACAATGTCGAATCGTTACGCGGTGAACTCGGCGCTCCCCTTCCCGAATCGGAGGCGTCCAACTGGGCTGAGCCGCGCGTCGATATCAATGAGCTGCGCGCGGGGCTCAGCGCGTGGGAACCCATTCGTCGCGGACTGTTGTCGCGATTCCAGGCCGAGGACCGTAAACGCATCGCGACCCGCCTCGATCAGTCCTTTGAGTCGGCTCGCGAACTGTTGACCGAACTGATCGCGGAGGCGTCCCAGGTCCATCAGCTCCACGGAGTCGATTCGGCACGGCAAGCGCTGAACTCTTTTGGCTTGACCGATGTCGTCCAACACCTCGAAGAAAGCGGGGTACCGACAGCCGACATTGGACGAGCGGTCGTACAGAACGTCTTGAACAGTTGGGTGCAGGCCATCTTGTCCACCGACGTCCGGCTGCGCGGCCATACGGGGCAAACGCTGAGCCAACACGGTGAGAGGTTCCGCCATTTCGACATCGAAATCGCACGGTGGGAACGGTCGGTCATGTCTGAGCGAACGGCGATGGTTCGGGCTGGCGATGCAGCACGGGTCGGTGCTGCCCTGTCCGATGAACTGACCAATGATCCCCGTGCCACCACGACCCTGTTGTTGCGCCGTGCCGAACCGGTGCTACAGGCCCTCAAGCCGATCCTCGTCGCGACACCGAGCGCGGTGTGTTCCCTCGTACCGCCATCCATGAGATTCGACGCGGTTGTCACCGTCGAGGGGCAAGCGATGGAGACGGCCTCGGCGATTCCGGTGGTCGGGCGAGCCAATCAACTCGTCGTCATATGCGCGCCCGACGACGTTGCCGAACTCAATACCACTGCCGCTGAAGACGTCCTTTCGGGGTATGTGACCCGCACGGCGCACCTTCCCGAAGTGCCGCTCACGCCCGGCTATCCCGAGTTAGATCACCCCGGAACGCACCGACCCTACGATGCACTCGCCCAGGCCCTCGCCGACGACGGATGGTCGGTGCAACGTCACGTCGGCATCGACTACGTCGTCGCTCCGATCGTCGCGACCAAGGCGACCGCCGGTGGGCAACGGCGGGTGGCCTTCCTCGACGATGCGTTGGCCTCCCCAACCGTGTTTTGTTCACGTGATCAGGTGAGCGTGCCCGCTGCGGTCCTTGAACGTTCGGGCTATGAATGTCTGCGTCTCTGGTCGACACCTTGGTATTTCGATGGAGATGTCGAGATCGCTCGGGTCGTTCGCGAGGCTTCCACCCCGCTGGCAGCGGCACCGTCAGACGCGCCCCACATCGGTCGCGTCGATCCCGATCGTCCGAACCTGATCCCCGACCAGTAGTCGTGTTACATCACCGACATACGGTCACTCAGGCGACGATCGGTGAGACGACATGGCACGTCGATGGCTCGCTGGCGATCGTGGTGCGAGCGGAAACGACGGACCCCGATTGGGAGCTCGTCGCGACCACACTGGTGCGCGACCCGCTCGATCCGGGCGCTTATCGCTTGTCACTGCAGACCTCGACCGGCAGTACTTTTACCGGCGACGCGATCCTCGTGCGCCAGGTCGACCGCACTTGGGTGTTCCGTGGCGTTGGACCGCTCACCCAGTAGCGGACGCACCCCTGTTTAGCGCTGGTCGTCCGGCTCAAAATCGACCGATTCGAGCCCGGGCAGACCTTCGCCGCGGAACAGGCCGCTCGTCAGACTTTCGTGAGCGAGTACGTCGGCGGCCAGAATCACCGCAGCTCCGGTCCAAGCAGGTTGACGTCCCGGCCAGTGCACCCATTCAGGAACGACAACCCCTTCGAAATAGGCGCCTTCTTCGTCTCGGAGAAACTGGATGTTCTCAAAGAGTTCGAGGGCCTTGTCTGTCTGGCCGATCGCGTCGAGCGACATGATCAGCTCACAGGTCTCAGCGGCGGTAATCCAGGGGTGGTCCGACACGCATTTGCAACCCAATCCATCGATCACAAATGTGTCCCAGCCCGCATCGATACGCTGCACGGCTGGCGCTCCACGAAGCACGCCGGTGAGCACTGGGTAGTACCAGTCCATCGACCAGCGGGACTTGTCGAGGAAGGCGTGCGGTCGATTGCGAATGGCCCAGGCCAGGTGGCCGGCGGCCAACTCCCATTCAGGGCGTTCGAGGCCCAGGGCCTCGGCGATCGCTACCCCACATCGCAAACTTTGAAAGACCGAGGCGTTCCCGGTGACGAGGCCTTTGTCCTTCAAAGTTCCATCGGGATCACGACCCCATGCAATCTCGCCACCCGACCTCTGCATTTGCCAGACGCAGTTGATGGCGTCTTGGACGACCGGCCACATCGACTCGAGAAATCCGCGGTCATCGGTATGCAAGAAGTGGTGCAGCACACCAACGGCGACGTACGCGGTTTGGTTCGCGTCAGTCATTGGATCGCTGACCTCACCGCGGTAGTACTTCGTCGCCCACGACCCGTCGTCGCGCTGCGACGCGGCGAGCCATTCGTAGGCCCGCTCGGCCTCGGGCACAAAACCCGCCAGCGCCAAGCCAATTGCGGCCTCGACGTGATTCCACGCATCGAGGTGATAACCAACCGCCCAGGGGATCCACCCTTGAGGGTCCTGCATCATCGCGATCGTTTCACCGGTCCGTTTGATTTCTTCAGGGGTAATGATGCGACCGACCCGCGTCACCAGGTCGAGGGTCAGATCAGACGTGTCCGAAGCGCGCGGCACGGCGGGATGTTGGTCGTTCACCGAAGTCCCCCTTGTGGTACGACAGTCAGCGCCGAAGCCCGGTCGCTGCTGCACCTACGTACACCGGCCGCGATGCTACCAAATGTGTGCTGCATGACTTCTCCGCCTCGGTGTCGCTTCGGGTTGTCGACACGAGCGTCGTTCATCGCCGTCTGCCTGCGCCTTCGAGCGAGGAACCCCTATCCGCTGATTCTGCGGTAGTTGCACCCTTGTGCACCGGGTCCTCGCCCGCGGTCGTGCTGGCGATTGCCTCGACGTCGTCGGTGTCGTCAGGCTTAAAAAAGTAGGCGACGTAACTCTTCCCGATGAACGGTGTCAGCACCGCTTCCGCAGCCCGCGTCGGCCACGGATGCTTCATGATGTCCCAGACCAGAAGTCGGTGATACTGCCGGACCGGCCACGCCTGTTCGTTTTTGACCCCGACGGCGCATTTGAGCCACCAGTAGGGGCTGTGCAGTCCGTGTGCGTGGTGAGAATCGAAGGTTTCAAAGCCTGCGGTCAGCATCTTGGCGTGCAGCTCTGATTCGGAATAGATCCGGATGTGACCGCCGATCTGCGCGTGATATTCCTCGCTCAGCCACCAACACACCTTTTCGGGGAGCCAACGCGGCACCGTGACCGCTACCGTTCCACCCGGTCGCACGACCCGGAATAGCTCAGCCATCGCACCAGCATCGTCGGGTATGTGCTCCATGATTTCGCTTGCGATCACCCGGTCGAGGCTGTCGTCTGGGAAGGGCAGGGCCAAGGCGTTTGTCTGCGCGGCCATGAAACCCCAGGCCTCGGGCAATGGCTCGTCTTCGAGCACCATCGCTGCGACCGTATCTTGTGTCGCGACGAGGTCGGCGTGATCGAGGTCTGCCGCGACGACCTGAGCCCCGAGCCGAGCGGCCTCAAACGCGTGCCGTCCTCGACCCGCCCCGATATCGAGCAGCTTGTCCCCCGGCTGGACCCCGAGACGCTCAAAATCCACTGTCAACATGTGCGCGGCTTCCTGTTGGGTCCCGCTCGATGCGCCCGCCGGACTCCACCGACGATCGCCATGGCCTGTTGGGATGGGTCGACCGACCGTTGTGCCGTCACGGCCGACCGGTCGGAAGAGAACGTGGTTCAGACGAGACTTTTGACGTCAGGTTGAAGTGGGAGGCGAGATAACGACGATATTCAGCGGCGGTGCCCTCTGCGCACGCACGCCACGTGAATCGGCTGAGGACGCGTTCACGGCCTGCGGCGCCGATCGTGGCGGCGAACTCGCGGTCGTTGAGCACCTGGAGGATTCCCTGCGCGAGAGCGTCGGGATTTCCGGGCTCGACGAGTACACCGGTCTCGCCGCTCGTCCCCACAACCTCGGGGATGGCACCTCCGGTGGTGGCGACCAGCGGTACGCCACATGCCATGGCTTCGGCTGCAGGAAGTGAAAATCCCTCATACAGCGAGGGAACGACCGCTACCTCTGCTTCGGCATACAGTCTGATGAGTTCCTCGTCCGAAATTCCGGTTTCAAAACGGACGCAGTCGGCGAGGTCCAATTCCGCGATAGATCGCTTGGCTATCTCGCGGGCACGACCGATGACGACGAGTTCAACGTCGCGTTCGGTCCGGACCTTTGCGATCGCCTCGAGGAGCGGGCGCACACCTTTCATGGGCACATCAGCGCTAGCGGTCGTCATGATCCGACCGGGAACCCGTGCCACATCGGGACGTGGACCAAACACCCGTTCATCGACGCCGACCGGCACGATGCGCATACGTTCGGCGGGGATCGCCATATCTGCGCTGATATCGCGTCGCGACGATTCGGAGACGGTGATGATGTATGGCACTCGGCGAGCGACCCGAATCTGACTGCGCAAAAAGCCGTACCAGCGACGCAATGTCAGCGATCGACGCAACGACCCAGCATGAGCGAGGTCGAGGTCCCGATCGACCGTGATCGGGTGATGGATCGTCGTGATGAGCGGAAAGCCTTCTCGGTTGAGCTTGAGGATTCCCGGACCCAAACACTGATTGTCGTGGACGATGTCGAATTCGTCGCGCTGAGGTGCGAGCTCGGCGCGCAGACGCCACGAATACGACGCTGGTTCGGGGAATCCAGCGGTACACATCACGCCGAACTCGGCCAGGTCCACCAAATCGCCAAACTCCGAAAGCGCTGGTACACGGAACGCGTCGGGATTGCGGTAGAGCTCCAGACTCGGGACCGGCACCATCGCCACCCCAGCGTCTAGATGCGGATACGGAGGACCCGAAAAGACCGTGACCTCATGACCGAGCTCGGTCAGTTCTCGCGAGAGGTGACGGATGTAGACGCCCTGGCCGCCTGAATGCGGGTTGCCTCGATAGACGAGCAGCGCTATCCGCAACGGATAGTCAGGGTCGATCAATGCGCGGCGCGGATCGTCATATTTCGCTTCGATCTCGCGGCGTTTTTGTTCTGTTTGCGTTCTGGTTGCCATGGCGGCCACAAGGCTAATTGCTAGAAAGCTACTTGGCGGTACGGTTCGGCCGGTGTCGGATCGACCGACGGTGCTGGTCCAGACTGGGAGCATGTATCGGATCGAAACCATCCCGACCCGAGACGTGCCGATCGCCGTGCAGATCTGGCACGACCCCGCTCTCGACCCGACCCTGTGCGCCCGTGAAGGCCGCGCTGTATTGCTCGCCCATCCCACCGGTTTTCATGGCGTGGCCTGGCGGCCGGTCGCTGAATATCTGGTAGCGCACGGGTTTGCTGTGTGGAGCTTTGACTTCCGTGCCCACGGCGACAGCGCATGGCACGGCGACCCCGCTGGCATCACCTGGCAAGGCTTCGCCGATGATGCGGTCGCGGTCGTCGACTGGCTCGCACTGCCGCCGGGCGAGTTGCTCGGGGTGGGCATCTCCAAAGGCGGAGCGTCGCTCATCCGTGTCGAGAATCGTCGACCGGGGACCTTCCGAGCGCTCTGGTTGTGGGAGCCGATCATCATGCCGCCACCCCCCGACGATTTCGACCGAGAGGCTCACGCTACCCAGGGCAATCCCATGAGCGAGGCGGCACGGCGGCGGCGTTCCACATTCGACAACCGTGCACAAGCCCTCGACAACTACGCGGGCAAACCACCTCTGGGAGCGCTCGACCGGCGGGCGTTGGCGGCGTATGTCGAGTACGGCTTTGCCGATCGAGACGATGGAACCGTTGAGCTGAAATGCCAACCCGAACATGAATCAGCGGTGTACCGTCCATATCCGGATTCTGACGCCTGGCATGCGCTGGCGGACTTGACCGTTCCGACGATGATCTTGGGGGGAGCGCTCAGCAACACGATCAATCCCGAACAGGCAGCGCTCCTCGCTCAACGATCACCGATGGCTCAAGGCGTTGGATACGACGGGGTCGGGCATTTCGGTCCCTTCGAGGACCCCGATCGATTCGGCGCGGCGATCGCGGACTGGGCCAAGAGCGTCGGCCCATAAGGTCGGACCTCGTGTCCTCGTCAGAGAACCCGCTGCGGTCGGCCGATGACGTGGTGTGCGAGGTCGGACCGCACCGAGAGGTGTCAGTAGCCGAGTTGACCGAGAAACACCCACGCTGCCACCGAACAGCCGATCAGGCTCAGCCCCAGCGCCAGATATGGCGAGGTCTGAAGCGGTTCTGCATCCCCAGTTTCGGGGGTGTGCGAGGGCTCGACATCATCGTCGTGGGCTGCAGCGATGACAAGGGTGCCCTCTCTCCGCCCGTGGTCGTCTCCGGCGAGATCGTCGTCGCTGACACTTGGAGCACGACCCCGGGTCCGGGCCGCATGCAGCGTCCGGGCGTGGGCCGGAGCCGGTACCGCGGTGTCGCCGCCATGAACGTCTCGTTCGATACCGGGTGCCTCTACGGCGTGATGCCGAATATCGATCGTCTCATGTGAACTCGAAAGGCCCTCAGCGATCTCGCCAGCTGAACCGTCTTGCCCTAGGCCGTGCGTCTTGCGGGCTGATGGGATGGCGGACTTGAGACGGGCTCTGGATGACTCCATCGACGGTGCCTCGACCATCGAAGGATCAGCCGTCGAGTGCCCCGATGCTGAGCCTTGGCGCCACAGGGTGGGACCGTCCCAGTCTCGGCGCATCAACGGCGATGTCGGGCTCAAGTCGCGTGCGCTTCGCAGCCGAGTGGTCGCGCCGACCGCGACGTCTTCGGGCTGCGCCTCGGCGACTTCGCCAGCGACGTCGGCATGCCCAACGGCCTCGGCCTCAGATATGTCTGCAGCGAGCGGTCCGATTTCATCGACGGTTTCGGTATCGCCGAGGGAGGCGGAACGGCGTGTCCGCCCGGTAGCTCGCAGGGTGCCCTGCCAGGAGTCGCTCGTGCTCTGCGCTCCTTCGGAGACGTCGGGCAGATCCGCCGCGAGTTTGACGTCGAGTTCCATACCGACACTGACCGCCGCGAGAAGTGATGCGCCCCGCGCAGTCGCTTCCTTTGGGTGGGCGTCGAGCGCTACGGGGCGCCCTAGGGCGCGCGACACCAGTTCAGCTGCCATGGGAATTCGTGAGCTTCCGCCGACCAACAGCACACGATCGATCTCGTCGACATCCAGCCCTGCTGAATGCACCGCTTCGCGTGTGGTCGCAACCGTTTCGTCAAGACGATCCCGAATCATGTCTTCAAGCTCGGCGGGTCAGCCGAAGTCGTGTCGAGATGTTCGGCAGCATCACAGGAATCGCAGTATCGGTATCGGTTGAAAGCGCTTCCTTCGCTTCGGTGCATTCGCGACGCAATCTCAACAGCGAGGCAGCGACGGCGGGCTGGTCGAGATTCAGTTCCTCGAGGCTCGGACCGAGGGAGTCCAGAGCGTGACCGAGGACTGCATCGTCAAAATCGATGCCGCCCTAGGGCATCGATGCCGCGCGGATTACCCAAGGTGATAAAGCCATCCGCTGTCCGGCGCAGCACGGCGGCATCAAAGGTTCCGCCACCGAGGTCATAGACCGCGACGTTGGCTCCCGCTGGAACTCGTTCCCG
Source organism: Acidimicrobiia bacterium (assembly GCA_020637365.1). Taxonomy (GTDB): domain Bacteria; phylum Actinomycetota; class Acidimicrobiia; order IMCC26256; family JAGNEX01; genus JAGNEX01. The sequence goes on along the minus strand of JACJWE010000001.1, from coordinate 462,805 downwards.
GCTTGCGTAGTGCACCGCAGCGGCGTGCGGTTCGCTCACCAGATGAAATGGCCCGCGATGCACGTTGCGGATCGCACCGCGCAACCGCTCGGTACGCAACGGCCCCCATTTCGCTGGATGGCAGACGGCGAGTGCTGTGGGCGGTCCACCTTCTTGAATCGTGACCGTCTCGATGATGTGCGCCAAGACCATGCCAAGAAGCGTCTCTGGCATGTACTGAGCACCGTCCAAGACGATAGGGACGTCATCACCGATACGGCGCTTGAACTCGCGGGTGACACGTTCAGGTTCTTCGTAGGCGCGACGTTGCGCACTCTCGCCCACCAAGACCGAGCCATCTTGGCGCACAGCCACGACCGTCGGCAGCACATCGCCGCGCGCTGAGCGATACCACTTCGTCGCGGCCGCTTCGGACGACGGCCGCGCTCGAATAGGTCGTGCCCAAATCGACCCCGAGTGCGTACTGCATTCAGACCTCATCTACCCCGGCACGCCCAGTGTCGTTCACCCGCATGCCGTCCCGCGCTGGTGGCGTTCCGCAACGCCACTGCCGAAGAGCCACACAGACTCCACGACGACCACCCGCCACAAGAATAGGGGAATTCCCCGATGCGGAACCGGGACGGGGGCGCATATCTTGAGATGACTGGCTCTGGGGTGCCGTGTGCGGAATCACGAAGCGAGATCGTGGTCCCGACCAACCCGGTGGCACCGGCCCGCCATCGAGGAGGATGGTTGTGCCGCCCGGCGTTTTCCCGGGCGGCCCGCCATAGGCACCAAACCCTTCGAGCCGATCGTATTGCGGCGGGAAACAAGGGTTTGGGGTCGACCAAGGTCGACCCCAAACCTGTGTTGAACCACCCGATAAGGAGCACCGATGCCGGTACCGGCAACCATTCAGTATCGCATCAACCGAGCGTTGGAAGCACCGGGCGCTCGCGCGTTGTTCTGCGACCGGCCGTCGGCGTTCTTCGCGCAGTTGGGATGGTCCTGGGACGACCGGATCGCCTCGGTCGCCCGCGACGGCTATCTGGATCTGTTGACGTGCTCGGAAGCTGAGTCGATGGTCGCTCGTCTGCGCGATCGTGGAGCGTGGGCAACACCGTCGACATCACAGGTCGACGGTTGGTCTCTGAGCTCAGAGGTTCCGATTCACGACGTAGGTATCGGCAGTATCGATCCTCTCGCACGCGAAGCAACCGCTCCCGACGGTGCCAGCTCTCCCGAACATGGTCCCCGTACCGCCCGGCCGTCGGATACCTCTGAACGCCAGGACACATCCAGCGGCACGACACCCGCCCGTCCCTACTAGTCCTCACCGACAGCGCAAGCAACCTTCACACCCGCACACGCGTGCGGGATGCCGGGGCGCGACCGCGTCGAGCCAACGCACCGCGTGTAACTCGTTCGCCACAACGCTGGCTGTACCCGATTTATCGACATGGTAAATGTGGGTCCTCCGGGGTATCTTCCACTGCCGAACGACAGACATGACGAGTCGCCGCCGCACCTGCTGGCAGCCGGGCGACGGAGAGCGAAGGACCAGGATGGAACCGTCGACCCTCGTATTGATCATCGGAATACCTGTCGGAATCATCCTGATCTTGTACGGCCTTTTCGATACCAAGAAACGCCGCGATACCCCCGATCTGGTGACCGAATTCAACGACGATCCAACAACCGATACCTTTGACCACGGTGGCAGTGACGCTCAGAGCATTGACCTGACTTCGGTCGAGACGGTCCCCGCAGCGGCGTTCGCGCCAGATCCGCCGTCCGCCGAGCCAGCGCCTGAGACCCTTGTACCCCCGGCCGTTCTGCCCTCGGCTAACAGCTCCGACATCGCCGCCGCATCGCCACAGTCGCCAGCCGCACAACCGCCAGCCGCACAGACGGCGGCCGCACGGCCTGAGCACCCAGCCGATGCTCCCCTTCCCGCCGAGCTTCCAACGACGGACGCATCGAGGGTGGGGACATCGGCACAGGTATCGACCGAACAGGCATCGACCGAACAGGCCAGCGGTGTTGAACCCCGTCTGTCGGTAACGGCGGTTCGGCGGACTCAGCGACACCGCAGAACGGGTGAACGGATACGACCCGTCGGATCGCTGGGCCGGAGATGCGCGCTCGGCCCTCGATGCGTCGTTGCGCGCGGTGCGAAAGCACCGACGTCTCGACCTCGCTGATCGCCTGTATCAAGCACGCGCACGCCTCGATGATCCGGGCCTGCGCATCGTCGTCGCTGGCGAGTTCAAGCAGGGTAAGAGTTCGTTGATCAATGCGCTGCTCCGCCGCACGGTCTGTGCGGTGGACGACGACATCGCGACAGTCGTCCCGACCTATGTGAGCCATGCGGCCGCTCCTGCAGCGCTCGCGGTCCTCGCACATGATGACTCCGACCGTATCGAGCGGATGCCGATACCCCTCGAAGACGGTCGCACATGCCCAGACCGAGGCGCCCAGCGCCCCCTGATGGGGCGAGTGTCCGCGCCGTCGAGATCGGTATCCCTGCGCCGTTGTTGAACCTCGGCATGACGCTCGTCGATACCCCCGGGGTCGGCGGGTTGTCCTCTGCGCACGGCGAGGTCACCCTCGCAGCGCTTCAGGTCGCCAACGCCGTCGTCTTTGTCTCCGACGCGGGTGCCGAATATTCAGCGGCAGAGTTAGAGTTTCTCGAAAAGGCCTCGCACCTCTGCCCCACCGTCATCACGGTGCTCACCAAAATCGATATCTCCCCCCACTGGCGCCTCATCCAAGAACGTAATGCGGCCCATCTGGACCACCACAACATCGACTTCAACCACGTTGCGACGTCTGCTGCGCTGCGCTGGCACGCACTCAGCAGAAACGACGCAGAACTCGACTCCGAATCGGGGTTGGTGGCGCTCGAAGAAATACTCCGGCAGGTCGCGGCGAACGCCCGGAGCGACGACATTGCGCATGCCGGCAGGCAGGTCCGCTCCGTCGCCGACGAACTGACGCGGATGTTCGTCGCAGAACGGAGTGCGCTCGCATCGACAAGCGCTGCAACACGGCTCTGGGAACACTATGCACGTACCGCCGACGAAGCCGACGCTCTCGCCCGCCCCGACGCGGCGTGGCGCCAGATCCTTCAAGACGGCGCCACCGATGTCGCGTCGAACCTGGAACATCGACTTCGTTCCGATATGCGACACCTCCGACGCGAAGCCGATGACGCGATCAACGCGGGTGATCCAGCCGAGATCTGGCCTGAGTTTCAACCTTGGTTGGCTCGCCGGGTCGCACGCGCGGTGATGGACAACCACCAGCAGCTGTTGGACGATGCACAACGTCTGGTCGATCGGGTGACCGGCGCGTTTGCGGCGACTGCCGAACTCGCCGACGCAGAGATTCGGATCGATCTTCCAGACCCGTCTGTCGTGGCCCCTCCACTCGATCGGACGCTTCGAGACCGCGGCTTTGGTCAGCACACGATGGAGGTCTTGAAGGGAACCTACGGCGGCGTGTTGATGTTTGGCATGCTTGGAACCGCGTGGTCAACCTGGTCCGTTTTGCATCCTCTCCCGCTCCTTTTTGGCGCGCTAGTCGGCGGAAACGCCGTTCGAGATGTCCGATCTCACCGCATCACAACCAGGCGGACACGGGCTCTCACCGCCACCGCCCGCTATCTCGACGACTCCGTCCTGCAGGTGGGTAAGGCAACCCGCGATGCTGTGAGGCAGGTTGCTCGCGACCTGCGCGACGAACTGTTAACCCAGGCCGCACGGGTGAGCGATGCTGCGCGTACCCAGGCCGAGCACACCAAAGCAATCGCTGATAACGACGCGTCGAGGGCAAGCGCACGAAGGGAAACACTCGACGCCGAGCTCGCTGCTCTCGACACGCTAGCCAGGGAAGCCGACCGACTCGGCCAGCTCCGTACCCGAGCACAGGGCGGTACCGGAGCACAGGGCGGTACCGGAGCACAGGGCCGCCGATGAGCGACGTTGATCCTCGCGAACTCCCGCGCTCTCACCGGGTGCTCTCAGATCAGATCGCTCCACTGCTCGATATCGCGTCGGCGCGCTTTGACGATCCGCACATCGCAACGGCGTTGGCAGCGGTCGGTGACCGGCTCTCTGGCCCGCTGCGAATCGCCATCGCTGGAAAGGTCAAAGCTGGTAAGTCGACACTCTTGAACGCGCTCGTCGGGGAAGAACTCGCACCGACCGACGCTTCGGAATGTACGCGGCTGGTCACGTGGTACCAAGACGGGCTGAGCTACCGGGTCCAGATGGAAGACAGCGAGGGCGGTTTCACTCCCCTCGATTTCACCCGTCGAGAGCACCAGGCCCTCGACATCGCACTCCCCGACCGTAGAGACGCGCCCCGTTCGCTCCGCGTGACTTGGCCATCTCAGGCGTTGCGTCGGGTCACCCTGATCGACACGCCCGGCATCGGGTCAGCAACGTCGGGCAATTCCGAAGCGACGATCGATTTCTTGAATCCGAATCGACCGCTGCCGACCCAAGCCGATGCCGTGATCTATCTCATGAATCATGTGCACGGTGACGACGTTCGGTTCTTGGAGGCGTTCCACGACCAGGAAGTGTCCCAGGCGACCCCCACGACGACGGTTGGCATCTTGTCGCGCGCCGATGAGATCGGTGGAGGGCGACAGGACGCGTTGGCATCTGCTGAGAAGGTCGCCGCACGGTACCGGACAGATGATCGGATTCGGTCGTTGTGCTTTACGGTGCTTCCCGTCGCGGGGTTACTCGCTCAGTCCTCCACCAATCTTCGCCAACGCGACTACGACGCGCTTGCCCGACTAGCCGCAAACCCGACCGACGTCGTTCAGGATGCGTTGTTGTCGGCGGACCGGCTGCGCTCGACCCACCACGTTGGGCTGAGCGCACCTGAACGCGAGTCGCTCCTCGACCGGTTCGGTATGTTCGGCATCCGAATCGGCGCACAGCTCATACGGCGAGGTCTGGTCCGTGACGCCGGTCAGCTGTCGAGTGTGCTGCGCAGACAGTCGGGTATCGATGACCTCGCAGCGCTGATCGACGAACATTTCATCGGTCGCGCTCAGCTACTCCGAGCTCGTTCTGCGGTCGTGCTGCTCGAAGCCCTCGTCGCTTCTCAGCCAGCGGCCCTCTCGCGTCCGATCGCCCTCGGACTCGACCAGCTCTATGCATCCGCGCATCCCCTCGCTGAGCTGCGAGCGCTGACGGCGTTGCGAAACCCCCGTTTGGCTCTGGACGCCGATGACCGAGCAGAGGCCGAACGCATCTGTGGCGCACATGGCTACTCACCCTTGGCGCGCATGGGTCTCGATGCAGACCTCGATGGCGTCGACATCGAACCGCTGTTGGTCGCGACGATTAACCGGTGGCGCCGCAAAGCGGAACACCCGCTCTCACCGGTTGACGTCCGAGCGGTCAGCAACGTCATCATTCGCAGCTGCGAAGAACTCGTCCGAGACCTCCCGACGGGGCGCTAACACCGGACCGGGCACCAGGACCAGCACGGCTGTTCGTCGACGGCTCTATCGGCTGTCGGGAACCTTCCAGGCAATAGCCAATGAACAGCTGTGGGCGGTTTCACAGTCGGAGTCTTCGACGGGGACATACACCGCTTCGGTGGGGTCCTCACCCCAGCGCAAACCGGTCAGAATGGCGGGTTGCCCGTCCGCTGATACAGCAATCCAGCCGACCTGTTCACCGCCTTTGGCCCCACATCCGAGATCGTCGCCGATTGGGCAGCCGCAGCCGCATCGTCACCGCCGTCTCGACGGCATCATCCGCGCGTCAGCGGCCGCCGCTGACCAATTCCGCGGACCAACTCACCACACAGCGGTCGCCCTGAAGGCGAGAGCACTTCGGCCACCATGTCATAACCGACCAGGTCGTGGCCTGGCTGCATCTCGAGTTCCCCTATCGAGTCGGTGCGTGTCGTCGCATCACCGTTCACCGATATGTGATAGACGGATCCCTCGATACCCGCACACAACGTGGTCTGGGCCCCGCTCGGAACGGCAATCGTGACGCTGCGGATAGGCGTGTCGGGCTGCACGTCGCCATCAGCGAGTTGGGGAACGGACGCCTGCGCCATTCCCCGTCGCTGCACCCACCAGCGGTCCGGCCCGCCATCGGTGGTCGGGAGATCATCGACGACATTCGGCGAGCACCGCGGGGGGCTACCTTCGACAACCACAGAACCATCGGTAGCCGATCCTTCAAGGGAGAGTGCGAGCGACGTCACCGCCTGGAGCACTCCGATCACCATGCCGGGGTCGGTTTGCACTGCGGTCAGCAACGCGGGGGCGTTTGACTGCAAAGCGACCGAGGTCATCTCCGCTACATCCACAGCGCCTTGGTCGCCGACGAATCTAAAACGGATCGTGCGGGGACTGCCCGGCGTAGATTCGATACCGACACAGGTCGCACTACCCAATTCTGCGTCGTCGGAAGGCCCTTCCAGTTCCGCCGTGGCTGATACCGAGCGGCCACCACCGTCGATCAGCTCGACGAGCAGCGAACCGGGTTGTGTGCTCTGAACCAGCCAACGAAGCGTGAGACGTTCGCCGTCGAAGGCTGCGGTCGATGCTGCGAGGTTGAGCCATCCTTCGCACGCGCTAGCCAGGGGGTCGACGGAGAGAACCGGTCGCACTTGGATCCCCCCAAACGACGACTCGCGGGGACCATTGACGACATCAAACTGGCATCCTGATTCGGCGGTAGCGGGACATTGCTGGGCAGCGGTAAGCCACTGGTCTGAACGCCAACGCGCCGCGGCGATCTCTGACCACACCGTCGGGTTGTCCGACACGGTGACGTCCGCAGCCGTGAGCCCCTCAACACCAGCGGCGACCGGTGTCATCACTGCATCCTGCCCAACGGGGTTCATCCACGACACCCCATCCAGGGTTGGCCACTCCGCCGGGGTCGGTAGCGCGTCGAGCGGGATCAGAGCACTTGGCGTATCCGCACCAGCGTCACGGATCGCAACCGATCCTGAAGCGCCCGGCGCGTCGTCACGGTCACCGTCACTCGATACCGCCGCGCCGACCGCCGCGCCGATAAGTACCGCGAGCAGTGCCATCGCGCCTCGCGTCACCCACAGGGCCGGCCGATCACGCAGCGGGCTCACGGCCCGGCCGCCGTCGTGGTGGTTTCGCCTATGGAGGTCGTCGACGTCGATGGCGTTGTCGTCGACGACGATGTCGACGAGGAGGACGAGGTCGATGACGTACCCGCCTGGGTACAGGTCGGGAGCGTGCGCCGAGCCGACGCCAAGAGGCGTCCCGAATCGTCATACGCGGCGATCATCGCCGAGGTAGCGCCGTCGGCAATAGAGGACGGCACCGAGATCGACCACGAACCGTCGGCGGCCGCATCGGTTCGGGTCCAGCTCCCAACCGATACCCGCACTTCATCGCCATCGCGGGCGTCGCGGAGTTCACCCCACACGATGAGCGTCTCACCGCAACTCCGACCGGTTGGCTTGAAGCCTGCGGTCAACCAGACCGTCCGTGAGCCGGTCTGAGGGACGAGGATGGTTGTCGGCGTCACGACCCGGGTTGTCGAGGACACCCGCGGGTCGTCGTCACCGACGTCGTCGCCCGCGGTCGAGGCGTCGTTCCCGGACCGGCCGTTGTCGCCGTACTCGCTCCACGGGTCGATCCCGAGGTGGATGCGGACGTCGAGTGGGACCTCGATGAGGTCGTGACCCGGTCAGAGCTAGCCGTGGAGCCGGTCGTCGAACCGGGCGACCGGCCGTCGCCGCGTTCGGTCGTCGTCGTGTCCGCCGCTACGACCGTGGTGGTCGTCAGCGCGGCAGCCCACCACTCAGCTGACCCCAACGCGGCCAAGACCTCTTTCGACAGGTTGCCGGGGGGCTCGATGACGGTGATGACCTGCATGCTCACATCTGCAGGTTCTCCGTCTTGAGCGCATTCGGTCACGCCGAGCGCATCGACGTCGACGACGGTCGACAACTGATCGGAGCGCGCCCAAAGGCGGATCGACGGCTGGCGAGGATCACGAACGGCGACGAAGTCGCCTTCTTGGCTCCTTCCTTCGACGGCGAGTCGGTCTCCTGAGCGAGCGACCGAGCGAACTGCGCCCCCCGGGCAGGAGTACAGCGAGATACTTCCTGCCCCGCCTGGGGTCACGTCGTTTGATTCACTCGCAGCGAATGCTCCAGACGCGAAACCGACCGCCAGTGCGAGTACGACGAGCAATGCCGAGAACGCTCGGCGCAGCGGCGTCGTGCCAAAGATGGCATCTCTGAGCTTCATGACATTTCGTTCCCGGATCAGCCGTGCGACGTGACGCGTGCGGTGGCAACCGTAGCGATTACCCGATGGTCCTTGGGCCTCGCCGTACGCAGCCATGTCCGCGCTCGAGATGAGCCCGGGACGCTCGCGGCAGCGCAAGAGGGTCTCGTCGGGATTTGCCAGCCAGAGCAAGATGTTACCCACCGACCACTCCATTTCACCCAGCGCTCACCTAACTCACTGAGGGTGGTCACCGCGATATGGGTGTCGGTTATCGCTCCTCTGATTCACCCCGTAGTGCAGCGAGCAGGTCAACACGTCGAGACACGCCGAGTTTTCGACGAATCGCCGCGACGTGGTGCTCCACGGTCTTGGGAGAGATATACAGCAGCGACCCGATCTCGCGGTGGGTGTGCCCGAGCGCAACAAGCGAACCGACTTCGGATTCGCGAGCCGACAGCGCATCCAATCCCGACGGCGCCCGATCGAGGACCTCGCGGGCCCGACCGAGCAACACACCGGCCTCGACGACATCGGTGTGAGCCAGTGCCGCCGCGGTGAGCAACCACCGCGCATCATCGCCCCAACCGTGGCGAATCAGTTCGTCTGCGACCCTTGTGACTCGTTCGGTTGAGATGACATCGGGTGCGGATTCCGCGGTACCGGCGAAAGGGCGCGCACCGTCGGGGGGGTCGGAGTCGGTCGGGTGTGCATCCGAGGGAGGCAGACAGGCACATGCCCGCGCCCAGACATCGCCGGATCCGTCAGTGGGTACAGCATCGAAGGATCCCAACCCGTCGGTCGGCGAAATCACACCGCCGCCGAGGATCGCATCGCTGCGTCGTGCTGCCCAGGCGATGCGCGACGCCCACACGCCATCGACGGTGTGCAGGGAGTCAAGCCGTTCCCAGATCGCTTCAGCCAGGTCGACATGTTCGAGACGAGCAGCGAGTACGAGCGCTTCGATGAGCATGGGAGTTTCGTCCAATGTCGATTCGACGCCGAGCAGCGCGTACAGCCAGGCCGTCCCCCGTGCGCGCATCGTCGCAACGTCGGAGGTTCGCGTCGCACGAATGACCTCGACGCCCTCGCTCCACAAGTCCGCCCGATATCGCATCTGCCGGGTGGGTACCGAAGCACTCCCCGGCAATGCCGAACTCGACCGAGACCCCGGCTCGGCGAGCATCTCCCAGAACGCTCGGGCGACATCCCCTTCGCCGGTGCCGGACCGAGACGCCCCAGAGGACCCAAGCCGCTTCACGGCTGCGACGCCAGCGATCGCCGTGATCAGGCGTCTGACGGGCTGCATCACGGCTTCGGCGACCCGGTGGGTCAGCACCGACGTCACCCCCGACTCGGTCGGTTCCAGACGCTGAACCCGACCCAGCAGCTGGCTGCTCATCGGCGCGTCACCCCGATGGGCAGACACGATCAGGTCAGCCACATCGTTCAACCACGCGGTGAGCGGTTCGAGCGCCGGTCCCCATACCGGCGGTGACTCAACCGCTTGGGAGCTCCTCACGACGGATCGATCCCCGGCGCCAGAGGTGTCGGACCCGGCCGACCGGGCCACGACATGCGGCCGATCCTGGGCCGAGCCGCTCTCGGTTCGGAGCGGTGATCCCGCCGCCAGCTGCCACAGGGACACAAAAGCGACCGTCGTTGGGTCGGCTCCAGAACTCGACGGACCGCGCGGGACCTCACCAAGCTCCAACTCAGCAAGCGAGTACATCAGCGCGGCCAACGTCTCAACCGTCGGCACAGCCGCTGCTGACCCGATACCGCGGCGGTGTGAATGCAGCGCTGTACGCGCCCTGACCAGCACACCCATGGAACAGGCACGGACCGCTTGCCAATCATCGTTCTCGCTGGCAAGCACCGCCCGCGCAACATACGTCCGGCCAGCATCAGAAGCTCCGGCATCGGGCACGCCAGCATCGGGCACGCCAGCATCGGGCACCCTTGTTCCCAGCGAGCCAAGGGTTTGCCGTTGGTCGAGGGTCCCAGGCTCAAACGTCCGCCACGCCGCAGAGATCGCTGCCCCTACCCATGGGATCGGCCAACCTCGCCCATCGACCCAACCAGCGGTGTGGTAGAAAGCCACCAGTTCGAGCGAGCGCTCCACCGTCACCCCCACCGCGGCCGGCCAGAGGGGATCGTTCGCCGAGACCGCACAGTCGACCAACGTGGTGAAACCCCTCAGGAGGTCGTGCACAAATCGCCCTGTCCGGGGCCCCTCGGCCGACACGGTCCCGATCTGTTCGTTGATAAAGGCGCACAGCATCGGTGGCGGTTGCCCGACTTCATCGAACATACCCGCCATTTGCGATGCGTGTGCCATCACCAGCCACCGAGGAACTCCCCCGGAAGCCTCGACCATCCTGGCGATCTCTTCGGGTTCTGGCGACAGACCACCCGAACCGGTGCAGTACTCGCGGTAGTCACGCTCCGACCAGCCCTCGAGGACCTCGATGTCGGCCGTTGTGGCGAGCCATTCGGGTACGCCCATACCCGTTCGGTGGGCACCGCGAGGTGCGGTGGCGACGAGTTCGACATCGACGGGCGGCGGTGTCGCCAAGCGGTCGCGTACCGCGTCCCATTCGCTCGGCGTCAGCCGGTGAGCGTTGTCGATGAGGACGACGTCCCCCGCTTTGAGGACCTCCATCGCCACCGTCAGTTCGGCGAACACTTCGATCGGTCCGTCTCCGTGAAGGTGCAGCGATGTCGGTCGATGCGGACTTGGCTTTACCCAGAGCAGTCGTCCGCCCGAATCGGATTGGTCAGCGATCTGGTCGATGCGCGACGACTTACCCGAACCGCCATCGCCCAAGATCAGCCGTGCTCGGCGCGAACTGGAACGGCGCGTCATCTCAGAGTCGCGCAAACCTAGACGTCTGAAGGGGGCCGCCGTCAGGCGATTGCTTTGATGTCGGCGATGACCGACGGCCATAGATCGGCGGGGGGTCGCATAAGGCGCATAGAAGCTCACTCGAGCAACGATGTCGCCGTAACGGTCATGCAGCCGACGGCCAACCTGATCAGGTGAGGCCACGATGGCGAACGCATCGAGCATGTCGTCGGTGATGAGGTTTCCCATCTCGGCCCACTCACCCGCTTTTGACATCTTGTTGAGTTTCTCACCCACACCGGCCCAGCCATGCATGTCAAGAACCTGCCAATACGCCGGGGTCGAGCCGTAGAACGCAATCTGTTGCCGAACGGCTGTCGCCGCCTGCTCGGTGGATGCGTCATCCTCACCGGTGACGATGAACACCGGACACGAATAGGTGAAGTCGGCGGGCAGGCGACCCGAGGATGCAAGACCCTCGTTAATGGCGGGTTGAGTGACTTCTCTGACGTACTTCTCGGTCGTAAACCCATGGAGGATGATGCCGTCGGCGACCTGTCCGGCAACCCGCGTCATACGGGGCCCCACCGCTGCGAGGCTCACCTGAGGAATACCTGCTGCTTGAGGTCCGGGATTGAAGAATGGGGTCATCAGCGTGTGGGTATAAAACTCGCCCCGATAATCGAGTTTGGTTCCATTCGCCCAGCAGTCCCAGATGGCGCGAAGCGCCGAGATGTAATCGAGCATTCGATCCGCTGGACGGCTCCAAGTCGCCGAAAATCGCTTCTCGATATGCGCTTTGATCTGGGATCCAAGCCCGAGTGTGAAGCGACCATTTGAGTACCTGGTCAGGTCATATGCGGTCTGAGCGAGTTGCATAGGGCTCCGAGGAAACGCAACCGCGATCGCGGTTCCCAGGTGCAGCGTTTCGCTGTGTTCTGCGGCCAATAGGAGCGGAAAGAAGGGATCGTGGCTCGTCTCGGCGGTGAAGACGCCGTCATACCCCTGCGCCTCGAGCGCCTTTGCCTGTTCCGCAGCATCATGTGGGTTGACGCCCATGAGACTTCCGTCGACCTTCACGCCATACCTCCGTCGTGTTCCGCTCGAACAAGCGTTGTCGCGCTCTCGGCCAAGCGCGTGTCGATACCGCCGATACTCGTCGTACCCCGCTCGTCGCGGTCGTGCGACAGTCCTCAGCTCGCCGGCAAGCGATCCTAACAGTGCTCACAAATTCGACGGGCGCTCATCGCGAGCAGGTGCTGTCCCAAGCCCTGAGGACGGCAATGATGCTCAAGACGGCAACAGCCCCGGAGACGGCATCAGCGGTATGGGATTTCATCCCCGTAGACGAACGGCCCGAGACCGTCACACCTGATTTGTAGTGTGTGGTCGATGAACTCTCAAGCAGAGACCACAGCCGCCACGACGGAAACACCTGGTGAGCCCACAGCGCCTCAGCGACTCGACGCGTCATCTCCGCCTGCAACGGGTGTAGACGACCCCGTCGACGGTCGTTTGCGGTTGCCAAAGACCCTGTCGCCGTCAAAGGTGTCATCGTTTACCAATTGTCCGCTGGCCTTCCGTTTCGAGACGATCGACGGCATCTCACAACCTCCTAACCCGCGGCCTCCAAGGGCACGCTCGTCCACCGAGCGCTCGAACGCCTCATGTTGAGGCCGCCCGCTGACCGAACGCTGAGCGCTGCTCAACAAGACCTCGACGCGGCGCGCGCCGAACTGGCCGATCACCCTGATTTCACGGGGCTGAACCTCGACCAAGCTGGCCACGAACAACTCTTCAGCGATGCTCGAGCACTCCTCGACAACTACTTCCAGCTCGAAGACCCGACGACGATCCACCCCGTCGGCATCGAGGTCCTCGTCGGAGCTCGGCTCGGCGAACAAGCCGAGGATCAGGCCCCTATCTCCGCGGCGTGATCGACCGTCTCGAGGTGGTGGACGGCGAACTCATCGTCACCGACTACAAGACGGGGCGTCCCCCGCGTGAGGGGGCTACGAACGCTCGTCACTGCACGGGGTACACATCTACTCCTGGCTCTGTGAAGCCATGTTTGGCCAACGACCGGCAAAGGTCCAGTTGCTCTACCTCTCGACGCCCGAGTCGATTATCGCCACCCCTACCGAACAGAGCACCCGCGGCGTTTCGGTGCGGACCCGCGCGGTGTGGACCGCGATCGAAACAGCATGTGAACGCAACGATTTTCGACCGAAGTCGGGGCCGTTGTGTTCGTGGTGCTTCTACAAGCCGCATTGCCCCCAGTTCGGAGGCGACCCAACGACAGCGGGCGAGCTGCTCGCTACGTTGCCCGCCGATGTCGCTCGCGCCGGGGTGCACCCGTCTCTCGACAAGCCGGTTCGAGCACCGGTGTCCACAACAAACCTCACCTCACGGCGGTGACGGAAACTACACTTTGCCGCTCATGGACGTGCTGAACCAGTTGGTCGAGACCTTCGCTCCCGGGCTGAAGCAAAGCGATCGTGCCCCCTCGCCCAAGGCTCTCGCCGTGTGGCGGCGCGTCGACAAGTTCGACACCGCGGTTTCTCGCGTCATCGACCGACGACGGACCCCCAAGAGCGACCGGTTCTTTTCTGCCCTCTCCTCTGCGGCCGACCACTCCCTTTTGTGGTTCACCGCTGGCACGGTCCGCAGGGGCCACATCTCGACACCACCCAGGGTTCCCGTGGGGTCTGTACGCGCCACAGATCCTGCAATCGGGTTTCGTTAATGGCGTCCTCAAACCACTGTTCAATCGCCCCCGCCCCGTCGGCTTTGAGGACGACCTCCAGATGGGGATGCATCGCCCGATCACCAGCTCGTTCCCGTCTGGACACGCCGCCAGCGCATTTGCCGCGGCGGTAGTTCTGGCCGATGACGACCCGCTCGGCCCGTTCTATTACGCGCTTGCTGGGCTCGTCGCATATTCGCGCGTTCACACCCGCATGCACCACGCGTCCGATGTCTTGGTTGGCAGCGTGATTGGCCTGGGGCTGGGATACGTATCGCGCTCGGCGATTCACGCGGCCGAGCGGATCCAACACACTTCCAACGGGACTGCATCTATCGAAGCTGCGACGCCGTGAAAATCAGCACCCCTCGGGTGCTGCGCCAACGCCGTGGTAACATCGCCCCGTTCGCGCCGTTGCAGCAACACTAGATAATCCTCGCGACTTTTGCACCAGCGCCACGTCTGTGGTTCGTGCTGGCGACTTCCCCGATTCCAGGTTGTCTCGTTGAGCTGCCGCTACAACACCGAGTCTTCGATGTGATGGCCCCAGTTCAACGTCAAACAGCGACACCGGTTTCCGCAACCTCGCGGCCGCCGGTGACGGCGGTCACCTCAGAGGACAATCCAACGAACAGTGCTCCGATCCAACCGGTTCCCGACGACATCTCCGAGATCGTCAAAGAGCACTCCGCAGCCGTGTTTCGGGTTGCAGTGTCGATTGTCCGCGACAAAGCCTTGGCCGAGGACGTCACCCAGGACACATTTGTAAAGGCTTGGAAGGCACTACCAACCTTCCGAGGTGAGGGATCGCTTCGTGGGTGGTTGTTGCGCATAGCGCACAACACCGCCGTCAGCGCCCTCAGACGTATCCGTGAAGACCCCTACGAACCTGACTGGCTCCCAGAACAAGCGGCGGGCACCACCATCGAACGTGTGGTCGAAGGACGCGCCGCTGTCAACGACCTCTGGGCCGCACTCGACCAACTCGACGAAACAAGTAAGACGATTGTCGTGTTGCGTGAGGTAGAAGGCATGTCATATGACGAGATCGCCGAAACCCTCAACGTCAGCCTTCCGACAGTCAAGACCCGTCTCTTTAGGGCCCGAAAAGCCCTAACCGAATCTCTAGCGGGATGGTCGCGATGATTATCACGCACCCCTCACCAAAACAGATCCGTTCCTGGTCCGACGCGGGCGCACCGCTCGGAGACCGAATCGGTCGTCACATCGATCAGTGCGACAGATGTGCGAGTCGTTTGGAGGACATCGCCGCGATCGGTTCGACCGTCGGGGACGTGCTGCGAGCTGCTTTAGCCGCTCCAGCTGGCCTCGCCGAGCGCACCGAGAAGGCGCTCGAACGCCGTCGACCAGACCGCGAATCCATGGCCGTAGCGTTTGACTTCTTCGGCGCCGCCACCGATACCGCAAAGGTCATATTATTCGTACCCGAGGCCTGAATCGCTCGGCGCAACGCCATCAGGAACTAACAAACAAAATAGACTCGATGACGGCGGTTCGCGTCCACCGAACGCGGGCATTACAACCCACCCAGGGTGACCGTGGCTCTGGGAGCGAACACCGGGCGCGAGCGTTTCTCCACCCTGTCACGATCCAGCGCGGCTTGGATCAGACGCTGAGCGTGAGCACCCCGTCTACTCGCCGTTAGTCCCCGGGCGGCCGCGCGGAAGTTGTTTGCGACAATCTCGGTTGCGAGCGATACTGGCCGACGGAGCCAACGATTGCGGGCTGCGTTCGGAGTTGCGACAGGCTACAGACCTGGACTCACCACCCCTCCGCTTAACGGTTATGAGGCAAAGCACTTTGAGTGCGCATGGTGCGTGACGTCGATCCCCGACAGAAGTGGACAGGGCAGTGAACATCCAAGCAGCTCAGAGTATGCCGTCTTTGGCAGCGGACCTGCTCAGCAACCCATGGCTGTGGGCCATCGTTGCTGTTGTGGGCGGCGCCGTTATCGGGGCCACACTCGCAAAGGTCGTCCGCAACTTCTTGATGTCTCCGAGACGCACACGCACCTTTCATCAGTTTGCGAACGCGGCAGCGAGCCTCGTGTTGTCTCTGTGCGTGGTCGTCGGCACCCTGGTAGCGCTCGCGATCGTCGACCGCGAAACACTTGAGCAACTCCCCGATTCACTCGTCGGCTTCATGCCTAAGGTCATGGTGGCCGGCACGATCCTCTTGCTTGGCAATGTCGCCGCCACCTTGATCTCGACCGCCGTCAACGAGTCGATGCTTCGCGCTACCGGCCAGCCACGGCCCGAAGTTGCCAGCGCTGTGCGCGTGGCGATCCTCGTCTTGGCGACGATTTTCGCTCTCTCCCAACTCGGTGTCGACACCAGCATCTTGATGATTTTGACCGCGGGGATCGTCTTTGCCATCGCCCTCTCATTTGCGCTGCTCGTCGGTCTCGGCGGCCATGACCTCGCCAACGAGATGTCGACGGGGCGCTACGTTCGCCGCATCGTCGGGACGGGGGACAGACTGAGCAACGGTTCACTGAACGGTGAGGTACTCGCTGTTCACCCGGTCACGATCGAGGTCCGCAACGTCGATGGGACGGTGACCCACATTCGACACACCACCCTCCTCGAACAGCCATTGACCGTGGTCAAGGCTGAAGACCCCGAGGCGGTCGGCACCCAGTTCGTGCCCGAACTCGATCACGGACCGAGCGATCAGTAACACGGGCTTGCTCCGCACCCCCCGTTGGACGGCGAAGCCCTCCTGCTAGCATTGCCGGGTGCTCGAACCGCTTGCACAACGCCTAGGGTTTCCCGCCTCGTCTCGGCTTCTGATCGTGTGTTGCGACGACTTTGGCACGACCCGTTCGGCCAACGACGCAACGCTGCAGTCCCTGAGCTTTGGATCTGCAACCTCTGCGAGCTTGATGGTTCCCGGTCCCTGGGCGCGCGACGCGGCGGCTCGATACCGTGGCGAGGACGTCGGCGTACACCTCACGCTCAACGCCGAATGGGACACATTCCGTTGGGGGCCTATCACGCATTCGCCATCCCTTCTCGATGGGATCGGTGGTTTCCCACAGACCAGGGACGACACCTGGGAGCATGCCGACCTTGAAGAGGTCACAAAGGAATGCCGAGCACAAATCGAAAGGGCGATCTATTGGGGTTTCGATGTCACCCATCTCACATCGCATCTCGCGACCCTCAACCTTCGCCCCGACTTCTTCGACGTGTTCTTGTCGCTGGCGACCGAATTCGGTTTGCCGGTGCGGCTGCAATCCCGCGATGTCACGTCGCATCAGGGTGTCCCCTATCGAAACATCGCCGAAGAAGCTGGTGTGGTCTTTCCTGACTACGTGCGGAGTTCTCGCGGTAGGACTCCGGCCGAAGTTGCCGAACTTGTTCGCACACTGCCCGAAGGGGTGACCGAGCTTCGCTTCCACCCGGGGCTCGACACCGCTGAATTACGGGCAGCCTGCGGCGATTGGCGTACCCGGGTCGACGACCATCGGCGTCTTAACGCTGGCCCCGAAATTCGACGGGCAATCTTGGACTCTGAAGCCGTCGTCATTGGATGGGAACCGCTTCGACGACTGCAGCGCGCTGCTGCACGCTGAGACCCGGCGACCTCGGATTGGTGCCCTGGAGTCGACCAGCCTCAGCGGGCGCCGTGACCTTCGGCGATAAACAACGATCGCGACGACAGCCATTCGAGAAACCTTCGATGGTCCCCTTCGTGTTTCATATCGTTGCGCATGAAACAGACCGCAGGGTCCAGGCCCTGCTCGATCTGGACGAAGGTGCCATAGGCACATTCGATGGTGACGACCGCATCGGCCCGATCGGCGGTGAGCTCCGCCGCGATGCGGCGCCCATGTCGGAAACGAGTCTCGACGAGAGTCGTGCCCTCGGGAGCACCCGTGACCCGCCAGCAGATGACAAGGTCGCTGTTCGGACCGTCGGGTCCTTGAACGTCGGCTCCGTCGTCAGCGTCGAGGGCTGGCACCCAACCGGGCTCCAATGGTGCGATGTCGCCGGTCACGATGACTGCTCAATCTCGGGGTCCATCGACGTGAACGCCTCGACGAGGGCCTCCAATCCGGCCGTCGGTTCCCAAACCAGCCCGTCGATGCCCGAGAACACGTCGGTTTCCCAACCTCGCTCGTCTACGGAGACGGCGACGACGCTCTGAGCCCGCAGGTAGTCCTCATAGGGGTAGACCTCGGCGACGAGCTCGTCAGGAACGGTCAAGAAAAAGGAATCGTCAGGGATCTGGGAGCGATGAGCCGCTAGAGACGCTCGACGCTGCGCCAGAAACCCGCCGATATTGATCCTCGTGGTCAACCCGTTGGTCGGGGGTGCATCGATCCCGTCGACCTCGAGGTCGGCAAGTCCGGGAATACGCTCGAGAAACTCTGAGAATGGGCTCGGCACATTTCGTTCCAGGAAGGCTCGGTGCAGGAGCAAGATCATCTGGATCGAGAATTCGACGTAGTACACCTTCGAAATTTCATGGGGCAGGCCAGCATCGGGATACCGGTCTGCGTCGGCAGCTGCCGCGACGGCCGCCATCGCCACCTGATTGGTTTTGATGTGGTCGGGGTGCGGGTAGAAGTCATGACGGTCGGAATAGGTGACGAGGACTTGGGGACGTTCGGCCCGAATAATCCTCACAAGGCGCCCGGTCGCTTCGTCGAGATCGGCGTTGGCGAAATTGTCCGGGCGTGCGTTGACCTCGGTACCGGGCATACCCGAATCGTGGTATCCGAGCATATGGAGGCTCTCGTACCCGAGGGCCTGACACGATGCCTCGAGTTCCGCCTCACGGACCGCTGCCATGCCGATCGCCGCAATTTCGTCGGTGACCGTTGGGTTGATGACATCACCCGCCTCGCCCCCGGTACAGGTCACCAGCACTGCCCTCGCGCCGAGTGCGGCGTACTTGGCAATGGTGCCCGAGCCTTTGGATGCTTCGTCATCGGGATGCGCATGGACGGTCATGATGGTTGCTCGCACGGGGAGGAATGTATCGGTTCACCGGCCCCAGCAGCGCATGGAAATCGGTTTGCAGTCAGACGTCCAGTACGACGCGGCATGCACCCCAACCCCGGTTTGCCGATAGGATCACCCACCGTGTCACGCCCAGATCCGGAGGGTCGCCGCCCTCAAACCCGTCGTCAATCGGCGTCCCGATCGACGTCGGGGCGCTACGAACCTGAACTTCGTCAGTCACGCTCAAGTTCGCAGTCGCGACGGGCGAGGCGGGCGGCACCAGACGGTGGACGTCAGCGTGTTCCAACGACCCAGACCTTCTCTCAGCCGACCGAACCGGGTGGAGCGCAAGACCGTCGACGGGTGATGCTCTTCGGCGGGCTCATCGGACTTATCGCGGTCATCGCCGTTATCAGCTTCGTCTGGTGGCGTTCCTCCGATGCCGGGCCGACCAGACCAGACGTCGTTTTTGCTGGCATCGACATTCCTGGAGGGCCGCCGGAGGACGCCGCCGCCGCCATCCAATCCCTCGCTGACCTCGTCGCGTCTCGTCCCGTGATGATCACATCGACGGAGTCCGACCTCGAACTCGACCCTGCTGACATCGGGCTCCGCGTCGATCGCGAAGCGACCTACGCAAGCATTGACACCCTGGAGAATGCCGACACGTTCAAACCGGTGATTCGCTACGACGACGCAGCGCTGGCCTCCGCCCTCGACAACTGGGCTGGTGAGCTCAACTCAGGTGCGCGCCAGCCCGAGTTGATCGTCGAGGGCGCCGCGGTTCGAGTCGACGAAGGCGAAGCGTCACTCCTCGTCGATGTTGGGCGCCTTCAAAGCGATGTTGAGCGAACGCTCGACAACGGAACGTGGCTCGACGGACCGGTCACCGTTGAGGTCACGAGAGGAGCGGTCGATCTGACCCCGCTCCGCAATGCGGCATCAGAGATCGACGGATTTCTCGCCCAGCCGGTTGTCCTCAAGATCGGCGACGAGACTCGAGAGATCTCCCAAGACCAGCTCGCGAGCAGCCTCAACATCAAAACGACGCTGCCCGACCCCGGATACTCCGTCGACAAAGAGGCGCTCGGCAACGCTCTGGATGATTCCGTCGCTGGCCTCGCAAAGGACCCGGTCGACGCACGCCTCCGGTTTGAAGGAGCAACCCCGGTGGTCGTCGCTCCCGAAGACGGACTTTCGCTCGACCTCGCTGGCATCGTGGACAAGATCAGCAACGGCGAACGGACAATCGAGATTCCAACCGAGACGTTGAAACCCGAGCGTGGCGTCGAGTGGGCTGAGGAGCAGAAGCGGATCATCGGTGACGCTCAGCTCATCTCGACGTTCACAACCAACCATCCGGCTGGCCAGTCCAGAGTGACCAACATCCACCGTATCGCCGACATCGTGGACGGAACGATCGTGATGCCGGGTGAACAGTTCTCGCTGAATGCAACGGCCGGGCAGCGCACCACCGAACGCGGCTTTGTCGAGGCGGGAGTGATCTATCAAGGCGAGTTCACCGACGATATCGGTGGCGGCGTCAGCCAGTTCGCGACCACCATGTTTAATGCGGCGTTTTTTGGTGCTATGCAGCTGGACGAATGGCAGGCACATTCCTACTGGATCTCGCGTTACCCAAAGGGCCGCGAGGCCACTGTGTCGTGGACGAAACCGGATCTCCGCTGGACGAACACCTCGGGCGGCCCGGTGATTGTCAAAACTTCTTACACAGGGGACAGCATCACCGTCTCGCTCCTCGGCCAGAAGGCTTTCGAAGCGGTGCACGCCTCGGATCCGAAGACGCTTGAGTACTTGGCACCTCGCTACAAATATGAGCCCGACCCGAACGTGCCTGTTGGCCAACAGGTCGTCGAGTCGACGGGAACCCCTGGCGAAAAGGTTGAGGTATTCCGAACGATTGTGTGGGGCGGCGGTCGTGCTGACGAGAGCATGCGGATCTTGACGACGTATCGGTCGGAGTTCACGGTGATCCGGGTGAATCCGGCGTCGGTTGGCAGCCCTCCCCCACCGCCCGCCCCGCCCGCCACCCCGGCGATTGGCGAACCTCCGGCGCCCGAGACAACCGTGCCTCCTGAAACGGCACCTCCCGAAACGACACCGCCGGTGCCCGTACCTCCCACGACTGTCGCGGTCGCGCCACCGCCGGAACCGATCCCCGCTGGCTAGTTTCCTGTCAGGTTGCAACGCCGAGCAGATGAACGAGCCCTCTGCGTCACTATCGAGGGCCGGGGGTGCGGGCTCGTGGGCCCACTTTCTACAGCGTGACGCAGTGCGCGGCGGTAGGTGCCGCGCATTTCGTGCCGAACAATATGGCGGCAAATTGGGTGCGGGGTGTTCAGCGTTCGTGTGGGGGTTCGGCTGTCAGGCGCACCCGTCGCGGGGCGATACGGCCGCCCGTCGGACTGCAACGGCACGGAACGCAGTGTGCTCATCATCAGTGGGCGAGCTATCCGTTGCGCAACGCAGAACGGGCCGCTCCGTGAGGAACGACCCGTTCAAAAAGTCTTCTGCCCTGGAGGCAGGGGACCTTATGCAGTCTTGGTAGCAGCCTTCTTCGCCGGGGCTTTGCGGGCAGGTGCCTTCTTGCCAGCGGCCTTCTTGGCGGGGGCGGTCGACGTCGTCGCCTTTGATGCGGCGGCCTTCGGAGCGGCCTTGGCGGCACTCGAAGCAGCCTTCGCAGCACTCGTTGCGGCTTTCGGAGCGGCCTTCGCGGCGGTGGACGCGGCCTTCGCGGCGCTCGACGCGGCCTTTGCGGCTGTGGTGCGAGCGGCCGGCGCCTTCTTCGCAGTCGCCTTGGCAGCCGAGGCGCCAGCCTTCTTGATCTCAGGGGCGGTCAGCGAAACGCCGGGAATCGCCGAGAGGACCTTGTTGATGTTGGGCCGCTGCTCGTCGTAGTAGTCCACCACGAAACCGAGTTGGCTCGGCACCTCGAAGGAGTCGACCGCGTGTTGGACGGTTGCCTCAAAGGAGTTCACTGCGTTCTGGACGCTAGCGACGATGGACGAGAGGTCCAGGTCGTCGACGGGGAGGTGGTCGCCGGCGTAGGCGACAGCCTGCTGAACGGATTCGACAACTTTTGCAAGCTGCTCAGCCACGGGTGCAGGAACTTGCTCAAGCAGTGTGTCGAGCTGAGCTTGGGCGGACTTTACGGCATCGGATACGGCAGTCATTGTGAAGTGCTCCTTTAGAGGGATCTAGCAGGTGGGGACCAATCCCCCCGATCGCTGTGGTGCTAACCATAGCAAGCACTCGCTAACCTCTTCAAGCAAACCATGAACAAAAATATGCGTTTGTTTGGATTCCTACCATCTGCGCTACCGATAGATGCGCTATTCGAGGTCGTCGAGTTCCGCCGTCGACCGAACATTCACAGAAATGTGGGTCGTACTGTCCAGAAACGGCATCGCGGGGGCAAAGATCAACCGAGCGTCGGCCTCGAGGTCAATGACTACCGATGTACCGTCGATCCGCACACCTCGAAGATCGATGTTCTCGACGTTCGCTGGATGAAGTTCGGCCACGCGGCGGCGGACTTCGGCCGTGGCCACGGCCCCATCGATGCGATGCTCCCCCGTCCTATAGAAGTAGCCGCTATCCATCGCGAGTTCCGCAGCGTCGCTGGCGATAGCCGAGACTTGCGACACCAAGGCCCGCTGAGCCATGAAGCTGGAAGCTCCGTCGACGACGAATCCGAGGGCCATGATGATGACGAGCGCAAACGCGGGAAGCATCGCAAGAGCGCTCCCCCGCTCACCATGCCCGAAGCGCATCAGATATTTGACATCCACCGGACAGGACCTCACGAGCGCCCTGACCCTCGAAGTTGAAACGGGCACAACCCTCAGCCGCATGTGCTGACCCCCGTCGGCCCATCCCGATACGGATCGAGGACCTCCTCATGAGCTGCACGGACCGTTGTTTCGCCGACCGAACGACCGAGGAACGGGAGCCTGACCAGGCCTGTACGGTACGACACTTCGACCTCGATCGTCCCACATCGCTGGCCACCAGAACGCGTGACCGCGATATCTGGTTCGGTGGTACGACCCGCTTCCCGCAGCGACACCTCCGCAGCCCGAATCGCCGCGGCGCGTTGGTCGCCAACATCATCGAACACTGCGGCACGCGCACCCGCAGCAGCGGCACGACCGGCGATCAGTTTGGCGTCGATCACGCCCCACGAAGTTGCCGCCAAGAGAGCGCAAACAAAGGTGAGCATCAGGGCCGTCACCATGACCTCGACTCCCGCCGACCCGCGCTCAGCAGTCCACATCGACTTCCGCTCGAGAGGGCCAGGAACCAAAGGATGGTCTCGGCAATCTCGGCCAGACCCCAACAGACACCTCATGACACGACCTCGAGAGGTGCACTGAGGGTCCGATGTACGGTGGAAAACGGCAAGGAATTGGACGCTCCCCCGAACAGCCTCAGCGGCGAGGGGCTAGAGATGTCGAGTTCCACGAAGTCCACGCCCTCGCGCTCGACCACACGCCAATCGGTCGACATGTCCCCGTGAGCACCGAGGACAGACCGCAAATTTTGATCAGCGTCGACGATCGCAGCATCGAGGTTGTCCGGTTGTCGGGAGACGGTCTCGACAGCGTCCGCACCTGCCGAACTGACCAGCGAATGGACGTACAAGTTGCCGGTGAGCTGAATAACGAACAGCAGGCAGGTCAGAAGAATGGCGACGCTTCCGAGGGCGGGCACCATCCCGGTGCCCGCTTCCTCGCGGCACAGTCGCGACCCACCGAGTTCGAGACATTTACGAACCGATCTGGTTGATCTGTTCTTGGGTCTTGTCAGCAGCTCCGTCGAAGATGCCGCTGAAGGCAACCCACATAGCGGCTCCGAGGGCGCGAAGATCAACACGGCGATCGCCGCAGAGACCACACCCTCGCCGCTCATCACCTTGAATGCGATCGACGAAGGAGCGCCGAAAGAAGTCCGCTTCGATGTAGAGCTCAAGTAACTGGTTCATCCGCGTTTCCTTTTGTCCGAGCTGTCATCGACACCGCCGCCACGAAGCACCGCGCTTAAACGAGCGACGAGCCCTGTCCAGAAACCGACCGTTTCCAGCCCTGTTCACCTACGGATCAGGAACCGACGAGCGCTGCGTGCCACGACGACGAGATGACACTCAAATCTTTCATGTTTTATCTGTCATACTCATGACTGTTTGTCATATCTACAGCCATTTGCAGGCTATTCACGTTCCTGCATGGCTCACCAATCGCGTCAAATAATTTCTTCGCTCAAGGCGAGACCTAGCTCGCGCTGAAGAACGACAACGCCTGGAGGAACGGCACTGCCACGAAAATCGCGCCCGGAACCAACGTGGCGACGGTCACCGGGATCCAGACCTGCTGGGAGCGCTTCTCCATACTGGCCAGTAGTTCACGATGCACAGCACGCGCGTCGATCTGGCTTCTTCGGAAATCAATGTGCTGAGTTCCGCGCCGTCCTCGTTCAACACCAAGACCCCGACGAGCCGATCAACTTCGGGGAGTGCCGCTATTCGCTGCCATTCGCGCAGTGCATCGCCGTAGGTCGCGCCCCGTCCGACCCAGCGCATGACCCGGCGAAGATCCTGACTGACCGCACCATCGCCGCGCTGTCCGGACGCGGGTGAGCGCACCGCCCAGCGAGTACCCCGCGCTGGTCAACATGGCGAGCTGTTCTGCGATAACAGGAAGCTCCAGGAAGACGCGACGCTGCCATCGCTCACTCTTTGCCAGGAGTTCCTGCTCTTTCCAAAGAAACGCCAACATCATCGCAGCGAGGACCCCGAGCACGACCAGCGCGGCAGGTGGTCTGATGACGGTGAGCACCACGACAGCGACCGCGCCCGCTGCCAACGTCCAAACCGCCTGCCGAAAACGAAACTCTGAAGAAGTCATCGAGGAATGGATGCGATGTAGCCGAACGTCGAGATTGTCCGAAACCCCGAGCACACCGACCGCCCGATCCGACACCCAGGCAGCAATCGGAGTCAGCGCCGCTCGCAACGAGCTCGCTGCATCGGGAGCGAACTCGGTCTGATCGAGTTCTGGAACGTAGGCACCGAGCCGCGATGCCAGTGAACGCTGCCGGAACCATCGGGTTTCGGTCAGCACCAGGACCAGCCCCACCCACAACACCAACGAGCTGATGACGAGAAGACGGGCGCTCATTTGGGAAAGACCCGTTCCTCATCGGGCAACCGCATTATCCGACCGGCCCAGATCCAACAGCCCAGCATCACAATGAGGCCGAACGCCACCAGCAGCTGACCGGTGTCTGTTTGATACGCGGCGCGACCGTTTCCGATCGATAGCCCGACCACTGCCATACCGATGGGGACACCGACCACAAAGCGACGAGCAAACCTGGCTCCAGCCTGTTTGGCCTTTGCGTCTTTGCGACCATGGAGGTCCATCAGACGATCTTCCGACAGAGAGGTCAGATATCGCTCAACCTCGGCGCCACCGACATCGTGGGCGACAAGAAGTGTTTCGCAGACAACATCACCCGTGGGATCTGCCAGTTCTCGTTTGAGCACCGAGACGGTCTCACCGAAATCGGTCGTCAATAGCCACGTTCGCCGGGCGCGATGAAACGCTGGCCGATACGGTTCAGGACCTCGCAACCCGACTTCCAGCAACGCCTGAGGGATCGGAAGTCCAGCGGTCGTGGTCCGAATTCGGATCTCATCGATCATCCGCGGCCACATCTGCGCCGCTTCATCTCGGGTCTTTTCGACACGGAGCCGCTCGAGGCCGACAGGCACGGTGGCGGTCGCGGCACCGCAGATAATCGGCGCAATCCAGCCGCCGAAAATGACAAACCCCACTAATCCGCCGAGAACGCTGGTCGCCAGAATCACCAGAGTCGCGTCACGGCCGGTCCAGGCACTCAAACCCAACCGCGCCATCAGAGGGCGCCGGATGGAGGACGCGGTTTGCTCCCGGGGTCCGCCACCGAGTCCGGTCCAGCCATAGACGACCGCTGTATAGGCGAGGAAAGTCCCATAGCCTGCGGTAAGCGCCAAGAGTAGGACGAACATCGCTACACAGCCCCCAAGATCTGACGCTGGTCGATGCCGTACTCGCCGAACGCCTTCGCTGCGCGTACCGGGTACTGACGACTCCACTCGAGTGGTCCGTCCCAACGCTTCCTCGAAAACACTTCCGTCATCGTGAATGCAGAACCGTCCGCTCCTGTCTGAGAATCTTCGACCGTCGCGATCTCGGTCACCTGGACATGACCATTCATCCGTTGACAGTGGACAACGACGTCGACCGCTTCGGTCACCAGGCTGTTCAGCGCTGCCATGGGGATTTCAGAACGGGTATCGGCCAACTGAGCGATAAAGCGCAGGCGACTGAGGGCCTGCCGGGCGGATCCAGCATGGATGGTGGTGTACCCCTTCACCCCGGAGCTCAGCGTCAACAAGAGCGGTAGCGCCTCTTGATCACGGACCTCACCAACGATCGCTATGTCGGGAGCCATACGAAGAAATCCAGCGACCAAGCGCCGAAGGTCAACTCCCGCACGGTCGGTTCGGGGAGCCCTGGTCTGCATCGATGCCACGTTGGGCAACGGAACGTCTGCTTCGAAGACTTCTTCGGCGACCACGACTCGAAGCGTCGGATCGAGCTCGGCAGCGCAGCACGACAGCAGTGTGGTCTTGCCGGAGCCGGGCGCTCCACAAAAGATGATCGAGCGACGAGCCTGAACGCAGGCACGCAAGAACCGAGCCGCTTGAAGCGACAGCATGTCCCTGTCCACCAGTTCGTCGAGAGAGCGAAACGCGACTCCGGTGAACTTGCGAATGTTCACGATCATGTGCCCGTCGCGGCCGATATCGCGATGGACGATGTGAAGCCGGGCACCGGTATTTAGCTGAGCATCCTGTAGCCCTTCGGCCGGATCAAGTTTGCGATGAGTATGCGCAGCGTCATCCAAGATCTTGGTGATCGTCCGCACCACGTGAGCATCATCGTGAAACACCTCATCGTGATATCCCGACGGACCCGTGTGGCGTTTGACGAAGATCGCATCTGGGGCATTGAGCATGATCTCCCAGACATCATCATCTGCCAAAAGCGGTTCGAGTGGCCCATATCCAGCGATGTTGCGAAACGCTCGATCCGCAATCGCCGCGCCATCGGGCAGGTCGTGACGACGACGTCCCCGCTTGAAGTCCTCGCGCCAGGCGTTGATGGAGCGCTCGATCAAACCCTCGAGATAGGCCGCTTCCTCAGCGGCTGGGAGCTGCACATGACGAGCGGCTTCCATCACATCACGTTCGATGATCTGCAGAGGACTGAGAAGGCCGTCGTCGGTCACGAGTCTTCACTTTCGTCTGCCCCGAACACACCAAGCGATCCGGGCCGGATCGCTACCGGTTCGCCCATGCCAGCACCCACGCCAACATGGTCCACCGTCTTAAAGAGCGACTCGACGGCGCCGTACATCGTCGATCTCATCACATGGGGCAGTGGCTTACCTTCCCGCACAGACCGGTCGACACCTCTGCGGGGCATGAAGAGCGCACCGCGAAGACCGTCTCCTGTGCTACCGAGAAGATCCGACAGCGCGGCGTTCAAACCCGATTTCGCCGATGGACGCCGTGGCGCGATGTTGAATACCGGCAAGACTCGATTGAGGTCGACGCCGAACTCGATCAGCTCGCGTATCAGCCGACTCAAGCTGTACACACCCTTTGCATCGGAACGCCCGACGACGACCACGACATCAGCGAGTGGGAGGACCGTTCGGCTCACCATGTTGCGCTCTTCGATATCGATCGAGCCGGTTTCGTCTTCGCCTTCGGTGTCGGCGTCGAGATCCCAAACCACCAGGTCAAAATCTGACGCGAGCCCAGCGACGAGCGCCTTCATCGCTCGCCTGCGCAACACAGCCCAATAGCGGGGCCGTCGCAGTCCCAACATGAGGTGGTAGCCGCGCTCGACCCCGAAATCAAAGGTGAAATCCCGTAGCGATACCGAACCGCGCTGTTGGAAGGCGGCCGACGCCTCCTGGATGCCCGGCACTAGATCGCCGACATCGTGCAACATGGCCTGATCGGAACGGCGACATCCGTCGACCAACACGACGCTGCGCTCTGGGTCGGTCGCGGACCCATAGGCTTCAGCGATGGCCATTGCGATCGTCGACACCCCTGCTCCACCAGCGCCAAGGACAGCGACTGTCGAGCCGACCGCAACGGCAGGGAGAGCGATATCGCCTTCGACCGTTCGTTTGACAGCTCGCGGCACCATAACCGATACCGCTCCGAGCGTTGCGAGGAGTTCTGCCGAAGTCAGTTCAGGTGGGAGTACGGAGCGGGCGCCAAGTTCCAGCCAGTCACTAGCGGCATCATTCCCGCAGATAGCGATGACGGCGACACCCGCGTCCTCTGCCACCGCGAGCAGATCACGATCGACTCCAGCGGCCCGGGTATCGACGAGGGCAGCGGAAAACTGTCGGCCACTTTGGATCCTGACCTCGAGCTCTGAACTGGACACACACTTGACAAACTCGAGCGGCACCGTCCCCGTGGTCGCCCAGCGTGCAACGTCGGCGAACCAGCCGGACCGGGGCGCAGACAGTCCGAGCACGACATAGCGATCGCCGTCAGAATTCATGGCGTGACCACCGCATTTGGATCCGGCGACAACGCTGGGAGCTGCTCATCGGAAGGCGCAGCGTCCTCCGGCGGCGTCTCTCCCACAAGGCCATCAGGATCCGCAGGAACCAACCCGGGTGTCAAAGTGGAGTCTGGACTTCCCGGTGCGCCGGGTTGAGACCCACCAGCGGCGCCGACCACGGCATCGCTTTCGGTTTCGGCCAAGTCCTGCGATGAAACAACCGGTATCTGGCCGCTCCGCACGATCGACACATCGCCCGAATCGGTGGCGTTGACAAAGGATCGTACGTCGGCACCGATTGGGAACGCGAGCGTCAGTACGAGATCACCGTCAGAGCCGATCCCAGACGTCACCTCGTCGATATTTGCCACGATGACGTCATTGGCTGCAACTTCGGTGACCGTGTCTCGCCCTTGACCGAGGGTTGAAAGCACATCGACGCGCTCACCTCGCTGGAGACGGCCGTTGAGGGCCCGGGCCTTTGAGATCTCGATCGAGACTTCCATGCGACCTGCACGTTCGCCATTCATCAGAGCGCTCCCGGCGACGAGGCCCCCCTGTGAGATGGGGGCGATCGTGACCGCTCCCTCGACTGCATGTGGGTCATTGAAGAGGCCCGATCTGACCGATGCAGGCAGATCAGCCAAAACCAAATCGACATCTTCAGCGCCCAGTACCTCACCGACACCGATGTCGCGGTTCACGACAAGGTACGAGGTGCGCGGATCCTTGCGCGAGAGCGCCACCGCAGCAACGACACCAACCACGGAGAGTGTGATCAGCAGGGCCCCTATTAACGCTCGCGATGTCGGCAGCACATATTTGCGTTTGGGTGCTCCCGAGGACTCCTTGAGCGAGCTACGCTGTGCAGGTTTCACCGACTTTCGCCGCATTTCCGTATCCGTCGACATGTGCCGAGACACTACAGAAAGACAAAACCAATATTGTCATCGGGCTATCAATTACCGGGAATGAGCATGCGACTCCAGGTGGAGACATCATCATTTACTCACAGTGTGAACTAAACTGTTGACGAAGCGGTCGACAAGCACGACCTATGGGGAGAAAGCAATGACAAGAGACACATCCGAATGGCTAGGCACCGCGGATGCCGCGAGCATGCTGGGTATTACGCCTCGCACGCTGTATCGGTTCATCGATGAGGGGCAACTGCCCGCCTACAAATTTGGGCGCGTCATTCGGCTCCGCCGTTCCGAACTCGACTCATTTGTGCAGCACTGCCGAATAGAGCCAGGAACCCTCGAGCACCTCTATCCAGAGACTCGAACCGGAGCAAAAGAGTAACTACCTCCCACGGATGACGGATGACTCCCCACCGCCCGTCCGTTCAGTTACCCAAAACAACAATGTCCCGGGTTCGAAACCCGGGACATTTTGCGTTATCTCACGTCTACCGGAGTCCTTCGCCGGGCGGCTGGTTGCCGTCGGTACTTGACGCCGGTCTGGCAGGCCACACGCAGTGCGTAGATGCCGTTACAGGTGACCAGAGCGAGCAAGTAGACGACTTGAGCACGCAGAGCGTGGTACTGGGTGGATGCGCTCCAACGCCATGACCACCAACGTTCGGGGCTCGGTCACAGCATTAGTTGGAGGGGCTCTCACGAACGAGCACGATCGAATCGATGCCGATCCAGCAGCTCGAACGCAGGGATCCCGCTTGAGTCAGCATCACCACGTCGTGTCCAACCGCCGATATCTCGCCACGATATCGGTGAGCACCACGCGTTTGGACTTGAACCATCGTCTGCCATTCCATACGGTCGCGCAACCATGAAGCGATGCTCGTCCTGTCATCGCCAGGCTGCATGCCGCTGAGCAGCCGAGCGCTCGGCCCGCGAACAGCGGCCACAGCCAGCACGGCCACGGCAACGCCACAGCCGGCGTCATCGACGAGTTGAATAACCCGGTCATTCGTCGCCACCAGAACGCCCGACACCGAAACTCCGGTGTGGAGATCGAGCTGAACCGCTAGCCGTGACTCTGCCCCTTCGGCCAGGACCCCCGCAAAGGTCGAAGCTTCCGCCTGCTGAACGGCTAACGAGCGTCGCCTGATCCGTTCAGCGACCGACTCAGCAGCCGCCAGCTCATCGAAGTGAAATTCTTCATCCATGGTGAGCCAGTGCGAGGTGCAGCGACTTGCCGACCTAGGACTGCTGTTGAGCTGCCAGCAGGTTTAAGGCCGAGCCCGCTTTGAACCACTCGATCTGTTCGTCGGACAGCGTATGGGTCGTCAGCACGTCATCGGTTGAACCATCGCTGTGGGTCAGGATCACCGTCACCGGCTGTTCGGGAGCAAGCATGGCGAGGTCTTTGATCGCGATCGCGTCGTCAAAACGAACTTTGTCGTAATCGTCGGGATCGGTGAACGTCAGAGCGAGAACGCCTTGCTTCTTGAGATTGGCCTCGTGGATCCGAGCGAAGGATCGAGCGATCACGGCCTTGGCGCCCCGGAAGCGTGGTTCCATAGCAGCGTGCTCTCGTGAAGAGCCCTCGCCGACATTTTCGTCACCGACCATGACCCAGGGAATGCCTGACTGGTGGAATCTCGCCGCCAGATCGGGAAGGGAATACTGGTTGCCGTCTCGATAGTCAATCCCCATCCCCGCCTCGTCGGGAACAAACGCATTGTTGACACCGCTGTAGAGGTTGCCTGAAATGTTCTCGAGATGTCCGCGGTAACGCAACCACGGTCCAGCGGGTGAGATGTGGTCGGTGGTGCACTTGCCCACCGCTTTGCACAGAACTCGCAACCCCTCAAAATCTTGCCCATCCCACGGGGCGAATGGGGTCAACAGTTGCAGTCGATCAGATTGTGGGCTCACCACCACCGACACGCCACCCGGATCTGGAGCAGGAGGCTCAAAGCCGCTGGCACCGTGTTCGAAACCATGGGACGGCAGCGAATCACCGACCGGTGCAGACAACCTGACCTCTGTGCCGTCTGGAGCGGACAGAGTATCGGTCGCTGGATTGAAATCGAGCCGACCTGCAAGAGCGAGGGCAATAACGGTCTCTGGGGACGCGACAAACGCGTAGGTGTTTGGATTGCCGTCGTTACGTTTGGGGAAGTTCCGGTTGAACGATGTGACGATGGAGTTCGACTCGCCTTGCGCCATATCATCGCGCTGCCACTGACCGATGCACGGTCCGCATGCGTTGGCGAGCACCGTCGCGCCGATCTGTTCGAGATCGCCGAGCAGCCCATCGCGCTCGATGGTCGCCCGAACCAGTTCTGACCCTGGAGTCACCAAAAGGTCGGTCTTGGTCGTCAGGCCAGCCGCCGCAGCCTCACGGGCAATCGAAGCAACGCGACCGATGTCTTCGTATGACGAGTTGGTACACGAACCAATCAAGGCCGCGGACAACTCGACGGGATACCCCTCCTCGGCGCACACCGATGTCATCGTTCCAACAGGTCGGGCCCGGTCGGGGCTGTGTGGACCATTGAGGTGAGGACCCAATTCATCGAGATTGATTCGAATGACCCGGTCGAAGTAGCGCTCTGGGTTCTCGTGAACCTCGGGGTCCGCACGCAGGTAGTCGCCATGCTCGTCAGCGAGCGCTGCAATCGCGCCGCGTTCGGTTGCTTCGAGATAGCGCTTGGTCAGCTCGTCATAGGGAAAGACCGATGTCGTGGCTCCGATCTCAGCGCCCATGTTGGTAATGGTCGCTCGCCCCGTCGCCGAGAGGCTGCCAACGCCTGGTCCGAAGTATTCAACGATCGAGCCGGTCCCCCCTTTCACGGTAAGGATCTCGGCGACCTTGAGGATGACGTCCTTCGGTGACGACCAGCCCGACAGTGACCCGGTCAGCTCGACCCCGATGAGGTGCGGAACTCGGGTATTGAACGGCCAGCCAGCCATGACGTCGACCGCGTCCGCGCCGCCGACGCCGATCGCGACCATGCCAAGCCCGCCCGCATTCGGCGTATGTGAATCCGTACCGATCATCATGCCGCCAGGAAATGCATACTGCTCGAGGACGACCTGGTGGATGATGCCAGATCCGGGACGCCAGAAACCGATCCCGTATTTCGATGATGCCGTCCGAAGGAAGTCGTAGACCTCGGCGTTGGTGCGCTCGGCCGTATGTAGATCTTCATCGGCCCCGTTGTGAGCGAGGATCAAGTGGTCACAGTGGACCGAGGTGGGTACCGCGACCGACGGGAGACCCGCGAGCATGAACTGCAATACCGCCATCTGAGCGGTGGCATCTTGCATCGCTATCCGGTCCGGCCGGTAATCCCCATAGTCATCACCGCGGCCTAGTCCAATCGTGTTGGGGTCATCCGCGTGAGCGAAAAGGATCTTCTCGGTGAGGGTCACAGGCCGACCCAGCCGCTCCCTGGCGATCGGGGTGCACCGGCGCAGTCGTCCATACGTCTCGGCGACCAATTCGACGGGGGTTGACGGCTGAACGGTTGCCATGTTGTACCTCGCGCTGCAACGGGTGTGGTTCCGGTGGCGAGACGAGTGCGCTTTAGAAACACGAACGTACGCCCCGACCGTGAGCGAGTCTATCCGTCCTATCTCTGCTCCCCTAACGGGAACGACGGACCCACATGCCGACGCGTTCACCAGATACGCGCATCCGCCCACACAGGGACTCACATGCTGATGCTCGTGCGGCAGCGTCCCAGCGTTGTACGGGCAAACACCGCACCCGCTGCCACGATCTCGACACAAAAAAATTGGGGCCCCGACCTACGCCGGAGCCCCAATTCTTCAGCTATCTCACGAAGTTCGACCCCGTGAGGCCGACTGACGCGTTACTTGCGGCGGCGTACGTCAGCCAGTCGAGCACCGCTCATTGCGAGCAGTCCGAGAGCTAGCAGCAAGAAACCACCAGCGGCCAGGGCGTCAGTGCCCGAACCGGTGAACGCAAGGCCACCAGGGCGCTGAGCCGGAGGCGGCACCATGGAGCCACCGCCGTTGTTGCCGTTGTTGTTTCCACCGTTGTTGTGGTTGTGACCCTTGTCGTCACCCGTACCGGGCTTCGTTGTGGTCGTTTCGCCAGTGGCGGCCTTCGTGGTCGTGGTTGGCGCCATCGTCGTGGTTGTCGTCGTTGGCTGGAGTTGGTTGGTGAAAGTCACCACCACTTCGTCGGCACGACGGTCCAAGGTCACGATGACGTAGTCGTCGGTGGTCTCGATGATCTCGCCACCGTCGATGGTGACGTCGTCGAGCTCGTAGTCCTGAACGGCACCTTCCTTGATCATGTATTCACAGGTCTCGCCTTGGTTGGCGGCGGCCCACACGTCAGGGATGGTTACTTCACCGAGTTCGTCGGTGGTGACTTCGAACGGTCCGGCGCCACCTTCACACTTGTCGGTGATGCCCTTGACCGTGAAGGTCCAGTCTTGACCCGGGCCGTCAGCGTCACCGTCAACGTCGAGCAGGTCCTTCTCGATCGTCAGGTCAACCTTCTGCGGGGCGCAGAGACCGACGAGGTCGAGGACCATGGCGATGCCGCCAGCAATGCCGTTGATGATGTTGTCGATGTTGAGGTGGACGAAAATCCAGTTGACGAGGCTCTCAGCGATCCCGCCGACGTTGATCCACTCAATGACCTGACCGGCAACGTTCTGAATCGTCGTCAAGATCGGGAGGTTCGGGATCAAGAAGTTGACCACCTGGATCAACGCATTGTTGATCAGGTCACCGAAGTCCGAGTCAGCCAAGATGGCGTCCACGACATCACCGGTGCTCGACTCGTAGTTGGCAAACGCGGCACAGAAGTTCGCGCCATCGGCGATCTTGCCTAAGTCCAGACTGATCACGCCGATGATTATCTCGTCGAGATTGACGTTGGTCACGATGTCATCGAAGAACTGGCCAATGGGCTGTGAGTTACACAGATCTTCGATGGCTTGGCCGACGTCGACGGTACCGATGTCGCCGAAGTTGCCGAAGATTCCACAGACGGCTTCTTGGACTTCACTGTTGTTGGTGAAGAAATCGTCGACGAGGCCGTCGACCGAGAAGTTGTCAATGTTCAAGGTGTCGCACAGGAATGGGCGGAACCAGTTGGTGACTACCGTGTCACACCAGTTTTCCCAGTCGCCGTCATCGGCACCTGCGGTGGTGCGGGGCGCGAGCGCCGCAACCAGGCTGAGTACAAGCGCCAAAATGGTGATCTTCACCACTTTGGGCTGACGGAATACGTTAGTCATTAGGTTTTCCTCCCGGTGTCCCCGCAGTTACGCCGCCGAGCTCACTGCGGAAACGAGTGCTCGTTGTTGGTTAGCGGCGAAGTATACGCCGAGGTCGAAGTGTTATCCAGCGTGCCGACACAAGCAAGCGGGATAGTTGCTTTTTTACGCTTCTTAATGAGTTTGCGTTTGCAGGGCCGATGCCAGCCGCTCGGGTCAGGCTTATCCGCCAGGTTTCCCCGGAGTCGAAGATGCCGCTGCCGTCATCTGCGACGTGGTTGTTTGAGCCGGATCGGGCTTCGACGTTTCGGGGGCGTTCAACGTTTCACGAGCGACGGCCTCTTGGAGAAGCGTTCGGACCTGGGAGCTCATCGGTCCTGTCGGGTCTCCCGCCAGGTAACGCTGCAGCGACGGAACGGCGCGTTCAGGATCATCGAAACCCCTGTACAGGAGGATCCCACGAAACGCCAAGGCATCTGGATAGTTGGGTTCGCGACGCAACGCGTCGTCGATACGTCGCAGCGCTCCGGTCTTCAAGGTGTCGTATTGCTCACCGTCGAGGCCTCTCGCAGCGAGCCACAACACCCACCCACCATATGCAGCGGGTTCGGGATTGCTGGGGTCGAGCTGGGCCGCGGTATCGAATTCTTGGACGGCATCGGCCAGGTTCTGGTTGGTCATATCGAACCGGGCCAGGTCCATCCATGCATCGACATCGTCTGGACTCGTTTCGGTCAGCCCAACGAGATCTTCTCGCGACTGAGCTGCCGCCGGTTGTGCTCCGAGATCGCTATTGCCGGTGACGCTTTGGCCGGGAAGTCGCTTACCCAACGACTGCGACAGCATCCAGGACACCCCGACGATAACGATGACAAGTCCGATCCAGAGCAGAAACCGTCGGTTTGGCGTGCGCTCTCGGGTTGGAAGCGTCTCGCCGTCGAGTTGTGCTTGGACCAGCGCTATCCGTGCCTGGTAGTTGCGCCGGATTCGCTGGTAGTCGGCTTGGTCGATCAGTCCTGAGTCGGCTTGCTCGGTTATCTCATCGAGTGAACCGACGAGGAAGCGTCGTTCTTCGACGAGCTGTTCGCGCCGCTCCCGCGCGTCCTCGCCCAGTTGTGGACTCGATGATCCCTTCGGCGCGCCCGATCCCTCGGGCTGGTCCGGTCGATCCCCGATCAGCAGCTGCTGATCGGGGATCGTTTGGGACCCATTGCTGGCCGATCTCGAGCCAGCAGCTCCAGATGCGTCGGTATCGTTGTCGTTTCTCGACGGGTCACTCATGACGGTTGGTCCTCACCGTCATCGACGCCCGTCTCGACGCGCCTGCTGGTTGAACCCTGACCGCTGCCCAGGACTATCGCACCGATTTCGGCGCCGCTGTCATGATCCGGGTTCTTCGCGGCGACGCTAGCCACGCCATCGGCCCGAACGGCGTCACGAGCCCGTCGCACTCGCTCATCGGTCGATCGTTCATCGAAGGCAGAGACGACATCGCGGGACTTGATCCGCCAGACGAGAACCGCCGCACCACCCAATATGAACACCGCTGGCAACCACCAGACCAAGGCGCTGAGACCCCGACTCTCGGGCTGGAGCAGGACCCACTCGTCATATCGCTCGACGTAGGCACCCTCGATCTCAGCGTCGGTCGCGCCCTCGTCGATCATTCTTCTGATGTCGCTACGAATCAGTCGCGCCGTCTCCGAGGGCGAGGCGGCGACGGACAGCCCCTGACACGTGGGACAACGCAGCTCCCCTGCGATCCGCTGTACACGCTGATCGACGGTTTCATCGTGAGATGTCGGCCGCGTGGCAACCACGAGAGCAATGACGACCGCCACGAGAAGCAACATCCAACCCAGCCGTCGGGTTTGAGCGTTCACCACACGCCCCGCCATCGACTCATCACGACTGCTCACCCAAGCGCGCCTTGGTCAACATCTGTTCGAGGTCTGCTACCGAGGCCGGGCCAAAGAAGCTGGCACGGACGATGCCATCAGCATCGATTGCGTAGGTTTCGGGTTGGCCGAAGGTTCCAAAATCAAGCGATGCCCGAGCGTCTGGGTCAAAGGCGATGATCCACGGCGTTTGATTGGCGACCAAGAACTCACGAACCGCCGATTCACTGTCATCGCGGACGATGCCCACCATGGTGAAGTCGGGATCGCTGGCGTGGAGATCGTAGAACTTGACCAGGTCGGGATGCTCTTGGCGACATGGCACACACCACGAGTTCCAGAAGTTGACGATTACTACGCCACCGAGCAGCTCTGCCGAATCGACCACCTGTCCGTCCACGGTGTTCAACAAGAAACGTGGAGCGGCCTTGTTCTCAAGACGCTGGTTATCCGCACGGGGATCGTTACCCAACGACACGACCATGAGCGCCAAGATCGCCAGCACAAACAAGGCTGCGACACCCGCTATCGTCCAGGCCCGCCGCGAGCTACGGCCTGTCTGGATGCTGGTCATGAGCCCATCCTCGAAGCGTCGGCACCGGAACGCCTCGGCCCGGAGGAGGTGACCGTGACGGGTGCTTCCTCGTCCTCCGATCCAACCGCATTCGATGCGGGGACGGCGACCGGGATCGGCTCACCAGGTGTTGTGGGGGCGGCCGGTTGCGCCGGGCCTGGCTCCGAGTTACCTCCGCCGACCGGTGCCGCAGTACCTCGATACGAATCGACAGTGCGGTCTGGATCGCCCACATCATCGTCCGTGGACCGCTGGACGGAGCGACCACCCGCGTCTGGGGCGGACGACCCCGAACGCGTACGTGGAACGAGGGCGAGCAGGGTCCCGATGAGCATCAACCCGCCGCCCAGCCACAACCACAACATCATCGGGTTGATCCCTACACCGATCGTGACCGCACCGCTTTGATCGTCAGGGATCCGAACGACGGTGAGATAAAGATCTTCGATGAGGCCGGTGCGCACCGCAGGCGTTCCAATCGCCTGCTGCGCACGAGGGAACAACGCAATGGCGGGTTCGTAAGTACCGAGGCTCTCCTCGTCACGCCAGACCGACAACGTCGCATAGCTAATGGTTTGTTCGGCGGTCGTCGCCGTACGGACTCCGTCGAACCGGATGGTGTAGTCGTCGGCGAACGGTGATGAGCTTGCGATCTGCACCTCATCTCCTGTCGAAAGTTCACTTTCGACATGACGGGAGAAGGACTGCGAGCCAGCGATCGCCACGGCGACCACCACAACGCCAGCATGGACGACGAGCCCCCCGTAACGCCGTGGATGGCTGCGTACCAACGCAAGCGCGCGAGCGGCGACCCGCCGACCGGAGGATCGTGTGCCCGCCCAACCCTGTCGGAATTGTCCAAGAATTCCGGCCAGAGCGAAGGCACCCAGACCCAGGGTCAGCACCGGACCGATCCCGCGAATACCTCCGATAGCGGCGATCACCATCACCGTACCGCCGATCCACGCGGGGACGAGGATGCGATCCTTCGCGGTCTGAGTCAGACCGGCACGCCACGGCAGAAGGGGGGTCACCGCCATCAAGAAGAGGATGGCGAGTCCCAGCGGCATGCCCAGGCGGTCAAAGTACGGCTCGCCGACGGAGAGTTGCTCGCCGTTGATGGCCTCCGCGACGAGCGGAAACACCGTGCCGAGTAACACGACAAAGGCCAGGGCAGCGAGCACAAAGTTGTTGGCCAAGAACGCTGCTTCTCGGCTGACCGGCGAATCGATTTGGCCCGGTGAGCGAAGCCGCTCACCACGAGATGCGATCAGAACGATTCCACCGACCGAAACCACGGCGAGGAATCCGAGTAGAGCTGGTCCGATGGAGGATTCACTAAACGCGTGCACCGAGTTGACCACCCCGGAACGGGTCAAGAAGGTACCCAGGATCGTCAAACAGTAGGTCGCCAACAGAAGTGAGAGGTTCCACACACGAAGCATCGCCCGGCGTTCTTGTATGACGACGGAGTGGAGGTATGCGGTGCCGGTCAGCCACGGCAACAGCGATGCATTCTCGACCGGGTCCCACGCCCAGTAGCCACCCCAACCCAGCACCTCGTAACTCCACCAGGCCCCCATGATGATGCCGAGGGTCAAAAATCCCCATGCGATCAAGGTTGCCCGACGCGTCAGCAGCAACCATCCCTCACCGAGGCGTCCGGTAATGAGCGCCGCAGCGGCGAAGGCGAACGGCACCGAAAACCCTGCGTAACCCACGTAGAGCATCGGCGGATGCACCACCATCAAGATGTGGTTGCGAAGCAGAGGGTTCATGCCCATACCGTCGGCCGGAATCGCGCCCTGTGTAGCGGCGAACGGATTGGCTACCGAGACCATCAACCCGGCGAAAAAGAAGGCGATACCTGCGCCCACCACCAGCGTCCAGACCACGAGTTCGTCGGTGAGTTGCCGGCGGAAACGGATGGCGACGAGAGCGAAACCGACCCCAACGACCAACGCCCACAACAGGATGGAGCCTTCAAGAGCTCCCCACAGGGAGGCGATCGTATAGAGCACCGGAGTGGCCCGTTGATGGTTGCGCACCACATACGCGATCGAAAAGTCGTGACTGAGCAACGCCCATTCCATGGCGAACACCGCCGCGACAAT
The DNA here is from genome assembly GCA_020637365.1 of Acidimicrobiia bacterium. Classification (GTDB taxonomy): domain Bacteria; phylum Actinomycetota; class Acidimicrobiia; order IMCC26256; family JAGNEX01; genus JAGNEX01. The sequence goes on along the minus strand of JACJWE010000001.1, from coordinate 423,576 downwards.
TGCGAGAGCACCGATAAGCATGTACTGCCAGAGCCACCGCGAAGAGCGCCGCGACTTGGAACGGATCGTCGCAATACCGGCGAAGATCGCCAAGAGATACGACGAAGCGGCCAGTACCAACAGCACCGTGCCCAGAACGGTCATTGCGCTTCAGCGGCCGCAGAGCTCGGGGGACTGTACTGGTTGTCGTGTCGGATCATGATCAAGTCACATTGGAAGGGACCTGTCGATGCCGGGAATGTGCCTTCGCACACGACCGGGATTCCAGGGGCAAAGAGCTGAGGCAGCTTGCCTGAATATTCGACCCGGATCGGCTCACCACCGTCGGCAAGTGCAAAAACGATGGGGTCACCCGACTCGTCGACCGAGCCGTCCTCGACATAACCGGACAACCTGAAGCGGTCCCCCGGACTGTCCAGTTGGATCTGTTTGGCCTCCGCCACCGTCCGATAGAACACCGCGTTCGATCGCAGGGCGAACACCATGAGGGCAGCAACGGCCCCGAAGCACACGGTGACCAGCGCCCCATAGAGAACTGTGCGCGACTTCACGGTGCCACCTGACCAGCGGACGTTCCATCGCCGTGAACTCCGGGTTCTGAACCATCCCCATCGAGGTCAACCGCGGCACGGATCGAGCCATCAACATCTTCGGCGCTCAGAGTTCGCCGTTCTTGTTCGATTGCGATGTCGTGTTTGGCCTGACGCAGGTCAACTTCGAGTGAGCGGGCCCGGGCGGTCACCCACGCACCATAGGCACCGAGTACTCCAAAGGTCAGCGCGTAGCCGGAATATACGTAGACGGCGTTCTGCATTTACGCCCCACCCCCAAGCACGGGCACTTGGCGCCGTTCGGCAGGTACAAAATCGTCCTCGGAACGTCGCCGGACGACGGCGAGGTCGAGCTCTTCGTCCGCGATGTGGTCTTCGATGGCGGCGAGCCGGTAGCGGCGGGCCGCTAGATAGACGAAGACCAGGTGGAAGGTGACCACCGCCCACAACAAGGTCCAAGCCATGGTGCCATGGATCTGTGGATCGAGATCGGGGCGCAGAACGGTGGCCTGTTGGTGCTGCGTACGCCACCAGTTGACCGAGAAGTGGACGATCGGAACATCGACAAACGCGATGAGCGCGGCGACGGCCGAACGCCGCGCCACCTGATTGCGGTCACCGGGGATACGGCGCAGCGCCAGATACCCGATATACAAAAAGAACAGAACGGCGGTGGTGATGAGACGCGCGTCCCAGGTCCAGTACACGTTCCAGATTGGTTTGCCCCACAACATCCCGAGCGCAAGGGCCAAACCGGTGAAGATGACACCCAGTTCTGCGGTGACCCCGCGAGTCGGTCCCAGCGCCGCGCACGCGTCCGTGGCCACAAGTACAGGGCCGATGCAACGGCGGTGACAAAAAATGCGACGTAGGCCAACCAGGCAGCTGGCACATGGACATACATCAATCGTTGGGCGTCACCTTGAACCGCATCTGGCGGAGCGACCCACAATCCCAGCATGACCAGAAGTGCAGACGCTGCCAACGCGGACGCCCCCAGCACTGACAGCAGGCGTGAACTCCGGCTCATGCGTCCTCCATTAGCGGAGCAAAAACAAGCATTCCCATGCTCACATATAACAGGGCGAATAGTCCGATCAGGCCAACCCAATCCCAGCCCCCGCCCGTTCCGGCATCGAGGCCGGCCTCCCAACTTTGGGTCGCTGCGATCATGATCGGCGCGAGCACGGGGAGAACCAACACCGGCAACAGCATGTCTGCACGCCGCCCGGTCCCCGACAAGAAGGCATAGATGAGACCGACCGACGCAATGGCGACCGACGCGGTCACGCCGGACACGATCAGCACGGGGGCGCCCACGATCTCCACGTCGTAGAGCACGACGAGTCCAGCGAACAGCACGACCATCAAGAAGATCAGCTGCGCGGTCACGGCCAGCACCTTGCCTATGTATATGGCCATCGGGTCGATCGAGAACAGCCGAACACCGTCCCTGAGCCCGTTCTGGCGCTCGATGTCGACCGATCGACCAACCGCCATGGTCGAGGCGAGCAATACCGCAATCCAGTACAGGCCTGCGGCGACGATGGGCAGTTGCCCGCGGTCCGGGTCGAGCGCAAAGGCAAACAACAACAGCACCATGAACGAAAACGGAACCGTCGTCGAGATCACCCGCTTGGAGCGCCACTCGATGAGCAGGTCTTTGCGGGCGACCCGCCAAACGTCTCTCACGATGGGTCCCCAACCGATCGGCAGCCCACGGGACTCTTCGCCCCTCGGCGTGTCGCGAGGCCGACGTTCACGAAACGACCTTCTCTATCAACGTATCGAGATGACCTGCGCGCAGCGCGAGCTCTCGATCAGCGTTGCGTCGTGCGCGGACGAGCTCATGTGACGACATCACGATCATCGCCCCACGACCGGCCGCATCGGCAATGAGTTCGTCGACCAGGTCCCTGTTGACGGCATCGAGCCCGGCATGGGGTTCATCCAACAACCAGATGTCGGCGTCTCGTGCCAACACGACGGCGAGTGACACCCGGCGGCGCTGCCCCGCGGACAACACGCCCACCTTGGTATCGCTCCGGCGCGCCAACCCGACTCGTTCGATGAGCTGGTCGATGTCGCCACGGTTTCGCCGCGGCGCGGCGAACGCGAGGTTCTCCGCCACCGTGAGTTCGTCATAACAGAGGGTTTCATGGCTGAGGTATGCAACGCGTCGCCGCAGATCACGAGCGTTGTCGGTCACCGACAACCCGAGCACGCTCAGTTGGCCTGAGCTGATCGGAGCGAGGCCAGCGAGACATCGCAACAATGACGTCTTACCGGCCCCGTTTGGTCCTGTGACCAAGGTCACCCCGTGCGCTGGCACCTCGGCGGTGAGACCCGCCAGGGGCTGGGAAACCTCCGACGAGCGCAACGACATCTGTCGCTACGAATCCTGGCGTTGCAACCTCTGGCACGCCAGCGATGTTACGTGCAGTGCGGGGGCGACCGATGACCGGGGCGGATGGAGGGCCGCTTAACCTGCCCGTCGCTGGCGGTCTCGGCCGATAGCATGTGCGTGCGGTGCGAGGTCGACCGAATCAGTCACACCTTTGCGCACGTATTTGGCCTGACCTACGAGGACGACTATGAGCAAAATCGACGAAGGGTGCGCACCCCGGCGATCGGTACGGCGGCTTCGATGAGGATTTAACGTCTCCGTACACCCCATCGAACTCCGACGGTGTTCACAACATCGAAGACCCGCAGTTCGTCCCCGCCTACCAGCCACGCGCTCAGGTCAAGGAACACGACCCCGATCCGCCCCTCGGTCCCGTCCGCTGGTTTATAGGGGCGCTCGGCCGCTCGCTTATTACCGCGGGACTACTGATCTTGTTGTTTGTGGCCTACCAGCTTTGGGGCACCAGCCTGTACACCGAGCGCCAGCAACGCGCCCTTGGCAACGAGTTCGAAGAGCAGTTGGCGGCGGTCGACGCTGACACGGCCTCACCCGAGCCAGGCGCAGCGATCGACGCCACCGATCCGACATTGGAACCGATCGCGACCGCGATACCGACGGCGGAGCTGCTGTTGCTCGGCCAGGGTGTGGCCCGAATCGAAATCCCCAAGATCAACGCGGATTACACCGTGGTAGAAGGCACCGGCCGCGAAGACTTGAAGAACGGACCGGGCCACTATCCCGGTACGCCACTTCCAGGCGAGACGGGTAACGCAGCGATCGCTGGCCACCGCACAACCTATGGAGCGCCCTTCTATCGGCTCGATGAGCTTCAGGAAGGCGACGAGATAACCACCCAGACCTTGCAGGGATCGTTCACCTATGTGGTGACCAGCAAGGAGATCGTCAGCCCAGATGCGGTCGAAGTGCTCGACCCCAAAGGGGACAACCGGCTAACCCTGACCACGTGTCATCCCAAATACTCTGCGGCTAAACGTCTGATCGTCACCGCCGAGCTCCGTCAGGGCGCCAGCGATGCAAAGGTCGCCACATACGTCGAACGCGAGCTGCCCGAAGGTTACGACGAGGGCGCAGCGGGTGACCTTGCTGCGGACGGTGACAGTGAGATCTACGGGTTCCACGCCCCGACCGGCGAAACCTATGCCTGGGGCGCGCTGCTCCTGTTCGTCGGCATTGGCTGGTGGTACGAGTTCCGACGCAAGCACTCGCTCGCCACGTGGATGGCCGGGTTTGTCCCATTCATCGTGGTGCTGTTCTTCTTCTACGGCGGTGTCGAACAGATGCTCCCAGCGGGCTTCTAGTCCTCAATCAGCGCGACGGGGTTTGGCGACGGGGTTTGGCGACGGGGTTTGGTTGTGTCGCTATCGTCCGGTGAAGGTCGGTCGACGCTTTTCGGCGAAGGCCGCGAGGCCTTCGGCAACATCGTCCGATGTGAAGGCAGCGTCGACGTAGTCCTCGGCGATCGTTGCGGGATCCTCACCGGTTGCTAGCGGTCGAATCCCGGCCGCGAGATGAACCAGTTGCTTGTGACCGGCAACCGACAGCGGGGCTTTGGTCGAGATGTTCTCTGCCCAGGCGAGCGCGGCTGCGACGGGGTCATCAGCCAGACGGTGCACCAGCCCGATCGATTTCGCCGTTTCGGGGTCGATGCGTTCACCGGTGAGGAGCAGTTCCTTGGCCGAGGCCATCCCGATGGTCGCAACCAATCGTTCAACGTTGCTCGGGTCGAGCATGAGTCCGATGTTCACCGCCGGGATTCCCATCACGACGTCGGGTCCAGCGACACGAAGGTCGCATCCAACGGCCAACTGGGTGCCAGCGCCGAGCGCCGGGCCATTGATAGCGGCGATGATCACGCCAGGAAACATGCCCATAGCGTCGAGCAGAGCGGTGAAGGCAGGTCGGAAGGTGTCGCGTACACCCTCACCATCGAAGCGCGTCACCAGGTCTGCACCAGCGCAAAAAGCTGTGCCTTCGCCCGTCAGGATCACACAACGGCTCCCGCCGCGACTCGCCAAACCATCGACGAGATCACCGCAGAGCGCCTCGTTGAGAGCATTGCGCCGCTCTGGGCGGTTGATGGTCGCAATCGAAATCGGGCCGTGGTCCTGCCACACGATCATGGGCACATTCCCCTTCATAGGGTGGTCGAGACAGAGACAACACGCTACGTCCCCGACCAGAGCGGTTTACGCTTTTCGAGGAACGCAGCCACGCCTTCGGCGGCATCGTTAGTACCAGCGGTCAGCGACAGCATCGCCTGGAGATAATCGAGCGCTTCGTCCTCTGAGGATTCACACGCTCGACGGAATGACTGAAGACCCCAGGACATGATGAGGGGGGACTTGCCCCCAACCGTTGTCGCGAGATCGTCGACTGCGGCGTCGAGTTCTTCTACAGACACGACGCGATTGATAAGCCCCCAATCCAGCGCTTCGGCAGCGTCGAGCCGTCGGCCTGTCACCATCAGTTCCAAGGCGCGACGTGGTGAGAGTGCCCGAAGAATCGGGACCGTGATCATGTAGGGCCACAGGCCGACGTTGATCTCCGGCGTCCCGAACTGTGCGTCGTCTGCAGCGACTACCAGATCACATGCCATGGCCAGCCCAAACCCACCCGCCAACGCGTAACCTCGGACTCGGGCAATGCTCGGCTTGCCGCAATCGCGAAGGTCGCGAAACAAGCCTGCGAGCTCGCCGCGGGCCTCGTGACCGGCCGCCGTACCCTCTGCGATCTCGGAGAGGTCTGCTCCAGAACAAAAAGCCTTGTCACCTGCGCCGGTGAGGACGATCACCGAGATATCGGCATCGTTGGCTGCCGACCTCACGGCGTCGCGGATGCCCCTGATCGCGGTGAAGCCGATCGAGTTTCTGCGTTCGGGCCGATTGATGGTGATCGTCAGGCGGTGTCCGCTGGCAACGGCGAGGATTTGATCCATCCGCTGAGCCTTTCACACCTGTCGATACGGGCGCTATCGACCGTCAACCTGCCGGGTCAGCGCTTTGATGACGTTTGGATGTCCGATCACCATGGACCGGTGGTGGTGAGCACCGGCCGGAACGTGCTCGCACGCATGCGGGGACGGGGCAGCGCTAGCCTCAAAAAGGGCTGCGTGACCGACTAACTTTGCATACGTGCTTACGATCCTGCTCGCAATCGCCATCGGCCTCGTCATCATCTTGTTGACCAAAGGTCGAGTCAGTTCGCTTCTGAACATCCAGTTCAGATACCTCTGGGCGATCTTTGGTGCCGTCGGCATTCAGGTCTTCCTCGAAATGTGGTCCCCGACCGACGACGCCGAAGCGAACCTTGCAGCAAACCTGTTCGTCGCGTCATTTGCCCTGGTCGTCGCGTTTTGTTTAGGCAACCTCCCCATCAAAGGCATGGGTATCATGGCGATAGGGGCGTTCTTGAACGCGTCGGTGATCATGTTGAATCAGGGGATGCCGGTTCGCATTTCGGAGAACGCCTCACAGTCTCAGATCCAGCGGATCGAGAGCTCTGCGACCCACCACCTCGAAGAAACCACCGACAGTCTCAAGATTCTCGACGATCGCATCGTGCTGCCGAGTCCATTCAATCAATCGATCAGTTTCGGCGACATTTTGCTGATGATTGGCTTGGTCGAATTGATGTACTTCGGGTCGCGCCGCACCCGCGAGGCCCAGGCAATCCAGCAGACAGCGGACGCGACGCCCCCTGGCGGAGTGTCCGTGCCAGCAGCGCCGATGCGCCACCACGACGACCCTGCCTGGTATATGCGCGATGAGGACATCAACACCGCAGCCCCGATCGGCGGCGCCGCTGCACCGCCCCCTTCCCCAGCGGTGAGCGCTGTCTTTGACCAAGCGGCTACGCCGACCGGAGAGATCGCTGGCCAACCAACGCCGGTTGAGGAGCACTCCATGAGCTCCTTTACTCCTCAAAGCCCAGCACCGAGCGAGCTTCCACAAGCACCGGTGCTGCGCGATCCATTTGCTGCCACAAGGAGCGCCGCCGTAGAGACGGATTCTCGCGGCACGGATACACCCCCTTTCGGCGCCCCCCATGGCGGTACGTCCCACGGTGCCACCACCGATTCCGAAGCCCCTGTCCCTCGGTCGACAAGCGACGAGTCGCCTGACACAACCTCTCCGGCGCCAGGCGTACCAGGACTTGCGGCGGACGGGACGGCGTCGGCCGAAGACGACGCTGTAAGAGACGACGACGCGGTACCAGACGACGACGCCCTAAGAGACGATGCCTGACGCGCCATCGTGGACGGGCCAGGACTCGAATCCGATGCTCGCCCCCAGCGGTCTGGGACGGCTTTGAAGATAGGGATCTTGTCGTTTCGTCTCGGCGGCTCTGATGGTGTAGCGATCGAAGCGGCCAAGTGGGCACGTGCTCTAGAAACCTCGGGACATGAGGTCAGCCGGATCGCTGGCGAATTCGGCGACGCGACCTCTGGTCGAGACGTGCACATCCCAGCGCTCGCGCTGACCCCACGGGCCGATGCCAACCCCCCGGCGGACCTCGACAAGCTCACCGATACGCTCGCGGCATTAGATCTGTTGATCGTCGAGAACGTCTTTGCCATCCCCATGCGGTTGCCTGCGAGCAACCTGGCCGCCGCTGCCGCCCGTTCATGGGGCGGACCGGTCATTGGGCACCACCACGATCCGGCTTGGCAGCGACCGCACTACGCGCATATCAAGGACCTTCCCCCAGAGCTCGAACGCATCACCCATGTGGTCATCAACGAGCTCACCGCACGCCAGTTCACGGACCGAGGCATGGACGCAACGATCGTCCGCAATCATTTCGATTTCGACCGTTCGCTCGGAGACCGGGCCGCGGGACGCGCTGGCGCGAGCACGCTTCTCGGTGACGACATCGACCCCGAGACGATCGTCGCGTTACACCCCGTCCGAGCGATCGAACGCAAAAATGTTCCCGCCGCGCTCGACGCTGCTCGAGAGCTTCAAGCGCGCACAGGACGCGACGTGATCTATTGGCTCGCGGGCGGCGCCGAAGATGGTTACGGCCCCCAGCTTGAGCGCCATCTGGCGGTCGCTGGTGTCCCGTGGATTCAAGGAATGCCGTGTTCGATCGCCGACGCCTACGCCGCATCTGACGTGGTGGTTTTCCCATCGACATGGGAGGGTTTTGGGAACCCCAACATCGAATCTGTTTGGGCCCGAAAACCGATCATCACCGGTATGTACCCGGTCGTCGACGAGCTACGAGCGCTCGGTCTGGTCCTTGCCGACATTCAGCAAGTCTCTCAGGTCGCCGAGTGGCTCCAAGATCGGGAAGGCTGGAGGAAGGTTGCGGCGACAAACCGAGACCTTGCACGGCGCCACCTCGACCTCAACGACTTGCCTCGTCGCCTGGCATCCCTGATAGACCAGGCGGTCGCCAGGTAGCTCCTCGTTGGAGTCGCCATCACGGAAGATGAAGCTCGACGGCCCATGGCAACAGCTCACGACAACGATCCGTCGCACCCCTTTCCCGATGACGATCCGATTCGCGTTCGCCGCCGCAAGATCTACAAATGGGTGTCCTCAGCGAAGAGAATCGCTTATACGGCGCTGCTAGGCGCCATCATCGTCTTTGCGGTCGGAGCCGTGACCAAGATGACAAACACACACATGTCGCTGGTCATTGCGCTGCTGGTGATCGCCAGCATCGCGCTGCTACCGGCAACGATCGTCGGATACGCGGTGCGAAGCGCTGACCGCGCCGATCGCAACGACGACTGGTAACTCCTTGGAGTCGCCTCGGAGGTTCCAACCAAGCGCGTACGGAACTCGCCTGCTGGCTGGCTCAGGCATCGTTGATTTGATGGACGACCTGACTGCTGGCCTCGCTGATCCGGGCGTGATCATGCTCGGAGGCGGTGCACCCGCTGTGATACCCGAGGTCGTCGATTGGGCACAGGACGCATGGCAACGTTTGGGCCGCAACACGGTTCGCCTCAACGACGCGTTGTGCAAGTACTCACCCGGTCGCGGCGACGCCGAGTTCCGTGAGGTCTTATCGGGTGCATTCAACGAACGATTTGGGTGGGATATCACCGCTGACCATATTGCGCTGACCACCGGAACCCAAGCCGCCTTCTCAATGCTTTTTGAGCTGTTCGCTGGCCCGATGCCTGACGGCACCAACCGATCCGTCGTCGTACCCATGGCCCCCGAATACGTTGGCTACGCAGATCTTGGCCTGTCGTCCGACATCATTTCAAGTGCTGTACCCACGGTCGATCAGCTCGACTCACGACGGTTCGTCTACAAGGTGGACCCATCCTCGATCGACCTCAGCAACGCTGGGCTCATGTGCGCATCTCGACCCTGCAATCCGACCGGTAACGTGCTCTCCGAAGCCGAATGCGATCTGCTGACCGATCTGTGCGCGGAGCATGAGGTGCCGTTCGTCCTCGATTGCGCCTACGGACTTCCATTCCCTGGAGTGATCTTCACCGAAGCGCTCCCCCGCTGGAGGCCCGGCACGATCACGTGCTTGTCGCTGTCGAAGGTCGGGCTACCCGGAATTCGTACCGGGATCGTGATCGCTGATCCAGACCTGACCGAAGCGATCGCGACCATGACCAGCGTTGTGAACCTATCGCCGAACTCGATCGGGCCAGCGCTGGTGACCGAAGCCATCCGCTCCGGCGAGCTGTTCGAACTGACCCATACAATCCAGCGCTTCTACGCGGCCCGACGAGACACGGCGGTCGACATCGCCTTCAACGTCTTCGAACGATCTGGCATCGACTGGCAGATGCACGACCCGCTCGGGGCATTCTTCTTATGGTTCCGCTTTCCTGGTATCGGTCACATGCCAGATAACCGCACCGGGACTGCGCACGGTGACCGAGCGCTGTATCAACGCCTGGCGAACCGAGGTGTCGTGGTCGTCGCCGGACACCACTTCATGGCTGGCCTTCCCGCACGCGATGATGGGCGCGTCTGGGAACATGCCACAGAGTGCATTCGCGTGTCGTACTGCGCCCCCGAGGATCAGATCGCCGCTGGGATGGCAGCGATAGCCGAAGAGGTCCGGTCACTTCAGGCCGACCGCTGAGCACGCACCAACCGAGCATGGCCGACTGCCGGCCCGGTCGCTGTTTCGCGTGGTTGTCGCCCTGAATGCGCCCACGCTCCCACATCTCGGCAGCGTCTCGATTCACGAAAGATCCACAACTGCTGGTGAGCCCGGTTGCTACCGTTGGGGCGATCCATCCCATGAGCGACCCCCGGGAATTCCTCTCAACGGGTCGCTCATCGATGTTGTGAGGAAGCGCGCGGTGAGCGAAGAACGAAGCCTCCCCCTGTTATCTGGGACCGTTGCGATCGTCTCGGGAATCGGTCCCGGCACCGGCACAGCCCTTGCCGCGACCTTCGCTCAGCACGGCGCCAAGGTGATGTTGTCGGCCCGCTCGGAACGTCACCTGCAACCAATCCTGGATCTGATCACCGCGCTGGGCGGCATCGCCGACTTTTTCCCGTGCGATATCACCGATCCCGACCAGTGTTCGGCCCTCGTCGCCGCCGCGAAGGAACGCTTCGGCAAACTCGACACGGTCGTGTCGAACGCGTTTGCGATGGGCCGTCCTGGGCCGATTGAGACCGCCAATCTGGCCAAAGACTGGAATCCGGCGTGGAAGGTCAACGTGATCGGCACGATGCAGTTGTGTCAGGCGGCAATCCCTGTCCTGAAGGGTTCACAGCGCTCTTCTTTAGTGATTATCAACTCGTTGGCCGCCCGTGTCGCTCCGGAACACATGGCGGCATACGGCGTCTCTAAGGCCGCCTTGCTGCACGCTGCGCGCGCACTGGCCGCCGAGCTCGGTCCCCTCGGAATCCGCGTCAACTCCGTCGTCCCAGCCCATATCGACGGACCGAATACCGACGTGCTCATCGATATGAATGCGCAGGCCAACGGCACCGATCGCGCGGCGGAACGGCGCCGTATCGAACAACTCGGCGCGCTCGGCCACATCACGTCGCCACAGCAAGTCGCCGACGCCGCTCTCTTTTTGGCGTCTCCGCTAGCGAGTTCCATCACCGGTCAGGCGATCGACGTCAACGCGGGGCAGTTCTTCCCATGACCGAGCCATCGGCGAAACCGTCAAACCCTGAAGCACCTTCAGCATCGGCACCAGCATCGAACGACGAGGAGGCGGGGGTCACCGATGCCTCAGATGGCCTCGATGCGGACCGCCTTGTTCAGATCGCTCGCTCCGCAACAGGCCTCGACGACTTCGGACCGTGGCCATGGCGTGAGGGACTCGAGGTCTTGATCGAGACATACCGCCGCGCGGGCCTCACCGCACGCGGACAACGTTCGACGGTGTCGCGGCTCACGGGTCTGTTGGAAACCCGGCTGCGGGTCGCCAACGCCTGGCGTGTTCATCCAGATATCGAGCGCACACCGATCAGCGAACCCATCTTTGTCGTCTCCCTGCCGCGCACGGGTACGAGCACGCTGTTCAATCTGATGGGACAAGACCCCCGAAACCGACCCCTGCTGTTTTGGGAAGGCGTGTTTCCCGACCCGCTGCCCGAGCCGAGAGCCGACGAACCAGACCCTCGGATATCGCTGTTGGCCTCGTGGCTGGAAAGGGCCAAAGTCAAGAACCCGGGCTTCTCCGCGATCCACGAAACCCGCGGAGGGTCCCGAAGAATGTGTCGGGCTCACCAATCTGGCGTTCGAAGGCGCCCAGAACGGGATCGAAGTGCTGCTCGAGCCTTATGGCTCCTGGTTCGCCCGACGAGATCAATTGGGCGTCTATGAGCTGCACAAAGCGCTTTTGCAGATGCTCAGCTGGCAACGCCCCGGTGAACGTTGGCTTCTTAAGTCACCTGCCCATCTTTGGGGCGTTGACGCGCTGATCACCGTGTACCCCGACGCGTGGCTGGTCATGACCCACCGAGAACCGCGCGAGATCGTCGCGTCGTATTGCTCGATGATGGAGTCCTTGATGTCGATTCGCGATGACATCGACCTTGCCGATCTGGGGCGCCGGACGCTTCAGAGTTTGGGAACCATGGTCGATCGGGTCATCGACGTGCGTGACAACGTTGGTAACGGCCGCTTCGTCGACGTGGCCTATGCCGATATCGTGACATCACCTGTCGACACGGTGGAAGCGCTCTATGACGGGTTGAACATCGAGCTTTCCGCCGAGACGCGAACCGCGCTTTCAGACTTCGCGAACGCTCACCGCAAGGACCGGCACGGGGGCCATGCTTACACCCTCGAACGGTATTCCCTCTCCACATCTGCGGTCGATGCCCGGTTCGACCGGTACCGACGACTCTTTTCCGCCATGCTTTAACAGGGTGCTTACGCGGCCGCTGGCCACTTGGCCGATCTCCTCACGCCCACTAGCGTCTTCCCCGCGGTACGGAACAAAGCTCTAGTAATGTTCCGGGCCGCGCCCTTCTAACTATCCCCGACAAAGAAACGAGACGTCGATGTTCCTCGGAGCCGACCCCCTCCGACTCCACCGGATCGAACAGAGACACTCGTTTCGAGCCGCTCTCCTCGTGGTGCTCCTTCTCGCCGCTGGCGCTGCCCTGCCGCTGAAGGATTCCCGGGCCGGGGCCTATGAGCCATTGCCCCCGTTGATCACCACCGAGGCTGACGCTGGCTGCAACCCAACCTCGCACGGTACGTGTGTACTGCCCTGGCCGTCGCCGTGGATGCGGGTGAGTGATCCAACGTCACCCACAGGCATCCGCACGCGCATCTCATCGGACCGGTTTGAATCGGTCGCCGTCGATCGTCTGCCTCCCACGCTCAAACAAGAGCTGAGCATCACGGGTTGGACCGGGTTTTCCACGACGGGACCCGCCTTGTTTGATATCCCGGCAGATTGGGCGCCTTCGTCCATTCCCCGCGACGGTGGTCGAGCGGTCGTTGCATTCGATACCGCGTCCGGTGAGCAAGTCCCGATCATCGCGTCGAAGAACCGAATCGCCACCGAGGTGTCGCGACCCGCTCCGGTACTCCAGGTCGTGCCGCGCGACATTTGGCAGCCGCGCCACCGCTACCTCATCGTGGTCACAAACGACGTCAAGCGCGCCGACGGCGCGCCGATGCGGCCGTCGGCCAACCTCGCTCGGATCATCGCAGGCGACCAAACAGCTCACGGTTTTGCCATCGCTGATCATCTCCTCACCGAAGCAGAACGGCTCGGCATCGACCGCCAACGCATCGTCCACATCACCGAGTACGTCGCGCGCGACACCGACGAAGTCACCCAGCCAATGCTTCAGAAGGCGAACGAGATCGCCAGCCGTGACCATCCGCTCGAGATCACCCGCGTGGAGCGATTCCCAGACGGCCCCATCGGGGCCTATGTCCGGGGCCGGGTCATGGTCGACGACTTCCGCAACGGCGACGGCATGGTGAAGTTCGACCACGCACCACGGCAGCACTGGGTCGATTTCACCATGACGGTCCCCTGGCAAACGGCTCCTGCGAAAGCACCCATGCTCATTTACGGGCACGGTTTGATGGTCGATCGTTCAACCATCCTCGCCTGGGCCCATGATGCGGCGCGCCACGGTTTTGCGACGATCGCAATCGACCACCCCTATCACGGCACTCGAATCCCCGAAGAGGGCTTCCTCGAAAACCTGTTCACACCCGAAGACATCTCCAAAGTGGCGGGTCTGCTGGTGCAGTCGCCACTCGATCATGTGGCCTTGCTTACCGCCATTCGCCAGCACCTCGGCGGCGTCGATCTGGTCGGCCCCAACGGTCACGGCCCCGACGGACTCCCCGACCTCAACGTGGGGCAGATCTCATATTCGGGTACCTCCCTCGGAGCGATTCTCGGGGCGACCTTTACCGCGATCGCCCCGGACATACACGCGGCCTGGTTTGAGGTCGCAGGCGCCGGAATCATCGACATCATTCCCCAAGCACAGTTCTGGCAGGAGCTCGACATTCAAGACAGCGTGGATCCCGGGTCAAACGGATACGAAGCTGCGGCGTTGTACGCAGGGTTTCCAACATGTCTTCGATGCCGCCGAACCCGCCAACTTTGCAAGCTGGTACCAATCGCCACCGCCCGGTCGTTCACAAACCCCCGTTGCACTGCACTACTCGATCGACGATCACGTCGTCGCCAACGACTCCTCGATGCGGTTTGCTCGTATCGCTGGGCTGACCCAGACGGACGGGCATTCCATCCGATCGCGGATGTCCCCTACAGTGCCGAGCCCACACCGTGGTTCGTGTTCCAGAGTCCGAACTCTCAAGGAGACGAATTCGTCCGGTCGTTTCCCGATCTATTGCCCGAGTCGCTCAACAAACGCATCATGGCGTTCTTGCTGCACCTCGGGTTCTGGCATCCGGTCACCATGGACATGAGAGACCGCTGGCTCGAGGTACAGAACCCGGGCGTCGCCGTGCCCTCTCCACCCCCGGCGATGACCACGATCGTCGGGTTGGTCGCGTCGGTGCCGTTCTTGTTGGCGATAGCGCTCGATGTGTCGCTCAACGGCCCGCCACCGTTGCCGGGCGATTAGGTGGGGGGTGTCCGAGACCGCCGACGCCGTGGCCAGAAAGGGTGGGCTAACCTGACACCAACGTCAGCAAACTGCTGGCGGTCGCGGTCGACAACGTTTCTGCACAACCATTGACTCGAAGAGGAACCATGACAAGAGCAGCGGTGATCAGGGCAAAGAATGCCCCGGTCGAGATTTCTGAAGTCAATCTTGAAGACCCGAAACCAGGTGAGGTTCGGATCACACTTGCAGCGTCGGGGGTGTGCCACTCCGATCTATCGCTGCTGAATGACACGATCCCGCTCCCTCCGCCGATCATCGCTGGACACGAAGGGGCGGGCGTCATCGACGCGGTCGGCGAAGGTGTCGAAGCCGTCAAACCAGGTGACCACGTCGTCATCTCTTGGGTGCCCCAATGCGGTCACTGTTTCTGCTGCACTCGAGGGCAGGGCTACCTGTGTGAAACCTCCCAGCTCGCCAACATGATGGGAACCCAGCTCGACCTGACGACCCGCTTCTCCGACCCGGACGGCACACCCATCGTCTGCATGGCGGGCGCTGGCACCTTCGCCGAGCAGACGGTCGTCCATGAATCCGCCGTGGTGAAGATCAACCCGGACATGCCGCTCGACAAGGCGGCCCTCATCGGTTGTGGCGTCCTGACCGGTTATGGGGCAGCGGTCAACACCGCCTCGATCCGTGAAGGTGACATCGTGGCCGTCATCGGTTGCGGTGGCGTTGGTCTGAACGCTATCCAAGGCGCGGTCCACCAGGGTGCCAGCAAGGTCGTCGCCGTCGACATGATGCCGAACAAACTCGAAATGGCCAAGACCTTTGGGGCTACCGACACCATCAACCCGTCCGAAGGAAATCCGGTCGAAGCGCTCCAAGCTATTTCAGGCGGCCGAGGCGCTGATGTCGTACTCGAGGTCGTCGGCATCATCCCGACCATCCGCCAAGCCATCGACATGACACGGCGGGGCGGCGAAACCATTCTCGTGGGCCTGCCGAGTATCGACGCGGTGATGGATTTCTCACCGCCGATGGACTCGATCATTGCAGCGAAGACGCTGAAGGGATGCTGGTACGGCTCATCCAACGTTCAAGCTGACGTTCCCAAGCTGGTCGACGCGTATCTCAACGGCAGCCTCAAACTGGATGAACTGGTGAGCCGCCGCATCACTCTCGACGACGTCAACGAGGCGTTCGAAGCAATGGGATCGGGCGAGGTCGCACGTTCGGTGATCATCTACTAGACGGGGTGGCGCCACGCGGTGCTCACGTACAACGTGGGACACGTTGGTAAAACGCTTGCCGAGCAGACGTTTGAGAAAGGCCCAGCAACATTGCTGGGCCTTTCTGACGTCTCTGCTCGAAACAGGTAGCTACCCAGGATTCTGCCGTTCATGACCAAGGTCCCGCCGCGGTGCCAGCAAGCTGCCAGCGTTGGAGACCGCGGCGTGTCTCAAGAAGGCTTCAAGAAGGGAGTATCTTCGTCGCTGGGGTCATGTGTTACCTGGCTCATCGAAGGAGTGTCGAAGAATTCATGGGCTTTCTCACCGTACGAAAGGAACCGCCTGTGCGGTTATCGGGTGCCGAGCGTCGGGCGCAGCTACTGGTCGTAGCCAGGCGTCATTTCGCCGAACAGGGATTCCACCAGACGTCGATGGACGACATCGCAGAAGCAGCAGGCGTCACCAAACCAATCGTCTACCGACACTTTGCATCCAAGCGAGCGCTCTTCGGCGAGCTCCTGGACGAGATCGCTGGCAACATCATCGCCGAGCTCACGGTCGCGACCGAAGCTGCAAACGGTCCGCGCCAACGCGTCCATGCAGGCTTTCTCACCTACCTGCGACTGGTCCGCGACGACCCCTCTGCGTTCCGGGTGCTCTTTGGTACGTCGGTTCGCAACGATGCTGAGTTTTCGAGCCTGGTCAACAACGTCCAGGACTCGATTATCAGAGTCATCGCATCAATGATCGAGGTTGAACGTTCGGACGCTGAACGAGAGGTGATGGCCGTCGCGATCATCGGCGTCGCTGAGGCGAGTTGTCGCCGTCTCATCTTGAGTGGTTTCCCCGAAGAGACCACCATCGAAGATCTTGCCGACTCGCTGACCGAATTCGTGTGGTTTGGCCTGCGAGGTATCCGCTCGGGCGACCGGCAACGTCAAGCTCAAGCTCTGGCGGATCAGGATCTACGCGACCCGTTGGAACTACGACTGCCCTGAGATTGGGGGCTCTACGATTTGGAAGGTCGTGGCCCGAAATGGATGGTGAACGATGAACGATTTCGACGCTGCTGAACGAGGCGAGGAGGCCGCTGAGGCCACCGGCTCGGGCTCTGGACCAGGCTCTGGCCCTGGTGCCCACGGGGCGAGCGACTCTGACCGCATGTTGCTGCAGGGACGAATCGTGGTCTTGGTCAGTCCATGCGATGTCGAAGGAGCTCAGGTCGCGTTCATCGGCCAACATCCGGGTGGCGAGGTGACACACGAGATCGTCACCGTCGACGCCGACGCGAATTTTGAGTTTGATGTGCCTGTGGGTCCGTACACATCGGCGCTGGTGTTCTCCGACATGGTCGGCGGCAAACCGACCGAACTCGACCTCCAGGACGGCGCTCTCGCCAGTGACGAGGTAGTCCTCTTCATGAATATCTTGCCAGCACACATCCGCTTTATGGGGGCCTAGTGTCCACGGCCGCCGGGGCGCTCAGTCCGGTGTATCGATCTGCTCATCCCCTATCGCTACCACCGCGATCAACGCGTCTCCAACCTCCTCAACGCTCGTGGGCAGGCCAGCGACCGAACGCAGTGCAAACCCTTCGGTGATCGCGAGTACCGAGGCGGCCCGTCGATCGGGCTGTTCAACACCGAGCGCCGTCAGTAGCCGAACGATCACCCGCTCGATTTCGATGATCGCTTGCGCAACGGCGGCAGCGACGTCGGGGTGTCGGCCTGCATTGAGATAGATCTCGAACTGGGCACGCCTCGATTCGACGGGGACAGCGCACACCAGTTGTGCTGCCCGCCGACAGCCTTGCTCGACACTGAGGTGGTCGACGGTCACCTGGTCGATCGCCTCGTTGTAGAAGGCAATGCGCTCGCTCAAATACAACTTGGCGGCCTCGCTGATGAGGTGATCGATCGAGTCGAAAAAGTAGTGGGTAGACGCCGGTGGAACTGCCGCTTCTGCCGCTATCGCTCGTTGGGTCGCCCCGCTATAGCCCTCGCGTCCGACGACAACCAGTGCGGCCCGCAGCAGCTGTTCTCGGCGCATCCGACCCTTGGGCGTCCGCCGTTCCGGCTCTGCGTTGGACGCCATCCATCTAAGGGGTGGTGTTGAGGAGAACGCCGAGACAGGTTTGCCCGATAAAGGCACTGGCGTTCGGGCAGATCAATGGCACCGAGATGTCGATGCGCCCATCTCCGTTGAAGTCAGCGAGCGCGGGCGTCTGGACTCCGAAGAATGACTTGAAGACCCCATTGTTGACGAACGTACCGTCAGCTGCACCGGTCAACACCACAAGCTCGCCGCTTGCGACATTGACCGAAAGCACGTCGAGGATGCCATCTCCGTTGAAGTCGGCAATATCGCCATTCGGGTTGCCAAACCCACCCGCGAAATACATGGGCGGCGAAAAGTTGCCATGTCCGTCGTTCAGCACCGAGGCCACCGAACGTTCACCAGGACTGAGCTCGGGAAGAACGACGACCGAGTCATAGCCAGCACCGTTCAGATCGCCAGCTTTTACCGTACTCGGCACGTAGGGCACCTCGACTCGGGATTGCACGGCGAAACCGCCCCAGCCGTCGCCGATCAGCGAAACGACCTCTTGTGTGGCGGCATCACTGACGACGAGGTCACGAGCGTTGTCGCCATTGAAATTGGCGTCGTCCATGGCGGTGATTCCGCCAGGGAATCCAGGCACGCGGGTGAAGGCGCCGTAGTCGAACCGGCCATCGCCCCTACTCAACATCACCTGCACACCCAACGGTGTCTTGAGCGCGACGTCAGTAAAACCGTCGCGATCAAAGTCCGCAGCGACACCGGTGTTCTGGAAGGGCGACTGCTGAAGCGGGTAGGTCGCACCGACGCCAAAGTTGCGGTTGCCGTGATTCATGACAACGGTCATCGACGACGACCCGGTCGAGACGAGGTCGGGGCGTCCGTCGCCGTTCCAGTCGCCCACTATCACGTTGCTGTTCAGGGCGCCCGCGATGATGCCTTGACCAGGGTCTTTGAAGGTGCCGTCGCCATTGCCCCACACGATCTGCACGGTTGGGCCCAGCCAGGGCGACCGTCAGGACGTCGACGAAGCCGTCGCCATCCATATCGACCGCGGTCGCTGCGTTGTCATCGAGGCTGGGACTACCAAAAGGCCCAACGTGGTGGTACTGAACCGGAGCGAATGACGGGCCGCCCACGGACCCATCCCCACCTGCGCCCGCCGGTGCCGTTGAGCACGAAGCGAGCGAGACGCCCGCGAGAACCACAATGAAAAAGACCCCACCCAGCCGTGCGCATCGCATCCCCTGACCGACGACCCGAACCTGCACAGAACCTACTCAACGGATCCACAACTCGCCACCAAAAGCTGAGCGTTTGGTCAACTTTTTCGCTACGACACCCGCTTCACGCGATCGCGGTGGTTCGTTGAGTTGTCACCACCGAGACGGGATCTGGTCGTTCCGGTCACTCGTTTGATCTTGTCGTCACTTCCAGTCACCGATTGAGCTTCTACTCGGGTCTCGGTTTCGAAGCTGTGCGACTGATGGGTGTTGCGGTAGTACCGATACAGCAACCAGTAGAGGCCCCACCGCCGGCCGGGCCGAGCGCGAGCAGGAAGAGCGGGCCACCGCCGCCTGAGTCCTCGGCCAACATCGCGCCGAGATGGGCGATCAACTTGTACCTGCCAGAAAGGCGAGGACCAAGCCCTCGATGATGGTCCCCGTCGTGAGTGCAGCGGCCAGCAGTCTGGGGTGTGAGACCGGCACGCTGCCCATGACTTCACCGGTTCGTCCGTTGACGGCGATGTAGTGCGCCATGCCATTGCCGTTCTTCTCGTGGTAGTACGAATACAGCCACACCGGAAGGTACATCGCAAGCCACCGCGTCCCCTCGACATCGAGCCGCTCGCGTTCCCAGCGAACGCCGCGGTCATAGCGAGAAATGCTTGTCAGCACCTGTGAGCGAGCGATGGACAACAGCTGATTCTCGAGTCCGGGCGTGACATGGGAGACATCTTGATCACGCCGTTCCGACGTGAAACCGGTGAGATACGCGGCGTTCCACTTGACCGCGTTCTCGGTGTCGAACGGCAAGATCGTGTTGATCACATTGTTGGTATTGATGGCGGTGTTCATATCGGCACGCTGTATCGACGCCTCGATGGTCAGGTCGTCGACGGTGAAGTCAACATGTCGATCGACGGCGTACACATCGGCGTCGTAGAGCGTCTTCTTGTCATTCCCCGAGCCAACGGTGTAGCGACGCGTTTCGATCTCACCGACACCGGCAACGTCAGCGCTCGCCTTCGCGCCGACCACCATGTAGGGCATATAGACGCCGACGATGTTGTCCGGTTTGAACTCGGCCAGAAACGCTCGATCCGCGAACATCCGCCTCTTGCCAGCGAACCCGTTGATGATCTCGACCGCCTGGTCGTGGGTGATGGTAAACGGCAGCACAGCGTCGGGAACCGCACCGTTGGGAATCTGCTCGTTGATGGTCAGCACGTGTCGACACCAATGGCACCGAGCGCCCATTTGCTGGTCGGTGTTGACCACCACTTCGGCGCCACAGCCCTGACATTTCAACGTCACGACCGCATCGATGCGCGCGTCGATATCCTGAGCGCCGGTTCCGATGGTGGTGCCGGTCAACGAACCAACGTTGCCCGTCGCGACGGTCGCGTCGAGTCGATCCTCGTTCCATTCATAGCGGCAGAACTGACACGCGAGCATGCCTGTCTCCACCCGGAGTGCGACATCGCTCGCACCGCACCGAGGGCATCTGGCAACACCATCTTCGAGTCGTCGATTCGATGTGTTGACGGTCGCGTCCGAAGGAAACGGCAGCGTTGTCGCTCCCTCGTCAGACGATGGTGACGCGTCTGGCGGCCCTGCTTGGTCCGCCGGAGCGGTTTCGATGGTGGTATCCGCGCGACTCGAATCGTCGGTGGACGGCAGCGCTTGGGCCGACCCCGGCTCGGACATCGTCTGAGGAGCTGCTGGAGGGCCGTCGGTCTGGGACGGATCCCCCTGGTCGGGGGAAGGCAGGGCGGACATCGAAGCGGGTCGTGCCGGGCCTAGAGGCCGAGCACCTTATTCTTTGCCGCGTCGTAATCGTCCTGGGTGATCAGACCAGCGTCGAGCATCTGCTTGAGTTTGGTCAGCCTTTCGACTGGATCTTCCTCGGCCGCGGGCGCGGCCGGAGCTGTCGGTGCGCCGGACGTGCCTCCACCCGTGCTTTGGCCGCCGATACCGGGAACGGGTTGTTGCAGCGCGCCGAGACCCGTCGCCCCTGCGGCCATACCCATGCCGACCAGACCGGCACCGCCGCCATTCTGGCCCGCCGCTTCAAAACCCGCGGCGACCGACGCCTGCAGGTTGGAGTTGCCCCGGGCCCCGGACAACGCGTCGGCACGCTGAACGTTGCGCAGCAGTTCACGCGTGTTCTCGTCGTACTCGATAGCGATAATCGCCGTGGCGACGATCTGGAGGCCGCGCTCGCTCCACTGATAATTCTGCTCGACAGCCTGAGACAGACTCTGAGCAAATCCAACCGAGTCCTGTTGGATCTTGGTGATGCGGTTTCCCTTGGCGGGGTCGTTGGTATAGAGCGAGAACGCGGGAGCGAGCGAACCGACAACTTCGTTGAACAGCTGACTCGCTGCATCGTTGTCGAGATCGGTGAAATCAAACACCTCACCGGGCTCGAGATATTTGGCAGGCACCCACGTCTTGACGAACAAGATGGGGTCGACAATCTTGAGTGTGTAGGTTCCACGTGTAATCGCGCCGACCTGCGCGTTCATGTAGGCGTCGTCCCAGTAGATCTCAGACTGGGTCCCGAACCGGTTGTTCGGCAGTTCCTTGAGGGTGACGAAGTAAGCCCTCTGCTGCGTGGAGGGTCGACCACCAAACTTGAACCGCTGCCACGAGGTCTTGATCAGCGGGCTCACGATCCCGTCGCCAGCGAAAATCGACTCGGAGTCCTGCGCCTCGCTGTTCCACTCATATCCACCGGGTTCGGCGGCGAAGCCGGTTATCGCCCCCTCTTCCATCAACACGAGGCCGTAGCCTTCGGGCACGACGATCTTGGACCCGTTGGTGATGATGCCGTCGGAGGCCTTGGTGTTGGACCCACGGCCGTGGTTCTTTCCTTGGGGTACCGCTGCGAATAGCGCCGCGGTCGGTGGCAGGTCGCCCGGGACGGTCAAAAAGTCCTTCCACTGGTCGGCCAAGGTGCCGCCGAGTGCGCCGATTGTTGCCTTGATGAGCCCCATGGAATCTTCCCTTATTCCTGGCGAAATGGTCGCGGCGGAGCATACATGCCCGCCTGCTCACACGCGCCCGAAAATGCAGGGCGATTCTCGACTAGTGCGAACCCTCAACCGGAGTTCGCAGACCTTCTCGACAGGTCATCCTCGGTCCAGAAGCCAATCCTTGGATCGTTGGTGAATCCACCCAACGCGTAACGCTCCAAGCGTTCTCGACCATCGCTAGACAACATATCGATAGCGTCGAAGAATGCGTTTGGGCCCGCGGCTCGAAGGGCGGTATCTCCCTCGCTCCGCTTCTTTGGGAGGTTGGTCGTGAGGAACACGACCGGTACATCTCCGACCCGGCCTCTCAGCGCATGAGCTCGACCGAGCGACTTCCACACCGTATCGGTCCTCAAGAGGCCTCCCCGGTGGCTCGTGAACGCGCCTGCGACGTCAAAGAACCACGTGGCGCCGTCTGCGTCTTGCGCGACGAAGCTCATGGACATTCCGGTCTTTGGAATCCGGCGGTCAACCTCGACAATCTGAAAACCCGCACCCTCGAGCACCTCGTGGGCGAGCTTGCGCGCGGCCTTGCCTTCGCGCTCTGCTCCGCGCTGCAAATCTCCGTCGTCGCCAGACACTTCGTGTTCGGCTACCGGGGATCGTCCTCGGCGCGGCGATGCCGTCGAAGGTCGGGGGCCCGGCACCTCGTCTGCGACTCGTTTCCGAGCGAGTTCGACGTAGTCGGGGTCGAGGTCGTAGCCCGCATACCGGCGACCGAGCTTCGCCGCAGCGACCAGTGTCGAGCCGCTTCCCATGAACGGATCGAGGACGAGATCTTCGCGGAACGTGTACAGCCTGATCAGCTGTTCGGGTAGCTCGACGGGAAACGGTGCAGGATGGCCAACGCGTTTGGCGCTCTCGGTCGGGATCGACCAGACATCCAATGTCAAGGCCATGAAGTCCTCGGTCATGAGGGTGTTCTCGTGTGGCAGACCGGTGGCGGCACGTTGTTTCACGGTGCGGGCACGATCGAAGCGGCCTTTGCTCGCCACGATGACCCGTTCGGTCAGGTCGCGCAGCACCGGATTTGACGCGCTACGAAACGAGCCCCATGCGCAGGAGTTGCTGGCGCCTTCACCCTTCTGCCAGATCAGCTCACCGCGCAACAGCATCCCCAGGTCACGCTCCAGGATTTGAATGACGTCAGAGGAAAGGCTCCGGTACGGTTTGCGGCCCAGATTCGCGACGTTCACCGCGATCCGGCCGCCGGGCTCGAGCTTGCGGACGCTTTCGGCGAACACATCTCTGAGAAGGTCGAGATACTCGAGGTAGGTCGATGGAATACCCTCGCGCTCGAGTTCCTCTTCATACTGCTTGCCGGCAAAGTACGGCGGCGAGGTCACGACGAGCGCCACCGAGCCATCTTCGATCCCGTCCATGTGTCGGGAATCACCGACAAAGAACGGATCGTCGAGTTGAGCAGGGGTAAGGACCGTGTCATCTTTGGACAGGGTCGGTGGGCGGAAGCGGTCGTAAAACGCGGTGGCATCGTGGTTCTCCCGCGAACCAACACCGAAGTTCGACGTCTCCGTCTTCCGCCGTTCCTTCATCCCGACACTCCTCCCGAGCCGGGCCACGCTAGCGCGACCCTTCGGACCCGAAATTAACGGCTGAAGGCGGTCATGCCGCTCGCTACGCGATGCGCATTCCCGAGATGGCTCGGCTGATAACGAGTTGTTGAATCTGTTCGGTACCTTCGAAGATGTCGTAGATCTTCGCGTCGCGGTACAGGCGTTGCACCGGGAAGTCTCGGACGTAGCCGTAGCCCCCGAAGATTTGCAGCGCACGCTCGGCAACCCACACGGCCGTACGACCGGCCTTCAGCTTGGACATGGAGCCTTCAGCGTTCTTGAACTCTTGGTGCGTGGCGGCCATCCAGGCTGCGCGCCAGCACAGCAGACGAGCGGCGTCGATCTCGGTCTTCATGTCGGCGAGCATGAACGCTATCGCCTGGTTCTCGATTATCGGGCGCCCGAACTGCACCCGCTGCTTGGCGTAATCGAGGGCATACTCATATGCGGCGCGAGCAATACCGACCGCCTGCGCGGCAACGATCGGCCGCGTTGCTTCAAAGGTCGACATCGCAGGCTGTTTTCCGGCCTTCTGACCCTCGCGAGCGCGCTCGATTTTGGCCATCAGCTTTTCTTCACCGCCGAGCAGGCAATCCGCTGGTAGGCGGACATCTTCCAAGATCACTTCGGCGGTGTGGCTCGCGCGAATGCCCAGCTTCTTTTCCTTCTTGCCCTGACTGAGGCCTGGCGTCTTGGGAGGAACGACAAACGCGGCGTGCCCGCGGGACCCAAGATCGGGTTCGACGGCGGCGACGACGACGTGCACGTCTGCAATGCCACCGTTGGTCGCAAAGATTTTCTGGCCGTTCAGCACCCAGTCATCGCCATCCTTGCGGGCGCGGGTTCGAAACGAGGAGACGTCCGAACCGGCGTCGGGTTCGGTGGCGCAGAAGGCAGCCATCTTCAGGTCGCCCGGCGTGCCGAAACATTCACCGATCCAGGTAAAGAGCTGTTCGGGTGTTCCGTTCCCTGCGAGCGCGGCTACCGCCAGACCGGTCCCCATGATCGACAGGGCAATACCGGCGTCCCCCCAAAACAGTTCCTCGTTGACCAGCATCCCGGTGATCCCGGTCGGGTCCGAGGCGAACATTTGGGCGAAGCCTTCAGCTGAGTACAAACCAATCTTGGCCGCTTCTTCGATGATGGGCCACGGGGTCTCTTCGCGCTCGTCCCATTCCTCGGCCGCAGGCCGCATGACATCGCGGGCAAAGCCGTGAACCCAGTCTTGGACCTGTTCTTGGTCTTCGTTGGGCTTCAAGTTGAAAACTGCTTCAGACATGGTGATCTCCAGGCAATGAGCGTGCGCTCACACCTTGGAGCACACGCGGAACGAACACGTTCATTTCGAGAGGGTCTGGTCCCGCGGCGTTGTCCTGCGGCCCGATGGAGAACTTTTAGACCGCGACTTGACCTCCGTCAAGTCGAATCTTGACACTTGGAGCGATTTTGTAAGAAGTCGGGGCGTGGCCCGAGCGGCCAGCACAGAATGTTGCATGGAGTGAACGATTCTGAACCGAGCGTTGGAGGGACACAAAGCCTGTTTCCTTCCGCAGCTGCGCGTCACAGAAGCATCATGGGGGTAGGGTTTCACCCGTGTTTGAAGCCACCTTTGTATTCGCCGTCGTATTCATCGTGCTGCTGCTCATCGCCATGGCATGGGCCAGCGGACCAGCTCGCGATGAGAGCCGCCTCCGCCGAGAGCAGGCCGCACAGGAGCGGGCCGCACGTGCCCGAGCCCAGATAGAGCGCAAGCGCCAGGACGAGGCGGCAGCGGCTCGAGCATCGTCGCCATCCTCCGAGCGGGCCGAGCCAGCGGCCCCGGCAGCACCGGCGCCTGAAACCGTCCCACCTCCCGAGACTCCCGCGGCTTCCTCAGCAGCGTCTACAGACCCGACCGAAGAGGCCGGTTCGACCGCCGAGACTGCACCAGCGAGCCCGGCACCAGCGGCCGCGCCAGCTTCTGCGCCATCTTCTGACCCCAAACCGATTCACAAACCGTTGACCAAGTATTCGGCGGGCAGCTGGATGGTGTGGGACATGCCTGACGTCGCAGTCGGAGCTGGGTTGGTCGCCGCCGCGCCCGGTCTGCTGCAGTCCGAGGGCAAGCTCGTCGCCCGCACCTTCACCTACCAGCTCGCGATGTTGGATGAACACCGCAGCGGAGCCGTCGGAGGAATTAAGGCGTCTCCGGACGCTCTCGGCGACGAGGGTGCGGCTTGGTCACAAGGTGTGAGCGAGCTCATCGCTGCCGATCGGTGGACTGGCTACGCGGCCAACTTCGCCCAAGGTGCACTCGATGGAGTCGCACTCCTCGACGGCGAAACGGTCTTTGAAGCCGAAGCAGCGTCGCTGCGTGCGGTCATCACCGAGGTGCTCGCCGACGACGGACCTGCGCGGGTCAGCGCAATCGGCCTCAACAAACGAATCGTCGTTGCATTGGCAGAGCTCGCCGCTGAAGGTCGGGTCAAACTCGTCGCCGCATCATCACCATCGGGGACCTTGGCCAGCCCCGACGGCCTCGACCTGACGTCGTTGTCGGCCGCGCTCGACGCTCACCCCACCGACTGGCTCCAAGGCATCGACGAGACCACAGGCCCCGCCTGGGGGGCACTCAGCACCCCGTGCGATGTGTTGCTCGTTGGACGCACCCTCGGCCTGACCCATGAATTCCAAGAGCGGGTCCTCGCCAAGACGGTGATCGGCGTCACAGACGGTGCCGTGTCGCCTCGTGCGCTCGCACAACTCCAACGGCGCGGCATCGTCGTGTGGAGCGATCTGGTAGCGACGCTCGGTCGGGTTGTCGCCCTGCTCGGCGGTGGCCCGGCAGACGCGTTCGGTCAGACTGCGGCCATCGCGCACGCGGTCGGCTCACACGTCGACGGTCCGACGATTGGAACCTTCGAAATGGCCGAGGCCACCCTCCGCGGCTGGCACGGCGACATTCCGGTGAGCCGGCCACTCCCCTAGAAGTCGCGGGGTCGTACTGCCCGTGGTGCCGTCGTTGCCTTCTCCCTTACAGATGGAGGCCGCATTCGGTCTTGCTGCTGCCGGCCCACCGTCCAGACCGCGGGTCGTCGGGATCGGTCGGAAGTGACGTGCACGGCCAGCAGCCGATGCTCGCATAGCCCTGCTCAATCAAGGGATTGACAGGGATGTCCCGCTCCGCGATGAACGCGTCGACCTGGGCATCAGACCAGTTGGCCAACGGATTGATTTTGACTTTGCCGCGGATATCGCGCGCCGAGATCCTGGCGTTTGATCGGGTCGGAGCCTCGACACGTCGCAACCCGCTCATCCACGCGTCGTAGTCGGCGAGTGACTGGTCGAGCATCGCGACCTTGCGAATGGCGCAACACCCTTCGGTGTCGGTTTTCCAGAGGTCGGTTGTCGGTTCGGGGTTGCGTACTTCGCGAATGTTTGCGCCGTATCGCTCGCGAACCCGTTCGACGGTCTGGAGTGTTTCTGGAAAGTGGTAACCGGTATCGATAAACAGAATCTCGATATCGGGCTTGACCGTCACCGCTATGTCGATCAACACCGCATCTGCCATGGACGCCGCCACGCAAACGCCGCGGCCGAATGCGCTCACGGCCCAGCTGACGATCTCGTGCGGGGTGGCATGCTCGAAGCGTCGGTCGATGTCGGCGAGGTCGACGTCGTTCCACGTCTTAGCGTCAGACACGCTCGCGTTCACCGTTCGCTCCTGTCGTCAACTGCTGTATCGCTTGCCAGATCATGCTGTCGGTGATCATGGCCGAACCCAACCCGAAGGTTCCCGGGCCTATGCCGTAAAAGCCGACAAATTTGGTCGTATTTTAGAGAGACCTGGTGCGTCGGCACCTACCCGGGGTGCGTCGGCCCCCACCTGGGGTTCGCCTCGGGGACACCCATTCGCACCGCTATCGACCGCATCCGAAGCCCCGTCGCGCGCGAGTGGGGGTTGGGCACCTCAGCTGGCACCCAACCCCCACTCGATCAATGGTCACAGCGGTTCCCTTCGAAGCGAAACCAGCCCTCGTGGGGCAACCAGATCCAGACGCTGCTACGCGAAACTCGGCTTGGTATACATGGTCACCACGACCGCACCACCCAAACCAATGTTGTGCTGGAGCGCCACGTCTGCCCCATCGACCTGACGAGCATCGGCAGTACCGCGGATCTGCCAGGTCAGCTCTGAGCACTGAGCAAGGCCGGTAGCGCCCAGCGGATGCCCTTTGGAGATCAGACCACCCGACGGGTTCACCACGACTTGACCGCCGTAGGTAGTTGCACCCTCCATGGCCAGTTCACCAGCTTCGCCTTCGGCGCAGAGTCCAAGCGCTTCATAGGTGATCAGCTCATTCGCGCTGAAGCAGTCGTGAAGTTCAACCACATCGACGTCTTCGGGACCCTTGCCAGACATGTCGTAGACGGCCCGAGCGGCAGCCTGGGACATGTCCCAACCAACGAGCTTGATATCGGAACCGCTGAACGTCGAGGAGGTGTCGGTCACCATTGCTTGGCCAGCGATCTCGACCGCTTGTCCTTCGAGGCCGTGTTCGCGCACGAATCGCTCTGACGCAAGAACCGCTGCCGCTCCACCATCGCTGGTCGGGCAGCACTGCAGCTTGGTCAGCGGGTCATGAACCATCGGCGCTGCCATGATGTCTTCGAGGGAGTACTCGTCGCGGAACTGTGAATAGGGGTTGTTCACCGAGTGACGGTGGTTTTTCTCGCCGATCTTCGCGAACGCTTCGCGCGGGGTGCCGTAGCGTTCCATGTGTTCACGGCCGGCATTGCCAAACATTTGAGGAGCAGGTGGCGCGGGCTGAAAACCTCGACGCTCAACCATGTTGGTGAAGTGTTTGTCCATCGGGTTGGCTCGATCCTCGTACTTCATGCCGAGGGAGCCCTTTTCCATCTTCTCAAAGCCCACGGCCAGCGTGCAGTCGGCGAGACCCCCTTCGATCATCTGACGGGCCAAGAACAACGCCGTCGAACCCGTCGAACAGTTGTTGTTGACGTTGATGATCGGCACACCGGAAAGTCCGAGGCCATAGACCGCGCGTTGACCGGCCGTCGAGTCCCCGTAGCAGTATCCGACGGCGACTTGTTCGACGAGGTTGTAGTCGACACCAGCGTCGTCCAGAGCCTTGCTCCCGGCCTCTTGCCCCATGTCGGGGTAGTCCCACTCTTTGGAGCCGGGCTTTTCGAATTTCGTCATTCCGACGCCGACGACGTAGACCTTTTGTCCCATTTGTCTCCCTTTCTGAGGCATCGAACCAGAATGTTGAGGGGCGAGCAGATGCTGGTCTCACAACGTTCGGGGCTCTGCTGGCGGGCCGAGCGGTGTGGTCCCGACTCTGAAAGCTCGCTGCGGGAGCATGTTAGGACCTCGACTGAGCGGGTCAGTGTTTCGCGTCGCGATGTCCCTAGCATGGCCCCGTGCATCGTCCGCTCGCTCTCAGAGGCCGCTGGCTCATCGGGACGATCCTGGTGGGCATCATGGCCATCGCCTGCGTTCGCCTTGGGATCTGGCAGATCAACCGCCACTACGAACGGGCGGACCTCAACCGCATGCTCGAGGCGCGTGCGGAATCGCCAGCACGGCCGCTTGACGAAGTGCTCGCAGAATCGTCAGAACCCTCCGAACTGAAGTACTGGCACGTCACTGCCCGCGGTACGTTCGACGATGGCGCACGCGTCCTCATCCGGGGCGACTCACTCGATGGATTCCCCGGCTTTTCGCTGGTCGTTCCCCTGGTCTTGGGCGACGGGCGGGCCATCCTCGTGAATCGCGGGTGGGTACCCCTCGACATCGAGGACGATCCCACGATCGTCCCCCCGAACCGCGACCCTGTGGTAGTCGAAGGCACACTCGCCGTCTCACAAAACAAGCTGTGGTACGAGGTTGCCGATCCGGCGACGGGCACGCTAGAGGCGATGAACCGGGTCGATGTCGAACGCATCCAGCAACAGTCCGCCTACGAGCTGGAACCGGTGTGGCTTTCTGAAACTTCGATCGAACCCCCACAAGAGAGTCAAGCGCCGATCCCTCATGAGCCGCCGACTTCGACTGGGGCGGGGCCTCACATTGGCTACGCCGGGCAGTGGTTTAGCTTCGCGATCATCGGCATCGTGGTCTGGGTCCTCTTGCTACGCCGCGCTGCGAAGAACCCAAAAAGCGCGAAACCAGCGGCGGTTGTGGTGGACGAAGCAACGCCGTAATCGGGCTCCATCAGCCATATCGCTTGACGGTGCCGCCACAAGGACTGGCTGGATGTCCTCTCAGGTTGGAACGTTGAGGAATGCCTGACGGCAAACTAAGAAACGACGCCTTGTTCCAGGAGTGTCTTGGCGAGTTGATCGGTCAGCTTCTGTGCACCCTGTGTGTTGAGGTGGTGTAGGTCCGTGAACTCAGCGGGATCGCTCACCCATGCACTGGCGTCGATCCAGTCGGCGCCGCGCTGCTCAAAACCGGCTTTCATCTGGGCGACCTCATCGTCGTAGGTCGCCTCACCCCCGGGATGCAGGTCCTTGAAGCCTTGTTGGACAGGCATGTTGACGATGACGAGATCAATGCCCCGTTGTTCGGCATCGTCGATCAGTGGCTGCCAATCTTCAAACATGCCAATGTCAAAGTCGAAGTCGGCGAAATAGCGCGTCTTGATCTCTTCGTCGGGCAGACCGCCGGTCTGAAACACCAACCGCTTGTCGCCGTCGGGCCCATAGTTCCGAGCCTGCAGCTCAACTTCGTCGATCGTGAGGTGGTCGCCGAAGACGCCCTTCCAGATTTCGTCGTACCGGTTGACGTTGCGTAACAGCGGACGTTCCCAGACGAGTTCGGAATGCTCTCCGAGACTGCGCTCGATATCGGCCAGGGTTCCCTCTTTGGTGTACCAGGCTCGGCGATAACTCCGGACCACCCAGCCATAGCTAATCCCGGCATTGAAATCGAGGGTGTTGATGCCGATGACAAGAACCTTCGGGTCCAGTTCGGGAATGACCACATCGACCATCCACGGACCGTTGACGAGAATGCCCGCGCCCTCGACGGCGGCGTTGAACGATGACTCACCGGTGAGGTCGCTGAACTGCCCGGGATTAAAGCCGTTGTCGGCGATCGAGGAACCCCCAAAGACCACGTCACGGGTTTCGCCCTCATCGCGGATCTCTTGGATCTGATCGAACTTGACCTGAGCAGAGGAGGTATGCAGGCGCAGCTGCCATGGAAGGTCGGGGGCGATCTGCCGGACGATCAATTCGGCGGCGACGAAAACGATCACGATACCGAGCAGCAATTTGGCGATGGTGGCTGCGGAGGGCCACCCGTGCTCTGTCGCTGAATCCGTCTCGCTCATCTCACCCACAGGCGTCGTCGTCAATCCTGAGTCAAGGCTTGGGGTCAAGGTTCTTGACTCACCCGCACCGCCCCCGAGGGGACGGAACAGCGTACCGAGATCTCACCGACAGGTCCGGGCGGAGGAGACGAGCGTGCCGGATCCTTGAGCCACTCCTAACGAGCTGGTCACCTCGCCGATCGGAAGGCGCCCCGCCAGCAGCGCCAGCGAGCGCCCTCCTGCCCCTCAGCACAACGAGGTGTCGAGCTGCGGTACCCCGACGTGAAGGAAGGCTCGCCAGCCAGCGCGTGTTGCGGCGTCGACGTTCACTTGGTTGTCGTCGATGAATCCAATGCGCGACGGCTCGGTTCCGAGCCCCGCCCTAACCGCTTCGAAGGCGGCGTCGTGGGGTTTTGCAACACCCAAGAGATGTGAGCTGAACATCGCGTCCAGGTACTCCCCAAACCATCGTTGTTTCTGTGGCCAATGGATAGGGTTCGAGTTGGAGAAGCACACCAGCCGAACGCCTGGGTGGCCCTGGCGAAGCTCGGCGAGCAGGTCGAGGGCTGTCGGCAGCGGACCGGCCAACCAACTGTCCATCCGGGCACGAACCGCCCCCGGAGCCACGCCCAACTCCAGCTCATCGACGATTCGTCGCGCGAACTCCTCCGCGTCGATCTGCCCAGACTCGAAGTCGTCGGTGGCTGAACACCCGAGCCAGCGCGCCCACAACTCGGCTCGGGACCAGACACGATCACGGCCAACGAAGGTCGCTACGTCGTGGCCGAGCCCGGCGAAATCGCCTGATCGGGGGGCGACCAATTCGGGGATCACCGGCGGCAGTCCAGCGGTGTCGAGAAGAACACCCCCGAGGTCGAACACCATCACGTCGACCGCGCCCACCAATTGCTCGAAAGTGGTCGGGGATGGCTGCTGCACCGTCTACTCCCCGCGATCGATCTGGCTTGTTCGATCAAACCTTCGGGCAGCGACCGCTCGTTCAGCTTGATCGGCCTGCTCGTTCAATATGCGAGCGACCTCTGGCCGGGACGTCTGGGCAGCAACGCTTCGGGCCCGGTCGGCGAGTTCGGTTGATGCGCGCATCCACGGAAACAGCCCTTCGGTCAGCCACAACGCCTCTTCTGGTGTGCGGCTTTCCCAAGTCGGCTCGATCATGTGGAAGTACGAGACTTCGAACCCCGCGAGCAGCGCGCTCTGGGTCGGCTGCATAAAGCCTGCGCATCCGGCCCGAATTGTTTCGATCGCCATCGCATCGGCGTCGACGAGTTGAGCCCACATGTCGTTCTTTTGCCGTACGTCGGGAAGCGACGCTCGGGCGGCAAAAGCTCGGCGAGCGCCCATATCGGTGTCATCTTGGGCGAGCTGGTCATCGATGCGCCATACCGCATCGGCGGTTCCTTCTCGTGCGAGCGCCGCGACCAGGTTCCAACGCAGTTCGGTGTCGACATCGAGACCGACGAGTTGGGTTGAGCCGTCGAGCAATCCAGTGGTGCGCTCTAGTTGCATCTCGGTGTTGGCCGCCATGGCAAAGGCCTGCATGTAGGCCAACTGGTGGTCGGTTCCGCTCGGAGCGGACGCTGCCTGATTCCAACAGAACTCGGCCAGAACGCCGCGCCGTTCCTGTTGACGCCCTGGTGTGCCATACGCGTCGATCGCTGAACGGGCCTGAGCGAGGAGTGAGGTCACCGTCGCGACATCGGTCTCATAGGGAGCATGTGCATAGACAAGCTGGGTGAAACGCTCTGCGGATAGCTGGGCGTCACGGACCATCTCCCACGCCGCTGACCAACACAGCGCGCGTGCCAAGGGGTCGTCCAATGTGTGTAGCCCCGCTTCGATCGCGGTCAGCGAACGGTCATCGAGACGAATCTTTGCGTATGCCAAATCGCCGTCATTGCACAGCAGCAGGTCGACAGCGTCTGCTCCTATGAGTGCTTCGACCTCGGTCTGTGCCCCCGATACGTCGACCTCCTGGGAAAACACCTTCACGAGCCGAGCGTCGTCATCGAACGCGTAGCCGCCGATTCCGACACGGTGCGATCGCAAGGTCGGATGCTGGTCGGGTGCGGTCTGGGTGAGCACCGCGCTCCGATAGCGGCCGCCCTCGATCGACACGTCGAGTCCGAGGGTGTTGACGCCCGCGGTTTGTAGCCACTGCGCCGACCATGCTTTGAGGTCCCGTCCTGAGCTGGCTTCGAGCTCTCCCAGAAAGTCGTTGAGCGTCGCGTTCTGGTATGCGAAACGCTTGAAATATGAACGAATGCCTTGTTGAAATGCGTCCTCACCGACCCACGCAACGAGCTGGCGTAGCACCGACGCACCTTTGTTGTAGGTGATTGCGTCGAAGTGCTGACGGACGGCATCGGTGTCTGAAAGGTCTGCTGCGATGGGGTGCGTCGAAGGCAGCTGATCGGCACGATACGCAGCGGTTTTGATGTCGTGGTTGAACGTCACCCATGCATCGGTATACGGCGTTGCTTGCATCAGGGCGACGTAGCTCATGTACGTCGCGAACGATTCGTTCAGCCAGAGGTCATCCCACCAACGCATCGTCACCAGGTTGCCGAACCACATATGCGCCATCTCGTGCAGAATGACCTCGGCGCGGCGAGCGCGTAGTGCGGCGGTCACCCGACTCCGAAACACGAAACGTTCGGTGAAGGTGACACACCCCGCGTTTTCCATGGCGCCGAAGTTGAACTCCGGCACGAACAGCTGGTCGTATTTTCCCCACACATAGGCCATGTCGAAGTATTCGGTGAAAAAGTCAAAGCCGCTGCTGGTGATATCGAAAATCTCGTCGGCATCGAGGTGCTCTTCAAGGGATTGTCGGGCAGCTGCGCCCAGATCGATCGCTTGTGCCCGCCCCTTGATCACCGCAAAAGGACCAGCGACGAGTGCGCTGATGTACACCGGCATTCGCCCCGTCGTGGCGAACTCCCAATGCCGTGCCGGACCTGACTCATCGATTCCGAGCTCCTCGGGACGAACCGTTGGCTCGGTGTTCGAGAAGAGATCCCAACTGTCGGGCGCATCCACGGTCAAGGCCAACGTGGCCTTGATATCTGGCTGATCGAAGCAGGCATACACCTTGTGCGCCTCATACGGCTCAAATTGGGTATGCAGGTAGGCCCGACCATCGACAGGGTCACGGAAATGATGTATACCAACACCGGTGTGCTGGTACTCGCCGACCATGTCGACGACGACGGTGTTCTGCTTTTCCAGGCCCGTCAGTTCGACGCGCCCCAGGGAGGCTGCCAGCTCGACGGCGGTGTCGGCGAGGGTCTGGCCGTTCAGCGTGACCGAGGTCACCTGCCGGGCACCGACATCGAGAAACGTTTCAGCGCCCGGGGTCGCTTCGAAGGAGATCGTCGATGTCGACCCGAAGGTCTCATCACCCGAGGTGAGGTCGAGATGCACGCGATACTCGACGGCGCTGACCGTCCTGGCTCTGTGCTGGGCGTCGCTTCGACTCAGATTCGTCCTGATAGCCATCGTGATGTTGCCAATCGTTTGGTGGGACCGTGCGGCGTTGCCACGTGGTCGGATCGACTCCGAGTCGGCGAACCGGTGGTGGTTCTCGCGCTGGACGATGCAGCGTTATTTGAGGAGCCGTGACAGGCGCCGATCGGCGAGCTGTTTGCCGTCGGTCTGACACGTCGGACAGTAGACGAGTTCGTAGCCTGAGAAGCTGACCCGTTCCAACGTATCGTCACAGTCAGGGTGAGGGCACGGTTCCCCGGCCCGGCGGTGAACGCGAAATCGGTCGCCCAACTTGTCGGGGAGACCGCCCGAGCGCTGGCGTTCCAAGGCCAGTGCGTCTCGAATGGTGACCTCGATCGCGTCGGCAAGCGCGACTCGCTGGGACTGGTCCAGAGCACTCAGTGTCGCAAACGGGCTCAGCCCTGCGCGATGGCAGATATCGTCGGTATACCCGCGTCCGATGCCAGCAATTTTGTGTTGGTCCCGCAGCACCGTATAGAGCCGTGCGCCGTCCTCGGCGGTCAAGATGAAGTCGCGTGTCCCTCGGTCCTCCACGTCCGGGCCGAGGTCGGCGGTCGGTCCCGGTTCACCGGCTGGCACCACCCACCATTTCGCCTTCCGTTCGGTGCCGAACTCCCTGAACAGCACAGCGCGACCGTCTTCGAAACGAAACCGTGCGAGCGCGCCGCGAGGTTTGGTGGTTTTGGCTTGCGGTTCAAAGACCAGCCGACCCGCCTGGCTGAGATGCACGATCAACCGAACCCCGGGCTCACCGTTGGAGCTGGTCGTATCAACCATGAGATATTTGCCACGCGCATGTGCCCCGCTGACCGTGCAACCGATGAGGTCGTCATACGGTGGAACCGCCGAGGCCAACGAGGAGAAACTCAAGATCGAGATCCCCGCGAGAGGTGACCCTGCCGCAAAGTCCACGAGCCGTTCGGCCAACGCCTGCATCTCGGGGTATTCGGGCATCGAACTGCGCGCTCCTCATCACCTGGGCCGGGATCATCTAACCGGGATCATCTAACCGGGACCGTCTAACCGGGATCATCTGGCGATGGGCCGTGGGCCGCATCGGAAGCGACGGACCGCGCCATGTTAAAGGTTCGAACCGGGAAGTGGCGCCGGACCTGCATCGCTCACAGCAAGGCCGACCGGAGCGGGAGGTCAGCACCCTACAAGGGGCACAACGCAGGTTTGCGGTCCCAGATGATTCATTGACGCGCATCAGCGGCGGTCGAAGACGCTGACCACTTCGATGTGTGGAGTGTGGGTAAACATGTCGATCACGGTCGAACCCTGATACGTAAACCCGCGCGCTTTGAGCCACCGCGTGTCGCGCCCCATCGAACCAACATCACAGGACACCAGGACAAGTCGGCTGCACCCGGTATCGATCAACCGTTTTCCGGCACGAGCACCGAGCCCTTTGCGAGGCGGATCCGCTATGACCACATCCGCCTGGCGCTGCACCCACTTCGCGACGTCGCGCCGGATCACTCTGACGTCGACATCTGACAGGTTTACCTTTGCATCCGCGACGGCAGATCGAGAAGATTCGAGCAGCGTGACACGGCTCTGCGCGGCGACGGTACCTGCAAACAGGCCAACTCCGCCATAGGCGTCGATAACGGTCTTGCCCCGAAGCGATCCGGTCGCGTCGCCGACCGCTTGGACGAGCGCTTCGGCGCCATCGGGCCGAGCCTGGAAGAACGAATCTGCTGAGATGCGCCACGTTCGACCCGCGACGACTTCGTGGATCGCTGCGATTGCAGCGTCGGTATCGAGCAATCGACCCTCTTCATGGGCCTGTTGAACCTCATCAGCGCCAATGACCAGCACATCGGGGGGCGCCTCGACCCCTTCGGCGGTTGGCGATGCGAGGATGAGTCGTTCCCCGGTGGCGGCGCCCACCCGGAGCGTCAGCTCCTGTGCGTCGCCAGGGACGACGCTGACCAGCAACTCTTGAAGCAGTGGGTGCGCAACGTCACATGAATCGACCGGCACGATGTCGTTGGTCTGTGAGCGCCGGAAGCCGAGTCGTCCCTCGGTGACACCGACACGGATCGTGGTGCGAAATGCCCCGGCTTTGAGCGGGGTGCCGATCCGAACGTCGGGGTCTTTGACCTTGCCCATCCGCTCAAGGGCTTCGGTGACGATCTGGGCTTTCAGGTCGGTCTGCTGCGCCGGGTCGACGTGCTGCCAACCGCACCCGCCACACCCGGACGCGACGTGAGGACATGGCGGCACGATCCGGGCCGACGATGGGGTGAGCACCGATTCGACATGTGCGCGCAGGTAGTCAGAACGCTCCTCCACAATCTCGACGTCGACAACTTCGCCCGGTAGTGCGCCTTGGACGAAGACGACGCGGCGGTCGACGGCGCGTGCGAGCCCGTCGCCGCCGGCGACCAGCTTTTCGATGGTGAGCTGCATATCAGCCGCTTCCTGGGTGTCTGGTGTTGCTACTGACCTGAGTCCAGCACATAGAGGTTGCCCTCCATCCCGAGGCCTCGGTGCCCTGCTATGTCGCAGTAGAAGACGTAGGCGCCTTCGGGAAGGTTGATGGCGCCGAGATCGACCTCACCGGGTGAGGTTACGACCAGGCGCAGATCGTCTTCCTTGCCCTCGATCACGAAGGAATGCTGCATGCTGCCCTTTTGTTCGAGACCGATCGTGATGTCACCAGGGGGGACGGTGAAGGAGTCGACCGCAAACTTGACGTCTTCTGCGTCGAGTTGCATCGCTGCCTCATCAAAAGATGCGGGGGCCTCCGCAGCGCTGGCACTCGCGGCGTCCTCCGTTCCATTGGATCCGTCGGTGTCGTCATCACCACCGCAGCTGACGGCGAGAAGCATTGCGGCAAGCACGAGGGCCAACAAGGCTGTTAGATGTTTCACGATGATCTCCCAAGGTCTTGGCACGAGCCAGGCCAGATTCAACTACTTCACCGGGCAGGGCGCCGACCGGGTGAGCTACCTCGGTGGGCACTAGGCGACCGGGACCGGGTGCACGTTCCACAGGTTTTCAAGCTGCTGACAGCACAGTAGGTCGGCCCAGAACCCGGCCCCGAAGCGGATCACCACCCACCTGGATCGCAGCGGTCAGATCGACGCAGACCGTTCGGCAAGTCGTTGCACCCGTTCGATCCAGTCGGGCCGATCGAGGAGGCGGCACAGTTCGGGGAGATCGTCGGTCGGACCCTGCCAGCGCATCTCGTCGACGCTCGACACAGGAGCATCTCGGCGGACGGTGGCAATCTCACGAAACAGGAGGGCGTCAGCGCGTTGGGTGCGCAACGTCTCGGCCAACTTGGCGGCACCTCGAACCTTGACGTTCCATTCCGCAGCGTCATCGGGGATGTCTTCGATGTGTCCGTAGCTCGCCAGAACGGTGCCGGTCGATTTGGCACCCCAGCCCTTGAGACCGGGGTAGCCGTCGGCGGTATCGCCGACCAGTCCGAGGTAATCGGGTATCGATTCAGGGAGCACCCCCCATTTCGCAACGACTCCGGCGACGTCGGTGATCGTTCCGTGTCGCCGGTCGAGCATGACCACACGCTCGCCTTCAACGCATTGGGCGAGGTCTTTGTCGGGCGTACAGATCAAGACCTGACGAACGCGCTCATCGACAGATGCAACGGCTGCTGCAGCACCAAGCGCGTCATCGGCCTCAAACTCGACCATCGGCCAGCACATGATCCCCATGGCGAACAGACCCTGTTCGAGCAACGGAAATTGGCGGTAGAGGTCTGGGTCGATGCCTTCTCCGGTTTTGTAGCCCGCCCACATTTGATTGCGGAACGACTCGATCACGTGGTCGGTTGCGACACCGAGGTGGGTGACACCGCCCTCCTCCAACATCATCAACAATGAACCAAGTACCCCCCGCGTTGCGGCCACCTCTTGGTCTGCGTCATTACGATGCGACGGCATCGCAAAATGATGTCTAAAGAGTTCGTAAGTTCCGTCGACAAGATGGATACGCATAACTCTCACCCCTCGATCGCAGACAACCGAAAATCGGCAGTGCATGGGTACCACCGTAACCGGCGGATTTCAGCCAACCGACCCCGACGATAACGAGCTCGACGAATCTGCGGATTCCGAAACGGGCGCGACGCGAACGTTCGCGGAGGCCAGCCTGGGAACCGAGCACCCACGGCCCACGCCCGTCAACGCAGAGAGCGATGCGGTCGCCGCGGGTGTGCCAGCTCGCAATGACGAAAGCAACGAGGGCGGAGCGGGCGCTGATCATGGTGGCACCGAACGGGAGGCGACCCCTGAACGCCACACCGTCACGACCGACATAGCCGAGTCCGATACCGACCTGGTCGGTGACCATGGCCCCAGCCCTGCTCCCGACGGAGACCACGACCGAAGGGCCCTTCGACAAGGAGCACCCGGTGTTCGGGTCGCCCCAATCGACGTCGCGGCAACCACCGCCAACCCCGCCCTAACCGCGCCCACACCGGCTGTTGACGCCCTGCTCAAAGCCCCTCAGATCGATTCGGCTACTCCCCTAGAGTCGTCGACGACCGCCGACCCGGCAACACCCGACCCGACGACATCCGACCCGACGACACCCGACCCGACGACACCCGACCCGGCGACATTCGGCCGGGCCGCACCCGAAACGCCCGCACCCGGCCAGGCCGGACCTGCGCCCGAAACACCTGCGCCCGAAACGCCCGCACGCCAAGGCGCCGCACCGCATGGTCCTGGGTCGACGGAGTCGGCCCAGGACCTCACCTCCTCAGCGGAGAGCGGCGATACATCGGGACCACCTCAAGGAGCGGCGAATACGGCCAGTTCTGCACCCGCGGTGATGCCCCAGGAGCCACCAGCGACGTCCGAAGCGACTTCACGGCCATCTCGGGTTCGATGGATTCGCAGGATCGCAGTGTCGATCATCGTGCTGACACTCATCGCCGTCGGCGGGTTTTTCGGGTTGTGGTGGAAAGCCAAGCACGACGCGAAAGGTCTGGTCTCTCCAGGTGTGGCGCTCAACGGCGAGGACATCGGCGGCCTGACCAGGGCCCAGGTCCTCGAACGTGCGCGTGAGATCGACGACCTGTTGGCCGAGCGAGCGATCATCGTCGAGGGGCCCACCAATCAGATCGAGGTCACCTACGCGCAACTCGGACTCGCTGTGGACTCAGAAGCGATTGCCGACGAGGCGATGTCCGAACGCCCGGTCGACGACCCTCGAACCTGGTGGCAGGCGCGCAGCGATCCCATCGAACTGTCCGTTCCGCTTTCCGTCGACCCGATTCAGGCGGTTGCTCCACTGGAAGACATCGAGGTTCCCGACCAGATCGACCCGGTCGAACCAACGCTGCGGTTTGAAGGCACACAAGCCCAAACCACGCCAGGTAGCGACGGATTCGGCATCCGCTCAAGCGACCTGCTCAAGCAGTTGCCGACCGCCTTGTCGGCCAAAGAACCCCATATCACGCTGACCCCCAACACATTGGAGCCCACGCTCACCGAAGAACAGCTCATCGCCCAAGCGGACAAGATTTACCGGTCGCGAGGAAAGGGTGTCAACGTAACCGTCGGGGGTGAAACCCAGTTCATCGATGTCGACACGCTGATCGACTGGGTTCGCAGCGAGCAGACTCCAAACGGGGTTGTGCTGACCATCGACCCGACCGAAATGGCTCATGACCTTTCCTCGACCTTCACCAAGGTCGGCACCTATGGTTCGGCGACGTTTGCACCCGATGAGGCCACGGGCGAACTGCTGGTGACTTCGACCGAATCAGGCGTCAGATGCTGCGGTGAAATCGACTCCCAAGTGGTCTTTGATCATCTGGCACGAGGCGATAGGAGCCCGATCGAGCTGCCGACAATCCCATGGGACCCAGCTTCGGGTCAGGCCGAGCTGCGAGCACGCGGTATGGATGTCGTAACCGGTGAGTTCACAACATTTCACCCCGCCGGGGCTTCGCGAGTGACCAATATTCACCGCATCGCCGACATCGTGAACGGGGCCATCATCGAACCCGGTGAAACGTTTTCGGTCAACGATTATGTCGGCCGCCGGACCGTAGAAAAGGGATTCGTCGACGCTGGGGTCATCGTCGACGGACGCCACGAGTCAGATGTGGGCGGTGGCGTCAGCCAGTTCGCTACGACACTGTTCAACGCGGCCTTTTTTGGCGGCCTCGACATCACCGAGTATCAGAGCCATTCGCTCTATATCTCCCGCTATCCCTACGGTCGAGAAGCGACGCTGTGGTACCCCTACGTCGACCTGAAGCTGCACAACCAGACCGCCACCCCGGTGCTGATTACCACCAGCTATACCGACTCGTCCTTGACCGTCCGACTGTTCTCCATTCCGTCCATGGTTTCGGATCAGACGGGCCAGACCAAGAGTCGGGGGCGCTGCACGACG
This sequence comes from Acidimicrobiia bacterium, assembly GCA_020637365.1. Lineage (GTDB taxonomy): Bacteria > Actinomycetota > Acidimicrobiia > IMCC26256 > JAGNEX01 > JAGNEX01. The sequence goes on along the minus strand of JACJWE010000001.1, from coordinate 382,734 downwards.
GTGCGTACCGAACGAACCCGCACGCCGCTCGACGGCGGGGCACCAATCGTCGACTACTTCACCTCGACGTACCGCCCCGCGGAAGGTGTTAGCTGCTAACCGCTCCGCTGGCGGCATGTTTCGGGCTGCTTCTCCCGCAGGGGACCACCCGACGCACCGAATTGTGACCACAACTTTGAACCCAGCGCGGCGCGCTCCGGTTCGAGACGAGGCGACCAAAGCTCCGTGCAACATGGGGAACGAGACCGGTACGCTGCCACGTGGAACTTTCAAGCCCTCTCTGCGCGTCCTCGGCTGCCTCATCGAAAAGCAACGGACAACGCCGAACGCATACCCTCTCACCCTCAACTCGGTGCGCACCGCCTGCAATCAGGCGTCCAACCGCGATCCGGTGGTCGACTACTCCGAATCACAGGTCCAGGAGACGCTCAAGTCGCTACAGGCGGGTGGGTTTGTGCGGCTAGTCGGCGGTGCTGGGCATCGCGTCACCAAGTATCGCCAGGTCCTCGACGAGGCTCTCGGCCTGAACGACGCGCAAATTTCGGTCATGGCGGTGTTGATGCTTCGAGGACCGCAGACCCCCGGTGAAATCAAACAGCGAACCGAGCGCCTGCACGCCTTCGGGAGCCTCACCGACGTGGACGAGACCCTCGACTCACTCGTCGAGTTCGAGCCACCGCTGGTCACCGCGCTGGAGCGCCAGCCCGGCCGACGCGAGATCCGTTATCAGCAGCTCTTGGGCGAACAAGCACCGACTCACGATGTGGACACCCACGACTCCAGCGACGGAGGAAGCGTCGTGGCATCGACGTCGAGTCATGCCTCCTCAGGTCCGGCACATCTCGGCCAGAGCCCGGACGACCCACCGAGCGATTCAGCCGTCGCGGTGCTGAGCGAGCGGGTCGCAGCACTCGAAGCAGTGGTCGAACGTCTTGATGCAGAACTGAGAGCGCTGCAAGATGAGCTTATTTAGCTGACCGATGATGCCGATGTTGACTGCAGGGGATCGCCTGGGACGACGTGGGACGGCGTCTGAGGGTTCATGAAGGGGTTGAGCGATACAACGCCGCGAGGAGAACTTTGTCCTCGCCTCGACGTGAGCACGACAGACACACCTAACATGGTTGTTACTCGGGGGTAACCCTGTCGAACCGGCATACCGTAGGGGGTAGGTCGGAGTCGCCGATCCGGCAGCGGTCAGCGGCGACAACCCAGCGTCGGCGGGTCGTGCGCATCACGACATCGATGCGGGGCGACACGCACCAACAACACTGTTATCGGAGTCCACGATGTCTGAGTACCGTCCGCCTCTTACCGATCTCGACTTCCTGCTCAATCAGATCTGCGATCTTTCAGCCATCGCGAAACTCGAGGGCTACGAATCCGCCGAGCCATCGATGGTCCAAGGCCTCTTGGACGAAGGCGGCAAGTTCATGGCCGAAGTCGTCGCCCCCCTCAACCGTGAGGGCGACGTCATCGGTGCTCGATGGGAGAACTACGAGGTCATCCTTCCCGACGGTTGGCGCGAGGCCTACCAGATGACCATTGAGGCTGGTTGGAACACCATGGGGTTTCCGGCCGAATACGGTGGCGGCAACTTTCCCTTCCTCGTCGAGACCGCTCTGTCCGAACTGATTGGTTCGGCGAACATGAGCTTCTCGATGGTGTTTGGTCTGACGACCGGCGCCATCGAAGCGTTGATCGAACACGGTGACGAAGAACAGCACAACACCTACTTGCCCAAACTCATCTCCGGCGAGTGGGCAGCGACCATGAACCTGACCGAACCCCAGGCTGGCAGCGACGTCGGCGCGGTGCGCACCAAGGCCGTGCGCCAAGACGACGGCACCTACCTGATCTCGGGACAGAAGATCTTCATTACCTTCGGCGAACATGACTTCACCGATAACATCATCCACCTGGTGCTGGCCAGGACCCCTGACGCCCCTCCAGGCACTAAAGGCATTTCCTGTTTTATCGTGCCCAAGTTCTTGTTGAACGCCGATGGGAGCATCGGCGAGAAGAACGACGTCAAATGCGCGTCGATCGAGCACAAGATGGGCATCAAGGCCAGCCCAACGTGTGTGATGCTCTACGGCGATGACTCTGATGGCGCGGTGGGCTACCTGATCGGTGAAGAAAATCAGGGCATGCACTACATGTTCACCATGATGAATAACGCCCGACTCTACGTCGGTCTTTCGGGCGTCGCTCTCGGCGAACGGGCCTACCAGATGGCCCTCGACTACGCCCAAGAACGCCTCCAAGGCCGCGAGTTTGGCGGCAGCCGTGGCCAGCAGGCGCCGATCATTCGGCATCCCGACGTCCGACGGATGCTCTACACCATGCGCGCGTATAACGAGGCCACCCGCAACCTGATCTTCCTGGTTGCCGAACAGATCGACCACCGCGAAAAGAACCCCGACAAGGATGCGGCGGAAACAGCAGGACAGATGGTCGACCTGTTGATCCCGATCGCGAAGGCGTGGTGCACAGACATCGGCTGCGAAGTCACGTCGCTTGCCATTCAGGTGTTCGGCGGCATGGGCTTCATCGAAGAGACCGGCGTTGCCCAGCACTACCGCGACGCACGTATCCAGCCGATCTATGAGGGGACCAACGGTATTCAGGCGCTGGACCTGGTCGGACGCAAGCTCCCGATGGCGGGCGGTAAGCCGATGATCGACTTCGTCGGTGACCTAAAGGCCACCGCACAGTCTTTGTCCGAACTCGGCGACTCGTTCGCCAAGGCGCAGGCAACGCTCGAATCTGGAATCGCCGCGCTTGAACAGGCCACGATGTGGATCTTTGAGAACGGTCCGGCGGACCCCAAGGACGCCGCGGCTGGCGCCACTCCGTACCTCAACATGTTTGGGCAAGTCGCAGGTGGTTGGACCATGGCAAAACAAGCATTGTCGGCGCACAGGTTGTTGACCGAAGGCGGCTCGGCGTATTCCGACTCGTTCCTCGAAGCGAAAAAGACGACCGCACGCTTCTATTTGGAACAGCTGGTGCCGCGCGCTGGCGGCTATCTCTCCCAGGTCGTTGGAGGCAACGCAATCCTTGCTGAACTGACGCCCGAACAGTTGGCTGGTTAGCGCTGGAGCGGTCCTGGCCGCTCCCCTGCACTATGTCGATAGACGCACATCTACAGCGGCATCGTTCCTCGGATCGGTGCCGCTTTGATGTGTCTTTATTCATGTTGTTTGAGGTTGTCGAGCTCTTCGATACGCTAGACCGCGCTCCCGTACCCCCGCTGCCGTTTCGCTGGCAAAACCGTCAGGTCTCGATCGTGTCTCAGGCTGTCCGGCCACGTCCGTTCCCACTCCAGCTGATCGTGCTGGTCGCCGTCGCGGCGATACTCATCACCGCGTGCGGGTCCAGCGACGCGCAGGGAATCGACACGATGCCCGCGGCGGCCGATGTGCTGATCGCGCCGGGGACCACGACGCTCACCGGTCAGGACACCGGAACCGATCTCCTCGGTCCGGCATGGAACCGTGGCGGAACCACCCCACAAAACGAACCTGCCTATGCGCCTCTCCCCTACGCGACCGGATTCCGCAGCGGTGTGAATGCGGGTTCGGCAACGTCGCTTCCGAGTTCCTTCAGCCCGTTCACGTTGACGACGGGTTCGACCAACAACACAACATCGACCACCCGGCCGCTGCCAACGCTCTCGACACCTGCAACCACACGCGACACCGAGGCGAACGCTCCGCAGGTGGCCCAGGCCCAGCCGCAGCCGAACCAGACACAAAGCCCAAGCGGCGACGGATTCGCTTCCGGCGGCGCAGTCGGCGGCAACGTCCAAGCGGTCGCAGGGGGCGGCGCACTCGTTCCCGGTGCGGCGCCCAGCACCCTGACCGGCGGTTCGGGGCCCGCGCGAGCAGCCGTCATGATCAAGGTCCCCAACGATCGAACCGCGCGAACGGTGCTCCACGGCATCGAATACGCAGACATCTTGTTTGAAGAACTGGTCGAAGGTGGCGTGACGAGATTCGCGGCTGTGTTCCACAGCCAGCTACCCGAGCGCGTTCAACCGGTCCGCTCGGTTCGCGGCCCTGACCCTGAACTCGCGTTATCGGTCGGTGGCGTCTTTGCCTACTCTGGAGGAGCAGGCCCTTTCGTTGCTCGCATTAACGCGGTTCCGGTCGTCTCGGTCAACGAAACCAGTGCTGGCGGCGCGATGTACCGAGTGGCGGGTAAAGCCCCATACAATCTGGCAGCAAACGCCGCCGCGCTTGCTGGCCTCTCGGGCGAAGCCGCGCGCTCACCGTTCTCGTTCGGGCCAATCGTGGCGACTGGCGGCGCCGCAAACAACGTAACGGTCCGCATTTCCCGAGCTCAGACCTCGAACTTTCGCTGGGATGGAGCCTCCGGCCGGTACCTGCGCTTCAACGGCTCGTCTCCAGAGGTGACTCAAGCAGGAGCGCAGGTCTCATTCAGCAACGTGGTCGTACTCGGCGTAGCGACGGCCGGTACGGGCGTCATCGACACCGCTGGGTCTGAATCCCCCAACTCGATCACCGTCGGCCAGGGCAGCGCATGGGTTTTCCGCGACGGCCAGGTCATTCCGGGAACGTGGTCACGACCCGACGGGACGAGTCCTTGGGTCCTCACCGACACGGCGGGTAACCGCATCAATCTCGCGGCAGGTCGCACCATGGTCGAGCTACTTCCCGTCGCCGGAACGTATGCCAGCGGCTCGGTTGCGTGGGGCTAATGCAGTTTCCGTGGACGCCCACGCGCTTGGACGACGGTTCGTATTCCCCTTCCCTGTTCGCCCTCAAAGCTGCGGGGACGGGGTCGAAGTTCGAAACGGATCAGCCGCAGCTCCCGCTGAACGGCAAGCGCGTCCTGATGATGTGCACCGAAGAGGGGCACATGCGGATGAAGAACGGGAAGCTCTTCTCGACCGGCAATCACCCTGTCGAGATGCTCGTTCCGGTTCTGCACCTGCTGAGAGCTGGCTTTGCCGTCGACATCTCGACACCCACCGGTCAGCCGGTCAAGATTGAGACTTGGGCGCTGCCCAACGACGCGAACGTTCGAAGCCTCTACCAGGACCGCAGGGAAGAGTTTGCCAAGCCAATCGACCTGCGCACCTTCGACGGCGAGTTCGCCTTCGACCCGGCGGACTACATCGCCGTCTTCGTCCCCGGTGGACACGGAGCGATGCTCGGATTGCCATCAAGCCCCGAGATCGCGCCGGTGTTGCGGTGGGCACATCGCAGTGACCGCCACACACTGACCATCTGCCACGGCCCGGCGGCGCTGCTGTCGCTACAAGCCACAGCGAAAGCAGAAGGCGACGAACCTTTCATCTATGCCGGCTACAAGATGGCCGCTTTCCCCGATCAGATGGATCGAAAGCTCCCACTTTTCGGTTATCTGCCGGGCAAGATTCCCTGGCATTTCGAAGAGCGATTGTCCGCCCTTGGTGTCGAATTCGTCAACACCAGGATCGAGGGCGCAACGCACCGCGACCGCAACCTCGTCACCGGGGACAGTCCAAAGGCGGCGAACGCGTTCGGCAAACTGTCGGCGCAGACCCTCCTAGCAGCCCTCGCGTCCTAACGTCCGCGGGCCCAAAGACGCCACAATCGGGCTGTTGTCGTCGAAGGTGTCGGTGAACTAACCGTCATGACCATGGACGTTGGTAACGCGTAACGGTCCGCGGGTGGCCCGCAAGATCGAAAAGAAGCTGAGCCTCCTGCGGTTTGCGTGCACCCCCCGGCTCAGCTGACGTCGATCTTGTGGCCCTTGACGGGGCCCTTGACGACGATCGCTGGAGCAGTCTGGCCGGGAGGGAACAACTTGATCTTGTAGTAGTCGGTCACGGCACGGGTGTCGGAGGAATCCCGTAGGGTCAGCTCGAAGGTCAGCGGCGTGCTGTTGCCTCGGAGCGTGCCGGTGCCCGTCACGACGGTGAGGTTGCCGCTGCGCGAGACGCCGCTGATCGAGTCGGCGGTGAACCGCACATCTTGGAAACGGAACACCACGCTCGCGGTCGACGGGTCGACGACCCCTGACGAACAGTCGATCTGCGTTTCGACCATGCGTGCTGACCCGTCGGAACCTTCGAGATAGCCGGGCAGGACCGACCAGTAGGCCTTCGGTGCGAATGAGCCCTGCGCCCAGATCGACTGCACGCCGTCACACGCTGCTGCACCCGAGGGGGGCGTCGTAGTGGGTGGAGTCGTCGTCGGCGGGACGGTCGTGGGTGGGACGGTGCTGGCCGAAGTACTGGAACTCGTGCTCGGTCGCGTCGTGGACGAGACACCTGTCGTCCCCGTACCCGGCGACGTCGTCGACGAGCTGCTTGCGGGCGTGGTGGTCGACGAGTTCGGCAAACTCGTCGACGTGGAGGGCACCGGACCTGTTGACGGCGGAGGGAATGACTCGTCCCACACAACATCGGTGATGAGGAAGCGACCAGCATTGGCGACGCCACCGATCGTCGCTTGAGGATCCCTGATCAGCAGTCGACCGTCGCTGTAGTCGCCGAACCGGCCTCCACCGCGCCACTGGTACAACCCCGTCTGAGACCACGTCCCGTCGATCAGCTCATATCGCTTGAGGTCGATGCCGCCACCGACGTTGACCGCGACGATGAAGTGGGTCGCGTCGGCTTCGGCAAGGTTCCAGGTTCCCTCTTGGTCGAACCTCGCGACCTCAACGGGCTGGCCATCAACGAGTTCTTCGACGGCCAGGTATTGAGAGGCAGCGCCGAACTGAGGACCAGACACGGTATAGCCGTCACCCGGGAATCTCTGGACGGCACAACGATCTTGCCCGTCGACGCGCCACGACCACGCGACGGGATTCCCCGAGCCGACCGGGCTGTACCCGATTCGCTCGTTGTTCGCTGGTTCCCATTTTTGGCAGTCGACGACGGCGACCAGCCCTGATTCGTGGATGTGTCCCACAGGTGTCTGGTCAGCGACCTGCCAGTCCCCGGCGGAGACCTCGTCCAGAATGACGCCGAATTCATAGTCAAAGGCCGTATCCCCTCTGAGCATGACACGGTGAGGAACAGCGTCAAACCCGGCGAAGTATGTGCTGGCGTTTCCGTCGCCTTCCTCATAGACGGCCGGATATACCGACACCGCCGCCCACCCGTTCGCGTCTTGTTGCCAGATACGGGCACGGCCCAGGCAGCCGTCCACTGGAGGCGCCGTCGTACACTCAAAGCTGCTGGTGACGAACACTCCCTCTGCGGCGGCCCCGACCCGTAGAAGAGGTCCGTTGCTGAACGACCACCCGTCGCCGGGGTCGGCCAACGTGGTTGTCTGCCATGGGCTGAGCGTTCCGCCGGGAGCAACGTCTGCCGTCAGGATCTGACTGTGGTCGCTGCTGGAGACGACGACCTGGTCGCCAGCGAACAGTGCGTCCTGGCCAAACCGGGCGTCTTGTATGGGCCCGGCCGGATCGGTGATGGCGACCGGCGCCGCATCGGCGGTTCGGTGGTCCACCAACGACGGTGCGACAAGCGCGCACATGACGGCAAGCGCGGCGGCGGCCGCAAGCCAGAATCCAAACCGCCGCCTCGGCCCGGTCACGTGCTTGTTTGCAGTGGTGGTGGGGAGCATCGTCGTTCCTTTTGGTTTGACGGGGGCCGGTCGCTGGACCGGATTCAGGCGCAGGCGATTTCGAGACGTGGCGGTTGTGCATGCGTCCGGCTCTCGGCTTCCGTTGCATGCGACAACATGGCCTCGCCCCGACAGAAAAGCGAGGGGGGATGCGGCAGGCTCATCTCCGAGTCACCACGTTGCGAACCCACGGGGCACCGCCGATGTCGAGTGCCTCGGTCTGGCAGTCGAAGCCTCGTTCGTCGAGCCAGCCGGTCAGGTTGACGTCGACGTTCTTGTTCCACACGTGGAGGTTGTCGCCGCGAGGCTCGAGGTTCCACTGGTGGAGACCTTTGTAGGACTCGTTCTCGGCCTCGTTCACTTCGTGACGAAGCAGGATGACGCCGCCGTCGGCGACCTGCTGGGTCATCTGCTCGATCGCGGCGACGGGGCTGACGCAGTGGTCGAGCGCGTTGCGCATGTGCACGACATCGAAGGGACCCATGTAGCTGACGGCCGAGAGGTCTTCGGCCGGTACGGGCCGTGTGACGACGGGTGGCATCCGACCGGCGTCTCGCCAGAGCCCGGCATAGTCCGAGCCGAGCGCGTCGGTGGCCGTGATGTGAATCTCCCAGTTGGGTGAGCGGTATCCCAGGCACGTGACCGGCCCGGCACCCACGTCGAGTACGCCCAGGACGGGACCGGTGATGCTGGCGTCGATGGCCTGCTGCTCAACCCAGTCGTCGAATGGCGCCCCAGGATCGAGTCGTTGCTGGAAGTCGTCCGACCATTCCATGCCTTGCTGGTCGATCCACGCTCGCCAGAACCGCCGTTCGTCGGCTTTGCCGAGGTTCCACAGCGTCTGGTTGTCGCCGGGCCGCGCCGTTCGGGCCGCCTTCTGCATCGCCCGTCGGGCAACAAATGAAACTGCTTCGCCGACCGTGTAGCGCACGCGCCATCTCCTGTCCGTAGCCGAACCCTCGACCGACCCGGAGACAAGCGACGCGGGTAGGGACCGCACGGCACAAATATTGCCGCCGCTCACAATATTCGGTGTCTTCTCATTGGTAAAGCGCCGGTGGCGGTTTCTTTGGCGACCGGCCATCCGACCAGCGTTGAACCGCATGCGTGACGCTTCGCGAGATGTCGCCAGCCCGGCCGCCGGATCCCCCTACCCGCGCCCTGACTCCGATCAAACCAGCAACGCAACCATCAACAGCATCGATACCGCTATTGCGATAGCGGGTTCCAGATCCTGGGCAGCTGGCAGACACTGGCCGAGATCGAAGCACAGGACAACCTCGGAGACGGCGTCAACATCGACCAAGCGCAAGACGTCTCGGTCATGGGCGCACTCATCGACTCGAACACCTGGGTCGGACTTCGTGGGCGAGATTCGGTGGGCGTTAACGCAGCCGTGACCGTGCTCTCACGCGGAGGGCGTCCGCCGCACGCATACGGGGTTCGAACGCAGGGATCGACAAACTTCCTTGTCGCGAACGGGACAAGCCGCAACAACACCGTGAACATACAACTGGATGCCGCCAACCCGAACGGAGACACTTCGGGCCTGGTCGGATAACAAAATCAGCATGGCCCGACGCCCCGCGGGCGGGCGTTGGGCCTTCGCTCGTCTGGACACGCTTCGCAAATAGTCGCTGGGCAATATTGCGGGTCATTGATAGCTTCCGGTCGGCACGTAACGACGTCGACCTGCACCCTTTGGCGCAGGCGACGAACTCCTCACAGATATCGAAGGACCCAGCAATGTCAACTGTTCGTTCCATACGCGGCGTCATCGTCGCAACCGTCACTGCGGTCGCCCTCGTCGCGGCCCTTCTCGTCTTCACCGTCACGCCGAGCGCGGATGCGGCTGAATCACAATGCGACGGCAACTTTCACACCGCCGCAGTGCAAGGCTCGTTGAGCTCGACAGAGGTTCGAGGTGGTCTTCCGGAATGGCCGCCGTCCGAGGGGTCGGGAACTACCGGGTCAATAGCTTCAGTCTTGTTTGCACTCAAGATCACCTGATCCCAGACAACTTGAGCAACAGTCTTAGCATCCGAATTGGTGATCTGAAGTTTGGGGTCGGGCGCTCATATTGGGCGACGTCGTTCGACGGAGCGTCTCGGTCTTGGGACCAGAGCGTCGTAACCGGAGTCGGACTCATCGAGAAGGGTCGACGGGCGTTGGCCGTTTGAACTCACGCTCCGCGACAAAGACGACCGCCTGTGGACCCAAGGGGGAGCCAGGCGATTACATCAAAATCAAGATCTTTGACCCCACGACGGCAGAACTTTTGCTGGTTGCCAAAGGCCCAATCTGGGGGAACAAGGTCAGGACACTCGCCTATTAGCGCCCAAGGAATCCATCACGGACATACATGCCGGAGCGAATGGGGAAGGCGAAAGAGAATCGGACGCCTTCCCCGAGCGCCGTTAGTTCCCGAAGTAGAGCCGGACGTAGTAGATCTTCCCAGCAAAGGCGTCTCGTGGGTCCGTTGACCCGGACTTCTTGCCGATGTTGAAGCGGTTGCCGAACGAGGTGTCGGTGTTCGGGTGAATGTCGTCGAAACCCGCAGGCAGGCTCTTGATGACTTCCCCCCAACCTCCGGCGGGCATGCCTGCTTCTCCGTTCTCCAGTACTCGGATGAAAGCGACGCCGCGCTCGCGATCGATGCCGCACTCAACTTTGTTGAGGCTCGCGGTCGCCAGAGTGACCTGGCCCGCCTTCACCGAGACCGATTGACCGTCGTCGTCGCGGAATACGCAACGGATCTTCCCGGTGTCGCCTCCATGGTCGCCGAGCATTTCTACCTTGTAGCTACCGCCCGGGTCGTTGGAGCGGCCTTTCATCACCATGTTGTAACTGACGTCGGAGTGATTCCCAAGAATGTTGGGAAGACCATCACCTGCGGGTTCGCCCCCTGGGCCATCCGGGTCACGCCACACCAACGTCGGAGTGAACCGAAGCACGATCTTGAACGAACTTGACCACGGGTCGAGTTTGTTGTCGTTTTGGGTCACGACCACCTCACTGGCGTTCGCGGGAACGGTCGCGGCGTCCGGAATGGCGCCGCCCGAAACGACGTTCTCCCAGCCAGTGAACTTGTATCGGCCCGACCCGTACGTGGGGTTGGCGCATGTGCCAGCACCGTTCAGCGCCACCCCGGTGCTCGCGATCGCACCGTGGTTGTAGATCCCAACCGGCTTTTCAACCCGGTCAAGCGCAGTCGTGCAACCCGATGGCTCGTCCAATTCCCACATGGCGCGGCCATACCATGCAACCGCCGCGCCAGCGATCTTGACTGGCGGCATCAAACTCGCAAGCAGCGCCGCTCCGAACAGGACGATCAGCAACAACGACGGTCGATACCACTTCATCTGAGCAGGGGACACTGTTTCCTTCTTTCTTGGTTGTCCTCACGCGGAAAGCGTGAGATTGAGTGCGAACCGATTTAGCGCCAGAGGTACAAAAGGCTGGTCCGAACCCACAGGCCGAGAAGTGGCAAGGGGAAACGGCCGGGGCGTCCCTCAGAGGAATACGAACCAGCAAGTCCGGATCGTTACGGGCACGGGTTGATTTGCGAACAGGCGGTCCAGCCCGCGGGTGTGTCCCTCCACGCGGCGTACGTGTGTGTCGACGAAGAGGCCGTTGTGGTGCCGGCGATGTACCAGTACCCGCCATACGCCAAGAGGAAGATGCCGCCGCTGTCCCCGGGTGCAGCGATCGAACCGGCGCCCTTTGTCAGCTCACGACCCTCGACGGAATATGTGGACGCAATATTCATGGTCGACTACGGTTGGTGTACCCGCGGGAAAGCTTGGCGCCACCGGTCGATCGGAGGACTACTCAACGATGCCCCCACAAGTTCCAACAGCGGTCTCTGACCGACACCAGGCCGACGTCAAATCCATCGGTGCCCTCAGGGGTTCCGCCAAAGGAGGCCGCAACGTAGTGAAGCGCCTCGGCGCCATTCAGTCTCTGGGGGACTTGACGGGTGGAAGGTGCCTCGACGTGGGCTGCGCCACAGGGGAGTACACCAAGGAGCTTTCAGTCGGATTTGGCCGGGTCGACGCCATCGACGTTGAACAAAACCGACTAGAAGTCTTCAGATCAGAGGGCGTGCCCCGAAACGTGACTCTGGCGGAGATGTCGGTGTACGCGATGGACTTTTGGGATGAAACCTTCGACACCGTCACCATGATTGAGGTGCTCGAACACCTGCAACAACCGTCCGCCGCTTTGACAGAAATTGCCAGAGTGCTCCGGCCGGAGGGCCAGCTTTTCATTACAACACCAAATCGACTTTGGCCGTTTGAACAGCACGGTCTGCAAGTAAGAGGCAAGAAGCGCTCCGGCTACCTATTCCCTGGCCTGGTTTGGGCCTCTCCCCTACACCGTCGGGTGTCAGATTCGGCTGCGTTTCGCGTAAAAGAAATCCGCGAGCTCGGCACCAATGCAGGCTTGACGCTCACTGGTGCGACCTACATGATGCCGCCTCTCGATAATCGCGGCAGTGCACGACTGCACCGACTGTTCGATCGGGCTGAACGCACGCCTATGAAACATTTTGCTCAGACCCTCGTTGCCCGACTCGTTAAGCCCTAATCCCTCACTCCAAGTAAACCCGCAATCTTCAACAACTCCAGCGCCACGACCGCATGGCTGTCGCTGTCCCAAATAGACGATGGCAGAAAGCACCACCAAACGGGGCCGCCAGGTCCCCGTGTGCGTCCTCATGCAATCGTAGCGAACAATGTAGATCAACAAACTGCGTGGGTATTGCAATATCCCGACCAAGGCGCCAATATTCGTCTCGTACCATCGGGGTGTTCACTTGGTAGTCGCCCCGAGAACCCCAACTCTGTAGGCGAAACCCCATGTCTCCACACCCTGGTTCCGTTCTCTCAACCTCACCGTCACCGTGGCGCTTCAAGGCCCTAGTTGCTGGATTCGTTGTTGCTCTTTTGGCAGGTGCGCTGGCGTTCGTTTCCCAACGTCCCAGCGAAGCTGCGCCGCACAACATCGTGTGGGTGCTCCCCGACACCTTCCTGGTCGGAGCCGAAACCGGGCAGGCCGCCTTCGCCGACGGCGACATCCTGGCCGCTTCCCCAGGCCAACCAGCCCTATCCACCTACCGATTCGAGAACGCTGGCTGGGTCAAAGTCGCCGAAATCGACCTCGTCGCATCACTCGGCCTCTCCACCCAAGACGGGCTCAACATCGACGGGATCGGCGTCGACGGATCAACAGCGACCGTCACCCTCAACAACGGCACCGACAGCCGCCAGATCGTCCTAAAGCGCGACACTGCCGGAACCTGGAACGTCACCGACTCATTCGACGTCATGTCCAAGGCCCGCATCTCAGGGGACACCATCGCCGGTATCCGAGGACCCTGGATCGACGTGATGACCAACAGCGCGGCCGGCTGGACCTCAACCCGACTGACCAGCGGCAACCTGCGCGACATCGAAGGCGACTGGATCGCCCTAACCCACGCCGGAACCGACGAACTCTGGCACCGATCGGGCGGAACCTGGGCGCCCGCCCAACAACTCGGACCCCGCACCGACGGGCTACTGATCGACGGCGACACCCTCATCCGATCCCTCATCAGCGGCGTCACCGAAACCTGGCAACTACAGGGCGACATCTGGACGCTGATCAACACCCAAACCCTGGAATGGGGCTACTTGACGCACTTCGAAGACGGCAGTCTGCTGATCCAAACCACTCCCGCGGGCCAGGTCAACCCAACATACGGATCGTTCTACGAACTCAGCGCTGCTGGCACCTGGGAACTGCGATACTCCAACCTCCGGTTGGCACGGATCCCCGCAACGTCAAACCCGTCGATCGACAACAAATGGATCCTCGGCCTATCCGACCTCTGGGCGCAACGAGCGACCTACGCGCGCGACCCATACCTCAGCCCGCCAACGACAAACCCTGAAACCACAACCACCGCTGCAGCGGTCACCACAACCACTCCAAGCCCAACCGCTACTAGCCCCAGCACATCGGCAACGACATCATCTTCCTCGACTGCCTCGACTGCCCCCACCACGACGAGCTCCTCCGGAAGCAACTCAACAGTGGCGTCATCAACCACGGCTGCTCCGCCGCTCACATCGACGACCAATCTGTCAGGCCCCCATCGTCTGAGGGTGTCCCATGTGCGGGTTTCACCAGTCTGGAAGCGCAAGGATCATTCGTGCCGAAGGCCTACTGGTCAGTGCTCCCGCAGTACCTAGACGGGTCAGATACGACCGCACGGATGGTCGCAACACACCTCGACTGCACAAGCGACATCCTCAACCCGTCCACAGCAACCGCGGTGTTCAAATTCCAAGATGTCAAGTTCACCGCCGGGACCTTCACCTCGGTCACAAAGACCTACAACCAGATCGTCGTGACCGGAACCGGCACCATCCGCGGAGACTCAACCCTCTACGGATACGAACTCACCATCATCAACAAAGGTGACAGCCGCGACCTGACCGACTATTACAAAATCAAGATCTACGCACCCAACCAAACAGCCCCAACCATCGTCATCAAAGGCCCCGTCCGCGGACACAAAATCACCACCACCTAACACCCCACAACACACCAACACACCACACGACGAGGGGCCGACACCGGCCCCTCGTCCCGCGCCTGCCCAGCGCTGCGAATGGACGTTGCCCGACTCTGCGACGCGCCCCGCACCGGCAGCCACTTGACGACTCAAGCCATCGGCAACGGGACTGCCGAGTCCTCGGACGGCGCGGCATCAGCGAAGCTTGAAGTGGCTTACGCCTGCAACGCTCACTCAACTCCTTGACACATCCGGCGACATTACGCAATATTTGCTCTCAGGAGGTCGCCCCCATGAACCACGTGATCCGCCACCACCGTCCAAGACTGGCCATCGCCGCCGCGGTCGGTCTCACGCTGACCCTCGCAAGTTTGGCCCTCGTAGCGCTGTTCAGGCACGAACCGGCCCAAGCGGCCACCGTTCCGATCGCTATCACCGACCCTCTCGGCCCGACCCAAGACGCCCGCTTCGGTTTCGGGCGACTCGCAGGCGATCAGGTGGTAGTCAAGGTCGGCACCGAAACCCAGATAGCGGTCGGTGACATCGCACCAGACGGGTCCGTTACGGGCTGGCAGATCCTCGATGTTGAGCCAACACCGGGCTACACCTGGCAGCAACAATGGCCCTACCTCTGGGTGCAGGCCGCTGCGCCGGGAGTGTTCGTTCTCGGCGCTGTTGAGTGTTACACCGAGCCGAACCCTGATTGCGCCGTCACTGCTCAAGTCTGGCAACCCCACGGAGATACCTGGTCAAGAAGCCTTTCCTATCCGGCTGAACGCTACGACGGCGAACGCACCGATCCCGGCGACTACGCGGCCACAGATGTCATCGCGCACCGAATCAGCCTGACCGCGGACACCGCCTGGAACAGCACGTGGGGAGTTCTCCTTGACGAGGTGGCACCCGGCGTCTGGCAATCATCCACAGCGCGGCCGTTGGCACAGATTGACGAGTCCGGGCTCGTAGCGGGTAGCACCTGTGCACGGCCAGAGATGTACAGCCACGAGTGGATTGGGTACTCAGCCGTCGGCTCTGGCGATCCCGTCAACTTGCTGTGGGACCCTGAGATCGGCGAACCGGCCTGTTACACGCGGATCTTTCCCGGCGATGGGTACGTTGTCAGCGGCCGCGGGAGTGATGGCCCACAACCTTTGGAAATCCAACGTCTGGTGGACGACGCTCCTGTGACGATCGCAACGTTCCCGATGGCCGACAGATGGCAAGTACTGGATGCGGACTCATCGAGCTTTGTGATCAGCCAGTATGTCGTCGGAGAACCAACGCTTCTTCGCTTCGAGCTTGAAAACGGCGAATGGGCCCAAACCGGATCGTTCTCGTGGGACGGACCGGGGTCATTGGTTGACTACGCGGACGGGCGGGCCGTGATCAACGATGACTCCGCAACCATCGATGGTGTACCAAACGCCGGTCAGATGTTCATCACCTCGGTGGAGTGGGACACATCCCTACCGCCGGTCACGACGTCCTCGTCAGGGTCGGCATCGACGACTCGACCCGGCTCGGGCACGACGTTCGCTCCGTCGACAACTGTCCCGGGGTCGACTACGTCAAGTCCAACATCGACGCCGTCGTCCTCGACGACGGCTCCGCCGGTCACGACAACAACGAACCCGTCCGGACCGCCACCATCAGGCGGGGTGCCATGTACCGGTTTGAACACGCTTGATGCTCAGGGGTCGTTCGTGCCGAAGGCCTACTGGTCCGTCCTACCCCAATACCTAGACGGGTCAGATACCACCGCACGGATGGTCGCAACACACCTCGACTGCACAAGCGGCATCCTCAACCCGTCCACAGCAACCGCGGTGTTCAAATTCCAAGATGTCAAGTTCACCGCCGGAACATTCAGCACTGTCACCAAGACCTACAACCAAACCATCATCACCGGAACCGGCACCATCCGCGGAGACTCAACCACCTACGGATACGAACTCACCATCATCAACAAAGGTGACAGCCGCGACCTGACCGACTACTACAAAATCAAGATCTACGCACCCGGCCAAACAGCCCCAACCATCGTCATCAAAGGCCCCGTCCGCGGACACAAAATCACCACCACCTAACACCCCACAACACACCAACACACCACACGACGAGGGGCCGACACCGGCCCCTCGTCCCGCGCTCGGAACGAAACACGTCCACCACGTTTGAGAACCACGGTTTGATTCGGCCCCACCGGACGTGGCGACTACCGAGTGCTGATTTCCACCGGCCTGCCTGTCCCCGCGTTCACCGTGGTCGGACAGCTCGCGTCCGACGATGCCATCCAACTGGTGTCCGTCGACATCGATTGGGAAGTCTGACCGACCACTGATGGTGAGTTCGACAGCACAGTTGAGCAGTTGATTCTGCACAACCTGAATCGCCGCTAGCGGGCGAGGCGCGTGACCGGCCGCCAACGGATTCGTTCGCAACCGAACAGTTCCCGGAGTCAGGCCGGGTTCCAAAGGACCGATACGTCTAGCCACAATCTCTGAGCGGAGCCGCCTGTCGTTGCTCACAACGACAGATGCCCCGCCAGCGCACCCCGACACGACGACGTGTCGATCTTTCAAGTTCACGACCTTGGGAACGTCAGCTACGGACCCGGTTACGAAATGGTCCTCGAGCGCCGAACGCACATGGTCCACCCGACGTATGAGACGCGACTGGTCGAGGCAGGACGAGGTTCCGTTCCACCTCCTCCATGACGACCGGTTCATAAAGCCCCTGGTCGAACGCGGTGAGGAGGAAATCGCAGGACAGGATCGGGAATGAGGACATCGGCGTCGAGGCTGGCAACGATGAGCGACATCAACCGTAGAGCCCGAGTTCCTCAGCCACCTGGGTCATCTCGTCGAGTGCCGCTTGGCGCCGTGCGGCGGAAGCTTCTCGGTGAGCGAGGACATCGCCGAGAGTCAACCGCCGGTGTGCGCCGACCAGGTGAGCGTCGAGCTTGCCGGCGTCGATGAGGCGAATCACGGCAGGACGTGAGACGCCGAGCACAGCCGCGGCCTGTTCAGTTGTGAGGTTTTCTGGGGAGCCGATCACAAGTGCAGTTTGCCGTCAGCGGCGGCCTCCAGCACCTCGGCCAGTGCGTCGACTGCGGGTTGTGGGAGGTCCAGCGCGATGCCGTCGTCGGACGTAATGCGTGGGTGGCGCCCAAGAGCCTGGAGCGCATCGCGTGCTTGGTTGCGTTCCTTCTCGGTGACGGCGCTCATCAGAAGGGTGTAGCCCCAAAACGCAATATCCGAATATCCAAAACCCCGCTCAAGTCGACGGCGACTTTCACACCGGTCACGAGTTCGCTGAGAACCACGCGGGAGCTCGCTAGGAATCGCGATCGCAGCGAGGTCGATCGAGCCTTGCTTCGAGCTGTGCAAGTGGCTCGACCGCCGGATGCAAGTGAGTGAGGAACGCGTTGCGCTAAATTGCCCCTCTTCGCCGGTTCCCGGAACCGGCTCGTGTGCACCCACCGGTTGCCGTCTTTCTGTGGTTTCAGACGAAGATCGGTGTTCACTTTGCTTTCTACGCTCTTGTCAGCACGTTCCCCGCACAACAAGAACCCGATGGTTCAGCGGCTCGACACAGGGCGTCAATACTTGTTGACGCCCTGTGTCGCTGACCAATAGAGTCCGGCCTTGGAGATCGATCCGTGTGCGCGACGGCACGGCATCTCAGAACGCGACATGCTCCACGCAGTCAGACTCCACTGGCGCGCCTTCCAAACGGACGATCCCACCGTCAACATGCTCATCGGGCCATCCCAGAACGGCGAACCGCTAGAGATCGGCGTGGTGATCGATGCGAACGGAACAGCGATCATTCACGCGATGCGCGCACGACCAAAGTTCTTGAAAGGCTGGTGGACTCCATGACGTCAAGACCGTCCCGACGAGCTCATCAGGCCACGGCGCTTGAGGAATGGGCAACGGCAGTTGAACCCGAGGCGCTGGTTCCAGCCGATACCGCATCTCTGCAGGCAATCGCAGAACTCACCGAACGTCGCAACGAGCTCGACCGAGCCTTGCTTGGCGCAGTGCAAGTGGCTCGAGCCGAACGCCGTTCATGGTCTGAGATCGGGGCCATGCTCGGTGTCTCAAAGCAAGCCGCCCAGCGCAAGTACGCCAAGGCCACCAACAAATAGCCAATAGCCAGACCGCCTGCTCCACGCGGACATACCCCTCGAGAACGTCGTCGCCAACCAGGTCAACGCCATAGTGTCGAGCGGCACTGCCCCCACCCAAGACGACCCACTCTGAAAGTGCGACCAACACGCCGAGGTGCGCAAAGAATCAGCGTTCGTTAGATCGAGAAGCCAGCTTGCCCACCAACTCTGGGCGGCCAGTCTCAGTCGGGCTTTAGAGCGTGAACGCTCGACAGATGACAGATCAACCTGCAAGCCATCAGCCAGTGCCAAAACTGCCCCATGCCGGAGCAGAACTCCAAGGCCGACCGGCGGGCCGCCGATCCCCCTTCACTCGGAGCAGCTCACGACGATCGATAACCCACGTTCCGCCGATCTGGTCACCCTGAAGGAGGCCGTGTGAGATCATCTGACGCACCCGCCGTTCGCGTTGGATTCGGGAGTTTCTCAGCGGTGGGTTTGGAACTCGACGCCGGGAAGATCGACAAACGCGGTCAAGTCTGCGGTGACCAGGCGGCGGCCGCTGGCCCGAGCCGTTGCGGCGATGATCAAATCGTGCGCACCCCTGGGTTGCCCAACCCTTCGGACATGCGCCAGCAGATCAGCATATGCGTCGGCAACGTCTTCGTTATACGAAACCGACGGAAGCAGAGCTTTCACAGCCTCGAAAAATTCAACGCGCCGCGCCCGCATTGCGCCGTCCGACAACAACGCTCCGACACGCAATTCTGCCAACGTCAGTGCCGCCACAGCGACGTCATCATCATCAGCGATCCACAAGTCGAGTTCCGCATCGCTGCGCTCGGCGTCTATCAGAAAGGTCGTGTCGAGCAGCAGTCGGCTCATCAGCGCTCCTGTACCGGCGATTCCCGCACGGCCTCAAGATCAGCCAACCACTCACCGTCAGGACGCAAACTTCGCAGCGCGCCCTTCAACTTCAACCCATTGCCACCAGCTGGCGCAAGGTATGCCACAACCTTGCCGCGACGAATCACGGTGAAGTGCTCACCCCGATGTTCGACGGCGTCGAGAAGATCCGAAAAATTTCTAGCAGCCTCCGTGGCCGAAATGTGCGACATGAAAATCAGACTATCTGATTTCTGGTCCTGCGACGGCCCACGAAACGGAGAGTGGCACGGGAGCCCTGACAGCTCGAGGCTCTGACGACTCGCGGCGCCACAACTCGCTGCCTTGGCGACCAGCCCCAAGTTCTCAATCGGGATGGGGCGTCGCCGAGCACAGAGAGCGGAGTTCTACCGGCAGGTCGGCAAACGTACGTGGATGCTCGTTGGCATCTTGATCAACGTCAAAAGCCGGCCTGACCTTGCCTGACGAGTGATCCTGTGGTCGTCGCCAAGGGCACGCACGCTGCAACGGTGAGCAGATCGTCATACATGTCGACAGCGAGCTGGGGACGATCGCATAGGAAGGTCGGGAAATGCGTGTTGTAATCGGATGGAAAGCAACATCACGTCGTCAGCTTCGAGGCACTGCACCTGCGTCGGCCAGCAATCGCTCTGACATCGCCAGCGCCGCAGGCGCCCCCAGCAGCAGCGGTGTAGGCCGCGACGCCAGATCGCGAGCAGATTGTTAGGGGACGGAACCCATCGCGAGCGACGGCTGACCGAGGAACCGTACAAGCGCAGCCTTGTCGAACCAGACCTTCAAAGTCTCTCACGATGAGGCCGAGGGTGCCCCCCTGCAGAACGCCCGGTAGTCGAGATGGTGTCGGAGCAAGGGTTCGCGTAGCTGGTAGTACGACAGGCGCTGATCGAGCCCGGGAAGTTTGTTCTTGAGTACCCACCGCGCATTCTCGAGGCGTTCGCTTTTGCAGCAGTGCGGCTATCCATTCCCGTCGTCGCGGCGACAGCTCGCGAACTGTTGAACTGCTGTCGCGGGCGAGCTGGACAACAAGCTTCTGCTCATTCTTTGCAAGCCCCCCAAAGCCGCTCTTGGTAGTACGGCACCAACTGCTCGAGCATATGGCTTCAACGGTTGGGATCAGCTCGTCTAAACCGCGCGGATGGTGATGCACCGCGCCGCGATCGTCCAGATCCGCGGTGACCCCCGCCAGGTGGTGAAGGGCCTGGATACGTTTGATCGCCTCGTCAGACCCGAGGTAGTCGACCAGTTCCTCATCGTCCCCCTGCAAGCAAGGAGGAGGTCACGTCCCTGCTCAGGCGTGAGATCGGGCAGGCGATGGTAACGAATGACCCAAACCAAGGAGCCGACCGATCCGTCACAGATGCGTCCAAGAGAGGCGTCGTGGCCAGGACGACGATGTCGCGATCGCCCTCGACCCACGCGTAGGGACCTCTGCCCAGCGAGGTCAATGCTGTCGAACAGTCGACCGAGGTTTCAACACCAACACCAGAACGCGGTCTCCCACCGCTTCGCGCAGCACTCGCTGGCGTTCCGGGTCGCCATCCAGTTGACGGAACTCGGTCGCTGTTGCCGTTAGCAGGCCGTCAGCATTGAACTTTTCTGCGATCGAAACCAACAGGTCTGCATATGTTGCGACGCCGACCATATCCTCATCGAGTCGCGCCATGTACAGGCGCTTTGACCCAGGCCGCTGCCCCAGATCGTGGAGCACTGCTTCGACCAGGTGCGTCTTACCGCTCCCGCTGAGGCCTATGAGAAGTGTGTGGATTCGATTGCGGCCACTGGCGGCTTGGTCGATCCGGTCAACGATCGAGGCAGTGAGATCATCGCGGCCGACCGTTCGAGCTCGAAGCGCCGCCGGGTCATCACGGCTGGGAGTAAAAGGCGACTTGCCTGGTTCATCACCGACAGCTGCCGGCGATACCGCCACGCGTCGCGCAGCAGATTCGACGCAAACTTCGACAGACGGCCAGCGTCCTTCACAGCGCCCGAGTCGCGGACAATGTAGTGATCCTGTTCGAGTCGTCTGCAGAGGTTGACGAGCTCGGAACGTGAGGAGGTCAGGATCGGCGCCGCCACGTCGAGAGGGCCCAAAGCAAGGTCATCAACCCTAGTTGGACCATCAGTGGCGAGCGCGATCTCGTCGAGAAGAAACCCAACGGTCTCGTGGCTGAACACCGTAATAGTTCTGCAGTCGCGCCTCGTAGTGACCGAAATGCCAAGGATCGTCAGGATCGGTGATCGCGGACCAAATAGTGTCCCGCACATCGCTCGGTGTGAGGGTGCCGCCACCAGCCACGCGCCGCTTCAACGACGTGATGTATGTAAAAGGCGATGCCGTCGGTCTGCGTTGCGATCTCTTCAGCAACCACGACGTCGTCGTCGACCAGAACTTCTGCTCGAGGATGAGACAACGCGCCAGACATACAGCGTCGTCATGGAGTAGTGGTCCTATCGCTACGGTGCGAAGTTCATTGACCGGCGTTCGATCACTGAGCGCATGATGGAGACCAATGGACCCCTGAAAGATCATGACGAGGTTCTGGTGGCGATCGCGTGCCCGCTTGAGGGATCGGAAGAGTTCGAGTCCTTGACCGGGGTCCTGCTGTTGCAGCTCGTGAGCCAAAACGGTGATCTCGTCCAGAATCAAGAGATCAGTTTCGAATCGCCCGCAGCCTTGCACGCCACGTCAAAGATGTCGTCCGTGCTGCGGACCTCCTTGTCGCGCTTCTTCGGATCGCGATGGACTCGAACCGGAATTCCGAGCTTTCCGAAGTCGACCTCGATATGCCAGAGACAACTCAGCGCGCAGCACCGAATGAGTGCTGAGCGCGTCGAGAGGAGGCTGTCAGCAAACACACCGAAATCGGCAGTTTCCGCGCTGACGCCGAATGACTAGGATCATTCGTGCCGAGGTGGCCTTCGACAAAGGCTCCCATTGCAAGACCTGCACGCGTCGATACGACCGCACGGATGGTCGCAACACACCTCGACTGCACAAGCGGCATCCTCGATCGTCGACCGCGACGGCGGTGTTCAAATTCCAAAACATCAAATTCACCGCCGGAACGTTCACCTCGATCACCAAGACCTACAACCAAACCATCATTTCGTGGAACCGGCACCATCCGCGGAGACTCAACCGTCTACGGATACGAACTCACCATCATCAACAAAGGTGACAGCCGCGAACTGACCGACTACTACAAAATCAAGATCTACGCACCCGGCCAAACAGCCCCAACCATCGTCATCAAAGGCCCCGTCCGCCGACGAGACAAAATCACCACCACCTAACACCGCCGAATCGAATCCACGCGACACGACGAGGGGCCGACACCGGCCCTCGTCCTGCGCTTCGGAACGAAACACGTCGACCACGTCTGAGAAACTGGTGCACATCAACGACCGAGGCCGGTTGGGCGTGTAGGCGGTAGCATCGTGCCTCGTCGTCGGCCTGACTGGTCTCACAGAAGGGACCAGCGAAATGAGTTCGGCGCAGCTCCAAGACGCTATGGACGGCTGGGATCCCGCTCCCCTTTCCGGGCTGACCGACGAAGAATTCATCTTCCTGTCGGAGCGAACTCGGGCGTCGCGCACGCAGGTGACCACCGACATCGACGACGCCGTTCGACAAGCCCTCGACCACGTTCCACGGCTGCTCCGACGCCCCATCAAAAAGTTGCTCGGCGTGTAGCCTCATCAAACCGAGCCGATGACGGATGACAGGATTCGATGACTCGTGAGCACCGAGCTACTGGAGCTGAGAGCTGAGCGCTTGCGCCTGGCCCGCCGACTCGGGGTCACACCCGGAGAGCTTGACTTTTTGGATCGACTCCCCGCCCAGGCTCTGCGCACATACCGGCACGCTCTCGAGGATCTCCTGTTCGATGAGAACGGCGAACGCTTCGCCAAGGTCATGCAGGCGGCTGGCTTGCTTCCCAAACCGGTCGCGGCCCGCATCGCGGTTCGTGCCATCCCGCCGACGATGACGGCCATGATGTCGGGGCTGTTGAGCCCACAGGACGCCGCCGAGTTCGCGTCCCATATGCCCACCTCTTATATGGCCGACCTCGCCGCCGCTGCAGACCCGCGCCGAGTTGGACATCTCGTCCCACACCTTGGTCGCAGCGTCGTGATCGATGGAGCGGCCGAGCTTGTTGCGCGCAAAGACTTCGTCACCGCTGGACTGTTGGTGGGGTGCTTGAACCGCGCATATCTGGCCGATGTCCTGACCGCCATCAGCGACCCTGCCGATCTGTTCGAAGTAGCGCTGCTCATCGATGACAAGTCGGTACTCGACGACATCATGGATCACCTGTCCGACGCCGATATCGAGGTATTGAGCGAGCGAGCGGTCGAACTAGATATGGTCCCCCTGTGGGAGTCGCTGGCGGATCACTGTCGCGTCGACAATGCGGATCGCGCCCGGCGCATCCTCCAAGATGTCCAAAGCCGTTCATGACGTCTCGGGTTCTTGGCGGACACGCTAGGTCTTGAGCCCACGCTCGGCAGCGAACGCGGCGATCCCGACGCCCACATCCACCGATCCATGAAGGCCACCGCCTCTGCGCTGGTCCCCCTGCCAACCGAGCTGGAGTACTGATGACGACCGGTCTGACTCGAACCCCTGAGATGTACAACCTCGCAATGTCTGAGGCCGCGCAGCCTCTGCTCGAACAGGTCAAGGCCTTCATGACCGAGCGGATCATTCCCGAAAGCGAACGGTTCTACGCGCTGGGCAAGGTTCGCCCCGAACATTGGGCGTACTCAGCAGAACAACTCGACGTCATGGAAGGCCTGAAGGCCGAGGCGAAGCAGCGGGGCTTGTGGAACTTCTTCCTGCCCGACGCCGAAACCGGTGAAGGCCTGTCCAACCTCGACTACGCCTACATCGCAGCCGAACTCGGCAAGAACCCTCTGGCACCCGAGATCCTCAACTGCAATGCACCCGACACCGGCAACATGGAAGTGCTGGAGCGGGTCGGGACCCCCGAACAGAAGGCTCAATGGCTGGAGCCGCTCCTGAACGGCGAGATTCGATCGTGTTACGCGATGACCGAACCCGATGTTGCGTCCTCAGACGCACGCAACATCGCCACCCGTGCGGTGCTCGATGGCGACGAGTGGGTCATCAACGGCGAGAAGTTCTACATCACCGGTGCCGGTGACCCACGCTGCAAGATCATGATCGCCATGGTGGTGACGAACCCCGATGCCGACACATACAAACAACATTCCCAAATCTTGATCCCGATGGATAACCCGGGTGTCGAGATCGTGGGCGGTATGCAGGTCTTCGGCGAAGATGACGCTCCACATGGCCACATGCATATCCGACTGAACGACGTTCGAGTTCCCAAAGACAACATCTTGTTGGGTGAGGGCCGCGGCTTCGAAATCTCCCAACTGCGCCTTGGTCCCGGGCGTATTCACCACTGCATGCGGGCGATCGGAGCCGCGGAAGTCGCGCTCCAGCTGATGGTCGAACGAGGCGTTAGCCGTGAAGCCTTCGGCCAGCCGCTGGTACGGCTCGGCGGCAACCTCGAAAAGATCGCGTCGATCCGCATCGAGATTGAAGCGATGCGCCTGATGGTGCTTCAAGCCGCGCGTGCGATGGACGTGCTCGGCAATGCTCAAGCTCGGGTGTGGGTCAGCGCCGTCAAGGCGATGGTCCCCGTTCGCGTCTGTGACATCATCGACGACGCCATGCAGATGTTTGGCGGTGCTGGGATTTCGCAGTGGACACCACTGGCTGGCATGTGGACTCAGATCCGGACGCTTCGCCTGGCCGACGGGCCCGACGAAGTGCACAACATGGTGGTGGGACGAGCCGAAGTCAAAGGTGTTATCTCGGCTTTGGACGGCACCGAGTAGCCAGGACCACCCACCGAGGAGCTGACATGAACGCAACGCCTCCGCCGGTCAAGAAGGGCCTCGGGTTCCGCGCATCGCAGGTGGCGCTGAGGCACCCCACCCTCGCCCGTCGCATGATGCGCCAACCCGTGACCACGATCGACGGGACCACCCTCGACCCCGAACTCGAGGTGGTGGTCGCCAGCAGTCGCATCTTTCGGCAACCGTTCTTGGGTGGGGGAACAGAACGCGAGCGCCGTGGTCGGATCAAACGAGCGGCCAAACTGGCCGCCGCTGCACGCCAAGACATCCGGGTCTGGACCCGACAAGTCGACGGCGCAGATGGGCCGTTGGACGCCCGCTGGTATCGCCACCGAAACGATCCGGGTGGTGGTCCGGGAATGGTCTACTTCCATGGCGGGGGTTGGGTCGTCGGCGACCTGGAAACCCATGATGCGGCGTGTCGCCACCTTGCCGCCGAAGCGCAGACGACCGTCGTCTCGGTGGACTACCGCTTGGCGCCCGAACATGTCTTTCCTGCCGCACCGCACGACGCCATCGCTGCGACCCGGTGGGTGCTCGCCCACGCCGAGCAGCACGACATCGACCCCGAACGGATCGGCGTCGGCGGCGATTCCGCCGGTGGCAACCTGTCGGCCGTCGTCGCTCAACAGCTGCGCGACGACGACCGAGCGCCGTCACTGCAGATGCTGATCTATCCCGGCACAACGTTTGCAGAAAGAATGCCAAGCCGGGACGCGCTACACCCGGTTCGTGCTGACCGATGCCGATATGGACTACTTCACCAATACGTACGAACCAGAACGCACCAATCCGCTCGCGCCGCCTCTCTGCGCGGATTCTGTGAAAGGGGTGTGTCCGGCGGTCGTCGCGGTTGCGGGTTTCGACCCGCTACACGACGAGGGCGTCGCGTACGCCGACAGACTCCGCGCCGCTGGCGTCGAAGTGACCCTGTTCGACTTTGAATCGTTGGTTCACGGCTTCTACCAGATGGACGTCGTGTCAAGCGCCCGGTCCGCATCCGCCAAGGTCAACCACACAGTCGGCGAGTACCTGCACCGCTCGTGACGCCCAGGACGGTATCAGCGGGTCGGATTGCTGAAACCAGATTGGTGAGTCACCGATTCTGCCAGCGTCAAGAAGGCGGCGGCTCGGGCGTCAGCGGGCGCGCGTCGGCGCGGCGGGCGGCGACGATCGGGCGCTCCGCTATGGGTTCGGTTCCTACCGTCTTGATGTTCGCCGCGGTGGCCGCAACCGACTCAGGCAGGACCGACCAGCCCAGACCGAGTTCGACCATCTGGCGGAGCACCCGGGGTTTCCTGATTCGGCGGCGACGTCGGCACCGAGACCGGCGGCTGCCAGTCCATGTCGAGCGAGCCCACGATCGACGATGGAACGCGTCCGCGACGTCGCCGGATACATCACCCAGCGCGCTTCGCTCCCCGATTGAGCGATCGCCGCAGCGTCAGCGACGCTGGTCGGTGCGGGCTCAGCGTTCTGGGCCACGCAGAGCCACAGCTGCTCGATGGTCACGACCGTACTCGTCAGAGCTCCAGCAAAATCTGGTAGCTCACCGTCGGGAGCGACGACGAATGCCACATCGAGGTCACCCCGACGACACTCCTGCAATAGCTGGGTGGAGGGTCGCACGACGAGCCGTAGGTCGACAGCGGGGTGTTCGCAGCGGAAGCGCTCGATGACGTCGGGCAGCATGTAGAGGAAGGCCGCGTCGATCATTCCCACCCGCAGCGTTCCGGCTTGACCGGAGTTGAACCGAGCGATGTGGCGAGCCAGGTCGCTGGTTTGGGCTAGGACTGCCTCGGCATAGGCCAGAACGTCTCGCGCTTGCGGCGTGAGGCGTCGGCTTCGGCCGTCACGCTCGAACAGAACGATGCCAAGGCGGCGTTCGAGTTCGGCGATTCCCTGACTGAGAGCGGACTGCGACACCCCGAGATTCGCCGCTGCTGCCGTCCAAGTTTCAGCGCTTGCGGCCTCACGGAGGTAGCGAAGTTGATAGAGATTGAGGTTCGGTAGATCAACACCCATCTCATAAGTATCACTTATGAGTCCCCATCTTGACAAGACTATTGCTTATACATAAGGATGCTCCGGCGCTGATCATGGCCCGACCATTCAGAACGACGACAAGGAACGGATATGCCCGAACCCATTCAGATCGCTCCCGCCGACGGCAAACTCGGCATCCTCACCCCTGGTATGGGGGCTGTCGCCACGACGTTCTACGCAGGCGTCATCGGCACTCGCCGCGGCCTCACCAAACCGATCGGCTCCCTAACCCAGATGGCTCACATCCGGCTCGGCGACCGAGGCGAGGCGCGCGATCCGCTCATCAAAGACTTCGTGCCCCTCACCGACCTCAACAACATCGTGTTTGGTGGATGGGACCCGATCCCCGACAATGCCTATGACGCAGCAAAAACCGCTGGCGTGCTCCGCCCCGAAGACATCGAACCAATTCGCGAAGAGCTCGAAGCGATCGTCCCGATGACCGCCGTGTTCGAGGAACGCTGGGTCAAAAAGCTCCACGGCACACACGTCAAGACCGAGGGCACAAAATGGGACAAAGCCCAAGCACTGATCGACGACATGGCCCGCTTCAAAGAAGAAAACGGGTGCGACCGCTTGGTCATCGTCTGGTGCGGATCGACCGAGGCTTATGAAGAAGCCCAAGCCGTCCACCAGTCCATCGAAGCGTTTGAAGAAGGGCTTCGTAACGACGATCCGCACATCGCCCCATCCCAGATCTACTGCTACGCGGCGCTCAAGTCGGGGGTGCCCTATGCAAATGGCGCGCCGAACCTGACCTGTGACGCACCCGCCATGATCGAACTGAGCGAACGCGAAGGCGTGCCGATCGCCGGGAAAGATTTCAAGACGGGTCAGACCCTGATGAAGACGATCCTGGCTCCCGGCCTGAAAGCTCGAATGCTGGGTCTGTCGGGTTGGTTCTCGACCAACATCCTTGGCAACCGCGACGGTGAAGTGCTCGATGACCCTGAGAACTTCAAATCCAAAGAGGTCTCAAACTCGGTGTGCTCGACACCATTCTGCAGCCTGAGCAATACCCCGACCTGTACGACGACATCTATCACAAGGTTCGGATCAACTACTACCCCCCTCGCCGCGACAACAAGGAGGGGTGGGACAACATCGACATCTTTGGCTGGATGGGCTACGACATGCAGATCAAAGTGGACTTCCTGTGCCGCGACTCGATCCTCGCAGCGCCGATCGTGCTCGACCTTGCGCTGTTCATGGACCTCGCCAACCGTGCGGGCCAGTCTGGTGTCCAAGAATTTTTGAGCTTCTACCTCAAGAGCCCGCAGCCGGTTGGAGGCCTGCCTCCCGAACATGACATCTTCATCCAGCAGATCAAGCTCAAGAACACGCTGCGCGAGTGGATGGGCGAAGAACCCGTCACCCATTCAGAGGCCTAACGAGGCCTCAGCGCCAGTTTTGGCCAGAAGCGTCACCCGGGGGCACGTGGACGAGATCATCATTCGACGGATAGTCAACGCGCCCCCGAGGTCGCCTGGCCGGTCTTTACCGAACACGACAGGTTTTCGGCATACACCATGGTGCCGTCGTCGCGCCTGCTGCAGGCGGGAGACGAGCACCGCTACGGCGTTGGAGCGGTACGCAAGCTCGGCGTGGGGCCGCTTGGCGCATCCGAACGCATCACCGAATGGAACCCCCCACGCTCCTACCGGTATGTGTTGTTCGATGCCCCGGGCATCAAGGACCATGACGGACATGTCGAACTCAAAGCGGTGCAAGGAGAAGACGACCTCACGTCGGTGACGTGGACGATCCGCTACCGCACCGCGCTGCCGTTGATGAGCCGCCCCACCAAGCAGCTCGTCGAACGCGCTGTGGGGTCGATCGTCGATGGACTCGCGGCCGAAGCGGAACGCCGGATGGGCTCAGAACGGTGACGTCGCGCTTCGGTCAAATCTTTCAAATCACCACCTTCGGAGAATCACACGGTGGAGCGGTCGGTGTCGTCGTCGACGGCTGTCCGCCGCGTATGGAACTCGACGAGTCAGACATCCAACCGGACCTCGACCGTCGCCGACCAGGTCAATCGCGTCTCACCACGCAGCGCCAAGAATCCGATACGGTCCAGATCCTGTCGGGCGTGTTCGAAGGACAAACCCTCGGCACCGCTATTGGCATGGTCATCGCCAACTCAGACGCGCGTCCGGGCGCCTATGAGCATCTGCGAGAGATCTACCGGCCGTCGCACGCCGACTACAGCTACCAGGCCAAGTACGGCATCCGAGCGTGGAACGGCGGGGGGCGCGCTTCAGCTCGCGAAACCGCAGCACGCGTCGCCGCTGGCGCGGTGGCCCGCAAGCTGTTGAACCTCGTTGCGGGCATCGAGGTCGTGTCGTGGGTCGAGTCCGTCGCGAGCATCGGATCGTCCGTGGACGCCGATCGGGTGACGATCGCCGACGTCGACGCCAACATCACTCGTTGCCCCGATCCGTCGGCGGCAGCAGCGATGGAAGCCGCCATCGATCAGGCCCGCAAAGACGGCGATTCGCTCGGCGGCGTCGTGCGTTGCATCGCCCGGAACGTGCCTGTGGGGCTCGGCGAACCGGTCATGGACAAGATCGACGCGGACCTCGCCAAGGCAATGCTGAGTATCCCTGCGACCAAAGGTTTTGAAATCGGTTCGGGCTTCGCCGGCACGACGCTTCGAGGAAGTGAACACAACGACGCGTTCGTGGCCGGACCGGACGGCAAACCGATTCCTGAGACCAACCGCTCGGGCGGTGTGCTGGGCGGCATTACCACCGGCGCGCCCATCGACATGCGCATCGCATTCAAACCAACGGCGACCATCAACGCTCAACAGCGCACGGTGTCGACGAGCGGACAAGATGTGACGCTGAGCGCAACCGGGCGCCACGACCCGTGTGTCCTCCCCCGAGCAGTCCCGATCGTCGAGGCGATGACCTGCCTAGTCTTGGCCGACCACTGGCTGCGCCAGCGTGCGGTCAACGTCTTTTGAGCGATCAGTCCCAGGTCTTTTGAGTGATCAGTCCCAGACTTCGCGGTCTGATTCGAGGTCGCTCAGCACGCATTCTGGTCCGAGGACGCCGCGACGCACCCAACCATCGCGCCGAGCGGTCGGGAATATGACCTGCGAGTCAATCCGATGATGACAAGTCGCCGCTGATCGACGCTGTGCTGTTCTGGGGGGTTGGGTAACAGCACCGGGGGTCATTCTGGTCACGGTCCCCCTCTTTCCGCTCGAGCGCCTCGTTGAAACCAACCCGGCAACCGCCACGCCTAGTAGTGCACGCCGCATCCACATTGCAACCATTGAAACCGCCTCCGGACATATTGCCTGAACAAGTTCCGGGCCGGTTTCGCTCTTGCTCGCCCTCGCCAAATGCGACCATCTTTGGTGGCTTGGGGTCACTGCATCCCGATGACAGACAGTTCACCACCTGGAACGCGACCGATGCAACGGGAATTTCGGGTTTGTCGCCGCGGCGACCGGCACCGAACCGTCGACGAACACCGCGCGTTTTGTTGCGTGCGCCATTGTTACAACTGCAACAGCGACGTTCACAGCTCATGCGTTACCCCGCAGAGGAAGGCAAATTACCTGCATGTAAGCCACGGAGGGTGGGGAACTCTCACCTACCGGTGAAACGCGGCGGCCGTCGTTCCTGAAAGGCACGCGGCCCTTCGCGCGCATCCTCAGACATCATCACGCGAGCAGAAATTTCTCGTTCGATGGCAAATGCTCCGTTCCAGGACACGTCCGCTGAGCGCAGCGCGACCTCCTTGCAGCCCTGGACCGACAGAGGAGCGTTGTCTGCGAGCGCATTCGCCAAGGACATAGCGACGTCGAAAACAGCACCTGGTTCGACGACCCGGTTGACCAGCCCAGCGTCGCGAAGCCAATCGGCATTGACCAACTCGCCGAGCAACAGGAGCTCCATCGCTTGAGCCCAAGGGATTTGGCGGGGAAGCCGGACCATCGAACCGGCCCCAGGGACCACGCCGCGCCGAACTTCGGGGAGACCGTAGCGGCCGCCGTTCGACACCACCCTCAGATCGCACGCCAACATCAGTTCAAAACCGCCTCCGATGGCGTCGCCGGTTACCGCTGCGATGACGGGCTTTTTGAAGTCGTCGATCATGAGCGCCTTCCCCATCACCGAAAGATCGGCGAGGAGACGTTCATCCCAGCTGTCGGCGGGTGCCCGAGCGCCGGTAAAGAGGGGAAGCAAAGATCCCAGGTCTCCCCCCACGGTGAACGTCTCCGAACCGGTGCTGCTCAACACGACGGCTCTCACCTCGGGATCGGCCTCGACAGTGGTCAGGTGATCAGCGAGCTCGATCAACATGCGCGACGTCAACGCGTGACGCTCTCGCGGCCGGTCCAACAGAATCGACGCAACATGGCCAACACGCTCACAGGTCACGCGACCAGCGGGGTCCGGCTCGACAGCGTGGCCTAGGGCCTCGCCTGGAGCTCTAGTTCCAGCGCCGTTCATTGTGGACGGTTCGTCACGTTCACTCATCATTGGCTCCTCACCGGGTGGCGCGACGGGGTCGCCGCAGCATCACCAGACGCCTGGGCAGGTCGCTGCTATTTTGCCGAATGCCTGGACTAGCCAAAAGCACCCTCCGTTAGTATCTTCAAACGAAGTATTTGCGTTTTGAAGAATGCTGGCACGTGATCAGTGGTGACGGCGCCGTCGATCGATGACATCAGCCAGCGTCAATACCCCGCTTCAAGCACCGTGGCCAGGGCTGCTCGCCCGATGCTTGACCCCGCAACAAGGACGTCCCGTGGACGAGACACCCTGGCTTTCCCAAGATGAGCAAGCGGCCTGGCGGAGCTTTTATCGCGCAGCAGCCCTGACCACGGACGCTCTCGACTCCCGACTACGCGCCAGTCACGGAATATCGCTGAGCGATTATGAAATTTTGGTCCACCTCTCCGAAGCACCAGGACGCCGCTTGCGGATGACCGACCTCGCTCTCCGGGCGCTGCTGTCGCGCAGTCGCCTCACATTCCGCGTCGACCGTTTGGTCGAGATGGGTTTCGTCCGCCGCGAGGCCGTTCCCGACGACCGCCGCGGTTCTTTTGCGGTGCTCACCGATGCTGGCTTCGTCGCTCTCGAAGCGGCCGCCCCCGACCATGTGCGCGATGTGCGCGAAGTGGTGATCGACCACATGGGACCCGAACGCCTCGCCGCGGTAGGTGACGCGACGTACTCGATGCTTGAGCACCTGGGCGATTGGCTGACGCTCTCCCCTGAGTCCAACGCCACTGAATCCCTGTAACGGACACTACGGTCCCGACAACCCCAGCCCCGATCACAAACCCAGCCCCGATCAGCGGGGTCGAGCACGTGTCGAGGCCCGAGACCCCTCGTGCAGGAGACCTGCTGGGACAGCCGTCTCTGACAGATCGATCCGGGTTCCGCCCCGCGGAATCGAGGAAGCTTCCAAAGTGGCTCGACTCGAAGCGCCACGACCGCGATGATTGCAGGATGCGAGCGGTTCTGGCACTGGATATCGGGGGCACCAAGGTCGACATCGGCCTCGTCGACAGCACCGGCAGCGTCCTGCGGCGGCGCCGCATCGCCACGACGCGAACCGACAACGGTACCGAACTTTGGGACGACATCGCTTCGGCTGGCGCCGAGATCCTCTCCGAAGCCGAATCTGGCCCCGTAGCTTGCGGCATTGGGTGTGGCGGCCCGATGAGCCCCAACGGAGAAGTGGTGTCGCCCCTCAACATTCCCAGCTGGCGAGACTTTCCGCTTCGCCAGGTCGCGGCGGCGACGTTCGATATGCCCGTGTGGGTAGACAACGACGCCAAGGCGCTCGCGCTTGCGGAAGGCTGGCGCGGTGCCGCAGCTGGCAGCGACAACTTCTTGGCGATGGTGGTATCGACCGGAGTCGGTGGCGGTCTTGTGGTCGATGGGCGGCTGCTCGACGGTGCCCTGAGCAACGCTGGCCATATCGGGCACGTCAACGTAGTTCCCGACGGACGCGAGTGCGTCTGCGGTGCTTTCGGCTGTCTCGAAGCCGAAGCTTCCGGCCCGGCCATCGTCGCTATGACGGGCACCGAACCGCAGTATGCAAACGACTCCATGCGGAGCGCTGCGGGACACTCGTCGGCCGCGCCGTCGCCGCCGACGCGGTAACCCTGCTCGACATCCGCCTCGCCGTCGTGGCGGGTTCGGTGGCTCTGGGGTTCGGCCGACCATTCTTCGCTGCTGCTCAACAAGAACTCGCAGCGCGAGCTCAGCTTTCGTTCGCTCGCGGCGCAATCATCCAACCTGCGAAACTCGGCCCCGATGCGGCGCTTCATCGGCGCGGCTGCCGTCGCTGGAGAGCGCTCGGCTCCGTGACCATCCTCTCAGGCGACGTGTAACACAACGCGTTGGTGCCTACGGTGGCGATACGCCGCTAAGGCCGCCACCATGCCGAGCGGACCGGCCTGTACCCCGAAGCGGTCGAGGTCCTCAGATTCCCCAGCCACAAGCTGATGAGCATGGCGACCACCTCTGCCAAGAACTGAGCGACGACCAGACGCCTCACCGCGCCGCCTGGGGCCAAAGCAATCCAGCAGACTGCGACGCCAAAAGCGCAGACCCACGCAAGCACGATGGAGCGGCGGGCGTCCAGGGCCGTCAAGATCAAGGTGGATACCAGCAGCGACGAAATCGACACCAGCGACCCTGCGCCTAGCAACCCAAAATCGACGGTCGTGAAATCGAAATCGCCGCCATAGATGGCCTTCAAGACGGGCTTACCAAGAACCGCTCCACCAGTGAATCCGATCAGTGCGAGCCCAACCCCAGCAACGAGGGTGCCGATGATGAGCCTGCGCAGCTGCGCTGTTCGGTGTTGCACCACGAGCAGTGTGATCCAGCCCGTGAGGCGTGTCGCAACGCCTTGAGCGAGGAGAAACGGGGACCGAAACACGCTCAGCGCTTGGAAGAGCTCGGCCGGTGCACCTGCACCAGCTTGGACGGCGGCAAGGAGCGCGGGTCCACCGTTGCGAACGAGCTGGCGCAGCGTTGATGCTGCCGTCACCGCCACCAGGAGACCACCCGCAGGTCGATCGGCCCCAGACGACGCACTCGATACGTCGCCCTCGACACGATGTTCGGAGCGTTCTCGCGAACGCTCCGTCCGATCAAAACGGGGCGGATACACCAAACCAATGCCATATCCCGCCAACAGCGCCAGACCGTAGAACTGAACCGACCCGTCCAGGAGCACAACGACCAGCCCCGTGGCGGCTCGGGCGACATTTTCGAAGGCGATTGCCAATCCGAGGGATCGAAACCGTCCGCGGGCAGCGAGCGAACCGCGAATAAGTCCTATGAGGGTCGAACCGGCCGGGATCGTCGCGACCAGAAACAGATACTCCGCTGTCGAGTCAGGGAAGAAGCTGTCCCTATAGATCCAGCCCACACCGCCAAGAACGAGCGAAATGGCCACTGTCCACGCCCAGATCCGCCCCAAGGCCGAACTCACCAAGGACTCATCACCGTGGTTCGATTCGATGGACCGAATAACCCAGTGCTGGATCGGAAATGACAGGCAGGCGTTAGACACGGCCCAGAACGTCCAGATGACCGCGATCGGATCGAACGCGTCATCGCCGTATGCTCGCGCGCCAATCGCTGCGTACAAAGCCACGGACATGGCTGTGACAGCGGTCCCCGCAGCGAGATACGCACCATCGCGCGCTGCGGTGACTCCTCGATCAGCCGCTCGCGCTGTGCCTCCCCCACCTGGCGCATCAGGACGATCTTGGCCTGTGACATCAGCGCTGGCGGTCGACCTCCCCGAAGGATCGTCAGTCCACCGTGGATGGCCGGGCGTCTCGGTCACCCCTGATGGGTTCGCAGCACTGCGACAACTTCGTCGATATCGTCGGTCACCAGTATCGACACGTGTTGCTCTTTCTGCTCGGCCAACCGCTCGATGAGCGGAACGACACCCGATTCTGCCCAATTTTGCGCGCCCAGGAACACCATGGGGGCCGGGGGCCCATAGGTCTGGTAGATATTTTGCGCCGCGTCCTGAAACACCTCTTGGATCGTTCCCGGACCACCAGGGGTAAACACGACACCACCATTTGCGAGAGCTAAGAGGCGATCTTCGCGCACGGAGTTCGAAAAGTACTTCGCGATGTGGGTCGCGAAGTGATTGGTTGGTTCGTGGCCATAGAACCACGTCGGCAGGCCCAAGCTGATCGACGTCGGAGCGATCTGATCGCGGACCTTGTCGGCAACCGCTGCCCAATCGGGATCGCTCCAGTGGGGGACTTTTGCGAGCTGACGCACCAGAGATCGAAGCTCTGGCGCACCCAGCTCTGCGGCGAGCCCACCAAGATTTGCGGCTTCCATGGCGCCCGGCCCCCCGCCGGTGGCGACGACGAATCCGCCCCGTGCGATTCCGCGGGCCATCTCAGCGGTTTGGCCAAATCCGGCGTCGCTCCGCAAGAGGCCATGCCCTCCCATAACGCCCACGATCGGCCGGTCAACCTGTTCAAGTAGCTCCGAGAGAGCGTCGTCAATCGCATGATCGTGGACGCGTTGCGCCAAGGACTCGACAACATCGGGATGATCTCGACCACATCGCTGGTAGTGCTCATAGATGCTGGCATCACGCGTGGTCCCAGGCGTCACGCCCGATAATGGTCGGGCCAGTTCGTCACGGTCATAGAGCCGGGTGCGATACGCATCGTAGGGACGTCCGGGAAACGCCGGAAAGATCAGGGCTCCTCCGCGACGGGCGGCCTCTTCGTCAGCGGGGTCCTCAAAGACGACACCCAACAACGTCAAACCGGATACCTCTGCAGCGTCCCAATCGACGCTACCCGGCGGGATCGAAACCCCCTGGACGGCGACGCCGGTCAGCTTTCCGCCCAATGCAAACAATTCGGAAAGGCTGTTGACCTCGATCGTCGGCCGGCTGGCTGCGAGCAATCGTGCCCGCGGACTGAGCGGGTCGCTTCCTAAACGGTTGTGTGGCTGCATGTCGTCGCGAGCATCCTGGCCTGGTTATCCCTTCGCCTCTAGGTAGGCGTCCCGCGCTTTGCGCAGCGATTTTGCTCCCGACCCGAACAGACCACCCGTCCTTACCTTCTTGACGGTGTCCTCAAGATCTTCCAGTAGCTGATAGACGTCGTCCTCCGGACCCGCCGCGTCGAGTTTTGCGACCTTGTCGTGGATCTTGCCCAGATCCTTTCTGAAGTCGGCGAAGTCTTCATCGAGGTCCTTGCGGAGGTTTTCGATCTCTGAGCTCATTGCGGCACCCCTCATCGTCGATCGGTCGGTGATGCGCCCGATCATACGGCGAGAGCTTGTCGCCCACATCCCGTGCGGTGCGCATGCCTGATGGTCCCCTAACGGGCCAACCGTTGAAGCTTCGAATGCCCGACAGGCCGTCATGCAAGATGGAGCGACGTCGTCATGGTGACAACCACGCTGCCTTGGGGAGACACGATGGACTTTCAACTCGCCGACATCTTCGAGGCCGGCGCGCGGGCGATCCCGGATCGCCTGGCTCTCGCGTGGGGTGGTGGGCCAACCGGTGACGGCGAACTGACCTACGACGCTCTGGACCGCGCTGCCAACCAGGTGGCGCGGTTGCTCACAGATCACGGTGTGAGCGCTGAGGACCGCGTTGGCGTGCACGGCTACAACCACGCCTCGTTCATCGTGGTGACGCTGGCATGTTTCAAACTCGCTGCGGTGCCGATCAACGCGAGCTACCGCTATACCGCCACCGAGTTGGCCTACGTCTTCGCGGACGCCGGTGTGCAGGTCGTCGTCACCGAACCCGAGCTGGGCGACGTCGTCGCCGACGCGAGCGCCCTGATGCCACATGACCTGGAGAGCATCATCACGTTCGGCGATGAACTCGACGCCGCCGCCACCGCTCTCGACGACGCTCCCCTCACCGTGACGGGTCGGAGCGGGGACAACCGATACATCTTGTACACCGGCGGAACGACGGGTATGCCCAAAGGTGTGGTCTGGCGTCACGAAGACATCTTCTTCGGAGCGCTCGGCGGTGATGGCGTCCCTCGCCAAGGGTTTCCGGCTTTGACCGACCCCGCCGATGCCGGCGCATGGGCGTCGGCGGGCAACCCCGTTCGCGTGCGTATGCCCTTATGCCCGCTGATACACGGTGGCGCGCAGTGGGTGGCGTTGACCACCATCCTGTCGGGAGGCACCCTCGTCCTGGCTACCGATCGGTCCTTCGACGCAGCGACGGCATGGCGCCTCGCGGACAGGTTCGACGTCGAACTCATCATGGTGATCGGGGACGCTGTCGCGCGCCCCCTCCTCGACGCTCTACCAGCGGGGCACACCGCCTTCCCAGCGTTGCGGTTCATCTCTTCATCTGGTGCGCCGCTCAGCGCTCGAATGCGCGTAGAGCTGACCGAAGCGCTGGGTGACGTGCGCATTCTCGATCGATACGGCGCTTCCGAAACCGGCGGTCACGGACGCCTCCTCGAACCCGACGGTTCTGGACGTCTGCGACTCCGCGGCGATGCCACGACAGCGGTACTCGACGACGAGGGCCATGTCATCAGTCCAGGATCGAGAACCGTCGGGCGACTTGCACGCCGCGGCCACATCCCCCTCGAATACTGGAACGACCCGGCCAAGACGGCGACGACCTTCCCGATCTATGACGGGCAACGTTGGGCGGTGCCCGGCGATCTGGCCACAGTCGAATCCGACGGCACCATCGTGGTGCTGGGCCGCGGCTCGATCGTCATCAATTCTGGAGGCGAAAAGATCTTCCCTGAGGAGGTCGAAAACGTCATCAAAGCGTTTGCGCCCGTACAGGATTGTCTGGTCGTTGGGCTACCCGACGACCGTTTCGGCCAACGGGTCGTCGCTGTCATCTCGCTCAGAGGAAAATCCGCGACGCGCCCTGCGGCATCGGCGGCCCTGCCGAGTCTCGCTCCAGACGATCTTGTGGCCGAGCTGATCGCGCATTGCCGTCAACAGCTCGCTGGATACAAGATCCCAAAGCGGTTCGTCATCGTCGACGCGGTCGAGCGAAAGATCACGGGCAAGGCCGACTATGACTGGGCACGACGGGTTGCCACCGGCACGCTCGTGGAGTGACCACCAGCTCAGACGCCGTGTAACGACCAACGCTGGTGAATGCAAGCACCCGGTCGGGTTTTCGGCGTCCACATTTCATGCCGATGGCCTGGCCAAACCGCTGTATTGACGTCTGTGTCGGTGCGTGAAACCCTGTCGCTCGTGAACGCGCCGCGACGGCGCCAAACCGACGACCCTGGGGGCCACCACATGTCAACGCGCACCTATCAGCTGCCGGTCGAAGAAACCCGCTGGCACATCCCCGCACACGGCGCCGATACGGTGTTCAGCTGGGAATACGACGAAGGCCGGGACCGGCTGCTCCACCTGTACGAAAAAGGCAAGGACCGTCAGTGGAATGCGCAACATCGCATCGACTGGTCCACCGAGATCGACTTCGGCGCCCAAACATTGATGCCCGACTTTCAGGTGCCGATCTTTGGGTCCCCGATCTGGGAAAAACTCTCACGCTCGCAAAAGGACGAATTGCGCAAGCACGCTGGAAGTTGGCTGTTTTCACAGTTCCTTCACGGTGAACAGGGCGCACTCGTCTGCGGGGCGAAGATCGTCTCGACGGTGCCCGATATCGACTCAAAGTTCTATGCGTCAACCCAGGTCATCGACGAGGCCCGGCATTGTGAGACGTTTGCCAAGTTCCTCAACGAGAAGATGGAGATGACCTATCCCATCAACCGGCACCTCAAGTCACTTCTCGACCAGACGATCGGTGATGACCGTTGGGATTTCACCTATCTGGGTATGCAGATCATGGTTGAGGGAGTCGCTCTCGGCGCGTTCGGCGTAGTTCGAGACATGACCGAAGAACCTCTGGTCAAAAGCATGAACGCCTACGTCATGGCCGACGAAGCCCGACACGTTGCCTTCGGCATCCTCGCGCTCCAGGACGCCTACACCGATCTCACACAGGCCGAGAAAGATGAGCGCGAGGCCTTTGTCGTCGAAGCGTCATACCTCTTGCGCGATCGCTTCCTCGCCGAAGAGGTCTGGGAGAACCTCGATCTGCCCAAGGAGGAATGCATCGAATACGTGCGGCAATCACCGTGGATGGCGGAATATCGACGCCAGCTGTTCAGTCGGATCGTCCCAAACGTCAAGCGGATCGGCCTGTGGGGCGACAAGGTCCAAAAGGCCTACGAGGACATGGGCGTCTTGCACTTCCAAGACGCCGAACCCGAAGAGCTGCTCGGCCGCGACGAGGTGCTTGCCGAAGAGATCGAGCGAGCAATCGCCTCGACGAAGGAAACGGGTGCGCTACCGACGGACCTGGTCGACAGCCGTGCGGGCCAGATTGCCGAGACGATCGCTGCAGGCTCGCAGTAGGCCCCGTCTTGCGCCCTGATGTCTGTGGCCGACGATGAGGTCTGGAAGCGCCGATGACCGACTTTGCATGTATCCAGGGGCAGCTTGTTATCGACGGCGAGTTGCGACCAGCGCAGTCAACGAAGACATACCCGGTCATCAACCCCGCGACCGCGCAGCCATTTGCCGACGCAGCCGATGGATCAGACGCCGACCTCGACGCGGCCATCGGCGCCGCCGCGACGGTGTTTGACACCACCGAGTGGGCGACCGACCCAGCGTTCCGGTCTCGTTGTTTGAGACAGCTCCATCAGCTGTGTCTCGACCATCGTGAGCAGTGGCGGGAGCTCACCGTCGCCGAGGTGGGCGCACCGCTCGCATTGACCTACGGGGCTCAGCTCGACGATCCAATCGAGGGCTTCGCATGGGTGGCCGATCTCGTCGATCGGTATCAATGGGAATCGAGTCTGGGGATCGCAAAACCCTTCGGCATCCAGACCAACCGCATCGCCAGGAAAGAACCGACGGGCGTCGTCGGTGCGATCACCCCCTGGAATTTCCCCAACCAGATCAACATCGCCAAAGTCGCTCCGGCACTGGGCGCTGGATGCACGGTCGTGCTCAAACCGGCACCAGACACGCCCCTGACCGCGGTGTTTTTGGGATGGCTGGCGTCACAGACAGATATGCCACCAGGGGTCCTCAACGTCGTCACCGGGTCGAATCCGGTACTCGGTGCTCCGCTCGCGACCGATGAACGCGTGGGTATGGTGTCCTTTACCGGCTCGACCTCCACGGGTCGTCTCGTCATGGAAGCCGCGGCCGCGTCGATCAAGCCAGTGTTCTTAGAGCTCGGCGGCAAATCAGCGTTCATCGTGCTCGACGATGCCGACCTCGCGGGAGCGACCGGGATGGCCGGGTTAACGGTCTGCACCCACGCTGGCCAAGGTTGCGCTATCACGACAAGGATCCTCCTGCCCCGATCCCGATACGACGAAGGTGTCGAACTGCTCGCAGCGACGATGACGGCGATGGGCCCAGGTGAACCTACCGATCCAGCGATCATGTTCGGGCCGCTCATCAGCGAGCGTCAGCGCCAGCGGGTTCTGTCTTATGTGGAGGTCGGCAAAGCCGAAGGTGCACGGTTGGTGACCGGCGGCGGCATTCCGCCTGAGCTGCCCGGTTTCTACGTCGAACCCACCCTGTTCGCCGACGTCACCAACGACATGACGATCGCCCGGGACGAGATCTTTGGTCCGGTACTCGTCGCCATCCCCTATGACGGCGACGACGAGGCGGTCGCCATCGCCAACGACTCTCCTTATGGACTTTCGGGAAGCGTGTTCAGCGCCGATACGGAACGTGCCGTCGACGTCGCCCGACGCATCCGAACCGGCACCGTCTCGGTCAACGGTGGCATCTGGTACGGCCACGATGTGCCTTTCGGCGGCTACAAGCAGTCGGGCATCGGCCGCGAGATGGGCCTTTCCGGCTTCGAGGAGTACCTCCAGACCAAGGTGATCGCCGTTGCCGTCTGACCAACCTCGACGCATAGCGCTCGTGACGGGCGCCTCCTCGGGAATCGGACGCACGGTCGTGCGTCATCTGGTACACGACGGCTGGCTCGTCGCCGCCACAGCACGGCGCGTCGACCGGCTCGCCGACCTCGTCACCGAACTCGATCAGGACGGATCGATATCGGCTGCCACGATCGCCAGCGTTGGCAGCGGCGTAGTTACCGGGTGCAGCGCAGGTTCGGTGCTGGCGGTTCCGATGGATGTGACCAGCCCTGAGGAGGTCTCGAACGCCTTTGACGTGTGCGCGCAGCATTGGGGTCGAGCCCCGGATCTGGTGGTGTCCAATGCTGGTGTCTCCACACCGGGGCTGATCGCCGATATCACCGCCGCCGATGTCGCCAGCGATATCCTCACCAACCTGCTCGGTCCTGCGCTGGTCGCGCAGCGGGCGCTCAGCGCTTGGCAGAACGGTGGCTGTGGCCGCCTGGACTTGATCTTTGTTTCCTCAGATGCCGCCCCGCACCCGCGGCCGTTCCAAGCGGCGTACTCCGCCGCCAAACAGGGCACCGAACAGCTCGCCGCGGTACTCGCCATGGAATACGACCACCCCTGATGTCAGGATTTCGGTCGTCCGCCCGGGAGCGACCATCTCTGAGTTTGCATCCAGTTGGGTCTCCGTCGATTTTGAGCGGGTCATAGCCACGTGGCGTCGTTGGGGCTTCAGCAACACCTCGACGCGCTCGATCCCGATGTCGTTTCCGAAGCGATTCTGTGGGTTGCGAACCAGCCCGACGGGGCGCATGTGCCGATCGTCGAGGTACAGCCCCGGCCGCCACACACCCACGCAGTTGCTGACACCAGCGACCCGGAAGTGTCGTCGCCTCGCCACCACGATCCCTCCCAGCACCGCCCGTCCCAAGATCCGAGACGGCCTCGGCCGCGATCACGCGCCGACCTCAGGATCCACGACGTACAGAATCCGGTACCTGAACAAAACGCACCGAACCCGAGGGCCCCAACACGGCCGCCCAACACGGCCGCCCAACACGGCCGCCCCACACCATCGACCACAGTGAGACCACTCCATGGGCGTTCAAATCGTCCGCAGGGGTGATCGAACGCACGAGCAAGGAACTTACCCATGGCTAATCTGACCGGAAAAACCGTCATTGTGACCGGAGCGGCACAAGGAATCGGCGCCAAGTATGCGGCGTCGCTTGCCCGTGATGGCGCCAACGTCGTCGTCGCCGATCTGGCTGCAGAGGCGGCCGATAACGTGGCGGAGGCGATCCGGTCGACGGGCGCGAACGCCGTCGCCGTCGCCGTCGATGTGGCCGATCAGGACTCGGCCAATGCAATGGCGGCAGCCGCCGTCGACGCGTTCGGCACCATCGACGGCCTGGTCAACAATGCCGCCATCTACCACGACATGGAACTCGACGCCCTGATCTCGGTCGATTGGGACTATCTGCAGCGGTTTATGTCGGTCAACATGTTCGGCGCTTTGGTCTGTTCCCGCGCCGTTATCGGGCCGATGAGAGACGCGGGCGGCGGCAGCATCGTCAATCAATCGTCGACTGCGTCGTGGATGTACTCCGGCTTTTATGGGCTGGCCAAGGTCGGCGTCAATGGCATCACCCAGCAGCTCGCGCATGAACTCGGCCACAGCGCGATACGGGTGAACGCAATCGCTCCCGGCCCTATCGACACCGCCGCGACCCGCAAGGTTGTGCCCGAGTCGATGGTTCAGCCCATGGTCGCTGCGCTAGCGATCAAACGGCTAGGAACGCCTGAAGACCTCACCGGGCTGTGCAGCTTCTTGTTGTCCGACGAATCGTCGTGGTTGACCGGCCAGATCATCAACGTCGACGGAGGTCAGGTGCTTCGCGGCTAGTGCGTTACACCCGTGCAGCGCAGCCGCTGGGGGTTCAACACAGACAAAGGTCCCTAAATCTTTCATGCATCCGCCGCAGCTTCATCAGTAGTATCCCTAGCAGACTTGTAACGCATCTGCTGGCGCACGCGAAGAATTCTCGTCCGCTGATACGACAGGACCGCATGATCCCCATCACCCAGTTCAAGACCGGGGTGAACGGGGCAGCGTCCGGATGTTGCCGGTGGACGCGATGACGTAGGACTATCGGCACAGGAGCAACCATGGGACGAAGTCGCTGGCCCATGGGCCTCCGGCTCCGAAATCTTCGAATCGGCCCCAAGTTGGCGTTGCTGTCGCTCCTCCCGACGATGGCCTTCTTGTTCTATGCGATTCACGATACGGTCCAAGATCACGCGCAGGTCGCCGATGTCCGCGCTTACTCAGCGGTGCTCGACCTCTCGGTCGAAGTCATGTCGACACTTGGAAATGAGCGTTTCGCCGCTATCGACCAGGCCGGACTGGCCCCGGCCGCGACCGAGGCTGAACGACGAGCTGCGGCCGACGCGGTACGCCGTTCACGGGCCGAAACCGACGCTGCGCTCGAAGCCTTTGCTGAGAATGTCGATCCCGAAGCATTCCTTGCTGCTGTCCAGCTCCCCGTGGGACAGGTCCTCGACGGCGGCCCCAACAGCTGGGCCAGTCGCCTGGTCTTGGCTCGGACGGCGACCGACGAAGCTCTCGCCAAACGTTCTTCGCTGCCCCAACCCCTCGACGAGAATCAGGACGTTGCCAACGAGACGATCAATGCCGCTGCCAACAGCGAGACAGCACCCGTGACAGATGCTGGCGAACCCGACACAGCTGGCGTGCCCGACGACACCCCCGTCGGGGTCCCCGGCGGGAGTGGAGACTCAACGTCCCTGGCCCAGCAGGTCGATCAGTCGTCCAATGGGCCCGGGGCGGTAACGGTGAGTCAGCAGTACCAAAGCATCACCGAAAGCGTGGGGTCCGTTGTCGAATCCGTACTCGGCTCGTTGCCGTCCAACAAGCTCGTGGCGATGGGCCGCGGCGCTGTCCAATTCGGCCGCCTTGTGACCGTCTTTCAGCAGCGACACGAATGGGCGGTGGCCATCGCTCACGAAATCCTGCTCGACGACGACGAACTCGACACCTTCGTCACTTCCCGTGATCAAACAGCCGACTACGGCGCGATCCGAGCGGTTATCAATGAGACCTATTCCGACATCACGGTCAGCAACGACGACGACATCCGCGACATGTGGCGAAACGGCAAGACTCGAAGTTCTTTGAGAGCCGCCGATGAAGAGTTCTCGGCCTTGAACACATTCCCCATCCAGGTTCTCGACGGTCGTTGGAACACGCTGTCGCGAGCGTCGATAGAAATGGCCCGAGGACTCTTCGACCAGCAGCTCGACGCCATTCGCCAGGCAGCCCAAGAAGAGAACTCCCGAGCGCGAAACAACGAATACAAAAACTTGTTGTTGATGTTTATGATCACATCGGTGACGCTGCTGCTCGCGTGGTTCTCACGGAGGGGAATCGTCCGGCCCCTCCAAGATGTCGCCGCCGCAGCGACATCGCTGGCCTCGGGGCGCCGGCCCCCACCGGTTAAGTACCAGAGCCACGACGAGATTGGCATGGTGGCGCACTCGTTTCGATCGCTGAGCCAAACGATGACCGCTCTCCTCGAC
Organism: Acidimicrobiia bacterium; assembly: GCA_020637365.1. Taxonomy (GTDB): domain Bacteria; phylum Actinomycetota; class Acidimicrobiia; order IMCC26256; family JAGNEX01; genus JAGNEX01. The sequence continues at coordinate 338,089 of JACJWE010000001.1, read as the reverse complement.
GAAACGCGGCGTCTCAACACGGCCATCCGCAACGGCGCCTTCGACGTCCAAGGCGACGTCGACAGTTTTGATGGCGACTGGGCCGAACTCGTCCGCACCATGAACCATTCGCTGCGACGCTTCTCGATGTTCAACGCGACGATCACCGGCGAGGCGAGACGCCAGGTCGTCGTCGCACATCTCGGAGCTGAAGCACTCGCGGGCATGCCCATGTCGCAGCTCTACGATCAGGCGGTCCACAGCATCGTCGAGTCGATGGGCTGGTGCCGCGCAGACCTATATGAGTTCGGTGCCGACCGCTCACAACTCATCAGGCGGGCCACGACCGAGGTCCATCCCGCATCTGAAGTCGATCAGCAGCTCCTACCCAACGATCAGGTCACCCGCGTCGCCGCGTATTCAGGTCCGACGACACCGCTACATCCGGGCATGCGCACAGCGATGCTCGCCACCATCGAACATCGCGATGGGATCCTTGGGTTTGTCATCGTTGAAAGCTCCAAAGATCTCGACGTCACCGACGACAATGTCGCGTTTCTCCAGCAACTCACCCAAGTCATCTCAAACGCACAGCAACGGCGCGCCGCAGAAGAACACATCCGCTATCAGGCAAATCACGATGAGTTGACCGGACTCCCCAACCGAAACCTGTTCGAACAACGCCTCCGCAAGGCGATGACGTCCTCGACGACGATCCGTAAGGTTGCGATCGCGTTCATCGACGTCGATCGTTTCAAGTTCGTCAACGACACCTATGGACACGGCACCGGGGACCAGATTCTCCAGATGATCGCCATGCGGCTCCGCAGCCTCTGCCGACCGGCCGACACCGTTGCCCGCTTCGGTGGAGACGAATTCTTGGTGCTGTTCGAATGCTCGCATCCAATGGATCGAAGTCGTTTCGCTCAGCGTCTGGCGTCGGCATTCGATGAGCCGTTCGTGCTCCCGGATCACACCATCCATCTGCGGGCCTCGATCGGTATCGCCAACGCCGCCGACATCGACCTCACCCTCGAACATCGCGTTGTCCGCAGCGGCCACGATGGCGAGGATCGCGCAACGGCGGTCGCTCGACGCTCAGAGACGCTGATCCGCGATGCCGACACCGCCATGTATGAGGCCAAACAGCAACCCGAATCTCACATCTATGAGTTCGACACCGTGCTTCGGTCCAAGGTCGTCAAGAGAGCGCAGATCGAACACAACCTCCGCGGCGCAATCCAACGCAACCAGCTCTCCCTAGAGTTCCAAGCGATCGTCGAAGCGCGTACCGGCAGACTGCACGGATATGAGGCTCTGTGCCGGTGGAGCCTCGACGGTGTCGGGCGGGTTTCGCCCAACGAGTTCATCCCCGTCGCAGAAGAAACCGGCCTGATCGCCGATATCGGTGAGTACGTCATCGCCCAGGCAGCCCGTGACTACCCGCAGCTCGCGGCGGGAACCGCTACCGAGCTTCCGGTGATCGCCATCAACGTGTCGACCGCACAGCTCAGCGATGAATCATTTCCCGATCTGGTGGCGAGGACACTCGCCGCAACCCCCGTGCCAGCAAACCGCGTCGTTCTCGAGATCACCGAGACGGCTATGAGCCGCGACCCGCACATGTTCAGGTCGATGCTCGATCGCCTTCGGGCACTCGGGGTCCAAATCTCCATCGACGACTTCGGAACGGGATATTCAGCGTTCAGTTATCTGACGGACCTCCCCGTGAATTCACTGAAGGTCGACCGTAGTTTCGTCACCGGCATCGAAAGAAGCTCGACCGAAAAGGTCGTTGGATCGACGGTATCGATGGCCCACGACCTCGGGCTCCAAGTCGTCGCTGAAGGCGTCGAAACGATCCGTCAGCTCGAAGTCCTGACCGATCTCGGATGCGACTATGTCCAGGGGTATCTGTTTTCCCGGCCGCTGACATTGGCCGAGCTCCAACAACGCGGTATAGACCTGCGAGCGTCGTGGATATCGACGATCGACCCCCGTCTGGCAGCAGAGTACTGACTCACATGGAGCCGAGGCCGCTCAACGAACTGGAAGGTTTGGCCCGTGCCCTCAGAGCGCGTGAGGGCAACAACGAGGGTCTTGCCGACGATGTTCGTTCGGCGCTGAGCCTGGGAACGGCTCGCTACACCGCCCACGAGCTCGCCGAAGTCACCGGCATTCCGCAGACGTTCGGTGAGGATCTCTGGAGGGCCTTGGGCTTTGTCGATTCGGGTCCCGATGAGCGCACCTTTGATGATCAAGACAGGTACGCGCTAGAGATCGCGTATGCGTTGCTCGCCTCCGGACTGCTCAGCCGAGAGTTGATTTTGCAGGAAGCCCGAGTGCTCAGCCAGGCCATGTCGACGTTGAGCGCATCCCTCGTCGAACTGTTCGGCAAAGCCTTCGATGCCCTGAGCGACGGCGGGACTACCGACACAGCGATGGACGACGCAGCACCCTTGTCACCTGAATCCGCAGCGTTGCTGATCGGGATCGGTGAAGACATCTTGACCCACATCTATCGTCGTCAGCTTCGCAACGCCCTACGTCAAGCAGATGCCGAACGCGATGAGGACGACGCCCATGACGCACACGCGATCGTGGGATTTGCCGATATGGTCGGTTTCACCGCCGGGGCACAGTCACTGAGCGATCAAGAACTCGCCTCACTCGTCGACCAGTTCAGCGAAGCGACCTCGGACACGATCCACCAGGGGGGCGGCCGCCTCGTCAAAACGATTGGCGACGAGGTCATGTTCGTTTTCGAAGATGTAGGCGCAGCCGCCGCAGCGACGCTGCGGATGGTCCACGAAATTCCAGCGTCGACCGGACTCGATGTGCGGATCGGCCTGGCCTGCGGTCCAATCATCAACCACCATGGCGATGTCTTTGGCACCACGGTCAACCGCGCTTCACGCCTCGAACACCTCGCACTTCCGGGTTCGATACTCGTCGATGAAGACATCGGGGAGACCCTCAGCAACTTCCAGTCGGTCACCATCAAATGGCTGGCCCCACGGCGGGTGAAGGGTATGGGCGTCCTCCGAGTCGGGGTCCTACGACTCCCCCGCGGCGCGACCGAACCACGAAATTGCGTGTCGGCCGGAGCGCTCCCGCCGCTGCCCATACCGATACGCAAACGACGCGGACCGGTTCGACAGCGTCTACTCGAACGCTCGTCCCATCCGCTGGAGGACGTCTAACAGACCAGCGGGCGAATCCGGCGATGGCTCGCCCGGCCGGTACCACACCCCCTCGATCACCCCGGTATACCCGAACGCTCCGTACCGTTCGAACACGTGCCACGAAACGGGTGATCTCCGGTCGATCCCCACGTCGATACCTTGGAAGGGGGCAATCGGGTACAGCATCGTCAGTTCCGATGCCGTAGCGACCTGCTGGCCGTCGAGTGTGATCACCAAGTTCCACACCAGACCGCCGGGAGCGTCGAAATCCAAACCCAGCCGATGATGACCGTCGACGAGTTCACCGGCATCGACCACAGTCATATCGCCGTAAGCATTATGAGCGTAGAACAGCCGTCCGTTCTCGATATAGCAGCAGTACCCGCCACCCTGGTCACCGTGCGCGACGAGCATGCCTTGATCCTGCACACCGCTCGCGCCGCTCGCAAAGGAAACGTCGACGACGAAGGAACGCGAGAAGATGAGCTGGAGGCTGCGATAGCGCTCCAGCGTCGGTGTCAATGGCCGGATAAACACCGGTTCTGAGAACACCGCTTCGGTCGGCGGTTTCGACATGTACTTAAAGCCTGATCCGTCGTCGAGTGGATACACCTGGTTGTCCCAAGCTGCGTCTTCCCAGGCGCTGGCGAGTTCGGCGACTTTGTCGGGCCGCTCCCCCGCGCGGTTGTTGATTTCGGTCGGATCGGTTCTCAGGTCATAGAGCTCCCATTCATGGTCACCGAAGGGCGTCAGCGGCTGGTGCAACGTCACCGCCTCCCAACCGTCGCGATACATCCCCCGATGGCCGATCATCTCGCTGTACTGCTCGACGTGGTGCGACGGCGCTGATGCGTCTGCGATGGTTCCGGCAAAGCTGACCCCTTGGAACGACCTCAGGGGCCGCCCCTGTCGCTGTTCAGGCAAGACCAGTCCGATCTCGGCGACGAGGGTCGGCAGCACATCGCTCACATAGACGTATTGACGTCGCAGCTCTCCTGCGACTTGGTCAGAACGTCCCGGCCACTGAAGCAAGAGGGGAACCGAATGGCCGCCCTGGTGCGTGTTGACCTTGTACATGCGGTAGGGCGTGTTGCATGCCATCGCCCAACCCATTGGATAGTGAGCAAGCGCCTCGGGGCCTCCGAGCTTGTCAAGGCGCGCAAAATCGTGGCGCCAGTCGACGGGCTGGAGCGGGTTCAACACCCGAAAGTAGGACGACGTCCCAAGTTGTTGCCCCTCGCGACTCGCGCCGTTATCGGAGGTCACGATGACGACGGTGTTCTCCCAGACGTCCATCGCTTCAAGCTCGGAGCGGAGCCGACCAAAGTTCTGGTCGACGTTGTCGACCATCGCCGCGTAGATCGCCATGTAGCGGGCGTACAGCTCTTGTTGGTCCGGTTCGAGGTCATCCCAGGCAGGAACATCGTGGCCGGGTTCGTGATTACGCGCTGGCAGCTCGGTTTCGGGGGCGACGATCCCCAACGCCTGTTGACGCTCAAAGCGTTGTTGGCGAATGTGGTCCCAGCCATCCCGGTAGCGATCGACGTACTTGGCGATATCGGACTTTTTCGCCTGGAGGGGCGCGTGCACGGCCCCGTGCGACAGGTACAGAAAAAAGGGCTGTCTCGGATTCGATGCTTTCCGCTCCCGAATCATGGAGATCGCGTGATCGGTGATGTCGTCGGTGAAGTAGTAGCCGTCGGGGTACTCATCGACGTCGACCAGATGGTTATCGGCGACGAGCCGATGGGGTTGGTGCATGTTGGTAAACCCGTCGAGGATCCCGTAAAACCGATCAAAGCCACGTTGGCATGGCCACGACCGCTGCGGACCCGCCGCGCTGCAATGGGAGTCCTTGGTCAGATGCCATTTGCCGACCATCAAGGTCGCATAGCCGTTATCGGCAAAGACTTCCGCCATCGTCGCCGCGTCATCGGCGAGTTCCATCGCGTATCCGGGAAAGCCCGGATCAGCGTGCGCGACCGTACCGATTCCGACGCTGTGTGGATTGCAGCCGGTCAACAGCGCGGCGCGGGTCGGTGAGCACATCGGTGTCACGTGAAAGTTCGTATAACTCAGGCCTTCACGGGCCAGCCGGTCGAGGTGAGGGGTGTCGATCTCACCACCGAACGCACCGAGATCGGAATAGCCCAGGTCGTCGCACAGGACGACGATCACGTTCGGCGCGTCGGCGGGCGGCGTCGGTTCAGGCGGCCACCAACCCTGCGAACCGGCGAACGTCCTGCCGACGCGTCCTTGAAAGCCTCGGTAGGCCGCACCCCGGACATCCTGTCGTGATTCGGTCCGTTCTCGTTCCACCTGGCGCTTCCCCTCGCTGATCGTGTTGGGAAGTTTACGGTCGCACAGCGCGGGCAACATCTGGCATGGACGATGTGGGGAAATCAGCCATCAGACAAGCGCAGACGGTACGGGGTTTCCTAAGGTCAGTCCTCGTCCGCTGGTGCTCTGAGGAGTCTGTGTGAATACCGCACCCGAACCCCACCCGGCCTGTTGCAGCCCTTCATCGGGTGACCTCGCTCTCGGTGGAGCCGGTCGAAGTGCCGCAGACGGCGATGCCGCTCATCAGCAAAACTCCGGTCTCACAAACACCGCGGCCCCCGCATCGTCGATCATTCAAACCGCGGCAATCGACGGCGGCGTCTTCGACATGGGCAATGCCAAAGGAACCGGGTACCCAGACGACGGAGAAGGTCCGGTCCACTCCGTAGCGATCGCCGACTTCGGTTTGGGTGTCACCGCGGTAACCAATGAGCAATTCGAACAGTTCACCTCTGCAACGGGCTATGTCACCGATGCGCAGCGTTTCGGGTGCTCATTCGTCTTTGGCGGGTTGCTACCCGACGACTTCCCGCCGACGCGCGGCGTCGCACACGCGCCGTGGTGGCGAGAGGTCCTCGGTGCAGACTGGCGGCACCCCGAGGGTCCTCAGTCAGATATCGCTGAGCGCTCCGACCATCCAGCGGTGCACATCTCCTTCGATGACGCGCTGGCATTTTGCCACTGGGTCGGTGGCCGACTGCCGACCGAAGCTGAATGGGAGTACGCCGCCCGGGGCGGCGCTGCCGGTCTGACCTTCCCGTGGGGGAATGAGCGCGAACCCGATGGCACACATCTCATGAACGTGTTTCAGGGCGATTTCCCGTCCCACAACACCGGGGAGGACGGTTACGTCGGAACCGCGCCGGTACGGTCGTTCCCACCCAACGGTTACGGCTTATTCGAAATGACCGGCAACGTCTGGGAATGGTGCTCGGACTTCTTCGCAGTTGACTCCTACGCGCGGTCACTCGCTCAGTTCGGCGATCGGCCCGCGCCCAACCCAACCGGACCCGCCAGCGGTCTGACCAGGGTCATGCGCGGCGGTTCGTATCTCTGTCATGCCAGCTACTGCAACCGCTATCGGGTCGACGCGCGATCTTCGAACGCGCCTGACAGCGGAAGCGGTAACAACGGGTTGAGGGTGGCATTCGACCCAGCCCCTGCGGGCGCCGAATGATCGCTTGTGGGGGTGCGACTGGTGAGTTTCATGATGACGTTCCGCTCGGGAGGAGTAACCGCATTTCGGGACGTCTGTCTGTGCGAAACTGATCCAATGTCTGACGGGGTTGAACAAGTACCGAATGAGCGCCAACAGCCGTCGTCTCCAGACGCTGAGGGCTCAGCGCATCCGCTCGGTCACATCACGGTCGGTTACGACGGCTCCGACGCATCCAAAGAAGCTGTGTTGTGGTCGATCGGCGCTGCAACCCGTCACGACGGTTCGGTGCGAGTGATCTCGGCCTGGAAGTCCGACAACGATCGGAGAGGCCCATCCTGGGTGCCGCATCGTGAGCCGAGTGCCGAAGAACGAGCTCAGGCGCTCGATGACGGCCAGCGAGCACTCGACATCTGGATCGAATCCCTCGCCCCGACCATCCCGGTGACGGCGTCGGCGACCCTTTGCGAAGGTCCCGTCGCGGATGTCCTCATCGAAAGCGCGCCCGGCGGTGTGCTCGCGCTCGGCAACCGGCAGCGGTCACGGTTGGTTTCGTACGCGGTTGGTTCGGTCGCGCATTCGGTGATGTCGCGCCCGACCGGTGTGACGGTCCTCGTGCCTCAGGCGCGCCACCGCCTTGGGGTCGCCGCTCCCTCAGACGTCATCGTGGGAGTCGATGGTTCCGACGTATCGGTAAAAGCATTGCGATGGGCCGTCGATGCATTCGCCGAGAGCGGTGCGGCCATCATCGCCGTGGCATGCGCCGCACCTGACGCTTCACCCACCGGCATGTTGATCTCACCGTGGACTTTGACGCCCGACGAGATGCTCGAACGCGCAGATCACGTGGTTATGGACGCCGCCCGCAATGCACTCGACCAACGTCCGCCCGGAGCCTCTCAAGTCTCGATCGAGACAAGGGCGGTCGTGGCCCACGCCGAGGAAGCACTAGCGGAAGCATCGAATACTTCAGCGCTCATCGTCTTGGGGGCGACCGGGGCATCGGGTATCAGGGACAGGATCCTCGGCTCCACAGCGGCGCGAACGATTCAACGTTCTGTGTGCCCGGTGGCGATTGTCCATGGTTGACCGGTGCGTCCGGTTTGTGGCCGACCGGCATCCTGGTAGGTGCCCGATGATGTAGAGCCGATTTCGGGCAGGCCGCGTGCCGTTTTGGTTGTGATGGCCGGTACGCTGTCGGCGTCGAAAATGCCAACTTGCGGAACGATTGCATCCTCATCGACGCTGTTCAGTCGCCTGCGCTCGCAGCGTTCTGTGCTCGACTACGCGACGAAACTGGGGTTCAACAGCCGAAATCTCCGCACTGAATATGGGATATGACCGTGGCCAACCGCAACCAGTATGAAGTCAACCCATCAAGCGGGTCCAGCAAGGCATTCCTCCTCTTGATCGGAGCACTTGCCATCGCCGGTGTCATCCTCATCGCCATCGTGGCGTCGAACAACAGCGGTGGCGACAGCTCTGACCTCTCGTTGACATCGGATCAGATCGAAGAAGGGGCGGTACCCCCCAGCGACGAAGTCGCGGGAGAAACAGGTCCGGTCACGGTCGTCGGTGACGCCCTCCCCAAACTTGAAGACGGCACAGATCCTGCGGTCGGCACCGAAGCTCCAACCCTTGAAGCAACACGTTTCGATGGCGGCGACGCAGTGATCGACCCGTCCGACGGTACCGGTCGCGTCTACGCGTTCGTCGCGCACTGGTGCCCCCACTGCCAACGTGAAGTTCCGGTCATGGCCGAATGGTTGCAGGACAACCCCCTGCCGAGCGATGTGCAGTTTGTCGTCGTCTCTACAGGCGTGCGGGAAGGTCAGCCCAACTACCCGCCTTCCATCTGGCTGCATGAAGCAGCCGTTCCGCGCTGGTCATCCGCGACAGCGCCGAGAGCACAGCGGCGAGCGCGTTCGGGCTCAGCGGCTTTCCGTTCTTCGTCGCAACCGACGGTCAAGGAAACGTCGTGGAGCGGACCAGTGGCGAGCAGTCCGTCGACCAACTCAACGATCTGGTCTCCGCAGCACAGGGCTAGCTGGGGAGGCGTCGCCCAGCTGTGGGCGTCGAGCACCTCCCACGCTAAAACTCACTCCTTGGCGCTGCGAGCGTTTCTGACTCGGCGCAGCGCAGATGCTGACAACAAGCCTCCTGTGAGGAGCAGCTCCATACGATCCGCGAGTTGTAGAGCGTGGTCGACGTCTTGGGAGCCGGGTTCTGCACCAAGGCTCAGCACCGGCTCGACACCTGTCTGGTCCATATCGCCGCCGAGCTGCACGCCGAGTGCCGCGCCGAATGCTGCCTGGGCGAGCGCGAGGTTCGGCGACGGATGACCGGCAGGTGGACCCTGACGCACCGCGCTGAGCACAGCGGATGCCTTGGTGGGCTTGGCGACCGCGACCAGCAATGCTGCAAGCCGGGCAGGAAGCCACAACGCGACATCATCGATTTGGCTGATCAGCGCTGGGCCCTCAGCGCCTGACGAGCGACCGACCAGAAAGTCCGCTCGTCGAGCGAGTTTGTAACCACCAAGGCCAGCGGCTCCACCAACCCCAGCCCAAAGCGCTGGGGCGACAAGATTGGTCACGGTGTCCGATGCGATCGTTTCGATCGCCAGCCGAGCGACAGAACCTGGGGTGACCTCGACCAGCGAACGGCCCGACAGCTCTTCAACCGTGCGCGCCGCCGCTTGAACGTCGCCGATGGCCAGTTGTTGACCTGCGAGACGGCCTTCGCGTTGTGTGCTCTGGTCCGCCGTCGCAGCGGCCGTCGCCACCGCCATAGAACGCAAAGCCGGGCCCATGGCAACCGCCGCACCGGTCCCCGCCACCGCGGCGAATGCTCCCGTCCATGCCGGGTCGGCTCCGACCTTGTCGGCCGCCTTGTTGCCCCAGCCCCGGAACGTGGCAGCGATATCGCTACGGCTCGGGACCGAGCCGAATACCCGGTTGAGTATGAGCCCGAGAGCGATGCCCTCAGATCGACTTAATGAGCCTGCCATCAGATTCCCTCCGATCGTGTGCCCAAAGAGTACCGGCTGGACTCCGGTCGAGATGGGGAACCTCTTGGGTGTCTCACCGCAGCAGGGCCCGCAGCACCAGCGGGCGAGCTATGCCAAAGACAGCCAGTCCAACAGTTGCTCCAAGCGCCAAGCCCGTTACGACGTCCATCGTCCAATGCTCTCCCAAGACAACCCGCCCAAACGCAACACACACCGCCATCGTCAGAGCAACGATTCCGGCCCGTCGACCCCAAATTGCCCAGATGGCGACCGCTATCACGCCGACGAGGGTTGCATGTCCAGACGGAAAGGCAAAACCCGGTGAATCCGCTCCGGGTAGCCCGCAACACAGGTCCGCTGCGGTCGGTCGCGGACGTCCAATCGCTTCCTTTGCGACAAGCATGAGCCAGTAGCCGGTCAGCGCAGCTGCCGCGCTGAAGAAAGCCTCCTCACGTGTACCGAACCAGATCGCAGCGACCGACACTGCCAACGCCGCAGGCAACGTCCCAAAGATCATGACTGCCGAAAAGGCGGATCGGATCGCCTCGGGCAGCTCGCCAACCCGCGATGTGATCGTCCGTTCCCACGCCATTGGTTCTGGGCCCACGACCGCCGACACCAGACCGATCACCACGATCGAGATGCCCACCAGCATTGCCGCCCTCGAAACCGCTATCGGCGAAGGCGTCTCGAACGGGGTCCGCCCTACTGGCACCGAGTCCGGCGGCACCGAGGTGACGGGCTGGCCGCCTGGCCGTCGCTTCTGCGCGACCTTGTCGTCTTTCTTGTTCACCTCAGCAACGATAGACAGAACACACCAACATCTCAGCCTCCGGTCGAACAACCGCAACGCCGGAGTGCGCTGCTCGAAGCCAGACCAAGAACAGGTATGCGACAGCGTCGCTGAGTCCTATAAAGGCCACTGATATCTCAAGAAGGGCACGACCTATGTCTCAAAACCCGACGCATCGTTTCGGTCAGTCAGCACAAGCGAACCCCGCCGACGCCTTGTTCTTTTGGACGGGTGGGCCAGATCTCGTCGCCGAGCGAACGTGGTTTCAGAGTGCCTTTAGCGGGGTCACCGCCTTCGAAACCGACGAGGGAATCGTCCTGGTCGACTCGGGTATGGCGCCTCTGGCGCCGACCCTCGCAGCGATGGTCCGACAGGTCAGCGCGGCTCCGGTCCACACCGCCATCTACACCCACGGCCACATCGACCATGCCTACGGATTAGGAGCCTTCCTTCTCGAAGGTCAGGCACCTCCGAACGTCATCGCTCATCGAGCGCTTCTTGAACGCCTCGAGCGATATCGGCTCACCGAGGGTTACAACCGGGCGATCAATGCACGTCAGTTCCAAGCCAGTGCCGACGCGGACCTCGCCGGGGTCGATTTTGCAGGCAGTCTGATCCAGCCAACGATGACATATGATGATGAGCTGAGCGTCTCGGTTGGGGGCATGGACTTCCAACTTCATCACGCCCGCGGTGAAACCGACGATCACACATGGGTGTTCTGTCCCGAACGTTCAGTGTTGTGCACCGGCGATCTCATTATCTGGGCCGCGCCCAACGCGGGGAATCCACAAAAGGTGCAGCGCTATCCCTGGGACTGGGCCGCAGCGCTGCGCAGCATGGATACACTCGGCGCGAGGACACTGTGCCCCGGCCATGGCGGACCCGTGATCGACGATCCGCAACTCGTCCGTCAGATCCTCAGCGAAACGGCCGAGTTCTTAGAGACCATCGTCGAACGTACACTGGCCTTGATGAACGACGGGGCTCCACCCCATGTCGATATCGTGCGCAACATCGACCTTCCAGCATCGGCATCACCCTGGCTCTCACCGGTCTACGACGAAGCAGAGTTCATCGTACGCAACGTGATCCGCTATTTCGGCGGCTGGTATTCGGGACGCCCGAGCGAACTGAAACCTGCGCCGCGCGTCAGGTTGGCAACAGCGATCGCCGAACTTGCAGCCTCCACCGACGGTCCATCGGGCGACGTTCAGACCGGGGCCTGCCGGTCGGATGCTGACCCGGTGGGGCCCGGCAAGCTGATAGCGGCCGCGCGTCGCGTCGCTGACGAAGGGGACCTTGCCGTGGCGTGTCATCTTGCGGACTTCGCCCTGGAAGCCGGTCCCGAAATTGAGGAGGTGCGCAACGGCGTAGCCGCGATATACGAGCAGCGTGCGAGCTACGAAACGTCGCTGATGGCCATCAACCTGTACCGTAGCGCCGCAGCCTATGCACGAGAGGGCCGTGCATTTCACTGACGCTGAACCGGCGGCACGCCACCGGCGACCCCCGTCGGGATCACGGTTCGGCGATAGCCCAGACCGCCGGGTTGGGCGGACCCATCGCATATGGTCGAGATTTTCTGGTTACTCATAGCGGGCATCGCTCTCCGATTCGCGCCCGGTATCGATCGCGCACGTGTCGCGTCGGTCTGCGACCAGTTGGTCCTCTGGGTCGCCCTGCCAGCCATGATCCTGGTGCAGGTGCCAAAACTAGGGTGGACGAGCGAAGCGATCGTACCCGCCGCCACCGCATGGGGCGTCTGCCTTGGATCGGCCGCAGTCGTGCTCGCGCTGGCCAATTGGCGGGGTTGGACCACCGCTCAGACCGGCACGCTTATGTTGGTCGTTCCGCTGGCGAACACGTCATTCCTCGGTATCCCCGCCGTAGAAGCGCTACTGGGCGCCGACCACGTCCCCTATGCCATCTTGTACGACCAGCCGGGGAGCTTCCTCGCATTATCCACATACGGCTCCATCGTCGCAGCCCGATACGGCGCTCTGGTCGCCAAGGAACACCAACGTCGGTCTGCCAATGCTGGCCCGCAAGACGCTATAGAGCCTCTTACAAACGGGTCTGCTGCACACGCGCCGACACCGCACGCCGATATCGGCGCGATCTTCAAGAAGGTTGTCACGTTCCCGGCCTTCGTCGCGTTGGTCGTAGCGATCGTCATCCGCCAAACCGGGCTTCCCGCCTCACTGGAGGACGCTATCGGTCGACTCGCAGCGACCCTGACGCCCTTGGTGATGATCGCGATCGGGCTTCGCCTCGCCGTGCCCCGAGTCCAAGACGTCAGCGAACGCCTCGCTGTCGGACTGATCCTGCGGCTCGTCCTCGCACCCGGCGCGGTGCTCCTCGTTCGAATGCTCGCCCACGGTACCGGTCCGGTTTGGGAGACGACACAGCTCGAATCGGCGATGCCCTCGATGGTGACCGCATCCATCGTGGCGACCGGCGCGGGGCTCGACGAACGCCTCGCAACAAACATGGTCGGATTGGGGCTCGTCCTCTCGCTGATCACACTTCCCCTGTGGGCCCAAATCGCCACGTAGATGGGTGGTGTTAAACGTCGGTGTGTGGATCGGCGGTCCGGCGCGCCGGTCGCAAGGACGAGATTTCGTCACTCCTCGGGCCGGAATGACGGAATTGAGGACGCCGCGAGTGGTGATGCCGGGACGACGAGACGCGCGCCACGCGTTTGACACCACCCACCTAAACCCCCCGGGGGTGTAACCGGTCGGTGTGTGTTCGTTGTAGAGGGTGTGGGTTGTGAGGGAGCCATAGAGAAGGCCCACGAGCCGGTTGCCGAGAGCGCATAGGGCTTGGTGGTGGAGGTCTCCGTTGGCTCGTCGTTGATCGTCGAACGCGAACATTCGGGCCTGACACGACACCGGTTGTCGGTGAGCGAAGACGATTTGGGGTTCGCTGTCGTTGGAAGTGACGGCGCCAGAACCCACTTTGCGTGCCCGGGCGGTCATAATGTCGCCCATGTTGTCCTACCTAGCGGCGTCAGAAGCCAACCCGAAACTCCACTCCTTTCACGTTTCCATCGAGATTTGGGTCGGGTTTCTCATTTTCGTCGCGGTGCTCCTGCTGGTCGACCTACTCGTCCTCCACCGGGATGCACACGATATTTCCATTCGAGAGGCCGCTATTTCTTCGGCGATCTGGATTGCGATCGGCATTGGTTTTACCGGCGTTGTTTGGGCACTTATCGACTCCGACGCGGCCACGCAATACATCACCGGATATGCCATCGAAAAGTCGCTTTCCGTCGACAACGTGTTTGTCTGGGCCGTGATATTTGGCTACTTCAACGTGCCGAACAAATACCAGCACCGGGTCCTGTTTTGGGGCGTGTTCGGCGCCCTGGTGCTGCGTGCAATCTTCATCTTTGCGGGAGTCGCGCTGCTCGACGCCTTCGACTGGTTGCTCTATGTCTTTGGGGCTCTGCTCATCGTGACCGCGATTCGCGTCGCTCGACACAGCGATGAAGAAATCCATCCGGATCAGAACCCCGTCTTGCGAATCGTTCGGCGCTTTGTTCCGGTCAGCTCGCACTACGACGGGCAGAAGCTGTTCACCCGGATCGATGGACGGCGCCTTGCTACCCCTCTGTTTGTCGTGCTCATCCTGATCGAGGCGACCGACGTCGTCTTCGCCGTCGACTCGGTACCGGCGATCTTGGCGATTAGCCGCGATCAATTCGTCGTGTTTTCGTCCAATGCGATGGCGATACTCGGGCTGCGGGCCCTGTACTTCTTGTTGGCCGGTGCGAAAGATCGCCTGATATATCTCAACGTCGGGCTTGGCGTGATCCTGTTCTACGTCGGGGTGAAAATGCTGATCTCGAACTGGTACCACATTCCCACCCCCGTATCCCTCGGTGTCATCGTCGTCGTGTTGGGCATCACCGTCTGGTTGTCACTACGAGCATCCGGAACACAACCAACAAATACCAGCAGCTGACTGACGCCCCGAGCGGGGCAGCACTACCAAATCGGGCAGATGTCCGCCACAGAAAGGAACTCTCCAATGGCGGTTCACAGGATTCTGGTCGCCGTTGACGGTTCACCACCAGCAAGTCGAGCACTTGAATGGTCAAATGACCTCGCTGCACAGCTCGACGCGACCTTGGTTGTGATGCACGTCTTTGAACCCCTCATGGCGGTCGGCGACCGACAAGGTCCGATCGATCTCCCCACGCTCTACGACAACGCCAAACGACGCCTCGATGGCGACTGGACCGCGCCGTTGAGAGAGCGCGGCACGCGCTATGAAACCAAGATCACCGAAGGCCGGCCCGTCGACGCGATCGCCGACACCGCTGAAGAAACCCGCGCCGATCTGATCGTTATCGGTGCACGCAGCATGTCGATTGCGAGACAGACGCTCCTTGGTTCGACCGCTCTACGACTTCCCCAGGAGACAACCCGTCCGGTCGTCGTGATCCATTAGGTGGGTGGTCCGGCCCGCACTCAGGCCAGCCCCTGGCGGGTCTCCCCCGGCGCCTGTCGGGTCTCCCCCGGCCTCCTCAGCGGAACGGTCGTGTCCCGGTCGACCGGCTAGCCTCGGACCATCAACAGCTGCATTTCGACCGTCGCTTCATCCGCGACCGACAGCACGATCGGTGCACTGGGAGCAGCGATGTCGAAGTCGCTCAGCAACACGTCGGTCGTCGCCACGATCACCATGGTGTCGTTGACGAGCTGAGCGTCAACGTCGAAGATCACGGGTTGTGTGACACCGGCAACGGTGAGGTCTCCGTTTGCTTGGATCGAAACCGCGTCGCCGTCCACTGCATCTGCTGGAAGCGTGATGGGGTCGGTCAGCGCGAAGGTGGCGGTTGGATACTCCGAAGTCTTCAGTGCGTCCCGGGCGCGGCCATCTCGCCGCGACTCGTCGGTCGTCAAGGAGTCCATGTTCACCTCCATATCGACTGTGGTGATCTGATCTCCATCGACCGTCAGCGAACCATCGACATCTCCGGTACGGCCGACCGCGGTGGTCGAACCGATGCCCGACAGCTCCTCGTCGATTCGGAACCCCACAAACGAGCCGGTCGCGGAGTCAAAGTCAAAGTCGCCGGATTCGGTGTCGACGGTCCACTCACCGGTCAGGTCGGCAGCCGAAGTAGAACCGCCCGACCCGGCCAACGCTGTGCCGTCGGCATTGTCCGAGTCCCCCTGGACGTCTTCGATCGCTGCGTCGAGCGAAACCGCATCGGGAGCATCGTCGCGAATGAGGAAGTACCAGGCCGCGAACGCCAAGAGGACAAGGACGACCACAACGATCACGATCGTTGTGGATCGCCCGCCGCCACGCACTTCGTCACGACCCCTCATCGAATTACCGCCTCTTTCAAACTGACTGGCCAGCGTAAACCGGCACCGGCCACGCAATGTCCGGCGAAGTCTACGAGGCTGGTGTCGCACACGTCACGCGCCACTCGTTATACCGGTACGGGTGACGCGAGCCACACCGACAAGACCGCACCGGCACCCGCGGCCCGCACATCGCGCCGGGCATCTGCCTACATGGCAACTTCGGAGCGATCACCAGACTCGGCGTCAACCAATGTGCCGGTACTCAGATCGAAGACGACCGGGACGACTCGGAGCGTTCCCTGAGCGGCGTGATGTCCGACCGGTCCGTCATGAGCACGAAGTTGTTCGGCGACTCTCAGCACGTGGGCATAAGAGAGGTCGTCGGGGGTGGCCGCGCCCGTCGTTCGGATCGTCTCACGTAACGGCTTGAGCACCGGGTCGAGGAACGCTGGCGACTCTTCGCTCAAGGCTCCAGCGACAGCGCCACAATAGGTGTGCCCCATCACAAAAACGAGAGGGATCCCCAAGACTGCGGCCGCGAAATCGAGACTTGCCGTCGCCGATGGGGTTGCGGAGTTGCCAGCATTCCGGACGACAAAGAGTTCGCCCTGGGGTCTTCCAAAAACAAACGAAGCTGTCACCCGTGCGTCCGCGCAGGTCAACACGGCCGCTTTTGGCTCGTGCTTCGGCACGCCGCCCCACGTGGCTGGCTTGTTCAGCAGATATGTCTCAATCAGATCGGAAAAACCGGTTAGATCACCGCCACGTTGCTCTGTCGCGCTCATCAGGCTTCAGCTCGGATCGACTCGACATCGTACCCAGCGTCACCGACCGCGGCGACGATTGCAGCGGTCTCGCCTCCTGCCACATGAACGGTCTTGGCGTCCAGATCGACCCGGACGGATTCGACGTTGGCCAGCGCGGACACGGCTTCGGTGATCGCCACTTCGCAATGTCCACAGCTCATACCCGGCACCGACAACAGGAACTTGTGAGTCATGATTTCGCCTTACGCAATCGGCCTCCAAGGTGCTCAAGAAACAGCAGATCGGAGTTTTTCAGCACCCTGCTCGAGGGCCTCCTCGAAACTCGGCTGACGTTAGCAGCGAAGCGAAATTCTTCGGCGCCTCAGCGCGCACCTCGGAGAAGTGCTCGGCGAGCGATCTATCTCGGCCGTCTGCTCGAACGCCACGTGAAATTGGCGGTTCCCTCCGGTGGGTACAATCGGAAGGATGACCGCACAAGCCACGGCCGAACCAACGGGATGTTTCGTGGTGCCAGACGACGCGGAGACCGTGGTCGAGGCACGCAACCTGGCTAAACGCTTCCCCACCGGTGTGGATGCGGTTCGGGGTATCAACCTGCGCATCGGACGAGGCGAGTTCTTCGGGCTCCTCGGACCCAATGGTGCAGGAAAGTCCACCACGGTTGGCATGTTGACCTCGATGGTCACACCCACCGGAGGCAGCGCCTTCATCGAAGGCATCGACGTCGCGGCGCATCCGGCACGGGCAAAGGCCCAACTCGGTGTTGTGCCCCAAACAAACACGTTGGACCGCTCGCTCACCGTGCTGGAGAACCTTGTTTTTCACGGGCGCTACTTCGGGATGAGCAAGAAGGTCGCCCGCTCCGAGGCCCAACGACTCCTCGCGCAATTCAGGCTCGATGAGCGGGCCCACGCCCAGGTCGCAGCACTATCAGGAGGTATGGCTCAACGATTGATGGCTGCCCGGGCAATCATGCATCGTCCCTCCGTGCTGTTTCTGGATGAGCCGACAGCAGGGCTCGATCCCCAAAGCCGCATCGCCCTGTGGGAGATCATCCAGGAGCTCCACAGTCACGGCCAGACCGTCGTCCTCACCACCCACTACATGGAAGAGGCTGAGGACCTCTGCGAACGAGTCGCGATCATCGACCAGGGTCGGATCATTGCGTTGGACAGCCCAGAAGCCCTCAAGGCCTCGCTCGGTGCCGCCCGATTCGCTGCGGTCAGCGTGTCTGGGCAGGCGGCAGACTTCGCCGCAGCGGCCGAACGCGAGCTGGCGGTCGTGTTAGATGCGACCGCCGAAAGCGATACGAAAGTCCGGCTGTCGCTGCGAAGCGGAACCGGTGTACTCGCCCAGCTTCTCGGGGTCGCAGAAACCGCTGGCACGACCGTCACCGACTATTCGATCAGCGAACCGACACTCGAGACGGTGTTTATCAGCCTCACCGGCAAGGAGTTGCGCGAATGACCGGTCATCTCCCGAGCGGACCCAGACGCGCCGAATCCTCATCCAGGCGACAAGGTACGACCCTGCCGCCCTCCCTGCCCGCCGACGAGCGTTCAGGGCCTGGAACCGGCCGAGTGGTCGGCGCGCTCTTGGCGCGTGACATGTTGGTGGTCCGCAAGAACCTCAACGAATTCATTCCCCGGACGTTGCTGCAGCCGCTCTTGCTCGTCTTCGTATTTACCTACGTCTTCCCGAAGATTGGGCAAGGCATCGGGGGTGGCAGCGACGCTGAGGGCATGTTCTCGACGATCCTCGTGGCGGGCGTCCTCGGCACCACCATCATGTTCCAAGGAATCCAGTCGACCGCCCTTCCTCTGGTTCAGGACTTCGCCATCACCCGCGAAATCGAGGATCGCGTTCTCGCGCCGCTCCGCATCGACGTCGTCGCAATCGAAAAGATCCTTTCGGGCTCGCTGCAATGCCTCCTCGCTGCGTTGCTTGTGTTTCCAATAGCGACGATCGTGCCCGCCACACCCGTACACCTCGCGATCAAGTGGCCGATCTTGCTGACGATGGTGCCGCTCGCGTGCATCAGCGCATCGGCCTTGGGACTCACCTTCGGCACGATCTTTGAGCCTCGCAATGTGCCGATGCTGTTCGGGGTGATCGTCGTCCCGCTGACCTTTCTGGGCTGCACCTACTACTCGTGGCAGTCGCTCTCAGCGATCAAATGGCTCCAGATCGCCGTCCTCATCAACCCGCTGGTCTACCTCTCGGAAGGATTTCGGGCCGCGGTCACCGACGTCGACCATATGTCCCTGCCGGTGATTTACGCCTTCCTGATCGCGTTCACGATCCTGACGACCGCCATCGGCATCCGCAGCTTCGCTCCCGCGTGCTCAAGTAGCAGCTCGCACCCAGCGGTCTTGCTGACAGGGGAACCAGGAGCATTCCACCGTGTACCGCCCGGCTTCGCCAGCGGTTGGAACACCACCCACCTACGGCGTGATTCGGCTGATGTGGGCTCCGTCTGTTTCGGCGTACCAGAGGGCGCCTCGACCGCCGCTGGCGATGAGGACCGGCGTTTGGTCCGGGTCGGGGACGTCGTACTCGGTGATATCGCCATCGATCGTGACACGACCGATCCGGGTCGGATCCGGTTCGGTGTACCAGACACCGTCGGTACCCCCGGCGATAAGAACCGGGTGGCTGTCTGCGGCTGGGAAATCGATCTGAGTCAGCTTGCCAACTCTATCGAGATAGCCAATCTGATCTGGCGCCTTCTGGGTGAACCACAACCCACCCTGATCGTCTGACGCCATGACCACGGGCTGGCTGTCGACATCTGGCAGCGGATAGTTGTTCACCGCGCCGTCAGCGTCGATCGACATCAGGCCGTCGGCACCCCCTGGTAGAGCCAGAACGAACCCTTGCCACCAGCACCCACCGCTTGTACGCCGGTGTTGGCATCATCGAGCTGGATGGTCGCGATCTGGTCATCGTCGATCAACGCGATCGTCCCGACCACGTCTGAGGTGACCAAAACCACGTCGTCGCTGACGCTGATGCGACTGACGGGCCCGCCCACACCCAGATCGGACATGGTGGTGAGGTCGCCGTTCTCGTCGATGCGACCGACGTCATTGCCCTCGGTCTCGGTAAACCAGATCCCCTGGGATGTAGGCGCGATCGCTCCTACTCCCCGGCGATGTCGGAAAGCTCGGTTCGGCTGACCGACCCGTCAAGGGTGAGGTGAACGATCGTCGTGCCGGGGTCCTCGACGTACCAGACCGATCCGTCCGGTGCCGCCGCCAAGGCGATGGGAGGAAAGTTCGGATCGATGTCATACCGGGTAATCGTGCCAGGAGGTTCCGATGAGCTGTCGTCGCCTGAACACGCGCGACGACAGCCATCAAGACAAGCAAGGACACCGCCAGCAAGACCAGCGGAGCCACACGTTGGAGAGACCTCCGGTTTCATGGGGATCGTCCCGAGCTAGATGCCCAGCGAACGACCGATGATCTCTTTCATGATCTCGGTCGTGCCGCCGTAAATGGTTTGGATGCGGCTGTCGCGGAAGGCCTTGGCGATGGGGTATTCCTCCATGTAGCCGTAGCCACCGAAGAGTTGCAGGCAGCGGGTGGTGGCGCGCAGCTGCATCTCGGAACACCACCACTTCGACTTGGCCGCGTCCTCGGCGCTGAGTGTGCCGTCGTTGAGTTCGAGGATCTGACGCTCGACATATGCGCGGGCCATGTCGATTTCGGTCCTGCATTCAGCGAGAACAAAACGACTGTTCTGGAACGTACCGATTGGCCGACCGAACGCGGTGCGCTCCTTGACGTATTCGAGAGTCCACTGAAAGACCGCCTCGGCCCCGCAGACCGCTCCGACCGAAATGCCGAGACGCTCTTGAGGGAGCTTGCTCATCAGCTGGAAAAACCCCATCCCCTCGTCACCCAGCAGGTTTTCAGCGGGCACGCGCATGTCGGTAAAGAACAGCTCCGCTGTGTCTTGGGCGTGCAGGCCGATCTTGTCCAGGTTGCGGCCGCGTTCGAAACCGGGCGTATCCGCTTCGACGACGATCAGGGACATACCGCGGTGGCGTTCCTCGGGGTTCGTCTTCGCGGCGACGATGACCAGGTCGCACAGAATGCCCGAGGAGATAAACGTCTTGGAGCCGTTGATGACGTAGTGGTCGCCATCGCGGACGGCCGTCGTACGAATAGACGCGAGGTCTGAACCGGTCCCGGGTTCGGTCATCGCAACGGCAGTCAGCAGCGAGCCATCGGCGATACCGGGAAGCCAACGCTGCTTTTGTTCGTCGTTGGTCTCTTTCATGAAATACGGGGTACAGATGTCGTTGTGCAGCCCGATTCCCATGGTCGAACCGGCGAGGCCCCGTTTGGTGGCCTCTTCGTTGATGATCGCGTTATAGCGGAAGTCCGCTACCCCACCCCCGCCGTACTCTTCGGGGATCGCCATGCCGAGCAGACCGGCCTGGGCAGCCTTGTTGTACATGTCGCGATCGACGATACCGTCGCGTTCCCATTTCTCGTCGTTGGGCACGATTTCGCGGTCGAGGAAACCACCGACGGTCTCGCGAAACATGTCATGGGTATCTTCGTAGAAGGGTGCTAACACCGCGATTCTCCTCGCTTGGCATTCTTGGTGACCGACAGACGTGCTCCCCAGCAGACCAGCACGCTATCTATCACAAGCAGAGCAACGCGAAACCCGGGCGGGCTCAAGACTTGACCCGCGTGGAATCTCGCCGGCGATCGGGTAGGAGGTGACGGGCACCCACCTCCCGCTGGATGACGGCGTGCTGGCGTGGAACGCCCTGTTCATACCCCGGTTGGTCAAAGCAACAGCGATCGTCGCTGAATCAGGTACCGGGCGCTTCTCGGCCGGAGACACATCCCACCTCCCGCCATACAGCACCGCTTTCTATCTTTTTATGTTTTTTATGTGTTTTTCGGGTTTGTTGTCACAGTCTCATGATTAGCTGTGGGCATGAGTTCGACAGGGTCAACAACCGACAGCCGATCACCGCTGCCCTTGGGTCAGCTCCCGCCGCGGATTCGACACATTCTCGACGACCTCGCCGAGAAGCTCGCAGCGGTGCACCCAGCAGAACGCGTCGAAGTCGTAGAACTGGTCCGAATCCGACTAGACGCGATCGAAGCACAAACGCTGGCGACCCTTATCGAGGATGCTGCCGATCTGCGGCGTGCACGAGCGGCGGCGCTGACATCGCGACGTTCACGATTCCAGTCGTACAAGGCGACTCGCCGCGCGCTTCTCCTGAAACAGAATCCCCAATTGGCTACAGCACTCAACGACGGTCGGGTAACGGCAGAACAGATCGATGTGATTTCACGGGTTTCCGAACGTTCCAACGGTGAGGCGCTGAACGACCCCACATTGCTCTCCCGCCTCATCGAGCTGCCTCCCGACCAGGGACACAAGTTCGCCAACGGCTGGTTGACCGCTCGACTCAGCGCCGCAGAAGTCAAGGCCGCACACGAAATCCGACGAGAGCTCCGAAGCGCCCGACGGGGCCGGACCGACGATGACCTAGCGACCATCGTCCTGGCAGGCGACGACGTCACCATCGAAGAGGCATGGACGTCCGTCACCGCTGTTGCCGACCGCATGTATCGACAAGATGGCGGACGCGACATCGCCACTCCGCAACACCCGCGCACTCGATCGCAGCGACTCTACGACGCGGCGATCGAGTATCTGACCGGAACCAATACGCGAAGCGGAGTAGCTCGGCCGAATGTCGTCATAACCGTCGACGCCAATCAACTTGCACTTCCAAAGGCATCTCTCAGCAACGGTCAGCTGGTGATTCAGGCCCAGCCAGCTTCCCGGTCGCAACTTTCCCCCGAACCCAACAAACCGGCGGGTTCTGGTCCTGTCTCGAATAGGGCGCATCCACGGCTAAACGACGCAGGAGGACCGAGCCCAGCCCCGAACATCTTCGATCACGGAGCAGCGGTCGGTAGCCACCCGATCCCTAACATGCCCACCGGCGGAAACTCCCGACACCGACGAATCCGCAAACCGATCGGCAGCACTCAAACCCCAGGTTGCTGGAGTGGGGGCAATCCCCCAAACCGAACTCGAACGCATCCTGTGTGATTGCGCACTCACGCTGATGGTCACCGACTCCCGCGGCCAACCCTTATGGTTGAGCCGCACCCAACGGACCGCCACAACCGGCCAACGCCTTGCGCTGATCGCCCGAGATGAGTCGTGCGTTCTCTGCGACGCGCACCACCAACGGTGCGAAGCGCACCACATCATTCCCTACAATGCGCCGGCTCGCGGACATACCGACATCGACAACCTCGCGCTGCTCTGCGGCCCCTGCCACCGATACCTTCATGACAACGGCCTCACCCTCGAGTCGCGATCTCCACGAGCGAATCCGCTGGACAGCGACAGCGACAGCGACGATCCTGAACATGGCCCCAGCTCGCCGACGAGAATAACTTCCTCTGACCAAACTTCCTGGACAACGCGACCAGCGCAACCAGGAGAGATCGCTCCTAGACGCGGCCCCGACGAACGAAAAGAGGCAGCGTAAGGCAGGTTCCCCCACACCCAGTTCGCTGTTGCACAAAACTAGGCCTCGGCCTGGTTGCGGACGTGTGCCGTACCAGGCACTGACGCTCCCACCGAGGCCTCGGAGCGAAGACCGAACAGGTCGTAGTCTGCAATATCCCAGTGCGCAACGAGCCGTTGATATCGCTTCACTCGATCCGACCAGTTGTTGACGATCCGTCCTGCGTCGTTGGTGTACCAGCTGTCACAGCCCGCTGCCCAGACCGTTCCGGCAAGTTCGCCCTGTAGTTGTTCGTTGTAGGCACGGCTTGCCTCGGGTCGAACCGAAATTGCGCCATGACCGATACGCGCCAGTGTTTTCAGCGCTTCGAGGACATATCCAAACTGGGCTTCAAGCATCGCGATGATCGAGTTGTGACCCAGATTGGTGTTAGGACCGTACAGCAGAAATAGGTTCGGCATGTTGGGGATGGTGATGCCCAGAAACGCCTCCGGCCCTTGCTCCCACTGCTCTTGCAGGTCGACGCCATGGGCTCCGATCACGGTCATCGGCATCATGAATTTGGTCGTCACGAAGCCAGTGCCATACACGACTACGTCGACTTCATAGTGTGCGCCGCATGACCAGACACCAGTCGCGTCGAGGCGGTCAACCCCGGCAGCGACCAGGTGTACGTTGGGCTGCATCAATGATGGGTACCACTCGCTAGAAAACAAGATCCGTTTACAGCCGAGTGTGTCGGTTGGAGTGAGCGCCCCACGCAAGACCGGATCGGGCACATCCTTTTCAAGGTTGCGCAGTGCCATGCGCTTGATCATGCGTTCGCGGAGCGGGCTACCACCGTGGGCGAACATCACGTTGTCGAGCACCCAAAAGGTGAGGTTTCGCTGTGCTCGTTGCAACACTGGAAATCGGTCGTATAGCCGACGTTCTCTGGGACCGATCTCGCGGTCAATCTTCCTGATCACCCAGGGTGCGCTGCGCTGAAAGACGGTTACCTCACCGGCATGGCGAGCGAGCCAGGGTACGAATTGAATGGCGCTGGCACCGGTTCCGAGCACTCCGACTCTTTTAGTGGTCCAGTCGATCGAGTGATCCCACCGCGCCGAGTGGAACGCCTGCCCAGCGAATGACTCTTGGCCAGGCAGCTCGGGCACCGATGGGTGATGGAGTTGCCCAAGCGCGGGGATGACGACGTCAAAGGTCTCTCGCTCACCTGAAGCGAGCGTCAGGGTCCAGTCGAGGCGCTGCTCTGAGTATTCCAGAGACACGACCTCAGCATGAAAGCGGATCCGTTCGAGAAGACCGCCCTGTCGGGCGCACATCTTGAGGTACTCAAGGATCTCATCTTGCGGGCTATACGAACGTGTCCAATTGGGGTTGGGCCAAAAAGAAAACGAATACAGCTGGGAGGGAACGTCGCATGCCGCACCCGGATAGGTGTTATCGCGCCACACTCCGCCGACTTCACCAGCCTTCTCGAAGATGACGAAGTTTGTGAACCCAGCTTCCTGGAGTTGCAGGGCCATACCAATCCCGCCGAATCCGGACCCAATGATCGCAATCCGGAGACGTCGGCGGTCGACCGTTCGGCGACTGGCCGACACAGAGCTCATCGCTCTTCCGCCACATCGATGACGTTGCCTGCAGCTAGCCGGGTCAGCCGACTCCGCACACGGCGGGGGTATGTGTGAGAGGCGTTCATCTCGGCATCGTATAGCGAGATGAACGGTCGCCGAGGCCGACCACGAGAAGCTCCGAATAGCCCCATCACCGTTGCATGCGTTGCGCATCGGCAGCGATGATGGGGTTGTCGATGCCGCGACCCGCTCGCAGCCTGTCGGCCACGGCGCCGCGGGTCGGCTCGCTCTTACTGATTGTGCTGGCTGCGTGTGACCTGGACGTAGGCAACGAGCGCTAGTCCGCCGAGAATGAACAGGAGCGCTGCCCCCGCAAGGCTGAAGTTCGAATCGCTGGCGCCGGTGTTGGCCAGCCCGGTCGTACCTTGTCCACCGGTCGCTGCCTGAGCGGTGGTCTGGCCCGCCACAGAGCTCTGCGAACTCGAGCTTGATGATGCGGCCTTGCTCGTCGTCGAACCTGCCTTGGTCGTCGTTGAGCCCGCGTCTGTCGTCGTGGTTGTCTCTCCCACCACCGTCGTCGTGGTGTCGCCCGCGACGGTGGTCGTCGTCTCACCGGCGACGGTTGTGGTGGTGTCTCCAGCCACCGTCGTGGTCGTGGCCTCGACGTCGGTCGTCGAACTGGTCGAGGAGGAGGAAGACGATGAAGACGACGATGAAGACGAAGACGACGATGAAGATGACGACGAGGTACCGCCCGACGCGCTCGTCGTGCTCGAGCTCTCAGTTGATTGGGCGCCTGCAAAAACGGGGACGAACATCAAAAACAGGGCAGCAATGGCTGCAATAACGTGCCTCGAGTGGACTCGACGGACTGTCTGGGAACGCATTTTGCTCTCCTGGGATGCACGGGTCGCTACCCGGTTGGTTCGTCCAAGCATCGGCAGGTGAATTGTCACCCTTGAGCAAATATCTGTATTCGATCAAGACGCGGCACGCATGATTTCAGTGCCCGGTAACTACTGAGCGTCTGTGGTGTCGATGCAGTCGTTGACTGCGTTCGCCATGGCGGGGTTCATTGTTGCAGTGTCTTCTGCTGCGATGATCCGCTCGAGCTCGTCCTCGCCCAACTCGTCGACCATCGAATCCCAAATACAGTCGATTGATTCTTCCGGAATGGCGTCATCGGTCGAGGCGATTGCTTCCTTGAATTGGGCCTCGACGTCGATCGTCGACGGAAACACCGTGGTGGTCACCGCAGGTTGAGTCGTCGTCGTGTCGGTGCCGTTGTTGTCGTTGCTGCTACAAGCACTCAGCACAACGGCGGTCAGCACCGCGACCGCTAGGGCGAGACGCCACATTCGCGTGTTCCTTCTGTTCGCACATTGGGCCCGTCGACCGCCACGCTAGCTGATCGTCCTTTCGCGCTGAGTGGCGATGGCATCGCTTCACGAGCTGACCAGACCGAGTCTTAACGCAATACGCTGACGGTGTTGACCGGCCGAACCCCATTGTTCGCGCAACGCGTACACGCGCTTCATCCAAAGTTGCAGGTCAAACTCGAAGGTATAGCCAATTGCTCCGTGAAGCTGCAGCGCTACCCGGGACGCAAAATCCGCCGCGTCCGATGATGCGGATTTGGCGGCGGAAACGTCGATGATGGCGTCGGGATCAGCGTTGTCGAGCGCCCATGCCGCCCGGAGGACAAGCGGCTCGGCGAAGGTCACCTTCATGAGTGCGTCCGCGAGCTGATGTTTCACGGCTTGGAAGGAGCCGATCGGGACGTCAAACTGCTGACGATCGTTGACGTAGGCCACCGTTTGATCGATCAGCGCTCGAGCGAGGCCACAGCATTCTGCAGCGGTCCCGACCATCGCCCGTTCCCCGGCGAGCAACCACGCATCTCGTGCTACGGGTCCAACGGCAAGCGGGACCTCGCCAGAGCGGTCCCAGGTGACAGCACCCAACTGTCGACTTGTGTCAACCGAACGCCGAGGACTGGTCGTGGTGTCATGAGCAGCGACGTAGATCAACGTGTCGGCCCTGAAGGTGAGAAAGCCAACGGCAGCTCGTGTCCCGACGGCGAAGTCGCTGCCTCCAAGCTGTTCTCGCCACACGACTCCGACCGAGGCGCCACCGACGACCCGGTCGAGTAGTTCCTTCGCCAGCGGGCTCGTCGCAGCGTCGTCGACAACCGAACTGAGAAGTGGTGCCACAAACGCGGCCTGCGTTGTGAGCTGGTCAGGGAGGCAGGCGCGGCCTGCTTCGGTGAGGCAGGAGACGAGATCGGACATACCGAGCCCGTAGCCACTGTGAGATTCGGGCACGAGAAGTGATGTGAGGCCCATGTCGACCAGGGCACCCCATGCTGGCGAATGCGGCGCAGCACCAGCATCCCACTGGGAGCGGACCGTGTCGGGTGTGCAGCGGTCGGCCAGCACCTGGGCAACGGCCGACGCGAAGAGCTGTTGATCATCTGAAAATGCAGCGTCCATCCCGCTACTTCCTCGGTAGGCCGAGAACTCGTTCGGCGACGACGTTGCGCTGAATCTCGTTGGTCCCTGCATAGATGGGACCCGCCAACGAGAACTGGTATCCCTTCATCCAGTCGTCAGGATCGGTCGTCGAGGGATCCTCGGTCAGCTCCGCATCGGTACCGAGCAGTGCAAGTGCCGCCTCGTGAGCACGAATGTCTAATTCGGACCAGAAGATCTTGTTCAGGCTGGCCTCCGATCCCATCGATTCGCCACGACCCATGCGAGCGACGGTCCCGTAGGTATACCAACGGTAGGCACGCGCATCGACCCACGCTCGCACGACGTCGTCGATCAGACCATCAGCGATGGCACCACTCGCTGCGGGTTGTCCGAGGACACCGGCCCCACCGGCAGCATGAGGCCCACCCACAGCACCAGCGCCTTCACCGGCGCCTTCCGATCGCTCGCCGGGCGAACAGTGTCCCCCAAGCGTCGGATTTGCAGCCGTGCGGCGAGCTGCCAAGGCAATCAAGCGATCGGTCGTCGCCATAAAGCGTCCGGGGCTTCGGAGCGTCAACCCGCGTTCGGAAGATGCCGTCGCCATCGCGACACGCCAACCGTCGTTGACGGCCCCGATCACCATGTCGTCAGGCACGAAGACGTCGTCCAGGAACACCTCGGCGAAGCCGTCGTCGCCGTCGAGTCGAGCGACCGGGCGGACCTCGACCCCGTCGGCGCGCAGGTCGAACATGAAGTAGGTAAGACCACGATGCCGCTGGGCGTCGGGGTCGCTGCGGAACAGCCCAAACCCAAAGTCGCAAAACGCTCCACGAGTACACCAAGTCTTTTGTCCGTTGAGCAACCAACCCCCGCTTGTTTGAGTGGCCCGGGATGTCAGCGACGCCAGGTCCGAACCCGAGTTCGGTTCGGACCATGCCTGAGCCCAGGTCGTCTGCGCCGACGCCATCGCTGGCAAAATTCGGTCCTGTTGCTCTTGGGTCCCATACTCAAAGAGCGTTGGCGCCAACAAGAAGATGCCGTTTTGAGTCACCCGCTGGGGCGCATTTGCCCGGTAGTACTCCTCTTCGAAGATCAGCCATTCCACGAGCGACGCTTCCCGACCGCCGTATTCCCGTGGCCATGAGACCACCGCCCAGCGAGCGTCAAAGAGTTGTCGCTCCCATTCGACGTGTGCAGCGAAGCCAGCTGCGGTGTCTCCCGATGGCAGAGACTGCGTGGGAACGTTGTCCTCCAACCAGGTCCGGCATTCAGCGCGGAATGCCGCCTCAGATTCAGTGAAACGCAAGTCCATGTTGGTCGCTGATCTCCTCGGGCTGTTCGACTCGGTCGCTGTGTGTTCGCTGGGTGGACGCCATCAAGGTTCCAACGAGCGAGTCTCGACGCCTGTAAGCCGCGCCAAGACCCCGCTTGCTTGTTCCATGATCGAGCTCACGACATCGGCTGCGCTCGGCAACGTATCGATCACGCCGACGCCCTGTCCGGTGGGCAAAATGCCGACGTCCATGCGCCCTTCCACCATCGATGCCCGGGTCAGCATGGGGGCGTTCGCCGCCATGGCTAGCTGAGCCCAGGTCAAACCTTGATTGGAGCGCATGGCGAGCCCCTCTCGGACGAGGTCTCGCTTGCTCGTACCCGTCAAGCGACTGAACCTCAGGGCGTTCAACACGGCTTTGGGCAAACGCGTCAGCGTCGACGATTCGAGGTCGTCGACCATCTCGGTGCGGATGACCCGTTGGGGGTAGCCATCTATGGCTTTGGTCACCACCGTATCGGTGACGGATGCCTGCAGGTAGCGTGCCTTGATCGGGTCGGGCACTTCTGAGTCAGATGTCAACAGGAACCGGGTCCCCATCGCGATGCCAGCTGCACCCCAGGCGAGCGCTGCAACAAGACCTCGCCCGTCGAAAAAGCCGCCCGCAGCGATCACCGGTATGTCGACTGCGTCGACACATTGAGGAATCAGCAACGAGGTGGGCACGGCCCCCGTGTGTCCACCTCCCTCTCGACCTTGAGCGATGATCGCGTCGACACCCCACTCGGCAACCTTCTCCGCGTGGCGGCGAGCTCCGATGGTGGGCATGGTCACAACGCCCGCGTCTTTGAGACGGGCGATGGTCTCCCGACCGGGTGCTTGGGCAAAGCTCGCGACCTTGACGCCTGATTCGATAATCAAACGGACCCGATCTTCGACGTCGGGGGAATCCGTTCGGAGATTCACACCGAATGGTCGATCGGTCGCTGCGGTCACCGATGCGATCGCTGTTCGTAGCTCGGGCAGCGTCATCGTCGCCGAGGCCAGGATGCCCAGCCCGCCAGCCTGTGCCGTGGCGGCGGTGAGTTTGGCACCAGAAACCCAGCCCATCCCCGTTTGGACGACGGGGTATTGCACGCCCACGAGTCGGCAGAATTCAGTGGCGAGCGCTGCTGGAAGCGTCATTGGGGAACCTCCGCTGAGCGAAGGCCAGACGGATCGATCCGCTCGATCCAGGCAAGCTCCTCATCTGTGGGCAGACGGGTTGTAGCAACGTCTTGGTCGATCACAAGTTCGAAACCCGTGGCAGCGACGACGTCGTCGAGCGCGACACCCGGATGCAACGAGCGAAGCCGCATACGGTGGTCGGGTGTCTCGAAGTCGCAGACACACAGGTTCGATACCACCCGATGGATGTCGTGGAATCTGCCTCCGGTGCCGAGCGCTGCCGCTCGGTCATAACCAATGCCCGTGACCACCGACACGTGCTGCACGAATGCCTTCGGGTTGTGATTGGGCACCCAGTACGACGTGCGGTGGTTGATGGTGTTGCCGGGCGCACCTCGAAAACCCAGCAGTTGTGCGCGGGGTTGTTCCCAGTCACCGATGCAGGCAATATTTTGATTGCCCATCTGGTCGACCTGAGTCGCACCCATCATGACGTGCCGCTTCCCTGACCACAGCATGTGGAACATGCGGCGATAGGGGTTCCACGCCTCGGTCGAGTCGGTGCCGATCGGGGCTCCAACAGGGTGGATTCCATCGACAAACATTGCCTCACCGTCGGTGAGGACCGCTGCGGGGCAGGTCGTCGCTTTGGCGAGCCGCCCCCCGATCGTCGGGATATTGCCGATGGGATTGACGAGAATCTCGCCATCTTCTGCGAAAGCATCGGCGCACGCGACTACACAAATATCTGCTCTGGTCGGAGTCATTTGGCAGCTCCCTCTGGTCGTGTTCCGTTCGAGGCTGAGTCGGCCGCCGATGAGGCTGCGAGTTCGTCGACCGCTCGCAGGTAGTCGGCTTGGGTGGGAGCATCGACGTAACGGTCCTTGAAGGCCTGCCATGACGCATCGGACTTGGAAGCGGCGTTGTACACACGCTGAAATGCCTCGTCACGGGCATAGTCTGGCGCACAGGTCGTGAAATGTGCGCCACGTCCCACTTCGAGCACCCCGGTTGTCATCAGCCGATTGATGATGATCGTCTCGGGTCGCGCTGCGGCGGCGAGCTCCTCGGTCGGCACCAGCCGTTCACAGGTCATAAAGCAGGTGGTCGCAGCCATTGCGAAGAGGTCGTCAAAGTATGGGTCCGGCCCGAGATACTGTCCGTTTCCCCCTTGGTCGGCACGGTTCATATGGATGAGCGCAACATCGAGGTCGAGGGCGGGGACCGCCAACAGGGTTTCGCCGTCGTCATAGGGTGATGTGACGGTCTGAAGGTCGGGCATCAGCCGCGGAATATCAGAGCCCAGACCGGCACGCGTTGGCAGGAAGGGAACCCGCCAACCTGCAGCCTGAAGTCCGAGCAGCAACATACCCTCGTCCCATTCCGCTGCTTGAATCGTGCCGTTCTGGCGGGCCTGCCGATAGAACGGTTCAAGTGGGATGGAGTCCAGTGAGACAAAACCGCTCACGACCTTGCGGACCTTTCCCGCTGCGCACAACAGCCCGACATCGGGTCCGCCATAGGAGACGATGGTCAAATCTTTCAGGGAGGATCGGGCGATTGCTCTGATGAGCGACATTGGTTTGCGTCGAGAGCCCCAACCCCCGACGCCGATGACCATGCCGTCGGCGAGTTCACCGATGATCTCGTCCTCACTGACCCGCTTATCGATCAAGTGTCCTGTCCCCTGTTCTGCACGGTGATCCGTCTGGCATCTGAGCGTGGGCTCGAGCTCGCCCAACCGTCATTGTCGTGGAGGTTGGACGCACCGCCCGACCCCTCTGCTTGACGGGACCTGATACCCGCCGATCACAAAATTAGTACACGTTCTAATTTTCGCTGGCGACGGCGACGCCACGTGGTCGCGCGGACCGACCTGAGTCTTGAGAAATCTGGCCCGTTCTGTCCCGTAAGCAGCCCCGACAGGTCAGGTGGGCCAGCACGGGTGAGGTGAGATCAGAAAAGGCTTTGGTCATGGTTTCGATCGGGCCGATGCCGAAGCGTTGACCCCAAAGCATGCCGAACAGGTTCATGACAGCGATAAAGGCCGCAATCTCAAACACACCGAGGGTTGGCATAGCGCGCCATTCGTCTGGGACAAGCCCGACCCATACGGCTTGTACGACGTAGGTGGTCAGAGCAATGCGTCCCAACGGCTGGATCCACCGGACGAGGCGAGACGCTCGATCGCTGATGATGAGGAGCGCGCAAAGAATGCATACCGCGATTGCCGAGCCGAATATCACCGAGCCGATCGTGCCGCTGTGACCGGCGACGGAAAGTTGTGCGGTTGGGGTGACCGTCTCGATCACGACGTGATCGGGTACAGGACCAGAACCGCGCCCGACCTGCGCTGCGGCGGCCACATCAGCAAAGTCGACCCCGTCATAGGGACGGCTTTCAAGGAGCTCCTGGCCGACGAGCGTCACCGCGCCGATACACGCGGCAACGGCCAAGATCCGTCCGAGCGAACCAACATCGCGCAGCGGCCCCCGCCCGAGCCCCATCCCGATAGTGAACACACCGGCCCCGCGGACCAGCGCATAGGGACCAAACGCCAGTGTTTCGGTCACCCAGCTCCAGGAAAACACTGAGTGGCCAGCCAATTCAGGTGATCGCATCGCTGGCCACAGCGCTTCAGCGAACCAGATCGCGGTAGGACCAACCACCACCATTGCCATCCCGAGTACCAGCAACCACCGCCGCGACAACGTCACGCAGAGGGCAGCGATCACCATGTAGCCCAGATACGCGGTCAGAACCTCGCTGGGAAAGAAGGCGCGGACGATGGCGCCGATGACGAACAGGATCAGTCCACGCGTCAGCAGCCAGCTCCGTTGTTCACATAACGGCCGTTGAGATGAGCGGGAGATGACCGACACGGTGGCGCCTGAGACGGCCAGGAAGAGCATCAGCGCCCGACCGTGTGGTGAGGACAAGATGGCGGTGACGATCCAGGGTTCATGTGCGACGGGATGCACGGGTTCGACGAGGTGCACCATCACCATCCCGGTGACCGCAACGGCGCGGGCAACGTCGAGACCGAGCACCCGGTTCCGGTTCGATATCGCTGAGTTGTGGTGTGCGTAACGTGCCAACGCTGCTCATCCCGCTGGGTTGGTGTGATGCCCAGTGGACTGCGCAGCGCGACACTTGTCGCGAAACAATTGTCAGTTGTTGCGTCGCGCGTTGTTCATTTCCGGGCATCATGAAGTCGGTTTGACACCGAACTCGACCTCCAACAGACGCGCCTCAACCAGGTCTGGAATCCCCGCCGCCGAAGAGTTAACCCAGCCTAGATCGTGAAAACTAGGGACGCTTCTCCACGAACGCGTCCCGGGCCTGATCGCTGACTCCGCTCAGGTTCAATTCGAAGGTAAAACCCTGTTCATAGCGGTACGAGCGCTTCACATCGACCGGGTCGATGCCGTTCAGGGATGCCTTCGCCGCCCGGATGACGGTCGGCGGTTTCGCGGCGATATCGGCAGCGACGCGTCTCGCCGCGGCCCGCAGATCGGTCACGGGCACCACCGAATGCACCGATCCGTAGCGTTCCATCTCCAAAGCCGAGATCGGTTGCGCTGTGTAGACCATCTCGCGCATTTTGTGTTGAGGCACCATGCGTGCCAGATGAGTGGCCGCGCCGAGCGCTCCCCGATCAACCTCTGGGAGCCCGAAGGTCGCGTCGTCGGCAGCGATGATGATGTCCGCATTGCCGACGAGCCCAATTCCCCCACCCAGGCAATACCCGTTCACGGCGGCTATCACCGGCACCTCGCAGTCATAGACGGCCGCAAACGCGGCGAAGCAGCCGCGGTTAGCCCCGATCAGGGCCTCAAAGCCATCGGTCGCCTGCATTTCTTTGATGTCGACCCCGGCGTTAAAACCTCGCCCCTCAGCCCGGAGTACGACGACATGGACGTCCGCGTCGCGGCCAGCGCTCAGGATGCGATCCGCCAGCTCGAACCACCCTGCGACCGGGAGCGCATTCACCGGCGGGTTATCCACCGTGACCTCGGCGATGTGGTCGGATACGTCGTAATGAATCACCTTGTTCCCCTTGCCAACATTCTTACGCCGTGACCCAGATCACCCACGGCACCGAGTCCCAACCCCAATCGCACGTCGACGCCAACGGTCTTTCTCGACCGGTCGAGAACGACAATCTGACACAGCATGCATGCCTGTACCTTCACGGTTGCCGACTGGACCGCGTCCCTCCAGACGGCCAAGTATGACACCGACGTCAGATTGCGTCGCTGCCGACAGAGCGGCTCCATCTTCATCGTCCACTTTCGACGTCAGCAGTCGTTCGGAGTTGCCATACCTCGCCGCCCGTGCGGCATGACGGCATGCATGACGTCGAGTGCCCACGCGTTGAGACCAACGTTGCAGGTACGACACCGGCCGCTGCGATGATCGAGCCAGTCCCGACACCAGGTACGACATATCAGGCACGACATATGCAGGTACGACATATCAGGTACGACGAATGAAAAGGTCGCAGATGACGAGCAATACGCCCGCCTCCACAAGCGCCGACCCGCCAGGAGTTCCGCCCGCAGCACAGGGTTCGGCCGCAAACTCAGAGGCGGCGCCAGCATCAGGAGCGGCCTCGCACGGTCAAGCAACTCATGCGGGGGCGTCGGTCATCGTGACCGGCGGCTCGAGGGGTATCGGACGCGTGATCGCCGAGCGTTTTCTCGCCGCAGGCGCCGAGGTCACGATCTGTGGCCGCACGGCTCCCGAAGTCCCGGTGACAAGCGACGGACAGACCGCCCATTTCGTCAGCGCCGATGTTCGTCAAGACGACGATATCGACCGCGTGGTCTACTCGCGGTCCTGGAGCGCACGGGGCGACTCGACGTGTTGATTAATAATGCTGGAGGATCGCCTCACGTCATGACCGCCGACGCATCCCCGCGGTTCATTGCATCGATCATCGCGCTCAATCTCACGAGCGCGATCATCTTTGCTCAGCGGGCGAATGCGGTCATGCAGTGCCAAGAAACGGGCGGGACAATCCTGAACATTTCCTCGGTCAGCGCAATGCGCCCCTCCCCGGGAACGGCTCCCTATGGCGCAGCGAAGGCCGGACTCAACAACGCCACGCAGTCGTTGGCGGTCGAGTGGGCACCCAAGGTCCGAATCAACGCAATCTCGGCAGGTCTGATCGCGACCGAACACGCCGCGGACCACTACGGCGGCCAGGCAGGTTTTGATGCGGTCGCCAAGACCGTTCCGCTCGGCCGGTTCGGCACACCCGACGACATTGCATCGGCATGCCTGTTCCTGACGTCGCCGGCGGCGTCGTACATAACGGGCGCAAACCTGGTCATTAACGGCGGTGACCAGTGGCCGGCCTTCCTGACCGCCGCGGCCGCCTTTACCTCGGGTTAAACGCGTATGCGCTGGTAAGCCTGTGCCGACAGAAATGGTGTCAGCTGTTTTGTGACAATCTCGACGGTGTTGATGTCCAAGTGACCGAGACGCCAGGTTGAGTCGAAAGAAACACGAGAACCAGCCGGCGGTAAATCACCGGAAACAACGTCCCCACAGACTGTGCCCACACCCTTTTGCCAAGACGACCACGAGATGTGAGCAACAACGTGTCGAACACCATTGCCACCCCGTCCACCCGGTTTGAATCCCTGCCAGGTCCGTCGGATGCCGACGATCGGGCGATTCACCCACCTGAAGATGAGCGACCTGATCGGCGGGGCCGCCTTGAACCCGGGTCGATCGGGACCATGGCGCTGGTCCACGTGATGGGCCTCGCTGGCCTGATCTACATGATCTTCAACTTTCGCTGGCAGACGCTGGTCTTTGCCATCGTCTACTACTTCGCGACGGGCATGGCCATCACAGGGGGTTACCACCGGCTGTTCGCCCATCGTTCGTACCAGGCCAGGCTGCCGGTTCGTTTCGGCTTCGTCATGCTCGGTTCGGGAGCATTCCAGAACTCGGTTCTGGTGTGGTGCAACGACCACCGAGTGCACCACGGCGACACCGACGGCAACACCGACCCGTATTCGGTGAAGGACGGCAAATGGTGGGCGCATATGAGCTGGCTGTTCTGGCAGCGTCCGGGCGTTGGCGACCGCCCACGCCAAACCCAAGATCTCGAGCGTTCGGCCCTCATCCGCACCCAGGACAAGTACTACGTGGTGTTCGCAACCTTCATGGGTTTCGTCTTTCCAACGCTCGTCGCGTGGACCTGGGGCGACCCGTGGGGCGGGCTTCTCGTCGCTGGCGGGCTCCGGGGCGCCCTCTTGCTCCAAGCCACATTCTGTGTCAACTCCATGGCACACCTGGTCGGGAACCGCCCGTACGACGCGCAGTCCACCGCAGCAGATTCTTGGCTCACCGCATTCATCACCTTCGGCGAGGGTTTCCACAACTACCACCACAAGTTCCAAAGCGACTTTCGTGCGGCGATCCACTGGTGGCAGTACGACCCGACGAAGTGGCTGATCTTGAGCTGCGAACGCGTTGGGCTGGCCTCCAATCTTCGACGCACCAACCCCGCAACCATCGCCGACGCCAAGGCGCTCGCCGCCCAATACAGCAGCCGCTGACGTCCTCCCGATCGGGAGAATCGACGGCACCAGGCCTAATGGGCGGGCACGACGAAATTCACTCCAGCGCGATACCCTGACGCCGATGTCAGGTTTTTCACCGCCGGACACTTCGTGTCGGGTCTGTTTGTGGAGGCGCGCATGTCGGACCCAAAGCCGGTCAAGCCGGTCGTCGAAGGCTGGTTCACCGCTGGGGCGAAACCAGCGCTTATCGGCACGCGATGCGCGGTGTGTTCGAGTGCGTTTTTCCCACGCGAGGACCTCTTCTGCCGCAATCCTCACTGCGACAGCACCCAGCTCGATCAGGTCGAACTGTCACGGACCGGGACGATCTGGGCCGCGACCCAAAACTTCTATCCTCCCCCGCCGCCCTACATCGCTCCCGACCCGTTCGAGCCGTACATCCTCGCGGCCGTCACCCTCGATGATGATGGCCTGGTGGTGATGGGACCGGTGCGCCGCGGCGCAGCGGTCGAGCAACTTTGTGCGGGGACTCGTGTCGAGTTGTCCACGGGTATCGCCTATGAAGACGACGACGCCACCTGGCTGATGTGGGAGTGGGCGCCGATCGAAGCGCCCTCGGTCGTCGCGGCGAACGTCACGACCGATGAAACCGAAGGGAGCGCGCTGCGATGAGTCAGGACGTCTCGGTTATCGGGGTCGGGATGCACCCATGGGGCAAATGGGGCAAGAACTTCGTTGAGTACGGCGTTGCCGCAGCCCGTGCAGCACTGAAAGACGCCGCAGTCCCGTGGACCGACATCGACTTTGTGAGCGGCGCCGACACCATGCGCAATGGCTACAAGGGCTATGTCGCTGGCTCGACGTTCGCCCAGGCACTGGGTTGGACCGGAGCGCGCATCGCTTCGAGCTATGCCGCATGCGCGACGGGTGCACAGGCCATCAACGTCGCACGAGCCCACATCCTGTCGGGTATGGCCAACGTTGCGCTGGTCGTCGGGGCCGATACGACCCCGAAAGGATTCTTCGCACCCAACGCTGGTGAGCGCTTAGATGATCCCGATTGGCTGCGATTTCGTCTGATGGGCATGACCAACCCTTCGTACTTCGGTCTGTACGCACGTCGTCGCATGGATCTGTACGGCGCCACTGAAGAAGACTTCGCCCAGGTCAAAGTCAAAAACTCCCGTCACGGCCTGACCAACCCGAACGCTCGTTACCGCAAAGAGTTCTCGATCGCCGATGTGATGGAATCTCCCTACGTGTCCTATCCGCTTCGACTTCTGCAGATCTGCGCGACATCGGACGGCGGCGCAGCGGTCATCTTGTGTTCCAGCGACTATGCGACACGGCGGGGACTGAACAACACAGTCAAGATCGCTGCGGTCGCAACAGCGACACCGACCTATCCCAACACGGTGCTCGACATGCCGGAGTTGTCCACCGATTCAACGACGGCGGTTGCCGCTCCAGACCAGACGTTCAAGACCTCGATCGCAGCGGCCGCATACGAAGAAGCTGGGCTCGGTCCCGACGACTTGGACCTGGCCGAGGTGTACGACTTGTCATCAGCACTTGAATTGGACTGGTACGAGCAGATCGGTCTCTGCGGCGAAGGCGAGGCAGAACGGTTGCTCCGCTCTGGTGTGACGACGCTCGGCGGGCGGGTCCCGGTCAACCCCTCAGGCGGGCTCGGGTGCTTTGGAGAGGCCGTACCGGCTCAGGCAATCGCTCAAGTCTGCGAGCTCACCTGGCAATTACGCGGCCAAGCCGGCGATCGACAAGTCGACGGAGCCAAGGTTGGTTTGACCATCAACCAAGGGCTGTTCGGTCACGGCTCGAGCGTGATCTGTACCCGGTGACCCGTCGGTCAGATCCGACCTACTCGTCGTTGGCGAGCTGTGGCCAGCGACGCTGCGGTCACTGCCTGAAGGGCGCTGGGCACCGAGAATGCCCACGCTGTTCATGACGGCGCCGATCATCAACAAGATCGTCGCTCGGGTGACACCCGCAGCGATCACCACGCCACCAGACGCGACCGGCGCCGTCGCCGCGATCCACATCCAAAAGTGACCCCCGCCATATCGACGGTCCATCGTGTGCTCATCACCCATCGCTTGCCCCACGTTCCGGTGCTTGCCCCACGTTCCGGTGCTACAACAATCGATACCTATTTGAAGAACATCGGCATCACCGCGATGATCTGAAGCAACTGACCGATCGTGTTCACGGATTTGCGCGCCCTGTGTCACCAAAATCGCTTCCGATAGGTCAGAATCATGAACCCTGTTTGAACGTACGCTGGCCGTATCCGGCCCTCGACGACGCAACTCTTTTTGGTGGTCAGATGACAGAGCGCCCCGATCCACCCGTCCCATCCGGATCGATGTTGGTGAGCGGAACGGTCCAGGGACGGATCCCGCTGCCGAAATACGAACCGAAACCCGACCCTGAGTCGCTCGACGTGTGGGGGTTTCCCGACTCCGGTTTCGAGGTCACCGACAAGGGGGTGGTCAAGGCGCGCGGGCATCGCTACGAGATCTCCGGTTCGGAACTTCCCGACCTCTTACCCTGGATGCGCGGTGTTATCGAGGTCGATCTCGACGCGTTCGACGTACACGAATCGCAGTACCCCGGCGTTATCCCCGCACCGGTCGTCAACGACGGCTTCCGCCATGCGATCGCAGATTTCCTCGATTCCGATCAGATCGACGATGACGACCAGGAACGGCTACGACGCGGACACGGTCACACACAAGAAGAGATGTACGCGATCAAGTACGGGGCGCTCCCCCGAATCCCCGACCTGATCGTATTCCCAGGCGACGACCTCGAAATCGCCAAGCTCGTACAAGCAGCCATCGACAATGATGTCGTGTTGGTGCCCTATGGTGGCGGGACCAACGTGACCGAAGCGCTGCGTTGCGACCCAGACGAAACCCGCATGATCGTCGCCGTGGACATGTTGCGGATGGACCAGGTCCTCTGGATCGATCCGACCAACCTCGAAGCTGGGATCCAGGCCGGAGCGGTCGGGCGACATCTGACAGACCGTCTCGCCGAGTTCGGTTTCACGATGGGCCACGAACCCGATTCACTCGAGTTTTCTACCCTCGGAGGTTGGATCGCAACACACGCTTCCGGCATGAAAAAGAACCGCTACGGCAACATCGAAGATCTCATCACCGATGTGACCGTCGTAACCCGCGATGGAGTGATCTCCCGTAACAACGTGGGGCCGCGCGAATCCATCGGCGCCGACCCGCGGCGGTTCATTTTGGGTTCCGAAGGCAACCTGGGCATCATCACCCAGGCCACCGTCAAGATCTTCCCGCTTCCCGAAGTTCAGAAGTACCAGGCGATCTTGTTCCCCACGTTCGCCGACGGTGTTGCCTTTATGTACGACTTGACGCGAAGCGGCAATTGGCCAGCAAGTGCGCGTCTCGTCGACAACCTTCAGTTCCAGCTGTCACAAACGTTGAAGGCGAAATCGAGCGGCCTCAGCCGGATCAAATCCCACGTCGAAAAGCTGTTCGTCACGCGTTTCTCAAGGGATTCAAGGTCGATCAGATGGTCGCCTGTACCCTCGTTTTTGAAGGCAGCGAAGAACAGGTCACCGCCCAAGAAGCAACGGTCAAACGTCTGAGCGACCTGCACAAAGGCATGGCAGCAGGTTCAGACAACGGCAAGCGCGGCTACCAACTGACCTATGGAATCGCCTATATCCGCGATTTCATCATGCGCAAATACATCCTGGCCGAGTCGTTTGAAACATCGATGCCGTGGGACAAGGTCATACCGCTGGTCGACCGGGTGAAGGCGCGAATTACTGAAGAACATCACAAGCGCAACCTGCCCGGCGTACCCTTCATCACGGCACGAGTCACCCAGATCTATGACACTGGCGCTGTGGTCTATTTCTATTTCGCGTTTTACCACAAAGGCGTCGAGAACCCTTCGGAGGTCTACGCCGACATCGAACGTGCCGCCCGCGACGAGATCCTGAACGCTGGCGGTTCACTCTCCCATCACCACGGCATTGGACATCTCCGTAAAGACTTCTTGCCGAGGGTTTTCTCGAACGCGGCACTCGGCTGGAACCGTCAGCTCAAGAACGCGGTCGATCCAGGCAACAACTTTGGAACGGGATCCCAAGGGATCACCGAGCCAGTCCCGACCTTGAGGGGCACGATCGACGACGCTCCGGCCACCGCTGGCGATCAAACCACCCCACAGACCGAAGGTAATCGATGAACATTCTGCTCACCGGCGTCACAGGCTTCGTCGGCAAAGTCGCGCTCGCCGAACTCCTCGCCAGACGCAACGAGCTCGACATCCGCCGCATTCACGTGCTGATTAGACCCAGCAAGGGACGTTCGGCCCAAACTCGTTTCGACCTCGAGGTGGCAACCGCTGAGTGCTTTAGAGACCTGCAGCGCGGCTGGACCAGCCAGATTCGAGTCGTCGAAGCAGACCTTTCAGAACCCGGCTGCGGACTGGCTGCCGCCGAGCGCACGCTGCTACGTCGGCAGATCACCCACATCGTTCATGCGGCCGCATCGATCGACTTCGATCTACCAGCGCCTATGGCCGCAGACGCTAACGTCACCGCCACATTGAACGTGCTCGAGTTCGCCCGCGAATGCCCCAGCCTGGTTCGGATGGTGTCGGTGTCGACGGCCTATGTCCACGCCAATCACCGTGATGGCCGTCTGCTGCGCCCGACGCTCGGCGAGCTCCCCCGCCCGGCGAGCGAGCTGTACCGGGACATCCTCGCTGGCGAGATCGACGACCAGGCTTTGCTCACCCTGACGGGCCACCCCAACACCTATACCGTGACCAAGGCAATCGCCGAGCACCTGTTGTTCGAACGTCGAGAACAGGTACCGCTCAGCATCGTTCGGCCGTCGATTATCTCCGCGTCATGGCGTCGACCGTTCCCCGGCTGGATCGACTCTCATGCAGCATTCGCTGGTTTCATCACCGTTCTCGGAGCCGGGTACCTCCGCGTCGTGCGGGGCGAACCCGATACCGAACTCGATATCGTCCCGGTCGATGTGGTCTGTGACCACATCGTGACCGCCATCAAAGAGCCCAAGGAAGCTCCCCCGTCGATCCACCATGCGGTGGCCGGTGACGGTGCACGGGCGAAAATCTCTGACATCCGTCGCATTGCTGTGGACTATTTCCAGCGCCACCCGGTGGCGCGCCCACCTCGGATCACCTATGTCGGCACGAACGAGCGACGCCTGCGTTCGGGGCATTTTCGTCAGCATGTCGTCCCGATCAAAGTGGGCAGTTTCACCAGCAAGAAGAAACGTCAGCAGGGTCAGAAGCTCCTGCAACGCATCGAAAAGCTCAACGAGATCTTCCCTGCGTTCACCCAGACGACGTTCCGTTTTGAGGCCGACCCTCCGCTCGCAGTCGAAGGCTTTGACTCAGACTCCTACATCGCAACGGTGTGCGCTGGCGTCTACCGCCATCTGATGCGCCGCGAGCAACGTGAGGTCCTACTCGCTGGGCAGGCACATCCCGGATATGGAGGGGATGCAAAGTGGGCGTTCTCGGCCAAGAACCAGACCAAGACGATGAAGTTTGGAGCCTGGGTCGTCACCAAGGGCTTTCGACGCATGGCCGAATCGATCACGGTTGATTTGGCCTCCTTTGAGACCGCCCGCGACGCGGTTCCTGAAGGCGAATCCATCATCTTTGTGCCCTCACACCGTTCATATATGGACTTCGTCTTGGTTCACTATCTCACCTTCGTCCGCCCTGACCTCCGCTTGGGCGTCCCGCATGCTGCCGCGGCATCTGACTTCAAACGCATCCCGATCATCGGCCGCCTCTTTTCGGGTTATCACGCGTTCTACGTCGATCGCGGCAAGGGTAAAGCCGATGATTCCCTCTCCCGAGCGGTCGGCGAACTCGTCGAGCGCGGCGACAACATCGAGTTCTTTATCGAGGGCACACGCAGCCGTTCACGTCAGTTCCTGCAACCAAAACGGGGGATGCTGAGAGCCATCCAGACCACCGAGCATCCGGTCACCATCTTCCCGGTCGCGTTCACCTATGACCGCGTACCCGAGGAACGCCCGATGAATCGTGAACTGTCCGGTAAGCCAAAGCAGAAAATGCGCTTATCGGCGTTGTTGTTGTGGACGGTAAAACTGGTCCGCGGCAAGATCGAGGTCGGCAGGCTCCATATGGCTTGCGGCGAGCCCATCCGCCTCCTGCCCGAAGAGGACGTCTACGCGGTATCGACTGCCATCATGGGTGAGCTGCAACGAAGCACCCTCGTCTCCGATCACCATCTTCGAGAGTTTGTCCGGGCCAATTCCCTCGAAGACATCGGTGTCGATTGGCTCCACGACGCGATCGACCGTCGAGGTGGACGCGTCATTCGCTCCGACCTCCAACGCCCCGCCGATGAGGCGACCGCTGCGAACATGCGTTTTCAGTTCGAGCATCTGTTCTTTCCTGAAGCGCGCGTGGTCTTCGCCGAGCATCCCGCTATCAGCCACCACCTCGCATTCAACGACTTCGCGGGAATGTCCTACCGCGAACCCGAAGCCGAACTCGATGACCCTCGTGTCCTCCGGGTGCTCGAAGCGTTGTTCAGACCCCTTTGTGACGGCTACGCAAAAGTCGCCGAAGAACTCGGACCGACGAGCGGCGAGATCCGTCACGCATCACCTTCGGACCTCGTCTGGGAAGCGCAAGGCATCTACCTCCCCCACGCCGAAGAGATGTTCGCGCTCCTCGTCGAACGAGGTGTCCTGGTTAAGAACGCTCCCGATGATTACGACTGGGGACCCAAGGCCGCCAGCGTTCACCAGGTTGCACGCGACTGCCGTTGGCCCGATCGCCCC
Organism: Acidimicrobiia bacterium; assembly: GCA_020637365.1. Classification (GTDB taxonomy): domain Bacteria; phylum Actinomycetota; class Acidimicrobiia; order IMCC26256; family JAGNEX01; genus JAGNEX01. The sequence goes on along the minus strand of JACJWE010000001.1, from coordinate 295,098 downwards.
CCTTTGCGCTTACTTCCGTCACGACTGACCCAAAAAGGGGCCTGATGCCATCTCGCAATCCGTCGCCTCCCGGCGGCTCGGTTCTCGTCACCGGCGCGTCGGGATTCCTCGGCCGGCATATCCTCGCCAACCTCGCCGACAACGGGCGGCGCGGGGTCGGCCTCGTCCGGGATGCAGCCTCATTCGCTTCGCAAGATTGGCTCGGCGAGGTTGGCAATCCAGTGGCGGTGGCGGGCGGGTTGGAGGACCGTACGTCGTGGATCGAACATGGCGATCTCGGCGACTGCGATGCAATCATCCATTCGGCGGCCCTGGTCAAACACAGTCGTGACGATGCTGACGAGGTGTATCGCACCAACATCGATGGAACCTTGGAGATGGTTCGAGCGGCGCACGACCTCGGCGCGCGCCTGGTCTTTGTCTCCACATCCGGGACGGTTGGTTGCTTCGACGACCCTGCAGCACGTGCCGACGAGACGGCGCCGTACGTTGAAGACGTCGTGAAGAACTGGCCGTACTACCACTCAAAGATCATCGCTGAACGCCAAGCCAAGGCGCTCGCCGACGATCTCGATGTGGAACTCGTGATCATCAGGCCGCCGGTGATGTTGGGCCCCGGAGATCATCGCTTCCGATCGACCAGCAACCTGATCCGGTTCATGCGCGGAAAACTTCCCTTCGTCATTCGAGGCGGCTTCGACTTTGTAGACATCCGCGATGCGGCAGCCGCCATGTGCGTCGCAGCAGATATGGGTGAGCCGCGTCCGATCTATCACCTGCCCGGTACGTCGTGTGGGGTCCAGGAGTTTTTCCAAATGGCCGCACCGTTCGCCGACCGTCCTGCTCCTCGACTTGTGGTGCCGTTTCGCCCGGCCTGGTTTCTCGCTAGCGCCCTGCACAAGATCGGACTTCACGTGCTGCCAGACCCGGTGGTCGCCGAGATGGCATCGAAGTACTGGGGTGTCTCCACCCTGTATTCACCCGAGGACCTAGACTTCTACCCACGTACGGGTGACGAAACGTTGGCTGACACGATCACCTGGCTGAAAGATCACTGTCCAGATCTCCACTGACGGGCCGACGATGTCTGGCGACGCTGCTTCCCCGACTGTCAAAACTTCGATCGGCGGCGACCCGAATCATACGGTTCGTTTCCGTTCCGCTTCGCCAAGTCGACTTCTCGCCGCTCACCGCGCGGAGCCGCGTTGGCGACCGTTGCGGACAGCATCGATCACAGGCGCGGCAGCGGTCTGGGCGTTCAGTGCGTCGGGGATCGACGCTGTGCTGTGCCCGATGCGTGCGATCACCGGTGTTCCGTGTCCGTTCTGCGGCACGACCACCGCGGCCGCTTCCTTGCTGCACGCGGACCCGATTGCTGCGCTCAACGCGAACCCGCTGATCGTGGTGGTTGTTGTGATGATCTTGGCCGCTTGGTCGGCTGTTTTTGATCGATCGAAGCGTGGCGCTCGCACTTTGTCGGGGTTTCGGATGCCGGTTTGGGGCTGGGGTGTCATCATTGCGGCCGCATGGATCTTTGAACTCCACAGATTCAACCTCATCGGATAGAAGCGAAGGCAGACCCCGACATGACCAACGGATTCGGAGACACCCCAAACACACCGCCGCCAGGTGCTGATTATCCTCAGCAACCAACGGCCTATCCCCAGCAGCCACCTCCCCAGCAGCCCTATCCCCAGCAGCCAACCGACATGGGATATCCGGCCGTCGGGCAGCCCGCCTACCCAGGGGCACCCGGAGCAGGGTACAACCCGTGGGATTCGGTCGAGTACGCCGGGTTTTTTCAACGATTCTTGGCAGTGTTCATCGACGGTCTGGTGGCATGGCTGTTCCTACTACCGGCCATCATCGTCGCCTCCGTGTGGCTTGTCCCCTCATTTGATTGCGTCACCACCGAAAGCAATTTCTCGACAGAACTCGGGATCAACACATCGAGAACCACTACGTGCGAGAACACCAATCTCCCTGCGTTTTTGACCGTTGCGGCGCTGGGGCTCGGCGGCTCGATCGCTTATCTGGTCTTTTGGTGTAAGCGGATCGGCGAGACGGGACAGAGCCCGGGTAAGAAGGCGATGGGTGTCAGGGTGATCGATGCGACGACGGGGCAGGCAATCGGTACAGGCAGAGCGTTCGGCCGCTACCTGTGCTATTCAATCTCTGCATTCGTCTGTTATCTCGGATATTTCTGGGCGCTGTGGGACCCTCGACATCAGGCGTGGCACGACAAGATCGTCGGGACCGTCGTCATCAAATCCGACTGACGCGGCCAGCATTCGACCACCTTCCTGATGGCCGAGGTTTGCGGGACAGGCCTCAGCGACCGTCGACCGACCAGTGCCATGGCTCCGAGGGCAAGTTCTGCAACCCGTAACGACCTGCATTGGCCCTGAGCCATGCGAAACCAGAACTCGATCGGGTCAACGCACGCCCGCCTTGGCTGAAGTCGATAGCGAGACCCTTCTCGTGATTTGACGAACCCGGCCGAGCCGTCGGCGGTGAACATTGCGATGCTGGCATCTGGTAGATCGCGTATTGACTTGAGCCGCAGTGAGCTATGCGCAGGTTGATCTGCGCTTGCGGGTCGCGGAACCCGCCACCGGATAGCGAGACACCGTCGGCGGCAGCCGCTTGCAGCAGAGCCTGGACATTCGCTGCGATCGATTTATGCACCCGAATGCCGTTGACGGACACGATGTCACCCGAATACGACGTGATGGCGAAGCTCGGGGGCGCAGCGGCGGTAGCGGGTGGAGTCGACGGCGCCGCTGTCGCTGGAGCCCCCGATGTGGTTTCACCGGCAGACGCCGCCGTGGTGATCGGTGCCGGTGGGGCGGTCGTCGTGGTTGTCGATGTGGCCAGGAAAGCCATTCGAGCTGCGATGGCGTCTTGTTCGGCGCGGATCTCGTCGGCGAGCTGGGCGTCGACACTTTCGAGCGCTTGGGCTTCGCTCAGAGTGCGATCGAGCCGACTTTCGACGTCGTTCGCGAGCTGCTGTTGACGTTGTTGGGCATCGGAAAACGTGTTGAGACGCGCTTGAGACGCCGCGACCTTGTCCTGTGCGGCGGCCTCATCGGCGACCAACTGGCTTTGCAGCTCGGTCTGATCGGCTCGAGCGGCGCCGAGCGACGACAGCAGGTCTTCATCTGTCGATGCCTGATTGCGGAGCAACACGATGCGGCGGGTCGCATCCATGAAATCTTCATCGTCCAGAATCCCTGAGATGGCTGGCGGTGCTCCGATGTAGCTGCGCAGGATTCGGTCGTCCACCCTCGCCTTGAGCGTTGCAACCTCGTTGTCGATCCGCTGGAGTTCGGTGCGGGTGCCATCGAGTTCGGCCTGCGCGGATTCGGCCTCGCGTTGCGCCCGCTGAAGGGCTGCGGCCTCTTGGTCGTATTGCGAATTGACCGTATCGAGAGCGGCCAGAACATCGTCTGACTCTGCTTCTAAGGCGTCGATCTCCGCCGCGCGAGCCGCCTGTTGGCGCTGCACCTCTTCGCGCTGGTCCTCGAGATCGGACAGATCGTCCGCCCACGTCGTTGCAGGGACCACCGCCAACGCAACGATCAGGCATGCCAGAGCAGCCAAACGAGCCCGCGCTCGGCGGCTTCGGCCGGGTTCTGGAGAGCTATCAGGGTGCTGCGGGCTCGCTATGGAACGCAAACGGTGTTCCTGAGGTAGGCGTGGACAGGATCAACCTATGCAACGGCTGAGACCACCGAAATGTTGAGCGACAACCCAAAAAAGAGGCCGATCACGCGTGCTGGCTTGACACGGAGACGACTTCACCGGTGCAGTAGCTCGACAGGTCGCTTGCGAGAAACACCATGACATTGGCGATCTCCCACGGCTCGGCCGCTCGGCCGTAGGCTTCCCGTTCGGTCAGTTGGGCAAGGAGTTCGTCGGTTGTGACCTTGGCCAGGAACGGGTGCATGGCCAGGCTCGGTGCGACGGCGTTCACCCTAACCCCAAAGTCGGCGGCTTCCACGGCGGCGCAACGAGTCAGCGCCATGACGCCAGCCTTGGCCGCCGCGTAGTGGGCTTGTCCCCGTTGGGCACGCCACCCCAGGACTGACGCGTTGTTAACAATGACCCCGCCACCCTGTTCCCGCATGATTCGCAAGGCCGCACGGACGCACCTAAACGTTCCGTTGAGGGTGACATCGAGGACGGTCGACCACTGGTCATCGGTCATATCGACCAGGGCCGCAGTGCCGCCGAGCCCGGCGTTGTTCATCAAGACGTCCAGTCGCTGATGCTGGACGACCACGGCTTCCAGAAACGATGTGACCGAGGCGTCGTCGGTCACATCGCAGATGAAGGGGTCGATCGCAGTCCCCGTCTCGTTCTCGATCCTTTGTCGGGCCTCTTCGAGTCGTCGTGGATGGATGTCGGAGATCACGACGGTCGCGCCTTCTTCGACGCACCGCTTGGCTGTCGCGAAACCAATCCCGGTCCCAGCAGCAGCGGTGATGGCCACCACTTTGCCCTCGAGGAGTCCTCTCCCCGGGGGGTAAACCGCAGCGGTCTGATCCTCAACCATCGGTGTTCCTTCCTGGCAACCCCGCGAAACCGGACGACCGTCTAACGCCGTCCTTGCAGCTTCGGGGCGAGTCGAATCTCTGGTCTATCGGGGTTCTTTGGGGAGCCCCAGGGCGTGTTCACCGATGATGTTGCGCTGAATCTGCGACGAGCCGGCATAGATCGTGTCGGATCGGGTGAACATGAACAGCTTCTGCGCCCGGCTCAGCTCATAAGGACCGTCATCGGCCAGCAACGATTGTGCGCCCAGAACGTCCATGGCGAGCTCGCCGAGGTCGCGATGCCAGTGGCTCCAAAACAGCTTGCCGATCGACGCCTCTGGACCCGGTTCGTCCCCCACCGTCAATGACTGAAGAGCGCGCACGTTGTTGAAACGCATCACCCTCACCTTGACGTAGAGGTCGATGAGCCGCTGGCGGATCGTTGGGTCACTACTCGCGCCCGTGGCCTGGGCGATTTCGGCGATCTCGTCCCATTCGGCTTCGAAGCCGATTTGCTGGCCGAGGGTGAAGGTACCGCGTTCGAATGCAAGGGTGGCCAACGCAATTCGCCACCCGTCCCCGGCTCCCCGATCATGTAGTCGGCTGGCACCCGAACCTCGTCGAAAAACACTTCCGCGAACTCAGATGTACCGGTGATCTGACGGATGGGTCGTGTTTGCACACCGTCGGCGCTCAGCGGAACCATGATGTAGGAAAGACCGCGGTGTTTGGGAGCATCAGGGTCGGTGCGACACACCACAAAACACCAGTCCGCCCACAAGGCCAGTGAGGTCCACACCTTCTGACCGGTAATGACCCACTCGCCGCCGTCGCGTACGGCGCGAGTCGAGACATTGGCCAAATCCGAACCCGCATTCGGCTCGGAATAGCCCTGGCACCACAGCGCGTCGCCGGACCGGATGTCAGGCAGCCACCGTTGTTGTTGTGCCGGGGTTCCGAATGCCAGGAGCGTTGGGCCCGTCATACCCTCACCGATCAGACCGACCCGGTGAGGAGCTCGCGCTTTGGCGAGTTCTTCATGGAAGATGACCTGTTGCGACAGCGTCGCTTCGCGTCCGCCCCAACGTTCGGGCCAGCCAACGCAGGTCCAGCCACTCGCTGCAAGGGTTTGTTCCCAGCGATGGCGCGCCTCGAAGGCACTGTGTTCGTCCCCAGGACCCCCGACTCCTGAGAGTTCGGCGAACTCCCCGACCAGGTTGTCGGCCAACCACGATCTGAGTTCGGCTCGAAACTCCGCGTCCGAAACAGCGACATTTGATCGCTGACCACCGGCGACCCCAGAAGACTCACCGCCGTGCGCCGCAACGTCGTCGTTCAAAACGTCCTCCTGGCGTCACATGGCCCGATTCGGCGGCACGATACCAAACCTGACGTTGACGTCAGTATTCGTTCCCCACCACTCCCTATCCGCGGTATCCCGTGCGACACCTTCGTCGAATCGCCTGGGACGGCCCGACGAGGGACGGTCAAGCGGGGACACAGCCGACGAGGGACCGCCCGGAGAGGGATACCCCAGCGAGGGACAGCCCGGGCTGGGAACAACCCAGCGATGCGCGGCACTCTCGACTCTCAGGAAGTATCCGCGGATAGCGAAACAGCGGACCCGCGCCGCTACTGGGGCACTAGCCTGTTGCAGCGGCAACGAGGAGGACCTGGACATGCCGATTTCAGACGATGCGCAACTCGCTGCCGATATCGCCCGTGACGCTGGCCAGCTGCTGCTCGATATTCGCAAACGGACCGGTCGCGTCGATAGCGAGATCTTGAAGGCCGAAGGCGACCAGCGCTCCAACGATCTGATCTTGGAACGTCTGGGCAAAGAACGACCAAACGACGCCGTGCTGAGCGAAGAAGCCGCCGATAGCGTCGCTCGATTGTCGGCCGATCGAGTTTGGATCGTCGACCCGCTCGACGGCACTCGCGAGTTCGGTGAGAGCGGTCGCTCGGATTGGGCGGTGCACGTCGCCCTTTGGCAGAAGGGCGAGCTCACCGCTGGAGCGGTCGCCCTTCCCGCCGAGGACAAGGTCTTCTCAACAGCGCAATCGATTCGGCTTGCGCCCGCCCATCTTGGTGGCCCGCGCCTCGCCGTGTCTCGATCGCGTCCTCCAGCAATGGCGGATCAGCTGGCCATAGCGTTGAACGGCTCGTTGGTTCCGATGGGCTCCGCAGGGGCCAAGGCCATGAGCGTCGTTCACGGCGATACCGATATCTATGCCCACGGCGGAGGACAGTACGAATGGGACTCAGCGGCCCCCGTCGCGGTCGCCAGACACGCTGGCCTGCACACAAGTCGTCTTGACGGCTCGCCTCTGATCTACAACGACGAGAACCCATGGCTTCCCGACCTGCTGATCTGCCGTCCAGAATACGCCGAACAGGTCGTCCAGATCCTGCAACGACTCCAATCTGACAACCCGATCTAGCGGATTCGACCCTCGACATGCGACCGCCAACAGTCGCGATGGCCCGTGCGATCGGCCGTCTGGACGGGGTTAGGCAACGATCGGACGACCGGCGACCGGTTCACCCACCGGAATGGTCACCTCGGCGGTTGTCGGTGTGAGGTCGCAGGCAACTCCTGGCTGGAACGACAACTGGACCGACACCTGAATGGCCTCAGGGGTCGGTTGTGCTGAGGCGCCAACGAAGGTGTGACAGCCGTCGGGAATCGTGTAGCTGACCGTCACCGACATGTCATCGGCGGAGACGCCAACCAGGGTCCACTGTGCTTGACGAGGTTCGGCCGGAGCGAGCGTCGTGGGCACCGGCTCGGTCGTCGCTGGCACGGTGGTAGCGGGCGTTGTCGTCGCGGGTGAGCTCGTCGCCGGAGCGGAGGTAGGCGTTGTCGACGACGATACGACTGGCCTGGTGGTCACAACCGTTGGCGGGACCTCGCTCGTGGTCGTCGTTGGCTTCGCTGTCGAACTACTCGATGAACTCGCCGTCTTGACCGGGACGGTGGCCACCGGCGGCGTCGTCGTCGTCGATGTCGGAGCACCGAGTGCAGCGATCGAATCGGGTGGCGAATCGCCGCCTGCTGCTACGTCTTGGGACGAACCCCCACTGCCGCCGAGCGCTGGAATCACAATGAACAGCAGCAACAGAGCCGCAACCGCTGCGCCAATCACCAAACGTTGCCGATTGGTATGGCGGCGAGACCGTTCATAGACCGCGTCCAGCAGATCGTCGGAGCCTGGCCCGACCATGGTGGGATCACTCATATGCTTCGTCGTCTTCCCACGTGGCTCCCGCGACTTCTTCGGTCATGTAATGCCGCAGTAACGCCAGCCCGGTGCGGGTCAGCGATGTGAACTTTCGCTCGGTCAACCCCAGACCCCGAGCGAGTTCCAGATCGGAGCGATCGGTCATGTAGCTGAGCAGCAGGGCTTCTCGCGGTCGAGCCGGCATGCGTTGCAGAGCGATCATGGCGGACCGGTGGTCGGTGCCGAAGTCAGATCCGATGCCGCCTGTGGTTCGGTCTGCTTCCAAAGACAGCTCAATCGCCGCGCGCAGCACCCAAACATCGACGGTTTCTTGTTCGCCAACTTTGCGAAAGTTCAGATGCAGCCGGGCGAACGTCTCCGCAACCACATCATCCGCGGAGATATCAGAGCCCATCACTCGACGGACCACATCGTTGACCTCTGGCAAGAGGTCCCGGTACGTGTCCTCGAAGGCGACTTCACTCATACTTGTTCTATTCATAAGCGATCAATACCCTGTTTGTCGCTCGTTGTTCACTTGGACCTCAAGAAACATCAGTGCTGCACCGATGATGATGATGTGCAAGTGACCGCACCAAAATCATCGACGACCCGAGTACCCGGTCCTAGAGCTCGAAGGAACCGTTCCAATGGACGACCGTCGAGCAGATGGGGCACCGACCCAAATCAGTACAGCGAGGTAATCATCTCATCTCAGGACCGCTCGCCGGTGACAGTCGACGATTTCCCTGATCCGGTAGACGGTTCCAGCGCGGGCCAACCGGATTCGACACGACCACCGATAGAACCAGAGTTAGGTCTTCGCTGGCGCTTTCTGGCCCTACTAACGGTTTCGTCGGCCGCGATCGCTTGGCCGTTGTTCCAAACAATCGGCGGCGATGCCACCTATTTCGTTGTCCACGGCACGGGACGACTTGGCATCATCGCGTTCACCTTGGCTGTGTTGTTGATCCCGCCCACATTGGTATGGCTCATGGGTGCGGCGTTACAACGGTCACTGAGCGCTATTTGGGCGATCGGAATTGGGCTGTTCGCCGCTCTCGTCATCTCACCGTCGGCACGTTCGATGTTTCCATCGAGCGATGTGTTGACCATCGCGTTCACGCTTCTCTCCGCTGTGTGCTGTGGGGTGCTCTATCAACGACATCGCTGGCTCAGACAGGGCTTGGCGTTCCTCAGCCCCGTCGCGATCGTCTTCGCTGGCTGGTTCCTGGGAGCGTCTCAGGTCTCGGGCCTCTTCGAGAATCAGGCAGATGCCGTCGTCAACGCTGAGCGCTCGAGCGGCACGCCGATCGTGTGGATCACCTTCGACGAGTTCAACCTCGGAACTCTGATCGGCGCGGATTTCCAGATCGATCCCGAGCGGCTGCCCAACTTCGCTCGCCTCGCGAGCACAAGCACCTGGTACCGAAACGCCACGACATCACACCCTCAGACACACAAATCGATCCCGTCGATGCTGTCGGGCATCTACTACGGCGGCGAGATACCGATCCCTGCCAACTGGCCCAACAACGCGTTTTCCGTGCTCTCGGGAACCTATGACACGGTGGCCTGGGAATTCGCGAGTCGGCTTTGCACGGGCGAGTGCAACGCTGAGGCGTCGGCCGTATCGTCCGGTGGCGGCTTTGCGTCACTGGTCAAGGACACCTTCATCGTCTATGGCCACAACGTGTTGCCCGAGGGCATGAAAGCCGATCTGCCCAAGATCGACGACCGTTGGGCAGGATTTGGTGACCCGACCGCGGATCGATCGGATACGTCCTCTACAGCAACCGAAACCACAGCAACCGAAACCGGATCGACCGAAACAGGCGCCGCCTCAACGTCGGTGCCACACAATGCAGGGTCGGCACAGGGCGAGGTATCCACAGATCCGGTGGCCCCGGGCGCTCGACCAAACGACGAGTCGATCACGTTCGACGACATAGCCGCCGATATCAGGACGGGTAGCCAGGCACGCGTCGAAGCATGGCGCGCCTTCGTCGAACGCCTCAACGCCGATCTGCACTCCCAATTCTTGTTTTTCCACGGGCTCATCCCCCATGAGCCTCTCGATTTCCTCCCGTCTGGTCAGCAGTACAACAAGACGATCACGATGCCCGCTGTGAACGGGGGCGGCACCTGGCTGGATGATCAATATCTGGCAGATAACCAGATACAGCGCGACCTGCTCCAGGTCGGGTATGTCGACACCATGCTGGGCCAAATGATCGACGCGCTGGAGAGCTCTGAACAGTGGGACGACGCGCTCGTCGTCGTGGTCGCCGACCATGGCGTGTCCTTTGAGGCGGGCATGCCCAGACGAGCACCCCGACCCGAGACGTTTGATGACATCGCCCGCGTGCCGCTGTTCATCAAATATCCGGGGCAAACGACCGCCGCTATTGATGACAGCAATGTCGAGACGGTCGACATCTTTCCAACCGTTCTAGACGTCGCCGAGGTCGATGCCACCGAGTTGACCTTGGACGGCGTGTCGTTACTTCAAGCCCGTGAACAGCGCCCCGACAAACGAATTTGGCCGTATGCCAAAGGTGGCCAGCCATATGTGACGCCAGAGGTTGAGCTACCCGATGTTCTCCCATTCTGGACACAGGCCTACGAGCTGTATGGCGAGGACGACGGCGCACTCAATCCCTATGCGGAAGGCAAATACCGGGCGCTCGTCGGTACGTCGGTCGACCAACTCACCCAAGGCGCGGCCTCGTCTGGGTCAATCACCCTGAGACGGCCAGAGCTCTACCGTTCGATCGACCTCGACGCCGACATCATTCCCGCGTTTGTTTCGGCTGATGTGTCTGGACTCAACGACGGGACTGCCGTCGCGGTGCAGTTCGGTGAAACCGTTGTCGCCATGGGACAGGTCTTTTCCGACAAGGACGGAGACCAACACATCGGCATCATGGTTTCGCCCGCCTACCTTGTGGAAGCCGAACAGGGCGTGAGTTTCTCGGTGATCGACGGCGAGCGAGACAACCCGATCGCACACGCTGTCAGCTGATCAATTGTCGCCACTGGCCAGATCGAGATGCTGTGCTCGTTCCGATCCCCGCTGGGGCAGCGCCGGTCAGGACCAGCGAAGGCCGCGATCATCGGTGCGCTGGCAAGTTCGGAAGACAGAACTTGCAAAATCTCCGAGGTCGGCGATCCATCGATCACCGACCTCGGAGATTGTCGCAACTACTTCGCGAGGGTGGAGCAGTGGCTATTCGAAGCCGAGGCTGATCCCGCAGCTTTGCGCCGATTGAGACAGAAGTCGCTCGGTACCCTCTGGCGCGTATTGGGGGGCATCCCGCAGCTCAATCCACTGAGCATCGGTTAGTTGCGGAGCATACGTATTCGCTGTGCAGTTCGCGTTGGCTCGGGGAATGCCGACGCTCACGAGGTAGCTAGCCAGGGCGGCTGCACCGTCGTCGACGGGTGCGCCGTATCGTGGATCGACCGAAGGATCGGGTGCGGTAATCGACGATGTCCCGCCGGACGTGCTGCCAGAACTCGTCGAACCCGACGTCCCTGAACCAGAGGTGCTGCCACCCGACGTGGTGGATGCTGACGTGGTGCCACCCGATGTGCTTCCCGAGGACGTCTGCCCCGTGCTTCCACCGGTGGAGCCCCCACCTGTGGTGCTGCCACTCCCACTCGTTGCCGAGGTCGTGCCGCCGGTCGTATCACCACCGGTGCTTTGTACATCGGATGACGAACCACCCGTTGTCTGATTGACCGTGGTCCCCCGACCCGTGGTCTGCATCACCGATACCGTGTTGGGGGTACGAACCGTAGAGGGAGCGGGGACGACACTTGGCTCTAGCCGGCGGATCGTCGCTGCCGTGGTGTTCTGTGCCGTCTGTTGCGCCTGAGCCTGCGCTTGAGCGGCCGCTGCCGCACGGGCCGCCGCTGCGGGGTCTTGCACGGCCGAAGGGTTCTGAACGCCGGGCTGTTGAGCAGCGTTCGCCGCTCCCGGGACGCCCAGCGCGTCGGCGACAGTCGTCGGGACTCCCGCAGGAACCGCCAGGTCGCCAACGCCCAGCGTGGAGGACGGTGTCGCAGCGCCGTCATCCCCGATAGCGACGTCCGAATCACCGGCGCCGTCATCGCGGTTGACCCAAATCACGACAGCGATGATGATCATCACCACCCCGAGCAACCCGATCAAGGTCAAAAAGAACTCTTGACTCCCAAGGTTGGAGGGCTTGGCCGCCCCCGTCTCGTCTGCGCCAACATCGACGTCAACGTCGATCGGATCGGGATCGGCCACGACGGCCTCCTTCACATCTAGGTTTGCCTCCCGCTCAGCGGATGCCCAAGCTTCCCGAGGGCGGCACCGAACGTGGCCATATTGTGGCGTATCTGACGCGCAAAGGCACGGTCAGGTACCTCGGCGACCGTCAAGTCATCGTTAACAACGTCTCGCCAATGCCGCCCAACGTGGGCAACCAGTCACCTACACTGGGCATCTGGAGTCACCGGATGTACTGACGAAGTGGTTCGGGCAATCCAATTGAGTCCGGCACCCAAGCTGGCTTACCGGCGAAACATGCCCGAGGGGAAACATGCCGAACACCCGTGCATGCTCGGTCACACCCCTGACCTCAGCGCCTTGCCCCCGTCCAGGCAGGGTTCGGTCATGCTGTCGAACCGGCTCGGTTGCATGATCATCGCCAAACGGCCGTCCTTGACCTTCGGTCCCCTGCTCGGTGTCGTTGCCCGCCTCGGGACCTTTGTTGTTTTGTTGTTGTCGTTGTTGACCCCGCTTTTTCTGACCCCGGCAGTGGCGGGGCCGCTGGCGAAACGGTCGTATTCGGCGATTCACTCGCCGTTGCTATTTCGCCCTATGTCGAGGGACTGGTCGGCGGTGCTGTACTGGTGGACGCGGTGGTCGGCAGGACAACCCTCGAAGAGTGTCCATCGCTGCGGCGCGACAGCCGGAGTTCTCCCAAGCGGGAAGCGTGATCCTGTCGCTCGGCGCGAACGATGGCCAGAACACGGCCCGATACGCCCGGATGCTCGGTCAGATCCTCGATTCGATAGGTCCGGGCCCCCCCGCGTTGTCCTCGTCGGCCTGGCCGACACCAAGACGTTCCACACAGGCGTCAACAACGTCATGGCCAACGAAGCTGCGAACAGGTCAAACGTGGCGTACGCCAACTGGGCTGCCATTGCTGACGGCAGCACCGGGCTGCTCAGGGGTGATGGTGTACATCTGACTGCACGAGGGGCCTCGACGCTGGCATCGCTCGCCGTCGATACCCTCAACGGCGTCACCCAACCTCCGCCAGTCGTCACTGAGACCACGGCGCCCCTGGCTCTCGATGAGCAACAAACTGGGGCGGTGTCCACGACGTCAGCGGCCGACTTGGCCATGTCGAGCGACACCACGACCGCGTCGACGACCACGGTCGTGGGCGCGAGCGAACGTTCTACCGCCACCGTCCCGACGACCCTTCCCGACGCCGGGCCTGGCGTCGCTACGCAGCCGACATCACGTTCGTCGCATCAGGAAGCTCAGGCGGCCGCCGATACCGGTTCACCGGGAGGCAACCGTCTCGCTGGCTCCAATGAGCGTGGAAACGACTCAGGACGCAACCTGCCGCTGCTGCTTCGAGCCGTCATCGTTGGTGGCTTCTTGACCGTCGGCATCGGGTATCTCCGCAACAACCCGAGCCGGGTCCGCGTCCGGAGACGCAAGAGGGTCGTCCAATCACAAGAGCGCCATCCAGCACAGTCCACGCGCCCCCGCCAGCGCGGCGCACTCGCGCCACCGTTGATTCGCATCGACCGCCGTGCTGACCAGCACCGCACGGTCGACCGACACCCTGCGGGACGGCGCCACAACACCGCATCGACATGGTCCGCTGCGTCAAAACCCCGCGGCTCCCGCGACGCATAAACCCGGCGCGCCTTGCCCAAGTTCGGACGGCCCTGACACGGGTTGGTTGTCGATCTCTTATCGATCGGCTCAAGAATTCTCTGCATTACCTCAAGACTCACCGTCGGCTGCGCCGAAGAACCCAAAAGGAGCACGCCCCACGCAGAGACGACGGCCGGACCGGTCGTTCCCTCCAGAAAAGGATCGCCATGCGCACCTTGCTGACCGGACTTGTCATGCTGGCAGCTATCGCAGCTATTCCTACTGGCGCCGGCGCGGTTCCGACGCTGACGATCAGCGACGAAGTGGCCAGCACCAATACCAGTTGTTCGGACCCGAGCTCATCAATCCGAGATCTCGCGGAGCTGACCGACGATGCATGGCGCGCAGACGTCAACGCGGGTGGCTATACCGAGATCGCTGTCGGGGTCGTGCCGGATCCGGCAGGAAGCAGCGACACGCCCACCAACGTGCCCGCCACGGTGGTGTTTCCAGGATCGTCGGTCACTGCATCGGTCTGGAAGAAGGACATCACTCCAACAGAGCGCGACTCATTGAGCCCCGCTTCGTGGGGCACCGACGATTCACCGACCTATCGCGACCCGTACTACCCGACGTCTGCGTCGCTCCAAGATTGCGCTCCCCGACCGAGCTCGCTCTATGACACCGCTGGTCAGCCTCGCTACTGGAACGCGGTCGGGGGCGACGGGGCCAACCTGGACGCAGCGTTTTTTGCATTCTCCGAACCGGTGGCAGCGTTCGGGGCATGGTTTGGAGACGTCGAGACGCGAACTGACGGCCAGGGAGTCACCGCCTACGTCAAGCTGTTCGATGTTGACGGAAACGTCTTATCCTTGACGCCGATCCCGACGTCCACGCCCGACCAGAGCCTCTGTGGTGGACCGCAGTCTTCGGATTACATCGGATGCGGAAATCAATCGACCCGCTGGATCGGATTTCAGTCCTCAAATGCCGAAGTCGCCTACATGATGGTCGTCGTCGGTGAAGACGATTCGTGTGATCTGTACCCGTCGGACTGCGACGGCAACACCGAACATCTCTCCTGGATCGGACCGACGTTGGCCGTCGCACCTGTTGTGACCACCACGACCACCGTGACTGCGCCAACCACAACCACCACCGCGGTCGAACCAACCACCACGACGACAGCCCCAACCACAACCACCACCGCGGTCGAACCAACCACCACGACGACAGCCCCAACCACCACAACCACCGCGGTCGAACCAACCACCACGACGACAGCCCCGACCACCACAACCACCGCGGTCGAACCGACTACGACGACGACAGCGTCCGACGCCCCGACCACCACAACGACCGTGGCGCCGACCACAACAACCGCTGACTTGGGTGCGACTACGACGACAGCACCCGACGCCCCGACGACCAGCACGACGGCCATCGAACCAACCACGACGACTGCCCCAGACACGACAACCACTAGCTCGCCGCTGGGCACGACCACGACAACCGCGACAGCGAACACCACCAGCACGGTCCCGACGACGAGCTCGACAACAGCCCCGACGAGCTCGACAACGTCCCCGACGTCGACCGCAGCTACGACCTCAGAAACCGCTACGAGCACCACGCTGGTTTCGCCGACCACCCAAGCGGTTTCAGAAGGATCCCCACCCACCAATCCCCTCGGCTCGGCAACGCCAGTAGCCCCCATCCAGTCGCCTGGAGTTCCGCCGTTCGCCGTCGTATCGGGAATGACCATCGACGTCACGAACGGCCCAACGTCGGCGGCCAGCCAAACCGGCACCTCACACCTAGGTCACCAGCTGGGGCAGGCTCTCACCGGTACTCCATCTCAAGTTGTTGGGTCTCAAGTTGTTGGGTCTCAAGCGGCCTTGGAGACAGCGAGGACTCGGCGCCTCGCCCACACGGGAAATGGTCGCGGCACGCTGGTGATGCTGGTCGGCGTGGCGGGTCTGCTACTGAGCCTCGGTTCAGCGATGATGTTTCTCGACTCACGCCGCCGATAGAGGAAACAATTCGTCTGACTAGCCGTATGTCGTCCGCCTAGCCACAACCCTGTGACACCAGGCGCGTCACTCCCCGGAACCGACCCGGTGAGCGGCTTCACGGGCTTTGGAGTCGCGTACCGCTTCCCAGGCTTCTTCGTTGCTCCCCCACCGCCCCACGTCGGTTCGCTTATGGGGTTCGAGCGCCTTGTAGACCTCAAAAAAGTGGCTGATCTCAGAGAGCAGGTGGGGCGGGACGTCGGAGAGATCTTGGAGGTGCTCCCAGCGGGGGTCACCGAACGGTACGGCGAGCACCTTGGCGTCAGGTCCGGCTTCATCCTCCATCCAGAACACGGCCAGCGGACGGGCACGAACGTGACATCCGGGCAGGGTTGAGGCATCGAGGAGGACGAGGACGTCGAGGGGATCCCCGTCCTCGGCAAGGGTGTCGGGTACGAAGCCGTAGTCTGCTGGATAGCTGGTGGCGGTAAACAGGTGGCGGTCCAGCCACACCTCGCCGGTCTCGTGATCGATTTCGTATTTGTTCCGCGAGCCCTTGGGGATTTCGATGACAACCTCGATCCAGCCACGGTCCAGGTCTGCGGTAAATGATCCGTTCTCAGATGACATCGCGGCATCATAGGAGCGCGCTGCGAACGATCGTCGATCAGTCAAAGCCGCCTCGCCCACGTCGTGGCCTTTCGGCATGTTCAAGTCAAACGTGCTCGAAAGGCCCGAACCCCTTCACCGGCGAGTTCGTCGCCGACCGGGCGACCAGCGAGCGCCATGATGATCGCCTCGCCTGTCCCGCTGACCTCTGGTCCGTCACCCAAACTCAGCCCCAGATCCGTCGCGGTAAACCGAAGTCCCTTCGTCAGCGACTTGGCGACGAAACCGCGCGCCTCGCCGCTCTGCAGGTAGCCCAACACGATCCTTTGAGCCTCCTCGGACACGACCGTTGCTTGGCCCAGCGGCCGACCGACATCGCGGCTGTGGATGACGACATCGGACAGCGGAGCTCGTGGCCCCATCATGGGCGGAGCAAACCGCGTCTGCGCCTTGGCCCGATAGCGTTTCACGAGATCGGCCGGATCGTCGGCTCCGAATCGGCGGGCCAAGATATCTGACTGAACGTCAAAACTGCGATGGCGCGCGATCCCGATCACCCATTTCCACATGGGGACTTCGAGGCTGCTGACGAGGTGACCTATCACGTCTCGCACGCGCCACCCCTCACACAGCGATGCTTGGTTCCACTGGTCGGCGTTGAGGTCGTCAAGGCTGTCGATAAACCGGTACCGCTCATCGATCACAAGGTCAAAAATCTGTTCATCGGTCACGGGTCGTCAGCTTACAAACACGGAGACGTCCCAAGGCCCCTGTTCAGCCGGTTAGCCTCGCCCAGAACACCGACCTCTCCTGTTGCACCGCTGGTAGCGGTGGTCGACGCTTGTCGTTCGGGGGATTCAACGAGCATGGGGTGACCACATGACCACTCGACAGCTGAACCGACGCGATGTGTTGAAGGGATCGATTGGAGCGTTCGCTGCGTCGCTGGTCTTGCCACGGCTTCCGGCCGGGGCGACGCCGGTCCGTCACGAGCGCCGCAGGGTCGTCGTTATCGGCACCGGGTTCGGCGGGTCGGTCACAGCGCTTCGACTGGCAGAACGCGGCGTCCAGGTCACATTGATCGAGCGCGGTCTTCGGTGGCCGAGCGGGCAGCGCGACGCGTTCCCGACCATGTTCAAACCGGACCGGCGGGTGTCGTGGCTGAGTGAGACCAACACCGCAGCCGGCAATCTGATCCCGTCACAGCCGTGGAAGCCTTACACGGGGCTGCTGGAACGCGTGAAGGGTAACGGCATCGACGCTGTCTGCGCGGCGGCGGTCGGTGGCGGATCGCTGCCATACCACGGCATGTCGGTGCAACCCCGCGGCGATCTCTTCAACCGGGTGATGCCCGGCGAACTCGACTACGAAGAACTGGACACCCGGTGGTACCCCTACGCTCGGGCCAACCTGGGCGCCACGCCGATCCCAGACGACGTCTTGGCGTCGCCCCACTACCTGTCGAGCCGCCGTTTCGCCGAGTACGTCAAGCGAGCTGGGTTGCCCGACGCTCACGGCGTGCCGATGCCGATCGACTGGGACGTTGTCCGGCGCGAAATAGCGGGCGAACTGCCGCCGAGCATTTCGACTGGTGACGTGATCTATGGCGTCAACGGTCCCGGCAAACGATCGCTCGACACCAGCTACATCCCCAAGGCCGAGGCGACGGGGAAGGTTGAGCTGTTGACCTTGCACCGGGTCAACACGATCAGCCGCAACCAGGACGGCAAGTGGCAGGTGACGATCGAACGGCTCAACACAGACGGCGTCGTTCTCGAACACGTCATCTTCACATCCGATGCGCTCTTCCTCTGCGCCGGATCGCCCAATACCACCAAACTGCTGGTGCGAGCACAGGGCCGGGGTGACATCAGCGATCTGCCCGACGGCGTCGGAGAATGGTGGTCGACCAACGGCGACCTGATCACCACCCAGATCGTGTCTGACCCCATGGGGGCGATGCAGGGTGGTCCCGCCAACATGGCATCGCTCGACTGGGACAATCCAGAAGGGCCGGTCAGCATCATCTTTGCTGGAATCCCCATTCCCGTCGACGCTCATGTCATGGAGACGATCGGCATTTTTATTCCCGATGGTCACGGGCGTTTCACCTATGACGGCGCGACCGATCAGGCGACCTTGACGTTCCCGCCAGAAGCACATGGTCCTTCGATGGCAGCGGCGCGGCGTCGGGTCGACCGCATCGGCAAGGCTGGCGGCTCGTTGACATCGCTCGACATGACAGCGAAGGATCCCACGACGTTCCACGCGCTCGGCGGCGCTGTCATCGGCAAGGTGTGCGACGCCTATGGCCGAGTACTCGGACAACCCGGCCTATACGTAAACGACGGGGCCCTGTTCCCCGGCTCGACCGCCTGCGCGAAACCCGTCTCTGACGATCTGCGCGGTCGCTGAACGCAACATCGAACACATCGCGGCCTGCGACGTCGACAAGGTGTTACGCCGGAACGCCTGGCTATGGCCCGCACCTCGACCGCGACGGCGATGGAGTTGCCTGCGAATAGGGGTCGCTGTCGCCTCAGGCCAGATCTTCGCGCCGCGCAAGGTCTTCCGCGTCGCCGTCGAGCCGCAGGATCAAGGCTAAAAAGCTCAGGTTGATGATGGCGAGCATCATTCCCGGCACGGCGATACCCGAATCGTTCAACACAAATCCCAGCGGTAACGCAACCAGCAGCCCCGCCCAAGCCGACCGCAGCTCAGGTATGGCATCCCGCACGCTCGGAACCCAAGACGGCGCCCGACGTCGTAAGAACATCACCGCCGCGAACACCATGGGCAACGTCAATGTCCACACCGATGACCTGAAGGCCGACATATTCGCCTGCAGTTTGCGGACGACGACTGTTTCGAATGCCCCGAATCCGTTGGCCCCAATGTCGGAGAGCAGACGCCCGAGATGCGTCTGTTGCGCAGCAGGTCGCGTCAGGTCGAGCAGCCCAAAGAGCACCAGAACGCCCAGACCGACCAGACCCCCGAGGATGACCGTCCTGGGGCGCACCGTCCATCCCGTCAAATAGGCCGCTGTCACCGCTCCCGCCGGGATCAGCGTGAGGCCGCCCCCAACGTCAGCACCCAACATGGGCGCGGCGTCGAGGACGACATACCAGACCAACAGCGCGACCGCGGCGCGTCGACCTGCGCCAGTCGGCCACCGGTGCACCAGCAGACATGCCAGGATGATGCCCCCGGCGGCAAGCATCGCAAATGCCAGATTCCCCATACCGTTGAACCGACCGGCGACCGTCGGGGTGTACCCGAACACGGTGTTGAACTGCAGCCTCCCTCCCGTGACGATGTCGACGCTCAGCACGGCAATCAGCAAACCCAAAACGCCGAGCAGTGGGCCGACCAAACGTCGGCGAGTCAAACGCCAGATCGTGAACGCTCCTACCCCAGAAGCAGCGAGCAGAGACAGCCACCACGCCAACTGCCCCCACCGAAAGAACGGCAAGAGGCCAGCCAGGAACGTCATCGACAAGAAGACCAACGCTGCGAGCGTCACGGTCTCCGCCCGGTTTCGGACGGACGGCGAACGCCTGCCAGCCCATGCCGCCAGCACCCAGAGCATTGGCTGCACCAGCACAAACAGCGTCGTGACACCTCCGACGATGCCGTCACGGAATAGCGCTGCATCGCCTGCATCGATGAGCATGTCGACCCGACGACTCGCCGAGTCTGGTCCGTCCGTCCGACGCATGGGCGTGCCTTCCATCGAACTCGGAACGTCGACCTCCAGCAGCGACAACACGGTCGGAGCGATGTCGACGGTCTGAACAAAGCCGTCCCGACGAGTGGTGCCCGACGACAACAAACCCGCATCAACGCCAGGTGCGCGTACCGCCACTGTCGTCAGGTGCGTGCCGTCGCCAGGTGCGCTCGGAGCGACCAAGACCACCGCATCGGTCTCTGGATCGACAAGTTCCAACAGAGCACCCAGGAGCTCGTCGGTATGCTCGACGGCTTCCGTGCGGGCCGCTTCCCAACGGGCCGCTTCTTGAGGCGCGGTCTGGGCCGCCGCCGTCTGGTCCGCCGCCGTCCACCTCAACGTCGTTGCGCCCAACGTTGCCCCGCCAGCGCCTTTCCCCCGAGTCGTGTCGACGCTTTCCCACGACACCTCCGGCGACGCGTCTGCTGAGCGGAGGAGGTCCGAGCCTTCGACCAGCACGACGCCGCGCCGGGAAGCCCACAACGGTGTAACGGTGTCAATCACCTCCTCCTGATCGAGACGGACACCGAAGGGTGCAAGGGGGTCAACCAACAGCAAACCGCCATCGACGCGCCCCCCATCGACCAGCCCGTCAGAGTCGATCAGCGCCGTAGTGGCCTCGCGCCGATACACAAACCGGTCTCCGCCGATTTCGTGATCACCGTTGGCAATGACAAAACGGCCGATATCGGCGTCCTTCAATGCGTCGCCTAAAGCCCCCACCTCTGCCCCAAAATGCAGCGATGCGTTGGCCTGTTTCAGCGCCACAACCCCAAAGTTCGCTATGTCGCCGTTCTCAGGTACGGCGCCCGTCAACAGTTCAAAGGCTGGGGCATACGGCGGCGCGGGGCGTACATCGCAACACCGGGTTCCCACGGGTCAGCCGCAGACGAGGGAGCGGTGTCAACGTCCGATACTTGCCCTCCGATCTCGAAGGCCAATGACGCTTCAGGAGCACCGTCTGATCGCGTCCCGGCGTTCAGCGTCATATACCCGTCCGCAGACGTGATGTGTCTCGTCACCGAACGGACAGACAGGTCACCGACAGCGGAGTCGTTGATGAGCCGGTCCAAGTGGGGCGTTTCCGTATCGCGAACGTCCTTCCAGGTCAGCGTCGGAACGGAAAACACCAGGACCCGATCGACCAATCCAAGCGGATGGGCATCGTCACGACCCGTTTCCGAGTCTTGGCCACCCCGCGTTTCGTCAGCTGCGGCACCAGCGAACGTCGATGAGGTCACCACCAGCATCGCCACCGCCAGCAACAACACGGCATCGACGACCAGCGTGGAGCGGCGAAGACTCAACAGACACCTGCGATTCCTGGGGAACCCCGACCACGGTTGGGGCGGTGTGACACCGTAGCAACGGATAGGTTGCGCCGATGTTTACACGTCGAGTTTGCGAAACCACGAGAGGGTCGGGGTCTGTCGGCCTCATGACGGCTTGGCTGACCCTTTGCCTCATGCTGAGTGCCGTAGCGCTATCAGAGCCGACCGCCGCACTCTCCACGGCACACGTGGGTCGCACCGCTCTGGCAGAGCAATCCAACGATCGGGGCCTTCCAGCAATCGACATCGACGTACCGGGGCTGTTCGCCGATGCTTCCGACCAGGTCGGTCACGTCATCAGTGGGTGCCCGGTCTGCCTCGACAGCCCATCAGAAACTGCGACCACCGTCTATGGACGCGCCGTTATCGCTGGTGTCGATTCGCTGATCACCGCCCCCGACATTGCCGACCTGGGAGCTCTGTTCAGCTTTCTGTTCGGATCAGGCTATTTCGGGGGGCTCTACCTCAAAGCAGGACTCTCTGGAACTGCGACGGCGTTGCATGACCCGATCGCACGCTTCGCGCGGGCGGTCGGAGCGACCACAGCGGAGGCGCTCGAGGACGGGGTTAGGTCGCTGGGGGCGACTGCCGTTGCCGGTTCTGATGGCGAGGTACTCGCGTCTGCGGGCCTTTGGCTGCCAGCGCTCAGCGCAATTGGCGGCTACAACAATGGTTATGTCGCTGTTGCCCTTGCAAACCCTCCAACTCACGGCGGCGACAGCACCGATACCCGGTTGCTCTGCCACGGGACGTTCCGTTGCACGACACCGACATTTCCGATGGCTGCCGATGGAACGCTCGAGCCCGGACGCCAATTGCTGCTCACAGGGAGCGACCCGCTGGCTAGCGATCTGCGCCGCGTGACCGTCGATGTCGAAGCCGCCACGTTCGATGCGGGATCGGCGGTCTGGACGGCGATCTTGAGCGGTCAAACGTTCAACGCGTCTGCCTATGCGACGATTATCGAGCTCTCTATTGGGTTCCTCAAGGTCGTTCACGCGTCGATCCTGGCGATCACGACCGGCATCCTCACCGGCAACACGAATCTGGTTCGCCGTGGCCTACTCAGCACCGCCGCGCTCGTCACCTGGGCTGGCTCGTATTTCGTCGGCCTCGCTTCCCCGCAAAGCACCGTCGGCGTACCGGGGCTCCCTGCGACGCCCTGAACGCCGAAGCTGCGGAGCGGCCTCGAGCGCCAAGCCGACAACCGTCCACGACGTTTCAGACGGGGTGACGACCTCGTCCATCGGCGCCTACCTCGCGGGCCACTGATGCCGACGAGTGGAGGCCACATGCGTTCATGACGTGATCGATCGCCACGCGACGCATTTGTCCCATTCGTGCCACAAACTGTCGAGCGCCTCGACCGGGACGAGTGTTCCGTGACGAGCGGTCACTTCGATTTCTCGCGCGAGAGTCCTCAAAGCAACCGCATGACATGCCGCTGATGATCCAGACAGCCGGTGAGCCAACGCCGTCGCGGCCGCAATGTCGCCACCGCGGACCGCTGCGTCGAGGTCATCCATGACGGGCCGACTGACGGTGAGAAACGTGTCGATCAGCTCGAGAAACAACGGCCGATCGGGCTCCCCAAACATCTGGCAGAATCCCACGTAGTCGAAAGGTTCTGACCCCGCAGTCGCATCTGCCGTTGCGAGTGTGCCGTCCCGAGCGTCCGCCTCGGCAGGGGTCGTAGCGCCGTCACCAACAGCGAGGTTTTGGCGATCGCTGTGAGCGCTCTGCATCCCCGGACCCTGCGATTCGATTCGAGAACCGATGCCGGACGACACGGGCAGAACCGACCGAATCGCCCGCTCAATCGTGTCAACGCGAACGGGCTTAGCGACGTAAGCGTCCATGCCAGCGCGAGAAAACGCTCTCGATCACCGTCGAGTGCGTTGGCGGTCATAGCGATGATGCGAGGCCGATCGTTTGGATCGGGATGTCGCTCCAAGATTGCGGCCGTGGTATCCAAACCGTCCATGCGCGGCATATGGATATCCATAAAGATGAGGTCGTAATGAGCGGCCTGCATCGCGTCCAAACAAGCCGCTCCGTCACTGGCGATGTCGGGTTCGATACCCAACCGACGCAGCATATGGAGGGCGACTTGTTTGGCTGGTGGGATCGTCCTCGGTCACGAGAACACCAAGGCCCTCAAACGCGTTCGTCTCGGCATCTGCACCCGACTTGGCGAGTGACACGTCCAGATCTGACGAAGGCACAGCGGTGAGCGGCACCGCGAAGGTGACCGTCGTGCCCTGGCCTTGGATGCTGCGCAGTTCGAGCCATCCCCCCATCAACAGCACCAAACTCCGGGCGATCGACAGCCCGAGGCCCGTCCCACCGAAACGACGAGACGTGGAACTGTCCTCTTGGGCGAACGGGTCGAACAAACTCTGAACCCGATCGCGAGCGATGCCGATGCCGGTATCGGCCACCGAGAGCTCAACCCAACGCGTTTCTTGCTCGCCGGCCGTGTCCGGAACGTGGTCTTCGGGCGCTACTCCGAGAGCATCCCGAGCCACGATGGCTGACGACTCCGCCCTCGCGGCGCCGGTTTGCGAGGGGTCGGGCTCCGAAGAATCGCTCGCTGAAAACCTCGCCGATGAGTATGCCGCCAACGTTCCCGGCTGGTCGGCGACTTCGTGGCTCGATGGCACGGCGCCACCGGCTCGGACGGCGATCTTGACCGAACCGGAGTCGGTGAACTTCACCGCATTACCAACAACATTGACGAGGATCTGCTGCAGCCGGCCCGCGTCTCCGGCAAGGAGATTGGGGAGGTCATGGGACAGGTTCAGGATCAGATCGATGCCTTTGCTTTGAGCCTGTGGGTCGAACATGTCGACCACCCCACGTAACGACTCGTCCAATGCAAACGGCTGGGTCCCCAGTGTCACCGCCCCAGCGTCGAGGGCTGAGAAGTCGAGGATGTTGTTCACCACGGTCAGCAGCAGCTGTCCACTGCTTCGTGCCACCGACGCATACTCCTGCTGTTGAGAGTCGAGTTGGGTATCGAGCAATAGGTCGGTGAGACCTACCACCGCGTTCAACGGCGTCCGTATTTCATGGCTCATAGTCGCAAGAAAATCGGTCTTCGCTCGCGCTGTTTCCTCCGCTGCTTGACGTGCAGCCTCCAAGTGCCGTTGGGCCTGGACTTGCTGGGTGACCTCGGTTTCGACACCGACAAAACCCCGAAGCGTTCCGTCGGGGTCGGTGACCGGGCGGACGTCAGCCTCGACCCAGTACGACTTCTGATCTTTGGAGTAATTCAGGATCTGGAGCTTGAATCCGCGCCCCTCCTCGATGCGATCTCGGATGTAGCTGGCAACTTCAGGATCTGTGTCGGGGCCGTGGAGCAGGCTTGCCGTTGTGTGTCCACGCGCTTCGTCCAAGCTGTAGCCGGTTTGACGTTCGAAGGCAGGGTTGACCCATTCAATCCGAGAATCAGCATCGGCGATGATCACCAGATTCTCGGTCAGCAACGCGACATCTGAATACTTGAGCAACTCGGCATTGAGGGCTTCGAGGGTGCGGCGATGCTCGTCCTTTTCGCGTTCGGATCGCATGAGGTTTCGAATGGCGATTCCCGCCAGAAAACCCAGCACGGTCACGACGGCTGCGAAGCCGACGAGCAGTTGGCGGGTGCTTTCGATCAGGCCGCTGACAATGATGTTGGTATCGCCCGCCAGTTCCCGCCGTCGGCGTTCGCTTGCCGTGAGCACTTCATTCAACCGCAACTCGAGTTCGGTAGAAATGGCCCGTGCTCTGAGACGCTCTTCTGGGAAGGCGGCCGGATCTGCCTCAATCTCAAGCAACAGTGGCCGCAGCTCCTCCTTCCAAACCGCTGTGACAGCCTGGGTTTCTGCAAGGAGTTCCGCAGATCGAAGCGTCTCCATACGAGACGGCGAGGACACCTCGGTCATTCGCTGTCCGACGAACCCCCTGTGCAGTTCCAGTTCCTCGATGTCGAGATCGTCAGATTGGAGCACCAAGTTCAGTCGGAGCAGCTCGCGCTGGGCCATGGCGACCGTCCGGATATTGGCGTTGATCAGGTTCTTCGTCGTTGCGGCGTTCTCGTTCAGCGAGGCGAGCTGAGACCACGTTGCCCGCCCAAACCACACCGCGAGGAGGATCGCGAAAAGAGCCAGAAACTGCCAGCTCGAGCGCCGGACCCATCGCCGAAACGGTGTGGAGGAGCTCACCACAGTTCTAGAAGCGCTGCGGGGAGGTCGGGCTGTAATTCTGTCCACTCACAGCCCAAGCGGTGGGGGCGGAAGTTACACCTGTGAAAATCGAGCGAGGAAACATCGAGTGAGCAGTCCCGATCCGCGGAGCGCGCTAGGAGATGTCGAATTCGATTACTTGCCAGATCCATCTGGCGTTATAGATCGCGGAATCCAGGTCGAAGTCGAGTGACGGGTACACGACTCGGAGGGGACCAAATTCTTCGACCGTCATACGCTCACCATCGACCTTCGTCGCCAACAAAACGGGGTACTCCGTCACATCTGAAATGGGAATGTCGACGGCGTAGTCGTTGATGGCTAAGGCAGCGATTTTGGAGGCGTCGTCAGAAACGCCTGCCACGTCCAACAGATCCGACATCAGTACACCTTCAAAGACGGCGTCTTTTCCGAGGCCAACTTCGTCATATGCCTCGTATCGCCACAATCCGATCTTTTCGAGGGTTTCCATGTCGAAAGAGAGAGCGTCACCGTCGTTCGTCGTCGAAATATCGCCGGTGATGGTCAGTACGACATCTCCTGCGGGGGCTGGCACGTCGTCGCCAGGAACGAGCGACCCTTCGGTGACCTCTTTGGCGATCCCAGCATCGTCCTTGCTGTCGCCACCACCGCAGCTCACCAGCACAGCAAGCAGCGCCATGAGGCCGACCAGGACCCGGATTGAACGTAGCTGCCGACCCATCGTGGGCTCCCGATGTCGAGACGTCCGTGGCGCCGAACCGGGGACCTTTCCACCGGGGTAAGGGGACGACTACAGCGAATGTCATTGGTTTGAGCGGTGCCATCCTACCTGGCGAAGCAGTCAGCCAAAACACCTATAACCGGTCACGCCTCTCCTGAACCGTCGTGACGCTTGGCGAGTGCTCGCGGGTCGTGTCGCTTGGACCCGCTTCGTCGTCCTGACCGCAGGCCACCAATGCACCCAATGCCAGCTGCGCAACCGGATCAACCAATCCGGTGGGATACCCCTGCTTGGCTCAAGCGGCAGATGGCTGCCGAACGACACGCACAAAGGGAGGTGATGCAGCGCACAGATCGCCGCATCACCTCCCAATCGAAAGGTCCGGTTGTCAAAGTGCCGCGGAGGCGGTTGCTAATCCCGCTCCCGCCATTCGACGGTTTAGCCGTTTACCTTCCTGCGCCGTACGGCAACCAAGGCCACCCCTGCGAGCAAGAGCAAGGCCCCCAATGCCGCAAAGCGCAGACTGTTGGCTCCGGTAAACGCGACCGGCGACGATGGGGAACCGTCGTCGATCGAACCGGCTGCGGTCTCGATCTGGGCGCTGTCAGCGTTGTTGTCCTCGGAGCGTTCCGCCGTCTTTGTCGACACGATCGCTTCGTTGGTGATCACCGAACCCGGCGCCGCATCCACAGATGTTTCGATCGAAAATGCTGCCGAGTCACCGGCCTTCAACACCTCGGTGGCGTTACACGTCACCGTCTGAGCCTCAGCCGCGCAGTCCCAGCCATCACCAACCGCCGTCATGAACGACAGCGTGGCTGGCAGTTCGTCGACGACCGTGGGGTTCTCGGCGTCAACGTCGCTGACGTTGGTCACTTCGATATCCCAGATCACGTTTCCGGCTGCGTCAGCGTTTCGAGCCGACTTGTTGATCACCAGGTCGGTAAGCGGTGCTTCCTTGTCGGGAACGGTGATCGATGCCTCGTCTTCGTTGTTGCCCGTCTCCGTCTCGGATTCAGCGCCTGCCACGACTGCGTTGTTGGTCAGCTTCGTGCCTGCGGGCACATCCATCGACGTTTGAACGACGATCGTCGCCTCACTTTGGGCAGGCATGTCGGCGTCAAAGGTGCAGCGCAGGTCACGACCGTCGCGTTCACACACCCAACCGTCCGGAGCCTGCGCGTCGGTGTACACCAGACCCGCGGGCATCTGATCGGTCACGATGACCGGGCCGAGTGCTGGACGGTCCGAACTGTTCACAATCTTCAACGTCCATTCGGCCAACGTCGCCGACTGCAACTCAACGGTCTTGGTGATCGCCAAGTCGATCGGATCCTGTGCAGGAACGACACCTTGGTCCCAGGTCAGATCGCGTTCACCCGCATCGAGGGTGGTCACGACCGTCGTGTACACCTGATAGGTCACACCATCACGTACAACAGTGCCTGTTGATGTGCCGTCGCTATCCGCTGCATCGTCGGCACCGGTATCGGTCGGCGACGCCGTCATCTCCGCTCCGAGCAGGAACTTGACGGAGTAGTCACCAGGCTCGAGTCCCTCAAAGAGGTACTTGCCGTCAGCATCGGTCAGGGTGTCAGCGATCTCGATCCGCTCCCCGTCGACGACCTTTTCCAGGATGACGATGATCCCGGGGATACCCGGCTCATCAGCATCTTGGATGCCGTCACCGTTCGTGTCGGACCAGACCGTGTCACCAATAGCTGCTGGTTCCACTGCCGGAACGATGCCCTGATCCCACGTGAGATCCTGCTCACCAGCATCAAGGGTCGTCGGGATCGTCTTATACACCTGATAGGTCACACCATCCCTGACGACCGTTCCTTCGGACGCTCCGTCGCTGTCGAGGGCGTCACTGGCGCCAGCGTCGGCTGGTGACGCTTCGGCGTCTTCAGGAAGCAAGAACGTGATGGAATAGTCGCCAGGTTCCAGACCATCGAACAGGTATTCACCGTTCGCGTCGGTGACGGTGTCGGCAACCTCAACCCGCTCACCATCCACGACCCGTTCAAGGATCACGATGATCCCGGGGATACCCGGCTCACCCGCATCCTGAATACCGTCACCATCCAAGTCTGAGAAGACCTTGTCACCAATCGACGCAGGCGGAGCCGGCGGCACAATGCCTTGATCCCAGGTGAGGTCTTCCTCACCAGCATCGAGCGTCGTAGCGACGGTCTTGTAGGCCTGATAAGTCACACCATCACGAACAACGGTTCCTTCAGTTATGCCATCGCTGTCGGCGGTACCGTCGGTACCCGCGTTCGCAGGCGACGCCTCGGCGCCCTCGGGCAGCAAGAACTTGATGCAATACTCACCAGGCTCAAGGCCTTCGAACAGATACTCACCATTCGCGTCGGTCACCGTCGAAGTGACTTCAGACTGAACACCATCAACGACCCGTTCAAGGATCACACGATGATCCCGGGGATACCCGGCTCACCCGCATCCTGAATACCGTCACCATCCAGGTCTGAGAAGACCTTGTCACCGATCGACGCAGGCACCACCGCCGGAACGATGCCCTGATCCCACGTCAGATCAACTTCACCAGGCTCCAGAGTTGTCGCCACAGTCTTATAGGCCTGATAGGTCACACCATCACGAACAACCGTCCCTTCAGCGACACCATCAGA
Source organism: Acidimicrobiia bacterium (assembly GCA_020637365.1). Classification (GTDB taxonomy): domain Bacteria; phylum Actinomycetota; class Acidimicrobiia; order IMCC26256; family JAGNEX01; genus JAGNEX01. Next base: position 266,199 of record JACJWE010000001.1, on the reverse strand, counting down.
ATCAGCAGTCCCATCAGCACCAGCGTTCGCAGGCGACGCCTCGGCGTCCTCGGGCAGCAAGAACTTGATGCAATACTCACCAGGCTCCAGACCTTCGAACAGGTACTCACCATTCGCGTCGGTCACCGTCGAAGTGACTTCAGACTGAACACCATCAACGACCCGTTCGAGGATCACGATGATCCCGGGGATACCCGGCTCACCCGCATCCTGAATACCGTCACCATCCAAGTCTGAGAAGACCTTGTCACCAATCGACGCAGGCACGATCGTAAACACCGCGATGTCGGAATCATCTTCATCGCCAGGCACCTGATCAACGTCCAAACCAGACTCATCAACCTGATCGACAACCGCATCGTCCGTGCCCGTACCGGGCGTTGAATCCTTGTCGTCGCCATCATCAGCACTAATACCTGCAAGGTTCGAGTACGCACCCAGCCCGGCATCATTCAAAACCAGGAACAACGGGATACGCAGCGTCTCACCAGGGCCGAGGGGATCGGTCGATCTAAACACCGCAGTGCCGTCGCCGCCATCGACCCAACCCGTATTCGACCCAGCAAGTGACATGCCCGCCGGGAACGTGTCAGTCACCTCAACCAGATTCGCGGTGACTTCTCCCTGATTACGGACAACAACCGAAAACTCAACCTCTGACCCCACAACAAATGGGCCCTCAGACACCAACAACTTGACCAACGCCAGGTCATACACCGGCGCCAGCGTCGACGTGGTCGTGGTTGGAGCCAAGGTCGTGGTAGTCACACCCGCGACAGTCGTCGTGGTCGTCGGCCCAGCGGTCGTCGTGGTTGTTGGGGCAGTTGTCGTGGTCGTTGGGGCAGTTGTCGTGGTAGTCGGGGCGAAGGTCGGGGCAGTCACACCCGCGACCGTCGTAGTCGTGGTCGTCGGCCCAGGACTCGTCGTCGTGGTCGTCGGCCCAGGACGTCGTCGTCGTGGTCGTCGGCCCAGGACTCGTCGTCGTGGTCGTCGGCCCAGCAGTCGTCGTCGTGGTAGCCAGCGGCCTCACGGTCACGAGCGCGATGTCGGCGTCATCTTCGTCGCCTACCTCTGAGTCAATGTCAAGGTCGGCCAGCGATTCGCGATCGATCGTGGCGTCGTCGAGAACAGCGTCGGGTGTCGAGTCCTTGTCGTCACCGCTGTCAGAGGAGATTTCGGCGTTGTTCACCAGCGGACCCAACACCGTCCCGTCGACCATCGCCGCCAACTCGACCGTGTAAGTCGCTCCAGCGGCCAGATCAACGGGCAGATCGTACGAAACGACACCGCCGCCGAGGTCGGTCCAACCCGGCGAATCCGCGGAAGCGAACACCAGGCCATCTGGCAGCGTGTCGGTAATCGTCACGCTGCCAGCAGCGACATCACCCTGGTTCCGGACACCGATTTCGAATCGAACCAGTTCGCCAGCGGCGACGGTGTCGCTTGTTGTCAGCACCTTGACCAACGCCAAGTCATAGACCGGGGCAGCCGTCGTCGTGGTTGGGGCTGCGGTTGTCGTCGTGGTCGGCGCAACCATCGTCGTCGTGGTCGTCGGCGCAACCATCGTCGTCGTGGTCGGGGCTGCGGTTGTCGTCGTGGTCGGCGCAGCCATCGTCGTCGTGGTCGTCGGCGCAGCCATCGTCGTCGTGGTCGTCGGCGCAGCGGTTGTCGTCGTCGTGGTCGGCGCAGCCATCGTCGTCGTGGTCGTCGGCGCAGCGGTTGTCGTCGTCGTCGGAGCCACCGTCGTCGTGGTCGTCGGCGCAACCATCGTCGTTGTCGTGGTCGGTGCAACCATCGTGGTCGTCGTCGACGCAACCATCGTCGTTGTCGTGGTCGGCGCCACCGTCGTCGTCGTAGTCGGAGCAACCGTCGTCGTGGTCGTCGGCGCAGCAGTTGTCGTCGTAGTCGGAGCCACCGTCGTGGTAGTCGTCGGTACGAGCTGTTGTGCGTAGCCAAAGTCGAGGGTGTGGTCATTCCAACCGGGGTCACCGACGAGCACCGGAATCTCGGGGAAGTTGGCCCCCTGCCCAGTTGAGTCCGCCAGGGCACCATCAGAGTCTTGGTCGTCGCTGGTCGGGCTCGAGCCGTCGTCCGCGCCCTCTACCGTGAGCTGCCACTCAAAAAGCGCCCCGCCAGAAGCGAAATCGTCCGGGTTGTCCATTCGTACGACCAGGTCGTCACCGCTGGCAAAGATGTCATCGGCAGTACCGGGCAGGCCATCGTTGCCTATTGAGGAAAAGAGGTAATGCCCGTCGTTGTCTGTGACGGTTGTCGCGAGCAGATCACCCGCGGCGTTATAGAGATTGACCGTCGCACCTATCACCGGCAGCTCGCCGGGGTCTTGGATGCCGTCACCGTCGCTGTCGAACCAGACAGAGTTGCCGAGTTGCATAGGCGCGGCAACGCAGAGTTGCTCAAGATCGCCAAGACCGTTCGCCTTGCCGAAGAAGGAATCGAGGAACGCATCTGGTGACGGTACGCCGTCCTCCACACCGCTGGATTGGTACAACAGATAAGCCTTGAAGGTTGCACCGTTGAGATTGTCGGCCCAACCCACTCCCCCGGTGTTGAACAGTGTGCCACCCAACGCGTCCGGCGGATTCAGACCGGTAAAGGCAAGCGGCCGAGTGTTGACCTGCGACAACCCGCCCACAACTGCCTCGTTGTGAACCCCACCAGGGTAGATCCAGTTCGCCCCGTCACCCCAGTAAAACTCGTTCGCCGGACGGGCGTGCCCGCGGCCGGGGCCTGCGGCATCCCGGTAGGCGGGGTCGTACTCGCGGCCAGCACCGCAGCGACCATCTAGCTCTCGAACGTACCGGCCGTTGTCAGCGTCCCACCACACACACATCAAATCACCGCCGCCGAGTCCGGGATTTACGAAGACATCGTTGCGGACGGGATCGGGGATCTGGAAGCCCAGGGCATCACCAGAACGAGTGCGGAAACCAAGGGTAAGGTCGTTACCGAAGAACTCGATGTCGGTGAGCTGAGTGTCGCGGACGAAGATGGACTGGACCGAGTTGGCTGGTGCGTTCTGGAATCTATCCGGGTTACCGCCGATCGCGGCGACGTAGTCACGAGTCCAACCACCGATGGTCTTGTAATCGTCACTAATTTGCGTGTCAAAGACTCGGGTCCACGTATTTGTTGCAGGGTCAAGGGTATAGACAAACGCCCAAACTTCCGTTCCGTCTTGATTTGTTTCACCGGAACACACCCCACCGACGTGCAATACGTCCTGGTCATTAACGCCGGTCGCAAAAATGTGGGCATCTGTCGCGTGTGCCGGGCAGATATCTGCAACGAGGGCCGTATCAAAAGTGTCCTGGTCCACAAGCTGTCCGGACGCAGTATCGAAGCTAAGGACATCGTTGCCCTTCAACGACGCCACATACAGCGTGCTGCCATCCTTCGAAAGGTCAATGTCGCCGAACGAACACTTCATAATGTTCGTCCAAACCGACTGGTTATAGACAGGCTCAACAAGATCAGTGCCGTCCGCGTGCATATCGTCACAAACGTCGACGCCGCTGGTACCTCCAGTCGCTGGGAAGCTCTTGTCGAACGTCCCGTTCACCGGATCGAACCCCGTCGAATCGCCGACACGGGCGAAAAGACTCGGAGAACCAACCACGGCACCAGTGTAAGGATCCACGTTCATCTTGTAGATCGCGTTCGGACCCTCAGGTCCATATCCAGTGAACATCTTCAGAAATGAAGCGACGTATACCTCGGTCGTGCTTCGGTTCCAAGCGAGGCCCCACGTGGTGCCAATGTCAGCCGCAGTAGCTACATGGACGGGATCATTTGGAACCCCATTCTCATCAACCTGCCACGAGTCAAACTGGCCGTCGACCGGAGCGTTAGTGCCGTCGTTGCCCCAGTCGTATTGAAGCGAAACCAACGTGTCCATACCTGCATTCACGTCGGTGAGCTGATCGCCGGTCACATAACAGTTAGTTACAAGCTGCGGGTTGTCCTGGCAGTAGGCCGCCGGGTCATGAACCGCTACGTAGACGGTGTCGCCAGGAGCGGCAAACTGCACCGACGATCCGCCCTGCGCAATCGCGGCGCCGTCTTGGGATTCACCCTGCGCCGAAAAGACATACGGCGCACCTACCGAGTGGAACTCCACCCGATACTCGTCGACCAAGGCGCCCGCCGCGTCCAGTCCGGCAACGTCGATATTGAACTGGTCAGCGCCAGCATCGAGCACACCCGCGACGGTGTTTCCCTCGCTGTCGTACACATTCACCGCAAGGTCTGTAAAGCGCAGCTCACCGGGCTGCCACTCGCCGTCGGAGTTCAAGTCCACAAACGCGACCGCGGTGATCGGCGCGTCGCCGGGATCAGCGCGCGACACCAACCGGGGGAGGAACAGAATGCTCACCGCCACCAGAAGGGCAGCGAGCAGCCCCAGGATTCTGATACTTCTTTGGCCTAGCCGTACCGCGAACATGTGAATCCGCTCCAATCAGATGTTTGGGGGATGAAGTTTCGATACGGCTTGCTATAGGCTGACTAGAGGGCGTCCCTAAAGAACTTTGATAGAGAACAGACCAAATATTTTGCAGACCACGTGGAATGCCCCCTGGTCGAGCAACCGCAGAGAGCTGCCCCCGTCGTGGTGTCGTTCACGCGATCGCATGAGCGCGCAACAACGTAGGCGGCGGACCCGTTCAGCGAAACGGGTCCGCCGCCTACCAATGATCACCGGGAGCACGTTCGCTGAATCGACCGCTCTCCGGGTACTCGTGCTACTCCGTCGCGCAGGAGCAGCGGGTGCTCATCGAGCGCCGGTATCGCGCCTGGTGTGGTGCCTAACGACTACGAGCAATATGCCGACAAGCATGAGGACCATTCCGGCGAGCGCGATGCGGAGGCTGTTAGCTCCGGTAAACGCGACCGGCGATCGCGGCGCTTGGCCGATCGGCTGTGATTCGTCGGCTGTCGAGATTTGGGCAGAGCTGCTGTTGTTCTCCTCTGTTCGTTCTACGGAAGCCGTCGAGACGATCGCGCTGTTGGTGATCACCGTCCCGGGTTCAGCGTCTACCGATGTCTCGATCGTGAACGAAACGGATGCGCCAGCAACCAGCGGCTCGTCGGCATCGCACGTCACCAACTGGCCGTCGTCGTCGCACTTCCAGCCGTTGCCCGCGGCGGAAACGAAGTGAAGCGTTGCCGGGAGCTGGTCAGTCACCTTCGGAATCGCCGCGTCAACCTCCGAAATGTTGGTCACTTCGATATCCCAGAACACGTTGCCAGCGCTATCTGCATTGCGAGCCGACTTGCTGATCGCGAGGTCAGTGATCGGCTCATCGTCGGCGGGGACACTGATCGACGCATCATCAGCATTGTTATCGTTAGTGACCTCAGTCTCAGCGCCAGCAACAGTCGCATTGTTGGTCAGTTTCGTCCCAGCAGGAACATCCACCGACGTCTCAACGACAATCGTCGCTTCAGCATTGGCCGGTAGGTCGCCGTCCAGGATGCAGTCCAGGTCGCGACCATCAGGAGTACACACCCAACCATCAGGGGCTTGCGCATCGGTATAGATCAGGCCAGCTGGCATCTGATCGATGACCACGATCGGCCCTTTCGCTGCCCGGTCCGACAAGTTCTTCACCGTCAACGTCCACTCAGCGACCGACGGGGATACCAACTCGACCGTCTTTGAGATCTGCACATCAACCGGATCCTTCGGCGGTACCGCACCCTGATCCCACGTCAGATCCTGCTCACCAGCATCCAACGTCGTCGCGACCGTCTTGACCGCCAGATACGTCACACCATCACGAACGACATCACCCTCAGCGACACCGTCACTGTCCGCTCCGTCGTCACTACCAGCATCAGCTGGTGAGACCACCGCATCTTCAGGCAGCAAGAACTTGATGCAATAGTCACCAGGCTCCAAACCCTCAAACAGATACTCACCATCTGCATCGGTCACGGTTTCGGTCACATAGACCTGCTCACCGTCCACAACCCGTTCCAAGACCACAATCACACCCGGAATACCCGGCTCACCATCACCTTGAACACCATCACCATCAACATCAGACCAAACCCTGTCCCCAATCGAAGCCGGAAGGACAGGAGGAACGATGCCCTGATCCCACGTCAGATCCTGCTCACCAGCATCCAACGTCGTCGCGACCGTCTTGACCGCCAGATACGTCACACCATCACGAACGACATCACCCTCAGCGACACCGTCACTGTCCGCTCCGTCGTCACTACCAGCATCAGCTGGTGAGACCACCGCATCTTCAGGCAGCAAGAACTTGATGCAATAGTCACCAGGCTCCAACCCTCAAACAGATACTCACCATCGGCATCGGTCACCGTCGAAGTCACTTCTGATCTGTTCACCGTCGACGACTCGTTCGAGGATCACGATCACACCAGGGATACCGGGCTCACCAGGATCTTGGATGCCGTCACCATCAACATCGGAGAAGACCTTGTCACCAATCGACGCTGGTAGGACCGGCGGCACGATGCCCTGATCCCACGTCAGATCCTGCTCACCAGCATCGTCAACGTCGTCGCTACGGTCTTAACCGCTTGGTAGGTCACACCATCGCGAACGACATCACCCTCAGCGATCCCGTCACTGTCGGCAGCGTCGTCTGTTCCCGCATCCGCAGGTGAAGCAACCATGTCTTCATCGAGCAAGAACTTGATGCAATAGTCACCAGGCTCCAAACCCTCAAACAGATACTCACCATCTGCATCGTGCATCGGTCACGGTTTCGGTCACATAGACCTGCTCACCGTCGACAACCCGTTCCAAGACCACAATCACACCCGGAATACCCGGCTCACCATCACCTTGAACACCATCACCATCAACATCAGACCAAACCCTGTCCCCAATCGAAGCTGGCAGGATCGTAAAGACCGCCACATCAGAATCGTCCTCATCGCCAGGCACCTGATCAACATCAAGACCCGACTCATCAGCTTGATCCACCACCGGATCATCAACACCCGAACCAGGCGTCGAATCCTTGTCCTCACCATCATCAGCAGTAATCCCCGCAAGGTTCGAATACGCACCCAACGAAGCATCATCTAAGACAAGGAGCAACGGCACACGAAGGGTTTCACCCGGATCAAGAGGATCCGTCGAAGTAAACACCGCTGTCCCATTGCCGCCATCAACCCAACCCGTACTCGAGTCAGACAACGACATACCCGCAGGGAAGGTGTCAGTCAACTCAACCAAATTCGCGGTCGCATCACCCTGATTACGGACAACAACCGAAAACTCGACCTCAGACCCCAGCACAAACGGACCCTCAGACGTCAACAACTTCACCAACGCCAAGTCATACACCGGCGCCGCAGTCGTCGTCGTCGTCGTCGGGGCGACCGTCGTCGTAGTCGGGGGCAGTGTTGTGGTAGTGGTCGGCTCCACAGTTGTCGTGGTCGGCGGAGCGACCGTCGTGGTTGTGGGAGCCAACGCCGTAGTCGTCGTAGCACCAGCAACAGTCGTCGTGGAGGTCGGAGCCACGGTCGTCGTGGTTAGCGGAGCGACCGTCGTCGTCGTTGTCGGCGGAGCGACCGTCGTCGTCGTTGTCGGCGCCACGGTCGTCGTCGTCCCAGGAACAGCGACAGTGACGAGCGCGATGTCGTGGTCGTCTTCATCGGCCGGGTCAACGTCGATGTCGAGGTCGGTCAACGATTCCCGATCGATCGTCGCGTCGTTATCGATTACCGCGTCAGGTGCCGAATCCTCGTCATCACCCGAATCAGCAGAAATCTCTGCGTTGTTCACCAGAACACCCGATGCACCAGCGTCAACCCTCGCAGACAGTTCAATCGTGTACGTCCCGCCAGGAGCGATATCCACCGCGACGTCGTGAGACACAACACCGCCACCAAGATCACTCCAACCAGGCGACTCAACCGCAGCGAAACTCACACCAGCCGGCAACGTATCGGTGATCGTCACCGCACCAGAAGCCACATCTCCCTGATTACGTACGCCAACTTCGAACGTCACAAGGTCACCAGGCGCCACCGACCCAGCCGACGTCAACAACTTCACCAACGCCAAGTCATACACCGGCGCCGCAGTCGTCGTCGTCGGGGCGACCGTCGTCGTAGTCGGGGGCAGTGTTGTGGTAGTGGTCGGCTCCACAGTTGTCGTGGTCGGCGGAGCGACGGTCGTGGTTGTGGGAGCCAACGCCGTAGTCGTCGTAGCACCAGCAACAGTCGTCGTGGAGGTCGGAGCCACGGTCGTCGTGGTTAGCGGAGCGACCGTCGTCGTGGTTAGCGGAGCGACCGTCGTCGTCGTTGTCGGCGGAGCGACCGTCGTCGTCGTTGTCGGCGCCACGGTCGTCGTCGTCCCAGGAACAGCGACAGTGACGAGCGCGATGTCGTGGTCGTCTTCATCGGCCGGGTCAACGTCGATGTCGAGGTCGGTCAACGATTCCCGATCGATCGTCGCGTCGTTATCGATTACCGCGTCAGGTGCCGAATCCTCGTCATCACCCGAATCAGCAGAAATCTCTGCGTTGTTCACCAGAACACCCGATGCACCAGCGTCAACCCTCGCAGACAGTTCAATCGTGTACGTCCCGCCAGGAGCGATATCCACCGCGACGTCGTGAGACACAACACCGCCACCAAGATCACTCCAACCAGGCGACTCAACCGCAGCGAAACTCACACCAGCCGGCAACGTATCGGTGATCGTCACCGCACCAGAAGCCACATCTCCCTGATTACGTACGCCAACTTCGAACGTCACAAGGTCACCAGGCGCCACCGACCCAGCCGACGTCAACAACTTCACCAACGCCAAGTCATACACCGGCGCCGCAGTCGTCGTCGTCGGGGCGACCGTCGTCGTAGTCGGGGGCAGTGTTGTGGTAGTGGTCGGCTCCACAGTTGTCGTGGTCGGCGCAACCGTCGTCCGTCGAAGTCGTCGTCGGTCGAAGCCACGGTCGTCGTCGTCGTCGGAGCAACCGAGCAACCGTCGTCGTAGTCGGCAGCACTGTCGTCGTCGTGGGCAACGTCGTCGTAGTCGGAGCACTGTCGTCGTCGTAGTCGGCAGCACTGTCGTCGTCGTGGTCGGAGCAACCGTCGTCGTGGTCGGCAGCACTGTCGAGGTCGTCGTCGAAGCAACCGTCGTCGTCGTCGTGGTCGAAGCAACCGTCGTTGTCGTGGTCGGAGCAACCGTCGTGGTCGTCGTCGGAGCCACCGTCGTCGTGGTCGGAGCAACCGTCGTGGTCGTCGTCGGAGCCACCGTCGTCGTGGTTGGAGTAGTGAGCTGGGTATATCCAAAGTCGAGCGTGTGGTCGTTCCAGCCGGGATCGCCAGCGACGACCTGCGTTTCTGCGAATGCAGAGCCGAGGGCAAGCGAGTCTGCCGTTGCCGCATCGGAGTCTTGGTCGTCGGCGGTCGGCGCCGACCCATCGTCTACGTTCTGCAGCGTCAGAGACCACTCAAACAGGACGCCGCCCGAGGCGAAATCTGACGGGTTGTCCATCCGTATCGTGAGTTCGTCGCCTGGGGCAAAGAGGTCGTCAGCATTACCCGGTAGCCCGTCGCTGCCAGATGACGAAAAGAGGTAGTGGCCTTGACTGTCGGTAGTCTCAGTGCCCAACAACGAGCCAGCAGCGCTATACAAGTTGACGGTAGCGCCGACCACAGGCAATTCACCGGGGTCCTGAACACCATCCCCGTCCAGATCGAACCAGACGAAATTGCCGACCTGCATCGGAGCAGCGACACAGAGCTGTTCCAGGTCACCAAGACCATTGGCCTTCCCAAAGAACGGTGACGCCCAACTGCCACCAGCTTCTTCTGCCGCCTGGTAGAGCAGGTAAGCCTTGAAGGTTGATCCATCGATATTGTTCGCCCAACCGACTCCACCGGTGTTTGTCAGTGTGCCTCCCAAGGCGTCGGGTGGGTTCAAACCCGTGAACGCGAGCGGGCGCGTATTGACCTGCGATAGGCCGCCGAAAACGGGCTCTTCGTGAAAGGGTCCGGGATTGACGGAGTTGGCACCGTCACCCCAATAGAACTCGTTCTCTTCACGACCGTGACCCTTACCGGGGCCGACGTTTGGATCAAAGAGAGCGCGGTCGTATTCGCGACCGGGGCCGCATTGTCCGTCGAGCTCTCTGACATATTCGGCGTTGGCTTCATCCCACCAGGCACACATGATGTCGCCGCCGGATGCGTTACCGGTGACAAGAACGTCATCGATGTAGGGGTCGGGAATAGACCGCCCGAGCGCGTCGCCGGACCGAGTGCGGAATCCGAGGGTGAGATCATTACCGAAAAACTCGATATCGGTGAGTTGGAGGTCCCATGACTGAAGGAAGATCCGATCACCAGGAGATGCGTTGACCAGGCTTGCCTTCTTCGCTCGAAGTGCGTCGTAGCTCAGCTCCCAAGGGTAAATCCACTTGTAGTCATCCTGAAGGCGGGTTGAAAAGACGCGCGTCCAAGTATCGTTCGCAGGATCCAATGTGTAGACAAAGGTCCATACCTGATTGGCGTTTTGATCTGTCTCACCAGAGCAAACACCGCCAATGTGTAACACTCCGGAGTCGTTCACACCCGTTCCAAAAATCCATGCATCGGTCGCGTGGTTCGGGCAAATATCAGACACCCATGAGGTCTGGAATGTGTCTTTGTCGGTCATCGTCCCAGTGGCAGTATCGAAGCTCAAGACATCGCGACCCTTCAGCGATGTGACGTAAAGGGTGCTGCCATCGGGCGAAAGATCGATGTCGCCGAGTGAGCACTTTGCGACATTCGTCCACAACAGGTTGTTATAGACCGGTTCGGTGAGATCAGTTCCTTGTGCGTGGAGGTCGTCGCATACATCGACGCCCGACGCTCCCGCCGTCGCTGGAAACGATTTGTCGTAGTTGCCCGTCGAGGGGTCATAGCCCACGGAATCACCGACCCGAGCGAACAGGCTCGGGGCACCGGTTGGGGCTCCCGTATACGGGTCGACCGGGATTCGGTAGATGGCGTTAGGGCCTTCTGGACCGAAGCCCGTGAACATTTTCAGAAACGACGAGACATAAATCTCGTTACTGCCTCGATTCCATGCGAGACCCCAGGTCGTTCCAATCTCTTCAGCCGTTGATACGTGATACGGGTCGTTAGGGGTGCCGTTTTCGTCGACCTGCCACGAGTCGAAATTGTTGTCGACCGGAGCGTTGGTGCTGTCATTACCCCAGTTGTATTGGAGTCCAACGAGGACATCCCTTGCTGCGTTTTCGTCGGTGAGCTGATCTCCAGGCACGTAACAGTTGGTCACAAGAAGCGGATTGTCCTGACAGAAGGCTCCTGGATCGTGCGCGGCGACATAGACCGTCGCTCCTGGCGCGGCGAACTGAACTGAACTGCCGCCCTGCGCGATGGCATCGGGATCCTCGGATTGTCCTTGTGCGGAGAACACGTACGGCGCGGCCACCGTATGAAACTCAACTCGGTATTCGTCAACGAGCGCTCCCGTTGCGTCGAGCGAAGACGTGTCGATGTCGAACTGGTCGTTCGCCGCGTCGAGCACTCCGTCCACCGATCCGCCGGAACTGTCATAGACGGTCACGCTGAGGTCCGTGAAGCGAAGCTCGCCTTGTTGCCATTCTCCGTCCGCGTTGAGGTCAACGAAAGCGATGGCGGTCATCGGTACGTCTCCGGTGTCGGCCCGTGAGACCAATGTCGGGAGAACCAACACGCTGCCGATGACGATGAACGCGGCGAGTACCGCCACCAGCCTGACGACTCTCCGATCTACATGTTCGATGCCGACCATTCCTACGCCTCCTTGATGCAAACTTGCCGAAAAGCTGGGGAGGGCTTGTAAGTCCCATCGGCGCCGCCTCTAAGCACCTAAAGGAAAAGGCAGGTCAATGGCCAGGAGACAAGCAGAGGTACATGTCGGCTCAAGATGTCTTGATGAATGAAGCACCAGGTGAAACACAAAGAAGTGGGGTCGGCATGACGGTTCCAACGGAACGCTCGCACCGCTGCAACTTGCGTCCTCTCCGGGGCTGAGCGACGTAACGTCTGCTGCATCGGCCAACCCACGCCGCGGCGTCCGACAGAGCGGCCTCGTCGAGCGATCAACAACCCTTGAGGCAGTGTGATTCCCACCGATGATCCGAAACACACAGGACCCAAAGCAGCGAAAAGAAGCCCACAAAACAACGAACGGTCGGAACCGTTGACGTCCCAACAAACAGAGGGTTGACCTCGATGAACCCGACCGGTCCCAAGGATTTGCGTATCAGTGCTGTTGATGCGACCGCCCTGCCGATTCGGGACCTGCGAAAGCGCAGTAGCGTGAGCGTCATGGCGAACCCGGCCTCATCACACAGCGCTGAAAAGGACCAACACACCAGAACGCAGGCAACTGCGCCTGAAGCTGGCGTTCCCACTTCACACCAAAGCGACCGTGCTGGTGAGGTTCGGCAACATCGCTTGCGACACGCCGCGATCGAAGCCGAGTTCCTCACAGGCGTTCACGAAACCTCCGAAGAACAGGCCCTACGAAGTGTGCTCCGCCGAATCGGACGCATCATTCTGGGCAGCTTCTTGTTGATTGCAGGGGTCGCCATGCTGGTGCTGCCCGGTCCGGGGTGGATCGCCATCGCCGGTGGACTCGCCTTGTTGTCCCGGGACGTAGCCTGGGCAGGCCGACTGCTCCACATCATTCGCGACAAGGTTCCCGGTGTTCCAGCAGACGGAGCAATCCTGCGTTCGACGTGGACCTCCATCGCACTCGTGACCGTCGCCGCAGCGATCGTCGGCGCGCTGATGCTGCACCTGACCAGCGGCTGACCGTGCAGCGCGGCGATGCGCTGCGCTGCAGCTGAGCAGCGAACCTAACCAGCGACTGCGACAAGCCAACTCTTGATTTTGTTGGGGGCGGACCACATTGCAGCCGCCCCGGGGTTTCGGTCTGCCGGGCCCCAGTTGCGCTGCGATGGCCAGTTGTCGGCGAAAGGCCCAGCAGGCACAGACCTGCACAACTCTCATTGGCCTTGTGACGGAAGTCGATACACGCTGGGGCACAAAGGCATAGAGTCGCCGCTACCAACAACTCGACGATGGGAAATCGGCCGTGTCAACCCTGTACGTCACGCTCAACAACGGTGTCCAAATGCCGATCATCGGATTCGGCGTCTACCAGATCCCGCCGGCGGACACCGAGCGTGCGGTGAGCGAGGCTCTCGAGGTTGGGTATCGGCACATCGATACGGCGGCCGCTTACCAAAACGAGGAGGCGGTCGGGCGGGCAATCACGGACTCTGCTGTTCCCCGCGAGGACGTGTTCCTCACCACCAAGCTGTGGATTCAGTCCCCCGGCGAACAGAACGCTCGCGACGCTTTTGGCCGCTCCCTCGATCGACTCGGCGTCGACTACGTCGATCTCTACTTGATCCACCAGCCGTTCAGCGACGTCTACAGCTTTTGGCGGGCAATGGAAACGATCTATGAAGAAGGTCGAGCCCGCGCTATCGGCGTGTCGAACTTCTACCCGGACCGCCTCGTCGACCTGGCCGTCAACAATCAGGTGACACCGGCGGTCAACCAGATCGAGACGCACCCGTTCTTCCAGCGCTGGCACGATACCGAGGTGATGGACGGTTTGGGCGTGCAGGCCGAATCGTGGGGCCCATTCGCCGAGGGCCGCAACAATCTGTTCACCAATCCAGACCTGGCAGCGATCGGTGCCGAGCACGGCAAGTCGGTGGCTCAGGTCGTGCTTCGGTGGCTCGTGCAGCGCAACATCGTGGTCATCCCCAAGTCGGTACGCAAGGAACGCATGGCCGAGAACTTCGACATTTTCGACTTTGCCCTGACCGAGGACGACATGGCGAAAATCGCCACGCTGGATCAGGGCGAAACTGCATTCATGGACCATCGCACCGCTGACGTCGCCGAACGCTTCAACACAACCAAAGAGTCCTAGCTGGGCTGCTGACTAGCGAGAGTCTGGACAGCTGGAACTTGTCAGCAGCAGGCCCCGTTGCCGATCTGCTCAGGGACCGCAATGAGCCTGTGAATCCGACCGAACCGTTGCAGAGGAATCGGCCGAAAACCCCGATGGAGATAACGATGAGCGACAACTACGTCAAGGTGATTCTGCCCGAAGACCAGATGCCGACCCAGTGGTACAACGTCGTCCCCGACCTGCCCGAGCCACCTCCGCCGCCGCTGCACCCCGCCACACTCGAACCGATCGGGCCCGATGACCTCGCCCCGTTGTTCCCGATGGCCATCATCGAACAAGAGGTGTCAACCGAGAGCTACATCGACATCCCGGCGAGATCCTCGATGTCTACCGCCTGTGGCGACCAAGCCCTTTGTTTCGGGCACGCCGCCTCGAACAGGCGCTCGACACGCCAGCGAAGATCTTCTACAAATACGAAGGGTCAGCCCAACCGGTTCACACAAGCCGAACACTGCCGTTGCGCAGGCCTTTTACAACCATGCCGAAGGCGTCACCAAGCTGACGACAGAGACGGGTGCGGGTCAGTGGGGTTCGTCGCTGGCCTTCGCCACCGCCCAGTACGGCATGGATTGCGAGGTGTGGCAGGTCGCCGCGTCGTTCCGCCAAAAGCCATATCGCAAGACGATGATGGAGGTTTGGGGCGCAACGGTTCATCCGAGCCCGTCCGAGGTCACCGACTACGGCCGGGCGCTGCTTGCCGAAGATCCCGACCATCCCGGGTCGCTCGGCATCGCCATCTCCGAGGCCGTCATGATGGCAGTCCAAGACCCGAACACGCGGTATTCGCTCGGCTCGGTCCTCAACCACGTGCTGATGCATCAGACCATCATTGGCGAGGAAGCGCTTCGGCAGCTTGAGATGGTCGGCGAAACGCCTGATGTGCTCATCGGCTGCACCGGCGGCGGCTCTAATTTTGGCGGGCTGGTGTTTCCCTTCTTGCGTGAGAAGCTCGCTGGCAACATGGACCCGACCATCCGCTGTGTCGAACCAGCCGCGTGTCCGACCCTGACGAAGGGCGAATACCGCTACGACTTCGGCGACACCGCCGGACTGACACCGCTGGTCAAGATGCACACGCTCGGCCACGCGTTCATTCCAGACCCCATCCACGCCGGCGGATTGCGCTACCACGGTATGGCGCCCCTGGTGTCACACATCTACGAGCTCGGCTTGGCCGAGGCGGTGGCCATCCCCCAGACGGAGTGCTTTTCCTCAGCGGTCGAGTTCGCTCGCAACGAAGGCATCATCCCGGCCCCAGAACCGACCCACGCCGTGGCGGCGATGATGCGCGAAGCACAGGCTTGCAAGGAATCCGGCGAAGAGAAGGTCATCCTGATGGCACTCTCAGGTCACGGCCATCTCGACCTCGCGGCGTACGACGCCTACTTCCGAGGCAACGTGGTCGATTTCGACCTGCCGGATGAGTCCATTGAAGCCGCCATGGCCAGCGTCCCCACCATCGGATAACGCCCCCCCTCGGAGAGAGTGGCCCACGGCACAACTTGGTGCCGCTGCAAGCCCTGCTGGATGCAGCCCAAACGAGTGAGGCCGTGCGGCGTGCGATCGGCTTCTCGTGGTTCTCACCAACCACCACCGATCCGAAAGCACTCGACCTGATCGACCGGATCAGTTCGCTCGCGATCTACGTCGAAGGCTGACGAGCCGACCGCCGACCCAAGCAAAATGCCGCAGGACCGTGGCTGACACTGAGCGACAGCCGCCCACGACGACGGCGGCAGTAGTCAGGCATCAACGACGCGCACTCACGCTCACCTCGGGGACGACGTGCCGAGCTCGCTTATGGGTTGGCGGTGATGCCGTCTGTTTGGATGGTTTGGGTGCCACAGGAAGTGCTGCTCAGCGCTTGGATGGCCGCTGCATCGGCGGTGGTGTCGTACGTGCCGGAGGTGACCGCACCGTTGGTTGCCGTCAGGCCGTTGACGTTGACGACGGTGGACGTCCAGTCGACTGCGCCGTCCGTCTGGGAGGTGATGTTCAGCCCAACGAGTTCAGTGATCCCCTCGACCTTGGCACAGCCAACCCCGGTGCCGTAGTCAGTAAATCCGTGCGAAAACGTGTATGGCCGCCTTGACGCGTTGAGCACGTCGGTGAGATTGCAGTCGGCCACTATCCACAGTTGCACCGTCCGCCCATCGTCTGCCAGGACCATCGGTGGGGTGTCGGGGTTAGGGCGGATGACCAAGATCGACCTGGTCACCGGGCTTGCCGAGTTCCAGATACGCCTAAATCCGCCGCCAGCAGCTGTCGCGATGCCTACCGTCACTGTCCCCGTCGAAGCGACCGACACCCAAGCGGTGTCCGCCTGCCCATCGCCGTCCACATCGATCACCGGCTTGGAAGACGCTCCACTGGGTACTGCGTTGGACCCGGTGCTGCACCCGTCAGACGACGCCCCGCCCGCCCGGCTGCTGGTGTCGCTCGTAGTCGCCTGGGTGCTCGGACCTGTCGAGGTCGGAGCGGTGGCGTCGCTGGCCGTCGCGCTCGACCCGGTCACCGTTGTGGGCGCGGTCGACGTGTTTGCCTGGGCGCTTGTCGAGCTTCTGCCGAAATCGTCGGCGATGCTCGAGGTGGTGGTTCCGCGATTGACAGAAGACTCAGTGGTTGCTTGTGTGCTCGGACTCGTCGAGGTCGGAGGGGCGGCGTCGTCCGTCGTCCCGCATGCCGACAGCAGCAATACACAAACGACAAGCACTGCCCAATGACGCATTGCGGCCTCCGCTCTCAGTCCCGCTTCGACGTCAACGGGAAGATCCACAGCCATACCGGGAGTGTAGAAGGCCTCCTGCGAGACAGAATGCCGAGATGACGACTTTGGTACTGGAGGACGGCGACATCACGCCCCAGCAGCACCTCTTCCGCTGACGCCCTCTTCGTCGTGTATTGCGCCGGGCCGCATTGCAACGCCGCAGACAAGGCCGGAGCGCAGCTCGCCCGGCTAGGTCGCCCCGTCAAGAAGATGATCGGGGGCCAGATCGGCTGGCTCGATGAAGGCTTCGACCTGATCAATTCCTGACCGGCCGGGCACCGCGCAACACCCCACCGCCCGTCCCCATCCGGGCATCACCACCGATCCCGAATGACACCCACAGACGATGTTCCCAGGACCGCTCGGCGATTTCACATTGATCCACCAACGACTCGCAGCCGCGAAAGACCGGTCTAGGATCGGCCATCTGGAAGGCGACCTGATCGTCGGGTTCTCTAGCCGGCCAGCGATCATCACGGTCTTTGACCGGATATCGGCGGCATGTTTGGCTCTACAGGCCGCCGACTCTCCCCACCAAAGTGAGGCGTTCCATGAAACTGCAGCAGCGGTTGTTTACCCGGATGTACAAGAAAGCACCGAGCGCGGAGTCGCTCGCCTGGCACCGAGACGATCCGGTGCCGTTGCTCACAAAGGCGGTTGCGGGGCGTCCATCTGGGGGCCGAGCCCTCGACCTGGGTTGTGGTACCGGCTTGGACGCGGTCTACCTGGCTCAGCAGGGCTACGAGGTCACGGCTGTCGACTTTGTCGCCGACGCTCTTGCGGCCACTCAAGAGCGCGCTGCGAGCGTTGGAGTCTCGGTGGATTGCAGCGAAGGCGATGTGATCAACGTCGACGTCTCGGGACCGTTCGATATCGTGCTCGACTCGGGGTGTTTGCACCACATCCCAAAGAACAACATCGCGGCATACCGCGAACGCATCGACGAATGGCTTGGGCCGTCGAGCGACTACGTGTTGGTCCACTTCGCTCATCGGTCCCGCATCCCAGTTCCCAAAGGCCCGAACCACCTGGACCGCGCCCAAGCGACCGCCTTGTTCGCCCCACTCGAGCTCAAGGACTACGACGAGCTCTTCTATGACGTGCCGCTTCCCATGGGGAAGATGCGCGCTGGCGTCTACTGGTTCCAGAACACCCGCAGATGAAGCCGCACCAAGACCCGATGGGCGCTCCCGCTCACGGTGAGCAGCGGACGAGTTCGCGGAACCCGACCCAGCGAGCAGGACGAGTGCCAGCCGCTCAAACGGGTCTGGATGAGACGGCGCTGCTGCCGGCATCGGTATCCACACCGCGGCTACTGCTTCGCTGTTGGGAGCCAGCAGACGTTCCAGCGGCAGCCAGGGCAATTGCAGCGAGTATCGAACACCTTCGACCGTGGCTGCCGTGGACCTCCAACGAACCGTTGCCAGAGGACGAAAGGCGTGCGCTTTTCAAAGGCTGGAACCACGATCGACTCCAGGGCGGGAGCGCCCACTACGGCATCTTCTTGAACGGCCATGTCGTCGGAGCGATTGGCCTCAGGCGGCGCGGTCAGCCGCAGGAAGTTGAGATCGGCTATTGGCTTCACGTTGACCACACCGGCAATGGATACGCCCGGGAAGCGGCCGCCGCTGTTACAGCCATGGCCGTTCAACGGGCGGACGTCAAAACCGTGATCATCCGCCACGACCCCGACAACCTGGCCAGTCGACTAATCCCAGAAGAACTCGGATTCACCCCGCTCGCCACCCCGCCGACGACGGACGACGACGAGGCCGACCAGTTCTGGTACACGACTCGCGAAACCTGGCGCCCGCCAGATGCAGCGGAGCGCCCGCCCCGACAGACCTCATAGGTCGACGACCAAAGTCGAGCCCACCGACGAAGAACTCCAGATGGCCTGCCCGCCGCCCCGAGTCACCCCAGCCTCACGGATCTCGAGCAACGGCACACCAACGGCAAACCTGACCGCCTCGAGCAGGTGGTCGAAGGGGACTGCTGCACGGTTTGTGTAAGTGGTGATGGTTCTTGTTGGTCTGCGACTTGGTGTCCTGGGCCGGGAAGGATCATCTGTGATGAACAACAAATCTGATTCTGAGATCATTAAACGAATATCTAAGACCGCTCACAGGTCGCTGACTGAAGCGACGGCTGGGGAGGAGCCAAATGCAACGCCCAGAGCACCGTCAGGCTCGGATCTCGATGAATCCTGCTCGGGTGAAGTCGCCATCGAAGGCGAGCGCTTCTGACAGTCGCCGCCGCCGCATCACCTCAAAGCTCACCGCATCGACGAAGGAGTACTCGTGCTCATCGTGCTGTTGGAGCCAGGCCCATGCGGCCTCATGTTCCTCGGGTCCGGTGTCGACCACAACGATGCGGGTAGAGGACCGTATGGCCTGGACTGCACGGGTTGCAGCGGCGTGATGTTCGCGGCGGCGCAGAAACGTCCAGGTCTCCCCCACAACACCCACCGTGGTCATAAGTGGACCTTGGTCAAGCGCCCAGAGATGGCGGGCCTCGTCGTGGTGTCGTTCCCGGGATCGCATCAGCGCAACAAAGAAACTGGTATCGATGAACCTCATCGGAAGCTAGGTGCCGTACACCACATCATCGACGGATTCACCAACAGCACCATCGAAGGCCCCGATCAGCTCATCGATCGGATCCACCTCCGTCCGAGCGGCACCAAACCGCGCCGCAACGGCATCCCGAACGAGCGACGCTTTTGAAACACCCAGGCGAGCCGCCTGCGCCTCCAAGAGATCGTCGAGTTCCTCATCCATGTATAGCTGTATGCGTCGCATAACTGCAGTATACACAGCCGGCCAATCGCTCAACTCGGTCGGCCACACCCCTGCGGATCCGACGGCGAGACTGCCCCACGCACCCCCGTCAGGGGACCGAAGCTCCCCCTATGCCCGCGCCTATTGCTAGTCACGGGTTCAATGCTGCCAAGAAGCCGGGCGCGTGACTCGGCGCCCGGGTCCGAGGTCAACCGTTGCGGGAAACTGGGGACTCCCTAGCAGAGCGACACACCTGAACTTCCGGGCGCCGCCCGGTGAGTGCGTATAGCAGGCGTATGCCACGGATGCAGGTGTACCTCCCCGACGAACTCTACGCTGCGGTCAAAGAACGGCAGCTCTCCCCGTCCGAGCTCTTGCAGGACGCCGTGCGGTCTGAGGTTCGACGCCGGGCGCTGCTGGAGGAGACCGACCGCTACCTCGCTGACTTGGTTGACGAGGTCGGCGCTCCTCACAGGGCGCGATCGCCAACGCAACCAACCTCGCCCGGCGGATCAAGACCGAGGTCGCCGCGCCGGTCGACCACTAAATCGTGCTTGTCTTGGACGCCAACATCAACCGGTTCCTCAAGACCTGCGACATCGTCGAGGACCTACCCCAGCACCTCGCGCGCCGCGCAGGTGCCCTGCGAGCGCTCGCCCAGCAAGGATCAGCGATCGACGCGATCGTCGTCGCGATCGCAGAACCCGGCGGCGCTGTGTTGACCAGCGACCCAAAGACCTCAACGCCTCGCCACTCACGCGACCGGGGTCGCGCCCACTGCGCTTCGAGAATCGGGCTCAGACATTGTCGAGCCTCGGTCCGGTGTACCTCCCAGAATCGTCGCCACAGTCTGGAGACGGCTTGTCTTGGAGTGCCCGCGAGCGCAGGCGCGCAGGGTGAGCCCCACACGAACGTGGTGAGGAAGTCGAGGAAGTCTCGGAAGGCCGTGGCGGCCTCGACCGTGTCGAAGTCGAGATCGACGGCAATGTGTCCGGTATCGCCGACGGGACGGTGCACTCGGTGAGCGCGGACGCCAGCGTCGCGTCAGGCGTCGGCGAATTGCCTCGAAGACCTCGACCCAAAGGTCGGGATCGCTGACGGGGTGTTCGATGTAAAGCGTCGTCAGGAGCTCCGACGCTACGGACATCCACAGACCGCCGGAATCCCAGATCGATCGCCGCGCAATCGGGTCAAGAGTCACGGCGGACGATGAGAGAAGTGGTTCTAGAGAGAGACCGTTATGGTGGCCCTACTGAGACACCTCTCGCGGCCGGTACCACAAATCCCAACGACATCGCGTCAAGAGCTCATCGCCGGATCACCGAAACCTCAGACGACGCATCACCGAAAGTTCCTGACCGAGGAAGAAATTCATTCCCTGTTTCAAGACCGCCGAGATGGAATGACACTCGTCCAACTCTCAGATAAATACGAAGCCAGCCTCACCACCATCAAGTCAGGACTTCGGCGGTATCACATCACGAAACATCGAAGCTAGCTTCTGGGCGTCCATACTCGTGCTGGTCAATTGGCCGCATACCATTCTGCCAAAAGCAAAGCATGCATTGAGGAGTTGTGACTATTCCGTCGTCAGCTCCATCGAATGCTGATGGGAGCTTTTAATTGCGCGAGCGGATCGTCGTAATAGCCAATTGTTTCGATTGGCATTTCTTCCGGCGCGACGGGAGGTTCTCGGGTAGTGGTCCATTTTCAATCCATGCGGAATGATTCGCAGCCTGAGCACGATCAAACCATGTTGGCCTGCCATGGAACAGCCAGAGGTCAGAGCTACACGCCGCGATTGTTCGTTTCAGCTCTTTAATCGACTCGGCATCTCGAATCTCATACCCTCGTTCGGATCCAAACTTCAATAGCGTTTCGAACTCAACGAGTGCAATCGCGAAGACATACTGCAGGCCCAATTCAACAACACAATGCCGGTGTAGCGCATCGCGCATTATGTTTGGATGAAAGAGATCCGTCACAGTCGACTGACTGAGGTGCGTAAAACCAGATAGATACCGATAGTGCGTCTCCAGTTGGAATACCTGAGTGGAATTCGCGAGCTCATTTAGCAGCAGATTCTCCATCAAAGAGCTCCACTTTAAATATGCGTGGTATGTTTCGCGGTGCTGGGTCGCCCTTTCCACCTGGTACTCCAATGGAACAAAGCCGCTATTGTATCGGTTGCGGTGGTACGGATGCCCATAGATCGGAGAATAGTCGTCCAGCACTTCGTGATAGATCGATATCTGAGTCGGCTCGCCGTTCGCCGATTTCGAGAATGGTGCCTCCAGTGTTACGAGAACTCTGTTCTTTTGTATCTCGGCGCCGAGAATCCGCGGATTGGCTTCTTGTTGTTCCAGAATGGTCTTATAGGCGCCGTCCAACCACTCCCTTTTGTTCGCTGTATCCGCTGGAGGTTTATACACCACTTGATAGCGATTCGCGAGAAACAAAAGCCGATCGACCACAGCCTGCTCCAGCGCGGGTCTCAGCAAGACGTATGCCTGCACATCGAATTGAGCTCTCAAGAGGTTCGAAACCGCTTCCAGGTGCAAGCCAAGCTGTACGACGCGGTCGAAACGGTCTGAGTCGTACAATCGGTTGACACCGTCCTGCGGTCGCAATCGCGCCTTGATCCCTTTGAAGAGATTGCAGACTTGATCGACAAGCTCGAAAGCCAGGAAAAATGCGTCGGTTTCCGCGTCCTCTGATTCAGGCATCATTGTCCCCTACGCCACCCATCGGTCTTGAAAGATGATTCTCAATCAAGCTTAGACCTACTCCAGTGAAACACACAACGGTACGGGATATACACGCCAGAACCCACCAAGATAGATTTGTATTGTTGGAGAGAGAAGCTTAAGCATCACGGCAGACCTCGATCACTTGTCAAGGGTACCAATTAATCAAATGTCCCGATAGCTCAGACTTGCTTGATCGGGTCACGCGGACACACATTTGCCGGGGACCCATACCATGAGCTCCGGCGACGGTGAAGCCCGGGACCAATCGCTAAAACACCGCGGTAAGGAGCGGAACATACGCAAGTAGGACTTGCGGTCGCTCAGCTGGTCTGGTGAGTATCGCAAGTCCCCTACTAGGCCTGAAAGTAGTCCTCGATTGTGGATTTTTCAGTCAAGCGACTGGAAAACGGCGGTACACACAGAATATCCGTGATTGTGGTCACTTCTTTTTCCAGTCGGAGTGCCAGCTCGGATATGTTGGGCAGAACTACCAGTGCTGTTCTCTTTTTAGCAAATAAGGTCTTTGGTAACTTCTGCGACTTTCCTGGGGCTCCAAACTTCCAGTTCTCATTTACAACTTTAGACGTGATTACTACCGTTGTATCCGTTTCAGATTTAACCAGACTGTGCTCCGCACCGATATCCTGATAGGTATACCTCGGTTCATGCATCAAGTAGCCGAATACACCTGGATGCTTGAAGAAGTTTGCCCATCGACGCAGTTCGATAAAGCACCCAAAGAGGCGTGCGTCTTGCTGGTAGGAATCGGGCAACTCCACCAGCCCAAACGCATCGCGCACGGCCTCCCAAAATACGGGCGCTTCAGCTTTGAGCGGGGTTGATGGTGTTGAGTAGGTCCCAGTTGGGTTTGCCGGCGTAGAGCACGGCACGGATCCGGTAGTTGCGGTGGTTGACGATCCCGAACGCGACACGCTTGACCCTTTTCACCAGATTGTTGACGGCCTCGGTCGGCCCGTTCGACACACCGGAGGCGTGCCAGGCGCAGATCTGGTGTTTCCAGCGGAGCAGGGTCCGGCCGAGTTGGTTGGCTTCGATCGGCAGGTCGGTGTCTTGGAGATCGTGGCCGAGCCGATCGACGAACCCGAGCGCCAGGTCCTGATCCCGGTGCTCGTAGATGCTGCGGACGACTTCTTTCACATGCCACATGGTCTTCACCTCACCCTTCGGATCACCGGCAGCGAGGAGCCCGAGCAGCTTGGTCCGGCCGCTCTCGTCGAGTCGATCATCAGCGCGAGACAACAGGCGGCGGCATCGATACAGCGGGTCGTCTTTGCGGCCACGATGCCCGAGCGTGTCGTTCTGGACTCGTCGCCGGCATTCATCCAAGCGCTGCTGGGCGATGTTGTGTACGTGGAACGGATCGGCGACCTGGACTGCGTCGGGGAGCATCGTGTCGAACACTTTGCGGTACGGGCCCGACAGATCCAACGCTCCCCAAGCGATGTTCGCCCGCCACTGTTCGGACTGGTCGTCGAGCCATTCGGCCGGGCCGGTCGCGTTGCGACCCTCGACCACATCAAGGAGCTGTCCGCGGCCGACATCGACGATCTGGGTCGACCAGACCTGACGGCGCCAACAACCGATCTTGCATTGCAGGGTCTCGTCCAGACCGAGCGCTTCGACATCAGCGAACCGGGCCGGATCATCCACGAGTACTTGCCCGTAGGCGACCACAGCGTCCATCACCGCGTCCCAGCTCGCTCCGAGTTCACCAGCCACATCCGATACTGGCCGTCCACGCCGGCCGACCTGAATCGTGGCCCACCGCCCGGCACGATCGGTGAGACGCTGCCTCGGACCGGCGATCGCGGGAGCGATCTCGGTGAACGACGCTGCCCCGCACCGCGATGGGCATCCCCAGCGGCGCTTGCGCCACACCAGCACTGCCCGCCGGCCGAAGGACGGCAGATCAGCGTGTTCGACATCGGCGCGGTCTTTCGCTGTTACCGGGCCGCCGCAGCCCGTACAGACCGGTCGGGGCTGGCGGGTCTCCACCATCACTCGCACGAGTTGCTCGGTGTCGGTGACGGCGAGGACGTTCACGTCGGGCAGACCCACCAGCAACTCGCACATACGCGTAGGATCAACAGACACAGGGGCTCCCGGGTTCGGCGTGTAGACAGCACCGATTCTGCGAGCCCCTGTCTCGCGCCTGGCGGACCCTCCCTCAGAACCTCACACCCCGCTCATCCCGGAAGCGCCGCCATACCTCCCCGTCACCGAAGTCGAACAAGCCGTCGAAGACCACTACCGCAACCTCTATCTACCCAAAGCCACCCGAGACGAAATCATCGCTCTCTTCGGTCAAGCTCTGATCAAACGCAACCAGACCATCCAGACCGACATCGAACGTCAACAGGCCCGACTCCGCACCCTTGCAGACCAAAGAAAGAAACTGCTCGCCCTCCACTACCAAGAATCCATACCATTCGATCTCTTCAAAGAAGAACAAAACCGAATCAACAAAGAAACCCGAGATGCTGAACGCATCATCGAAATCAATCAAGCCGACACCGACAGAGCAATCAAAGCTCTCGAAGGCTTCCTCTCACTCCTCAACCACCCCAGGAAGCTCTACCAAGAAGCCAACCCCACCGCCCGCAGACACCTCAACCAAGCGTTCTACGACCAGATCACCCTCGACACCGAAGGCATCACCTACCACCGCCTGACCCAGCCCTACCAGCTGATCCTCCAACCAGACTTCATCGAGAAACTACGCACAGAAACAAAAAACCACTCCCCTCACGACGAGAGAAGTGGTTCTAGAGAGACCGTTATGGTGGGCGATACTGGGTTCGAACCAGTGGCCTCTGCCGTGTGAAGGCAGCGCTCTTCCGCTGAGCTAATCGCCCGTAGGCCGCCCGATGATACTCGTGCGTGCGGGGCCTCGCCCGCACTGAGGGCACCGTCGTGAGTGCACTCAACCCCCCGACGTCACTCACGACCGCGCACCGTCCGACGCCAGCATGAGTTCCGTGCAGTGTGCCAACGCCTCGGGTGCGGCCACTTTGATGGTCACCGGACTCGATGCTTTGAAGACCCGAAACCCATTCGGCCCAGGATGCTCGACGGGGATCGCAACCAGCTGACGGCGACCCCACTCCCAGCCCATCGGCCCCTCAGAAAGGCAGACGAAGTCGCTCAACGGCTCGACCCCGAGCACCAGCTCACGCGCGTCGTTCGCCGTGCCACCGCTGTCGGTTGACGGCTGTCGGGCGACCACCTCTTGAAACACGAGATCCCCGACCAGCACCGATTGCGAATAGAGCGGGCGGCTCACCAAGGTCACCGCGTAATCGCCGAGAGCAAGAGACGCGACGGTCGCCGCCGGACCAAAGTCCCTGTCGTCCCAGTCGGCCAAGTCGTACGCACATGCATCGCCGTGGATCAAGCACATCGCGCCGTCAACCTCGCCGAGGCGGATGGGTTCGTCGACGCCCGGAACGAAACCGCTCGTTTCAACGAGCTGCCACCGGGTCGTCCGCTCGTCAACCTCATCGCCATCGAACCAAGCCGCGACCGGGGCAGCACCCCACTACGCACATCCCAGCACCAGCGCGGCCGCTACAACGAGCATCGCTTGCCTGGACATTCCGCCTCCACGGGTAATCATTTCGGTCGCCGAGACCAACACCCGCTCAGGCCATCACCCACCCGGGCCAACACGCCGATCTCCGTCGCCCCGGACCACCACATCCGACAGGCACCCTGTCCGTAGTCAGCCAGGACTCCTCGCGCTGCTCATGCTTGCCCCACGGGCGGGGTTGCGCCTCGTGTCAGATAGCGATCGGCGCACCGACATTACATGGCGCGATACGAATCGAGGTGATACAAGGAGGGACCTCAACCCCACGAGGCAACCATGACTACCGCCGCCATCATTGCCCTGCTGATCATCTTTGTCGGTTTGGCCGCGCTCTTCGCGCAAATCTCCCGCCAGGGCGTAGGCCTTCTAGCCGAACGCACAGAACAACCCACCGCCGACGCCCCAGAAGGAACTGCTACCCGTCATCCCGTTGGCTCGGTGAGCATCTCTTTGGGCTTCTTCACGGTCAAGCTCGAGAACCGAAGCCAGGCAGACATCGTGCAGATCATCCTCCTCGTCGGCATGGCGGCCGCTGGCTTTGGCATCTTTCAGCTCGCGAAGTCAGCTGGCGGCGATGACACCGCCGCATCCGAAAAGGTCTCCCTCGATCCGGGAGCGACCGAGGTGTCACCAGCTGACATCCCTAGAAGTCATGCGACATCCGGTTCTTCAGTTGCGCCCGTAAGCCCGACCGCGTCCGCAGCGTCGACAGCGAGCGTGACCGTGTCGACCTTCATGCAACTCCGCTGCCAGACGTCCGAAGATGCAGCTCGATGGGAGCAGGCGTGGATCGATCGGGAGGATGCGCTGGGTCTCTACGGGCACAGTTGGAAGGACGCGAACGGTAACTGCACCCACGACGAGTACGAGACGGCGACCGCATCCAAACCGGCCGATCCTCCACCGCTCGAAATGCAATTTTGCACGGTCGGTGCGATTGGTTTGCCCGACGAAATGAAGGTGGTTGCGCCCTCATGCCCCGGGTCGTTGGCGCCGTAAGCCAGCCCGCAACTTCACCGAGCTGCGGATCACCTGGCCCAACGACCAAGTCTTAATTGTCCGCATACCAAACACAGCAAGTACCGCGCCACTGAAACGGTACGATTGTCGCGGTTGACTCCCTCAGAGCCTCCGAAGCCAACCGCGATGCACCCATTCCACTTCCGACTCAAGTCGTAACCTGCGCGTGCCGTTGCAACATGCAACGCAGGAGCGCGCGACGTGACCATGCTTGACCCTTCGCAACAGACGCCCCAGACCTCGCCATCCGGGCCGTTGCGCGCGGCTCCGGTGGGGTCAGAGGAGCAGGCTCAACACACCGATTCGGCACCTTCGGCCAACGGGCACAGCAACAACGAAGCGACCAAACCGCTGACGCTCCCCTTCGGCCATCCGTCCGCAGGACCGGCTTCCGCTGCGCCTGACGGAGCTACCGGCACCACTTCTGCGGATAGGGCTGAGACAGCGAACCTCATCAACGGTTCGGGGCCCGCGGCGAACCCCGCGACCGATGGCAGTGCGTCCCCGATGTTAGGCATCCCGTTGCCGGTCCCCACACCGCCAACGCCATTTGCAGCACCGAACGGCCAAACTCCCCACACCAACGGCTTTACTCGACCAAACGACACCGTTAACGACAACGCCAACGGTGTGTCACCATCACCGACCGCACCACCGGGCCCGACAGCATCCAGCACACATCTGGTGACCTCCCCCACCACACCCACGCCGCCGAGCCGGGCAGTCAACGAAACGACCGCACTCGACGCGAGGACGCAGGCACCACCAGCGCCGACCGGCCCCGTACAGAATCCCATGGATACGGGCGGCGAGGCGCACAACACAGCAGTTCAGGCCACTGCAGCTCCCGTGGCCTCGCCGACCGCCCCCGTCATGCCGACAACTCCTGCGAATCCTGGCATGCCACCTGAAGCTCCGGCAGTCGACCTCGATCAAGGCGACGCGGATCAGCAACCCAAGGCGATACCGACCGAGGTGACGGGTGGCTTCGGCGACGGACTCGTCGAGGTTGCTTGGGATGGCGAAACCGAGGGCGATGTTGAGGACGCTGACCTCACCGAGGACGACGCCATCGAGATGCTCGGTCTCGTCGACGATCGCCCCGCCAAACCATCCAAAAGGGTGACGTTCGTCGCCCTGATCACCGCGTTGGCCATCATCGCCGGGCTCGCGTTTGCCGTCATGAACGTGCCCGATCCCACAAGCGATGCCCCGCTTTCTCGGCCGGTCCCCGATGTGCTTGGCAAACCCGTGACCGAAGCAGAAACGGCGCTCGGCGACACCTTCAAGGTCTCGGTAGTCCGGACCTACCACCAGCGGGGCGCCAAGGACACCGTCGTCTCCCAGGACCCTCCGCCCGGAGGGCGCACCCATCGCGACGGCGGCGTCACCCTCACGGTATCTTCGGGTCCCGCCCCGGTACGCAGCCCCGATGGCCTCTCGGGAGCTGACCCCTTCGAACTCAGGCTTCGATTGGCACAGGCAGACATACCGGTCAAGTGGGACAAACAAGCCTCAAGCACCGTACCGATCGGGTTTGTCGCGGCTGTCTCACCAGAAGAGGGTGAACCGATCGACGGGGACCTCACCGTGTTCATCTCGACCGGCCCGAAAGAAATCAAGGTGCCAGCGCTCACAGGTATGGCCTGGCCACGCGCCGAAGCCCTGCTCATCCGCAAAGGACTCAAGCCGACAAAAGTCCTCGTCCCATCGACAGAAGACGAACAGGGCTTGGTGCTCGAAACCGGGCCATCCTCGGGCACGGTCCGGCGCGTCGGCTCGGGTATCACCGTCCTCGTCGGCAAGGGCTTTGCCGACAACGAACAACTCAGCAAAGGCGCCCGCCTACCGAGCATCTATTACGCCGGCGGCATCCTCAAGCCGCGGACCCCAGCCACACAACCCGCGCCGGTCGAAACCACGCCCCCGGCGACGCAGCGGCCTGTTGACACGACACCTGTTGAAACGTCTCCGCCGTCGACCACACCCAAAGACACCCAGCCGACGGTGCAACCGCCTCCGAGCTCAACGCCGCGGACCACCGCTCCTCCCGAACCGACCACTACCCTCACCCCGTCAACGCCACCGTCGACAACACCGACGACACCGCCCAGCACTGCCCCGCCGAATGCTCTGCCCGCCGTGGTGGGCCAAACCGAGACTGCCGCGCGCGCTACCCTTGAGCGTCTCGGTTACCGAGTAAACATCCAACGGGTGAGTACCGTAGATCCGACGCTCGACGGCATGGTCGGATCACAGATTCCAAGCGCCGGTTCTGCGGCCCAGCCTGGAACATCAGTCTGGATAACGGTGTACTCATTCGACCTCTGAAAAATCTCACACGCTGACGGCGCGCGATCCGCACAGCACCCCACGGTTGAGACAGAATGCAGGCCACCTAGGAGGCGGTATATGGCACGCAAAGGGCGAGCACGTCGTTTCCGTGAGGCCCGCGCACTCAAGCAAGGGGCGTACGCGGGCGAATCGGACTTCGAGTCCATTCTCGGCGAATCCGACATGTTCTCAACGTCTCACCATGACGATGACGACGATGATGACGACGACGGTGACGACGATCCATACGACGACTACTCCGACGATCCTTATGCCGAGTACTACAAAGACGGCAAAGAGGACGACGACTAGCGCGGGGTCAACAGATCCCAGACATCACCGACCGTCGCGCTGAAGAACCGCCAGCGGCAGTCACCCACCTCGACGGCGCCTCCCCTACAGCGCCCCTCCTACAGCGCCTCCCTTACAAGGAGGAGGTCGGCGGATCTTCGCGCCTGGGCGCTATTGGCGCTGTTCAGGCGGCAACGTCTCTCTGTCGATACCAAACCGGTTGACAGCATGAAGGGCTAGTTGCGGGTCGACGACACCGTCCTGCGCCAGGGCCGACAACACCGCCACCACGATATGACCGGCGTCGACCTCGAAGTATCGGCGCAACGCTGTGCGCGTATCGGACAAGCCAAACCCGTCGGTACCGAGGGACACAAACCGACGGGGCGCCCACCGCGACACCTGGTCCGGCACCGCTTTCATGTAGTCGGTCACGGCGACAATCGGCCCACGGGAATCGTTGAGCAAACGGGTCACCCGAGGAATCCTCGGCGCCTGTTCGGGATGTAGGCGATTCCACCGTTCGACCGCAAGAGCGTCGGAGCGCAACCGCTGGTAGCTGGTGGCAGACCAGAGCCCAGCAGACACCCCGTACTCACCCATCAAGATCTCGCGTGCGCTGAGCGCATCGCCCATCGACGCACCTGACGCCAAGATCGTCGCTTCGGGTTCAGACTGGCGAGGCGGAAGCAGGTACGGATAGAGGCCGTCGATCACACCCTGCGCGGCGTCGACCGGCATCTTGGGCATGGGAACGGATTCGTTATAGACGGTGAGGTAGTAAAACTCGTTGACTGGATCGTCGCCGTACATGCGCTCTATACCGTGCTGGACGATCAGCGCCACCTCATATGCGAACGCCGGGTCAAAAACCTGACAGTTCGGCACGGCCGATGCCAGCAGTGGGGACTGCCCATCATCGTGTTGGAGGCCTTCGCCCTGAAGCGTTGTTCGACCCGCCGTCGCTCCGATCAGAAATCCTCGGCCGAGCTGGTCGCCCAGCGCCCAGATCAGGTCGCCAACACGCTGGAACCCGAACATCGAATAGAAGATGTAGAACGGGATCATCGGCTGACCCCAGGTCGCATACGACGTCGCGCACGCCGTGAACGTCGCCAGCGCCCCAGCCTCTGTAATACCTTCCTCCATGATGCGGCCGCGTTGGGATTCTCGATAGCTGAGCAGATTGTCGGCGTCGACCGGTTCATAGGTCTGCCCGAACGGCTCGTAGATCTTCATCTCTGAAAACAGCGCGTCGATCCCGAACGTCCTCGCTTCGTCAGAGACGATCGGCACGACCTGAGAACCCAGATTTGGGTCGCGCATCAGGTTCCGCATCACTCTGACCAACGAACCGGTCGTCGAGACCTCCCGGTTTCGTTTGGTACCAGAGAACAGCTCGCGGAACACCTCGATGCCGGGCATCACAACAGACTTTCGACGGACGAGCCGCTCGGGGACATAACCGTCGAGCGCGCGCCGACGCGACTGAATGTATTCCGCCTCGGGTGAGCCCGCAGCAGGGCGGAGATACGGAGCCTCACCATCTTCTAGCTCGCTGTCCGAGACGGGCAGACCCAAACGATCGCGGAACGCTTTGAGTTCCTCCACGTTCATCTTCTTCATCTGATGTGTGCTCATACGGGACTCAAAATCTGGTCCTAGTGTCCAGCCCTTAATCGTCTTTGCCAGGATCACTGTCGGAGCACTGTTGTCGTTATACGCAGCTTGATAGGCGGCATAGAGCTTGCGGTAGTCGTGCCCTCCCCTACTGAGACGCTGAAGATCTTCATCGCTGAGGTGTTTGACCAACGCCCTCAGCTCAGGGTCAGGGCCAAAGAAATGCTCCCGGATATAGGAACCCTCTCGCGCCGCGTAGGTTTGAAACTGACCGTCGACCGTCGTGTTCATTTTGTGGAGCAAACGACCGTCTACATCGTTGGCAAGCAGCGGATCCCATTCCCTGCCCCAGATCACCTTGATCACATTCCACCCAGCACCGCGATACAGCGATTCGAGTTCTTGGATGATCTTGCCGTTGCCCCTGACCGGACCGTCAAGCCGCTGCAGATTGCAGTTGACGACAAAGGTCAGATTGCCGAGACGCTTGCGCCCCGCATAGGCGACGGCAGCAACCGACTCAGGTTCGTCCATTTCTCCGTCACCGACGAAACACCACACCTGCGTCCCTGTCGTGTCGACAAGTTGTTGATCGCGAAGATACCTAGAAAAGTTCGCCTGGTATGCGGCGTTAAGAGGCCCGAGCCCCATGGACACGGTCGGGTATTCCCAAAACGACGGCATCCGACGCGGATGCGGATAGCTCGGTAGCCCGATACCAGATGTTTCGCGGCGGAAATGATCGAGTTGTGTCTCGTTGAGGCGCCCTTCAACGAATGCACGTGCGTAAATACCTGGCGCAGCGTGCCCCTGAATAAACACCTGGTCGCCAAATCGACCATCGGATTTACCGCGAAAGAAATGGTTGAAGCCGACCTCATAGAGCGACGCGGCCGAAGCGTACGTCGCCAGGTGTCCACCGATTCCGGGCGAATGCTTATTCGCTCGTGTCACCATCGCCGCGGCATTCCAACGGACGATCCGACGGATCTCACGTTCCATCTCCTCATCACCTGGAAACCATGGTTCCTGATCTGAGGGGATGGAGTTGATGTAGTCGGTCGACACCATCGGCGAGACCTGCACACCCTGCTGGCGAGCGGTCTCAGCCAAACGCAACAGCAGATAACGTGCGCGGCCGCTCCCTCGGGCGGCAATCACCGAATCGAGCGAGTCCAGCCACTCTTGGGTTTCTTCAGGATCGAGATCTGGGAGCTGGTGACTGGTTTCGTCGGGAAGCATCAGGGGTCTCCTCACAGGCGCGACGGCATGGCATGTGCCACCAGGGTGGTCCAGCCGATCTCAAGCCTTCACGCTAGTGCTGTGACTCCCAATCATGGGGACGTTGAGCAGTGTCGAGGGCGTTTGACTCGACGATGAGCGACGACGGCGCGCTCCACCCACGGACAACGGCAACGGCAACGGCAACGGCAACGGCAACGGCAACGGCAACGGCAACGGCAACGGCAACGGCAACGGCAACGGCGGATCCTGTACATACAGCTGCGATTCTGCAAGCATTCCCAGATGCTCAAACCAACTGGCACACCCCGCAACGCCCGACGCCTGCACCTGCGCCGTCATCTGACCTCGATGGCGGCGGTGTTTACTCTGACCTGCCTTGCCTTTCCTGCCGTTGCGAGCGCACGAATCGTCGACGGCGCAGTTATTGGCCAAGTACCGGCGTCGGGGTACTCCTGTCATCCGTTGGCAAATCCGACTTGTGCCCTTCCTTGGCCGACGAATCTGGCAACCCAACACGATGCTTCGTCACCAACCGGCCTGCGCACGCACGTCGCTCCCGAAGTCATGTCGGCACAGGGACGAGCGACCATCTCCCAACCGTTGCAGCCACATGAGGTACTGAACAACGGCTCCACCGGCTTCTCGGCCGCCGGACCAATCCTGTTCGAACTCCCGGCCGACACCGACATGAGGTCGCTAACCGACAGTTCCGTCGTGGTCTTCGACACGGCCACCAGCACCACCGCACCTGTGCGAGTCCGCGCCGAGACTCATGCAACCGAACGCGACGCCAAGGTGATCTCGGTCTGGCCAAAGGATCGTTTCGAATTCGGGCATCGCTACGTCGCAGCGTTGACCAACTCCCCCACCACCAAGTCGGGTGCCCCTATCGCAGCTGCCCCAGGACTGGCCTCGTTGCTGTCCGAGGGAAACAACGACCCGGGAGCCGCGTACATCCGTGGTTTGGTCGCCGAAGCCAACGGGTTTGGTGTGCCGACCCAGCGCATTGCGTCGATTACCGATTTCACCGTTCGGTCGAGGTCAGACATCGCTGATCCGATCCGCGCGGTAACCGCACAGATCTGGGACACACCGCACCCGATTCGCAACGTTCACGTCGTACCGGGCGGCGACATGTTTGGAGCGACGGTCGTTGAGGGGGAGGTGCTCGTCTCGGACTACCGCACCGGTCCTGAGTCGATGGTCGACACCAGCCAAGCTCCCCGCGACAATTGGCTGAAATTCGGCTTGGCCATCCCCAACAACGCTGCTGGACGGCCAGCTGCCGTGTCGATATACGGTCCGGGACTCTCGCTGCCGCAAGGACAAGCGTTCATACAAGTCGGCGAAAACGCCAAACACAACATCGCGACCCTGGCGATCGATTTTCCGAATCACGGCAGCCGTGCTGATGAAGACGGCGGCTGGCTGCTGGGGATCACCAATCCCGGCGACGCCCCGAAGGTCGTTTCGCTCATGTACCAGTCGATCTTTGATCAGCTGTCGCTTCTTCGAGCGATCGAAACCTCGATGGCCGGACTCGACATTGTCGGTGCTGGCGGACGCCCAGACGGCGTACCCGATCTTGATCCCAACAAGGTGATTTATCAGGCCGTGTCGATGGGGTCGGTGCTTGGCTCCGCGTTCGTCGCCGTCGCGCCCGACCTCAGAGGCGCCACGCTCGAAGTCGGCGGCGTTGGAGTGATGAACATTCTCAGCCAATCAAACCTGTACAGCTGGTTCGAGATCAGCGGGGTATTTTCGTCGGAGCTTTCCGGCCCCGAAACAGCGTTTCAGGCTGCGGTCATGCAGCACGAAGTCGATCTGAGCGACGGCATCAATCTGGTGGACTGGATAGCGTCACCCCCTGAGGGCCTGCCGGGCAAAGCGGTACTGCTGAACTACGCGCTGGATGGGGGAACCGTCTCCAATCAGACGAGCGAAACATTCGCTCGTCTCACCCGCTCGACCCAGATCGGCACGGTTCGACGCTTCATCCCAGGCGTGCCCGTCGGCGACCGCTCGTCGGGTCGCTGGGTACACCAGCTCCCTGATGTCATCCCGAGCTTCCTCGATAACCTCCGCTACGAAGGTTTCGGTGTCGGCGGAGCTCTTGGGCACCTGTCATTTTTGGCGCTGCCCGGCTCACAACGAAACCGAGTTGCCTGGTACGCCCAAATTTTGGGTCGGTAACGAGCGCTGACCTGCTGAACTGATCGCGTAGCGACCGAATCAGTGCGCGTCCCGGTCGTGCCGGGAGTAGTTCGTACTGACCGGCAGCGAGCATGACCACAGCGGCAGAAGCGCTCGGTACCTCTGCTACGTAGCGGCGCCTTGGCCAGCTCTATCTGCTGGTTCATCTGCCGACACCACCAAACCGTCGACATATTTGACGACGTTGGTGCGCACGGCAGGAATTCGGTCGGTGCCCACAACCGACCCGGCAAGGTTGAGCGGGTCGGTTGCGCACAAGATCACGGTCTCGCCGGTCAGCGGCTCTTTGTCGGTGCGACGCAAGCGATCGACCGCCTCGGGTAGAGCGAACTGTTCCCCACTGAACCCTGACACGAATCGTCCGCCTCGAATGACTCCTCTCGCTTCGAGGCGGCGCATTGCCCACCACACTTCGCGCCATGGAACACCGCACGCCTCGCGGACCAGCACCTGCTTGGTCAACACGCCCCAACGGGCGAGGAGCTGTTCGGCAACCGCTTCGGCGAGCTCATCAGGCTCGTCGATGACCGCGGGTTTGGTCATCAGAGTCCAGCGGCCCTCAGCGGGATTCATACCGTGAACGCCTTGTCGCAACCCTCGACGGCGGGAACGACGAGCACGCCGGTTGAGTCGTTGACGCGCCGAGAGGAGCGAGCGAACCGCCTGAAAGCTGTCGGCCGTCAGCAGGCCGCGGGCAACCCCGTCCCACAGGCCCTCTTCGACTTCGGCGGCGAGGCGCCCTGACATGGTGCCGATCTCAGGAGCGAAGAGGGCCCCGCGCTCGTGGAGAACTTCCAGGATCTCACGCCCCGGCCCAGCGTCCGGCCACGGACTTTCGTTCGCACCCCCGATCGCTGTGCGGAGCCAAGCGATATCGGCCCGAAGCGCAAACGTCAGTGGCGTGGCGCGGCTGGGAGTTGCTGAGGACTTGCGCGCCGGATCGTTTGCAGCGTCCGAACGCGGGGCGAGGCGCCCCAGACCACTTCGCCGCCGAGACAGAGATCATCCAGCCATCGAGATTGATAGCTCTCGAGCCGGGCGGGAAGTATCGACCGTTCCCACGCCCCGGCCGCCGCTTCGAACCCCTGAAGCTGTTCGATGATCGCGGCAAGACCGCGGCGTCCCTGCTTCCGCGTGTCGGCGGTCACCCCGTGCCAGCGGAGCAGAAAACGCATGTAGGTCTGAGGCGAGACCGCTGAAAT
This sequence comes from Acidimicrobiia bacterium, assembly GCA_020637365.1. Classification (GTDB taxonomy): domain Bacteria; phylum Actinomycetota; class Acidimicrobiia; order IMCC26256; family JAGNEX01; genus JAGNEX01. Next base: position 230,364 of record JACJWE010000001.1, on the reverse strand, counting down.
ACGCGATCGCAGGCTGGCGGTCGTTCCCCGGTGTACACGAACGAGAATGTGTTTGGCGCACACCTGCTCGGCAACCTCACCGTCGGCCGAGCCGCCCCCAGCGCCTCGGTTGGTTGCAGCGTCGTTGGTTGCAGCGTCGTTGGTTGCAGCGTCGTTGGTTGCAGCGTCGTTGGTCGCACCGTCGTGAGTCGCACCGTCGTTCGTTTTGCGGGGATCGAACAGTCCGCGCATCGCCGAACCCTCGTGTTCGAGGCGGAGTACGGCCATGTCGATCGTGGACAGCGGCAATCCTGTGAGAACAGCAAGCTCGGCAAACGTTACGGGCCCGGTCATGCCGAGTGTGGTCCTGATCGCCGCATCGATGACGTCTTCAGCCAACGTATCGCTCACACGATCGAGCCATTGGACCGCGAGGTTGTGGCGGACGATCACGACATCGGACCAGATCGCGGCGACATCTGCCCAGCGCTCGGCCGCAACCCACCACGTGGAGCCACCACTGCGCATCTCGACCGCACGTCCGCCAGCGATCAAGACCTCTGCCAGCAACGCCCATCGCGGGCTGGGAGCCAACGCGATAGCGCTCATCAACAAGTCGTGTAGCTCATCGGGTGACGTCACTTCGGGGCGGCATTCCGCAACGACGCGGTCGATCACGTCGACATCGAGTTTGGCCAGATCGCGAGGTTCGACGGGCAGTCCCCGCTTCATCGCGACCGAGCGCGTTCGCCGTTCTTCAAGTGGTGCATCGTCGAGATACGTAAATGGCCGACCATTGAGGATTTCGTGTGCGAGCACCGACGGCTCGGTCGTGTCGCGAAACACCACATCGATGGTCTTGGTTTCGATCCCTCGTACCAACTCTGCCAAACCGTCGAGGTCCATCGCTTCGTGCAGACAATCGTCGAGGGTTTGTCGCACCAGCGGATGATCGGGCAGATCGATGGGACCCGTGGTGTTTTCTTGACATGCAGCGAGGCGCGGGAACACCGCCGCCATCATGTCGTCGGACTGCATGCGTTGGATCTGAGGCGGATTGCGTTTGCCGCCGCGCCAACGCAGCACGACCAACGAACGATTGAGGTTCCATCGCCAACGTGCGCCCCACATCGGTGACAGCAACAGGGCCTGGGTCAAAACTTCGCCGACGGTCCTGCTGGCCAGAAAGCGTGATACGTCCTCGAGGGGGAAGCTGTGTTGCGGACCGAGCGACAGGATGACGGCGTCATCGTTGGCCGCCGCTTGCAGCTCGAAATCGAAGCTTTTGCAGAAACGTTTGCGCAACGCGAGACCCAAACCGCGGTTGATGCGCCCGCCAAAGGGAGCATGCACCACCAGCTGCATGCCGCCAGCCTCGTCAAAGAATCGTTCGAACACGATCCGATCATGAGTGGGCATGGCCTGCAGCCACGTGTAACCCGTCGAGAGATATGCGACGACGAGACCAGCAGCGGCACTCGTAACCCCGGGGATGCTCCTGAGATAGGCGCGCGCGGCATCGAGATCGTCGGCAGCGAAATGGTCGGCAAGGGCTTGACGCAACCGCGAGATCTCGTGAGAGAGCTCAGCGGTTCGAGCAGGTGCTTCACCGAACCAGAACGGGATGGTCGGCGGCGCCCCTGCAGCGTCGACGACGCGCACCGTGCCGCTGTCGATCTTGGTAATTCGCCACGAGGTCGTACCCAACAAGAACACATCGCCGGGCATAGATTCGATCGCCCAGTCTTCACCCACCGTCCCGACGTGAGCTTCTTCGTGGTCGGTGATCACCCGCCAGTCGCCTAGTTCGGGGATGGCACCCCCCGACGTCACCGCAGCGAGCCGGGCTCCCCGTCGGGCGCGCACCACCGAATTGACCTGATCGCGATGGACGTAGGCACCCTTCTTGCCCTGGCCGGTCTGAATCCCCGCAGATACCAGCGAGAGCACCTCGTCATAGCGGTCTCGAGCGAGTCGACGGTAAGGAGCCGAGCGCCGAGCCAGGTCGAACAATGCGTCTTCGTCCCAATCTTGTGCGGCGGCTTCGGCGATGATCTGCTGAGCCAGGATGTCGATGGGCGCCTCGGGTGGCAGCACCGCGTCGAGCACCCCACGGTCGATCGCGGCGAACATGGCGACTGCCTCGACCAACTCATCACGTGTCGTCGGGTAGATACGACCCACCGGCTTGCCATGTCGACTGTGACCCGAACGCCCGACGCGTTGCAGGAAGGTCGCGATCGAACGCGGCGATCCGATCTGACAGACCAGTTCAACCGGACCGACGTCGATGCCGAGTTCGAGCGACGCCGTTGCGACCAGCGCCTTGAGATCACCGGCCCGGAGCCTGGTTTCGACCCGAGCACGTCGGTCCTTTGACAAGGATCCGTGATGCGCCGCGACCACGTCATCGCCGAGTCGTTCGCCGAGGAGGTGAGCAACGCGTTCAGCCATGCGCCGAGTGTTGACAAACACGAGCGTCGTTTGGCGCGATAGGACCTGTTCGGCGACGTCATCGAGTACGTCCGCCATCTGCTCTGCGGACATGACAGCTTCAAGATCGGAATCGGGCAGCTGGATGGTGAGGTCGACATCGCGCCGGTGACCGATATCGACGATGGCACAATCGGCAGATCCGTCCGACGCGCAGCGGGCGCCGACGAGGAGCTCGGCCACCGTTTCGATCGGGCGCTGGGTCGCAGACAGGCCAATTCGCATCGGTTCAAACGCCGCGACGTGAGCGATGCGCTCGAGGGTGAGTGCGAGGTGTGAGCCGCGCTTGTCGCGGGCGAGCGCATGGATCTCGTCCACGATGATGGTGTCGACACGAGAAAACACGGCTCGACTGCGCGCGCCGGTCACCATGAGGTACAACGATTCTGGAGTGGTAATCAGAAAGTTCGGCGGTGACGACACCATCGCCTGGCGTTCCGCCGGTGAGGTGTCGCCCGTCCGGACCGCAGCGGTCAACGTCGGAAACGCGACGCCCATCTCGGCAGCGGTTTCGCAGAGTGATTGGAGTGGACCGGACAGGTTGTGTTCGATGTCGACGGCCAGCGCTTTAAGGGGTGAGACGTAGACCACCTGACAACCACCGGAAAGGTCTTCGCCAGCCTCCCAGCGTCGCACCAGCTGATCGATACAGACCAAGAATGCCGAGAGGGTTTTGCCCGAACCGGTCGGTGCTGCGATCAACGTGTGTCGACGAGCAGCGATGTGTGGCCAACCGCCGCGTTGCGGGTCGGTCGGCCCCTCAGGAAACTGCTGTTCAAACCAGCGTTGTATGACCGGATGCATTCCGCTAACCGGGTCGTCGCTGGACAGCGTGTAGGCGTGAGGTCCGCCGGAGACGTCCCAGAGTGTTGCGTTATCGGTCGACATCAATGGCCTCCTCTCGGGTCTGGTGGCGCGGCGCGCAGCGTCGGGTGGCGCCGCCCGTGGTCGTCCCGGAATGTACGGGCGCAACATCGCCGGAGGGCACCCCAGCACTCTAATGACCCCCTGTGACACCCAAACCGCGCCACGACTGTGGACGACCTCACACACGCCGGTTCTCGGCCGCCCGATCCGATCTCAGCGCTCCCGGTTGCCACAACCGGTCAGCCCATCAGTCGCGCGGTTCTTCGGGATCCTCATCGTCCTCGGCGGGTAACGGTTCGATCGCACCGAGGTGAAACAGTGCGTCGCCCGCATGCACCACAGCATGTTCGATCCGCCCGGCGACCACACCTGAACGTCCCGCCTCGATCGCGGAGTCATCGCCACCAAACACGTCGGCAACGAACGCCAACGGCTGCTTAGCGTGAACCCATTCGCCCAGGTCAACAACGGTGCGGACCAATCCCGCTCGGGGTGACCGCACCCACCACGACTGCCGGCACACGGTGACATCTTCGTCCATACCGCTCGGCGGCGACGAGGGGATCATGCCCAGATGACCGAGCACGTTCATGGTGCCTTTGACACCCGCTTCGACGGTCGATCGGTCAAACAATCCGGCCTGTCCGCCCTCAAAGAGAAGGTGTGGCACACCACGCCGGGTCGCCTCACCCCTCAGCGATCCCGGCCGAATCTTCGAATGCACGATGATCGGAGGTCGGAAAATCTCGGCGAGTCGCAACGACGGGGCGTCGTCCACCGCCACCCGAATCTGGGGCAGGTTGGACCGTCCCCGAGCACCCGTGTGGAAATCGAGCCCGAGGTCACATCGTTCGACCACCTCGGTCATGAACGCAGCTGCGAAGCGCGATGCGAGCGACCCATCGACCCGACCGGGGAAACATCGATTGAGATCCCGCCCGTCGGGCAGGTAGCGGTCACGCCCAGCGAAACCGGGTACGTTGACCACCGGAGCTGCCAGCACGGTGCCGGTCATTTGCTCGGGATCCAAGCGGTTGACGACCTGCCGGATGATTTCAACCCCGTTGACTTCGTCACCGTGGATGGCGGCACAACAGAAGATGACCGGTCCGGGATCCACGCCAGCGACGACGGTGAGCGGCATCGTCATCCAACTTCCCGACGGAAGCCGTGCCACGGGTATTGCTATCTCCACTTTTGAAGCTTCGGGAACCGTTGTTCCGGCGATCGACAATTCTGGACGCACCGGCCCATTGTGACAGTTGAACACCTCCGACCTCCGCAGCACGGCAGCACGGCAGCACGGCAGCATCGCAGCACGGGGGCAGGCAACTGCCGCATCTCCCCGCCTCACCCGTGCGGCTGCCCTGCGCTCATCGGCCAGTGCGGTAGAACGGCCGACGAACACACCGATGGGTCGGACCACATGGCGCCCTTCTCGAAACCATCGGTGGTATCTGCACCGATCGCAGCCGACAACACGATGATGGCTCCCTACACTTTGGAGATGCGCTCATTGACGGCCTCGCCCCGACGACACGTGTCCACGACGACGTTTAACGGTTCGCCTATCCAGCGACGGCTCAGGTTCGTCGCACTGTGTTGGGTATGGATTGCCGTGATCGCTGCACCGCTGCTGTCGGGCTCACAGCCTGCTGGCGCTCAAACCTCAGAATCGATCCGGTCGATGGATGTCGACATCATGTTGAGAGACTCGGGCGCCCTGGAGGTGGTCGAAACGATCACCTATGACTTCGGAGGTCAGGATCGCCACGGCATCATGCGTTTCATTCCGTGGCGCGTTCAAGACCAAGACGACCCGACGCTCGACCGTGTGTGGCAATTCTCAGACCTATCGGTCAGCTCACCTACCGGAGCGCCCGCCAACCTCTATGAGTACACCGAAGCAGGCAACCAGGTGTTCCGGATCGGCAGCCCCGACCGGACGATCAGCGGCGTCCAGCAATATGTCATCTCGTATGTGGTCGAAGACAACATGATCGAGTCCGCAGGTCAGGAACTACTCACCTGGGACGTGACCGGCGACCAGTGGGACGTGCCGATCGAGTCTGCCCATGTCACGGTCACATTGCCGGTCTCACCCAACGAGGCCGCTTGCTACGCCGGGCCGATCGGGTCGACCACCCCATGTTCGTCAGCCTCGACCGAAGGCCGCGTCGCCACCTTTGCTCAGCTCGAAGGAGTCGCCCCAGGCGACGGATTCACCGTCGATCTCTGGCTGCCAAACGGGACGGTCACAAACCTCGGTCCACGCTACGACAACCACAGTGAAGACCTCACCGGCGTACCCGGTGAGCCGGACCCCTTCGTCGGCCTCACCGATCCCGCACCCGGTGCCACCGCCAGCGCCGTTGCTCTTGCTGGGGCGGGTGTCATCGGCGTGTTGTACGCGGCGTGGTCTCGTGGACGCGACGATGTGACCTGGACCGATGGACATGCAGCGTTGCCAACGGACGCCCCGCCCCGCAAACGTGGACTCTTCGAGCGACCCCAGGTCGTCGTCGAGTTCAGCCCACCTGAGGGCATCGCCCCGGCCCATGCCGGCGTGCTGATCGATGAACGCGCCGATGCCCGCGACCTGACATCGACGATTATCGACCTGGCCCAGCGCGGCTACATGCGTATCGTCGAGCTCGAAAAACCACGCTTCTTTGGACGACAAGACTGGAATCTCGAGCTGCTAAACGGAGACTTCACCGGCCTCGCCAAACACGAACGGTCGTTGTTGACCGTGTTGTTCCCGGGAGCCAAGACATCGGTCTTGCTGTCCAAGGCGGGGGCATCGAGTGCCGCACGCATGGTCGAGCTCCGCAACGACCTGTCGAAAGATATGGAACGTCTCGGATACTTTCGCGGTGATCCAAATCGCATTCGCGGCATCTATCTGGGGATAGGAACGGTCCTGCTCACCGGGGGTTTCATCGGTTTGATCACCAGCTTCTCGACCGAATCACGCTGGGCGTTGCTGCCGATCGCGGGACTGGTTGCGGGGGCCTGCTTCATGATCATTTCGCCGAGAATGCCCGCACGCACGGCGAAAGGCTCTGCGCTGTACGCGCGACTCCTCGGATTCCAAGACTTCATTGAAAATGCGGATAAAGAGTACGCCCAGTACGCAGAGCGCGAGCAGATCCTCACCAAACATTTCGCCGAATATCTCCCCTATGCGGTGTGTTTTGGCGTGGTCGATCGGTGGGCCCAGGCTTTCAGCACGCTCACCGATGCGAACTTCCAGGACACGACTCGGTGGTACGTCGGCGTCGGCCCGTGGGACCGCTTTGTGTTCGCCAACTCGCTGGCGAACATGACCGACCGCGCATCGTCCCAGATGGCGACCGTTTCCACACCGCGGAGTTCGTCGGGTGGCGGTGGATTCTCCGGTGGTGGCTTTTCGGGCGGGGGCGGCGGAGGCGGGGGTGGCGGCTCGTGGTGACGCTCCATCGGGCAGCCGTGGACCGTCTCAAGTCGTTGGAAACCTGCTACAGCGAGTGGACCGCAATCCCATCGGCTAGCACCACGACGAGGCCGATGACGCTCTGCTGAGCACCGATGAGCACCGCGCGTTGTGGTGGACGACGCACCATCACCCAGTCTGCAACCGCCATCACCCCAATGGCGACCACCCCTGCCCAAGGCACCATGTGCTGTGATGCACCCACGGCACAGACAAAGAGCACGGCCGCTTGAGCCACATCGCTCGGTACGAGCGACACCGGACGCTGAGCGGCGCGGTCGAGCTGGGTGCGAACGAAGGGCAGCGCGGCACACGCTCGGCCCGCGACCAAAAGCCACAGCCCATAGGCGACCTTCGTGCCGAGCCCACCCGCCAAAGCGATGACGGTCGCTGCCGCTCCGATACCGATCGCACCCGCGAGTTCGGGCAGCAGTCGTCGGGATTTGCTGCGCATGTCGAACCATAGTTCGATCGCTACCAGCGGCAGAGCGAACGCCGCTGGTGCGAGAAACCCAAAGTCATCTGCCAGGGCAATCGCTGCGGCCATCGATGCTATGACGACCGACAGTTCAGCAGCCGCGAACTTGGCAGCAAGTGCGGTGCGGGGCAGCCATCGGTCGCGCCATCGGTCGACCAAGACGACCTTGAGTGGGGTGCGGGCCAGGAACACCAGCAGCGTCGCGATGCCGACAAGCAGCCCAGCGATCGACCAGCTTGCGATCAGGCCCAAGACCACCGGTTCGAGGGTGAGGCTCCATCCACCGTGTTCGCTGGGGATGGCAACCTTTTTCCATTCAGGTTTCGTCGAGCGCTGGGGGCGGTTCGTCGACGGGGAGGTTGCACCCCCTTGAGTTCGCTGTTGGGGTCGAGACGAGATGCTCATCGCTTTGCAGAGGTTGGGGTCGGTGCTGGTGCCGGAACCGGTAGATCGGCGTCTAACACGGCGATCGCGCTCAGCGACTCGGTCAGGTTGCGGCGGGCTCGATGCCAGGAATGGTGCATTAGGCACTGCCCAGCTCGCCCACAGTCTTGTTTGGAAACCACACATCGCTTGGAGTGGATCGGGCCTTCGACGGCTTCGATGACATCGAGAAGGGTGATCGTCGCTGGATCGGCGACGAGGCGATATCCGCCGGCTGGTCCGGGGTCAGAGGTCACCCAGCCCCGTTGGGCCAGTGGCGAGATCGTCTGTGCGAGAAACCCTGGACTCGAATGGACCGAGGCTGCCAGGTCTGCACCTTTGCGAAGCCCATCGCTGCTAGCCAGACATTGCAGGACCCGAACAGCTAGTTCACTCTTTCGGGTTACTTCAAGTCTCATAGTTAGAGACTAGCCAAATGGGTGCCACACCCACACAACCGTTCAAGCACCAAATCAGCCCCCACACACATCTATGTGGCCAAGCGCACACAAGTCCAGCGACGCGTACGGTGCGACGTGGGGACCCACTTGCGCGGAATGCTAGGTTCGTCCCTCGCCACTGCGCCGGGACTCGAACGCCCCAGACCACAAGCGCACCGCTCCGAGGCCTGGCGGATAGGCCAAGCCACAGCGAGCGGACCGCGGCGAAAGCTGCGTTGGCAAACGGCACATACCACAAGCGTTCAAAGGGTCAGCTCCTATCCGCTGACCGTCTCAGTGTTTGCGCAGCGGCGGCGGACAGGCAGCACATGGACTCAGATAACGACCAACAGGTTTCCCCGACGAACCGGACGCGACTGCGACGGTTGCCAAAACGGGGCCATTACGACAGGGACACCATCTGCGCCATCCTCGATGCTGGCGTCGTCGCCCACGTCGCGGGCATGACCGAGGACGGGCCGATCACGTTGCCCATGGCGTACGGACGCATCAATGACACCTTGTACATCCACGGCTCTTCCCGCAACGCGTTGATCAACGCACTCGACGGAAGCGACTGCTGCCTCACCGTCACCCACGTCGACGGCCTCGTCATGGCCCGCAGCGCATTTCACCACTCGATGAACTTTCGCTGCGTCGTTGTTCGCGGCACTGCCCGCTTGGTCGACGGCGACGAGAAAGCAGCTGGCCTCAAGGCGGTTGTGAACCACGTCGCTCCCCGTTGGGACGGAAGCCGCCCACCGACCGACGCGGAGATGGCATTGACGTCGGTGTTGGCGCTCCCGTTGAGTGAATCCTCGGCAAAGATCCGAACCGGCGACCCCTCCGACGATACCGACGATCTCGCTGGTCCCTGGTGGGCCGGGGTGATCCCCGTCCGCACCGTCTTCGGCGAACCCCAAGATGCGAAAGATCTGCCACCGGGCAGACCGGTGCCCACGGCCCTCCGGAACCTGGCGAAACGGTAAATCGAGTCTCGAACCGCTCCTCAGTCCGATCACTCAAACACGAAAGTTCAACCATGTCTGAGCCACTTCAACTGGACCCCCGGCCCGACGACCTCAAAAGCGCCACCTCGCTGATGCTCGTGCACACGGGCAATGGAAAGGGCAAGTCAAGCGCTGCGTTCGGGACGATGCTTCGAGCCATCGCCCTCGAATGGCCGGTCGCCGTTGTTCAATTCATCAAATCCGGCGATTGGAAAACCGGCGAACAGAAGATCGCTGAGCAGCTCGGCGTTACTTGGCACTCGTTGGGCGAAGGTTTCAGCTGGGATTCAGAAGACCTCCAGTTGGACATCATCGCGGCGCAGGCTGCCTGGGAAACCGCTAAATCCGCGATCAATTCCGACAAGTTCCGGCTGGTTATCCTCGATGAGATCACCTATCCCCTCACCTGGGAATGGGTCGACGTCGAAGACGTGTACCGAACCCTCGAAAACCGCCCCGAGAAGTGTTCGCTCATCGCCACAGGGCGCGACGCCCCCGATCGTTTGATCGACATGGCCGACACCGTGACCGACATGGTCGAAGTGAAACACGCGTATCAGGCGGGCATACGAGCCAAGAAGGGCATCGACTATTAATTCGATGCTGAGATGCAACCCGACACTGCGGAGGTAGTGATGGCGGTCACACATTCGGTCTTCAATGTGCCGCCGCCGCTCGAGGGTTACAACCTCTATCGAACTGATGCAGCACTGATCGAAGGACTCGACCGTGAAGGCGGCGGGTGGGCCCAAGACACCATCGACCAGGTCGGGGCACAAACGGGGCTGCCGGACAACATCAAACTCGGCTTCCTGGCCAACGAGAACAGGCCGCGGCTGTTCACCCATGATCGGTACGGCCACCGGATCGATGAGATCGAGTTCCATCCCGCCTACCACCAACTCATGGCGCAGTCGATCGAGATGGGGCTCCACGCATCACCGTGGACCGAGCCGGGTTCGGGCGCACATGTGGTCCGCGCCGCCAAGTACTACATGCAGGCACAGGTTGAGGCCGCCCACGGATGCCCCATCACCATGACCTTTGCCGCGACACCTTCGCTGCGAGCAGACCCGGGTCTCGCTGACGAATGGCTGCCGCTCATTCATTCCCGTGCCTACGATCCGACGAACGGCCCGGTGAGCGGCAAGCTCGGCGCCACCATCGGCATGGCTATGACCGAGAAACAGGGCGGCTCCGATGTGCGGGCGAATACCACCCGGGCGGAGCCTGCCGACGGACGGACCGGCTCGGGCGCACCGTACCTGCTGACAGGGCATAAGTTCTTTGTTTCGGCACCCATGTGTGACGCATTCCTCGTGCTCGCACAAGAGCGAGACGGCCTCAGCTGCTTCCTCGTCCCCCGGTGGCTGCCAGACGGTGACAAGAACCCGTTCGAGATTCAACAGCTGAAATCGAAAATGGGCAATGTCGCCAACGCGTCCTGCGAAACGGAGCTGCGCGGCGCGCTCGGTTGGATGCTGGGTGACCCCGGACGTGGCGTTGCGACCATCATTGACATGGTGGCGATGACCCGGTTCGACTGCATGATCGGGTCGAGTGCAGGGATGCGTCAGGCCGTCGCTCAGGCCACACATCACTGCCGTTTCCGACAGGCGTTCGGCAAACCGTTGAACGAACAGCCGCTCATGGACAATGTGCTGGCCGACTTGGCAATCGAAGCTGAAGGGTCTCTCGCCATGACGCTTCGAGTGGCTCGAGCCTTGGACGAAGCGAGCCATGACGACCACGCCGCTGCGCTCGCCCGTATGGCTACGGCGGTTGGGAAATACTGGATCTGCAAACGAACGCCCGGTCATGCGTACGAAGCGATGGAGGTCATCGGCGGCAGCGGGGTGATGGAAACGACGATCATGCCGCGGCTGTTCCGTGAATCGCCCGTGAACGCAATTTGGGAAGGCAGCGGTAACGTCCAATGCCTCGACATTTTGCGTGCGCTTGGACGCGATCCCCAGGTCGCCGACGCGTTCTTGACCGAGGTGCGCCTCAGCGCCGGTGCAGACGTTCGACTGGACGCGGCCATCGGCCGTCTCGAAGGGCTACTGGTCGACCTCGGCCAGTCCTCGGTCGCCGACCAGCAGTTCCAAGCACGTGTACTCGCGGATCAACTGGCCACGGTGTTCATCGGCTCACAATTGGTGCGATCCGCTCCACCCGCCGTCGCCGACGGCTTTTGCGCGTCGCGCCTGACCGAACATCCGACCCAGAACTACGGCTGTTTGCCCTCTGGTGTCAACACCGCGGCGATCGTCGCACGGGCAACCCCTCGGGTCTGAACCACACTCACTCGACCCCATGACAACACGCGAGAGCGGGGACCCTGGTTGGGATCCCCGCTCTTGCCGTTACGTTCCTTGCTCAGTTACTTAGTTGGTTTGATTGGTGCGTCGTCGTGCAGCGAGGAACAGGAGCCCACCGAGCATGAGGAGCGACGCCGCGGCGGCGAGCCGCAGGCTGTTTGCTCCTGTGAATGCGACGGGGTTTGTGTTGTTGTTCGCTGCTGCCGTGGTGATCTGTGCGTCGTCTTCGTTGTTCGTGAGGTCACGTTCGAGTGTTTCGGTTGAAACGATCGCCGTGTTCGTGATGATGGTCCCAGCGGGGGCATCAACACTTGTTCCCATGACCAGTGAGGCACTATCACCTGGCTCGAGTGGTTGATCAAAGTCACACAGCACGGTTTGTCCGTCCGGTGTACACGTCCATCCATCACCTTCGATGCTGTCGTAGGTGAGCGTGGCTGGCAGTTGATCGGTCACTCGTACCGCTTCGGCTGTGACGTCCGAAATGTTGGTGACGACAATTTCCCAGTTGGCGATGCCTGCTTGTGCTGCTGCGGATGCTGATTTGGTGATTGTGAGGTCGGTGGCTGGGTCGTTGGTGACTTCGCCGGGGACTTCCGCGTCAGCTGATGAGGCATTGTTATCGGTTGATCGTTCCGCGTTTGCTCCAGCGACTGCAGCATCGTTGACGATTTTGCTGCCGGCTGGCGCATCGACACTGGTCGTGACGGTGAACGTCACGGTGTCGCCGACGGCCATATCGTTTTGGGTGACACACTTCACGATTTGTTCTTCTGCTGAACATGTCCATCCTTCGGGCGTGTCAGCAGAGGTGTATGTCAGGGTTGTAGGCAAGTTGTCGGTGACAACGATGGGGCCTTTGTGCTGTTGCAGGACCGTTGGACTTGACGGTGAATGTCCAGTCCATGGTGCCGTTAGTGACAGGCCCTGCAGTTTTCGTCAACGCCAAGTCAGCGACGTCGTCGTTGACGGGGACAACACCTTGATCGATCGTGAGGTTCTGATCACCGGCTGAGAGGTCCACGATCGGCGACGCAAGAATTGTGTACGTCACACCATCTTGATCGATGGTTGATTCCACAACTCCGTCACTGTCCTTGGCGTCGTTGTTGCCGCTATCAGCAGCTGAAGGAACGTATCCCTCAGGAACCACGAACTGTACGACGTATCGACCGGCTTCTAACCCGTCAAAAGGTAGAACCCGTCTTCGTCGGTTGTTGTGGTCTCGGCAGGGTGCGGTTACCGTCCTCGTCAACGCTGAGAAGCCTGACTTCGATACCAGCAATACCGGTCTCAGCATCGTTTTGGATGCCGTCATCGTTGCTGTCAATCCAGACGTAGTCACCCAACGACGCGGTGTTGGTATAAACGCCTTGATCGATAGTCATGTTTTCATCGCCAGCAGCTAACACGACGTTGCCGGTCTTCGCGATAACGAAAGTGTCGCCATCGATCACGACCGTGCCGTTAGCGACACCATCAGAATCAGCAGAGTCATCAGCGCCTTGATCAGCAGGCGAGATCCCATATACCTCAGGGATGAGGAACTCGACACAGTACGTGCCAGGCTCCAACCCTTCGAACAGGTAACGGCCATCAGCATCAGTGGTCATTGAGGCTGTAGCGACACGGTCACCGTCAACAATGCGATACAAGTTCACGGTGATACCAGCCAGACCGGCCTCTGCATCGTTTTGGATACCGTCACGATCACGGTCATGCCAAACAACATCACCAAGCGATGCTGGCTCAACAGGCGGGATAATGCCCTGATCCCAGGTCATGTCAATCTCGCCGCCTGTCAACGTCGTCGCCACAGTTTTCGCGACTTGATAGGTGACACCATCAACAACCAACGTGCCGTCGCTCACACCATCAGAATCCGTTGCGGCGTCGTCACCAGCGTTCGATGGTGAAATCGTCCAGTCTTGATCGATGAGGAACTTCAAGCAGTACTCCCCATCTTCTAAACCATCAAAAACATACCCACCATTGCTGTCAGTCACGGTCTCAGCGATCTCAACGCGTTGACCATCAACGATCTGTTCCAAAACCACGATCACGCCAGGAACACCAGACTCGCCGGGGTCTTGGACACCGTCACCGTCACTATCGGTAAAGACCTTGTCCCCAATCGAGTTCAACACCGGTGTCAAACCCTGATCCCAGCTCATGTCGTTCTCACCAGCCACGATCGTGGTCACAGGAGTCTTCACAACCGTATAGGTCACACCATCGATAGTGATCGTGCCATCGGCGACACCATCAGAATCCGCAGCGTCGTCTGAACCCTGATCAGCAGGTGACACACCCATCCCGGCAGGAACATAAAACTTCAAGCAGTACTCACCAGGCGCTAACTCATCAAAAACATACTCACCATTGCTGAATCAGTCACGGTCTCAGCGATCTCAACGCGTTGACCATCAACGATCTGTTCCAAAACCACGATCACGCCCGGAACACCAGACTCGCCCGGATCCTGAACACCATCACCGTCCGCGTCGTCAAAGACCGTGTCACCAATCGAACCCGGCGTGAAGACACCCTGATCCCAGCTCATGTCGTTCTCACCAGCCACGATCGTGGTCACAGGAGTCTTCACAACCGTATAGGTCACACCATCGATCGTGATCGTGCCATCGGCGACACCATCAGAATCCGCAGCGTCGTCTGAACCCTGATCAGCAGGTGACACACCCATCCCGGCAGGAACATAAAACTTCAAGCAGTACTCACCAGGCGCTAACTCATCAAAAACATACTCACCATTGGAATCAGTCACCGTGGTAGCAACCTCAACGCGTTCACCATCAACGATCTGTTCCAAAACCACGATCACGCCCGGAACACCAGACTCGCCCGGATCCTGAACACCATCACCGTCCGTATCATCAAAGACCGTGTCACCAATCGAACCCGACTCAACACCAGGCCCAGTCGTCGTCGTCGTCGTACCCTCAGGCACCGTCGAAGTCGTCGTACCCTCAGGCACCGTCGAAGTCGTCGTACCCTCAGGCACTGTTGATGTGGTTGTGGCTGGGGTGGCTGTGGTCAGTAGGTGGCGTCACCGAGATGATGGAGATATCTGAATCGTCTTCATCTTCACCAGCAGGCAAATCAGTATCGATATCGCCAGGGTTTTCACGGTCAACAACCGGATCAGTACCGATATCGCCAGGCTCAGAATCGGTGTCATCACCATCATCAGCAGCGATCTCAGCACCATTCACATACGCCCCGAGCGTCGCGTCATCCAAACTCAACACGATCTCATAAGACCGGGTCTCACCCGCCAACAACGGTGTCGTGTCAGTCAACTCAAACACACCAGCAGAAACCTCAATCCAAGCCTGAACCGGATCAGTCACCGCCAACGACATCCCCCCAGGCGCAACATCCCGCAACGTGAACTCGCTCGCGGTCACATCACCCTGGTTCTTCACCAACACCGTGAACGGAACCAGATCACCCTCAACAAACGGGCCACCAGACGGCGACAACTTCACCAACGCCAAGTCATACACAGGCACCACCGACGTCGACGTCGTCACGCCAGGCACCGTCGTAGTCGTCGCACCCGGAACCGTGGTCGTCGTCGCACCCGCAACCGTCGACGTCGTCGTCGGCGCTGCGGTCGTGGTGGTCGTGGTGGTCGCACCAGGAACCGTCGTCGTGGTCGCACCCACAGCGGTCGTGGTTGTTGCGCCAACAGCGGTAGTGGTGGTCGTCGGTACGGCAGTTGTCGTCGTTGCTCCAACAACAGTCGTTGTCGTTGCCCCCACAGCAGTCGTGGTGGTCGCACCGACAACAGTCGTGGTTGTAGTGGGAGCTGCTGTCGTTGTGGTGGTTGGTGGGGTGTTCAAGACGAGGATCGCGATGTCGGAATCGTCTTCATCACCAGCAAGGTCGCTATCGATATCGGCCGCGTCGGTCCGGTCAATGATCGGATCCGCATCGATATCGCCAGGCTGTGAATCAACATCGTCACCGTCATCAGCAGCGATCTCCGCACCATTGACATACGTACCAAGGGTGTAGTCATCCAACGTCAAAACAATGCTGTACGAACGGGTCTCACCAGCCAAAAGTGGTGTCGTATCAACCAACTCAGCAACACCCGCAACGGTTTCAGACCAAGCGTCGACCTGACCCGCCACAAGCGACATACCGGCAGGCAACACGTCACGAAGCGTGAAACTGTCCGCGGTCACATCACCCTGGTTCTTGACCAGGATGGTGAACGGAACCTCATCACCCACAACAAACGGGCCGCCAGCATCCAACAACTTGATCAACGCCAAGTCATAACCAGGCACCACCGTCGTCGACGTCGTAGGACCAACAACCATCGACGTTGACGTCGTCGTCGCGCAGCACCAACAGCAGTCGTCGTGGTCGCACCTGGAACGGTCGTTGTCGTTCCACCAGCAACCGTGGTTGTGGTCGCACCAGGAACCGTGGTTGTCGTCGCGCCGGGAACCGTCGTGGTTGTGGTCGGGGCTGCGGTCGTGGTCGTTGTCGGTGGGGCAGTCAACGTCAGAACCGCGATATCTGAATCGTCTTCATCTTCACCAGCAGGCAAATCAGTATCGATATCGCCAGGGTTCTCGCGGTCAACAACCGGATCAGTATCGATATCGCCAGGCACCGAATCGACATCATCACCATCATCAACAGCGATCTCCGCCTGATTCACATACGTACCAAACGAATCATCATCCAAACTCAACACAACCGTGTACGACCGGGTCTCTCCAGCCAACAACGGTGTCGTGTCAGTCAACTCAACAACACCAGCCGAAACCTCAGTCCAAGCCTGAACCGGATCAGTCACCGCCAACGACATCCCCGCAGGAATCACATCCCGCAACGTGAACTCATTCGCAGTCACATCACCCTGGTTCTTCACCAACACCGTGAACGGAACCTCATCACCCACAACAAACGGACCACCAGCACCCAACAACTTGATCAACGCCAAGTCATAACCAGGCACCACCGTCGTCGACGTCGTAGGACCAACAACCATCGACGTTGACGTCGTCGGCGCAACAGTCGTCGTCGTACCGCCAACAGCAGTCGTCGTAGTCGCACCCGCAACCGTCGACGTCGTCGTCGGCGCTGCGGTCGTCGTGGTCACACCCGCAACCGTCGTCGTAGTCGGAGCAACCGTCGTCGTCGTCTGCGCAACAGTCGTCGTGGTCACACCCGCAACCGTCGTGGTGGTCGCACCAGCAACCGTGGTTGTCGTCGCGCCGGGAACCGTCGTGGTTGTGGTCGGGGCTGCGGTCGTGGTCGTTGTCGGTGGGGCAGTCAACGTCAGAACCGCGATATCTGAATCGTCTTCATCACCCGGAATATCAGTATCAACATCAGACGGATCAAGTCGATCAATCACCGGATCAGCATCAAGATCACCAGGCACCGAATCGACATCATCACCATCATCAACAGCGATCTCCGCCTGATTCACATACGTACCAAACGAATCATCATCCAAACTCAACACAACCGTGTACGACCGGGTCTCCCCAGCCAACAACGGTGTCGTATCAGTCAACTCAACAACACCAGCCGAAACCTCAGTCCAAGCCTGAACCGGATCAGTCACCGCCAACGACATCCCCGCAGGAATCACATCCCGCAACGTGAACTCACTCGCAGTCACATCACCCTGGTTCTTCACCAACACCGTGAACGGAACCTCATCACCCACAACAAACGGACCACCAGCACCCAACAACTTGATCAACGCCAAGTCATAACCAGGCACCACCGTCGTCGACGTCGTAGGAGCCACCGTCGTCGTCGTCGGACCAACAACCGTCGTGGTCGTCGGGGCAACCGTGGTTGTCGTCGTCGGCGGCGTACCGGTGTAGAGCCCGAGGTCCCAAGTGCGGTCATCTTCAAGCGCATCCAAGGTGGTGACCGGAGTCACGTAGCCGGCATACCCACCGACGCCCTGAATACCGTCCGAGTCAGCCGCATCGTCGCCACCACGGTCAGCTGGCGAAACGTTGTAGCCATCCGGCGGCGTAAACACTGCGAAGTAGTCACCTGCGTCCAGGTTGGGGAATAAGTAGTACCCAGCGTTACCTGCGACGTCGTTGGAGGTATAGGTGAAGTCGACCAGAACATCATCGCCACCACCTGGCTGACCATCAGGACCCGGCGCATACAGCTCTACTCGGACGTCATTAACGCCCACAGCTGCGCCCTCATCCTGAATGCCGTCAGCGTTCGCATCCAGCCAGACGTAATCACCGTAAATCGCTGGCTCGGGATCGTTGACCCGCACACCGACCTTGAGAGGCTCAGCGGTCAGATTGGTCCCACCGTTGACCGTGTCAGCCGAATAGGCAAACGAGTTCCAGGCGATCTCACCGGCCGGGGTGTTGGTCGGTGCACGCATCCGCCAGGTCAGCGCGCGCTCTTCACCAGGCGCGATTTCGGTGGTCCCGAAATCAAACTTCAACGCCGTTACCGACGTGATCTCAGCCGGAAGCGTTGTGGTCCACTGCGGATCGTTGCAACCGGCGGGGTCATAGCCGAGTTCGGTGCGGCAAATATCAGAAACTGTCGAGTAGTAGACCGTCACGTTCGGGTCGACCAGACCCGTGTTGGGGTCTGTGGCTTCCACTGCCGAGATGAGCGACGGCGTCCACTCGGTGTCCCGAAGCTCGGTGTCGAGCACGCCCTGGTCACCGACGAACGGCAGAATGTCAATGTAGACAAGGTTCGTAACCGAGTCGGTTCCGACGTTGTTGAGGCGCAGCTCATAATCGAAATAGCCACCGGCAACCGTTTCACCCACCTCAGGAAAACGTGTCCAGTCGGTGTCGAGCTGACCCTTGACCCACTTAATAGAGGAGAGCGCCGCGGGAGTCGCCGCTACCGGGGTAAACGAGGCCCAACCAGTGCACAATTCCTGTCCGGTCCTGTTGACCGGGTCACCAGTCTCACCGTTGTTGTCGAGGTCCCATTCGTTATCAAATCTGGGATAGGCACAATCGTTGTTCAACGCGACGCTTCCGTCTGGCGGCGTGTTGTACAGCGCGCTCGAGTTCTGAATCGGCTGATCTGGGACGGCTAGGTCGTTGACGTACACGTCGAAACTGACGCGCACGTCTTCTCCGACCGGGAGCGGATCGCTGAACTGCCATTTCAAGAGTGTCCGACCAGACCCGTTGTAGTTGTCGATGATCTCGAATGTCGGCGCGCTGACCCCCAGCCGTAGTCCTTGAACGTCCAAGAGCCTTCGACATAGGAAACGCCTTCGGGGAGGAGGTCAACCAACGTTGCGTTCTCCATCGGGATCGAACCATCGCTCGTGCCGGCATACAGGTCGTAGCTCAGGACGTCACCCTTTTTGGCGATGTTTTGGCTCGCCGCCTTGTACAGGTGGGGGAGAGGACTGGGGCGTTGTAGACCGTGCCGCACTGCGTACCAGAGCTCTGGAACATCACTCCCTGATCGGTTCCTTCTAGGACCAGGC
This sequence comes from Acidimicrobiia bacterium, assembly GCA_020637365.1. Classification (GTDB taxonomy): domain Bacteria; phylum Actinomycetota; class Acidimicrobiia; order IMCC26256; family JAGNEX01; genus JAGNEX01. The sequence goes on along the minus strand of JACJWE010000001.1, from coordinate 211,380 downwards.
AGTTAGTGATTTCGCCGTTCGCTGGCACGTTGGTAACGGTGCCGTGCAACATAGGTCGCGTTCCAGCGGAGCTGCTCTGCTGGAATCCGATGGGAATGTTGGTGTAGGTGAGCACGACTCGGCTCACCAGGTCGCCAGCGGCCAATCCCAAGTCCCCGACAGTGACCGTCTGTTGTGTGTCTGTCAGGGTAAAAGTGCCTGCCGTTTGCAGGGTGGGGTTCTGCACGGTCGCATACTGCAACGTCGCTTGCATGGTCGCGCCAGGGGCGTTCCCCGTGGTCCCGATGTCGATCTGTGTAAATTCCAGATTTGCGGTGTCGATGGTGTCGTCCCAGGTCCATTCATCGATCACGGCGCCACCGGTGTTGGTCCCACCAAAGGTCCAGATCGCTTCCTCGCCCAGACCAGCGCTCAACGTTTCCGCTGACTTCCAACCGCTGAATTCGGGAGTGTTATCAGCGCTCACCGTCGCGCCGGACGAATCAGAAACCGTCGTCGCACCGTCAGCAGCGAAGGTCGCCGTATTCTGAACGGTGGTGCCATCCAGAACGCCGACTTTGAAGGTGGCAAAGACTTCGATGGTGCCCGAGGACCCGCCCTCAAAATCTGGCGCGTTCTTGAACACGAACGTGATCTGTCCGGTACCGGAATCAAACGACGCACTGTCGATATGTGCCCCGACCCCCGTGTTGTACGCCCAGGTCACATCTGCTGGGTCCCAGGAAAACTCGGGCGGTAGTTGATCGACGATCGTCGCGTTATCGCAGTTATCTTCGATCGCAATACATTCGTAGGTCAGCTGAAACTTGATCGGATCCCCAGGCCCGACCGGCATAGGGGTGATCGTCTCCTTCGCGAGCGTCACCTCCGACGCCAAAGCGTCGCGCTGCATCAGCGCGACCACACCTAACACCAACGCCAACACACCGATCAGTGCAATGGGGCGGATCCACGGCCTTGAGCGCAACACAGCAATTCCCTTCGCTGATGGAAGACTTCGTGTCGGAGCCATCGACGGAAATTGAGGTGTGCTTGAGTGTCGAAATACTTGGCGAGCAATACCGAGATCAGAAATAGATAGAAACAGAACGGCTAGGTTGCGAAACGTCACCGTGCAACATGGAACACGACACCTCTCCTGTTGCATATGGGTGACGAATGTGGTCTTGTGATCCTCAATCACGCACTCGCCGACTCCGTCGACACGAACCATTCGCCAAAACCATTTCGAATAAATATTCGTTAACAGACAGGACCTCGCGCTCGCGCCGAACCCGCCCAGAGAATCCGCAACCCCCAACCGCTCCCCGATCGGCCGGGCTACTGTTGGCGACATGTCAATAGCCATTTCCGAAGAACATCAGTCCCTGTCCGAAACCGCAGCGGCATTCCTGTCGAACAACGACGCCATCCTGCAGAACCGCAACCTGCTCGACTCCCCAGAGGAACCGTTGCCTCCGTTCTGGGGCGAGATGGCCGACCTCGGTTGGCTCGGCCTGCACATACCCGAAGAATTCGGCGGATCCGGATATGGCATCGCCGAGCTGTCCGTCGTCATCGAGCAACTCGGTGCGTTTGTCGCCCCTGGGCCGTTCATTCCGACGGTTGCTGCGAGCGCCATCATCAACGCAGCCGCCGACGATGCGACCAAAGCGACTCTGTTAACCGGCCTGACCGACGGCAGTGTCGTTGCCGGTATCGCGCTGGGCGAAGGGTTCGTCACCGAACCTGCCGACGCCGATAATCGGGTGCGGTTGACAGGTGCCACCACCGTCGTATCCGGTGGACAGGCAAACATCGTGGTCGCTCGATCAGGCGGCGACGTCCTGATCGTCGATATGGCTCAATCAGAAGCGACCGTTGAGGTGCCGCCAAACCTCGACCCGGCGCGGCGGATCGCCAAGGTGACCTTTGCGGGCGCATCCGCGACCAAACTCACCGGTGCGGCCGAAACGGCGACCGCACTCATCCAAACAATCTTTGCTGCTGAGGCATGCGGCGTCGCCCGGCGCTGTACAGAGAACGCCGCCGCGTACGCCAAAGAACGCAAACAATTCGGCCGACCGATCGCCATGTTTCAAGCGGTCAAACATCACTGCGCCAACATGGCCGTCGCCACCGAAATGGCGACCGCGGCAGCGTGGGACGCGAGCCGCGCCGCGGACGAATCAGATGAGCAAGCACGGTTCGCGGGTGCGGTTGCTGGCACCTTGGCCGGTCCCGCTGCGGACCTGTGCGCCAATCTCAACACCCAGGTCCACGGTGGCATCGCTATCACCATCGAACACGATGCTCACCTCTACATGCGGCGCGCCACACAGCTCCTGGGCATCCTCCCCTGGCGACCAGCGGCTGAAACCCTGGTCGAGCTCACGCGGGCGGGGGTGTCCCGTTCAAAAGCGGTTGCGTTGCCTCCAGAGGCGGAGACCATTCGCGAAACCATCGTCGAGTTCGTCGACAGCCTCAAAGGATTGTCCACCACCGAAAAGACCGAACAGCTCGTATCGTCTGGCTACGGCATGCCTCACTGGCCCAAGCCCTATGGGCGCGCGGCCGGAGCGGTCGAACAACTCGTCATCGAAGAAGAGTTCAAGAAGGCGTCATTGCACCGACCTGCATATGGCATTACGGGCTGGGTGATCTTGACGATCATTCAGCACGGCACCGCCGACCAGGTAGAACGCTGGGTGGAACCCGCGCTGCGTCAAGACGTGTTGTGGTGTCAGTTGTTCAGCGAACCAGATGCCGGGTCCGACGCGGCCGCAGTGACGACGAGGGCCGTACGTACCGACGGGGGTTGGTTGGTCACGGGCCAGAAGGTGTGGACCAGCGGCGCGCACGTTGCCGGTATGGGTTTCGCGACCGTCCGCACCAATCCAGACGTGCCCAAGCATCAGGGCATCACGATGATGGTGATCGACATGCATGCCGAAGGTGTTGAGGTGCGCCCCATCACCATGCCGACCGGCGACTCTGAGTTCAACGAAGTGTTCTTCGACAACGTTTTCGTTTCCGACGATGACGTTGTCGGGCCGGTCGATGGTGGTTGGACCGTTGCTCGGGCGACCCTCGGCAACGAGAGCGTCTCGATCGGCGGCGGTGAAGGCGGCCTGTCTCTTCCCGGGTCACTCTTTCTCCCGGGTTTCGATGCCCATCCCGAACGCCTCGACGGCGGAGCGGCTCGCCTCGGCCGCTACACCGCGAACCACCAGGCGATGGGGCTGCTCAACCTTCGGCGAACCCACCGCGCCGTGGCGGGAGCCGAACCCGGCCCCGAGGGAGCGATGACCAAACTCGTACTGTCCGAGTTGGGTCACGATGCGGCCGCCATTTCGACCCAGCTCAACGGGCCTGATGCGGCCTTCATGGACGGCCCGGGTGGGCTGAGCAACCGGCTCGTGTTGATGCACCGCGGTATGTCGATCGCTGGCGGCACGTCAGAGATCAAACGCAATCAGATCGGTGAACGGATCCTCGGCCTGCCTCGCGACCCGCTCATCAAATAACGACCATTAGCTTTCATCGTGTGAGGTGCCGCCCTGCTCACGCTGGGCGGCACCTTCTTTTTCGCTCGACCTTGTGTGCTCAGCCGCACCGTTCGGAGCGGAAACCACAAGACGTCGCGGAAGCTCCTGCGCCTTTACCACGAGGTGCCCCAGACCAACCTTTTCGATGTGGCTTTCGATGTCTGAGTGGACGCGCACAAGATGCAGACCCACAGCGGTGGCTTCACATTGGGTGCTGATCCGACGCAGCTGATATGCACACGTGTAATCGAGACGGAACACTGCGGTCATATCGAGCAAGAGGTCACTCGTGCCTGGAGCATTCTTCAGTCGCGAGAGGATCTGATCAACGGTCGGCTCCGCGTTTGCGTAATAGAACTCGCCGTCGATGCGAAGCCCCATCACCCCTTCGGGAAGCGTGGCGTCGGGATACACCGATGTGGCGACGAGCACCTCGGGTGCATCGGGGCGCGAACCCATCTCGGAGATCCGTACGCGGGTAGCCCGGTAGACCAGGTAGGCGAAGTTGATGAACATCGCCAGGAGGAGGCCACCCAACACATCAAGGACCAACACGCCGACCAGGGCCACCATCCCGAGCCAGAAGTCTGGGTAGTCGAATCGCCGCACCTTAGACAGTGGCTCGAAGCGCAGGTGATGACTGAGCGCGTGGATGATGAGCGCTGCCAAACATGGCTCCGGAAGGCTTTTGAACACCGGCGTGAAGAAGAGCAGAGTGAGCAACCCCGCAGAGGCAGCGACCACCGATGACAACGGTGTCTTGGCTCCGCTCTCAGCATTCAGCGATGATGAGGACATCGATCCGGCGCCGACCATGCCACCGAACAGACCGTTAGCGACGTTGACAAACCCGAAGGCTCGAATCTCGGCATTGTCGTCCAGCGTTTCGCCATCCGCAGTGTCGAGGTCGCTCGCGACGGGGATCGCCTCGCTGAGTGCCAACAGGACGATGCCCGTCGCGGCACTGAAAATCAGAAGCCAGTCAGACCACGGAACCGAAGGGATTCCGGGACTTGGCAGGCCAGCAGGGATCTTGCCAACGATCTTGACGCCTTCATTCTTCGCCAGGTCCAGCCATCCCGATGCGACGGTCGCTACGGCCAACACGATGATCCCTGCCGGCAGTTTGGGGGTGAGCTTCGGGATAGTGAACAGCGCCGCAAGCGATAACAGCCCGATCGCCGTAGCGGTCCAGTTGATATCCCCGAGATGGGTGGCAAACTCCCACACCTTCACGAAAGCGTCGCCGTCGGCGCGTTCCATGCCGGTGAGTTTGAAGACTTGACCGATCGTAATGAAGATCGCCAACCCCACCAAGAACCCCTTATTCACCGGCGTCGAGATGAAATTGAGGAGAAATCCCAGTCGGAGGAGTCCCGCTACGAGAAATGTCAGTCCGACCGCGAGGGTGATGGCGCCAGCAGCCACTTGCGGTGTCACCGAAACGTCAGCGACCACTGCGCCCATCATGGCCGCTGTCGCAGACGTGGCAGACGCGACAAGCAACTTGGAGTTGCCGACGAGCGCGTAGACAAACACGCCGATGACGATCGTAAAAATGCCCGCTTGTGCAGGCACACCCGCCAGGCTGGCGTACGCAACGGCCTCGGGAATGACGAGCGTCCACAGCGTCAGTCCCGCAATGACATCGCCGCGCCAGGTCTTCTTAGCTTCGGGGACCCAGAAAAGTGGCGGTTTAGCTGCCATGAAGCACTCCCTCAGTCGGTCAGAACCAGCTCAGACTAGGTGGCGGGATCCAATCTCGCTGCCCTGTTGAACATTCGGTGGTACTCGGCGATGACTGGCGGCTAGTGGTCGCAATAAGGACGTGCTGCGGCTCACGAGAAACGGAGGTTCAACGGCGTCTAGCTCCGCTCCGCTGTCTTATGATCGCAACGCTCGATCGGGACGAAAGCGCATCTCTCGATCACCGCACTGCGTCGATCGCCAAGCAGTTCAACACGACCAAGGAGTCCTGATGGGCCTCTCGAAACAGGTAGATGAGATTCCAACCAGCAATCGAAGGTTGACGTCGGTCGAAGGACATCCCTCGGCCACATCACCAAAACATCCGGGTCGCACCGCTTGGATGGCACATGCCGCCCTGACCTTGCTCCTCATCTGCGCCGCGGGTTCGGCGGTGGTCACGCCAGTAGGCGGTTCGCGTGCGGGTGCGAACAACGCGACGCCCGACCCGATCGTGTTCGTCCACGGGTTCGGCGGGTCCATCGGCGGGCATGAACTGTTCTTTAGCGCTGGCATGGTTCCATGGCTGAAGTCCCAAGGCTTTCCTGCGGACCACATCTTCGTCTTCACCTACGACGCTGATGAATCGATCTACGACGTCATGCCGCGGCTGTCATCCTTCGTCGACGGGGCGCTCCGCGCGACCGGGGCCGACAAGGTTGATTTGGTCACGCATTCCAAGGGTGGGCTTATCGCTCGGGGATATGTCGCGCTGTTGGGTGGTTCGGCCCATGTCGATGGATTCGCTGCGATCGCCTCGACCTTGAGCGGAGGCGAGATCCCCTTCTGCGGGCAACTACCGATCGGGCGGGAATGCCTCAACAACCTGCCCAATTCGCCGCTGGTCAACAAGCTCAACGCCTTGGACCCAACGCCTGGTCCCGCCAGGTACGCGACCTGGTGGTCGCGCTGCGACGGTGTCGTCAAACCCGTCCTATCCGCGACCCTGCCGGGAGCCGACAATCACGAGCAACCCTGTGACCTACTCTCGGGCCTAGCCAACAACCATCTGACGATGCCCCTCAACCCGCGGATCTGGAACGAGGTGTACGGGTTCGTCGCCAGCTAAGCGTGCGCCCCTGCTTCTTGGCGCCCCGCATGGGGAGCCGGTACCCTCGCGACCGGCGCACACCGCAGCGCTATGCCGCAGCTCGGCCGAGGAGAACACGGTGTTTCACCCCCACAACGATCGAAGTCGATTCACGCTTTTCGTCTTGCTTGCGTTCTTCGGGGCCCTGCTCATCGGTTGCTCGCCAAACGACTCCGACGACGCGAGCGGCGCCGTTGACCTGGACGCCAAACCAGGTCAGCAGAGCGATGACCCGAGACGCGATATCCCTAACGATGTTTCGCTCGTCGACGGCTCCAGCGATCGTGCATCGGGACGAGGGCCGACCTTCGACCTCGATGATCCGACCGCGCCGCAGAACCCCGAACTGCTCGGCGAGCCGGGCCGGCTGATCGCATCACAGGTGGTAGAAGCGCGCTCCGACGGAACACTGCACCGCATCTGGTACGAGTCCTCGGGGACCCACGATGAAGCGATCATGGTCAGTGGTCTGGTCGCAGTGCCTGCAGGCGACGGTCCCGAGGGTGGCTTCCCCACGATCAGCTATGCCCACGAAGCGACCGGTATCGGCGATGACTGTGCCCCCAGTCGAATCAACAGTCTCGATTCGACAGGTCAACGGCAATGGGGTGTGATCAAAACCCCAACGGTGGTTGTCGCCACCGACTACGAAGGACTTGGCACCGACGGCGTACATCACCTACTCGTCGGCGCGACCGAAGCTCGTTCGGTTCTCGATGCCACCAAGGCAGCGATGCAGCTGCCCGATGTCGATGTGTCGAACCGCACGATCGTGTGGGGTGAGGTTCAGGGTGGACACGCCGCACTGTTCGCCGGTCAGCTCGCCGAAACCTGGGCACCAGAACTCAATGTCGTCGGAGTTGTGGCTGACTCTGCTGCGACCGAGTTGCCGCTCCTCTCGGTCGCAGCCGAGGCTGGCGCCGCCCTGGACTATCTGACGATGGCTGCAATTGGGTACGCCGACGCCTACGACCTGGACCTCAACGATATTGCGACCGACGAAGCCTGGTCCGTTGGATGAAATGACCTATGGCTGCACCGACGATATCCGCGACGCGATCAGCGGATTGTCCTACGCCCAACTCGCTCGTAAACCAATCAGCGAACTCACCGGGTGGAACGGCGCGCTGATAGAAAACAATCCCGGCAGTGTGAAGTTTGCGGCACCGTTACTGATCGCCCATGGCGACGAGAACGGTCTGGTGCCGTCGGTCGCATCCGATGCGCTTGCCGCCCGCCTCTGCGATCTTGGACAGGTGCTTGAGTATCGGCTCTTCGACAAGGGTGGAGCCATGTTGAACGGCGAACCGGCCCAAGAAGTTGGGGCGTGGATCGATGCGCGATTCGCCGGTGAAGCAATGCCGTCAGAACCATCCACCAGTAGAAGCGATGCCGTGAAGTACGAGGTATGTGGATAACGCCGACCGCAACCGACTCCGTCGGGCCTAGACCTGACTCGGCTGTCGGCTATGCGAGCGTCCTGGAGAGAAGACGTCCTGGAACGATGCGGGCGACAACCGCGGTGACCAGGAGGAGGACCCCAGCCACATAGGCCTCCATGTTGCGTTGCAGCCAGACCAGACCCGCTTCGAAAGCACCATCGGCGGCGAGCGAGTCAACCCCATTGGAGTTGAGCGCAACACAGATGATCGGGACACCGACCAAGATGGCAATGACCAGAATCCAGGATGTTTGTGTCCCCAGGGGATGAGTTCCGGCCAGGACATAAGACGCCGGAACACCACAACGCCGACGATCAGCGATCCAAAACTTCGGCATGGTCGATGATGATGGTGCCCGGTTCTTGGAGGGGCCCGAACAGTTCGCCTACCACGACCACGGCCGAAGCAGCCGCGATCAGATATCGGGTGCGGAGCTCGCTGCGCAGAACGATTCCCATGAGCAGGACCGCCAAGATGGGTTCGCGAAGCGTCGTGAAGCCCCCGGGAAGGCCCAGTTGGGAGACTTCCGCTGCGATCAACATCGCAGCGAGGACGCTGAACCATGCCTTGGTACGACGGTCGACAAACCGACCTCCAACAAGGGCATCAACCAGTGCAAGGCCGACGAAGGCAAATGCCTCGCTATTCCGAGACAACCCAACAGCGTTAGCTTTGACCGCAGGCACCGACACGAGGAGCGCACCGACGAGACAAGCGATCGCCGCTGCCGCCAACAACACCCGAGTCACATAGCGATCAAATGGTCCACTCTGATCGAGGGCGAGCGAATGGACCTCTATCCGGGAGCTCATGAGCACGACCGTTGGGATCGGCAGCCGAGTCCATTGGTGCGGCGCGCACAGACCGCATGGTGAGTGGAATCGCCAACCGACCGTTGGCCAGCGACAGGTCGTGCCACAAAACAACACGCATAGTAAATATTCTCAGCGCCTACCCGTGAGTGGACGAGATCGCCCGATCGCGAATCGCACGATGGTCTTGATCCGCTTCGGTCACTGGAAACGTCCCACAGGACCGCAATTTGGGAAAACGGCCTGTGAGGCGGGGGCATTTGGGGTTTCACAGTCGAGTCTGAGGGGGTCGAACCCATCTGCGCCAGGAGCGGCGGCAGGCATCCTGATATGCACGACTCGTGGTCTCTGAACGATAAGCACTCCCCCTCAACAAGACAAGCCGCACGATCAAATATTCGCCATGTGCGCTGCACGGCCGTGCAGGTCGACAGGCCAGCGAAGCGCTGCTGCCCGACCTGTCCTCGGCGTACCGCAGAACGCCATGAGATTCATGGGATCCAGAGATCCACCCACTCAAGGAGCCGAAAAGGAGGCGCTCAGCGGCGCCGAAACATAGGAAGTGGCCAACACAGCGCGGTGGAACAGATGGGAGATGCTGGACGCCCTGGAGCTTTTGACAAGCCTGTTAGCCTTCGGTGTTGTGACCACATCGAACCAGCTGGCACACCTCCTCCGCTCGCTCCTCCAAAACGTTGCAGTCGCTGCGCTCGGCCTAGGCCTTGGCGCCGCAGCGAGCGACGGGGCGACACCTTCGGTGGTGCTGGCCTGGCGTTGTTTCTGTCCGCAACCGCCTTCTTGATTCAGTGGGCCGCGTGGCTTCCATCATTCCTCGCACGCACCGAACGCTTTTATGACCTCGTTGGTTCGGTGACATACCAAGCCATCGCGGTGGCTGCCGTGTTCGCTACCAAGACCCGCGATGCTCGGACGCTGATGTTGGCGGCGATGGTCTTTGTGTGGGCGATACGACTCGGAACGTTCCTGTTTCGTCGAGTGCACCAGACGGGAAAGGACGGTCGTTTCGACCGGATCAAGAACGATTGGGCGCGTTTCCTGCTGGCCTGGACAACTCAGGGTTTATGGATCGTCGTGACCGTCAGCGCTGCGCTGGCAGCGATCACGTCGGGACACAAACAACCGATCGGCGTCGTCGGCGTTATCGGTGCGCTCATGTGGATGGCAGGCTTCACCGTCGAGGTTGCCGCCGACCGACAAAGGCCGCATTCCGCGCCGATGGCGCGAATGAGGGACGGTTCATAACCAACGGGTTATGGTCGTTGTCACGGCACCCGAACTATGTCGGCGAATTCATGCTGTGGACGGGGGTGGCGATCGTGTCCCTCCCAGCGCTCTACGGTTGGCAACACCTGACTTTGATCTCACCGATCTTCGTCTACGTCCTGCTGACGCGGATCAGTGGTATTCCCATTCTGGAGCGTCGGGCCGATCAGAGGTGGGGCGACGACCCCGACTATCAGACCTACAAGGAAGCGACACCCATTTTTCTCCCGTTCTGAAACCGTTCGGATCCTTCGTCGTATCCAAACCCCAGAAATGAACGACGACCGCGGCCTGCTGCCGACATGTCCGTTACGCGACCGTTACTGAACCATTGTTTGATGACTCTGCCGCTCTCCCCACGCCCCCGACCCCACCTGGGCGGCTCGCATTCGGAGAGGGTGCATTCCCCATAGCACCCTCTCCGGGATCGCTCTTCGCACATCGACTCCGGTGGATTCGCGCGCTTCAAGGCACCTTCGCAGAGTTGGCGGCTTGCCGAAAATAACGCTGCGCGTTTGCGCGACCCCCACAAATATGTTTACCGTCGGGGGCTAAGACAGGGTATCCGCTGTCATGTTGTCGAGGGCTCACCTGGCTCGGCAGGAAAGGAACGATGCCCGTTCCACAACGTCTGCATTCTGATGTGTTCTCGAGGGGCCTATGAGTGGGCTCCGCAGTTGGTGGTCATTTGTTGACGACCGATGGGGCGAGGTCTGGACCCTCGTCCAACAACATGCCTGGCTCGTTATCGAGTCGATGCTTTTCGCGACGATCATCGCCGTCGGTCTGGGGATTTGGTCGCACCGCAATGCTCGGGTTAAACCCATCGTGCTCGCCATCGCTTCGGTCTTCCTGACCATTCCATCGCTGGCGCTGTTCGTCATATTCATCCCGTTCGTAGGGCTCGGACGGACAGGGCCCTTGATCGCCCTGACGATGTACTCGATCCTCCCGGTGTTGAGAAACACCACCGTCGGTTTGGAACAGGTGGACCCCGCTGTGGTCGAAGCCGCCAAAGGGGTCGGGATGTCATCGACGACTCGACTGTTTCGGGTTGAACTCCCACTGGCATTGCCAGTGATTTTTGCTGGTGTTCGCGTGGCCACGCTGTTGAACACGGGAATCGCTGCGATCGCGACCCTCGTCCAAGGCGGAGGTCTGGGGATTTCATCAAGGACGGGTTGGCCCGCTATCCCTCCCCGGCGGGATCGAGCGCATCTGGGCGGGTGTCGTCTTTACGGTGCTCCTTGCGCTGGTACTGGACACCGTCATTTCGCTGGTCGCCCGCTTCACGACCCCTCGCGGCAGTACCGCCCGCTGACAGAACGGACCAAGCTCTGATGGCAAGCACCAAGAACATGATCGAATTGCAGGGCGTCTCCAAGACCTACCCCGGTAGTTCCACACCGGCTGTCGAAGCGCTCGACCTGGCGATCCCGGAAGGCAACATCGCCGTTCTCGTCGGACCGTCGGGTTGCGGCAAGTCCACGACCCTGCGGCTGATCAACAGGATGATCGAACCCACTGCGGGAAAGATCATCTTCGACGGCGAAGATGTCACGTCGGTGAATCCCGACAAACTGCGCCGCCGCATTGGCTACGTCATTCAACAGATCGGCCTGCTCCCGCACCGCACGATCGCCGAGAACGTAGGGACCGTCCTGAAACTGCTCGGTTGGGACAAGAACAAAACCTCTGACCGGGTCGACGAACTGCTCAGCATCGTCGGGCTGCCACCCGGTGAGTTCCGCAACCGATACCCAAAGGAGCTTTCAGGCGGTCAGGCTCAGCGTGTGGGCGTCGCCCGGGCGTTGGCTGCCGATCCGCCGGTTCCTGTTGATGGACGAGCCGTTCGGCGCGATCGATCCAATCACCCGGGAACGCTACCAGAACGAGTTTCTCCGCCTGCAACAAGAACTTCGCAAGACGATCGTCTTTGTCACCCACGACATCGACGAGGCGATCAAGATGGGGATCTGATCGCGATCCTCGGTGAACGATCTCAGATCGCACAGTTCGATTCACCCGCTCACATTCTCGGCAATCCTGCCAACGACTTTGTGGCTGATTTCATCGGAGCCGGATCGACGCTCAAAGGACTCAACCTTCGACGCGCGTCCGGGATGTATCGCTGTCAGCGATCCCCACCGCTCCGTCGACGATCGGCCGTCAGGCGGCGATGGAGCGCCTCGACGAATCCTCCGAACAATGGCTGCTGCTGCTCGATGAGCACGGACGGCCGCAACGCTGGGTCAACGAGGCCGCTGTCGACCGCTCGGATAAACCACTGACCGAAGCGGGCCTGCCGGTCAAAGCGATCGTCGAACCGCAGGCGACCCTACGAGACGCCCTGGAAGAGCTCCTGGCCTCAAATGCTGGGGTGGCGTGCGTCGTCGGCGCGCGTGGCGCCTTCCAAGGCGCAGTCGACGTCGACACCCTGACCGACGTGGTGCGAGACATGCGCGCAGAATCCCGCCGGGCGCTTGAGAAGCCGACGGCGGTTAACTCATGACGGCGGTTGCGGTGACCGAGGCCGATGTCGAAACTCGGTTTGAGCCGACACGCCGCATCGACTGGAAAATGCTCGTGCTGCCACCCGCCGCTCTTGCGCTGCTGAGCCTGGCCCTGTGGTGGTACGTCGCGAGCTCAGACAAAGATTTTCCAGGTCGAGAGCGCGTTGGACTGGGACAACAAGCTCTGGCCGCAGATTCAAGAACACATCGCGCTCACGTTCTGGTCGACGTTCTGGGTTCTGGTCGTCGCCATTCCGCTCGGGATTCTGCTGACGCGTCCTCGGCTTCGTCGACTGGGCAATCCAGTGCTCAGCATCGTGAACTCGGGCCAAGCGTTCCCCGCTTACGGATTATTGGTGTTGATGTACACCTGGCTGGGCCGTGGCTTTCGAGCTTCGATGATCGGCCTCACCTTCTTTACCCTTCTCCCCGTTTTGCGCAACACGATGGTGGGACTCGATCAGGTTGACAAACCCACGATCGAGGCGGGCAGGGGCATGGGAATGACCCGTTGGCAGGTGCTGACCAAGATCGAATTGCCGCTTGCGGTCCCCGTGATCCTCGCCGGAGTACGAACCGCGCTCGTCATCAACGTGGGCACTGCGACCCTCGCGGTGTTCATCGGCGGTGGCGGTCTAGGAGAGACGATCAACTCGGGTCTCAAGCTCAATCAGAACCTCACGCTGATCACGGGAAGCGCCATCACTGCCTTGCTGGCCCTCACCATTGACTGGCTCGCGTCTGTGGCGGAAAGAGTCCTTCGACCTCGAGGGCTGTAGCTGCCTGCTGACACAACCGGCAGCCGGTAGGCCGATTTAGGCGACGGCGGTGGCGGTGGCGGTGGCGGTGGCGGTGGCGGTGACAGTGACGGCAGGTTGTCGCCGACTAAGCCGCCTCCGGCCTGACATACGCGACGTGCGCCGCAACAGGGAACAACACGGCGGGCGCCGTCGATTTACATCGCAATGACAGGAGAGAAATATGCGAAAACGTAACTTCAGCTGGTTGATGCTCATCGCGATCTTTGGGGCCCTGGCCCTGGTTGCATCGGCATGCAGTGACGATGACGACGACAGCGGCGGCGGGGATACCGACACGACCACGACCGCTGCTGCTAACGCTGGCGATGACGGCGCCGGGGACGGCACCGGGACGACTACCGCTGACGATGGCATGTCCGACACCACCACTGGTGCGGTTGGCGACCTGGGCGCCATCGATCTGACCGACATCGACATTGCCGTTGGATCCAAAGATTTCACTGAACAGTTGGTGCTCGGCGAGATACTCGTCCAGACCTTCGAACACTTCGGCGCCAACGTTGACAACCGTGTCGACCTCGGGGGAACTGCGGTCGCTCGTGCAGCGCTCGAATCCGGCGATATCGACGTGTACCCCGAGTACAACGGCACCGGCTGGACCGTGCACCTCGGTCAAGAAGATCCCAGTTTTGACTCTGACCAACTGACCAAAGACGTCTCCGAGATGGACCTTGCCGAGAACTCGATTCGTTGGGTTGGGCAAAGCCCGTTCAACGACACCTACGGGTTTGCTACCGGACCGGATCTCACCGAATCGAATGGCGGCCCGTTCACGCTTGAGAGCATGGCCACCTACCTTCAGGACAACCCAGACGCGACGGTCTGCTTGGAGTCGGAGTTTCCCGATCGTCCTGACGGCCTGATCTTGTTCGAAGACGCAACCGGCTTTGAGATCCCACAAGACCAGATCGAGATTCTCGATACCGGGATCATCTATAACGAGACCGCCACGGGATCGTGTGAGTTCGGTGAGATCTTCACCACCGACGGCCGCATCCCCGCCCTCGACTTGACGATTGTCGAAGACGACGGGGTGTTCATCATCTACAACGTATCGATCACGATGCGCGATGAGCTCTACCAGCAGGATCCCGAAGCGTTCGAGGCAATCGCGACAGCCCTCTTTGCTCCTCTCGATGAGGAAACCATGGCTGACCTCAACCGCCGGGTTTCGGTCGACGGTGAGGAAGCGAGCGATGTCGCTGCCGACTTCCTGACCCAGATCGGCATCACCGGATAGCACTCGGTGCCAACACACGCTGAGCGCTCAGCCGACTGAGCGGTCGAGCGAAGTACACACCTCACATCGGGGGCATCGGACATTCGCTCCGATGTCCCCGACCGGTTGAGGAGGAAGTCGGTGGGGCTACCGACCAGACGGGCTCGCTGAGGAGTTGTCCGAGGAGTCAGACGTGAGTTTGCCGTCCACGATCTGAACGATCCGGTCGGCGAAATCGAGGATTCGATCGTCGTGTGTGACCACGACCGCTGCCAGACCCCGAGACTTGATCTCCTTGGTCAGCAGTTCCATGACCTGCTGACCAAGTTCGCTGTCGAGCGACGATGTGGGTTCGTCGACCAGCACCAAAGGCGGCTCGTTCATGAGGGCACGTCCGATCGCAACCCGTTGCTGTTGGCCTCCGGACAGTTGGGAGGGCAGATTCCCCGCTCTATCGGCAAGACCGAGATCGGTGAGTAGTGAATCCGCTCGGTCGCGCGCGTCGGTATCGATCTTTCCCCCGCCGAACTGACGTACCAGCAAGAGATTTTCCCGAGCGGTCAGAAACGGCACCAGATTCACCGCTTGAAACACAAACCCGATGCGATCTCGGCGAAACGCCGCAAGCTCTCGTCCGTCAAATCCCGAGATATCGGTTCCGCCAACGACGACTGAACCGGAGGTGGCTTGGAGCAGTCCGCCGGCCACCGTCAACAACGTCGTTTTTCCTGAGCCAGAAGGCCCCATGATGAACAGCATCTCGTTGTCGGCCACGGACAACGAGACGTTGTCGAGTGCGACGACCTTTTGATCGCCGTCGCCATAAACCTTCCGGACATCTTTCAAGTCAAGTGCTGACATGGTCAACCAATCGATGATGCAGGGTCGATACGAAGCAGACGACGGGCCGTCAACAAGCCGCCGATCACCGACGTGACCAACAGCCCCACGGCGACCTCCAACAGGCGCGTCGGCAAGACCCGGACGGGCAGGGTTGGTGGCAGCGCGGCGACCAGAACGGCGCTGATGGCCATGCCTACCGCCAAGGCGATAAGCGTCAGCACGACCGCCTGAACAGAAATGCCGGTCAGCAGCTCGCGGGTCGTCGCGCCAAGAGCCTTGAAGACGGCATACAAGCGCGTTTGTTCCAGGGTGATGAGGGCAAAGAACAACGCCACCACCAGCAAACTGACCACAAAGGTAACGCCGATGATCGCTGTGAAGGTTGCGTTTTGTTGCTGGACCACCGACAGGGCACCGATCATGTCAGCCACGTCGGCGGCTTCGAGTCCGTCGATCTGATCGACCTGTTCGACCACGGTCGAAGCCTTGATATCAGCGCCCGGCTGAGCGATCAACGCGAGATGTTGTCCAGAGGGCGGCAGCAAAGCGGGGTTGATCGTGCCAACAAGGCGACGCCATTCATCTCCATTGACCCACAATGTGGGCGCTCCGGCGGAGAGGTCGTCGACGATGGCTGCCACGGTCATCGGCTCCGCAGACGGCCCGAGAACCAGTCGGTCACCGACCTCAACGTCGATCTGGCGTGTCAACTGTTTATCGACGACGACTTCACCTGCATCCGGAGCGTGAGGCAGGACTGAACTGGACATGCTGTAGCCGTAGAGGGCGACGTCTTGGAGGTTGGTCCCGTCGTCGCTGTTGTCGCTGCTGGTATTGCCAGTAGCGGTTCCCTCGACTGCAGCGACGGTGAATGCGGCGTCCAAGAACCCGACATCTGCAACGTCATCTAAGCCTTGATCGGTCAGGGCGTCAGCGGATACCCGTGAGCGCTGGACCTGGAGATTTGCGTCATCGCTCAAGACGAAAACGTCGCCGTCATATGCCCGATACGGACCCGTCTGCGACCTGCTCAGCCCGTCGAGAAACCCGGCCAAGATCACGAGCAGAACAACCAACAGCGTCAGCGCGACCCAGACCGGCAGAAACCGCTGCGGCTGACGCCACAGCTCTTTGAGAGCAATACTCATGACGCACCTCGCCTGCGGGCAGCCTCAACCGGGTCGACTTGGAGCACCCGTCGGACCGACGCGAACGACGAGACGATGCCCAGCAGCAAGATCAGGACGACGCTCAACGCTGCGGTGATCGGGTCAAGCGTGCCGAAGGAATCTTTCGCGATCTCCAAAAGCCCAGCAGCGACGGCGGTTCCAAGAACGCTGCCGACCAGGACGACGAGGACGACCTCGATCAAGATTGGTTTGATGACGTCGGCCCGAGAGGCCCCCAAGGCACGCATCAGCACCAAGCTGTCGCGCTTCTGTACGGTCAAAATGAGGAAGAACACCCCGGTCACAATCGTGACGACGATGAACAAGAGGAGGTAGAGAATGTTGAACGATTGGGTGATCTGGTCGACGCCGGGGAGGGCGTCCGCTGCGGCCGAGCGGTCCACGGCCTCAAAACCGGTACTCGCAAGCGATGCAGACGCCGGTGCAGCTGTCGTGGTATCGCTCGAGGCTGGTACGCCGAGATCGTCGATCTGAGCAACGACGGTATCGCTATCCACTCCGTCTGCGAGCTCCACAGCGACCCATGAAAATAACGCTGGCACCTGTACTCCGGCGTCATTGGACTTCATTGTCTGGAGGTCCTCGAACGACACATACATCGTCGGGCCAACGTCGAAGGCGGCTCCGTCGCTGGTGCCCACCACGACCAGATCCACACCTTCGAGGGTGAGTGTGTCTCCAACCGCATAGCTCACATCCGATGAGCTCAGATCAGGTGAGCTGGCTAGCGCCTCACCTGGTTTTGTCGCCCGTCTGCCCGTGGCGACTTTTGCTGGGCCACCGAAGGCGAGGTCGTCCAACCCAATGACGGTGACATCACCGTCGGCAGACTGGTCGGCGAACTGTCCCCGGCCGACACCAGCGGCACGCTCAACCCCATCGACATCGCTCACTCGGCTCGCAGCATCGGGGGCTAACACGCTCGCAGCCGGGTTCAAACGAGCCTTGTCGCTATAGACCAGCAGATCCGCTTGGTTGTTGAGCAGCCCGCCGGTGATTCCAGACGTCAATGCAGACGACACCGTCTGAAAGAAGCCAAGTAACAAGACCAGCAGGGCAATGGCACCGGTGAGCAGAACAAAGCGCCCGGCCTGACGACGCATATCTCGCGAAGCGACAAACACCGGTTAGGCAGCTTCCGCTGCGATGCGCACGCGCCAGCAAGCGTTAGCCGTCTCGCTACCTCGCACGCCAAAAGAGAAGGCGACAACAAGCGAGAGAGAGCATCCCAGACTTTCCAACGCTCGATCCCCCTTTGTCAGATCCCAGCCCCTGACATAGAGGCAGAGCCAATCGTGAGCAACCCCGGCAAGTCCATCGGCCGAGGGACCGCCGAATGTAGTGGTTCCGCAACGAGCTCGCTCGCATCACGCCAAGATCACGCAATAGAGCGTCTCCGTTGATGCGTTGGATATTCACCCAATAGGCTCCAGACTCCACCGGGTGCATGTACAACATTTGTCGATCCAACGAAACTGACCCCATCAATGAATATCCCCAGCGACACCCGCCGATCAGACGCTGCTGCCGATGACGATGCTTCAGTTGCGACTCTTCGGTTCGATCGAGCTGTGTCAGAACGGCTCCGAGGTTCCTGTCAGACGACGGCAGGTCCGCCATGTGCTGGCGGTGCTCGGACTCGCAGGACCAACCGGCATCAGCCTGGACGACCTGATCGATGACCTGTGGCCGATACAGCCGCCCAAGGGCGCGCGCGCCCGCTGCGCAGGTCGCTATATCCCGGGTCCGTTCCTCGGTTCACCCTTCTCCGACGGCGACGGCGGAAGCGACGCTCTGGTGACTTCCGTCGACGGAAGCCGCTACCGGTTGGCGAACGATCTTTGCGACACGGATTTCTCCCTGTTGGCAATCGATCCGCCGCGAAGCGTGGGCACATAGCGAAGCCGGCAGCCCGGAGGCCGCTGCCGAGGGCTTCACAACGGCACGCAACATTCATGAATTTGCGGTGCTCGCCCTCTACCAGCGTCGCGATTGGTGTCCTTTCACCAGAACGAGTGTGACGCAGCGATCGCTGTGGACTTGTTGGGCGAACTTGATGCGCTCCTCGCTTTGGGACGCCGCGCAAGCTGCGGACGGCTGTTGGAGCGGGCGTTAGCAGCGGCGCTGAGCGACCGGATAGCCGCTGCGGTCGTTCGTGGCTACGGACGACTCGGAGATCCAGAAGAAGCCATGCGGGCCTGTATTCAGCATCGGGGCCGGAAGGAAGCGGCGGACAGGGAACCCTCTGAGGATTTCCTCAGCGCCGAACGTCAGCTTCTGGGAATCGATCCGGCACCGCTCGATCTCGGTTCGGAGCACCGCATTCAGGATCAGGTGGTGGGCCGACAGGTCAACCCGCCAGATGCTGTAGAGCCCAGGACGACATCAGCGCCTGTGGTCGATCGGGTGCACATGCCCGACGAAAACGTTTCGTTGACACTGTTCGCTGTCGCAATCCTGGGCGAATGGGCCAAGACGGCGCTACTCGCTCAGGTCTTAGGGGAGGACCCAGAGGAGCTGACCCATACCTTGTTGGAGCTCGAAGACGCTGGAGTTATCCAACTCACCAAACCCCAGTACACCTGGTGTTTCCGTAACGGACAACAGGGAGACTCGGCTCGACGGGCCGTCCCAGCGAGTCGTGCCCGCCAGTTTCATTTGACCGCAAGCCAGGTCCTCGCCGAACAGGGGCGGGCTACCGCCGCTGCGACCCACGCAGTTCACGCGTTGCCGCTCGGAGGACACCAACGAGCGCGCGACCTCTGCGAAACCGGTGCTCACCAGGCGGTCAAGGACCGTGATTTCGGTTGTGCCGCTGACCTGTTTGGATCCATCAGCGGCTTCGTCGAATCCGGCCCCGAACGTGATCGATGGCTGGTCAAACGTGCCGATTCGCTCGAAGCCGCGGCACGCCACGAAGAGGCCGACGCGCTCTATGACGAGATCTTTGACCGGGCGACGACGGGCGAGCTCGAAACGCTCGCGCTGTGTGCATTGGGTGGTTCTGGACGTTCGGGGCAGGTGGGCGGTCAAAGTCGACGACGTTCCCGCCTCGGGGTCGCGTACCGTCGACTGCCCGCCACGCATGCCATGGCAGACCTCGTTGCGGCGGAATACGCGCTTGAACTGTTGAACGCGGACGGGCGTTGGGTGAGGAACTACGCGACCGGGTCGCGCAGATATCGCGTTCAACCACTTCGCCGGGCAGGGTACTCGCCATGCGCATCGTGTCAGCGGTGCGTCAGCTCTACGTCGGTGCCGGCATCGATGAGGCCATAGAGCTCGCTGAATTGTGTTTGGCCGCAGCGCTTCGGGGCGATCGACTGAACGCAGGGCCCGGGCTTGCTGTCAGCATCCAGATAGCGCTCACGCAAGGAGACTTTCGACACGCAACGGAGTGGATCGACGAGCTCGACAACGTTGGTCGGTCGTTAGGAGATTCACGCAGCCGTTGGCAAGCGATCACGTTTTCGGCGGCCTTGGCTGAGAACGAGCGGCGTCTGGTCGACGCGGACCGGCTCGTCGCCAAGGCCCTGGCGATCGGTAGGCAACTTGGGATCCGCGACGCCCAAGCTACGCACCAGGTCCATCACCTCACCCGTGCCTATCGTCTCGGAGGACTCGGCCCCTTTGCCACCGTCCTCGGAACAGTTGGCAGCAGATTTCGTTTCCCTGTCTGGGACGCGCTGTTCGGCATCGCCCACTTCGAGGCTGGTGACGTCGACAACGCTCGTCAAAGTTTTTGGTCGTCTCGGAATCGATGGCAGAGCAGTGCCGACTTCTTCCGTCCTGCATGCGCAGCGTTACTTTGCGACCTCGCCGTGCGACTCTCGTTGGTCAATGAAGTCGATGAGTGCATCGACTTTCTGAACACTTGGCGGGCCCGCGAAATCTTTCTCGGTTACGGCGGTGGACCGATTGGCCCGGTCAGCCATTTCCAACGTCTCATGACCAAAGGCACACCTGGGACTTCGGGACGGTGACGCACGCACGGACAGGACGGACAGGATCCGACTCTTCGATTGCGAGGTCACAAAAGCGGTCGACACAACCGGGGCTCGGCAAACCTTCATGACGCGACACACGCGTATGAACCCTCTGCCGCAGCAGCGCTGACCAGCCGTTCTGATGGGCGCAGCCCGTACTCCTCCCACAGGGATCGTTCGTACCGGTCAAAGATCTGCGCCGCAATCGCACGGTTCCCCGCCCGGGAGTTCAATTCGATCGCAAGCAGGCACAACGGCTCAGAGAGCGGATCTTCGGCCAGCAAATGCAGCGACAAACGAGCCGCCTGATCCAAGTGGCCGTCGCTAGCAAGCGACCGGAGACTTTCGCTCGCATCGCGCTTGGTGCACTGCCAGCGACGGTCTCTAGCGTTATCTACCCAATCTTCAGCCCAAGCTGGAAGAAGGCGCGGTAGCCCCAATCGCCGCAACTGCTCAATATTGGCCGGGCTGACCGCCCAAGGACGGTCGAGGTCGGTGACCACCCCCCGGCCAAGTACCAGACGATCGCGTTCGGCGACCAGGAGCGTTGCACCGATTGCCTTGGTTCGACAGACGGTGGTTCGGAGAGCACCGTAAGCTCGATCCCGGGTTGAGTCAGGCCAAAAAACTCTTGTCAAGCGCTCACGTAGAGCCGAGCGTCGGGGCGAGAGCGCCAAGAAAGCCAAGAGCCGTTGCGAGGAACGCGGTACTCGTGTCGAGGCGCCGCCGACCAACAGCTCAAATTGGCCGAGTAGTCGGATTTCAATCTGCTCGCTCATGATTCACATCTCATTTCTGTGTAGAGGGAATCACCCGTACGAATGGCGCTTGGATAAGGGCATCCCACAACATCGCTGGAGAGAGCACCAGATGCTCGGGGCCCGGGCTATTGGGACGAGCACGATCGGCGGCTCCCAGATGTGCAACCGACTGCGCTGGCGTCTTGTCGTTGAAGACGAGCTCGGTCGCCAGTTCGAGTATCGCGATGTACTGCGCCGTCGTGTCGATACCGTCAGGACCGGGAACCGCGAGCGGCGAATCGTCGGGAGGAAGAACCACATCGATCGGCTCCTCAGGTGGCCACACGCGCGGTACCCACCCACCTTGGGTTCCACGGCCACCGATGGGCCCAGAGCCGCCCTGATCACCCCACCGGCCAGAGACCCCCGTGGCCCATTCGGCGGGCAGCCCGGTAGGGACATCGCTTCGCACACTGACCGGAGCGGTCACGAGGTCCCGTCCGAGACCCAAGGCTGACGGAGTCGCGGCGCTGCTGGTGGCCCAACCGTTGATGGTGACCGATGACTGTCCCCAAGCGGTGCCGGCCAACGAGTGTTGCAACGCCCGCCGGTGCTCTAGTTTGGCGGCCGCGAGCATTGCATCGACGTTGATCGGGCCGGTCAGGTCGAATGCTGCGATGTGGTCCCTCAGTAGCGGCAACCGCTGGGCGACCTGTGCAGCGTCCAAGTCCTTGAGGGCGCCTCGGGCGAGGCCCTCCCCCATCACGGTCGAGTGGCGGGTCAGCGCCAAGATCGCCTTGTTGACGATCGAATTCTGATCTGCGAAGGCGCTCAACATCTCGCTGAGCGGCGGTGCAGGCGGTTCGGCGAACTTGAGTGGGAGGTTGGTCGTCCCGCGGCCTCGCCCACCGAGTGCGTCCCTGATGAGTTGAGCAACCCATGTGGTACAGCTCTCACGTCCCCGCGAGTCGGTCTCCTTCGCAACGACGACATTGGCCCCGTAGGCAAGATTCAGCAGATCTTCTCGGTACGGTCCGGCAGGCTCCCAACGACCGCGTGTCGCAAGAGCGAAGGGGCCAAGCCCCGCGAGCTCGTAGTGGGTGCCATCGGTTGCCCACTTCTGGGCTCCCGCGACCACCTTGTCGCGCAGAGCTTCATCCGGGGAGCGCAGCACGTCGATTCGCTGATCGGCGACGTCGACAAGGTCGCGCTCTCCGAGCGGAAACTTTCCGACGAGGTCTGCGCGCGAATTGGTCGGGATCGGCTCGTAGATGTTCTGACCGAAGTCGACGACCTTGGCAGCGGTTCCGCCGGACTCGACCGCTTGTACGCAGACGGCGACGTGATGCCACGGCTTGAATATTTCGACGTCTGATGAGTAGGCATTTGATGGACTCGCCAGAGCGTACGGCAGTGACTGGGAAAATCCAGCGAGCACCGGGAAGCGGTCAAAATCTTTCGCGTCGAAGTCCATGAAGCTGTTCGCCGTGGTCCGAAAGAAGACGATGTCGCCAGCCTGGAGGTCGGCAACCTTCATCGACTCCGTCGACGAACCCATTGCGTTGGTAGGCATCTGATCCCCTTTGCCTCGTTCTGAGTTCTGTTGAGCGGTGTTGAGTAGTGCTGTCGTCAAGGTACGGTGCACCGACCTCGAAAACAGCCCCGTGAACGGGTTTGGAAAGCGCTTGGAAAGCGAACGCTGTTACCAAAGACGGTCGCGGCCTGGGGATGTAACGATGCAGTCACGTCCCCGTAGCGCAGTACCCGTACCGTGGGCCGGACGGCACGGCGCCCACCCCGGGCGCCACGCCAGGTGCCCACCCCCACCACAGCGCTTCCCCACCACAAGAGCTGCGAGCGCAAGCTCCCGAGGATGACCTCACCACCCCCCGACACGAGGTGATCTCGGAACGGTGGTCGACCTGACCACCGATTTGAAGGGCCGCCGCCGCCAACCCCCGAAATGACGGCGGCGGCCTTTCAGCTTGCCTGCGGTCGCTGTGCCTGCAGACGTTGCCGGTGCCACGACGCAGCCGGCATTCGGGCATCTCCAGGGCTGGCGCCGGGCGGCAGGCTGTAGCGTCTTGCCACAATGTCTGTCATGAGTCGTGACCCCAGTCGATTTGATGTCCTCAGCGAGGGCGACGAAGAACAGCTGTGCAGCATCGTCGCATCGTTAGAGCAACGGAAGTACGCAGAGGAAGAAGTGCTGTTTACCCAGGGTGACGGCGCGACGACGTTTGCCCTGGTCAACGGCGGTCAGTTTGAGATCGTCCGGACCGATGATGCCGTCCAGCGATCATGGGCGTTGGTGGGACCGGGTTCGATTCTCGGCGAGATGGGCGTCCTGCGACAACGACCACGGGTCGCGACCGTCATCTGTCGACAGCCTGGCGAGGTGCTGCTCGGCGACCGCACACAACTTGTCGCCCTGATCGAAACACCTGGGGTCCTGGACCGGATGCAGTTGTTGATCACCACCCGCCTCGCCGAGGACACCGAACCGGTGCTGGTCGCCACCCGCGACTCGGCCTTTGCGTTCCGCCCCCTCGTTCCCCGAGACCGCGACGCTTTTGTCGCCGGTTTGAAAGCTCTCTCGAACAGGTCGCTGTATAGGCGCTTCTTTACAGGAGGCCAGCCCAGCGACAGGATCGTCGACCGCCTGCTGGCACTCGACTACATCGACCATTTCGCTTGGGCGGTGATGTCACCCGATTCCGGTCAAGGCGTCGCGGTAGCCCGTTACAACCGCGAACGTTCGGACCGCACGATCGCCGAAGTCGCGTTCGCCGTCGCCGACGAGCTGCACGGACGCGGACTTGGCACAGCGATGCTGGGCGCATTGGCCGTCGCAGCGCGGACCGCTGGCATCACGCGCCTCAGAGCTGAGGTATTGACCGATAACGCGGCGATGCGCGCTGTGCTCGACAAGGTCGGCGCCATATGGGAACCCGTCGAGCCCGGGGTGGTGGAAACACTGGTCGATGTGGCCGCCTGCGACCGGCTGGTCGACGGTGCCACAGCCGCGGCCCTTGGCGAATCGGTCACCAAGATCTTCACCGCGACGAACCTGGGTTTGACCTCCAGCGCTCCTTCCCCAGACAACTCCACTGCGCCCCACCCGGTCACCCGGCATGAGACGTCGACGTGACCGACACCAAATTCAAACCGCATCGACACGATCCATCGCACCCCGACCTACAACGAACGGGCGCGTCGGAACGCGCCGAACGTGTGACTGCGGTTCTCGACTGGGGTGTGCCGCGATTGCGACAGCTGCCATGGCGCCAAACCCGGGACCCTTGGGAGATCCTCGTCAGCGAGGTCATGCTGCAACAGACCCAAGTCGATCGAGTGATCCCTAAATGGCGGGCATTCCTCGACCGTTTTCCGACCGCTGCGAGCTGCGCGCATGCTCCTCTCGCAGACGTTCTTCGGCTCTGGCAGGGGCTGGGCTATCCGCGCCGGGCACGCAATCTGCACAACGCCGCTCGCATGATCGCGGACCAGCTGAACGAGCGTGGGCGCTTCCCCCAGGATCTCGACGAGCTCATGGCATTGCCGGGCGTTGGCCCGTACACCGCTCGCGCCGTGCTCGTTTTCGCGTTCGAGCAGGATGCCGCTGTGGTCGATACCAACATTGCCCGCATCTTCGCCCGACTGACCAGCAGTCGGTTGACACCTCGCCAGGTACAGCGCCTAGCCGACGACTACCTACCCATGGGACGGTCCTGGGATTGGAACCAATCGCTCATGGACCTGGGCGCTGCCTTTTGTCGCCCAGTTCCACTGTGCTCGCAGTGTCCGCTCAGGTCAACCTGCCGCTGGTCAAATGCACCCGCTGGCTCACCGGACCCAGCGACGGGTTCCGCCGGAGTCAGTGTCCGCCAAGCGCCCTTCGAGGGAAGCGATCGACAAGCGCGCGGACGCCTGATGAAAGCTCTCAACAGTGCGCCTGTCCTGCGATCTGATGCCGCTCGGTTGATGGGGCGCGACGACCTCACCGCTGGCCGTTTAGTCGACTCCCTCGTCAAAGACGGTCTCTGCTGGTCAGACGCCGAGTTCATCATGCTCCCCTCCTGACACCACCGACTCGCTAACGCTTGAAGACCTTGCCGAGCACCCAATAGGTCGCGATGGCTGCCAGCACGGCCACGACGATTGGGATCACCGTTGGCACATCATTCCAGCGTGGACTGCTGTATACCGACGCGAAGACAGCCGCGCACATGAACCCGTCCAGGATCAAGTTGAAGGTCTTCCAGCGCATCATCGTCCTCCGCGAATCAACGACACCGGTTCGAGAACGTGCCGATGCCGACACTCCAGGTTTTGATCACATCACCAGCGGTCAAGACCGAACCACGAACCTGCGTGCCGAGCAGATCTGAGGCGATAGCGATCTTGCGCCAGCCGGGCCAAAGGCCAGATTGCCTTTGCGAGCTCACATCTCGATCACCGGCACACGGCCTGCGACTGGCTGGCCCGGCAAGAAACGCGCTGCTGTGTGCGCCCCGACCTACGCGGGGTCAAGAACGACGACCGGGATGATTCGGTCGGTGCTCGCCTCATAGCCAGCGAACGCGGGGAAGTCAGCCTTTTGCTTCTCCCAGATCTGGTCGCGTTCGTCCCCTTCGGCCTGACGTGCGGTAAAAGCACGCGTTTCGGTACCGACTTCAACGGTGACCGCGGGCGTTGCTTTGACGTTGATAAACCAGTCAGGATCGGTGTCGGCACCGGCTTTTGATGCGAACACAGCGATGCGTCCTCTCCGAGATCCTGGTACATCAGCGGATTGATCCGCTCCAAACCGGATTTGGCCCCGGTCGTGTGCAACAACAGCAGCGGCGCGCCCTCGAAGTTGCCGCCGACCTTGCCGTCGTTCTCACGAAACTCGGCAATGATTTGCTTGTTCCAGTCGTTCATGTCGCTCATGTCGGCCCTCTCCCTGAGTTGTCGATCTGCACGTGTGGAGCCCCCTTTGTACACGTCATCGCGCACGAAATCCGTCTTGCACCGAGCGATTCTCTGCGCACAACCGACTTTTCCCGACAACCCACGCGGTCCGTGTGCATGCACGCCCAAATCCGAGCTCCGCAGGGGTGCAACATACTGAGAGCTCTGCGAAGGTTGGGATCAGACGGCCCGCTCGGCGCCCGACACCAGCACATCTGCCAAGAGCGCCGCACCTGCGGTATTGGGATGGTGACAATCGACGCCGTCTTGAAAACGTCCCGGCGAAAACGTGTTCAGATCGGGATCGCCGGGCCGGCCTTGTAGCGTGCCGAGGCTTTCCAATACCTCAACTCGCTCTCGCCCATCAGCAAGCGTTCTCAACGCCTCAAAGAGCGCCCCCATCTCGCCGTTGAGGACGGTCGGTTTCGCCGTCCCCAAGAGCAGTTGTGCTTCCAGGCTGCACAAAGGGCGACCGTCGATCGGCAAGACGTCGTAACCACCGAGCAGAACACCGACGTTGGGTGAGGTCGCAAGAACTTGCTCGATGAGCGTATCGAGCCCCGTACGGACCCGCCGCATCTCTTCTTCGAACGAGTGCGTTTGGCGGCGCAAACGGCGGAATCCAATGTCCGATGATCCGAGGGTGACAACCACGACAGAGCCCGGAGGCGCCTGCGATACGTTCGTCAACGCCTCATCGAGCTGACCAAATTCGTTGTTCACGATTCCGGCTGCTCGGGCTGAGCCCTGAGTGATCGAATGCACCTCGAAGTGTTCGGGTGGCGCGGATCGCAGGTATTTGGTGAGACGTCCGGCCCAGCTGTCACCGACGACGATCAGCCATGGCCTGGGATGAGTTTGCGGCAGGGCCACCGCAACGTTTGACGCTCCCAACAGCAGTGCGACCGATAGTGCCAGCGCTATTCGGAAGGAACGGCGGACGCGTGCAACCGGGTCGATGCTTCTTCCTTTGGGCATAGTTGTGTTCCTCACTTCTGAAAAGGCGAATGCAGAGCAACGCGAGCACCTAGATGTCGACCATCGCTGCGAGTGCTTTGGCTCGGCGTTCAAAGCCCCGCAGGGTCGGATGCGTGCAGTCCGACATCAGCTCTGCAGGGGTCCATTGAGTGAGATCGGGATCACCGGGACGTCCTTGCAGAAAGCCCCACAAATCCGGCGCGACGACTCGGGGCCTCGACGCCCCAAGGCGGTTATAGATGTCACGAAGGCCCAAGAACGCGGTGTTGCCAGGTACTGGGTCAAGGGTGCCAGCGATCCTCATCGCTTCCTCCCTGCAGTAGTCCTCGACCGTGAGATTGGGCAGGTCGTAGCCAGGAATGATGACTCGCAGGTCGTCGCGCATCGCAAGGATTTGGTCGATCACCCAGCCGATATCAGCCTCGGTGGTGTCGGGGGCGTTGCCCCGCAGAACGTCCCTCAAATCGGGACCTCCGAGACTGAGATAGACGACCGAGTTCGGTGGCGCGCTATTCACGGCGAGACGAACTTGGGTGAGGCCAAAGATCGGGTCCTTGCGCCAATCCCTGGCCCAGTAGCTGGTCACCGGGATCGTCACCACATGGGCACGGCCCGAAAACGCGGCGGGCAGCGCGGCGATGTTGCGGACTGACCAGCTATCCCCCACGTTGATGATCCAAGGCAGCGGCGACGCTCCAACGGGGCGTGGGTTGGCAAAGAGGCCACACGCCAACATCGTTGCGACCGCGACAACCATCCATCGCCGGACGCGCCCGACCGCATCTATTCTGCGCTGCAACGGTCCCGCTCCGTCTCACCCCCTGTTCGTGCTCCATCCAAGTCACCGCATGTCGGGTGAACTCCTTTACACGTTTAGGCGACGGACAACACTCACCTCCACCCGAGGCCAACCACGCTCACGGAGTTGTAACGGAGCGGTGACGTCCCCGCTCGTTCTGACAACGTGCCTCAAAGACCTGCGCAAGGATTCACTTGTCGGATCACTTTCTGGATCACAGTTGCGAGAAACGACGACCGGACGCGAAAAAGCCAGGTCAGAAGCATGCTCTGACCTGGCTTTTTGCGGTGTGGGCGATAGAGGATTTGAACCTCTGACCTCTTCCGTGTCAAGGAAGCGCTCTTCCCCTGAGCTAATCGCCCGGCCGGGAGATGATAGCAACCTGGCGTTCGCCGAGCGGGATTCGGTGCGATACCGATGCGGCGTCGAAGAGCGCGGCTCAAAACGCTGCGAAGCGTCGATCCACTCATCGGGTGGACGCTCACATCGTCATCAGGTGTTAATAGGCCTTGGCGACGTACGCAATCATGTTTGGCTCATCGTCGGATTCGGGGACCCCACCGTTGCCTGCCACGAGACAGCGGACGGTGTAGGCGCGTGCCGCAAGGGCGGTCTCACCCTCCTCACCGAGGTTCGCCCACGGGATGCGGAAGAACCCAGGGCCGTCGACCTCATCGACCGATGACACGTCCGTCGTCGATGCTTCTCGGCGAGCCCGCGAATCGGCGAGCATCGACTCTTGGATCTGACCGAGCATGTCTCTGACCACGTTTGCCAAACCGGACAGTGGCAAGGTGTGTTTGTCACCCACATCACGTCGGACGACGGTCGCTTGACCTGCCTCGATGTCGCGAGGCCCCAGCTCGACCCGGACCGGCACCCCCTTGAGTTCCCAGTCGACGGCTCGCCTCCCAAAACTTGCTCGCACGTCGTCGTCCAGCCTCGCTCGCACACCAGCGTCTTGTAACGCGGACACCAAACGTCGGGACTCCTCGAGCGCCTCTTCACGTATCGCCAAGACAACACATTGCACAGGCGCCACACGGGGCGGGAGCCGCAGACCGCGGTCGTCCCCTGGTTCATAATGAGCGCTCCGACCACCCGCGCCGACACACCCCATGATGTCGTGACAAAAGCGTCGCTCACCATCATCGGCGGTGAACTGGATGTCGAACGCTTTGGCGAAGTTGTCCGCTAGATGGTGACTCGTCCCCATCTGCAGGGCTTTACCGTCGCGCATGAGACCTTCGAGGGTGTAAGTCGACTCGGCACCGGCAAACTTTTCACGGGGGTCTTGCGCCCGAGCACCGGCGAAATCGCCAATTCATCCTCCATGACCTCGCGGTACACCTGGTGCATCCGTAAGGTTTCTTCCTGCGCTTCATCCCACGTCGCGTGCGCGGTGTGTCCCTCTTGCCAAAGAAACTCACTCGTCCTGAGGAACAGTCGGGGCCGCAGCTCCCAACGCACCACGTTCGCCCACTGATTAAGTAGTAGGGGTAGATCTCTGTGGCTTTGGATCCAGCGCGACATCGCGTCGCCGATCACGGTCTCTGAGGTCGGCCTGACCACGATCGGCTCGGCCAGCTCGGCACCGCCAGCCTGTGTGACGACCGCGAGTTCGGGGCTAAACCCTTCGACGTGTTCAGCCTCTTTCGCCAAGAACGAGTTGGGGATAAACATCGGGAAATACGCGTTGACATGCCCCGTTGCTTTGAACCGTCGATCGAGTCCGTCGCGGATGTGTTCCCAAAGGGCATAACCCCACGGTCGGATGATCATCGTGCCGCGAACGGGGCCGTTCTCAGCCATCTGCGCCTTTTGGACTACCTCCTGGTACCACCGGGGGAAATCTTCGCTTTGGGGAGTCAACGTCGGTTTTGCCATAGGCCCGTCATCATCGCGCGCAGCGAAGGGCGTGGCGGGCTTGACAACCTGGGCCGGGCACCAAATGACATCGTGCGCAAGATCAGGCGTCGATGCGACCCACACGTGCACCTCAGGGCCCTCATAATTCACAGGGTGCGCTCAGCGAGGTCAACCGCTATGCTTGCCGGATTCATGAGCAGTGGATTCATGAGCGATGACCGGGAGGAAATTCATCGTGCTCGTACGTGTGCGGACTTTGCCGGTGGCTGTGGCGATTGCAGCCATCGTTTTGATGATGTTGCCAGTGGCGGCTGGCGCTCAAGTTGATGACACCGAAGCCTTCACCATCGAAGAGGTGGTTGTGGGCGGAGACAACAACGTTGATTGGCATGATTACATCAACGGAAGCGAGACCTTCACCTACACGGTGGACAACGCTCCCGGCCTGATCGACTGCCTCGACGACCCGGTAACGGTCGAACTCGAGATTGAAGAGAACGGCTCGTCACGAGTTTCGAGCACCATGGACGTTCCCGTCTTGGATGACGACGACAACAAGTGCAAGTACGTGGTCACCTTTGACGACAACTTCTGCTGGTCCGTCCTCGACGCCGAGAACAACCTGAACACCGACCCGCTCGAAGACGACACCTACTACACGCCAGCGAACGACGGCGAGACCTTCATCCGGGTGTACCACTATCCGAGCGAACACTGCGGCATCCTCGAAGTGACCAAGATGCTCTCTCCAGCCGATGCTGATCAGCCGACTACTCCGTTTGAGTTCGAGGTGGACTCCATTCAGGGTTGCCCCGACGTCGACAACTTCACGCTGTACGGCGACCAGCACATCAACATTCCCGTCTGGGTCGAGACCGAAGACGGCGCACACTGCCAATACACGGTCACCGAACTCGACAAAGAAGGCTGGGAAGTCGACGGCGACAACCCGTTGACCTACCAGTTCAAAGAAGAGAACGAGATGAAGTGGCTGATGTTCACCAACACCCCGGTGGACCCGACTACGACCACGACCGAGGCAACGGACGACTCGACGACCACCACGACTGACGATGGTCACGACGATGGTCACGACCACAACGGCAACTACAACAACACCAACACGACCGCAAGCACGTTCCAAACGGCATCGACGCTTCCTGCTTCGATGAACCAAACCGGCCGTCTGGCGTTCACCGGTGGTGGCCTGTCGACGCTCCCGTTGATCCTTCTGGGTCTCGGTACCCTGCTGATCGGTACGGCCATGAGCCGAGCGATTCGCCCTAGCGACAAGCGCTAACCGACCGAACAACTCCAGGCGCCGCTTGCGGTGCTCGGTGAGCTTCCTCAAACGGGGGCCGGGCTGATTCTCAGCCCGGCCCCCGTTTTGTGTTCTCGCCATGACGAAAGGAACGAAGCGCAGTGCTCGGCCGACGCTGTAGCGCCCGCCTGCCAACGACAACAGGACAACGAGACACCGACCAGTATTCGCCAACATCTCACTCTTCGGGAAGCCATCAACCACACAGTGATCGTTACCACTTCAATAACATCAATAACTTGATAAGAGCGCGACAGGTCCCGCACCCCAGCCGTCTCCCGGGGTACAAACACGACACGGGTGGTCGTGAACGGTTCCAAGGGTGGGTTCAATGGTTATCGCAACAAGACGAACGGTCGAGGTGCCCTCAACTATGCCCGGGACACACCAATGCGGCCCCCACACATCAGAGTCGCTCGAAGCGGCGCAGCGACGCCTCCAAGCGGTCCGCCAGCACCTCGACGAGGCCGCACATGGGCTTGCGCCGATTGCAACCCAAGATCGAACTCTCGCCCAAGAATTAGAAGCCGTCGACACGCTGCGAATCGGCTATGAGTTCCGTGGCAACCAGATCACGCGCATGCAGCAACGCATCGCAACGCTCCAAGCGGAGCTCATAGACCTTCGAGCGCAGGCCGGGACAAAAGCGGGCGAAGACCTCGCCGTGGCCCTCGCCCGGATCGACGAACTGCAATCACTCATCGACAAAGAGGGCTGATTCCGGCAAGCCGCAGACACCCTGGAGGGTCTACGGCCAGAAGAACCGCTCAAATGTCTGCGCTTCAGCCTGCGATGTTCGGGGGGCAAGGCTCGAGGTCCAGTTCAGGTTGCCCATCAGGTAGATAGCGAAAACGTCTGCGTAGTCTTCAGATGCTGCAGCTCGGGTCGTACCGGGTCCGCCCCCTGTCCACGACTGATAGTCGGCCGACAACCCGCCTACCCCACGCAGACTGAGGTACTCAGCACGGCGAGCCGTGTCGTTGTATCGGTAGTCGACGACGTGCCCCATCTCATGAGCGATGATCCAGGCGACGTCGGCAACGGTCTGGTCGGGCGATACGTAGATGTCGATGTGATCGGTGAAAGCCTCACCGGCCAGGGACGGGTTTGGCCCGTAGGCATCGATCCGCACCCCGAGCGTTTGCCATGGATAGTTGATGAGTGTGAGCGCCTGATCGACCACCTGTTGAGGGGTCTGACCGCCTGATCTCGCGGTGGGGCTGGCGGGAGCGGTGGTCTGGGGGACCGTGACCGGGGTCGTCGTCGGTGTCGGGACTGGAGGCGCAGCAGGCGGTGTGGTACTCACCGGCGCTTGTGCTGGAACGGTTACCTGGACGACGGGAATGTCCTGGTCAACCTCGGGCTGGGATGAGGCAACAACGTCGTCGACCACCGGGCTGCTGTCCGTCGGTTCGACATCGTTGGTCTTGACCGCATCCGCCGACCCAGCGTGACCTGTGCCCGTCGTCTTCTGCGTTGATGCGTCGTCGATGTCTCGTCCCGCGGCTTGGGTCGTCGTCGAGCCAGCCGCACCGCCCTCAGCGGCATCGGAAACATCGGAGTCGGGCTGATCACCGTCGGCCGCATCGTTGCCCGGTCGCTCAACCTGTGAAGGGTCAGCGCCTCCGGCGGCTGCACCGTCGGGTGAACCGAGCGAGATCGAGGATAAGTGTTGAGTGGCGACATCCTGCCAGGAGTCGCTCCAGGTCAGCGCCGCATGAGCGTCCGCTGCCGCGGCGTTTTTCAGCTGGGCTGGGAACCTTTCGGAAACCGCCGACCGCACTCGAACCAGGACGGAGGTCTGCGCGTCGCCAGTCCCAGCGCTGACACCAATAATCCCAGCCTCAAATGGCTGAGGGAGCCGAAAGAAGGAGACACCACCATCAGTGGTCGTGGCGGTCCTCACTTGAGAAAGCTCACTAGCAGAGCTGCTCGCCACCGACAGGCCAGCAAAGACACTCAAAAAGGCGGCCAGCGCCAAGATCATGCCCGGAAGACGCCCAAGTCGCCGGCTTTCAGTATCCATTTGTCCCCGATAATCCCCGTCCGCGCTAAGGCGGTGTCCCGTTAGTCCCGTGGAAACAACCACTCAGAGCGGTTGTTCCTGCCGGGACTATAGGCCACCCCTCCCCGAGGGTGCGTCCCGACCGACGTAAAACTATTTCCCTCAGCTTGCGAATGCCAGATCAAGTGACGTTTAAATCGATCAGCGTTTCCAAAAACCCAGCTCAACAAGGGCAGGGTTCCACCGACTTGTCGAGTAGGAAACAAGCAGTGCTCTAACAGGGCACGGAACCTGTCAAAAAAAAGGGTGGAGCCCCGATGATGCGGAGCTCCACCGTTTTCATGTTGAGGCGGTGACCGGAATCGAACCGGTGTACACGGCTTTGCAGGCCGTTGCCTAAGCCACTCGACCACACCGCCAAGTCTCGCCACCAAGACGGGCAGCGGAGCCGCATATCCTATCGGCCATCGTGACGCCGACCGGTAACGCCTACCCCGATACGCCACGCACACGAACCCTCAGGCTCACCGCACCGTCCGGCGAGCGCATTCGGCGACGTCCTCATCAGTCGACCGGAATCGTGGGCGCATAGCCAACCAGCTGGGTCACACCAAGGCGTTTGTCGGTATCCGCGCCGATAACCCGTACCGAGTCGACGCCCTCCTCGGGATGTTTGACATCCAGCCGAAACACCCCCTCAGGGGACGCGAACCACAGCGATTGTTCATCGGCGGTCATAACCGCGTCCGGCGGAGCAACCACCGACACCGTGTCATCGCCGTCGACACCGACAGCCTGCTCGCCACCATAAGCCCATACGTTGCCGTCGTCAGCGATCAACTGATCGAAGTCTCCCGAAGCAACCACTTCAGGAGCCTGAAATCCGTCACTCGGCGCCGGGACCTCAAAGCGCACTAGGTCGCCGTCGGACGACAGACCCCATGCGCCGTCATAGTCAAACTGTCGGCGGAGCACGGCGCGATCGAACACAGCGCCGACCGATTCACCCTCTAACGGCGAGGTGTCGAAGCGAGCAACAACGTCGTTGGATTCGGGATCTATGGCCAGAGACGTGCCGTCTATCGACATCACCCACACATACCGCCCGGTCGACAGCACGAGCGAAACCTCTGATTGAGATGTGCCGAGGGGGATCTCGAGGCGCTTGTTGGTGTTGAGGTCGAGTCGCACCATGAGGTCACTCCCCGACTCGACGACCCAGGCCGAGTTGAAGCCGAGATCCCACACGGGATCGACCAACGCTGCGAAGGATGCTGTACGGGTCACGTGGTTCGAGAAGGCTTCGGTCCGCGCCATGAACGGCGCATCTTGATCCAGCACCCACACCGCTCCGTCGAGGAGCCCAACATCAAACCATCGGGGATCGTCACTCACCTCGAGGTCTTGGTCACCAAGGTCGGTCAGCAGCTCACGTCGCAGCACCGTGCCGTCGCCCGGTCCACTCACAAAAACGACGTCCTGAACAACTTCGACCCGACCGCTGTTGGGGCGATCGAGCATCTCATGTGGTTCATCTTCACCGGCCACATACAGCGACATCGTCACGGTGCGTGCGTCCTCGGACGGCTTGATCGCCCACCATCCATCGGCGTGAACATCGGGACGCCAGTCGGTCACACCTCGAGCGGCATCCGCCCAGATGGTCCGGTCTGTTCCCTTCGCCGCCACCAGATCGTCGCCAACGATGAAATAGGCTCCATCGACGCCATCGTCGAAGGCTTCCCGGGCGAACGGATCCTTCGGACCGCCGATCGTCGCCATCGTGATGAGGACGAACAGCGTCGGGCCGGTCAGGATCAGAGCGACCAACGCCAGCTTTCGGCGACGCGAACCCTTATCGTCGTCGATGGGATTGTGCTGCTGCGGAGTGACGCTTGGCGGCGGTGAAACTTCGGTCGCGCTCATCGGGGCCCAAGCCTTTCACAACACAAAACGTCGCGACCGACCCGGGGGCGACCGTCGTGAAAATGGGGCGTCACGGCGCGACACATAAAAACAAAAGTCGGGCGTCCCGCAGAGGGAAACGCCCGACTTTTGTGACCATTTCGGCCCGTTGAGCGGACGACGGGATTCGAACCCGCGACCCTCACCTTGGCAAGGTGATGCTCTACCAGCTGAGCCACGTCCGCGTAAGCGGAGGACATCCTAGCACCCGGAACCCCCTGAGCCGAAAGGAGTCGATTCGACTCGCCCGCTCCACGACCAACCGCGACGGCCTTATCGCCCCGTCGAGCCGAAACCTCCCTGGTCACGGGTACTTTCAGACAACGAATCGACAACTACTAGCGACACGGTTTCCACTCGCTGAATAACCAGCTGAGCAATGCGGTCACCCCGTTCAACCACGTAGTCGCTATCCGGGTCGGTATTGAGCACGATGACCTTGAGCTCATCTCTGTAGCCAGAGTCGATGAGCCCCGGCGTGTTCAAGACGGTGATGCCGTGTTTGAGGGCCAGGCCGGACCGAGGCTGGATGAAGCCGGCGAAACCGAGAGGAATCGCGAGCGCAAGTCCCGTCGCGATCAACTGACGCCCCCCTCCCCGCCCGACGGTGGTGCCGTCTCGGGCATAGAGGTCGATCCCCGCATCACCCGGATGCGCTGCACCCGGCAGGGGGAGTTCGGGGTCCAATCTGACCAGCTCAAGTTCCATACGTCCGCTTTCACGTCACTCACGCCTGCGCGCAGCCGCCCGCCGTCGACACCTGACGGCAGTTTCATGCTCCCACCGAGGGTGAGCCAAACCGCGCCCGCACCGGATGGAGGCCGCTCCGTGGCGACACCCAGCTCCACCGCCAGAATGCAGCGCGCAACTCATCTCCGCACCGGCGTGCGAAGTCGGTCTCAGGTGGGGCATACCATCGGAGGCGTGAACGGACAAGACGCACTTTTTGCTGCCGAGGAAGGTACACCCGCGTCACGAATCGTGGTCGCGACCGATGGCAGCTGCCTGGGCAACCCAGGGCCCGGCGGGTGGGCGTGGTATGTCGATTCACACCGATGGCAAGCTGGCGCAAGCGTCTCCACGACCAACAACCAGATGGAACTCCAGGCGGTACTTGAAGCGCTACGTTCGCTGCCACGCGACGCCACGCTACACATCGAATCGGATTCCAAATACGCCATCGATGCCCTGACCAGCTGGATTCATAACTGGCGCCGCCGCGGGTGGAAGACCTCGGCGGGAAAACCCGTCGCCAATAGAGACCTGATCGTTTCTATCGATCGGGAGCTCACCGGCCGCAACGTCACCTTCAAATGGGTTCGAGGCCACGCTGGACACGAACGCAACGAAGCCGCCGACCTCCGTGCCCGGGCTGCGGCGACCGCTGTACAACAACGACTCTCCGTCGACGAAGGTATGGGCTGGACATGACCGAAACAGCAAGCAAGGCCGACTACGAGCGGCTGAGGACCCTCAGCTGGTGGGTCCTCGGAGCGATGGCAGCAATCATCGTTTCGGGCGCCACTGTTCGATTAACCGGTTCGGGCCTGGGCTGCCCAGACTGGCCGAATTGCACCGAACAACGCATCGTTTCTGAACTGACGATCCACGGCATGATCGAGCAGATCAACCGTTTCATTTCGATCATCATCGTCGTTCCCGTCGCTATGGCCACCCGCCTGGTCCTCACGAAGTTCAAAGGTCGGCAAGACCTGCGCTACCTGCTGTTTGGGATGTTCGGCGTCATCATGGCCGAGGTTGTACTCGGTGCGATCACGGTGTGGAGCGGTCTTGCGCCGCAGATCGTGATGGGTCACATGATCCTGGGAATGGCGACGTTGGTGCTCGCAGCGGCGTTTCAGTGCCGTGCGGTGCCTCGGTCGGAAGCTCCGACACTCTCGAAGAACCCCTGGGTGCTCACCGTCGCGACGTTGGTAACTGTGACCGTCTTTGCGGGGGCCGTCGTGACGGGTTCAGGGCCACATGGCGGTGAAGAGGACGTCCCCCGTTTCGCCCTCGACGTATCGAGCGTCGCTCGGGTGCACAGCGTCCTGGCATGGCTGTCACTCATCGCTGCGGCAATCACCTCTCGAAATCGTCACAGGGCGGTGCGTTCCGCAGCGTTAACCGTCGCCGCCGTACTCACAGCGCAGGGCATCGTGGGTTATATCCAATACTTCACCGGGGTCCCCGTGGGTCTGGTCTGGCTCCACATGGTCGGTGCCGTCATCTGTGCCGTTGCGGCGACGCGTTTGGCGTTCACCGGACAACCCGAGGTTCATCTGACCCGAAGGGCCGGCCCGCTTCCGAACGACGCCATCTCGACCTGAGCGATGTGATGGCAGCTTTAGCGGCATGCGCTGTCAGCGCGCTGAGGAAAGAACGTGCTATTCAGTTCGGAATGGGAACACATCGTCTGGGTCCTCGGATTCGGTACCGTTGAGCCGCGATCCTGAGACCACCAGCATGAGTCCACAGAGACCGCCAAGTGCCACGATCACCAAGAGGACCGCAGCGATATCGCGTTTGCTGCCGGGATCGCTGATCAGCGGGGTCGAGGACGCCGACAAGGTTTGGATTGCTTCTCCCAAAAGACCGTGGTCGTCGTCGAAGATGGCACGCGAACAGTCGTCGTGGCTGGCGGCGAACCCACGAGCCATTCCGTCGGAAGTTGATCTTTGACCCGACTGGCCAGCGTCGAGGTCGACTGGGCAACAGTGCCCTGAGTGGTGGTCGTTTGCCGGTCGGCTGCGCTTACTGCAGTCACGGTGGAGCTTGTCGTCGTCACCGCGCCGGAGTCGACCGTGTCGACCGGTGGCGAGTTCCGAGTCCGAACCGTCGGCAGCGTCGAGGACGATGCGGTCGTGGTCGTCGGCTCCGGGTTCGGCACGAGGGGAATGGCGGCTGTCATGCTCATCGACCCGACGGGCACCGCCGTTCTTCCCGACGCGGCAGCGTCGCGGGCGATGACGCGCAGCCACAGCTGCGGGTCGGTCGTGCGACACACACAGGTGTCGTGCATCACAAACCGCCCTGAGTCGTCGGTGATTGTGCGGTCCAATTCCTTACCGGCACCGTCTTCGAGAATGATCCACGAACCCACCGCTGGTCTGTCGTCCGCATCAGCGGAATCATTGCCGTTCACGTCGATCCACACCGACCCCCAATCGCTGTCACCGAACCCGTCGGACGAACTTGAAATTCGGTGCCGAGCAGAGCTGACCGAGCGTTGTCGCACGTCGACGATGGTGGTGCCATCGCGGCGGAGTCGCCATCGTCGATCACGGACGTCACGTCCAACGCCGGCATCACAAAAGCGACGCGGTAACGGTCTGGTTCCAGTCCGACGACCCGAAACGTTCCATCGGTGGACACGCACCCGGGCGACTTCCACGCCGCTCAACGTCGCGACCGACACCCAAACCCTTTGCGCCAGTTGACTCCTGCCATCCGAGGTCAACACGATCTCACCCGAGATCGAGCGCGTCGCGGTTGCCGTACCGGCTCCGGCGCGCCCCGATGCGACCGACGCGAAGACCAGCGCTGTCAGCAACGCGAGCACAAGCGCCAGCACCGGCCGCCCCCTCAACAGCCGCAGGGGCGGCCTGGGGGAAGTGGCGCGGGCTCAACATGTTCGACCTCCGGATTGTCGTGGTGTAGCGGGATACCAACGACCAGCAGGAGGCCTCAAGGAACCTCCTTGAGGTGCCCTTCGGCAGAATCGGCGAGTTACTTGAGTGTCATTTAGAAAAATTTTCGTGCCAGCAAATCAGGCACCGATCAGCGCTGCCATTCAGCCTTCGGGGACCGTGACGAAGTCGATCAGCTGCTCGACTGCACCCACCAGGTCGGGGTGCAGATCGGCGTAGGTTGACACGCGTCCGAGGAGGTGACGCCAAAAGCTTGCGGGGTCGGCAACACCCAGCGCTTGACAAACACCTTCCTTCCAGGGCGTACCGCGAGGCACATCCGGCCACGGCGGGAGCCCCACCCGGTCGGGTCGGATGGCGGCCCACACATCGACAAAACGATGGCCGGTAATCAAGACGTCCGCGTTGTCAATCTCTGCGGCGATGCGAGATTC
Source organism: Acidimicrobiia bacterium (assembly GCA_020637365.1). Classification (GTDB taxonomy): domain Bacteria; phylum Actinomycetota; class Acidimicrobiia; order IMCC26256; family JAGNEX01; genus JAGNEX01. The sequence continues at coordinate 172,190 of JACJWE010000001.1, read as the reverse complement.
TTTGGATCCGCTGACGAGGTGGTCCAACAAGACACCCAAGCGTCTCCCTGGTCCGGGTTGAAACTTCCTGACCAGCAGACCTAGATCGTCGGCGCCGTCCATGGGCAACACCACGATGCCTTCGATCCGCAGGTCGTCACCCCAGACCCGTTCGACGAGTTCGGCGTCGTGTTTTCCTTCCACATAAATGCGGCTCGCTCTCGCGACCCTTGCTTTGACGTCTTTGACGGCGGTCGATCCAGATGCGGTTGTGACCGGTGCGGCCTGAGCACGGCTCGGCGCTGGCACGATGGAAACAACCTGTCCATCGACCCTGAATGCTCCGGGGTCCATGCGCAAGATCCGTTGTTTGCCGTCGCGGTCTTTGATCGTGACCCCGTCATCGAAGGTGTCGATGATGATGCCCTGAAACCCGGAGCGGCGGTGCTCGACGATCGTGCCCGGGACCGCCGGGACCTTGGGATAGCTCGGACCCTTGGGTTTGGGAGGCTCTGCGAGGATGTCTCCTGTCGGGAACCTGACCATCAGGGCTGACCCGGGCAGTATCGAACGGCCGCATCGAGCATCTGATCTTTGTAGATCGCGCTGATACCTACCGGCTCGGTTTGGGGACAGAACTTCTCGGGTTCGACCTGGTACTCAGCCAGGAACACGGCCTTTCCAGCATCGAGCAGTGGGTCCCAATAGTGGCACTCTTCATAAAAGACGCATTGCTCGACAACGGCGAAGTCGACCGTGTCGGCCAGACGCTCGACCAGGACCGGCGAATTCTTCAGTGCGATGCCAAGACCCTTGCGGTGCGCCATATCCGCGAGCATGTTCAGCAGCGCGATCGAATCATCCTCGGTGATGTCAAAGCCGGTGTCGTGGCTGTAGCCGTCTGTGTTATCGGGTTCGATGGCGTCATACCCACGCTCTGCACAGGTGTCGATCCGCTCCTGATAGATCGGTCGCAGCGCATCCAGGTTGCTGATGTCCAGCCAGCGCTCACCAGGCCAGCCGTTCTCGTTTCCAAGCACATCGTCGGGAAAATCGGCCGCATCTGGACGCCAGTCTTCCCAACTACCGACGCTGAAGTAGCAGATCAACTTGATGTCGCGACCTTTGAGCGTCGCGAGGATTTGATCGTCGGGTCCCGTGATGTCGAGGTCGTACACATCGGCATCGATGGTCGTATCGATCTCGCCTTGCAGCTGCCACTGCCACGAAAGGCCTCGCGTCGGCTCCCACCACCCGTCGGCGATGGGTGAGGCGTCTGGACCGGCCGAGGTGCCACCCCCCTCCTCGGTCGGGGATATTCCCGCGACCGTCGTGTCACTCGCCTCGTCACCGTCGCCAGAACTTGAACATCCGGTCATCAGCGCAACAAATATCGCGATCGCCACGAAGGGCAAGGCCGGGCGACTTCGACTCATTGGTTCTCCTCACGCAGCAGGAACGGACCGCATACTAAACAGCGAAGTCCCGCGTGAAGCCGCTTTCGGCGCATCAGGGGCCAACTCGCTCCCTGAAACCACACAACGTATCAACGGCCACACTTGGGGTGAGAGCCTCAGCAAACCGCGCAACTTCTTCAGCGGTCGATACCCCGCACCCCTCTCAACGCGACCTATTCTCATCGCTACGGAGGCGTCGGATCTCGACATGCGGACATCACAATTTCGCATCACCGACATCCCAGCAATGCCGCAGCGCTCACCTCAAGATGGTGCTGGGTTGCTCGGGGACGCCATACGATGACGTCGGTGCGGAGTCACAGCCTCGGCGCCGACAACGAAGGGTGACACGTTGGCACGACTTTCCAAGACGCCAAACGCACGGCCTGCCGGTGACGATCAGCTCCCAGACGGGGCGCGTCCACGCAGAGCACGGGACGAGCGGGCGCGTGAAATCGAGCGTCTCAGAGCAGAGAATATTGCTCTACGCGAGGAAAACCATCGCCTGCAGATGCAGGTCTTGGGCGTCTACGGAGCCGAAGATGAGGCATCTCGACTCCGCGAGATCGCCCGCGTTCAAACCGACGCTGGCGACGACGTCGCTGCACTCCAAGCCGAAACCGTCATGCTTCGCCGGGCGCTGAGCAAGGTGACCGAAGAAGCGATGGTCGCTCTCGGCGATCTACAAGAACGTCTCCGGGCCACACCGACCAAACGTGCGGCAGCGCCTCGTCCCACCCGCGCGGAATCAAATGGTTCTGGGCCTCGGTCAACCGCGGACAGCATTCGACCCGACCTCGCCCGTCCGAATTCGTCCGCAGCACCTGCAACCCGCGCCAGCGTCAGCGCGACCCAGTCGAGCCGACCCGGTGCCGCTCCCGCTCAGACCAACGGCGCATTCGCTCCCCCGGCCAAGCCAAAGCCATCGGCTGGTCCTCAACCGGGCCCAAAGCAACCTTCCAAAGGCGGGCCAGCGAACCAAGTGCCGGCTCAGAGTCCTGGATCCTCTTCCAAGATCGGCGGGTCAAGCTCGCCCGTCGTCAAACCGATTGGCCCGGTAAACGGCTCTCAGCCCGTGCCCGGTCAGGGCGACCTCCGGGCACCCAGGTCGTCACCAAACAAATCTGGTGACCGCCCGCGCCCTAGCGACCCTCGCCGCACGTCCTCGACGCGGCGCGGCTAGCGCGACCGGCACCGACACCAGCGCCGATTGCTGACTGCGATGCTCCGACCCTACAGAAGGGTCTGGGCAGCGCGATGATATTTGCCTTCTCTTTGGGCCTTGCTGCAGGGGACCGATCCGCGGGGCCGACTCGTTCGACCATGAGAGTGTTCATGAACAAGCGCGCTGCCGCCGGGTGGAAGTCCCTTGTGCTGCTTTCGATTCTCGCAATGGCCCTGAGCGCATGCTCAAAAGACGGCGGCGCCAGTTCGGCCATTACGTCGCCTCCGACATCTGCCGCCCCCAACAAGACCGTGGAAGAAGTCTCGGCTTCGAGCCGAGATGCGAACAGCGTCAGCCTTGACCTCCGGCTTCTGATCATCGCCGAGACGGGCAACGAACCCAACGCGGTCGCATGGACCTCGATGCTCGACGAGATGGGCACCCCTATGACGTCATCGTCGCCGCTGGTGACACGCTGACACCAGACCGTCTCGCCGTCGGACAACGAGCGATGTACAACGGCGTCGTCGTGATTTCCCAAAGCGTGGGACGATCTCGACGACGACGAGAAGGGCGCGATCATCTCCTTTGAGGAGACCTTCAGCGTCCGCCACATCACGGCGTACGTCTACCCCAACCAGTCGTGGGGATTTGAAGAGGCCCTGTCGGATCCAAGCGGTCCAATGGACGGTTTGGTCGCGACCGTGACTCCCGAAGGCACGACTGCGCTTCCCGGCACCGCCGATACGCTGCCGATCGACAACCAGGCTTGGGTCTACCTCGCCAAGGCTCAGGACGTGACACCGCTGCTGACCGGCCCGCAGGATTCGACGCTGCTCGGCGTGCGGACCTACGACGATGGACGCGAAGAGATGATCGGCACGTTTGACTCGAGCGAGGTCAGCGAACATGCCGAGGTGCTGATCCCCGCGATGTTGAGCTGGGTGACCAAGGGCGTCCATCTCGGGTTCAAGCGCAACTATCTGTCGCTGCACTTCGACGACATCTTGTTGCCAAATCACCGATGGGACCCGGCCACCACGAGACCAATACCGAAAGCGATATCCCTATCCGGATGACCCCCGAAGACGCCCAGTTCGCCGCGGATTGGAGCGGCCAGACCGGCGTCCTCCTCGACTTCGTCTTTAACGGCTACGGGACCGAATTGTGGGTTGCGGAGACAGGTAGCGACCCGCTCCTACCGGCCCTACTCGCGATCAAAGACAAGTTCCGCTGGATCAACCACACCTACAGCCATCTCAACCTCGACAACGCAACTCCCGAACAACTCGACCAAGAGATCGCCAAGAACATCACATTCGCCAGGGACCAGGGCATTCCGATCCTCGAAACCGAGTTGGTGACCGGTGAGCATTCAGGACTCCGCAATCCTGGGCTTCCTCAGGCACTCGCCGACAACGACATTTTGGTCGTGGCCTCGGACCACTCCATCGCCGGGGAACCATCCCAACTCATTGGCAACTCGCGCACGGTACCCCGCTGGCCGATGAACCTGTACTACGACGTCGGAACCCGCGACGAGCAACTCGATGAGTTCAACTATCGCTACTCAGGTGACGGCTGCGTATCGGAATGTTTTGAAGAGCCGTTTAGCTTCGACGAGTATGCCGATTGGGAAGCCGACCGAATTCTGCGGATCCTTATCTCCGGCAACCCTGATCCCCATTATCTGCATCAATCGAACCTCGCCGAAGATCGAGTGTTCTTCGACGTATTCGACCGCGTGCTCGCCCGCTACCAAGAGATGACGTCGCTGCCGATCGCTCAGCCCGAGTTCACCGCCACCGCTGACATCCGGTCGGACCAGTTCGAGTGGGCTGCCCAATTGGAAGCCGGCAATGTCGAGGCATTCCTGCAGAACGGTCAGGTGAATCTGGTCAACGCCGCCAACAAAGAGCTCCGGGTCCCCATCACCGGCGTCGAGGGGCTCGAACAGTACGGGACACAGGTTTCAGGTTTTGCCGATACACAAGGCAACGCCGTGACGCCGATCAAGGTCGCATCGTGAGCCCAGCCCGTCGACCTACGCCGCCGGCCGACCGATCCGTACGCCGTAGCGCAAGTCAAACCACCAGATCTCGTGGTTCGCGTCCGCGGGAGGCCACGCTCGACCAGACTGCGAGGCACGGGGCGCAGGGTCAACAGCTGCGTGTGTTGATGGTGACCGAAGGCACCTATCCCTTTGTGGTCGGCGGAGTCAGTTCCTGGTGTGATCAGCTCGTCGGCGGGTTGTCCGATGTTGACTGGATCCTCTTGCCAATCGTCGGCGGTGACACGCTTCGCAAGCGGATCTTCCACATTCCGCCCAATGTGCGCCTGATGAAATCGCTCGAACTCTGGTCGGATTCGCGGATCCGAACCGTCGGCGCCCGATCGAGTTCTCGCACGCGCCGCGATGACCTCCCCGGCGAGTTACTGCGAGGGCTCTTGGCATGGGACGCGAATCCGGCGACCCTGAAAGATCCTCTGTTGTGGTGCCGTCAAAATCCGACGGCGATACGCCACTCGTTCCGGGCTTCGGTGGGTTGGGACAGCTTTCTTGCGGCGCTCGAGGAACTCAGAGTCGAATCGGTTCCCGACGCCCACGCAATGCCCGAGATGGACATTCCCGAAGCGAGTGAGCTGTACCAAACGCTCTACTGGGTCGCTCGTTGCGGAGCGATGCCCCTGCCCAAGACCGATGTCATGCACCTCACCGCCGCAGGGTGGGCGTCGCTGCCAGCAATAGCCGAGAAGGCCGATCGCGGCACCCCGGTCCTGTTGACCGAGCACGGGCTCTACGTGCGCGAGGCATATCTGGGGGCGATGTCGACCAACGCCACCCCCGGACGACGTTTCATCACGTCACGCCTCGCGCGCGGACTCACCCGGACCGCATATGCGGTCGCGGATCTGATCGCACCCGTCACTCCAGCTCACACCCAGTGGGAACGCGCATTCGACGTCAATCCTGACAAGATCAGGACGATCCCCAACGGTGTGCGCAACCCTGACGAGCCCACACCCTTGCCTCGCCACGATGTGGTCGTGTCGGTGGGACGCATCGATCCCCTCAAGGACGTCCACACCCTGTTGCGTGTCGCCGAAGCGGTGCTCAAAGAACGGCCGAACACGCAGTTTTTGCACTACGGCCCGATCGGCGAAGCGCAAGAGGAGTATGCGCGGTCCGTGCAAATGGTCTATCGGTCCCTCAATCTGGGGCCTCGATTTCGGTTCATGGGTTCAACCGAAGAGCCTGAACGGGCCTTGCGCGCCGCCGATGTTGTCTTGATGACGTCCATTTCAGAAGGCCTCCCGATGACCTTGCTGGAAGCGATGAGCGAGGCACGGCCGATCGTTTCGACCGGGGTTGGCGGCGTCGCCGACGTCATCCACGGATGTGGGCTCACCACGCAACCCGGTGACGTCCACGGTCTCGCAAATGCGGTATGCACCCTGCTCGAGTTTCCTGACATGGCCGAAGAAATGGGCATCCGAGGCTTCAATCGAGTCAAACGCAAGTACACCGCCCGCCGCCATCTCGACGCGTATCGGGAAGCCTTATGGGATGTGTCCCGTCTCGGCGCCCCGACGCGAGCCGGTACCGCTGTCGACCGCCGTGAAGTTGTCGCATGAACCGGCATCGCATCGACGTCAACACAGCACGGGCAGTCGTCGTCGAGGCGCGTCTCGAACGCCAGCCGCAGGACGCCATAGAAGCCGGAGTCGTCCTCGAAGCTTGGGGTGGGATGACCAGCGCAGACGCTCTCAATCTTGGGCGTCAGGTCGTCGCAGAATCGCGAAGTCGTCCCCACGCAGCCCGTCCTCAAGTGAGCTATTCGGTTCCGCGGGAAAGGTATCTCAGCCTCGGTCTGGGGCTGGTGTTGACGCTTTTCACATTGGCCACATGGTCAATCCCGCTGTCGTGGCGCTACGAACCGGCCATCGTGAGCGACGCGCTGCGTCTTGCATTGCCGATCACAATGGCGCTTCAAGGTGGACTTCGCCGGCGCTATCTGGCGCGACGCGGTGGGCTCGCAACGATGCGACCCGACGGCATCTGGGTACTTGGCGGAGCCGTGGTTGGCACCCTCCTTCTCGGCATTACGGTCGGCACCGCGGGCTGGCTGGCAGCTTTACTCTCGGTGACGTGGGTCGGGGGGTCGTTACTCGTCGCACGCCGGTGGGTTTGGCAGTATGCCATCCTCGCCCTAGCGGTCACCTTGCCACTCTTCCTGTCGGCACCCCCCATGCCGGTGTTGCTCTTGGCGGCGATCGCCATGTGTGTATTGGTGAGGGCGGCGATCCTGTCCGAACCCGAACGTGCGCACCATCCCGGGCCATGGCTGCAGGTCATCATCGAGACGATCATCGGAGCGTTCCTCGGGCTGATCCTCGTCCTCGACGATTCGGTCGGCTACGGAATGCGCAACCTGCTCCCCGCTGTGACACTTCTGCCATCCGCTATTGGCGTCGCCTGGGGTGGTATCGAGCTTTCCGAGCTCTGGACCGCGTTACCCGAATCGCTCGAAGGCCATTCGATCTTTGAGCGCAACCTCGGTGGTCGACGGTGGTCGGGTGAAACCATCTTGCTGCGAGCGCTCTCGCGAGTAGTGATGACGTCGGTAGTGCTCGGTATCCCGATCTTCATCACCGCAAACTGGTTTGGTGGCTCCAAATACGCTGCGATGCGTCTCCTTATCGGCTTCGGGGCCTACGGGATCGTTTCGCTGCTCGCAGGATTGCTGTCATCGCTCGGCTATTCGCCGTGGGTTCTTGGAGCGACCGGCTTCGGCGTCGCCATGTACTCCTTTGTCGATCCAGCATTTTCGGCTGGAGCGCTCATCATCGTGTCGATCACCGTTTTGGTGCTGCTCCTCGTGCCCGCCATGATCATCCTCCGCCGACCAGCTCGCGCTCTCGCCACCAGAATGATGATCGCCTAGGTCGTACACCTAGGTATCGTCAAAGGTGCGACCCGTCCGGTGTGACGGCCACTGACAGCCTGTCCGCGTGACCCGTATCGTCGCGAAGCGGGTCGCCGGGGGTTCTCCCGGGACGGGGTGTATCGGCCGGACAAGGGCCACCATCCGGCGGGCGAGAGAGCTACCAAATGCGACGGGTGGCAGACCCCGAAGGAACCTGCCACCCGATTCAACACGTGAGAGCACGAAAGAACTACCCAGGGGGAACGGTCGACCGCTCTCGTCGACACGCATCCCACAGGCAGTCTGGAGGCTATTTGCGGGAGAGGATTTCGCGAATGTCGGTGAGTAGTTCGATTTCGGTCGGACCGGCCTCAGCTTCTTCCTTCTTGTAGAACTTGTTGATCGCCTTGACGACGAGAAAGACAGCGAACGCCAAGATCACAAAGGTGACCAGTGCGGTAAGGAAAGCGCCGTACTTGATGTCCACTCCGTTGACCGTGGCCATGTACTGATCGAAGCTCGGTTCGCTACCCCCGAGTATCGCCGCGACCAACGCCATTAACACGTTGTCCACAAACGAGGTAATTAGCGCAGTAAACGCGGTCCCGATAACGACCGCGACGGCGAGATCGACAATGTTGCCTCGGGAGATAAATTCTTTGAATTCTTTGAGCATTGACAGCTCACCTTTCATCAGTCAACGAACAACTGGACTTCTTGGGCACGCATCCTACGGTGCATCGTAAGGATGTTTCGCGGACCATCGAAGTTGCAGCAATTGTGAGAAATATTTCTCCATCCGACCCGGGTGCGACCCGCGTCACGTTCGACCTGATCACCGCCATGATCGCTATTAGTCTTTTGAGGTATCAATGTCACACGAAGAATCCGAACTCCGAATCCAGATCGTCCGAAGCGCCCGCCGGACCAAATCGGTCTCCATGCAAGAACGCGACGGCGGCTACGTCGTACGAGCACCAGCGCGGATGAGCGATACAGAACTCGCGCCGATCATCGATGATCTGCGCAAACGTCTCGAACGCCGGCGAGGGAAGCGGAGCCGCACCGACACCGACCTCGACGCCCGAGCTAAACAGCTCAACCGGATGTTTTTCGGCGGTGCGTTGACCTGGAATTCGATCAAATGGGTTGGCAACCAGAACAGTCGGTACGGGTCTTGCACGCCACGGACCAAGTCCATCCGCATATCCGATCGGCTCCGTACCGTCCCCGACTTCGTCGTCGACTACGTCGTCGTTCACGAACTCGCACACCTCGTCGAAGCCAACCACGGACCGGCGTTCTGGGCACTGGTGAACCAGTTCCCAAAAACTGAACGAGCCCGCGGCTATCTAATGGCGATGTCGCTCGAAGGCACCGACGACACTTCAGACTGTGCGCAATAGCGACTGCTCGAGCGGTGTAAACCTAGGAACAGCCACTCGTCGAGCCGCAGCTTGGACACGCGTAGCATGACCCTGCGCGCCGCATGATGTCACCGCAGTTGGGACAGATCTCGGCGTGAACCGTTCCTGTCGTCTCGGCGAGCGCTGTCGCCTGTACCGTTGACGGCGGATCGCTGAGCTCGGGAACGGGTGTACTCGGCGCGGTTGCTTCGTCGACGCCCGGTAGCGTCGGCTGCTTGCGCTCGCTCACGGTCAGGATGCCGAGGACCTCACGTTCATCGGAACTGAGATATTCAACGGCCAGCCGCCGAAAGATGTAGTCGACCAGACTGGACGCCAGCCGCAGTTCGGGGTCGTCGGTAATACCCGCCGGTTCGAACCGCATGTTGACAAACGCTTCGACAAAGGATCGCAGCGGCACTCCGTACTGGAGGCCGTGGCTCACCGAGATAGCGAAGGCATCCATGATGCCCGCCAACGTAGAGCCTTGTTTGGCCACCCTGAGGAAGATTTCACCCGGGCGCCCGTCGGGATACTCGCCAACGGTCACATACCCATGACAGTCTGCGACCCTGAATGAGAACGTCTTTGATTGACGGCTCCGGGGAAGCTTCTCACGGACCGGCCGAACATCGGAGACCAACTCGACCGCTGACATCAGCCTGGCGGCGGCACCTTGCCCGTCGCTTGCATCAGCGGCGTGAGCACCCTTTGAGGTCTCGAGTGGTTGTGCGTATTTCGACCCATCGCGGTAGATCGCTACGGCCTTGACGCCGGACCGCCACGATTCGACAAAGAGTTCTTCGACCTCATCGATGGTCACATCCTCGGGCATGTTGACCGTCTTGGAAATCGCGCCGCTCAAGAACGGTTGAACCGCGGCCATCATCCGCACGTGACCCATGTAGTGGATCACGTTGTCACCCATCGCGCACGCGAAGACGGCGAGGTGGTCAGGGTCCAAGCCGGGTGCCCCGACGATGGTCCGTTCGGTTTCAAGGTAGGCGACGATCCGGTCGATATCGGCCGTCTGATAGCCGAGTGCTTCGAGGGCGCGACCCACAGACCTGTTGACGATTTGCAACGTGCCGCCGCCGACGAGCTTCTTGGTCTTGAAGAGACCAAGGTCCGGTTCGATGCCGGTCGTGTCGCAGTCCATAGCCAGACCGATCGTGCCCGTCGGTGCGAGCACGGTGGCTTGCGCGTTGCGTACACCGTGCACACCAGCGCGATCGCACACGTCGCGCCACGTGTTTCGAGCAGCAGATATCAGGGCTTCGGGGACAAGGGATGCGTCGATGTCTTCAACCGCATCGCGATGCTGGCGGAGGACCCGCTGCATTGGTTCGACATTGTCTCGATAACCACGGTGTGGTCCGAGCTTTGCCGAGATGTCAACCGACGTTCGGTACGCAGCACCCGTCATGAGAGCCGTAATCGCTCCTGCCCAGGCACGACCAACATCGGAGTCATATGGCATCCCCTCGGTCATCAACAGCGCACCGAGGTTTGCGTAGCCCAACCCCAGTTGCCGGAACGCACGGGTTGTGGCCTCGATCTGCGGTGTCGGGTAGGCAGCGTTGTCCACCAGAATGTCTTGCGCCGTCGTCAGGACCCGGACCGTATGGGCGAAGGCTTCAACATCGAAGTCACCTTCATCTGTGCGGTACTTGATGAGGTTGATACTGGCCAGGTTGCATGCGGAGTTGTCGAGGTGCATGTATTCGGAGCAGGGATTCGACGCGTTGATCGGTGCAGTATTGGCGCTCGTGTGCCAGCGGTTGATCGTGGTGTCGAACTGCATACCCGGATCCGCGCACTCCCAAGCTGCGGAGGCGATCTCGTGCATCAGCTCACGGGCGGGCACGGTCTTGATGATCTGACCTGTGGTCACAGCTGTCAACGGCCATTCTTGGTCGCCGACCACCGCTTGCATGAAGTCGTCGGTGACTCGCACCGAATTGTTGGCGTTCTGGTACTGGACCGAAAACGCGTCGGCTCCGTTCAAGCTCATGTCAAAGCCGTTGGCTGCCAGTACGCGCGACTTACGTTCCTCGCGAGCCTTGCACCAGATGAAGTCTTCGATATCGGGATGATCGGCGTTCAAAATGACCATCTTCGCTGCACGCCGCGTTTTGCCGCCCGACTTGATCGTGCCCGCGGATGCGTCGGCACCACGCATGAACGACACAGGTCCCGATGCCGTGCCGCCTCCGTCTAGCGATTCGTCTGCTGACCGCAGGTTGCTCAGGTTGATTCCCGCCCCTGAACCGCCTTTGAAGATGACTCCTTCTTGCCGGTACCACTCCAGGATCGATGTCATCGAGTCGTCCACGGACAGGATGAAGCACGCAGATGCTTGTTGCGGGACGCCTCGCACACCGATGTTGAACCAAACCGGCGAATTGAACGCGGCTCGTTGTGTGACAAGGATGTAGCTCAACTCGTCAGCGAAGACATCGGCTTCGCGCTGATCGACGAAGTAGCCGCTGGCGAGCCCCCACTCAGCAATGGTCGAGACGATCCGATTCACCACCGTTTTCAGCGAACCCTCTCGTTGCGGTGAACCGAGTTCACCACGGAAGTACTTCTGGGCCACGATGTTGCGCGCATTGACCGACCACGAGCTCGGAAACTCGACATCAGGCTGGTGAAATGCGTCGGTTCCATCCGCCCAATTGGTGATCCGGGCATCGGCGGTTTCCCACTCGACCATGTCGAAGGGCGCCACCCCCTCCGCTGTGAAGTGCCGTCCAATTCCAAGGGCTGCTTCTTCAAACGCCAGCGTCATCGTTTATTCCTTGCTTCACCCGTACCGAACCGGCACCAAGACTAGGCCGACCGGTTCGCTGGCGGTTACCTCGACAGACCGCGTTTCTAGAGTGGCTGGTCAGTTCCGCCCAACGCGGCGATCTTCGTCGTTCACCGTGGAGCCGCCAACGGTCAACAACACCCGGCGGATCGTTCGTCGTCTCGAACGGCGACGGTTCTGTACGGAACGGGAGCCGAAACGGTTCTGCGGCTACGACCTCGAGCTTGAACGAGCGGTTGGCCAGCCGATAGTGGTCCCGTACAGGTCCGGCACTCCCCTTACAGCGCTGACGCCCAGACGGCGCCGAACCCAACACAGGCAACGACCGTCAGGAACCACGCGGCTATGCGCGACCCGACCGCCAACTCGACCGCATCGTCGACGGCCGCTGCGGCCACATATCGATGATCGAACATTGCCTGGCCCTTCGGGTCACTCGCCATATCCACGTACCCACCATCGACGTGCACAAGGCTGCGGGCTCTCGTCGAGCGCCGGATCTGAGATGAGTCGGCCCGAGGCAGGTTTGAATCCGACCCGAAAGGAAGGCGGCTTGGAATTGCGGTCACGCTCATTGGAAACCCCTTGATACAGAGACGTCGCTGGCTGCGAGTCGCGGCGATGATCGGGAGGTTGAGTCCTTCAACATCGGGTATGCATTGCACGGTTTGGTTTGGAACACCAGTACGTGCGGCGACCCGAACGACTGTGCGGCCGGAACGCATGTTCGCATGGTAGCGACCCCTCTCACGGGAACACAAGTGCGATAAGAACAAATGTTTGTGTCGCCCCGGCGCGCGTGTTACGGTGCCCACACGAGTTCGCTACACCGGATCCTGCGCGATCAGACGCTGGCGCCAGTGATCAGCATCACCACCGGCGGTCCATCCACAAGGTCCGACGTCACTCGTTCCCCGCCGCTATCGCTCCGAGTGGAGCCAACATCCGACACCTACCCGCACGGGGTAAGGAGCATGATCATGCAAGAACTCACCACTCGTCAGCGTCAGATTCTCGAGTACATCGCAGAGATGGTTCAAAGCCGGGGTTACCCGCCTTCAGTCCGCGAGATCGGGAGCGCGATGGGACTGACATCGTCATCCACGGTGCACGCCCACCTCTCTGCACTTGAACGCAAGGGGTTCATCAAGCGTGACCCCAGCAAACCGCGCGCTATCGAAGTGCATTTCGGTTCAGAGATCGATACCCCGGTCGAGCGCCGTCCGGTCCGTCACGTGCCGCTCGTCGGTGACGTCGCCGCAGGTACCGGCGTTATTGGCCAAGAGACCATGCAAGAGGTATTCCCACTTCCTGCCGACCTCACCGGCGACGGCGACCTGTTCATGTTGCGGGTTCGAGGCGAGTCGATGATCGACGTCGGAATCTTTGACGGTGACTACGTCGTAGCCCGCCGCCAGAACACCGCGCGGAAGGGCGAAATCGTTGTCGCCGGAATTCCGGGCGACGAGGCAACGATCAAAACCTTCATGGGCGGGACCGACACCATCACCTTGCGCCCGGCGAACCCTGCCCTCATCGATATGACCTTCCCAGCCAACGAGGTCTCGATCTTTGGCCGTGTCGTGACGGTCATGCGTCGTCTCTGACCAGCACCGACCAAGTGCCGCGGATTGTTCGATAGCCCGTCGGGCGCCACGCTGCGCCACCGAGCCATCAGGCAGCGTTTGGCCCGAGGAAAAGCTTGAGCGCCTGAAAACAGCGCTCGAGCGAAGTTGCTGTCACGAACTCGCCGCGCGTATGCGCGACCGTCGGATCACCCGGGCCGTAATTGCATGCCGGAATGCCGAGCTCAGCGAATCTGGCAACGTCGGTCCACCCCAACTTCGGACGGACCGGCAAGTTCAGTGTTCCCACGAACTCGGCCAGCATCGGTGAGAAGAGCTGTGGCGCTGCGGCCGGTGCCGCATCCTGAATCGAGAACTCGTCGACCGGACCGATGATGTGCTCAAGCTCACGAACCGCTTCGTCTAGCGATTGCCTGGGTGCAAATCGGCGGTTGATCGTTGCGGCCGCACGATCCGGCACCACGTTGCCAGCAACGCCACCCTCGATCTTGACGATCTGCAACGCTTCGCGGTACTCCAGACCATCGACGCCGACGGTCGCAGCCTCGTATGCCGCCACACGTGACAGCACGGCCGCAAGCTTGTGGATGGCGTTCTCCCCCATCCAGGCACGAGCGGTGTGCGCTCGCTCGCCGGTCGCCACCACCTCGGCACGAATCGTTCCTTGACAGCCTGCCTCGACCCAACCATCGGTCGGTTCGAGCAGTATCGCCATATCTCCTGAGATGAGATCACGGGCCTGCCGCGAAATTGCGAGCAGACCGTTGTGCACCACGGCGATTTCCTCGGCCTCGTAGAAGACAAAGGTCACGTCATGGCGCGCCGTCTCTACGACCTCGTCGAGGACTCGCAGCATGACCGCGAGACCGCCCTTCATATCCGACGCCCCTAGACCCCAAAGTGTCTCACCGTCGAGACGCGGTCGATCATTCTCATTGGCTGGCACCGTATCGAGATGTCCACCGAGCACGACACGTCGCGAACGACCGAACCGCGTACGAACGACGATCGAGTTGCCGATACGAGAGACATCGAGTTCGGAGCGGTCAGCGACGCGCGCAAACACTGCCTCGGCAAGTTCAGCTTCAGCCAACGACTCTGAGGGCACAGCGATCAACGCAGCGGTCATTGCAAGCAAGTCATGTGCGGATCCGTCCCGGACAAATGCTGGACCACCCAACATTGCTTGCGAGACAGCGCCAGGGTCGACGGCAATGTTCGGCATCGTCATGTGGCTACCCCATGCTCGCGCAGGATCGCGTTCAGCTTGAGCTTGTCGTGTTCTTCGCCGGGAGCGAGTGTGCGCAACACCAGCACACATGGGAGCCCAAAGGTCCCTCCCTCAAACTCACGATTGCGGGTGGCAGCAATAGCGACGGCTCGTTCGGGGACGTCGCCGCGGCTGATTTCTTCGCCGGTGGCAGAGTCGATGACCGGCGTGGAGGATGTCAGCACGACACCGGCACCAAGCTTGGCTCCCCGACGCACTCGAGCTCCTTCGACCACGATGCAACGGGATCCGATAAAGGCGTCATCTTCGACCACGACGGGCGCTGCTTGTGGGGGTTCAAGCACCCCGCCAATACCGACGCCACCGGAAAGGTGCACATTCTTGCCAATACTTGCGCAGCTCCCGACAGTCGCCCAGGTGTCGACCAGCGTCCCCTCATCGACGTACGCACCGATGTTGACGTAGGAGGGCATCATCGTCACACCGGGGGCCAGGTAGGACCCCCACCGCGCGGAAGCACCGGGGACCACACGCACACGTGAAGCCATGTAGTTGGTCTTGAGCGGGATCTTGTCAGCGAATTCAAACGGTCCTAGCTCGATGGTTTCCATCGCCTGGACCCGGAACAGCAAGAGCACCGCCTGTTTGAGCCATTGGTGTACCACCACGTCACCGTCGACCACTTCGGCGCAACGCCCCTGACCGCTGTCGAGAAGTTCGATCGCTTGATAGATCGCGTCTTTAGCCTGTTCAGGTGACATCACCGCCGACATGTCGTCGCGATGCTCCCAAAGGTCTCCGATCATGCGTGCAAGCTCTGCTGACACAAAGTCTCCTCAGATACGTACCGAAAATGGTGCAAACACTTGTCGTTCGGGCATGTGCATCCTGCACTCCCCCGGCCGGCAACCCGGTAGCTGGTCGACCGACGATGGGTACCGACGGTAGTAGCTCTCGACCCAACAGTCCCAAGCACCTTGGCTGGCCGTCCGAACCCTGCCGTCACCGCCACATCGAACGAGCTGTGGGTAGGGATGCCCCAAAGGAGGAAGTGGCGGATGTCACCGCGTACGCCGGTCCACTCACCAGTTTGCGAGGCGCTCAGCGACGATCTCGAGCAAACCGATAGGTTGCACCAGCGCTATGCGAACCATAGACGCCCCCTGGTCACCGTAGAACTCTCCGGGTGAGACGAGAACGCCGAGCTCGGCGAATCGGCGGGCGACCGTCCAGCCATCTGAGCCGACGTCGGAACGGACCCACAGATAGAACGTGGCATCCCCGCCGCAGTGGTGCAGTGGTGTCTCGTTCAGCGCGTCAAGAAGCAGGGAACGCCGCTCGAAATACAACGCGCGTTGAGTATTGACATGAGCGTCGTCGGCCAATGCTGCGGTCGCGGCCCGCTGCGTTGGATACGGCGTCATCATGCCAGCGTGCTTCCTCAACTCTGAGAGGTACCCCACGATCGCAGGATCACCCGCGTAGAAAGCAGCGCGCATACCGGCCAAGTTCGAACGTTTCGACAACGAATGGACGCTGAGAACACCGTCGATGCCAGCAGCCATCGCCGAGGGCCCAGCAGGCCATGCGCCATCAGCACTGAGCGGGGTTCCATGCGGAGGAAAGCAGAACTCGATGTAGCATTCGTCGCTGACCAGCAAGATGTCGCGCTCTTGCGCCCAGGCCACACACCGCGCCATCCACGCCGCGTCAGCACTGCTCCCAGATGGGTTGCCGGGCTCATTGATCCAGAGCATCAGCGCGTCATCGGCATCTTGATCAGAAATCTGGTCGAGATCGAGATGCCATTCGTCATCGGCGGGGACACCCACGGCGCGGCACCCAGCCAGCTCAGCCCCCATTGCATAGGACGGATATGAGACTGCGGGGTGCAGCACTACGGTCTTGTTGGGGCGACGAAGTTTGAGCCAGTGTGGAATGCCGGCAACGAGCTCCTTGGCGCCGATACCAGCGGCCACAGCGTTGGGATCGCATTCGACGGCGAGGCGACGACGCATCCAGTCAGCAGCTGCGGACCGAAAATCAAGCTCGCCGATACTCGGCGGATAGGTCTGCCCCTTGGCTAGCCCCGCGATGGCTGCATTCCTCGCCACTTCTGGCATCGGCTCAAAAGGCGTTCCTACCGAACAGTCGATGCAGCCGGGCTGGACCGAGTCGGCGATCAAACGCAGTTCGTTGAGGCGATCGTAAGGGTACGGAGGCGGGACAAAACCGTGTGCAGTCACCCACACAGGTTAGGCGGCCGATGACCCACAATCCGTTGAGTCGGACTGCGACGGCGACATCTTTTGCGCCTCATGCCTCCAATACGACCCTCTGCATGTGAGGTGGCAGCCGAACTCAGCGCCGCACCTCAGGTACCCGAAGGGCGTTCGCCCGATCCCGCAACTCGAAATTCTCGATATCGAGACGCGGCATCTTCGGCA
Source organism: Acidimicrobiia bacterium (assembly GCA_020637365.1). Taxonomy (GTDB): domain Bacteria; phylum Actinomycetota; class Acidimicrobiia; order IMCC26256; family JAGNEX01; genus JAGNEX01. Next base: position 155,179 of record JACJWE010000001.1, on the reverse strand, counting down.
AGGCGGGCCTGGATGCGCGCCCCGTCTTCCTCGTGCACTGCGACGAGAACCTCACCATCACGATGGAGTGAAGCGAGGACATCACCGCGCGTCCACGGGATCCAGAAGTCTTCCGCTGGCCGCAACTGTCGAACAAGGTCGATGATCCTGGTCCTCAACGCGGGAATGCCGTCGCCCGTCAGGGCACTGACCCAGATAACCCGTTCAGCCATCTCAAGCTCGAGAGCGGCTCGCGACATCGGCGTTGCACGGTCCGACTTGTTCGCGACGATGAGCCTGGGCTGATCACCCGTTTCGAGATCGCCGAGGACAGCATCAACCGCCGCGATGTGATGCGCGGCATGGAGGGATGAACCATCGACCACGTGGACGAGGACATCAGCCTCTTTGACCACTTCCAGGGTTGAGCGAAACGCAGCGACGAGCTGATGTGGCAATTTGCGGACAAAGCCAACGGTGTCCGCCAACAGGACGACCCCCACACCATCGACCTCGAGGCGCCGAACGGTGGGGTCAAGGGTTGAAAAGAGCCGATTTTCGGTCAGAACATCGGCACCGGTCATGCGGTTAAGCAGCGACGATTTACCAGCGTTCGTATACCCGATCAGCGCGACGGTCGGCACCCTTGACCGCTCTCTGGCCTTTCGCTGGGTCGCGCGAACGCGCTCCAGGGACCGGATGTCGCCCTCGAGTCGGGTGATGCGGCGCAGGATGCGGCGCCGATCAACTTCGAGCTTGCTTTCGCCGGGACCTCTCGTGCCGATGCGGCCCTCGAGGCGACTCATCTGAGCACCCTTGCCGCGTAGGCGCGGCAGCAAGTACCGCAACTGAGCGAGTTCAACCTGGAGCATGCCAGCACGACTCGTCGCGTGCTGGGCAAAAATGTCCAGGATCACCGCGGAACGATCCACCACGTCAGTTTTGAACGCGTGTTCCAGATTGCGTGTCTGCGCTGGGCTGAGTTCGTCGTCAAAGACGACAAGGTCAACATCGAGTTCTTGTGTGGCGAAGGCGAGTTCTTCGACTTTGCCTGGACCTATGAATGTTGCGGGATCGGGCGAGGCTCGCCGCTGAACGCTGCGGCCGACGACATCGGCGCCCGCGGTGTCGACCAGCAACGCCAATTCGTCGAGTGACTCATCGATGGCGGCGTCATCGGTCCCAGGCGCTGCGAGCGCGACGATGAACGCACGCTGTCTGACGACATCGAAATCGGTTTCAGATGCTGTCAGGCGCTTACCCGAGCGGTGAACATGGCTACCGACCGGCCCGACCGTGTCTGGCGTGGACTCTGGAGTCGGTTCATCGTTCCCTGACTCGACGCCGCTCGTCGCTGGACGGTCGCTGTCCAAGATATCCAAATGGCTCGCGCCTTGGGTGGGGGGAGCACCATGACCGTCTGGCTGATCGGGTCCGTTCCGGGATGCGTCGTCGGGTTCGATCGGGGTCAAACCAAAGGGGCCTGGCATATCGATCACAGGTCGACACGGGTCGTGATGTCGGCGATCCACCGGGCGGGACCCGTGAGGTATGCAGCCTGATCCAATCGAACGTTGAGAGTGCCGCCGGAAACCTCAACATCCGCGGAGTCGCCGATCAACCCGATCGATCGGGCTGCTGAGACACTCGCACACGCGCCGGTGCCACAGGACAGTGTCTCTGATGCGCCCCGCTCCCATACCCTCAGTTGCAAGCCGTGATCGGTCACTCGGACAAACTCCACATTTGTTTTCCGCGGAAATCTTGGGTCGATTTCGAGTCGTGCACCGACACTGTCGAGGTCGATCTGTGCTGGATCATCGACAAAAACGACGAGATGGGGATTGCCCATCCCCACGGCGATGCCGCGATACGTCGAACCGTCGACGTCGATCGACAAGGGCGAGTCACCGGTAAATGGAATGCGGTCCGCGTCAAAGGTCGGCGAGCCCATCTCGACTGTCGAGAACACCTCCGAGCCGGAGACGGCATCTTCGGGTGAAACCGGATCAGCAAAGTCGATGCTCTTCAGTCCGGCATCGGTCTGAACCCGGAGCTTCAGGTTGGTGCCGAGGCCAACTCTTCGGGCGGCGAGGGCGAGGGTCCGGACACCGTTGCCCGACATCTCGGCTCGCGAACCATCTGCGTTGTGAAGTTCCATCACGCAGTCAGCTTCGGGGGTGGTTGAGGACAGCAGTCGGATGAGGCCATCGGCACCGATACCTCGGTGACGATCGCAGACGCGCTGTGCCACGACGGAAGCGGCGTTGGCGTCAAGACCGTCGGTCCGCCCGTCTGAAATCAGAAAATCGTTCGCGGTGGCTTCATACTTTGAGAGTCGCATGGCAAACCCGGGGTCTCGGCGGTCAGTTGTCATTGCGTCGTTCCTTGTTGGGACCAGGGGCCCGTTCGGCAAAGGCCGAACCGCCACAAAAGCTTAAAGCCCGTCAATGGTCTTCGGAAGCGATCGCGCCACCGATATCGATGTGGGCCATAACCGCGTCGAGGAGCGACTTCGAAGTGGTGTAGTCGTCGATATCGAACCAGCGGATCCTGGGGTCGCGTCGAAACCACGCAATCTGGCGCCGAGCAAAGCGCCGAGTCTTGGTATTGATGCTGACAACAGCATCGTCGAGCGACATTTCGTGTCCGATGACCGCGGCCATCTCGCGGTAACCAATGGCTTGCCATGCGGTCGCCGAAGGCGGTGTCCCGGAAAGCAGGCCTTCGACTTCAGCCAGCCAGCCCCGTTCGATCATCTCATCGATTCGTTGAGCGATGAGTCGTGCTCTGGTCTCTGTCGATGCTGTGAGTCCTACTACTGGAATGCCGTCGGCGCTCCCGCCGCGCGAAGACTGCTCCGGGTCAGCAGCAAAATGCGCCACGCCCGGCCCAAACGTGGAAAACGGCCTCCCGGTCGCTTGCTGAACCGCCAATGCTCGGACGATTCGGCGCTCGTTATTTGGTTCGATCCGACTTGCCGCCACCGGGTCGAGATCGGCGAGCCGACGATACAGCTCGGCGAGCCCACCCGGTTGGCTGGCGAGTCGAGTGAAATGTTGACGTTCTGCCGCCGCTGATGGCGGCACGTCGAAGCCATCGACGACTGCGTGAAAGTAGAGCCCCGTCCCGCCGACGACAAGGCAGCGGTGGCTGGCTCCGGCAGCGGCTTCGAGGCACGACCGGGCGACCCCTTGAGTTCGCGTGACAGTCCACGATTCTGACGGTTCAACTTCATCGATGCCCCAGTGAGGTACCCGTACCCGTTCCTCGGCTGTGGGTTTGGCAGTACCGATATCCATCCTCCGGTACACCTGCATCGAATCGGTGGACAGGATCACCGTGTCGCCAAGGGCCCCTGCTAGGTCCATAGCGAGTCGGGACTTGCCCAGTGCTGTCGGTCCGATGATTCCCGCAGCGATCGGAAACTGAGGCTGGGTCACACGACGGTGAGGGGTATGCGCACACGTGTGGCAGCTGGCACCGAGATGACCTCATCAATCTGAGCTTCGAGATAGTGCGAGAAGGCCTTGGTGATGGTCGCCTGGACATAGCTACCGGCGCGGAGGCCATCGCCTCCGTCGAGATGAACGACCTTATGAGAACGGGTTCGTCCGGTCAGCCGCCGATCATCACGTTTTGATGGCCCTTCGATCAGAAGTTCTTGAGTCGACCCAACGTAGGCGGCATGCCGGCGTGCACTCGACGCCCGGATGATCGACACCAGTCGTTCCATGCGTTCACCGGTTACCGATGCCGGCAGCATCTCGTCGACCCAGGCCGCAGCTTCGGTTCCGGGACGGGACGAATAGACAAAGGTATACGCGCCGTCGAAGTCACCGGCTTCCGCAACGGCCAGCGTCTGCTGGAAATCAGCTTCGGTTTCGCCGGGGAATCCCACGATGATGTCGGTGGTGACCGCCAACTCTGGCATGGCTGTCCGCGCCGCACGGAGACGTTCGAGATATCGATCGGCTGTGTACCCCCGGTGCATGCGTGCCAGGATTCGGTCACTTCCCGACTGCAGCGGCAAGTGCAGGTGTTCGCAGACGTTCGCGCACTGCGACATGGCGTCGATCGTCGCGATTCGGAAGTCCTTCGGATGCGGAGAGGTGTATCGAATCCGTCGGATTCCGGCAACGTCGTTGACCGCTCGGAGCAGGTCGGCAAACTTGGGTGAATACTGTCCTGCGCCGAGGTCTCGTCCGTAAGAGTTGACGTTTTGACCCAACAGGGTGATCTCGGTCACGCCGTCTTTGGCAAGGTCAGCGACTTCAGCGACGATATCGCCCATCCTCCGCGAAATTTCTTTGCCGCGGACTTGAGGGACGATGCAGAACGCGCAGTTGTTGTCACAACCGATCTGGATCGTCACCCACGCAGCGAACGACGATTCGCGCCGTGTCGGGAGTGCCGAGGGAAACTCGTCATGCTCTTGTTCTTCGAGGATCTCGACGATGGGTTGCCCCGAGGTCCGAGCGTCTCTGAGGAGGTCGACGGCACGGTGGAGATTATGCGTGCCGAAGACGACGTCGACGTGACCAGCTCGATCGACGATGGCATCACGGTCCTTTTGGGCAAGGCAGCCTGCGATCGCGATCTGGAGGTCTGGGTTGGTCGCCTTCAGCGCTTTGAGTTCCCCCAGATGCCCATAGAACCGGTTGTCCGCGTTCTCACGGATGCAGCATGTGTTCATCACGACGACGTCGGCACTCTCGATGTCGTCGATGTGCTCCATGCCGTCGGCTTCGAGCAGACCGGCTATCCGCTCGGAATCGTGCTCGTTCATCTGACAGCCGAATGTCTTTATGTGGTAGCGCCGTGTCACAGCTGGATTGTACCGAGCGAGATCCGGCCGATTGCCTCGTAGCCGAGCTTGGGGTTGCCGGGTGAGTGGATTCGGCTCGATTGTCACGCCCTATTTGAGCATGGCATCGGTACTTGGCGTGCGGGAGCATAGCCATCTTGTGGCGGGTTGCGATGCGCCGCAACCGGAGTGTCTGAGCCTCGGTGGCACGCTCGGCGAGAAGGGTGTGAGAAACGCCCGACCCAACCCAAAACTTGGCATCGATCCTCTTGACATAGCGGGGTCGGCGGGTCATCCGAGCCCACTCAAGTCCGGGGGAGCCCTGTACACTCAGTGCGATGACGACGGTTTGGCATCGCATCATTGTGACGCTGTTGTGTATGGCGCTCGTCGCGTCGTGCAGCGGAAACGACGACGAGGAAGGTGGCGGCAGCGCGGCGCTCACCACCACGTCGAGTGCCGGTCAGCACAGCAACAGCGGTGACAGCGACGACCCGTTCGGTGTCCCCGATAGCCCGTCGACAACGCTGCAACCTTTGGCTCCCGGGCTTGAAAGCTCCGACGACCCGTTCTGCCAGACCTTGATCGACTTAGCAAACGGCAAGTTCGTCGATGTATCCACCATCGCGACCATCCCCGAAACCCCGGCCGGCGATGCTCTAGCTGCACTGACGAGTACGACGCTGGCAGCACCACCGGTCGACGCAGAAGCGACCCTCGCTGGATGGAATGCGTTCTTCGACACCATCCGCCGAACTGCACCTGAGGACCTTCTTGATTCGATCGACCTGATCGAATCAAGTGTGATGCAGGCCTATACCCCGTCACTACGCCTGGAGCTGAGCGGCGACCCCGACTGGCCGAACCTGCTCGGCACGGCCCTACTCGAGTTCAGGGTCGCCTCCGACAGCCAATGCGGTCTGGAAGAGAGCTTCCTCGAAACGGCTGGCGCTACCTCGACGACGGAAGCCAACTAGTCGCCCCGCCGGTCAGACCCGGCAAGACTCCAGGCGATCCGCATGGAGCTGGCGGTCGGCGTGTACACCGAACCGCCTGCTCAGAGACCCATGACGAGTGTCGACCGGTGTGGTCGCTCTGACTCCGTACGAGTTAGGCATCGCCATCGGCTTCAACGGCTGCATCGACCTCTTCTTGGTCGTTGCTGCCTGTTAAACCCGCTTCGACCCGGACCTTCTCGGAGATCTCGACCATGAGTTCGGGCGACTCGCGCAGGAACCGCTTGACGTTCTCGCGGCCCTGACCGAGTTGTTCACCTTCATAGGTGTACCAGGCACCTGCCTTTTTGACGACGTCCATGTCGACAGCAAGGTCGAGAACCGAACCCTCGCGGCTGATGCCCTCGCCGTACATGATGTCGAATTCAGCTTGGCGGAAGGGTGGTGCAGTTTTGTTCTTGACAACCTTGGCGCGGACACGGTTGCCGACTACCTCAGGCCCGTCTTTGATCGATTCGATGCGTCGGACATCGATCCGGACCGAGGAATAGAACTTAAGAGCCCGACCTCCGGGTGTAGTTTCTGGGCTGCCGAACATGACACCGATCTTCTCGCGGAGCTGATTGATGAAGATGGCAATCGTGCGAGAACGGTTGAGGTTGGCTGTGAGCTTGCGCAGTGCCTGGCTCATCAGGCGTGCTTGAAGACCGACGTGGGTATCGCCCATGTCACCTTCGATTTCGGCCTTCGGAACCAACGCCGCAACCGAGTCGATGACGACGACGTCAAGAGCACCCGACCTGATCAGCATGTCGGCAATTTCGAGGCCCTGTTCACCAGTGTCTGGTTGCGAGATGAGCAACTGGTCGATATCGACGCCGATCGCATTGGCGTAGACGGGGTCGAGCGCGTGTTCGGCGTCGATATAGGCGCAGGTACCACCATTGCGTTGTGCTTCCGCAACGACATGGGTGGCCAACGTCGACTTACCCGAAGACTCGGGCCCGAAAATCTCGACGATACGTCCGCGGGGCAAGCCGCCGACACCGAGCGCAATGTCGAGTGACAGGGCACCGGTCGAAACAGCGTCGACGTTGACCGCCCCTCTATCGCCGAGCTTCATGATGGCGCCCTTGCCGAACTGCTTTTGAATTTGGTTGAGAGCCATATCGAGGGCTTGTTGGCGTTCCACTGGTGTACTCCTAGAAAGTGAGTTGCTCTGAGGGCGACCCCACCGGTCGCGTCGAGCGCTCCTTGTAGGGAACGCTTGAAGTCATCGTAGAGACAGGGTGTGACAGCGAAGCTCGGGCTCATGCCTAAGACCGCCAGCAAAGCGACTCGACCCGTCGAGCCAAACCGCTATAGGCCGCAGAGGACCTGCGGAAATGCACAAGTCAGGCCAAAAGATCGGCCCAAAACGAAGCTCGTCCGAAACACGCGCCGTGCCATATCCTTGCTCCACGCCAAGACAGTAGCCTCGAACACACGTTCGGAGCAAGCATTTGGTTCAGCCGGAACCGAACGACAATCCAAGCAGCGTGCGGCGGAGCGTATCGAGCAGGGTAATGGCCGAGAAGCTGCGGACCCGCTCGCGATCGCCGGGTAAGAATCGGCCGAAGGCGACCGGACCGTCGGGCGTAACCACACCAAAGTGAACCTCACCCGCCGTATGCCCGTCTTGGCCATCGGGCCCCGCAACCCCCGAGACGGCGATTCCTACCTCGACGCCCATACCCGAGCGCACACCTTCGGCCATCTGTTGCACGCACTCATCGCTAATCACATCGACCGCCGTCACCCCGAGGGCACCTCGCTTGATCTCCGTGGCGTACGTCACCATTCCCCCGACGAAGGAGTGACTCGCCCCAGGCACCGACACCAAACGCGAACAAACCAGTCCGCCGGTGAGCGATTCGGCGACAGCAACCTTCCACCCACGTTCGGCCAACAGGGCTAAGACCACCGACTCCATCGTGTCCTCGTCCTTGGCGTAGACCAGCGGACCCAGCCGTGCATCGAGTTCACGTTCGACCGGGCCGATGAGGCGCTCAGCGGATTGCTCGTCCTGGGCTGAAGCGGTGAGCCTGACCTGGATTCCTTCGATACCGCGCGCCAGGAAGGCGATCGTTGGATTGGTCTGGGCATCGACGATATCGCTAATCGATTCGGCCAATCCCGATTCGCTCTTACCCCAGGTCTTGAGGGTCCGTGACACGATGACCCGCCGCTCACCCTGCTGTTCGAGAAGATCTGGCAGCACCGACAGCGTGAACATCTCATGCATCTCATAAGGGACCCCTGGAAGTGCATAGACGATGCACTCGCCTCCTCCCCGAGGATGCAACACCGCACGAATGCCCGGTGCCGTGCCCAAAGGATTCGGGATCACGGTGGCACCCTCAGGCACATCGGCTTGCCGCAGGTTGGATTCGGGCATCGTTCTACCGCGAGCGGCGAAGAGCGATTCGATATGAGCGACCAGCTCGCCATCTCGAATGAGGCCGACACCGAGAGCATCCGCAATAGCGGAACGTGTGCAGTCGTCCTGGGTGGGGCCCAATCCCCCGCAACAAATCACCGCATCGGCCTGTTCAGACATCGAAGCCAGTTCGGCGACCATGCGGTCGTGGTTGTCGCCAACCCGCACCGATCGGAATGTATCAATCCCGACCGCGGCGAGCTGCTCGCCCAACCACGCCGTGTTTGAATCGACGATCTGACCCAGTAGTAGTTCGGTTCCGATCGCCAGCATGTCGACACGCATGGACCAAGTCCTTTCTGGATCGGGGGCGTCCCGATCAGAGCCGCCGGGGCGTCCCGCTCGCTACCAGATGCACAGGGGGGCTTCGCGTGCATGCCCACGAACGACGCCCGCTGCACGGGCAATCACCCAACTCACAATGCACACGAGCTGGACCCGTTGACTACGACGACGGATGCAACGAGCTCCACCGGGTCCCAATAATAAGGGCACCCGAGTACCAGGTGAGGATGACCGCCGCCCACAACAGCACGTTCAGCGCACCGGTCTGATCAGCCAATGGTGGGGCCAAAGCCCAGCCAATGACGACGGTTTGTAACGCTGTTTTCATCTTCCCAGGCCACTGTGCGGGCAGACTCACGCCCTTTGTCGTACCCACTGCTGTGCGGTACAGGGCAATCCCCACCTCACGGATCGTGATCAGCAACACAGGCAGCATCGAGAACGTACCGATCGAAACCAGTGCCCAAAATGCCGAAACGGTCAGAACCTTGTCAGCGAGTTGATCCAAAAACGCGCCGCTCTTGGTTGGTCCCTGCCGTCGAGCGAGCCAACCGTCGACCCCGTCAGAAACGCTGAGAATCACCCAAAGGCCTAGGTTGAGCCAGCTGGCTTTCCATTCGAGCATGGCGAGCACGAACGGTCCGGCCAGCACCATGCGACCCAACGAAATCAGGTTGGCCGGCGTCAACAACGCATCATCGTCGTAGCGCATCGTCTGTGCCATCGTGGCGCTAACCCCCGCCCGCGTTCAGACCGGCGGGATCTACACCGGTACTCGACCGATGACGGTGAGAACTCGGTGGTGGTGGCGAAATCGCCGTGCCCTTGCACAGGCGAGCGGTGAGGTCTGGCCCTTCGACCCCATCGATCAGAACCTGCACCAGATCACCCGGTGCCAATCGGCCTGGATCGCCGCTCGACGTTAAAGGGTCTGAGGCATCGTCGAGAACCAAGCTGACGATGCCATCGATCTCGGGCGCCTCTCGGTAGGTGCGACCGACGGCGATACCAGAGCCTGGGTCGAGTTCATCGAGGAGCAGCGTCGAGGTCGTCCCGACCAGGCGATGGCGGGCATCTGCGGTGATGGCGTCCTGGCGCTCACTGAGTTCACGGAGTCGCTCGGCGACCAGTTCGTCGGGAATCGCCCCATCCAGATCGGCAGCCGCGGTGCCGTCTTCTCGTGAATAGGCGAACAGTCCTGCCCACTCGATGCATGTGGCGTCGAGGAAATCGAGGAGCTGATCGTGATCGGCCTCGGTCTCGCCAGGAAAACCTACGATGAACGAAGAGCGAATCACAGCACGGCCGTCGGTCCGTCGCCGGAGATCGGCGATCATATCGACGAACCGTTCGCCGTCACCCCACCGCTTCATCCGGCGCAGCAGCGGAGCAGAGGCATGCTGCAATGACAAGTCGAAGTAGGGCACGACGAGCGGCGACGTTGTCATCACGTCGAGGAGTTCGCCTCGGACTTCGGACGGATAGAGATAGAGCAGCCGGACGCGTGCGAGCCCCAGCGGCATGAGCGTTTCGAGACGCCCGAGCAGCTGAGCGAGATTCTGACCTTCGTCCCGATCCCGGCCGAACCAGGCGAGGTCCTGTGCCACGAGCACGATCTCTTTGGTGCCAGCGGCGACGAGTTCGAGACACTCGGCCACGATGCTGTCGATCGTTCGCGAACGTTGCTTGCCGCGGAAGGATGGAATCGCACAGAACGCGCACGCTCGGTCACAACCTTCAGCCACCTTGACGTAGGCCCAGGATGCGCCGTCGGCCGGACGCCTGAGTTCGAGTAGATCGCGTACGCCGACCGGTTTGGGCCGAAGCGTCACCGCAACAGGGTCAGATCCTGTAGAGGCGCCGGCCCCCGCGAGACCAGTCCCCTGGACACCAACGCCTGAGAGACCCGGACTCGACGGTCTCGATCCTGAGGCCAGACCAGCACCGCGCTCGACCGCCGCTGCGATATCGCCTTCGCCGAGGAAGCCGACGACTGCGTCGACTTCGGGAATGGCGTCCCGGATCTCGTCGCCATAGCGTTCGGCCATGCAACCGGTGACCACGAGTTGCGCACCTGCTCGTCGCTGATCGGCCAGTTCGAGCACCGTATCAATCGACTCCTGACGGGCCGCCTCGATGAATGCGCACGTATTGACGACCACCAAGTCGGCCTGGGCAGGATCATCGGTCGACACGTAACCGTCGTCGCTCAGCGACCCGGCGACCTTGCTTGAATCGACCGCGTTCTTCGGACAACCGAGGGTCGCCAAATAGACGCGAGGTGGTTGCGAAGATTCCGACATGGCCCTTGATCCTACTGAGCAAAGTATCGGGATCGTGTAGGCGGCCACGGGGGCGACTCACACGCTGGTCATGCGTCCTTCGAGTTCGTCGACGGTCATCAGCACGTTGCGCGCCTTCGAACCTTCGGATGGGCCGACTACGCCGCGTTGTTCCAGAAGGTCCATCAGTCGTCCTGCCCGAGCGAAACCGACCCGAAGCTTTCGTTGCAGCATCGATGTGGAACCGAGCTGTGACCGGACGACCAGTTCCATCGCCTGAGAGAGAAGGTCGTCTTCTTCGTCGAGCCCATCGCCGAAACCCGCGGTGTCTGCGGCGGCGGCACCACCTTCGACGACAGCCTCGACATATTCAGGTTCGGCCTCCATCTGGCTTTGCCAGTGTTCAACCACCTTGCGGATGTCGTCTTCGTCGATCCAGGCGCCCTGGATACGCTGCGCCCTCGACGACGACGCCGTCGTCATCAACATGTCGCCCTGCCCAATGAGCTTTTCTGCTCCAGCCTGGTCGAGGATGACCCGGGAATCGGCGATCGATGAGACCGAAAACGCCATACGGCTTGGGACATTGGCCTTGATAACACCGGTGATCACGTTGACCGACGGACGTTGCGTCGCGATCACGAGGTGGATGCCGACGGCACGGGCCATCTGAGCGATCCGACAGATTGACGCTTCAACATCCCGAGCGGCGACCATCATCAGGTCGTTGAGCTCATCGACGACCAACACGATGTACGGGAAACGGCGGTATTCACCGTCGAGCCGATCGTCGAAGTCTCCCCGATCGAATGCATCGTTGTAGCCGGTGATGTCGCGCTGACCGACCGAAGCAAGTACTTCGTATCGGCGTTCCATCTCGCGAACGGCCCATTCGAGAGCATTGGCGGCCTTCTTCGGATCGGCCACTACTTGGGTCAGCAGATGCGGCAGACCGTTGTACTGGCCAAGTTCGACGCGTTTGGGGTCGATCAAGATGAGACGGACCTCATCGGGGGTGGTCCGCATCAGCAGTGATGTGATGAGCGAGTTGATGCACGATGACTTTCCGGCACCCGTCTGACCGGCGATCAGAACGTGGGGCATCGTCGCGATGTTGGTCATAACGGCTTTGCCCGAGATGCCGCGTCCCATGCCGACTTCGAGGGGATGCTCCGCCTCTAAAGCCTCGGTCGATCGCAAAATATCGCCCAGGCTCACGAGCTGACGCTGGGCATTTGGCACCTCGACACCGATGGCACTGCGCCCCGGAATCGGGGCGAGGATCCGAACATCTGGGCTCGCCATGGCGTACGCGATGTCGTTGGACAGGCTGGTCACCCTGTTGACCTTGACCCCGGGTGCGAGTTCTAACTCGTAGCGCGTCACGGTTGGGCCGACGGTCATCCCGACGAGGCGGGCATCGACACCGTGTTCGTGAAGGGCCGATTCGAGGGTCTGACCGCTTTGTTCGACCAAGCGACGGTCGATCGGCTTGGACTTGCCGGTCCGCAGCAGACCGAGCGAAGGCAGTATCCATTCACCCTGCTGACGGGGCTCCGAAAACGCGACGTCGTCAAGGGCATTGGTCTCGGGAAGGGTGACGTCGATCTCGTTGCCTGCAAGACGCTCTTGAAGTGAGGGAAGCGGCGCACGTTCGGGGGCGGGTTGACGCGGCGCCACTCGCGCAGGTTCGGGCGCTTCGGCTTCGACGTGCTCAGCGCGAGCTGGTGGCTGCTCATCTGCGTCCCCGTCACGTTCGTAGCCCGGTCGAAAGGCATCGAGGAGGTAGTTCTTGACCCACTCACCGGCTCGACGGAACCACGTCGTCACGCCGACCAGGTTGTCGCCAGCGATGAACCACATGCCGACGATCGAAGCGACCGCGAGCAGCAGGAAGGTCAGTGCATCGGGGAGAAACGCCCGGAGGGGAAAGCTGAGCAGCAGGCCGATGGTGCCGCCGCCATCGAAAAGTCCGCTCGAAGAGCCTTCGTCGATGACCCGGAACGCAACATCGGTCAACGCCAACAGCGATAAGGAAGAAATGATGACGCCGCGACGCAGGCGCAGAACATCCTCGTCGGGTGTGAGTCGCCGCAAGGCGCCCAGAAGAACCAGCGCGAGGGGCACGATCAAGGCCGCTTGACCGACAAACACCCGAACCGACCACAACGTGGCCGAACGCAGGAAGCCCAGTGCCGAGATGTACATCAGCACACCGAGTACGCCACCGGTGATCATCGCTCCGAGGCCGCGCGACGCCTTCAGTCGAGCTCGGACCACCGAACCGAGTTCAGCGAGGAACGTCGGACCGCCCGAGGTCTGCTTTTGTTTTGGTGCGCGGGTCGCTCGCTGCGGTTCTTTCGGTCGAGATTGACCACTCCGAGCGCGAGTTTTGGTGCGAGACATCACAACAACAGTAACACCATTCACATCCGTTTCGGGGGAAGGGTTACGAACTTCTTCGCTTGTTACGAAGCGTCACACCTCCATGACGACCGGGACGATCGGAGGACGCCGTCTGGTCCGTTGATCGACGTATCCGCCGATCGCCCGACGGACCCGACGCCTGACCAACTCGATATCGCGTCGTTGACCCGAGTTCAACGACTCGAGCGCGGCGGCAACCACATCGGCGGCCTCGTCGATAATCCACCCGGACTCCTCGGCGTGCACCCAGCCCCGGGTCACCACCTGCGGCCGTCCAAGAATGTCTCCGGTCGAACCATCGATGGTAACGATCGCAACGACCAGGCCTTCTTCGGACAGATTGCGTCGGTCGTGAAGCAGACCCGGCCCGACGTCATCGATGATTCCATCGACATAGACATAGCCGTGCGGAGCGACCCGCCGCTGGACAGAAACGCTGTCGGTGGTGATCGTCAACGCGTCACCGTCCAGGCAGACATACCGGGTCGGAATGCCGACTTCCGCAGCGATTGCTTCGTTGGCGACCATGTGCCGATACTCGCCATGCACCGGGACATACGCATCGGGTTGGACGATCTCGAGCAGCGCGCGGATCTCAGACGCTGCGGCGTGACCCGAAACGTGAACGGGAGCGCCGCCAGAGTGGATGACCCTGACCCCGAGTCGAGTGAGGTTGTTGATCACACGGTTCACATTTGATTCATTACCGGGGATCGGCGTCGCTGAGATGATCACCGCATCGTCATCACCCAACTTGAGCGCCCGATGATCGGCAGAGGACAGCAATGACAACGCGGCGAAGGCTTCACCCTGTGATCCTGTGCAGATGACGCACACTTGGTTCGGCGGGTAGTCATAGACGTCGTCTATTGCGATGATGTCGGCGTCCGACAGCGGAAGAATGCCCTGTTCGCGGGCTAGCCCCACGTTGCGCACCATCGAACGACCCAGGAACGCAACCTTGCGCCCCTGAGCAACCGCGACGTCGACGACCTGTTTGACACGGTGAAGATGCGACGCGAATGATGCAGCGACGATGCGGTATTCGGTGAGTTCGTCGAACGTCTCCGCCAACGCGATACCCACACTCGACTCAGAGCCGGTGTAACCCGGAACTTCGGCGTTGGTGGAATCGCCGAGCATCAGGCGAACTCCTTCGCGGCCCAGCTCGCCGAAGCGACCGAGATCGGTGCGTCGATCGTCGACCGGAGCGGGATCGAGTTTGTAGTCGCCCGAGTGGATGATGGTGCCCTGAGGGGTGCCGATCGCCAGGGCATTGGCAAAGGGCACCGAATGCGTGACGGGAATGAACTCGACGGTGTACCCGCCAACTTGGGCGACCTCACCATCGGCCATCTCGTGGAGCACCGCCCTATCGGACACGCCGGATTCCTCGAGTCGACCCGAACAGAGGCTGAGGCAGAGCCGAGATCCGTAGAGGTGAATGGGCCGATCGACATCGCGCAAGAGGTAACTGAGGGCACCAACATGGTCTTCGTGTCCGTGCGTCAACACGATGCCATCGATTTTGTGGGCACGATCGATGAGATAGCTCAGGTCGGGCAACACCAGATCGACGCCGGGCATCTCGGCGTCGGGAAACATCAGCCCACAGTCGATCACCAACAGGCGGCCCCCCGATTCGACCACCGCACAGTTGCGTCCGATCTCGCCGAGGCCGCCCAAGAACACGATGCGCACATCGTCGGGAACGTTCGAATCAGGCACTGTCCCCGACTGGTCCATGCGGGTTGTTGCCTCGACCTCAGCGCTCACCTGGGCTCCTCATCGCCACTCCACGATCGTCCGCGGAACCCCGATCGGCGCTCGAAGACGATCATGAAGAGACCTGATCACCGGGAGCGCCGGGCTCCGCATCCCATGCAGGTTAGCGGCAACCCGAAACACAGCTGTACGGGGGCCGCCACGGCCGCCCACAGAACCCGTCGCGAGTCGCGACAGGACCCGGGCGCTGCTGCGCCCAGGCCGTGCTGCCCGCCGGGTTGCCTTATGCGAGTTGTTGCGAGCGGTTTCCGCCGTCGAGCGCGTCGAGGGTCTCATACTCGACCGACGTGTCCACCCAGTCTTCAAACTGGATCACACCAAGTTCGGTGAACTTTTGACGCAGCCACCCGTCGCCCGCATCGAGCAGACCGAGCTTCTTGCAGTTGGGCACGATCTTGGAGAACAACACCGATTGGAACATTCGGCGCTCGGGGAGGTCGATGGTCAGCGGGACCATCTTTTTCGGGTCGACATTCATCGCTTCCCACACCTCTTGTTGCAGGAATCGATTCCGCATCCGCAAGGCTGCCTCATAGGCGAACTCTTGGCGTTCCCTCAGTTCAGCCTGTGTGAGGTCGCTATAGACATCCTTGAGGGCCATGACGCCGAAGGCGACGTGCCGGGCCTCATCACTCATGACATAGCGCAGGATCTGCTTGAGCAGCGGCTCGGTGGTCATCGCGTGGATGAAACCGAACGCCGCGAGCGCGAGACCCTCAACCATGATCTGCATGCCGAGGTAGGTCATATCCCAACGGGAGTCGACCAGGATGTCGTCGAGCAATGCTTCGAGGTGCGGGTTGATCGGGAACTTTCCGCCGAGCTTTTCGTCGAGGTAGCGGGAGAAGACCTCGACATGGCGCGCCTCGTCCATGACCTGGGTCGACGCGTAGTACTTGGCGTCCATATCGGGCACCACTTCGACGATCCGGGCCGTGCACAGCAATGCGCCCTGCTCACCATGAAGGAAGTTCGACAGGGTCCAGTTCTGCATGTGGACGCCCATCTCGATGAGCTCGTCGACACCCCAGTGACCGATCGGCGAATTCTTGTCTTCGGCGATGCGAGCAAAGGCCTCGACGATGCCCGCGCCCGATGTGGCGCCGTTGTCGGCGGCGACCTTTTCTTGATCTACTTCGATCGACCAGTCGATGTCGGTCGTGGCGTTCCACTGTGACCGCTTGGCCTTCTCATAGAGGCGGTGGAGTGGGTCGCGTTTGGACTCATAGTCCCAACTGAAATAGTTCACGATCTGAGCGTCGACGAGGTGTTCTTTGACGTTCGGGTCACCCGACTTCGCCGCCAAGATGACGTCGAGTTCTGCCTGCGAAACCGACATTTCGATATCGGATCCAGCGTTCTGGGGTGTTTCCAATATGGTCATGATGCATCTTCCTTCCGAAGATTCTGGCTAGTTCCAGTCAAGTCACGACTGGAGATCTGTGAGCGCCGGAGCGACGAACGCATCGATCAGCGTCCGACATTGTTCGACGGTCGAGAGTTGTTTGGCGTCTTCGGTACCGAGCAGGTAGGTCAACCCGATTCGGGCGATCCACGTCGAGACCCAGACCGCATCCTCAGCGGTCAAATACGCCTGGAGAGGGCCACGCAGGGGCTGCCCACCCGCTTCGAGTACAACGTCGCCCTGATCGAGCGCCAGGAAGGGCAAGATCAGATCGGGTTCGTGTGCAAGGACTCGTCCGAGCGCTTGATGGGACGCCACAAACCCGACGCCAGCGTGCAGTCCCTTTGCGAGAAGATCGGCAAGATCGACAGCTGGGTTGACCGCCGAACGGACATAGGCGTCGAAGCGCTGATACTCGACGGTCAGAACCATCTGAAACAGGTTTTCGCGTCCGGGAAACCGCCGATACAAGGTGGCCCGAGAGATTCTGGCTTGATTGGCCACATCGGCGATGGTCGTCTTTGCTAGCCCATATCGAGCGATACATACGAGCGCTGCGTCTACGGCGGCGAGCTCCTGAGCACTGGGGTCGCCGTCCATCGGGTTCGAAGCGTCGAGCACCAGCGCCATGCCGCTACCGGCGGCCTTGATCGATGAGCACTGCGCGGCCACATCGGCGACCCGTAGCGCTAAACGTTGCAACGGACTGGGTTGCAACGGACTGGGTCGCACCGGACTGGGCCGAGCGGAGGGAAGTCGGGACATCACATGTTGGGAAGCGGCGCGCAAACGCTGAACGAGATGGGTCCAGCTCCGTTTGGTGCGCTCGCCAAGACATGATGAGACACTAAGTCATTCTTTGTCTCAGCATCAAGCGAGCATTCGAAAATTGTTGTCGCCCTGCCCGCAGTGAGCTTCGACCTGGATCGGTCACCACGTGTACGGGGCTATGACGACTCAGGCGGTACGCCGGGTTCACCCGGCCGGCTGAGAGCGTCCGCTGTAAGGATGCCGCCGAGCATCTGACGGCGAACGACCCGACGCACAATGTCCGGGTTCATCAGGTCGTCCCTGCCCGGGTTGACGATGTACGAGATCGTCAACCGCGCGACGTATTGACTGGCCGCTAGCAGGTCCACACCGCTGAGCGTCCTGCCAGCCTGCTGTTCGAGCTTCAGGTACGGCGCCAGATAGCCCGCCACCATGTCGCGTACCTGCTCGGACTGCGTTGTGAGCAACGGCAGCAGGACGCCGGGTTCCTCGGCGAGCATCGTTTGGTACAGACGATGGTTCTGGATGTTCTCGTGAGCAAAATGGACAGCCGATTCCATCCTGGATGCAAAGTCGACGGCGTCGTCGATAGCGCTGGTCAACCGCAAGAAGAAGCGCTGGATCTCCAAGGTGACCGCATCGCGGACGAGTTCGTCGCGGCCACCTTGAAACATGCGGTAAATCGTGGCGCGAGACACGCCCGACGCCGCCGCAACATCGTCGATGGTTGTTTTGGCGATGCCAGACACCGAAAAGCATCGCAACGTCGCTTCTAACACCGCGACCGTCGTACCGAGTTGTCCCGTCACATCCGCCGTCCCTCCACGAACCCGTTCACCTTAGAGGGTCAGCGGATCGAGACCGACTCGACGGTTGGCCGGTTGCTTATGCCTGCTCATGCAGCCTGCACTGCGGGTCGCTCGATGGGCCACGGCTAGGCCCATGCGCCGCCTCTTGAGGCTCTAACGGACTGAGGTAGACCTCCGTGACGGACGGACCCAGGATGGGACTATGTGGGCGTGCCACCTGACTGACGTCGCCCCAGGAGCAGTCCCAAGAGAAAGATGACTGCAACACCGAGCACACCAATGATCGCTATCAACACCGGTGAATTGCCGCCGCCCTCTGAAGTGTCAGAACTCGCGGCCTCATCGTCTGAGTCGTCACTCGAATCGGACGAAATATCGGCTTCCTCACCCGACGAGGCCTCTTCTGCGGCCCTTTCAGCACTCTCGACCGCTTCGTCCGATGGCCCATCGCTGTCGGCCCCTTCAATCACGATCTGCACCGGGATGGGTTGAGCAGTCCGAGAAGGTGCCACCGCATCGATCTCGACCGCGAAAGTGCCGTTTTCGACTGATCGGCCATTGTAAGCAGCCACCCCCGTCACATCGTCGGCGTTGAGACCCATCCGCATCGTCGTGCCTGAGAACTGTGTCGGGTTCCCGGCCGGGCCTATTCGGATGTTCATGAGCTCGGCGTAGTACTCACCAAAGGAGCTGAAGTAGAGCTCCTCTCCCTCAATAGGAACACGGAGAGAGACCCGAGGCGAGTCCTCCGACGCAGAAACGATCTCCAAGTAGGTTTTGCCTGGAAAGTTCATCGCCATCGAGTACGTCCCATTACCCAAACGCAGGGGCGTTGATTCGGAAGCACCTCCAGCAATTGCTTCACCAGAGAACGGTTGCAGACCGTAGTCAACGTCCTCGAGCTCCACAACGAGCCGGACGTCGAATTGAAAGACACCGTCCGGCGCCTCCAAGCGAATAACAGCTTGTTGGTCAGGGAGCTGAGGCAACCACGACCAGACGAATGACGACGGCGAACTCCGGTCCAGGTCGAGCGACTCCCGTCTGTAGTCGTCAGAGGCGAGCCCCGCGGGGCCGACAGTCAATAGGAGGTCCGAATACATGGGAAGTTCCTCGACGGCGCCCGGCACCGCTGTCACCGTCACCTTTAACCGCTTTTCGGCAGGCACATCGATGCGCCACCACAGGACTTCGTCAGCGACGAAAGAATCTAAGTACGTTCCTGCTCCCGGCAGTACTGCAGGTCTATCTGGGTCCGGGCTGCCCTCCACGACCTGGTCAGCCTCGACTTGGATCCGTCGGGCGTCGCGGACGGCTTTGGCGGTGAGTTGGGTGGCGAGTTCATCGCCGGACTCCACCGTAACGAAGGAACCGCCGGTCGCATCTGCGATGCACTTGAGCTGATCATTCGCAGCCGCATCGGTCTGGAATCCAATGGTGTGGACCTGCAGATCGATGCCGCCAGCGGCGATCTCTTTGGCCACATCGCAGGGGGCTGGCCCCAAATCCGGATAGCACTCATCGGCGCCGTCGCTCACCAACACCACCGAGCCACCAGATTCACCAAGGTCAGACTGTGCTTGCTGGAGCGACAGACCAATCGGCGTCTCACCCAACGCCTCGACACCGTTAACAACGCTCAACAAGTCGCCGCGATTCCCCGTACCGACAGGAACGACCAGCTCCGTATCACGACACGCCGCAGCCTTATCCGAACTCGACACCCGGTGCCCAAAAACCCGCAGCCCCAACTCCTGATCGGCAGGTGCCGCATCGACAACATCTCGCACCGCAACCCGAGCGGCATCGATCTTGGTCGCTCCCGTCCCATCGTCTTCCTTCATCGACCCCGACGCATCAAGGATCAACAACACCGGAGCAGAATCATCACCCTCAGCGGCAGACCCGGAAGGCGGAAACACAACGAAGACGCCACTTGCCAGCAACAAGTAGACCAGAAACAAGCTGAAACGTTGGGTGGAGACGTGGGGCCTGAACATGAACGGAGCGTCCCATACGCACAAAACCCCACGCCAAAGCACCTTTAAGACCACGCAAACCCATCGTGTACGGAGATCGTCCGTGGCCGCATTAGCACGACAAATCGGCGGACCTACCTAGATCAGCGACGCGCGCACCGCGGTTATCGACTCCCCTGTCGCGCCTGTCCGATCAACGCGACGCCAGAGCGATCGGCCGGGCAGGCCACTCCCCCAAAGGCAAAGTGGGCCACACCCAAACAGGTGTGACCCACTTCACATCGCATTCAGGCCAGCTACAGCGAACGAGCGAACACGCTCACCGCCACCGATACCGGCCGTTGTTAACCCTGAGGTGTGGCGTAGCCGTCGAACGCCTTCGCAGCGTCGGAGGTGAATGCCTCTTGGATGACCTCAAGGCCGACCGCTTCCTCAAAGTTGACCTGGAGGATGGTTGAGCTCAACGGTGGTGTGCGGTCTGCGAGCACACCGTCATCAGCACCATAGACGTAGTCGCCAAACAGCCCGTCGAACTTCAAGTCGATGTCCTGCGCGGCCGCTTGAATACCCTCGCGGCTTAGGTCACCGTTAGCGACAGCCTTCTCGAGGATCTGGGTCAACGCCCACGCCTGGCCATAACCGAAGACTCGGAAGGTGTCAGCGCCCTCGGCGCCGGTCTTCTCATCGCCATCGACGCTGTCGATGTACACCTGGGTGTCGTCGAGGAGCTTGGCCATACCGGCGTTGGACGTGTCGCCATAGGCAGGACCGTCACCGATGAGGTACAGATGCTCTTGCATGTAGTCCTGCGGTCCGCCAGCGTTGGCGAGGGACAAGAAGGCAGGCGACATGGCGATCCACGTAGCGTCGAGGTTGGAGTTCGCCGCCTCGCTCATGATGCCGTTGGTGGCCACTGGCGTGGAGACCAGGTACACCACGTCGCAGTCGGCGAGTTGGCTGACCTGACCGAAGTCCTGGTCGGTGCTTGCGAAGCGCACCGTCTCAGACAGTTCAAACCCAAGCTCTTTGGCAGCGAATTCGATGCCCTCAATACCTTCGTCGCCGTAGTCATCGTCAGCTGCCATCGCGCACGCGGTGTCGTCAGCTGAACCCATCGTTTCGGTGTAGTACGCCGCCCCATTAATGATCTGGGCCTGGTACGGGGTGCCCACCGGTAACAGGCGAGCGTCACGCACCCACGAGCCAGCCAAAGAAGCTGGCGCAGCGAGCATGCCTTCTTCGCCCAGAAGCGGCAGAAGACGTTTGGTCGGCGGGGTGCCAAACACCTGGCCGATCAACACAACATCGTCCTTGATCTTGTTGAACGCGTTGGCTGCAGCGGCCTCGTCATAACCGTGGTCCTCGACGACCAGTTCGACCTTGTACTTGCCGGCGATACCGCCGCTTGCGTTCAGGGCTTCGAAGAAGATCCGGTTGCCTCGTGTCAGCAAGCTGCCCCCGACAGCCAAAGGCCCACTCAAATCGGTGATGACACCGATCTTGATCACACCCGTTTCGGGATCGAACCCAGGTGCGGCCTCGGGGTCACCTGCCGGTGCCTCGGCCGCCGTCGTGTCACTTGCTTCGTTATCGCTTGTCGAATCCGAAGTTTCATCTGCCACGGTGGTGTTCGTGTCCTCCGCGCCATCGTCGTCGTCATCGCCAGCGCCACAGGCTGCTACGAACAAGGCAAGAATGGAAAACAACGCCAACCAGCGAAGTGATCCTCGCTTCATTTGATCCTCCTCAGATCAGGTTTAGACACCATGTTGTACACCGTCTCGTCACGTCTGTACACCCACGTCCTTCGGTGGTTGCATGACGGCTGACCAAACGATGAAATTGCGGAGTGGCCTAATACGAAAAGGGCCACATCCTGAACGAGTTCTTGATTCGAATCCACACAGCGGCAAGACCACGGGGCTCCACCAGAAGAAACAGCACGATCAGCGCACCGAACAGAATCCCATTGAACTGGTCGACGCCGATGATTGCGGTGTCGCCAAACGGAATACCCAGCAAGGCCACCAGCCCCAACACGCCCGTAGCGATCGCAACCGATCGTGAACCGGCGGTCCACCGCCAAACCGCCACCGCGACCAGACCAAGGCCGATCGTCCCGAGCAACACCGGCACCATTGCCGAGTCGGAGCGATTGATCGACCCACCCGTCTCATAGATGTAGGGCATGTAGCCCGATCCGGTGAGCCACTTCACAACTTCGGGTGTTGCCCAGATCGTGACCGCACCGATGATGGAACCAAAGATGGTACCGACCCCACCCACGATGATGATCGCGACGAACTGGATCGACAGAAACAGGTCCCAACGATCCGGGGACGCGAACTGTTCGTAGTTCATCATCAGTGCGCCCGCCACGGCCGCAATCGCCGAACTCACGGCGAAGGCCTGGATCTTGTAACGGGCGGTATCGACCCCAATGATCTCCGCGGCTATGTCGCGGTCGCGAACGGCTTGCATGGCGCGCCCGGGTCGGGAGCGAACGATGTTTTTGCTCAGCAGGGCCACGATGAGCACCATGAACCAGATCAGGAAGAACATCCCCTGTTGTTTGGTGTATTGGGAACCCAGAACGTTCAAATCTCGGAAATCGAGCGACCCGATTGTGGAGACAGGGTCGACCTGAAGGTTGGACCGTCCACCGGTTACCGATGACCAGCTCTTAAAGATGTGGGTCCCGACAAAGACGAGTCCGACCGACACGACGGCCAGATAGTTGCCCCGGAGGCGCAGGGCAAATGGCCCGACGAGCGCCCCGATGAGCGCTCCAATCACCGCTGCCAGGACGATCCAGACCGGCATGGGTAAAGGGCCCTCGACGGAGAACAGGCCGAAGAAGGAGAACTCCTTGGACTGGGTGTACTGACCCCCGAAATACCCTGCGGTGTAGGCACCTACACCCAGGAAGAATGCATGCCCCAACGACGCCTGTCCGGTGTAGCCGGTCAGGAGGTTGAGCCCAATGGCTCCGATAGCCAGAATGCCCGCATAGTTGAGGATTCCCAGCCAGAAGTCGCTGGTGACGACGTGGGGAACGATCAAGTACGCCAGCAAAATCGCCGCGAGACCTGCCCAGTCCCCACCGGTGCGCCACAGCTTGACGTCATCGGCGTACGTCGTGACGAGTGAGCGATTGCTAGCCATCACACCCGCTCCACTTCTTTGGTGCCGAAAAGACCCTGAGGTCTCACCAGCAAGATGATGACCATCACGATGTAGGGAGTCACCTGGTGAACGTTCTCAAGGATCGTCGGTGTGCCGACGATGTTCTCTAACCAATGGGGCGGCTTATTTGCCCAGGGGTTGATATAGATCTTGGTCATCACCTCGGTGAGACCGATAATGACCCCACCGAAGACGGCGCCAACCGGTGAATCCAACCCGCCCAGAATCATCGCCGGAAACGCTGCCAGGGCGATAAAGCCCATGTTGGGGTTTGCGTTCGAGAGATCGCCAGCGAGCATGATGCCAGCGATCGCTGCAATCCCACCCGAAATCGCCCACGCTGCAGCGTTCATCCGGTTTGCGGAAATTCCGTTAGCAAGCGCAGCTTCGGTATCGATGGCGACCGCACGCATCCCCAGGCCGAGCCGCGAACGCTGCATGGTAAAGAAGAAGATGATGACCAGTGCCGTGGTTACCGCCAGGGTGATGATGTCATTCCACGGGATCACCACGGAACCGACGGTGACGTTCTTAAACCGCCAAGGCTCCCCATCACGACCGGGCTTACCCCCAGATCTCTTTGATCAGCTGGTCCAAGATGTTCAGGAGACCAATCGTGACCATGATGACGGCCAAGACAGGCTGGCCGACGAACCACCGAAGCAAGAACCGCTCCACAAACATCCCCAACAGAGCGCAGCCCGCGATCGCCACGACGACAGCGATCCCAAAGGGCAACCCCAGGTTTGGGCCGCATTGAACGTGAGGTATGCCCCGAGTGTGACGATGGCGCCCTGGGAGAAATTGATGATTCCCGTCGAGCGATAAATGACGACAAACCCGAGGGCAACCAGCGCATAGATCGACCCGAGAGCGACTCCGCCGACAAGGGCCTGGATGAACTCGGTCATCGATACATCCCCTCGATCTGACTCCCGTACAGGGACTGGATTGCTGACCGTTTCACTTTTTGGGTCGCGGTCAACTCGCCATCATCGATGTCCAGTTCCTTCTCCAGCAGGTGAAATCGCTTGATCTGCTCGACCGGAGCCAGGCCTTCATTGACGGACTGGACCCATCCGTCGACCAGTGAGCGCACCTCGGGAGCTGTGCGAGTTCTGAATATGACCCAAACGCCAGGTTTTGACGCCCCGCCCAATCTGCGACCGCTTCCGCATCCACGCCGATCAACGGTGCAGTACTTGCGGGCATCGCCGATCACGATCGCCTCGCTGATGTGGGGCGACACTTTGAGCTTGTTTTCGATGAACGATGGGGAGATGTTCTTGCCTCCCGAGGTGATGATCAGGTCCTTCTTGCGATCCGTGATCGTCAGGAAACCGTCATCATCGAGCGTGCCGACGTCACCGGTGTGGAGCCAGCCGTCCTCGTCGACGGTGGCAGCTGTCGCCGCCTCGTCCTTGAAGTAGCCGTTAAAAACGCCAGGACCGCGCACCGTGATCTCACCGTCTTCGAGCAGACGCAGCTCAACGCCGTTCAACGCTCGCCCTACCGTGCCAAGCTTGACCGGCCAACCAACGTTCGCCGTTGCCAGCGCGGTGCCCTCGGTCTGTCCGTATACCTCTCGGATATCCACACCGAAGGCCCAGAAATACTCGAGGACCTCGGTCGAAATCGGCGCTGCCCCGGTGAGTGCAACACGTGCTCGCGCCAACCCGAGTTTCTTCATCAGCGGTCGGCCGATAAGCAGCGTCGCCGGAAGCAGGGTGAGCGATGACCCGCCGGTACGCCTCCGCTTTACGGCAGCTTTCGCGCCCGCAGCAAGCGCCCACCGGTAGGCTTTGCGACGCACGGCAGACGCATCCTGCATGCGGAGTTCAACGCCAGCCATGAACTTTTCCCACACCCGCGGAACACCCAAAAACACCGTTGGAGCCAACTCTGCCAGGTCGTTGGCAAAGGTCTCGGGACCTTCGCCAAAGTTCACGATGTAGCCAGCGTGAACCCCATTCGCGACGCTCATCAGCCGCTCGGCCACATGGCACAGCGGCAGGTAGGACATCAGCTCGTCGTCAGCGTGAACTCCCCAGGCCTTGACGAATGTTTCGGCCGCCTCCACCAAGTTCCGTTGGGACAGCATCGCCCCCTTTGGATGACCGGTCGTCCCCGATGTGTAGACCAGCAAGGTCGTCTGAGCCGGGTCGAGTTGTGCCCGCTGTGCATCCCATGAACTCAGCCGCTCTTCGTTGACCGTCGGCGCCAAAGCCTCAAAGTCCTGGAAGGACATCACCTTGTCATGGCGGTCGAGGCCGCGAATCTGCCGGGTATCAAAGACGACGATCAGGCTGAGTAGCGGAAGTTGGTCTCGGACCTCGAGGACCTTGTCGAGTTGTTCTTCGTCTTCCACAAACACGATGGATGCCTCGGAGTGGCCGAGGACGTAACCAACCTCGGATGCGCTCGAGGTCGGATACACCCCAACCGAACGCGCCCCTATGGACTGAACCGCCAAGTCGACGAACAACCAGCCCGGACGGTTACCCGACAGGATTGCAACAGCACCACCCGCGCCAATGTCGAGCGAGCTGAGCGAGGCGGCCGACGTGGCCACCCGGTCCCGATAATCGGCCCACGTGTACTCCCGCCAACGACCGAGCGACTTCTTCCGTAACGCCGTCTTATCGGGGGCACGCTGGGCCCAGTCGGCGAGCATGTCGGGCAAAGTCTGCGCTGAAGAAGGTGGAGCGGTCATTGATCACCCCCGAGATAGGCAGCGACGACGGCGGGGTCGGTGCGGACCTGTTCCGGTGTGCCGATGGCGATCCTCTGACCAAAGTCGATCGCCATCACTCGATCGGCGAGGTCCATGACGAAGGGCATGTCGTGTTCGACCATGATCATCGTGGTGTTGAGCTGGCCCCGAATCTCCAGCAGATACCGAGCCATGTCTTCTGTTTCTTCGTGGTTCATACCCGCGACGGGTTCATCCAACAACAAAATCCTCGGTTCCATCGCGAGTGCTCGTCCGAGTTCCAACCGCTTTTGCACCCCGTAGGGCAACAACCCGACCAGAGTGTTTCGGTACGGTTCCAGCTCGAGGAGCCGCATCACCTCTTCACAGGCCTCGCGCTGCGCGATCTCTTCGTTGCGTGTCCGACCAAACCAGACCGCTGCCGACAAAAAGCCGGACTTCATATGCATGTGCCGACCAAGCATCAGGTTGTCGACCACATTGAGGTTGGTGAACAACCCCAGATTTTGGAAGGTACGAGCAATTCCCAACTTGGCGATCCGGGTCGGCTTATAGCCAATGATGTTTTCGCCGTTCAGCAGGATGGTTCCCTGTTGGGGTCGGTAGACGCCGTTCAAACAATTGAACATCGACGTCTTGCCCGCACCGTTCGGGCCGATGATCGCGAACAGCTCGCCTTCGTCGACCGAAAACGAGACATCGTTAATGGCGGTGACGCCACCGAAACGAAGGGTGATATCTGAGACCTCGAGCAGGGTGGTACTCATGAGCTCCACTTCTTCTTCCGGCGGTAACTCTTGACCTCAGCGAAGGACCGCTCCGACTCGCTCGCGCCACCGAGGTAGAAGTCTTGGATGTCCTTATCGGCCCGGAGCTCAGCGGATGGGCCCGACTTAACCACCCGACCGTGTTCAAGGATGGACGCGAAGTCTGAAACACCGAGCGCCATGTGAGCGTTCTGTTCGATCAGCAACACCGATGTGCCGTTGGCGTTGACCTGGCGGATGATGTCACCGATCTGTTCCACGATGAGTGGAGCGAGACCGAGGGACGGCTCATCCAACAACAAAAGCTTGGGCGCAGCCATCATGGCCCGCCCGATAGCGAGCATCTGCTGTTCGCCACCGGAGAGGTAGCCAGCGTGCTGGGAACGTCGTTCGCCGAGTACGGGGAACATCTCATAGATCTCCGCCATCGTCTTTGCGGCGCCAGCACGATCTCGGTTGGTGAACGCTCCGGTCCTGAGGTTCTCCTCGATCGACAACTCAGCGAAGATCCGCCTGCCCTCCATAACCTGAGCGATACCCGCGCTCACGATCTTAGGGGCGTCGAGACCGATCAGCGATTGCCCGTTGAACAGGACCTCGCCCTTGGTGACCTCGCCACCGTGGACACCCAACAGTCCGGTAATGGCACGCAACAACGTCGTCTTTCCTGCGCCGTTACCACCGAGCAACGCAACGACCTTGCCTTGAGCAACGTCGAGGTTGACGCCCCGAAGCACCTGCGCAACACCGTTGTAGACCACTTCGACATGACGAACCGCGAGCACAGACGGCAGTTGTTGTGTTGCAGAACCGTCCAAATCTCCACCTGCTGCAGCGTTGGAGACGTCCCGCCCGTCCCCGCTTCGAACCAATCCCCCCACAATCTGGGGTGAATGTTCTGGTGGAGAGTAGGGGCCCGTGGCCATCTCGTCCACCATGCTCAGCGATCAGTTTGACCGATGCGGCAATGACAGCACCTTGGAGCCCGTTTCACGCGATCGAATCGATACCCAGAAATCGGTCGAGCCCGACGGTGAGTCCAGGGAATCTTGAGACTTGTTGAACCGCGAGCACGACGCCCGGCATAAACGATGACCGGTCGATCGAATCGTGGCGCAACGTCAGCGTTTGGCCTTGGGCGCCAAAGAGGACCTCTTGATGGGCGACCATGCCGCGCATCCGAACGGCGTGAATGCGGATGTCGCCAGCGCCGAGCGCGCCGCGTGCACCGGGGAGTTTCTCGTCCGTCGTTGGGTCGGGAGCCCAGCGAGTGCTCGCCGCAGCGATTCGGTCGACGGTAGCGATCGCCGTTCCTGACGGCGCATCGATCTTTTGGTCATGGTGGTACTCGATAACTTCGACGGTATCCATGAACGGAGCCGCAAGCTCGGCGAACCGCATCATCAGCACAGCACCGATCGCGAAGTTGGGGATGATCGCGATGTTGACACCAGCGGTCATCTTGTCGGTCAAATCGGCAAGGGCGTCGCCATCAAAACCCGACGTACCGACAACGGCGTGAACACCGGCGTCGAGACACCAATCAAGGTTCGCTCGCGCGCTTGCAAAATGGGTGAAGTCCACCAGCACGTCAACGTCATCCGCGTCGAGTTCAGCAACGGAGGAGAACCAACCCGGTCCGCTCATCGCCGGGTCGACTTTGGCGACCAACGTCGTCCCGTCGGCGGCGTCGATCGCAGCACAGGTGGTCGAGCCCATCCGGCCAGATGCTCCCGCCACCGCCACGCGGACCGCTGCGGTCAGGTAGTCAGGCGCGCCTCGGGAAACCGCCGGAGCATCGATAGCCGATGACGCATCACCGGCATCAGAGTCGTTGGTGTGTTCCTGTTCTGCTGACATGACGGTACTCCTCGACGCGCTCGATCCGGCTGGACTGAGATGAGGAGCCAAAGGTTACGTCGTCGCGCTCAGCCAAGGTTCGCTGGACCGACGCTCACCGAAATCAACGGTGCCGAGCCGAGGCGTTCGCGCACTTCGTCCATATCGGCCATAGACACCGCCTCGTAGCGAGAGACAACCTGGGTGGCAGAAGCTGGTTCGCCTTGGAGCAGCGCAGAACGCCCAATGCGATGCATCCGACTGCGCATCGATTCGTCCGCTATCGCAAAACCGCCTCGGATGGCTGCCTTCGTTCGTTCGAGCTCGGTTTCGGTAACCGGCCGTTCGGTCAGCATCGCCTTGAACTCAGAAGCGATGACCTCGGCGGTTTCGTCGGCGCGTTGAGGACTGCAGGTGGCATAGGCGAGCAGAACGCCTGCATCGGTGTACAGCGACAGATCCGAGCCGACCGAATACGACAGACCACGCTTCTCACGAACTTCTCGAAAAAGACGGGATGTCAATCCGCCGCCCAGCACATGACTCAGTACGGTCAACGCATATCGGCCAGGATCTTGTGCATCGCCAATACGAGCGGCGAGCAATACGTGGGTTTGTTCACCCGCCCTGTCTTCGTCGATCACAAGGGGCGCTGTTTCGGGTGGCGGCACCCGCTTCGCCCGACCAGCGGCACCGCTCAGGTCGAAGTTCTCAGCGACCGCCTCGACGATCTGGTCATGGTCGACCAAACCAGCCGCAGAGACGATCATCCGGGACGCTACGTACTTGTCATCGTGGTAAGCACGAATCGATTCGCTGTTCAGCGCGAGCAGATGTTGTTCGGTACCAAGGATCCGACGTCCTAATGGATGCCCCGGAAAAAGCGCCTCGTTCAGCAGATCGTCCGCGATCGAACCGGCCTGGTCATCAGCACCGCGCAGTTCATCGAGGACGACCTCACATTCTGAGGTCACGTCGGCCTGTTCAAGATTGGGGCGACATGCAAGGTCGGCCAGGATAGCCAGCGCGGTCGGCTGACCCTCGGCGATCAGATGAGCCTCGTACACGGTGTGTTCGGAGGTTGTGAAGGCGTTGATATCACCGCCGAAACGCTCGATCTCTTCGCTGATTTCGTCGCAGTCAAAGCGCTCGGTGCCCTTGAACACCAAGTGTTCAAGGAAGTGGGTTACCCCCTGCATCGACGTCGATTCGTCGCGTGACCCAACGTCGACCCATACGCCCAAGGCGGCCGACAACGCCAGCGGGGACCGCTCGGTTACGACGAGCGGCCCCCCTTCAAGGCGAGTGATGTGGATACCAGCATCAAGCTCTGGCACCGACGTAGCCTCCATTGACTGGTCGAGCAAGAACAGCAGCGAAGTTCAGGGCGTCCACCCTATGAACCGTTGCGACCGCCGCGGGAGCGACCGCCACGCCCGCGACCGCCCTGGCGACGCTTCGGGGGACCCGAGCGACGACGCTCGTCCTTGCGGGCGGTGCCAAGTTCACCGAACTGGTCTTCGGCCTGGGCGTCCCACTCTTGACGGAACGACACGTCGACTCGGTCTCCGCCCTGATCGGATCGGTCCGAACGACGGTCGCCGCCGGATTCTCCCCCACCGGAACGACCCGAAGAACGACGCTCTGAACGAGCCGAATCGGAACGACGCGAACCACCATCGGATGCGTCTCCACCCGAGTTCTGAGCATCGCCAGCGTCGCCGTCTGCAGAACCTGCGTCATCCCCAGCGAGACGCAACGAAACCTTGCCGCGATGGTCGATCTCGTCGACGACGACGTCGACGGGCTGACCGAGTTGGACGACGTCTTCGACACGGCTGACCCGCTGACCGCGCCCCAGTTTGGAGATGTGCAGCAGTCCGTCACGACCCGGAAGGATGTTGACGAAGGCACCAAAGTCGGTGACGTTGACAACCACACCGGTGTAGGTCTTGCCCTCTTCAGGCTGAGGGGGATTCAGAATCTCGTTGATCCGCTGCACAGCAGCGTCGACCTGCGAACGCTGCGTAGCGCCGACGGTCACGATCCCTTGTACACCATCGTCGTCGACAGCAATTTCGGCGCCGGTTTCGTCTTGGATAGCGCGGACGATTTTGCCCTTGGGTCCAATGACCTCGCCGACCTTGTCGAGCGGGATCTCGATGCTCACGATCTTGGGGGCGACGTCGGCGACGTCTTGGCGAGGCGCCTCGATCGCGGCGTCCATCGTGTCCAGAATCGAGAGACGTGCGACCCGTGCCTGCTCAAGCGCTTGGGCGAGGACCTCGGCCGGGATACCGTCGATCTTGGTATCGAGCTGTAGCGCTGTGATGAAGTCTCGGGTTCCTGCAACCTTGAAGTCCATATCACCGAACGCGTCTTCGGCGCCGAGGATGTCGGTCAGGGTCGTGTACTTGCCGTCGGCGTATACAAGGCCCATCGCAATACCGGCAACCGGCGCCTTGATCGGCACACCGGCGTCCATGAGCGACAGGCTCGAACCACATACAGACGCCATCGAAGTCGAACCGTTCGATGCCATGACATCGGAGACGACGCGCAGTGTGTACGGCCATTCCTCGGCCGATGGCAGCACCGGCACCAACGCGCGTTCGGCCAACGCACCGTGTCCGATCTCGCGGCGCTTCGGTGAACCTACGCGGCCAGTCTCGCCCACCGAATACGGCGGGAAGTTGTAGTGGTGCATGTAGCGCTTCGACTCGAGCGTCGAAATCGAATCGATCATCTGCTCCAAACGGGGCATTCCGAGTGTCGTCACCGACAACACCTGGGTTTCACCACGCTGGAAAAGTGCCGAACCGTGCGCGGTCGACAAGATGCTGACCTCTGCAGAGATGGGGCGCAGTTCATCGGTCGCCCGACCGTCGATTCGGAAACCGTCGTTGACGATGCGGCTCCGAACGATGGATTTCTGCAAGGAACGAAACGCCCGGCCGATGGCCGTACCTTGACCTGCGAGTGGTCCCGGCACCTCAGATGAACCGGTGAGCTCATCGAAGATTCGCTTTTCGATCTCGGCGAGACGAGCGTTGCGGTCGTGCTTGTCAGCGATGGTCATCGCTTGTTCGACATCGGCCGTCGCGGACTGCGCTACAGCAGCCTGGACCTCGTCTGAATAATCGATCTGAGCTTCGTACGACATCGGCGCGATCGGGCCGTTTTCCGCTTCGTACTTGGCCTTCAGCTCGAGCTGTAGATCGATCGCGTCTTCGATTGCGGGTTTGGCCGCTTCGAGACCCTGGGCAACGGCTGCCTCGTCGACCTTGGATGCACCGTCTTCGTACAACGCCCAGGCGTTTGGGCCGCCGCCCGCTTCGACCATCATGATGGCGATCGAGCCATCATCGGCACGGCGACCAGCGACGACCATCTCGAAGGTCGAACCCTCGGACTGCTCGTAGCTGGGGTGCGCAATCCAGTCGTCACCTACGCGAGCGACACGGACCGCTCCAATCGGTCCCTGAAAGGGAATACCAGACACGGTCAGTGCCGCCGAGGCGCCGTTGATGACGGCGACATCATGAGGGTTGACCATGTCGACACCCAGCACGGTGCCGACGATCTGGGTTTCATTGCGGTAGCCGTCGGCGAACGCGGGGCGAATCGGACGGTCGGTCAACCGGCAGGTCAAGACCGCTTGCTCACCGGGGCGTCCCTCACGGCGGAAAAACGATCCGGGGATCTTTCCAGCCGCATAGGCGCGCTCTTCAACGTCGACGGTGAGAGGAAAAAAGTCGATGCCGTCGCGCACACCGTTGGCGGCGCATGCCGTCACCAACACCCTGGTGTCGCCCATACCAACGATGACCGAACCATCTGCAAGTGCTGCCACACGCCCGGTTTCGAGCAGCATGGTCTTGTCGGAACCGGAGATCTCCCGGCTCACGGAGTGAATAGAACTCATGTGGTTTCTTTCTTGTGAAACGCACCGCGAGGCTCGCTTAGTGGCCCCGGGCTCATCCCAAACACGGGACCGCCAGTTCTCAGTTGGCAAACGCCTTGGTGCTCGCTACACCAAAGCATCTGGCGACTGACAACCGGTTCCACCCGTGAGCGGTGCGCATGTGTTTGTTGTTCTTGTCCCTGTTCGAACAACGACGCGAGTCGGGAGCGGCAAAGCCGCTCCCGAGGTTGCACACTCTGGTTACCGTCGCAGGCCAAGCCGTGCGATCAACGACCGATACCTTTCGACGTCGATGCCGTTGAGGTAGTCCAGCAGCCGGCGACGTTGCCCGACCAGCATCAACAACCCCCGCCGAGAGTGATGGTCCTTCTTGTGGACCTTCAGGTGCTCGGTGAGATGGTTGATCCTTCCGGTGAGCAGCGCCACCTGGACCTCAGGCGAACCTGTGTCGCTCTGGTGCAGACCGTACTCTTGGATTACAGCGGCCTTGTCCGACATGACGGCGCGTCAACCTCGCAGTAGAAGAATAGGAACACGCCAACGCAGAACGCGTTGACCGCAAGAAGCTAGCACAGCGTCCTATCTGAAAAGAATCAGCTGCCTCTGGAGTGATCTGCCAGGTTGTCGTCCGCCCAGCGACGTGCCCGAGCGACGTCGTCGTTGAGCTGAGTGGTGAGCTCGTCGAGCGATGTGAACTTGCGCTGTGGTCTCAGAAACTCACCAAACCGAACACCGACCTCACGGTCATAGAGGTCGCCGTCCCAATCGAGGACGTGAACCTCGACCAAACGGGAATGGTCGGTGTCAAAGCTCTCCCGTGTCCCCAACGAGATCGCCGAACCAAGCGCTTCGCCGTCGAGGACGAGCGCGCCGGCATACACGCCGTCCGCTGGCCAGCAGTACCGTCTATCGACGTCCACGTTCGCGGTTGGGAACCCCAAATCGCGTCCGCGAGCGTCGCCATGTGTAACGACGCCTCGAAGTTCATGAAGTCGGCCGAGAATCTCAGCGGCGGACCCGACATCCCCGCGTTGGATGAGCTCACGCACTCGCGTCGAAGAAAAGCTCGCTGAGCCGTCGTCGCTGCCCGGAGCGGCACGGTCATCGCCGAGAAGTCCCAGGGCGTGAACCTCGAAGCCGAGCTCGGCACCCATCGTCTCGAGGAGCGCGACGTCGCCAGCGCGGTTCTTGCCGAAGTGGAAGTCCTCACCCACCACGATGCATCTGGCTGATAGCCCGTCGACCAACACGTCCCAGACGAACTGGTTGGCCTCTTCCTCGCGCCTCATCTTGTCGAATCGCAGCACGACCACCACGTCGAGTTCGGGAATGCTCTCGAGGATTTCGAGCTTATGTTCGAGGCTGGTCAGCAGCGGTGGAGCGGCTTCGGGTCGGATGATCTCGGCGGGATGTCTGTCGAAGGTCACCAGCGCAGTGCGGACGGGTTCGTCAGGGGTCGACAGCTCCCGGGCCCTGTCGGCGAGCATCTGGATCACCGCCCGGTGACCCAGATGAACACCGTCATACGCGCCGATCGTCACGGCGAACGGGCCGGGGACATGCCAAGGCTCATGGCGTATGACCTGCATAGAACTCCAGATCCTCAATGACTTATCAGCGCCTCGACTCGCACCCGGATGCGGGCGTCGTGGCTAACAGCAGCAACTCGGGGTCCTGATCCTCGCGGCGTAACACCCGACTCGTCGCATCGTCAACGAAGAAACGGGCAGCCACGTCTGGTCCTGTTGCAGCGAAGGGAGATCAGCTCACCGCCGTCGGCCAAACCAAAACCGGCCGAACCGCATCGTTGACGACTTCGACGATGCCGACAAACTCGCCTTTGACCAGCGCCGCGATCGGTCCCCCACCCAACCCCGGATACTCGGCGAGCGCAAGGCGCTGGCCCATCCGCAACTTCTGAGCGTGGTTCTCGGAGACCTCGATGCGGCCCATCTGCCCGACGGCCTCAACAGGCGTCAAGAGCGAGGCGGCCGGATCACATTCAACCTGTTCGAGGCGATGAGCACCGTTGAGAGTAAAGCCCGATGCCTCGGTGCGACGCAGTGATGCGAGGTGAGCGTATCCACCAAGAGCCTGGCCGATATCGGCTGCAAGCACACGAATATAGGTCCCCGCCGAACATGTGACATCGAGGGTTGCCGTCGCTGGTGGACCCGCGTCGAAGTCCAACAGTTCAAGCGATTCGATCGTGACGGCCCG
This sequence comes from Acidimicrobiia bacterium, assembly GCA_020637365.1. Taxonomy (GTDB): domain Bacteria; phylum Actinomycetota; class Acidimicrobiia; order IMCC26256; family JAGNEX01; genus JAGNEX01. Next base: position 120,565 of record JACJWE010000001.1, on the reverse strand, counting down.
GGCCTCGCGCTCGACCACTTCGCCGCGCCGGGCCTTCTCATAGAGACGTTCACCGCCGACCCTGATGGCCGAGACCATCGGTGGAACCTGTTCGATCTGGCCGCGGAACTGTGCCAACGCACCCGACACGGCGTCGCGGTCATAGTCCACGCCCATCGATGTCGCGACCACCGCGCCGTCGGCATCGAGGGTGTCGGTGGCAGTGCCGAAGGACACCACGCCGGTGTAGCGCTTGGTGTCGTGTTGGAAGTAGTTCAGCAGGCGTGTCGCCCAACCGACGCCGATGACCAAAACTCCGGTCGCTGCGGGATCGAGCGTTCCGCCGTGTCCGACACGTCGTTCGCCGTAGATGCGCCGCAGCCGTGCAACCACATCATGCGATGTGACACCTGCTGGTTTGTCGACGATGACGACACCATTGGTTTTGGGAGGTTGACGTTTGGCCATCGATCAACAACAGACGGGCATCAGAGCTGTGAACGGATGGCTTCGACGACCGTTTCTGCGGGGCCATCGCTCGTAAAACCGGCAGCGAAGCTGTGGCCACCGCCACCATTGCTCAACGCAATCTTTTGTACATCGACATTGCCGAGCCCGCGAAGACTCACCCGAACACGGCCTGTCGGTTCCTCTTTGAGAACCGCGAAGACTTCGGCCTCTTGAATCCGGCGCACCAAATCGATCAACCCCTCGGTCTCGTCCAGGGTCACACCGAACTCGAGTAAGTCGGCTTGGCGGATGACCGCCCAGGCAAAGCGTCGCTCCACATCGAGTTTGGTCTCGGTCAGGACCCGCGCCGTCAGTTGCAGATAGGCGTAACGATGTTCTTCGAAGAGTTCTCGAGATAACGAAGGAATGTCCACTTTGTACGCGGAGAGCTGCGCCGCCATCTCAAAGACTGCGGGGGTTGTCGTTTGGTATTGGAAACGACCGGTGTCACAGACGAGACCGGCGTAGAGACACGTCGCGACCTCATCGGTGATAGGCAGTTCGAGCATCTGGATCAGCTGGTAGACCATCACCGCGGTCGCAGCAGCTCGGTCGTCGATCACATTCAGCGAGCCGTACCGGGTATTGGACACGTGATGATCGAGCACGATGAGGTTCTCGGCTGCCTGTGCGTTGGCTCCGAGGTCACCGAGGCGCCCAAGAGAACCCGAGTCCAGGGTGATCATGACCTGTGGAGCTCGCGGGTACGCGTCCGGGTTGGTCAGCCGGTCAAGGCCCGGGAGGGACCGATAATGGGGTGCGACTTCAAAAGGTTTGCTGAATGAAGCGACCGAGTCGATATCCGCCGCCAACAGCGCCAAGTGCAGCCCCAACATGGAACCGAGAGCGTCGCCATCGGGGCTGACATGACACGCCAGGGCAAAAGAATCGTGGGAACGGATAATGGCTGCCGCATCGGCCAAGGTGTCGTTCATTGGTCCTGCTGATGAATTCGCGCGATCGCTGCCTCGATGGCGTCGACCTGTTCTCTCGTACGATCGAGGCGGAACTCGATCCGCGGCGTATGACGCATGCGCACCGAACTTGCGACGAGGCGTTGGACGCTTGGGCGCGCCTCGTCCAATGCGTCACGAGCTTGGTCGGGATCCGCATCAAACGCCGTGTAATAGACCGCTGCGACCCGGTTATCGGCTTCCATCTCGACGTCGGTCACCGTGAAAAAGCCAAGGCGGTCGTCATCCCAGCGTTCCGCTTCGGTCGCGACGATCGTCCGGATCAGCTCACCAATACGGTCCGAGCGTTGGAAACGTCTTTGCGTCATCGGACCTCCGTCAACCACCTAGACGACTCGATTCGGACCGAGTCGCCACCCCGCCATCCGGTCGCCCCCTCTGCACCGCACTGGCTCTGACCCGAAGATCCACCGAGAAGGAGAGCCGACCCGGAGAGTGCCGATGCCCGGCGTCCAAAACGCCTTCGATCAGGCGGACCTACGTCCGACAAACCCTGTGTGCTGTAGAAGCAAAACCGCTGGCTCAGTCTAACTGAGTGACCCGGGACTCCCGGGTCACTCAGCGCTACTGAATCACGTCGTTTCGATGGTCGCCCCAGTTCGAGAGCGGCTAGGTGCGAGCGATCTCGCGATCCTCATACGTCTCGATGATGTCGCCCGGCTTGAGATCCTGGAACGCTTCGAGGCCGATACCGCACTCATATCCGGCGGACACTTCACGAGCGTCTTCCTTGAAGCGCTTGAGCGAGGCGATCTCGCCCTTCCAGATGACGACACCGTCACGCAAGAAGCGAACCTTCGACCCACGTTTGACGACACCGGACCGCACATAGCAACCGGCGATGCGCCCGACCTTCGGCACCGAGAACACCTCGCGGACCTCGGCCTCTCCGGTGACGATCTCTTCGAATTCGGGAGCGAGCATGCCGACCATCGCCGCTTCGACGTCTTCGAGCATCTCGTAGATGATCTCGTAGAGCCGAACCTCAACCCGCTCACGTTCGGCGAGCTCACGGGCGATTCGGTCGGGTCGAACGTTGAAACCGATGATCGTGGCGTTCGAGGTGATCGCCAAGTTCACGTCGTTTTCGGTGATCCCACCGACACCGCGCTGCACGAATGCCAGCTTGACGTCGTCACGCTCCCGTTTGCGCAGCGCGTCGGTCGCCGCTTCGAGGGAACCTTGCACATCGGCTTTCAAGATCAAGTTCAGCGTCGTGATCTCGCCGCGCTGGATGTGAGCGAAGATGTCTTCGAGCTTGGAGCCAGCACCAACCGGTGCGGCGGCCGTGCCCATCAACTCGACCTGGCGAGCGCGCCGCGCTCGGGCCTCAGCGACGGTTCGGGCGACGCGCTCATCGGGCGCCACCCGAATTTGGTCACCCGCGAGGGGTACGTCGTTGAAGCCCAACACCTGCACCGGTGTTGCCGGTCCGGCCACATCGACCCGGTTGCCCTGATCGTCGAGCATTGCCCGAACCTTGCCGTAAGCACCGCCGGCGACGACTGGGTCGCCAACACGCATCGTTCCTTGTTGGACCAGTGCGGTTGCCACCGGCCCGCGACCGACGTCGAGATGCGCTTCGAGGACCAGACCGATAGCTGGTCGATCCGGGGCCGCTTGGAGTTCTTCGACCTCAGCGACCAGCAACAATGCGTCCATCAGAGCGTCGATACCCTCGCCCTTCAGCGCGGAAACCTCGACCATGATGGTGTCGCCACCCCACTCTTCTGGGATGAGCCCTTGTTCGACCATCTGCTGGCGGACACGATCGGGATTGGCATCTTCGCGGTCGACCTTGTTGATCGCGACCACGATCGGCACTTCCGCCGCCTGAGCGTGGCTCAGAGCCTCCAGGGTCTGAGGCATCACGCCATCGTCGGCGGCGACGACCAAAACGGCGATGTCGGTGGCCTCGGCCCCGCGGGCACGCATGGCGGTGAACGCCTCGTGACCGGGGGTGTCGATGAACGTAATGGCATGCCCGTTGCGCACCGCCTGATAGGCCCCGATGTGCTGAGTGATGCCACCGGCCTCGCTCGCGACGACGTTGGCGGCACGAATCGCGTCCAGCAACTTGGTCTTACCGTGGTCGACGTGCCCCATGACGGTCACGACGGGCGGGCGTTCGACGAGCTCGGATTCGTCGGGCTCTTCTTGGTCGAAGAGCGCAAGGAGTTCCTGCTCTTGCTCTTGGCCAGGATCGACCAACAGAATCTCAGCGCCGAGCTCATCGGCGATGAGCTCGATCATGTCGTCTGACAGCGACTGAGTGGCCGTGACCATCTCACCAGCCATCATGAGCATTCGCACCAGATCCGCAGCGGTTCGATTCAGTTTGGGCGCGTATTCCTGGATGGTGATACCGCGCGGCACGACGATCTCACCGTCGGGAACGGGCGCGTCCTGTTCTGTGTACTGAGGTGCCTGCTGAGGTTCGAGGTCCTCCTGCTGGCGACGCTTCCTACGCTTCTTGCGACGCTGTGGCGGACCGCCGGGACGACCACGTCCACCGCCGGGACCACCCCCGCCGGGAGGAGGTCCACCGCCGGGGCCACCGCGAGGTGGACCGGAGCGCGAAAAGCCGCCACCGCCACCGCCAGGAGCGCCACCGCCGGGGCGACCTCGCGACGGGCCAGCGCCGCCAGGACGACCGGGAGCGCCACCGCGGAGTGCGCGGCGGAGGCGCGCCGGGCTTGCGACCGGGGGCGGCGGAATGGGCTTGCCGGAAAAGTTCGGGGCGGCGGAATGGGCTTGCCCGACGTACTCATGGGCGGACGCCGCTCTTGTACCGGTGGCGCCGACGCCGGATCGACCCCTGGGGAGCCTCTGGGGCTCCGCTGGTACGGACCTCAGCCGGTTCTGCCGGTGCTGGGGCGGGCGGCGCTGGCGGCGCCGCGGGGACAGCCTCGGCAGCAGGCTCAGCGGCCGGCGTCGCAGCATCGCTGGTCGCCGTGCTCACAGCAGGTGCTGGGCCTGCGCCCGAGGATTCCCGAGACGACCGTGATCCAGACTCCGTCGATTCGCCGTTTGAAAGCGACGTTGCCGCAGGTACCGATGGGGTCGCGTCAAAACGCGATGCTCCATCGGAGTCGCCTCCGGTATCGCCACTCGAGCTCGCGGGCACGGCCGGGGCGCTAATCGTCTCAGCCACCGGCTCGTCGCGGGTACCACCCGCGCGAACGCGGAGGGTCCTGGCCTCACCGCCGGAGCGAACGCGCAGACTGGAGCCGCCGCCGGCCCTCACCACCTTGCGCTCCGATGCGTCCTCAGAATCGCCAGGAGCGGTCTCAGCAGGCGTATCCGATGATCCACCTTCGCGCGCTTCACGCCGCTTGCGGCGTCGGCGGGCGCGCTCATCTTCTTGACCCGAGCCGCCCAGCCCCTTATCGCGCGCCAAACGGCGGACGCGGTCCGCCTGAGGTTCTTCAATGCTGGACGAGTGACTCCCGACCCCGATGCGAAGTTCATCGCATAGGTCGAGCACGTCCTTGTTTTCTACCCCGAGCTCACGAGCCAACTCGTAAACCCGGATGCGCTTCCTGGGCAAGCCCTAACTCCGATTGTCGTATGCGCGTGCAGGATCTCCGATTGCCAAACCCGCGTCCTTCCCCATCGAGAAGGCAATGCGGGTCAGCACCGAATCATCCAATGAACGTCGGAACGCCCTGGGAAACGCTCGGCGTGCGAGGGCTGCGGCGAGGCATTCCTCGCTGCCGTCGCATAGCCACGCTCCCCTGCCCTGTGCCGCGCGACCGAACCCGAGCCCCGATGTGTCGCTCCACGAAATTCTCGTGAGATCGCCAACTGGGCGTCGGGTTCGACATCCGATACAGGTGCGCTGCGGAAGGTGAGCGTTTCCCAACGTGTTCCCCGAATCGGCTAGCGGATCAGCCGATTCGGCGTATTTGTTTGCCACATTTGTAGCACTGAGGGCGAGCCGCGACTGAATCTCGGCTCGTCGGGCGTGCTGGTCAGTGGCGCTACTCTTCTTCTCCGTCCGCTTCTGACTCTGAATCCTCTGCGTCTTGGTCCGACTCGCCATCGTCGCTTTCTTCTTCTGAGGATTGCTTCGATTCCGCCGTTTCTGACCCCCCGGAATCATTGCTCTGGGGTGTCTCGACGCCTTCTGAGCTGGCTTCGCTGTCGTCATGGACCGCTCCAGCTTCGGCATCGCTATCGTCGGCGGCCAACTCTGCAGCGTCTGGCGAGGCATCGGCTGTGCCGTCGCTTTCAAAGCCAGCTACATCGTCGTAGCCCGCGTCGGACGCGGAGATCTCGGCGCCGCCACCGGCCGGGATCCAGACGAGTTCACCCTCGTCGTTCTCGACCCAGCTGCCTTCGGCCCATTCGCCCTGTCCTGCGTTGGCCTCTTGTTCAGCGAGCTGAGTCTCTGACTTGATGTCGATGCGCCATCCGGTCAGACGGGCCGCGAGTCGAGCGTTCTGGCCCTCTTTACCAATCGCCAAAGAGAGCTGATAGTCAGGGACGATCACCTCCGCGGTTGCATACGCTTCGTGAATTCGGACCTCGCGCACCTTGGCTGGCGACAACGCTTTGGCGACAAACTCGTGCGGGTCGTCACTGAACGGGACGATGTCGACCTTCTCGCCCCGCAATTCGTTGACCACGAGCCGCACACGCGAGCCGCGTGCGCCGACACATGCGCCGACCGGGTCGACGTTTTCGTCGGTCGATGCAACAGCGATCTTGGTTCGGTGTCCGGGTTCGCGAGCAAGAGCCTTGATCTGCACGACGTTCTCGGCGATTTCGGGCACTTCGAGTTCAAACAGCCGCTTGACGAGGCCTGGGTGGGTTCGGGAAACGACGATCTGCGGACCCTTATTGGTCCGGCGGACCTCGACGATGTAGGCCTTGAGACGTGCACCGTGTTCGTAGTGTTCCGAGGGAACCTGTTCGGGTAACGGCAGCAGCGCTTCGACGCGTCCGAGGTCGATGAGGGTGTAGCGCTGATCGGTCTGCTGGATGATGCCCGTGACGATGTCACCCTCACGACCGGCGTACTCCTCGTACTTCATGTCGCGTTCGGCCTCGCGAATGCGCTGCAGAATCACCTGTTTTGCGGTCATCGCAGCGATCCGGCCAAAGTCCTTTGGCGTGTCATCCCATTCGCGAACGAGGTTGCCCTCTTCGTCGAATTCTTGGGCGTAAACCGCCATCTCGCCGCTTTCAATATCGATTTCAACCACGGCTTCTTCGGCCGAACTCGGCAGCTTCTTGTAAGCGGTAACGAGCGCGTTGGCGAGCGCCTCTAACAGGGTCTCAAAGGAAATGCCCTTTTCGCGTTCGATCGTGCGAAGCGCCTCAATGAGTTCATGATTCATGACTGTTGCTTCCTACCCTGGGTCGGACGGGACCAGCTCACGCGGTCTCCGACCCTGCACGGCGCTTGCGGCCACCTTTCGGTGGAGCAGGCTTCTTCCATTCAAAAACTGTTCGCGCGGAGGAGACGTCCTCCAGCGCCACCTCACGTTCGCCGTCCTCTGTTTGCAACACGATGGTGTTGTCATGTCGAGCCGCGAGTTCACCGGTAAGTCGTCGCTGTCCATCGAGCGGACTAAACAGCTTGACAGCAACCCGTTGCCCGAGTGCTCCGTCGAAATGTTCGGGAAGTCGAAGCGGACGTTCGAGCCCTGGGCTCGACACTTCCAGGGTGTATCGGCCGCGAATGAGGTCAGCATCGTCGAGGAGCGGCGAAACGAGATAGGTCACGTCGGTGATCGCGTCGAGCGAGACACCGCCGGGAGCGTCGAGAAGGATCCGAAGTACCTTCGCGGCGCTGCCCGTCGAAACTTCGACGTCGTACAGCTCCACGTCGAGAGGTTCCAGAACTGGAAGCACGAGCGCAACGATCTGGTCTCGCGTATCGCTCATCGCCGCACCTCCTCTCTCGGTCGTGATGTCGTCATATCAATCACTCCCAACGTTCTCGACGCATACACAAAAAAACGTGGGCCAGGGCCCACGTTTCCGGGATGCCACCGGGGCAATCACCATTTTGGCGACCACCAACGTCGGTAGTCCACAGCCGACCTAACGGCTAAGGACTCGGTAAAGGTAGCACGGTTGTCAAATCTTGCGTTGGCGCGCCGCCCCACCTGTGGACGACGATCCAACGGCGCCGCCGAGCTTCGCTGCACGTGTTAGGACGCGCCACCAGCGCCCGCCTCGATCCGCTTTATGACCATCTCGACGTTGTTGGCGTCGAGTCCCTTGTCGTCGAGCATCGCTGCACGGTCGGCCTCAGCCGCAGCAGCGGCCCCGGCATCGGCCGCGGCGAGGCGGGCCTCGATACCTTCGGCCATAATCGCCTCGGCCTCCTGTACCAACGCATCGACCATCTGGGCCTCATCGACGACTCGCACCACCTGGCCTCTGACAAAGAGGTGGCCCTTCGAGCGGCCCGCTGCGATCCCCAGATCGGCGTCGCGTGCTTCACCAGGACCGTTAACCACACACCCCATAACCGCGACCTGTAGAGGAATCTCACGGGCTGCGAGTGCGTCTTGGGCCTGTGACGCCACGGCGATGACGTCGACTTCGGCTCGCCCGCAGCTTGGACAGCTGATGAGGTCGACGGACTTGCGTTCTCTCAGGCCGAGAATCTCGAGGAGTTGCCGTCCTGCTTTGGCCTCTTCGACGGGATCGGCCGTCAGAGAGAGACGAATGGTGTCGCCAATGCCTTCGGCCAGCAGGGTTCCGATCCCTGCCACCGACTTGATCAGCCCAGCTGGCAGCGGACCCGCCTCGGTCACACCGAGGTGGAGCGGATGATCGGTGCGGGTCGACAACAACCGGTACGCCTCGATCATCAGCGGAACGTTCGACGCCTTCACCGAAATCTTGACGTCTTCAAAACCGACCTCGTCAAAATAGGCAAGCTCTTGTAGGGCCGATGCGACAAGTGCCTCGGGGGTGACGCCACCAAATCGATCGGCGATATCGGGGTCGAGCGAACCGCCGTTGACACCGATTCGGATCGGTACACCGCGCTCGCGTGCCGCGGACGCAACCGCTCTGATGTGTTCGGGCTTTCTGATGTTGCCCGGGTTGAGGCGCAGGGCATCCACACCGGCTTCAAGCGCAGCGAGAGCCAGACGGTACTGGAAGTGGATATCGGCGACGATCGGGACGGGCGACCGCGGAACGATCTGGGCGAGTCCTCGAGCCGCGTCGATGTCGTTGCATGTGCACCGAACGATGTCGACACCGGCGCCAGCGAGCGCATAGATCTGCGCCAATGTGGCGTCGACATCGGCGGTCTTGGTCGTCGTCATCGATTGAACCGAAACCGGGGCTCCACCACCGACGAGAACCGACCCGACCTGTACCTGCCGGGTTTGCCGACGTTTGATCACCGTTGCAGCCGCCATTTAGAAGGGATCCTGGATTGGGTTGTACACATCGAGCAGGAATGCCGAAACGAGCAGCAGTCCCAAAACCGATACGACGCCGACCGTAATGGGCATCAACTTGACGATATCGACCGTCACCTTGCGACCACGAAGCTTCGAAGCCACCGCTTCGTACAGCGCAATGGCCAGGTGGCCTCCGTCGAATGGCAGCAGTGGGACGAGGTTGAAGACACCGACGAAAATGTTGAACCCAAACCACAGGGCCAGCAGGTCTTGCCAACCTGAATCGATCGCCTGCGCGCCGACTCGGGCCACCCCAACCGGCGAGATCGGACGCTGGGTATTGGCGGGATCGTCCACCTCGGCGCTACCGGAAACGGCGTCGGCGGTCAGGGATGCCTGCCGCCACAAGCCGCGCGGCGAGAAGATATCGGTGATTGACGTCACCGCCTCACCCATCGAGCGCGGAACCAGGCGGATCGCTTCACCAAACGATGAAATGACGCCGAGATCCTCCTTTTCGAGGGTGGGAGCGACGCCGAGAAAACCCGTGCTGGGATCATCGACGTGGGGGGTCGGTACCGCGGTGAGATCGATCAGTTGCCCATCCCGGTCCACCTCGAGATCGACCGGTTCATCGACGGAGGCCTTCACCACATCGGTGACATCGCTCCATTCGGTGACCGGATTGCCATCGATCGCGACGATTTCGTCCCCGACCTGCAGCCCCGCTGCTTGGGCGGCGGAACCCTCCACGATCTGTGCTGGTACCGGTATGACGCCGGTCACACGACCAGCGGAGAACAGCAACAAGAACGCTGCGATGAACGCCAAGGTGAAGTGGACCATCGATCCAGCGGTGATCACCAGCACCTTGGCACCGAGGGACTTCGAGCGATAGGTCCGATCTTCTTCGGATGGGTCAACCTCATCCAATGTGGTCATGCCGAGAATGCGGACATAACCACCGACCGGAAACCACTTGATGCCGTATTCGGTTTCGCCTCGTCGGAAGGACCACAACCTAGGGCCAAAGCCAACGAAAAATTCACTGACCTTCATTCCCGTCGCCCGGGCGGTGACGTAATGCCCGAGTTCGTGAAGGAAGATCATGACCCCAAAGAACAGGGTCACCGCCAGCACATACTGCACAACAAACCTCGCAGAAGCTCTAACGCCCGGACCGAGTCACATAGCCGCGGGCAATAGCCCGCGCTTCGCCGTCCGCGACGAGTACTGCTTCAAGGCTATCGGCCGGAGCCCACGAAATGTCGTCGAGGACAGAAGCGTTGACACGAGCGATGTCGCTCCAAGCGAGCCGGTCTTCAAGAAATGCCTCGACCGATATCTCATTTGCGGCGCTCAAAACCGCGGGTGCAGTGCCGCCCCTGCGAGCAGCGTCAAACGCGAGTGCCAAACACGGAAACGTTTCAAAATCGGGCGGCTCAAACGACAATGACCCAAGCTGTCGCCAATCGATTGCCGCCGGTGGGGCGGGTTCCCCACGAGCCTCGTCGAGTCGGTGAGGATATGACAGCGCGTACGCGATCGGCAGGCGCATATCCGGACGCGAGAGCTGAGCGATCGTCGTACCGTCGACGAACTCGACCATCGAGTGAATGATCGACTGAGGATGCACAACCACCTCGACCCGGTCGGGCGATACCTGAAACAGCTCACAGGCTTCGATGACCTCGAGGCCCTTGTTCATGAGCGTCGAACTGTCCACCGTGATCTTGGGACCCATCGACCAGGTGGGATGCGCAAGCGCATCTTGTCGCGATACCTGGGCGAGTTCGTCAGAGGACTGTCCCCGAAATGGTCCCCCGCTCGCCGTCAACAAGATTCGGCGCAGTTCGGTGTCGTGGCCAGCGCTCAGCGCCTGGAAGATGGCGCTGTGCTCGGAATCGACCGGGATGATCACGCCACCCCCTGAAGAGCGCGCCTCGTTGACCACAGGACCCGCTGCGATCAAGCTCTCCTTGTTGGCGAGTCCCAACCGCTTGCCGGAACGAAGTGCTTCGAGCGTTGCGGGCAGACCTGCAAATCCGACCACTCCGTTGATAACGACATCGGCTTCGGGTAGCGACGCCAGATCGCCGAGCGCCGCCGGGTCGTCGCCGCAGACCCGAGCATGGGAATCGGACACACCAAAGGCGCTGGCTTGTGAGCGAAGGAGTTCGCCGTTGGTTCCGGCAGCGAGTGCCACCACCTGGAAGCGGTCACGGTGCGCGTCGATGACATTGAGCGCTTGGGTCCCGACCGATCCCGTACTTCCGAGGACGGCGACCCCGACCCGCTCGCTGTGTTCACCCATAGCTACTCGTCCTCTCGTACCCGGCCATCACCCGATCGATTCGCGTTCAAAGCCGCGCCGTGATGACCTCGGTGCGAGTCGACGAACAAACCGGCGACTACCGCCGGCGATTCGACCCCGGCCGCATTCCACGAGATGGGCGCAGCACGGATCGGGCACCGCCCGTGCACATGGCCACCGAAATTCACGGTTGAAACACTAGGCGACGTTTAACACCACCCACCTAGGCGACTGGTGTCACACCTAGTTCAGGATGAACGCGACCGACAGGTAGTACGTCACCGGCAGTGCAAACAGCATGGCATCGAAACGATCGAGGATGCCGCCGTGCTCGGGCAACAAAGAACCGAAGTCTTTGACGCCAAGCTCTCGTTTCACCATCGACGCGGACAGGTCGCCAAGTGGGCCGATGCAGCCGAGAACGAGCCCCAAGAGCAGGCGGTCCATGACATCGGCATCCCACGGAGCGATCATCCCGAGCAGCAACACCGAAACCAGTACCGACGCTGCGACACCGCCGAGGAATCCTTCCAGGGTCTTACCCGGCGACACGTCCGGCGCGAGTTTCACCCGCCCGATGGCGCGCCCGACGAAGTAGCCGCCAACATCGGCGGCGACGATACAGGCGACCGTGCCAGCGAGTCGGCCGATTCCGTCGGGTAAGACGACCAGCATGGCCCCGTAGGACCCGAACACGCCGACCATCAAGAAGCCGAGCATCGTAAACGCGACGTTGGTGAGTGGCGGAGCCTCCTCGACCTTGAACAGGTACCAGGCGAAACTAAAAAACGTCATCAGCACGGTCAGCATCGCGATGGCGCGCGGGCCATGGTGATACGCGGCCAACACGACACCCACCGATCCAGCGATGCCGAGCAACGTCGCTGGGCGGTAGCCGCGTTCGCGCAGGACAGCGAAAAACTCAGCACTGCCGAGACCGACGACGACCATGATTAACGCGGTGGTCGCAGCGGCACCGAGTTCCATCGCCAACAAACCTAAGACCAGTAGTGCGGCGCCGACCAGTGCTGCCATGCCCAGGTCACGACCGCCTGATCCCTGGCGTTGACGACCAGACCCTGCTGGACGCTTTTTCGCCGGTTTTTTCGTCGGGTCGGTGGTGGGGCGCTGCTGCTCGCGGGCGGCCTCTGACCATCCGGAGCGATCGCTATGACCGGGCGTCGAACGGGCGCTTGCGTCGCGGCCCTGGGGCGTACGCGCTCGTCCATGGGAGCGTGCCGCCTCTGCATCTCCAACCGGGTATCGGTCCTCAGCATCGTCGCGTCCGGCGTAGCTCTCATCGGCGTATCCGGCATCTGCATGAGCGCCGGAGGCACGGTCGCCATAGCCGCGGTCACCATATTCCGGGTCTTCCAAGCCGCGATCGGTATGAGATCGATCGAGGTAGTCATCCTCGGCGTAGCCGCTTGACCCTCCCCAGGTATCGGTTGCTCGACGCGGGTGTGTGTCGTGGAGCGACCGGCCGGATCCATCTTCAGGAGCGGGAAACTCATCGCTGCGCCACCCTGACCGTCCCGCCCGCTGTGAACGCTCATCGCCATCGTCTGGATAATCGCCTTCGTAGAACCCCGCCCCCTCTGGGTCGCCGTAGACGGCGGAATCGGCGGCCTGCCCCTCGTCCTGTTCGTACCAGGCTGAGGAGTCGGAGTCCCGCTGGTCATGATACGCATCAAAAGCGCGGGTCGAGTCGTCGTCGCTCAACCGTTGCTCAGCGTCGCGGTCAGCGGTCCAACCGGCATAGTCGGCGTCGTCGCCAGGCGGTGAGTACGGGTCTCTCGTCGGAGCAATCCGAAAACTCAGATCCCAATCCGATGGTTCGCCATCGTCGTCGACCGCGCCAAAATCGTCGTTACGCGAATTGGGCACCCGGTCCTCCAAACGTTGTTGCTGCCCGCCGTCCACGAGGCTAGACCTCGGCAACGGCATGATGGTGGAATGTCGACTGCCGCGAGGCCGTGAAGGCCGTGGGACTACCTACACCTCGAGCAGCTCGGCTTCTTTGCGCTCCAAGATGCTGTCGACCTCTTTGACGTAGCGGTCGGTCAGGGCATCGAGATCCTTTTCGGCCCGCACCAAATCGTCCTCAGAAATGTCGCCGTCCTTCTGAGCCGATTCGAGCGTGTGTCGAGCCGAGCGCCGAGCGTTGCGCACCGAAACCCGGCCCTGCTCGGCGCTCTTCTTGACGACCTTGACCAGGTCTCTGCGCCGTTCTTCGGTCAACGGAGGGAAATTCAAACGGATGATCGCACCGTCATTGGAGGGGGTCACCCCCAGATCGGAGGTTTGAATAGCCTTTTCGATCCCCGACAGTGCGCCCTTGTCGTACGGGTTGATGAGCAACACGCGGGCCTCTGGAGCGGTGACTCCAGCAAGCTGTTGCAGCGGGACCGTTGAGCCGTAGTAGTCAACCGGGATTTTTTCGACGAGGACGGGTGAAGCCCGACCGCTGCGCACTCGGGAGAACTCGTCACGAAGGTGGTTCAACGCCGAATCCATAGCATCTTCGGCTTCCAACATCGCCTCGTCAATCACGACTGACTCCCTTTGCTCGTCTCCGGCTCGCCGGGGCCAGAGACTACCCGAGCGGTACGTCGGAACCGACGAAGGTACCGATGTCGGTTCCGGCAAGCGCACTCTTGATGTTGCCGGGAGTCGTCATATCGAACACGACGATGGGAATGTCGTTGTCCATCGCAAGCGCTACAGCGGTCGAATCCATGACGCCCAGACTGCGCTTCATCACCTCGCGAAAGGAGATGGAGTCGAATCGGCATGCATCGGGATTTGAACGAGGATCGTCGTCATAGACGCCGTCAACCCCGGAATGTGTACCCTTCAAAATCACGTCGGCCCCGATCTCGGCGGCGCGCAGCGCCGCAGTCGAGTCGGTCGTGAAATAGGGGTTACCGGTGCCAGCAGCGAAGACGACCACGCGCCCCTTTTCGAGGTGACGCATCGCTCGGCGTCGGATGTAGGGCTCTGCGACCGCCCGCACCTCGAGAGCGGTTTGCACCCTCGTCGGCTGTCCGGCGGCCTCGAGGGCGTCCTGAATGGCCAGCGCGTTGATCACCGTGCCGAGCATGCCCATGTGGTCGGCCGTCACCCGGTCCATACCGCGATCAGAGCCTTGAAGACCTCGAAAGATGTTGCCGCCGCCGACGACGATCCCGATGTCCGTGCTGAGCTCCCGCCTGGCCTCGGTCACCTCTTCAGCAATGCGCTGTACGACATCGGCGTCGATGCCATAACCGGTTTCGGCATTTGCAAATGCCTCTCCGGAAAGTTTGAGGACGACTCGTTTGTACCCGACGGGAGCGTTCACGCGTTGCAGCCTAGTTTTCGCCGATCTTGACCCGAGCAAAACGAGACACTTTGGCGTCCGGCCCGAGTTGGGAAACCAACTTCCCGACCGTCACCGACGTGTCGCGGATATAGGGCTGGTCGACCAAGACGATCTCTTTCAAGAACGACTTCATGCGTCCTTCGACAATCTTGGCGGTGACGTTGTCGGGCTTACCTTCGCCAGCGGCCTGAATGGCGACGACTTCGCGCTCAGCCTCGATCTCGCTCTGCGGGACCTGGTCGTCGGTTACGTACCGCGGCGCTGCGGACGCGATGTGCAGTGCGACATCATGCGCGGTCTGCTTGGCAGCATCGGAATCCTTATCGACACCATCGATCTCGACGATGACGCCGAGAACACCGCGTTCGGCCTGTACGTGGAGGTACACGTCCAAAAGCCCGGTGCTGGACTCGAAACGTTCGACACGACCGAGGCTGATGTTCTCGCCCAGGGAACCCGCCAGCGCTTTAATGGCCTCGTCGACGGTCTCGTCGGTGTCACCAAACTTCTGCGATGCGAGCTCTGCGCCGTTGTTGAGGGCCTGATCTGCCAGTTGTTGAGCGAAGTCGAGAAAACCTTGACCCTTGGCCACGAAGTCGGTCTCGCAGCAGAGCTCGAGCACGACGGCGACGTCATCGTTTTGAGCGACGACGATCGAACCCTGTGTTGCATCGCGTCCGGTGCGTTTGGCAGCTGCGGCCAAACCCTTCTCGCGAAGCCAAGTCTTGGCCGCCTCGATGTCACCCTCGGTCTCGCCGAGAGCCTTCTTGCAATCCATCATCCCCGCGCCCGTGATCTTGCGGAGCGCGGCGACGTCCTTTGCAGCGATGTTCGCCATGATCATTTCTACTTTCTGGTGTGTGCAGCAGATGCGGCCCGGTTTGGCCGGGCCGCACTTCTGAATTCTTGGGCTGGTTTCTGAGCCACCCCGATCGAATGCGGGTGTGCTAAAAGGTCACGCCTCGGACTCGCCACCCGCCGAGTCGGATGCTGCGACCGCGGCCTCTGCATCGGTTGCCTCGGAGGCACCAGCATCGGTTGCCTCGGAGGCACCAGCATCGGTTGCCTCGGTGCTGTCACCCGCTTCGGCATCTGTCTGTGCAGCATCAGCTGCGTCGCGTTCTTCTTTGGCCTTACGCTTGGCCTCGAGCAGCCGAGCCTCGCGCTCTTTTTGTTGCTGCTGGGCAAGGACACGTGCGCGCATCTGCTCTTGCGCCTTGCGCTTGATCTCTTCGGGGTTCGCTTCAGGCGTCGCCATCTCCTCCGTGGACGGCGCTGAGGCATTCCCGCGGTATGCGGCAAGGCGACGCCCTTCCGAAACGGCATCTGCGATCACGCGAGCGATCAGACTCGTGGAGCGAATTGCGTCGTCGTTGCCCGGGATCGGGAAGTCGATGACGTCCGGGTCACAGTTGGTGTCGACGATCGCTACGACGGGAATACCGAGACGGTTGGCCTCGGTCACCGCGATGTATTCCTTCTTGGTGTCGATCACGAACAATGCATCCGGCACGCGCTCCATGTTGCGGATGCCGCCGAGGTATCGCTGCAGCTTCTCCATTTCACGGGTGAGCAACAGCGCTTCCTTCTTGGGCATCAACTCGAACTCGCCGAGGCGCTGGCGGCGCTCGAGATCGCGCATCTTGGCAGTCCGTGAGCTCATCGTGGTGAAGTTGGTCAACAGACCACCCAACCAACGCTCGTTCACGAACGGCATACCCACACGAACCGCCTCGTTAGAGACCGCGTCTTGGGCTTGTTTCTTGGTGCCGACAAACAGAATGTTGCCGCCATCTGCGACCATGTCGCGGATGTAGATGTATGCCTGTTCGATACCGCTCAGGCTCTGGCGGAGATCCAAGAGGTAGATTCCGTTGCGCTCACCCAGGATGTAGCGCTTCATCTTGGGATTCCAACGACGGGTCTGGTGCCCGAAATGCATACCTGCTTGGAGGAGTTCTTTCATGGTGACAACGGCCACGGTGGGTCCTTCCCTCGGTTTCACGTCGACTCGCTCGCTCTAGAGGACCGCAGCGGTTCTAGAGACCTTGGGATCGCAAGTCTGAGTTGATATCTCGGTGCCTGCCTAGTGGCAAGCGTTTAGCCCGTCGATCCTATCGGACCTAGCGCAGCATTTGCGATCGGACAGCGACGATCCCGGGCAGATGACCCAGCCCACCGTCGAGCTCCGCACCCGCTCACGACTCTGGCGAGCCCGCAGCAGCCCGAGCGACCTTTCTCGATTGGCCCGCGCATCCTACGCTGCGCTGTTCACGACGGCGACGAACACGTTGGTGACTTGTTCCAACACGCGACACACCTCGGGCGGTGGTCCAAGATCGCCTCCCCAACGGGTCAGCGAGATCGTCGCCGGCGTTCCTCCCAGTAGGCCGATGGGGTCGAGGTAGTCCTCCCCGCTGCGCAGTCCGACATGGACGATCGAGCTCTGAGCGGCCGCCACCACATCACCGACGGAAACGAGCTCACCCGCGCTCAACCCCACGCCGGACACCCCTCCGAACGTCGCAATGGTGCCATCTGCCTGTTGCAGGCTGACCCATGGCGTTCCCGCGACCATGCCGACGAAGCGCACGCTGCCCGACTGAGTTGCGTGAATGAGCGCACCATCTTCGACCGCGACCTTGATCCCCCGATGCCCGGCGCCATACCGGTGTGGCGGTGGAGCGAAGTCGCGAACGATGCTCCCCGAAACAGCCGCCGGTCCTCCACACCCTGAGCGCACCTGCGCTCCCGACGCTGCCGACGCTATGACAACAGCAGCGACCAGCGTCAGTAGCGTGACGAACGCTTGGGACCAACGCCGATGGCGTTGACACCCACCAGGTCGCTGCCCCATCGACGCTGTCACCCAGACCATTTCGGCCTCGCCAAACCCGGTATCGGTGTCGGTGGGTCGCTCAGCACGATCGGAGTTGCGCTGTCGCGAGCACCGACTCGGGCGTGGCGACGAAACGGTGTTGACGCTAACCGGGGCACTCGCTCTCAGGATCGACACGGGACCCTCCCTCTTTGCTCGATAGATGAACAGAGGGATCCCTAGGATCCGAACGGGCGAGCGGACTCGCCAATCTGCGGTGAGGCGCGGTCACCGCGACGAAGTGTCAGCGGCCTTCCGCGTCAACGAACTTCGATCGCAGCTGCATGATTGCCTTGGTGTGAATCTGACACACCCGAGATTCGGTGACGCCGATGATCTCACCGATCTCGGCAAGGGTCATGCCCTCGTAATAGTAAAACGTGAGGACGAGCCGCTCGCGTTCGGATAGCCGATTGATGGCGTCGGCAAGGAGATACCGCATCTCTTCGACTTCGAACGCCCGCATTGGATCAGCGCCCGTGTCAGCGATCGTCTCGCGGATCGTCGCCCCGCTGTCGTCGCGGCCCGCCGTCTCTTCGACTGAGACCAAGCCGACGAAGCTGATCTGCGAGAGCGTGTCACGCAATTGACGGTCGGTCATCCCGACTTCGACGGCAATTTCAGCCTCGGTTGGGGATCGCTTGAGTTCGTTCTCCAACTTGGAACACGCTCGCTCGATCTCGCGCGCCTTGGCACGTACCGACCGCGGCACCCAATCCATCGACCGCAACTCGTCGATGATGGCGCCTTTGATCCGGCTAATGGCATAGGTCTCGAACTTGAAGCCTCGCCCCAGGTCGAACTTCTCGATCGCATCGATCAGGCCGAACATCCCGTAGCTGACGAGGTCGCGTTGATCGACATTGTGAGGAAGGCCGACAGCGACACGTCCCGCGACGAACTTGACCAAGGGGGAGTAATGGAGAATCAAGCGGCTACGAACGTCGCTATCCGCGGTCTCCTTGTAGCGAGACCACAGATTGTCGAGTTGTTCGTCTTGTTCCACCGGCATGTTGTCCCCGGGCATCTCAGCAAGCGCTCACCTCATGCCCTGGGGTGTGTCGCTTCGTATACGGACCGAACGTGGTCCTTTGTTAGGTGCGTGTACAACTGCGTTGTCTCCACATCTGCATGGCCCAACAATTCCTGCACGACACGGACGTCGGCACCGCCTCGAAGGAGGTGCGTCGCGAACGCGTGGCGCCACTGGTGAGGGTGAAGGACACGGCCATCTGGGAGTGGGTACTTCCCAAGGATACGTCGTACGTCACGCGGGTTCATCCGTTTTGCGGTCCGGTTCAAAAACACCGAGCGTCCCGCGAGCGATCGATCGAGATGTGGGCGCCCTTCATCGAGGTATTTTTCGAGTGCCGAACAGGCCGCCTGGTGGAGTGGGAGCCGGCGGTATTTTGAGCCTTTACCCAGCACAGTTAGCGTGTGATTTTGCGAGTCGTAGTCGGTCCAGGTGAGGCCACAAAGCTCACTGACGCGGAGGCCCGCACCATAGAGAAGCTCCAATATTGCATGTTCCATCAGCAACCGCGCTCTGAGTTCCTGTTCTTTTTGATCGCCTGGAATTGAGGTAGATCTAACCCTTTGCGCCGCGTCATCCAAGATGAATTCGGCTTCGATTTCCTTCGGAACGATTGGCAAACGCCTCGTATTTGCCGGTGCGCGCAGATTCGCGGCGGGATCCGACTCGATCTTTCCGGACTTGGTAAGCCAACTGAAATACGCCCGAATGCCAGCGGCCCGACGCGCGACGGAACGTTCCGACCGCCCAAGGGTCCGTTGAAACGAGAGAAACCGCCGAAGCGCCGCGTGATCCAACCCTTGCAAGGTCATTTCCTCGTCGCGGTCGGCCCATACTTTGAGCGTTTCGACATCGCCTCGATACGCGCGTCGCGTGTGCTCGCTCTTGTCTGCGAGGGACAACATGAAATCATCGACGTACCAAGACACGGTCCCACGGTAGTGCCTAAAAGGCGATGATCCGACGATAGATCACGACCCGGAGCCGACAGAATGGATGGTGCAGCGGGTCCCGGCGGCCGAAGCGCCTCGGCGAACTACCAGAGCGAAGGGTTGGCGAGCGCAGGGTTGGCGAGCGAAGGCTGCCCCGTTTCGGCGTCGGTGCCGTTGTCGGGGGGAGCTGGCTCAAGACACGCGGCGTCGTCGTTGCGAACATCGTTGACACGGCGTCCCACCATGACCGACGTCATGAACGCTGCGGGTAAAGGCACGCAGAGGCCCTGAACGAATGCGGCATCGTCGACCTCTGGATCCAGCCAAATGTCCCAGAGATCCGCTGGCAAGATGACCGGCATTCGGTCGTGTATCGGCGCTACCAGCTCATTTGGCCGGGTCGTCAAGATGGCGAATCCCGATCTGGGCTCGTCTATCTGGTCGTGGGCAAGCGGCGCCCAGATCGCGCCGAAAGCGAAGAGTCCTCCGTCGCAGGGGCGGAAGAGGTAGGGGATCTTGCTGCCACCCGACCGTCTCCATTCGTAAAAGCCGTTGGCGGGGATGAGACATCGTCGTTTGGCCAGCGAGGACTTGAAATAGCCTGACTGCGCAGCGGTTTCTGAACGAGCGTTGATGGTCAAACGCGAAGCGCTCACCCCGCTGGATGCGATGTGGGCAGGCGCATAGCGCCAGGTCATCAAGCCCAGGACCCGCCGATCTGGCGTCTCGGCAATGGTTGGCACATCCATCGTCGGTGCCACGTTGTAGTGCGGCTCGTAGTCGTCGGGGTCGAACGCGAGCCGTTCGACATCAAAGAACCCAAGTATCTGGTCGAGACTCGCAGCGCTGACAAACCGGCCGCACATCAGTCGAGCGGAGCGTTATGAGGCTCGACTATCGGCGAGGGCACGGCCGCACCGTGGACCGAACCTGAAATGGAACCCCTATGGGAGTCAGCACTCGGCGTCGATGTCGAGGCAGCAGGAGTGGGGCTGGGCGACGATGGGGCGAAGAGCTCGGAAGTCTCGCCGTCGTCGCCGTCGATCGCCTGGGTTGCCGTCAGCTGGCTGTGATACTCGGCTACCAGCCATGAGCCGGGGTGGCGCACGACCAGGATCTCATTGTTGAAGGTACTGCCGTCTATGAGGTGCAGGGTCGAGCGGTAGAGGACCCGATACCGCTGCTGCTGGACCGGCGACAGTTCGACATGACTCAAGGTTCCAGTCGGGTGGCCTGCTTTGATCGCCTGACGTTTGTCTGCGACGAAACGGTCGCGCGAGCGGTCTTGGCGTAGTTCGGGGGTGCTCATCGCCCAGATCGCGTCGAAATCGAGCCGGTCCCATGCGTACTCGTACCCGAGGGCGAGTTCATCGGGGGGAATACCGTCGTCTCAGGCCAATCACGACCAAAGCGATCACGCAGAAAACCAGAGCAAGGCAGATCGCAAGCCACAGGGGCCAGCGAGCACCCTCAACCACCGTCTCATTGACCTGGGCCAGTGCCCACCAGATGCGCATAACAGCCTCAGGCTACCCACGGGTCGCCGAGCGGTCGTGTTCGGGCGGTCGCAATCTCTGAGGCCCGGGACTAGCTGTCACACGCTGGGCGTAGCGTTACCCATGGATCGAGGTGCCCCGTTTGGCCCTCCGCATCGAGCCACCTCACATCGGCTCCGGAAGCCCACAGCACCAAAGGATCCACCCGATGCTCGCCTCGGTTCGTTCAGCAACCCTTCTCGGCATTGACGGCCATTCCGTCGATGTCGAAACGCACCTCTCACAAGGACTCCCCGCCTTCAACGTCGTGGGGCTTCCCGATGCGGGGGTGCGAGAATCCCGTGACCGCGTTCGCGCTGCGCTGTTGTCGTCGGGGCTGCCGTGGCCACTCAAACGGATCACCGTCAACCTCGCGCCCGGTTCGGTTCCAAAAGCAGGGTCGGGGCTCGACCTTGCCGTCGCGCTCGGCATCCTCATCGTGGAAGGAGCGCTTCCCGTCGACTGCCTTGAACGCACCGCTGTCTTTGCAGAACTCGGCTTGGACGGTTCGCTGCGCTCCTGTGATGGTGTCCTCGCTCTCGGTTGGGCAGCCCGACGTCGTGGCGCTCGACGATTGATCGTCGCGCCGTGCGATGCCGTTGAAGCAAGCCTGCTGCCCGACGTTGAGATCCTCACCGCACCCGATCTGGATTCGGTCGTTCGTTGCCTGCGAGCAGAACGGCCATGGGACGACATTCCGCCGGCACCGACCGCTGAAGTACAACGAACCCATACGGTCGACATGGGCCACATCCGAGGCCACCATCTCGCAATCCAGTGCGCGATGTTGTCCGCTGCTGGTGGACATCACCTGCTCCTGTCGGGACCTCCCGGTATCGGTAAATCGATGATCGCCCAGAGCATCGAATCGATCATGCCGCCACTCGACGACGATGGCGCCCTCGAGCTGACGCGGATCTATTCGGCTGCCGGACTGGCCCCCGAGAGCGGCGTCGTTCGGCGACGCCCCTTTCGACGTCCGCATCACACGTTGACGACCGTTGCGCTGCTGGGCGGCGGCAGCGCTCGGCTCCGACCCGGTGAGGTAACGCTGGCCCATCGGGGCACGCTCTTTCTCGACGAACTCGGCGAGTTTCGCCCACAGTCGCTCGACGCGCTCCGACAGCCGCTCGAAGAAGGTGTCGTTCGGATTGCCAGAAGCAGGGTTGCAGCGGTGTTCCCAGCATCGTTTGCCCTCGTCGCGTGCACCAATCCCTGCCCATGTGGGCTCGGCCCTCCGCGCTGCACCTGCACCGAAGACAAACGCGAGCGATACCGGCGCCGCCTCAGCGAGCCACTCCTCGACCGTTTCGACATGACGCTCGCGCTCACGCCACCGACGTCGAGCGCAACACCTGCGACGGCGTCCGAAGACGCCGCACAACGTGTCGCTCAGGCATCTGAGCGGGCGAGAAAGCGACTTGCAGGGACTCCCTGGCATCGCAACAACGACGTTCCAGGACATCAGATCGCTGAGGTCCTGCCCCTACCCGACCCGGTAGCCGACGTCCTGGACCAGGCGCGCCATATGGGACGCCTCAGCGAACGCGGGGCGACCCGCTGCGCCCGTTTGACATGGACTATCGCCGACCTCGATGGACGTGGCCAGCCAAACGTGGCCGACGCCCATCTCGCACGCGAACTGCGGGAGATGTCGCTATGAGGACACAGCTCGATCTGACATCAGCACTCGGGATCTCGGTGCCTCGCTGCGGGCCATGTGGACATCACGCTGCAATACACACCCATCAGAGCAATCCAACGACTTGTTCATACCAACGTTCTGAATGCCTACTCGATGCGGCGCTCGTCATGAAAGCACACAGTCATGCCCCCGCCCGGATGGCCGAACACTGCCGTGACGGCTGCTGCTGGCAACAGCGCGCATCGGCGAGCCATACCGACCTGTCAAGGGCTCGTCGCGACGTAGCGACCCTGTTCAGCAGGCGGAACACCTCGATCTGGCTGAGCGACGCGCCCGAGTTCCCGCTGCGATCGCCAGCCCAAGACGTGCCCGATGTGGTACTTGCCGAGGGGCAAGCACAGATCGATTGGAACCGACCGCGGGTCGCCATCGTCGGCACTCGCAGCGCATCACCGCATGGCCTACTCGATGCGGCCGAGCTTGGAGCCCTTATGGCGGAGGCGGGGGTGATCGTCCTGAGCGGTTTGGCGCTGGGTATCGACGCGGCCGCGCACCGCGGCACGATCAAGGCTGGCGGCATTCCGGTCGGAGTGGTGGGCACGGGACTCGACCAGGTCTATCCCAGACGCCACGGGGAGTTGCACCGACAGGTGCACCGCTCAGGAGCGCTGCTCAGCCAGTTCTGGTACGGCGTTGGGCCCCGGGCGTATCACTTTCCCATCCGCAATCGTTTGCTCGCTGTGCTCGCCGATGTCGTCATCGTGGTGGAGGCAACGGCCGCCGGCGGGACGCACAGCACCGTTGATCACGCGCTTGGTGCCGGTCGGCCGGTGATGGCCATTCCGGGTTCACGCCGCAACCCCGCCGCTGTGGGGTGCAACCGACTGATCGCAGATGGAGCGATCCCGCTTCTAGAACCAGACGATGTACTCACCCAACTCGGCATGGTTGTGCCGGAGCCGATGGGTTCTGGTGAGGTGACCGACTCCACAGACAGCGCCGATCGCGATGACGAGCTGCTGGGGGCACTCGCTGGTGAACCCGCGACCATCGAACAACTTGCGCAACTTCTTGGGCTGGACTTCCAACAGGTCACTCAGCGCGTTGGCGCAGCAATCGACGCCGGTGTCGTCTTGAAAGATCGGGGGTTTGTCTGGCCTTCATAGCCGTCATCTGCCCCGGGCGGATCTGCAGATGGCGCTGCGCGTCAACCCGACACAGAGAACCAGGCTCGTTGAACTGAATGGTCAGCCTCATTCGACGCCAGCCTGGCGCACCAGACCGACCGCATAGGACGGGCCTGCCACGTGAAAGGGCCCGTGAGGAGTCAGGTGTAACCTGGCTCTCCATGGGCTACAACCCGCACAGAAAGCGCGTGAAGCGCAGTAGCGACATCGTCTTTGTGGGTGCTGCGGTGCTGATCACCGTGGCCCTGGTCATCTGGGGTCTCTTCGGCTAAACGATATTTTCCGTCCACTCCGGCCGGGCGCTGGAGGCTTGCGGAACAACCATCTACGTGGGTGACTCTCCATGGGTACCCGGCGATGCGGGCACGAGCGGGGTGAGGATACGGCGAAACAGCAGGGCGGGTCTTGTGCGCCCGGTTAGTCACCGACCCCTGCGACGATCTGTACGCGCGGGGGCTGCCCCCAATACACACAGGCCACATCCAAACGGATCGTGTCGGCGCCCTTCAGGTTCACGACACCTATCGCTTCGTTGTCGTTACCTGCATGAGCCTCCTGCTGTGCCGCCAAGTACGCCCCGGCCACGTGCCTCATCGTCGCGAGCTTCAACCGCGTTATCGCCTCACGTGGGTCGCCAAAACCAGCTGAACGACGAGTCTTCACCTCGCAGAACACCAAGAGGCCCGGACGTCGCACGACCAGATCGACCTCACCCTGAGGACAACGCCAGTTACTGGTCACCCAGTCATAACCCCGCTCCTCGTACCACTCGCGAGCTAGACGCTCGCCAGCATCACCCAGACGCTTTCGCAACACACTCACCGGTCGCTCCTCGACTATTCGGTGGCGTGTGGAAGCTCCTCAATGTTGACATCGGAAAATGTCAGGACGCGGACTTTGGTTACGAACCGCGCCGGGCGGTACATATCCCAGACCCAGGCGTCGGTCATGGAGACTTCAAAGTAGGAGCGGTCCCCCGTGGTTCGGGGAGTCAGCTCGACCTGGTTGGCCAAATAAAACCGGCGCTCGGTTTCGACCACGAACTTGAAGAGCGCAACGACATCGCGGTACTCGCGATAGAGCTGCAGCTCGACTTCACTCTCGTAACGCTCCAGATCCTCGGGACTCATCCGCCGACTCTCATGACGTCGCTCCAGAGTGATGGGCCATGTCGTCATCCTACGGCGTGAGTCTGAACGTTTGTCGCCTTGAAAGTAACGAAAACCCGTGCTTAAAGAATGACGCCGACCGCCCGATTACAGGCGACTGACCCGATTGAGCGGCCACACCCGCATCACCGCTCGACCTTCGATCTGGTCGAGCGAAATCGGTCCGATATAACGACTGTCGCGCGAGTTGCTGCGATTGTCGCCCATCACCCACACGGTGCCCTCCGGCACGACGACCGATTCAAAAGCACCGGTCGAGATGCCCTCACCCAGATACGGCTCGACCAATCTGGTGCCGTTGATATATACCGCTCCGTCGCGACCTTCGACCGTCTCCCCGGTAACGCGACGACCCGCTTGATGTAGTCCTCGGTCGACGGGGGATCAAATGCACGGCCTGCAAAATCGCATGGAAAGGTTTGAACCAGGTGGCGACCGGCTCGTCGGGAGCTGAACGTCCGCCGAGCTGTTCTTGGGTCGGCTGGAACACGACCACGTCACCGCGTTCGGGCGTATCACCATCGTCGAGGGGGAAAAAGAAGACACGGCGACTCGTTCCCCGGCGCCAAGGTTGCCTCCATCGATTCCGAGGGAATGAAAAGACCTCAAACAAGAGTGCCCGCACCAGCAGGGCTAGGAGTACCGCCACGAGCAGAAGAACGGCGACTTCTTTCCAGAGCGCCCTTGGCTTGTGGGCAACATCGAGCGCGGCCCCAGAACCCCGCCGGTCCAAAAGGACCGGGGACCAACCGAGAAGCGACGACTCAGTAGCGCTTTTCCCGGACTCAGGCAGCCTTGCCGACCCGGTCACGGAGGTATGTGAGCTTCGCTCGACGTACATCGCCACGAGCGACGACCTCAATCTTTTCGATGGTTGGTGAGTGCAGCGGGAAGATGCGCTCTACACCAACGCCAAAGCTGATCTTGCGGACTGTGAATGTCTCGCGGGTGCCACCACCTTGGCGCCCGATGACGTAGCCCTCGAACACCTGCACACGCTCACGTGTACCTTCGACAATTCTTACGTGCACCTTGAGCCGGTCCCCCGCGCCAAATTCGGGAATGTCTTCGCGCTGCTGACCCTTGTCGATGACGTCTGTTGCCTTCATGGCGACTGGCTCCTCGATGCGCCCATATTCTCCGGTGACGCAAACCGTGTGCGGCCCAATGCCGCTCTGGGATCACGGATTCCCGACCCCAGACACAAGCGTGGCAGCTTACGTCAGCGACGGACCTAAAACATGTTCAGCCGAGATCGATTCTCGGCAACAAAGACATGCTGTCTCAGCCAGCTGCTTCATCGTGCATCGAACCGTCGACCTCGATGTTCGCCTCAACCTCGCCGGCAAGGCCGAACTCGTCGACGGACGCGAGTTCCTCTTGGGTGGGGGGCGCCTGCTCCAACAGGTCCGGACGGCGGGCGCGTACGTTCGAGCGCTTGAGCCAGTCGCCAGCGGCGGATCTTGGCATGGTGACCGGACAACAACACCGACGGCACCGACCAACCACGAAACGTCGCCGGTCTCGTGTAGTAAGGGGGTACTCGAGTCGACTCGCCGCATAGGACTCTTCAGTGAGCGAAATATCGTTGCCGAGAACACCCGGCAGCAGACGCGCCGTCGCATCGATCACGACCGCTGCGGCGGGTTCGCCGCCGGACAGGACGAAATCGCCGACGGACACCTCGGCATCGCACAGGTGGTCAGCGACACGCTGATCTACCCCTTCGTACCGGCCGCACACGATGGAGAAACCACCAGACTTCGCGAGTTCCTCAGCAAATGCCTGGTCGAACCGTCGCCCGGATGCGGACATCAGCAACAGCGGCCGAACCGGTTGGACGGCGTCGACAGCGTCAAAGAGCGGGCCAGGGCTCATCACCATGCCAGCACCGCCGCCAAAAGGCGTGTCGTCGACACTGCGATGACGATCGGTCGCCCAGTTACGAGGATCGTGACATCTCAGATCGAGGGCGCCAAGGCTGCGGGCTCGTCCGATCACCGAGTCGTTCAGTGCGCCTTCGATCAGCGAGGGAAACACCGAAAAAACGTCAACGCGGAAGGCAAGCGACGGAACCTCGGGCCCGTCCGGGGTCACGCGTCGCCCTCAAAGATTCCGTCGGGGACGGTCACGTGGATGTGGCGGGCCGCCGGATCGACCGACGTGATGAACACGGTCGGCACCAACGTACGATCGGCGAGTTCCAAGATGTCGTGAGCGGGGTTGTCGAGAATCGAGCGAACAACGCCGCGTTCACGTCCGTTCTGGTCGATCACGGCCGCGCCGATGAGCTGATGGCTCCACAGATCATCGGGATCCTCATCGCTGGAGGCAGCCGCCTTGAGAACGGTCCCTCTGAGCGCTTCGGCATCGGAACGATCCGCAGACCCCGCGAACCGGATCAGCATGCGATCGCCGTGCCAGCGCACCGAGGCGATCTCCAACCCGCCGCGATCTGAGGAGAACACGGCGCCGACGGCAAAGCGCTCCGGAATGTTTGAGATGGGACGCACGTAGACCTCGCCCCGGAGGCCATGTGGCTTGCCGACGACGGCGACTTCAAGCATCCGCGTGACGTGGTCGTCAGGTTCAGACATCTCACCGGTGGCGGCCATTGCCCACCTGCTGATTCAAACTCGTCGGCTCCTGGAAAGGACCGTCAGTCGGCAAAGTCGACGTCGACCGTCAGACCTTCGGGGAACGCTGACGCGTGAACGACTTGCCGAATTGCTTGAGCGGTCCGGCCATGGCGACCGATCACTCGACCGACGTCACCAGAGGCGACGTGCACGGTGAAGCTGATGGAATTGTCGCCCTCAGCGCGGTCGATCTCAACGGCTTCAGCGTCGTCCACAATGCCCATAACGACCGTGCGCAATACGTTCTCGGGCACGGCACCAGGCACGCGGTTTCCGTCGAAATCCCCGTTTGCATCCAGCGCCGTCATTTGGCGCCTTCCGTTGCGGGAGCGGCGTTCATAGCACCAGAAATCTTGAGCAATTTAGCCACGGCATCGGTCGGTTGAGCACCAACGGACAGCCAGTGAGCCGCACGTTCGTTGTCGATCTCGACCACGGAGGGTTCTTGGCGCGGGTTGTAGAAGCCGATGATCTCGACGAACCGGCCATCGCGTGGAGAGCGCTCGTCCGCGACTACGACGCGGTACGTCGGCTGCTTCTTCTTACCGCCACGCATGAGGCGAATCTTGACTGCCACGGTAGGTCTACCCTTCGTATCTACTCACCGTTCGGGTCTGGCATACCAGCCACGACCCCGTTGCCCCAAGCTCTGGGCACAAGCGGGCCAGTGTACTCAGCCCGGCACCCAAGCACCTGATCGGCGAACAAGTAGCGATCGCTACATCCCGGGGATCTGCCCAAAAGGCAGCTTGGGCCGTTTGCCCTTGGCCATCTGACCCATCATCTGCTGCATGGTCTTGAATTGTTTGAGCAACGCATTGACATCCGATGTCCGCATTCCCGACCCGCGGGCGATGCGCAACCGACGAGAACCGTTGATCAGGTTTGGATTGCGTCGTTCTTCGGGGGTCATCGATTGAATGATGGCTTCAACCCGGGCAAGTTCCCGATCATCGACCTGCGCATTCTTGAGTTCTTTGGGAACGCCGGGCAGGAGGCCGAGAATCTTGTTGAACGACCCCATCTTCTTCAGCTGCTGCATCTGCTCAAGAAAGTCTTCGAGCGTGAAATGTCCCTCGCGTAGGCGCTGCTCAGCCCGAGAAGCGACGTCCATGTCGTAGGTTGCTTCGGCCTTTTCGATCAGCGTGAGTACGTCGCCCATGCCCAAGATCCGAGACGCCATGCGGTCGGGGTGGAACATCTCGAAGTCTTCGAGCTTTTCACCGGTACCGACGTACATGATGGGACGGTCGAGCACTTCTTTGACCGACAGAGCGGCCCCGCCTCGGGCATCACCGTCGATCTTGGTCAGGATGACACCATCGATCGGGACGGTTTCGTGGAAGGCCTCCGCCGTTGCGACCGCTTCTTGTCCGATCATCGAATCGATGACCAACAAGGTCGTATCAGGACGTACGGCAGCCTTGACCTGAGCGAGTTCCTCCATTAGTTCCGCATCGATGGCGAGTCGACCGGCGGTGTCGACGATGACGATGTTACGGCCCAATTCCGACGCCTTGGCACGAGCAGCCTCGGCGACCGCCACAGGACCGATCGGCTCGGAGTACACGGGAACATCGACTTGTCGTCCGAGGGTCCGCAGCTGCTCGACCGCCGCAGGGCGCTGCAGGTCGGCACCGACGAGGAGCGGTTGATGCCCCTGACTCTTCAGCAAACGGGCGAGTTTGCCCACCGCCGTTGTCTTACCAGCACCCTGGAGGCCAGCCATCAGAATCACGGTCGGGGGCTTCGGATTGACCGAAATGGTGCCAGTCGAACCACCGAGGGTGTTGATCAGCTCTTCGTGAACGATCTTGACGACCATCTGCCCCGGCGTGAGGCTCGCAGCGACGTCTTCACCCATCGCTCGCTCACGCACTCGGCGGACGAAGCTCTTGACCACACGGAAGTTGACGTCGGCTTCGAGCAGCGCAAGACGGATCTCTCGCATCGCGTCGTCGACATCGGACTCGGTGAGCTTCCCTCGGCTCTTCAGCCGAGCAAAAATGCCGTCGAAGCGCGACGACAGTGCGTCAAACATGTCTGTTCCTAATCGTCAGATCCGAGCAGCGCATCGACAAATGCTTCGGGATCGAAGTCGATCAGATCGTCTGCTCGCTCGCCTACGCCAACCACCTTGACAGGCAGTCCAAGTTCTTCTTGGATGGCCAACACGATGCCACCCTTTGCTGTTCCATCGAGTTTGGTCAGGACAATGCCGGTGACATCGACGGCCTCGGCAAAGATCCGCGCCTGAGCGAGCCCGTTTTGACCCGTAGTTGCGTCCATCACCAACAGCACCTCTTGAAGCGCACCTGGTTGACGGTCGACGACCCGCTTGAGCTTTTTGAGCTCTTCCATCAAGTTGGTCTTGGTGTGCAACCTGCCAGCCGTATCGACGAGCAATAACGATGCATCCCGAGCGGTTGCCGAATCGACGGCGTCAAAGACAACCGACGCCGGATCGGCACCTTCGTGCGATCGGACGGTGTGAGCACCGACACGCTCTCCCCACATCGCAAGCTGCTCAGAAGCCGCGGCGCGGAACGTGTCGCCAGCCGCCAAGACGACGGTTTCATCGGCGCGGACGGCGCGTTGTGCGAGCTTTCCAATCGTCGTCGTTTTGCCGACGCCATTGACGCCGACAAACATCCATATCGTGAGCTCATCGTTGCGGGTATGCAGCGTTCGGTCCTTCGACCCCAGTTCTTGGACCAGTCGAGCGCGCAGAGCATCCAATGCCTCAGCTGGCGCCTGCCACCCCTCGGACTTTGCTTGGCTTTGAAGTTCTTCGATGATCCGCGTGGTTGCAGCCACGCCCACATCAGCCCGAATGAGAGCTTCTTCGAGTTCGTCCCAGACTTCGGCATCGAGCTTTGAACGCTGCCGCAGATCCGATACGTAATCGCCCAGCAGCGCCCGAGCCTTGGACAACCTCCGGCGGAGCCAGCCTTCACTGCGGTCTGGTTCACCCTCGTCGGCGTCGCGAACCGTCTCTGAGCCCGACGGTTCCCCGGGGGACTCCTCCACGATGGCGATCTCCACCACCTCAAGTTCATCCGCAGGCGCGGCCGTGCCGGGGGCAGTGCCATGACCAGCTTCGACGCCCACAGCTTCGGTGCCGTCGGCATCTACATCCGCCACGGCGTTCGACGCTTGTCCGCTATCGGGAGATCGCTCAGACGCGCCAGCCGACCGTTGAACCGCGGGCGACTTCTTTACATCGCGCTGGGACTTGGCCTGTTCGTCTCGTTTGGCACCCACGCGAGACCCAAGCATCAGACCAAGCGCCAATACGACGAGCAGTCCAATGACCAAAATCGGTACAAGGCTATCCATGAGTCCCTATCTCCGCTGGGGTGGCCTGAGGCTCCGACAGATGTGATGCAACGTCGTCCGAACGATCGCGAAGCGACCGGCCGGACGCTCGCTCGCGCTCTGCCGACCCGCCGATCTTCTCACTCACGACGACACTTCCCTCGCTTGGCCGCTGAGACACGCCGTGTAGACACTCCGCAACGTCCATCGTTCTCTTTTGGTGAGTGACGACGAGAAGTTGCGCTTCCTTGCGGAATTCTTCGAGGAGCGCCAGGAAGCGATGGAGGTTGACATCGTCGAGCGCGGCTTCGACCTCGTCGAGAATGTAGAACGGCGAAGGGCGTGCCCGAAAGATGGCGAACAGGAAAGCCATCGAGGTGAGCGACCGTTCGCCGCCGGAAAGCAGCGACAATCGTCGAACGTTCTTACCGGCGATCTGGACGAAGATCTCGACACCTGTGTTGAGTGGATCATCGGGTTCGGTCAGCGACAATCGCCCTTCCCCACCGGGGAACAACTTGGCGAACAGGTCGCTGAAGTGGCAGGACACGTCTTCAAAGGCGTCGCTGAACTTCTGTCCGATTTCGGAATCGACCGACCTGATGATGCCGTTCAGCTCCCGACGAGCCTTCTTGACATCGTCGAGCTGTCCTTCGAGAAACTCCGAACGCTCGCGCAGTTCCGCGAACTCTTCGACCGCCAGCGGATTGATAACGCCGAGCGAACGCAGCTCGCGTTCGAGTTCGCGTCGATACTGATCGAGCGTCGCACCCGAAGGAAGCTCAGGACATGGAACGTCAGCGAGGGCCTCCGGGTTGAGACCGTATTCGCGAAGCACCGCTTCGAGCAGCGTGTCGAGACGGGTTTTCAGGGTCGCTCGACGCTCGATCCGCTCGCTTTCGCCAGCGGACAAATCCCCCAGGGTCTTGACCAGCCCGCTGCGCTGCCTTCGAAGCTCCGCGAGCTGACGGGTGACTTCACGTCCGCTTGCGAGTACATCTTGGAGCTGGGCAGCGAGCCGAGTTGCGATAGCAGCGACGCGGATTTCGACCGCTCCCAAACGGACCGCAACCCCCATAGGCGATGATCTGATCGTCGAGATGCTGGCGACGGATTTGGGCCTCAGCACGTTCGCTCGCGTGTCGCTCAAGTCGGCGATCGAGTTCGGCCACACGGGTCTGCAGCTGGCCCCTGCTCGGCATTGAGCTGCGTTTCGCTCAACTCGAGAGCCCGCGCACTCTCCGAGCACCGGTGGGCATGTTTGTCGCGTGCCGAGCGAAGGTTTCGGCGTTGAGCCGCCTGAGCGTCAGCATCCCGGATCTGGGGTGTGAGCTGTTCACGCTGGGCCATCAGAGATGCGCGGTTGGCCGCCAGCGCACGTTCACGGTCATCCAGTTCGGCAACGCCAGCGCGGGCCTCTTGAAGGACCCGCGCATGTCCGGCCTGAGCATCGTCGAAAGTTGCAAGCGCCCGCTCGGCCTGATCGAGATTTCTCTGGGCACCGCGACGTTCATTCTCGGCCTGCTGATGAGCGTTGCGCATTTCGTCGCGTTCGACGCGAGCCATCTTCGCTGCCGCCGAGAGCTCCTCAGCCCGACTTTGAGCGTCCGCCAAGGCTTTGGCGGCATCATCCAAACGTGAACGCGACACCGTCGCTGCACCGGTCTGGCCGAGTCGCCACACCGCCCCGTCGAACTGGTCGCCGTTGGCGTCCACCCAGAATCCGACTCCGGCCCCCGCACCCCCGCCACCAGGTTCTCCGCCCAGCGAATCATTCCGCGTAACGGAGATCTCGGCGAGGCGCTGTTGGAGCCAACGATGAAGTACGGGATCGGAACAACGGATCATGTTTGCCAGCGAATCCGTACCGACCTCGATTTCGGGGACAGATACGCACAGTGAACGAATCACCATCAGTGCCGGCTCACCATGGGCATGCGCGCGTTCTCGCACCTCCGCAGCGACGCTGACATCCTGGACGACAATGGCCTTGACCAGGTCAGAAAGTACCGACGCCACCGCCGTGGTCGCCGACTCCCGCACTTCGACGAGTTCGGCGAGCGTGCCGACGACGCCGGGGATGTCGGCAAATCGTTCGACGCCCGCCGCCTGACGTGCCATGTCGAACTGCGTTTGGATCGAGTTAAAGGCTGCTGTGGCCTTGGAAAGTTCAGAGCGTGCCGCGTCAGCAGCGCCTTCGGTAACCACAAACTCCGCGTCAGACGATTCGGACCGTGCGACGCTGCGCTCGAGTCGTTCCTGTGCCTGCACGACCGCCTCTTTGGCAGTCGCAAGGGCGTCGGTGCGTAGAAGTCGAGCGACGTCGGCATCGGCAAGTTGTTGTGCGTGTTCCGAGATTCGACTTTCGAGCCTCGTTCGTTCTTGGCCAAGCCGATCTGCGTCGTTGGTATGCGATCTGAGCGCACCATCTACTTGGGCGAGTTCGCGCGTCAGTCGTTCCTGGTTGGCTCGACCCGGCATGGCGTCGAGCTGACGGTCGAGTTCGCTCAGTTGTTCACGAGCCTCGATCACCCGCTGCCGCTCAGGTTCGAGGTCGTTGATAAGGACGGCGAGTTCATCGAGACGGGCCAACGAAGACGCCCGGTCGGCGACAAGGGTTTCTGCCACGCTGGCATCTGCTGCGGCATCCATCGATGCCCGGATGCCGCGTAGCTTCTCAACGACGAGACGCTGACGCCCTTTGACCCGCTCCAGCAGGGTTTCCGCGCTCGATGCGCCGCGTCGCAACCCGTCACCTGCATCGTCAACCAGCGCAGCCTCCCGCTCGGCAATCTCGGCTTCGAGGTCATCGAGTGCACTTTTGAGCTGGCGACGCCGAGACACGAGGTCTGCTTGGGCCATCTCGGATTGAGAGAGATCGTCGCTGAGGGCCGCCACTTCTTCGGAGGCTTGGCGCAGGCGCACACCATCGAGCACGGCAACGAGTGATCCGTGGCGTTGCGCCGCTGCGGCCTGACGCTCGAGCGGTTTGATCTGACGCCGTACTTCGCGCAACAGATCTTGCAGGCGGGTGAGGTCTTTCTCGGTGTCGTCCAACCGCCGTTGCGAACGTTCTCGACGGCGCCGGAATTTCAGGATCCCAGCAGCGTCCTCGATCATCGTCCGACGGTCCTCAGGCTTCGAACGCAGCACGTCGTCGAGGTGGCCTTGGCTGACGATCACGTGGCGCGAGCGACCCACCCCGCTGTCTGACAGAAGCTCGGTAATGTCGAGCAGACGGCAGGCAGCACCGTTGATTGCGTACTCCGAATCACCTGATCGATACAGCGTCCGCGAGATCGTGACCTCGGTGAAGTCGATCGGCAGATAGCGATCGCTGTTATCGATCACCAGACTGACTTGAGCGCGTCCAAGGGCTGGCCGGTTTGGCGTCCCTCCGAAAATGACATCCTTCATCTCGCCGCCACGCAGGGCGCGGGCCCCTTGGGCCCCGAGCACCCACGCCACGGCATCGACGATGTTCGACTTCCCCGAACCGTTGGGGCCGACCACGACCGAGATACCTGGTTCCAGGTCCAAGACCTGTTTGGTCGCGAACGATTTGAAGCCGTGGATAGTCAGCGATTTGAGAAACAACTGGCCTCCGGGACCGGCCAGCTAAACCTGGCAGGCCTCGCAATAGTACGTCGAACGTCCAGAGATCTTGGCCTTGACGACCGGTCGCCGGCACCGCCGACAGGCTTCGCCTTCCCGGTCATAGACCTTGTGATACTGGCGGTAGTCACCAGGTTTGCCAAACAGATCGACATAACCGCCGTCGCTCAATGTTGATCCTCGGTACTTCACGGCTTCTTGAAGCACTTCGATGACGGCGCGATACAGGCGTCGCACTTCTTGGGCCGAGAGGCTGTTGGAGACACGGTCATGCATCAGACCCGCATTGAACAAGACTTCGTCTGAATAGATGTTGCCAAGGCCAGCGATGAACTTCTGATCCATCAACAAGCTCTTCAGCTTGGTCCGGCGACTCATCAACATCCGGCCGAACTCGGCCCATGAGATCTGCTGATCCAACGCGTCAAGCCCGAGGTCTTGGATGTCCTCGGTCGCGGCGAACTCTTCGCCGCTGAGCACTGCCATCTCGCCGAAGATCCGAGGGTCAATAAAGAGCAGGGCACCGCCCTGAGTGAAGCTCAGGCGGACCTTCAGGTGATCTGGATCCTCGCTTTTGGGTGTCGCCTTGAGCAACTGCCCCGACATACCTAGGTGAATGACGAGGTGATCGGTTTTGTCGAGTGCCAGGTCGAGCCATTTACCCGTCCGACTCACCGAGGTGATCTTCTTGCCTTCGAGCGCGTTGACGAACGCTTTGACGTTGGCATTGCGCTTAATTGAGCGCTCGTCAAAGACCTCCACCGACTTGATCTTCTTCCCAGACGTCTCTTTGTCCAGGTCACGCCTCAGCACTTCGACTTCAGGCAATTCAGGCATTCAGCTGCCTCTTTCAGTTCGATCAGGTGTTATGCGAACTCGCCTGAGTCGGCGAGGTCTCGGTAGTGACGGCAGGCTTGCGCCGCCGCACGCTGTTGGGCCCGCTTCTTTGAGGGTCCGGTGCCAGTGCCCGAGAGAAGCCCAGCAACGTCGACGGTGGCGACATAATGGCGTTCGTGGTCTGGTCCCGATCCTTTGACCCGATATTCGGGTACGGCCCCCCATTCGCGAGCGGCCAGTTCCTGCAATCTGGTCTTGTAGTCGTGGGCTCCCGGACCTTGTCCGGCCTCGTGCACCTGTTCGCTGAGCCCCTGAAGAACGAACGTACGCGCCGGTTGAAATCCGCCGTCTAGATACATAGCACCGATTACCGCTTCAACGGCGTCAGAGATGATCGACTCTTTGAGACGCCCGCCCGACCGTTCCTCACCGCGACCGAGCCGCAACGCTGCGCCGATACCGAGTCGATCGCCCCACGCAGCTAACGATTCAGCGTTGACGATGGACGCCCGCATCTTGGCGAGCGACCCTTCGGGGCGGTCGGGAAACCGTGCATACAGCTCGAGGGTGATCGCCAAGCCAAGAACGGAATCCCCCAGAAACTCGAGCCGCTCATTGGACTCCACTTGGGGATGCTCAGCGCAATACGAACGGTGCGTGAACGCGGTTTCGAGCAGGGCAGGATTGTTGAACCGATACCCCAGAGCGCGCTCGACCTCGGTGGCGACTGATCCGGTGGGGTCCGTCCCCACGTCGGCGGCGTTCGTGTCGGCGGGAAGATCCGAAGGACTCGAATCAGTCAACGCGTACGGCTTCGCGGCCGGCGTACCAGCCACATTCCTTGCACACCGTGTGGGGACGCTTAGTCGAACCGCACCGCGGGCACGTAGACGCCGAAGGGCGACGCAGCTTCCACGCTTCGGCGCGGCGAGTGCGGGACTTAGATTGAGGCGTCTTTCGCTTTGGAACAGCCATCGTTGATCCTCGATTGGGTTCACCCGGCCCTATGACTCGGGTTCTTGGGCGGCTCCGATAAATCGGCAGCGGCCACAGAGCAAGCGTTGGATGGTACAACACGACGAAGCAGGCAGGCTTGTCGGAGTCGACACACCACCCTCGGACAGATGGGCAGCGACCGACCTGGGTCGGATGCCTGGACACGCATTTTGCTCGCTCACGCAGCTTTCGTTGTGGGCCACATCGGCCCATCAGCGAGACCTCCGACCAGTCGGATCGCTGAACTGTGCGGCCTTAGGTGTGGTGTCACACGCGTGGCGCACGTCTCGACGTCCCGGCATCGCCGATCCGCACACCGACGTTTAACACCGCCCAACTAGCTGAAGTCCAAATCGTTGAGAGCGTCCCAACGGGGATCGGTCTGCTCGGCGGCGCAGTGACAAAGCGCGTCATTTCGGTCGGCGCCGCAGACTGCGCAGATACCTTCACAGTCCTGAGCGCACAAGGCCAACAACGGCATATCGAGGATGAAGTTGTCGCGCACGGCCTGTTCGAGATCGATCGAGTGATCACCGAGTTGATAGGTCTCACCTTCTTCCGGCTCGGCCTCAAACACCTCATTGAGCTGAACATCGAGGGGTTCAGACAGCTGGCGAAGACAGCGTCGGCACTGCCCGACCCAGGCACCCTTGGCATCGGCGCGCACGACGATGCTGCCATCGGATAACGATTGCAGGGTTCCGACCACAACAACGGGCGTCTCGGGGTCGGGCATCACACCCGGATCGCCTTCGACCTCCAGCGAACCAGCAACCTGGAATGGTTCGGGGTGCCCGACATTTCGTTGTGCTCGACGGGTGTCGACGACAAACGGACCAACGGATGGTTGCATCAGACCTCCCCGATCGGTCGGCTAAATACAGGTTTCACGCCGGAATGAGCGGGACACTATCAGGACACTCGCCGACCTCCAGGGGCCCGACGCTCCCCACTGCTGGCCGGACCGTCGTAACTTAGCGAGGACGACGGCGACGTTGACGTCGAGGAGTCTCTTCGAATTCGTCGGAGGGGTACGCGGCCGAATCGTCGAGGTATTCATAGTCCTCGGCATACCCACCGGGGGCTGGTTCGTACGACTGTTCGTAGTCGTCCCCAAGCTCAGCCAACTCGTCGTAGGTTCCTGCAATTTCACCAGTACCGTCGGGTGCAAGGGTGTTCAGGCTTCCGGAATCCTCAACCTGAGGCTGCAACTGGGATCGCCCCTTGTGAACGGTTCGCAGCGTCCGCTCCAGGACGATCTCAAACGACGCGAGTTTTTGGTCGACGTAATCCTCGGTTTCGTGCTGCATTTGACGAGATCGTTGTTCCGCGTCGGCGACCATCTGGTCGGCGACCCTGCGAGCTTCGCGGACGATCTCGGTCCTGGAGACGAGCTGTTCGACACGAGCGCGTGCCTGTTCGATGAGCTGCTGCGCCTCGTGTTCACCCTCGCCGATCACCTGATCGCGTTCATTGATGATTCGTCTCGCCCGCTTGAGGTCGTCGGGCAGCATCTCGATGGCCGTATCGATCAGGTCCATCGCTTCGTCTCGATGGATGATGACCGAGGTGGACAGGGGGACCGGACGCGCGTCGGCGACCAGTGCCCGCAATCGTGTGAGTAACTGCTCGAGTTCCTGAGCTGTCGACATAAACAGTGCTCCAAGATTGTTAGCGATCTCCGGCCACCGGCCGTCGACGCCGAACGCAGAACCTGCGGGTCGGTGGGAAATCACACCTCCGTTGGTCAGCGTCCTCGTTCGTCTTATTGCGTCGCCGCTGGTGGGGTGATGCGACTGTTTGCCTTGTGAATCAGTTCGTTCTTATACATCCGCCAACGGTGGAAGACTCCTATAGCGCTGCGCAAGACGACCATAGACCTCGGGGGGAACCATCGAGCGGACATCCCCCCCAAACCGCGCAACCTCGCGCACCAACGAGGACGATAAGAACGAGTAGCGAGGTGCCGTGGTCAGAAAAAAGGTGTCGATACCGCTCAATTTCTGATTCATCTGCGCCATCTGTAGTTCGTACTCAAAGTCTGATACCGCTCGCAGCCCCTTGACGATGGCATCGGCACCCCGGTCACGAGCGAAGTCGACGAGCAGCCCCGCGAATGACTCAACTTCGACGTTGGGAAGATGCGCCGTCACTTCGGCGAGCATCTCCTGGCGTTCATCGAGATCAAACAAAGCCTTTGACTTCTGCGGGTTGCGGATCGTCGCGACGATGAGGCGGTCAAAATATTGTGAGGCTCGATTGATGATGTCGAGATGACCCATCGTTACCGGATCGAATGATCCTGGACATAGCGCAGTTGCCACCCTCTTTGGACCTTCCTTCGGTGGGCTAGAGATCGCTCCCTAACCAGGGTTTTGATCGTGGGGCGATGCAACCGTAGCCAGGATGACGAACCCACTGCCGAACCCATGCACGCCCGATGACGACCAGTGGCTGCCCAGGACGGCCGTTTCGTCACTTTGACGGTGCGTAATGAGCAACGTGTGGTCATGGACCCAACCGTTGGCGACCAGGTCACCCAGAATCGCGGTGACAGCGTCATCGGCCATCGGGTATGGAGGATCGGCAAAGACCAGGTCGAAACTCGCCATGGCAGGCTGTCGAGCGATCCGCTCGACGGTGTCGAAACGAACGTCTGCCCTACGGTCAAACCCGCAGCTCGCGACATTAGTTTTGATCGCTTCGACCAGGCGTGGGTCGCGCTCGACAAACGTGACGTGTTCCACCCCTCGCGATAGCGCCTCCAGACCGAGCGAACCACTCCCTGCAAACAGATCCAGAGCCGTCCGGTCAGGCAGAGGGATAGGACCCAAACGCGAAAAGACCGACTCCTTCATCCGATCGGTCATCGGTCGAACGGTCGTGCCTCCCGGCACCACTAGTCGCCGCCCTCCGGCGGTTCCGGCGATGACCCGCACCCCGGTTTTGGTCCGCGCCATGGGCAACTCTCCTCCGTGTTGCTCGACCGTGTTTGTTCACCGAGCCGTTCCCCGGCATGCGGCTGATGTAGTGCTTGAGCGGCCATGTGGGTGTCGTACACCCAAGCGGACGACTCTTCCGACGGGACTCAGATGATGGCGTGAGCGCCGCAACATCTCGAATCCGGTGGCGGCTGGCCGCTCATCGCGCTGCGAGCGACGCCAGAGCCACACGCAGCGACCGGTCCAACCGGTGCTGGGATCACGGCTGATGCCTTGGGCTCGGTGAACCTAGGGCGTCTCGCCGAATGCGTCCACATCTGCGCCGACAGAGACATCCCCGGCGCCCACATCGGTGTCAGCTCCGACAGCGTCAGGGTCGGCACCGGGCGCCGAGGAATCCCCGTTATCTACAACAGTTGCATCGGCGGAAACTCTGATCAGTGCGAAGTATTCCTCGGAACCGACATAGAGGGACCCGACTTCACCGGACTCGTCAAATCGGTCGGTCTCGAGTAACGCCGACTCCACCGCGTCGCTGGCCTCGGTGTCGCTACAGGACTCGACCGACACGAACGTATCGATCATGAGGGTGCCGTCGTCGAGCTCGAAGTAGCTGGCGACACTCTTGCTACATCCGTACTCGAGCACCACCTCGCCAACCTCGGTAAAGGACAAGTTCGCCGGATCGGCGCCGACCTTCTCCTGCTTCATGCTGGAGATCTCCCAGACGCCAGCAAGTCCACTGGCTTGCACGGGAACGGAGGGCTTCGATGCGGTCGAATTTGGCGCACTCGACGAGTTCGCGGTCGACGTTGACGACGCCTCGACACCAGCGGACGTGCTTGTCCCCGCAGCAGCCAAGGTAGAAGTCGTCGACGGTGCGGGTTGCTGAACGGTTGTCGCGCTCCGCGGCGCAGCGGTCGTCGTCGATCGTGGTGACGACGTCGTGACTTGGTCATCCGACGAACACGCGGACAGTGCAACGGCCATAGCCAGAGCCGTCGCTGAGACCAGTAGCGCAATACGGGACCGCCACGCGGCACCGATCGATGGATTCATATGTGACGCTTGTGTTGGAACCTCGCCTCGCCCGCGCCGGGAATCTTCCCAGCACAGCGCCACATATTCCAGTCAGGAAGACCCGTAAACCCTCACGACTCAGCACCGCTCGGCGTCAACGACAACAGATCGAACACGGGAAGAATTTGGTCCGCCGCGGTGGGTGAGGAAGTCGAGGCGCGTCCACGCCTCAACGGCGAGCCAGATACCCTGAAGCCCACGTCGCCTCGCCCTGGGAGCTCACATGTCCATCTACGACCACACGATTGATGCCCTCGATGGTTCGGCTGGCGACCTTGGGCGTTTCGCCGGTCAGGTGACCCTGATCGTCAATGTTGCTTCAAAGTGCGGTTTGACGCCTCAGTACGATGCTTTGCAGAACTTGCAGCAGCGCTTCGCTGACGACGGTTTTTCGGTATTGGCGTTCCCATGCAACCAGTTCGCAGGTCAAGAACCGGGTTCCCCCGAGGAAATCGCCGACTTCTGTACCACGAACTACGGCGTGACCTTTCCGGTGTTCGAAAAGATCGATGTCAACGGCGACGACCGACATCCCCTGTACGAAGAACTGAACCACTATCCCGATGAAACCGGCTACGTCGGCGATATCCGCTGGAACTTCGAAAAGTTCCTCGTGGACCGAGACGGCTCGGTGCTGGCGCGTTTTGATCCGACAACCGAACCAGAAGACGACTCGATCATCGCCCACATCACCGAGGCGCTCGCAGGGTCCTGAAACCCCGGAAACCCGGAAACCCGGAAACCCAGCGTCCCGGCAGGTGAGAACGCTGAACAGCCTTCCAGGACCCTAGACACCCCGCCTAGACACCCCAGGAGTGTCTAGGCCTTGTACAAGAAGTCTTGATCTGAACCGAGCAGGTCGGTGATTTCTTCGAAAATTTGAGGGCTGCCCACCTCGCCCGTTTCCGACCCGACAATCTCTTCGGCCAGTCCTCGCGCCAGGTCGACAAGTGCCGCGTCTCGCGGAATCCGACCGAGTTTCAGATCGCTGATTCCGGCCTGGCGCTCGCCGAACACTTCACCGGCGCCACGAATCTCCAGGTCGATCTCGGCAAGTGCGAATCCGTCAGATGAGTCGACCATGGCTTGGAGTCGTTTGTCTCCTGTGGTGGTCTGCGGTGATGCCACGAGCAGACACGTCGAGCTGTGTTGCCCACGACCGACGCGGCCCCGCAACTGATGAAGTTGTGAGAGACCAAACCGGTCCGCGTCATAAATCACCATCACGGTGGCGTTGGGGACGTCCACACCGACTTCGATGACGGTCGTTGAAACCAACACCTCGATCTCACCGGTACGAAACCCGTCCATAGCTGATGCTTTGTCACCGGGCGACATCTGGCCGTGCAGCAGACCGACCGAAAGCCCTGTGAGCGGACCCGAGCGGAGGTTTTCGTAGGTGGTGGTTGCATCGCGGGCTTCGATGTTGTCCGACGGCGAGACCAGTGGACACACGACGTAGGCCTGGTGCCCGTCGGCAACCGCCGATCTGACCAGTTGAGCGACCGCGTCATCACCGACATCGTCACTCGCTACTAATCTGGTCGCTATCGGAGTACGCCCGGGAGGCATCTGCCGAAGCTCGGAGCGGTCCAAGTCGCCGTAGATCAGCATCGCCGCGGTCCGCGGAATCGGCGTTGCCGTCATCACCAACTGATGAGGTGGCACTGCCCGGGAGCTCAACGCTGCCCGCTGCTCGACCCCAAAGCGATGTTGTTCGTCGACGACGACGAGTCCGAGCGACCGATAGTCCCAGTCACCAAACAACAGCGCATGGGTGCCGACGACCAGATCGATCTCGCCCCTGCCGAGTGCGGCGTTCAAGGCCTTGCGTTCAGAAGCCGGCGTCTGATTGGTCAACAAGGCGAGGCGAAGCGGCCGCTCCCCCAACAGGTTGTCGGCGGTCTCGAGCATCACCCCTTCGAGGAGGGACGCGATCCCGCGAGCGTGCTGTTCGGCCAGCACCTCGGTCGGAGCCATCAGAATTGCCTGGTGGCCAGACTCGATCGCCCGAAGCATTGCCGCGACCGCAACCACCGTTTTGCCCGACCCAACATCGCCCTGGAGCAGGCGTCCCATGGGAACGGTGCTGGCCATATCGGCATGTATGGCATCGATTGCGGCGGACTGATCGGCAGTGAGCGAAAATCCGGTGCGCTCCAACATCGACCCGACCAGACCGGCGTCAACATCGCAGACAACCCCGACGGTATGCGCCTCGTAGTATCGCCGCCGCGAGACCAACGCCACCTGCATGCGCAGAAACTCGTCGAGGGCCAAGCGTCGGCGAGCACGATATGCGTCCGCCAACGAGCTGGGAGCGTGGATCGCATTCATCGCCCAGGTGCGATCGGGCAGCCCGTGTTGCTTGCGAAAGGCTGCGGGCACCGGATCGGCAAACTCAACGATCCGGTGCAGCGCCGACCGAATCAGCCGCGAGAGTTGACCACTCCCGAGATCGGCCTTCTCGCTGGTAGGATACAGCGGCACCACCACGCCTGTCCGCCTCTCAGCCGTCGTCCCGAGGACGTCGACGGTGGGGTTGGTCATCTGACGTCGCCCCCGAAACACCCCGACCTTTCCAAACAGCGCAACCTGGGTACCCACCGACAGCTGGCGAGCACGCCATGCCTGGTTGAAAAATGTCACCGCGAGCGATCCGGTACCGTCAGAAACGGTGGCCTGCACCATCGCCCGTCGTTGTCGGGTGCGTGACGACCGGATCGAGGTCACATCGCCGACGATCGTGACCTCGTCATCTGCTTGTGTGTGCTCAATCGGCTGCTGCTTACTGCGGTCGACCCAGCGCCGCGGGTAATAGGTGACCAGGTCGCCAATGTTTGCGATACCGAGCAGAGCCAGTCGATCGAGCATCGCGGGGCCAACACCGTGAAGCCGCGACAAGGGGATCTCGCTGATCGCTCGGAGCGTTCGAGGGGGAACGTTGCTGACGGGTTCAGGCATGGTTGTCTACTGGTTGGCTGACCGGACGGTGTTGGGACACGCTGCACAACCTATCCGGGGCTTGTGACAACCTTGGGACGTGTTCGCTGCGCCACGGACACCTCCCACACACAGCGGTTCGCGATGGCGCGCTGCCGCTTCGGCACAGACCTGCGAGGGTTGGTAGCCTTGCTCGGCTTGACGCCCGGGCGCTCATTTCGAGTTGCCACGGGCCTGCCTTTGAGCTTGCGCGCGGTGAAGGTGCGCAGCCACGAAGCGACGATTGAGGACGACACATGCCCGCCGTATGCAGCATCTGTGACAAAAAGCCCGGCACCGGGATGAAGGTTTCCCACTCCCACCGCCGCTCAAAGCGCCGCTGGAACCCGAACATCCAGCGCATCCGGGCGATCGTCGACGGTACGCCTCGTCGGGTACACGTCTGCACTCGCTGCATCAAAGCTGGCAAAGTCACCAAGCGCTAGGAGCCCGGTCGATGCAAGGTGTAGTGATGTACTACGACCCCCAGACCCGGGAGGGTCGGGTGATCAGAGACACCGATCGGTCTGAATATCTTTTGGCACCAGACGCCCTTGCCGGTTCCATCTTTATGTGGCTCCGGCAAGGCCAACGCGTCGTCTTTGACCTCGACGCCTCCG
This sequence comes from Acidimicrobiia bacterium, assembly GCA_020637365.1. Taxonomy (GTDB): domain Bacteria; phylum Actinomycetota; class Acidimicrobiia; order IMCC26256; family JAGNEX01; genus JAGNEX01. The sequence continues at coordinate 76,637 of JACJWE010000001.1, read as the reverse complement.
GCCTCGCAACCAAAGTCCGGACGGGCGCCGAGGTCGACATGGCACGAACGGCCGCCGACTGAGGCTGTGCAGCGCACTGCTGCCACCAGCCTGAGCTGGCCGGGCGACGCACCGGCACTGGCCGCACTCGCGCAGATGCATCGCAGGCTGGTCCACCCCACACGTGTGAAGCGATCGAACGGCCGTCCAATGTCGGACAACCGACGCCACTTGAGATGCATTGCGGCCACCACCGCCACGCCTAGAACGCGGTGACACAAAGTAGAAGTCGTGGCTTCGATCCCCGGTCACCGCTCCCATTACGATCGTCGCACTTGCTTTGAGATCGATTCACTCTGGGGCACCGCGGGGTCCTCAGTCAAGGAGCGTGCCATGTCGGTCACCATTTCACCGAAGTCCCTGAAACACAACCCCTCTGCTGAGGAATTGCGAGAGCTTGTCGCGCTGATGCCCACGGCGAGCCTGAGCGAGTACGACAACTACAACATCGCAACCCAGGTGTTGTCTCGCTCCTCCAAGTCAACCTTTATCGTCACCGACGATCCCGAGACCGCGCGTGGCCTCAAGACCATGACCCGGGACGAGTACGACCGCCTTGCAGCACTGCAAGATGCCCACATCGCGAACGCCGACATGGTCATGATCGACGGCTTCATCGGATCAGACCCCGAGTTCCGCACCAAGGCGCGGATGGCGATTGAAACCTCCCACGCCAACATTGCGGCGATGCAACGCCAGCTCTACTACGAAGGTGGCGAGGTCGTTCACGACGAGCCTGAGACGTTCGTCATCTACACACCCAACCTTGTCGCAGAGGGTTACCCAGATGACCGCTTGATCGCTGTCGACCTAGACAACAACGTGACCCGCGTCTTCAACTCCGACTACTTCGGCGAATCGAAGAAGGGCGGACTTCGGATGTGGAACAAGATGGTTTACGACCGCGGCGGGCTTGCCCTGCACGCGGGTTGCAAGGTCGTTCCGGCTGGAGGCGAGGATAAGGTCGCGCTCATCGTTGGACTGTCGGGTACAGGCAAGCCCACCACGACGTTCACTACCCAGAACGACTCAAAGCCTGTTCAGGACGACTTCTGTGCCCTTATGCCCGAAGGCAAGGTCTACACGTCCGAAGCTGGATGTTTCGCCAAGACCTACGGGCTGAACCCCGAGTTCGAACCCGCCATCTACGGTGCTGTGACCACCCGTGATGCCTACCTCGAAAACGTCTTCCAAGACGACGACGGCAACATCGACTTCTTCAACGAGTCCTACACCAAAAACGGTCGCTCCACCTTCCCGTTTACCTTGGTGTCCAACTTTGACCCCGCAGAGCTCTCCTCGGCCAACTTCCTGCTGATCCTGAACCGCAACGAGAACGTGATTCCGGGCGTTGCCAAGCTTCCCGCCGACCAGGCGGCCGCCTACTTCATGCTCGGCGAGACGACGGGTACGGCCGCCGGAGGCAAGGACGAAGAGGGCAAGTTCCTTCGAGTTCCCGGCACAAACCCGTTCTTCCCCATGCCGCACGACCTGCAGGGCAATCGGATGCTCGAACTCCTCGAGAATCATCCCCTCGAGGTCTACTTGCTCAACACCGGCCGAGTCGGTGGTGGCGATGGTGACGACCGTTCCAAGAAGGTCAAGATTCCTCACAGCTCGGCGATCGTCAAGGGCATCGCTGAAGGAACGATCGAATGGGAAATCGACCCCGACTTCGGCTATGAGGTTGCGGTCTCGATCCCCGAGTTCCCCGAAGCTGATCTGGACATCCTTCAGCCTCGCAAGCTCTACGAGGCACAGGGTCGGATGGATGAGTACGAGGGCTGGGTAACCCGCCTCAAGGGCGAGCGTCAGGCATTCCTGGAGAGCTTCCCCGAACTCGACGAACGAATCACCAAGTCCGTTCTGTAGCTGGTTAGCGTCAAACGAGCGGCGCACGTCGACGTCTGACGCCAGACGCATCCTACGATGATGAGAGTGGGTGGGTTGAGCATTGCAATGCTCAACCCACCCACTCTTTTTTGCCCTCGTCACTGGACCCAGATTGAGCGTCAGACCAGATACACCCCTTGGCGTTCTCCGGGGTGGCCGTCATGGCCCGTTTCCTGCAGGCCTCCTTGCGAGACCGTTCAGACCGCACGGGATGCGGCCTCCAGTCCCATCCTCGGACCCCGTCCTCGGGTCCGGGCAGGTGAGAACGCTGTTGTAATCGGCGAGCACGGCGCCGCCACGATTAAAGGTGCCGAACCACCAAGGCCTGGGCGCCTTTGAGCGATGAGGGGCAGCGCGTGGCGGTAGATGCCCCGGCCTCGCGGCGGAACAAGGTGCTGGGACACAAGCCTCTGGGCCTCTTGATGCAGGCGGCCTGGCGCACCACGGAAGGCTCGTGCGCTTGACCTGGCTAGACATTTCCCCGGTCTGCAACTCTGCCAACAAGCGCGCCATTAGGCGACATCCAAGCATCAACGGACGTTTACCAGAACAAGTTATTAGGTGGTCACCAACCAGAAAAGGACATTTCATTTGGTCCAAACCGCCTGAAGACTCTTGTGTATTTACGCGAGAGCACTTCCGCTAGTTTGACCACAAAACAACCACGGGTCGCCGGACGTGATGTAGTTCGAACAGCATGAATGGACAACAAAATGGGCCCTACGTCGCCGACGTAGGGCCCATTTCAAGAGGAGGTGGCGCCGATCAGTCCCCCACAGCCCGACCGACGCCACCGACTTTACGCTGCGGGTTTCGGCTAATCCACCGATCCACACCCTTTTGGGCAGCGCTTGATCTCGTTCAGTGATTATTACTGTAGCCGAAAAGATCGGCCCAATCCAGGCAAAGAAGCGCAAATGCGCACTTCCTGCGCTGATCATCACTAGTTCTTGACCTGATCATGATCCCCGGCCGATTCCCCAGTATTCAAACCCGAGTCGGACCAACTGACTCCGATCCAACAAGTTCCGTGTATCGACCACCCGAGCCCCCGACATTGCATCAATGACCTTCTCGAAGTCAAGCCACCGTAGCTCAGGCCACTCGGTGAGCACCACAAGGACATCTGCCTCGTCACAGACTCCATAGGGATCGTCACCGACTTGGATTGCCGACAGGTCCAAGTCTCCCATCGAGAATGCAGGGTCGTACGCCTTGACGGTCGCACCGCGATCGGTCAGCGAACTCAGCACCCGCAAAGCTGGTGAGTCCCGAACATCGTTGGTCCCCGCTTTGAAGGCCAACCCCACGCTGCGACCGTCAGGCCGTGCAGCGGGCCAGTACGATCGCCAGCGACGACCCTTGCGATCCTGGCAATCTGCTGTTCGTTTGATTCCACAGCGGCCCGCACGATGGGGATGTCGGTGTCCGCTTCCGAAGCTGTGTGAATCAGCGCTCGGGTGTCCTTGGGCAAACATGAGCCGCCCCATCCTGGGCCCGGGCGAAGATATTGTTCGCCGATCCGCGGATCGAAACCCATGCCCAACAACACGTCCTTGATGTCGGCTCCGACGTGCTCTGAAATGTCGGCAATCGAGTTGATGTAGCTCAGCTTCACCGCGAGAAATGAGTTTGGCGCGTATTTGATCAGCTCCGCAGACTCGGGGTCGGTGACCACGACCGGAGCGGGTACCGTCAGGTAGAGGCTGGTCATCTTGATCGCTGCGGCCTGATCGTCTGTGCCGATCACAATGCGGTCGGGTCGCATGAAGTCCGCTACAGCGGAGCCTTCACGTAAAATTCCGGGTTGGCGACGACCGAAACATCGGTGCGGTTGACCAGTTGCTGCACCATGCGAGCGGTTCCGACCGGGACGGTGGACTTATTGATCAGAACCGCACCACGCGACAGCTTGGGAGCGAGTTCTTCAACAGCGGTCGTGAGAAACGACAGATCCGCCGATCCGTTAGCCCTTGGCGGCGTCGCCACACACAAAAGACGTATTCCGCGTCGCCGATCACCCGGTCAACAGAATTGACAAACTGAAGGCGGCCCGTGCCGCACCCTTCTTTGACGAGGCCAGGTAGGCCTTCTTCAAGGATGTCGACATGCCCCGAGTTGAGGCGGTCGATTTTGGCCTCGTCGATGTCGACGCACGACACGTGGTGGCCGAGAGAGGAAATACATGCGGCCGTCGTGAGTCCCACGTAGCCAGCCCCAATGACAACAACCTGCGCCACGACCCTCCGAGTTTTCGAGCAGACCGACGCAGGACCTGAGCATCCGACACGTTGCGCGTCGCGTCCCAACTCGGTCGTACTCACCAAGGCCGCACATCCTAACGGTGCGGTTTGGTAGGGCTTCTTCAGATGGGTGACTTTACGTTCGCTTTGGAACATGACAAACGAGACATAATCCTCTTCGATTTCAACGAGGGGGTCTCGGTGGCTGTGCATGCGTATGTCCTGGTACTGACCGAAGTCGGCAAGGCCGAATCCGTCGCACGAGCGATGAGGGAACTAGACAGGGGTGGTCACCGCGCATGACGTCACGGGACCTTATGACGTCATCGTCCAGGTGGAAGCCGAGTCGATAGACCGGATGGGGCAGATGGTCGTCCAGAAGATGCAGATGATCGAAGGGATCACTCGAACCTTGACCTGCCCGATCGTCGATCTCGCCAGTCGATAACCCGGACGCCAACGACGGTCTCGGGGCTCGAGCTCCACGGGGTCGCGGCTACCTCGACCACACCCAGCGCTCGCTACGAACCGCTCGATCGACACACCTGCTCATCCGTTCGAGGCCAGTTCCTGGGCTGCACTTCGATCGGGTCGTTGCTGTCCGGCCTTGCTAGAGCGATCGGCGTGGCGTCTCACAGCGTCATCGATGAGACGCTCGATAAGTGCCGAATAGGCCAGACCGCTCGCAGCAAAGAGGGGAAACATCGAGAACGGGGTGAAACCAGGAATGGTGTTGATCTCGTTAACAAGCCAGCCGCGAACGTTCTGGTCGTAGAAAAAGTCGACCCGTGCCATACCGTCACACCGGCAGGCCCGATACGCCTGAGCGGCTAAACGGCGCAGCTCATCCAGTTCGGCGTCGCTGATCGGCGCTGGGATGAGCAGTTCGGCGGCCTGGTCTTCGTATTTGTCTTCGTAGGTGTAAAAGTCGCTGCCCGGACGGATTTCACCCGCGGTCGACAGGAGCAACTCGCCATCGCCGAGCACGCCGATTTCGATCTCACGCCCCTCGATCGCCTCTTCGACCAGCGCCCAGCGGTCGTAGCGAAAGGCCAGTGCGAGTGCTTCGATGAGTTCCGACTCGTCACGTGCTCTCGAAACACCAACCGACGAACCCATATTCGAAGGCTTCACGAAAACGGGCGTTCCCAATTGGGCAAGAATCGCATCGGCATCGGCTGATTCGTCGTCGCGCAGCTCAATCCAACGTGCGGTCGGCACGCCTGCGTCCCGAAAGGCACGCTTCATCATGATCTTGTCGGATCCAACAGCGGAGCCGACAACGCTGCACCCCGCATAGGCAAGGTCGGCTAACTCGCAGAGTCCCTGAGCCGTACCGTCTTCGCCGAGCGGACCATGCAACATGGGAATGACCACGTCGATCGGGGTCCACTCTCCCGTGTCGAGATCGAGTAGCCCGCCGAGGGTTGGATCGGCTGGCAGTACGACCCGGCGACCTTCTATCAAGAGTCCAGACTCCGGGGCTTGTGCGCCGTGAGAGAGCTTGTGTTCAGCCGCGACGTTGCGCAGCCACCGTCCGTCGGTGCCGATCGCCAACAAGATGGGTGTAAAGCGGGTCTTGTCGAGCGCGTTGACGACCGCTGAGGCGGTTACCCGTGAAACATCGTGCTCCGCCGATCGGCCGCCATAACAGATTGCGACGTGTTCTCGATGGCTCATCTCGGACGATCCTTTCGCTGGCATCGCATCGATGGGGAGGGCGCCGCCGTCTTATGCCGCCACCTGGAGCCAAGCGCGGATCCCGACGCCCATGAGGAACAGGCACAGGACGCCATAGAACAGCTCCAGCTGATCCCGTTCACTCATGAGTGAGCGATAGCCGTAGGCGAGCCCGACGGTGATGAACGCAACAAAACCGTAGAACATGTGGAACCGAGGGACGGTGACACCGTCATCGCTGACCGCCGCGACGCCCAAAACAACCTGGATGAGCAGGGCAACTTGGGCGATGATAACGAGAACCCAGACCCACCGTCCCCGCAGTTCGGGCTTCTTCCAGGCCACCAACGCCGAAACCCCAGCGATTCCGTTGAGGACAATCGCGACCCACCCCCATACGGAGTGAACGTCGATCAGCGTCTGGGTCATCTGCTTCTCCCGTCCGAGCCGCGTCAGAGGCATGCCGTTTCGGTCGTCTTGGTCGTGTCAACCGCCAACCCTCGACGCGGATGAAACGGTAGCGCCCCAACCTGAGTGCTCGACAAAGGAGTGACGTGCGCCATGCGTTTGGCGCCTGGCACCTGGCACCTGGCACCTGGCACCTGGCACCTAGCACCTAGCACCTAGAGCACGGAGTCCGCAGCGGCGTCAAAGGCCGACCCGATGCCACGCAGTTCGTTCTTGAGGATCTTGCCCGATGGGTTTCTCGGCAACGGCTCGGTCCTGAACTCGAACATCCTGGGAACCTTGTACGCGGCGAGCGACGCTGAGCACCATTGGCTGAGCGCGTCAGCGTCGACCGAGGAGTCAGCAGCCACCTGGACCACGGCTTTGATCTCTTCGCCGAGATCATCGTCGGGAACCCCGACGATGGCCGCCTCGATCACGTCGGGATGCTCCGCGAGCAGATTCTCGATCTCGACGCAGTACACGTTTTCGCCAGCGCGAATGATCATGTCTTTGGCACGGTCGACGAGATACAAAAAGCCATCATCGTCGATTACGCCGATATCGCCTGTGTGGAACCAGCCGCCGACGATGACCTCCGCATTGACCTCGGGACGGTTCCAGTAGCCGCGCAGCATGACGGTCGGGCCGGTGATGCACACTTCGCCGCGATCGCCAGCAGCGACTTCGTCACCGCCATCGTCGACGACTTTGACCTCGACCGTGGGCACTGGTCTACCGACCGACGCCGGGTGCGAGAGGTAGTCATCGCCGCTGTTGAGCGTTGCGACCGACGCCGTTTCGGTGAGGCCGTACGCTGTTGCGAGTTGACTGGTCACCTGCGGAAACGCAGCCTTGATCCGCTCGACGAGTGCCGGGCTCGCCGGGGCGCCTCCATAAAAAACCCGAGACACCGTCGATGTGTCGTAGTCATCGAAGGCCGGGGCGTCGACCAGCCGAGACATCACGGTGGGGACACCTCCGATCGAGGTGACCTGTTCACGCTCGATAATCGCCAACGCCCGGCCGGGATCGAACTTGCCGGGCTCTAACAAGATGAGCTTGCCGCCGGAAGCCAGCGTCGTGATCATCGTCGCATGGCAGCCGGTGGTATGAAACAGCGGCACGACCAACAAGCTCGCTGGCTGCAGTTTGGCGCTCAATTCGGGGGGTACATCACGCTGGTCGCGGCTCGCCAACGACACCACCATCAGGTTCTGGAGGTTCGCGAGGACTTGACGGTGCGTGATGGTTGCGCCCTTGGGACGACCGGTCGTGCCGGAGGTATAGAAGATACCGATGATGTCGTCTTCGTCGGTGTCTACCTCGGGCACGGCCGGCGCATCGATTCCCGCCAGCGCGTCATCGAGCGAACCGACCCAGTCAAGGCCGTCGACTTGAGCGAAACCTGCTGCAGTTTGTTCGTCTGGGTCGATGACGAGGGCGGTTCGCCACCGCTCAGCATCGGCAGCCAATGGAGCGATGACCTCCCAACGTCGCTGGTCACAGATCACCGCTGAGACCGATGCATCGGCGAGAGCGAATGCCAACTCATCGCGCTTCCACCAGGCGTTGAGCGGCACCGCCACAAGACCGAGCATGGCGCAGGCCCAAAACGAGGCGACCCAATCGGGGTGGTTCGCCGCCAAAATCGCCACCCTGTCCCCCAGGGTGAGGCCTCGTTCGGTGAGGAACTGCGCTATTTGATGCACCCTGTGTTCGTGTTGCGCGTAGGTGAGACGGCGGTCGCCGTACACGATAAAGGTTTTGTCCCCGTGTCCGACCGCCAGCGCCAACATGTCCCTCATCGAACGGAGCCGATTGGCATACACCTGAACGTCGGCGCCCAGCACCTGCTGCCTGACGATCTCCATCGGGCCACCCGGCCCGGTCAGTACCGCCAAAGCCTCGCTATCAGGTGCACCTATTGGCATGACCACTCCCCCTCGTAGCGAACAGATGAGTAACGGTGTCCTCAGGTGAGCCTAGTGGCGCGTCACCGCAGGGGCGACGGCCTACGGGGCATGCTGTGAAGCGGTCGAGGGGCACGACGCCGTCCCAAGTCGGTAGCCTCACCCCCAGTTTTCGACAATCGCGGTTCGCTTCTGGGCGCGTCGCTCACCGACTTGGAGCATTTGCGTGGCGCGAATCGCAGACGTACTCACAGCGGGCCCAACGTTCTCGTTCGAGTTCTTTCCGCCGCGCGACGACGATGCTCAAGTCGAGCTCTACAACACGCTCCGCGACCTCCAAACCCTTGACCCCAGCTTCGTTTCGGTCACCTATGGTGCAGGTGGCTCGACAAGAGATCGGACCCACGATCTGGTCGTGTCGATACTCAACGACACGACTATGACGCCGATGGCTCACCTCACCTGCGTTGCACACAGCCGAGCCGAACTGGCCGACATCCTCGAACGGTACGATGCTGCCGGGGTCGAAAACATCCTTGCGCTGGGTGGTGATCCGCCAGCCGATGGCAGCGAATTCCGGAGCGAACTCGAACACGCGATCGACCTCGTCGAGCTCGTTCGGAGCGTGGGAAACTTTTCGATCGGTGTTGCTGCCCACCCCGAAGGACATCCGCGCTCCCCCGACCGAATCTCGGACCGAAAACACCTCGCCGCGAAGCTCGCGTTGGCAGACTTCGCTATCACTCAGTTTTTCTTTGACGCCGAGGACTATTTCGGCATGATCGACGAACTCGCTGACCTGGGCGTTACCAAACCTGTTGTACCGGGCATCATGCCCGTCACCAACGTGTCTCAGGTCACACGCTTCGCTCAACTCTCGGGTGCCGCATTCCCGACCGACTTGGCCGAACGTCTCCACGCCGCAGGCGACCCTGACGAGGTGCGCCGCATCGGCATCGACGTCGCAACCGAGCTTTGCCGAACCCTGCTCGATGGCGGCGCACCCGGCCTGCACTTCTACACACTGAACAAATCACCCGCGACTCGTGAGATATACCAACGACTCGCATCTGACGGCTACGTCGCTGCAACGCGCGCTAGCTAGCTCGCTGCTCGACCGCAACGCTCACCAGGAGACTGCATATGTCCGCACCCGATCCCGTCGTCCTCATCGGGGCGGCAACGCGCACCCAGCGGATCACCCGCGGTGGCGACGGTTATGACGCCGCAGGATTGATGACCCAGGCAGCGCTCGGAGCGCTCGCCGATGCGGGGGCGAGCAAACCCCGCGACGTATTGGACTCGATCGGCGAAATCATCGTTCCGAAAGGGATCTGGACCTACGCCGACGCTGGGCGCATCGTTGCACGCAACCTCGGCATCACCCCCCGGACCGTCGCCGCCGAACTCGGCGTGCTGCAGACCTCACCGTTCGCCCGAGCGATTGAACAGATCCAGGCTGGTGACCAGCAGGCGGTTTTGATCGCCGCAGGTGAAGCCAAATATGCATTCGGCTTGGCGAGACGAGCGGGGGCGCCGTTTCACATCGAGTCCGACGAACCCGGTGATGAGCCAGACGAAACGTGGCGACCAGCGATCGACGTCCTCTCCCCGATGGAGATCGAACGCGGTTTAGCGATCCCAGCGCACCAGTACGCCCTGATGGAGCGTGCTTTTGCTCACCGTCAAGGTTGGTCTCCGGCGGAGCACCGTCAACACCTCGGCGATATCTGGAGCCGGTTCGCGCAAGCGGCGAAGGTGCTGCCCCAAGCATGGGACCACACCGGTTGGTCGTCCCACCAGATCACCGAACTCATCGACGGCAATCGTATGGTTGCGACGCCCTACACCAAACGCCTGGTCTCGCAGTGGAATGTTGATCAGGCTGCGGCATTCATTCTCTGTCGTTCCTCGACCGCTCTGGATGCGGGAGTGCCAGCGAACCGCTTCGTGTACCCGCGTGCGATCGTCGAATCGAATCTGATGGTGCACCTTTCGACCCGAGCTGACCTGAGCAGAGTGCCCGCACTCGACTCGATCGCCGAGGCGACAACCAACGCCACGGGTTCGGCCATTTCCGCGGATGCGATCGACTTATACAGCTGTTTTCCCATAGCGGTGCAGCTCCAGGCCGAGGCCTACGGAGTCCCCTTGGATCCCGCTCCAACCTTGACCGGCGGCATGAGCTTTGGTGGCGGACCGCTCAACAACTACGGGCTGCAGTCCTTGGGCGCGGGTATCGCAGCGATGCGCATCGGTGCTGTTGACGAGGTCGTTACCACCGCCATCTCGGGCATGATGACCAAACAGGGTTTGGGCTGGTGGTCGCGCCACCAACCCGTCGACTCCCCCGCCGTGATCGACGTCACCGAACAAGCCCGGGCCGCGACCCCGGTGCGACCGATCGACCCCGATCTGGTCGGAGACGCGACCGTCATGTCATCCACCGTGATCTACGCGGGTGATGACCCCATGGCCGCGGTCGCCATCGTCGAACAGGACGGCAAACGCAGCGTGGTGATGAGTCGAGCCTCAGAGGTCATCGACAAGGTGTCGGCCGACCCACAGATAGGGGTGAACGCGAAAATCAGCTCGCCTGGCAAATGGGAGTCGCTCGGCTAACCGTCGCCGCGAAGGAACTCTTCGATTTCGCTGGCGAGTTCGTCTGCGGAGGGCAGATTGTCGACATCGGGCACCTGTTCAAGCTGCTCTACGGCGTCCCTGAGATCGGATCGGAGCGCCACGGCCGCTTCGACTTGGTTCTGATAACTCGCGGCACGCTCATCGAAGGGTGCCAGATCGATCTCGAGCTCGTAGGTGTGTGAAAGCTTGCCGAGCAGGGCCCGCACAGCGCTGGGCGAGCGGGTCGATGCCAAATAGTGCGGGACCTGTGCCCACAGACCGGCCGCGGGGATACCAGCGTCGCCAAAGGCCGCTTGGATCATCGTCTGTACCCCGGTCGGACCGTCGTAATCCGGGCGGGTTGGCCCGACTCGTTCGGCCAATTCGGACGACGTCGCCGTGGCCAACACGCGAACCGGACGTCGGTGGGTCACCGCTGCGGGCATTCCGGCGACGGTCACAGCCTCGGTTACCTCGAGGTGTTGAGCAAGATCGACCACGGACTGACAAAAGGTCGGCCATTTCAGTCCGGGTTCCGGACCGCGCATGACGACGACGTCTCGGCCCAGAGACCCGGCGGTCACGCGAATCCGTGGCCAGCGAGTGCGTCGGATGACGCCATCTTCGAGTTCGACCGTCGGGCGGGTACTCGATAGGTCGACGAGTTCTGAAAGGGAACACTCAGCGACAAGGGCGCGGTCCTCCAAGCGCCGATGCAGCACACGAGCGGTGTCTCGGCCGGCAAGGGCCGCATCGACCCAGCCCGAGAGGGCGACGATCAGCAGGGGGTCGTTGAGGTTGACAGACTGCAACACGTTGAACACCCGGACAACACTACCGGTACGGCGGCCCTGAGTCGTCGTCGATGCCTGAGACCGGAGGGAACCCATGGCACGACCAGCGGTGTACAAAACGGACCGGCTTTCGGGCGCGCTCTCGATCATCGCTGGCGACCGCCAAGGGAGGCCTAACCGCCCGAACGGCGAGTGTCCGTTCTGTGTCGGCGGGCTCGAAGCGCCGAACACCTATGACGTGCTGGCGTTTCAGAACCGTTGGCCCACGCTGATGAACGGTGCTGCAACACAAACCGCATCTGAAGCGCAACGAGCTGCCGACCGTTTCGATCGCCACGACACCACCCCACTCTCCGATGACCAAATCTCAGCGTCGTCATCGCGTGACGTAGCGATCGGCACCTGCGAGGTGGTCCTGTACAGCCCAGAACATTCTCAGACGATGGCCACGCTCCGTCATCGACAGATCGAGGCAGTGATCGAGCTGTGGGCCGACCGAACAGCGGCGTTGCGCTCACGACCCGATACTCGCCATGTCCTGATCTTCGAAAACTCGGGACGGGATGTCGGAGCCACGATCGCACATCCCCACGGCCAGATCTTTGCCTTCGCTGAGGAACCACCCGTCCTCGCTGCGGAACGGCACCGATCGCTGAACGCTTGTGCAGTGTGCGACGAGCTCGTCGCGGAGGACGGCGGTCCACGCGGCGTCATAGCCAACGACTCATGGTCGGCATTCGTCCCCGAGGGTGCTGGCTATCCCTACGAAGTCAGGCTGTCGCTCCGTCGCCACGTTGCCTTTTTGGACTTGATGGACCACGCAGAACGCTCCGATCTGGCGTGGGCGCTCTCGGGGCTTGCAGGCGTATACCAATCGCTCTTCGACACTCCGATGCCGTACATGATGTGGCTGCATCAGGGTCTCCACACCCATGTCCATTTCGTCCCTATCTGGAGATCGCGCGGCGTCCAACGCTACGTCGCGGGAGGTGAACTCGGATCGGGGATCCTGATCAACCCGGTGCGCCCCGACGATGCCGCGGCGGCACTGCGCAGGACCGAACAGGGCAGGACCGAACAGGGCAGGACCGAACAGGGCAGGACCGAACAGGGCAGGACCGAACAGGGCACGACCGAACAGGACGGGGCGAAACAGGGTTCCTGATCGACGCTCGTTCCTTTCTGACCACACCGCGCCTCTCACACCAGCCATCTCGACTTTTTGGGCATCCTGCTACTGTCGGGAGCCCCGCGGGCAGGCTCCGCGAAAACGACTGACCGCGACCCCGTATGCAACGTGTCCGAGGCCAGATACAGACGACAACCACATGAGAAGAGGTAGGTATGCGTACTGGCCCAAGTTCACCGGCGACCGTTCGGATCCGCACCGTTGTGATGCAAGAGGGGCTGAACGCGTTCGGGCCGGACCAACCGGCCCTGACCGAAGCCGATCCGCATACGTTCATCAAGTGGATGCGAGCGCCAGGCCGGGTCAACATCATCGGGGACCACACCGACTACAACCAGGGGCTTTGTCTGCCGACAACCCTCGACCACGACTGCATCGTGGCGTATCGCGCTCGGCATGACCAGCGGGTCCGAATCCGCACGATCGACGCCGTTGGGAGGCGAGACGACAACGCCTATGCACACGATGCGGACGGACCTGACACCCCTGGCACCATCCCGGACACGTCCAACAACGCTGCACCTCCCCCCGCAATCCTGCGCACAGCGTCCGGCGACCCCCGCGACGACCGAGCAACGTCGACCGGAGAGTGGTGGAGCCTCGCCCAAGGCGTGATGGATGAGCTTTCCTCGCGGGGTCACGTCGGCGGCGTTGACCTCATCTGCTCATCGGAAATCCCTATCGGATCAGGCCTTTCATCATCGGCAGCCTTTTCGGTCGCCATCACACTTGCCATGGCCGACGCGTTCGGTGCCGAACTCGCCAAGATCGACATCGCTCACATCGCGCGAGACGCCGAACGTCGAGCCCGGGGCTTGCCCGTCGGCATTCTTGACCCGTACGCCATCACCTACGGTATGGACGGCTACGCCCTGTTACTCGATTGCCGTAGCGAGCAGTCACGCCCCATCGCCATCCCGAGCGGCTTGAGCTTTGCGCTCATCGACTCCGGCGTTCCACACAACTTGGAACACTCCGAATACGCGTTGCGAGCCGAACAGTGCGCACGTGCGGCAGAGCGTCTAGGTGTCGAGTCGCTGCGCGATGCGACAACCGAAACCGCCGCCGATGACCCGTTCGCGCGACACGTCGTCTCTGAGAATGCGCGGGTCGCAAGCGCAGCAGATGCACTCGAGACCGGCAATGTCATGCGCCTCGCCGCGTTGATGCAGGCATCCCATGAATCCCTCCGCGATGACTTTGACGTGTCGACACCAGAGCTCGACGATCTGGTCGCCCGTTTGCTCTCCAATGGGGCACTCGCCGCGCGCATCACCGGCGCAGGGTTTGGTGGTGCAGTCTTGGCGCTGATCGAGGGTGGGATGTCACAGGTCCAGTCGATCACGCTCGGTGCCGTTGCCGGCTATGAGGGCACGCATGGACGGATGGCCAAGATCTGGCCGGTACTCCCCGCTGACGGCGCAAGGCCCTTTGACCCGATGAAGCCCCGCACGTAGCTCCAGGCACTCGTCGGACAGAGCTCACGGCTACATCTGGTCAAGAAGTTTTTGGCGCTTTTCGTTGTATTCCTCGTCGGAGATCCGCCCTTTTTCATGCAGACGAACCAGGGCCTCGAGCTGCGCCGGGATTGAGTGCCCTTGTCCCTGATGCATCGGGGTATTGGCGCGTCGCTGGTTGAGTTCACGCTGACGGTTGATTTCTTGGGCAACCTGTTCGGGTTCGGAAATGTTGCTGAATTTCTGTTTTCCGTCCTGAGCCGCTGATTCGACGACGAGGTCACCCGCGCTGAGAAGGCGTTCCCCCAGGGTCTGGTGCACATTGATCGAGTTGATCGATTCGAGCGGGATGTCCATCGACTTCTTGGACAACAAACCGTTTCGGCTCACGAGGCGATCACTCGTGACCACAAAGGTTGTGCTGCGCCACATGAAGTACTGACGTAGCGCCCAGACGAACCAGAGCACAGCGATCGCCGCCCAGAGGTAGTAAGCCCAGCTCTTGTTGATGAGTGCCGCGAATACAAACAGGGTGATCAAGGGGACGAGTGACAAGACCTGCCGCGAGAAGTACCACCAGTGGGGGTTCATCTCGACGAACACTTCTTCACCGTCGTTCAACAGATGCCTAGGAAACATGTCGGCATCCTAATCTCATCCGGCGGCGACGCTCTTTGGAGTTGGACCTCGCTGGGCGGCGACGTCCGCCGAACTTTTTCGACCTCTGTCGACATGCAAACATCGGTGACCTTTCCAGCGCATGTTCGTGCTGACGACAGCCATTCAAACCGCCGATACAAGGCCCGATGTTCGACCTGGAGACGCTTGTGATTTCTACATTGTTTGACCCCAGCCGGTGGAAGGTCGTCGAAGGATTCGATTTCGATGACATCACCTACCACCGTGCAGTCGATCAGGGTACGGTGCGCATCGCCTTTAATCGGCCAGAGGTCAGAAATGCGTTTCGTCCGCGTACCGTCGACGAGTTGTACCGGGCCCTGGACGACGCACGTCAAACACCCGATGTCGGATGTGTGTTGCTGACCGGAAATGGCCCATCACCCAAAGATGGTGGGTGGGCGTTCTGTTCGGGTGGCGACCAGCGAATCCGCGGCCGTGATGGTTATAGGTATGCCGACGGTGAGGACTCATCGACCATAGACCCGGCAAAGACCGGGCGTCTTCACATCCTCGAATGCCAGCGGATGATCCGCTTCATGCCCAAGGTGGTTATCGCTGTCGTCCCGGGCTGGGCGGTCGGCGGCGGACATTCCCTACACGTGGTCTGCGATATGACCCTCGCATCGGCCGAACACGCGGTCTTCAAGCAGACCGACGCCGATGTTGCCAGCTTCGACGGGGGATTTGGCTCGGCGTACCTGGCTCGTCAGGTCGGCCAGAAACGCGCCCGCGAGATCTTCTTCCTCGGCCGCGACTACTCAGCGGCAGAGGCCTTCGACATGGGGATGGTCAACGCCGTCGTCGATCATGCGGACCTCGAACGGGTCGCTCTGGAGTGGGCCGCCGAGGTAAACGCAAAGTCGCCGACGGCACAGCGCATGCTCAAGTTTGCGTTCAATCTGATCGACGACGGTCTGGTCGGACAGCAACTTTTCGCTGGCGAAGCCACCCGTTTGGCGTATATGACCGATGAGGCCCAGGAGGGTCGCGACGCGTTTCTAGAGAAGCGACCCAAAGACTTCTCAGGATTCCCATGGCACTTTTGAACGCCACGACGATCTCAACCGCCAACCCAGTCGCAACGTCCTCTCCGCCTCGACAGCCGCCTCAGTCGCAACTGCTGATAGGCCTCGTCCTCGCGCCCAGTTGGTGACCCTGACGATTATCAGCCTCGTTGCCTGTTGCCTGACGGTGCTAGCGGTGCATCCCGTACCGGCGGCGGCGACCGCATCGCTACCGACTCAGTCCGCCTCTCTGGTGGCAGGCCCAACCGAGATTTCCGCAGGTCCGTCACCAGCGCGCCTGCCGACAGATCTGCAGTGTTCTGAGGGGCTGTTTGGAGCGCTTCGAGCGGACGGAACATATCTGTCGGTGACCCTGACCAAACTGGGCCGATTCCTGACGCGATTCGCACCCGGTTACGTCGCTGCCCGACTCGCAAGCTGCTACGGCACGATCCCGGGTGGTTCCGAAGCCGACGTATGGAGTTGGCTACCCGATCTCAGCGCCGAACTATGGCTCCATGCGGTCGCGTACGCCGAGAGCTGTGCTCAGTTCAGCGATCGGGCGACATGCGACAACCTCCGAGCCCGAGCCAATCCCGTCGACATCAACTTCCACAGCTACGCCACCCTGCCGGCACCCGACCGGTATCTGCGCTGAGGGCCCGAGGCATGACCCGAGCCGAGCGACAGCGACGTGGGGCACTCCAGAGCGGCGTGGATGACCTGCCCAACCGGGGGCGGGGCTAACGGTAGCGACGACGTCTGAATACGTCGGTCGACAGCGACTCGACCCTATCCAGAAACAGCAGACCGTCCACATGGTCGAGTTCGTGGAGCAGGGCACGCGCTTCGAAAGCGTTCGCCTCGATGGTCCGCAGCCTGCCATCCATATCGAGCCCTTGTACGACGACCTCGGTGGCCCGTGCGACGTTGCCGGTCAGATCGGGCACACTCATGCACCCCTCGCGCCCCACGACGTAGTTGGTAGCAAGAATCAGCACCGGGTTGAACAGCACGAACGCGCCGTGACACGAGTCGGCCTTGGAATGGCCGCTCACGTCGACGGCGAATGCTCGCGCCGACACGCCGATCTGCGGGGCCGCAATGCCCACGCTGTGCGACGCGTCGCTCATCGTATCGAGCAGATCAGCCCCGACGGACCGAGCATCATCGTCGATGGTGTCAAAGGGTTGCGTTGGCGCTTTGAGAACGGGATCCGGGAGGAGTCGAACGGGAAGGACGGCCATGGCAGGTCAGAAGACGTCCACGGCAATCGGCCGGATCGACGCGTCAACCCCGAGCTCTTGTGCCGCAGACGAGAGTGCTGGCCCCAGTTCAGCGACATCGAGTCCGTCCGGCAGCACAACTTCGAGCAGCAGGGCATAGACCGATTCACCCGCATCGAGAACCGACGTCGTCGCGTCGGTGACGTTGACGCCCTGTTCTGCGAGCAGCGTGGTGATGACCGCGACGATCCCTGGACGATCTTTGCCATAGACCGAGACCATGCATCGTTGACCATCGAGCGGCCGTTCCGAACCGAGCGGGCGTGCCCGCACCGTCACCGAGAGGTCGGTGAAATGGGTCTGAGCGAGGCCGCTTCGCAAGTAGTCTCCCAGCTCATCTGCGTTCACAGGTGATGACACCAACATGACCATGGTGAAATGCCCCGAGAGTTGCGTCATCGCACAGTGCTCGAGATTGGCGCCCTTCTCGTACAACATGGTGGCGACGACAGCGATCATGCCGGGGCGGTCCGGACCCCCTGCCCAGACGACGACAGGATAGGAAGCTTCAGGATTCATTGAGTTCATCCCCATCCCAATTGGTCGAGTCGTTGGTCGTCAATCCCGAAATGATGCCCGATCTCGTGGATGACGGTGATCTTGATCTCGCGCTTGAGGTCGGATTCGGACAAACATGCTTCCATGATCGGCTCCCGAAAGATGGTGATGACATCGGGGGTGGCACCGATGTAGCCATCGTCGCGATCGGGCAGACCAATCCCTTCGTAGAGACCGAACAGCAGGTCTGTCGATCCTTCTTGTTGTTCGGCGGTTGGCCAGTCCTCGACCAACACCACAACGTTGTCCATGTGACAGGCGATTTCCGCGGGCAACGAGTCGAGGGCTTGTTCGACGAGGGCCTCAAAACGAAGGCGCGAGATTTTGCGGATTCCAGCCGTTCGCGACGGGAGGGCTGGGGGAGCCAACATGTCGGGAGTGACCTGTTTGGGGTGCACGCTCATGGATGCCCATTATGACCGCTCACCCTCAACCAGAGGTTGACTTTCACCAGAAGCGCTGAAGTTTTCCCCGATCCGGTTGCCCACCGGCCACATCAGACCGTGAAGCAGACAATGCCCACTTCTCTGTCCGTACTATGGGTGGGCCCCAGTCACCCGTTCCTCGCGTGACCAACGCCGATGGGCTGCGCGACACCACCTGTCGGGTGGCCGCTCGACAAACCGCACAACGGACGGCTGGGAACGCTCCAATCGGGCGAGCATAATCACGGCGATGTTGCGCCCAGGTCAGCCGACCGAGCGATCGTCGGCGATATGTGAGCTCTCACGGAAGGTCCACCGAGTGTGCCCAAGATAGATCTGGAATCCCTCGGCCCCCTCGACGACGACCAGCGCCGCGCGGCGACCACGACCCAACGGCCGCTGGTCATCATCGCCCCCCGCCGGTTCGGGCAAGACGCGGGTCCTCACCCACTGCATTGCACACGACGTCAACGAACGTCGGGTCGCACCAGGACGCGTGCTGGCGGTGACCTTTACTCGCAAGGCCGCTGGTGAGCTCGGATCCCGGCTCCGGAAAGCGGGTCTCGGCACCGGTCCCACCGTCGGCACCTTCCACGCCCTCGCGTTAGCCGAACTACGGCGCTGGGCCGACGACCGTCGTTGGGAGTTGCCGCAGCTTCTCGAACGACGAGAACGCGTCTTAGGTGACTTTGTACCGCGAGAAGCTCTCAGGACGGCAAGCCAGCAGATCGGGTGGGCAAAAGCACGCTGCCTCAGCCCTTCTGAGTACCGCACCCAAGCGCAGCCTCGTCCAGGACTCGCCCCCGGGCAGATCGCTCGATGGTACGAACGCTACGAACTCGAGAAACGCAAACGAGGATTGCTCGATTTCGACGACCTACTCATTCGTCTCACCGAAGCGATCAACGGCGACGCGGACTTCGCGGCGGGTCAGCGCTGGAGGTTCCGGGCCTTCTACGTCGACGAGTTCCAAGATGTCACCCTCACCCAGCTGCGCCTCCTACAGGCCTGGGTAGGAGACCGAAAACAACTCGTTGTCGTGGGCGATCCAGGTCAAGCCATCTTTGGTTGGAACGGCGCCGAACCAGAGTTTCTGACCCGATTTGATGCGTGGTTTCCCGGGGCGACGCAAGTGTCTCTGTCGCGGTCACACCGCTCCACTCGAGAAGTGCTGACCGTTGCAGCAGCGGTCGTCGACCCGGCGAGACACTCACCAGCTGGATTGCAGCTCGGCCAGGCGCCGGGCACCATTCCCGCATCCGCCGCTCATGCCCCGGCGGGGCCCGTTCCCCAGATCGCGGTCTACGCCGATGACGAGGCCGAAGCATCGGGTGTCGCTGAAGCAGTCGCTGCGTCCATTCGACGAGGGGGTCGGGCGCGAGACATGGCCGTCCTCTTCCGCACCAACGCTCAAAGCGACGTTCTAGCGACAGCGCTCAACCGACTCCGAGTACCGCTCCACGAACCGCGCATGCTCCTCGACCATCCCGCTGTTACCGACGCTCTCGCTCTGCTCAGCGACACGGTCCGCAGCGCTCCCCGCGTACCGCTGAAACATCACCTGCGCGAGACGAGAGAGCTGATCGGCTCCGCCGCGGAACGGTCGGTTTTGGCGGAGGTCTTCGATCACGCCGAGTGGTTCGTTCGGGTCGAGGGACCAACCGCAACCCTGAGAGGGCTCGAGGGGTCGCTGCGAGTTGCCATGTCACAAGACCTCGTGCGCGTCGGCGAGTCGGTGACGCTGACGAGTTTCCACCGTTCCAAAGGGCTCGAATGGGATCACGTGTGGATCACCGGCCTCGAAAACGGTCTGGTTCCCCTGCGCAACGACACCGATGTCCGAGCGGCACAAGAGGAGCGCAACCTCTGTTATGTCGCATTGACCCGTGCCCGCACCGATCTACACCTGAGCTGGGCCAAACGCCGCAAACGTGCCAACAAGTGGCGCCGCAGCGAACCCAGCCCGTACCTCGACCAAATCGCGGTTGCATGCGATGCGCTGGCGCTTCTCGAGCGGCCAGCCGTCCCCCTGCCGCCCCAACGCGAACCGCGACCGGTGACCCGTGACCGGCGAACAATCGAAGCGACCCGATCGTTGAAACGATGGCGGACCACCACAGCGCGCATCCTCAACCTCCCCGAAGAGTCGATCCTGCCATCGGGCACACTGCAACGCTTGGCAGAAGAGTTACCCGCAGACGATCGTGAGCTCGCGGTAGTGCTCGCCGATGACAGCCCGAGACGACAAGCCTTCGGGGCGCAACTGCTCGATTGCCTCGGTTCGGTGCAGCGGTGAGCTCATCGACTTTCGCAGCTGGCCCAGAGCCCTGCTTGTCGCCCCTGGGCTGATTCGAGAGCCGTGAGCAATGCTCGACCATGAGCCAGGTTGGGCGGGATCAGCAAGAGCCTCGCGTAGCCGAGTTTTACCAGCGTGGTGTTGACAAGTTCTCCGTCTAGCCACACCCATGCCAGTAGGCGGTCATACACATCACGGCGCTGCTGATCGAATTCGAGTTCGACGGTCGCACCCATCAGCGTGGAGGTAGTCCAAGCGCTCGCCTCGGGACCGAAACATTGCACTGGCTTGTTGGGGTGGTGCGTCTCGGGTGTGTCGATGCCGAGTAGGCGAACGGTCGATACGTGACCGCGGAATTCGACGTCGATCGTGTCCCCGTCGGCAACGCCGACGACGTGGACCTCAATGCGCCCGATAACCGGTTTGTCGTTTTGAAGGGGATCACCACGACCGATCGCGACCACCCAACCCATGATGGCAGCGGCGACGATCAGTGTCGCGACCACCCGCATGGGTGTCATGGCGGCGGAATCTAGCAGACGTCCCGATCCTTTTGAACGCGCCAGGTCGCAGCCCAAAGGGTTCCGCGCTACCCTCCCTGCGGCGGAAACGCCGAAAACACCACCGATGCGCGCCAAAAGCGGCGGCGCGCTGTTTCAGGAGGGCATTGGACGCAGTTCCATACGTAGCCATAGCTACCGCGTTGCTCGGTTTGGGCTTGGCGGTTCATTTCAGAGGGATCGTCCTGGCGGCCGATCCGGGCAACGACAAGATGCAGACGATCGCCGCCAACATCGCGAAGGCGCAATGGCCTTCCTGAAGCGTGAATACACCTGGGTGGCTGTGTTCGTCGGGGTGATGTTTGTCGTCATGTCGATCTTCATCGACACCCACATTTATGGCGGCATCGCCTACCTGCTGGGGGCCGCTTCTTCGGCGACCGCCGGGTATGTAGGTATGCGGATCGCGACCGCCGCGAACGTGCGCACGACACAGGCAGCACGTAGCGGCTCGGACAAGGCACTTCCGTTGGCCTTCGCGGTGGCGGCGTCATGGGCTTCGCCGTTGCGGGTCTGGGACTGCTCGGCGTCGCGCTCTGCTACATCATCTTTGTCAAGGTGCTCGAAGTCGACGACGGCTTCGCCGTAATCGCGGCCTACGGGCTCGGCGGTTCGTCGATTGCGTTGTTCGCCCGCATCGGCGGCGGTATCTACACCAAGGCCGCCGACGTCGGCGCTGACCTCGTCGGCAAGGTCGAAGCTGGCATCCCTGAAGACGACCCTCGCAACCCGGCCACCATTGCAGACAACGTCGGCGACAACGTCGGCGACGTCGCCGGTATGGGCGCTGACCTGTTCGAGAGCTACGCGGCTCGCTCTTTGCCCCTGATGACTCTGGTGGCGCTGCTCTTTGCGAACGCTCGCAACATCGATATCGAAAACACCAAGGAGTTGATCAACGACGCTACCGAGCCGTACTTCTTGTTCCCGCTGCTAATCGGTGCCATTGGAATGGTCGCTTCGGTCATCGGTGCGCTGATGGTGCGGGGCGGTGGAGGCAGCCTGTCGGCTCAGCTCCACCGAGGGCAATACGTTGCGATGGGGCCTCACCACCGTCGGAACGGTCTTGGGTGCGTACATGCTGTTCGCTGGCGAGGACCTCGGCGACGTGAAGCCCGTCTTCATCGCTGGCTGCGTCATCATCGGGATGGTCGCCGGTTGGGCCATTGGCTTTACCTCTGAGTACTTCACCAGCGACCACTACCCGCCCGTCAAAGACATCGCCAAAAACGCTGAAACCGGTCCTGCAACGGTGGTGATCAGCGGTATCGCAAAGGGCAACCTGTCGACCGCCCCGGCGGTTGTGTTGGTCGCTATCACCATCGGTATCTCCTATTGGATGGGTGAGCAGTTCGCTCCGGACCTTGCCGACTTCATGGATATTGGGCTGTACGGCGTTGCGCTTGCTGCCATCGGCATGCTGGCGACAACGGGCGTCGTCGTCGCCGTCGACGCATACGGACCGATCGCAGACAACGCCGGCGGCATCGCCGAGATGGCTGAGCTGCCGCCCGAGGTGCGCGAGAGGTCACCGACGCCCTGGACTCGCTCGGCAACACGACCGCTGCGGTCGCCAAGGGTTTCGCAATCGGATCTGCGGCGATCACCGCACTAGCGCTCTTCAAAGCGTTCTCGTTTGCAGCGGGACTCGAAGGCGGTCCAGAAGGAGCGCTCAACATCAGTGACGTCCCGGTTACGATCGGGCTGTTCCTTGGCGGTGTAACACCCTTTGTCTTCGCAGCGCTCACGATGGAATCGGTTGGCCGTGCAGCCCAGAAGATGATCGAAGAGGTTCGGCGCCAGTTCCGCGAGATCCCCGGTCTGCGTGAGGGAGTACCGGGCGTCGAGGGTGAGTACGCCAAGTGTGTCGACATCTCCACCGACGCGGCGCTCAAAGAGATGTTGATCCCCGGAGCGCTTGCGGTCGTCCTGCCGCTGGTGATCGGCTTCGTGTCGGTCCAAGCTCTCGGCGGATTTTTTGGCTGGTGCGCTGGTGACCGGATTCCTGTTGGCGATCTACATGTCCAACTCGGGTGGCGCATGGGACAACGCTAAGAAGTACATCGAGTCTGGACACTTCGGCGGTAAGGGCTCAGACGCTCATAAGGCCGCAGTCGTTGGCGACACGATCGGTGACCCGTTCAAGGACACCTCTGGTCCAGCGATGAACATCCTGATCAAGGTCATGACCGTCGTCTCGCTGGTGTTCGCTCCGGCGATGCTGTAGTCCTCGCCCGACAGACGGATTCAGCCGCTCCTGCAAGAAGGGGCTGCGGTTTTTTCAAAAGGTGAGGGGTAGGTACAGTGCCTACCCCTCACCTTTTTGTTCCGTGCTGGCGCCACGTCGCGACGTTCCAACGTGGTGGGCTGGCCATCCAGATTCCTGCTGGGGCCCAGCATCTAGGGCGGCATCGTGGCAGATGCGGCGCCGCGACAGCCACATGTTCGGGCGATCCAGCACCCAATCACTCGACGAGGTCGGCTCCCTATCTGCTGACTCTCAGGAGGCACACGATGGACCAAACATCTTCTAACTTTGAGCGCGGCCGGGCCAAGATGCACGAGGTCTATGCGGGTGACGTTGTCGACCTCCCCGAAGGGCTGATCCCCTTTAACGACGTGATGCTCACCACCCTGTTTGCCCAGGTTTGGGACCGCCCGCACCTCGACGTGCGTTCGCGGCGCCTGCTGATCATGGGCGTGATCGCAGCGAACGGCCAGATCGATACGTGGAAGATCCAGGCGCGCGCATCGCTGCGCAATGGTGAGCTCACACCCGACGAACTGCGCGAAACCCTCATCATGTTGGCGCCGTACGCCGGCTATCCGAACGTCGCAGGTTTGGTGAGCGCGTGCGAAACGGTCATCGCTACCTGGCAATCCGATGGCCAGCCAGGACCGCCCGATGGGGCGTCTTCGTCAGCCACGAGCGACTGAGTGCACTGCGGCGGACAGCGACGACCAGCGACGACCAGCGGATTTGACGCCGCATTTGACACTGCATTTGACGCCGCTCGGAACACCGCTCAGCGAGCCCTAGCATCTCCTCCACCGATGACTGCCTTCTGCAAGATAGATCATCGAGAACTGGGCGATATCGTCTTGATCCCCGCTCCGAAGCTGGGCACAATGTTGAGACGTGAGCGGGAAGTACCAGCTCAGAGGGGTAAAACTCCTCGGTTGTTCTGTGCGCTGTCGTTTGGCGCAGTCGTTTCAACCCGATTCCAGAAGGAGGCGGACGTTGACCAATTTTGCAGAACATCCCCGATCCAGGGAGCGGGACCCGCCTACGGGCTTATGACATTGAGAACGCTAACGGCACGTCGAAGACGTAGGAGCCGCACCGCATTGGCAAGCGCGCAAGATGCGTGACGGATGCCCCAAGATCTGAACGCACCCTCGTGGGTTCGCCGAGTTACTTGGAGGTGCTCCGCACCCATGGGCGACCAACTCAAATGCCAGCCTGCGGTTGAACCTGCCGACGTGTAGACCGTGTTGAGCAGCGACGCCAACACGCTCCTGCCAGGGATGTCCGGCGGATATCTCCGAGCGAGAGCAGCGGCGACCGCTCAAGACGCCCGGCTAACCTCTGTGAACAACGGGAATCCGGGACCGAAGCGCAACGTGTTGATAAGCACGTGTGGGGGACCAGCAAACGAGATGCTGGTCCCCCATCACGTTGGGTGACGTTCAATGTCGGCATCGCAAGCGTTGAACGAGGGACGGCTGCTCACCCGCACCACTGTGCTGGTGCGGCCGTCCTGCCTTGAGTCAACCCACGCTCTGGGAATCCGAGATGGTCGTCACGCAGCCGAGGTCACCGAACCCTCGTTGCT
Source organism: Acidimicrobiia bacterium (assembly GCA_020637365.1). Lineage (GTDB taxonomy): Bacteria > Actinomycetota > Acidimicrobiia > IMCC26256 > JAGNEX01 > JAGNEX01. The sequence goes on along the minus strand of JACJWE010000001.1, from coordinate 51,714 downwards.
CCGTTCGATGGCGGCAACACGACCAATCGGCACCACCCAGCGGAAGTGCTCAAGTGCCTCCGACCACGCCGACAACATCGAACGAGCCTTCTCCGAACCCGTCAGCCGCGCGTGTTCCTCGACGAGATACCGAAGACGTCCGGCGGTTTCGTCACTGAGGCGCCTGCTCTCGACGAGTTGAGGGTTCATCCGAGTATCGAGCGCTCGATTTGGGTCGTACACGAGCGCCTCTCCTCCGGTCATGCCCGCACCCAGGTTGTAGCCCACCGGACCCAGAATGACGGCGAGGCCACCGGTCATGTACTCACATGCATGATCGCCAACGCCTTCGACGACAGCCGTCGCTCCCGAGTTGCGCACCATGAAGCGTTCCCCGGCGGTACCCGCGACGAACAGTTCGCCTCCGGTAGCGCCATACAGAACGGTGTTGCCGATCAACGCTGGCGAGCCCGCGTCGTCGGCCGGAGGCCTCACGACGATACGCCCCCCGCCCATCGCCTTACCGACATAGTCCTGAGCCTCGCCGACGAGCTCGAGGGTGACCCCTTTGTTCATGAAGGCTCCAAAGGACTGCCCTGCAGCACCGGTAAACGTCGCCGTCACCGATCCCGCGGGGTTGGCCCGATCTCCCCATTCAAGTCCAACGGCCCCGCCGAGCGACGCGCCGATCGTGCGATCCGCCGTACAGATGTCGTATGACAATGCGATGTGATCGCCGTCCCAGAGAGCGCGAAAGCCGTCGAACATCAATCGCTCGTCGAGCGTGCTGCGCGGACGCTGGGCGGGAACGTTTGCAACGAACCGGCGGGGCGCGTCCTTATCGTTCGGTTCGACGAGCAACGCCGAAAGATCGACCTGATCCACGCGCGGGCGCCCGGTGACCTTCTGGCGAAGCCGCTGCACCTGACCAATGGCTTCGTCCATGGTCCGGTAGCCGAGCCGCGCCAGATACGTTCGCACCTCTTCGGCGATGAACATCATGTACGCCGCGACCTCTTCGGGCTTACCTTGATACTTCTCGGCTCGGAGCTGAGGACGTTGCGTCGCGATACCCGCGGGACACGTGTCTTTGTGACATGCGCGGGCCATAATGCAGCCTTCGGCGATCATGGCAATCGTGCCAAATGAGTATTCGTCCGCGCCGAGCAGGGCGCTCAGGATGACGTCCCAGCCGGTCTTCATGCCGCCGTCCGCACGCAACTTGACCCGGTCGCGCAGACCGTTATCGCACAGCGCCTGCTGCGTTTCAGCGAGACCAAGCTCCCATGGCATACCCGCATGTTTGATGGACGACAGCGGGGATGCACCCGTACCCCCATTTGATCCCGAAATCTGGACCACATCGGCCAATGCCTTGGTCACACCGCACGCGATGGTGCCGACACCATTTTCGGCGACGAGTTTGACCGACACATCGGCGTTGGGGTTGACCTGTTTGAGGTCAAAGATCAGTTGGGCGAGATCTTCGATCGAGTAGATGTCGTGATGTGGTGGCGGGGAGATCAGTCCCACACCGGGTTGGGTGTGACGAAGGTTCGCGATCTCTTCTGAGACCTTGTGACCAGGCAATTGGCCACCTTCACCAGGTTTAGAACCTTGCGCCATCTTGATGTTGAGCTCGTCTGCGTAGGCGCAGTATTCGGGCGTCACACCAAAGCGTCCGGACGCGATCTGCTTGATGCGGGAGTTCCGATCGATCTCGCTGCCGCGCGTCCTAAAACGGTCCCAGTTTTCCCCGCCTTCACCGCAGTTCGACTTGCCACCAACCATGTTCATGGCGATCGCGAGGTCTTCATGGGCTTCTTTCGACAGCGCGCCATGACTCATTGCGCCGGTTGAGAATCGTGTGACGATGACGCTTGCTGGCTCGACCTCATCGAGCGGTACCTCAGGACGATCGAGCACCAGCTCCATCAGGTCGTGCAGCTCGGAGGATTCGCGGCCGTTGACCAGCTCAGCGAACTGCGCGTACAACTCAGAACGCCCTTCGGCCAATGCCCGTTGCAACACATGCGCCGCGCGCTTATCGGCCGGGTCGACATTTGGCTGGGGTTGTTCTGGGTATCGATCAAAAAGCGGAGTTACGACCTCGTCTTCGGTCCCCTGTTCGCGGGCGGCTTTGATGCGCTTGAGACGAACCGCCGCCTTCTCAACCCCCAGAGTTTTATGCAACTCGGTAACGATTTCGGGGTTGTTGCCGTGGAACTCACCCGAACGACGTTCCCGGATAAGGCCTGGAGACGGCAGATTTGGTGAGTCGTCATAGGCAGCGGCGCGAACCGTCAACAGGTCGTCCGCTATGTCGGTCAAGGTGAGACCACCTGTCACCGAAACCGTGCCCGGCAAACAGAGAGCAATAACGTCCTCGGCGAGCCCCACAGACTCAAAGATCTGCGCCCCCCGGTAGCCGTCCACGGTCGAGATACCCATCTTGGAAAAGATCTTCAAGACCCCTTCTTCGATACCTGCCTGGAAGTTTTCTTGTGCGGCAGCGGCGGTCAAACCACTCGACTCGTCACTATCGGCGATGATCGCAACCGACCGCAACGCCAGCCACGGGCAGATCAGGTCTGCGCCATAGCCCAACAGAACGGCCATCGAATGTGTGTCACGGGCATGGGCGGTGTCGGCGACGATGGAAGCTCGTGACCGGACACCGTCCTGGATCAAACGGTGATGCACCGTCCCGACGGCGAGGACACCGGGGATACCGACACGTCCTTCATTCATCGCCGAATCGGAGATGACCAAGACGACGGCGCCATCGTCGATGGCGGCGCGCGCCTCATCCCCGAGCCGTACCAAGGCCTGGGCTAGCCCGTCCGCACCTGCAGATGCGTCGAAAGTCGCGTCGATTCGCACGGCGCTGAGCAGGGCGGTCGCTTCATCGAGTAGCGCCTCAACGGCGGACGGGTAGACAAAGAATGACCTGCTCTCCAACACTTTCGCGGCGTCGGGGCCATCGATGAGCAACGGTCCTCGAGCGCCGATAACGGTGCGCAGCGACATGACGAGACGTTCACGAACCGGGTCGATCGGAGGGTTCGTCACCTGAGCGAAGCGCTGTTTCAGGCTGTGATGTACGGGACGAATTTGCGTCGCGGCCGGGGGAATCGGCGTGTCGTCACCCATTGAAAATGTGGGTTCCTTGGCGGTACTCGCCAAGGCTTTGAGCACCATGGTGAGCTCTTCGGTCGTCACGCCCGCTGCGATCTCGTCGCGGGTGTGGTCCTCGGCGTCGGGCAGGTGATCGAGTGAGACGCCGGGGTCGAGCCGACGAATGCCGTCACGGTTCCAGCGGGCGAATGGGGCGATGGCGGCTAGGTTGGCTTTGATGGTCTGGTCATCTTCAAACCCGTTGCCGGTCGGGTCGACACACAGCATCTGACCTGCTCCGAGGCGCTCCCTGCGGACGGTGACGCCTTCGGGCACGTCGAGCGCCCCAACTTCGGAACCGACGACGACCAAGCCGTTGGACCAACGGTGTACACGAAGCGGACGCAGTCCGTTGCGGTCGAGCGCAGCACCAACCCGAACACCGTCGGTAAAGACGAGACCGGCCGGTCCGTCCCACGGTTCGGTCAGCGACGCGTTGTATCGGAAGAATTCGGCGACATCGGCGGGGAGGTCTCGCTCACCTTCCCATGGTTCAGGGACGAGCATCGCAACCGCGTGACGCAGGTCACGGCCGCCTTGGACCAGCAGGTCGACCGCCGAGTCGAGCATGCCTGAGTCGGAGTCTCGTGGATCGAGCACGGGGCGGAACGCCCCCTCCTCACCGAGGCCGACCGCTTCGGTCCCGAGCACCGATCGAGCGACCATAGCGTTGTAGTTGCCTTGCAGCGTGTTGATCTCACCGTTGTGCGCGAGTCGGCGGAAGGGCTGACAGCGCTCCCACGATGGCTGGGTGTTCGTCGAGAACCGCTGGTGATAGATGGCGAACGGCGATGCAAAGTCCTCGTCTTGAAGGTCGGGATAGAACCCTTCAAGACGGTCCGACATGACCAGACCCTTGTAGACGACGGTCAGGAAGGACCAGCTCGCAAAATAGTGGCGAATGCCGCTCTCGTCGAGCGCCCGTTCCGCTGCTTTGCGCGCCCGATACGCGCTGCGTTCGGCTTCCTGGTCGTCGTCGTGTTGATGGGGAGGCCGGGTGATCAGACACTGTTGGATGCGGGGCATCGTCTCTCGTGCCTGGGTGCCTAGGTGTTCCCCGTTGAATGGCACGTCGCGCCAGCCGATGAGCCCAATCGACTCTCCCTGACAGGCGGTCTCTACTTCGGCACGAGCCTTGGCCGCTTCGTCCTCATCCGGACTGAGAAAGCAGGTGACGATGCCGACGTTCGCTGCGGCGATATCCACCCCCAGGTCCTGTAGCCGGTTGGCGATGAACCCGCGTGGGATGGCGGTCAGGATGCCAGCGCCATCACCGGAAAGGCCGTCTGCGGCGACCGCCCCGCGATGTACGACACATGCGACCGATCTGAGGCCCTGTTCGACGACATCGCGCCTGGCGGCGCCGTCTTCGGTGGCGACGAAACCAACCCCACATGCGTCAAAGTCGTCGGGGCGGGCAATGCCGTTGGTCGTGTGACGTTCAATTCGAGCCACGTTGCACTCCTTGCGAGTCGTCGACCGACCAGACCGCGAGTGCGTGGTGAAGTGGGAGGCAAAAGCGGGCGTCGCTTTCGCCGACCCGAACCCAACTCACGGCCGCACAGTCGGCCAGAAGGAACAGGGGCAGCGACGCCGTTGTCGCAAACAAGAGAGAGGGTATCAGCCGATCTCTTCGAGGCGGTATCGTGCGCAGCGCCGATACAAGTTCGCACGATGACCAAAGGACCGTTTCCACGATGAGTGATGCCCTCAGCCCCAAAGCCCTCACCGAATTTGTGCACTCGTTGATTCCGATGGCACGCAACGCTCAGATCGAAGTGGTCGAGGCCGAACCGGGGCGGGTCAAGATGATGGCGCCGCTGGCACCCAACACCAATCACGTCGGCATCATGTACGCGGGGCCTTGTTCACGCTGGCCGAGCTACCCGCGGCGTGATCGCTGCTGGTTCGTTCGACAACCAGCGGTTCTATCCGATCGTGCGGAATCTCGACATTTCCTTCCGTCGACCCGCCACCACCGATATCACCGTGGAGGTCATCCTCGATCCCGCTGAAGCCGCGAGAATCATGGACGTTGCCAACGCCGAAGGTAAGGCCAATTACAGCTGGGAATGTTCGTTGCTCGACACCCAAGGCGTCGAGGTGGCACACACCCGCAATGACTACCAGCTCAGGCTCTCTCAACACGTGAGGGGCGATGCCTCTCCCTATTTCGGGTATGACACGCCATCTTCGGTGGCGCTCACCGCGCTGGGCTTCTACGCTCAATCGTGAGCGCCGGACGCCCGGTTGCCGACGACACACGCTCTGAAGATTCCTTGGTATCGGCGAGTAATGCCAACGCTGTTCGGGGAGCGATCGTCGGGACGGGGCCTCTCCGGTAATTCGTTAGTCAGCGAACCTAGGACGAGGGGTCGACATTGCTGAATCTTTCTGTTCTCCTTGAGGACTCCGCGAGGCGGTATCCCGATCGCGAAGCCCTGGTGTTGGGACCGGTGCGGATGACCTATGCCGAGGTCAACGCGGCGGCGAACAAAGTGGCAAACCTCTTGGCTAGCTGCGGGTGGGCTCGGGCGACAAGGTGGCGCTGAGCTGCCCCAACCTGCCCTACTTCCCGATCGTCTATTACGGCGTTTTGAAAGCGGGAGCCACCATCGTCCCCCTCAACATCTTGTTGAAGGGGCGTGAGGTCGCCTATCACTTAGAAGATGCCGATGTGAAGGCGTACTTCTGCTTTGAGGGGACCCCAGATCTGCCGATTGGAGCAGAAGGTCACGCCGGGTTCCAGCAAGCTCAAACCGAGCACTTCTTTTTGATCACAGTCGACCCTTCGGCTCCAAGCCCCATCGAGGGAGCAGAGACGTTGGGTGCGGCGATCGCTGATCAGCCCGCCACCTTTGAATCGGCGGTTACCGAAGCCACCGATACGGCGACCATTCTGTACACGAGCGGGACGACGGGTCAGCCGAAAGGGGCTGAACTTTCGCACGTCAACACGATGATGAACGTGCTGACCTGCAACCGGTTGTTCGACAGCAAGCCAGCGTCGGACGCGCATGTGGTCGCATTGCCGTTGTTCCACACGTTCGGAGCAACCGTGCAGATGCACGCGGGCTTTTCGACCGCAGCAACGTTGTATTTGATTCCGCGCTTTGACGCTGCACAGGTCATTGGCTTGATGAACACCGAGACCATCACGGTCTTCGCTGGCGTCCCGACGATGTGGTGGGGGCTCCTCGAAGCACTCACCGACGACGTCGACGTCGATCGGATTGCGGGGAACCTTCGCCGCGGTTTGTCCGGCGGAGCGAGTCTGCCCGTCGAACATCATCGAGCGGGTCCAAGAGCGGTTCGGGGTGACGATTTTAGAAGGCTACGGCCTGTCCGAAACATCGCCGGTGGCGACGTTCAGCGATCCTGACCGCGACCCGCGACCGGGGTCGATTGGCGTACCGGTGTGGGGTATCGAGTGCAAGCTCATCAACGACGACTGGTCTGAGGTGACCACGGTCGGCGACATCGGCGAGATCGCTATACGCGGCCATAACATCATGAAGGGCTACTACGGCAGACCCGATGCGACCGAGGCGGTGATCAAAGATGGCTGGTTCCGATCTGGCGACCTAGCCCGCAAAGATGAAGACGGCTTCTATTACATTGTCGACCGAGCCAAAGACATGATCATCCGTGGCGGATTCAACATTTATCCCCGTGAGATCGAAGACGTGCTCATGACCCACCCCGACGTCAGCCTGGCGACCGTCATTGGTGTCCCACATGAGAGCCACGGCGAAGAGGTCAAGGCGTTTGTCATCCTCAATGCTGGATCTGAAGCGACGGCCGACGACATCGCCGCCTGGGGCAAAGAGCAGATGGCCGCATACAAGTACCCACGCATCGTCGAAGTCGTGGACTCTTTGCCGATGACCGCATCGGGCAAGATCCTCAAACGAGAACTGAGCTAACGGTTGCCCCGCCGGGCCGGGGTCGCGGACGATCGACATAGGCAGCGCCGGATCACCCCGAAGGGTGTCCGGCGCCCGCCTAGGGTTTTATGCCTCTGTCTCGGAGTGGCTGGTTTGGGGTGGTGTTGAGGTTCGGCCGTCTGGGTGGACGGCAAAGCGTCGTGGTTCGGGGCCATGATTTGGATCCGAGGTCGGCCACGGCCATCCCCCGAAACGGGTCCGCTCATAGTCCATAAAGGCCTGTCTGATCTCGGCTTCGGTGTTCATGACGAAGGGTCCGTATTTGGCGACCGGTTCGCCGATGGGCTTGGCCTGAAGCACCAGTAGATCTGCGTTCGCGCTGGCGAGATGCCGCGCCTCGCTTGCGTCGACGAGTGCCCCATTCCCGACCTTGATCGTCGCTCCGTCCAGGGTTGCCGAGTCACCGCCGAAGACGTAGAGAACCCGGTTACTTCCTGGGGCTGCCGCCGGAAGCTCGACCTCGCCACCCGCTAGCGAGATGTGCCAAATCGCTACATCGTGGTCGGGGTCCGCGGCCCAGGAGTTCGGTGGTGGAGCGATCGGCTGTTGACCGTTCCAAGGACCTGCGATCACCCGCACAGTCCATCCGTCACCGGACACCACAGGGATCTCTTCGGCCCAGAGCACCTCGAATGCTGGGGTTGCCATCTTGGCGTTCCGGGGCAGGTTGAGCCAGAGCTGAAACAGGTTGAGTGGGTTGGCTTCTTCGTGATCGAGCAGCGGAAACATCTCGGCGTGTTGGATGCCCGAGCCAGCGGTGAGCCATTGCACGTCACCGGGGCCGTACCGGGCGGTGGCACCGAGCGAATCCGCGTGGTCGACGTACCCCGAGGTCAGGTACGTCACGGTTTCGAACCCTCGGTGGGGATGCTGCGGAAAGCCGGGTACGACGGAGCCGTGATACATACTCCAGCCGTCCTTCCGACTGAAGTCTTCGCCCATCGCCCGCCCGACCAGTTCTCCTGGTTCCGGCCCCAACTCTTCGGTTCCGACGGGATACCGGTCATCGTGATGAGCGCAGAAGAGAAACGGATCGACCGTCGGCCACATCGCCCCCAGTTCGAACGTTTCGATCAGTGGGTTGCCGTGAGAACGCGACTCGTTGGACCTAGGTTCGTTGGTGGATGTAGTTGTCATGTCACCTATAACCCATCGATGAGCGGAACATTCCCCACGCCACACTACGGCCGCCCTCTATGGCTGACCGCCGCGCTACCCGCCCGTCGGCTCACTCCACAACAGGTTGCGCCCGTGTCGAAGGTTCCCGTCCTCGAGAGTCGGCCTCATGCATGCCGCCGCAGGCTGCCGTGGCTGAGACCACCGACTCGGAGCGTGAAGCCCACACCGTGCAGGCCACAGTTCGAGACTTCGGCACGGGGCTCGAAGGAACGCAACCAACGCTCTTTTCGCCTCGGAGCCAAAGGCGAGCAGAACGTTCGCGGTAGGTTCGCACCATGGTTGTAACGGACCGCCTCCACCGCGTCTTTGCTCTGCTGATCATTGCGGCCGCTCTGTCAACTTCTTGTACGTCCGCGTATAGGACCGACGATTCGTCGGAAGCGTCAGACGCGGATGCAGCATCGGTCATGCCAGACCTCATCGGTCAGGCCCTCGATGATTCAGAACAACAACTCGATCAACTCCACTCGGCGGCACAAACCTTTGGTATCCACTACCTGCCGAGCGACGACGCTGATATCGGAACGATCGTCAACGAATCCCCCGCCGTCGGCGAGCAGGTGGCTGGTTCACATGTGGTGATATCGGTGAGCGAAGGTGGCCCGGTCAGCACCGTCGCACAGCTCCCTAGCGCGATCGCCGACGTGTTCCGACGAAGCGGCCTCGCCCCTGACACCTTGGTCAAAGTGATCGAAACCAAAGACGGCGCCCTCTATAAAACCGACCAACTGCTGGTCGCTGAAAACTGCGTCCTATTGAGCCAGGCAAGTTATGACTCGATCGACCCGAAGTTTGGTCGGGCCTGCGCCGGCCAGGGGTAGCTGGGGCTGAACCTGACCCCTGTTTGAGCTCCGTCGAGCACCCTCTGCTCCTGGCGGCTACCGACTCCCGCGAACCGGCGATTTGAGGGGTTCATGGGCGACCCGAGCTGAGGGGGTTGGGCACATCGGGTCGGCTTGGCAGAGTGCGCCGAGGCCCCGCCGTACAGGCCGAAACACGGACTCTAGACAGGTGCCCTGTATCCCACTACGCGAATCTCTAAGCTCGGCCCTTATAGTTGTTGCACCGGTGAGTCCGACCATTCCGAGCGCGAGGTAGCGATGTCCAGTACAGAATCGAGCGCACCCCCAGGTCAGAACCAGCCGGAGGCGCCTGCGAACACGTCCGACGATGCTGAGCTTGGCGTTCGCGTTCGGGTGCATCCGGGCCTGTGTCAGGGCTGGGGTAACTGCCATCGATTTGCGGCCGCAGTGTATTCACTCGACGCGGAGGGCTATGTCGACTTCCATATGGTCGAAGTGCCACCCGAACTTGCCGACGTCGCTCGACTAGGAGCCGAGATCTGTCCCGCCAGCGCGATCAGCATCATCGCCATGTCCGCCAAATCATCTGGACGACCACCCGATTCCTGATCCGAATGCCGTGGACCGTCCCCCGGCACCTCACCACCTGGTGGCGCTGCTCGAACGGTCGACATCGAAGACCACCAGCGGACCCGACATCGACGTCCCCGTCGACACCGTGAAACCCGGCGAAAGGCAACGAACCATGATCACCGAGCAAACCCTCGCCACCATCGTCAACGCCGACCCCAACGCGGCTCGAGTCTTAGAACAACACCACCTCGACTATTGCTGCGGCGGTGGTCGAACGCTGCAACAAGCCTGCGATGATGCTGGCGTCGACATTGCAACGGTCATGTCTGACCTCGCAGCGGAGCCATCTGGCAGGAGCGCACACTGGGCAGCGATGTCGCCCGGCGAGTTGGTCGACTGGATCGAAGCAACCCACCATCGCTATCTGCATGAAGAGCTGCCGCGCCTCGACGCACTCGCCCAAAAGGTGGCAAGTGTCCACGGCGCTCGTCACCCCGAGCTGACGGCAGTGGAGGCCGCGTATGACGCGTTGCGTTCCGACCTTGAACCGCACCTCCAGAAGGAAGAGGTGGTGCTGTTTCCGCGGATCCGTCGACTCGGAGCCGAGCAGACGGCCGCGACGGCAATACCGAGCCTGGCGTGCTCCACGCTGAGCGCACCCATCAGCGTGATGCTGTCCGAGCACGATCGCGCCGGATCGCTAATGGCCGATCTTCGTGGGCTAACCAGCGACTACGACCTTCCCGACGACGCATGCGCCAGCTATACGGCGCTCTACCGCGGCCTCGAACAGCTCGAAGCGGATACACATCTGCACGTTCACATCGAGAACAACGTGCTGTTCCCCGCCGTTCTGGCACTGGAATCCGAGCAGACAAGCCCACGATAAGCCTCCGCCAGCCTCGTTCCTGACCTGTCACAGCGCAGGACGTCGAGCGCCTGGTCAAGAACGTCTACCGAGACCTCGCGGCCGACGACATGTTCGCCCCATCTTTGAGTCAAGCCACGATAGAGCTCACCCATCCGGTGAGCTCCCTAGCGCGTGAGCCGCCGAGTCCCCTGCGCCATCAACCCGTAGAACGTCGCAAGCCAAGCCAGAAACGCGACGCCCAATGTCGCTTTTGGCAACCACGACAGGCTGCCCAACTCGACCATGGCGCGCATCTTGAACGTTGACGCTCCATACATGCCGAGGGGGAACACCATCGCCCAATAGGAGGGGTGATAGCGGAGCGGCACACGGTTGATGACATGGCGCCAGATGCCGATTGCGACCATGAGTGGAAACCAAAAGGTCGCCGTCGCCCAAGCCAGCATGACCACCCCTTCGACGAAGGCGTGCAGGCGCTCGATCCGGGGGGACACCACCGCAGCACCCAGGAGGTTGGATCCGGCAAGAACCGTAATGGCGACCGCTCCGGCCGCGATCCATGCGGGAGGGTCCGCTTCTTGAGGCTGGAGTTCGCTAAACGTCCAACGCAGAAAGACCATCGTCATCACGATGATGTACAGCACCAGCCCCAAGGCGAAACCGGCGATCAGAGCGAAGGCCAACAGGTCGCTGGGATGGCGCGCCAGCAGGAGGGAGCCGAGCACGACGACCGACTCGGTCGAGACGATCAGCAAAAACCAAGTGCCGTTGATGCCATTCGCCAGACCCGGTTTGGGGCCTTTGAGCACGACGGCGAACAGGGTACCGTACACAAAGAACAGCCATAGCGGGATGCTCAACCACCATAGAGCCCACGCCAAGGTCCACCATCCGTGCACGACTGCCGATGCGCTGCCCAGCACGTTGGTGGCGGCGACTGTCGTCAGGAACGCAAAGCCCTTGGCATGACTGGTGATGTCGGCGGCGACCAGCTGCGGAAACCGAATCGAGCGCCATAACAACAGGACGGCGAGCACCACGTAGGCAACCGCCGCGATGGCGTAGAGCCCATTGGCGAGCCATCTCAGGTCTTGCTGCGCTGCGCCGATGGCAACGATGCCGGTCGCCATCACCATCGCGAAGTAGCCCGGGAAGAGTGTCCGGACGTGCTCGACCACGGTCGCAGGGTGCGCTGCTGGCGTTGGCGAGCCTGCGCCCGGCCCACCGTTCGTTGACTCGACAGACACCATCGATCGGTCGGTCGGCGGCGCTGTCGAAGAGGTGCTCCGCACCTCCCCGTCGGCGGGGGTGCTCACGGTCGCAGGTACCGAAAAAGCACGGCGGACGCGCCAGCCAGCACGACTGATACCGCGGCGGCGGCCCAGGCCAGCCCTTCGTCGTCGGCCATGAACGCCTCGACGGTGACCGTCAAGAGGAACACCTGAAACGCCACCAAGATGATGACGTACATGAGCAGAGCCGATGAGGCCCGGCCGGAACGGCGTGATGCTCTCATGGCTGGTATCCCAGGGCCCAGATGACCTGGTCGCGCACTTCAAGGTCGATCCGCCCCAGCGCACGCGAAGGCGGTCCGGAAATCACCGCCCCGGTCGCGGCATCGAAGTTGCCTTCGTGACAGGGGCAGTGCCACCGACTCTCATCGGCGTCGAAGTACACGACGCAACCCAGGTGCGTGCACTTCTGACTGAAGGCCACCACCTCGGTATCGGACAGGCGCAGCAAGATCGCCGGGTCAGCGTCCTCGGGGTAAGCAAACAGATAGGTTTCGCCGACGGCCACCTCGTCGAGCGGCACCAAGGCCCGGGGCTCGCCCGTGTTGATCCGTCGTAGCTGAGTCCACGCTGCCAACCCGACGTTTCCGGCCGCCATCACGCCCGCGCCAGCCACCAGGAAGCGGGCAAACTCCCGGCGCGTCACCTCGTCTTCGGCCAGCGACTCATACGGGAAGTCTCGCTTCCATAGCGGTTCACCTGCTTGAGGCTCAGCTGCTTGGGGCTCAACCGTTAGGGGCTCAGCAGCTTGAGATGAGCCAGTCCCAGGATGGTCGGCTTCGGACGGGACAGTTCGTTTCGCGCTCATCAACCCTCCAGCGCAAACGGATCGTCGAGCCAGGTGCCGGTCATGCCGTCGAGAGCATCGATCGGTCCCAGGTCATCGACGACGGCGAAAACCTTGGTGTGGACAGATTGGCGACCAAAGAGCCAGTTATCGACGATCGTTCCCCGTCGAGTCGCGGCAAACTCCTCGGGCGTGCCGTACCACAACGCCTCGCTCGGACACACCGACGCGCACATCGGGGCGTAGCCCTCCGACGTCCGGTCGGTACACATGTCACATTTCATCATTTGGTCGAAGTCGGCGACGTACTTCGGCACACCGAACGGACAGGCGAGCACGCAGTTGGAACAGCCGATGCACCGAGGCTTCAGAGCGGACTGCACGATGCCCTCTTCGGTCTGTTTGATCGCGTCGGCCGGGCACACCTGGGCGCAGGTTGGGTCCTCGCAGTGCATGCACACCATGGGCGCGGTTTGGGTGCTGACGACCCGGTCGATACGTTCGAGATGAATCAGTGACTGCCCGCGGTGCGTGCCGCATTCGGCGCACGCCTGAACGCACGCTTCGCAGCCGATACACCGACTCTGGTCGATCACAAACACCGGCCGATCATCGACGCCATACCTGGTTGTCGTCACTTCGCACCGCCTTCCGCCCGGCGCACGCTGACGGCCGCAACCTTGAACTCGGGCATGTGGGCGATCGGATCGACCGCACGGATCGTCAATTGGTTGGCCGCCTTGTCGCCGGGCCAGTGATACGGGATGAAGACCGTGTCGGGCCGGATCGTCTTGACCACCGCCGCCGGCAGCGTCATCTCGCCGCGCCGGGAGCGCACGGTCACCAGATCACCGTTCGCGATGCCCAGGCGGTCGGCAAGGATCGGGTGGATCTCACACAACGGTTCGGGATACTGCTCAACGAGCCCGCCGATGCGCCTCGTCTGAGTGCCCGACAGGTATTGGCTGACCACACGCCCCGTCGTCAACAAGATCGGATAGTCGTCGTCTACCGATTCTGCCGACGGACGATAGGGCACCCCGTGGAAACGCGCCCGGCCGTCTGGGTGGTTAAAGACGCCGCCTTCATACAGGCGAGGTGTCCCCGGATGGCCCACCGACGGCACGGGCCAGAACAGGCCGTACTCGTCTTCGATCCGCTGCCACGTCGCGCCGGTGTAGTCGGCCCGACCGCCGGACGACGCTCGACACAGCTCCTCGAAGATCTCCTCGGTGTTGTCGTAGCGAAAGTGTTCGCCGCGGCCGAGTCGTTGCGCGATGTCCAGCAGGATCTCCCAGTCGCGGCGGGCCTCACCAGGCGGTTCGACCGCCTGGTTGATTTTGATGATGCGACCTTCGCCGCTGGTCGCGGTGCCTTCATCTTCTTCATGGAGCGACCCCGGCAAGACGACGTCGGCGTGTTCGGCAGATTCGGACAGAAAGAAGTCGATCGCAGAATAGAACTCGAGCTTTTCGAGGGCTTCCTTGGTGAACTGGGTGTCCGGGGCCGAAACCAACGGGTTGAAACAGATCGACAGCAAGCCCTTGATCGTGCCGTCGTGGATTGCCTCGATGATCTCCTCCGCGGGGAGCCCCTTGCCCGGAATGTCGGCCTCGTCAACCTGCCAGACGTCCGCGACGAAGCGCCGATCGTCGGGGTTGGTGATGTCGCGGTTCCCGGGGAGTTGGTCACATTTGTGACCGTGTTCTCGGCCGCCCTGTCCGTTGCCCTGGCCGGTGATGGTCGTGACGCCGCAACCCGGTTTGCCGAACTTTCCGGTCGCCAGACCCAAGTTGATGGCGGCCAAGACGTTGTCGACACCCTTGGTGTGCTGTTCGATGCCTCGGGCATGAAGCAGCATCCCAGTCGCTGAGGTCCCCCACAGTTCAGCGGCCTCCTCGATGCGGGCGGCCGGGGCGCCGGTGATCGCTTCTGCCCAGGCGGGCGTCATCTCGGCGACCGCTGCCATCGCCTGATCGAAGTCGACGGTGTGGGCGTCGATGAACGTGCGATCGAGCCAGTCGTTGCGGATCAACAGATGCAGTACCGCTCCGAACAGGGCGGAGTCGGTGCCAGGTCGCACCGGCAAAAACAGGTCGGCGGTGCGGGCTAGAGGGACGACGCGGGGGTCCTGGACGATGAGTCGGGCGCCGCGGTCGCGAGCCCGCCAGATGTAGCTGGTGGTGATAGGGAACGTTTCAGCGACGTTGGCCCCGGCAACCCAGACCACGTCGGCCAACGGGATGTCGCTCCACGGGTTGGAGGCACGGTCGATGCCGAGCGCCTTCTTGTTGGCGGCGCCTGCGGAGACCATGCAGAAGCGGCCGTTGTAGTCGAGGTTGGCGGTGTGCAGCGCGAGACGAGCGAACTTGCCGATCAGGTAGCTCTTCTCGTTGGTGAGCGATACCCCGGACAACATGGCGAACGCATCGTCGCCATAGGTCGCTTGAATGCGCTGAATCTCAGAAACGACCGTCGAAAGCGCCTCGTCCCAAGTGACATCGCGGAAACCGCCGGGGGCAGTTTCGTCCCGGACCATCGGGTGCTTCAGCCGATCGGGATGGCTGCCCTGCAGGTAGCGCTTGACGCCCTTCGGGCACAGCTTGCCTTCGTTGAACGGAAACTCGTACCACGGCTCGAATCCGACGACCTCGTTATCGTGCACCTTCAACTTGATGCCGCATTGCTGACCGCAAAAGCAGCAGTGCGTCTCGACGACCTTGTCGATGTCGAGGTCCGCGTTCCAGCCGCCGGGTGGGGCCTCGTTGAGGTGCGGTCCAAACCGTTCGATCAGCTCTTCTTCGGAGATCGGCAGTCGGGCCATCAGCCAAAGCCTCCAACTCGTGCGGTCTGGGCCAGGGTGATCCCGGCTCGACGGCATCTCGGGCAGGTGTCTTGATAGTTGCCACCCGAGCGCAGCGTGTAGTCAAAGCCGACCTTGGGAAGGATCTCCTTGATATCGGCGATCTGTTGCGCGCTTGCGAAGCCCTCCCCACAGCGCCCGCAGACGGCTTTCGGCCCGTGCGCGTTCGCAGCCTTGTAGTAGGCGACGCCCAGATTGCCGGGGCGTTGAAAGATGTGGAAGAGCTTGCCGAACGGCAAGTACATCAGGCCCAGGATGACGGTGAGCGCATGGATGGTGTTGAGCGCTGAATAAAACTGGCCGTCGAGCCACATGCTGGACACGGTTAGGAACAACCCGGTGACCGACACGGCGAACAGGCCAGCCAAGGCCAGAAAGTCGCCGCTGCGCTCGACGGCGAGGGCGCCCGGGTCGTGCAGTCTGCGTCGCAGAAAGATGAAGACGCCCGCAAGGACGAGCACCGCGGCGACGTCCAATCCGTGAAAGATGAGCCATCCGATCACGGTGTCGGCGTCGAACTCGGCGGTCCCGAGGCGCGACAGGTAGATCTGATAACGGTCAGCCTGCTGTCCGACGCTCTGGAAATGCAGGAGGCCGAGGGTGAGTGGAAACGTGATGAGGGCAGCGAGGATGCAACCCCAGAACACCAGTTGATGCGCGATCCAACGAGTCCGAGACCGGCGCCGGATGAAGGTTTGGGCCAGCAGGTTGGTGCCGACAAGAGACGGCAGCGCGGCGGCGTTGTGCCACTTCTTCGCCCGGAACGCGTCCCAGCCCCGACGGTTCAACATGGCGGTTGGTGGACGTCGCAGCCAGACGGCGTACCGGTACACGACACCGAAGACGGCAAACACCGTCCCGAACAGATAGCCGACGAGTGCGGCGTCGAACCAGACGAGACGGTCGCTGCCGATGAACGTCAGCGCGATCACGATGGCGACGGCGACCAAACCCCAGGTCAGCCCTCGACGATCGACGGGGTCCGAGCGGCCGACGCGGACCGTGGTTGATGGGGGTTCGGTTGTGGCCACTGCCGCCGTTGTCCGCATCCACCGATCTTATAGTTTCTAACTTTTCGACTTTGAGTTGGGCAGGGAGCCCGGTCGCATCGTCGCCTCTCCTGAGGTCAGTTCAGTGGCGGTGCGACTCACGCCGGAGCGCCAGGAACCAGTCCGCTCCTTCGACAGGCCCGGGCAGGGTCAATCGAGCGCTGGCAGGCCGTCGATTGACGAGACGTTCTTGGTCGCCCAGTACGTCTCGATGTCATCGGGATTTTTGTTCTGTGCCCACTCGATGAGGCGAGGCCGGTCCTCGACAAAATCCATGAACGGCACCGCGAACCCGCACGAGTTCGCGGTGCGGTCGATGTCCGCGACGATGATCGAACGGACCGCACCCTCCAGCACCGGGGAGCCCTCGAACAGGGCGATCAAATCCGGCCATTCGACGCAGTCCGGTCGCACCGCCCGACCCATTCCGTACAGGCGGACGATGTTGGGCTGCCCGTCAAACGCGCAGAACATGAAGGTGATACGACCGTTCTCGCGCAGATGGGCGATGGTTTCGGCGCCGCTCCCGGTCAGGTCCAGATACGCGACGCGGTGGTCGTCGATCACCCGGAACGCGTCGTAGCCCTTCGGGGACAGGTTGATTCGCCCGTCACCAGCAAGCGGCGCGGTCGCCACAAAAAACACATGCTGGCCCTCGATAAACGCCCGCATCGGCTCGGTGATCCGCCCAAAGGCTGCTCCCATCGGTCCAGTCTGCCAGTTCCCTACCTCCGCCTGCGCCGTCCGAACTATTGGCCGTCCGGCTCCAGCACGAACAGCGGGATCTGGCGTTCGGTCGACGCTTGATAGTTGTTGTAGTCGGGCCAGATGGCGGCGGCCCGCTCCCACCACACCGCCTTGTCGTCCCCGGTCGCTTCGCGCACGGTGAACTCTGAGACGGTCGGCCCGTCTTGGAGCCTGGCCACCGGATTGGCTCGAACGTTGTGCACCCATTGCGGATTGGTTGGAGCCCCACCTTGAGAACCGACGATTGCGTAGCGTCCTTCATCGTCAGCGACCCGAACCAACGGTGTCTTACGAACTTTTCCGGACTTCGCGCCGAGCGTCCACAGAATGATCCATTGATCGCCGACCATTTCGCTGGGCGCGGTCCCGCCCGAGGTTTCGTACAACTCGACCTCGTTTGCGATCGGCTCCCAGGGGCTGGGTTCGTACTCGGCATCAAATGCAGACATGGTGAAGTCCTCTTCCGGGCGGGTTATGAACGTCCTCGACGGCCAGCACAACGTGTGACGGGCACAGTAGTGAGCGATCGTGTGATCCGTCGACCATTGGGGGCTAGCGGCTCACCCCGACGGTAGCTCCCCCAGCCAACGGTAGGTGCACCACATCGTGGCGGCCCCGGTCGACCGTCGGCCGTGCGTTCTGCCCCGATCGTCAGACCCGGTTCGCTTCAGTAACCCTTTCGAATCACGCGGTTCCGCAACGGTTCGTCAAGTTCGACTCGGACCTGGCGACCAAACCCGACGGCTGTACACGCCACGTTGAGATCCGACAAATCTTTCGTCGGTGGCCTCCATTCTGTAATGGTCAGGGTGACCGCATCATCGGTCTCCTCGGCTTCGATCGAATAGCCGTGCGAACACTGCGACTCGGCGTCGTACTCGCTGCCGCCGGTGAACTGGATCGTGATCCACCGACCGTTCACTTGAACGTCTTCGACGTCCCAGTACGTGAACACCCCGTCGAACACCGCGTTCGGCGGAGGCATATCTGGCGGCCCGAAACCTGGGTTCTGTTGTCGGGTGATGTCGGACAACTCAAGCGTGCCCGGATCGACCGTCGCCGAGCCCTGGGCTCCGCTTGCCGTCACCGCCGATCCGGTCGTCGTCAGACGAGAAAAGATCGCCAGATCGGCCAGATCTGGCGTGCTGTCGACGGCCCAATATGAAGGGGTCCACGCCTTCGGCACCGCGCCCGCGTCGTCCGTGTTGGGTGGCGGGAAGATGCGGACATCCGCCTTCAAGTCGTCGAGTCCGATACGGCATAGCAGCGACTCGGGCACGCCGCCGTCACCCTGACGGTTGCAATACACGGCCGTGTCGGTTGCGACCAACCCGTCCGGTGTGAGCTCGGGGAATGGGTAGGCGCGAATGATGGCGCCCGTCGTCGGGTCAAGCAGCAAGATCTCGCGATAGGTGTCGACGCAAATGAAGTCTTTGCCGTACACACCCGTGGGGTCGCCCAGGACGCACCCGTCTGGCAACTCGCCAAAGACCGAGTACTTCCACATCGGATTCGGCTCCGAGATGATCCAGGTCCCTTGAGCCGTCACCAGCTCGGTCGGCTCGCCGTCCTCCACAACCGAGTTGATCCGCAGCGACGGCGGTAACGCTGCGAGTTCGTCGACGATCAGGTCGCGAGCCGCGTCCGCTTCACTCTGACTTCGCTGCGGGCTGTAGGTCAGCTCGACGGTGCCACCCGCGGCCACTTGACTGCCAGGAGGTGGGTCCGCTGCGGTCACCATCCCGGCCGCACCGGTATTGGACGCCGCCTGAACAACGCGCGAACGCACACCCAACATGTCGAGCAGCGACACCACGTCACCGATGCGCTCGCCGACGACGTCGGGCAATTCAACGGGTCTAGGCGGAACGTTGGTCGGCGGTGGCGTCGTCATCGGTGGCTCGGGGAGCGGACCGGTCGGCGCAACCGGTACGTCCTCGCTCATGCTTGTTGGCGGCCAACTCACAGGATCGCTCTGCTCCGAGGGATCTTGGTCTGGTTCGGCGTTCGCGGCCCGAGGACCGTCGCCAACCAGGTTCTCCGTGTCGCCATCGCCGTTCTGACATCCGACGACCACGACCAGAAGCATGATGGATACAGCGACGAGGCGAGTGAGTGATGACGCTGCGCTGATTTTTGCGGGGACTTTCACGTGACGAGCCTCCTAGCGGCGCTCAAGAATCGAACCAGGCTGACGAGGGGGACGCGTTCCTCAGGACTCCTACGTCTCGGCACGGAGCGGCCAGCCGTCTCAGTAAGAACGGGTCTGAGCGCTACGTGCCCTTTCGAAGCATACGGTTTCCAAGTGGTTCGTCGAGTCGGTATGGACGTGGCTCGGCCAGCCCATGGCAACGCAACCCCTGGGAATTGCAAACGGTGGTCGCGGAGGGGCGTCCACATCTTGATCGTCGCCGTCACGGCTTGGTCGTCTTCGACCACTTCGACGGTGTAGTCCACGGTGCACTGCGACTCGGGCGAACCTGCCGAACCTGGAAACGAGATGGTGATCCATAGACCGTCGACGCGGACATCCTTGACGTCCCACTGCGTCAACACCCCGGCAAACACAGAGTCTGCTGGCGGGGTCACCGAGGGTTCGAAGGTGATCTCGTCGGCTTGGCTAGTGATGTTCGATAGCGCGAGCGTTTCGGGATCGACCGTAGCGGAGCCTCCCTGACCGCTGACCGTAATGTGTGACCCGTCGATACTCATGCTGTAGAAGCTGGTCAGAACGGTGCGGGGTTCAATGGTCCAGTACGGAGGTATCCAGGTGCCCGGCGGAATTGCAGTGCTGCCGTCAGGGTCATCAGGGGAAAGATGCGGACATCGGCTTCGAGATCGTCAAAGCCGACGCGACACAGCATCGAATCTGGCACTCCGCCGTCGCCTTGTCTGTTGCAGTACAGCGCATCGTCGGTCGCCGCCAACCCCTGCGGCGTGACTTCGGAAAACGGATACGCCCGCAAGATCTCGCCCGTGTCTTTGTCGAGCAACAAGATCTCCTTATACCTGCCCACGCATACGTAGTCCTTGCCATATTGGCCAGACCCGTCCCCGAGGACGCAGCCATTGGGGAGCTCACCAAAGACTGAAAACTCATTGTCCGAGTTCAACTCAGAGATCACCCACGTTCCCTGAGGGGTGTCGACCCGGGTCGGTCCCGAAATCCACCCAACCGGGTTAACCCGCAGCGATGTCGGCAGCGCCGCCACTTCGTCGATGATCAAATCGCGTTCCGCGTCCGCCTCACTCTGGCTTCGTTGCGGCACGAAAGTCACCTTGACGACACTGCCCGCGTCGATCCGCGTGCCGGGTGGTGGGTCGGTGATCGTGACCGTGCCTGGGTCTCCCGTACCAGAGGTGTCCCGCACGACTTGGGCACGTAACCCCCATGCACGGGCGAGCGCCACACCGTCGCCAACCGACATGCCGACCAGGTCGGGCATGTCCAGACTGCCGGAGGTCAACCTGGTCGGCGGTGTCATCAGGTCGGCATTGCTCCTTTGGGTATCTGGTGACCCTGCGGACTCGACGGGGCGACCAGGGCTCATGCTTGTGGTTTGAGGGCTGATGGCCCCTGGAACTGTCCCCAGATACATCGATGACTTTGCCGCTCTCGTCCTGGAAGACGACGAGAACCGTCCGCAGCGTGTCGAGCGACTGATCTGAAGGAACACGCAGCTCCGGGGTCGTCACGGTCTCTTCTAGGATCATTCCGTCACGAAAACGGGCGGTCACCACATTGGTGACCGTCCCATCTGGCGGAACCCACTTGACGGTCGGATCGCCAGCTTGAGACTCGTCGGCAGTGCGGCCGCGGTTCCGATCGACACGAAGCCCCAACCAGCGTCCGATCGCGCCGCTACCAAAACGAGCTCGAGATCTCCGTACGTGACGCGCTTGACCTCGTTGCCCGACGAGGGTCGTTGTCCTCGATCGCCAGGGCGTCACTGATAACTACCTCGTCTCGGGGCCAATGGGTGACCTCATCGACGAATGCCGCCGTGAGTTCCTCAGGTGTCGCATAGTTACGTGGCGGGGCAGGCCAGACAAAGTCACCCAAGTCGTCGCCGATCCGGGCCGACGCAGCGACGTCACCGTCAGTGCTGAGTTCCTGACCGTCTCAACTGCGTCGGTCCACAAGTGACCAGGCTGCGACGATCAGCAGTAAGACGACCGGGGCCGCGACCAGGCTGGTCAGGATCCGACGCTGTCGCTGTCGGCGACGAGACCGATCCCGGAGCTCGGCCACGGTCCGTTCGGTGGTTGGCGCCGATGCCGCGGCGTCATCGGCCCAGTCGGTCAAGGTCCACGTTCATCGAGACTCTCCCACGTCGACGGGTTCAGCGATGGCGATCCGCAGCGACTTGTACGCGGCACGAAGCGTGGACGAGACCGTTCCTCGGGTGATGCCCATCGTCGCCGCAATTTCATCTTCGAGGAGTTGACCAACATGTCGGAGTACGACCGCTTCCCGCTGTCGTTCGGGGAGGTCGGCGACGACGGCCCACATCTCGCCCGCCGGCGGCTGGACCGACTCGGTCCGTCGACTGCGAAGAATCCGCCGTTCCAGACCTGCTCGGCGGAGACGCCGGCGAGCATCGTTGAACGCCACCGTGTACACCCAAGCGGTCGGCGACTGCATCGCAGCTACTCGGTCCCACCTCTCCAACGCCCGGCTGCACGCTTCGTCGAGCGCATCCTGAGCCAAGTTCACATCGCCAAAGGCCAATGCGAGCGAGGTGCCCAAACGAGGGTGAGCACCTCGATACCACTCCTCAAAATCCACCGCGTGTTGTGCCATCACACCCTTTAAGTCACGAAGGGCCAAAAACGCGCATCCGCCGGATCATCGGCCGAGCAAACGTCTCCCGTTCCGCTTGCTCGGCCTTCCGGGTTGCAGCAGCCGCCTCTTCTTCAGCGATGGCGATGCGAAGGTTTGCGTCTTGCTCCGCCACACCGCGCGCCGCATCGTGACCCCAGGTTTCGATAGGCCAGCATCGTGACGGCAGGTTCGAACAAGGACTGAACGAATTCAGGTACCGGACGGGTCGTCGATGAGCGCCAAGAGTTGGTGGGCGGCATCTTCAATGGCTTGATGGTGCCATTCACCTGCTCGGTCGACACATGCGATCAGACCCGACCGGTGGAGGTTGACGAAGTCGCCGAACGGAAAGCCAAACCGTTCTTTGGTTTGTTCGTGAGCGCCGTCGCGCAGCCCGAGATGCCAGCGACCGTATGCCGCCCAGCCGTCGCGTTCAATGAACGTGTTTTCCGCTGCAGGTGTCGGACGCACATCAGACCACGAGCTATCAAGAACGACGTTTCCGTCGTCGATCAGCTGACGTGCAAACTGCATCGCGGCGCCGTTCACTGAATAGTCGACCATGTCCCATCTCCTTTCAACCCTCTGATGCTGACATGGGCGCCCCGTAAGTTCCACCCCTGACGACCCGCAGTTTGAGACGACCTGCGTCCTGTTGGCCAGCAACACCAAGCGGGAGAAGCGCGATTTCAATCACAGTCAACGCGCGCAGATCGACGAATCGTTTCCGCCCAGTGAATCGGCCTAGCAATCGAGCGGGGCGAACTGTCGGACCGCGCAGCGGCGCTATTTGGTCGCGATACCGTCCAAGAGTGCGTCTCGCAACACTTCTGCGTCGGAATGTTCCACGTCTTTCGACGCGGTCAGCAAGGTCAGCGGCCCGGCTTGGGCAAGCAGGATCAGGCGCTGGAAGGCATCAGCGGCGGGCTCGGCTTCCAGTTCGGCGCGGTAGCGTCGCGCAAACTCATCAAAACGACTGTCGTCGTGCTGATACCACTTGCGAAGCTGGGTGCTCGGGGCCACGTTCTTCGCCCATTCGTCCCATGGCTCGTCCTTCTTGGAGATCCCGCGCGGCCACAGGCGGTCGACGAGCACCCAGGTTCCGGGCTTGTCGGGGCGGTCGTCGTATACCCGTCCGACATGAATGTCGGCTTGATTGGTCATCGTGTGCACCTCCGAACGAAGCGCGCGTGTCGCGCTCCTCACGCCGCTACCCGATCGTCAGACTAGCCGTGGATCGTTCACGAGCCTCCGGCTGTCTCGAGATGTTTGGGTGCAGTCCTGACCTTGCCGCATACCCCTACTGGGTATAGGTTTGGCGTCACCATTCAACCGGCGAGGAGACACACGCATGGACACCACAACCTTCACCGTCGTCGGCATGACCTGCGGGCACTGCGTCGGCGCCGTCCGCGAAGAACTCAGCAAGATCGTGGGAGTGACCGACGTCGACGTGGATCTCGACTCGGGGACTGTCACGGTGACCTCGGCGACCGAACTCGACCAGCAGACAATCGATGCCGCCGTCGACGAAGCCGGGTACGAGGTCGCACGGTGACGGTACGTGCCAAGCTCGCCACGTACGCGTTGGTGCTCGCCGCGTCCTTCGGCGTAGGTGCCGCGATCGGAGCTGCCGTCGGCCCGATTCACTTCGACGAGAAGCCGGTGCACGCGGAACATGACGACTCGGCGACCTCACCGGAAAACCGTGAGACACCAGACGCTGAGGACGACAAGGTCGCTCCACACGGCCAGACCACCGAGCACGACCGGATCGTCGAACAGGCCCTCACCTCAGAAGGATCGCTCGACGATCGTCCTGCGGCAACGTTCGCACAGCCGACGACACCCGACCGGAGGACAGACCGATGACGTCCGGCAACGATCCACACCGGACTCGGCGGTCAACGCCGGGAACAACAACGCCCGTGACAACAGGGCTGGGAACAACCGGGCCAGCCACCACCGGACCCATCAAGGAAGCGGTCACGCTTTCGATCGGCGGCATGACCTGCGCATCATGTGCCATGCGGATCGAAAAGAAGCTCAACAAGATCGACGGAGTGTCCGCCACGGTCAATTACGCAACGGAACACGCATCGGTTCAGGCGCCGCCGAACGTTTCGGTTGACGACCTGATTGCGACGGTTGAATCTGCTGGTTACTCGGCCGCTCAACGACCACAGGCCACGCCGAACGCAACAGCGGAGGGTGCGACCGATGCCGACCGCGATCCCCAGCTCGCGAGCCTTCGAACCCGCCTGATTGTGTCGGCGGGGCTGGCCGTCCCGGTCATCGTGTTGGCGATGATCCCCGCACTTCAGTTCGACGGGTGGCAATGGGTCTCGCTGCTCCTCGCTACACCGGTCGTCACCTGGGGAGCATGGCCGTTTCACCGAGCCGCATGGATCAACCTGCAACACGGTGCAGCCACGATGGACACCCTCATCTCGGTCGGTGTGATCGCGGCGTATGGGTGGTCGCTCTATGCGCTCATCTTTGGCTCGGCGGGCGAGATCGGCATGACCCACGGGTTCTCCTTGACCGCGGAGCGCGGCGCCGCCGACTCACAGATCTATCTGGAGGTCGCCGCAGGGGTGACGGTGTTCATCCTCGCCGGGCGATACTCGAAGCTCGCGCCAAGCGTCGATCGGGTGAAGCGCTGCGAGCACTGTTGGAACTTGGCGCCAAAGACGTTGCGGTCATTCGCAACGGAGTCGAAAGCGCGCCTTCCCATTGAACAGCTCGTCGTCGGAGACCATTTTGTCGTTCGCCCTGGGAGAAGGTAGCGACCGACGGCATTGTGGTGACCGGCACGTCAGCGATCGACGCGTCGCTCCTGACCGGCGAGTCGGTCCCCGTGGAAGTCGGTCCGGGAGACCCCGTTACCGGTGCCACGGTCAACGCGGGTGGCGGCTGATCGTCGAGGCCTCTCGCGCCGGAGCAGATACTGCCCTCGCTCAGATCGCTCAACTGGTCGAGGATGCCCAGACCGGCAAAGCCGAAGTGCAGCGACTCGCCGACATGGTCGCGGGAGTGTTCGTACCGGTCGTCATAGCGCTGGCGTTCGCCACCCTCGGATTCTGGCTAACCGCCGCCGCATCCAACGCCGGCAACATCGCATTTTCGGCCAGCGTTGCGGTGCTGATCATCGCCTGTCCCTGCGCGCTCGGTTTGGCAACGCCGACGGCGCTCATGGTCGGAACGGGCCGCGGCGCGCAACTCGGGATCTTGATCAAAGGTCCCGAAGTCCTCGAATCGACGCGGCGTGTCGACACGATCGTCCTCGACAAGACCGGAACGGTCACCTCGGGAATGATGAGTTTGGTTGACGTCATCCCGGCTGACGGCGTCGACCGGCATGAACTCCTGCGCATCGGCGCATCGCTCGAAGACGCCAGTGAACACCCCATCGCTCGCGCCATCGCGGAAGGGGCTCGCAGCAAACACCTCGAATTGTGGCCGGTCGAAGGGTTCGTCAACCGCGAAGGACTCGGCGTCGAAGGCGTCGTCACAACGCACGCGGTCGTCGCCGGCCGTCCCACGCTTCTGGACGATTGGGCTGTTCCCCGCATCACCACACTCGACCGGGCCGCCGATGCTGCGCAGGCCGACGGCAGAACCGCCATCTATGTGGCATGGGATGGCGCCGCACGCGGTGTTCTGGTGGTGGCAGATCGCGTCAAAACGACATCACCTCAAGCGGTAGCCGAGCTGCGTGACCTCGGGTTGCGACCGGTGCTCCTGACCGGCGACAACGAACGCGCCGCCCGTGCCGTCGCACGACAGGTCGGCATCGATGAGGTGATCGCGGATGTGTTGCCCGCCGACAAACTCGACGTTATTCGTCGCCTGCAATCCGACGGTCGGGTCGTGGCGATGGCGGGCGATGGGGTAAACGACGCCGCGGCCCTTGCTCAAGCCGATCTCGGGCTGGCTATGGGGACGGGCACCGACGCTGCAATCAAAGCCAGTGATATCACGCTCGTCAGCGGTGACCTGCGCTCCGCTGTCGACGCGATACGCCTCTCCCGACGCACCCTAGCGACGATCAAGGGGAACTTGTTTTGGGCGTTCGCCTACAACATCGCAGCGATCCCTCTGGCCGCCGCTGGTCTGCTCAACCCGATGCTGGCGGGCGCGGCGATGGCATTTTCGAGTGTGTTCGTCGTCTCGAACAGTCTCCGCCTCCGGACCTTTACAGGCGTCGCTACCCGGCCGACCCCGAAACCAGCAGACTCGTGACGTCAATCGTCCGACCCAAACGACCGAACCGCACCCGACGCGTCAAGGAGTACCTCGTGTCCTATCAGGCTGTTCCCCAGGGAAACGGACGGTACGTGCGGTCACGCACTGCTTTCTCGTCTCTGACAGTGGGCTCACACCTCTGCTCTCCTGCGTCCTTGACGGCGACAGAGAGTGTGCGCCCATCTCCTCAACGTTCCGACCTGACAGGACCGTAGAAGATGGCTCGTGGATACACCGCTACCAAAGATCAACTGACCGCACGTCTGCGACGAATCGAGGGCCAGATCCGCGGCATCGAAAAGATGGTCGACGACGATCGCTACTGCATGGACATCCTCGCCCAGATCAATGCGGCCCGAGCAGCGCTCGATAAGGTCGCGCTCGGACTCCTCGACGGCCATGCTCGACATTGTCTGATCGGCCATGGCGGAGGTCCCACCGATCCAGAAGAACAGGTCGAAGAGCTGATGGGCGCGGTCGGCCGCATGCTCTCGCGCTGACGGGCGCTGCTGGCTCCGCGGCTTCACCGGACCGTCGCACAGAACGGCTCCGCCGCGAACTCCTCGGCGGCGCAACGGCCTCGTGATGGGGTTGCTGGGCCTCGAAGACCCTAGCCACCAATGAGCGCTCCGCCCGATCACCACGAGTCCGGGCTGTCGGGTCGTCTATGACCAACAACGAGCGGCCGCTGACCTCCACCACAAGCCTGACGCGCACTCGCCAACCGACTTGTCGCTCCGGCACAAACCCGCACAGCGGTTCGTCGGCCCTGTCAGAATCGTTGGAAAAGATCGGGCCCGGCGCGCTCAGATGCGCCGGGCCCGAAGTAGCCGAGGGCCTAATAGGTGGGCCGTGGCGACGTGATGATGTTGCGCGAGTCCAGCAATGCCGCGGCACGAACCTCGACCGGGTAATCAGCTTCGGTCGTCATGTCGAGATATGCTTGGTGGTTCGGGTACTCAGCGATTAGGACGCAGTCCCACTCTTCGTCGTCCGGGCCAATCGTCTCGCCCAAGCCGTCACCGATATAGGTCACGCGCACGCCGTGCTTGACCAAAAACGGCTGAGCGGCCGTGATGTATTTGTCGTATTGCTCTTTACCGCCATCTGGCTTGAACTTGAGCAGATTCACCATGGCGATCGGTCCATCGATCTTCAGGTTCTTGATCCGGTCGAGTTCTTCTGGGGTGCTATCGATATATGCGGCCATGAGGCCTCCTGAGGGTACGGGGTGCGTGGGCGCACGTGCTGAAATACTGCTCACCAGACTGGACCTAAGCGGCCAGCTGTGCAGATTCCGACCGTACCCATGGCGTTCGCAGGGGTCAACGGGCATACCCGAATTCCAACCCAACGTCGACACCAGCTGAAACACGTCGACACCAGGTGAAATAGATTGGCAGATGCCGTCATCTCAGTTGATGAGGCCAGTTGATAGCGGAGCTTGTCGACTCCGTCGCAGTCTCCGCGCCTATCCAGATGGTCAGCTGGTATCAATCGTTGATTTGATGCCCCAGGCGATCTCCTCAGATTCGCTGTCGTCCTTGCGGTTTTCGTCGCCGAACAACGCACTGGCCGCCGCTGTCGTACGATCGACAATGCGATCTTTGTTGTTATTCGTGAGGTGCTCCTTTGGACTATTTCCGGCGGTCCCCTTTCACATTGTGAGCGCCGCTTTCGAACAGTCGCCCGTCGCGTCAGTTCGGCAGGCACGTGCCCATTGTGGGGCGCGTGCCGGTTAACGCAAGGAGCGAACGCGGACCCCGCGGATCGGTTCGAAGTGCTTCCGATTTTGGGTGACGATCGACAACTTGTGCTCGATCGCGGTTGCGGCGATCAAGGCATCGGGAGTTCGCGTACCGAATTCGCGAGCGATCCGTCCGGCCCGTTCAGCGACCACACGATCGACGGACAGCTCCGGGAACGACGCCAGGAGTCGCGAGCAGAGGTCTATCGCTGCGTTAACCGCGAACAACTCCGTTCTTGTGACGACCGAGTAGTGGACCCTGTGCCGTCCAGGCTTTGACGCACAGCTTCTCAGCGGCAGTGAAACGGCCATTCGCTGCAACTGCTCCATCATCGGTGCAACGCCCCGAAGAGTGAGCAGCACTGTCAACGCTCACAAACGGTTCGGCTGCTAGATAGCGAGGATCGACACGTTGTTGATCGGCGCCGCCAATCGTTCGAGATCGGCAGGGTCGTGCGTCGCGACGATGCCACCGCCCAGACGAACGGCCGTTGCGACAACCACAGCGTCGACAGCCAGCTCACTGCCAGCCTCAGCGGTCGCAAGAAGGTGGCCCGCAATTCGAGCAACTCGCGACCCGGTTGTGATCACCTGCGCAATGCCGCGACCCAACAACGCGTCGATCGGCTCATCATGACGCGGGCCCCGGTAGAGCTCCACCAACACGACCGACGGAATCCGGACGGCGGCGTTCATGCGATGTGCGCTGCGCAACGCCGCACGCACCCGCCGGAGCCGCAACTCATTCTGATGCGGCCGAGCGAGACATGACACAGCCTCGCTATCAAGAACTAGGACGGCCAAAGCTGATCCACACGCTCCACTGAGCTGGTGGGCAGCAGGCCGAACTGCTCGTCGAGTTCGTCGAGATACTGGCCGAGCTGGTCACGCTCTAACTCGCTCTCCACAGCTCGCGCAACGAACTTGCTTAACCCTCGGTCCCCGACGTGCGCCTCAACGCGAGACGCAAGGCCTTCTTCGATACTCACGGACCATTTCACCACAGCCATTGACGAATCGTACCAGAGTAGGATTATCCAATTTCGATGCCGCCTTACTGCTCGTGCAGCGCTCAAGCGGTGAACACCGTTCGACCGAACGCTGATATTCGAGACCTCCAGGACAGGGATGGCTGCCGATTTGAGGTCACATACACGACTCGATTGCCGCCACATCGTTCGCTGGTTGGCGCCGTCCTTCCCCGCCACGCCGCGACAGATCTCGACCCGCATTCTGGTGCATTCTCGGACGACTATGCGGTGCAGCTCTTCTCGTCACAGCGCTGGAACACATAGGTCGCACCGTTGGCAAGATGAAACTCGATGGCACCGTCAACCAATTTGTACGGGCAACCCGCTTGTAAACACCCAGGGAGTTCCGGGAGAACCGGTGGCAGCTCGGCTTGTCCAGGCGGACAGGGGTTCCCTGCGACTCCAAACCCGGGGATGTCCGGTGGGTCAACGTACAGAAGCTCCGTTTCGGTTACTGCGAGATAACCGCTTGCCGTGGGTGCGCAGGACCCGTCGATCAACTGAGAAGCGAGGTAGCCGAAAGCTGCGTGCATGACCAGGTCCCGCGGTTCTCCCCCGTCGTCGAGCACAGGCGACGAGTCGGCACCGGACAATCGCCAACGACCCTCGACCATTGCTGCTTCCGGGCTCAGATCGCCTCGCGTGAAGGTAGGCGGCGAACCCATCGGGACCGAACTCGTGGACGGCTCCTGGTAATCGACTACCGACTCCTGAGGACTGTCTGCTGCAGCGGCCGACACATCGCTTCCCGCCGATCGGCCACAGGAAACCAGAGCGAGAGACAAGAAGAACAACGGCACAGCACGTCTGCAGCCAGCCCCACGCACTGAACCCAGCGACGATGCGCTCGTCAACACGGCGTAGTCTCCGTGCAGATGAGCCAGTCGCTCGGCAAGCTCGCCTTGGCAGCCCATTCGTATGTGGAATTCCCCCCGCTCAGCGACCCAGCCAAGTACCACCGACCGCCATAGCTGAGCACCACAGGGCCCCGCTGTCGCCTGACTGCCCTGTCGAACCACTCGGGTCCAGCTTGAAGCCGTAGATCCACACCGTGGTCGCGTTGCCGCAATCCCAATTCGCCGGGTTGTTATTTAGCACCCCCATTTTGAACCAACCCTGACTCACAACCTATGACTCCGGTGGATTGGCCGACCCGTACACCGGGTTTTCGTTCACATTCGAAGACGGACCTGGCTCACCTATCCCCGACGTGGAGATAGCGCAGGGCTGACCGCCCTGGTGGGAATCGTCGAGGTCATCAAGGTGCTCTGGCTGGGGAGCTCGTGGACGTCAGCACAGCGGTCGTTGATGTGAGCGGCGGCAAAGGCGGAGGGAACCAGCCACTCTCCCCTGGGAAAGCCTGGCGCATCTGCCGTTCGCATTCCTCCCGCCCTGGATCCCCCTGAAGGTCTCCCCCACAGAACGCAACCGGGCGGCTCTTGAACGTCGGTGGATCACACTCGCTAGATGGTTGACTGCCGCAATAGGCAGGCCATTCCCAGAGTGCATAGGTGCAGGCGTCGCTCACAGTGTCCGTCACCGTCGCTGAAACGGACCGAATCCAGTACGCCTGAGATTCGTCGATCGGTCCACTTCTGAACGGCAGGTACAACCAGAGCTCCCACGACTTCTCTTCGGGGTACTGCGCGTTGAGCTCCTCAAACGACACTGGCAACTCAACGTGCTTCACCTGGACGGCCAGGGTCGACTCGCTCGTTGACTCATCTTCCGGAGCGGCGCCCGCTGCCGCTTGCGCTGAAGCCTCGGAGTGAGCGAGCAGCCATTCAGAAGGGCGATCGACCGGGTAGAGCCCCGAAGGCAGCAGCCCGTCGGTGATCCAGAGGTGCCCCAACTGACCCGCCGGGACCAGTGCAGTCTGCACGTTGCTTACGTCGAACAGCCTCGGATCAGCATCGACTTGGACCCCGTCAAGCGACTCAACCGGAGTACCCAAATCGATCGTTGCGACCGACTGCGCATAACCGTCGAAGTCGGCAAGACGCCAGCCACTGATATCGACACCGCCAGACTGGCCGTCGATCGCCAAGTAGATCTGTGAATCGTCGGCCACCTCACCGTTACAGCGAAAAGGTTGCGGAGGAGGCAGGACGGGGTTGGCGGCGCGATCGTCTGCACAGCCAACGAGCGACAGCAAAGTGATGAACGCAGCGAGGTGGGAGAGGCGGAGCATCGTCTCAGAATATGCCGCTGGTTACGCAGGCACAGTGACGGGATCGGCGACCTCAGCCTGATGTGCCGCCCCATTTCCTCTATTCGCGCTCAGGGAGGCCGAGCCCGACAACAAGCCATCCTGCTCTCAGGGGCCCCGCGTCGATCGAGGTGAGGCCCCGAGCAGATCTCTGTTGACATGAACAAGATGCATCAGTTCGGCATGAGTTCGGCATCCGCTGGGAGCGGAAACTGATCGAGCAGGAGGACCGAACCTCCCAACCAGCGATCCGGCATCGTAGGCGCGACGGCTACGGCAATAGGGTGAAGGGGCCGATCGACCGGCGCACCACGGCAAAGTGGCGGTGATCGATCGTGGCCACCTCGTTCACGTTTGTCCGTTCCGCGACGGCGATCACCGATGCATCGACAGTGCCGAGGGGCAGGTCTCGATATCGGCCCACCAACTCGGCGATCCGCAGCCAATCGCCTGCGGCAACCGGCTCAATGGCGAAGTTTCCCGACGCCAAGTCTCCCAGGAGTCGGATTTCGGCTGTCGCACCGAGGCGGCTTGCGACCAGATAGGCAACTTCGGTGACGACGAGCACCGGTACGATGAGCGGGCCAGGGTGGGTCTCGAGCATTTCGAGGCACGCCCTGTGGTGCCGGTCATCCCGGTCGATGTAGGCATATAGCGGGCCTGCGTCGACGATCAGTGCGATTGTCCGACCTCGGCTGCAAGGATCTCTTCGATCCGTTCAGAGATGTCGGTTCGTCCACTCGCTCCAGCACCGGCAGCGCCGAGTCGCCGCCGCCCCGTCGGGGCACTCAACCAGGCCTCGATCGCTTCGCGAGTCAAGGTAGAGACCGTCACGCCCCGCCGCTGCGCCTCGTGCCGAAGACGGGCGTCGAGATCATCGGAAAGCTTCACCGTCGTTCGCTTCATGTATGCCAGCATACCGCCGGCTTGAGAAGATGTCGGCAGGGAACGGCGCCGCAGCGTCCCCGTACCACGTCGCCAAAGGAGTTCGCGCAGGCCGCCGCTCAGCGCTCCACGCCACCACCGAGCCAGCGTCAACGAGCGAGCGCAAACAGCAAGGGAGCGCGAACCATGGGGAGAACGTGACGCACACAATCACCGCCGTTGCCGCCGAGCTGGGTTTGTCCACTGCGCCCGACCGGGCACGCGCCCTCATCAGAAGCCAATACGCCGCCATCAGCGACAAGATTTGCGCCGACACCAGCCAACAAAGGAACCCTGCCGCGTAACCCGAATTCTTTTGATTGTCCGAGTAGACGCGGGCATCGGCCCACACCCACCAGGCCATCCCGACGGCAGCGAACGCCGCCGCCCAAAACCCCGCTTTTCGCACCCGCTCATCCTCAAGACCGCTGACCCGACGGCGCAGCCTTCGCGCCACTCACCCGGCTACCCAGGAGACGCCCGTTCACCCGCTTCCCGGTAGCCTTGCATGTCGACCACGCGGGTTGCGCGTTCATGAGGGGAGATGCAGGTGGCGGACGGTGATGCTCGGGAGCAGTGGCGGAATCGGTATGCGGCGTCGCCGTTGCGGGGACGCGGTTCGAGACGATGTCAGGCGTGCCGGTCGATCCGGTCTACGGCGGTGAGCCCTACCCCGGCGAGTTCCCCACACCCGCGGGCTGTTCGCATCCGGCTACCGGTCCAAGCTCTGGACGATGCGGATGTTCGCCGGGTTCGGCACCGCACGCGACACCAACCTCCGCTTCAAAGAACTCCTCAAAGCAGGTGGAACCGGCCTGTCCACCGCCTTCGACATGCCAACCCCTCATGGGCCGCGACTCGGACAGCCCCTGGGCACTCGGCGAAGTCGGTCGAGCAGGCGTCGCCGTCGACACCCTCGCCGACATGACCGACCTCTTCGCCGACATCAACCTCGGCTCCGTCTCGACATCGATGACGATCAACGGGCCGCCGCCACTCTGATGGCCTATGTACATCGCCGTCGCCGAAAACAACGGCGTCGCCCGCAGCGACCTCGCCGGCACCATCCAAAACGACATCTTGAAGGAATACCAGGCTCAGAAGGAATACCTCTACCCTCCCCGCCCGTCGATGCGGCTCATCACCGACATGGTCGCATTCACCAACGCCGAAATGCCCCGCTGGCATCCCATCTCCATCAGCGGCTACCACATCCGCGAAGCAGGCTCGACCGCAGCACAAGAACTGGCCTTCACCCTCGCCAACGGGTTTGCCTACGTCGAAGCAGCAGCCAACGCCGGGCTCGACATCAACGCCGTTGGGCGGCGCCTTCCTTCTTCTTCAACGCACACATCGACTTCTTCGAAGAAATCGGCAAATACCGCGCCGCCCGCCGCATCTGGGCCCGGTGGATGCGTGACCGCTACGGCGCCACCGATGACAAAGCCATGATGTGCCGCTTCCACACCCAAACTGCAGGCGTCTCACTCACCGCCCAACAACCCGAAAACAACATCGCCCGAGTCGCCATCCAAGCCCTCGCCGCAACCCTCGGCGGCACCCAAAGCCTCCACACCGACAGCTACGACGAAGCCCTCGCCCTCCCCACCGAAAAAGCCGCACGCATCGCCCTACGCACCCAACAAATCATCGCCCACGAAACCGGCACACCCAACGTCTCAGACCCTCTCGGCGGCTCCGACTACGTCGAATGGATCACCGACGAACTCGAACGCCAAGCCGAAACCATCTTCACCCACCTCGACACACTCGGAAACGGCTCAATCCTCGAAGGCGTCTACACCGGCATCGAAAACGGCTACTTCATCGGCGCCATCGCAGACTCCGCCTACCGATTCGAACGCGCCGTCAACTCAGGCGACCGCATCATCGTCGGCGTCAACGCCTACACCGACGGCACCCAAGACGACACCCCCAACCTGCTCCGCATCGACCACCACACCGAAACCGAACAACGGGCACGGCTCGAAACCATCAAAGCGGAACGCAACGACACCGCGGTGCACGACGCCCTCACTCAACTCGCCAAAGACGCCACCGACCCCAACACCAACCTCATGCCCGCACTCATCAACACCGTCCACACCTACGCCACCGAAGAAGAAATCGCCGAAA
Organism: Acidimicrobiia bacterium; assembly: GCA_020637365.1. Lineage (GTDB taxonomy): Bacteria > Actinomycetota > Acidimicrobiia > IMCC26256 > JAGNEX01 > JAGNEX01. The sequence goes on along the minus strand of JACJWE010000001.1, from coordinate 17,327 downwards.
CCCTCCGCACCATCTTCGGCACCCACACCGAACACGCCATCGTCTAAAAACAAATCGCCAGCGAGCGCACGGATTCCGCTCGGGGGGACCGGGCTCGCAGCGGAGCGTTTGTTGTTGGGCAATGGGAGCAGAAACTCGGTCCGCGACAATCCGAACGCGTAGACCATGACCATCAAACGGAGTAGTTCCCTCGTCCGCAGAAACAATCCAGAAAGACGTACGGTGCTCCCGCTCGTCCGTCACGAACAAAAGGCGGCATGACCACACTCGCAGTAGCTCACCGATGATTCCGCCTCAGCGAGCCGGTGAACTCCCGGTCGACGAGTCGAGGAGATCACCGGCATGCCGAGGGCCGTAACCCACCTGCCTTTCAGGCGAAGCCGCCCGAGCGCGAGGACATCACCAGTTTGCAGCATCGCTGCGTTGCTCAGTCGTCAAGATCGGGCGCTTCGTCAGGCGTCGTTGATCTGTGTCGAGTCAATCGATGGACGACCTTCATTCCCGACGCACCCATCAAGAGAACGATTCCAAAGATGCTTGCGCCAACTAGGAGTTCACTACTCGTTGAGATGAGCGGATTCGACACCTGGCTTCCCTTCTCTTGTCGTACTCGTAAGGCGGTACGGGATGCCAAAACCGATCAAAAGCAGCAAAGTTCCTGCAACAACCTGGATGACAGCAACGCCCGGGTGGATGGGGTCTGGCGAATAGCGGTTAGTGATCAGGGAGGAGATCCCGATATATGCAGTCATCATTCCGGAGATCTTTGAGAGCCATTCGAAGGTTCGCATGTCTAACTCCATTTGCACTTGGAGGTTTGTGAAGGCGTCGTCCAGGAGTAGTCAAACGGCAAGTAGAAGCCGATCTGGCGGCTGTACTTCACGACAACGCAGCCTCTGTTCCGAGCTGCCGTTTCGATGTTCCGGACCATGTCGGCACCCACTGGGCAGCCACCCGCCGCTTCCCTGCCGACGAACTCCCCGACCTCGGTTGATTCACTCCGACTTCCGGCTGCGCTCAATCGGCCTCATCATGCAAGACACGTCCCTACTCAGCGAACTCAACGTGCTAGGTCAATCCTGCCGATCACCCGACAACTGTTCGCTTCTTGTAGCGGTGTCTCGGATCTAGCGAGCCCGCGCAAGTTTGCGGTCCTGGCAGTCAAGTTGTTGGCAGAGCCGAAGTTTGAAGCGAACCTCGCGCGAGCGACCGCAGAGCGTTGGCGGCTCTTCGAATTGGTGCGGGCCCCGGACTGGCTGACCGCCTCGTTCACTTCCCGTGTTTTACGGTCGTTGAAGGCTTGGTGATGGGGCTACCCTTGACCCTTCCCTGACACATGGAGCGGTTGAATGGCGCTGGTCGATTTCACGAAAAAGATCCACAAGCATTGCAAGGATGACCTCGAACCGGGCGAGCAAGTTGTCGCCTCGACGTTCGGGCAGCCGCCAGGCGCTATCCGCCAACAGGTCGCTCGGGGCTTCGGCGGCGCTGTCGGCGTGCTCGCGAGCAACGCTTTGGCGAGCAACAGGGACTCCGACGATGACAACCCCGGTGACGGCATCATGCTGAATATCCCCGCAGGCAAAGCGGTTCTCGGCCTATCCGACCGGCGACTTCTGGTGTTTGGGCACAGTTCCCTGTCGGGCCGGCCAAAGGGTTTGAACGCCTCGATCCCACTCGACCAGATCACATCGCTCGATGCGGAGATGGGCAAGGCCACCGGCACGCTGGTGATCACGTTCGTCGACGGCACCACGACCAGCTTTGATGTAGCGAAAACCGCTGGCCCGGGTGCCTTCGCTGACAAGTTCACCGAACTCACCGGACGGTAACCGCACCCCGGTCTCGCCGCCGCCAGCCTCGGCGAGCCGGGTCATGAACTCGCCTGACCCGGCCCTGGGCGAGATCAACTCAAACTCAGCGGCTTCGCGACCCCTGCACGGATATCCCCACCGTGGGATCAATTCGCTGACTCAGAACCAGCGCCATGCTTCCTGCGATTCCAGCCCGACGCGGCCAGGCTAATTCCCAGTAGGCCCAGCCCAACCCCCAAGAGCAACAACACCTGAGCGCCTCGAGTCCCGGTGAGCGCCAATCCGCCGTTACCCGATGCCTGAGGACGCACACCTACCGCCGTTCCGACACTTGCGGGAGCGGCGCCCAGCAAGGTGTCTCCACCAAACGACGGCTGCCCTTGCGCCCCACGAGGTGCTCCCGGAACGACGAGGGATCCGCGGCTTGTGGTGGGATAGCCGGGATCGGCCGAGGGGGTCGTCGTCTGAGGCGTATCCGTGGACGGCGTCGTGGTGCTTGTCGACACCGGAGAGCTTGTCGTCGTCGATGCTGCCGATGTTGTCGTCGTCGTGGGAATGAGCTCTTCCCCTTCGACGACGAGCGTTGCCTGGGCATCGTTGTCGGTACTTGACGCGCTGGTGTCGGTGTTTGAGGACGGAACGCTCAACACGTTGGTTTCAGTCTTTGGATCCGACGGTGACGGCGCAACGAACGCGACGTTCTTTCGATATCCGCCAGACCCCGAGACGATTGCAGCGGTCACCACGATGGGCTGCCCCGTCTGAGCGGCTCCGAGCTCGTCGAGTGCGACGCATGTGAACCCAGAGCATTCGTAGCCCTCGCCCTGCATCGACACCAGAGCGAGGCCATCTGGCAGTACCTCGGTCACCGACCAGCCAGCATCAGCTTCGTCCGGACCATCGTTGAAGGGAATCAATTCGAACGACACCTCATCGCCAAGCTCGAACGGGCCTGCCGATGTGAGGGTCTTCTCAAGGGACAGGTTGAACATGCGGTTGATGTCAAGGACAGCAATGTCGTGGTCATCGGTATCGCCAGCCTCGTCGTCGATACTCGCGTCCTCCAACGCCTCGCGATCGATCACCGGCTCGTTGGCATCATCGGGATCCGAATCTGAGTCCTGCCCCGAGTCGCCGACAATCGCGACCGCGTTGACAAAGGGGTTCTGGGTCCGGTCGATGATTCGGCTGACAACCGTCAGGTCGAGCGACGCACCAGGCGGCAGATTCTCGATCGTCCACGTCACCGTTCCCGAGTCGTGAACGCCATCGTTGTCGGCGGAGACAAACTCGGTCCCCGGCGGCAATGTGTCTTCGACCACGATCTCGCCAGATGGGACGCCCGCCTGGTTCTGGACCCGAGCGATCCAGGTGATCTCGGCAGTGTCAGCGTCATAGTGATCGACCACTTTGACGACAGCAAGGTCGTACTCGGTAAACCCAATATCGATCGACTGGTTGTTCTCGCCAGCGGCACCGGTGTGCACGGACACCCGCGGAATGCCGCCGACGAGTTGCGCATCAGAGTCCCGAAGGTCGCCGCCGTCGCTGTCGTCGGCGTTGGCGTCACTCAAGGTCAAACCGGCCAGCGGACCACCAGGCTGATAGTCGGCGTCGTTGTCGAGGCGCACCTCGTAGTCCTGGTCAAAGTCAATGTCATCAACCGAGGAGTTGAAGTTCCAGTTGCCGTCGGTATCGGTCACCGTCGTTGCGATGAGATGCCCAGCGGCGTCGTACAGGTTGACCGTGACGCCACCCAGCGGCATTTCGCTGGGGTCTTGGATGCCGTCGGCATCAGCATCCAACCAGATCCTGTTGCCGATCTCGACCGGAGCGACATCGCACATCGCCGAGAACTCCCCAATACCTGCCTGTTTCCCAACGGTGTACACGGTGTCGTCGTGTGGACCGCGCTCGAACAGCGTGAACGACCGGATCGGCACACCAGAGTTGACGTCGTAGGCCCACCATCCGGTGTTAAAGAAGCGGGTCTGCATGTTGTCGTATGCGGTCACCAACATTTCGTCGCTGGCCGGCAACAGCTCGGTAGAACCGAGGGTCAGACTCGGGTGGAGGGTGACCATGGCATCCCAACCGTAAAAGAGGCCACCGCTGATAAAGCTCGATTGATTTGAAAGCCCCTGGATCTGACCGGTCGTCGGTCCACAGCTTCCGTTGGTTTCCAGGACCCAACCGCCGAAGTCGTCATCGGCATCACATGCTCGCACAAGCGTCGCACCCGATGCGTTGGTGAACCCGTCGCTCCAGCGGTCACGGAACGCCAACACGATGTTGTCGTCGCTTTCAAATGTGATGTCGCTCAGCGACAGTTGACGCACCGCCACGCTGGTGCTGTTCGCCCACGGCGTCAGCCCACCGCATCCTTCCGACGACCACCTAATGCAGCGTTCGTTCAGAATGTGAGCGATGTTCTGAGTGAAGACGGGATCAGCGGCGAAGGCGTCGACCGCTGGGTCGTACTCAAAGATGTAGGCCTCGAGCTGGGACGCGTCCTGGGTGGACTCGGCACTGCAAACCGCACCGACGTAGACCTTGTTTCGATAGTTCGACGCTGCGAACGGTCGGACGTCCTGTGGCGCACACACACCCACCTGAACGCCGGAATCGGGCGTTCCGGGAATGGGCACGATGCTCGATACAGCGCCATCGGCTGTCGACATGGTGCTCAAGGTACGGTCGAACAGGTTGATTGCGTAGAGCTCGGAGCCGTCGCGAGCAACCTCAAGGCCGCCGAGCCCGATCTTGTGCGCCTCATCGAAGATGCTGACAATCGTCGGGTTCGCCGACGCAGCGTTGGCGGGGTTGCCAAACCCGTTGGTGGGGTATGCGATCTGTGTGTCGACACCGGCGTCGAAGGTGCCGAGCACCGACGTCGCAGCGGAGGCGTCCGTTACGTAGACCGCCCCTGGGCCGCCAGGACCAAAATGAGATGCCGTCTTGGCGAACGCCGCTGAGTAGATCAACCCTTGGCCAGGGTCATAGGCGGTTCCCCACGTCGCTCCGGTTTCCGTCCACGGCACCATCAAGGGATGGCTGTCGGTGTAGATGCCCGGCGAGGTATCCGATGAGTTCCGGACGTCGGTTGTCCCTACCGACGATGGCGTCGTGACGAGACCGGGTTCGTTGGTCTGGCCGGTGATTGGATCGAGTGTCGAGTAGCACGGCGTGATCACGTCGGGTGACGACAACGAGCAGTGAACCTGTGGGTCGTTGAATGAGAAGTTGATCGCGGCTGGAGCGGTTGCGAACTGGACCGAGGTGCCCCCGGCATATCCCTCTTCGATCCATCCAGCATCTTCGGTGGCGGGACGGGCCTCGATACGCACGCGAACGCCGTCGGGCACGCTCAGTGTGTAGTCGCCACTCTTGTTCGAAATGGCCGTGGCGACAACCGCCCCAGCGTCATCGAAGGCTGTGATGACCGCACCGCGATAACCGCGTTCTCCAGTTCCGATCGTGCCATCTGAGTTCTCGTCGATGAAAACATTGCCCGAAACTCCACCGCTGGCAGGGACGTCGAGGACCGTCAGTGAGGCTGATGCCAACCCGGCTGGGATGTCTGGCACAGACCAAGCTGCGGGAACGTAAGGCGACGTCGCTTCGTAGCTGCCCGGGTTCGAGGCGACCACGAGGACACTGACGGTGCATGTTTCACCGGCGGGAAAACGGGTCGCGCCTGCGTATCCGATCGACGACACGAGACTGACCGACGTGCCGCCCGGCGCCGCAGAACCCGTCATGGTGCCCGGTTGAGCGGGACACGTGCTGATGACATCTGGGGTTCCGGCCACGGTGATGCCATCCGGCAACGGCATCGAGAACATCGTGCCGACGGTTGGCTCAGCGTTGGGGTTTGTGATGTCGATCCACAAACGCACAGGCTCGTTGGCTCGCGCCGTGGATGGTGAAAACCCCAGGTTGATCGAGAGCGGCTGATAGTCAAAGTCGCGCACGCACACAATGGCGACGTCACGATTCGCGTCCCACAGAGAAGCTGGCAGCTGACCACCGTCTTCGATGGTCGCTCTAAAGTACGACTCGAGTTCGGGGACATGGACGTTGGCGCACAGGTCGCCCTGAGCGCTGGTGACCACCCCGGTGCTCGATCCAGAACTTCCCGTCGCCGCGGTCAGATCGACCAGGCGCTGGGGCGCTTCGCCATCGCTGGAGTAGACCCCTACGGCGGTGCCCTGCGCCCATCCAGGCGTCAGTTCGCTCCCGTCGCGAGCGATTCCAGCATCGATAGACCTCAGATCCGTCCGCTGATGTGCCGAAATAGAAGAAATGGAGTCCCACGGTTCTCTCTCGACCGTGTACGTGCCGTCACCGTTGAACCGGAGCAACATCGCTTCGTTCGTATTGTCGTATACCTCACCGGGGGTCCGCCGCGACGTCAGACTCGCTACCGTGGTGCCGTCGTACCAGGTGGTGAACTCTCCGGTCATCGGGTCTGCGTCAAGCCCATCGTTGAAGATGCTAAATGAGTCGGTCCGTGCGTACTCGGGATGTCCGATATATGAGACCGTTTCCGCGGTAAACATGCGGGGCTTCGCCACGGGTGCAACGAATCGCGTCACGACACCTTGAGATCCAACGCCGCGGTACGTCGAGCCGTCGGTGGTCGTCAGCGTGCTGTTCGAGCCGCCCCCGGTCATGAATGAGGAGTCATCCAACCATGTCACGGCCAAGCCGCTATCCCAGAGGCCATGACGACCGTCATACCCTGACCCGTTGACGACCGGGCCTGCGAAGAGCACTTTGGATCCTGCGGGCGCAGCGGTGTCGTGGACAACGACGAATTGGTCCCAGTTGCCGCCGTGGGTGGCTGAGGAGTTGACCCTGTTAATGACGGTGTTGCTCTGACCCGTGATTGCGATCTGCCCGAGCGAATTGATGCTGGGACGTTGAAAGCCGATCATCCGAGCATGGCCAGTTCCGCTTGCACTCCAGTATGTGGAGTACGCAATCGAACCGTCGGGATTGACCGACGTCAGGATGGTCGATTCACGGTTGGAAGGTGAAAGCTTCACCGGTTCTGCGGCGTCGTCCGTAGTCGGATAATCGGTACCGGTCGTCGAGCCGACGAGCACGACCTGGTTGGTCACGGGATTCCACGCGGCGCCCGCCAGCCGGTCGGAGGACGATGAGCCGATCAACCGTGACCATTGCAGTTGCAGGGCGCTGGTGTATTTCGCGACGAAGAACATGCTGCCCGTAGCGGTGCCTGGGTAGGGATCGAATCCGCTCGTTACCGGAAAATCTGCGGAGTCCGTGACGCCCACGTGGAAGATGTCACCGGTCGCTGGGTCTTGAAACAGCCCCCCGCGACGCCTCGTTGCCCGAACCGCCGAGTGCAACAGATTCAGAAACTACGTCGGCGCCCGCATCCTGGCGTGAGGATGCAATACCCGCCACCAAGGATGCGACCAGCATGACCGCGAGGACAAGCATTCCTCCGTGCTTGCCCACCCCTCGGGTTTGGCCCCATCTCGCTTTGAGATATGGGGAGGTGTTGGATATCCGTGGACGAGCTAGCTGATCCATACCACGCACATCGGCCAGACATGATGCATTCTTGAACTTGCTTGAGAATTGATCGCACAAATCGAGTATCCGGCGAACACAAACGACGTCTCGGGTGTTTGTCCACGAACCCAACCGTGGCGAACTTCGCGCAAAAACGAGCAAGCAACTACGGTTCTGCGCACTGTCGCTGGGGATTGACAGACCGAAGTAGGGAGCAAGAGATTGGCTGCACAACGCGTGGTCGACATGGATGGTGAGGTTCGGCCGGTGCGCGTCGTGCTCGCAAAGCTGGGGCTTGACGGCCACGATCGGGGTATCCGTGTCGTGGCCCGAATGTTGCGCGATGCGGGGATGGAAGTGATCTACCTGGGGTTGCGCCAAACCACCGATTCGATCGTTGCAGCGGTCGAACAGGAAGACGCCGATGTGGTCGGGTTGTCGATGCATAACGCTGGGCATCTGACCTTGGGCCCAGCGATGGTGGCCGCGCTAAAAGGCGCAGGGATCGATATTCCCCGTCGTCATAGGGGCATCGTGCCCGACGAAGACCGTACCCTGTTGTTCGACGCTGGCATCGCAGATGATGTGTTGGGTCCAGGTACGTCGAGCGTTGAAGTCGTTGAAGCAATCCGCCGAGCGACCGGCGGCGCGCCGACGCTGACCTGCGATGACGTCGCCGACGCCTCCAGATCCAAGCGCGCTGGTCGAGGAGGCCCTCGCTGGCAATCGGCGAGCGGTGGGACGCCTGCTGACCTTTGTCGAACAGGGTGGTGTGGCCGCGGACGCGGTCACTCGACTGATGTTCCCCACGCAAAACAGGCCGAAGTCATCGGCATCACCGGTGCACCCGGCGCTGGCAAGTCCACCTTGGTCGCTGGCGTCGTTCGTGCCCTCACCGAAGCAGGTCGGCGGCCAGCGGTCATCGCGGTCGACCCGTCTTCACCGCTCACCGGGGGTGCGATTCTGGGCGATCGAGTGCGGATGGCCGCGGTCGACACGACCGCATTCATCCGGTCGGTCTCGACCCGAGGCCACGCTGGTGGTCTTGCCCTGTCGATCCCCGGGGCGGTCCGCATACTGGACGCTTCGGGTTATGACCCGATCATCATCGAAACCGTCGGTGTTGGCAGGTCGAGGTCGACGTCGCGTCGATCGCCGACACCACCGTCGTCGTCGCCACCCCGGTATGGGTGATGCCGTCCAGGCAAACAAGGCCGGGTTGATGGAAGTCGCCGACGTGTTCGTCGTCAATAAGGCGGACCGCCCAGGGGGCTGGCTGACGCGCCGCGACATCGAGTTGATGCTCGACCTCAGCCACGTCACCGGAGCGGAACGCGACGGCTACCGACCGCCGATCATCTCGACGACCGCGACCGAACAGACCGGCATCGCTGAGCTGATCGACGCAATCGCAGAGCATCGGCGGTGGCTGAGGACCAACGGTCAGATCCTCAACCGGCGCGTGGAACGGGCCCGTTTCGAGCTTGCCAGCCGGATCGACCAACGGATCGATCAGCGCCTCAGGTCGCTTCTCGCGACGCCCAGCGCCGAGGCCGCCGCGACCGACATCGCCAACGGCACCCAGTCTCCCGTCGCCGCCGCCGCGGACCTCTTAGAACAACTCCGACTCCGCTAACAGCCACACACCGCAGCACTGACGAACGAGAGTGAGGGCCTTGGTGTCTTCTGATGCGACCTCGTCGACCCAAAGGCCCGACTCGGCAGACTATTAGGTTCGCTTGTTGAGTCCGCGCTGGTCCAGATGCTGAGTCCGCTCGCCGGGTCCGAGTGCCGAGTTCGCTTGCCGAGTCTGGGTGCTGAGTCCGGGTGCTGTGGCTCCGCTTGCTGAGTCGCCCGCGGGTCCGGGTACTGGGTTTGGACGCCCGGAGATCTACCAACCCACACTCCGCTCACCGGAGAACCGGGCTTTTCGACACGCCTTGCTGGTCGGCCGCGGGCCAATGCATCGTCGACCCCGGCGAGGCCGAGAGGGCGATCACCGTCGGAACAAGTCCCGTCCGCCGGGGTGTCGGCAGCCACGTTGCTCGGCAGCGCCCCGCCAAGTCCACCCGCGGCGTTGGCGCCGCCGGATCCCGGTCGGTCGCCGGGTGGTATCGCTACCCAGCCCGAGCTGTCTCGTCGAAGTTTCCATCGACCTTCGTGCAGCATATGGTGGTGGGTGCCGCACAGCATCACGAGGTTGTCCAGATTGGTCGACCCACCTGTCTTCCAGGGGATCAAGTGGTGCACCTGGCACCAGCCCGGCGGCCTGTCACATCCCGGAAACACACAGTGCCCGTCTCGATGTTCAAGCGCCGAACGTTGGGCGGCGGTCGCCGTCCGCCGCATCCGACCAACGTCAAGTATCTGTGAATCACCGCCCAAGACCGTTGGGATGACCCCGGCATCGCACGCCAACCTGCGGATCGTAGCGGCGCTCAGCGCTACGCCCAAGCTGGTGTCACCGACGTGTGCCCCACGCTGACGGGCCCGTTCAAGATCACCGGTGAGCACGTCGGCATCGCAGCGGACGTGCAGCAGCACCGCGCCGGGCGTGCCGGGATCAGGTCGCCATCAGCTTCGGATCCGTAGTCGACCGCTGTCCCGGCGATCGCGAGATGGGTCAGAGCGTCTGCCATCCGTTGACCCCCGGTAGTTTCTGGCCGTCGCCCTCGCCTTCTGCACGCAACATGTCCTCGCTAGATTGGTGACCGCTCCTTGGATGGTCGAACCCGATTCGGGGTCAAACACCCCGTTGAGAGCGACCGTGCCATCGCCATTGGTCCTGAAGGTCAAATGACGTCGGCGATGCTGTTCCTCAAATCGTTCGTCGCCATCGTCGGAGTCGTTAGCCACGATCCATCGAGAGACGTGGCGGCCAAACAGCTCGACCGAGGTGTTGCAAGCCAAATCGGTGAGCTCATCGACATCGGCAGCGAACGCCCGGGGTGGGCTTCACTCTCGCTCGCGCCAAGTGCTGCAAGTGCCCCTCTGTAAGGCGCCCCGAAGCAAGGGCCTCAACCGCCGCTGGAAAATGCACACTTTGTTCGGCGAGCACGGTCTGCCGCTTTGCTGCCGGGCCTGGCAGACCGCCGTCGGTTTTGAGCACCTCGACAGCCTTGAAGGACGGAGAAACGGCCTCCCGTCGCGAAAGTTCTTGCGCGACGTGCAGTTGGTGGGCGTCAAGCTCCGCCCGAGCGCCCCTCAGTGAGCGGACGCATGCGCGTAATTCGCCCTCTGAGACGGAGCCCAATTCGGCAGGAAGCTCGACGTACACAAACCGCCGCACCGAACCCGACGCACCTGACGTGCTGGAAGAACAAACGGAAATGTGCACCGCACGACCCCTCTCACAAGCGTCTTGACACAAGCGTCTTGGAGGCTGCCGTCAGGCGCACGAGTGGCCGGGAGAACCGACGAAGTTCGATCACCATAACAGAACGCCTGTTCGCCATGCAAGGCCCGCCAGGAGAATATCCCCCGCTCCGCCCACCGCCGCACACGAGACGACGTGCTGTTGCCAACTACGACCGATCGGCGGCTGCCAGCATCTCGGCAGGTTAGAACGCTGCTGAAATGACCGAGCACTCTCGGTCGCCGATTAGGACGCAAGAGCGCCGAGGTGTCGGCCCATCTTCAGTGACCAGGGGCAGAGACTGGCGGTCGGTGCCGTCCATTTCGCAGCGTGGGTCGCCCCACATCGCCGTGTCTCGGACACCGTGTCTCGGACGAATAGACGAGTCGTCGAAGTCCGTACGGGCGCGGGGCCTCACCTATCGGGCGTACTCCCAGACCATGCGGCCGATGACCACCAGAGGAGCGCCGGTCTTGCGTCGAGCCCGCCACCCATCTCGATCACCGAGCGGCGCCCAGTCCAGTCAACCGGGAATACCCACGAGATCGACGGCGACCTCGACCTCTGGAGAGACCTTGAAGAGCAGGAACTTGGGCGGTTGCAGTCCCCAGCTACGTACATCCAGAGTCTGCTGCCCCACCAGATGGGCCTCGTTGTCTGGCCCGCCGGTAGAGATGTCCAGGATCCCGCGACAGGGGGACGCGCGGCCAAGGAAGGTGATCTCTCCGGTAACGCTGACACGCTGCCCGTCTGATGCCACACAGCCGGTCGTGGTAGCCGTGATGGACGGGTACTTGCCGACGTCGATCCGTCGTTTCAGCTCGCGCTCCACCAACGGATTGTCGGTCCGCAGCGCGCTCGCATCAACGACGACCTCCCCTCCACAACCTCACGTGCGTCTTGGCCCGCGGCGCCTGCTGGATCCTGTCGTGAACCAGCCTGACATGCGGGGTGCTTCGGCCCGGATGGGATGCACCGACGACGAGGCGACGAACACAATGCTTGAACGTTCCGAATCGATCGTGTAGCGCATTCTCACTCTCCGTCTGGATGTGCTTGGCAGTCATCCGGTCCCACCGAGCAGCCGATCGCGAGTCGCTAGGTGTCGGTCGTGTTTGAGACGGCGTTGCCGGGGAGGTCCCAGGTGACTCCGAGCAACTCCTCAGAGAGCGCCCAGAGGCGGCGTCCGCTTTCGGTGTCGGTGGCCTTGCTGGTGGCGCGTGCATCACCCACCGGGCCGCGGGCCCCCAGGAACCAGGTCGGCCCGTAGTACGCACCGTTGCGAGCTTCGCGCCCGGCGGCACCGAGCACCTCGGGGTAGGCGCCAGCTTCGGCGGACTGGGCGGCGAGATTGCCGACCTTGTACAGCTTCTGCCAGATCCCGGTCGGGCCGGAGAACTGCAGGTTGGTGTTGGCGTATCCGGGATGCACCGTGATCGCCGCGACCGGGCTGTCGACCGCAGCGAGGCGACGGCTCAGCTCGAGCCCGTAGATCAGGTTGGACAGTTTGGACTGGCCATAGGCCTTGGTCGGCGAATAGCTGCGGTCGAGCATCGGGTCGTCCCAGTCGATGCCTGTCGCACGCATATGAGCGATCGAGGCTACGACCACGATACGACCCGCACGCACCGCGACCTGGTCGTACAGCAGCCCGTTCAACAGAAAGTGACCCAAGTGGTTCGTCCCGAACTGGGTCTCAAATCCGTCGGCCGTCTTGCCCTGCGGGGTCTGCATGACACCGGCGTTGTTGACCAGAGCATCGAGCCCGTCGAAGGTCTCGCGAACCTCATCGGCGCACTCGCGGATCGACGATGTGTCAGCCAGGTCGAGCCGTACGACCGACACCACGCCACCACCGGCAACCGATTCCACTTCGGTCTGGGCGGCGGTAGCCTTCGCTGGCGTTCGGCACGCCATGACGATGTCGGCATTCTTCGCCGCGAGGATCTTGGCGGCTTCGAGCCCCAGCCCAGAGTTCGCACCGGTGATCATGTAACGCTTGCCGGTGAGATCGTCGAGCCGGTCGGGCTTCCAACCCGAGACGCCGCTGTGCATGACTTTCCTGAGCATGTGAGACCTCCGCGTGTAGGCCCGCAAACTAACACCCGGCCACTTCACTTCGAGTCGTTCTCTACAACGGCGTCACACGTTGTCTACCCCTTGCGCTCTGACCGTAGAGCTCCTCTGAGCGACGACCCGCTCACCTCGTGTTGATCCGTGGCCCATCACCACCAGCTGACCGGTTCGCATCGCTGCACAAGCCAGATCGATGTCCATCTCATCAGCGATGCAGATGGTCACCGCCGCAGGTATGCGCATGGATTTCCTTTGCCAGCAGGTGAATCTCTTTGACGATGCGGTCCGCCTCGAGGTTTGTCTCATAGTCGTGCTGAGCGAGCTCACTGCTGATTTGGTCTTGCCGTTTGGCGGCGATCAACAAGATGGCGCCCTGCATCGCGGCCAGACACGACAGGATGAGGTTGAGCAGGATGAAGGGGTACGGGTCAAAGCCGTGGTTGCCGTTGCCAATCATCCAGCCCGCCAAGAACAACAACCCGCCAAAGACAAAGGCCCACGAACCCATGCCATTGCGGAGCTTGTCAGCTGCACGCTCCCCCAGCGTGAGCTGATCGCCGGATCGGACCGCAGGGTTGCGATGCCAGCTCGGCGTGGGAATGGTGAACTTGAGACGTCCTGGCTTCATGGCCTTTCCTCTTCGTCCGGCGCCGCGGCGGCAGACACTGTTGAGACCGTCTGTACGAGACCGGGTCGCGGCCGGGCCAGTATGGCCGAGCCGTCACGTCCGCATTGGTGCACAGGTCAATGCTGAGCGACGATCGCTCACTCGGGTAAACGCCACGTTTGGCGAAGTACGCAGACGGAACGAAGCCAGTCAGGGATCTGGACCAGAACGTTCATGGTGCCAACATCGGTGCATGCAACTCACCATCGCATCGGTCAACGTCAACGGGATCCGGGCCGCGGCGCGGCGCGGAATGTCGACATGGCTTCAGCAATGCACACCGCACATTCTTTGTCTGCAGGAGGTTCGTGCCGAACAAGCTGTGACCACCGACCTCCTCGAGGACTCATTTGAACTTATTCAGATGACGGGGGAAGCGAAGGGTCGCGCCGGAGTGGCGATCGCTTCGACCTTCCCTCTCAAAGAGTTGTCTGCGAGCGCGGTCGAAAGCGGCACAGTCGAAAGCGGCACAGTCGAGAGCGGCGCGGCCAAGAGCGGAAGCACTGTGCGCCGAGGTTTCGAAACACAAGGCCGGCTGGTGCTCGGCGAGGTCGCTCTCCCCAATGGCAGACCGCTCGTCGTCGGTTCCGCGTACGTCCACACCGGTGAAGCATCAGATCCGGAACGCATGGCAGAGAAACTCGGGTTCCTTGATCACATCAATCAGGTCGTCTCCGACCAGCTCGCTGCAGGTGCTGAGGTAATCGTCGCTGGTGATTTCAACGTCGCTCGCGACTCACGAGACATCAAGAATTGGAAGGGCAACCGCGGCAAATCCGGTTTCCTTCCCGAGGAACAAGAACGCTTGTCGGCATTGTGTGACCTCGGCATGGTCGACCTCGGTCGAGCTCATGCTGGTGATGTCGATGGGCCATATACCTGGTGGTCCTGGCGGGGCCGCGCATACGACAACGATGCTGGTTGGCGTATCGATTACCTCTTCGCTTCAGAAGGCCTCGCCAGGCACATGATGTCCTGTTCGGTCGCCCGGGCCGCCACCTACGCGAGCCGATTCTCAGACCATTGCCCCGTCGTCGCAACCTTTGATTTGTGAGATACGACTGCTACATCGGCCTTGCCACTCACAAAAAACACCGGATCGCTTCAATGGCCCGATCCGCTTCCGCTTCCCGCTCCTCTTCTCGGGGGTGACCGACATTCGGGAGTGGTTCGACGGGCCGAGACAGACGACTATCTTCAATGGTCCCCGCTGACGTCGAGCCGGATGGCACACCGCTGGCGACTGGCTAGGTATTGGAGCTCCCGTGAAGATCGGCCAAATCTTTCGATACGCAGCAGCGAAGGATCCAGCACCGGAGTTCGTCGATGATTACCCCAATTTCTGGCACGCCACGGCCACGGAGGGGCTGCCGCGGGCACAGCTGGAGAGTGGCATCAACCCGATAAGCGCCTCGGGACGGGGCGCTCCCGTGCCAGCGGTCTTGATCGGCAGCAGCCCACATAGGCGGGGGTCGGACACAACCCCTTGGGAGGATCACTTCGATCCTGACTCTGGCATTGTGAGGTACTTCGGGGACAGCAAAGTCAACAAACCAACGTCTCCCAACACCAGGGGGAACCGCACGCTCAACAGGGCGTTCGCGCTTCATGCGTCGTCGGAGTTGTCCGACCGGGCTGCCGCGCCCCCTCTCATCCTCTTCGAACGCGTCGCCCGCGACGGGAAGCAGAAGGGATACGTCGCGTTTCAAGGCATAGGCTTGGTCGGGGCCGCATCTTTGGTGACGCAGGTCGACCCGAAGAGCGGTCTGCCGTTCACCAACTACCGCTATGACATCGTCGTTCTGGAGCAGTGCCAAGAGCACGAAATCTTCGACTGGAGCTGGATCTCAGCTCGCCGCGAGGCGTCCCAGACCGCTTGCGACACATTGCGACTGGCACCGGCAGCATGGCGTACGTACGTGCACGAAGGACCGGGGAGCATCCCCAAGGTTCGACGTAGAGCGGCCGCTCTGCGGGTTGCAACAAGGGAGGCGCAATTGCCTGCCCCCGGCACGACCGAGGCAGAAGCCCTTCTCGAGATTCTGGCGTTCTACGACGGGCGCAAACACCGCTTTGAAGCCGCAGCAGAGGTGGTCGCGGCACGGGTACTGTCCGGTAACGACTCGGACAGCTACACCATGGGGTGGGTGAGTCAACGCGGCGGCGACGGCGGTCGGGATTTCGTCGGGAGGCTCGACGTCGGAAGCGGCTTTGCTGCAACGCGCTTGGTCGTTCTGGGCCAGGCTAAGTGCGAGCACTCGGCGACCAACGGTCGAGATATTGCTCGTACCGTCGCCCGCCTTCGGCGAGGTTGGATCGGCTGCTATGTCACCACCTCGTACTTCTCAAAGCCCGTCCAGATGGAAGTCATCGAAGATGAGTACCCGTTGGTGCTTATCCATGGGAAACGAGTGACACGAGAACTCCTGAGAATGCAGCTCGAATCGGGACACCGGTCGCTTCGGTCCCTCCTCGAACAGATCGACTCCACCTACGAATCGCGCCTCAGCAACCGCGACCCCACCGACATTCTCCACGAGTAGTTTTGGGTGGGTCTGCGTACCCGCAATTCGCCGCCTGATTGGTCTGCCCACATCCAAGCAGCTGTTCCCTAGTTTGATGTGAACCTGACCCCTGTTTCCGGAGTCCTGTAGAAGGGATTCTGTTATGGGTAGACCTGCGAAGTTTGATGCTGAGTTTCGTGCTCACGCGGTGGAGATGGCGAGGGTTTCTGGCCGACCGCGCTGTCACGTAGCGAGGGATCTTGGTGTTTCAGACACTACGCTTTCGAAGTGGATGAACATAGATAACGATAAAAACGATGACCGGTTGACGGTTTCTGAACGCGAAGAGCTGGAACAGCTCCGCAAAGAGAAACGTCAATGGATCATGGAACGCGAGATCCTAAAAAAATCGATGGCCTTCTGGGTAAAGGAGTTGAACGGGTGAGTAAATACCAGTTCATCGACGCTCAGAAGGCTGACGGCTATCCAGTCTGGCTGCTCTGTGAGATCCTTGACGTCCCTACATCGTCGTATTACGACTGGAACCGGACAGGCCGCGCACGCCATGCCGGAAGGGCCGTTGCGGACGCGGTGATCGTCGAGAAGATCCGGACGGTCCACGCCGAATCTGACGGCACCTATGGTGCGCCTCGGGTGCGAGCTGAACTCGCTGATGGTGGTGTGATCGTCTCGAAACGCAAAATCGCTGAGTTGATGGCGTCACATCAGATCAGCGGGCTGTCAGGCCGCGAGCATTCGACGGCGACGACACGTCGTGACAGGCTTGCTGCACCGTTCCCTGACCTGGTCAACCGTCACTTCTGCCACGATCGGCCAGATACGGTTTGGTACGGTGACATCACCTATATCTGGGTGGGCCAGCGGTTCTGGTATCTCGCTACCGTGATCGACGCGGCGACGAAAGAAGTGTTGGGTTGGCGGTTCGCTGATCATATGGAAACGTCGCTCATCGAAGACGCGTTGAAGGCTGCTGTGGCTCGCCGCGGTCGTGACGTTCGTGGTGTGATCTTTCATTCGGATCGAGGGTCGCAGTACACGTCGAAAGATTTCGGCAAGTTGTGTCGCACGCTTGGAGTGCTTCAGTCGATGGGTAGGACGGGTGTTTGTTTTGACAATGCTGCCGCTGAGTCGTTCTTTTCGACGTTGAAACGTGAACTTGTTCACCGATATCACTGGGATACTGCTGAAGAGCTGCATCAAGGCCTGTTTCAATGGATTGAGTCTTGGTATAATCGGCGGCGTCGTCACACGACTATAGGAATGAAAACACCCCACCAGGCCTACACCGACCACATGAACCATCGGACCGCCTGACCAACCAACCACACTCCGGAATCAGGGGT